>CBDDDK010000001.1:0-480481 GCA_965226625.1 Longimicrobiales bacterium
ATCCGTCCTCCATTCGACCCACTGCAGGAACTACCCCGGAGACCAGAGAAGAACTGCGTTCGTTCGTACCCGGTGGGGGGCTAGCCTTTGTACGGCGATCCCCATTCTTCGGGGAAGCCAACGCCAGAAGAGACCCGCTGCGATTGCCAACTTTCGACCCGCTCCCGAGAATGGAGCACATGATAGAGAAGATGCGGTTCCTGGCGGTGGCGACGCTGGGCGTGACGGCGTGCACTCCCGCGCTCAAACTGACGCCGAGCGACGCGGCGGTAGTCCTCACGCAACAGGCGTTGAACGCCCCGGATCCCGGTCAGCCGGGCCCGTACGAGGTGCTCACGCTCTACTACGGGTCGGGCACGGACAAGAATCGGCCCGCGTACAGTGATTCGGTGACCATCACCACCGAAGCGGTGACGCGTCGAAGATGGTGAGCGTGGCGGACTCCGTCAGTGAACGGAACGACTACTGGGGATTCACGCCGAAGGAGATGCCGCTCAACGCACGGGTTTGGTATCCGGACGGGGCGGGGCCGTTTCCCTTGGTGCTCGTCGTCCACGGCAACCACAACATGAGGGACTTCTCCGACCCCGGATACGACTACCTCGGCGAGTTGCTCGCGAGCCGCGGGTACATCCTTGCGAGCATCGACGAGAACTTCATCAACGGCTTGCGCGAGGAGAACGATGCCCGCGGCTGGTTCTTGTTGAAGCACGTGCAGCTCTTCGATGGATTCAATGGCGATGCCGGCAACCCGTTCGAGGGTAAAGTCGATATGGGCAACGTTGTGCTCATCGGTCACTCTCGCGGTGGTGAGGCCGTGGCGAACGCCGCCGCGTTCAACCACCTGTCGTACTATCCCGACGACGCGTCGCTCGAGTTCGACTTCGGCTACGACATCCAAGGCTTGATTTCCATCGCGCCGGTCGATGGGCAGTACCTGCCAACGGGTCGCAAAGTCGTCGTCGAGGACGTGAGCTACCTGACGTTCCACGGCTCCCACGACGGCGACGTCACGAGCTTCCACGGGTTGCGCATATACGATCGGCTCGAGTTCAACGATCCCCGACGACTTCAACTTCAAGTCGGCGGTGTATGTCTACCGGGCGAACCACGGCCAGTGGAATTCGGTCTGGGGACCACGCGACGCAGGTCCCCGGAGCGCACGCTCCCCTCGATCTGCGAGGTCTGATCTCAGAGAAGGATCAGCGTCGCTTCGCCCAGATCTACGTCTCGGCCTTCCTCGACATCGTCGCGAAAGGCGACAAGCGATACCTCCCGATCTTCCGTGACCACCGCGTCATCGGGCAGTGGCTCCCAGAGACAATGTACATCACCAGGTTCGAGACGAGCGCATTCCGACCTCTCGCAGCGTACGAAGAGGATATCGACGTTACGTCCGGTTCGGAGCCCGGGGTTCACATCGTGGGAGATTCGCTCGCGACGTGGAAAGAGGAGACCCTTCTGCTTCGGTCCAGCAATCGCGGCAATACGTCAGCGTCGCAGGAGAACCAGGCCGTGACCTTGGGTGGAACAATCGAATCTCCGGCGCCGACACGACCAGTCATGGCCCGCCGGCGCAGTACACTCTCGAGCTTCCGTCCGGATTGGCCACTAGTTGGGAGCTGTCCGGTACGTCTACGCTCGACTTCATGCTCGGACCGACGAACTCCATGCCCGGGCCCCGTATGAATCCGTCCGCCGACGAGAACGAGCAGAATGACGTTGACGACCGCGAGGACAAGGACGATGGGGACGATGAAGACGAGGATCCCGACATAGACCTCAGCATCGAGATCGAAGACGCTTCTGGGCAGAAGGCGAGGGTCACCCTAAGGGAATATGGTGCGATCCGGAGGCCGTTGGAGACCTACGTCATGCGACGGGCCGACCGTGAGGAGTCACGATTCGAGCGTAACTGGGAGTTGATCTTGCAGACGTTCGCGATTCCGCTCGAAGATTTCGTCGCCCAGAATCGCTCGCTCGCTCTAAGTCGGCTGACCGCCGTGCGGTTCGTCTTCGATCGGGTCCACGCGGGTGAGGTCTCGATCGACCGGATCGGTTTCAGCGACCTGGATCCGGCGTTCCTGGCTGCCCGGGTCGACGGACGGTAGGGAGCCGCGCTACCGCCACCGCACGCCGAGCCGGTGCGTTCCGCCCTCATCGCCCCCGCTGAACGGCCGAAACGCCCACTCGACGGTGATGTTGTCGCCCCAGAAGGCGAAGCCTGTGGTGACCGGGCTTGAGTCACTGCCGTCGGGAACGTCCTGGAATCCGCCTCGGGCTATGAACGTCCGGCCCTGGATGGGCCAATAGCCGAGCTCCAACCCGCCGCCGTACGTCACTTCATCGTCGTCGAAGCCCACGGTGGCTGTGTAGCCGATGTCCAGGAAGCCGAGTTGCTGCCCGTAGTTTCCCGCGCCGATCACGACCCGCCATGGCTTCACGCCCGTATCGAGAATGGGCTCGTCGCCGAGATCGTGGACCGTCACGCCTACGACCACCGGCCCGATCTCGCGGGTTGCACCCACATCGAAGAGGACGACGCTCTCGTGTGACGTGCCAACGCGCTCATCGATCAAGTTCACGCCGACTCCGACATCGATGTCGAACGAGATTCCGTGGGCGTAACCGAGGGTAAGCGACCGCTCAGAAACGGGTACGGAGCCAGAGTTGAACAGGTGGTCCTGCCCCGGGGGAGTCGCCGCGACGTCGGAACCGATGGCACCATACTGGAGTGTCCTCAGGCCCACGCCGATTCTCCACCATACCATTGCATCGCTCCCGAAACTGCCGCGGAGCTGCTTTCTCCACCCCATCGCTGGACGTCGGCCCCGAAGCCGCGCGCCCCTGTGAGCAAGGCCGGATGGTAGAAGATCGCATCAGCGTGACCGGCATTCATCATGTACGAATCGCCCAGCGCCATCGCACGTGTCGAAGCCGGTAGCTGTGTGACCTTGGGCAACACGCCCCCTGTCTGCGCGGAGAGAGACGCAGGCACGAAAAGAAGGAGTGCGACGCAAATCGAGGCTTGGATCGCATCGGCACGGGCTCGGGACGGACCCGAAGTTTGGGGCAGCGGATATAGCATCCGATACGAGGGACAAGATGCGTCTAAGGCGTGCGAGCGGGCAAGCATCATCCCCGCCTAACAAGCGTTGCTGCAGTCCGGATATGAGCTAGTGGATCCGAAGCACTCGCCTTGCGGCTCGCACTCGGGTTCGGCATGCTGGCCGCGCAACAGAATGGCGAGACGTTATGCGGCTCCGCGAGCCATGTGCTGCATCGACCGCCATTCCCAGACCTTGCCGGCCCGAGAGTCCACGATCCTGACTTGCGGTGGTGTTGTCTCTGCCTCTGCCGCCTCGCCTCAAATCGAGCGGTCCCACATCGCGTCGTCAGGTAGATAGTCGTTACCTTCCAACATGGATTTGACAACAGCTGAGCGACCCGTCGTTGTCCGTGCCGTGGCGGCCTACCGCGAAGCCAAGGCGAAGCATCACGTCGGTCAGTTTCGTGGCCTGACGGCGGACGCGATTCTCGAAGAACTGGCTCCATCTCCCGTCCGTTGGACGGAACTGGCTGCGCTCGTGATCGCATCAGCTGAAGAGTCCAGTCGAAGGAAGCAGTAGTGCCCCTGTGCGCGTCCTTACTCGGTGATCTCCGGGCCCAACTCCCCGAACCGTAGTAGGCCGAGGGAGGCTCTCTCGGCACTCGCACGCGGGATAGCCTAATGAGCCAGGTCGGCGGCGGGGCTCTCCGACGCGTCGGTATCGGCGTCACGACAGCCCCTTAGGGCGCTCAGGACTCCCGGCCTGCGTCGTGTTCTCCGTGGACCTGAGGCGCCGTGCCCAGGGCCGTTCGCACCAAGTAGAACGCCCAGAGCCCCCACAAGACACGTAACGGTTGTGGTGTCTCGCCCATTTGCTCGCAGAACTCCCGGGCCCGAGCGTAGGTCGCCTCCACTTCCGGGGCGGCATAGCCCATCGTCGTGACCAGCGGCGTCGCCAAGGCGACGCGCAACGGCAGCTCCTGCTCCACACGCTCCGGGCCGTCGGGCAGATCCTCGAGCAGGCTCAACGCCTTGCTGAAGTGGCTGACGGCTTCGGCGTTCGCCGAGCGCTCGACGGCTCGTTCGCCAGCGCTCTTCCAGTAAGGAAGAGCTTCCTCCGTGCGCTGTGCGGCAGTGAAATGGTGGGCGACGAGCCCTGGTTGGGTCTCGACCACTCGGGGAAGTGGTCCATCAACGCGCTCGCGATGTTCGCGTGCACCTCCTCACGCCGACGCCTGAGCAGCGACTCGTACGCGGCATCCTGAATGAGAGCGTGTTTGAAAGTGTAGTGGCGTGCGGTGGCGGACCTCGCTGATAGAGCAGTTCTGCCTTCACCAGGCGGCTCAGCCCGTACTCGAGGGCGGCATCGCCTATCGGCAAGACGACGCTGAGCAATTCGTAGGGGGAAGCGGAACTCGGCGGGTGTAACGCCGACGATGGTGAACACCTCACCATCCAGCGTAATCGACCGACCGATCGCATCGGGTGCCTCTCCCAGGCGCCTGGTCCAGAATCCATGGGAAACGACAGCGATGTTGGGTGCACCCTCGAACGTCTCGTCGGCGGTGATCAGACGTCCCATGAAGGGAGTCGTCCGCAGCGTCTCGAAGAAGTCACCGATGACCAATCGAACGCGAACCACCGTGGGCTGATCGAAACCCGTCAGCGTGCGGCCCCGACCCATGTAGGCGGCGAACTCGCTGAAGGTACGGTTCCGGTCCCGCCAATCCCGAAAATTCGGGATCGAGACCGAAATTCTGAAGTCTGTGATGGCGTCGTGGACGTTGGGCACCACAAGCTCGCTCTGGACTCGGCGGCGGAACCGGGCAGCAGCAGGACTCCGTTGACCACGGAGAAGATTGCGGTATTCGCGCCGATCCCCACGGCAATCACCAGAATGGCGATGAGGCTGAAGGTGGGCCGTTTGGCCAACGTCCGAACCGCCCTGCTGACTTCGCGAAGCATATCGCCCATAGGCAAAACTCCTGCGTGTTATCGAAGGGTCACCTCGAAGTTCTTGGACTCCGGATCTGACCGAGAGGTTGGACGAGAATTTCGTCTTCCAGACGTCTGTACGTCAGGGGGCTCGAAGTAGATTCGTAGAGGGCCCGCAATTAAGCAGATTGGCCCGTCAGATGCCGGGGAAGCAGACGCCCACGAATTGCTCGCCCAGTGCGGCGTAGAAGACGTAACGTGAGATGGGAGGGTGAGTGCCACTCCGGAGGACGTCGGGTCGTCGAGACACCTTGATCGACGACTCAATGAGTTGACTCGCCTCCATTTCGTTACGCCTAGACGGGTCGTGTCACCCGCTCTTCGACGCACGACTGGAAGCCCTGGATCCGCTAAGTCGAGAGCCCCGACAGAGCGGAGCCGAAACGTCGGGCCAAGCGGCGTGTTCACGTAACCCATGTATTGGCCGTAACCCCATGTACCGCATAGACGCTCTCGTTCTTCCAGTGAGTGGCTCCACGCTTTGCCGAGGAGGTGACACCGGGTGCGAATCTGCACTACAGGCGTGTCAGGCGTCGCCGTTCGGGTGCTTCAGTTCCTCGAAGAAGTTCTGCACGAGGACCGGGCAAGTCGCACTGCTGCTAGCTCAGCGCTCGCCATCCTAAGCGCCGTGAAAGGCAACTGGCTTGCCACGTGGCTCCGGCTCCAGATCCGGTTGGCTCGAGTCCGTGAAGACCTCGTGCAACTCGAGCTGGCTCGGCTGCATGAACGCTTCTTGCGGAAGCGTACCGGACTGTGCATGCCCTTTCACAAACTCGTCCGACTTTACCCACGCATCGAACGCGGCCCGCGATTCCCACAGTGTCAAGACAATGTACGGGTCTACCGGATTGACTGGGCGCAGTACCTTGTTCCAGATAAACCCGGGCATCCCGTCCACCACGCCGCGCCCGTGTCCGGAAGCGCTGCTCGAACTGCTCGGCGTACTCCGGCACCACATGGATCCGGTTCATGGCGGTGATCATTCTCGGTTGCTCTCCATCGGGTTTACGCTCATGCCGCAAATCGTCGGACAGGTAGACGGTGACCATACCGCCCTCCAGCTCTCTCCTAACTCACGCTCGATGCGGTAGCGGCCCTCTAAGGCTGCGTTCAGGCAGGTGATGGTGTCGCTCATGCGCTCAAGATGCGGCGCTGGTCGGCGGAGCGCGAGCAGATCCCTTACAGCGACACCAAATGGCAGCCCGAGCCGTAGAGCAAGAGACAGACGGAGCGAACCAAGCGGAGGAGACTGACAATGACAGACACAGGCGCACCGGACGATCGGCAGATCGAGAACCCAGCGGGTGACCGGGGAGAAGCACAACGTGAGCGGCGACAGGGTAGTCGCGAAGATCAAGGAGCTGCTCCACGAAGGGAACGTGCGCCACGTCGTCATCAAGAACGATGAGGGCCGCACCCTCATCGAGTTTCCCGTCTCGATCGGACTGGCGGGAGCCCTCCTGTTGCCCGTATGGGCGGCCGTCGGGGCGATTGCGGCCATGGTGACTGACTGTACGATCGAGGTCGAGCGCGGGACGGAAGAGGAAAGTGCTGAGGAGTGATCCGAAGGTGCGCTACCGGCTTTGGTGCATGGCTCCCGATTGTAGCTTCAAAGTGACGTGAAGCCCTCCACAACGCGGCAGGTCGGCCGAGCAGCAGCAGGGCGGTGAGTGAGCAGACCTGTTGGTAGTTCAGGCCTTCCGGTTCAGCTGAGTTTTGGAAGAGGACGCCAGCCTGGTTCTGGTCGCCCCCCTCCCGTATCCGCGAATCCACTGGACTTGCTCGGACCCGTGCTGCTCGAGCCTGTCCAGGAATCTCATCGCGACGAGCGATGCCCGTCGGACACGGTCATCCCCTTGTGCCCGACATTGCCTCACAGACCCAGCGATGCACGGACCAGCAGGCTGATACGCTCGGGAGTCCAGGGCGGGGAGAAGGTAAGCTCGACCTCGGCGCGCTCGACGCCTTCCACACCCTCGATCGCCTGCCTCGCGTCGTCGACGATCTGTGCTGCGGCCGGACAGAGCGGAGACGTCAGCGAGATCGTGGCCTTCACGTTCGCCTCGCCTTCCTCGACTGCACGTGACCCCACCCGAGCCGGAGCGACTCGAACCGTGATGGTAACGATGCCGACTGGCTCAGGTCAGAGCGCCGAGTCCGTTCGTCAGCCCCGGTGGGGCGTCAAACCGTGAATGAGCTCCCGCACC
Source organism: Longimicrobiales bacterium (assembly GCA_965226625.1). GTDB lineage: Bacteria > Gemmatimonadota > Gemmatimonadetes > Longimicrobiales > Gaopeijiaceae > UBA1138. The sequence continues at coordinate 7,252 of CBDDDK010000001.1, forward strand.
CGCAGCCGCCGCTAGCCTTGGGATTCTGGAAAGTGAAGCCCTGACCCATCATGCTGGTGACGTAGTCGATCTCGACACCTTCCAAGTACTGCGCGCTGAACGGGTCCACGAACATCTTCACGCCGTTGACGTCGAGCACTTCGTCGTCCGCCTCGGGACCGTCCTCGACGGTCAAACCGTACTGGAAGCCGGAGCACCCACCGGGTAGCACCGCAACGCGGAGTCCAGCGTCACCCTCGACGCCGTTGTCCTGTATGAAGTCCTGGACCTTCTCGGTCGCCGAACTCGTCATCGTGACCATAGCGCTGACGTCCTCTTAGTATCTCACTCCATCTCGCCTTTCGTCGTCTCAATAGTAGTGATACGAAACTATCTTGACCATACTGGGGAAAGACGAAGTGGTTTCGTATGGCTACTACCGGTCAGGCGTCCCGCATGAAGTTCGAGCAGAACAGATCCAGTTCGGGCCGCTCTATAACGGCCCCGAAGTAACGGCACCGGAACGTATCACCGTCCTCGCATCTGTTCAGGTGGCCGCAGGTGGCGCAGCTGCCGAAGTTCCTCCCTCCCCGTCGCCTGGCGAGCTCAGCCAGTATCCGGCGGAGGCTCCCCGCCATCTCGGCTTGCGCCTGGGGAGGGAGCTGACTGACCGCCCGGGCCACGTCTTCCACGGGATCTTCCCTCAGGGCGGCGTGCGCCTGCTCCGTCAGGTCGAAGCGGATACTTCTTCCGTCCAGCGAGGAGCGGGTGCGGCTCAGATACCCGTGCTCCACCAGCGCCTTCACCGTCTGCGATACGGTGCCCCGTGTGGTCGCGTGGAACTCCGCGAAGCTCGAGACGATCCGTGAGAAGCGATTCGCTCGGGCGAAGTATCGCAGGACCGCCCATTTGGCGGGCGTGAGACCAGCGAGTCGGCCTCCGCCATACGCGAGTCGGCCCAGAAATATGATGAACTCGGCGAGTGTACGCTCCGTAGTCCCCTGATCCATTACTAACACAGTAGCGATTCCGCACCTCCCTAACCACGCTGCTACAAGAGCACTTAGTCCCGCTCACCGCTGGCGGGCCCCCAAATTGACATTCCTGGGGGCTAAATTATAGTAGGGTATCGCTACTATTCCCTCCGTCCTCGGCCACCGGAGCCCTGTCCTCCTGACCACGAAGATGGGCAAGGCCCTACGAGTAGCACCGGATGACCTACATCATCGCAGAGCCCTGCATCGAGGCGAAGGACGCCAGTTGCGTCGAGGTCTGTCCGGTCGACTGCATCTACGAGGGTGAGGATCAATCTTATACACCCAGACGAGTGCATCGATTGCGGGGCGTGGGAGCCGGAGTATCCGGTCACGGCGATCTTCGCGGACACCGACATTCCAGCCGACCAGACCAGTTACCTTGAGAAGAACAGGAGCCATTTTGTTTGAGAGATTCGCAGAGCGCAGCACCCCGGCTGTACGATCATGGTGGTTACTTGACACCGGTGCCGCTCCAGCCCTGGGTTATCGACACGGTCACCTTCACCGTGCGCTAGGGCCGATCCGCTAGGGGGCTGACGTGCCACGAGTACCGTTCGAAGCGCTGCCGGGCCATGGCCGCCTCTGGGTCTTTCCGGCGAGCCGGACCCTGACGGATGTCGAGGTCCGAGCGTGCCTGGAGGTGGTCGACGAGTTTCTGGCCTCCTGGGCCGCGCACGGGGTGCCCCTGAAATCGGGTCGGGAACTGCGCGACGGCCGCTTCCTGCTCGTGGGTGTGGACGTCGATGCGGAGGCGCCCTCGGGTTGCTCGATTGACGCGCTCGTGAATCGCCTGAGGAATTTTGGCGGAGAGCTCGGCGTCACGCTGATCGATCATGCGCCCGTCTCGTTCCGGGACGCGACCGAGATCCGGACTCTGTCGCGCGCCGAGTTCCGGGCTCTCGCGGCAGATGGAGGAATCGGACCCGACGTGCCCGTGTTCGACACGAGCCTGACGCGTATAGAGCAAGCTCGGGCGGGCGCGCTTGAGCGACCGGCAACCGAGACCTGGCACGGTCAGGCGTTCTTCAGGGACCGGATTCGGACCTGAGCGCAGGCTTCTGGGTTCGAGGAGCTGAAGCAGGCTGAGTTTTGGAACAGGACGCCGTCCTGTTCCAAAACTGGATCGACCGATCAAGCGGCTTCTCGGTAGTAATGGCTGAGGATTCCTCCCAACCGTTCCTGTCGAACGACAGGCCCTGAGGCGAGTTTCTGGAACCCCGTCGATCAGCCGGTTGCCTATGCCTTGGTGGCAGCGCTCCACGTGATAATGCTCCACGTAGCTGGCAACCGCCCACCGCAAGTGCCGCTCGCCGAGCATGACCATCCGGTCGAGGCACTCCGACTTGATCGAGAGGACGAAGCGCTCCGCGTAGGCATTCAGATTCAGCCTCTTCGCAGGTAATCGCACATGCGCCACGCCCGCGTAGCCGAGGATTTCGTGGAAGCCTCGTGTGTAGAGCGGGTCCCGGTCCAAAGTGTACGATGTCGGCCGAGAGTGACGTGGCGGAGGTCAACCTAACCCGCTGCAGCCTCACGACTTGTCGCTCGGCTGAGTTTTGGAACAGGACGCGGTAGAATTACCTATCCATCCGATCGACGACGCCTCCGAGATCATGGCGATCGACGCAGACGGCCGGTGGGGTCCGCCCGGACCTGCGCGCCGACGAGATCGCCGCGGTCGCGTAGGGGGACCTCGGTAGACGGTTCATCGACGGCGAGGTCGAGGTGGCGCGTATCCGGGATCTGGTCTGCCGATAGAGGCGGCGGACCGACATCGGGTCCACGCTGTGGATCACGACCGAACTTGCACGGTTATGATTACCGCATGCTAATCAACGTCTTGCTCATAGCAGTTCAGCTTCAGATACCCGCCCCACAGGGCTATGTCAACGACTTCGCAGGCACGATTGATCCACGGCTTGAAGGGGCGATGACAGCCCTGATAACCGAGGTCCAACAGAAAACAGGCGGTGAAATCGCCGTGGTGACTCTGCGGGACCTGGAAGGTCGAGCATCGATCGATGTCGCTCGTGACATCGGACGCCAGTGGGGCATCGGCGCTGAACGGAGACCGGGATCGCGGGCGAGCAATGCAGGAGTGGTTCTGTTGCTGGTACCGGGTCAGCGGCCGGGGGACGGCACGGCCGATCTCGCAATATCCACCGGGCGCGGCGCGGAAGGATTCATAACGGACGCCGAAACCCTGCGGATTCGCGATGCCATTGGGGAGGCGGCGTCGAGATCAGGGAGTTACGCCGAGGGTATCGCCGTCGGTGTTCAACTGCTCGCGCGAGAATACGCCGAAGAATTCGGTGTGGCATTGACGGGCCAGGTCGCTCGACCGGTCTCGCAGCGACGGCCGTCGGGGCGCACGGGAGGAAACTCCGCTTGGCTGCTGTTACTTTTCGTGTTCTTCCTATTCGGCGGACGAGGATCGGGCCGGTGGCTCCTGCTCGGCATGTTGCTCGGCGGAGGAAGAGGCCATTACCACGGCGGTGGCGGCTTCGGTGGTGGCGGTTTTGGCGGTTTCGGAGGCGGCGGTGGCTTCAGTGGTGGCGGTTCGTCAGGGGGTTTTTAGAGAATGGCCGACGCGATACTGCAGGCAGAAAAAGTCGCAGCTCAGATCGCCGATAATCTGGGCGACAACCTGAATGCGATGGTGTTGTTCGGTACTGCAATACGGGGCGGTTACGCGCCCGCGCATCAGGAAGTGAACATCATGATGATGGTCGAGGACGCGTCAACCGAAGCGATTGGACCGATAGAAAAATCACTTGCTGGATGGGTCAAGAAAGGACATGCAGCTCCGCTTATTTTCGAGCGATCGGAATGGGAAGGATCTACCGACGTTTTCCCAATCGAAATCGAGGACATGAGGGAAGCGCACAAACTCGTCGCAGGAACTGATCCGTTCGAGGGGATTGTCACTAACCGGGATGACCTTCGCCAGGAATTGGAGCGGGAGGTTCGAGGCAAACTTCTGCAGCTGAGAGCTCAGTACGCTGCTTTCGCCCCAAACGGGCGAGCCTTGACGCGACTGATAACCGACTCGGCTCCTACTTTCTTCGTGTTGATGAGGGCGCTGGTGCGCCTCGAAGGTCAGGCGCCCGAGGCAAAGCCGGTGCGACTTGTTGAGCAGGCGGCGAGTATCGCGGACCTCGATGTGGACGCTTTTGCTTGGGTCGTCGGCAAGATTTCGGGAGACAAGGTGAAATCCCTCCGGAGTGACGACCCTATTGCCGCTCGCTACGTGGATGAGATACAGAAGTTGACCCACTACGTGGACCACGCATAACGACCGATCGGGCTTTCTACCAAGGACATCATTATATGAAGCGCATAGTAATTGGATTGGCGCTGGGGTCGTTGAGTGGTTGCGGTTACAACCGCATTCAGACCTACGACGAAGAGATCAACGCGTTCAAGAGTCAGATAGAAGTGCAACTGCAGAGGCGTTCTGATCTAATCCCCAATCTCGTAGCAACGGTCCGGGGCTTCGCCGATCAAGAAGAGGAAGTGTTCACTGCAATCGCCGAGGCTCGTTCCCGCCTGGGTGGTGCCATCCAATCGGGAGAGCTGGGCCAGATGGCGGAAGCCAATCAGTCCCTTACGCAGGGGTTGGGACGCCTGCTCGTGATATCCGAGGCATATCCGGAACTGCGTTCGAACCAGAACTTCATGGAGTTGCAAGTTCAGTTGGAAGGCACCGAGAACAGGATCGCGACGGCGCGGCAGGATTACAATGACGCTGTGCGAACCTACAACGGTTTCATCCGGCGATTTCCGCAAGTGCTGACTGCCAAGGCGACCGACGCTGAGGCGAGAGAGTATTTCGAAGTCACGTCTGCAGACGCGCGAAACGCGCCAACCGTAGACTTCAACTGACTGAAGGAGCCGGGTTGGCCCGGCGTAGGCAGACGAGGTCTCTGCCCCCGGAGCCGCCAGCGCTTGAAGTATCCGAAGCGAAGCCAGTACAAGCACGCGGCGTTGGTGCATGGCTCCGACCTGAGGACAGATCCCCCGTCCTATTCCAAAACTCGACCGAGGGATTCAAGCAGCGTCGCGGTAGTAATGGCTGAGCAACCCGCCCAAGCGCTCGTGCCGCAGAACCGCACCCTCGGAGAGTTTTAGAACCCCCGCGATCGGCCGGTTACCGAGCCCCTGCGCGCTGCTGCTCGTTCACCCAGCCGGCGACCATCACGAGGAGCATCTGCATAGGCGTGTTCGGCATCCCCTGCCCCGTTCCAAGAAGCAGAAGCCCGGCCCACCACACGTGGGATGGAGCCAGCTAACCTGCTGTCAACGCTTGCTTTAGTGCTAGGCTGAATTTTGGAACAGGACGCCGTGATGCCCCCGTTTATGGCTTAGGCAACCCGTTTCTATGCTTATTCACCGTTATCGGCAATGTGCCCGGTGCGTAGTCATGAGCTACCTCTGAATGAACATCATACCGGGGTGTCTCGCGCGCGCGTGTAGGAGTGTCACCGCCGGGGGCTCGGCGATGCCGCTAATTGCCCGGGATCAGGTTGTATCCGGGGGGCACGCCACCGTTCAGGCGCAGGTAGGGCACGGTGGCGCCGAGCGTCCACACGCCGTGTTCGTACGCGGTCTGCGCCAACTTCCACGTCTTCACTGTGGCCGCGCCGAAGAGGCTCGTGTCGGCGTCAAAGTCCGCGTCCGTCATGCCACCGAGCATCTCGCCGACGGCGTCGAAGCCGCGGTTCACGTAGGCCTTGAGCGCGTCCTTGGAGTTGAGGTACTCCTCGGGATTGTCGAGCCCAGAGGCGGGCCGGTCGACGCCGGATCCGATGATGCTCACGTTACCGCCGACGACGTGCTCGATCTGCTGCGCGAAGTCACGGACTCCGTCGGTGGGCGCGGTGCGGAGGCCCGTCTCGGGCATCGCGTCGACCATACCGAGCACATTCCCGCGCATGCGCTCGAAGTCGTCCATCAAGGCGGCCTTCATGTCCTGCGCAGCGGCTGGGACAGCAGTAAGAACGGTCAGGACCAGCACCGATCCGATTCGAGTTACCAAAGTCTTCATACGTGTCTCCATTGGGAGATTATCGAGCGTTGTCGCCGGAGACGGCGACCGAATATAGCCGGCCGCCGAGCGCCCGGAAGGGACAGATCGTCCCCAAAGAAGACGGGACCCCTCATGGCGCTCTGGCGGTCTGGCTCCGCACCATACGCGGGGCGGTCAGGCTTCTTACAACCCCCAAGGTCCGACGCCTTACGGATAGGAACTACAACCGGCCTATCGACGGGGGAGGCGGGTAGGTCGGGGTGTGTCGTGGGACGCGGAGGAGGGGCGGCGGGGTCGGGCCGATAGCGGTCGCCGAGGGTAGTGTCGCGATATTTGTGTAAAAGGGGGTGAGGGGTCCGGGGAGGGTGGACAGCCCGGGAAAGAGAGAGGAAGCTCCTTGTGAATGTTCATCATGACACGAACCCGGGGAGTCCGGGCCTGCGCCAGCAGGTCCGGAACCGGAAAGGAGCTTCCTCATGGAAAAGATGGTTGAAGTTGAGCGGGCCACGCAAGAAGAGTTACGGCAGGATTTGAAGTCGTTGTTTCAGGGCGCGATTCGTGTGACGCTCGAGATGGTGCTGGAGGAGGAGTTGAAAGCGATGGTCGGAGCGCGTCGTTTCGAGCGGGTCGGCAGCCGGAAGGATCACAGGAACGGCACGTACCTCAGGCGCCTGCTCACGAGCTTGGGTCAGATCGACGTGATGGTGCCGCGCAGCCGGGAAGGCGGCTCGCCCGCCGACGTGATCGGCCGCTACCGGCGCAGGAGTGAAGAAGTGGACGAGATGATGGTGGAGGCCTACGTGAGCGGTGTGTCGCAGCGCAAGATGGGCGACGTGACTGAAGCACTGCTGGGTGAGCGCGTGGGACGCTCGACGGTAAGCCGGGTCGCGAAGCGGCTCGATGGGGCTGTAGAAGCGCTGCGGAGCGCACCCATCGAGGGGCCTCACCCCTATCTGTATCTGGACGCGACGTTCCTCGATGCGCGCTGGGCCAGGAAGGTCGAGAACGTGAGCGCGCTCGTGGCCTACGCGGTGGATCCGGACGGTCACCGCCGGCTCCTGGCCATCACGCTAGGCCCTGAGGAGTCAGAGGACAGTTGGTCGGAGCTCCTCGAGCAGCTCCTGGAGCGAGGTCTCAGCGGCGTCGAACTGGTGATCGCCGACAAGCACGCGGGCCTGGCAGCTGCGGTGCGCCGCTTCCTGCCTGAGGTGCGCCGTCAGCGCTGCACCGTGCACCTGCAACGCAATGTGCTGGCCAAGGTCCCGCATCGCCTGCGCAAGCGTGTGGCGCGCGAGGTTGCCGCCGTCTTCCGGGCCCCCGGGCTCGTTGAGGCGAAGAAGCGCCTGGCCGAGATCACGACGCGCTGGCAAGAGGAGCTCCCCGAGGCAATGAAGGTGCTCGAGCGGGGCTTCACGGCCGCCACCCAGTTCTACGCGTTCCCCGAGCCCCACTGGGCCAGGCTACGCACCACGAACAGCCTCGAGCGCCTGCACACCGAGATCAAGCGTCGGATCCGGAGCGCCGGCGCCTTCCCCGACCGAGCCAGTGCGCTCCGCCTTATCACCGCGGTTGCTCTGAGGACTACTGCGGTCTAGAGCGAACGCCGCTACCTCGATCTCACGCTTCTCGAACCCAAGGAGGTCGCCAAGGCAGCCTAACCGAAGCATCGAGGAGCTTCCTCTCACTTTTACACACAACTCGGGACTTGACCGTCGCCGAGCGAGGCGAGGCCAGGGCTCGGATGATGGAGAGGGACGTGAGGATGTTCGGACGGGCGGAAGGGCGGTCCGGGTAGGCCGAGAACGCCCGGGCGAAGCCGCGGAAAGCCGCTCGTCCTGTTCCAAAATTCGATCGACCCATCAAGCGGCTTCTCGGTAGTAGTGGCTGAGGATGCCTCCCAGCCGTTCCTGTCGAGCGACAGACCCCTGAGGCGGGTTCTTGAACACCGTCGAGCACAACCAGGAACATCTGCAAAGGGGTTCTACCCCGTTTTCACGGACGGTTGAGTTAAGGTACTGAGCTCCCGGTCGAGGGAGTCAAGTCTACGCTGGATCCTGGGGTTGTGGAAGCGCTCGATGTAGTCGAAGACGTCGGACCGGGCGTCGGCCACGGTCAGGTACCGACGTCGGTTGACCCGCTCGCGCTTAAGCATGCCGAAAAAGCCCTCGGCCGGGGCGTTGTCCCCGCAGTGGCCGACGTCGCTCATGCTCAGGGTGATGTGGTGGTCCTTCAGGAACTGCTGGTACTCGTAGGACGTGAACTGAGTACCGCGGTCCGAGTGCAGGATGACCGGCTGGCGGTTCGGTCGCTGCCAGCAGGCCATGAGGACCGCTCTCAGGACCAGCTGGCGATCCTGCGTGGTCGACATCGACCAGCCGACTACCTTGCCCCCGTACAGGTCGACCACGACGCAGAGGTAGAGCCATCCCCCGGCCGTGTGGATGTAGGTGATGTCGGTTACCCACTTGGTGTTCGGCTCGGTGGCGGTGAAGTCCCGCTCGAGGTGGTTGCGGACGTACGCCGGCCGGGTGCCGCTGCGCTTACGGCGCCACTGTCGACGCTGGGGGATGCCGTACAGTCCGTTCCGGGCCATGAGCCGGGCGATGCGGTTGCGGCTGGCGGTCTCGCCCTCGTGGGTCAGGACCTCGTGCATCCGGGGCATGCCCATCACGCTATCGCTTGCCGTGTGGTATTCACGGATGCGTCTGAGCAGGCGACGGTTGTCCCTCTCCCTCGTGCTCATGGGCCTCCTGACCCAACCGTAGAACCCGCTCCTCGACACCTTCAGGCACCGGCACATCAGTTGAACAGGGTAGACGCCGCGACAGCGCTGAATCGACTGATACTTCACTTCGATTCTCTGGCGAAGAACGCTGCCGCATCGCGCAAAAAATCCCGCTCCCGCTTCACCTTGGCCAACTCTCGCTTCAGGGCCAGGAGCTCTTGGTCTCGCGCCACCCCCGACCCCGGAAAGGCCTTCTTACCCTCGCCCTCGAACTCGCGTCGCCACCTGAACAGCAGATTCGCTCCGACGCCGATATCGCCTGCCACCTCGCTCACGCTCGCGCCCGGCTGACGGATCAACCCGACCGCCTCACGTTTAAACTCCTCGCTGTACTTCCTTCGCTTTGCCATGACACTCCTCCTGGCCCAAGATGGGCCTTCTCTGAAGTGTCCGCTCTAGCGGGGTAGAACCCAAGGCGTGTTCAATATCCCTCAACTCGTCAGGCCATAACGCAGCGGGTCGGCCGAGCAGCGGCACGGCGGTGAGTGAGCAGACCTGGCGTCAGTTCAGGCCTTCCGGTTGGGCTGAGTTTTGGAACAGGACGCGGTATCCGCTCGCCGGAAGAGCTGCGGCACCATCCTCTGCGGGGTGAGCTCTTCGAGAGCTGGGTCGCGCTCCGCCATCTTTTAGCGCAAGCAATCAGGCTGTGGCCGACCAATCTTGGTGAGGACGATCTGGTACAACTGCTGGTAGCGCGCGCGCGCGGACCCCGCGACCGTGAACAGGTAGAAACGCCACATCCTGCGGAAGCGCTCTCCATAGCTCGCCTCGAGCGTCGGCCAGGCTCGTTCGAAGTTCTCGTACCACGCCAGCAGGGTCCTATCGTAGTCCGGGCCCAAGTTCTGTACGTCTTCGACACTGAACAGCTCTTCCGCTGCCCTCGCCACCTGCGCCAGGGATGGGACCAGCGCGTTGGGGAATATGTATTTTCCGAACCAGGGGTTGATGGCCCTGGTGCTGCGGTTTCCGCCGATCGTGTGGAGGAGGGCGATTCCGTCGTCTCTTAGGCAACGATGAACGACCTCCATGAAGGCGCGGTGGTTCTTGTAGCCGACGTGTTCGAACATCCCCATGCAGACAACGGCATCGTAGGAACCGGTGGCGTCGCGGTAATCGGCAAGACGAATGTCTATGGGAAGTCCCTTGCATGCTTCCCTACCGAGCTGGATTTGCTCCCGAGAAACCGTGAAGCCGGTAACCTCGACACCGTAGCGCTCTGCCGCATACTTGGCGAAGCTGCCCCAGCCACAACCGATGTCGAGCACCTTCATTCCCGGCCGAAGACCGACTTTTCGACAGACGAGGTCGAGCTTCGCGGTCTGCGCTTCTTCGAGGTCGGTCGCGTCACGCCAATACGCGCACGAATAGACCATTCGAGGGTCGAGCATGGCCTGGTAGAGGTCGTTTCCCAGGTCGTAGTGCTGCTCACCGATCTCAAACGCCCGGTCTATGGCCTGTAGGTTCAGCGTCTTGGCCCGCAACACGTGAAAAACGCTGCTCCAGTTGGTGCGGACCTTCTTGTCGATCTCGGCACGGAGGAGTTTTACCGTCAGATCGTCTAGAGCGTCGCAGTCCCACTGCCCGTCCATATACGACTCGCCGAAGCCGAGCGAGCCGTTGCTGAGGATCCGGGTGTAAAGTCGCCTGTCGTGAACCTGCATGTCCTCGGGACGGGCACCGTCGACGCGGATATCCGCGTCTTCGAACAAGCGCACCATGATTCGTTCCGATTGCGCGTCCACGGAACGCAGGAGGGCGTTGCGGGTGGGGCGCGGCGATCGTGTGGCGTTCACTTGCATGGTTACTCATTCCGTTGGTGCGATCGGTCACGAGTCGGTAAAACGAGCAGAATTCGTACTGTGATCTTGATGGCGCCGCCAGTGGGAGTGCTTGCGCGAGCTGAGGCGCGCGCACGTCGACCCCACGTGAAAATCGCGCCGCCTGCTCAGGCAAATCCGTGCGATTCGGCTGCGACTCCGCGTCCTATGGGGAAAGGGTCGCATCCACAGGTAGCTTCTGCTCCTAACCTGCGCTCTCGCCCATCCTGAGGGATGACCGAGCAACTATCCGCTAATGCCGACGGAAAGGCCGACGATCACCACGCCTTCCACGAAGACGCGAAGCCAGGCGATCTGGCGCGTCCTGTTCCAAAACTCGACCGAGGGATTCAAGCAGCGTCCCGGTAGTAATGGCTGAGCAACCCGCCCAAGCGCTCGTGCCGCAGAACCGCACCCTCGGAGGGTTTTGGAACCCCCGCGATCGGCCGGTTACCGAGCCCCTGCGCGCTGCTGCTCGTTCACCCAGCCAGCGACCATCACGAGGAGCATCTGCATAGGCGTGTTCGGCATCCCCTGCCCCGTTCCAAAACGCAGAAGCCCGACCCACCACACGTGGGCTCGAGCCAGGCACCCGTAGGCTAACCGGGACAGTTCCCAAGGTCAGGCCGTCTCCCCCATCGACGGTTCGGGCCGCAAGAGTAGAATTGGAGGACCACCATGAAAGCCGCCGCCACTATCGTCCTGGCCGGAGTGTTGGTCGCGCTGCCCATCACCCAGGTCCTGGCCCAGACAGCGCGGCAAGACTCCACGACGGCTGACGCATCGTTGGTGCCGGAGGAAAGATCGCAGCACGTGCTTGGTGTTCCGGCCCTGACTCCTGCGACAGCGGTGCTGTGGCAGCCGATCGCCGAGAACCGTGCGGGAATCTTTGGGGAGCCGTCGTTATCCCATCCGGCTCCCGTACCTGGGTGGGACGAATGGTCCACCGAGAAGAGAGTAGGGGTTGTGGGAGGCATTGTTGTCGGCCTCATGCTCCTCGGCCTATTGAGCATAGGGTAGCGCGCTCCCTCCGCTAATTTGCCGCTGCCGGGCGTAGCGCGATTGGCTGGGCGTCGTGCGGGCGTGCTCTAGGGGGGCCTGCTCGCGTACGTAATGACAGTCCCGAATTACGTAGTCCTGCGTACAGAGCCTCGGAGCCGGATTCCGCATCCTTCGAGCGTGAAGAGCAAACTCTCGGAGGCTGACGCCATGAAGAAGTCAACCGCGCTATGCCGCTTTCGTCCCGTGGCCCTCCTCATGTTGGTGCTGCATCTCGCTGGCTGCTACTCCTGGCAACCTGCCACGGTTGGCCCTCGACAGTTCATTGAGGAGGAGGAGCCTGGGCAGATCCGAATACTCCAAACAGATGGCACGCGGATGGAACTTAGAGACCCACGCGTCGAGGCGGATTCTCTCACAGCCCGGATCTCCAGCCGTCTCCGCACTGGAACTGTAAGGATCGCGCTTACCGATATCGGCGCAGTGGAAGCTAGGCGCCTGAAGTTGGGGGCCACGCTGGCGTTAGGTGCCGCTGTCATCGCTGTGCCAACTGTCTGGTATAGGTTGGGACCCGCGAGACGTTAGAACGCGCTCAAGCGAGCGGAAGGAAACGTCCTGGCCGAAAAGATCCCCTGGCTCCGCGTCTTCGTGGAAGGCGTGGTGATCGTCGGCGGTAGGGAGTCAGAGGGTGCTTTGGACCGTATGAGTATGTTCGCGCGAAATCAGCTCCCCCTGACGTATTTGCCGAGCGCGTCCATCCATGCGTCGGCGAGTCGTAAATGGCGGTGGCGCATGTGGCAGTCGAAGGCGGGCCCCCGCGCTCGTGGCCCAGCGCCCCGTGCCCCGTGTCTTTCCTGCGCTCCATCACCGACATACCATCGGTTGCAAACGACGGTGGGAGCGAGTGCATGGGTAAGGGTGTGCTCTGGCGACGGCTTAGATATGGGACCGTCGTCGCCTTAATCCCACTTGCCCTCACCCGGTGTGGGTGGTAGTGATGCCACGGGGCCGACGGGGGTGACCGGCCCGACGACGTCGGCGCCGACCGTTACGACGTCGAGCCTACCGGCCGGGGCCGCAGCGACGTTTCGGTTCGAAGGAGCAACCATGGATGGGTGGATGAGGGAAGTGGCTTACGCGGTGCGCAGTCTGTTGCGGCGCCCGGGCTTCACTTCGGTGGCGGTGCTCACATTGGGGCTGGGAATAGGGACGAACTCGGCGATTTTCAGCGTCGTGAACGGAGTGGTGTTGGAGCCGCTCCGCTATCCCGACTCGGAAGAGCTGGTCATGCTGACCTCGTCCTTCCCGACGATGGACTTCTACGACTTCTGGATCTCGCCGCCCGAGTACATGCAGATCTCGGAGCTCATGCGGTCGTTCGAGTCGGTCGGTGCGTTCAGGACGCTCCAGGCGAGCATCGGCACTGACGACCGACCTGAGCGTGTAACCTCGGCGATCGCTTCCCACCAGCTCTTCCAGACACTCGGGGTAGCGCCCGAGCTGGGACGCTATTACTCGGAGGAAGAGGACCTTCCGGGCGCCGCCCCAGTCGTTGTCCTCTCGCATGAGCTCTGGCAGCGGTCCTTCGGCGGGGATCGCTCGGTCATCGGCCGCTCGATCGAAGTGAACGGCAGCACGACCACGGTGATCGGCGTCATGCCCGAGGGCTTCGACGTCGACGACTCGAAGATCGAGGCATGGTTGCCGACCGGACTCGACTGGACGAACCGCCAGAACTTCGGATCTCACTACCTCCTACTCGTCGCCCGGCTGGCACCGGGCGTGACTGTGGAGTCGGCGACGCTGGAGATGAACAACCTCGTGGCGCGGTGGCAGGATGAAGTGGGCTCCGGTCACATCGCCACGGACACGCATCCGCTCAATCTGATCGGGCTTCAGGAGGAGGTCGTCGGCGACGTGCGTCCGGCACTCTTCGTCCTCCTCGGTGCGGTGGGCTTCGTGCTCCTGATCGCATGCGCCAACGTCGCCAACCTGCTGCTCGCCCGCGCGCAGGATCGGCACAAGGAGGTCGCGGTGCGGGCGGCCATGGGCGCGGGACGCGGTCGACTGCTGCGCCAGTTCCTGACAGAGGGGGTGGTGCTTTCCGTCGCCGGGGCGATCGTCGGCGTCGGTGTGGCCTTCGTCTCTCTCGAGCTGTTGCGGGCCGCGAGCCCGGGCGACCTGCCACGCCTCGACGAGATTCATCTCGACGCGGCGGTCCTGCTCTTCACGGCCGGAATCGCCGTGGCGACGGGTGTCTTCTTCGGGCTCGCACCGACTCGGCACATTTCCGTCGGAGCGCTGGCCACGACGCTGCGTGACGGCGGCAGCCACGCCACGACGTCGCCGGGGCGACGCCGGCTACGGTCTTTGCTCGTTGTCACTGAGACTGCGCTCGCCCTGATCCTCGCGGTGGGCGCGGGTCTGATGATACGGAGCTTCGGCGCGCTGAACTCGGTCGAGCCCGGCTTCGAACCCGGTGGCCTGCTGACGTTCCAGCTCTTCCTGCCCGGGGCGAACTACCCGGATGCCGAGGCACAACTGGACTTTCAGAATCGCCTGATGGCTCGTCTCGGCCCGGAGCCCGGCGTCACGTCGGTGGCCGCCATGTCGGGCCTTCCACCGATGCGTGACGTGACCCCCTGAAACGAGACCAAAGTTGATGTTAGGATGCGGCTTTGGTCGCAGCTATCAGGGAGGAGGTCAGAATGAGTAGGAGACGACACACGCCGGAGCAGATCATCACGGCATTGAGAGAGGCGGAGGTGGGTCTGGCGAACGGCAAAACGGTGGCGATGGTGAGCCGGGAGTTGGGGATCAGCGAGCAGACGTACTACCGGTGGAGGCAGGAGTTCGGGGGGATGAAGGTGGATCAAGCTCGACGCTTCAAGGAGCTGGAGAAGGAGAACGCACGGCTAAAGCGAGCGGTGGCGAACCTGACGGTGGACAAGCTGATCCTGGAGGAAGCGACCAAGGGAAACTTCTGAGCCCCGAGCGCCGACGCAGGTGCGTGATGCATGTACGTCAGCGACTCGGGGCGAGTGAACGTCACGCGTGTCACGTACTGGGTCAGCCGCGCTCGACGCAGCGCCGGGTGAAGAAGCTACCTGGCGACGAGGAGGCGCTACGCACGGACGTGATACGGTTGGCGAGCCGGTTCGGCAGGTACGGGTATCGCCAGATCACGAACCTGCTGCGTATCGAGGGCTGGGAGGTGAACCACAAGCGTGTGGAGCGTATCTGGAGGCAGGAGGGGCTGAAAGTGCCCAGACGGCAACCGAAACGGGGTCGATTGTGGCTCAACGATGGCTCGTGCATCCGGCTCAGGCCACTGCACAAGAATCACGTGTGGTCCTACGACTTCGTAAGCACGAGGACCCATGACGGCCGTGCGCTGAAGCTTCTGACCGTGCTCGACGAGTACACGCGGCAGTGTCTGGCGATCAAGGTCGGTCGAAAGACTCGAGCTCACGACGTTCTCGAGGTGCTCACCGATCTCTTCGCTCGGCACGGTCCGCCCGAGCATCTGCGCTCGGACAACGGGCCAGAGTTCACGGCGAAACTGGTGCGGAGATGGCTGGCCAGGCTGCGGGTCCAGACCCTCTACATCGCGCCGGGCAGTCCGTGGGAGAACGGCTACAACGAGAGCTTCAACAGCAAACTGAGAGACGAGTTCTTGAACGGAGAGATCTTCTACACACTGCCCGAGGCAACGGTACTCGTCGAGCAGTGGAGGCGGCTGTACAATACCGTCCGACCCCATCGTGCCCACGGCGGACTACCCCCCGCCCCAGAGACGATAAAACCATCGCCCTGGTTCCTCAGGATGCCCCAACTCCAGGGACCACCGATGGCTCGGGGTCTAACATAGGAAGTGGTACCGCAACTGGGGGCACCTCAAGGCGAAGTAGGCAGTGATGGTTCGTACAGTGGCCGCCTCGTCGTCCCCCATCAGGCGGCTATACCCAACAGCATCCGCACTGAAGATCGCCGTTAGCTTTCGTTCGAAATCCTCGGACATCAGACGCCCCTGGCCTGCATCGAGTCTCGGCAGCGGGCCCGCCTAGGACCGCAGTTCGACTCAGGCGCACCGATCCGCACCGCCGCCGTTCCGGCTAGTGTAGCGTGGCAGCGGCTGGAGTTCCAACAGATTCCTAATGGATGCATCACGTCAGGAGGCCCCCAGCACACAGGTGATGGTTAACAGATTGGGTTGCGACTGTTACGCCCGTGGATCTCGGTGAGAGTTAGGGAGTCTTCGTCGAACCAGCCGAGGGTAACTACTCCGAAATCCCGTCCACGGATGGTGGGCCCGCTGAAAACCGGCACCTTTGAGCAACCAAGCTTTGCTCAGCGTTCGGGCTCGCTGTGCGATATGCCCAGCGGGTCATCCGAATCTACGCCGGGCATGAACTGCTGCTTACGGTCGAGATTCGTGAATTGATAGACGAGGCCAAGCCAGTTGTTGACGATGGCCTTCGCCGTGTCGCCCCAGGTGTTGTCGAGCAGCGCTGTGACATCGTGCTCCGGCATCTCGGGCACGGGTTCGCCAGCGTCCCGGGCTCGCGTCGCACGATGGACATACTTCGTTACTGACTCAGCTGCCTGTGCCGAAAAGTAGTGCTTCGGGAAGGGCGGGGGCGAATCGAGGTCACCACTGAGAAAGCGATGCACCTCGCGCTTGTACTCTTTGAGTAGACTGTCGCGGTCGTATTCAGGATGCCCCTGGAGGTAGATGATGCGGAACTGGTCGGGGCTCGCCGCGATGTGCACGCCACCCTCCTCACCTTCTGCGAGCACCTTGAGTCCCGCGGCTTCGAGTTGGGCTCGGGAAACGTCGTTGTAGCGCGAATGCGGCGCATCGAAACGCGTGTTGACTTCCCTGAGCAGCGGATGGCCCGGCTCGCAGACTCGATGGCTGTAGACGCCCCAGAGTTTTTTGGGCAACGGCTCCCGCTCGATACCGTGGAAGTGGTGCAATAGAGCATGCGTCGCCAGGCACGAGCATAGGACCGAGGTGACATTCTTCTGCGCCCATTCGACGACTTCGACTAGCGGGTCCCAGAACGGCTCCCGGTCAAGTTCCGGATTGGCGACATTGGCACCGGTAACGATGAGCGCGTCGAGACCTTCCTCGCGCAGATCCTCGAACCTGCTGTAGTAGCGCTCGATGTACTCCAGCGTCTCTTTGCTCCGCGGCAGGCCCGGCAGCGAAAACGGATACACGAAGAACTGGGCGATGCGGTTACAGCTGCCCACAAGGCGGACGAACTGACGCTCGGTCGCCTCGAGCGCGGCATCTGGCATCATGTTCAAGAAGCCGATATGCAGTTCACGGATATCTTGGTGAACGGCGCGGTCGAGCGACAGCAGTTCGTGCCCCTGCTCACGCAGGTGGCCGAAAGTGGGCAGTTGTGAGTGTGCTACCAATGGCATGGCAGGGAGTGTAAGGTCTCGCGCGGATAGAGCCCACTGCTCGGGACCCGAACATGTAGAGAAACATCTACACCCCTCGGGGCCGGGAGGGAGGCTACGACTCAGTAATCACTTGCTGCTCATGCAGTTACATCAATGGGCGCTGCCGGACTCGAACCAGCGACCCCCTGCTTGTAAGGCAGGTGCTCTAACCAAGCTGAGCTAAGCGCCCTTCTGCACTTCTTCCAGCAATGACACGGGTTTTCCACCTGAGCCGATCCATCGCCCCCAATGGGGTGTGTGACAAAGTGTGCGAGTTGAAGGCCGATTTCACCGCACTTCCCGCAACTGTACAGGCTCCAAGACGACGCGCAAGATAGTCTCGGCGTCGGCTTGCTGGTAGGCGGTCTTGAGCGTCTCTATCGTCTTCCAGCCGCCTGCCTCAGCAACATCCACGTCGGGTAGGTGCTTGCGCTCAGTCGCCCACTTCCGGCGGTAAGCGTGCCATTGGCTTCCCTTCTGCGGTTCCAGCCCCGCGAGCTTCTCTGCCTTCCTGAGCCATTTCGAGGCCATGTGCCTAGAGATCGGCCTCTGTGGATCGTCCCTGCATGGAAAGACCGGAGTGCTCCCGATCCCAGGGCGCTCGTGAAGGATGCGTTCAATAGCCCGTCGGACAGTCGGGTCAATCGGTACGGTGGACTCCCTCCCCGACTTGTCAGTATCTGCAGGCCATTGGATCGAGCCGTACGGCCCGTCGCTCAACCAAAGATTCTCGAACCTCAGCCCGCAGACCGCCGAGAGGCGACGGCCCGTGCCGTTCACGATATCGAGAAACTCGGAGAGGTAGCTTCTGGCCTCCCGCTTTCGACCCCATCGGGTCTCCATCATGACCAGATCCGACACGCCGCGAACCGCTTCATAACGGTCTTGGGTAGCTACCGGACGCATCGGGTTTTTCTCCGTCGGAGCCTCAAAGCCGCGCACGGGGTTCTCACGCATCAGGTAGTGCCCCTGTTGCGTGCGCCACTTCGACGCCCAACTGAACACCCACCGAAGCCACTTGCAGTCTGCCTCCACCGGCCGCGCTCGGATCTTCCTACGCTGCTGCTCGGAGACGGCATGACCTCTCGCATCGATTGCACCGCTCGCTCGTTTACGAATGAACCGCTCCCACTGAGCCAGCGATATCCGATGAGGGTCAATACTCCCCCCAAGAACCCTGGTCCACATTTCGACGCGCCTGTGATCTGCGCGCTGTTCCCCCTCAGTCTTCCGGGGTGTCCGCTCCTTGAGGTATAGGGCGAACACGCGGGCCAGCTTCACGCGACCGAACGCAGCATCCTCAACGCCGTTCTTGAGCTTCACGTACTGCTCGTGGGCATAGTCCTTCGCCCACTCCCGGTCTCGGTGACCGAGAGACAGGCATCTTTGCCCGCCCCTGCCCTCTCGCAACGTCGGGTCCCAGGCGGCGGCGTACAGGATCCCACCCGGCCCCCGCTCGAAAACCGTGACACAGTGCGGCCGCTGTCCGACCTGGTGGCTCCATCGTTTCCTACGCCTTCCCATTTCCAGCCTCCTTCTCAAGGGCCGCCTCCAGGGCAGCAGCGGCAGCCATGAACCTTGAGGACTGACTGCGGAGATACCCGACCAGTTCTCGCGCGGCGGCAGCGGTAACTCGACGCTCTGACCGCTTGTAGGCCATTAGCGTTCGCCATCCACGACCCGTCTCACGCGAAACTGCTTTGACGTTCAGAAGCTCCAACGCGTTCCGATATCGGTCCTCAGTCTTCTTGCCCATGAGCATAATATTATGCTCTAACATGGAAGTGAGCAAGGACGTTATGACCCGATCAGGATCTGGGCAGCTAGGTCGGGCTCACCGCCTACCTCACGGAGCTTTGCACCACCACGGTCCGGGAGGTCGCATCGGCGGATGCGTGGTGCGCCCTTCTCGCCGGCATTGGGGAGGTCGCCCGAAGCGAGCCGTTGCTGGAGTGTGGAGTACTTGAAACCACTCTCATCCGCAGCTACTTCGAGCGTGAGTGCTTCAACGTGCCACTCCTGCAGAGTTTCCTCATAGTCATTCGCAAACGACTCTATGAGGTGGGCCTCGCGGTCCATACCTCGATGACGGAGGTGCGCGGCTTCGTCGCGCCAACGGCGGGCCAGGTCTTGAAGCGAGCCGATGTTCACGCAACAAGCTCCCGGACCGCTTCCGCGAACCCCACTCTCGTCGCCCGCATCCACAGCCGAATCGCGTCCCCACCCTCCGCGCACGGGAAGCAATACCAACGCTGACCGTCCGGCGCTATTCGCAGGGAAGGGCTGGTGTCCTCATGCAGAGGGCACCTCACGACAACCTCGCGCCCACGCTGAACCGGGTCTCCACAACCGAGACGACCGGCAACCTCGACCACTGGTACGTCGCGTGCCCTCTCGACCAGTCGCTCCCAACCCTCGCGCCGCCGCTGCCTGTCCGGCGCGAAACACTGCTTGATGGACGCGGGCTCCTCGTCGCTCATCCCGGTGCAGCCCGCGCACGCGCACCCAGGCACGGGTGCGCGCGGTTTGAGCGGCGTTCCTCGGGTGAACGCCGCTGCAACCTCAAGCCCAAGGTGCCCCGTGGACCGGAGCCCCCACGACGGCCACGACGCGATCAAGCGGTCCTGGCACGACATGGTCATCGGCTCGCCCCGCCCACCGTGATCTCATTGCACGGCTGACGCTGAGGCTGCCCGGCGTCCTTCCACCTCCTCGCCGCCAGGCGCCACGCCGTCACAAACGCATCCGCTGCCGCCTGGAGCTTCGCACGGGTCGCCGGAGAGTCCTCGCTCTCCCAGAGCCGAAGCGTGTCCAGGAATCGGTCCGAGGGGTCGGCTACGATATCCCATGCAGGGCGCCACCGGCCGAGCCCGGCGGGCGATACCTCTCCGATGCGTCGCACCACGCGGTCAAGAACGAGGCGTCCTGCTTCTGTCGTCACGGCCCCGTTCCTTCGATTCCGTCGATTCCGTCGAAAAGGTCCGCCATATGCTCCTCGTTCTCCGGCAGGGACTCTCGGGCCGCAACACCCGCAACATCCAAGGTTTGGTGCGCGCTTTCGGCCGACTCCACAACCGCCACATGCTCCCGTGTGTTGCGGCTGGTGCTGGGGAGATCATCCGCGCACTCGCTGGCTTGTTGCGGTGTGGCGGACGCGGAGGAGAGTTCCGCCGGGGACAGGTATCGATCGAAGGCGTCCTGAAGGTCTTCCAGGGCGTATCCCTTAGGCGTGGTAACCCCCAAACGGATGGTCTTCGGCCGAACCCCGAACGGTTTGAGCAGTCGAGCGAGGGCTGTGGCTGTAAGGGGTTTGCCTCGCGACCATTCTGGCCAGGGGCGCTCCTCCATACTGACTAGCCTTTTGACGATCTCGGAGGACGCGAGCTTGTCCGTAGGGCGGTTCGTCGAAGAGATCCTTGAGGTCTGCTAGGAGCAGTGTACTGACCTCCGTGTCGACGGCCTCCATACCCTGGCACCTCAGGGCAGCCCGGCGGGCGCGCTCGGCCCAGGCAACGTCGACAAGGTCTGCAATCGCGAACAATGGCCGCCAATTGTCGGCAGCCCGGTCGTGCAGGTCGGTCGGTACATCAGGGTCGGCTCCCTCCAAAGCCTCAATGTGGTCCGCAGCCCAACGAGCGACCTTCCGACGGAGTGGCTCAAGCTCGCGAAGGCGGTCGAGGCGAATACCTGCCACAACCTCGTCGGGTCTGCGCCGCCGCATGTGAAGGACTATGGCTCGATCTTCGAGGGTGTCCGGGAGGCCTCCGATAAGCGCAATGGCTTTGGGCGCCCAGGTGGAAAAAGTGCGTGGTTCGTGGTCGTCGCCGACGGTCCGCACAACGACAGCACTCCCGCGCGTGTGTCCTGAATTGAGAACGCCCCGAAGCTCGTCGCGCTCTCGTAGGAACGTGTCCGCCTCATCAACCAGTAGGGTAGGCCGCCGTGCTTCTACCACGCGGAATAGGGATGCCGTCGTGATGTTGGATGTGAGCAGCGGGCGGGGAGTCAGACCAAAGAGAAGCTGCAGTAGGGTGGTCTTTCCACAACGCTTGACCGGCGAGGTCACACCTAGGGTCGGTGAGACTAGCGCCGCGTCATGGGCATGAGAGTGGAGGGTCCAAAGAGCCAGCACGGTCGCTCCTCCGCTCGGCAATGCCACGAACCGAGTGTAGGTCGTGACCAGTTCCGCCAGGAGGCGGGCCCCATCCCTCTCTGCCAACGTACGTGAGACACGGAGCACGCAAAGAATTAGAGTAGGGCGAAGGCAGAGAAACCGAACATGTTGGGACTGCGAGAGAGAATGGAAGAGAATGGTAGTGCCCCTGGAACCGGGGAGGCCAAGCGAAGCGCGGCAGCTCCTGCGGACCCGGAGGTAGTAGATAGGCCGCTACGGCGGCGGTTCAGTCCGTCGTACAAGCTGCGGATCGTCGAAAAAGCGGACCGGTGCACCGAGCCCGGCGAGGTGGGTCAACTCCTGCGGCGAGAGGGCCTGTACTCGTCGCACCTGACGACGTGGCGCAAGGCGGCGCATAGCGGGTCGCTGAAGGCCCTGTCGAAGAAACGCGGCCGCAAGCCGGAGCGAAATCCGCTGGATGAGAAGGTACGCAAGCTGGAGCGGCGAAACGCACGGCTCGAGAATGAGCTCAGGAAGGCACACCTGATCATCGACGTGCAGGGAAAAGTTGCGGGGCTGCTGGGGATAAGCCTCGACGACGGGACAAACTCTTGAAGGCGGCCGATGAGCTGGCTAAGCACGTCGGTGTAAAACCGGCGTGCGCGGCCCTCGAGGTCTCCCGATCGACGTTGTACCGTCGTCGAGGCCCATCAACCGGGCAACAGCAGCCCCGCCCGACGCCCGCCCGGGCATTGAGCGAGACGGAACGAGGCGAGGTCTTCGACACGCTGTGTTCGGAGCGGTTTGTGGACCGCTCACCCGCCGAGGTGGTGGCCACGCTGCTCGACGAAGAGGTCTACCTGTGCAGCGAACGCACGATGTATCGTGTTCTAGCCTCCGAGGTGCCGGTTCAGGAACGCCGGGCGCAGCGCACCCATCCCGAGTACAAGAAGCCCGAGTTGATGGCCACGGCGCCGAACCAGGTGTGGTCCTGGGATATCACGCGGCTGCTCGGGCCGAAGAAGTGGAGCTATTACTACCTCTACGTCATCATGGACATCTACAGCCGCTACGTCGTGGGCTGGATGGTGGCGGACCGGGAGAACTCGGCCCTGGCCGGCCGGTTGATCCAGCAGAGCTGCCTGAAGCATGGCGTCCAGCCCCGGGTCCTGACCCTGCACTCGGATCGGGGAGCTCCAATGACGAGCCAATGCACCGCTCAACTTCTCGCCGACCTCGGCGTGACCCGCTCGTTGAGCCGGCCTCAGGTGTCGGATGACAACCCGTTTTCCGAGGCTCAGTTCAAAACCTTGAAGTACCATCCCTCGTTTCCCGGACGGTTCGGGGATCAGGGCCAAGCCAAGACGTTCTGTCGATCGTTCTTCCGCTGGTACAATGCCGAGCACCGCCATGGCGGCATCTCGATGCTAACCCCCGAGCAGGTCCACTTCGGGAACGCCGATCAGGTCATTGCCGGCAGGAAATCCGTGCTCCGCGAAGCATGGGCCGCTCATCCCGAACGCTTCGTCAGAGGTGTGCCGAAGCCCAAACCGCTCCCGGAGGCCGTCTTCATCAATCCTCCCATCCCTTCCCTCACCACACAGGACATTGCTCTCTAATTAATCCCGTAGAGTGTCCCATTGTCGTTGACAGGTTCCGTTCTCCAACCCGTCGACTGTACGCCGGCCCCACAGGTATCGACCCTTCAAGTAGAGGTCGTACGCTTCCACATTAGCGGTGGGCCTCCGCTCGAGGCCCGCCTTCTCCTCGGCTGACAGCTCCGCCGCGAGTGCATGGGCAATCTGGCGGGATACTCCAGGCTGGATGTCGAAGATGTCCTCCAAGGGATGGTCGTAACTCTCCACCCAGAGATGTCTATCCTCCGCCGCATCGATGAGCTGAGCCGAAATATGAACGCGACCCTTCGCCTTGTTAACACTTCCCTCAAGCACGGTCGCGACTCGCAGCTCGGCGGCAATCGAACCGACTGACGTGACCCCCTGAAACGAGACCAAAGTTGATGTTAGGATGCGGCTTTGGTCGCAGCTATCAGGGAGGAGGTCAGAATGAGTAGGAGACGACACACGCCGGAGCAGATCATCACGGCATTGAGAGAGGCGGAGGTGGGTCTGGCGAACGGCAAAACGGTGGCGATGGTGAGCCGGGAGTTGGGGATCAGCGAGCAGACGTACTACCGGTGGAGGCAGGAGTTCGGGGGGATGAAGGTGGATCAAGCTCGACGCTTCAAGGAGCTGGAGAAGGAGAACGCACGGCTAAAGCGAGCGGTGGCGAACCTGACGGTGGACAAGCTGATCCTGGAGGAAGCGACCAAGGGAAACTTCTGAGCCCCGAGCGCCGACGCAGGTGCGTGATGCATGTACGTCAGCGACTCGGGGCGAGTGAACGTCACGCGTGTCACGTACTGGGTCAGCCGCGCTCGACGCAGCGCCGGGTGAAGAAGCTACCTGGCGACGAGGAGGCGCTACGCACGGACGTGATACGGTTGGCGAGCCGGTTCGGCAGGTACGGGTATCGCCAGATCACGAACCTGCTGCGTATCGAGGGCTGGGAGGTGAACCACAAGCGTGTGGAGCGTATCTGGAGGCAGGAGGGGCTGAAAGTGCCCAGACGGCAACCGAAACGGGGTCGGTTGTGGCTCAACGATGGCTCGTGCATCCGGCTCAGGCCACTGCACAAGAATCACGTGTGGTCCTACGACTTCGTAAGCACGAGGACCCATGACGGCCGTGCGCTGAAGCTTCTGACCGTGCTCGACGAGTACACGCGGCAGTGTCTGGCGATCAAGGTCGGTCGAAAGACTCGAGCTCACGACGTTCTCGAGGTGCTCACCGATCTCTTCGCTCGGCACGGTCCGCCCGAGCATCTGCGCTCGGACAACGGGCCAGAGTTCACGGCGAAACTGGTGCGGAGATGGCTGGCCAGGCTGCGGGTCCAGACCCTCTACATCGCGCCGGGCAGTCCGTGGGAGAACGGCTACAACGAGAGCTTCAACGGCAAACTGAGAGACGAGTTCTTGAACGGAGAGATCTTCTAGGTGTGCACACTGCCCGAGGCACACTGCCCGAGGGTACTCGTCGAGCAGTGGAGGCGGCTGTACAATACCGTCCGACCCCATCGTGCCCACGGCGGACTACCCCCCGCCCCAGAGACGATAAAACCATCGCCCTGGTTCCTCAGGATGCCCCAACTCCAGGGACCACCGATGGCTCGGGGTCTAACATAGGAAGTGGTACCGCAACTGGGGGCACCTCACGACCGACTGCTGGCTGTCCTTGTAGCGCATGACGGAGGTGCGGGAGACCACCCGGATGTCACGGATGCGAGACAGGCTCGTGATGATGGAGTCAGTCACTCCGTCAGAGAAATAGTCGCTGTCGTCGTCTGCGCTCAGATTTGCGAAAGGCAGTACGGCGATCGACCGGGGCTCGATTTCATCCGCCGTTAGTGCCGGAGGTCCGGTGACCAGGGCCTGCTCTCGCGAGACGTCATCGTCCTTCATCACGCCGTGATCCGTAAGTTCATACGCCCACGCGAGTAAGAGGGCGATCGGGAATCCGAGGATCGCGATAACGGTAACCGTCGTTAGCGTGCCGTAGGGTAGCCGGAGCGCCTCCTCCAGTACGTCCGCCACCTGGATGACCACGAACGCCACCACCGAATACGTCGCGCCGACCTTGAAGACTTGGCGCCTCTTCAGCTCTCCGAGCAGAGACGTCGTTTTTGGAGTGCCTGCCATCGTGCCCTTGTCGTGACGGAGGAGAGCCGTGCCGTCAGCAACTTCGATGGGAGCGTGCGTTCCATCAAGCGACACGTCCTCGTCGGGCAATCGAATCGACGCCAGCCCTTACGTGCTCGACGCCGGCGACCTAAAGTTTTGGACATGACTACTCTACGCTCTCTCCCAGCGCTCGCGCTTGCCCTCTTGGTGAGCAGTGGTTCACTCGACGCCCAGGTCGTCGCCTACGTCGGCGCGACGATATGGGACGCCACGGGGTCGGCACCGATCCGCGACGCCACGATGATCGTGGAGGACGGTCGCATCACCGCGATCGCCTCAGCGGCGAACCTGCCCTCGGGTGCGCGGATCGTGAGGCTCGATGGCAAATTCATCATCCCCGGTCTCATCGATACGCACGGCCACGTCAGCGGCCAATGGGTGCCGGAGGGAGTCACCGGCGAATCGGACCGCATCCGAGGGGAACTAGAGCTCTTCGCCAAGTACGGCGTCACAACGGTTAACAGCCTGGGTGATGGCGATGCGGTCGTCGCCGTTCGTGACGCCGCGTCCCCGACCGACCCTCGGGCGCGACTTCTCGCTGCCGGCTCCGTAATCGCCGCGAGCGACCCGGCCGCGGCACGCGCGGCTGCGATCGCGAACGCCGAAGTAGGCGTCGATTGGCTGAAGCTCCGCGTAGACGACAACCTCGGCACGGTACAAAAGATGCCGTGGGATGCCGTGCAGGCAGTGCTCGACGTTGGTGACGAGCGAGGCGTCCGCGTCGCGACGCACTTGTTCTATCTGGATGACGCGAAACGGCTGCTCGAAATGGGTACCGGCATGGTAGCGCACTCCGTGCGCGACACCGACGTGGACGACTCGTTCATCAACGCGCTCATAGCGAACGAGGTGTGTTACGTGCCGACGCTCACGCGGGAACTGAGCACCTTCGTATATGCCGAGCGCCCCGGCTTCTTCGACAATGACTTCTTCACCGAGTTGGCGGACGAGCGCGAGGTCGCCCGGGTGAGCGAGCCAGCCTTCATGGAGCGCATGAGACAGAGCCCAGCGGCTGCCGGGTACCGCATAGCGCTCCGGCAGGCTCTTCGGAATTTGAAGCTCCTCGTCGACGCAGGCGCCCCCGTGACGTTCGGCACCGACGCCGGCCCGGCCGGACGCTTCCCGGGCTTCTTCGAGCACCTCGAGTTATCGCTCATGGTCCGCGCGGGTCTGGAACCGGAGCAGGCGCTGATCGCCGCGACGAGCCGTGCAGCGGCGTGTCTCGGCCTGGACGACGTGGGGACGCTCGAGGTCGGGAAGTGGGCGGACTTCATCGTGCTCGCGTCCTCGCCGATGCGCGACATCACAAATACGCAGACGCTCGAACAGGTGTACGTCGCCGGAAAGCCGATGCGGTAGCGGCCGCGCTAGCACGTGTCCTCGCCCCGCTGTGTCCATCGCCTGGGAGCCCTCAGTAGTGCCCGCAGCAGTCCACACTCCCCGAATCCCGGACGCCGACATACTATGCTGCTAGATCTTCCCTCAACCCCACAGACCCCTGGCCCGCTATCTGACTGAGCTGATCGGTACGTTCTTTCTCGTCTTCGCGATCGGGATGACCGCTGTGACCGGCCTGGCTGCCGCTCCGATCGCGATCGGATGCACACTCATGGTGATGGTGTACATGGGCGGTCACGTCTCAGGGGCGCATTACAACCCCGCGGTGAGCGTCGCCGTCTTCCTACGCGGAGCGCTGGAGGGATCGGAGCTCGTTCCGTACATCGTGGCGCAGATCGTCGGCGCCTCGCTCGCCGGCGGAGCCGTCCTTCTGATCACTGGCAGCACCTTCGCGCCCGCACCCGGCGCCGACTACGGATCGCTGTCCGTCTTGTTGGCCGAGGCCCTGGTCACCTTCGCGCTCGCCCTCGTGATCCTGAACGTCGCCACTTCCAAGGCGACGGAAGGCAACTCCTACTACGGCCTAGCGATCGGCTTCACGGTGCTCGCGGGCGCATACGCGGTCGGCCCCGTTTCGGGTGGCGCGTTCAACCCGGCGGTCGGCATCGGACCTATCATCGTGGACGCGCTCATGGGGGACGGCTCCATGGGTAACCTGTGGTTGTACATCGTCGGACCCGTGGCCGGCGCCTCGCTGGCGGCTCTGGTCTTCCGGGTGCAGAACCCCGAGGGCGCTAGTTGAGGTGTTGCGAGGGATGGTGCTGCGCTCGAGAGGTGTCGCGTACGGCCCGGGACCGCCTCAGGTAGCCTGCAAAGCCTGCTCAACATCAGCGATCACGTCCCGGAGGTCTTCGAGGCCGACCGAGATGCGGATCAACCCGGGCGTGATGCCCACCGCCTGACGCTCCTCTTCCGTGAGCTTGGCGTGCGTCGTCGACCCCGGATGGCTGACGATCGTGCGCGTGTCACCCAGATTCGCTGTGAGCGAGCATAATTTCACGGAATCCATGAAGCTTCTTCCCCGCTCGAGTCCGCCCTCGACGACGAACGAGACGATGCCGCCTCCGGAAGACATCTGCCGCTTCGCGATCTCGTGCTGGGGATGGGAAGGGAGGAACGGATAACGCACGTAAGCGATGCCCGGCCGCCCCTCCAGCCATCGTGCCAGGGCCAGCGCATTTTCCGAATGCCTCTCCATACGAACCTCCAGGGTCTCCACGCTCTTGGAGAGCACCCACGCATTGAACGGCGATAGGGCAGGACCGGTGGCCCGCGAGAAATCGTAGATCTCCTTCACCAGATCCTTTTCGCCCACCACCACACCGCCCATCACGCGGCCCTGCCCATCGATGTACTTGGTGGCGGAGTGGAGCGAGAGGTGCGCACCAAACTCGAGAGGACGCTGCAAGATCGGTGTGGCGAGGCAGTTGTCCACGACCAACGTGAGGCCCTTTTGTGCGGCCAGCTCCCCCAGCCACTCGAGGTCCACCAGATCCACCGCCGGATTCGTAGGCGTCTCCACGAAGATCATCCGGGTATCGTCGCGAATCTCGCCGGGCCACGAGTCCGGGTCCGTGGCATCGACGTACGTGAACGTGATCCCGAACCGAGGCAGGATCTTGGTGAGGATCGTGTGCGTCGATCCGAAGAGCGACCTGCACGCCAGGATGTGATCACCAGAGGAGAGCAGCGCTCCAAACGTAGCGAACACGGCAGCCATACCCGTGGCCATGGAGTGCCCCGCCTCGGCACCTTCCAAGCGGCGGATCTTCTCGGAAAGCTCCGCAACATTCGGATTGGTGAAGCGGGAATAGATGTTCCGGTCGATCTCGTCCGCGAAGGCCGCTCGCATCTCCTCGCTGTCCTCGAAGACGAAGCTCGACGTCAGGAACATCGGCACCGCGTGTTCGTGGTGCGTCGACTCCTCGGCCTGTGCTCGCACGGCCCACGTTTGGGGTCTCCAGTCGTTCATATGTCAACCTCACCGCCACTCATCGGGATTCGGATCGACTCAACGAGACGCTGAACGTGGGCAGGTGGCTCGGGGGTGAAGCGCGAAACGGTCATCGTCACGGCGAAGTTGATCAACATGCCCACCGTGCCGATCCCCTGGGGGCTGATCCCTAACCACCAGTTGTCAGCGTTGCTGAGCTCGGGATGCATCAACGTGAACCAGACGATGTAGACCCCTGTGAAGGCAATGCCCGCGATCATGCCGAGGATCGCGCCCTCGCGAGTCGTGCGTTTCGAGAAGATACCCAGGATGATGACGGGGAAGAACGACGACGCCGCTAGGCCAAAGGCGAATGCAACAACCTGCGCGACATAGCCAGGCGGGTTCACGCCCAGATAGCCGGCAAACAAGACGGCTGCTCCCGCCGCTACACGCGCCGCGAGCAGCTCTCCCCGCTCGGTGATTTCAGGCATCAGCGACCGTTTCAGTAGGTCGTGACTAACGGCCGAGGACACGACCAACAACAGCCCGGCGGCCGTCGAGAGCGCGGCTGCCAGACCGCCCGCTGCGACCAGCCCGACCACCCAATTGGGCAATCCCGAGATCTCGGGGTTCGCGAGCACCATGATGTCGCTGTCGACACTGAGCTCGTTCGTCATAGGGGAGTCGGGCCCGACGAATCGGATCAGGCCGTCCCGGTCGGCGTCGTCGAAACTGAGTAGACCCGTCGCTTCCCAGTTCGTGAACCACTCGGGTACTTCCGAGTACGGCGTACCCGAAACGCTGTTGATGAGGTTGGTGCGCGCAAAGACCGCGATGGCAGGTGCGGTCGTATAGAGCAGCGCGATGAAGATGAGCGCCCACCCGACCGAGACTCGCGCGTCGCGAACCCGGGGCACAGTGTAGAAGCGGATGATGACGTGCGGCAGGCCGGCCGTACCTACCATGAGCGCCGCAGTGATGAACAAGACGTCCAACATGGACTTCGTGCCCGACGTGTACTCCGCAAAGCCCAACTCTTGGTGTAGGCCGTTCAGCCGCTCAAGCAACGGCATCCCGGAGGCCTGATCGACCCCTCCGAGCCCCAGCTGCGGGATCGGGTTGCCGGTGACCATCATCGACAGGAAGATCGCCGGCACCATGTACGCGAAGATCAACACACAGTACTGGGCCACCTGCGTGTAGGTGATTCCCTTCATGCCACCGAGCACGGCATAGAAGAAAACGACCGCCATGCCGATATACACGCCGGTATTTACATCCACTTCCAGGAATCGGCCAAAGACGATGCCCACGCCGCGCATCTGGCCGGCCACGTAGGTGAACGAGACGAAGATCGCACATACGACGGCGACGATGCGCGCAGTCTGCGAATAGTACCGATCTCCCACGAAGTCCGGCACCGTAAACGCCCCGAACTTGCGTAGGTAGGGCGCGATCAGCAGCGCCAACAGTACGTAGCCTCCTGTCCAACCCATGAGATACACTGAGCCGTCGTACCCCATGACGGAGATCAGGCCCGCCATCGAGATGAACGACGCGGCGCTCATCCAGTCGGCGGCGGTGGCCATACCGTTCGCGAGCGGAGAGACGCCCTTTCCCGCCACATAGAAGTCCTTCGTGGATCGGGCGCGGGACCAGACCGCGACACCGATATAGAGCGTGAACGACGACGCAACGAGCAGGAGGGTCCATTGCTGAGTGGTCACTCGCCATCCCCCTCACCGACGTCGAACTTGGCGTCGAGCCTATTCATGAGCTTCACGTACAGGAAGATCAGGAGCACGAATACGTAGATCGAACCCTGTTGCGCGAACCAGAAGCCGAGGGGGAAAGCGGTGCCGGGCACCGTGATCGAGTTCAGTGGCTCGGCCAGCAGAATGCCGAATCCGTAGGACACGACGAACCAGACCACGAGGAGGATCCCGACGTAGCGGAGATTTCGCTTCCAGTATTCAGCGTGCCGGGCTCTGGTACGGGGATCCGCGACAGACGGACGCTCGGAGGCGTCTGACGATCCACTCAAGGGACTCATGCGCCGGCTGGCAAGGCTTCTTCGACGCTGGCGACGAACGTCGATAGCGCATCCCAGTACGATCGGCCCACAATCTCGGCTAGATCGTTGTGTCCCGCCTCCTCGACCCACAGCAACGAGCGCCGGTGCCCGGGCAGGGCCTCGAAGAGTCGCCGCCCGTGCCACGGCGCGATCACTTCGTCCCGCTGCCCGTGTATGACCAACACGGGCGCGGTCACGTCATCCAGCTTCGCGAGGGTCTCGAACTGATCGACGGGCAGAAGCGGCGCGCGCGTGACGACCCGATACATCGACACGAACGAGCTCTCGATGATCAGCCCGCCGACCGGTACTCGGCTTGCGAGGTCAACCATCACTCCACCCCCGAGCGAGCGCCCGTGTGCGACGATCGCCGCCGCCTCGAGGCCCACCTGCTCGCGTAGGTAGCGGTAGGCGGCGTCTGCGGCGGCATAGGTACCGGGTTCGGTCGGCTTCCCCGTACTGAGGCCGTACCCCGGATAGTCGAAGGCGATGACCGATACCCCCAGTTGCGCGTATCGATCGGTGTAGCCGACGCCGTGCCCCAAGTCCTCCGCGTTTCCGTGAGCGAAGAGCACCGTGAGGGCGGCTCCGGGGGTCTCGTGGTGGAAGACCGCAATCTCGTCCCCGGCTTCGCTCTCGAGCCGAACCAGCCCCTGCGCGCGCTCATCGTAGGACGATGACGGAGGCAAGAAGATGAGATGGTCCACAAGACCCGCCATCATCAGCCGTCCTCCGTTCCGTAGACAAAGCGCTCCACCTCACCGTGGACACGTTGGATGGTTATTGCAGAGGGCGGCGTGGTGAAGACCGACACGTTCAGCGCGACAGCCGTGTTCACCAGAAGGCCCCAGAGTCCACCGTGCATCCCCAGGGGATGAGGCGACACCAGCAGAGTGACATACAATGTGACGAGCCCGGCCGCGATCCCCGAGACCACTCCCGCACGGGTCAGCGTGCGCCCCCCCGGGAAACACACGCCCAGAATCGATGGCATCAGCTGAAGCGCTCCCGCTCCCGAAAGCGTGACGAGCACGACGAGGTAGTCGCCCGTACCCACGGAAAGCAGGTAGCCGACCACCAACAGGCCGACTACGATCGCGCGCCCCACGTTGATGTAGTGGCCTTGACTCTCGTCCGGCCGGATGAAGCGCTGGTACACGTCGCGCGTGAGCACCGTCATGTTCGCGTGCAGAATCGAGTCGAGCGTCGACATCGCCGCGGCAGTAGCGCCCGCGAGGATCGCACCGGTCAGCCACGGATTCGTGTATGCGAAGAGCAGCTCCGGAAAGATCCGGTCCGCCTCCGCGCCCTCGAGTCCCGGCATGACGAGCGCACCACCCAACCCCACCATGGCCGCCGGGATGTACAGCGACATCAGGTAGATCGGCGTCGTGGCGCCGAGCAGCTTGATCGTCTTCCCATCGACGGCGGTGTAGTACCTGATCATCATGTGCGGCTGGAAGACGATGCCGAACGACAGCGTGATCGTCATCCCGATCCACATGCCCGGGGTGAAGAAGCCCTGCGGCCCAGGGAGCGAGAGCAGGTCGGGACGTTGCTCCGAGACTGCTCGCCACAGCTCCAGAGGACCCCCGAAGAGCTCGTAGGACAGAACGAGCGCTCCGACCCAGACCGCGATATACATCCAGACGCCTTGCAGCACGTCGGTCCAGTAGACCGCCCTGAGCCCACCAGCCATCAAGTATATGGCCGCGACAATGAGCAGGATGAGCGTACCGGCTTCGAAGCTGATCCGCTCTCCGGACGCCACATTGATTATGTAGCCGAGCCCCTGCGCCTGGACCTGGATGTACAGGATCGTGAAGACCACCGAAACCACCGCGACCGTGACCCGCACGGCTTCGGACTCGTAGAAATCGGCGAGCATGTCGGCTGGCGTCATGTATCCGAACGCCTTGCCCAACGCCCAGATGCGCGTGCCGATCACGTAGGTGATCGCGCCTACCAGGATCGTCCACGTGCCCGCCGCCCAGAAGCCGACGCCATGCGTATAGAAGAAGCCGCCGGAGCCGAGAAACGCGAACGAGGAGTGGAAGGACGCGACGACAGTCAGATAGAGCACGACGAAGCCCGCCTTCCGCCCATAGAGCAGAAAGTCCTCCATGTCCCCGGTCATGCGACGGTTAGCGACGATACCGAGCACGATCGTCAGGACGAGGTATAGAACGATCAGCCCGGTCGCTACGACCCAGGCCTCCATCAGCTGGATCCCGGGGCGGCCTTTTGCCCCACGCCGGGACTAAACACCACGGCGGAATGCCCAGATGAGCACCAAGATCAATGCACAATACACCGCGAGCAGCGCGACGTAGAAGAAGGGCAGCCCGAAGATCCACGGGTCCGTGCGGTTCAGCACGGCGTGGGTCATGGGCGGCATCGCGAGCAGAAAGAGCGCCAGAAACGCGATCGTGGCGGTCCGGCCATCACGAGTACGGGGGAAGAAGTGGGACCTGCGCGGGGCGTTACCGTTCATGGCCGACGAAGATGGGCGCGGCGGCCTCGCCGCAGCAAGGGCGCCCCGCGGGGCCGGCGGTCACGGAGGTCGGCCAGGTCCGATCTACCCTCTCCACCTCAGCCGAGAGCGCCTCGAGGAGTCGGGGTCGCGATCGCGCGCGCTCAGTACGTCAAGTACGAGACATCGACCCAGCTCCGGTTCGGTAGGCGACGTGCCCTGGTGAGGTTGGAGCCCAGGATCGCACGCTCGAGGGCGCACTTCGAGTACGAGATTATCGAGCCACCGGTGTAGACCTGCCCGCCGAGAGTCGCGTTCCCAGCCAAGACACCCCCAAAAATCCGGTTTCCATTGCCCTGGGTCTCGAACTCTCCCTGAACTATGATCACACCGTAGAAGGCGAACTGCCCGCGCAGACTCAGGTCGCCCGCCACGAGCAAGATGCCCTGCCCGCGTCCGTTGGCCTGGATATTGGCGTCGCCGTTCACGAAGATGATCGGGAAATAACTTTCGCAGGGAGTCCCTGGATCCTCGGGCTCACCCCAGTTCTCGACGTCAGCGGCGTTGCAAGCGCCGCCCAACAGGCTCGGGGCTATGTCCAGGTTCCCCGCCGGAGGGAACACGTCCGCCATCGCAATCAGGTCGTTCCAATCCACGCTCCCGAACTCGGTGAAGGTCTCGTCGGTTATGGAGGGGTCCTGTGTGACCGGGGGCGTGCCGTCAATCATCCCCTGGCCTTGCGTGCCCACAGTGGAGGTCATGTCGGTCGCTATGCCCGGCATGTTCGCGGGCACGTTCGTGCACCCGGTCCATTCGGGTGGGTACACGTCCTGCCCCAACACCGCTGCGTTGCCCCGCACCGAGATGCTTCCGCGTGTGGTCAGCGCCGCGGGTGGGTCCAAGTCAGCCGAGCTCATATGCGCCATGAGACCCACGCGGTGCGTCGCGCCCGCTCGCAGAGGCCCCCCCAGGCTGACCACGCCGGTCATATCGACGTAGTAAAACAAAGGGGTCATCTTGGTGACGGTCGCGGACCACGTCCCCTCTGGGAGCGTGCCCGTGACCTCTGTGCTGCCCCAGAGCGGGAGCGCGTTGTAGGCCGCTCCGTTCCAGTTGGTCAGGAACTCGACGGCGCTCCGCTCGGTCATGTTGAACGCGACCGACGACTGCTCGGCGGACCACCCTACGCGGTATTCCTGCTGGGCCATGTAGATCGCTCCCGTGATCAGCACGGCCAAGATGACGAGCGCCATGACGGCCGTCGGAAGCGCAAAACCTCGCGAAGTGGATATGTTCATTCGCCACAAGCTCCTCTGTCCGGGATCAACTCGCACTTAGGCCTCAGTTCCTCGGGTGTATGTCCGAGACGAGAGAGTCCTGGATAACCCCTCCCGGCATCGCCGACGACGTGCGCAACACGATTCGTATTCTCTCCACCTGGGAAGGCACGATCGCCGCGGTCCCGAAGCCGTCCCAGTAGGTGAACGTCGGAGTGCCTTGCACACGCCGTAGCGGACCGACCAACGACGGGGACACCGTCCCACCGGAGCCCAACATCTCCCTCCCCAGGAACACCTGTCCGTCAACCAGAAAGAGGCCGTAGATGTAGTGGACGAAGGCTCGCACGGGAGCCCCGACGCTGATGGAATCCGGCGGAACTCCGACCGGCGTGTCCTCGATCTCTATGGATCTGGGCCGGATCCGTTCCGTTGCAGGACGTCGTACCGACGATGTCGCTGACTATCGCGAGCTTCCACACGTCGTCGGCGATCGTTTCCGGGAGGTTGGCCGCGAGCACGAAGATCGAGTCGTCCAGCACGAACGGATCCCCGACGTTTTGCACGGTCAGCCGAGGATCACTGCCGCTCAAGTCGACGTTGCAGACGAGGCCGAAGGTTCGGGGAGCGCGCACCTCGATGGAGTCAGAGCCCATATCGACCAGATCCCCCGTGGCGGGGCTGATCTCCCGAAGCTCGCCGTAAATGATGCCCATCCCGGACCGGAGCGTCTGTTGCCCCCGAATCTTCGACGCGGCAGCGGTGAGGGTACGCTGGTTGCTGATCAGGATATTGAGCGTTGCCATGATCACCAGGCTCCCGAGCACGGTCACGATCATGAGCTCCACCAGCGTAAAGCCGCGGGATCCGGTTGGGCGAGGGACGGACATACTCAGAATCCCGGACTCGCGAAGGTGACGAACACGGTGTCGGCTACCACGTCCGAGAGCGCCGTCATCCCGGTGACCCCTCGCGGTCTCCCCAACCCCACCGTCACGACCCTGAGAGTCCTGGAGCCTCCCGTGTTGGCGGTCACGGTCCACGTCACGTCGAACCTGCCGAATGTGCCGGAGCCTCCAACCACGTTTGCGAACGGACCGGCCATAACCCCCTCGACAGCGCTCTGCCGCGCGACCGCCCGCTCGGTGGAGAGCTTCGAGAGCGTGATCTGGCGGACGACCCAAGTCGAGGTTCCAGCCATGCTCAAGATCCCGACGGACAGAATGACGACGGCGACGACAAGCTCGGCCAGTGAGAATCCAGACCGCTTGCGGGCGCGGATCGGGTCAGGTCCCGAGCTCACCATGTCACTTGACCCATCGGGAAGAGAACGACGGTCTGAGAGGCTTCGGCGGTCGCGAAAGTCAACTCGACCGGTTCGGCGAAGGAGTTACACCGGGACTCGGAGTACCCCCGCGCGATCATGCACAACTGCACCACGCCGCCGGCATCGGACTGAAGGTCGACGCCATCAGGAACGAACCGATAGGTCGTGATCGTATTGCCCCCCTGGACGATCCACGCGCTGTCGTTTTCGACGTCGATCATCAGCCTAGCCGTCGCTCCAAACTCGACCGCCTGGGCCCGTGTGCGCGCGTGCAGCGCTAGGAACGCTTGGCGGGCACCAGCTGCCGCGAGGACGCTGCGGGTCCTGGCTATCCTCGACGTCGTTGTCGAGAGCAGCACGAAGCCGATCATGATCACGATAACGAGTTCTATGAGCGAGAACCCCTTGGACTGATAAAGCGTCAACTGATTACCTCAGACTAAGGTGCTTCGTCGCGGGGGGGGG
The DNA here is from genome assembly GCA_965226625.1 of Longimicrobiales bacterium. GTDB lineage: Bacteria > Gemmatimonadota > Gemmatimonadetes > Longimicrobiales > Gaopeijiaceae > UBA1138. The sequence goes on from CBDDDK010000001.1 coordinate 43,218, forward strand.
GGGGGTCCCGAGGGCCGCGTCAAGGATGGCGAGCCGCTATTTCAATACTTATCGGCGGCCGCTCCCCAAGTATAAGGATCAAGCACGGGATGGAGAGGCAGAAGACGAGCAAGCTGGCGAAGGGACTCGAACCCCAACCTGCTGATGGCAAAGCCGTACTTTTAAGGATCCTCAGACCGGTAGACTTCGCATCCGTGAGCCATTTTGTCGCCGAGTACCGCCGGAACCTTGGCCGAGTCCGCCCGAGGTGGTCTGCTCGAGGAGCTCCCGGGCTATGTCGAGCAGACCCCATTGCGGTGGAATCGCGGGATCATTGGGCTCTGTCGGGGTATTGGGTTGTCCGCGGTGAAACCCGCCGCCCACGCTCAGAGGTATCGGCCGATCATGTCCAGCCCTTCGCTGACGAAGGAGTTTCCGTTCGGAACGCGCCTGAGCTTGGCGCACCTTATCGACTTCTGGGAGCGACAGGCGGGGGACCCGAGTTCCCTCCATGCCCCCCTCGCCCGGATGATCGTCGAGAGGCTCGACGAGGCTCCCGAGCTGCGCCAGATCATTGACGAGCGCTCCGTGCTGGAGACGCACGCGGAGCTCATCGACCTTCTGATGACCGCCATCGTCCCGGCCGGTCGGCGCGACGACTACTACGCCATGGCCGTCGACCCCTTCGGGACCGTCCCCTTCTACGAGTCGCCGGGATGGCGACGACTCGAGCTCGGTGACAGCGAACGCATCCACGAACACCTGAGCATCCCACCGGATCAACTGCTCTTCGGGAAGCTCATGTGGGCCTACGAGTTTCTGCTCGAGGAGTGGGTCGGAGTCGAGGCGGATCTCCAACACGCGATCGTCATGACGGTACGCGATGAGGAGGTCGGTCTAGACAGGCACTTCTCGTTGGGTATTGATCCGCGGTTCGTAACGGTCCGGCTCGTGCGCGACATCGAAAAGCCGTCTCCGGATGTGATTGCACGCCTGCTGGCTGAGCCGACCAACCTCGACCTGTGGACTGAGACTCTACCTCCGGACGCCTTCGAGTTCGATGGGATGACGGTGATCACCGCCGTGGACGTGACACCCCACGAGGTGGTTTCACGACTCAAGAACGACCTCATCGAGAAGGGCTCGATAGCGTCGCCCGAACGGGTCGATCAGCTCCAGCATCGCATTCGCAACCTCCTGGGTCGCCCCGAGCTCAGCCTTGGCCTCATCGCTTTCGACCGGCGAGCGGACGTTGATTCCATCGAAGCTGCGAGGGCGGTCGGCAGGAGCCTGCTTCTCTGCGACGAGTGCGCGCCCACGTGCCCTAACCGGGCCAGTTCCCACTATGGTGCCGTCTTTCACGGTACCGACCCGGTCATCGTTCAGGATCTGAAGAAGTCGAAGGTGCGCACCGGATACGAACACCACCTTCGGAAGCATGGCCACCGTAGCCTGCTTCTCTATCCGCTTCACGTAGACGGTAAGGTGGTCGGCCTCATGGAACTCGCTTCCCCGAAGCCGGGAGACCTCAACGCCTTCAACGCTCGCAGACTGCTGGACGTCGTTCCGCTTTTCGCCACTACACTCAAGCGCAACCTTGACGAGCTCGAGGACCGTGTGCAGGCTCTGATCAAGCGGAAGTACACGGCGATCCACTCGGCCGTCGAGTGGCGTTTCCGGGATGCCGCGCTGAGCTATCTGGAACGGAGTGAGCGCGGTGAGGTGAGCCCCGAACTCGAGCAGATCGTATTCAACGATGTGTATCCGCTCTACGGTCTGTCCGACATTCGCAGCTCGTCGCGGATACGCAACGAGGCCATTCGGGAAGACTTGAGAGAGCAGCTTCAACTGGCGCTGGACGTAATCAATGTGGCGGGGCAGATCCAACCGCTTCCCGCGCTCGAGGAAGTCGGGTACCTACTGACGCGGCATCTAGACCAGATCGAAGCGAACCTCCGGTCGGACGACGAATCGGGCGTCCTACACCTCCTCCGACAGGATGTAGAGCCGCTCTTCGCAGAACTCGAGACCTACGGGAGTGATGTGGCCGAGCGTGTTGCGGCCTATCGCGGGGCGCTGGACGACGACCTGAACATCGTCTACCGGCGGCGCAAGGATTTCGAGCTGAGCATGGCGGCCATGAACGACGCTACGTCCATGATCCTCGACGCGGAGGAGGAGCGAGCGCAGGCCATGTTCCCTCACTTCTTCGAGAAGTTCCGGACCGACGGTGTTGATCACAGCATCTACGTTGGCGCCGAGCTCCACGAGGACGCAATCTTCGATGAGCTCTATCTGCGCAACCTCCGGATCTGGCAGCTCATGACGGCGTGCCGGATCGAGTGGGAGCTCGCCGGGATAAAGGACGACCTGCCCGTGCCTCTCGAGGCGACCCACCTGGTGCTCGTCCAGCATCAGCCGCTCTCGATCCGGTTCCGCATCGACGAAAAGCGCTTCGACGTAGACGGGGCGTACGACATCCGGTACGAGATCGTCAAGAAGAGGATCGACAAGGCGCTCGTCAGAGGGACAAAGGAGCGCGTAACCCAGCCGGGCCGGCTCGCCATCGTGTACTCCACGGCCAGCGAAGGAGCCGAGTACAGGCGGTACGTCGATTTCCTCCAGAACAAGGGCTACTTCGCCGCGGGGCTGGACGAGCTGGAACTCGAGGACCTGCCCGGCATCTCCGGACTCAAGGCGCTACGAGTCACCATCGCGAGCGAAATTGCAAACGAGACCGGTGAGCCGGGCCAGCCGGCTCGACCATCGGCCAGGGACATCGCGATGGTTCTTGCCGCAGATTAGGCGAAGGATCGTGCGGCAGTGATCAAGCCACCGAAGTTCGTGACGCAGTAGTATCCACGCCGTCCGTCGGTTGCCGAATCGGTAGGATCGGCCTCCTCGGGCTGGCTCCCGCCCGCAGCCCTTCAGTTTTTCGACCGTCCCACACGAGAGTTCTACCTCGTGGGCAGGTTGTAGTCCGTCCAGGCCGTCAACGCCCGCTGGGGTCTACGACTTCCGCAGTCTTCGGATCGTTCCGGAACGGGTAGACCAACTGCCTGAGATACCCCTTCGGGAACCGCTCCTCCCCTAGCCCCATCGTCTTTGGCCACTCGTCGCCGGGTAAGTGATAAGTGCCGAACAGCCTGTCGATGAGGGGGAAGTGGATGGCGAAGTTCTTGTCGTAGAGCTGGGGATCGTCGGAATGGTGCCAGTGGTGGTACTGCGGGGTGACCAACAGGTACTTGAGTGGTCCGAACGGGGTGCGGATGTTGGCATGGGCGGCGACGGCCTGCAGCGCGACAATCGCCACATACGCGTAGAACACCGGTACCGAGAAGCTCAGCACGTAGAGCGGGATGTAGGAGAACGCCCGCGTAACGAAGATGTCGACGAGGTGCAGTCGCGAGCCGGCGAGCCAGTCGACCGCACGAATCGAGTGGTGCACGGCGTGGAAGCGCCACAGGAGGCGGTTGGAATGGAAGGCTCGGTGAGCCACGTACTGGAAGATGTCGGCGACCAGCATGGCCAGGAACAGCTGCACGAGGAATGGCTAACTCGATACCGTCGACTGGGTTCCCGCCAGCCCCCAGCCCCCGAAGATCGACTCTGCCGGGGCTTTGACCGCCACAGCCGTGAACTGCACGAGCAAATGACCGACGGCAAAATACACGAGATCGGTTTTCCACTCGAGGTGGAACTTGGTCTGCTCGGCACGCTTGGGTAGAAAAAGTTCGAGCGGGATGAAGATCGCCGACAGAACCAGGATGTCGATCAACAGCCAGTCGAGGCTGATGGAGACGATGCTTTGGTTGAAGTCCTGGATCTCGACGGTGTTGCCGCCCAGAACGATGGCAAACGCGCTGATGACGACGCCGGCGAGCCCGAGCTTGGTCGTGCCGCTGAGGAGAAAGCTCGTGAGGGCAAAGCCGAAGGCGAGCACCAAGCCAGCGAGCAGCAACCAGCGCAGGACGTCTACGGAGTAGACAGCACGAAACTCTGGCGTCGTGAAGTACTCGGGAAAGTGGAAGCAGATCACCGCTCCCAATGAGATCAGCGCGAGGAAGATCGACAGATAGCCGCTGATCTTGCCCTCCCCTATGCGCAGCCTCTGAGGCTGAAGCCGCTCAGTCATCGTTGGAAGAAACGCACCACGAACTCGACCCGTGGAAAGAAGCGGAGGGCGTCGAGCAGGGGGTTCATCCAGCCGGTGGTCACGCAGAACCCGAGGCTGTGGTCGCGATGATGGCGCCGGTGGCGCTCGGGCATGAGGATGAGGCCGCTGCGTTGGAGCCAGCGCACGGCTACTGGCGGCTTCGGCGCATGCGCCCACTTGTGGAAGAGATTGGTCCCGAATGATCCCGTGGCCAGACCCAGGAGGCAGCAGCACCAGAACAGCGCGGCGGCGCCCCCCTGCAGAGGCGCCCCCAGCCAGTACGCCACCGCAAGCGGTGGTAGCATGAGTAGGAAGCTCACCGTGTCCTGCTCAATGAATTGATAGCGGGTGATGCGCTGCGGGTGCAGGTGGTGATCGCGGAAAGGTCGGATGACGAGCTGGCCGATAAGGGGCGCGTCCTCTTCAAAGAACGTGTCACAAAACCAATGCGCGGTGCCAGAGAGCAGGTCGGCGAAGACGTAACCGAGCAGGAAGGCAGGGAACACGAGCCAAGCGGAGGCACCCGCGGCGAGGGCGATCACGATGCGGGCGAGGAGGGTTAGGAGGAGCGCGCTCGATGCGGCAACCCCGGTGATCTTGAATGCCGTGAGCGCCGCAGGCTGAGGGGGCACCGTCCAGACCACCTTCGAGGACTCGAGTCGCTGGGTGGTCGTCGAAGACTCTCCTTCACTCATGCACTCAACATGCGGCTCACATCCGCAGACCGCTAGCAGATCCTGCCGCCATAACACCTCAGTTCTAGAGCGACCGACCAAGCTCGAGCAACGTCTTCACACGGGCGCGCTCGACTTTTCCGTTCGCGTTGACCGGCAGCTCGTTCTCGACCCACCAGAGTCGAGGGCGCTTCGCGGCACTCAGCAGCTCGCGCAAAGATTCGTCGACGGCATCGAGGTCGAACTCGCCCTCTGCGGGCACAACACACGCACCGACCACTTCGCCCCACTCGGCGTCGCTTACCCCGACCACGCACGCGTCCGCGACGGCAGGATGCGCACGCAGCGCCTGCTCGACCTCGACCGCGTCGACCGTGACGCCGCCAGAGACGATGCGGTCGATCCGGCGGCCCGTAACCCACACGTCTCCCACATCGTCGACGTGACCGAGGTCACCTGTGTGGTACCAGCCGTCAGTGTCGGCAATGGCTTCATCAGAGCCGACATAGCCGATGGCTCGGGTTCTGCCGCGCACGAGGATCTCCCCCCGCTCGTCAATCTTCAGCTCCACACCCTCGAGCGGCTTGCCCAAGGCGCCCGGCTTCGACCGCACGTGAGCCGGGGGCGCAGTCGCCACCTGGGAGGTCATCTCAGTCATGCCGTATGTCAGAGAGATGGGCCAACCCGCTTCGAGTGCCCTGGTCACCAGGTCGGCGGGCGCACGTGCTCCACCGATGAGCGCGCACCGAAACGAAGGCGGCGGTCCCTCGGCTCGATGGTCGAGAAGCCGAAGAAGCTGAGTGGGAACCAGCGACGCATGGGTGACGGCGCGAAGCAAGCCACCGGAAGGACGCTTATCGTTGGAAGGCAGCAGGCCGTCGATGAGATGCGAAGTGACCGCGACGTCGAACGCGCCCGCAGCGAACACGGCAGCTCCGGTCATGAGCGCCCTCGCAACCAACGAGAGCCCCCCCACGTGAGCGATCGAGAGTGAGGCCAGCCACACGTCGTCGGCACTCGAGCCGAGCCGATCGCCGACGGCCGTGGTGTTGGCACGCAGGTTGTCGAACGAGAGTGCCACACCGCGCGGCATCCCGGCAGTCCCGGAGGTCCACAGGATGACCTGCGCTCCCGTTGCCACCCCCTCCAGGACCGTGCGCGCACCGTCGGTCTCCACACGGGTCAGCTTCGGGTTGAGCGGGGCGACCGTCGCACCGCACCGCCAAGTCGCCAACAGCGTGATGATCCCGTCCACATCGTTGCTCGCAACCGTGGGCCGTACGGCCTTCGCATCGACACCCTCGGCCGCCAGGGCTCGAGCGCGTTCGTCGACGGAGCGGTTCAACTCCTCGTAGGTCCACGAGCCTCCAGGCCACAGCAACGCGACCCGCGCTGGGTCCACCCTTGGCCCGCCATTCCCGGCGAGCGCCCACTCGAGCAGATCGACGACCATCAGCCGACAGCGAGTCCGAGCCCGAGCAGTACGCCGTAGACACCGACGACGCGGGCTGTCTCGCCCAGCGCCGGCAACAGTTCCACCGGGTCGGCATGCGTCAGGACGCGTCGCACGGGCGCGAGGCAGAGCGGAGCGACCAGCAGCGCGGCGAGCGAAGCCGCGGGCCAGCCGTACACGCGCCAGCCGACGACCGGAACGATGAACGCGACGAGCAGCATCATGAGGTACTCGGCCTGCGAGCCGCGCGTGCCGAGCCGCACCGCGAGCGTGCGCTTGCCCGCTTTCGCGTCGGTCTCGATGTCACGCAGGTTGTTCGCCACTAGGATTGCGGTGTTCAGCGCGCCCAACGACGTACCCGCGAGAAGAACATCCGGCGGCCACGACAGGCCCTGTACGTAGTAGGTCCCGCTGACCGCGACGAGTCCGAAGAAGACGAAGACGAAGACATCGCCGAGCCCGTGGTACGCGAGCGGAATCGGTCCACCGGTGTACAGCACTGCGCACGCTAGTGAGGACAGTCCGATCCACACGATCGGCCAGCCGCCCACCCAGACCAGGTACGTGCCGACGAGCATGGCCGCACCGAGCACGGTCCACATGCCGCGTTTCACGGTCTCCGGTGCGAGAATTCCGGCCTGAGTGACCCTCGGCGGCCCGACACGATCCGTGGTATCCCCTCCGCGCACGAAATCATAATAGTCGTTCGCGAAGTTGGTCCCGACCTGGATCAGAGTCGCGCCGACCAGCGCGGCGAACGCCGGAAAGGGGGCGAGCACACCGTCGTGAGTGGCCAAGGCAGTCCCGACCAGCACGGGGGCCAGCGCCGCTGTCAGGGTCTTCGGGCGAGCCGCCAGCAACCAGGCCTGCGCCCTGGTGACCTCGGGGACGGCTACCAGGGCAACCACGGATATTTCCGGAACTCAGGCTTTCGCTTCTCCAGGTATGCCCGCTGTCCTTCCTGTCCCTGCTCGGTCATGTAGAAGAGCAGCGTCGCGTTGCCGGCAAGCTCTTGAAGCCCAGCCTGGCCGTCGAGATCGGCGTTGAAGGCGCTCTTGAGCAGGCGAATCGCCAGCGGACTCTTCTCAAGAATCTCCTGCGCCCACGCCCAGCCCTCGTCCTCGAGCTGTTCGAGCGGCACCACCTTGTTCACCATGCCCATCTCGTGCGCCTCCGCAGCCGAGTACTGGTGGCAGAGATACCAGATCTCGCGGGCTCGTTTCTGGCCCACCATGCGTGCGAGAAATGAGGAGCCGAAGCCCCCGTCGAACGAGCCGACGATTGGTCCGGTCTGGCCGAATACCGCGTTGTCCGCAGCCAGTGTCAGGTCGCATACGACGTGTAGCACGTGGCCTCCTCCGATCGCGTAGCCGGCAACGAGCGCGATCACCGGCTTAGGCATCGAGCGCATATAGCGCTGCAGCTCCAGCACGTTGAGACGTGGCACTCCGCTCTTATCGACGTATCCGCCTTCCCCACGAACGCTCTGGTCGCCGCCTGCGCAGAACGCCCACTTGCCGTCCTTCGACGGCCCGTTGCCCGTCATCAGCACGACCCCAATGTGGGGGTCCTCGCCAGCGTCTCGAAACGCCTCCTGCATCTCGAGCAGCGTATCCGGGCGAAACGCATTGCGCACCTCTGGCCGGTTGAACGCGATGCGCGCAACACCGTCACACTTGTGGTAGGTGATGTCGTCGTACTGCTTGACCTCTTTCCAGTCGGGCTTGCTCATGGACGGCGTGGTGTCAGGGGTAAGGTGAACGCCTCGCGGACGGCGTCGGTCACCGCGTCGGAGACTTCCCGATGCCGCCGTACATTCGTCTCGCGGTCCGTCCGTACCCGCACGATACACGTGCGGCCCGATTCGAGCGCAACCGTGAGCGCCGTGTCGAGCTCGTCAATCTCTTCGTCGGAGAAGGCTATGTCGTACATCTCGGCGACGTGACGGAAGTCCAGGCCGTGAGGCGTAGCAAAGTACTTCGTAAACGCCGGCTCGTGCTCGGCGATTGGGAGCATGTGGAAGATCCCACCCCCGTCGTTGTCGATCAGGACGAACACGACCGGCGCATCGGGCTCACGACTCCAGAGCAGGCCGTTCAGGTCGTGGAACAAGGCGACGTCACCAATCACGCACACAGTCGGCTGCCCGGTCGCCGCTGCGACACCGAATGCTGTCGAGACGATTCCATCGATGCCGCTCGCTCCGCGGTTGCCGAAGACGCGCACGGTCTCGTCGCGAAGAACGCCGAATGCGTCGAGGTCGCGAATGGGCATCGAGCTCGATACGAAGAGGTTGGCTCCCTCGGGGACGGCGGCCAACACTGTCGCAAGCACGTCTCCCTCGTGCGGCTCGCCTCGCTCCGACTGGAGCGCTACCCGGACCGCCGACTCCGCCGACAACCACAGCTTACGCCACTCGTCACCGGCGCTGGCGCCTGCGCGCGCGGCCAACGCGGCAAGCGTATCGGCCGCATCGGCACGCACGTAGTCGGTCGCAGTGGCGCCGTGGTCCTTCCAGCGCCCTCCTCCGTCGATCACGATGTGCCGCACGCCGTCGTTGTGGAACAGCCAAGCCTGGAGCGCCGTGGAGGTGGGCGACGCACCCACGCGCAGCACAAGAGCTGGAGCGAGTGCCGCGTACACATCGGGGTCCCGCAAGAGCAGATCGTAGCCGTCGACAACGTGCGCCCCGCTCGACGGAGCAAATCGGGCCCCGGAAAGCGGGTCCGCCAAGAGAGGGAAGCCGGTCGCGGCTGCGAGGCGCAGCACGGCCTCACCGCTCTTCACCGGATCCGAACTCGGCCCGGCCACGATCACACCACGAGGTGTGTCCAACGCGCCGAGCAATGTGTCCAGTGCCTCGGAGGACGCCTGTCGCCGACCCGCTTCGACCTGCACGAACGCATCCCCACCAGACCTTCCAGCCTCCGCCAAAGAGTTCTTCTCGAGAAAGTCCCGATGCCCCTCGATCGGCTCGAACGGCCTATCGAGCGGGAAGTTCAGGTGCACGGGCCCCGGCGCGGCGCCCCTCGCGGCCGCGACCGCACGCACCGCGAGAGTACGGAGATGGCGTAGCGCGGCATCCTCCACGGAGGGCGGCGCGACCTCGAAGAAAGCCCTTGGGTACGGACCGAACAGCCTCAGTTGGTCGATCGCCTGGTTCGCGTCCGAGTCGCGCAGGTGGTGCGGCCGATCTGCTGTGAGCACAAGCAGCGGCGCTTCGCTATGGGAGGCCTCGATTACTGCGGGAAAAGCGTTCGCCGTCGCGGTGCCCGAGGTCGTCACAAGCACGGCGGGCAGCCCCGAAGCCTTGCCGATGCCGAGCGCGAAGAAGGCGGCTGATCGCTCGTCGAGATGGACCCGCACGCTGAAGCGGTCGTCTGCGTCGAACGCCAGCACCAACGGCGTGGAACGCGAGCCCGGTGCTACCACGACTTCGCGTACGCCCGCACGCGCCAACTCGTCACAGAAGGCACTAATCCAGAGGGTGGTGTCGGCGCCGCTACTCATGACCGGTGCCGGGCACCTCCACGGCGGACTCGGTGCCTCTGTTCCGACCCAACTCGGCTCCGGTCGACTCGAGCGCGCCGAGCATCGGCTCGAACTTGATGACGGTCTCCTCCCACTCGAGGGCGGGGACCGATCCCTCGACGATACCCGCCCCTGCGAAGAGACGCCAACCACGCCCTGCCGAGACGCCCGACCGGAGCGCTGGGGCGAAAATTCCGTTCCCCTCCGCGTCGAACCAACCGACGGGTCCCGAATACCACCCACGGTCGAACGCCTCCTGGTCTGCCAGAAGATCCATTGCGGCATCACGAGGCAGGCCACACACCGCGGGGGTGGGGTGCAGAAGCCGAAGTAGGTCCAGGACCCCGACGGTCGCCGGCACGCTCGCGCGGATCTCGGTCTCGAGATGCTGGATGCGGGCCAACGTCAGCACATGGGGCTGTGGGTCGGCGCGGATCTGATGGCCAACCGTCTCGAGCCGCGCGATCATGTCATCCAGGGAGATGCGCTGTTCAACCCGGTCCTTTTCGCTCGCCAGGAGTTGAGTCGCCAATTCCGCCTGCTCGCGTGGAGTCGAACCACATCGGATCGAGCCGGCAACGGCGGTCGCGTGGAAGACCCCGTCCCTTAGCGTCGCGACGGTCTCCGGGGCCGCACCCACCAGCGCCGACTTCGGCTCCGGCTCGAACATGAAGACGTGGCTTCCGCGGTTGGAATCCCATAGACGCGACACGACATCGACCGGATCGATCGCATCGTCGAGATCGACGTCCAGAGTACGCGCAAGCACGACCTTCGAGACACGCCCCTCGCGGATCGCGTCGAGCGATTCTTCGACCGCGCGCTTCCAATCGCCGCAGTCAGTCATGGTACGCCGGCCAGGCACCGAGCTCGGCGTGCGCGCCCGCGTATCCGTGAACGTGGTCAGCTCGGCGCGTAGCGCCTCCGCGCGGTGACGGAGCCGCACAAGGACATCGCCCGACTCTTCATACGAGACGAACGCACGCGCGCGCAGCCAGGCATCGCCCGATCCGTCGCCCTCGAGCTCGAAGGCCGGCACCTGGAACAGCCAAGCTGGAAACGCCTGCCAGACCCCTTCCTGGCAGTGGTCTGCTCGAAACGAAAAACCCCCATAGAAGCGGATCCGAGGTGCCCTCGCCGCCCCGGGCGGGAGAAGCGGGTCCGACGCGACCTCGTGCGCCAACGCGGCGACCAGCCCGTAGCGGTCCGTACCCGTCCGGGCATCGGGTCTGAGCTCGGCAACCACCCCCCGATGCGCCACCCACCGATCACCGCGCGCCCAAAACCCGCGGGCCTCTCCCGACGCGTGCTGGAGAAAGTGGTCAGGACGCAGATCCGGCGCGGGAATCGTCACGGTGGCGAGGCGACGGGCGCCAAGCGTTCGCTTCAACGGGGCTCCAAGGCGAGCGGACTCAACAGTTTGTAGACTGAGCCCGTAATAGTAGACCTAGCCCGCAATATAGGGGCGCGCCGGCCAGGATGAAGGCCGATCCACGATCCGAGCACGCCTGCGGTTGCCTCTTCCGGTAGTCCAGCTACTAGAAAATCGGTTGCACGGCTTCGGTCACGATGAAGCCGAGCTCTTCGTCTATTGTGTTCTGGGAATAGTCGATCCAGAAGTCGATCGGGACGCCGAGTTGGGGGTCGTAGGTGACACGAATCTCGTGCGCGTCCTCAGCGAACGCTTCTAGCAGGACGGCGAAGAGCCCATCGACCGAGGGAAACCAACCCACGGCCGCAGCGTTGACCGGCCGGCCGTCGCCATAGAGCTGCGAGGCGACGGTCTCCCCATCGACCGTCACGCGCACCGGCCCTCGAGCGTCCTCCCCACAGAAGCATTGGCGCTGGATAGTGTACACGTATCGGAGGGGGCGCTGGGACCGCCACAACTCCTGGGCCTCTTCGAGCTCATCGACTGGACCCTTCGGGCCCAAGTCGGAACAAGCCGCCGACGCAGCGATCGCGGCTACAACGAGCACGGCCTGCCGGCACCTGGTGGCGAGGGGAAGCCTCGCGACACGCCTGCTCACGAAGCCCTCTCGAATCTGTAGACGAACCCGTCGCAGCAGCCATCGCTCAAGATCAGCTCGTCCTGCGTCACGCTCAGCCCCTGTGACGCGAATCCGAAGATCCCCTGGGCATATTCGATGGTCGTCGTCGCACCGCCGTCCGACGACTGAAGCTGGTACGTCGTGGCACCCTCCAGAGCACGATTGCGGGTCAACTCGACCGAACCGGCCCCGAGGAACCGCAGGCTCATCGTCTCGCCAGTCGACGTGGGGGTCCGGGTCTCCCCGGCGATACCACCGCTCGATTCTACCCACGTCCAGTCGCCCTCCAACAATTCCTGCGTGGGCGGAGCGATCGGGTCATTGCAACCCATCGGGCCGGCCACCGCCAAGATGCCCAGCATCTTCCACACGGTGTTGCGCACGCCACCTCCCCTCGTGGTTTCCGTTGCCACCTTAGATAACGAATGAGCGGGCACGGAAGTGACAGCACGTCGATGTCCACACCCCCAGGCGCGCCACCACAGGGGTTTCGCCCGGCGCTACTCCTGGCCCATCTTGCTGGTACGATGAGCAACGCTGATACCACGCCGCTGACACCGCGCCCCCTGTCCTGGCCTCCCCCTGGATTGGAAAAACTCCAGGGTCACCTGTGGAGGGCAATTCTTATCGCTTGGGCCGGTAGCGTCATCCTCGTGCTCCCGCTCCTGTGGGCGCTTGCCGTGGAACAGCCGTTCTACAGCCTCGGGCCGCTCGAGGAAAATTGGCAGGTCGGTGTGGGTATCGCGATGCTCGGTGGCATCATCATCCTCTTCGCGTTCGGCACATTCTTCGGCATCATGCGCGCCTCCGCCGAGGCGGCGGAAGACGGCTTCGGCACATTGACGATCCTGGAGGTCCTCACCGACAAAGGTCGAGACACGGGCTTCCTCATCCAAGGTAAGCGTCACTTCGGCCTGCTCGACGCGCGTCAGCGCTCGGCAGTGGTGAGCGCCCGCTTGCGCGGAGCGGGGCTCGTGCTCGCCGCCGCGCTCTGGTTCGTCGTGGGTTTTGGCCTCGCGGTGATGCTCTCGGCGCGAGGCTTCCTGACCCCATCGGGAATCTGGCTCATGACCATGGGGCCGACCGGCTTCATGCTCGCGATCGGCTTGGCCGTGCTTGTGATGGTGTCCATCAAGGTTCACGAGGTGAAGACAGCATGGGACGCGCAAGAAGGCGTTGACGCGATTCATGCCGAAAAGGCCGCGTGGGTCGAGCGCCTCGACGAAGCTGGCGACACGGTCATACTCGGCGCCGGGCCCAAAGGCGAAGGAAACCGCTTCCGGCTCGGAGCGACGATCGTGGTGTTGCTTTTCCTCGGCGCTTTCGTGCCCACCATGACCGTGGCCGTGACCACGTCGATCGGACCGATACTGGCTCAGATCGCGGTGCCGGCTTTCCTCTCGGTGCAAGAGATGGCGGGTGGAGCGGAAGCCCTTCGGCGGTACGCGGCAGAGCCCGATCCCTCCATCGCTCCCTCGCAGGCAGGGGAGGCTCTGCAAAACATCGCCTTCGTGGGGGGTGGCACCCCCGAAGCGTGGGAACAGGCACCCGAGAACCGGTATGAAGAAGGATGGTTCCCTGATCCCCTCGTGTTCCCCGACCCGTTCTCCGAAGGGATCGCGTTCGAGCTTATGAGCATCCCGCTCAGTGGGCGGTCACCCGGTGAGCAAGCCGCGATGCAGCAGGCGGCGCTGCACCCCGCACATGAGGAATTCCACCTGCTCGCCCGCGCCGAGCTGGTAGACGTGGTCAGCGGCCGGTGGATCGCGCCCTTCCCCGATTCACTGACCTTCCGCGACCTTCCGTGGCCGCGCTTCCAGGCGTTTCGCACTGCTGGCCTCGCGCAGGTGGCCAGGGCGTCGGTGGAGGCCAACGGCGGTCGACACGAGGACGCCGAGCATACCCTCGCGGAACTGATTTCAACCGGTTTCCTACTCATCGACCAGGGTCCGACGCTCATCGACAATCTGATGGGGGTTGTGTTGACCGATATGGGTGGCGACGCCCTGGAAGGGTACTTCCGGCGAATCGGCGACGACGCCAGAGCGGAAGCCCTGGTGTGGGCCCGTGAGGGCGCCTCCGCAGCCGCGAAGAGATCGCGCGCTGGCACGATACCGGAGGACGTCCACTCTCTGCTGCAAGGCGTGCCGGACCTGGTCACGAACGACGGAGCGTTACGGGGTCTCCGGTGGGAGTACTTTGCGACCTTCAACATGCTCGCGCCGTGCATCAACCTCCATAAAATGGTCTTCGGACCTGACGAAGCTTATAACGACTGGCGCGCAGATGCCCGAGATGCACTGGTCCGCGTCCGTGGAGAGCGGGACCTCTTCGACCTGGCCGAGCGCGGCGCGCTCGGGGCCGGTGGACAGGAGCTGCAGGGGTTTCTGCCGCGCTTCCTGCGACTCACGCTCGGAAGCCGCGGCGCACCAGGAAGCTGTGCGTCCTTGATCGCCTCCGTGCGGACGGAGAACTAGAAGAGTGCGATTCGTCCCGATAGTCGCCGCCGCGCTGGGGATCGCCGCGTGTGGCGCGGAGGCGCCTCCTGAATCCCGGTCTTCCGGACCGTTGCCCCCCGGCCCGCCGGGTACCGACGTCTGGCTCGCGCTCCTGACGAGCACTCCAGAGGGCATGCCGAGTATCGGCACGCCCGCGAACCTCACGGAACGCCCGGGCTACGACAACCAGCCATACTTTTTGCCCGACGGCTCGGGATTCTGGTTCACGGCGGTCGACGAGCACTCGGGTCAAGCAGACATCTGGCGCTACGACATCACCTCGGCCGCGGTCGCCCGAGTCACGCAATCGTCGCCGGAGAGTGAGTACTCGGCGACGCCGCTACCGGATGGCTCCGGAATTTCGGTCATCCGGGTCGAGGCCGACTCGACCCAGCGTGTGTGGCGCTTCGACGCCGACGGACGAAACGCTGAGGTTCTGATTCCGGACATCGCCCCAGTCGGCTACCACGAATGGGCTGACGAGCGAACGGTTGTGATGTTCGTGCTCGGTGATCCCGCGACGCTCCAGATCTGGAACCAGAACCTGGGCCTGCTCTCGGTCGCTGCCCACGACGTAGGTCGCTCCATCCAGCCCATTCCTGGTTCGCATGACGTCAGCTACGTCCAGCGACACGCGGACGGCACTTCGTCGATCATGCGACTTCGTCCGGGCACAGGGGAGTCGGAACTACTCACCGCCACACTGGATGGTGGAGACTTCCACGCGTGGACGCCGGACGGCGTCCTACTCATGGGCCGGGGTTCTTCGCTGGTGGCTTGGAAACCGGGCTCGGGATCGGAATGGACGGAAGTCGCGAACTTCGCCGACATCGGAATGACGATCTCACGTCTCGCAGTGAGTCCGGATGGGGCTCACATCGCGATCGTCGCAGAGTTCTAGAAACGCGCATACACAGCCGGGCCGAGCCGTGCCGCCGCCGACCCGCTTTCGGCGCGCTGGTGGACTGCACCAATGGATGGATGATGTGAGATTCCGCAGACCGATTCTAGTTGCGCTGGTGATCGCGTTTGTGGGCTGTGAGCAGTCGACCGGCCCGGCACTGGACGCCGTCGACGACGCCTCGCTCGCCCAGTTGGCCGAGCATGTCTCCGAGGCGAACGACGTCCGGCTGCCTTCCCTTGGCGCACTGCTGCGCGCGTCCCGAGAGGCGATCCAAGCAATGGACGAGGGGAACACGGCCGCGGTCCGTCATTTCCACGCCGCGCGTGGGTTCGCGATGGCCGCAGAAGACTCGCTGGAAGCCGGGAACGACGACGCCGCCAAGCGGCTCTCCAACCGAAGCTACGGTCACGCGCTCCAGGGCATCTTGGCCGCACTCGGACCCGACGTGGCCGCTAGGGGCAGTGGCGGGCTCGGCCGCCGGACTGGCGCGCGTCCAGGGACGTATCCAGGGCCGTGACGTTTCCGAGCGCATCGACGCGCGGGTGGCGCGCATCGCGGACCTCATTGCGACGGCGGAGGCAAAGCTCGACGCGGGCGAAGCAGAGGCGGCACTGCGGCACGCGTTGGCGGGAGCGGAGGCCCTCCGACACCTCTCGCCACGATACGTGGCCGGGCAGTGGATCCGTCACGCGACGCAGTCGTTGCGCGCCGGAATCCAGGCCGTGGGCGACGTACCCACTGACGAGGAGGCACGGGCGCTTCAGCGTGCTCGGCGGCTACTGAACGTTGCGAAGGACGAGTTGGAGGCCGGCCATCCCGGGCGCTCCGTCGAGGCCGCCGCGCGGTCAGTCCGGTTGTCGGCGGGAGTGATCAGGAGCCGCTCCACGGATTCCGGCTGAGCCCCGGGAGGTCTTCACACCAGGGGCCAAGGCAGGCTACTTGGTCACCCACTCCTTCCACGTCGCCGCCGCGGATCCCACGGTCAGGTCATTCCCTCTGCGCACCAGGGCATGCGCAGGATCAGCGGCTCTTCGCAGGCGATCTCGAGCCAGCGATCGTCACCGTAGTAAGCCGTTTGCAGACCCAGCGCCTTGAAGCGTTTAGCGTCTCGATCGATGAGCCGCCCTTCGCCGAACTTCTGGAAGAAACGGCGGAGTTCCCCCTTGGATGGCGAGCGCTGCTTGAAATCCATGAAGTGCACGTTTACTCGGCGCTCCTTGAAGAATCGCTGCGCCTTGCGCACGTCGGCGTTTGTGTTCACACCGAAGATCTGGACGTCCATGACCGCCAAAATATCGCTCCGGTGGCACCGCAGAAACCGTGCTTCGCCACCGAAACCAGCGTGCACTTCGCCAGTGCTCGGCGCGGACGCGCTACCCGAGCGCTGCCGATGTTCTTGATGATGCCAATGGTTACAAGAAGATTGTGGGGCCATGGATCTACAGCTCGGCCTCTTCCCTGACGAAGCACCGCGGCTGGCGACGGCACCGGTCGCAGCCGTCAAGCACGCCGCCCGACAGTCTGAGATAGCGAACAAGCTGCCGGTCGAGTTGCGCCTAGGCACGTCGTCTTGGAGCTTTCCGGGTTGGGAGGGCATCGTCTATGACCGGCGAGTGTCCCAGCAGACGCTTTCCAGTCACGGCCTCACGGCATACGCGCAGCACCCGCTCCTGCGCACCGTCGGTGTCGATCGAACGTTCTATCGCCCGATATCTTCCGACGCGTTCCGTGCCTACGCGAACGCGGTGCCGGCGGACTTCAGATTCCTTGTGAAGGCGGATCGGTTGCTCACCTCGCCAACCGACACGGAAGGATATGGCGTTCGAGGGCCCAACCCTCGTTTCCTGGACCCGCAGTACGCGGCGAACGAGGTGATCGGGCCGATGATCGATGGGCTCGGGAGCAAGGCGGGTCCCCTCCTCTTTCAATTCCCACCAATCCATCCCAACCTCGTCGGTGGACGCGACCCCTTCATAGAACGGCTGCACGGGTTCCTCGACGCGCTGCCGAAGGATCCCCTGTACGCGATCGAGCTGCGTACAGCGGCGTTTCTCACCGATTCGTATTCGGAGGCCTTGCGCGCCACCGGCGCGGCGCATTGCTATTCGGTGCACCCCGCGATGGCTTCGCTCGAGCGGCAACTGGACTCGGTGCAGGCGTATCAACAACCGGTCCTCGTAATGCGCTGGATGTTGCACTCGGGCCTGCGCTACGAGGTCGCAAGAGAACGCTACGAACCCTTCGACAAGATCGTCGATGAGGACGCGGAGACCCGAGAGCGTATCGCGATCGCCGCTCTGGACGCACTCATCGCCGAGAAAGGCGTGTTCGTGATCGCCAACAACAAAGCGGAGGGCTCGGCGCCACTCTCCATCTTCCGACTCGCGGAGCGCATCGCCGAGTGGGATGCCCGCGGCTCCGACCTCCCGGCTACGCGTGCGCCGTAGCCCGCGCGTGGCGCCTACCTAGTCAGCCGCCGCTCGACTCCGGTCTCGAGATCTAGCACGTACAGTGCAGAAGTGGGCCACTCGCCCCGGACGAAGGCCAGCCAACGACCATCTGAGGAAGGTCTGGGAGCGAAGCCGTCCGTGAGCACCAGGCGTAGTGATCCCGTACTCGCGCGCGCGACCAGCAGAGAGTCGTTTCGGGTGAGGTAGATGTCGTCGCCGTTCGGCGCCCACGCGGGCAATGTGCCTGCCCCGACCCGCCCCCACCCCCCGGCGGTGGTCGCCAAATACACGTACTCGCCGTCCTCCATGGTGATCTGAACGGCCAGACGCGTCCCATCCGGAGACCACGCCGGACCATGGTGCTCCGTCCCGGGACCGTTTCCGACGGCCCGCACGTTCGAGCCGTCCGCGTCCATGATGTGAAGCCGGGGGGCACCGTCGGTCCGGTCGGAGATGAAAGCGAGGCTCTGACCGTCGGGGGAAAACGCCGGATCCGCATCTTCCGCCAGGTGGTCGGTGAGCCGCTCGACCTGCATGCCGTCGGGCCGCATTCTGTAAATCTCCGATTGGCCGTCGCGCGTGGAGCTGAACGCAACCCAGAGCCCGTCCCTCGACCAGGTAGGCCAGAGGTCGGGTCCGTCCGACACACGCAAGCCCGAGCCTGGCTCGAGCGCCGAGCCCGTCGTATCCGGACCGAGCACGCCGTACAGCCGGTACCGGCCGCCCTGGTGCCACGCCGCTAGCAGCCGGTCCCCGCTCGGCGACCAAACCGCCTCCTGTATGAAGTCGACCTCTAGCTTCTCGGGCTCCGTCTGGGCGGGCCGCATTTCCGACTCCCCACCGCAGCCCGATGCCACGAGGCACACACACAGCACCAGGGGCCCAATCCAGCGAGGACCAGCCACGTATGACGAACGACGCATGGCATTCACTTTCCCCGGTCCTATCCGATACTGTGCGTGGAGACGCAAGTTCTGGCCCATGATCCTCTCGACCTGATCCTCGAAATACCCGCGACTCACGAGTCGGTCCCAGATCACCACCTATGGGTGGTCGTCCTCGGCTCAACTTGCGTCGGGGATTGCGACCGGCAAGAGTACATTTTGGCAAGGATCCGATTCCAACGACTAGGTTCATGTCTCTGGCTGGAGGACCACATGAAGAGACTCACAATCCTCACCCTCGCCCTACTCGCTGGTGGTGCTTGCGGAAGCGGTTCCGGCAACACGCAGGCCGCTGCTGATACGCTCACACGGGCCCAGAAGGACAACATCATCGGGAACCTACCGGTTCCTGGAGCGAGCGGCGTGAGAGGTGCTCTGTCAGCCGTGGAGCGAGCGAAGGCCCGTGCGGAGCAGCACGACACCATAAGTTGAGCCCGACGGATGGTCGGCTGGGCGATCGGCTCGACGTGTTGTAGCTTGGTAGCCAATCCAGAATATCTACAACGTACGAATGAAGCTTTCTCCCAAAGACACCGTCGGCCTGCTCCTCGTAGCCGGAACATTGGGCACGCTGTACCTCCACATCAGTCCGGACGGTCACGCCTCCAAGCACCCGAGTTCGGCCCGCGGCGGTGGAGGCTCCGTCACCACGGCGGTCGAGAGCAGCGCGGTGACGTTCGTGAACGTGAACGTACTACCTATGGATCGGGACCGCGTCCTCCGGAATCAGGTCGTGATCGTCGAGGGCGGCTTCGTTCAGAGTATCGGCCCAGCCGGGCAAATGAGACCCCCGCCCGGCGCGCTCATCGTCCCGGGCGACGGCAGCAGGTATCTGGTGCCCGGACTCACCGACGCGCACGTACACTTGGAAGAGGACGCGGAGCAGTGGCTCAAGCTCTTCGTTGCGAACGGTGTCACGACGGTCTTCAATCTGGAGGGCGAGCCACGCCACCTCGAGCTTCGTGACCGGATCCGCTCCGATGAGGTGTTGGGCCCGACGATGTACACGTCTGGTCCCTTCACCAACGAGCCGAGGATAGAAACGCCGCAGCAGGCCGAAGGGGAGGTGCGTGAGCAGGTCCGGCTCGGGTACGACTTCGTGAAGATTCACGGCAATCTCTCCGCAGACGCGTACCAGCGGCTCGTCGAGGTCGGCTCGGAGGAAGGGATTCCGATCGTCGGGCACGCCCCGCGGAACCTGTCGCTGCGCGAGGTGCTCGAGAGCGGTCAAGCGTCTATTGTGCACGCCGAAGAGCTGATCTATGCGAGGTTCCCTACCCTCGATCCGTCAGACCTGGAGCGCGTCGCATCCGAGATCGCGGCAGCGCGCATGTGGGTGACGCCTACGGTTTCGACCTTCGGCAACAACGAGACTCAGTGGGGCACGATCGCGGGACTCGGGACGAGACTCGCCTCCCGAGATGTGGACTACGTCCCTCGATCCCTGAGGGACCGGTGGGCGGGCCCGAACGCCTATACGGACAAGGATTTCTCACAGCGCCCCCGGATCCGCGCGATGTTCGACTTCCACCAGCCGATGCTTCGCGCGCTCGGCCGCGCGGGCGTCCCGATGCTCGCAGGCACGGACGCTGGCAAGCCGGTCATGGTTCCGGGCTTCTCTCTTCATGACGAGATCGACGCGCTGGCCGCGGCCGGCCTGACGAGCTTCGACGCGCTCGAAGCCGCGACGAGCAACGCGGGGCGTTTTGTGCGTGAGTTCGTGGACGAGAATGCGAGCTTCGGCACCGTGACGCGCGATGCGAGAGCAGACTTGATTCTGCTCGACGAGAACCCCTTGCTGGATCTCTCGCGACTTCGGCGGCCCGTGGGCGTGATGCTTCGCGGCCAATGGTACGACCGCGATGCGCTCGACCGGATGCTGGGAGAGGCGACCCGCGACCGCTAGGGCTGGTTACGCGCCTGGCTCGCCCCCAGACTCCGACTCGTCCGAGCGGCGCCCCGACGAGAGCAGCTTTTCTGTGCCGACTCGCCACGTCCGCGGATCGCAATAACTTGGTATGACTCGCCCAGCTTGAAACAATCCCCGTATACGCCGAAACATGAGTGATTTTATCGAGCAGCCTCTGGCTCGGATCACCGAGGGGCTCCTGAAACGAGAGATTTCCAGCGCGGAGCTCGTGGATGAGGCCCTCTCACGACATGAGCGTCGGGGTACCGGACTACACGCCTACAAGCACCTGGACGCGCTGGCCGCAAAGAGTGCAGCGCGCCAAGCTGACGACCTACTCGCGAGCGGGTTGGGTGGACCGCTCTGCGGCATCCCGGTGTCCGTCAAGGACCTCTATGGGGTTGAGGGCATGCCGACCTTCGCGGGTACCACGCGCCGGCTGCCGGCTTCCTGGGAGACCGACGCGTGGCTGGTCTCCCAACTGCGCAAGCAGGGCGCCGTTTTCGTGGGCAAGACCCACACCGTCGAGCTCGCGTACGGCGCGGTAGGAATCAACCCACACTGGGGCACGCCCCGAAACCCGTGGGATGCCGAAGAAGCTCGCATTCCAGGAGGGTCGTCATGTGGAGCCGGCGTGAGCCTCTGGGAGGGCTCGGCTTTGGTCGCGCTCGGTAGCGACACAGGCGGCTCGATCCGCATCCCCGCGTCCATGACCGGGACGGTCGGCCACAAGCCTACGTACGACCGTTGGTCGGTGGCCGGGGTCGTACCGCTGAGTGCGTCGTTCGACAGCGTCGGCGGGCTGACACGCACCGTAGAGGACAGCGTCTACCTCTTTGGCGCGATCGACCCCGCGTGGGGGGAAGCAAATGCACTGCTCCGACATCTCTCCGCGCTGTCCCCCGCTGACCTCCGCATTGCCGTGCCGAAATGCGACATCTGGGCCGACTGTCAGTCCGACATCGCCGACGTCCTGGAGCGTGCGCTCGATGACCTCGGCGCGCGCGGATGGGATCACCTGGTCGTAGACGGCTCGTTGCTCGATCAAGCGCAGAGGCTGTACCTGACGGGTGGAATCGCCGGAGCGGAGTGTCGGGCCTTCCTGGAGCGAGACCTGCCGGGTTGGTTGGAGATCCTCCACCCGACGGTGGGCTCACGCCTAGCCGGTGCGCCCACGCACACCTCGGAGCGATACGCCGCATCCATAGCCGAGCGCGAGCAGCTGCTAGGCCGTGTGGAAACGCTCTTCGAGCGCGCCGATCTGCTCGTGCTGCCCAC
Organism: Longimicrobiales bacterium; assembly: GCA_965226625.1. Lineage (GTDB taxonomy): Bacteria > Gemmatimonadota > Gemmatimonadetes > Longimicrobiales > Gaopeijiaceae > UBA1138. The sequence goes on from CBDDDK010000001.1 coordinate 65,045, forward strand.
CGTGATCATCACACCCCCGCTCGTCTCGGATGTGCACGACCTCGATCGGTACGTAGAGACGAACATCGCGGCGCTCCGCGCCACATGCCCTATCAACATGCTCGGCCTGTGTGCGGTGACACTTCCCGTGGGGCTCGACCAGGCCAATATGCCGGTGGGTTTGCAGTTGCTCGCACCAGCAGGTCAGGACGAGATGCTGCTGGGAGCCGCGCTCGCGGTCGAACGAGCGCTCGGGACGGCTGAGAGCCGGCTCGGACGGCCGCCCTACCTGGGCGTAGGCTGACGCGCTCTGCTTGCTAGCCCAGGATCGGGCTCTTGGGTATCGTTGTAGGCTTTAGTAAAACCGTCTGGGGACAGGGGAACACGCCCGTCTGATGTCGACCACACACTCCAATTCGAACGAGTGGGCCTTGATCCTCGGAGGCTCGAGCGGATTCGGCCTTGCCACGGCGCACAAGCTCTCTCGGCACGGCTCCAACGTCTGTGTCGTGCATCGCGATCGCCGGGGCGCGATGAAGCGCATAGAGCCGGAATTCGACGCGATACGCGGAAGGGGCGTCTCGCTGCTCACGTTCAACGCGGACGCGCTGAACGCGGAAAAACGCGACGAGATCCTGGACGCCCTCGCGGAGTCACTCGGAGCCGCTGGCAAGGTATGCGTGATGTTACACTCGATCGCCTTCGGCAACCTCAAGCTGATAGGCCCGGAAGGCGCTTCCGACAACGATGCGCGGGAGCGGTTGGCTGCCGCGATGCACGTCGACCCCCGGCAGCTGGCAGAGGCCGTCGACAGACTTTTCGAGCAGGGGGTGTATGGCCTGCAAGGCGTTAGCACCGCACCGCAATACTCCGCCGATGCGCTCCTCGAGGAGGAAGACATGGCGCGCACCATCCACTCGATGGGCACGAGCTTGCTCGGCTGGACTCAACGGCTCCGCGAGCGCGGCATGTTCGCTGACGACGCGCGCGTGTTTGGACTCACCAGCGAGGGCAACGCCGTTGCGTGGAAGGGGTATGCGGCAGTCGCCGCCGCCAAAGTCGCGCTGGAGTCCGTGTCCCGATCCATCGCAGTAGAAATGGCACACTTCGGGATACGGTCGAACATCATCCAGGCGGGCGTCACGGATACGCCGGCGCTGCGCATGATCCCCGGGAGTGGGCATCTGAAAGCGCAGGCCGTGACGCGGAACCCATTCGGCAGACTCACCACACCCGAGGATGTCGCCAACGTGATCTATCTCCTGTCTCAGCCCGAGGCCGCGTGGATCAATGGCGAGATCATTCGCGTAGATGGCGGCGAAGCGATTTCGGGGCTGTCACGATGAGCATGTACCTGCATGGGCTCGGGCACTTCCACCCCGAGAACGAGATCACCAACGAGTTCCTCACCAGTCTGGACATCGGTTCCAACGCCCAGTGGATCGAGGAGCGCGTCGGCATCGAATCGCGCCGCACCGTGATGTCGCTCGACTACATCAAGGAGACGCTGAACCGCGACTTCACACAGGCCGCTGAGGCGTCCGAGTACACGCACGCCGAGACTGGCGGGCTTGCCTCAGAGATGGCGCTCCAGCGTGCGGGGCTCCAGGCGAGCGACATGGGCATGGTCATCGCCGGAAGCTGCAAGCCCGACTTCATGTCTCCTTCCGACGCATGCACGATTGCGGGACGGCTCGGCATCGAAGCGCCGTCGTTCGACATCAATTCGGCATGCACGAGCTTCCATGTCGCGCTCTATACACTCGCCATGATGAAGCCCGAAGCGCTTCCAGAGTTCGTGCTCGTGGTGACGCCGGAGACGGTGACGTGCTCGGTCGACTACTCGGACCGCACCGGAGCGGTGCTCTGGGGAGACGGCACGACAGCGGCGATTATCTCGACCAAGGTACCTTCCCTCATCCAGATCCTCGGCAACTCGATCGAATCGAGTCCGGCGGGGTGGGACAAGGTCACCATCGCTTCCAACGAGCATTTCCGACAGGATGGCCGGACCGTCCAGATGTTCGCCATCAAAAAGACCGTACGCGTTCTCAAGCGGCTGCAGCAGGAGTTTGCCGATCCCGGCCGGCGTCTGCACTTCGTGGGGCACCAGGCCAACCTGAGGATGCTCGACGCCGTATGTCAGCGGTGCGAGATCACCGAGGACCTCCACCACAGCAGCGTAGTGAACTTCGGCAATACGGGCGCGGCCGGCGCCCCGGGCGTGGTCTCGATGCGCTGGGACGAGTGGCAACCAGGCGACGACGTCGCCTTGGTTGGTGTCGGTGCGGGTCTCACCTGGTCGGGACACCTCTACCGGTTCGGGGAGGCTTCGTGACCTACGAGGACTTTCTGGCTCGGCCAAATCTCACGCAGGAGGAGGTTCTGGCCATGTCCTACGGACGTCTGATCGACGACCCGCCCGAGGACTTCAAGACCCGCCTCCCCGCCCCCCCTATGCTCATGGTCGACCGCGTGGTCGAGATGACCGAAAACGGGCGCACAGGTAGTATCGTGGGCGAGAAAGACATCCGCCTGGACGATTGGTTCTTCCAATGTCACTTCACCGCCGACCCCGTGCAGCCCGGCTGCCTCGGAGTCGACGGGGTATGGCAGCTCATCGGCCTCTATTGCGCGTGGCGGGGAGCGATGGGTACAGGACGCGCGCTCGGCGCCGGCGAGATCGACTTCTTCGGGCAGATCCGCCCACACGACAAACTCGTGCGCTACGAAATCGACATCCTCCGCTACCAGGCCCTACCCAAATCCGGCTCCGCGGTCGCCATCGGCGACGCCCGGGTGATCGTGGACGGCGAGGAGATCTACACGATCAAGCGCGCCAAGGTCGGTGCCTTTCTCGACATCGACTATGCCGACTATCCGTACCCGAGCGCGCGATCGCGCGGCGGCAAGATGGAAGCGGAATGAGCGACGCTTGCGCAGGGGTGGTACTCACGCCCAAAGAGGTGTTCGAGCTGCTTCCCCAGAAAGACCCGTTCCTCTTCGTGGACGAAGTCCTGGAAGTCTCCGACGAGCACATCGTCGCCTGCTTCACGTTCCGACATGATCACGACTTCTACCGTGGCCACTTTCCGGGCCGCCCGGTAACCCCTGGTGTGATCCTGCTGGAGAGCCTCGCTCAGGTCGGCGTCGTCGGACTCGGCCTGTACCAGATCGCGCGCGATCAGGGGCGCGACGCAGTGCTCGACGCGTTAGCGCTCTTCACCGACGCCAACGTCGAGTTCACCGGTCTCGTGAGTCCCGGGGACCGCGTGACCATCCGCGCAGACAAGGTCTTTTTCCGGCGCGGCAAGATCCGCTCGGAAGCCGAGATGACGCTCGAAGACGGCGCCGTCGTTTGCTCAGGAACAATCTCGGGCATGGGAGTCCCCCGGCGGTGAATCGACGCGTGGTCATCACAGGCCTGGGCGTCGTCGCCCCGAACGGCAATGGACTCGAGGCCTACGAAGCCGCGCTGCGTGCGGGCGTTTCGGGGATCCGTCACATTCCCATTCTGGAGGAGCTGAAGTTTGGCTGCACGGCCGCTGGTGTGCCTCAGGAAACGGACGCGATCGCCGACGCGTACTTCGACGAGGACGAGCTGCTCGCAATGAACTCCAGCCACCGCTTCGGCTGCATCGCGGCGGTGGATGCTTGGACTGACGCCGGATTCGCGCGCCCCGACCGCGAAGACGATCACGTCTACTGGGAGGCCGGCGCGGTGATCGGCACCGGCGTCGGCGGGCTAGACACCGCGGGCGAGAAGCTCGTCCCCATGACGGATGCCGCCAAGGTGCGCCGCCTCGGCAGCACGATCGTCGAGCAGATCATGGGCAGTGGAGTCTCGGCCCGCATTTCAGGCTTGCTGGCGCTCGGCAACCAGGTCACGTCCAACTCGAGCGCGTGCAGCACGGGCGCCGAGGCAATCGTGGACGGGTACCAACGCATCCAGAACGGTCTCGCGGACCGCATGTTGTGCGGCGGTAGCGAAGGGGCGAGCCGCTACATCTGGGCGGGCTTCGACGCGATGCGCGTGCTCTCCCGAAAATTCAACGACGAGCCAGAGAAGGCTTCTCGACCGCTATCCGCCTCCGCCGCCGGGTTCGTGCCGGGCAGCGGTGCCGGAGTCGTCCACCTCGAGAGCCTCGACAGCGCCCAGGCACGAGGTGCGAGGATCTACGCCGAAGTGCTGGGCGGCTCGATTAACTGCGGCGGACACCGTCAGGGCGGGAGCATGACGGCACCTAACCCCACGAGCGTACGGCGCTGCATCCGCCAGGCGGTCGCGGCTGCGGGTATCGAGTCTGACGAGATCGACGCCATTAACGGCCACCTCACGGCCACCGGGGCCGACCCAAACGAGGTCGAGTCCTGGGCAGCCGCGCTCGAACGCACGCCGGAGAACTTGCCGCTCATCTGCTCGACGAAATCCATGATCGGGCACGGCCTGGGAGCCGCCGGAGCGATGGAATCAGTGGCATGCATCCTCATGCTGCGGGGTGGCTTCGTGCACCCGTCGATCAACTGCGAGGATGTGCACCCCGAGATCGAGCCGTACGCCGCCTCGATCCCCCACGAGGTCGCGGAAACGCCCGACTTGCGCACAATCATCAAGGCCGGCTTCGGCTTCGGCGACGTGAACGTATGCGTGGTCTTCCGTAAGTGGTGCGACTAACCTTAGTCTTTACGTCCGCAATATCGAACCGATAGGAGCTACCACGCCCATGGATCAGAGTGAGATCCGCGCCAAGATTCTTCAAATCATCAGCATCTATGCCAAAAACAAGGATGCCGTAGTGTCGGCAACGGACGAGACGAACATCCTTCAGGACCTGAAGGTGAACTCGGCGCGGCTGGTAGACGTCATCCTCGACTTGGAAGATGCCTTCGACATCGAGGTCGACGACGAAGACGCCGACAACGTCAACACTATCGGAGACGCCATCTCCCTCATCGCTGCCAAGATCTGACCCTCAAGATGAGTCTGCCTGCCGCAACGCGCTTCAACCTCTTCGTGCAACGCGAAGTCGGCCGGCTTCTGTCCGTCGTTTGGATTCCGGCGTCTGCCTTCATCCTAAGCGTCATCATGCGCTATCGCGTTCGAGACGTCAGGGACCTGCGCCGGCGGTTCCGCACACTCGTTAGGGCAACCGACAAGCCAATCCTGATCTGCCCCAACCATCTCACCATGGCCGATTCGGCGTTGGTGACATGGGCACTGGGCGGGTCGTGGTGGTATCTGTTCCACTACCGCTGGGTGCCGTGGAACCTGCCCGAGTACCACAACTTCGCTTCGGTGTGGCTCAGCCGAATGGCCGCGTGGGCGACCAAGTGCATCCCGATTGTGCGCGGAGGTGAGCGCGCACAGGTCGCGAAGGTGCTCAAGCGCATCCAGCACGTCGTTTCGCGCGGTGAGACGGCGATCATCTTCGCGGAGAGTGGTCGCAGCCGGACCGGCCGCATCCAGATGGAGACGATCGCACACGGTATGGGCAGGATCGTGAATTCCATCCCCGACTGCCACGCGCTATGCGTGTACCTGCGTGGCGACCGGCAGGATAGGTGGTCGACGATCCCGAAGCGGGGCGATTCGTTCTACGTGGATTTCGAGGTGTTCCGCCCCGAGTCCGACAACTCCGGCATCCGCCGCTCGCGTGACTTCGCGATGCAGATCGCAGACCGCCTGGTGCAGCTGGAGGAGAAGTACTTCGCGCGACAGCGGGCGACCGCCTAGCGGCCCACCGGCGAATCGAGCTAGGTGCAGGCCCTCGCCCCAAGGCCCACAATGAAGCCTCCTAATCCCAACGAGTTGGGCTACCCGATGTGGACATATCACATTGTCAATGGTCGATCAACAGATATACGGGAAGATTGGGTTTCGGCGGTTGCCGTCCGACGCCAACCCGCGGAATAATGCCGGTATGAACCAGGGAATCGGACCCGCGACAAAGTCGGGTAGGAAGGCAGAACGCACGTCGGCGGCGAGTCCGCCTTGATGTGGCCGTGCAAGGGCCTCGACTTCAGTTGGGAAGACTGGTTCTTCGCGCTCGAGTCTTCGCTCGCCCCGCCTCGCCGCCAGACCGTGGGTGCCCGGGTCGAGCGGATCTGGTCCGAAGGGGGTGACGCGATCGCCTGCCTCAACGTGCGCTCCGCATTCGACCTCTTCCTGCGATCGATGCAATGGGACGCGGGCGACGAGATCATCTTCTCTGCCGTCACGGTACCCGACATGCCGGTGGTCGCACGGTACCATGGTCTGCGCACTGTGCCGTTGGACATCGACCCGATCACGACCGTGTGGGACGTCGCTGAGCTCGAGGCACTGATCGGTCCGCGTACGCGGGCCGTCGTGCTCACGCATCTCTACGGAGCTCGACTCGACGTCGAGCCCACCGTCGAAGTCGCTCGGCGTCGGGAGATCATGGTGATCGAGGACTGCGCAGAGGCGTACGCTGGCCCGGCTTGGACCGGGCACGCCGAAGCGGACCTCAACCTCTTTTCCTTTGGCCCCTTGAAGACGGCGACCGCGGTCGGAGGAGGCCTGGTGCGCGTGCGCGATGCCGGGCTACGGAAGCGAATGCGCTCGATCATGAAGGGCGATCCGGTACAACCCACGCGCGAGCACCTCTGGCGGCTGATCATCTATGGCGCGCTAAGAGCCTCCACCAACCCTCACCTCTTCGGCATGTACATCGCGGTCCTGAGAGCACTGGGGGTCGACCACCAGGAGCTCATCCACAGGCTCACACGTAGCGTCAGCGGCGAGGATCTGCTCACCAGAATTCGCCGGCAGCCGTGCGCAGCCTTGCTGGCCCTTCTCGAGCGCCGCCTATACGAGGGGGACGCCGCAATCTCGCGGCGGACCGAGTTGGGCCGTACGCTCTTCGAAGCCTTGGGACCGGAAGTTGATCTACCGACACGGGAGGTCGATACCCATAGCTATTGGTTGGTGCCGGTTCTGACATCCGAACCCGAGGGGCTCGCTCGCGAGCTCCGCAGCGAAGGCTTTTATCCGATGTCAGGGCGACTAGCGGTGGTTAGGGACAGCCGCGCTCCGGATACCGCTTCGCCCGGTGCGCAACGGCTCGTTACAGGGAGTGTGTACCTCCCCTTCGATCCCCAGATGCCAGGGCAAGAGCTGAAGCGCCTGGGTGGAATCGTGACCGCAGTTGCGCAGAACACCCCGTGACGACATTTCCGTGGTGAGATCGACGTTTCGAGCGCCACGGCCGTTGACGGAACGCCGAGCGAGCGGAGGCGGGCGTGACCCAAGGCTCACACGACTGGCTCGGGGACCTACGCATGCGGTGGACTCAGAGCCCGTCCCGATACCATGACCGCTGAAGACGTCGAACGCTTCGAGGAGATCGGTCGGGGCCTCGACGAGCTCGTCCACATCGCGTGGCAGAAGCGGGCATTCGATATAGTGTTGTCCTTGCTGCTGATCGTAATCTTCTCGCCGATGATCGTGTTGATCCTGCTGACGATCACGGCGGACGGGCTGCTCGTCCCGGGGCACCGAGGGCCCCTCTTTCTGACCGAGGACCGTGGCTCGGAGGGCGAGATCTTCCACCTGCCCAAGTTTCGGATCATCCGCATGGATGCCTTCTGGAGAATCCGCAAGACGCAGAAGCACCAGCACATCAAGCCCATCGAATCCGACCCGGACAACGTCACGAGAGCTGGCGCCATTCTGAAGCGGTTCTACCTCGATAAGTTGCCGCAGCTGTTCTCTATCCTGAAGGGCGACATGAGCTTCGTCGGCCCACGCCCCTGGCCACTCGAGCCGTATTACGAGGAACTCGAGAAAGGGATCTTCAGAAAGCGACTGATACGCCCAGGGCTCACGGGGCTCGTGCAAGCCAACAAGGGCGTCACAGGCGGCCCCGACGAGTGGGCCCTGGACTTCACGTATATCGGCTTCATGCACGCCGAGCGAAACGGATGGGCGAAGCTCGCCTTCGACCTGCGGGTGCTGACACGCTCTACGAAGACGGTGTCCGAGGGGAAAGGGTTGTAGTCCGCTCACCCCCTTCCCTGTCTTCCCTCGTACTAATCCGTCCACTATTTTCGCGTCCCTGAGTGCCGAGACTCTGACCGTCTAGCGCAGATCTAGAGCGCGTAGACGAAGGAGAGAGGTCTATGCGCGACACATCTAGGGTGAACGCAGATGGAACGCTACGCTCCGTGCGGTCTCGGGCGGCTGGGACGACGCGGGCGCTGCTTACGATCATCGCCCTCGTCGCCTGCTCGCCACCCTCGATGCTCGCACAGACCGCTGACCAAGGGGAGGTCGTGGCCGCAGGCGAGCGCTATCGCGCTGGAGCATTCCATCGGTGGATCCTAGGCCGACACTACCGCGATGTGTGGACCCAGACCATCCGGGTGGAGCCACTCGACCTGTCGTCGTTCGCAGGGGGACTCGAGCCGCTCCGCACCGGCGGAGGGCGACAGACGAGATCCTTGAGGTTCGCGGGCGCGGACGGTAGGGAGTACGCCTTCCGCTCCGTCGACAAAGACCCCTCGGCCGTCCTCGACCCACTTCTTCGCGGGACGGTCGTCAACGAGCTCGTTCAGGACGGAATCAGCGCGGCCCACCCCTACGGCGCGCTGGTCGCGGCGCCGCTCCTGGAAGCCGCGGGAATCCTGCACGTGGAGCCCCAGCTCAGGATCATGCCGGATGATCCCGCGCTCGGGGAGTTCAGGGAGGAGTTCGCCGGCGTACTGGGACTCATCGAAGAACGCCCGGACGAGAACGAGGGAGACCGAACATCCTTCGCTGGGACTGCCCGCGTGATCGCCAGCGAGACATTGACCGAGCGCCTCGATCGGGGCCCGCGTGACCTGGTAGACAGTGAAGCGTTTCTCACTGCACGACTCGTCGATGTCTTTCTCGGCGACTGGGATAGGCACCGGGGACAGTGGCGGTGGGCGACCTACAGCGAGACGGAGCCGAGGACATGGCTGCCCGTGCCGACCGATCGTGATCAGGCTTTCTCGAAGTTCGACGGCGCTGCAACCCGAATCGTGAGCTTGTACATGCCGCAGTTCGTTCGCTTCGAGGAAAGCTACCCGGACATCACGCGATTGCACTGGAATGGGCGGGCCTTGGACCGGTGGTTCTTGTCCGGGCTCGAACGACCGGTGTGGGACTCAGTGGGGACCGCACTGCAGGCGCGACTCACTGACGACGTGATCGAAGAAGCCGTCGGGCAGCTGCCGTCCGAGATCCACGCCCTCGGCGGTGAGGAGCTCGCCCGCACGCTGAGAGTGAGGAGGGACCACCTCGACGAAGCTTGGCACGAGTTCTACCGACTGCTCGCCGGCAAGGTCGACATCCACGCCACCAGCGCCGACGAGGTGCTCGTGGTTGATCGCTCGGAGTCGGGTCGCGTCGGTGTGACGATCACCGCGCCCGATCACTTGGAAGCACCATATTTTCAGCGTCGCTTCGACGCGACGGAAACGGACGAGATCAGGATCCACTTGGAGGGCGGCGATGACCAGGTAGTAGTGAGGGGCGGTGCCCGGTCGGATATCGCGGTCCGGATCGTCAGTGGAGCAGGAGACGACCGCTACGAATTCGCTTCGGACGGGCAGCGAGTACGACTCTACGATTACGAGGGCGACAACCAGGTGTCGGGCAGCGGATCCCAGCCGATCGACGACAAGGAGTTCGACGAGTAGGTCTGGAGCGAAGAGGACCGTGATCAACCCCGCGATTGGGGCAGCAGTACGCAGCCGATCTTCTGGTCTACGTATTCGTCCGATCTCGGACCCTTCCTGGGGGGTGGTGCCCACTTGGAGCGCTACGCTTCCGAAAGCCACCGTACGCATCGGCGTTCGACCTCCGAGGCGGGTACACGCCGACCCTCGGTAAAGGACGGGCTGAGATCGAGGGACACCTGAACCAGGAGAACTCCGCGGTCTTCTGGACGTTGGGGGGCCGTATCTCACGGCTGGACGTCCTCCACTATTTCGGGCTTGGGAATATGGCGTCTCCCGGTGCACAATCGTACCACAAGGTCGACCAGACAGCAGCCTCTCTCGCGCTCGGGCTCGGCGTCTCGCCAAGCCCCCGATTCGTGTTCTCGGGTGGCCTAGAGCTCGAGCGGATCAGCACAGACGACAACGCCGGGCGCTTCTTCAGCACTTTGGGCTCGATCTACGGCGACGGCCGATTTATACAGCTCGCAGCTACTGCTAGCCTCGTGCTGGACCCGCTCATCGATTCCGAGACCACCGGTAACCGTATCCGTGTCTCGCTCACCGGCACGGCCTTCCCGGAACTCCTGGACGTCGAGCGAAAGTTCGGCAGGGCCGGCGCCGAAGTATCCACTGTGTTGGCGCCCTCTCTCGACCCCTGGATTTCGCTCGCACTGCGGGCGGGTGGTGAGCGGGTCTGGGGTCGATTTCCCTGGTATGAAGCGGCCTTCCTCGGAGGTACGTCGACGATCCGCGGATGGGCCGACCAGCGCTTCGCCGGAGATGCGGCCGCCTTCGGAAGCACTGAGATCCGTCTCCGGATGTGGCGGCCTAGGGTCGTCGTGCCTGTGGGGATCGGTGTCTTCGGCTTAGCGGACGCGGGGCGCGTATGGCTTGATGGGGCCTCACCCGGAGGATGGCATACCAGCCTTGGCGGAGGTCTCTGGTTTCAACCGGTGAGTCAGCCCTACTTGGTTCGCGCAGGAATCGGAGTTAGTGACGAGTCCACGAAGTTCTTCATCATTCTCGGGCTGCCGTATTAGGCAGCGACTCAGCGCACTCACACATCTGGCGTACTACCACGGTACGCTAGGCAGAGCGCTCGAAGGCGACCGAATCGACGAGGTGCACTCCGTTCGCGAGCGTCTTGTGAACCGGACAGCGCCGCGCCACCTGCGTAAGTCGGGCTCGCTGGGCGTCGTCGAACGTGCCACGGATAGTGACCTGCGACTTGATGCGCTCAATCCATCCGTCGGCGCGTTCGTCACAGTCCGTACAATCGTCGGCGTGGACCCGGTCGAAGTCGAGCCTTACATCAACTTCGGGAAGGGTGATTCCTTTGTGGTTCGCATAGAGCCGGAGCGTGATGACGATGCACGCGGCGAGGCTGCCGAGCAGGATCTCGTAAGGCGTCGGCCCCAGGTCGCTCCCCCCGGCGCCGAGCGGTTCGTCTGAGCGCCAAGTGAACTGGCGAGCCTGCAGGGTGACCTCCGTCCCCTCTCGGAGTACTGCGGTTACGAACGCCATTTGCTTCTCCCTGTTGCGGGGACGATTCTCTTGTCACAGCCGGGACAGCACAAGGTACGGGGTGGTCAGGGAGCCCTGAAAGGCGGAGAGGGTGAGTGTGACCCATGGAGAAGAAACCTCGCTAGAAGGCACCTGAAATGACTCTGCGGATGATTCGAAACACCCGACCAGACCGCGTCGCGGCCGGGATTCGCATCGGCCTGGGAGTCCTGTTCGTGATGACCGGCGTGATGAAGCTGGCAGTCCCCGTCCTGGGAACAGCGTTCGCAGGGCAATTGGCTGCGGCGAACATCCCGTTGCAGGACGTGCAACGCTGGATAGTACCCTTCGTGGAGGTCGGGGTGGGCGGCGCGCTTCTGGTCGGGTTCTACACGCGAATCGCCACGATACTCGTTCTGAACATCATGGTGGTGGCAACCTACGTGCACCTGATGGTCAACGACCCTTCGCTGTTCCCGCTTCAACCCGAAGAGCCGATCATCCCAGCCGTGGTCATTGTCTTCTCCGCCTACACGCTTGTGCGCGGAGGCGGTTCCAAGAGCTTCGACCTGAGGGCATCGGAGGAGGTGCCAGTTTCGAGCTAGCTCGGTCTCTGAGGCCCCATCTTCTTCATGCCAGACGCGAGCGTCGCGGGGGGGATCCCGAGGGGCTACGCCGCCCCTCGAGGTCCAGCGTTCAAGATGAAACCACACCCAGACTGGCTAAGCGCGTGACCATAAGGACCATGAAAGCAGCAGTCATTCGTGAGCCGGGAGCCCCCGAGGTACTGAGGATCGAGCAGATCCCCGTTCCGCGGCCGGTAGCCGGGTGGGTCCTCATCCGCGTGAAGGCGTTCGGTCTCAATCGCTCCGAGCTCTTCACCCGACAGGGATACTCACCCGGAGTCGAGTTTCCACGCGTGCTCGGTATCGAGGCGGTGGGCACCGTCGAGGAGCCCCCGGGTGCGGAGTTCTCACCGGGGCAAACAGTGGCAACAGCCATGGGCGGCATGGGTCGGGCGTTCGACGGTGGCTACGCCGAGTACACGTGTGTGCCGGTCCGCCAAGTGGTGGCGCTCGACACCACCCTCGATTGGCAAATCCTAGGTGCCTTGCCCGAGATGATTCAAACCGCCTGGGGTTCGCTTAACAGCTCGCTCAAGCTGGAGAGCGGGCAATCATTGCTGATCCGGGGCGGGACTACATCGGTTGGCCTGGCCGCCGCGCCGCTCGCCAAAAAACAGGGCGCCACCGTGGCCGCCACGACGCGCAGAGTCGATCGCGAAGCCCTGCTTAAGGACAACGGTGCGGATCACGTCTTTATCGACGGCGGTGAGATCGCGAGAGATGTCCGCCGCGTGTTTCCTTCGGGCGTCGACAAGGTGCTCGAGCTCGTTGGGACCACCACGCTCCTCGACTCGCTCCAGTGCGCCGCACGCTTCGGTTCGGTGTGCATGACCGGCATCGTCGGCAACGCCTGGGAGCTCGATCGATTCACTCCAATGGGCGCGATACCGTCGACGGTCAGCCTCACGACGTACGCCGGCGAGGCCACCGATTTCGTAGAAACGCCGCTGCAGATGGTGGTAGACGAGGTAGAAGAGGGACGCATCTCGCCCAAGATCGGGCGTGTACTCACACTGGACGCCATCGTCGAAGCGCACCGCTGCATGGAGGACAACGCCGCAGGTGGCAAGATCGTCGTACTCACCTGACCTCATATCCGGTCGCAACTCTTCAGCGGTATAGGCGCCGCGACCACAGGGAGTTCGACAAGGAAGGTCAAGAAACAGTTTCAGCCAAGTCGAATCACATCGTCGCGCGCAAACAGCGGGCCAACTCTCAAGTTCAGCGAAAGTGCGGTGTAGAGACTCGGCGGGACACCGATATCGGCCAGATAGAGCTCCCCAACCGCATCGCGTGCGGCCTCCGTAGCCAGGCCGGTCTTGGGAAGAGCCAAGGTCATGGTGGCGGCCGCCCGGATCGCGGGCTCGTATGTCTCCCCTGTGTTCGGATCCATCCCGGAAGGTACGTCGAGAGACAGAATCGGGGCGTTCTGCCGGTTGGCCCAACGAATGAGTGTTGCGGCGCCGCCACGAGGGGCTCCCGCGAGACTGTACCCAATGATGCCCTCGATGATCAGATCGACAACGGGTCCGTCGCACAGCTCTTCCGGGCCTCCATGAGGAACCCCCATGGCTTCGAGGACGCCGAGCTGATTGCTCGGGACGGAAGAAAGAGCGGCTCGATCAGCGGATAGGAGGACCCTCACATCAGCACCCCAGTTGTGCAGACGGCGGGCGGCCACCAGAGCCCCACCGCCGTTTCCCCCTGTACCGGCCAAGACGACTGTTCGCATACCCCGAGGATCACCGTCGAAGAAGCGGTCACGGGCGAGGTGGGCAAGGTTGCGGCCGGCGTTCTCCATCATCTGCGGCAGCGAGATCCCGTAGTCCTCGATCATCGCTCGATCCACTTCAGCCATCTGGTTCGTCGTCACGAACGGATGGAGGTCGCACGCCACACCCCTCCCCACCCTACAGTGCCTCTGAACGAATGACCGTCAGCTTCCTGATCTGCATGTCCTCCATCGTATAGGGGATCCCCCCGACGCCCATGCCTGACTCCCTCAGGCCCGCGAACGGCATCCAATCCACGCGGAAAGCGGGGTGATCGTTCACCATCACCGCAGAGGCGTCGAGCCGGCGGGAAGCCCGAAGAGCAGTATCGAGATCCTTCGTGAACACCGACGCCTGGAAGGCGTAGGGAAGCGAGTTCGATCGGGAGATCGCGTCATCGATGTCGTCGTACGGGTACACGCACACGACCGGACCGAAGATTTCCGAGGTCGAGACCCTAGCGTCGCCGGGCGGCTCGTACAGCACGGTGGGCGCGTAACACGTTTCCGAGGCGGGTCCGCCACCGGCGAGAAGCTCACCACCCCGATCGACCGCTTCCTTCACCCACTCTGCCACGCGCGAGACTTCGGCTGGACGGATCAGGGGGCCTACCTCGGTGTCCGGACGGGTCGGATCTCCGACCTCGAGAGCCGTCGCCGCTTCGGCAAGGCGCTCGGCCAAATCGTGAGAGATACTCCGGTGGGCGAACACACGCTGAACCGAAACGCAGACCTGGCCCGCGTGGTAGAATCCACCCTTGCTGATCAGGGGGAGAGCGCGCTCGAGGTCCGCGTCCTCCGCCACCAGGACAGGTGCCGCACCACCGTGTTCCAGGGCACAGCGGGTGCCAGGCGCGAGCTTGGAGCGCAACATCCAACCCACACGAGCGCTGCCGATGAAGCTGAAGAAGCCCACCCTTCGGTCAGTGGCCAGGGATCCGGCGACGTCCAGATCGGTGGTCACGAGGCCCTGGCACCATTCCTCCGGGAGACCCGCCTCGCGGAGAATTCCCACGAAGCGCATCCCCGACAGGGGCGTTGCCTCGGCCGGTTTGACGATGCATGGACACCCGGTCGCGACGGCCGGCCCTACCTGGTGGACGATCAGGTTCAACGGATGGTTGAAGGCGCTGAACGCGACCACGACGCCAATGGGCTCATGGCGGGTGAACGCCAATCGATTCGCCGACGCGGCGTTGAGTCCCATCGGGACTTCCTCGCCGTGCTGCGTGCGCAGGAACTCTACACACTCGTGCACACCATCGACCGCCCGATCCACCTCGACCCGCGAATCGACGAGCGGCTTTCCGCCCTCCCGGGCGGCTTCGACCGCTAGCTTCTCTCGTCGCTCGTGCATGATAGCGGCAGCGCGCCTCAGAATCTCGATCCGGCGGGCCGGGCTGAGCCAACCGTCCCGGTCGCGGAAGAGTCGGTAGGCCGTGTCCAGTGCCTTTTCCACGACCTGCGGTCCCCCGCGCTCCACGGTGGCGATCAGACTGCGATCGTAGGGCGCACGAACGTCCATAGGCGCACTCTCCGGCGCCGCGCCCGGAACCATGAGTGGGAAATACTCAGGCATACTCGTATCTCCTGTCGTTCGGTCTCACCCGGGGTCCTATATGGGACAGATCAGATCTCCCAGCTTCTCCGTCAGTTTCATATTCTCCGAGTAATCCACAGGACAGTCGATGATCACTACGGTGTCGTCGGCGATGGCCTGCTTCAGCGTCGGCACCAACTCGTCGGCGCTCTCGACCCGATAGCCCTTGGCGCCGAAGCTCTCCGCGAACATCACAAAGTCGGGATTGTCGAAGGCGATGTGGCTGGGTCGTCCGAAGTGCCGCTGTTGGTGCCAATGGATCAGACCGTACTCGCTGTCGTTCCAGATGAGAATGATGATCGGAGTCCCGATACGGAGCGCAGTCTCGATCTCCTGGCAATTCATGAGGAACCCGGCGTCGCCGGTGATCGTTACCGCCGTGCACTCGGGACGGGCCAGCTTCGCTGCGATGGCTCCTGGCACGCCGATTCCCATCGAGGCGAAGCCGTTCGAGATGATGCACGTGTTGGGCCGCTCAGCCTCGTAGAGCCGGGCGGTCCACATCTTGTGGGCCCCCACGTCGCTGATGACGATATCGTCCGGGGCGAGTACCTGACGGAGGTCCCAGAGGATGCGCTGTGGCACCATCGGAAACGCCGGATTCTCCGCGTGCTCGGAGTGCTCCTGGAGCACCAGGTCGCGCAGCGCTCCTAGCTTGGGGTTGTCCTGGGGCCGCGCCGCTTCACCGATCCGCCGCAGTGATTCACCGATGTCGCCGATGACTCCGGCCGCCAGCACGTAGTGCTCGTCCACCTCGGCGGGCGTCCCATCTATATGTAGGATTTGCGCGTGTTTCTCGGGATGCCACAGGTAGGGGTGATACTCGACCATGTCGTAGCCTACGCAGATGATCACGTCTGCACGGTCCAATCCGCAGCTCACGTAGTCGTGGGCCTGCAATCCCACGGTACCGAGGCTGAAGGGGTGTGAGAACGGTATCGCTCCCTTCGCCATGAAGGTGGTCGCGACGGGTATCCGGAGCCTCTCCGCAAACGCCTGGAGCTGAGCCGTGCCTCCGGAGCGGATGACACCGTTGCCCGCCATGATGATCGGGTGCTCCGCGCTCGAGATTATCTCAGCGGCCTGCGCGATCTTCGCTTCAGAAGCCTCGGGGGTGGGGGCCGCCTGCACCTTGAGCGGCTCCTTCCCTTCTACGTCGGAGCCGGCAACATTCTCGGGAAATGCGATGAAGCTGACGCCCGGTTTCTCCGCGATCGCCTGTTTGAACGCCTTGCGAACCACCTCCGGAATGGTCTCCGGGTCCATGATCCGTGTACTGTACTGGGATATGGGAGCGAAGAGGGTGACCAGGTCAAGGTACTGGTGACTCTCCTTGTGCATGCGCGTCGTGGCCGCTTGGGCCGCGATCGCCACGAGAGGCGCCCGGTCCATGTTCGCGTCCGCTACGCCGGTCATCAGGTTCGTGGCGCCCGGACCGAGGGTCGACAGGCACACCCCCGCTCTGCCCGTGAGTCGTCCGTACACGTCGGCCATGAACGCCGCGCCCTGCTCATGGCGCGTGGTGATGAAGCGGATCGGGCTGTCGAGCAAGACATCCATCGTATCGATGTTCTCCTCGCCCGGGATGCCGAAGATGTATTCTACGTCTTCGTTCTCGAGGCATCGGACGAGAAGCTCAGCAGCTTTCATGTGTCGCTCCCCTTGCTCTGTACTCGCAGTCCACGGACTACAACCGCCGAATCACGAGGAGACGTACCCGCAGAGTCTTGTGAACCGGACGTTGGGCGCTGACGGAATGATAGACGTGCAGAGCGTGGAAGGCACTGCAGGAACGTGTGTAGGAGAACGTTATGATCCAGGGGCGCGTGCCCCGAAGGGGGACCAGATGATCCGAGTTGCTCTCGATTTCGCCCGTACGATGCTCCGCTTCCCTGCCGGCTGGCTCGTGTGGATCGCTGCACTCATGCTCGTCAACGGCGCGTTGCCGATTGTGTTCCTCCCGGCGCCGGAGGCCGTCGTCACGCTCGCGACCTTCATGTTGGCTGCGATGCTGCAGATGGCGCTCTTCGGTCGACTCGGTTTCGTCCGTCTCCTCGGGATCGGCCACGTCCCATGGTTGGCACTGGTCCCATGGGCCTGGCTGCGTAGCGGAGCCCTGCCCCTCGCTTCTCCGATGCGCATCTGGCTGATCGTCCTCGTCCTGCTCAACACCGGTTCACTCGTCATCGACGCGGCCGACGTCGTACGCTACCTACGCGGAGAGCGGGAGCCTGTCTTGACGCTAGATGAAGGCCCCGACCTCATACCATGAATTCGAGGACGAGAACGAGAATTCCCACGCACCCGAATACGACTCCCAGTCCCTTTTCCATGGTGTGTGCTGGGAGGTACTTCCCCACTCGGCTTCCGATAGTGCTCCCGATCAAGACCCCCGGGATGCTCCACCCGACTACTTGCCAAACCGGTTGTGCCGAGAGCGCGTGAATCCCAGCGCCCACGGCTGCCACGATCGCGAGCGTAAAGACGCTGGTGGCGATGGCGACGCGCGGTGGTATTCGGCAGCGCACCACGAGCTGAGTTGTAGAGATCTCAGGTAGGCCGGCGCTGATCATTCCGGTGAGCACGCCGCCCACCGCTGCCATCAGCACACCAGGCACCCTCCAACACGTAGGGTACTCGTACACCGAACCGTCCCGCGCTCGGATCACCGTCGTCCCCTTAGCCGACGACTTCCGGTCGATCAAGGGCACTGCCCTGTCTCCAGCCGCCGACTCTTGCGGGAGCGGACGAGAATCAAGAACGCGCTCAGAACGAGCAGGCCGATTCCGAAGACCCCCTTGAGGACTCGGTCCGACACCATGTCGGCGTCTACCGCACCCAGCACCACCGCGGGCACGCTCCCCAGCAGAAGCCACCGCGCCGTCGCGTAGTCCACGAGCTTCACTTTCACGTAGGAGCGAAGGCCGTTACCCATCCCGAATACTTCAGTCAGGAGACCCGCCCCCACCGCCTGCACAGGTGTGAGACCTACGACGAGCATGAAGAATGGGCTAAAGAAAAGTGCCCCGGAAACCCCCGAACCGATCGCCACGGTCGAGAAGGCGATGGACGCCGGAAAGACCCACCATAGCTGCGAGAACGTATGCACGGGTTTTGTCCTTTCGCTGCCGTGTAATGAATTGCCGTGTTCGTTCACTCACTGGCAAGTGACATAGTCCGGTCGATGGTCTGGCTGGATTCTCTGACCCTAAAGAACATACATGACGAGGACATAAAAAATGAGCACGAGAGAACTGAAGTGGGGCGCATACGGCGGTGTCGCGGGCGGTTTGATCTTCGGAGGGATGATGGGCGTGATGGGCATGCTTACGATGATCGGAAGCATGGTCGGCCAACCCACGGCCGCAGTCGGTTTCGTTGTGCACATGGTGAACAGTACGATCATCGGAGCAGCATTCGCGATCGTACTCGGCCGGTTCGTGCGCGGCACGGCGAGCGGGCTGGACGCCGGCCTGGCGTACGGTGGAGTCTGGTGGATTCTGGGACCCCTCACTCTGATACCGCTCTTCATGGGTATGGGCTTCGGCGTGAACTGGAATGCCACCGCTGCTGCGGCCATGCTGCCCAGCTTGGTCGGTCACTTGATGTACGGCAGCGTGCTCGGCGTGACTTACATCTGGCTCCGTCAACACGATGCGAGCCCGGTGCTAGCTACCGCGGAGTGAATCAAACGCGCGGACGGCGGATGCGTCGGGGAGGGGGCGCGTGAACGGGCGCCGGCTCCCCGACGCGGACGGCAGTGTGCGCTAAGGCGCGCCGCCCTCGTCGCGGGCGCGCGACACATGGTCCATGATCGATCCCTCGAGCCGCAGCGCCGTCTCCTGGCTCATTGAATCGGTGCTCAACACCTCTCGCCCGATACGACCTATCAAGGCGAGCTCCTCGGCATGCTGTCGGCACGGATCGCAGGACCGGAGATGTAGACGCGTCATCAGCCGCGTGGGCCAGCTAGCGTACGCCAGTTCGTCGCTCGCGATGAGATAGATGATGTCTCGACAGTTCTTCATGCCCTTCCCCTCAAGCGTTGGTCTTCAGGCACTCGCGTAGCCGCGTTCGAGCCCGATGCAACAGCACTCCTAGGTTAGTGCGCGTGACACCGAGAATCTTACACGTCTCTTCGCTGCCGAGCTCCTCGACCTCACGGAGCACAAAGGCCATTCTCTGTTTGCCCGGGACGGTCTCCAGGCACCCCTTGATCTCCCGTCGCACTTCGGACGCATAGACGCCTGAGTCCACAGGGGGTGGGGGTCGGACCCAGCCGCCATCCGCGTTGAACTCCTGCTCGAACACGTCATCGATGTCCTCCGTCGCCTCTTCCCGGCCGGCTTTCCGTCTCGCCTCCGCAATCTTCCGGTAAAGGATTCCGAACAGCCAGGTCCGCACTCGCGAGCGCCCCTCGAACCGGTGTGCCGTTTCCAGAAAGGTGAGGAACGTCGATTGTACCACATCCTCGGCGATTTGCCCCTCCAGCCCAGCTCCTCCCGCGGCACGGAGCATCTGCGGTAGATAGACATGCACGACTTCCTGAACGGCTTCAGGGTCACGCTCGCGGATCGCGGCAGCGAGACCCGGAGGATCCCTATCTCCGGTGCTGAGGTCGTACCGCCCCATTGCGTCAGAGAGTTGGAGTGCGAGGGGCGAGCAACGTAGTCAATCGCAACCTTCGTGCATCACTAGCAGGCGACGGAAAGTATCGAGCTTCGCGTTTCTGACCACACGGCGAGAAGGAGTCCATCTGCGCTACTTCGGTTACGGGGGTTCGGGAATCATAATCCGGGATTACGTGCGCGAATACGTCGAGGGGGCGTTGATATTGGACATCATCGACGGTGGCAAGAACGAGCATCTGAGAGGCTTGTCCGGCCTGAGAAGGTAGACCAATACCTATTCGAGGCGGTGCAGAAGATCCTGGAGGGCTTTCCTCCACAGGCATAGGCAACCTGAGCGACACACCTCCCGCAAGACTAAGATAGATTCTGGATGGCACACGTAAAGAGCGTCTCGACGCCCACGCGCCCCAACCACCGCCGCACGAGCTTCGCGGTGAACTCCGGTCCGTTGTCCGACCTCAGATACTCGGGAGGCCCGTGTCGGACGAACAGATCGGCCAGCACCTCGAGCACGTCGTGGGCTCGGATCTTGCGAGCCACCACAATCGCCAGGCACTCCCTCGTGTGCTCGTCCAGCACTGTCAGCAGCTTCAGCGCACGCCCGTCGTGCGTCCTCGAGGCCACGAAATCGTACGACCAGACGTGGCCCCGATACAGCGGCCTCAGCCGGATGCACGATCCGTCGTTGAGCCACAGCCGACCTCGCTTCGGCTGCCGCTGCGGCACCTTCAGCCCCTCCTGCCTCCAGATCCGCTCCACCCGCTTGTGGTTCACCCCCCAGCCCTCGATGCGGAGCATGTCCGTGACGCGTCGGTAGCCGTAGCGGCCGAATCGACTCGCGAGTCGCACGATATCACCTCGGAGCGCCCCCTCGTCACTCGCCACTTTCCTCACCCGGCGCTGGGTCGTGCGTGGCTGTCCGAGCACCCGGCACGCTCTCCTCTCCGACGCCCCGAGCTGCTGACGTACACGCACCACACAACGTCGTCGGCGCTCGGGGCTCAGAAGTTTCCCTTGGCCGCTTCCTCCAGAATCAGCTTGTCCAGTGTCAAGTCCGCCACTGCTCGCTTCAGGCGCCCGTTCTCGCGCTCGAGCTCCTTCAGGCGCCGTGCCTGGCTCACCTTCATCCCGCCGTACTCCCGCCTCCACCGGTAGTACGTCTGCTCGGTGATGCCGAGCTCCCGGCTCATCAGCTTCACGGATTTGCCGCGGGCCAGACCCACCTCTGCCTCCCGCAGTGCAGTGATGATCTGCTCCGGAGTGTGTCGCTTCCTTCCCATCCTGACCTCCTCGTTGAAAAGCTTCAGACCAGGTCGATCCTAACATTGCACCTGGTCTCGTTTCAGGGGGTCAGGTCAGCGGAAGCCGGCTCGAGATGCTTGACGGGTCACGCGCCCGAACCTGCGCGGCCACAACTGTCCGACGACCGTCTACCGCATCAAAGGGTAGCTAGATAGCACGTACCGACACGCCGATTGTCGGTATATTGCATGATCTTCTGTTGGCACGATTAACGATAGTCGTTAAGTTAATTCAAGGAGATTATTGCGATGATCGTTTCGTTCAAAAACAAAGCCACCCAGCAGATCGCCGACGCGGAGAACACGAAGCCCGCTCGCAAAGTGCTGCCGCTTGAACTGCACGACATCGCTCGCCGGAAGATCGACATCCTCGACTTCGCGCCCTCGCTCGGTTCGCTGGCGAAGGTGCCAGGTAATAGACTTGAAAAGCTAGTCGGGGACCGTGACGGGCAGCACAGCATTAGGATCAACGATCAATACCGGATCTGCTTCCGCTGGACGGACGCCGGTCCCATTGAAGTGGAGGTTACCGACTACCACGATTGAGGACGCAGAGAAGGCCACCACAAAAAGGAGACAAACATGACTTGGGTGCGGAAGACCCGCCCAACACATCCCGGTGTGATCCTCCTAGAGGATTTCATGAAGCCGCTAGGGATGAAGCAGACCGTGCTCGCCAAAGCGATCGGAGTGTCCACGGTTCGGGTGAACGAGCTCGTGAAGGGCAAGAGGCGCATCACGACGGACACGGCCGTGCGGCTAGGCAAGTTGTTCGACATCGAGCCCGAGTTCTGGCTGAACGGCCAGCAGGCTCACGACCTTTGGGATACGCGCCGGAATCGGAAGGTGCAGCGCGCGCTCGAGAAGATCACGACAGTCGCCCTGTAGCTACTCCGGGTTTCTGATCTCTATCTTTACGATGCGGTGAGACGGCCAGTGCGCCCACCCGGCATCACCCTGTTTCTCGATGGCGCCCTGCTTGGCGACTCCCCACGCCTGACTACCGATGTCGCTGCCAGCGATCGGCTCGACTGGGAAGCTGTGCGCTGTCGCTGGCCCGAATCATCGAGGACACGGCCCCAGCGGTGGATGGCCCGAACGGTCTGGGCGGAAAGTGCTCACGAGCCGCAGGACACTTCACGCCGCTAACGTCGCAGCCGCAGCGGAGCGCGACCGGGCTCATGGGGCCACCTCCTCGCACTCGGCGGCAACTGTATGCCGCTCAGCCTAGGCGACGAGCCTGTCCGCGCTTGCCCTGACCGCCACGACGATCCAGTACTGACGGTCGTTCATGAACATGACTGCCGATGGGTCCTCCGCAGCGTGCTCGGCCGCAAGGATCAGCGCGGGGGCGAAAGTGGACGATCTGGGGGCGCGGTTGAGCGGCAATTGCGCGGTTCGAGCGCCCTGGCGGGACGGCACAATCGCGGCACAGTCGGCTGAGG
Source organism: Longimicrobiales bacterium (assembly GCA_965226625.1). Taxonomy (GTDB): domain Bacteria; phylum Gemmatimonadota; class Gemmatimonadetes; order Longimicrobiales; family Gaopeijiaceae; genus UBA1138. Next base: position 87,609 of record CBDDDK010000001.1, read on the forward strand.
GTTCAATCATCATGCGGGTCCTAGGTGGGCCGCGGGATGTGAAGTCCCCTGCGTTTTGCGGTTTGCCCTGCCAGGGCGTCGTCGGACGACCTGACGAAGCCTTCCGCGACTGCAGCAACCGCTTCTTAGGCGGATCCGCCGCGACGGTGGCCTTCGTTCGACGCAGTCAACTCCATTGCGATGGTCTCATGGGCTCCCTCCACGGCAAGCTCCAGTGGAGTACGCCCTTCGTCGTCGGTTGCTGTGAGGTCCGCACCCTGCTCGACTAGGGCGCGGACCGCGTCCAGGTCTCCGCGACGGACGGCACCGAACATGTTTCGAGTGGCCTTCGCTGCACGACGAAGACTGCCGTCCGCCTGCCGCTCGGCCTCTGCAAGCGCCCGTGCGTTCCGGCGTGCTCCAGCCGCCGCACGACGCGCTTCAAGCTCGGTCTGTGACCTAGCGCCGAGATTCGACGTACCATACGGCGCGAAGTCGTTGGAGGTATGGCCCAGTATCTAATCAGCCAGATCGTCCGCTGGAACTCCAGGCCGAGCGGAGTATGCTCGAAAAAGCCAGATGACGGGTGAAACGCTGCCTCCACCCCACCCAGTGACAGATTCTTCGGCGAGTGTCAACAGGCGAATGACGGCAGCCAAGTCATCGCCTGAAAGACCACGCGCCGCTTCGGTCCAATCTTCACGCCACGCCCGAGTGATGGAGCCAGTCGCAAGCGAAGGTGAACCCTCAAACAGGCGGCGCAGCATCTTCAGCGGGTCGGAATCTCTGGCAGCCTGAAGTAGGTCGGGCAGTGCATCTTCCACCGTCACATTCATCATTGGGTACCGCCTCGAAAGTGCCAAGCGTCGATCGCACCGCCTAACGTCTCGCGATTCTGCTGCGCGGCTAATGTGGTGACCGCAAGCGTAGCGCGCGAGCGGGATGCCACGCGTGCCAGTAGCAATCGCTGGTTAGAGAGCCCGCGCCCCTCGATCCCGGCCGAAAGCGATTACAGCGTTTCCCGCCACTCTGCGTCGGGCATACGAGGGGCAGGTTGTTGCTCCCCGACATTGGACGGATTGATGTCGGCAGAGACGAAGTTCTCGGGGGGTACCGGAGAGCCGTGCAGCCGACGCAGCATCGCGAGCTGGCCTGAGTGGGTCATCGCGTCGGACAACGGCCCCTGAAGGAGGCGCTCGGGGGTAACGTCGGAGAGCGGGTCGTCGTTCTCAAGGTGATCGACGAGGTCACCTAGCATCGCATGGAATCGTCCCACCTCCTCCTCAAGGGTCTTGAGCGGCTCGGGACGGTGGCGTCCCCCACGAAAGAACGTGCGTGCGTGGCCGAGGACGCTGGTCATGTGTCGAACCAACTCCTTGGGCGTTCGGACATTGTTCCCAGCGTCGAAGTCAGCGAAATCGCCCGGTGCGTCCCTCAGTGCCTTCTGCGTACGATAAGCCAGCGCCGCTAGAAAGTGGCGGAGCATTCCCCCTTTTTCGTCGCCAGGCATTACTCCCCCTCACTAGGTCAGGAGTGGTGAAAATCGAAGCATGGGAAGCTAAGGTGACAGGGCTCTCTAACGTCTCGCGATTCTACTGCGCGGCCAATCTGGTCACCGAGCGCGGCACGCGCGAGCCACCAGCTCCACTCGCGACTACATGTTCATGGTCACGCCGGATCAAGGAGATGCGATGCCTATCCGAGCTACGCGTTGATTCTAGGGTGCGATACAATATCTTAGCCAAGACTAACTTAGGTACGCGTAAATCTTTAATTAGTCTGCACTATTTGCATCGTAGCGTAGATAGCGAGCTGGACATGGCCGACGACACAACGCTCTCGCGGTCCCATGAGGACTACCTCAAGGTCATCTACGACCTCCAGGCTCGGTTCGGTGTCGCGCAGACCAACGCTATCGCCAAAGTGCTGAACCTCACGCCCCCATCTGTGTACCGGTTCCGGTTTCCTGGACAAGTCGGCGGCCTAATCATGCCGCCTTCAGGGTGAGCTCCTGACGGACCTGGGCCGGGGTCCGATACCCGTGCCGCTCCAGGAGCCACCCGCGGTTGTAGCGTTCGATGAACGCATCGATCTCCTGCCTGGCCTCCTCGAGGCTCTCGAAGTCGTGGAGGTACAGGCACTCTTCCTTCAGCGTCCGCATGAAGCGTTCCGCGACGCCGTTGCACTCCGGCTCTCCTACGTACGAGGCCGTCGAGCGGATCCCGAGCCAGGCCAGCTCTCCTTGGAACTGATGGGCGGTGTACTGAGGGCCCCAGTCGTGCCGTAGGCCGAGCCCCAGAGCGATCTTGGGCGCGTAGCCGTCCATGTGGGTTCGTACACCCTGGCGGATCGGCTCGAGCGCTGCCCACCGATCGCCCTTCTTCGCCACGTGCCAGCCCACCACGTCTGTGACGCAGTGATCCACCGCCACGAAGAACCAGCACCACCCATCCTCCTTCGTGTAGAACCGCGTCGCGTCCGTACCCCACAGCTCGTTCGGCACATCCGTCGTGATCCGGCCGCTGTGGCTCCGGTCCCCACGCGGGTGCTTTCCGCGCCGTACGGGGGCCAGCAGCCCATTCTCCCGCATCAGCCGCAGCACGCGGTTCTTGCCCACACCGATCCCCTTGGCTCTCAGACGGGCCCGGACCTTCCGATGGCCTTCGCCCAGGAAGTCGCTCTCCTTCAGCACCTGTCGGATCTCCTCCACCAACTCCTCGTCGCTCAGCTTCGTCTTCGGTCCTCGCTTCTTCAGCCCTGCCGGCCCGTCGCTCTCTTCTCGATCTCGGGCCGCGTAGACCGTCGAGCGCCCCACCCGCCAGACCTCGCAGATCATCGTCAGAGGGTAGAGCCGCCCTGTCCCCGGACTCACCCGCGTCCGCGCTTCAAGAGCTTCTCCAGCTCGTCCCCGTACCCCCTTTTTTCCAAGAGTTCTCTCGCAAGCTCCAGTCGCATCGTCAACTCTCCCAGCTTCGCCCGGGTCCGGGTCAGCTCCCGTTCTCCAGGGTCTCGGCCCCGGCGTCTCAGTCCCTGCTGACCGGTCTCCAGGAACACCCGCCGCCATTCCTCCAGCTCCGGCGGTGAGACCTGTACCTCGCGGCTGACCTCCACCAGGTCCTCACCCCGTAGCAGGCGCAGCACCACCTCCGTTTTCTGCTGGGCACTCCACCGCTCGGGTACCTTCTCACGACCTTCGGTCGCCTTGTTCTCCCTCGGCTTCTGGGCCATCACGTCCCTTTCTCTCTGGACCCGCTGTCTTTGCCAATCTACTGTCCAGAGAAATCGGGGGCGCTAAACTGTGAGCCAAATGGTTACAAGGCTTTGGAGTGAACCCCCGAGGGTGGACAGTGGGGGTTGGCTGGATTGACCGGTTGAGGGTTTCAGGCTGCATACACACTCTCGAATTCCTCAGGCGGCCTGTAGCCGAGGGAGGAGTGCAAGCGTCTTCGATTGTATACCTCCTCAAGGAAGTGGGGGAGTCGGTTGGTTAGGTCATCAATCGTGCTGTAGTCGTTTGCGAAGATCTCCTCGTGCTTCAGAGTTTTGAAGAAGCTCTCGACGTGCGCGTTGTCATAGGGGATTTCCCCGCCGGGACATCGATCCTCGGATACCGTGGGCGGCGAGGCGTGAGCCGTAGGCTCGAGACGCATACTGGACCCCGCGATCGGAGTGGTGAACCAGGCCAGCCCGCGGCTGCCGAAGATCGAGTGCGGCGTCGAGTGCGGCTAGGCAAAGACGCGTGTCCAGGAGATGGCTGATGGCATAGCCGATGACTCTGCGCGACCACGCGTCGAGCACGACGGCGAGGAAGACGAATCCGGTGGTGAGCCGGATGTAGGTGAGATCTGCCACCCAGAGCTCGTCGGGCCCCTCAGGAGTGATCGACGATCTCAGGTTCGGGTAGATGGGCTGCTTGTGATCGCTGTTCGTCGTAGCGAGCCATGCGCGTACCCGGTGGGGCGTGAGCGCATGCTCACGCATGACACGCGCGACTCGCTTGTGATTAATCACCAGGCCACGTCTCCGGAGCTCGTGCGTGACCCGTCGGTATCCGTAGGCGGGGAACTCGGCCAGGATGTCTTCGATCCGAACGCGCAGATCCGTATCGGCCTTCTCCCTGGCTGCCCGGTGGCCCGCATGCGGTCTCTTGTAGAAGGTGCTCCTCGCCATGTTCATGAGGCTACATCCCCGTCGGATGGGGACGCCCCTGGACCGGAGATGATCGACGGCAGCGCGCCTTGCTGCGAGGGTCGTATCAACGCCCTTTTTTTCATGACGTCGAGCTCCATCGTCAGCTGACCGATCTTGCGCTCAAGCGCCGCAATCTTTGCCCCGTACTCGACAACCTCCTCCTGGAGGTGGATCTCCCTTGTGAGATCCCCTGCTTCGTACTTCTTGATCCAGACCATCAGCAGGGAGTGGGGGACCTCGTGTCGTGTCGCAATCGACCTCGCGCTGCCTTCTCCGTCCAGATAGGCTTGGACGAGCTGGATCTTGAACTCTGTGCTGTACCTCCTGTGGCGTCGAACCGTCATTGATCCTCCCGGGTGATTACGGAAGGTCAATCCATCGCCCTCTCTGTGTCTACTTTTAGGGGTTCACTCCAGCTTGCTGAACTGAGATTGGTCGACCATACGCGGAATCGCGGGGTGCGCCTGACGAAGTCCGGACGCAAAGCGGCGTTACAGGTGCTTCGATGTCACCGCATCATCGAGACGTACCTGATCGAAAAGCTCGGGTACGAGTGGGACAGCGTCCACGTCGAGGCGGACCGCCTCGAGCACGCTCCGTCGGATGAGCTCGTGGAGGCTATGGCGCGTGCCGTGGGGAATCCGCGATACGATCCTCACGGCGCGCCGATTCCCACCTCGGCGGGGGATCTGGAACAGCCCGACGTCGTTCTGATGACGGAGCTTTCGGTTGGTGCTGCTGGCGAGCTTCGGATGGTGGGCGATCACGACGCGAAGCGTCTGCGGTTTCTGGCTTCGCTCGGGCTGAAGCCGGGAATGCGCTTCAAGGTGTTGGCGCGCCAGCCGTTTCAGGGCCCCCTCACGCTGCGGGTCGAAGGTACGGACCAACGCGAGCAGGTGGTCGGGTTCGAGTTAGCCAACTCGCTCGCGTGTACGACACTGGAGGAGTAGCGCCATGAGAGGTCGACGTACGATGACTCGTCGCGAACTGTTGACGGGGAGTGCCCTCGGAGTTGCTGGGGCGGCCGCCACCGCGAAGGTCGTGGGTGCCGGGGAAAAGCTGGCGCAGCTCGAGCCACCGCATGATCCCGACAGTGCCGGCACGGTTGGCGCCGTCACCGATGTCTCGTTGGATCCGGTGGCATTTCTCGAAGAGTTCGATTTCGGACAGGTGTCCACCCTTCCGGGCGGCCAAACGTTGTGCAGGTTCGAGATCCGCGCGGTCAATCGCGAGATCGAGATTGCGCCGGGTGTCTTCTTTCCGGCGTGGACGTATAACGGACAAGTGCCGGGGCCGACTCTCCGAGCCACGGAGGGAGATCTGGTCCGCGTGCGGTTTCACAACCGGAGCCCGCACCCGCACACGATTCATTTTCACGGCATTCACCCGGCGAATATGGATGGCGTGTTCGAAGTGGTTCAGCCCGGTGAGACCTTCGTGTACGAGTGCGTCGCCAGGCCGTTCGGACTGCATCTGTACCACTGTCATACGATTCCCATTCGCAAGCACATCGCCAAGGGGTTGTACTGGACCTTCATCATCGATCCGAAGGATGGGCGTCCGCCGGCGCGTGAGATGGTGATGGTGATGAATGGGTTCGACACGAATTTTGACGGCGAAAACGAGGTGTATGCCGTCAACACGGTGGCGTTCGCCTATCAACGGAATCCCATCGTAGTCCAAAAGGGTGAGTTGCAGCGCGTTTATCTCGTGAACACGCTGGAGTTCGATCCGGTCAATTCGCTTCACCTGCACGGGCAGCTGTTCCATGTGTACCGGACCGGCACGAGTCTGCAGCCGGCTGACTACACGGACACGATCATGATGTGCCAGGGTGAGCGGCACGTGCTGGAGTTTACGTTCGACGAGCCCGGACTATTCATGTTCCACGCTCACCAATCTGAATTCACCGAGCTGGGGTGGATGGGTCTGTTCAACGTCGTTGACGTGCTCGCATGACGGGCTCCAAAGCTGCGTTAGTCGGTTGGGGGCTCCTGCCCATCGTGCTGCTGACGGTCGTGGCCGTCATAATGACCAAAATCCGTCTGCTGGAGGTTCTCCGGACCGCCCCGCCGGTGGAAGAGATCGCCTTTGAGCGAGTGAGCCTGGCGCCGGGCGAGATCACGCTTCAAGTCGCGAATGCGGGCCCTGATCCTGTGACGATCGCGCAGCTGACCGTCGACAACGCGTTCTGAAATTTTTCGATTGTCCCTTCGGCAATGATCCCACGCCTAGGGAGGGCCACGATCACGATTCCCTACCCATGGGTTGAGGAGGAGGCTTACGAGGTCGCATTACTCAGCTCGACCGGCGTGACGTTCTCCTACGAGATTCCGGTTGCGATGGTCACCCCGAGTCCCGGACCGGCTTTCTTTGGAATCTTTGCCGTCATCGGTGCTCTGGTCGGCGTCATCCCCGTAGCGCTCGGTCTTCTGTGGCTTCCGTTTGTGCGGCACCTAGAACAGAAATGGATTCATTTTGCCCTCGCGCTGACCGCCGGGCTGTTGGTCTTCCTTGGCATCGATGCTTTGGAAGGGACCCTGGAGGCCGCCGCCCAGGTCGGCAGTGCGTACTAGGGGACGCTGGTTGCGCTCATGGGTGTGGTGGGAACCATGCTGTTCCTGCAAGTCCTGACGCGACGTCGGCTCCACAAGGAAGGCGCCCCAGGTCGTATGGCAGTGGCATTCTTGGTGGCCGTCGGCATCGGGCTTCACAACCTCGGAGAAGGGCTGGCGATCGGAGCGGCGTATGCGCTGGGCGAGGCTAACCTCAGCGCGTTTCTCATCGTCGGGTTCATGCTGCACAACACCACTGAGGGCCTGGCGATCATCTCGCCCATCGCCAAGGACCGTCCCACTCTGCGAGCGCTGATGAGTTTGGGGTTGGTCGCCGGCGTGCCAACGATTGCGGGGGCCTGGTTGGGTGGCATGGCCTACTCGCCATTGTGGGCCACGCTGTTCCTGAGCATTGGCGTCGGCGCGATCGTGCAGGTCGTGGTCGCGTTATACAAGATGGTGGCGCGCCAAAGCCCCGAGACAGTATGGACGCCGTTAACGGCCGGCGGCCTGATGGCCGGTCTCGTCGTCATGTACACCACGGGGCTGTTCATCGCTTTGTGATGCGCCAGCGGCACCCCAACAGAGTGCGGGTTCAGCCCGGATGTGCATGAATACCAACACTCACGTTCAATTGATGGACACCACGCTGCAGGACGGCGAGCAGACCCGCAACGTGTCGTTCTCCACGTCAGAAAAGGTCAGTATCGCCAAGGCGTTGCCCTGGAAGCGGCTGCTCAGCTCCAAAGCAAGATGGCCCGCGTCGTCGACCTGGCGTCGCGCGAGTTAGGTCGTTAGCCCCCTCCATTGCCGACCCGCATCCCGCGCCGCAGGCGCAGTCACAAGCCCCTACAGCAACACCAACGGCAGCCCCACCGCGAACAGCCCGCTCACTATGCTCGGGTTCACAAAGCCCATCGAGTGAGAAGGGGAGGACCGGCTCTGGGGGTGTGCGACAAAGTGTGCGAGGTCAGATACACGAGTCCCGTGACCGGCCAATCGCACCGATCACGGGAATCGTGGAAACTCGCGGGCTCTCTACCGGAAACCGTGAATCTCAGACCCCTCTGTACGCGCTTGTAAGGCAGGTGCTCTAACCAAGCTGAGCTAAGCGCCCTGAGGTGTTTCTTCCTGTCGCTGCACCATTCCTAGCGCAATCCTCAGCCACCAGAATGTCGTGACCAGTACGGACCAGGAAATCGTGTGTCAGCTCTTGTACCGCTCGGTCGTCCCCTACCAGCAGCGCGGGTTTTGCTGTGCTGAAGCGGACGCCCCACTCCGTCGTCGAACGTGGCCTCTGGCTCCGCCTCCGTTCGCGGGAAGTAGACCTCGAATGTGGTGCCCTCGCCCTCCTGGCTACGGACTCGGACGTAGCCACCGCTCTGCTTGACGATGCCGTATACCGTAGCCAGACCGAGTCCCGTATCGCGTCCCCCCTCCTTAGGTGGTGAAGAAGGGCTGAAAGATCCGAGAGCGGGTTACCTCGTCCATTCCCGTTCCCGTATCGCGGGTCGCCAGCAGCACGTGTGGACCGACGTTGGCGCCGCCATTCTCCAGGGCGAAGTCCTCGGTCAGCTCAGCGTTGAGCACCTCGATGGTGAGCTTCCCGCCGTCGGGCATCGCTTCACGGGCGTTGATTGCCGGGTTCAAGATCACCTGCTCGACCTGGTGTCGATCGACTCTGACTTTGCCCAGTCGCGTCGCCAGATTCGCGGTCAGGGTGATATTCTCGGGAATCAGGCGGCTCACCACTCCCTCGACGCCGGATACGATATCGCGCAGGTCCAGCACCTCGGCTTTCAGGATGCCCCGGAACCTGCTCTCACTCCGCTGTAGCACCTCCTTCTGCCATTTTCGCACACTCGGGTCCCGCATCGTGCTCACGAACCCCGCCTTCCCGTAGAACGCACAAATTCCAATCACGAGCACGACGATCACACCACGCATCCACCATTCGACCGGCTCGGGAGCCAGCAAAGATTCCTCAAAGCTCGGCGCGCCGAACAGCAAAGCGTCCACGGCGGAGTCGGAAATCCAGAAGAGAACCGCCAGCCCGACACCGAACAACCACCCTAGGTTGGCGAGAACGCGCCGACGGATCTCCGCCGCCTTAGCCATCAACTGCTACCTTCCTTCAGCGGATGCCTCGGTTGGTGCCTTATCCAATGTAGCTGCTCCGCTATCTCTTCAGAAGCATTGGCTCCCGCCCGAATCTTCTCCCGGTCGAGCTTCGATTTCAGATTGGGGGCGTACACATGAAGGCATGCGCTCAAGACGTGGCGTAGGTCGGCAGAGCGCGAGATCCTACAGCAACACCAGCGGCAGCCCCAGCGCAAACAGCACGCTCACCGATCATCACGTTCACGAAGCCCATCGAACGGGAGGCGTGCTTTTCAACGTCGGTGAGGCGGAGGAGGAAGCCGACACCTCTACCGCATGAAGATGCTCTTCGGTATGAACCCGGTGACCACTTGGGTCAGATCGACGACCTCGCTGACGCGGAAGTCGACAGCGACGCTGGCAAGCGAGAGTGCCTTTGCCGCGGAGAGCCCCTTCTCGGTCACCAGGAAGTCGACGACCTCCCATGTGGCATGTCGCGTGGCGCGGTCAAGATCGAGGTCGATTCCCATGATGAGGTAGTGCGTGTCGTTCTCGGCACGCGGTCCCGAGATGCTCACGTCCTTGTGGACGACGAAGCGGAACGTGGCTGTCAGCGACTGCTCGATCGCAGTGCCGCTCACCTCCCCGTCCCCCTGTGCTCCGTGCGGATCGCCCACGTAGAAGAGCGCTCCGGGATGAAAGACCGGCAGGTAGACTGTCGTTCCGGCGGTGAGGTCCTTGACGTCGAGATTGCCGCCGAAGGCTCCTGGCGGACGGGAGCTCTGCACACCCGGGACGGACACGCCGGGCTCGCCCACCACAGGATCGGGCGCGACCGCGACGATCCCCATGAACGGCGCGAGCGGCACCTGGATATCCGGCGAGAAGAACGCGACCTCCCGCCCATCGACCTCGCCGGTCCGAATCACGTGTCGTCCCTGAGCGATGTCGAGCTCCGGGTCGTCGTCATCGAAGCCGGGATAGTCCTGCGAGAACACCCCACCCCTGGCACTCGTGTTGTTGATGTCCCAGGGCACACGCGTCTGGATGTCCAGAATCTGCACTTCCAGCATGTCGCCGGGCTCGGCGCCCTCGACGTAGACGGGGCCCGTGATGACGTGCCCGCTGCGCCCCTCTCGTGGACGCCCGTCTCTCGAGGCCCAGAAGTCCAGGACGTCCTGCAGGATCTCGTCGCGTGGAATGCCGAGTCCGGTGAGGTAGGCGACGGGCTCCTCGCGCTGGGTCGCCCCCGCGTGCGTCACCGTGTTGATGCGAACCGTTTGGCCGGACTGGATGGTCACAACGGGTTCTTTGTCGATCGGGTACCAGCCCCAGCTCACGGTCTCCGGTCGCGAAGGCACGAAGTGGTCGGCCTCGACGGCTTGGTCCTGCTGCGCAGCGTCTCCGGGAGCGACGCACGCCGCGGTCGCGAGCACGAGCACAATCGCCACGCTCAGAGCCGAAACCTCGCCCCAGAACAAGCTGCCCTCCCGCCAAACGGTGAGATCGGACTGACTCATCTCGGTAGTCCTCCTAGGCGAAGGCGGAAGTCGAACCGCCAAGTCCGGGGCGCGGCCTAACGTCTCGCGACTCTAATATGAGGCCAGCATGGTGACCCGAGGCGCAAGCCGCAAGACGAGTGCTCCGGGCCGCTACGGCTCCGAGCACGGAGATTAGCAGCGCGGTGAACTCGAGTGGCGGTCGGTAGTTGGACACCCGACGATCGCCATGCCTGCTAAGACCTGCCTTTCTGAGGAAGGTCCGCTCGCCGACCCAGGTCGAGCCGTGCCGCGCTTGCTGCGAACTACGTAACCCCACGTATATAGCTGTCGCCTCTTGGCATGTACTGTGGGTGAGACGACCCACTCGGACGGTCCGGAAAGATGGGAGCTATGAGAAAAAGACGCCGCACCGCCACAGGTCCTGCACACTCGGTTGCCATTGCACTCATCTGCATCTTCGGTGGTCCTCCGACCGAGATGGTAGCACAGGAGCCACTGCCGCAGGGTGCTCGGGTAAGGGTGACGGCCCCCGACTGCGAGCTTCGCGGGCAAGCGAAAACATATCAGGCGTTCCGTGGTGACATGCTCGTCTTTCTCACGACCGAATGTCCACTGGTTTCCGTCACGAGGCTGGATGTGCACCGGGGACAAAAAAGGCGCTTAGCGAAGGGCGCCTTGCTCGGGGGTCTTGGGGGTATAGCCGCGGGAGTGTTCCTTGGCGCTGCGTGGTACGACTTCTGCGTGGATTGGTCTTGCAACCAGGTTGGGTTTGCAGCGCTGGGGGTTCTCCTTGGTGGCGCTGCCGGTACGCTCCTCTTTAGCGCCCCCGATTTCTCTGGACAGTAGATTGGCAAAGACAGCGGGTCCAGAGAGAAAGGGACGTGATGGCCCAGAAGCCGAGGGAGAACAAGGCGACCGAAGGTCGTGAGAAGGTACCCGAGCGGTGGAGTGCCCAGCAGAAAACGGAGGTGGTGCTGCGCCTGCTACGGGGTGAGGACCTGGTGGAGGTCAGCCGCGAGGTACAGGTCTCACCGCCGGAGCTGGAGGAATGGCGGCGGGTGTTCCTGGAGACCGGTCAGCAGGGACTGAGACGCCGGGGCCGAGACCCTGGAGAACGGGAGCTGACCCGGACCCGGGCGAAGCTGGGAGAGTTGACGATGCGACTGGAGCTTGCGAGAGAACTCTTGGAAAAAAGGGGGTACGGGGACGAGCTGGAGAAGCTCTTGAAGCGCGGACGCGGGTGAGTCCGGGGACAGGGCGGCTCTACCCTCTGACGATGATCTGCGAGGTCTGGCGGGTGGGGCGCTCGACGGTCTACGCGGCCCGAGATCGAGAAGAGAGCGACGGGCCGGCAGGGCTGAAGAAGCGAGGACCGAAGACGAAGCTGAGCGACGAGGAGTTGGTGGAGGAGATCCGACAGGTGCTGAAGGAGAGCGACTTCCTGGGCGAAGGCCATCGGAAGGTCCGGGCCCGTCTGAGAGCCAAGGGGATCGGTGTGGGCAAGAACCGCGTGCTGCGGCTGATGCGGGAGAATGGGCTGCTGGCCCCCGTACGGCGCGGAAAGCACCCGCGTGGGGACCGGAGCCACAGCGGCCGGATCACGACGGATGTGCCGAACGAGCTGTGGGGTACGGACGCGACGCGGTTCTACACGAAGGAGGATGGGTGGTGCTGGTTCTTCGTGGCGGTGGATCACTGCGTCACAGACGTGGTGGGCTGGCACGTGGCGAAGAAGGGCGATCGGTGGGCAGCGCTCGAGCCGATCCGCCAGGGTGTACGAACCCACATGGACGGCTACGCGCCCAAGATCGCTCTGGGGCTCGGCCTACGGCACGACTGGGGCCCTCAGTACACCGCCCATCAGTTCCAAGGAGAGCTGGCCTGGCTCGGGATCCGCTCGACGGCCTCGTACGTAGGAGAGCCGGAGTGCAACGGCGTCGCGGAACGCTTCATGCGGACGCTGAAGGAAGAGTGCCTGTACCTCCACGACTTCGAGAGCCTCGAGGAGGCCAGGCAGGAGATCGATGCGTTCATCGAACGCTACAACCGCGGGTGGCTCCTGGAGCGGCACGGGTATCGGACCCCGGCCCAGGTCCGTCAGGAGCTCACCCTGAAGGCGGCATGATTAGGCCGCCGACTTGTCCAGGAAACCGGAACCGGTACACCTCGGGGCTGGAGTCGGTGCCTTGATAACGTCCGACCGCTGGGAGGAGGTCCCCCTCGAGGGACTGGTGGTGAGCCTCGCCCCACAGCGTGACGGTCGGCCTGCGCTCGGGTTCTCGGTCGGGTTCTAAGCCGATCGAATCAGTCTCGATATGCCCCGGGGGTGGCTCGGTCGCCATATTCGTACGAAGCACTAGGTCTTCCTGCCCGCAGAGGGTACATGCGCTCGTTCTCTCAAGCCGTCTCTCCCACCCGGATCGCCACGGCCTTGGGGATCGCGGCGCTGCTCGCTTCCAGTGGGTAAAGCGTTCAAGGATGCGTTCAACGACGAGTTGATCGACAGCATCTCGCTTCACCTCTCGCGGGCGTGGGCCGACTTCGACACGGACCACTTCGAGCGGCTCGCCAAGGACGGTCTGGGCGAGCTCGAGCTCAAGGCTCGTGCGGCTCACATCGGCGGAGCGCTGCTCGCCACCCTACCCACGGACTTCGAGGTCGCTGCGACCATCATCGAGCACAGCCTCGATCCCGACGTCGAGGCGGCGATTTCTGCGGACGGCATGGACGGTAGAGGCATCCGCGGCTGGGCCATCATGCCGCTCGGGTGGTTCGTCGCCGAGCGGGGCATCTCGACCCCGGAACGAGGCCTCCGGACCCTCAGCGCTCTCACAAAGCGCTTCACCTCCGAGGACCCGATCCGACGGTTCATCGTCGAACATCCGGAGCTGGCCCTCGCGACCCTGACCGAGTGGGTGAAAGATGAGAACCACCACGTCCGTCGTCTCGTGTCGGAAGGAACGCGCCCCCGACTCCCATGGTCCGAACGGCTACCCTCCTTTGTCGAGGACCCGAGCCCGATCCTGCCGCTGCTCCGTGCGCTCCGGGACGATCCGTCCGAGTACGTGCGCCGCTCGGTCGCCAACAACCTCAACGACATCTCCAAGGATCATCCGGACCTGATCGCGGAGCTAGCGGTGGACTGGCTCGAAGACGCACGCACGGAGCGCCGTCGCTTGGTCGAGCACGCCTGTAGGTCGTTGGTGAAGGCAGGGCATCGACGCGCGCTCGAGGCGCTGGGCTACGGACCGCCCGACGTGACCGTCGAAGCGTTCCGGGTGCTGACTCCCATCGTGCGACTTGGCGGGAAGTTGGAGTTCGAGCTGACGCTCGCCTCGACGGCATCGGGACCCCAGGGCCTGATCCTCGACTACGTGGTCCACCACCAGAAAGCGAACGGAACCACGAGCCCCAAGGTCTTCAAGTGGAAGAAGCTGACGTTGGCGGCGGGCGACGCTCACGGCGCGGTGCGCAAGCACGCCATCAGGCCGATCTCGACACGCCGCTACTACGGGGGCCGACATAGAGTGGAAGTGATGGCGAACGGGTCCACGTTGGCCGGCGGTGACTTCGAGCTGGAAATGTGACGCTCGTGTCCACGTCGGAGTGCGGCTGCCCACGTGCGCGAGCGCGACCTACTTGATGATCGCCATCGGCAGCAGGACGACGTAGGCGAGCACGAGCAGCAGCGGCGCCGCAGTGATCGACCCCTGGGCGAGCAGCGCATAGCCGAGTGCCATGCACGCGATTCCGGCCCCGCCCAGCATCGCGTTCACCTTGGTGAACTTCAGGGCTGCGGGCCGCGCGCTCGCGTTCTTCCTCTTGTTCGCCATGGCAGTAACGCTATCCGAGCGAGCCGAGCGGGTCAATCGCTCGCCAGGTGCTGCTTCAGTGCCTTCTTGCTGATGCCGAGTCGCTTCGCGGCCGACATCTGGTCACCATCGACCAGGTCCACGACATGCCTCACGTGACGCCGGATCGCACGGTCCAGAGACAGGTCTGTGTTCGCGTGTCGCACCTCCTGTCCGAGCACGAGATGGTCCGACCCGATGACCGTCCCGCGCGCGACGATCGCCGCTCTCATGAGAACGTTTTGGAGCTCGCGAACGTTGCCGGGCCAATCGTACGCCTGAAGCCGCTCGATCGCCTCGTCGGAAATACTCCGGATGTCCCTGTAGGTCTCCTCATGGATGCGGCCGAGCAGTGCATTAGCCACGAGCTCTATATCTCCGCGACGCTCCCGGAGCGGAGGCACCGAGATTTCGATGACCTTGAGGCGGAAGTAGAGGTCCTCGCGAAAGCGCCCTTGCTCGATCAGCTCTTCCACCGGCCGATGCGTCGCCGCGACCACCCGCGCCTCGGTCGTGCACGGCTGCTCCCCACCCACCGGGTAGAAGCGCCGCTCCTGCAACACGCGCAGCAGCTTCGTCTGGAATTCGGGGATGGTATCCCCGATCTCGTCGAGGAAGATGGTGCCCTCCCCCGCGAGCTCGAAGTATCCCTTTCTGGCGCCGACCGCTCCGGTGAACGCACCCTTTACGTGACCGAACAGCTCGGACTCGAGCAGCGTGTCGGTCAACGCGGTACAGTTCACGGCGATGAACGGCTGCTCGGCGTGCACCGAGTGCTCGTGGATCGCCCGAGCGATCACTTCCTTACCCGTGCCGGTCTCACCGCGAATGAGCACCGTGGCCCGGTTTCGGGCCAGCACCCCGATCGTCTTGTAGATCTCGACCATACGCGCATCCCGCCCGATGAGCTGGCCGCGTGGAAGGGCTTCGGTCTTGGGAGCGACTTTGTCGTCTGCGGCCTGCACCGCCAGCTCCTGCTCCCGGAAGCAATGCTCAGCGAGCCCCTGCAGAGCCTTCGGATCGACCGGCTTGACCAGAAAGTCGAAAGCGCCGGACTTCATGGCCGTGACCGCCGTATCCATGTCGTCGTGGCCGGTCATCACGACGACGTCGACGCCCTCCATCGCACCCTGCACCTTCTCAAGGAGGTCGAGGCCACTCATGCCTGACATGCGCACGTCCGTCACAATGAGCGCCGGGTCGAAGGCTTTCACACGCGCTAGTGCCTTTTCAGCGCTCTCCGCAGTTTCGACCTCGAATCCCGCATGCGTCAGTCGGGTCTTGTAGACCTCGAGCGCATCGGTGTCGTCGTCGACGACCAGTATTCGTTGACTCATGGTTGCGCTTCTACCCCAGGATGGCCGTCTCCGGATCCACCTTCTTTCCGATCGTCGGTCCAGAACGCCGGCTCGTCGGGTAGTTCGCCAGCTCGCAGGCGCGCCAGGTGCTCACGGTTGCGACCCTGACGCACGCGCCCCATGACGAGCAGGACCAGCGCCAGAAGCATCCAGAAAACCGTGGAATGACTGAGCACGAACAGCCACCCGTACCGTTTCCGGATGTGCTTCTTCCAGTCCTCCTCGAATTGGGCGGTCGTTACGCCGAACGTCGAGCGGAACGCCGTCTCAAAGGAACGAAGGTCCTTCCAGCGCTCGATGAAGACCGCGAGTCCCCGGTCACCGCTGCCGGCCAGGAGGTACGTAATCGCGCTCGCGGAGAGCAGGTATGCGAGCTCCGCCTGCGTTCGGCCGGATGGCCATCGCAATTCCAACGAATCCATCGGCGGGGTACGACCCAGCGCTAGCAACACCCGGAGCCGCCAGACCTCGGTGGCATCGAAGCCACCCGAGGCCCACTGGGCGTACCCTTCGGTGAACCAGCGTGGCGCGCGTAGCCCCCCCAACTCCGCGGAGAGTCCGAGGTGAGCCCATTCGTGCCTGAGTGTGCGGCGCCCTTCGGTGCTGAGCACACTGGGTCCCCCACGCGTGGGCACAACCAGCATCCGTAGACTCGGGATCGCCACGCCCGCCCGCCACTCCGGCACCACCCCTCCCGTCAGCTCGTCGAAGGCCTCGGACGTATGCGCCAAGACTGCGCGAACCTGGTCGGGCACGGAATCGGGGAGGCCGGGCAGCGACCTCTGTGCGTCGAGGAAGTCCAGCACCTCACGCGCGACCAGTGAATCCAGCCCCGCGTGATACACATCCGCGCGCACGCCCTCGAGCCGCGAGTAGCGCTCGCCGTCGACCGAGTCGGGAACCTCCTGCGCGCTCCCCCACAGGGGGAAGAAGAGAGCGGCGACGAGGGCCACTCGGGCGGCAGTAAGTGAGCGCAGACTCACCCGCCAGACAGCAACTCCAGATTGGTGCTCACTGCCTCGTTGTGCGGATTGAGGTCCGACGCGCGACGCCAGAGCAGAAGCGCGACGTCCCGGTCGTTGTCCTTGAACGCCATCGTGCCCAATCGCAGATAGACGTCGTCTCCGAGCCGCGGCGACAACTTCACCGCTTTCTCGTACTGGATCCGGGCCCCGTCGTAGTCTCCGTGCGCGTATGCCCGGTCACCGAGGTTCTTGTGCGCCTGGGGAGGTGGCGGGTTCACCGCTACCGCGCGCTTGTAGAGCGCCTCCGCAGCCTCGATCTCACCCCTACGCTCGAGAACAACCCCTGTATTCACTAGGATAGGGGCAGACTCGGGGTAGAGCCCCATGCCCTCGCGGCCCACGGCAACCGCGTAGTCCAGGTCACCCGCGACGGCAGACGCGAGCACGGTGTAGGAATAGTACGCCGGCTGCGGCTTCTTCACGTTCGACGAGGTCCGGTACTGGCGCAGAGAGTCGAGCGACCGAGCCGCGTCCCGAGCCTTCAGGTACAGGATGCCGCGCGCGAGATGCACGAGGTGGTCATCCGGCTTCGCCAACGAGGCGGTGTCGAGTGCCTCGAGCGCTTCGTCGTAGCGCCCAAGAAGCTCGAGAGAGAGCGCCTTGTTGCACTGGACCGCATAGCTGTCGCGCTGCGATTCGGGCATCGAGCCGAAGCACTGGACCGCATCCTCGAGCCTTCCTTGCCGAAACGCCATCAGCCCGAGCATGAAGTTAGCACGCGCCTGCTTGGGGTCGATCTCGAGCGCCTGCTCGAACTCGCGCCCGGCATCCTCCAACATGCCCGAGCGGTAGAAGGCGATACCCACGTTGAGGTGCTGTTGCAGCGCCTCGTCACCCCCGGTCTCCTCTTCCGTACTTCGCTCGCCGGCTCGGCTGACGAACCCCCCCAGGATGAGACCGTACAGCGCCTTGCCGGTCTCGAACTCGACCAGACCCGCTTCGTTCATTATTTCATCGACGGTGCGTACGCCGTCCACGAACGGCAGAACCTTCTTCTGATCCTTGGTCAGCTCGACGTCTTCGTCGGACTCGTCGGGATGCTTGTCGAGCTGAAAGACCACGTCGAACGACGGGATCTTCTTCTCGACTTGACTCCACTCGTCTACGCGCCGAGCGCCCTCCATGAGCAGCGCCTCGGGCGGCACGTTGACCAGGAAGATGCCCTCCTCGTCAGGCACCTGATCGGTGTCGAAGTGGAATGAGCCCTGGTGCCAGGTGAAGAAGTGGTACACCGCCTCCTCGATCTGCATCTGGATGAACGTCTGGAGCTTTTCTTCGGTGATGCTCTCCTGCTCCACCAAGAGCTCACCCAGGCGCTTCCCCTTCTCGAGCGCCTGCCGCTCCATGGCGGCCGAAAGGTCCTTGCGCGTGATGACGTGGTTGCGGACCAGCAGTTCACCCAAGCGATCCGGGCGTTTGAGCACGGAAGCGTGGATGACGCGACCGTTCTTGAAGTAGATGTACCCGAAGTTCGACCGGTCCGTGATGCTCAGGCACCCGGTCTTCATTCCCATGCTCAGCAGCTGGCAGATGTCAGCGAGGCTGACGTCCTGGAGCGCACCCTCGATGGCCATCAGTCGAGCTCTTCGATCAGGAGGTCATCGATCTGCGGCCACATGAGAACCGCGTTCTCCGCCGAAGGGAACCAGGCGCCGCCACTGGTAGGCGCTTGCGTCGCGATCGGCACGGGCTGGGGCGCCGAAGCGCCATCACCTGGAGTGCTCGCATCTATGCCGTCGTCCGGCGCCGTAATGTAGAAGCCCTTCTCAGACTCTGGCTCCTCGACCAGCTCGAGCTCGCCGGTACCTGTCCCGGTTTCGACCTCCACGACCAGGCCACCTTCGAAGCGGGACCGAAGGCGCTCGTCGATGCCGTCTATACCTGAAGGAGCGCGGTCGCCGACGAGCATAATGCGAGCACCGCGCCGCTTGAGCGCCTCGAAAAGATGGAAGAACTCGTCCTGCACCCGCTCGGTCTCGGAAAGCTCCTTCATGCCGTGCACCATGAGCATGTCCACGGTCCACCACCGCTCGCGCCACGCACCCGCCACCCCTTCGCCCAGAGCCCTGATGAAGTCCTCCGCAAAATCGGCGACGGAGGTCACCGCGACCCTGACCTCCGGGCCCGCACTCTCTTGATGCGTGCGACCTGCCGCGCCGAGTAGTATTCGCCCGAGCTCGGGCTTGGAGGACCACAGATACACGGGGTTGTACTCGGGCTTCTCTGCCGTGACGAGCTGCCTCGCCGCCTTCACAGCCATCGGAGGGAAGTCCTTCAGGTCCTCGAGGGACGGTCCTTCTCCGAGCCTAGGGAACCGGCGCTGACGCTCGCACACCGTCGTCAACAGAGCCTCGGCCTCATCAAGCATGTCCGGGTCCTTGAGAAGCCCCACCGCGGCCTCCGGCCAAGGATTGCCGAGGGCGTCCAGCTGATCGTCAATGGCGCGCAGACGCTGCACGTCGGACTTGAACGCATCGACGATGCCCTGCCACCCGTCAGGCTCGCTTCCGTCCTGGTAGGCCACCAGTCGCTTTGCCTCGAAGCCTTCCCGCTCGGCGGCGTCGACGGCCTCGCGCATCGCTTTCCGCCACGGCTCCTCCTTCTCCTCGACGGTCTCAGCTACGGTTTCCTGTAGATCGTCCAAGAAAGTGCCGAACTCGTCGGACGCGTCACCCGGGCCGACATCTAGGTCCGACTCGCCCATCATCTCGGCGATCTCCTCGGCGGTGACTTCGCGCTCCTCCAGGTCCTGCGTCGCCAAGACCTTGTTCAGGGCTCCCCCGAGCTCACGTACGTTCCTGAACGGATAGCGTGCGAGCGCCTCGGCGACTCCGGTCTGCAACGGTTGGCCTCTCTCCGCCGTTTTCTTCCGGATGATCGCGACCCGCGTCTCGTATTCGGGAGCACCGATGTCGACCATCAGCCCGCCAGAAAAGCGCGACAGCAGACGTGCGTCCAAGCCGTTGATGTCCGCCGGCGGGCGGTCACTCGCCAACACGATCTGGCTTCCGGACGCGGACAAGTCGTCGAGCGTGCGCAGCAACATCTCCTGTGCCTCGCGCTGCCCGGTGAGGAACTGAACGTCGTCCAGCAGCAGGATCGCAAGATGGCTGTAGCGGTCCTTGAATCCGTCGCTGTCACCCCCCTCGATGGCAGCTGTGAGCTCCTCGAGGTATTGCTCGAGGGCCATGTACTCGACGTCACCGACCGCATCGAGCTTACCGGCTTGATGCGCGATGGCCGTGAGGATGTGAGACTTGCCCAGGCCCGACGCCGAATACACGAAGAGGGGATTGTAACCCGTACCGGGAGACTCCGCCGCGCGCTTCGCAGCCGCCGCGGCCAACCGGTTGGCCGGCCCGACTACGAAGGAGTCGAAGGTCAGTTGGGCATCGAGATCCGTCATAAACCGATGTCGCGGAGGCTCCCTGTGAGACTGTGGCGGGTGGGTGAAAAAACAGATGCTAAGTATCGGGGACACAGGCCGCGAAAAAAAGGGCCGATTTAGAAGGCTGCCGAAGGAGTACAGTGGGCCGCGCCCATGGCGCTTGAGCGCGTTCAGGCAAGGAACGACGAGGAGTCGTAGCCGGGCGGACACCGCCGCCGAAGGCGGTGGTCCGACGAGGAGAGACGCAGCATCAACCGCGCGGGCACCGACGCAAAGCGTTGGTCGCCATATGTCCAACACCAGGATGAAAGAACACACAGGTCAGTGGGTTGGCGTGGCACGGCCCCATCTCCGTCGTTGGACCTCCTCGACGTAGCAACGGCTACGCCTTCGAAGCTCCGCCTAGGATATAGGGCTGTGGCATCCCCAACGCGGCCCGCTGTACTCCTTCGACAGCCTTCTAGACCCTACCGGGGGTCACCCCGCGCCCAGGCCGCAGCATGCGCCAGCCCCTCCGGCAGAGAGGCTTCGAAATGCATTCTATCGCCCGAAATCGGGTGCTCGAAGACCAATTCCGCGGCGTGCAAGAACTGCCTCGGGACCCGCCGAGCGAACTCCTGTGCCCACGCCCGCTGAGCGCCACCCATCCCCCGCTCCCAACCGACCCCGTAGACGGCATCGCCGACGACGGGATGTCCGATGTGCATAAGGTGCACACGAATCTGGTGCGTACGCCCTGTCTTGAGCGCCACGCGCAGGAAGTCGACGCGGGTCCAGCGCTCGCTGACGACGACACGCGAGAGCGCGGCGAGGCCGTTCTCCGTGACGGCCATCCGTTTCCGGTCCTTGGGGTCCCGGCCGATGGGGGCATCGATGGTCAACTCGTCATCGGGCAGATGTCCCCACACGGCGGCTTGATACAGACGCTTCACGTCGTGACTGCGGAGGGCATCTGAGAGCACGTGATGAGCCTTGTCGTTCTTAGCGACCACGAGCAGCCCGGACGTGTGGCGATCGAGCCTGTGTACGATGCCGGGCCGGAGACAGCCGCCCACGCCGGACAGATCCCGGATATGATACATCAGTGCGTTCACCAGCGTGCCCGTGCGGTGTCCAGGCGCCGGATGGACTACCATGCCCGCGGCCTTGTTCACCACTACCAGCGCGTTGTCTTCGTAGACGATGTCGAGCGGGAGGTCTTCCGCCTCGATCGCAACCGCCTCGGGCCACGGCACCTGGACCTCTACGACCGCACCGGCGGAGACGGCATCGGACTTCTTGGCCGGCTGACCATCCAGCAGTACCATGCCTGACGCCAGTAGCTTCTGCGCTCGGGTACGGGAGAGCGCCAGCTGCTCGGCGACGAAGGAGTCGAGACGACCTACCTCCCCCTCAGCGACGGTGAGCCTGTGTGTCGTGCCTTCCACGCCTTCCACTACGCAGAGACCGTGCGGAGCGCGATCTTCGCCGGCGTGCCGTCCAGGTCGACGTCCCGCACATGCTCGAAGGTCCCGTCGGTGATGTCATCCTCCACTGCGATCGTCAGGGCGAGCGTTTCTCCCCCAATGAAGTCGCGGTGTGCGGTCGCCACCTCACGGACACGTTCCGGGCCCGTGATCAGCAGGTCGATGCGATCGGTGATATCGAGGTCCACATCCCTACGGAGCCGCTGAATTCGGTTCACGAGCTCGCGCGCGAGGCCCTCGGCGATGAGTTCGTCGTCGAGCGTCGTATCGAGCGCGATGGTGGTCGCACCCTCACCCTTCACGATCAGGTCACCCACCGCCTCCTGGACGATCTCGAGGTCGCCCGGCTCGAGCGCGTACACCTGACCGTCGACCTCGAACTCGACCGCCTGTCCGTCCAGGTACGCCGCTAGCGCCTCCTGGGACAACGCGCGCACGACGCTCGCCGCCTCGTTCGTCTTCTTGCCGAACCGCGGCCCCAGCGCGCGGTAGTTCGGTCGCGGCACGAGCGTGACCAGCTCGTCGGCATCGGTGAGGAAGTCGACCTCCTTGACGTTCAGCTCCTCGCGCACGACATCGAGCACCTCCCCAGAGAGAATCCGAGACCGCGGCAGGACCGCCTCCGCCCTACGCAGTGGCTGCCGCACACGAATCTGTACCTCCTCACGCGCGGCACGGCCGAGCGATACGAGCGTGCGAGCAGCGACCATGTCGGCCTCGAGTCCCTCGTCGAGCAGATCCGACGGCTGGGGATAGCGCTCCAGATGGACGCTGTTTCCGGTCAAGGCGCGATGTAGCCAATCGGCCACGAACGGCACGGCGGGCGCCGCGAGCAGCGAGACCTGGTGCAACGCATGCCACAGCGTGCGAAAGGCCGCGCGCATGTCGTCCGAGTCGCCGTTCCCCCAGAAGCGCGATCTGCTCCGGCGCACATACCAGTTCGAGAGATCTTCGACGACGAAGTCTCCCAGCAAACGATACGCCCTCGTGATCTGATAGCCGTCCAGCTCTTGCCTGACGCCCCGGACGACCGAGTCGAGCCGTGAGAGCAGCCACCGATCCAGCATAGGGCGGTCAGCCGCCGCGGGGTCGGTGTCCGACGGCGACCACTCCTCCACGTCCGCGTACAGCCTGAAGAAGTGGTATGTGCTGAAGAGCGTGTCGAAGAACTTCCTCGAGGCCTCCTTCACCGCCCCCGAGTCGTATCGCTTCGGAACCCACGGGTTGGATGACGTGATGAAGTACCAGCGGACGGCATCGGCACCGTGTTCGGCGATCGCGTCCCACGGGTTCACGAGGTTGCCCTTGGACTTAGACATCTTCTGCCCTTCGGCGTCCAGGATCATGTCGTTCACGATCACGTTGCGATAGCATGCGCCTCGACCGAGCAGCGTCGAGATCGCTAAGAGTGAGTAGAACCACCCCCGTGTCTGGTCGAGCCCCTCGCTGATGAAGTCGGCCGGGAAGTGCCGACGAAACTCGTCCTGGTTCTCAAAAGGGTAGTGCCACTGCGCGAACGGCATCGCGCCGGAATCGAACCAAACGTCGATGACCTCGGGCGTACGGCGCATCGTGCCGTCGCAGTCCGCGCATCCCCATGTCAGTTCATCGATGAAGGGGCGATGCGGATCGAAGTCGTTCGGCAGCTCGCCGGCCGCCTCCGCTAGCTCCGCGAGCGAACCGACCCAATGCGTGTGTCTGTCGTCTCCGTCACACACCCACGCGGGCAGCGGCGTGCCCCAGTAGCGGTCTCGTGACAGCGCCCAGTCGACGTTGCCACGCAGCCACTCCCCGAAGCGGTTCTCACCCACTTCGGGTGGATACCAGGAGACCTGCTCGTTGTTGGCGAGCAACTGGCCCTTCAGGCTGGACGTGCGGATGAACCATGAATCGCGGGCCATGTACAGCAGCGGGGAGTCGCACCGCCAACAGTGCGGGTAGCTGTGCGTGATCCGTCCGGCATCGAAGAGCAGGCCGCGATCCCGCAGCGCGTCGACCAAAGCCGGGTCCGCGTCCTTCACGAACCGGCCGGCTACGAGGTCGACGTAGTCGTGAAAGCGGCCCGCGTCGTCGATCGGATTGAGCATCGGCAGGCCGTGTTTCTGCCCCGCCGCGTAGTCGTCCGCCCCGAACGCCGGCGCGATGTGCACGATTCCCGTGCCGTCCTGGGCGCTGACGAAGTCCTCGCCGACAACCGTCCAGCCGTTTTGGGCGTCGTCCGGCATGGGTACGACTTCCAGCGGGCGACGGTAACGCAAGCCAATCAGGTCCGCGCCCTTGAGAGTACCAACGATCTCGGCGCTTTCCCCGAAAAGCGCCTCGGCCCGCGCCTCGGCGACGATGTAGCGATGATCATCGCGCGCGACCTCGACGTACGTGAGCTCCGGATGCACCGCGAGCCCGGTGTTGGATGGCACAGTCCACGGGGTCGTCGTCCAGGAGAGGAGCGCGCGACCGTCCGGTGTGCCATCGTCGTGCAAGACCTCCGCGACGAACGTCAGGGACGGGTCTTCGGTATCCTTGTACCCCTGCGCCACCTCGTGCGATGACAGCGTCGTGCCGCAGCGGGGGCAGTACGGGACGCTCTTGTGCCCACGATAGAGCAAGTCCTTGTCCGCTAAGGACTTCAAGATCCACCACACGGACTCGATGTACTCCGGCTCGAAGGTGACGTAAGGCCGCCAGTACTCCAGCCAATAAGCTATCCGCTCGCTCAGCGCCTTCCACTCTTCCTTGTACGTGAAGACCGAGTCCTTGCATACTTGGTTGAACTCGGCGATGCCGAGCGCTTCGATCTCGGGCTTGCCGCTGATGCCAAGTTTCTTCTCGGCTTCGATCTCTACGGGGAGGCCGTGCGTGTCCCAACCCGCGATGCGGGTGACGCTCCGTCCTTGCATCGCGTGGTAACGGCAGACGAGGTCTTTGATGGTGCGGCCGATCACGTGGTGAAGGCCGGGGCGGCCGTTTGCCGTAGGCGGACCTTCGTAGAAGACGAAAGGCTCGCCGTCCTCGTTTGCGGCGAGCGTCTGGCGAAAGAGATCCTCCGTACGCCATCGCTCCAGCATCGCTTCTTCCAGCTCGAGCAGGCTCTCGGGTCGCTCAGGATAGCTCATAGTCGTTCGACGACGCGAGTGATCAGTCGGGTCAGATCCGGCTCAGCTTTCATGGCGGTCGCGATAATCTCGGATACCACAGCGACCTCCAACGCATCGGGAAAGCACTCGTCGGTGATGATGCTGACGCCCAGCACGGGCATCCCCATGTGGCGCGCGACGATCACTTCGGGCACCGTCGACATGCCGACGACGTCGGCACCCATCGCCCGCAGCATTCGATATTCAGCCCGTGTTTCGAGCGCGGGTCCGGTCCACGCTACGTAGACGCCGCGGTTGAGTCGAATTCCGAGGTCCATGGCCGCGGACATCGTGATCCGCTGCAGTCCCCGGTCGTACGGCTCGGACATGTCCGGGAACCGCGGTCCGAACGCGCCGTCGTTCGGCCCGACGAGCGGGTTGTCACCCAGCAGGTTGAGGTGGTCGTCAATCAGCACCAGCTCACCGGCACGCCACAGCGGGTTCATGCCACCGGAAACATTGGTGACGATGAGCGTATCGGCCCCCAGCCGTTTCAACACGCGAATCGGGAAGGTCGCCTGCTGGAGCGAGTATCCCTCGTACTTGTGGAAACGCCCCTGCATGACGACGACCGGCGTGTCCCCGAGCCAACCGAGCACAAGCCGCCCGGAGTGGCTTTCTACCGTGGGATCGGGAAAGCCCGGAATCGACTCATACGGGACCACGGCTTCGGCCCGCACTTCGTCGACGAGACCACCTAGGCCCGTGCCGAGCACGATACCGACCCGCGGCTCGTGGATCGTCTGCTCGTGCACCGCGGCCACCGCCGCATCCACACGTTGGCTCAGGTCCTGGTGTTTGGTCACGGGAGCAGGTGTCGAGAGGCGTCGAGCTTCAGGCCCGATCGTCCTCGTCTGAGTCGCCCGAATGCAAAGCGACATCGACGACGTCGAGCTCCCGCTCAAGCAGTTGGCGAAACGCCTTGAGGAACCGGGATCTGCGCCGCTCTATGTCCTCGAGCGCATCCCTGCTCGACTCGAGCCTCCGCTCGCCGTCTCGAAGTAGGTCGCGCACATTCGCCTCGGCTTCCGCCGTAAGCCGGCGCGCCTCGTCCTCGGACTCATGGACCAGGTGGTCCGCCTCGCGTTGCGCCTGTGATTGAATGTCAGCGCGCAGCTCCTGAGCGGTCACCAGCGCCTCCTGAACTGCCTGTTCGCGGCCGGATTGAGCGCCCACCTGTCGCTCCAGACTCTCGGAACGCTCCCGCAGCACGATGTTCTCGCGGACGAGCTCTTCGAGACGCTCCGCGGCGATCTCTAGAAAGACATCAACCTCCTGGGGGTCGTATCCCCGCATCAGCTTCTTGAAGTCCCCACGCTTGTTGCGTACGTCGAGCGGTGTCAGGTCGATCATAGTCCGGCTCCTGAAAAGTCTTTCTAGGCTCGCGGCCCGAAGAGCGCCGTGCCGATCCGTACCATCGTGCTGCCTTCCCGGATCGCGATCTCCAGATCGTTTGTCATTCCCATGGACAGCTCCGGACCGATTCGGCCGCCTTGAGCTCTCAGTTGCTCGTGAATCTGGCGCAGCCCCCCGAATGCTCGCGACAGGACGGCCTCTTCGGCGCCGAAGGGCGCCATGGTCATCAAACCGTCGATCTTCAGTCCGGGCAACTCCGCGAGGGGTAGCACGTCGTCCACCGCGCGCGAGAGATCGAAGCCGCTCTTCGCGGCTTCCCCGGAACTGTTCACCTGCGCCAACACGTGCACGACGCGGCCCTCTTCATGAGCCATCCGTGCGAGACGCTCCGCGAGCTTCACCGAATCCACCGAGTGGATCAGGTCCGAGAGAGAGAGCGCCTGGCGCGCTCTTCGGCTCTGCAAGTGGCCGATCATGTGCCAGGTCGCAACTCCTCGTCCGAGCGCACCCACCTTGCCCTCGAGCTCCTCGACCCTGTTTTCTCCCAAGTCCCTCAGCCCGGCCTGCAACGCTGCCTCGACGGCCTCGAGCGGGTGTGCCTTGGTCACTGCGATGAGGCACACGGAGGCTCCGTCGCGTCCCGCCGCCTCTACCGCCTCCGCGATGCGGTTGCGTACACGGGGTATCGTGTCGGCCAGGCGCTCGGCATAAGCCGTGGTCATCGTTGTATCTGTCGTCGACATGAATTGGTAAATCGGGATAGGGGAGGACCGGCGATCCCGGTCCTCCCCTCCCACACCACCAGGCATGCGGGTCCGCACCTGGCGGTTCGGTGAGTTGAGGTCAGTACGGCGTGAGCCGGGGCACACCCAGCTCGTCGAAGTACGCCCCTGGCAAGGCCGTGTGCAGGGCGTGGTGCGCGGCCACGTGCCACCAGCTTCGCGCGAACCGAGCAGCTCGCCAGGCGAGGTTCTCGCTCACACCGCGAGCCCTCAACTCCCGGTACGCTGTCCTTCCCCGTTTCCACTGGCGTAATTGCAACGTACGCAGCCGGCGGTGGATCCATTGGTCCAGGTCTCGGAAAACCCCCGGTGTATCCGCTAAGCCGAAGTATGCCTTCCACCCCAGCACGTAGCGCCGTAGCTCTTCCGCCACCTGTTGCAGGCTCCGCCCGCCACTCCGGCTTGTAATCTGCCGGACTCGCTCCTTGAACTTCGTCAGGGCCTTCTTGCTGACCCGGCGCTTCACGACCTTCCCTGCCGCTACCCAGAAGCTGTAGCCCAGGAACTGTCGATCCCACACTCGCGCCACCGCGCTCTTTTCCTCGTTGACCTGAAGCCGAAGTTTCCCGTACAAGTGCCTCAGCGCCTGCATCACACGTTGTCCTGCCCGCCTCGACCGCACGTATACATTGCAGTCATCGGCGTACCGGACAAACGCGTGTCCGCGTAGCTCCAACTCCTTGTCCACTTCGTCCAGGAGCACGTTCGCCAGCAACGGCGACAACGGTCCGCCCTGAGGCGTCCCCATGTGCCGCTCCATCACCACCCCGTTCGCCATGACTCCGGCTTCCAGGTAGCGACGGAGGATCCGCAGCATCGCCTTATCCTCGATCCGCTTTGCCAGCCGCCCCATCAGCACGTCGTGGTTCACCCGGTCGAAAAACTTCTCCAGGTCCACATCCACCACCCATCGTCTCCCTTCCTGGATGTATTGCTGCGCTTCGCGCACCGCATCGTGTGCTCGGCGCCCAGGCCGGAAGCCGTGGCTGTGCCGACTGAACGTCGGGTCGAACCTCGGTTGCAGCACCTGCAGGATGGCTTGTTGGATGAACCGGTCCAGCACGGTCGGAATCCCCAACTCCCGGACCCCTCCCCCACTCTTCGGTATCTCCTGCCTTCGTACCGGCTTCGGTTGGTAGGTCCCCGCCAGCAACCGCTGTCGGATCTCCCCCCAGTGCCTGCGCAAGTACTCTGGCAGCTCCTCCACGCTCATCCCGTCGATGCCCGGACTGCCCTTATTCTGCCGCACGCGTTTCAACGCTCCTACGAGGTTGGCACGCCCGACCACCTCCTCCATCAGGAGATGCTCGCTTCCTGAGCGCTCGTCTCCATGGGCCACCGTTCCGGCTTCGCCACTCCCCTCTACCTTCGGGGCTTCACCCCTATCCTCCAGCGGGAGCTCCAGTTGCCTGGACTCCTGGCGCATGGCCTTCTCGAGATCCACGGTCGTCACACTCTCCTCTCCGTTCGGCCCTTCGTCCGACAAAGCTGGGTCCAAGCGCATCATGCACTTCGTCGGCCTACTATGGCCTCTGCTGACTTCTCGCTCCGCCGGCAGGCCCAACAGCGCAATGCCGGCGTCGCCCTTTCAGGCGTCAGGCGAGACCTCCCCGGGTAAGAACGATGACCTTCCCCGCACAATCGCCGGATCTACGCCGCTTCCCCTTGGTCGCAGGAGCTTCGCGGTCAGTGGTCCGCTCGCCCCGGTCCGCAGCGCCTCGTATCCGGTTCCTGTTCGTCGACTCACGGGTTCGTTTCACGCTTCGTTCAGCGTACGCCTCACGACGAACGCCTTGCGCTTCCCTTCGGTCCCTGCGACCAGGTTCCGGGAGGACTTTCACCTCCAAGTCATCGCCCATGCCGGGCCCACCACAAGAAAAGGGGCCCCACCGGAGCGCCGGCGGGGTCCCCAACAAGGGCCTCTCAGGCTCCGTGCTACATGACCTGGAAGGTAATCGGGAACGACACCCAGACCGGAACCTTTTTGTCCCGGTTCAGCGCCGGGGAGAACCTGTAGATCTCCGAAACCGCTATGGCGGCGTCGTCCAGGGCCTTGTGGCCAGAGCTCACATCGATCCGCCGGTCCTGCACGCGACCATCTTCGTCGATGAAGAAATAGACGCGGACCGTGCCACCAATGCCGGCGTCCCTCAGAAGCGGCGGATACTCCCTCTCCATTGCCCGCACGACGGCACTCCGGTTCAAGATGGACGGAGCCACCGTGAACGGCGTGAACGTCGGCGCCGCAGAGATGTCGGTCTCGGCTTCCTCGGGGGGCGGCGGAAGCTCCTCCACCGGGTTGTCCTCGAAGGTAGTAGGCGCAATCGTGATATCCTCGCTGATGTTCGCGTCGGTCGCCATGACGGGCGTCGCGGGACGCGAGATTTGTTGCGGCGGCGGCGGAATCTCGATCTCGGGCGGGAGCTCGATCGCTTCGAGCTCCGTGTTCTCGAACGAAAAGTCCTCCGCGGTCAGCTGGGGCCAGAACGCGAACGCAACGAAATGAACCACGGTGGCGGCAATCATCCCCCCCCAGAACCAGGAGTTGGAATTCCGCTTGAGGCGCTCATTCGCAGTCTCGTGAACCTCTGCCGGTACGGCTTCTGCCGTCATCGTCTCTCCCTCTGCATGCTTTGCTCCAATTGCGTGGCGAAGACCACTCGAACCACACCGGCGTTGACCAGCGCGGTCTGCAGCTGATCGATCCACCGGTACGGAACCTCACGGTCCCCCCGAATTGAAATCACCAGGGCACGCTCGGAAGCGGCGTAGAGCGGCCCGACAACGGCGGTCACCTCCTCCATGGTGTGCGGCTGGTCGTTGATGTAGACGCCACCGTCGCGCTCCATCCAGATGTTCAAGATGTTCTTCTGCTTCTCGTCGATCTTCTCCGCGGACGCGGCGCGCGCCCACTCGATCGGGCGGTCGCGGTCGGTCTGGAAGACCGTCGTCACCATAAAAAATATCAGAAGCAAAAACGCGATATCGGCAAGCGACGAAGTTGGCACCTCATCGGACGCCTTCGAGTTCTTCTGAAAACCACCACCCTTGATTGCCATGTCGGCTAGTTTTCCAAAACCTGAAGCGAGATGCGCTCAGCGTTGGCGGTCTTGAGCGCGTCCAGCACGTCGACCATGAACTTGTAGGGCGCGTCCGGATGCGTCTTCACTGCTGCGATCATATTGGGATTCGCCGAGACTTCTTGCCGCCACAGCCCATTGATCTCGGAAGGCCGCATCTGCACCACCTGCTGGCTCTCGCCACGCTTTACGTCGACGATCCCGGTCGGCTGAACGATCAAGTGCAGGATATTCCTCTGGCTGACCTGGGCTTCCTCACCCTGCTCTGGCAGCACGATCGAGAGGCCCTTGTCCTTTGGGAAAGTGGTCGTCACCAAAAAGAAAATCAGCAGCAGGAACGCAATGTCCGCCGTCGACGCCATTTGGACGCCGGCCTCGACCTTCGACTTCTTCTTGTCTAGAATCGCCATATCTGTGCCCCGGTATCGGTCCTCTGAGGTATTGGTGCTACCTGCGAAAGGTTCCTATTCGGATTCGTCGGCCGTCCCGACCGGGAACCCCTCGTCCACGTCGGGCTTGATGATTTCGAGCAGGCCTCGCTTCTCGAGATCCCAAGCAAGGTTGAGGATCTTTTGCGCACCCTGCTCCATGTCCACGATGAGCCCATCGATGCGGGCGACGAAAAAATTGTACGTGATGTTGATCGGTACCGCCACGATCAACCCCGCGGCCGTCGTAAGCAACGCCACCTTGATACCACCCGCCACCAGAGTCGGCTCGACCGTTCCAGCCTCCTCGATCGCGGCGAAGGCGAGGATCATGCCCGCGACGGTGCCAAGGAAGCCCATGAGAGGCGCCACGTTGGCGATGGTAGCAAGAATCACCAGGCCCCGCTCCAGAAAGCTGAGCTCGATCGTCCCGGTGGTTGCTACGGCGGACTCCAGCTCGCCGGCAATCATCTTCCCGCTCCGGATGCGGCGCAGACCCGCGAGGAGAATGGCAGCGGCTGGTCCCGGCGTGTCCCGAGCGATCTCGAACGCACTCTCGAGATCACCTTGCATGGCGGCCTCCTCGACCTCGCGCAGCACACGTGCAGTACCCCGATGAGCGACCCAGAGAGTCCAGAACTTGGCGATGATCACACCCAGGGCGACGAGCGAGCAGAGCACGAGCGGATACATCATCCACCCGCCGTCCGCAAAGAGGGTCATCAGTTGATATTGGGTACCTACCAAGGCCAACTCCTGGAATGGGATCGCGAGATGTGCGGAATGTAGGCGCTATGTCGTGAAGGTGTCAACGCGCGCGCGCTACGCTCTCGAAATGCGGGGATTTCAGCTCCGGGGCGAGCTTCGCATCGTGCTGAGACACGGCGCTGCCCACCACAACCTCCCGTAGCCGCTCAGGGTCAACGTCATGCTCCAGTCGACCGTCTACGGCCATAGAGATCTGGGCGGTCTCCTCGCTGACGACGATTACGAGGGCGTCCGTCTCTTCGCTCAGACCGAGAGCAGCCCGATGCCGGGTCCCCAGTGAGCGGTCCCTCACGGAGGACTGTGTAAGTGGCAGGATCGCGCCCGCAGTTCGAATCTGGTCCCCCATGATGAGCACTGCGCCGTCGTGCAATGGCGAGTAAGGCGTGAAGATCGTGGTCAGGATCTCTGCCGAGACGCGCGCGTCCACCGGGCTCCCTGTCTCGGCATACTCTTCCAGCCCGACATCCCGCTCGATCGCGATGATCGCTCCGTGACCGGCACGAGCGAGCCGCACCGCGGCTGCGACGACCTCCTCCGCCGCTCGGCCGTCTTCCAGGGGCTGGAAGACGCGGATCATGCGGCTGCGACCCAGGCGCGCGAGCGCCGAGCGGAGCTCTGGCTGAAAGACGACGAGTGCGGCGATGGCCCCGTACGCGAAGCTCGCTTCCAGCAGCCTGCGGATCAGGATCAGGTCCAGCATGCGTGCCAGGCCATAGGTGAAGCCGAGCAGCGCCACGCCCAGCATGATCTGCATTGCGCGAGTGCGCCGTATCACGAGGAGGATCCGATAGAGCAGGAACGCCACGATCAGGATCTCGATCAGGTCAGTCCACCCCGGCCTCAAGAACTGGAGCTGTTCCCCAATCCGGATCACCGATGTGTCTCCTTGGTCGGGCTCCGCTCCGCAAACGTTGGTCCGCGCTCGGCTGATCGCATCAAGTCAGCGGTTCGCCCTCATCTTCGGCGTACACACCCGGTGCCGGTCCCGGAAGCGGCCCGTCGGAGCCGGGCAGCCCCAGGGGCGGCGCTGACCTGGCCGGCACCGGTGGCGACTCCGCGGCGACCGGAGCCAGCGACTCCGGCTCCGGTAGCTCGAGCGGCGGGAGCTGCTCGCCTCGCTCCAGCGTCTGGATCGCTTCGCGATCGAGCGTCTCGCGCTCGAGCAGTGCCTGGGCAAAGATCTCCAGAAGAGCCTTGTTCGCTTCCAGAACTTCGCGGGCGTGTTCCTGGGCCTCGTCCAGAATGCGCTTCACTTCCTGGTCCACGAGCCGCGAAGTGTGTTCCGACACGATCCGACGCTGCGAGATGTCGCGGCCGAGGAAGATTTCATGCTCGGCCTCGCCGATCGCCACCAGACCGATGACTTCGCTCATGCCGAAGGCGGTGACCATCCGCCGCGCCATGTCCGTGGCTCGCTCGATGTCGTTGCCGGCCCCCGTCGTCACGGCCTCGGGACCGAAAATCATCTCTTCCGCCACCCGCCCACCGAAGAGCATCGCGAGCTGTCCCTCCATCCACTTCTTGCGGTACGCATGGCGGTCTTCCTCGGGTAGGCTCGCCGTGATTCCCAGAGCCCTGCCCCGGGGCACGATCGTGACCTTGTGCACCGGGTCGAGCCCCGGAATCTTCACGCCGACGACCGCGTGGCCGGCCTCGTGATACGCGGTGAGCTTCCGCTCGTCCTCGTTCAGCACCAGAGAACGACGTTCCGCTCCCAGCATCACCTTGTCCTTCGCATGCTCGAAATCACCCATCGAGACCTTGTCGCCGTCGCGGCGAGCCGCCATAAGCGCCGCCTCGTTGCAGACGTTCTCGAGATCCGCACCACTCATGCCGGGCGTGCCCCGCGCGATGAGTTGCAGCTCGACGTCGTCGGCCAGCGGGAGTTTCTTGGCGTGAACGCGAAGGATGCTCTCGCGCCCTCTCAAATCGGGCAAGTCCACCACCACCTGCCGGTCGAAGCGGCCCGGACGGAGCAGCGCCGGGTCGAGAACGTCCGGACGGTTCGTCGCCGCGAGCAGGATTACGCCTTCGTTGGTCTCGAAGCCATCCATCTCGACCAGCAGCGCGTTGAGCGTTTGCTCGCGTTCGTCGTGGCCACCGCCCAGGCCGGCACCCCGGTGGCGACCCACCGCGTCGATCTCGTCAACGAAGATGATGCACGGAGCATGTGCTTTGCCCTGTTCGAACAAGTCGCGAACGCGCGACGCACCGACACCCACGAACATCTCGACGAAATCCGAACCTGACATCTGGAAGAACGGTCGTTCGGCCTCGCCGGCGACGGCCCGCGCGAGCAGCGTCTTTCCAGTCCCGGGAGGACCGACGAGCAAGACGCCCTTGGGCAGCCGTCCGCCGAGACGTGAGAACTTGGCCGGGTCCTTGAGGAACTCGATGACTTCCTGAAGTTCTTCCTTGGCTTCGTCCGCGCCCGCGACGTCTGCGAAAGTGACCTTGGGGGTGTCTGGCGAAATCAGCTTCGCTTTGGAGCGGCCGAACTGGAACGCGCGGTTCCCGCCACCCTGCATGGTTCTGAAAATCCAGATCCAGAAGGCGATGAAGAGGAGCCACGGAAGCGCCCCGATGAGGAGCGTGCCCCAACCCGCCTCCGGAGATTTGGCCTGGATGATGACGTCGTGAGTCTGTAACGTCTCGAGCAGGCCGTCGGTGACCTCGCTCGGTAGCGTGACCTCGAAGCGGGTGACCTCCAACTCTTGCTCCATCATGGGCGCGCGGAACTCGCCCTCGATCCTGCGATCGATCACCGTAACTTCGAACACGTTCCCAGTGTTGAGTTGGCGCATGAAGTTCGTGTAGCTGATCTCCGTGCGCGTCGGCTCCTGCCTGCGGACGAACTGCACCGCCAGCAGAAGCATCAACACCATCATCATCAAGAACGCGGCGTTCTTGGACACACGGCCGAAACGGTTGTTGCCGTCGGAGCGGTTCGGATCAGGTTCTGGCATGCTGCTTTCTACTCTCGCGTGGCACCGGAGGCCGAGGGCCCCCTACATGCTCGCGATATATGGCAAATGACGGAAGTCTTCAGCGTAGTCCAGCCCATACCCCACAAGGAACTCGTTAGGTGCATCGAAGCCGACCCAACGTGCTTCGGGGTCCAGGGTCGTGAGTCTCTTGTGAAGTAAAGCGCACACGTCCAACGATGAGGGATCACGGGCCTGGAGCCGTGGAATGAGGCGAGTGAGCGTGTTCCCACTGTCAATGATGTCCTCCACGACCAACACCGCACGGCCCTTCAAAGAGGCCGCGGGATCGTATAACAGACGCACGTCACCGCCCGAAACCTTGTCTGCGCCGTAGCTCGCCACCACCATGAAGTCCACGTGCAGTGGCAGCTCGATAGTCCGCACGAGGTCGGCCATGAACAGGAAAGAACCCTTCAGCATCCCTATCACGAGCAGCCGGTCCGACGCAGTGTACGCCGCCGTGATCTCGTATCCCAACTCGCGAACGCGGTCCTGAACATCGTCCGCGGAGAAGGCGATGCGCTTCAGCTTCTGCCCGCCGAGCTGGGCGTCCTCACTGAGTGTCGGCATCATTGATTCCGAGGTGAAGAACACGCGACCCGTCGGCCGGAGCTTCCGGCTCTACGGCAGTCGCGACGCCCGGGATCCAAAGCACTTTTCCTCGCGCGTCCACGAATACGGGCAACCGCCCGCGTAGCGACTCCGGAATCCTCGCCTCGAGCAGTAGCTTTTTCAGCTTCTTGGAGCCGTACGGAAGTTGAATTCGATCTCCGGCCTCCCTCGCCCGCACCGTCAACGGAAAGTGCGGCGCCGTCACGCCGACCGAGTCGCGCGCCGAGGCGGACAGCTCCGGACCTCCCCAGCGCACGGTGAACGTGTGGCCGCCGAGGGTCACGCTCCCCGAGCCAGCCCGAGCACTGGGGATCCTCAGCGGTCTGTCGCGGACCAACGGCTCGCGGACCAACACAGTCCGGTCCAGTTCACGCCTCACGACGACACCCGACGCTATGTCCAGGCGCCGTCCGCTTTGGCCCGAGCTGGCGAACTCGGCCACGGAGCGGGTTCCCACCGCGTCGAGCCGTGCCCCAAGCCGTTCGCTGAGCCAACGCAGTACGCGCCCGCGAAGAGGCATCGGCAATCGAAGTAGCTGCTCATAGTCGATGGAGAGTGCGTCGTCGGCGTGCTTCAGATCCAGCGTTTCCAAGAGCCGCGGCATGAGATACCGCCACACTTCGACATCGTCCTGTGCCTGTTCCGCCAAGCGCACGAGCGAGCGGCGTGCACCAGGTGCCACCGACGACTCCAGTTCGGGAATGATCCGGTTACGGATGACGTTGCGCGCGAAGCCCGATTCGAGGTTCGATGGATCCTCCCGCCACCCGAGCCGCACCGAGTCGGTGTACTCGACGAGCTCCTTCCTCCAGAACGGGAGCAATGGGCGCCAGAGCCCTGGCTCACGGAACCCCGCAATGCCGGAGAGCCCGACCGTGCCACCGCCCCTCAGCAAGCGAAACAGAACCGTCTCGGCCTGATCGTCGGCGTGGTGGCCCGTCACCACGACGTCCGCATCGACCTCCCGTCTGACCGACTCGAGGAACGCGTAGCGCGCGTTTCTAGCCGACTCCTCGGACCGTAGCGGCTCCTGAGCACGCTCAGCGAAGATTGGGAGCCCCCAGGCGCGCGCGACACCACTCACCCACTCGGCGTCCGAGAGCGAACCCTCTCGCATGCGGTGATCGAAGTGCGCCACATAGATAGGGATACCTGTGGATGGCAAAGCAAAGCGAAACAGGTGGAGGAGAGCCATCGAGTCGAGCCCTCCCGACGTCGCTACCACGAGCCCTCCGTCCCGCAGGATCCCACCTCGGGCGGCCTGCACGACCTCGGAAAAGCGGCTTCTCAGGTCAGTCTCCACACCACTCATGCGGCTCCCTCCACCGGCCCTGGGGGCGGCGGCCGACCAGTTATCTCGGTCAGGACTTGGGCGAGTACATCGGGTCGGTCACTCTGGATGCCATCCACACCCCACGACAGCAAACGTTTCATCGACTCTGGATCGTCGACGGTCCAAACCTGCACGGGGATGTTTCGCCGGTGCGCGGCTCGAACGAAGGCCTGCGAGACGATCCTCATCCCCCTCCACAGCTCTGGAACCTGAAAGATGTCCGCGCAAGCCAGGTATGGACCACCTCCCGGAAGTCGGTGCAGTGCCCAGAATAAGAGGACCTGATGGCGGCTTGCACCCCAGGGGCCGGCGTAGCCACGGGCATCCCTGCGGGACCGTTCGAACTCCGCTGCGACGAGTACACGGTGCTCGGCGTGATGACGTCGAATGACTTCGAGGAGCGGGCCGGCAGCCTGCGGCTCCTTGGTCTCTACGTTGATACGAATGTCCGGGAATGCGGTCAGAACCTCCGCAAAGGTCGGGACGACCACCCCCGTGCCGCGAAAGGAGCGGCAGCCATCGAGATCCTCGAACCGGTATCCGGCATCGAGAGCGTGGATGTCGTCGAGCGTGATGGCTGCCACCGGGCCCTCACCGTCCGTGGTCCGGTCCAGCGTTTCGTCGTGAATGACCACGACGTGTCCGTCCCGGGTGAGTCGAACGTCCAGTTCGAGCATGTCGGCACCCCACCAGTCGACGGCCCGGCGGAAGGCAACCATGGTGTTTTCGGGCGCGAGCTTCGATCCGCCGCGGTGCGCCACGAGCATGGGCGCTCCAGCGAGATACGTGCACCCTGGCCGCGAGGTCACCACGCCTACGTCACCTGCCGGTTACGCGGAAGTGCGCCTGCCGGCTTCCACCCGCTCTATTTCCGCGGGAGCCAGTTCGTGGAAGCGGTACAATACGAAGTCGATGAGCCGGCTGGTCATTTCCATTTCCGACCGCTCCTTGTCCGGCTCGTCACCGCCCCCCGCGGCGAGTCCCTCCTCGAGCTCGACGACACGTCCGCACAAGAAGCCCAAAGTGTCCTCGACGACCTGTGGACGTGGCGATGCAGGTGCAAGCGCGTCGGGCATCACCTCGGTCAGTAAGAGCCCGCGCATGAAAGCGAGGAAGCCGGGGAAGGCGAGCTCGGTGAGCGGTCCGTCCTCGAGGGCCTCCTCGAGGGTGATGTTCTCCCACTCGAGCTCGTTCCAGTACAGGTCCTCCGCCTCCTCGCACAAAAACTCGCGAACATGAGGCGGGAAGGGAGAACTGGGGCCCGTCATGGGGGGTTGGAGATCCCGCTCCAGGATGCGTTCGAGGCGTTCGCGACGCCCACTCAGGAGCGTGCTGGCGCGGTCTGTCATGGTTACCTCGGTCGGCCGAATGGTACCGATTAGTGGCGAAACCTACGTTATCGCTCCCGGGGCTGCACCGAGGCGATCCAAATCAACGTTGACGCTCGGGAGAGTCTTGGCGTAGCGTCACGACCATGGGAACGAACCCGTTTCGAGCACGGCGACAGTCGAAGTCCTCACCTGATGCCGCATCACCACCGCGCCCCGAAGTGCGCTCGGGCGGGTGGATCACCGCGGCGCGGGCAGGGATAGAGGCGCGCGTCGTCGGCCGAAAGTGGTGGGTGCGCGCCCCCGTCCTGCTCGTCTTCCTGTGGATGCTGAGAGGCTACGCAGCAGACCCCATGTACTCCTCGATCTTCGACGGTGTGAATCTCGGATTCCACGAGGCCGGCCATGCCGCCTTCATGTGGTTCGGAAATCGTATCCTGACCACGGCGGGCGGCACGATTTTCCAGCTCGGGA
This sequence comes from Longimicrobiales bacterium, assembly GCA_965226625.1. Taxonomy (GTDB): domain Bacteria; phylum Gemmatimonadota; class Gemmatimonadetes; order Longimicrobiales; family Gaopeijiaceae; genus UBA1138. The sequence goes on from CBDDDK010000001.1 coordinate 125,306, forward strand.
TTCCAGTGGTCGCGGGGCTCTACCTGCTCATCAAGCAGGGTGACCCGTTCGGTACGGCGGTGTGCATCTTCTGGCTCGGCACCGCGCTGGTCGGCGCTGGGGTGTACGCAGCCGACGCTCGTGCCCAGGCGCTCCCGCTCGTATCACCGTTCGGACCCGTTGACGTCTTCAGCCACGACTGGACGGTGATGTTGATGAAGTACGGCAAGTTGTCCCAAGACGAGCGCATCGGTGCCTTCCTAAGAAACAGCGGGCTGACCGCGATGGCTGCATCGATCGCGTTGAGTGCATGGATCCTGTGGCTGATGGCTAGGACGAACAAGAAACAGCCCAGCTAGCCGGCAGCGGCGGACGGGGGAGGAGCGTCGCCGATGGCGTCGCTACCGCGGAGGCCCCTCGACGGGGGCCTCCGCGGTACTTCGCGTCAGTGCCGGAGGAGGGACTTGAACCCCCGACACGCGGATTATGATTGCGAGATAGCGAGTTAGCTCGCGGTCGCTCTAGTTCCGCTCAGCCGCTTCCTGTAAGGGTTTTCGCCGTATCGCGACTTGCTGAGTTTCCCCCCGTTTCGGCTGGTTCTGGCAGGTCATGCAACACGGATGCAACACGGGACCGGACATGAAGACCGCGAACGGGAGTCAACTAGCCTCTGGCGACGTATGCCTGCTCGAACGCGTCCACGGTGCCAGAGATTAGTTGCGACAACTGATGCAGGGTTGGGACGATCGCCTCACCCTCGAACGGCTGTCCCTTGCCGAACACTACCATGAAGACAGGCTCCCCGTAGCCCACGAATGTGAACTCTTCGGGCATCCCAAATACATTCAGTTTGCCGCTCTCATCAGCCGTGAAGCTACAGCCGTCGAGCTCGACGGGTCCGGCTTTGCCTGTGACGTTCCGAAGGGCGGCCACAGTTATGACGGGCGTAAACTTGAAGTGTTTGTCGCCCATATCGAGGCTGTGAAGGACGTACAGGGAATCGCCATTCCCTCCCTGGTAGGGCTGCACGACATCAAGGATGAGGTCGATGATGTCCGACCCCGCCACCTTCATCTCTCCACCCTTAAGAGCGGCTTTCACTTCCTCTCGCTTGCTTCTCACCGGGAACTTGATGAAGTCCGTCGGTCCGCCAGCGCAGGTAACAATCTCAAACGCAACGTAGTCGAGAACCGTGCGCAAGTTGTGCAGTGCGTCCCCGATGACCGTAGCGATGTCGTCGGGGACGCTGGTGACTACCCCGAATCGGAGAAGGTATGTGCCAGTGTCCGCATCCTTCTCGACACTAAGACTGTAGAAGTCCGTGTCGAGGAAGGCGACCAGTCGCGCTTGAAGCTCTGCGATGTGTTCATCGGCCCGCTTGATCTTTAGTCGGGCATCGTGGAAGGTGGGGCTCGCCATTCGTCTTCAATCGTTTCCTTCGGGACCTTCAGGATTTGCCGCATTGCGGGAACCATAGCACCGCGATTGACTTGACCTCAGTCTCTAGGCGGCTCTTTCAGAATCTGTACATTCGGCAACCCGCCATCCACGCCTCGCTCCAGAAGCTCGACCCGACTTAGTTCTGCGAGGATGGACCTAAGGACCGCAAAAGGTAGAGCCTTGTCGGCGGGAGCAATCCCCTGCGGAACAGAAATCAGGTCAAGAAGATCCACCCTACTGCCGCGGTGGACGATTCCGGAACGGAGGTTGTATGAAAGCCCGAGTGCCTTCGATACCTGCCCCCGGTCCGTGGAAAGGACGTCCTGGACACGCTTTCCACCCGGTCCCACCGGAGTTGTCCACTGCTCGTCGTTCAGTCGGAAAACGTACATCCACTCCTCCCATGACTTTTCCCAAAACGTGTCGGGTAGCCGTTCAGAAGCGTAGCTCCGGAAGGTGGCCTTCAGGCGGAGGTGCCGATCCTCCATCATTCGCTCACGAAGGGCTCCACATTGGGACGGCGTCAGGTCAAGCTCGTCGAAGAACGAGTCCCAGCTCGCCGCGTCCTCGTACTCGCTCCAGTCGGTCGGTGGAGTGCCGTATGCGCGCGACAAGACCTCAATCTCCGCAACGAGCAGGGCGTACGCAGCCTGGGGATCGCGATCGAAGATCAGGGCGGCACCGTGGTGAAGTGACGTCGCCGCCCCAATTGTCTTGAGGTCCTCCTCACACAATGCCGTCACGCAGGATAAGTACTCGCGGATCCGCTGCAGGGCGTCCTCAGGAAGTGGGCCGAGCAACGAGCGGTCAATCGACTGCTGATATGGAATGAAGACTATTCGATCGGCCGAGGGAGGCTTGGCCGTGATCTCCGGCGGAATGTCGACGCGGCGCTCAAGGGCAAGCGTAAAGAGGGCGGCCAGATCTGACGCTCGGCGCTGTTGGTCCGGTAGAGACGCCACTGCCTCCGGAGTATCCAAGAGCACGATGTGCGAGAGCACCTCGGGAGAGCTCGAAAGAAGGCTCTTATCCAATGCCCTAAGCGGGGTCGCCCCGATGACGAAGTTCTCCAACTTCAGGCCCTCGAAGCCGGGTGCTATCAGGCGCAGGACATAGGGCCGTATGGCCTCAGGGTCACTTGGTGATTCGAGGCGCGTTAGCCACCGAGCCAATGTCTCCAACTTGCTCCCTCCGCCTAGGCCGTTTTGTTGAACCCAAACGCCTCATCTTCGACTCCCTTGGCCGGGGGACCAGAAGAATAGGAGGTACTTGCAAAGGACGGATAACTGTTACCCAGGTCTCTTGACTTAACGGTTACCCAGGTCCTTTACCGCTCACCGCTCTTGAAGCATCTCGGCCGACTGTCGCTTCAAGACTTCGAGCAGTTCGTCGATCTTGGCGTCAAATTCTTCCGAGGAAAGAACCATCTGTCCGACCATATCGAGGGAGAGCCCGTCTCGGAAGACTCCCATAGCGAACCGCGTCCTCGGAGTCGCAGATACGAGGCCGGCCGTGATCCAGTGGAGGTTGATCACCAGGGCGAAGAACTCGTCTAGAAGGTAGCTGAGCGCATGCACTGGCTGGTGATCCGAAAGTAAGCTTTCGCGCCAATTTCGCCTCAGGATTGGAGGGCAGGACGAAGTACACTGCCGTGCGGCCGTCCGCGAGAAAGATACGGACGTCCGATGTGACGAGCGCGTGGTGCTGAGAAATATCCCGGTACGCCTTGAGGCGTTCGCCATGATTCGTCCAGTAGCGATCAAGGTTGCTGCCGAGTCTCTCTGGAAACTCGAGCCGACCCGCGCGGAGTGCCTTCATGAGCTTGTGCATACTTGCCGGAAGGGACATACGGAGGCCGCGTCGGAGATATGGAATCACGGCATTCTGGGCTCGACGCGCAGCATCAAGGAAGCCGTCCACGGAGTAAGTCAGCTCATCTCGCACGTCGTCTCCGAGGCTCTGGATCTGGTTCGGTGCGAGACGCCCGTGGTGTTCTTCAACGAGACGATTCTGCGTCGCTGCTAGGTCGGAAACGGCCTTCCCCGCTGCGCCGAGGACATACGGAAGGAGTTCAAGATCGTAGAAGGCGGTTCGGTAGGCGTCGTGGTCCAGTTCCTCGCGATGCAAGTAGTCATGCTGGAGAACATTCAGGTGGGGAATCAAATCGTGACCAGAGTGATTCATGCTCTCCCGCACCCCTCTCCCGTCGCGGCCTAACGTCTCTGCGATTCTGCTGCGCGACCAAGATGTGGACCGCAAGCGAAGCGCGCGAGCGGGATGGTCTCCGCGACTGCAGCAATCGCTTGTTATGTGGCCCGTGCTTCGAAGAGCCGAACACGATGCGGACCCACACGGCGCGTTTCGGTCAGTTGCCACCCTGTCCCCTCCGTCGCGTCACGCAATTCCGCGTCCGTCGGCATCCACAAGTTGATCCACTCGTCGATGAGGTCTTGATACCGAAGTCGTATCGTTGCCAGGCCCGGCGGTAGGCCGCGACGCCGGTTCCGCTCATGGTATTCGTGGTGTCTCGGATCCTCCGTGTCGAGCGGGTCGAGCATCTGCGCCAGAAGCTGTATTCGTGGTGTCTCGGATCCTCCGTGTCGAGCGGGTCGAGCCCCCCCGAGTTCACGCCGCGTCGCAAAGAGGAAAGGAGAGTGGGTAGGCTCTCGGGCGTCTGTTGTGCTCCAAGCGTGTTGCCCATGACGATGATCGAACCCAAGACCGACGGTTCCAGAGTGACGCTGCGCAGGTCGAGAACGTGGGCTGCACGACACCCACGAGCGAGACACACTTCAACGGCACCAGGGGACGCATCGGTAGCCGTGACCTCGAGGCCCCGAGCCTCCAAGTACAACGTGTAAGATCCGGGACCCGCGCCGAGATCAAGGACCGGACCACGGAGAACGTCCAGGAACTCCCGCTCTGGATCCGAACGAGGAGCCTCGAAATACGCCGCCGCCGACTCAAACTCATGCTCACGACCATCGTCTCGTTCGATGACGTGAGGCTCGACGATTCCGGCCCAATGATCACGGTATATCTGACCCCACACGTCCGGCATCGCTTACCTACCCAAGGCCACATAACGTCTCGCGATTCTGCTGCGCGGCCAGCATGTCGATCCGAGCTGCGAGCCGCAAGGCGACGAGTCCTTCGGACCTCTACGTCTTTCGGCGACTACCCTATTGTTAGCTTCCCGCCGACCTCCGCCGCGCGTAGCGTCCACCCTCGCGTTGCATACTCACGTCACGGCTGACCATGCCTAGTTTTGGGGTATGTCTCGAAGCCACTCTCCAGAACTGCATCGCGCGGAACACGTCTTCGTTCGCTCCCTTGTGCCGGTTGAGCAGGATGGGACTTTCGAGACTGAGCCAGTGGTTGACTACCTCGCCAGGGTACAGCCGCTTCTCCCGGCGTTCCCCGAGGAGGTGCTAATGCAGTGGTTTCACCACCACGGGGTTCACGGGCACGAGTACGATTGGCTTGGTTACCGAAGTCTTACTTTTCAGCGCGAGATTTGGTGCACGGAGCGCATCCTCTCTGAGGTTCGGAGTTGGCCGGGAAACGACTGGGTCGCAGGATACTGCGAGACCATGCTAAGTGACCCAGTCATTCAGAATGGATGGCTCGGGAAAACCATGATTGATGCGGGTTCGTGGCCCATCGCACCGATCATTCTCAACAACACGCATAGTTTCCAGAACTCAGGCGGCTCGCGGCTCGGCGAGCCCTATCACCTCTTGGAAGGCCACCGGCGAATGGGCATGTTCCGCGCCCTCAACCACTCTGATGAGTGGGACGTCCAGACGAGCCATCCCGTCTGGGTTGCGATTGCAGATCCCGCAGAGGTTCTGGAGTTCAGTCCCGGGAACGACCTCGTTGAGTAGGGACCTCGTCCAAATTGCGAGCGAGTTTCGCGCGGCCGTCGATTTGGTGACGCCATTCCCTCACCATCAGCGATTCGCTGCCTTGAGGGGCTTTCCCGGGAGTTGCTGCCAGCACGCCTCCTTTCTCTTGGCGAGAGTGATGCATCTCCGTCACTCAATCACGGACACTTCGTACGTTTGGGGAGAGCGAGGGCACAGGATTTCGGACCGACGCACTCACGGTTGGCTTGAGTGCGCGGGCTACGCCATCGACGTGACAGCGGATCAGTTCCCTGAAGTGCCGAGCGCGCCGCTCATCGTGCTTGTCCAGTCCAGCACGTTTCATCTGACTTGGGACTGCGGGCTGCCGGACCCGTATCCGAGGTTCTGGGAAGACCTCAATCAGGAAGCAACGCGGGACTTTGAAGCCTCGTGTCAGGCGATTCTCAAGGCTATCGACCGCTAGGCCAACAGCCGCGCGCGCGCGCAGGATGAGAGCCGGGTCCCATCCGGGGCGGAGGTCAGGCCGTGAAGATGTAGACGGTGTCACCTTCCTATAGGAATGGCGAACCCGCCACAGTCGGTCTAGCTCGGCTCAGAAACGATCTTTCGGGATAGGGTCTCCGTCGATCAGCCATCAACCAAAGATGGCCGCGCTAAAGAATGAAGAAGAAAGCGATGGCGCAGCCGATCAGTGCTTCGGACCCCCTCCGCCTTTCCGCGACTGCAGCAATGGCTTGTTAGACAGAGGCAGTTCTACACAGCTCGGTTTAGATCGACTTCAAGGCCAGCTTGTTTCATTTCCTTCGCCAACTCGAGGCGCCATCCACCAGCGTCGTCGAGGTCGAGGTAGAGAAGGCCATGAAGATCGGAAGGGATTTCGACCTCGCCCTTCCGCAGCGCGCATACGCGGCTTCGGGAGAGCGCTCCAACGAAATATCCAAGCTCGAGCACAACGTTCTGCCGTGCACGTGGTTCGGTGACATCAGGAGTCGTTTTCGAGTGTCCGACGTCATCAGGAGTCATGAGGATCACAGCAAAGCCGACGTCCGACTCCTGTTCGAACTTCTCAATGATTGTACGCCCCTCGTTTGGTTGCTCAGAAAGGATGACGGCTTCGAGATCGAGACGCTCGAGGAACCGGACGACCTCCTGCAGCGAGCCGTGGTCGTGTCCATGGACGACGAAAACGCGGCGGTCGCGTTTCGATTGAAGAGCGGGTCGAGCGTCCGGCACAGGGATGGCAACAAACCGTTCCCGCGGCTCCGGCTTGAGTTTCTCAACGCGGCGACGCACATCTCGGGCGAACGGTTCAACGAGCTGACGGTTGATCTCGTAGATGGCGTCCTGAAAGCGTGTTCCGCCGTAGTAGAACCCCAGGCTGAGTTCCATGTAGCCAATTGCGCCCGTGCTCACCGCGTCAATGAGCTGGAGTTGGAGCGATAGCCGCGGGTCGTCCTCCAGCGGCCAGTCCAGGCGACCGCTCCCGACCATCGAGCGCTTGGTGGTCTGTGCCTGATCCCACCACATCTCGAAGTCCGCAACGCTCCGAAGTGGCTTGGTGACAGTGGCGATCGCCTCATCGTCGCTGAGGTGGACCATGAAACGTGCGAGATTGTTCTCAAACATCTGGTAAGACGAGTCCGAGACGTCGGACCATAGGTCATCGAATCGGAACCTGTCAACGACAATGGGACACTCTACGGGATTAATTAGAGAGCAATGTCCTGTGTGGTGAGGGAAGGGATGGGAGGATTGATGAAGACGGCCTCCGGGAGCGGTTTGGGCTTCGGCACACCTCTGACGAAGCGTTCGGGATGAGCGGCCCATGCTTCGCGGAGCACGGATTTCCTGCCGGCAATGACCTGATCGGCGTTCCCGAAGTGGACCTGCTCGGGGGTTAGCATCGAGATGCCGCCATGGCGGTGCTCGGCATTGTACCAGCGGAAGAACGATCGACAGAACGTCTTGGCTTGGCCCTGATCCCCGAACCGTCCGGGAAACGAGGGATGGTACTTCAAGGTTTTGAACTGAGCCTCGGAAAACGGGTTGTCATCCGACACCTGAGGCCGGCTCAACGAGCGGGTCACGCCGAGGTCGGCGAGAAGTTGAGCGGTGCATTGGCTCGTCATTGGAGCTCCCCGATCCGAGTGCAGGGTCAGGACCCGGGGCTGGACGCCATGCTTCAGGCAGCTCTGCTGGATCAACCGGCCGGCCAGGGCCGAGTTCTCCCGGTCCGCCACCATCCAGCCCACGACGTAGCGGCTGTAGATGTCCATGATGACGTAGAGGTAGTAATAGCTCCACTTCTTCGGCCCGAGCAGCCGCGTGATATCCCAGGACCACACCTGGTTCGGCGCCGTGGCCATCAACTCGGGCTTCTTGTACTCGGGATGGGTGCGCTGCGCCCGGCGTTCCTGAACCGGCACCTCGGAGGCTAGAACACGATACATCGTGCGTTCGCTGCACAGGTAGACCTCTTCGTCGAGCAGCGTGGCCACCACCTCGGCGGGTGAGCGGTCCACAAACCGCTCCGAACACAGCGTGTCGAAGACCTCGCCTCGTTCCGTCTCGCTCAATGCCCGGGCGGGCGTCGGGCGGGGCTGCTGTTGTCCGGTTGATGGGCCTCGACGACGGTACAACGTCGATCGGGAGACCTCGAGGGCCGCGCACGCCGGTTTTACACCGACGTGCTTAGCCAGCTCATCGGCCGCCTTCAAGAGTTTGTCCCGTCGTCGAGGCTTATCCCCAGCAGCCCCGCAACTTTTCCCTGCACGTCGATGATCAGGTGTGCCTTCCTGAGCTCATTCTCGAGCCGTGCGTTTCGCCGCTCCAGCTTGCGTACCTTCTCATCCAGCGGATTTCGCTCCGGCTTGCGGCCGCGTTTCTTCGACAGGGCCTTCAGCGACCCGCTATGCGCCGCCTTGCGCCACGTCGTCAGGTGCGACGAGTACAGGCCCTCTCGCCGCAGGACTTGACCCACCTCGCCGGGCTCGGTGCACCGGTCCGCTTTTTCGACGATCCGCAGCTTGTACGACGGACTGAACCGCCGCCGTAGCGGCCTATCTACTACCTCCGGGTCCGCAGGAGCTGCCGCGCTTCGCTTGGCCTCCCCGGTTCCAGGGGCACTACCATTCTCTTCCATTCTCTCTCGCAGTCCCAACATGTTCGGTTTCTCTGCCTTCGCCCTACTCTAATTCTTTGCGTGCTCCGTGTCTCACGTACGTTGGCAGAGAGGGGAGCGCGCGAGCTTGATGCTTACCGCGACTGTAGCAATCGCTTGTTAGGCGGTTCCTCGAGATGGCTCTAGAACAGATTGCCACTGGGCGACCACCGTCGGCACCTCGTGGAGCGCGTCGACCGTTGCGTGGGTTAACTCAGGGGGTGGCCAGAAGTCGTTCCGAAACCAAATGGCCTTCATCCCACATCGAAGGGCCGCTCGCACATCCGCCTCCGGATTGTCACCGACGAAGACCGCTTGGTTCGCGTCCGTACCAAGACGTTCCAGGGCACGTGCGAAGATCTCTGGATCGGGCTTTCGCACTTTCTCGACCTCCGAGATCAAGACCGTGTCGACCAACTCGTGAAGCCCGAGCCCAGCAATGGCCCTAGCCTGTGTTCGCTCGGAGCCGTTCGTGATCAGGCCGAGCGCGTAGCCCGTGGCACGCAGTTCCAGCAATGTTCCCTTGAGGCCCGGAAGCGGCACGCATTTCTCGGGGAAGCGCGAGCGGAAGTCATGAAGGAGTTGGGACCCCGACTCAGCGGGGAGGTCAAACTCCGCCTCTAGGGCCGCAAAGAAGGTGCCGTCCTTGGGGACGTACCCGTTCTCGTCCATTGCCAACGCCCTCTCCACAACGGGAGGCGGATGGACATCACCAAAGACCGACGGGAATCTCGCGATCTGTCCTTCGAAGAAGGTCCGAAGGGTCGCGGCTCGGTCTAGCAGTGTGCCGTCGAGGTCGAAGAGGACCGCTCGGATCACCGACGTGACACTGACATTGAGGTGATTTCCCCCTGATGAACCTCAGACGTCGTTGAACCGCCTAACGTCTCTGCGATTCTGCTGCGCGGCCAAGTCACGCGTGACGGCCAGTTGCTTTGGTGATCGTCGCAACATCGAACCGAGTAAGCGGTTCTCCTGACTTGTAGCCGACCAGTTCAGACCTCATGACCACCCTACCGTTCAGGTCCACAACCAGTGCGGCAAAGTTGCCTTCCTCTGGAAGGTGAAAGTTCACCAAATAAGTACCTTCCGCTATGGATCGCGCCTGATATGCAAGATCCCTGCCGGTCGTGCCCTGAAAAGGCCCACGAATCCAACTGTAGTCGATGAGGCCATTGTGGAAGGTCACCTCAAGAGCGCCGCCATCGGTGTATGTGTACTCCAGACCGACGCCATCGAGTGCGTTCGTGAGGTGAGTCAATGGTCCATTCCTTCGCCGGAGATGTGATCGGACGCCTAACGTCTCGCGATTCTGCTGCGCGATAAGTTGCCGACTGCAAGCCGAGAGCGCGAGTGACCTGACCCCCTGAAACGAGACCAGGTGCAATGTTAGGATCGACCTGGTCTGAAGCTTTTCAGCGAGGAGGTCAGGATGGGAAGGAAGCGACACACTCCGGAGCAGATCATCACTGCACTGCGGGAGGCAGAGGTGGGTCTGGCCCGCGGCAAATCCGTGAAGCTGATCAGCCGGGAGCTCGGCATCACCGAGCAGACGTACTACCGGTGGAGGCGGGAGTACGGCGGGATGAAGGTGAGCCAGGCACGGCGCCTGAAGGAGCTCGAGCGCGAGAACGGGCGGCTGAAGCGAGCAGTGGCGGACTTGACACTGGACAAGCTGATCCTGGAGGAAGTGGCCGAGGGAAACTTCTGAGCCCCGAGCGCCGACGACGTTGTGTGGTGCGTGTACGTCAGCAGCTCGGGGCGTCGGAGAGGAGAGCGTGCCGGGTGCTCGGGCAGCCACGCACGACCCAGCGCCGGGTGAGGAAAGTGGCGAGTGACGAGGGGGCGCTCCGAGGTGATATCGTGCGACTCGCGAGTCGATTCGGCCGCTACGGCTACCGACGCGTCACGGACATGCTCCGCATCGAGGGCTGGGGGGTGAACCACAAGCGGGTGGAGCGGATCTGGAGGCAGGAGGGGCTGAAGATGCCGCAGCGGCAGCCGAAGCGAGGTCGGCTGTGGCTCAACGACGGATCGTGCATCCGGCTGAGGCCGCTGTATCGGGGCCACGTCTGGTCGTACGATTTCGTGGCCTCGAGGACGCACGACGGGCGTGCGCTGAAGCTGCTGACAGTGCTGGACGAGCACACGAGGGAGTGCCTGGCGATCGTGGTGGCTCGCAAGATCCGAGCCCACGACGTGCTCGAGGTGCTGGCCGATCTGTTCGTCCGACACGGGCCTCCCGAGTATCTGAGGTCGGACAACGGACCGGAGTTCACCGCGAAGCTCGTGCGGCGGTGGTTGGGGCGCGTGGGCGTCGAGACGCTCTTTATCGAGCCGGGCAGCCCGTGGGAGAACGGCTACAACGAGAGCTTCAACGGCAAGCTCAGGGACGAGCTGTTGAACGGGGAGATCTTCTGCTCGTTGGCCGAGGCGGCCGTGCTGGTCGAGCAATGGAGGCGCGAGTACAATACCGTCCGACCCCACAGCGCCTGCGGCGGCTTTCCCCCGGCCCCTGAGGCGATTAAGCCGTCGCCCTGGTTCCTGAGGATGCCCGTCCTTCACGGCCCTCCACAGGTGCTGGGACTAACATAGGATGTGGTACCGCTCTTGGGGGCAGGTCAGGCGGAGCTCGGTGTTTGGGTAGGCGAGGGCCGAACGCGCAAGTTCGAGCCAGCCTTCCGGATGTACGACCTGCGACACACGGCGGCGACGCTGCTGCTCCGGGCTGGAGTGCACCCCAAGGTCGTATCCGAGCGGCTCGGACACGCCTCGGTGGCCTTCACGCTCGACGTGTACTCGGCCAGCCTGCCCGACATGCAGGAAAGCGCGGCCGAAGCACTCGACGCCATGCTCGGCGGCGCCTGACGACAGGGCCGCCCGGCCGTGATGCAACAGATCGGCAACATGTGGGCATGAAATCGGCCCCTCGGATTCTCCCGAGAGGCCGAAAGTCCTTCTGCCACATAGTGCCGGAGGAGGGACTTGAACCCCCGACACGCGGATTATGATTCCGCTGCTCTGACCAGCTGAGCTACTCCGGCAATGGGGAAAAAAGCTGATCTGGCCGTAGGGTCGTGTCAACTGGCTTGCGCCGCGGTGCTCGGCCTGCGACGCTCACTCCCGACGGGACATGACCAGCCGTTCGAGAATCCCCGTATCCGGGGGTGTCCCTCCCTCTTCGCCCGGAGGATCCATGGATCCCGCGAGTATTGCGATCGGTGTAGCGGCCGTCCTCGGTGTGACGATCCTCACCAGCCTCAGGGTTCTAATGGAGTACGAACGCGGCGTGGTCTTTCGGCTCGGGAAGCTCACCCGCGCCAAGGGTCCCGGGCTCATCTTCCTAGTGCCGTGGGGCATCGAGCGCATGAAGAAGATGGACCTGCGCATCGTGGCACTGGACATCGCGCCTCAGGACACGATCACGAAAGACAACGTGAGTGTACGCGTGAACGCGGTCGTCTATTTCCGCGTCGCCGATCCCACGACCGCGGTTGTCGAGATCGAAGACTACTATTTCGCGACGAGCCAGCTGGCGCAGACCACACTGCGCTCGGTCATCGGCCAGTCGGAATTGGATGAGCTGCTCGCCGAACGGGAGAGGATCAACGAGAGCGTCCGTGTGATCATCGACCAGGGCACGGACCCGTGGGGCATCGAGGTCACCGCCGTCGAAGTCAAGGACATCGATCTGCCGCAGGAGATGAAGCGGGCCATGGCCAAGCAGGCCGAAGCCGAGCGCGAGCGGCGAGCCAAGGTGATCAACGCTCAGGGTGAGTATCAGGCATCGTCCAAGCTCGCGGCAGCCGCAGAGATCATTCAGGAGTTCCCCGTCGCGATGCAGCTCCGGTTCTTGCAGACGGTGACCGAGGTCGCTGCGGAAAACAACTCGACGACGCTCTTTCCGATTCCCATCGATCTGTTCAAGCCGTTCGTCTCCCCAGGTGAGCCGGCCAGCGAGGAGGCGCAGGCACGCGCGCTCAAGGTCGCTGTGGAGACGCTTGCGGAGGCCCTGCCCGGCAGCGGGGAATCCAGCCAACTCCAGAGCACGGCGAAAAAAATGATCGGGATGGCGGCGGAGGGCGAGGCCACGGAGAAGGTACTGACCGGACCCGACGACACGGAGTAGCCGCGAGGCATGAGTGCGCCGAAGCACAGCGGCATCCCGGCCCGTCGCGACCAGCCGGAGCCGCCAGCGCCATCTCCGGGCCGGCGATTTCCGGCGGGCGAAATCGATACCATTCTTCGCCGCGCCGCCAAGTCCGAGCAGTCGCCGCACGTACCGGCGCAGCACGGCCTGACCGTGACGGAGCTCATGGATGTAGCCCGCGAGGTGGGTCTGGATCCGCTGGCGGTACGTAGGTCCGCGTCGATCGAGCAGGTCGGCGGAACCGGCGCTCTGGCGGCGATACTCGGAGCCCCGGATCGGCGCGAGGTCCGTGCGACCATGCACGGGGGCCTGCCGGACGATCGCCGTGGCCTGGCGCGCGCGGCGGAAAACGTTCTCGGCCGCTCCGGCGACATCCTGGAGGACGACCCCGAGCGCTTCGTATGGCGCGAAAGTCATGGCGTGGGGCGGACGACCGTGACCGTCTCGGGCGAGGGAGCCAGCGACGTCTCGATCGTGGCCGACCGTACGGGTCACTACCTCGTGCACTGGTTCCTCGGGCTGCTCGGTTGGGCCGGTTTGAGTGTCATCGCACCGTTCAGCGTGGACCCGCTGGCAGCCACGCTGCTGTGGCTGGTTACGCCTGTCCTACTGGCGCGGCCGTTTTGGACGCGCTCGGACCGGGCCACGCGCGAGGCGCTCGACGAGCTTGCGATGGAACTGCTCCGGGTCGCGGACGGAGACACTCCGGAGTCGTAGCCACAGCAAAGCGGTCGACTGCTACCGCGTGGCTCCCTTCGTCGTGTCGGTCAAGGCGAGCATGCTGTCCCCAGGCTGTGCGAAACGATACAGGATCTCGCCGTCCCGAATCATGCCAAAACGCTCCCGCGCAATACGCTCAAGCGTCACGGAATCGATCCGCATGGAGTCAGCCCATGCTCGGAGCGAATCGATCTGACGCCGGAGCTCGACGAGATCGGCCTCCCCCTGCTCGACCGCCGCCCGAGCGTCCCTGAGCTCGAACCACGAGTACTCGCCTCCGAACACCGCGTAGTACGCCGCGAGCAACAGAAGGCCTGGCAGAATCGCCTTTTTGAGCCTGTGCACGGCTGCTAGTCTCCCCACACGGAGCGACCCAGGTACCGAGCCCGACCGCCTAACTGCTCTTCGATGCGGAGCAGTTGGTTGTACTTGGCGACCCGGTCGCTACGGCTGGCGCTGCCCGTCTTGATCTGGCCGGCGCCCGTGGCGACCGCCAAGTCGGCGATGAGCGTGTCCTCGGTCTCGCCGGACCGGTGTGAAACGACCCTGTTGTATCCGGCCTCGCGTGCGACGCGCATCGTCTCCAGCGTTTCGGTCAGCGTCCCGATCTGGTTCACCTTGACGAGTATAGCGTTCGCGGTGCCGTCCCTGATGCCTTGCTCCAGCCGATCCACGTTGGTGACGAAAATATCGTCGCCGACGATCTGCACGCGCTCGCCCATAGCATCGGTGAGCTGCTTCCAGCCATGCCAGTCGTTTTCGTCGAGAGGGTCCTCCAGCGAACGGATCGGGTATTTGTCGATCCACTCGGTCCAGAACTCGACCATTCCGGCAGCGTCCCGCCGCTCACCCCCCGACCAGTGGAACACGTACTCCCCGTCCTCGAAAAACTCGGTAGCCGCAGCGTCGAGTGTGACCACGAGGTCCTCCCCTGGGCGGTATCCCGCCTCCTCGATCGCGCGCAGCACGAGCTCAATCGCTTCTTCGTTGCTCGCCAGATCAGGCGCGAAGCCGCCCTCGTCGCCAACCGCGGTATTCTTGCCCAGCGCGGAGAGCACCTTCTTGAGGTGGTGGAAGACCTCCACACCCATGCGCAGGCCCTCGGAGAACGTCTCCGCCCCCACAGGCATGACCATGAATTCCTGGATGTCGACGTTGTTGGGCGCGTGCGCCCCGCCGTTCAAGATGTTCAACATCGGCACCGGAAGCAGATCGGCCTCGCCGCCGACCGCGAGGTAGCGCCACAGCGGCATGTGATTCTCGAGCGCCGCCGCCCGCGCCGCCGCCATCGACACCGAGAGGATCGCGTTGGCACCGAGATTCCGTTTGTTCGGCGTGCCGTCCAGCTCGAGCATCGTGCGATCGATGTCCAGTTGCTCGCGGGCCTCGAAGCCCCGCAGCGCGCCAGCGATCACGGTGTTTACGTTTTCGACAGCGCGCAGGACTCCCTTGCCCAGGAAGCGATCACGATCTCCGTCCCGCAGTTCGACAGCCTCGTGGGCACCCGTGGAGGCGCCGGAGGGGACGGCGGCCCTGCCCCGGACGCCAGATTCCAGAGTGACCTCGGCTTCGACAGTCGGATTGCCCCTCGAGTCCAACACCTCACGTGCACGCACATCCACGATGGCCGACACCCAGCCTCCTCTCTCTATGTACGAGTCGCCGCAGTCTGCAGGTCCCGCAGGGTCTGCCAAGCTCGGTGGGCGAGTTCGTCTCTCTGGTCGAAGTCGTACGAATGGACCGGGATCGGAGACCCGAATCGGATACGGATAACGCCGGGACGGACCAAGATCCCTTTCTTCCTCATCACGTCTCTGGACCCGATGACTGCAGTCGGGACCACTTCGGCGCCGGCCTGAATCGCCAGAACGAACGCGCCCTTCTTGAACCGCTGCAATTCCCCCGTTGCCGAGCGTGTCCCCTCCGGAAACATGATGATGCTTAGACCGTCATCTTCCAACCTCTGACGTGCGATCCGCAGCGATTCCAATGCGAGGTCGCGGTCACCGCGATCGATGTAGATGTGCCCGCACGCTCCGACTGCCATGCCGAGAAAGGGTACCCGCGCAAGTTCTTTCTTCGCGACAAACACATATGGACCGGGACAGAAACCGGCCAAGGCGAGAACGTCGAACCAGGACGTGTGATTCGCCACCACGACTTGCGGCGCTGCAGCGTCGATGTTTTCCGCCGCTTCGACCTCTACGCGCACGCCGGCGATACGAAGCATCAGCCTCGACCAGGCGCGCGCGACTTCCGCGCATACACGGTCGGCGTTCGCAGCGTTTCGGTAGACGGCCCACGCGATCCGCGTCGCATACCAGATCGTGGCCGGAATCCCCAACGCCAGCAGCCCCAGCAGACGGATCACCGGTCGACGCTCCCGAAGTGGTCGAAACCAGCTCGCCCCAGCGGCCGCGGCTCCCCGTCGCCGCGATCGAGCCACACCCCCTCCCCCTCGAGCACATGTCCGACGCGGGTCAGGCCAAGCCCGAAGCGGTCCTCGAAGTGAGCCACGTCGACGATCCCCGGATCGGTGACGAAGAGCAGCTCGTAGTCCTCGCCCCCATGCAGCGCCGCCTGCAGCGCGCCCTCGGCTCCGAGGGCGGCCAGGGCGGCGTCGGCGATCGGGACGGCACCGGCCTCCAAGACAACCTTCACGCCAGACGCGGCAGCCAAATGGCCGACGTCACCGGCTAGACCGTCGGATATGTCCATGAGCGCGTCGACCCATTCCTGCTCGACCAAACAGCACGCTTCGTCGATACGCGGCGTCGGACGGGCGAAGGCTGCGCGTGCTTGGGGGGACGGCTCACCCCCCTGGCGCCAAGCATGGACGGCGGCGGCGCTCGCACCGAGGCGCCCGGTCACCCAAATCTCGTCGCCGGCCTCAGCCCCATTCCGCAATACCGGCCACGCCGTGCGGCCCACGACCACGACGTCGAGCACCAGGGGCCCTGGCGAGCGGCAGAGGTCTCCACCGAGAATCGCTCCACCAAGTGCTCGCACGGCTTCCTCACCGCCAACCTGTAGTGCTTCCAAATCGACGTCTCCGGCCTCCGGGACCGCAATGGACACCAGTAACCCGAGCGGGGTCGCCGCCATGGCTGCGAGGTCGGAGAGTGCGGTCGCCGCCGCGCGGTACCCGATCTCACGGTCCGAGAGCCAGCTCCGTCGGAAGTGCACGTCCTCGACACACATGTCGGTACTCAGGACCCACCCGCCTTCGATGACCGTCGCGTCGTCACCGGGTCCGACCCGAACGGCCGCCGGCAGCTCACCACCCAGAGCAATCGCCGTGCGGATCCGGTCGAACTCCGCCCCCGGGCCTAGTCGTACGGTGCGCGGCGGGTGATAGCTCATCTCACCACGCTGGGTCGGCGTCGTAGAGAACAAAAGGCAGGGCGAGGTCCGACACCCCCACGCTCCGCTCCCTGAGAGCGTCCGGGAGACAGCGGATCACGTCACTAGGGGTGAGCGCCGGACCGCGGCCGGCGATACGAGCGGAGCGGCCCGTCAGGTAGAGTCCAACCGCGCCGGCTTCGGTTGCGCCCAGACCCTGGGCCAGGAGCGACGCGCACACGCCCGTCAGCGCGTCGCCCATGCCCGCGGATGCGAGGTCGGACGAACCCTGGCAGTCGACGTGCACTTCGCCGCCCGGCGCCGCGACCAATGAAGGGGCCCCCTTGAGTAACAGCGCGTGTCCGTTCGCGTCTACTGCACGGCCGAGCGCCGCTATCCGGTCCGACTGGACCGTGGCCACGTCAGTGCCGAGCAGCCGTGCCATCTCGCCGGCGTGGGGAGTCGCCAGAACCGCTCTCGTCGAGGCCAGCAATGCCAAGTCGAGCCCGCCTTGGGACGCCAAGTTGAGCGCGTCGGCGTCCACTACCACGGGTCGAGGCGGACCGATCGCGACCGCCATCGCAAGCTCCCGTCCGAACGTGTCCGTGCCGAGGCCCGGTCCAAGGCCGACTGCGTCGCACTGATTCAGGGCCGCGACAAGCGCCCCTGGATCACCGGGATCGACGTAGATCGCCTCCGGTACGGCGCTCTGCACGATCTCGCGGTTCTCCGGTGCGGAGCAGATCCTCACGAGGCCCGCCCCCGTGCTCAGCGACGCGCGCACTGCAAGAATGGCGGCGCCGGCCATGCCCTGCTGCCCCGCGACAACGAGCACACGACCCACGGCGTTCTTGTGTGTGTCCGGATCCCGGTGCGGGAGACGGGCTTGGGCCCAGGAAGGCGTGACCACTCGAGCGGTCACGTCCACTGCGCTCCACGGTGGAAAGGCGATCTCGACCGCAATCAACCGACCGGCAAGTGAACGCGCCGGATGCAGAAGGCTTCCGAGCTTCGGCGCACCAAAGGCGACCGTGACCGTCGCTCGCACCGCGCTGCCCGGCACGCCCCCGATCGCAGAGTCGATGCCGGACGGCACGTCGATCGAGAGAACCCAGCGACCCAATGCGTTGATGTGCTCGATCGCGGCGCGCTGCCGCTCCCGGGGGGACCCACGCAGGCCCGTGCCGAGCACCCCGTCCACGACGACGCTCGCTTCCCCGAGCAGGTCTCGCCATCCTTCCGAGTCGAGTCCCTCGTCCGTGCGCACGGGAAAGTCCCAGCCGTACAGCAGCGGGTCCTCCAAGGGCCGGTCGGCCACGACAAGCGCGAGGACCTCACGACCCCACGCCCGCAACGCCCTTAGCAATACCAGCGCATCCCCGCCGTTGTTGCCCGACCCCACCACACCCACCACCCGGCCGTGCGGGCGGAGGCGTTGCACGATCATCGCGGCCGCCCGCCCTGCGTTCTCCATGAGCACCGGCTGAGGCACGCCGTGGGTCTCGATCGCCGTGCTATCGAGCGCCTCGGCCTCGGTTCCGGTGGGCGCGAGCACGTCCAGGCGCGCGTAAGGGCGGAGTGGCGGGTGGAGACCGGCCATGAGCTAGGGAGCCTCCGCACAAGTAGGGCGCACCGCGCGACCCACGCGTTCGGCGTGGGTGCCCGATCTCGCGAGTTCAAGAGTAGGAAGGACGAAGAGTCGTAGCTGGGCGGGCACCGCCGCCGAAGGCGGTGGTCCGAGGAGGAGAGACGAGCCACTGGGCCGCGACCCACCTGCGCCCATCACCATAATTGACATATTCTTGCGGGTCGTGGGTTACGGCAGCACGGCCCCGTCTTCGTCGTTGGAGCGCCTCGACGTAGCTACGGCTATGCCTTCGTCGCTCCGCGACCCGCGCATTTGCCTTCTGGGGCCGTGGCGCCCGGGTACCCGTACGCAGCACGCGTGGCAGCGTACCCTACTTGTGCAGAGGTTCCAAAGGTGGGCGAGATCCTGGGCGCCACGCCGGTCTGGGTCTCGCTTGGTTGTGTGGGGTCTGCGGCCGGTTCTACTTGTAGCTCTGCCCGATCGCGCGGCCGATGCTGATCTCGCCGTTGTCGATCCGGATGTTGAAGCCGCAATCCGGCCTGGAACACACCCACGCTTTGTAGTGAATCGCCGCCCCGTCTCTGCCGTAGTCCGAGAGCGGCAGCAGAAGACCGACCTCGCACTTCAGGCAGCGCGGAAATCCCTGTTCTCCCTCCATGTGCAACCCCTCCCCTTAGCGTGGCCACGATACGGCTAGAATCGAGCTGCCCAGGGATAGCTCAGCTCGAAAGCCTCTTCGAAGTCGAACACGTCGGCAAAGTCCTCCGGGCGATCCTCTTCCTGCTTGATGAGAATCCCCTGCTCCACCAATGCGAACACGACACCCCCGACATCCTCGGTTGCGCAAATCCCCCAATGCTCCAGCACCATCCTCGCCATCGGACCAAAGCGCTCCAGAGCCAAGTGCCTCACCCCGTCCGCGAGCTCACGCCCGGAAATGTGCCGGGGCTCGTCCAGCGAGTGGATGACCGAATGCAAGGCCGCGAGCACGAAGAAATACGCCCTGGGATCGAAACGAGGATTTCGTTCCTGGAGCTGGTCCATCACTTCGTCCGCGAATTGCAGTTCCGTCATGGTAGAAATGTGGGTTTCTAGGAAGCCGTTCGCTAGTGGGGGCACCACGTAAGACGCCTATAGATCCACCAATCCGGCATAGAGCGGGAAGGCGGCACAGAGATCCCTGACCTCGTTGCCAACACCCGCGATCCGGTCTTCGTCGCTCGGTGCCTCAAGAACGTGCGCGATCCAAGCCGCTATCTGCGCCATTTCGCTCTCCTTCATGCCACGGGAGGTTAACGCCGGCGTTCCGATGCGAAGGCCGGACGTCACGAACGGGGAGCGTGTCTCCCCGGGTACCGTGTTCTTGTTCACGGTGATGCCGGAAACCTCGAGGGCCGCCTCGGCTTCCTTCCCCGTCAACTCGTCATGGCTCAAGCGGAGATCCACGAGCAAGAGGTGGTTGTCCGTGCCTCCGCTGACGAGGTGAAAGCCCCGCTCCACGAGGCCTTCTCCCAGCGCCTTAGCGTTGGCGACGGTCTGCTCAGAGTAGTCACTGAATTCAGGCTGCAGCGCTTCGAGCAAAGCCACCGCCTTGGCCGCGATCACGTGCATGAGGGGACCGCTCTGCATGAACGGGAAGACCGACTTGTCGATCGCCTTGCCGTGCTCTGCGCGGCAGAAAATCAGGCCGCCGCGGGGGCCCCGCAGCGTCTTGTGCGTGGTGGTGGTCACGACGTCGGCATGCGGAATCGGGGTGGGGTGGTGCCCCGTCGCCACGAGGCCCGCGATGTGTGCCATGTCGACCACTAAGCGCGCGTCGACTTCCTGCGCGATGTCCGAGAAGGCGATGAAGTCGATCGTGCGCGGGTACGCGCTCGCCCCGGCGATGATCATATCCGGACGCGCGGCGTGCGCCTGGTCTCGAAGCTCATCGTAATCGATGCGCCCGTCGTCTTCCCGTACTCCATACGCGACGACCTCGAAGAGGCGGCCGCTGAAATTTACCGGCGATCCGTGCGTGAGATGACCGCCGTGACTGAGGTTCATCCCCAGGATCTTGTCCCCGGGTTCTAAGAACGAGAAGTACGCCGCCATGTTGGCTTGTGCGCCCGAGTGGGGCTGCACGTTGACGTGCTCCGCACCGAACAGCTGTTTGGCTCGGTCGCGGGCCAGATCCTCCGCGACGTCGACGAATTCGCAACCGCCGTAGTACCGCTTCGACGGCAGCCCCTCCGCATACTTGTTCGTCATCACGGTGCCTAGCGCCTCGAGCACCGCCTCCGAGACGAAGTTCTCGCTTGCGATGAGCTCCAGGCCGTCGGCCTGTCGACGGGCCTCGGAGATGATCGAGTCGAAGACGGCTGGGTCGGTCTTCCTCAGGTTGCCCATCATGGCCGGCTGTCCATTACGAGAGGGATGTCCATCAGGTACGGAATGTCCGTTGCAGATGCCTCGCTTCCAAGATGCGCGCCTCCGCAACCTTGTTGGCCGCGACGTCGGGAGGCGTCCCTTCCGCCTTGGCAAGCTCGAAGATGCGGAGAAGCGTGCCGTAGATCTCGCCGGCCTTCCATTTGCTGCTATCCGCGGTCCAGTCGTTCAGCTCTCCATATACGTTGATGAGCCCACCGGCGTTGATCACGTAGTCGGGCGCATACAGAATGTCCCGCTCGTGGAGTGCCGGCCCATGAATTTGCCCGCGTGCCAGCTGGTTGTTTGCGGCCCCCGCAACGATGTCGACCTGGAGCAAGTCGATCGTGTCGTCATTGACGATGGCGCCCAAAGCGCAGGGGACGAAGATGTCGGCATCGACGGCATAGATGTCGTCCGCCGCAACCGTGTGGGCCTCGAACTCCTCGGCGACCCGCCTCACACGCCCCGGATCGATGTCTGTGACCGTGAGCTTGGCGCCTTCCCGGGCGAAATAGCCGCACAAGTGATAGCCGACATGACCGAGACCCTGCACCGCGACGTGAAGACCGGCCAAGGAATCGTCTCCGTACTTGATCGCTGCACACGCCTTGATGCCACGGTACACCCCGTACGCGGTAACCGGAGACGGATCGCCCGAGCGTCCGCGCCGCCCGACGACGTATTCGGTCTCCATTCTGATGTACTCCATGTCGTCCGGCGACGTCCCCACGTCTTCCGCGGTGATGTAGCGACCGTGCAGCGAGTCGACGGCACGGCCGTGCGCTCGGAAGATCATCTCTCGGTCAGCCAGGCGGTTGTCCCCCCAGATGACCGACTTGCCACCGCCGAGGTTGAGGCCGGCGATCGCTGCCTTGTACGTCATGCCTCGCGAGAGGCGGAGCGCGTCGACGACCGCGTCTCGTTCGTTCTCGTAGTCCCAGTAGCGAGTTCCGCCCAGCGCCGGTCCCATGGTGGTATCGTGGATCGCGATGATGCCCCTATATCCGAGGTCGGGGTCGTTCCAAAACACGAGCTGCTCGTGCTCCCCCTCGGACATCAAGTCGAATATCTCCATTCTCGCTATGCGCTCACGCGTTCCAGGTCTTGGTGCCTATTGCCTCATTGGCCTTCTAGTCGTTCGCCGCGTCCCGCAGCACTTCGCGGGCGATCACCATTCTCATGATCTCGTTGGTTCCTTCTAAGA
Source organism: Longimicrobiales bacterium (assembly GCA_965226625.1). Lineage (GTDB taxonomy): Bacteria > Gemmatimonadota > Gemmatimonadetes > Longimicrobiales > Gaopeijiaceae > UBA1138. The sequence goes on from CBDDDK010000001.1 coordinate 147,167, forward strand.
TCTCGGTACCCTTGGCATCTCGCAGAAGCTGCTCGACCGGGTAGTGACGCATGTAGCCGTAGCCGCCAAAAATCTGAATCGCTTCGTCCGCAGACCAGGTCGCGGCCTCCGAAGCGGCGAGCTTAGCGATCGCTGCGCGGCTCGTTACCCCGTCGATGCCGGTGCGGGGATGCCCCGATCCGCGCTTTGCCGCCTCGATAGAAGCGCCAGCATGGTGGGCCAGTAGCCGCGCTCCCGCGAGCTTGCGCGCCATCTCCGCGAGCTTCGCCTGGGTCGCTCCGAAGTCCGCGATCTCCCGACCGAACTGCTTGCGCTCCAACGCGTACTTGGCGGCATGCTCCAGGGCAGATCGCCCGATGCCCACCGCCTGAGCCGCGATGCCGGCACGGCCGAGGTCGAGGGCTTCCAATGCGTAGGGAAGTCCGCGACCCACGTCACCTAACAGCGCCTCGGCGCCGAGCTCCACGCCGTCGAGCTCCAACCCCACGATCTGGGACGCGCGAAACCCCATCGTCGATTCGCGCGCACCCACCGCGTATCCGTCCGCATCAGGTGACACCAGGAACGCACTGATGCCGTCCTCCCCAGTGCGAGCGAAGGCGACGACCAGCCCGGCACGGCGGCCGTTGGTTACCCAACGCTTTTCGCCACTCAGCCTCCATCCGGTCTCGGATCGCTCCGCCTTCGTACAGATCGAGCCCGCGTCACTGCCCGCCCCTGGCTCGGAGAGGGCGAAAGCCCCGAGCAACGCACCCGAGGCGAGCTCAGGCAGCCAGCGCTGTTTTTGATCGTCGCTGCCGTGCCGCAGCAACAGGCCGCCCACAGGTCCGTTGTGGATCGCCACCGAGAGCGCCACCGAGGCGTCACCCCAGGCCAGCTCCTCGAGGACCAGCAAATAGGTGCCTAGATCGAAGTCGAGGCCACCGTACTCCTCCGGAATCAACATCCCCAAGAATCCGAGCTCCGCGAGCTCGTCGAACACCGCCTCGTCGAGGTCGCGGGCGCAGTCCCACTCAGCGGATGTGCCTCGAAGCTCACCCTCGGCGAACTCGTGAGCGAGCGCCTGGATGTCGAGCTGTTCCTGCGTCCAAGTCATCTTCGACTACTCGTAGTCGTAGAAGCCGCGGCCACTTTTTCGGCCATGCCAGCCCGCGGCGACGTACTTCCGCAGCAGCGGCGACGGCCGGTATCGGTCGTCCCCCAACTCACGGTGCAGCACCTCGAGGATGTTCAGGCAAGTATCCAGCCCGATCAGGTCGGCGAGCTCCAAAGGTCCCATGGGGTGGTTCAAGCCGAGCTTCATCACCGCGTCGATCGCCTCGAGTTCCGCCACACCCTCCATTAGAGCCGTCACCGCCTCGTTGATCATCGGCATGAGGACGCGGTTGGACACAAAGCCCGGGAAGTCGTTCACCTCCACGGGAGTCTTCCCAAACCCCTCGGCGAGCTCGAGCGTCGCGCGTGTCGTCTCGTCACTCGTGGCGAGACCGCGGATCACTTCGACGAGCTTCATGACGGGAACCGGATTCATGAAGTGCATGCCGATCACCCTGTCGGGGCACGACGTATGTGCAGCAATCTCGGTGATCGAAATGGACGACGTATTGCTCGCTAGAATGGTATCGGGCCCCACCGCGCGATCGAGCGTCTCGAAGAGCTCGTACTTGAGCTGCGCCTTCTCGGGCACGGCCTCGATGACAAGACCGACGCCCTCGGCCCCGGCCGCTAGGTCCGTGCCTGTCTCGATGCGGGCGAGCGTCGCATCACGGGCGGACTCGTCCAGAATCTCCTTCTCGACCTGCCGGGCGAGGTTCTTGGCGATTGTCGCCGTCGCCCTTTCCAGAGCCTCTGGCGAAACATCGAGCAATCGCACTTCCCTACCGTGCTGAGCTGCGACATGGGCAATGCCGTTACCCATCGTGCCTGCGCCAAGCACGGCGATTCGGTGGATACTCATGCCGCGATCACTCCTTGGGGCTCTCGGGGCCGGCGGCGCAGGTTCGTTACCGCCAACGGCGACGTACGCAAAGCCGCCTCCCCAGTACGCAGCCAGGGCCCCCACCAGCATGCGGCCGCGGCCGCCAAGACCACTACGGTCGCGAGCACGCTGCCTTCAGGTCCGAATCCACCACCGCCGAGCCAGCCCGGGCCCTGGGCGACGCCGTCATAGAAGGGCGCATCCAATAGCTCCAGACCACTTACCGGCACATCGGCCAGGTAACCGTGCCCCCAGTTCCAGCCCAGGTGCATCCCGGTTGTCCACCACAGGCTTCCGGTACGCAGGTACACGGCACCGAGCAACAGTCCCGCCACCGCAATGTTCGCCAGCCCCAACCACGTCACCTCGGGGCTGGTCAAGTGCACGGCCCCGAAGGCGATCGACGTAACTAGCAATGCCGCCGATGGGCCCCATGCCTCGGCGAGCGCCTGGAGGGGGTATCCCCTCAGTAGCGCTTCCTCGGCCGCCGCGGGCAGCGTCAGAAACAGTAATGAGCTCACGCCGCCCACCACCCAGGCGCCGGCCGTGCCCGGCTGGGCCGCCCAGCGCAAACCACCGAGGGCCGCGATTGCCAGCACCACCACCATCGCCACAATCACTCCGAGCCCGAGCCCGACCGCGGCTTCGCGTCCCGCAACCGGACTCAAGTAGAAGCCGAGTGCACCCGGAGTTCGCCCGTCGAGGGCAAGCGTGGCCCACCCTCCCACCAGCGCCCCCGAGAGCAGCACCACCGCGCCGGACTGTGTCCCCGCCGGGAGAAGCATCTCCACCGCCAGCCCAACGAGCGTCGCGGTGACCAGGAAGAACAGAAGGCGCCAGCCTAGCCGGAGCCGCCCGCCCGTCCCTGTGAGGACAAGATCTCGGAGCACTCCTTTGGACACGCGTATCGGGGGCAAGGGTGTTACGCCTTCTCCACAGAGAGCGCGACCGCGTTGCCTCCGCCGAGGCAAAGAGTTGCGAGCCCGGTCCCCGCCGCCCGATGCTCGAGCGCGTTGAGCAACGTCACCAGGATGCGCGCGCCGGACGCCCCGATCGGGTGGCCCAGCGCAACCGCACCTCCGTTCACGTTCACCAGCTCCTCGTCCATCCCCAGGGCACGCATGTCCGCGATCGCCTGAACGGCGAAGGCCTCGTTCACCTCGATGAGTTCATAGTCGCTGATCTGCTTTCCTTCCTTTTGCATCAGGTTGTTCACCGCCGCGATCGGTGCGAAAAAGAGATCCTGAGGCTCGGTAGCGCTGACGGCGTACGCCGAGATGACCGCGTCCACTTCGAGCCCGTGCGCCTCGGCGTACTCGAGCGAGGCCACGACAACCGCTGCCGCTCCGTCGTTGAGGCCGGGGGCATTTCCAGCGGTGACAACGTGCTCGTCGATCCCCTCGGGCGCGTCATGTGCGAACGCCGGCCGAAGCTTGCCCAAGGCCTCGAGCGAACTGTCGGCCCGCGGGCTCTCGTCCGTGTCGACGACCGTCACGCCGCGACGGCCCTTGACCTCGACTGGAACGATCTCGTCCCTGAACCGCCCCTCTTCGATCGCGGCCACCGCCTTCTGGTGCGAGCGCAGCGAGAACTGGTCGGCCTCGCTGCGCGTGACCCCTGCCTTGGCGGCTGTGTACTCTGCGTGCCCACCCATGTGGCAGGCCCCGAACGAGCACCACAAGCCATCGTGGATCAGTCCATCCTCGAGAGTCTGGTTCCCCAACTTCACACCATTTCGCAGGCCACGGGCATAAAAAGGCACGTTGGACATCGACTCCATGCCACCGGCGAGCACGAGCCGGGCATCACCCGCCCGCACGGCCTGTGCCGCGAGCATGACCGCCTTCAGCCCCGAACCGCAGACCTTATTGATGGTCAGCGCAGGAGTCGTCGCCGGCACACCGCCGTTCACGCCGGCCTGGCGGGCCGGAGCCTGGCCTCCTCCAGCGGACACGACGTTGCCCATGATGACTTCGTCGAGGTCGGTGACCTCGATGCCGGCACGCCCGATCGCGGCGCGGACGGCGATCGCGCCCAACTCGGGTGCCAAGAGCGGGCTGAGCCCACCCAGAAACCGTCCGATCGGTGTTCGGGCGCCCCCTTTCAGGATGACAGACGTCGTCGATTTATCGGTCATAAAAAAGTCAAACTCGGTGTCTGTATTCGCCGGTGTGGCCGGTCAGTCACTAGCCCCTCCGGTCAGTCTCTATCCCCCCAAGATATCGAAATCGGGGCCTCGCGAGGCTACGCGGAACATCCGCGGCGGTAATAGTCATCGGCGTCTTCTCCTCCGCGGCTCGTAGCCGAGAAGTTCCAGAGAGTACTGGTCCGGGTTGAATTTTTTGCGCTGTCGCCGACGCTTCAGGTACCACTGTAGCGTCGCAAGATCCTCGACGCCTCTCCCGCTCGCTTCGTCGAGTAAGCGCAGCAGGACCCTAGCTGTTGCAAGCGCGTCTCCGTGAGCGCGGTGCCGGGCGTGGACTTCGACCCCAAAATGCCTGGTCACGACATCGAGGTTCCTGTGCCGCAGCGCCGGGACCAGACGCCGCACCATGCGCACAGTGCACAGTTTGGGCACGTTCGGTACGTCCACGTTCGCGCGCACGAGCTCGGCCGAAACGAAGCTCCAGTCGAAAGTAGCGTTGTGAGCCACGAAGGCCCGTCCCTCGAGGTGGCCCGCGACGTCTTCGGCAATGTGTTCGAAGTACGGTGCAACCGCCGTCATGGCGCTCGTGATGCCGGTGAGGGACGTGATCATCGACGGAATTCCCTGCCCCGGGTTCACAATCGTCTCGTATTCGTCGACGATCGCTCCGTCCAGCACTTCTACAATGGCGATCTCCACGATGCGGTGACCCATCCCCGCCCGGCCCCCGGTGGTCTCCACGTCGACCACCGCGAACGGCACCTTAGACAGGGGAGCACCAAGCGGCGCCAGAGTGGGGTCGAGGCTCCACGCGCCTTCGTCGTCTACCAGAAAGCGGGGATCCGCCCCGAGCAGCTGGAAGACGGCCGCCGAAGCCGCCCCAGGATGTCCAGAAAGTCCGAGCACGTCGCGGGCGAGATCGAGCGTGTGCGTGGGTCCGCCCAGGAGGCGCCGGACCGCACGCCGGATGAGAGAGGTCGCCGACCTCTCAGTCACTCCCCGGCCTCGCCCCTCGTGATCTTGAACGAGAGCGCCTCGAGCTCGATCACGACATTGACGTCCTCGACGGGGATCGAGTCGGGCACCCTGAGCTGGACCGGCGCGAAATTGAGGATGCCCCTTACACCCGCCTGGACCGCCCGGTCCGCGACCTCTTGAGCCGCCGAAGCCGGCACTGCCAGGATCACAAGATCGACATCGAGCTTGTTGATCACGGCCTCGAGCCGTTCCGAGGACTGGATCGTGGTCGTCCCCCACTGCGCGCCGACCTTGTCGGGGTCGGAGTCGAGGATCGCGACGCAGTCGTAACCACGCCTCTTGAAGTCTGGATACTCGAACAGCGCCGATCCGACGCGGCCCGCGCCGACGAGCACCACCCGCCACACGCGGTCGAGGCCAAGGATGGCCCGGAGACGCGCACGCAACTCCTCGACGCTGTACCCGAGGCCCCGCTTGCCGAATGAGCCGAAGTGCGAGAGGTCCTTTCGGACCTGGGCGGCCGTTGTGTGGCCACGCGCCGCGAGCCCTGCGCTGGATACGGTGCCTCCGCTCACCTCCTCGAAGCCTTCCAGGGCCCGGAGATAGTGTGACAACCGGCGAACTGTCGAGTCGGAGATGCGTCTGGACAAGGCACGATGCAGGGGCCCGCCGCGCAAAAAAAGCGCCGCTTGTGAAAAACTTCACAAATGTACCGGAAGCTCAGAACAACGGCAACGCGGCAGCCAATCGAATGAAGGCTTCCGGCGAGAGGCGCTCGGGACGGTCCGATAGTTCGAAGCCGACACTCGCCGCTATGCGTCGTACTTCACCTACGGGGACGGAGAGGTCCGGGTGGTCGCGCAGGATCTTTCCCAGCTGCTTTCGGCGCCACTGGAACACTGCCCGTACCACGGTGCGGAGGCGCTCTTCATCCGCAACAACGAGCGACTCGGGCTTCAACGGCTTGATCCGGATCACCGCAGAATCGACTCGTGGTACTGGCCGAAATGCTCCCCTGCCCACACCGAAGAGACGCTCGGCCGTTGCCACGCTGCGCACGCCGACGGCGAGCGCACCATACGCTTTGCTTCCGACCGGAGCCGTGATGCGGTCCGCGACTTCCTGCTGCACCATAAGGACGATCTCACGGGGCCGGGGCCGCTCGAGCAACCGGAAGATGATCGGCGACGTGATGTTGAAAGGAATGTTACCGACGACAAGCGCGTCGGACACGTCACGCACCCGCTCCCAGAACGGCTCCTGGAGAACGTCCCCATGCACGACCAGTATATCGTCGCGGTCCGCCACCTCTGCCGTCCACCACGCAGCCAGCTCGTCGTCGAGCTCGATGAGAACGAGCCGGCCTACAGTCCCAATGAGGTGGTGCGTGAGAGCGCCTCGGCCCGGCCCGACCTCGACGACCTCGTCACTCGGCTTGGCCCGCAACGCGGCGACGATCTTCCTTTGCAGGTTCGGGTCGACGAGGAAGTTCTGACCGAGCGAAGGTTTGGCGCGTTGCCGGGACGGTTCGCTCATGGCGTGGAACCGTGAAGTCAGACTCTGACGACCAAGACAGTCCGATCGTCACCCCGAAGCTGGTCTCCGCTGGGCTCCTCTGGCGACAGCGCGAAGAGACCGTCCACGATGTCCATCGGCTCCCGGTACCGGTGTTTGATCGCAGTCTCGAGGATCAGCCCCTCCCCGTCGCTTCGTGAGTCGGATCCGAGCATGTCGGAGAGTCCATCGGTGAACAGGAGGAGCACGTCGTGTTCGGGCTTCCAGCCGACCATCGCCTCGTGATACGAGTCGGGACCCGCGAAACCGACGGGCGGGTCGGTGGCTGTAAGCCGCTCCGCGGTCCCGTCGTCCCGTATGGCGAAGGCATGGGGGTGACCGGCGTTGGAATAGACGAGCGTGCCGGCTTTAGGATCAAGCACGCCATAGAAAAGGGTCAGGAACATCTCGGTGGTCTCGAGTTCCCCGGCCAGGGCATCGTCGAGCGAGCGGAGAACTCGAGCGGGGGACGTGGATTCTCGGGCGTAAATGCCCGCGACGCTCAGCGTCAGGGTCATGATCAGCGCTGAAGGGAACCCGTGCAGCGAGACATCGCCGAGCATGACGCCGATGCGCTCTTCCGGCAGCCTGAACAGCTGGTAGAAGTCGCCACCCACCTGCTCAGCGGGATCCACGCGCCCCCCGGCGTCGACCCAGTCGAAGCGATCCGCGGCCGGAAGCAACTTCATCTGCAGGTCGTGGGCGAGCTCCATCTCCTTGGCCATGCGCTCCTTGGAGAGACTCAACTCCACGAGCCTGTGGTTCTCGAGAGCCGCCCCGATCTGCGACGCAATCGCCGCCAGTAGCTTCTGGTGGGCGGTGCTGAAGCGGCCCCCGTCCTGGCGCCCGATGAGATTCACGACGCCCACGGTGCGCGCCTCACCGGTCGCCGGCGCATACCGGATCGGCACGGACAGGAAAGAGTCGCCTTCACCCCCGGCGTCACGCTCCGCCCCCGTGGGCCGGCGCGACGCGATGATCGGCTGTCCGCCTCGGAAGACCATCGAGGTCACGGCGTCCGGGTCGTCCGCACTGAGCGCTCTGCGACGACCGTCGTCGCCCGTCTCGGCACAGAGGTAGAGCCGATCGTCCTCCGCCTCATACACCCACAGCGATCCACGCTTCGCGCCCATGACCTCGCTAACGTCGGAGAGAATCGTTCTTGCGCTGTCCTCGAAATCCAGCGTGGCGCCGAGCGTCTCGCTGATCGAATAGAGGAGGTTGATCTCCTCGAACCGCTCCGAGAGTTCGTACGTGAAGAACTGGATCTCGCGCTCGGTCTCCAGCACACGCTCGAGCGCCGGGGCCAGCACGGCCGCGATCGCGTCCGCATCGCCGTTCGTCGAAGCGATCTGCAGCTCGAGCGGCGGCCCTTCCTGCACCACAATCGCCCGGCGCGCGGCACTGGTGGTTTCGGTGTCGAAGGCGTCGCTCGAGTACACGACCTCGCTGGCAGCGCCCGCCTCCGCGGGTGGTACGATCAGCCGCAGGGAAGCGTCGAATGCCCTCTCGAAGTCAGCGAGCGTCTGGAGGACCGACTCGGGCAACGTCGCGAGGACGAGCCCGTCGGGCATCGTCACGCCTGGGCGCCACCCTCGAGGGCGCTGCCCTGCTCGAGCCGAAGAACAAGTGTGACCTGATTGCCCCGATCGTTGTATGACACTTCGTCGAGCATTTGACGCATCAGGAACAGGCCCCGGCCACTCGACTTGAGAATATTCTCCGGTTCGGTGGGGTCCGGGATCGTGCTCGGATCGAAGCCCCTTCCCTGGTCGGTGATCCGCGCCTCGAGTCGGCCGTTCTCCAACGTCACCTCGACGCGAACGTGCTTGGACGGGTCGTGCGCATTGCCGTAGAGCATTGCATTCGTTAGCGCCTCGGTGAGCCCCACCCGGAAGTTCAGGCGCAGGCGCTTTTGGTGCGTCTCACAGGTGCGGCAACGTCGCATGACGTAGTCGACGGTGTGCTCAATGGAGCGCACGTCCGTCGGGATCTCGAGTACGAGTTCGTTGTCCATCTACCCCTGATCCGAAGCCCGAGGGCTCGGGGTACGGGAATCGAGGATCAAAATCCCTCTAGCGCCTCTTCCTTGGTATCGGTGATTCGGAACAGCGTGTCGAGCTTCGTGAGTTCGAAGAGCGTCCGGAGATCCTCATTGAGGCTCGACAACCGAAGCTCACCTCCCTGCTCCCGGATCTTCTTCGAGAGGCTGACCAGGACCCCGAGTCCAGACGAGTCGATGTAGCCCGTGCTCGAGAAATCGATCACGAACTTCCGGTCGCCACCTTCGAGCTGATCCAAAACCCGCTGCTTGAGCTCCTGACGGTTACCGACAATGAGCTGACCCTCGACTTCGACGAGAGTCGCATCACCGTTTCGCGATACCTGAAAGCCCATGGCTTCATTGCTCCGGAGTTGGATTCAAGCCCGCCCGCCCGGCCAGGTACGAGGACGAGGCAGAGCACGGTGCGTCAATAGTAAAAAGGGAACAAATGTTCAGGCAAGGCAAGCGTTCGGAACAAAAAGCTCGGCAGGCGACGAAACTTCCGCCAGCTATGCGGCTTCCTCCACCATTACCGCAGTGATGCACGCCACGGAAACGATGTCCACAGGTGACGCACCTCTGGAGAGGTCGTTGTAGGGCTTCGCCAGACCTTGGAGAATCGGCCCCAATCCTAGCGCCCCCGCCAAGTGTTGAACGAGCTTGTAGGCGATGTTGGCCGCGCTCAGGTCGGGAAAGACGAGCACGTTCGCCATCCCTCCCAGGACGGAGTCCGGCGCCTTTCGCCGGGCCACGCCGGGCACCAGCGCGGCGTCGACCTGGAGCTCACCGTCGGCCACCACCTCCGGCGACAGCTCCCGAAAGCGCACCAGCGCCTCCCGCATCTTGGCCACGGCAGGGCCTTGCGCTGACCCGTCGGTGGAATAGCTGAGGAAGGCCACGCGCGGCTCGTCGCCGACGACGAGGCGGCGGGCACGCGCCGCGGTGAGGCCGATCTGGGCCAGTCGCTCCGATGTAGGGTCAGGCACCACGCCCGCGTCCGTGAAGGTCAGCACCGACGACCCAAGAGGGTGTGTGTGCTCAAGCACCATGTAGAACGAAGAACTGACCGTGTCGATATCCTCGCCCGTCCCAATACCACTCAGGCCGGCTCGGACGACATCTTCCGTAGTTCTAACCGATCCCGCCACGGAGCCCTCGGCCTCGCCGTCACGAACCATGAGCGCCGCCTGAAGCAAGGGGTCGCGCACCGACTCTCGTGCGTCGGACACCGTCATCCCTCGATCCGCATGCAACTCACGAAAGCGCGCGGCAGCGCACTAGACACGATCGGGCGACTCGGGATCGAGAACCATCACCACCTCCGGATCGAGCCCAGCCGCGCGGAGCCCGTCGCGAACCGTCCGCGGAGGTCCGAGAAGGATGGGCTGATAGAGCTCCGAGGCGACCGCATCGTGCAGCGGGTCGAGCACGCGAGGCTCGGTCCCTTCCCGGAAGACCAACCGGCGCTTGCCTGAGCGGGCACGGGCCCGGAGTTCCTGGAGGAATTCTCCGGACGTGCCCCTCACGCCTCGAGCTTCTCCCGCAGGCGGGCGAGCACTGGCGGCGACACGAAGCGCGAGACGTCCCCGCCGAGCGACGTGACTTCGCGCACGAGCGAGGAAGACAGGAACGAGTACTCGACGTCGGGCACGAAGAAGAGCGTTTCGATCTCGGGCCACAGCTCCTGATTCATCTGTGCCATTTGCATTTCGTACTCGAAGTCCGAAATCGCACGCAGGCCTCGAACGACCAAACGCGACCCCAGGTCTCGAGCGAGGTCGACGAGCAGACCCTCGAAGGCCCGGGCCTCCACACGCTCGTCGGTACTAAAGATCTCGTTGATCACGGCGACGCGCTCTTCCACCGTGAAGAGACTCCGCTTCTGCTGCGTCGCGCGATGCGCGACGGCCACGACGAGCCGGTCGGCCACACGGAGGGTCCGGCGGGCGATATCCTCATGACCCTTAGTCATGGGGTCGAAGGATCCGGGATAGACTGCGACGATCGGGCTGGAAGGACTCATGCTTCGGCCGTCAGGGTCGTGAGGGCGGTATCACCGTAGCGGCGCGTAGTAGCGGCGCCCGGCAGACGGAGCGTCTCGTGCGAAGGATGCTCCAACCAAAGTTCGCGCGCAAACGGGCGCTTCCGCCACTTGTCCGCAAGCGCTTGAGCGTGGCCGCTCCCGTAAGGAGGATCCGCCACCGCGAACGAGAAGAGCCCCGGGTCGTGATCCAAGTACCGGAAGACGTCGTCGGCTACGACCGTACAGCTCTCGACAACCCCTAGTTGTTCGATATTCGCTTCGATCACGCGTATCGCTCCCCGGGCCTTCTCCACGAAGGTCACGTGCCCGGCCCCGCGGCTCAGCGCCTCAAGGCCCAACGCACCAGACCCCGAGAAGAGATCGAGCACCTCCAGATCGTCGAAACGGCCACCCATCGCCGACATCCACGCCTCCCGGACTCGATCCGTGGTGGGCCGAACACCTTTCCCCTTGAGGGGCTTGAGCCGATGGCCACGGAACCGGCCCGCGATGATCCTCATCACGCGCTCCCCGAAGCGCGCAGTGCGATCAGGCGAGCCTGAACCCGTGCAGTACCTCGCCATTCGTTCCTTTCGATGCGACAGACCACGTCGTGCGGCACGGCCATGACAGCCGCGGGAGGGTGTCGTTCAGCAAGACCGAAACCGATGGCGTCGATCCGCCCCGCGCCCTGCCGCAACGTCGCCTTGAGGTGGTTCTCACCGACAACCTTGGCGCGCTGGAGTGCGGCAGCGCTCACGACGAAGATGGGGCCTGGATTCCCGATACCGTGCGGGCCCAAGTAGCTCATCCAGTGCACGAGTTGAAGATCGACGTCCTCGAGCTCGAGCACGACGTCGGTGCGCAGCCGCGGCCGCAAATCCGCGGGATTCAGCCGCGAGCCAGCTTCGGCATTGAACGCCTCACGCAGCGCCGCCACTGAGTCTCGAGTGACGTCCATGCCGGCGGCTTGCTTGTGCCCCCCGAAGCGCAGCATGTGGACCGAGCAAGCCTGTAGCGCCTCGTAGAGATGGAACTCTGGAATGGACCGCGCACTGCCTCTACCCCGCTCCCCGTCGAGCGCAATCATGACGACGGGTCTATGGATGCGCTCCACGACACGGGACGCGACAATCCCGATCACTCCCGGATGCCAACCCTTGCCAGCGAGAACGACGCCGAAGTCAGAGCCCGGGTCGTATTCCCGCTCCAGCATTGCGAGGGCTTCGGCCAGCGTGCGCCTGTCCTCGTCTCGCCGGTCCCGGTTTGTCGTATCGAGCTGCTCGGCGAGCTGTCGCGCCTCCGCCTCATCATCGGTGAGAAGCAGCCGAAGCGCATCCGCAGACTCCCCGATGCGGCCCGCAGCGTTGATTCGGGGTGCGACCACGAACCCCAACCTCTCCGCCGTGACCTCCGCGACAGGCACGCCTGTGACCTTCAGCAGTGCGGCGAGGCCACGTATTCGCGTTCGCGCAAAGCGTCTCAGACCATGGTGAACGAGCACACGGTTTTCGCCAATGAGCGGAACGAGGTCCGCGACCGTCGCAAGAGCAACCAGATCCAGGTAGGTGACGAGGGCCTCCGAATCGGCTTCGAGCCCGTCGGCGACCAGCTCACACAGCTTGTAGGCGACTCCGGTGCCGCACAGTCCCTTGTCCGGGTACTCGCAGTCGGGACGCTGGGGATTAACCACCGCCACGGCATCGGGAAGTGACCCGGGAACCGCGTGGTGGTCGGTGATGACGACGTCGATGCCTTCGCGACCCGCGCTCGACACCGTCTCGTGAGCGACCGTGCCGCAATCCGCGGTCACGATGAGCGTAGCGCCGGCGGCTCGGGCTGCGGCCAGGCCGGCGGAACCGAAGTCGTAGCCGTCTCGCAGGCGGTGTGGCACGAACGGGACGATCTGCCCGCCAAGAGTTCGCAGCCACCGCGTGAGTAGGGCGGTCGCGCAGATCCCGTCGACGTCGTAATCCCCGTGCACGAGAATCGTGTCACCCGCACGCACAGCGGCGGCGATGCGCTCGGCGGCCGCGTGACCATCCGCCAATCGAGCGGCGTCGCGTAGATGCTCCAGACGAGGGCGCAAGAAGTCTTTGGCCTGGTCGGGCGCCGTCACCCCACGCGTGACCAGCACTGAGCATACGACGGCGGGAAGCCTGAGCGACTCGACGAGTCTGCGGACCGCCCCCGGGTCAGGCGTGCGGGGGAGAATCCAGGTGGGATCGGGGGAACGGAGTTTGCTCGCGAAACCGTCCGGCCCGGCCTTCGTCACTCGTCGCCCGTATCCTCGTCGTCGGTCTCTTCCGGAGTGGCTGTATCCTCGGCGTCGGTCTCTTCCGGAGTGGCTGTGTCCTCGGCGTCGGTCTCTTCCGGAGTGGCTGTGTCCTCGGCGTCAGTCTCTTCCGGAGTGGCTGTATCCTCGTCGTCAGTCTCTTCCGGAGTGGCTGTATCCTCGTCGTCGGCATCGTACGCTTCGTCGGTCGCAGCGGCCTCCCCGGCGACCTTGGCTGCCTCAACCCTCGCCGCCTCCTCGGCGGCAGCAGCGGCGACAGCTTCTGGATCCGGAGCCGCCAGGATCACTCCGCAACCCTCGCAGCGGATGAGCGCGTCCCCGTGGAGCACCTCGTTTCGAACCTGGAGTGGCACGACCCCGAAGCAGTGTCCGCAAGCACCATCCTGCGTGAGGTCGGCGACGGCGATCGACCGGCCACCGCGACGGATACCGTCGTACAGCCGGAGCTCCGACGCGTCCATGCTGCCAACGAATCTTTCCCGCTCCGACTCGAAGGACGCTAGGCCCTTCTGTGCGTCCGCTCGGGCCGCGATCAACTCGGCCATCTTGGGCTCGACAACATCCCTCTCCTGGGCCAGCGTCTCGTCCACCTCTGCTAGACGTTCCTCCGTCTTGCGGATCTGATCGATCAGCGTGTACGCCTCCTGTTCGTCCGCCTGCAGCGCACGCTTGATCATCTCGAGCTCGGAGCTGACGGCAGCTTCCTCGCGCAGATTTCGAACGGAGCCGAGGCGTTCGTCTAGCCGTTTCTCCCGCGCGCGCTTCTCGTCCACGCTAGCCACGAGACGGCGCTCTTCGAGCTTCATCTCCTTGAGACGCGTACGGGTCTTTTCGGCCTCGCTCTCCAGGACTAGCGCCGACTCCTCTGCTTCGACGAAGCGGGGGTCGAAGTCACTGATCCGCTGTTGCCCTTCCAGGATCCTGAGATCGAGGTGTTGGAGCTCCTTCAAGGCGGTGCGGCGTTGCTCCGTCATGTGCTCGGCTCGTTCAAATTGTGTCACCCCGCAGCTTGCGTGCAGCAGTGGTCCAATCGTCGGGGCGGATTTCCCGCCGTTCGCGAGAAACCCGCTCCTTCTCCTCAATGAGGCTTCGCTTCTCCCCATCGCCAGCCGCCGCCGCGATCCGCAGATCGAGGTCCTGGCTACGACGATCGAGCACCGCTACGTGGATGCGGGCGACAGACTCTTCGAAAACCCGCCCCGCGTGCGCCAGCTCTTCGGGATCGGCGAGGATCTCTTGCAGCCGTTGGGCGACCAGGGGATCCATTGATACCTGCGGAGCACGTAGCCCCGGATCGTCGAGAAGCGCTTGAAAGATGGCGCGGTAGGTGGAATCCACAAAGTCCTCGGCTCCCACGCGCTCCCCAGCCCGTTCGACGAAATCGGGGTTCTTGGTCATGAGCAGGAGCAGTTTACGCTCAGCGCCGAGCTTCGGGACCCTGTGCGCCGCGACGTGAGGCACGCTCGGGGGTGCGTCGACGCGTGCCGGCCCCGATCCACTCCTAGCTCGTTCCGTCTCCGCTTCGAGTGTCTCGCGGCGCACTCCGGTGCGTTCGGCGACCTTGGCCACGTAGATGTCGTGCAGCGCCGGATCGGAGGCTGCCCGGATCGTTGGCAGCAGACGGTCCACCGCAGACCGGATACGCTCGATCGACGAGAAGTAGTCCTTTCGGTCCAGAATCTGCAGCTTACGGTCCAGCACATCGACCGCCTGATCCAGATACCGCTCAAGCCCCTCGGGCCCTTCGGAGCGCACGAGCGTGTCCGGATCCTCACCCGGCGGCAGAGTGACCACCGCCGGATGCAGCGCCGCCTCGAGCAAAGTGTCTCCCGCCGTGAACGTCGCCTTGAGGCCAGCGGCGTCCGAGTCGAAGAGGAGGAGCACCCGCGTGGTGTAGCGGGAAAGCAGCTTCGCTTGCTCAGGCGTCAACGCGGTGCCCAGCGGCGCCACCACGTTTTCGAAGCCGTGAGCCGCGAGTGAGACGACGTCCATGTACCCCTCGACCACGAGCGCCGACTCCTCCCGCCGGATTGTATGCCGCGCCCAGGACAGGCCATAAAGATTGCTGCCCTTGTGGTAGATCGGGGTCTCGGGCGAGTTGAGATACTTGGGGGCGCCCTTGCCGTCACCCTCGAGCACGCGGCCACCAAACGCGATCACGCGTCCCGAGAGACCTTCTATCGTGAACATGATGCGCCCTCGAAAGCGGTCGTACGGCTCTTGAGACCGCTCGCTTCTCCCCAGCAGACCAACCTCGAGCATCAGCTCCTCTTCGAGCCCGTGTTTCGCAGCCGCATCCCGCAGCCCGCGCCACTCGTCGGGAGCGAAGCCGAGCCCATAGCGCTCCGCAACGTCCGCGCCGATGCCTCGATCCTCCAAATACTCACGCGCGGCGGCGCCGACGCTCGGATCCTCGAGCTGGCGTCGAAACCAGTCCCGCGCGAATCCGTTGATCTCATACAGCGGCCGGTTAGGATCCTCTTCCTCCTGGCTCCGCTTCACCTCGCGGACCTGGACACCGGCACGCCCCGCCACGTGCTTGACCGCCTCTACGAAGTCCAAGCCCTGGCGCTCCATGACGAACGAGAAGACGTCGCCCGATTTCCCGCATCCGAAGCATTTGTAGAAGCCCTTGGCCGGGACGACGTAGAAGCTCGGCGTACGTTCCTCGTGGAAGGGGCAGTTCGCCTTGTACTCACGACCGGCTTTCTTGAGCTGAACGAACTCGCTAATGACATCGACGATGTCGGCCGCGGCTCGGACCTCCTCAACCATGTCGTCCGGGATCACAAAGCAACTCCGAAGCTCGCGACCGTTACTCCGGCCCCGCCCTCACGTGGGCCTCCCATCCGATGGACCTCGACCCTGGCGTCGTCGTCGAGCATCTCGGCTACACGCTTTCGGAGCGCACCAGTCCCCTTGCCATGGATGATGCGGAGTTCTGCGAGGTCCTCGAGAATCGCATCGTCCAGCGCGCGCGACAATTCGATCTCCATTTCGTCTACGCGCAGGCCTCGCAGATCTACTTCCAACCGCGCTTGGCCTCGACTTGGCGCGCTCCATCCTCCCGCGCGGACCTCCGGCTGTGGAGGAGCGTCGACGACCTCCAGTTCGGACACCGGAACCTCGAGTCGAACCGCCCCAGCCTCCACCACCGCGCGCCCGGAACGCAACTCGATCACCGCACCCAGTGCTCCGGTCGCCTGGATCCGCACTCGGTCGCCCACCTCGATGTCGACAGGGCGCCCCGAACCTCGGGCCTCCGAACGGGTCTTCCGGTATCGGTCTGCCGCCTGCTCTACACGCCGACGAGCCTGACGCGTGCTTTCCTCGAGGTCAGAGCCCTGCTCGAACGAAGTCCGCAACTCCGAAATCGCGGCCTCGACCTCGGCGCGCGCCTCTAAAAGCAGTATACGCGCTCCTTTCTGCGCACGGTCGTCCGCATCGCGCTCGAAGTCCCGAAGCGTGCGCTCCCTTCCCTCCATGCCCTTCTTCAGCCGGGCAGTCTGAGCGCGCTCTAGATCGAGCTGGTGCACGAGCTTCTCCGCTTCCCGCTCGAGGTGTTCGAGGCGTGCGAGGGTTTCCTCCATGCGTGCCCCATCATCCTCGCGGTACGTCTCGGCCCGATCGAGAACCTCGGCCGGGAATCCGAGTCGGCGTGCGATCGTAAGACCGTAGCTGCGACCCGGTCGCCCTTTGAGGAAACGGTAGGTGGGCTCCATTTGCTCGGCATCGAACTGCAAGGACGCGTTGACGATTCCGCTGCCGTCGCCGTCGAGGCGCTTGAGCTCTCCGAGGTGCGAGGAGACGATGGTCGTCGCCTTCCTCACGACTAGCTCTTCGAGTACCGCGCGAGCGAGAGCCGCTCCCTCCGCCGGATCCGTGCCGGTCCCCATCTCGTCGATCAGCACCAGCGACCGCGGTCCAGCTCCCGTCACGATGGCCGACAGGTTGGCGAGGTGCGCCGAGAAGGTGGAGAGCGACTGCACGATCGACTGCTCATCACCGATGTCCGCGAAAAACGAGTCGAAGACGCGCAAGCGCGTCCCCCGCCCCACCGGCGGCACCACGCCGCTTTGTGCTAGCGTACAAATCAGCCCCGTCGCCTTGAGGAAGACGCTCTTGCCCCCGGTGTTGGGACCCGATACCACGACCGCTCGCTCCCCCTCATTGAGCTCGAGCTCGAACGGTACCACCGACATCGGGTCATTCTCCAGCAGCAGTGGATGGCGACCGTCACGAATGTGGAGCGTGGGGTCGTCACTATCGGCGACTTCCGGGACCGCGGCCCTCCACGACAGCGCGGTGCGAGCACGAGCATGGATACTGTCGAAATCGACCAGCGCGTCGAGCGCCCCGCGTAACGTGTCACGCTCCTGAGTGATCTCCGCGGTGAGCTCTCCGAGGATGCGCCGGATCTCTCTTCGTTCTTCGCGCTCCACATCGCGCACTTCGTTCATGAGCGCGATCGCCGCGGGTGGCTCCACAAACAACGTGGCACCCGACTGAGACTCGTCATGCACGATGCCCCCGACTTCGCCCTTTCCCTCCCGGCGTACCGGGATGACGTACCGCCCATCTCGGATCGTCACCGAGCCGTCGGCCACGACGAATCGCTCGGGCAGCGTGGTCACGAACGCCTCGAGCCTCTTCACGATCCTGGCGTGCGCACCTCGCAACTTACTCCGAATCTTTTGGAGCTTCCGCGATGCCCCGTCGAGCACTCGGCCCTCCCCGTCGACACACCGGCCGATCGTGTCCTCGATTTCTCTTCGCGACACCAGTAACTGGGCGACGGTCAGCAGCTCGGGATAGCGGCCGTCACGCGCCTCGAACTCCGCCGAGAGACGGCGAGAGGAGTTGAGTAGAACCGCCACGCTGTGCAACTGCATCGGCTCGAGCAACACGCCTTCCGCAGAGAGTTGTTCCAGCGTGTTCGTCAGATCGGGTACCGGGAACATGCCCCAGTCCGGATCCTCCTCGACGAAGCGCATCGCCGCACCGACTCGCCCAAGCTCTCGGGAAATTGTTGCCGGGTCAGTCTCTGGGCGCGAAGCGAGTACGCGATCGCGGGCGAGGTCACTGGCCGCCCGCGCCGCCACACACTCGAGCACCCGACCAAACTCGAGAACCTCGAGCGCGTGCTCGCTCACGCGGGGATCGCCCGCTTTCCGATCACCCTCCTAGCTCCTCCCGTACGATCCGGTTCGCTTCCTTGCCGTCGAAACGGCCCCGGATCTGAGGCATGATGCGTCCCATGAGAGGGCCCATCTCATCGGCGCCGTCGGCGATCACCTGCTTTACGAGCGCTCGCACTTCCTCTTCTGAGAGCCCCTCAGGTAGGTATCCAGCCAAGACCTCCGACTGTGACTCCTCGTTCGTCGCGAGCTCCTCCCGGCCTGCGGCCCGCATTTGGTCAGCGGTGTCCTTACGCTGCTTGATCCCCTTCGAGATGACCTGCACCACGCCGTCGTCATCGAGCTCGCCGCGTTGATCTATCTCTTTGTTGCGCACCTCCGAGAGCACAGTCGACAGGACGAGCGTGCGGAACTTGTCGCGCTCTTTTCTGGCCGCCGTGAGGTCCGCCCGGAGCCGGATCTTGAGGTCGCTGGACACGAGTAGTCCGCCTCTTTGTTCGGGTGGGACGTGCGTCGGGCGGAAGCTACGCCTTAGCGGGCCGTGGCAGAAGTACAACGCGCCTAAACTCAACCCGGAGGCCACGTCAGAGCGCGCCCACCCAACAGGTGCAGATGCACGTGGTCCACCGTCTGACCCCCATCGCCACCGGTGTTCATCACGGTGCGATATCCGCCTTCAGCAACGTCCTCCGTCCGAGCGAGGTCCCGCGCCACGAGCATCATTTCACCCAGCACGTCCTGATGGCCGTCCAGCGCCACCTCGAGCGATGTGATGTGTTCAGTAGGGATGATGAGGATGTGGACCGGCGCCTGGGGGCTGATGTCGCGAAAAGCGAGGAGATCCTCGGTACGGTGCACCACGTCGGCGGGGATCTCGCCAGCAACGATCTTGCAGAACAGGCAGTCGGGGTTGTTCATGAGTATTCTCCGAAGACGGCGAGTCGGGCGTGCTGGGTTCCCTCCCACGGATCTAGTGCATGGGAGGGACCACGCGCAACGCGAAAAACACACGCGGCCCGGCGACGTCCCAACACGCGGCCGGCCGAACCATGGAGATGCCCTTTCTCGAGTAAGAGCTTGTACCTCCCCCCGTCAAGCTCACCAAGGAGGAGCCATGAATCCGATCGTCGAGTGTGCCGAGCGTATTCTGCTCGAACACCCGCACCCCGCCCTCCGCCTCACCGAGCTGCACGAACTCCTCGCCGAGCGATTCGACCGCAGCCTCGAGCAATCGCGGCTACGCAGAATGCTCGAGGAACACCCAAAGGTGTTCCGAGTGCTCGATCCCGTGGCGCGGCCCTTGGAGGAGTCCAGAGCAGCCACGGACGGCTCTGCACGTGGCCGACCCGTGGGTCGTCATCGTGACACATCCCGATGGAGCCGACCCCTCGCAGAGACCAACGGCTCTGAAGCTGAGGGATAGCGTTCGTTGGCTGGCGCACGACATCGACGCGCGCTCCGCCTACGAGGTCAATCGATGGTACGCCATCGTTCTTGCCGAACGGCAAGCGCGCAGCGTCATCGAGCGAAAGGCGGCTTGAACTCTAGCACAGGCTGCCAGGGAGCAGGTCATCCGGTGGCATGTAAGAGGAGCGAACACCATTCACCATCTCGGTCGATCGTTCGGCACGTGAACCCGAGCTGTTCCGTCTCGTCACGCAGCTCATCGCACTCGTGATCGAGGACTCCTGAGAGAAGGAGCCATCCGCCAGGTCGCACGGCGGCCCGGACGCCGACGATCAGCGTCCGCCGGAGGCCGGCATCGAGGTTCGCCACGAGGCCGTCAACCGGACCCCACGCCTCGAGCTTATCGACATCGGCCCACTCGATGAGCACGGTCACCCGATCCGTCACACCGTTGTTGTGCACGTTCTCGTACAAGGCCGCGGCCGCGAGCGCGTCGGACTCCACAGCGGTTACGTGAGCCGCGCCGAGACGTACCGCCGCCACCGACAGTATGCCCGACCCGGCTCCGACGTCGAGCAGTCGATCGCCCGGTGATACGGCACGGTCGAGCAGCCTGAGGCACCCACGGGTCGTGCCATGCTCTGCGGTGCCAAACGCCATCCCCGGATCCAAGACGATGACCAGGTCCTGCGGTCCAGCCCTGAAGTCGGTCCAGGACGGACGCACCACGAGGCGGTCGGTGATTCGGCGCGGGGCGAGCCCCCGCTTCCACGCCTCGGCCCAATCCTCGTGAGCCTGCCACCGAGTCCTCAGCTCCAGGTCCACTAGTCCGGTCATCGCCACGAGTGCGTCCCGGACGTCCGCGACGAACGCTTCCGGGTCATCAGGTTCGCGTACGTGCGTCACGCACCACCCGTCCTGTTCTACCGCGGCGCGCCCCCCCACATCGACGAGCTCTTCCGCGAGGAGCGGGATGGACTCCTCCACGGAAGGGCAGCGTACGCTCAATTCCAGCCAGCGTAGGCTCGCTTCACTCATCCGCCAGAGAACGCCTCCTTCACCCGTGACCAGAACCCCTTGTGGGCGCGCCGGCGAATATGCTCTGGCGCGGGCGACTCAAGCTCACGGAGGCGACGCATCGCTTCCTCCTGCTCATTCGTGAGCTCGTCAGGAGTCCACAGCAACACCCTGAGCAGTTGATCCCCACGGTAGTGACCATTGAGTTCAGGGAGACCGAGTCCCTTCAAGCTCAGAAGGTCACCGCTCTGAATCCCCGCCGGCACCGTCACTCGCGCGCTGCCCTCGATCGTAGGCACTTCGATCTCGTCGCCGAGAGCGGCCTGCCCGAAGGTGATCGGTAGTTCGTGAATCAAGTCGGGACCGTCCCGAACGAAGCGCGGATCGTCTTCCACCTCAAGCAGGACCACGACGTCTCCTCGAGGACCACCCCGCGGGCCGACGCTTCCTCGCCCGCGAAGCGTGAGGAAGTTCTCCGACGTGACGCCGGCAGGGACCTCCACCTCGATCTTTGTTTCTCGCCGAGCCCTCCCCTCGCCACGACACGTGTCGCAATGTTGCTCGATCACGCGCCCTTCGCCCTGGCAGGTCCGGCACGGCTGTACGCTCACGAACTGTCCGAACACCGAACGTTGGACGTGCCGCTCTTCACCGGCGCCACCGCATACGCTGCACACAGTTGGTGCCGTGCCCGCCCGCGCCCCCGAACCCATACAGCTTCCGCACTCGTCGAGCATCGCGACCCGCAAGGTCTTGGTGACGCCGTGGGCCACTTCAGGAAGCGTGAGCGGAAGCCGGATTCGAACCGTCTGGGCCTTGCGCGACGTCGTACGCTGGCCGCGGGCGCCGCTCATGCCGAAGATGTCCTCGAGCCCTGAGAAACCGCCAAAGTCACGCATGAAGACTTCGATCGCGTCGCTGAAATCTAATCCACCCATGCCCGGCCCCGCCCGACCCTTGAGGCCTTGCTCCCCATATCGGTCGTAGGTCGCGCGCTTGTCGGGGTCGCGCAGGACTTCGTACGCCTGCGTGACTTCCTTGAAGCGCTCCTCGGCCTTCTTCGAACCCCGGTTGCGGTCGGGGTGATACTCGAGCGCGAGCTTTCGGTACGCCTTCTTGATCTGCTCCGTGTCCGCATCGCGCGGCAGGTTGAGCAGCTTGTAGTAGTCGGACATCTATTTCCTTCAGAGCCCTCGCCCCACTTGGGCTCGGGAAGGTTCAGAACATCAGCTCTGCAGCATGCGTGTCACGAGTGTCGACGTGTAGTCCACGATCGCGACTACTTTTTCATAAGGCATGCGCGTCGGGCCGATCACGCCGATCACGCCACTCAGGTCGCCCGTTCTGTACTCCGAGGTGACGAGCGTAAAGTCGGCGAGCTCGCTGCTGTCGTGCTCGCCGCCGATCGTGATCACGACGCGACCCCGGTGCTCGCGATTACCCACGGTCTGCGCGAGAAGATCCCGACGTTCGGTCAGCTCGATGAGGCTCTTGAGCCGATCACCGCTCTCGAACTCCGGCTGCGCGGCCAGCACGCTCGCGTGCCCGAGATGGATATCGGAGCCGTCTAAGTTCCTGAGGTCGAACAGCTCGGTTCCTGACTGCACGAAGATGTTGAGAAGCTCAGCCGCCGCCGCTTGCCCGCCATGCGAGTCCCGCAGGCGCTGCGGCAATGTTTTTCGAATCTCCTGTAGGCTGAGACCGGCGAGCCGCTCGTTCAACGCGAGCGTTACGGTCACCAACGCTTTCTCGGGGACTTCCACGGGTAGGTCGACGTATACGGTACGCACGACGCCGCCACGAATCGTCGCCACCAGCAGAACCTTGTCGGTCGAGACCTGGATCAACTCGATCTTCTCGAGCACCGCATCGTCGAGGCGCGGCGCCACCGCCACACCCAGTTCGTTCGATAGGAGACTTAGGGCCCGCGTAGCGTGGCGCACCAATCGTTCCACCGCGGACCCCCCCACGTCGAGCTCGCGCTCCAGCTCCGAGCGTTCGGCCTCTGTCAGAAGGGCCGGTTCCATGAGCCTATCCACAAAGAAACGGTACGCGATGTCGGTCGGGACACGGCCGGCCGAAGCGTGCGGGTGGAAGAGGTAACCCTTCTCCTCCAGGTCGCTCATGGTGTTGCGGACCGTGGCAGCGGAGATACCGAGGTTGAAGCTGCGTGCCACCGTGCGGCTCCCCGCCGGCTCAGCCGTATCCACGTAGGTGCGGACCACAGCATCCAATACCTGGCGTTCTCGGTCGGTCAGTTCGGCGCCGACCAGCTCTCGTTTAGCCATCCCGCTCATCTCCGAAGATCGAGAGTCGCAGATCGCGGCGTCAACCCGCGGCCGCATCATCGAGCTCAACCACGAGCTCGTCGAGCAATAGCCAGCCCTCTGCATTCAGCCGCAGCGCGTCTTCCGACGTTAGCGTCCATCCACGGTCCGACCATGAGCTCGCCAGGCCCCGTTGCCGCTCGTCGAGGTCTACGAGTGGCACGCCCTCACTGGTACGAAGCCCGAGCCAGAGGCGCTCGAGCCTACGAGCTTCGGGCTTGACCGTCTCTCGGTGGTCCTCAGGCACGTTGCCCGCGTGCGCGCGCTCACGGTACGAGGGCCACTCACGGAGATTCCACCGCCGCATGGGAGCTGTGAAGCTGTGCGCGCCATTCCCTAGCCCGAGGTACGGTCGGCCGTCCCAGTACACCGCGTTGTGGCGCGACCGATGGCCCGGTAAGGCAAAGTTGGACACCTCGTAGTGCTCGTATCCAGCGGCGCCGAATACTGCGGCGGCGAGCAGATACTCGTCCTGGTTTTGCTGCTCTGCCATGGGGACCTCTTTCCCCGCTCGCACGGCTTGTCCGAGCGGCGTTCCATGCTCTACCGTGAGGCCATACAGGCTCACATGCGGCACCTCCAGCGCCAGCGCACGCTCGAGATCGTCCCGCCATGACCGCCTCACCCGCCCAGGCAGCCCGAAGATCAGATCGACGCTCAAGTTCGTGAGGCCAGCCGCCTTCGCCGCGTCGACGGCCCGCTCGGCACTCTCCGCGCCGTGCAGCCGTCCCATCCACCGAAGCGCCTCGGCATTGAACGTCTGCACGCCAATACTGAGGCGGTTCAACCCGGACCGGTGCCAGGCCGAAGCCAGCTCCTTGCTCAAGCTCTCCGGATTCGCTTCCGCCGTCCACTCCAGGTCGGAACTCCCGAGGCGCCGCCGCCCGACGACGGCCGCGAGTGACTCCATCGCGTCCTCGCCCAATAACGAAGGCGTTCCGCCGCCGACGTAGAGCGTCTGGAGTGAGTCCGCGAGGGTGAACAGTCCCTCCTTCTCGACCGCTCGCAGCTCACCTTCGAGCGCGTCGTGCCACGCGGCGAGGTCGCCGTGCCTGCTGACATGTACCGCGAAGTCGCAGTAGAAGCAGCGACGTACACAAAACGGTGCGTGCACGTAGACGGAGCGTACCGTCGTCGGGGCCGCGCGTGCGCTATCAGGAGGCACGCTCGAACCGCAGCCCGGGCCGTTGCTCGACCCATCCGTTCACCTCGAGTTCGGCGAGCAGTGCCAAAGCCTCGGGCACCGCCAACCCCACCAGGGCGGCCAGCTCCTCCACATATGCGGGGCCGCGGTCGAGGCCGACCAGAAGGAGACCCTCGGCACCTCCGGGTCGGAGCCGCTCGTTTGCATCCGACGAGCCGACGCCAAGTTCTTCGAGGAACCGCTCGACCGATACCAGAGGTCGAGCACCGTCTGCGAGTAGCGCGTTGCTGCCCTCACAAGCCGGTTGGTCAACCGGCCCCGGCACCGCGTATACGTCGACGCCGAGATCGAGCGTATGCTCCACCGTAATGAGCGAGCCACTACGGCGGGAGGCCTCCACGACCACAACAGCCTGGCCTAGCGCCGCGAGCACACGATTTCGGCGGGGAAAGTGGTGCGGCAGCGCCGGCGTCCCCGGGAGGAACTCGGACACCACGAGCCCCACCGCCAGAATGTCCCGGAATACTCGCCCATGCGACGCCGGATAGGCTCGGTCGGGACCTCGCCCGAGCACAGCGATGGTCCCGCCGCCGGCGTCGAGCGCGCCCAGATGCGCACAGCCGTCGATGCCGAGCGCCATTCCGCTCACGATCGTGTAGCCCGAACGCGCGAGCGCCGACGCCAACCGTCGCGCGAAGTCGCGAGCCCGAGCGGTTGCCTTCCGCGCCCCGACGATCGTGATGCACGGGGTCGAGAAGAGCTCGGCCCTACCGCGCAAGAAGAGTACGGGTGGCGGGTCGGCGAGGTTGAGCAACATGCTCGGATACTCAGCGTCCGACCACGTCACCGCGGGTGCATTCAATCGTGCAGCATCGTTGAGCCCGGCCGCGACCCGATCGTGCATTTCGGCGTCGCTCCTCGCGAGGGCCGCACGCTGTCCGGCGACCACTGAGAACGCACGGTCCGGCGCGGCCAGCGCGGCTCGTCCCGAGCCGAACCGTGCGACGAGTGCGGCCAGCGTTTTCAGTCCGACTCCGGGTATCTGGTCGAGCACGAGCAGCGCGCGTACTTCTGCCTCGCGATCGGCTGTCATCAGGAACTCCACCAAAGCTCGTCGGCGTCGGGCTCCCCTACGCCCACCTCTCGGCTCGCTTGCCACAGGGCCGGGAGAAGCTCGTCCAGCCCCCTGTGGGCGACCGACGAGACACCGAATACGCCCCACGCGTCCGGCGCTGCCAGCTCCGGTAGCGGCTCGTCGGCCGGTAGCAAATCGATCTTGGTGAGCATCACGCAGTGGGTTGTCACAGCGAGCTCGGGCGAGTATGCCTCCAGCTCCGAGCGCAGTGCCTCGTACTCCACCTGGACGTCAGGGGCATCGACTGGAATCACCAGCGCCAGGGTGCGGGTGCGTTCGACGTGCCTCAGGAACTGATGCCCCAGTCCCTTGCCCTCATGTGCGCCCTCGATGATCCCCGGAATGTCCGCGATCACGAAGGTCCGAAAATCAGACAGTCGAACGACGCCGAGGTTCGGCACCAGCGTGGTGAATGGATAGTCGGCCACCTTCGGCCGGGCTGCTGTCACCGCCGCGAGAAACGTCGACTTGCCCGCGTTCGGTTCACCCACGAGCCCGACGTCGGCGATGAGCTTGAGCTCCAGCCGCACGCGGCGCTCCTCACCCTCACCGCCCGGCTCCCAACGACGCGGCGCCTGCTGGGTAGACGTCTTGAAGTGAGTGTTCCCACGTCCCCCTCGGCCTCCGAGAGCGACGACGATGCTCTGGCCGGGCTCGAGCAACTCCCCGAGGCACTGCTCGGTGTCGGCGTCGTAGGCGATCGTGCCCGGTGGCACCCTGAGCACGAGATCGTCGCCGGAGCGCCCAGTCTTGTTCTTGCCGGCACCATGCATCCCACGGTCCGCCTTGTAGTGCCGATGGTACGAATAGTCTAGCAGAGTCGCGAGCTGCGCGTCGGCCACGAGCAGGACGTCACCGCCCTTCCCCCCGTCTCCACCTGCGGGCCCCCCGCGCGGCACTCCCTTTTCCCGACGGAACGCCTCGGATCCGGAGCCTCCCGTTCCCGCTATCACTTCGATAACCGCCCGGTCGATGAACACCGCTCAGCGTTCCTGACCAGTACGTGAGCTAACCGAGTTCCAAGTCTGTGAGGCCCGCCGGCCCGCCGCCGGCTCGGCGTAGTCGAGCCCCACGTGCAACGCCGCCTCTACCGCCGACTCGGTGGCGCCGACGTTCAGCGCCCCACGCAAGTGGGAATGCAACTGACGCGGCACGTCCAGGACGACGAGCTGAGCGACGATGCACAGCTCCCGCTCCTCCAGCGACAGCCCCGGGCGCCCCAGCACCTTTCCGTACCCCTCCTCGACCATCCAGCGCTCCATGTCCGGGTGGATACGGCGCACATTCGCCCGTAGGCGCTGATACTGGCCTCGGTACACCGAACCGCACACCTCTTCGCCGCGCTCGAACCACGTGTCTCGGTCAAGCGCCGCTTGTTCCGGAGAGCGGGCCCCACTTACCGCGCGCCACCGGGCCATAGCGTTCAGCGCGATCGGGTACCCCAGGAACAGGTAGCTCTGTAGGATCACCTCCTCGACAGCCTCCGTCCCACCGCGCTCAGCCGCGGCCCGCAGCGCAGATTCGACCTCTTCGTCGCGGCGCGAGGCGAGCACAGCGCTGAGGCGTACGAGCACTTCGAGGGAATCGGAGGTCGGCGCGGTCACGCGATGGCACCGGACAGATCGAACGCGGCCCGGATCTCCCCAATCTGCTTCATCACGTGGGTGCAGGCACGTCCCGTGCCACCAGCCGTGAACGGATGCGCTGTCATGGCGCTCACAACTCGCATCCGCCGTCAGCTGTAAGGAAGCGGCCCCAACGGGGCATGGGCATAACGGAATAGGACCGGCCGTCGAATCTAAAGGGGTCGCGCGGCCCGCCCCCCTTTGCGATCATCCTGCTAGACACGCGGGTCCGCCACGGTGTCAGGAGCCCGAGTCTTGCTCGTTTTCCACGGACGCGACCTGCTCGATCAGATCCGCCGGGTTCGCAGCGCCCCGCAACAGCTCGACCGCCGCCGTCAGCTGGGTGTCGTGCCTCCGCGATTGCTCGAACTGCCCTGCGTCGCCCCACGCCTGCAGAGCGATCTCTTGCTCCATGCGGTAGCGAACGAAGCGCTCGGCAGCCATGAATTCGTCGTGGTCGACTTCCGCGTGCCACTCCGAAAGCGTCCCGTAGAAGTCCTGGACCTCGGCGTCACGCACTACGAAGCCCGGTTCGCCATTCGGATGGTCTTGAACGAATGAGACTGCGTAGTTGAAGAGTGCGGCGGTGAACCCTCCCGCCTGACTAAACACCCGGTAGACCGCTTCGGCCTCCTGAGGCGACAACGTCTCGGGAGATACGGACAGATCGGGAGTGATACCGCCGCCGCCCAACAGCGTGCGACCACCGAGCGACTCGTACACGGGGCGGCCATCGAGGTCGGTCGGCGTCACAACTTGGCCGGAGATCGAGAGCTCGTGCTCAGCCACATCGACGACCGCATCGGGATCGCGATCGATCGAACGGCCGACGGGCGTATACCACCGCGCCGTGGTCAGCCGCAGTACGTCTCCACCCGTGAGCCGGAAAAGACTCTGCACGGAGCCTTTGCCGTACGTGGCCTCACCGACGATCACCGCCCGGTCGTGGTCCTGGAGCGCGCCTGCGATGATCTCCGCCGCCGAGGCGCTGGTGCCATCGACCAGCACGACGATGGGCAGATCCTCATATCGATCCGGTGACGACGATGAGTACGTCTCGCTTTGCCTCGCGGCCCTGCCCCTCGTTTCGACGATTGGGAGGCCGGCTTCGAGGAAGAGATCGGAGACCGCGATCCCCTCGTCGAGCAAGCCACCGGGGTTCCCGCGCAGATCAAGGATCAGTCCGTCGAGCCCCTCCCCACGCAGCGAGTCGACGGCTGCCTGGATCTCGCGCGACGACGTCTCATTGACAGTCTGAAGCGGTACGTAGCCGATCCCAGGCTCCAGCATGAGCGCGAAGGGCACCGCACGCAGTCGGATCGTGGCACGTTCGAACGTGAACTCGATCGGCTCCTCGACTCCCGGGCGAAGCATCTTCACCGTGACTTCAGTACCGGGACGGCCGCGCAGCAGCTCGACCGCCTGGTCCGTGATCATCGTGTCCGCGAGAATCCCCTCGATCTCGAAGAACTGATCACCACCGCGAATCCCGGCGCGTTGGCCGGGAGCGCCCGAAATCGGACTGACAACCGTAACCCGACCGCCGCGGTCGACGACCTCGAGACCTACGCCTCCGTACTCTCCCTCAATGCGGATGCTCAGGTTCTCGTATTCGTCGGCGGGCAAGAACGACGAGTGTGGATCTCCGAGGTCACGAATGAGGCCGTCGATCGCGGAGTGGTAGAGCCCGGCCGGATCGACGTCGTCGACGAAACTCGCTTGCACGTGGTCTACGATTTCCTGGAGCACACGCACACGGACGTAAATGTTCGCGGCTCGGTCGACGCCCTCCTGTAATAGCCAGCCACCTGCCATCACCGCAAAGGCGACCACGATCACCGGCGTAGAGATCCCTCGCCTCACGATTCTACCCTCCAGCTCACGTTCAACCGATCCATTCTGATACCGTGCCCTCCCTGGCGGCCCGTAGTGAACCCTCTCATTTATACCGAGCTTTACCGGAAGGTTTCAGGGAAACACGTCTCGAGAAGCCCACGGATCCTCGCGTGCACGTCCTCGGGCGCTCCGCGGGCGCTCAGTACTTGAACTCCCGGCTCCGACTCCGCCAAGGCAAGATACCCTGCACGCACGGACTGGAGGAATCCGTCTCCCTCCTTTTCGATGCGATCCGGTTCCATGCCATCCCCGCGCTGACGTTCTCTGGCCGCCTCGGCCTCCAGATCGAGCACGATGTACAGGTCCGGTCTTAAGCCACCCGTCGCGATCCGCAGGCCGTCCCTCACGTCACCCAAATCCAGCCCCCGACCGTACCCCTGGTACGCGAGCGTGGAGAGCGCGAAGCGATCCGCTAATACGACCTGGCCCTTTTCGAGCGCAGGCCGAACGACGTCGCGGACGAACGCCGCCCGCGCCGCAAGGATGAGCAAGAGTTCGGACTCAGCAGGCATCTCCAGGTCGTCGCGATCGAGCACGACCCCGCGGATAGCCTCACCTACCGGAGTACCCCCCGGTTCCCGCGTGAGTATGTGCGCGATTTCGCGCGCAGCCAACCAAGACGACAGGAGGGCGGCTTGCGTGGTCTTACCCACGCCGTCGCCGCCCTCCAATACGATGAAGCGCCCCGCCATATTAGAGGGTTGTTGAAGAAGTACAGCGGGCCGCCACCCGTGCTCTCGCCCGGGTCCCCGGGATGCCACGGCCACAGAGGGCACCCGCGCGTAGCGTGGGTCGCGGAGCGACGACGCCATAGCCGTGGCGGGCACCGCCGCCGCAGGCGGTGGTCCGAGGAGCTCCAACGACGGAGATGGGGCTGTGCCACCACAACCCACACACTCGTCTGTTCATTTTCGTCATGGTGCTGGGCACATGGCGACCAACGCGTTGCGGCGGTGCCCGCGCGGTTGATGCATCGTCTCTCCTCGGTGGAACACTGCCTGCCACTGTACTTCTTCAACAGCCTTCTTAGTCGTAGTACTCCACACCCAGGTGAGTCACCATCTCCTCGTGCATCATCCAGCGAAGTGTGTTCTTCAGCTTCCAGTGCTGAATGAAGATGTCGTGCTCCGGCTTAAGGCCAGGCGCGGTCTGCGGCGCCTTGAAGTAGAACGACAGCCACTCCTGAATCCCGCTCATGCCCGCCCGCGACGCGAGGTCGAGGAAGAGCGCCAGATCCAGCACGATGGGCGCGGCAAGAATCGAGTCGCGGCAGAGAAAATCGATCTTGATTTGCATGTGGTACCCCATCCATCCGAAGATGTCGATGCTGTCCCACCCTTCTTTGTTGTCGCCACGCGGCGGGTAGTAGTTGATCCGCACTTTGTGGTACATGTCGCCATACAGCGACGGGTAGACCTCGGGCTGCAGGATGTGCTCGAGCGCGCCCAGTTTCGACTCCTCCTTCGTCTTGAACGATTCGGGATCGTCGAGAACCTCACCATCGCGATTGCCGAGAATATTCGTGCTGAACCAACCGGACAGGCCCAGCATGCGCGTCTTGAAGCCCGGGGCGAGGATCGTCTTCATGAGGGTCTGGCCCGTCTTGAAGTCCTTGCCACCGATGGGCACGCTGTTGTCAGCCGCGAGCTGTTCGAGCGCGGGGACGTCCACAGACAGGTTCGGGGCGCCGTTGGCGTACGGCACGCCCTCCATCAGCGCAGCATAGGCGTACAGCATGCTGGGCGCGATCCCCGGGTCACCGTCACGCATGGCCTGCTCGAACGACTCGAGGGTCTCATGCACCTCACCCGGGCGTAGGAAGACCTCGGTCGAGGCGCACCAGACCATCACGAGGCGGTCGCAGCCGTTCTCCTCCTTGAAGCGGCGGATGTCGGCACGGATCTCCTCGGCCTGTTCCAGCTTGGTGCCCGACTTCTTGTTCGGCCCGTCGAGCTTTTTCACATAGTCGGTGTCAAAGGCTGCCGGCATCGGCTTGATCGCAGACAGGAAGTCCTGGATCGGGTCGAGGTGCTTCTCTTTTTGGAGAACCCCCGCGTTCACCGCGCTAGCATAGCCGTCGTCGGGAATCGGGTCCCAGGTACCAAAGACCAGGTCGTCGAGACCGGCGAGTGGCACGAAGTCCTTGATGAGCGGAGCGCTGCCATCAGTACGCTTGCCCAACCTAATCGTGTTCATCTGGGTCAAGGAGCCGATGGGATCCGCGAGTCCACGGCGCACGGATTCCACACCGGCAACGAAGGTCGTGGCGACAGCTCCGAAGCCGGGCAGAAGTACGCCGAGCTTGCCTCCGGCCGGACGGATCTCGGAAGGTTGCTTCACTGAAAAACCTCACGTTTAGTTGATGGTCGAACTGGCTATATCGAACCGGCTAGGGAACTATGATCCGGCTCTGGACGCCCTCTTCGATGCCCCTTGCTACCGTGTCGTTCACCTTCGTCATGACCTTCTCGAAGTTGGCCTGTGCCGAGATCAGGCGCTGGAAGCCCGACTTGATCTGAAGCTCCTCGGCAGCGGACGTGTACGCCTTCTTCGCGTCCTCATCGGGTTCCTGACCGGCACGTATCGACGCCTCCAGCCGCTGCTCGAGTGCCTGGAGGCGATTCCGCAGCTCGACCAGCTCCCGGTCCTCGTCCGCGCCCTCCATCGCCCGCTTGAGCGCCTGATACTCGTCCGTCCGCGCCAGGGCATTCCCCAGGTCGCGCGCCTTTTCATCGATGCCCATCACTCCCTCTGTGCTCCTGTCCGGAATCTCAGTTCGTGATTGCCCGACGGGTGAGCACCATACGCTCACGCCCCGTCAGATCCCGTCGCACGCGTACGTCGACGTACTCGCCCCTATCCTCGAGCATGGCCACCACCGGCCCTGCCTGACCCGCCCCTACTTCGAGCGCCAGCAGCCCGCCCGGCCGCAGGCACAAACCCGCGCCCGCGACGATGGCCCTCAACGCTACCAGCCCGTCCGGACCCGCGAAGAGCGCATCACGGGGCTCCCACTCGCGCACTTCGGGCTCGAGCGACCGAGCCTCTTCCTCCGCAACATACGGCGGATTGGAGACCACTAGGTCAAAGACCTCCGCCTCCGAAACCGGCTCGAAGTACGAACCCAGCCGGAACTCCACCTTCTCATCCAACCCCGCGGCCTCCGCATTGCAGCGAGCGATCTCCAGCGCAGCCTCGGAACTGTCGGTCGCCACGACCAACTCGAACGGCCCTTCCAGCACGAGCGACAGCGCGATCGCCCCCGACCCGGTACCGACATCGAGCCCGCGCGCCCGAGCACCTGCGTGAGCCCTGGCCCACTCGAGTACCTCATCGATCAGGATCTCGGTCTCGGGACGAGGGATCAGCACGCGCCCATCGACCTCGAGATCCAACTCTCGGAAGGCCGCACGCCCTAGAATGTACTGGAGTGGCTCCCTTTTTGTGCGCCGCTTGAGCAGTGGCCGGTACCGATCCAGCTCCGCGGCGACCAGGGTCCGGTCGAACTGCAGGTAGAGCTCCAGGCGCCCGAGCCCCAACACGTGCGCGAGAAGATGCTCGGCGTCGAGACGACCACGTGCGACGCCCTTGCCCTCCAGGTACTCTCCGCTCCACTCCATCATGCGCAGTACCGTCCAGAGCTCCTCGCCCCGCACACTCCGCGGCAACGAAGGTAGTAGGTCGGGGCCATCACCCATCGTCGGCTCCGAGTCGCTCTTGCTCCTCCGCAAGCCGGAGCGACGCAATCAGCTCGTCGAGGGCCCCGTCCAGCACATCGTTCAGCCGATGGAGCGTCAGGCCGATCCGATGATCCGTAACCCGCCCTTGCGGAAAGTTGTACGTGCGGATCTTCGCCGACCGGTCCCCCGTGCCTACCTGGGTCTTCCGTTCCCTCGCTCGATCGGCTTCGCGCTCAGCGATCATGCGATCGAGAAGGCGGCTGCGCAGCACCTTCATCGCCTTCGCCTTGTTCTTGTGCTGCGACTTTTCGTCCTGGCAGGTTACTACGAGCTTCGACGGAAGGTGCGTGATACGTACGGCGGAGTCCGTTGTGTTCACGGACTGGCCGCCGGGACCCGAAGACCGAAAGACATCGATTCGCAGGTCGTTGGGATCGATCTCCAGATCGACTTCCTCGGCCTCGGGCAACACCGCTACCGTGGCCGCCGAGGTGTGGATCCGCCCTTGGCTCTCGGTCGAGGGGACACGCTGAACGCGATGAACACCCGACTCGTACCGCAGTCGACCGTACACGCCGATTCCACGCACTGTCAAGATCACTTCCTTGATCGAGCCCGGTATGCCCTCGGAGAGGCTCATTACTTCGACAGACCAGCGGTTGCGCTCCGCGAATCGGCGATACATGCGCAGAATATCCGACGCGAACAGGCCTGCTTCATCGCCGCCCGTACCGGCGCGGATCTCGATGACCGCCGCGCGATCCGCCAGTGGGTTGGGCGGGATGAGCAGCTCACGCGCCTGAAGCTCGAGCCGCTCTATGCGCCTGCCGAGTACCGAGAGCTCCTCTTCGGCAAGCCCCTTCATTTCGGGATCATCGGTCTCCTCCAGCAACTCGGCCGCGCCGTGATGGCCTTCTACGGCAGTGCGTAGCTCACGGCTGGCGGTGACGATCCGGTCTAGATGCGCTCTCTCACGTCCGAGATCCTTCAGCCGCTCAGGGCTCGAGAGCACTTCCGGACTTGCGAGCTCCGAATCGAGCTCTGGAAGGCGCAGTTCCGCCTCTTCGAGGCACTGCCGCAGACGGGGGTCGATGTTCGGGGACTTCATGAGATGGGCCATGGCTCAGAAGGGCCCGGCCACCTCACTTATCGGCGACCGTCCCGTACTTCTTCTTGAAGCGGTCGACGCGGCCTGCGGTGTCTACTAGACGCTGTTTGCCGGTGTAGAATGGGTGGCACACCGAGCAGATCTCCACGTGGATCTCGTCCACGGTGGACATCGTCTCGAAGCGATTACCGCACGCGCAGACGGCGTTTGCCGCCATGTATTCGGGATGGATGCCCTGCTTCATGTCCTACTCCAGCACCTATGTGGAACGGGCCTGGGCGCTGACAGGCCCGGCCCGATTGACTCGCGGGGACATTGGCATACGACGCCCCAGGTAGTACAGCCTGGGAAAGCTAAATGCCTCGGGCAGAGGGGTCCAGAGAGGGGGTCCGCCGTGACAGCCAAAAAGAAGCGAGCGTCAGGAGCAGCGCCGCGAGGGCCGCACCGTTGCCAACGAGATCACCGTACTTCACATAGAAGGTCACGACGTCGGTCGTGTAGATGGTATCGCTACGTACGTCCGCCTCGAAGAGCGAGGTGGCGTTGTACACTCGTCCCACGGGATCGATGAAGAGCGAGATCCCCGTATTCCCTGCGCGCGCCACCCCAACGCGGTTCTCGATGGCGCGCAGAACCATGTGAGCGGGATGCTGCCACAGCGCGGTCGTACGTGCATAGAGCGGCTCGCGACCGTACCAGGCATCGTTCGTGATGTTCAGTAGCACGTCGGCGCCTTCGCGTCGGAAACTGCGCGCCGCCGCCGCATACGTAGACTCGTAACAGATCAGTACACCGTAGAGGTGGTCTCCCGCCTCGGCGAGAGGCCAGCCTTCCCCCTTGCCGTAGGTGCCGAAATGGCGGAGCGTCCGCAGCCAGCTTCTCGGCAGCAGCGGCACGCGCTCGACCATCGGAACCAGGTACCGCTTGTCGTACTGGAAGTCGGTCAGACCCTGCGGCTCCACCAAAAACGCCGAGTTGTACGGGATGAAGGTCCCGTCGTCGAGAAACTCATGCCCGAAGCCACCCACGAGAACCGGGGCGCCGACCTCGCGGCTGTAACCCTGCACGCGCGCAACCACGTCGGCGGCGTCCGGATGCGTTAGGTAGGTCGGAAATGTGACCTCGGGCATCACGACCAGCGCAACCGAGCCAGGAACAAGCCTCGGCATTAAACGGTCGAGCGACGCGAAGGTGCTGTCCAGCCCAGCACTCTCGTCGAGCTTGATGTGCTCCGGAATGTTCGGCTGCACGACCGCGACCTCACCGACCGACCGCATCCGCAGCGTGTTGGCCCGCCAAACGCTCCACCCCATGGGCAGCACGAGAACCGCCGCGAGGATCGCGCCCCGGCGGCGCCATCCACGGCCTTCTCCCAGGCTTAGCACGATTCCCGCAACGAGCCCGTTCACCAAAGCGAGCCAGAATGTCAGCCCACGCGCACCGATGATCTCCGCAAAACCGATCAACTCCGGAAATCCCGACAGCGATGACCCCAGGCCGAGCCAGGGAAACGCCAGTGTGCTCGGCAGGTGCGCGCGGAACCATTCGGCGGCGGTCCACGTGATTGGAAGCGCGAGCCAAAGCGGGACACTGACCGTGTGCACGGCGCGGTGCAGCATCCAGCCGAAGAGCACGGCGACCCCGGTCAGCGCCACCCAGGAGCCGAGGAACGCGAGGATCGCGAGCTTTGAGAACCAGATCAGGGCGACCAAAATCCAGTAGAAGAGAATCCCGAAGTACACGGCTCCGAACACCGTCGTGCCACGGACTGCCGCGCGCCGTCCTTCGCTTCCGGAAGGGAGGCCGCGCACCCACACAGCCAGCGGCACCAGCCCGACAAACGGGAGGATCAGCGGATGCAGCGGCGGGAAAGAGAGCGCGAGCAGAACCGCGGAAACCGCAGGAAGCAGTTGTTCGCCCGCCCTCGGCCAGAGCAGGATCTTCAAGCTGGCGAACCGGCCGCCGCGCGTGGAGGCCGGCGTACCGTCGTTCACTACAGCGCTACCGCGTGGCCCGCTTCAGCGGATTCATAGGCGGCCTCGATCAAACGCATGAGCCCTACTTGCTCCTGAGGAACCTCAATTGCGCCGCGTCCGGAGACACCGCGTACGAACTGGTCGATCAGGCGTCGATATGCATTGGTATATGGGTCCTCGCCTCCCCGGGGCCGAGGCTGGCGCGGCGTGACCTCGAGCGGGCGGCCGCCAAGCTGCTGGTAGACCTCCAGAGGTGGGAACGAGCCTGAACCCTCAGTGCCCATCACCCGCGCGTAAAACCGATCCTCGCCAGCGAAGAGCCGGTTGCTGACCTCGATCGAGAAGATGACTCCGTCCTCACTCTGGAACATCAAAGTGGCAGCGTCCTCGACCTCATAATCGCCTCCGTGTGCTACGCACGAGACAGTTTGGATGTTGGGCAAACCGCCAATCCACAAGCAGAGGTCCACTGCCGGCACACCCAGATCCATCATCGCGCCCCCGCCGGATGAGGCCTTGTTCTGGCGCCATGTCGGGCGCAGGAGCGGCACGCGGCGCGTGAGCCAACCCCCGCGCACCGCATATAGCTCCCCCAACTCGCCGCCAGCGACGAAACTTCGCAGCGCAGCGACCTCCGGGCGGAACCGGTGCGGATGCCCGACCAACAGGTAGGTCTCGGCCGTCTTTACCGCCTCAATCACCCGCGCGGCACCCACGGGCGAAGTCGCGATCGGGCGCTCGACGAACACGTGCTTACCCGCTTCGAGCGCTTGAAGCGCCATCTCTTCGTGTGTGTCGTTCGGCGTGCAGAGGACTACGCCGTCGAGGTCGTCCCGGGTGAGCGCCTCCTCCGGTTCGATCACCTCGGCGACGTCGAAGCGGTGGGCGATCGTATCCGCTTTGGGAGCGTCCGTATCGGCGAGCGCAACAAGATCGACGTCCTCGCGCTCCGCTAGAATCGGGACGTGCACCACCTGACTGATGGCCCCCGTCCCGATCACGGCCAAGCGGATGGGTGCCGCGCCGTCCGTCACCGACTCAGCTCTCCTGGCGCGTTTTCACCAATCATGAGCTGGGCTCCGAACCTCATCTGGAAGTATTGCAGATCTCTGAGTACCTCGTACCGTCCCTGTCCGTTGAGCCGGAACTGGTCGCTCACCGGATACTCGAGGCCAGCATGGAGGTTGAAGCCCGCGGCCACCGAATCCAAGAGGTCCTCGACGAAGGTGCTGTTGATGGCGGCGCCGTCGCCGTTCATCACATGCGCGGCAATTCCTAGTCCACCGAACGACAGGAAACCCCAGGGAATCGACCACACTACATGGGCGTCGAGGGCCACTGCAACATCGCTCCACTCGATCTTTCCCAGGTCGACGCTCGGAGCCGCGCCACCCGACTGGACCTGAACGAGCCCGGCGACCCGCGCCTCGAGCTCTTCGATCTCGGCCGCCTGAAACGGGGCCTTCCAATACGTGATGCTGGGCACGATCCTGAGCCCTGGGCCGAGGTATCCCATGTCGATGCGCAAGCCGTAGCTCTCCGTGCGCTCCACGCGGGACGGGTACGAGTAGCCCCACTCGAAGCCCAAGCCGCGCAAAGACAGGTTCTCGTAGTCGAAGTCGGCGATCTCCTGGCTCATGGCCCCGGTCGACCCAGCGGCAACGCCCACCACCGCCGTCACGATCACCCACATGCTAGACCGCATCTTCCTCCCTCCTTATCACCTGTCCGTGATCTTCGCGACCAAGTCGTAGTCGAACGCGTCTACGATCTCGACCTGCATCATGCTGCCAGGCTCGATCCCCTCCACCGCAATGAGTTGGTAACGCCGTCGACCTCGAGCGCCTGGGCGACCGTGCGCGCGACCGCGACGAACTCCTCGTCGCCCTCGAGTCGGTGGTCGACAAGCGCGGTCGTGCGCTGACCGACGAGAGCGAAGTTCTTTTCGAAGCTGATGTCCCGCTGAACTTCCATCAGTTCCTCGAGCCGCTCGTTCATCACGGCCTGTTCCAGTTGCCCACCCATGTCGGCCGCTCGGGTGCCCTCCTCCGCGGAGTAGGTGAAGGCGCCCACGCGCTCGAATCGGATCTCTTCCAGCAAGTCGAGCATCTCTTTGAAGTCGTCGTCCTCTTCACCAGGGAACCCAACGATCACTGTGGTACGGAGCGTGAGGTCCGGGATCGCGTCGCTCAGCCATCCCACCCGCTCCCGAATGGTCTCTCGACGTTCGGGCCTGCGCATGAGCTGGAGCATGCGATCGCTCCCGTGCTGAATCGGCATATCGAGATACGGCACGATCCGTGCTTCACCTGCGATCAGCTCGACCATCTCGCGTGTGATTCCGGACGGATACATGTAGAAGAGGCGGTACCAGGGCACATCGGTACCGTCGATTAGCGCGCGCAGCAGCTCGGGGAGCAGCGGGGCTTCCTGGTCACGGCGGCGAGCGTCTCGCCCGTACCACGTCGTGTCCTGCGATACGATGTTGATCTCCTTCACCCCCCGAGCGCCAAGGCCCGCAGCCTCGTGCACCAGCTCGTCCACGGGCTGCGACCTGTGCAGTCCCCTCATGAGCGGAATCGCGCAGAACACGCACGTGTGGTCGCACCCCTCGCTGATCTTCAGGTACGACGTGTGCGGAGTCTCGGTAGAGAGCACGCGCAGTGGGCGCTCCATGGTTGGTGCTGCTTCCGAGTCGGG
This sequence comes from Longimicrobiales bacterium, assembly GCA_965226625.1. Taxonomy (GTDB): domain Bacteria; phylum Gemmatimonadota; class Gemmatimonadetes; order Longimicrobiales; family Gaopeijiaceae; genus UBA1138. The sequence continues at coordinate 185,339 of CBDDDK010000001.1, forward strand.
CAGCAGCCCCCGCGAGCGTAACTCGGGCACGAGCCCCTGGAGTTCCGTCAGGCCCATGAAGAGATCGACCTCGGGGATATCTTCCTGGAGATCTCGCTTGTAGCGCTCGACCAGACACCCCACGACGACCACCGCCTCCAGGTGCCCGCGCTCCTTGAGATCGCAAGCCCCTCCAGGATCGTCTCGATCGACTCTTCTTTGGCTTGCTGGATGAAGCCGCAGGTGTTCACGATTACCACATCAGAGCCGTCCACGTCACTCGACACATGGGCTCCGTGGCCTAGCAGCACCGCCATCATGCGCTCCGAGTCGACGGTGTTCTTATCGCATCCCAACGTAATCAGCGCGATGCGTGGCCCGTCGAGTGATCCGGCAGCCACCAACTCGTGGCGTACGGGCGCAACATCCGGCGAGACGTCAGGCCGCACCGGGTCGGGCGTGAGCGGGAAGACCGGGAGGTCGCGCGTCCGATTCACGCGCCTGCGGCTCTCGTCGTTCCTTGCCTGAACGCGCGCAAGCCCGGGCCACCTACGCCGGGTCGCGCAACCCACCTCCCCTTCTTGATCACCCTTCTAGTCATCTGGAAATGACCAGCGTCCCGGGCGGCGGCGTGAACGTGAACCAGTCGTCGTCCAACGCGATCGGGTCGAGATCAACGCGCTCGAGCGTGATCGTCCGCACGGTGTCGTTTTCGTCCTCGATGCGGATCTGACGGAGAACGGGCTCTCGTTGGTCGATCCAGATCACCGCCGCCTTGTACGAGGACCGGGCGCGCGGAACCAGTCGGAGGCGGTGTGTCTGGCGCCCCCCGACTTCGTCCAACGCCTCGTATGTGACGTCATACTTGGTGGCCGGATCCTCCAGAAACTCCTTGTGAACGTCGTAGGCGCCGGCCCCGTCCGCCACCGCGAACCTGATGACCTGTTTCGGGTCCAGGCTCGGGTAGTAAAGCCAGACCCACTCTCCATCGACGACCACGAGATCACCTTCAGGGTCGGAGAACCGCATGGCGAACCTGTTCGGGCGCGCCTGACACATCTGCCCGGTCCCGGTCCGCTCATCGCCGAGCAGCGGCACGTAAAGGTGCTGCGTGAAGTCCGCACAGAAGCGGGTCACACGCTCATAGTGCGCGGCGGTCGCCTCGAGCAAGGAGAGCGGCTCCACCGCCTGCGCAAGAGCCGACTGTGGGCCCATGCCAACCGCCGACAAGGCCAGTCCGGCCACCCACGCGACTCCAAAAAGCATCAATCACCGCCCCAGTGCATGAACGCTTCGAGCTCGTCAATCGACATGAGTACTTCGCGCCCCTTCGACCCAACCGAATCTCCTATCACGCCGGCATCGAACAGCTGATCCACAATGCGGGCGGCTCGGCCGTAGCCGATCCTCAGGCGTCGCTGCAACAGCGACGTCGAACCGGTCCTGTTCCGGATGCACACCTCAGCCGCAGCCTGAAAAAGTTCGTCCCAATCGCCGGCCATCTCGTCGTCGGCCACGGTGGCGTCCTCGAGTTCCTGAGCGCGCAGCTCTGCGAGGATGTCGGTCTCGAGACCCGTGTCCGGGAGGTCGCCCTCTCCCTGATGACGCTCGATGAGCTCCCTGTACCACCCCATGAGCCGCTCGGTGTCCTCCGTTGGGAGGTAGGCACCTTGGATCCGGACGGGGTCGCTCTCCCCTGGCGGGAGGAAGAGCATGTCTCCGTTGCCGAGCAGCGCATCGGCGCCGTTCATGTCGAGGATCGTGCGCGAGTCTGTCTTGGACACGACCCGAAACGCGATGCGCGTTGGGAAATTCGCCTTGATGAGACCGGTTACGACGTTCACGGACGGACGCTGGGTCGCGACGATGAGGTGGATGCCGATCGCGCGCGCTTTTTGGGCGAGCTGGGTGAGCGGCTTTTCGACCTCGCTCTGTACCGTCATCATGAGGTCAGCCAGCTCATCCACCACGACCACGATAAAAGGCAGAATTCCTTCTTCGTAGATCCACCGCTTCTCATCCCCTTCGGGGCCTCTCGGATCCGAACGCTTCACGGTGACGCCAGCCCGGACCTTCTTGTTGAACTCGCCGATGGAACGCGTGTAATTGGCCTTCAGCAGCGCGTAGCGGCGCTCCATCTCGATCACCGCCCATTTCAAGACCCCGGCGGCATCCCGCGGGTCGGTGACGACACTGTGTCTGAGGTGGGGGAGCCGCGAGTATACTGACAGCTCGACCATTTTCGGGTCGATCATCAGCAAGCGTAGCGTCTGGGGGGTGTGCCGGTATACGAGGCTCGTGACGATCGTGTTGAGGCATACCGACTTGCCTGACCCGGTCGCACCCGCGATTAGCACGTGCGGCATCTTCTCGAGATTGGCGACGTACGGCCGGCCGTTCAGGTCTTCGCCCAGCGCCAGAGGCAGTTCTCCCTTCGCCTTCTTGAACTCCGGAGCCTCGAGGATGTTGCGCAGGTTCACGATCTCGGGCTGCGGGTTGGGGATCTCGACACCGACGGCGCCGCGGCCGGGAATCGGTGCGACGATGCGCACGCTTTTCGCCTTCATCGCGAGCGCGAGATCCGCGTCCAGGTTCGCGATCCGATTCACCTTCACACCGTCCGATGGCACGACCTCAAATTGCGTGACCATCGGCCCTGTCGTTCGCTCGCCGAGCGTGCACTCCACATTGAACGTCTTCAGCTTGTCGATCAGCACGCGGCCAAGCTGGTCCAGCTTCCGATCCATGCTGTAGTCGTCCCGAGCATCGGGCTCCGAGAGCAGATCCATAGGCGGGACCTCGTGCTCGATTTCGGTCGCGGTGTTTGGGCCCGCGAGATCCAAGCCGTCTTCGGACTCGTCGGCTTCGACGTCTCCGTTCGGCTCGACCGCTTCAACCCGATCGCCCACGTCCTCCTCGAGCTGGTCTTCCACCTCATCGGTCTCGGGCATCGATTCGAGTTCAGCCTCGGCCTCGAGTTCGTCCGCCTCGGGCTCGTCGGACCCGTGGGGCAACCCCATCCACTCCGGTTCGAGGCCGGGCACCGGCGCCGTCTCCGCAGCCCGCTCTGTCGCTGCCTGCGCCCGTGCTTCGGCGAGCTCCTTGCCCTTGTCCGCGAGCACTCTAGCAGTACGGCCCGCCGCTTCACCCCCCGCCACTACACCCCTACCGACAGAGCCCAAGGGGTTCCAGCCAAGCGTCCCGACCGAGAGCGCGATGACTCCGGCGCCGAGGAGCAGCAGCGTGCCGATGACCCCGACGAGATCGACCAACGGGCCTCCGAGCACCGTGCCGAGCCACCCGGCGGCGCTCTCCGGTCCATCCATGAGCACCCAGGTCGCAAGGGGACTGAGAAAGAGCAGTCCAGCCGCAAGCACGGAGAGCCTCGACGTCCAGTACTCCGATAGCCAACCGCCGACGCGGAGACCACCAAAGCTCAGAAGCGCCGGCACGATGAACGCTGACGCGCCGAAAAACGCCTTCAAGAGCGTGCCGACCGTAGCTCCTACCGGCCCAACGATGTTGCCCGAGGGGAACCACGCTCCTGCGCGGCCGCCGATGATCGACACGGGGAACAGAGACAAGAGGATGAACAGCGCGAGGGCCAGAAGCCCTACCGCGATAATCTCCTGTTTCTGCTCCCGAGTCAGCATGTCGGCGTCATCGAGCCCCCGACAGGGTGATCGCCTGATCGTGCATCATGGGCACGATTTCATGCCGGTCGACTTCTCCGCAAAGCTCCAGATCCCCAGCCAGCCCGATGTCGACGAGCGAACGGCCCCCGCTCGTGCCTTCCAGGAAGGCCCGGTCCGGGTTGAGCTTCTTCGCGAGCGCAGACGCGGCGAGGGCAGCGTCGCTGAGTTCGAATGTGCCAGTCCCGCCCTCGATGACTCGACGGATCAGGTGCCCGGCGCATACTGCATCGTCGATTGAAAATCGGTCCCCCTGACCCGCGCAGAGCACCGCTAGCGTTTCGTCGATCGCCACAGCGGCGGCAACGGCGCCGAGGTTGGTGAAAGCACACACGAGCACGCGTTGCGCCTCCGACGCGGAGGAAAACGCCCGCGTGCCGTTCGTCGTGCTCATCACGAGTTTCTTGCCGTCGACGACCGCCGCCGTGAACTCGGCCGGTGAGTTCCCCAGATCGAAGCCATCGACTTTCACACCCTTGCGCTCGCCGCACAGGAGCGTGTCTTCCCGCCCCAAAGATGCGGCAAGCTTCGCGGCGTCTTCGGCGGAGGTGGTAGGGTAGACGCCAACAGCCCCGTTTGCGAGCGCCTCGACTATCGTGGTCGTGGCCCGCAGGACGTTAATCACGACAGCCGTCGTTTCGGCTAGCGCCGCTGGATCGACTTCAGCGCGGGTGAAGCGGACATCGACTCTCATGCGTCGGCTTCGTCCGCGGCCATCATGCGTGTGACAAACCCCGTATCCACGTCACCCCTTACGAAGGCCTCGTCGTCGACGATTCGCCGGAGGAACGGCAGCGTGGTCGGAATTCCTTCGATGATGAATTGATCCAACACGTGCCGGGCCCGGACAATCGTCTCCCGGCGCGTGGCACCGCTCACGATCAGCTTCGCGATCAACGAGTCGTAGTGCGTCGGCACCTTGTATCCCGCATATACGTGCGTATCGAGCCGAACACCTGGTCCGCCAGGGGGATGGAACGTCTCAATCGTACCGGGCGCTGGTGCAAAGTCGCGCGCGGGGTCCTCGGCATTAATCCGGAATTCGATCGCGTGACCGCGGTGTTGGAAGTCAGCGCCGTTCATGGGGAACGCAATAGGCTCCCCCGCCGCGACGCGGATCTGCTCCCGCACGAGGTCGAAGCCTGTCGTGACCTCGGTCACCGGATGCTCGACCTGGATCCGAGTGTTCATCTCCATGAAGAAGAACGAGCCGTCCTGATCGAGCAAGAATTCGACAGTGCCTGCACCTACGTAGTCGATGGCCTTCGCCGCGAGCACCGACACCTCGCCCATCTGTTCACGGAGTTCCGGCGTCAGCGCCGGAGACGGCGCCTCCTCCAGAAGCTTTTGGTGACGGCGCTGAATCGAGCACTCGCGCTCTCCGAGATGAACGACGGTGCCGAGCGTGTCGCCGAAGACCTGAAACTCCACATGGCGCGGCCGGAGGATGCACCGCTCCAGGTATACACCTGGATCGCCGAAACTGACCTCCGCCTCGGTCTGCGCCGCGAGCAACTGCTTCTCGAGGGACTTCGCATCCTCGGCGATACGCATTCCTTTGCCACCGCCGCCGGCCGACGCTTTGATCATGATCGGGAAGCCGATTTCAGTGGCGACGGCCTTGGCCGCCGCCACATCGTCGATGATGCCGTTCGAGCCCGGAACGGTGGGCACACCACTCGCCATCATAATCCTGCGGGCCGTCGCCTTGTCGCCCATCGAGCTGATCTGGTCCGGCGTCGGCCCAATAAAGGTCAGGTCAGAGCGGGCGCAGATCTCGCTGAACTCGGCGTTTTCCGCCAGGAATCCGTAGCCAGGGTGGATTGCCTCCGAGCCCGTGACCTCGGCCGCCGCAATGATGCGCGGGATATTGAGATAGCTGTCAGCGGCCGGCGCCTTGCCGATACATACGTCCTCGTCCGCGAAGCGAACGTGAAGCGACTCCCGATCCGCTTCGGAGTATACGGCGACCGTCTGCACACCGAGCTCGTGACACGCCCGAAGGGTACGGAGTGCGATTTCACCGCGATTGGCGACGAGAACTTTCTTGAACAAGGGAGTCTCTCTGGCCGCGCTCAGGCCGGGTCGACACGGAACAGCACCTGCCCATACTCCACGGGCTGCGCGTTCTCGACACAGATCTCGACGATGGCACCTTTTACCTCGCACTCGAACTCGTTCATTAGCTTCATCGCTTCGATGATGCACAGGGTGTCACCTGGCTCAACATCGGTGCCAGTATCGACATAGGGCGGTGCATCCGGCGCCGGACCTCGGTAGAACGTGCCCACCATCGGCGACTCGATATCGATCAGGTTGCTCGACACCCGCGTATGCTCCGCCGACGAAACCGTCCCTTCCGCAGAAGCTGCCGGCACCATTCCCTCCATGGGGACCGCAAGCGACTGAGGCGGAGCGTGAGGTGACGCCACCACCGGCTGCCGAGGCGTCTTGGACAGGCTCACGCGAGTGCCACCCCGCTCGATCTCGAGCGAATCGACGCTGCTTTCGTCCAGCGCCTTGATCAGCCGCTCGAGGAAGTCGAGATCGATCATGCGTTTACTCGGGACATGTACTTGTCCTCCCGGCGATCGACTCTCAGCACATCACCTTCTTCGACGAAGAGCGGAACTTGGATCTCGGCCCCGGTCTCGAGGACGGCGCGCTTTGTGGCCCCCTGTGCCGTGTCACCCTTGAACCCCGGATCGGTGTTGGTAACCTCGAGCTCCACGAAATTCGGGAGCTCTACGCTGATGACCTCGTCATCGTGCACTAGCCCCTCGCACGCCATGTTCTCCTTGAGGTACTTGAGCTGATCCTCGCCGAGCAGATCACCAGCAATCGGGATCATATCGTACGTGTTGGCGTCCATGAAGTAGTACAGGTCTCCATCCATATAGCTGTAGTTCACGGGCCGCCGCTCGAGCCGAACGTCGTTGATCTTCTCACCCGCACGGTATGTCTTCTCGACGACCGCGCCCGAGAGAACGTTCTTCAGCTTGGTGCGCACGAATGCACCGCCCTTCCCCGGCTTCACATGTTGGAAATACGTGATCGCCCAGAGATCTCCCTCGACCTCGAGAACCATTCCGTTACGAAAATCCGCGGTGCTCGCCATGGAACCTCGCGTTCTGGAAACACGCGTTCGTGAAGACGGGCTAGCCGCGCGTGCGCGCCACTAGGCCCCGAAGCCCAAGAAGATAGCTCTGGACACCGAACCCAAGAACCACACCGGACGCCACAGGTGCCAGGTATGAGTGCCGCCGGAAACGCTCGCGACCCGCCGTGTTGGAGAGATGAACCTCGACGAACGGGCGCTCGACACCCGTTAGCACATCGCGCAAGGCGATCGATGTGTGCGTGTACGCGCCGGGGTTGATCAGAAAGCCCTCGACGCGGGAGGCGGCATCCTCGATGAAGTCGAGCAACTCCCCCTCGTGGTTCGACTGGAACGTTTCCAGTTCGACGCCCAGCTCGTCTGCCACCTCTGCGAGCATGCGGTTCACATCGTCCAGCGTCTCGGTCCCGTAGACCTCCGGCTCCCGCCGGCCAAGTAGCCTTAGGTTAGGACCGTGCACCACTCCAATTTTCACGACTCCTCCGGCTCCGATGCTCGCCCATAGCTCAGTAGGTCATCAAAGAATCGCCCGATAGATGGGCCATCGACGACCTCGGGTTGCCCCTCGCTCACCCCTTCGGCCCAGGCGAACGGGGTCTCGACTTCATGCTCGGCATCCCCGCTTCCGACGAGGTCGCGGGCGAGCGTCTCAACCTCTCCATAGCCGCTTTCGTCGACTTCGGCCGCCTCCTCGACGGCTTGCGGACGAGGAGTGTTTGCCTCGGTCCCCCCGCCTGCGACGTCGATCTCCCGGTCCCCGGCCTTCAGCTCCTCGAGGCGCGCCCGTAACCCCGCGTCATCGGGGGCGTCGTCGACCAGGTGTTGGTACACGTCGATCGCCCGATCGATGAGGCCCTGAATCACGTACAGATCAGCCATCGTTCGCGTCTGGATCTGCTCGGTGGGTTCGTCTGGAGCGGCCTCGTCCGGCGCCAGCGCAGCGAAGTCCGCCACCTCTTCTTCCTCCGCCGCCGCCTCCGGCTCGTCCGGCGCCAGCGCAGCGAAGTCCGCCACCTCTTCTTCCTCCGCCGCCGCCTCCGGCTCGTCCGGCGCCAGCGCAGCGAAGTCGGCTACCTCTTCTTCCTCCGCCGCCGCCTCCGGCTCGTCCGGCGCCAGCGCAGCGAAGTCGGCTACCTCTTCTTCCTCCGCCGCCGCCTCCGGCTCGTCCGGCGCCAGCGCAGCGAAGTCGGCTACCTCTTCTTCCTCCGCCGCCGCCTCCGGCTCGTCCGGCGCCAGCGCAGCGAAGTCGGCTACCTCTTCTTCCTCCGCCGCCGCCTCCGGCTCGTCCGGCGCCAGCGCAGCGAAGTCGGCTACCTCTTCTTCCTCCGCCGCCGCCTCCGGCTCGTCCGGCGCCAGCGCAGCGAAGTCGGCTACCTCTTCTTCCTCCGCCGCCGCCTCCGGCTCGTCCGGCGCCAGCGCAGCGAAGTCGGCTACCTCTTCTTCCTCCGCCGCCGCCTCGGGCTCGTCCGGCGCCAGCGCAGCGAAGTCGGCTACCTCTTCTTCCTCCGCCGCCGCCTCCGGCCTCCGGCGCCAGCGCAGCGAAGTCGGCTACCTCTTCTTCCTCCGCCGCCGCCTCCGGCTCGTCCGGCGCCAGCGCAGCGAAGTCGGCTACCTCTTCTTCCTCCGCCGCCGCCTCCGGCTCGTCCGGCGCCAGCGCAGCGAAGTCGGCTACCTCTTCTTCCTCCGCCGCCGCCTCCGGCTCGTCCGGCGCCAGCGCAGCGAAGTCGGCTACCTCTTCTTCCTCCGCCGCCGCCTCCGGCTCGTCCGGCGCCAGCGCAGCGAAGTCGGCTACCTCTTCCTCCTCCGCCAAGACCTCCTCGAGCGCGAACGGATCAAACTCGACAACGTCTTCTTGGGCCTCGGGCTCCTCGACGGTAGACGAATCGTCTGACATCTCATGCTCTTGGGGCTCGGGGTCGAGAATTGCTAGCTGCTCTCGCACCTTCGCGGCGTCTACCGTCTCCCCCTCCTCCTCCAGCGCCCGCACCAACGACCGCAGTGCGTCCACGTTCTCGGGATCGAGATCGAGCACCCGCCGAGCCGCAATCTCGGCCTCTGTGAAGAGACCTTGCTCCACGTACAGTCGGGCCGCGACGACGTGCCCCGGCGTGAAATCCGGATGCCGGTCCATACCGTCGCCCAGCAGCTCGAGAGCCTGCTTGGCGTCGCCGGCTCGTCGATACGCATCCGCGAGCGGTGCGAAGCCGAGGCCATCCGGGTCACGGTCCGACCAGAACAAGGAACGTAGGGTGCGGATTTCCCCTTCGAGCGATTGGGTCACGGTGACTCCGAAAACGGAATAGGATCGGGATTCGTGAGGGGCTACGACGCCGCCCGAAGATACGGAGCCCTTGGAAATAGTGTCAACGAATGGGAACCGCCGAGCGTTCTCAACGTATCGGAATACGGCCGACGGGTCACCGACGATCCGTTGAGAGCGGGTCCCGGAGCCATTATGCTACTTATCTTTATTTCCAGCGTGTTCTGAACCCTTGCGTGGGTCGTAGGAGAGACGCCGTCTATGATGCGTCAAATGCGAGAGGCGACGAAGCCGATCATGCTCCTGGTAGCGTTCGCCTTCGTCGGTCTCATGGTGTTCCAGTGGGGCATGGATATTACGGGGCAGAGTTCCGGTGGCCTTGGCAACATCGGCCGGGTCAACGGGGATCCGGTCACGTACGACGCCTATATGGCGGCATACCGGAATCTCTACGACCGGGTCCAGCAATCTCAGGGACAGCCCGTCACGTCTCAGCAGAACAAAGAGATTGAAGACGCTGCGTTCGACGACGTGGTGACCCAGCTTCTCGTCGCCCAGGAGCTGCGCCGCAGGGGCATTGAGGTCACGGACCAGGAGATCATCCAGGCCGCTCAGCTGAGCCCCCCCACCGAGCTTCGACCTCAATTCACGTCGGAGGAAACGGGCCAGTTCGACATCACGGGGTATCAGACCTTCCTCGCCTCTCTCCCGCCCGACCAGCTCATGCTGCTCGAGGCGTATTTCAGGGACGTAATCCCGCGCGCGAAGCTGTTCCGGCAGGTCTCTAGCGGGATCTACCTCTCGGACGCCGAACTCTGGCAACGCTTCCGCGATCAGAACGAGCAGGTCGAAATCCGCTTTGTGGCAATGGATCCGGCAACGCAGTACGAGGACAACGACTTCGAGATCTCAGACGCCGACATAGAGGCATACTATCGGGCCGAGCAGGAGGAATTCGCCGTGCCCGCGCGCGCTTCGGTCAAGGTCGTGGTACTCGACAAGACCCCTACCGCAGCGGATTCTATGGCTGCCAGTGAGACCGCGGCGGCAGTGCGCCAGGAAATCCTCGACGGCGCCGACTTCGCCGAAGTCGCCCAGAGGGAGTCCTCGGATGGGGGCTCGGCCGCGCTCGGCGGAGACCTCGGGGTCTTCCCGAAAGGGCGCATGGTCGACGCCGTCGACAGCACGGTCTTCGCGGCTCCGCTGAATACGATTGGCGAGCCGGTGCGTACGCCATTCGGGTACCACATCATACAGGTACAAGACCGCTGGGGTGTCGACAGCGCCCAGGCGCGCCACATACTGATCCCCTTCGAGCGCACCGACGATAGCGAGATCGCGCTGCTCATGCTGGCTGACTCTCTCGAGGATATGGGCGAGGCGATGCCGCTGGAGGAAGCGGCCGCCAACGCGGGCCTCGAGGTCACCACAGTGGACCTCGCCGAGAATTTTCCCTTCGTGCAAGGCGCGGGGCAGATCTCCGAAGGAGCGGACTGGGCGTTCCTGGAAGGCGAGCCCGGTGATATTAGCCCGGTCTTCGAGACCGACCAGGCGTTCTACGCGCTCGAGCTCATCAGGACCACTCCCGAAGGTGTGCTGCCGCTGGAGGACGCCCGAGTCGCGATCGAGTCGACGGTCCGCTTCCGTCAGAAGATGGATCAGGCCACCCTGGACGGTCAGGCCATGTTAGACCGCATCGCCGCGGGGGAAGATCTCACTCAGGTTGCCGAAGACGCCGGGCTCCAGGTGGACGAGCCGACTCCGTTCACGCGCAACGACTTCGTACCCCGGCTTGGACGGCAGAATGCGGCGATCGGAGCTTCGTTCGGACTCCGGCCCGGCCAGATCAGCGAGGTCGTCGTTACGCCCACGAACGCGTTCATCATCGAGCAGGTTGGCTATGCGGAGGCAGACTCCGCGGCATGGCTCGGGCAAACGATCGAACAGCGGCAGATGGAGGCGGCGATTCTACAGCAGACACGCCTCCAGTTGTGGATCGCCGCGCTACGGGAGGCGGCGCGTATCGTCGACCGCCGAGCCGAGGTCCTCGCACCACAGGATGAGAACCTCGTCCAGTTCCCGACGGTCTTTTAGCAGTCCACTTTCTACCACGGGCTGCTGGCAGCCTGTCGGCCTCAGTCCTGGTCGCTCAGGCTCCGCGGTTCGCCGTCATCCTCTCCACTTTTGTCTTCGTCGTCCTGCTCGGCGGGAGTGGGGGGAGGGGACGAACTGTGAATCTGGCGGTCGGGAGCCTTGAGCTCGTGCTCGATCTCCCGCACCGAACTCTTGAACTCCCGGATGCCCTTCCCGAGGGACGAGCCGATCTCCGGAAGCTTCTTCGCTCCAAACAGCAGCAAGATCACCAGGAAGATGAAGACCATCTCCCACATGCCGAATCCGCCTAAGCCCATCTCTCAAGTCCTCCAGAGGGTTCGTGACCCGCGTTCTTCGTCCATGCAACCGGTTCCCCGTTCTCGTTCCATTCTCAGATCCAAGAGCGGACGATCAGCGCAACAATCGAGATCCCGACCAGCGTCAACACGTTGAGGGTAACGGAGATCGGGCCTAACGTGAACGCCGCCGCCACGAGATCGATCGAGAGCGGCCCTATCGATGCAGCGACCGCCGTCACGAGAAAGTCCCTCGCCGCGCTCTCTGGGAGGAACAGCTCGGAGAGCTTCGTGAGCAGCCCCCCAAGGGTAAGGCCCAACACCAAAGTCAACGCGAGGCGGATGAGGCCGCGTCGTCCGGTGTCAACGAGCATGCATGGTCTTCATCGCCTACGATCCACCGCGTAGGCCACGGCGTCGCATAGGACATTCACCGCGGGGCTCTCCGGGAGGCCGGTCAGCGACGCCCGGGCGAGACCGGCGTAGTAGTCGGCTCGGCGCTTGGCGTACTCGAGTCCACCCCTGTCCGTGACTATTCCGATGACCAGCTCGATCTCGTCGTCAGAGGGAGCGACCCGAGTGAACAAAGTTCGAATTTGACGCTCTTCCGCCTCGCTGGCGCTCGCCAACGCGCCCACAAGAGGCAACGTAACCTTGTGCTCCCGAAGATCTTGTCCCGTCGGCTTTCCGGTTACGGCTTCGGCACCAGTGTAGTCGAGCAGGTCGTCGGCGATCTGGAACGCCATCCCGAGATTGTGGCCGAAGCGCGCCAACTGCTCCCTGTACTTCGCCTCGCCGGCGAGCGAGCCCATTTCACACGAAGCCGACATGAGCGACGCTGTCTTCGCAGAGATGAGCCGGTAGTAGTCCTGTTCGGTGAAGTCGAGCGCGTCGTAGGAGGTGAGCTGCCGCATCTCGCCGACCGACATCTCGTTGGCCGCCCCTGCCAACACCGCGAGCGCATCCAGGTCGCCGAGTTTGGCGAGTTCCGTGACGGCGCGCGAATAAAGATAGTCGCCCATGATGATGGCGACCTGATGAGTCCACAGGGCGTTCACGGTCGGCAGCCCACGACGGAGCACGGAGTGGTCTACCGCGTCGTCGTGAACCAGCGTCGCGAGGTGCACGAGCTCCACAACGGCCGCGAGCGTGCTGGAATCGTCGTGGGGCTCTCCGCCGACACGACTCGAAAGCAGGAGAAGCGTGGGACGGAACAACTTGCCTTGGAGGAAGAGAAGGTGCTCGTTGACCTCTTCGATCATGTCGCATTCAGAGAGCACGATCCGGCGAAGCTCCAAGCCGACTTGGTCCAATTCCCAGCGCACAGGCGCCTGGATCGAGGAGAGGGCCGACGCCTCCCCCTCCGCTTGAACTACTCTGGTGTCGGTCGGGGGCTGCATCCTGCGTTCAACGTAGGTCGCGAAGCCGCTCGGTCACGTCGGCAAAATTGATATCGAGGGAGAACACCTTTTCGTAGAGCTCCAATGCCCTGTCCGCCTGACCCAAATCCTCATTCGCTCGCGCGAGGTAGTAGTAGATGCCCAACAGTTCGTCCTCGATGTTGTACTCGATCTCGAGCGCGCGTTCGAGCGAGTGCACAGTCGCCTCGGGCTGACCCATCTCCATGAACGTGACGCCCAACAGCTCGTATGTCGGCAGGTGGTCTGCGGAGGCACGAAGCGCAGCTTGGAATTCGCTGACCGCCTCGTCGAGTAGACCCATCTCCTTGTATGCCGTGCCGAGATCATGGTGAGCCTGAACGTCGTCGGTGTCGAGGTTCTCGGAAACCTTGTCCTTAAATTGCGAGAGCATCTTGGCGAAATCCGCCTGTTCATCGCCAGAGGGCTCGTCGTAAGCAACCGTGAACCGCGTCGACTTCTCTTCGTCGTCGTCGCCTAGGATCAGCGAGCCCAGGTCAACGTAGTCCTCGCTCGCTGCAACCTCGGGCACAGGTTGTGAGCTCGGAGCGTCGCCGAGCGCCGCGGTGGCCACTTCGTTTCCCGGATCCGCTTCGAGCACCTGCTGGTAGGCCGCTTGAGCTCTGGCATCCTCGCCTGCCTCATCGAGCGTCCGAGCGAGACCGAGGAAGGCCTCGGCGACCACCGCATCTTCACCCGTGCCGTATGCCAACTCGACCAGACGCTGACGAAGCGCGACGTCGCCCGGGTTTTTGGCGATGCGCCCGCGGACGTCGTCAATCGTCAGCGCCTCATCAGCAGCGTCGTCAGTGGCCGCAACCTCTATCGCCTCTTGAACGGCCTGCTCTGCCTCGGATGCAGCATCCTCCTCGGGGGCGCCGTCGGCGTCGCCTGGTTCGTAGCTCGTGTCGAACGTCGGAAGCTCGGCTCCCGGCTCGTCGTCGGTGGCATCGCTCGTGTCGAATGTCGGAAGCTCGGCTCCCGACTCGTCCTCCGCGTCGTCGCCCATGTCGAACGTCGGAAGCTCGGCTCCCGGCTCGTCGTCGGTGGCATCGCTCGTGTCGAATGTCGGAAGCTCGGCTCCCGACTCGTCCTCAGCGTCGTCGCCCATGTCGAACGTCGGAAGCTCGGCTCCCGGCGCGTCGTCGGTGGCATCGCTCGTGTCGAGCGTCGGAAGCTCGGCTCCCGACTCGTCATCAGCGTCGTCGCCCATGTCGAACGTCGGAAGCTCGGCTCCCGGCGCGTCGTCGGTGGCATCGCTCGTGTCGAACGTCGGAAGCTCGGCTCCCGGCTCGTCATCAGCGTCGTCGCCCATGTCGAACGTCGGAAGCTCGGCTCCCGGCGCGTCGTCGGTGGCATCGCTCGTGTCGAACGTCGGAAGGTCGCTGCCCTCCTCGTCCTCCGCGTCGTCATTCACGCCCAACGTCGAGAGCTCCCCACTTCCTTGTTCTTCGGCGTCATCATCGCTGTCGATGTCGAAACCGCCGAGGTCCACCTCGGCGCCACTGTCATCCGACATCTGATCGTCGTAGTCAGCAGTCGCTATGTCCGAGAAGTGCCCCATCAGATCGTCCGCTTCGGAAGACCCCTCACTGTCGGGCTCCGCACTCGCCATCGCAGGTATTCCACCGAGGTCGGCGCTCGCGTCGAGTTCGCGGATCTTGGCCTCGACGGCGCTCGCCTCGGCGGTCGCGCCCTCGGCCAGCAAGTGACGATAGGCGCTCGACAGCTGTTCTACGGCATCGTCCTTTCGGTCGTGCGACGCCATCTGGTCCGCGACCATCGTCCGGAGGTCGACGTCGTCCGGAGCCAGGTCACAGAACTCCACGAGCGCCCGGAACGACTCGTCTAGATCGCCCGCCTCCTGCATCCGCTCGGCATAGGTGAGGAAGTTCGTGCGCGCGTCCGGCAGGAACCCTTGTTCTGCACGGATCTGGCCCATCTTCAGATAGGCACTGTGCCAAGCGGGCACGTTGCGAATGATCTTCTTACAGACCGCGATTGCGTTGTTGGAGAGGAAGGATTCCATGTAGAGGTCGACCGATTGCTCGTAGTGCTTGACCGCGGCGTCAAGGTTGCCGACGCGGACGTAGAGGTCCCCTACGCGGTTGTACAGGCCGATATCCGGCTGCTCCTCCTCGGCCAGCTGCACGATCGCCAGCCCGTACTGATCCAGAGCCTTCTGCCACTCTTCCTTCTGCTCATGGCGTCGAGCCTGTTCCTTGAGCGTCTCAATGCTCATATCGCATCGTCCGAAGTCGGCGTTCGGGTGACCGGGCGTCCTTGCACGTGCATCCTGACACGGTGGGACAAAGCGCGGGCCGGTTCCAGGTCAAGAATGTGTAATTTGTCCTGCGCCGCCGGAAGCACAAGGGCATCCGGAATCATACCAATCACTTGGGTTTCAACGACATCCCCACCCCGCGCTCGTGCGGCTTTTTTGATGGCTGAAAAGACAGTGAGCGGCGGCGTCTCGGCAGGATCCTCGAGGTTCATCGAGATCTGGACGCGATCCTGCGATGCGAGATGGAGTGCCAGAGCCCTCAATCCCGCGAATCCGCCGTCTCGCTCACGGACTTGCGAGGCGATTTCACGGGCTTGATCACGACTGATTCCGCTCAGAAATACGTTCCACGCGAGTAGGACTCGCCTGGCGCCGACGCACGTCACCCCTGCGGTCGCATGAGGGCGTTCGGCCGACGCTGGAACTTGGGGGCGCCGGTCCTTGGGGAACCCACCGGCGAGACTTTCGAACCCGCCTCGGCGCAGCTCTTCGAGGCCACGACGGCCAGAGTCGGAGGCGTATCCGTAGTAGAAGACTGGAACGCCGAGATCGGCTATCGCCCTCCCGACGCGGTGCGCGGCACTGACGGCGTCCACCATATCGACACCGTGCAGGGGAACCAGCGGCATCACGTCGAGCGCCCCCACACGCGGGTGAACCCCCTGGTGCTCGCGCAGATCGATGTGGTCTCGCGCAAACTCTGCCGCGGCGATCGACGCACGAACCACGAGGTCCGGGTCCCCGATGTAGCTGATAACGGAGCGATGATGATCTGGATCCGCCGACCAGTCCAGCACCTCCACTCCCGTGGCCGCGATGGTGTCCACGAGCGCGCGCACCTTCGAAAGATCGCGTCCCTCGGAGAAGTTCGGCACGGCCTCGAGTACCCTGACCATACTGCTAAGCTATATCACCACCCCACCGACTAGACCAGATCAGGGTTCCCAACCTGGACCTGATAAGCCCAGTCGAAGATCATCAGCGCATTGTTGTCTTGGTCGTAGCCGAGCAGATCCAGGCGAATCACACCGTAGTGGGCCTCACCGTCGTTGCCGATTACTCTCAGCACATAGCTCGCTTGCGCTTCGAGTAGCATGTCCAGGGTGACGTACCCCGACGTGGGCGCGCTCGTCACGTCGACGCAATCTGCGTCAGCCGCTACGCCGCACTTGAGAGATGTGGTCTCGAAGCCCACCGGGTAGATCACTGACTGCGGGCCCAGAACGAGCCACCACCCTTGCTCGTCGACCTCGAGCCGGAAGTGCCGCTCCAACGACGTACCGCTCACGATCGGGTCCGTGTTCTCGTCCTCCGCGAAACGGAAGCCCGAGAGCGCGGGCTGACCGAAGTGGTCGTACAACCACTGTCCGTGGAAGTCGGGCCGGGGGGTGCCCTGGGCGGTCAGGCTCGCGGAACTCTCGTGACCGTCTGTGTTCACGGCGGTCACGAAGTACGAGTACGTCACGCCGTTCTCCGCGAGCAGGTCCAGGAAGCCCTCAGAGTCCGTCTCACCGAGCAAGAACTCGGTACCCGTCCCGTCGTCGAGATAGACCTGGTAGTGCGAGAAATCCCCGGCCTCGCGCGACCCGTCGCCCCACGCCAGGTAGTTGGCGTTGTCGAGCGCGACCACTCGGAAGGCATTGGGGGCCGGGGGACCTATCGCCGCGGGCACGAATACCTCGGCGGAATGCTCGCTCGCCGTCTCGATCCCGGTATCGAAGTCCACCGCCGAAACGTAGTACTCGTAGGTCTGGCCCTCGAGCACGTTTGCGTCCTCGTACGAACAGAGGCCGGAGGCGCAGCTCGTCACCTCGGCGATCAAGAAGTAGTCAGCGTCGGTGACGCGGCGGGAGTACACGCGAAACGCCTCCCCATTCCAAGCCGGAGCCAGCCCCCAGCTCACCGTCACCACACCGGCGTAATAGCTCGCCTCGACGTCGTTGGGAGCCGCCGGCGCATCCACACCAACTATGAAGTCATCGTCGCAACCCACGAGGGCCAACACCATCACCAGATATCTCACCGCCACACGTCTCACCGTCCACTCTCCCATTCGACTCAGCGACCCACGGGCCCCAGAAAAGCCCACCACACAGTATCGAGGGGTCAGAATACATCCATCGTGCCCAAACCGTAATACGTTGTCCTACAAGGCCGTATACGATTCCAGTAAGGAGGTAACGTCCCCCCACGAGGACACTCCCCCAGGCCCCCAAAGACACAAGCCTCCCCAACACGCCCCGAAGCCCCACCCGCCAAAGGGCCAAAACAATCCGCCGAACCATCGCCGCAAAGTCACCCAAGTTGGGCGTGCCGGGAGACACCAGCGTGTCTCGCGTCACCCCCAATCACCACTAAGCGCTAACGGCGTCGGCTCTGAGGAAACCCCGCGTCCAGGTTCCGCTGCTTGTAATCAAACTTCAAGTCGCGGTTGTCCAACAGAGACACTTCGAACCGAAACGTCCAGTTCCCCGTTGCGGTCTGCAGGAAGTCGAAGTTCGCTTGCCAGCGGTGGAGGTCCCGGGTGAGCCGGATCGTGTGGTCGTTGAAGGCGCCGCGCTCGATGTCGTAGGCGGTCCTCCAGCTCACATCCCAACTCTCAGTCGGGCGCATCGTGACCGTTCCCGTCAGCATCTGGCTCGCTGGCATCCGGTCGTCGCGCGGACGCTGTAGCGAGTAGGAAAGGTTCGCATTCCATCCGCCACCCGATCCACGCGCGCGTGGAGCGGTTTGGCCCGGTTCGCGTCCGGTCTGGAGGCCGACCCCCGGTATGATCGAGGACTCGTCCGTAGGACCCGTACCCAAGAATGGATCGACGGCCTCCGGCTCTGCGACGGGTTCGTCAATGTCTGTGCCTCCCGTCAGGGACCTGAGCCAGCGGAAGAGCGACGAGCTTGAGCCCAGCGAGAACGAGAAATTCACCTGCGAGAGGTGGGGTGCGAATGCGCGCTGGAGTTCGCCGTCGACCTGGGTGTCCTCAAACAGCTCGTGGTCCACCGAGACCGAGAGCCCGCGGAGGAAGTCCGAGGATATTTGATTGGAGAGCCGTGTTGTTTGGAATCCGGAGAGGAAGCTGCCGATCGAGTCGGCCTCCACGAAGTCGTAACGCACCACGCTGGTGCGCAACGCGAGCAGCGTGACCGGAGGGATCGACTGAACACTACGGGGGCCGTCCGACTCCACGCCGGAGTCGGTCGTCAGATCGAGCGGGTCGAGGGGGGCTGGTACGGCGGCCGAGTCACCCTCTTCCTGCCTCCGCTTGGCCTCCCATGTCTGATTCAGAGTGATCGAGACGGCGTTTTTGGGCTGGAGCGCGCGTGACCTGAAGACCTGCTGCTGAAGCTCGGTCGGTGTCGTGGACGGGCTCCACTCATACTGGATCGAAGGAGAGAACTTGTGGCGGACCGCCTCGAACGGTCCAAATCTCCCTCCCATGCCATAGAGGTCGGTTTTCAAGGTCGCCCCAAACGCGATCCGGGAAGGCGCCGACACGAAGCTCGGCGCGAGCGAGGAGGTGTCGGCCTTGAACATCGAGCCCGACAACGACAGGCGCGGCGTGATTGTGGTCGAGCCGACGAGCTGCTGCTGGTAGTCGATCGAGGACGACCACATCAGGTCGCTCTCCGCGATATCCCGCGCGGGCGCCCCAGTCAACACGGTCATGGGTGCGATCGAATCGCCGACGAGGAGCAACGCTTCCGGAACGCCGAGCGTGGCTTCCTCACGGATCTGGAGATTCTGCGAGATCGACAGGTTGCCGAGGCTCAAGCTGGTCCGGATCGCACCCGACGTATTGGCAGTGTTCGCTTGCGAGAAGCTGAACGTGTCCGGCTGAATCCGTTCCAAGGTGCGTCGCGAGAAGTTCGAGCTACCGGACCATGTCAGGTTGTTGTAGAAGCGGGCGCGGTTCGGAGGAGCCGGTAAGAGCGTGATCGTGGAAAGGGAGAGGTTCGCCGAAGGCAGCGTCCACTCCGTGCGGTCGTCCGAGAGGTACTGCTTTCGGTTGGCACCCAGTGCGAGCGAACCCCACCCGAAGCGGCGGTTGATGCCACCTTCCGAGTCGATCGACTGAGTCACCTCTGCCGGGTTGAACGAATTCTCACGAACAAAGTCGTTGCTGGACGCATATCGACCCGAAACGCGGAGCTCGGTGCGCTCGTCGAACTCCCATTGGTGCCGCGTGTCCAACGCGAGCTCGTTAGAGCCGTCCTGCCTCCAATACCGCCGAAGGTTCAGGCTCCCGTCTAGAAACTGACGACTGAAACGATACCGTGCCGAGCCCGTGAGACTGAGGAAGTTGTCGCTGAACCAGTCTAGAGCCACGAGCGCGTCGGAGTAGTCGCTCATAGCCCAATAGAAGCCCATGTTGCTCACTCGACGTCGGTACCCGCCCGACGTACGTACGATATCGTTCACGCTGAAGCGGGGTGTGAGCAGACCCGACGACCGACCCTGCGCGAGGCTCTGCGCCATAAAGGGTAGCCAGAACACGGGCACGTCCGCGAAATAGAGCCGCACCCCGCGGGCGACGAGCACGTCGCCACCTACGATCTTGATCTCGTTGGCTTCGAAGTGGTAGTGAGGCTCCTCGATTTCGCACGAAGTGAAGTGCGCGTGGGACATGAAGGTCGAATCGGGGGCCGCAAACGGCATGTCCCCGGTTACCTGCCAGATCGCTCCACCCTCCCGAAACGTGGTCTTCGCGCCGGTGGCCGAGCCGCGGGCCTCGCCCACGTCGTAGACCATGGTGACCGATTCGACCGGATCGCCCTCGGGCGGTGTAAAGATCGAATTCCCCGTTGTGCGCATGAGGCCCGACGACTCGTCGAACAGGATCGAGGTATCGGCCGCGACCTCGAGCCCCTCCCGGGTAACGGTCGCCTGGCCCTCTTCTGGCGCGATCAACAATAGGACCCGGTCCTCGGCTTCAAAGGTCGCCGAGCCGGCGTCGTACTCGGTCAGAGTGAAGCCCGGCATGCGGAGCAAAGCCGCCGCCACAGTGTCCCCCGCGGCGCCCGCTCCCGGTCGGCGACCTGCCAACGCCTCTGCCGCGCGTAGGGAATCCTGAACGTAAAGCACGCTGTCGAAGCCAGGCGGACGGGCGAGGCGCTCCAGGCGCTCCCTGATGCGGATCCGCGTCGAGTCGACCTGCTCCTGCGCGTCCTGCGCGCCTGCCTGACCGAACGCGGTCGCGAGCGCGAGGCCCGCCAGCCACAGCGCTCGGCGTGTCACCACCCGTCGGCTCACTGCACCTCTACGGAACCCGCTGGCGGCGTCAGGTCGGCCTCGAGTTCCTTCTCACGCTGCGCCTTCCCTCGGTAGATGAGCGCCGAGAGGAAGATCCCGAGCTCGTACAGAAACACGAGCGGGACCATCATCATGACCGTGAGCACGACTACGTCACCGGGGGTGATGAAGCTGGCGACGACGGTGATGAGGACGATAGCGTGTCGTCGCTTGGTGCGGAGGAAGCTGGGCGTGACCAACCCCATCATGCTGAGCACCATGATCACGATCGGGAGCTCGAAGACGACGCCGAACGCCAGCAACAGCTTTACGATGAAGCCGAGGGTAGCGTTGATCTCGTAGTTCGCCGCGAGGGACCCCGTCTGGAACTTCTGGAAGAACTGGAGCGTGACCGGCAACGCCGCAAAATATGCCAGCGCCATGCCCCCGATGAACAGGAGCATGCCGAGGTACAGCGCAGGCACGATGAGGCGTTTCTCCCGCCGCTCCAGAGCGGGTGAAAAGAACGACCACACGTGATACGCCACGATCGGGAACGCCATGATGAAGCCGGCGTAGATCGCCAACTTCAGCGTCACGAAGAAGGAGTCCGCAGGGGAGAGGTACTGCAGCTTGAGGTCGGGGTCGCCAGCCGCCCTACGCACCGGCGCGATCAGCAACTCGAGCACGTCCAGGTAGTAGACCAAACCGAAACCGATCACCGCGCCCACGACCACTGACAGCACCGACCACAGAATGTGCCACCTGAGTTCCTCGAGGTGATCGAGGAACGGCATCTCTCCACGTAGATTTCGGGTACGGACCATCTATCTGAAGCACGGTTCGAGGAGCGCGTGCTGGCGGCTCAGAACGGAAACTCCACCTGGTTCTTCCGGAGCGCCTCACGCTTCTGGGCGGCTGTCATTTCGTCGACGAATTCTTGGAACTCACCGGCGTCCTGGAAGTTCCGGTACACGGAGGCGAAGCGTATGTACGCGACACGATCGATCGGGCTGAGCCGCTCCATGACCAGGGCGCCGAGCTGCACGCTGAGGACCTCCAAACCCGCCTGCCGTGAGAGCCCGTCCTCGATGTCGTCGACGAGCGCTTCCATCTCCGACGCCGAGACCGGGCGCTTGGCGCACGCGACTTTCACGCTGGCGATCAGCTTGGAGCGGTCGAAGTCCTCTACCGCGCCGGATCGCTTGAGGACCTGGATGGGTCGCTCTTCGACGTACTCGTAGGTCGTAAAGCGCGCGTCGCAAACCGTGCACTCCCTGCGCCTGCGCACCGCGCGGCCACCCCGGCTCGCCCGCGTATCGACAACCCGGTTCTCGGTAGCGTCACACTGCGGGCATCTCATCAGTTCGAAGCGGACCGAAGGGCGCACATCCCTTCACGAGCGTGGCGGTCCGAAGTGGTGGTCCGCGCAACGGCGTTCACCGAATCTCGTCGAGCCTGTCCCCCGCGAGCTCCGCGGTGATCGTCCCGGGATATGTGTTCACTATGCGCTCCAAGGTCTGCTCGGCGTCGTCCATGTCATCCATCTCGATCTGGATCAGGGCGATCCTATACAACGAATCAGGAACGCGGGCCGCCGTAGGGAACCGCGCCTGGACTTCCTGGAACACCTCGAGCGCATCCTCGAAGTTCTCCTGCTGGTATAGGACATCGGCCACAAAGAAGTGCGCGTCGGGCGCGAGGTCATGGTTCGGGTGCTGCGCCAGGAACTCCTCGAACGCCGCGCGCGCTGTGTTCAGCGAACCTCGCGACCTCTGCTCCTGGGCCGTGCGGTACAGCTCCGCCGCGTCGCCGCCACCGCCACCCTGCACGAGCGCCTGCGTCGAATCATCGGTGATGATCGGCGGCGACGCTCGCTCGGCGCTGCGCAGACTCACGATCCGGTCTCGAACGCCGGCGATGGCCTGCTGGTGCTGCCCAGCGAGTGCCTCTATCGTCGCGAGCGTCCGGCCCATCTCACGCAGCTGCCGCGTGATCTCGCCTCGGAAGTCGAAGATCTGATCGGACTGGGTGCGCACACTGTCCTGAGTGGACAGTGTCTCCATGCGCAACTGCGCCAGAAGCGTGTCTTGCCGCGCCGCCAGCACCCGGATCTCAGTTCGCAGATCGCGCAGGTCACCCTTCGTCGCGCAGGATCCGAGCGTGACAGCGGCGGCCACGGTCAACACGACGCGGGCCGCCACGGAGTGTTGCGTACCTCTCATCACATACATGGACCCCTCCCCCGGTTGTCCCGGAGGAGGGGTCCAGCAAGGGTCATGCCGTCAGCGGCCGGGGTTGATCGCGCTCTCGCCGGCGGTGAGGACGAACTCACCTCGGCGGTTCTGCGCCCAGGCGGCCTCGTTTGAACCCCTCTCCTGTGGACGTTCCTCCCCGAACGAGACGATGGCGAACCGGCTCTCCGGCAGGCCGAAGCCCGTCAGATAGTCCCGAACGGCGGACGCGCGTCGGTTGCCGAGCGCCAGGTTGTACTCGGTCGAACCGCGTTCGTCCGCGTGGCCCTCGACCCGTAGCCGCACCTGCGGGCTCGCCCGCAAGACGTCGACCTTTTGGCGTAGCAGCGCCTCCTGGTCGGCCCGGACTTCGGAGACGTCATAGTCGAAGTATACAGCCTCTTCGAGCGTGGCTCGCGCGGCGGCCACCGCGCGCTCGCGCTCGGCTTCTTCGGCGCGTTCGGTGGCCAAGCGGGCCGCTTCCTCACGCGCCGCGGCAGCGGCCGCCGCCACGGAGTCATTGTAGGCCCGCAGCGAATCCTGATCCATCATCGGCGCCGGCGGGGGAGGCGGGTCACCCTTACAGGCGCCCACGGCGAGTGTGGCGGCTAGAACCGCGACGGAGAATCGACGGGCGATCATCCCTGCTCCCGGGTTGAACGAACAGTATTGCGTGCGTGAGGTCGCCACTCCGACAGGAGTGAACACCGCAACCAAGCTAATGTGCTTTCTCGGTTGGGAAAGACCCCATGGCATATAGGCGAAAAAGTGTGCTGGCGCAATGTTCGCGGCGCACTTGCGCTCACGGTTCAATCGTTGGATCGGTAGGCATCGTGGTCCGCGCTCAGCGCACAGGCGGGAGCGCGGGAGACCAGTCCGGGACCCCGACGCGCCGCCCGGCCAGGATCGGCCGGAGCCGCCCCGTGGCGATATCCACGACGAACAGTCCGAAGCCCCACCGCCGCTCACCCACAAATACCAGATGCCGGGCGTCCGGGGCCCAACTCGGGTCCTCGTTGTTTCCCTCCCACGTGAGTTGACGCAGCCGCCTGCCGTCGGTTTCCATGTCCGCAACCAGGATGTGGTACGTGCCGCGGCGGATCGCACCGTGAAAGGCCACCAGGTTTCCGTCAGGGGACCAGTCGGGCGACGTGTAGTAGCCCCGGCCGCCGTACTCGTATGGAGACAGCGTTTCTGCCTCGCCGCCCTCGGCGGGCATCACCATGATCTGGGGAACGCGGGTCCCAAAGCGGTCGGTTTGGAAGGCTAGCCAATCGCCGGCAGCCGAATATGTGGGGGAGATATCGTACCATCGCCCGCCCGTGAGATACGAGAGGCAGCAATCCCGCTCCACATCGTAAGTGAAGACCCCGCTGCGTCCGCTTCCCAAAACCGCAAAGGCCAGGGTGGAGCCATCGGGGCTGTAGGCCGGCGTGATGTAGTCTCCGGCGCCGCGCACCTCTGGCAGCATGCGCTCCTCGCCGGTCGCCAAATTGCGCTCGTAGATGCGAGGTGAGCCGGTCTCCTTGTATGACACGTAGGCAATCGTCGAGCCATCGGGCGACCAGGCCGGGGACAACGTGATATCTCGGAAGTTCGTTACCCGTTCGAGATTCTCGCCATCTGCGTCGATGCGGTAGATATCGGTGTTGTAGTCGCTGTCCTTCATCGTGAAGGCGATGCGGCTCGCCGCCATGCCTGGATCGCCCGTCGCCCAAAGCACCGCCTCGTCAGAAGCCCGATGCACCGCCATGCGGAAATCGTCGTGGGCCGGGTCAGGGATCCGGAAGCGGCCACGCTCGACAGTGCGACGGTACACGACGTCGTGCAGCTCCAGAATCAAGACGTAGCCTTCCCCGGCGCCTTCGACTTGACCGGTCACTAGCCAAACTGCCCCGATACGGTCCCACAGCGAGTAGTCGACGACGTCGCCCACGAGCCCGGCGGGCAGCGAGTCCATGACCTGGAAACGGTCGGAGTTGCGCAGATCCCGTCCGACGATGACCTCGACCCGCGAAGTGAGCCCCGCGCCGCCGAAGCGGCCGGTGAACGGCTGGATCGCGAGCGCCGGCTGGGGCTCGTTCTCGTATACCAGGCCCAGACTCACGCCCGGAATCGACTCCCGCTCCTGCCCGCTCACCGCTGGGGCCCCTACCGTGACCATGAACGCCAGCACAACAGCCCCGCCGCTCACACGCTTCCACACACTCAATCGTCTCACAGGCTCCTCACCTCGCTCGGGCGGTCGGGCCGGGCTAATACACCGAGCGGCTCACCACCTGGCTTGAACTCGAATTGGACCGGAAGTCGGTCGTACGGTAAGTCGTCGGGCAGCGGCCCGAAGCGCCCATTGCCCGCGCACTCGACGGCACCCATCGCGCTGAAGTCGAAGTCGAAGCTGCCCGAACGCGTAACGAACTCGAGACCTTCGACTGACCCGTCGCGCTCGATGTTGAAAGCGACGGTGGTGGCCCAGTCACGGCCATCGCGCGGAGGACGGAAGCAGTTGTTGATCTGTTGGATGATACGGTTGTAGTAGGCAGGGTAGTCGCGGCGCACACCTTCCAAGCGAACGTTGATGTTCTCGCCCGACTCGTCCGCGTCCTCGGGCGGGTCTTCGGGAGCCGAGGGGGGCGTCTCCTCTTCTTCCGCCACTTCTTCGACCGGCGTAGTCTCGGGCTCCGGTGGCTTGGGTGGCGGATCGTCTTCCGCCTCCACTGGCACGACCTCCTGCTCCGGCTCAGGGTCGGGCGGCGTGGGATCGGGGCGCTCGACAACCATCTCCTCGGTCGCCGGCTGGTCCACCTCGGCTTGCACAGCCGGCGGAGGCGAGACCAGCACGATCTCGTACGTGATGAACTCTATCGCTTCGGTCCGCGAGAAACCGCTCAGCCAGAAGACGAGGAAGATGCTCGCATGCATCCCCAACGAGGCCACCATGCTCCCCTTGTCGAACGGATCCGGACGACGTGGCATGCTTCGTCAGTTACCGGTGTAGGGCTCGGCCACGACGGACCAGTTCACGCCGCTGTTCTGGGCGGTCGACATCGCACGCACTACCGGGCCGAAGGGCGCGAGCGAATCACCCCGGAGGTACACTCGCTCGATGTCGCCGGCGCTCAACAACTGCCCGAGTCCGGACTCCAGCTCCTCCACCGTAACCACCGACTCCTCCATATAGATCATACCGTCCGCAGTCACCGTGACGTAGAACGGACGATCCTGGGAGGTCAGAGGCTGCACGTCCGCCTTCGGGACTGATACCTCTATGCCACCCTGCATGATCGGCATCGTGATCATGAAGATCACGAGCAGAGTGAAAGCCACGTCGACCAGGCTCGTGACATTGATCTCGGCATTCACCGGGAGGTCGGTCCGGCTTCCGCGCGCGCGGCGGCGGGTTCCCAGACTCACGGCGATGTCCCAGCGGCTCGGGCGGGCACTAGAAGGCTGCTGAAGAAGTACAGCGGGCTGCCACCCACAGACGTGCGTGTCCTTTCAGTCATGGTGTTGGGCTCCTGGCGACCGACGCTTTGCGTAGCTGCCCACGCGGTTGATCCATCGTCTCTCCTCGTCGGAGCACCGCCTCCGGCGGCGGTGCCCGCTAGGCTACTACCTATCGTCGTTCCTTGCCTGAACGCACGCGCGCGGGCCACCCACGCCGTATGGCGTGGGTCGCACGGCCCACTGTACTTCTTCAACATCTTTCTAGACCAGACCCTCCCGCGCCAGCGTGCCGATGAACTCGCTCGAGAAGCCCTCGAGCTCCCCGCTCACCAGGTTCAGCTGTGCCACGAAATGGTTGTAGGCCATCACGGCGGGAATCGCGACCGCGAGGCCAGCGACCGTCGTGATGAGCGCCTCCGCAACGCCTGGTGCAACCGCCATGATGTTGCTCGAGCCGGCTGACGTTATGCCCAGGAATGCATTCATGATGCCGATGACGGTACCCATGAGCCCCATCAGTGGTGACACCGAACCGATGGTCGCGAGCCAGCTGAGCCCTTGTGCGAGGTCGTCTCGCTCTTCTGCTTCCTCTTTCTCCAGGACGAGCCTCAACGCTTCGAGTTGGGTGAGCGACAGGCCCTCGATCGGCGGCGCGCCCTCACGAAGTGCGCCGGGCCGGAGCTCACTGAAGAAGTTCACGCCCTGGCGGAAGACCCGGCCATACGGTGACTCCGGCACAGACAGGATCGCCTTGTACGCATCCTCGAGCCGCTGGGCACGCTCCATGTACTGGAGGAAGCTGTCGCCCTGCTGACGGACCTCACGGAACTGCTTCCATTTGTGAAAGATCAGCCACCAGGTGGAGAGCGACCCCACCGCGAGCACGAGCAAAACGATCTTGGTCGGGAGCGTGCCACCGACCACCATGTCGAGAAGGCTCGTGGGCGGACGCGCCTGGAAGAGCAGTAGAGACGCTAGGGTCATGCGGGGCCTCCCGCCCTCTGATCTCGGATGAACGCATAGGTCTCTTGCAAGCCCTGTTCCAACGTATGCGCCGGAGCCCATCCGTGGGCCCGCAGCTTGTGCGTGTTCAGCGTGCTGTGCCGTAGCTCCCCGGGACGCTCGGCCTCGTGCGTCCGCTCCGGCTGAACCGACGCGACCGACTCGAGCGCCTCCGCGAGGCCGTTGACGCTCGTACCAACGCCCGTCCCGACGTTGAACGCCCGATCATCGAGCTTGCCCGAAACGGGCAGGGCGAGGTCCGAGACCAGCAGGTTCGCCGAGACGACGTCTCGTACGAAAACGTAGTCCCGCGTCTGTTCGCCATCCCCAAAGACTGTGAGCGCAGCGCCGGCCAGCAACCGTGTCGAGAAGATCGCTACTACACCCGCCTCACCATACGGATCCTGGCGTGGACCGTACACGTTCGCATACCGCAGCGCGACGTAGTCCAGGCCCCGGACGAGCCTGTAGTAGTTGAGGTAGAACTCGCCCGTCAGCTTGGTGACGCCGTAGGGCGAGAGCGGGCCCTTCGGCGCTGTTTCGGGCGTCGGAATCAACTCCGGTTCACCGTATACCACGCCGCCGCTGCTCACGAACACGAAGCGCCGAGTACCCACCTCGACTGCCGCCTCGGTGAGGTTGAGCAAGCCATGCACGTTGATCGCTGCGTCCTTCGCCGGGTCGGTCACGGACAAGCGCACGTCGATCTGGGCTGCGTGGTGGTTCACCAGATCGAAGCGGACCTCGCGGAAGAGATCATGGACCTCGTCGGCCGATCGTACGTCCATCTCGACCAAGCAGGCTGCATCCGGAACGTTGTCCCGAAGGCCCGAGGAGAAGTTGTCAACGATCCAGACCTCATCGCCCGCCGCCAGATACGCGTCCGCGACGTGGCTGCCGATGAAACCGGCACCTCCCGTCACCAACACTCTCCGTTTCGGTTCGATCATTGCCGTCCCATCTAACGAGAGTCCCCACCGGACGGGCCCGGCGGGGACTCTGGGGTTGCGTGGCAGCCCGTGGTAGAAGTAGCGGATGGACGCGAGGGATCGGAGTCTCCTCGCGTCACCAATCAGCGCATCTTCTTGGTGAGGCGCACTACGACCCCCTGCTCGAAGACCGCGTCCCGCATTGTCATGACGCGAGCCGCAGAGGTCTCATCAGCCAGTCCGACCACCTGGAGCACTCCCTCCGCTGCGTCGGTATCGGACGAGTTGTAGAGGGTGAACTCGTCACCGAGCGCAATCCCGTCATCGGTACCAACGTCGAGGAACGCGACCTGCCCGATGGTCTGCATCGACGCCCCAGTGGCGAAACCCATCACCATCGCCGCGCCTCCCCCGCGCACGGGATCGGCATACTCCCCGATGGAAAGATCGTACACCGGCATCGGTCCGACGAAGTGACCGGGCAGAATACGGCCGTACTCCTTGATGATCACGCCGATGACGCCGCCATCGACCACGGTGGACACCGTCAAGACCCCAGTCGGATGCACCACGCGACCCACGTTATCGATCGCGTAGTCGACCGCGAAGATCTGTAGCTGCTCGCCGACGCGTGCAGGGACGTCCATCGCGACGCGGACGCGCTCGTAGGAGCGCACTGTGACGCCGCGGTTAGTGCCACCTGCCGAACCCTCGAGAACTCCAGTGTGCACCGGGTCACCTTCGAAGTATGTGAGCCACGGAGCGGAGAAGACGAGGTCGCGCGGCACCGCCAGGTATTCGAAGCCCCCGGCTCTCACCACGCCGCCGCGAACTACCGTCCTGTTCTCAAGGAAGATCGTTGGAATGTCCGCGGAGTCCACCGGATCTGGCGACTCTACGGCGACGTCCGTGACCTCTGCCGCGACCGCCACCGTGGGCTCCGTACCGGGGATAACAAGCGCCTGACCCGGGAAAATCAGGTTCGGGTCGGCGACGCCCGCCCGATTGACGTCCCAAATACGGCGCCAGTCGAAGGGGTCGTCATAGTATTGCTCCGCGAGGTCCCACAGCGTGTCGCCGTCGGTAACGGTATGGTTCCCCTGCGCCTGCTGGGCGAGGGCAATTTCTGGCAGAATCACTGCGGCGAGCATCATCGCGGCCGAGCGAACCATGCGGGCTCCTTCGGCAAGTAGGACAGGGCTTTTCGCCCTATGAACACTGCCGGAAGATACGGTTACTCCCCGCCGGAGGTCAACGCGTTTTTTCAACTTGACTTCAGATGTTTCCGTGCACCGGATACGAGGACTAGCCACCTTGTCGCTCCATGAGTGAACGGTAGCTCCCTCTACCTACCACCACGTGATCGAGCACGGGGATCCCGAGCACGCGCCCCGCGTCGACGAGCTGGCGGGTCACCGCGCGGTCTTCCGCGGACGGCGTCGGGTCGCCGGACGGGTGATTGTGCACGAGAATCAGCGCCGCCGCCCCCTCCCCCACGGCGAGTCTGAAGACCTCGCGCGGGTGGATGAGCGACGCGTCCAGAATGCCGCGGGTCACGAAAACCTCGCGCATGACACGGTGTCGGGCGTTCACAAGCAGCGTGTGGAACTCCTCCTGCGGTAGATCTTGCAGGCGCGGGCCCATGCGGCGAAAGACGTCGGCCGGGCCTTGGATCCGGTCGGAGTCGTTCTGTGTCTGCGTCGCGGCGCGCCGTCCCAGTTCGAGCGCGGCAACGATACGGGCGGCGGTCGCGCGCCCCACACCGGGCATGTGCTCCAGCTCCGAGACGTCTAGTGCGGCGAGGCGCTGGAGGGACCCAGCCACGTCACGGGAAACGCCGTGCGCGATGTCGACCGCAGACCGGCCGGAAGTTCCGCTGCCCACGAGGATCGCGAGCAGCTCGGATACGGTCAGGCCGCGCGGTCCGAGGGATCGCAGGCGTTCGCGCGGTCGGTCGGAGTTGCAGCGGGCGGGGGGGGGAGCCGGGAGCTCGGCGGGAGAGGAAGTCACGGAGCACGGTGGTTCCACTCGGCGGGCACCGGGATAGCACGATGGGACCCGACCTCACCGCTGGCGGCCCGTGGTACTACTTCTACAGCCTTCTAGAGCAACGTCCTCATCACCAGCGCGTCCTCTTTCGGCTTGTCGTAGTACGTCCGGCGCACACCGACCCGCGAGAATCCGAAGCGCTCGTAGAGTTCCACAGCCCGCGTGTTCGACGCACGCACCTCGAGATAAATCGACTCTACTTTGCGATCTCGGGCGATCTGGAGAACACGCTCCAGCAGCCGCGACGCGTACCCCTGCCCCCGGAAGTCAGACCGGACGGCGATGTTGGCGAGCTCGGCCTGGTCGAGAATGCACCAGAGAACCGCGTACGCGAGGATGCCGGCGACGGGGTGCTCCATCACCCACAGCTCGGAGCCGGGGCGCCCGATGAGATTCAGGAAGGTGTCGGCCTGCCAAGGCGTCGTGAACGCCCGGCTCTCGATGCCGAGCACGGTCTCGACGTCTTCCGGCTCCATCGGGCGGATGTCGGCATCAGGACCGGCGTCTACGCGCTCCATGCCTTGTCCGGTTGCCATTCACGGATGTAGCGCGGCTCCCAGAGTGGCACCGCCGTGACCGGAGGTGCGTCGGGATGCAACGCCAGATATCGAAAGAGGCCGTCCGCCGACGGATGGATCACGGGCCCGGTGGCCACTGGGAAACCGGCGCCCTCGATCGCGTGTCGATGTAGCTCCGCTCCCTCGCCGAGGAAGACGGCCCCAGGCGGCACCGCGTTGTCGAGCACGTTTCGTAGCGCGCCGCCGTGGGGCGGGATGATCGTCTCGACCCCGATGCCGCCGATCCCGTAGCAGGCCCCGTACACACGGTCGCTACGCGCGTCGAAGAGCACGTAGCGGATGCCGCTACCCTCCACCGAGAGAGCGGCCGCTACGAGACTCGAAATCGCCCAGATGGGACAGTCCAGTGCGTGCGCCAGCCCCTTCGCGGTCGCGGCAGCGACTCGTACGCCCGTGAACGAACCGGGGCCTTCGCCGACGACGACGCCCCTCAACTCGCCCCGAGCTATGCCCGCTTCTCCCAGCACGTCAGCGATCGTGGGGATGAGTCTGGAAGCGTGCTCACCGCGATCGCCGAGCGTCGCGCGCGCCAATACGTCTGCGCCCCGCGCCACCGCAACCGATCCGGCGACGCACGAGGTGTCGAATCCGACATAGAGGCACTCCGCTTCCAGGGCTACGGTGGCGCCGGCTCCGTCGCTCACAGTCCCGCCACCGACATCGGGAAACCGGCGAGATCGGGGGGCACACCGACCCGGCGCACCTCGACGTCTCGAAGCTCGGCCTCACCTGGCGTGGCGGCGAGCTTGATGAGCCAATGGTCGGCCGGCATCAGCGAGTCGGCACGCTCCGGCCACTCGACGATCACGATCTCTTGCTCGGCACCGAGGTCCTGCCAGCCCAACTCCCACAGCTCATCCGGGGCAGCCACACGGTACAGGTCGAGGTGAACGACCTCCCTGCCGAGTCGTGCGGGATATCGGGAGAGAAGGTTGAACGAGGGAGACGGCATCGCCGCGCGCACGCCGGCACCCTTCCCGATCGCACGGGCGAGCACAGACTTTCCCGCCCCGAGCTCGCCCCGGAGGCCCAGCACTACCGGCGTGTCAACGGTCTCGCCGATTCTCTCGCCCCAGCGGGCAAGGCTCGCCTCGTCCAGACGCATACGGCTTACCCCTATGCCTCGGCATGTCGGGGACCGGCCATCACTGCACTCCCCTGGCTCCGCAGCCAATGGGCCGTGAGGCGGATTCCCTCGTGCAGAGAAACCTTTACTTCGTACCCCAAGCGCTCGGAGATCTTCGTGAGGTCCGCGAGCGAGTCCCGAACGTCACCGGCACGAGCCGGGCCGTACTGCGCCTCGAGCTCGCTGCCGAGCGCGGCTTTAATTACCTCCCATAGGTCGATCACGCTGATGCGTTTCCCGCAGCCCACGTTGAAGACCTCGCCGTTCACGCCCTCGGCTGGCGCGGTGCACGCGCGCAGGTTCGCATCGACAACGTTGTCGACGTACGTGAAGTCGCGCGTCTGACCACCATCCCCATTGATTGTCGGCGCCTGTTCACCGAGCGCGGCGTTGATGAAGAGAGGGATCACGGCAGAGTACACGGAGTTCGGGTCCTGCCGGGGCCCGAAAACGTTGAAGTAGCGTAGTACCGCGGTCTCGAGCCCGAACAGGTGCGCGAACACCCGCACGTAGTGTTCCCCCGCGAGCTTCGCCACCGCGTAAGGGGAGCGGGGCATCGACGCCATTACCTCGCGTTTGGGCAACGTCGGAATGTCGCCATAGGCCGATGACGATCCCGCGTAGACGAGTCGTCTAACCCCGGCGTCGTTGGCCGCGACTAGCATGTTGAGCGTGCCGGTCGCGCTGACGTCATGCGTAGCCATCGGGTCGTCGACGGAACGCGCAACCGAAGGCAGAGCCGCTTGGTGCAAGACATAGTCGACGCCCACGCACGCCGCCGCGCACGCGGCCGGATCCGTGATCGACTGCTCGTGCAAGTCGATGCGGTCCACTAACGGCGCGAGGTTCTCACGTCTCCCCGTAGAGAAGTCGTCGATGACGCGAACTGTAGCGCCCTCGGAGAGAAAGCGTTCGACCAGGTGCGAGCCGATGAAGCCGGCCCCGCCGGTCACGAGGACGACACGGTCTGAAAATTCGCTCATACGCAGGTGTTGACGACGGCCTTGGACGTGCGCGGAATCTAATCGATCAGCCGCGGTAGAGTCCCTCGCGCTCGATGATCGTCGCAACGGCGGGAGGGACGAGATCCGCCACGTCGTGCCCAGCGGCCACGTGGACCCGGACCTGCGTGGAGGAGATGTCGATTCGCTCGACCTGAACGAAGTCCGCGGCATCAGCGCCCGCCACGTCCGGTATGGTGTCCGCCGCGCGCACTCCCTCCCGATCCACGACCGCAAGGCGGGCGAGCTCGAGGATCCGATCAGGTTCTCGCCAGCCGCGTAACTCCTCGTATTCGTCCGCACCTACGATGAAGTACAGGGTGGCGTGCGGGAATCCACGACGCAGCGCGCGCAGGGTGTCCACCGTGTACGACCGACCCACACGCTCCGTCTCGGCCTCGCTCACCTCGAAGCGCACATCGGCGGCCGCGGCTGCGTGTACCATCTCGAGGCGAAGCGACGTAGGGGTAACGTCCTGCTGCGACTTGTGTGGTGGCTCACCCGCCGGAATCCAAAGCACGCGATCCAACCGGAGAGCGTCCGCTACGTCCTGCGCTACGGCGACGTGGCCGTTGTGGGGAGGATCGAACGTTCCTCCGAAGATACCGAGGCGGAGGGGAACTACGCCGGACCCGTCAGTAACCCGACCCACTCGTCCGTATCGCGGCGGCTTCTGGAGACTCCGGATACCCCTCGAGCAGGCGTTTTCTTACGGCCTCGGCCTCGTCTTCGTAGCCGATGGCCACGTTCGCGTAATAGATTCCCGCAAGCGACTTGGGTGCGAACTCAGTCTCGGCGTAAAGGTTAGCCACGAACTCGTAGTACTTGATCGCCGAGTCATACAGCTTGCGACGGAAGTAGAAGTCGGCAGTCAGGTATTCCTTCTCCGCCAGCTTCAGCCGCATCCTGGTAGCGAGCTCGGCGGCCTCGAGCGCCTGAGGTGTCCCCTGGTAGTCGAGCAATACGTTACGGCAGACAGTGATGGCGTCGCGCGTGAAGACCTGATCGCGCGGCATGTCCGGCGACAGCGCCCCGAGTGACCGGCAGACGCCTATCGCGGCCATCACCGCGTCCCGGTGCCCCCCGTACCGGTCGAGGAATCTTTGGTACTCGGTGCGGGCCGTGAGGTAGTCGCCCTCGGCGTAACGGACGTGCGCAAGCAACATGCGGGCGTCGGCCAAGCGCGCCCAGTCCGCGTAGAAGAGCAGTATCCGATCCACTGCCTCCGCAGCGTTTCCGAACTCGTTCTCCGCATATTCCCCCGTCGCCAGCCGAAACAAGGTTTCGGGGTCCATGCCCTGATACCTAGTGCCCCCGCCGCACGCCGCAACAGCGAGCAGAGTCAGAACAAAGAGAAAGAGTAGTCGTTTGTGAGAACGCATCGGGCTGGATACACTGAACGCGACAACGTGGTTACTCGATGAAACGGGGCCGGCTACGCGAGCACGACACAGCATGAAAAGATAACGCCTCAGAGGCGTCCGGAAGCACATCCGGCCTCTAGCGTCAGCGACAGCGCCCGTCACGCAGGTGTTCCAACCCACGCCCGAACCGAATCTGGTCCAACGCGCGCTGGGCGCGCTCCACGAGCGACCCCGCCGGGTCGGTGTAGCGGACCTGGGCGTACGCATCCATGGAGAGCTCACACTCCCCCATCTCGGCCAAAATCTCGCCCTTCTCAAACCAGGCCTGAGCCTGAATGTTGCGTGGTTCACCGACTTCCACCGCACGATCGATGAGGATGAGAGCCTGCTCCAACTCTTCTTCTTCCAGCGCGGAGCGCTCGCGCAGCTCGCGCGCCAGATTGAACGCACACGTTCCGATATACCAATCGACCTCGCCGCGCTCCCACGGCCGCACCATCTCCCGGAACCGCTCGAAGTATATCAGCGCATGACGGCAATCACGGATCTCCTCGTACGCTAGTCCCACTTCGAAGACGATCTCCGGAACGGAATCGGTTGCCTCGGCCATCGCCTTCTGGTAGAACGGCAGGGCTCGGCCATACTCCCCACTCCCGAAGTAGTGACGCGCGAGCGGCAGCGACATCTCTCCGACACCGATCCCGGGGCGGAGCCGCAGCGAGGTCTCAACGGCGGTCGCCATAGCGAAGCGGTCCCCGTGGGCGAGTGCCTCGCGCGCGAGGTGCATGAGGTCGGCGATCGCTTGATCCGCGAGCCCCTCGTCTTTCGACGCCGCCTCGACGTAGTAAGCGCCGGCATCGTCGACCCGACCCATGATGGCGTACGTGTGCGCCAACCTCACTGTGGTGCCCGGGTCGTTGGCGCCCTGTCGTACCGCGAGCCGGTACTCGGCGAGAGCTTCTTCGTAGTTGCCGAGCGCGAACGCCTGGTCGCCCCTGCGCACCGCGCTCTCCTCGGTCACGCGCGTGGTGCACGCGGCGACGGTGAGTCCGCACATCGCGGCAAGCGTGAGGAAGCGGCGAAACGTCATGGGAGTGGGTATCAGCAAGGATCGGGCCGCTAGGAAACCTCTGGGTTGCGGTGCACATGCGGGAACGTCACGCCCGCGAGTGCGAGGTAGGCACGAGGACGCATGTCCTCCGGATCGTCTACCGCACACCGTTTCCACTCGCGAATCGCACCCTCGGGGTCCCCAGTACGCTGAAGCACGACGCCGAGCCGGATGCGAGCGCCCACGAATCCCGGGCGTGACTCGAGGATGATCCGCAGCTCGGTCTTCGCCTTGTCGAGAGCGCCCGCGTTGATGAGAGATTCGGCGAACTTGGTGCGGATATCCATGAAGTGAGGCCGCACGTTGATCGCGGCTTCGTAGTGCGTGGCGGCCTCCTCCGCACAGTTCACGGTCAGGTACAGGTCCCCGAGCTGCGCGTGCGTGACGGCGATGTGATTCCCTACGTCGGACGGGAACGACCTCGAGTCGCGCGTGTCGATCTGACCCGCCTGGTCGAACGCCTCGTGTGCCTGCTCGTGTCGACCCAGCTCGTTCAGGACGATGCCACGGTTGAGGTGCGCTTCGGCGTACAAGGGGTTTTCGTCCAGCGCGGCTTCGAAGTGGAGAAGAGCCTTCTCCGGCCGGCCCAACATCGCCTCGCACAGCCCGGCCTTGTTGCGCACGTCGGCAAATCGCGGGAAATCCTTCAGCACGCCGAGAAACGTCTTGAGCGCGGCTTCGAAGTCATCCCTCTCCCAAGCGCCGACGCCCCGGGCAACGATCTGACGCGTGAGTCTAATGTTGCGGTCCATGCAGGAACGGTGGCGCTAGGGAGCAGTGGGGGGAAGGGGGATACCAAGCAAGTGTACGGCATGCGTACGTAGGAAGGGCGCTCCGGCCTCCACCAAACGTGCCAAGCCTACGGACACCCGAGTCAGCGGGCGCGCGATCGGCGGGGCCAAGGTCAGCGAGCGAGTGCGTGCTTCCAGGGATGTGAAGAGCCGACGCACCTCGGATCTCCCTATGCCGACGGTGTCCGGATTGCGCGGGTGACTCATGCGGAAGTCGTAGATGAGTGCCCAACCGTCCGGCTTCATCACACGCCGGATCTCGGCGGCTAGCACGTCCCGAGCATTCGGGTCGGGAATCGACGAAAAGACGGTGTTCGCGCATACCAGATCCATGCTCGCCCCGTCGAACGGCAGCGCCCAGCCACTGCCAACACGAAAATCGATGACCGGCTCAGCCGAGCGTGCCACCTCAATGCGATCCTCGAGCAGATCGATTCCGTGGAGCTTTCTCGCGTCGGCTCCCCTGACGTGCGTGCCAGTCGCGAGCTCCATAAACGAGACCAAAGTTGATGTTAGGATGCGGCTTTGGTCGCAGCTATCAGGGAGGAGGTCAGAATGAGTAGGAGACGACACACGCCGGAGCAGATCATCACGGCATTGAGAGAGGCGGAGGTGGGTCTGGCGAACGGCAAAACGGTGGCGATGGTGAGCCGGGAGTTGGGGATCAGCGAGCAGACGTACTACCGGTGGAGGCAGGAGTTCGGGGGGATGAAGGTGGATCAAGCTCGACGCTTCAAGGAGCTGGAGAAGGAGAACGCACGGCTAAAGCGAGCGGTGGCGAACCTAACGGTGGACAAGCTGATCCTGGAGGAAGCGACCAAGGGAAACTTCTGAGCCCCGAGCGCCGACGCAGGTGCGTGATGCATGTACGTCAGCGACTCGGGGCGAGTGAACGTCACGCGTGTCACGTACTGGGTCAGCCGCGCTCGACGCAGCGCCGGGTGAAGAAGCTACCTGGCGACGAGGAGGCGCTACGCACGGACGTGATACGGTTGGCGAGCCGGTTCGGCAGGTACGGGTATCGCCAGATCACGAACCTGCTGCGTATCGAGGGCTGGGAGGTGAACCACAAGCGTGTGGAGCGTATCTGGAGGCAGGAGGGGCTGAAAGTGCCCAGACGGCAACCGAAACGGGGTCGGTTGTGGCTCAACGATGGCTCGTGCATCCGGCTCAGGCCACTGCACAAGAATCACGTGTGGTCCTACGACTTCGTAAGCACGAGGACCCATGACGGCCGTGCGCTGAAGCTTCTGACCGTGCTCGACGAGTACACGCGGCAGTGTCTGGCGATCAAGGTCGGTCGAAAGACTCGAGCTCACGACGTTCTCGAGGTGCTCACCGATCTCTTCGCTCGGCACGGTCCGCCCGAGCATCTGCGCTCGGACAACGGGCCAGAGTTCACGGCGAAACTGGTGCGGAGATGGCTGGCCAGGCTGCGGGTCCAGACCCTCTACATCGCGCCGGGCAGTCCGTGGGAGAACGGCTACAACGAGAGCTTCAACGGCAAACTGAGAGACGAGTTCTTGAACGGAGAGATCTTCTACACACTGCCCGAGGCAACGGTACTCGTCGAGCAGTGGAGGCGGCTGTACAATACCGTCCGACCCCATCGTGCCCACGGCGGACTACCCCCCGCCCCAGAGACGATAAAACCATCGCCCTGGTTCCTCAGGATGCCCCAACTCCAGGGACCACCGATGGCTCGGGGTCTAACATAGGAAGTGGTACCGCAACTGGGGGCACCTCACACCGAGCACCCGGATCATCTCATGCAGTGACACGGTCCGGCTTTCGCCCAGGTTGACGATCTCGCAAAGCGGCTCAGAACGCCGGAGCAGATCGATGGAAGCGAGAATACCCTGGAGGATATCGTCTATGTAGGTGTAGTCACGCTCGGTCGAGCCATCGCCGAACATCGGAATCGACTGCCCTTCGCGAATTAGGCGAGCGAACTTGTGAATGGCGAGATCGGGGCGTTGGCGAGGGCCGTAGACCGTGAAGAGACGAAGGGCCAATACCGACAGGTCGTGCAGATGATGGTAGGTGTGACACGCGAGCTCACCGGCGAGCTTCGTCGCTGCATAAGGAGAGATCGGTCGATCCACGGGCACATCCTCCCTAAAAGGGGCGAGGTCACAGTTCCCGTACACTGACGACGCCGACGCAAAAACGAAGTGTGGAATGCCTCGCTGTCTCGTCCATTCGAGCATCCGCCAGGTTCCGTCCACATTGACGCTCGAGTACAGCTGAGGATCCTCGATCGATGGTCGCACACCTGCCTTCGCAGCGAGGTGCACCACGAGGGTCACATCGGACGGCACGCCATCCAATGCTGCTTCATCTCGGATGTCGCCCTCCAACATGGAAAACGTCGAAGCCCTCTGAATCGCGGAGAGGTTCCGTTCCTTGATCGACCGGTCGTAGAAATCATCGAAAGAATCGAGCCCCACTACTCGATGGCCCGCATGAACGAGACTTTCCGAGAGGTGAGATCCTAGGAAACCCGCAGCCTCGGTGACTAGAATCGACATGGACGTGTCATGGGGTCTCAGGAGACGCTTCGACTCTCCCGTAACGGTCCTCGAGGCGCACCACGTCCTCCAGGTGCGGAGTGGACGCTTCCAAAATGTCCACGTCCGATAGTGCGATCATGCGGTGAACCGTGCCCGTCATCACGTGGAACAGCTGCCCCGCTTCCATATGGTAGTCAACGAGCTCGTCGGCCGACGGTCCCGCCTGGAACAACATCGTGCCGCTCAGCAGGTAGATGGTCTCGTCCTTTGTCTCGTGGTATTGCAGTGAGAGCGCCTCACCCGCGTTCACGTGCAGGATCTTGCCGACATAGTGGTCGGTCTCGGCCCAAAGGAGCTCGTAGCCCCAGGGTTTCTCGACTCTCCGTGGTTGCTCGATCATATCGTGCGGGCTCGCGCGTCGTGACGCGCCAACTGCTGCTCGAAGAACGGTAGCGTTCGACGGATACCCTCTCGGATGTCGACCTCCGGCTCCCAGCCGAGGACCTCGCGCGCGACCGAAATGTCCGGCTGCCGGACCTTGGGGTCATCCTCGGGGAGCGGCAAGGACTCGATGGGGGACTTGCTTCCGGTCTCCTCCAACACGATTTGCGCGAGCTCCTTGATCGTGAACTCGTTGGGATTACCGATGTTGGTCGGCTCCGAGCGGTCGGAGTGGAACAGCCGGTAGATCCCGTCGACCTCGTCGTCCACGTAGCAAAACGACCGCGTTTGGCTCCCGTCTCCGTATACTGACAGCGGATCTCCGCGCAGCGCCTGCACGATGAAGTTAGACACGACGCGTCCGTCTCCGGGCCTCATGCGGCTTCCGTAGCTATTGAAGATGCGCACGATCCGGGTATCGACCCCATGGTGTCTGTGGTACGCCATCGTCATGGCTTCGGCAAAACGCTTGGCCTCGTCATAGCAGCCCCGAACCCCTATGGGGTTCACGTTGCCCCAGTAGGTCTCTGGCTGAGGATGTACGAGCGGGTCCCCGTATACCTCGGAAGTGGATGCGAGGAAAAAACGCGCGCCCTTGGCCAAAGCGATCCCTAGCGCGTTGTGAGTGCCGAGGCTACCCACCTTCAGTGTCTGAATCGGGATCTCGAGATAGTCAACGGGGCTCGCGGGAGAAGCGAAGTGGAGGACCCCATCCAGTTCCTCGTCAAAGAAGATCGGCTGCGAGATATCATGCTCGATCAGCCTGAATCTTTCGAACGCTTCCAGAATCGCGGAGTTCTCGAGCGAACCCGTCACGAAGTTGTCGAGCCCGATGACCTCATGACCCTCTCTGAGAAATCGCTCAGCGAGATGAGAACCGAGGAAGCCGGCCGCTCCCGTGACTAGTAAACGCATGCTCTAGTCGCTGCGCTCCGTCCCGAGCGCGGCGCCGGCGCGGCCGGTCCGGCCAATGGAGACGTATTCGAAGCCCCTCTCGGCCATGTGGTCCGGGTCGTAGAGATTTCGGCCATCCAAGACAAGCGGCCGCTCCATCGCAGCGAGCATGCGCTCGAAGTCCGGACGCCGGTATGGGTGCCACTCGGTGTGGATTACGAGTGCGGCGGCACCGTGCAGGGCATCGTAGTTGACGTCAACTAGCTCCACACGATTGCCGAAGCGATGGCGGGCCTCGTGCATCGCGACGGGGTCATGAGCGACCACACGGGCGCCCCGCTCGAGCAGCCCCTCGATCGTGACGATGCTCGGCGCTTCCCGCATGTCGTCGGTGTTCGGCTTGAAGGCGAGACCCCAAACAGCAACGGTGCGGCCGGTGAGGTCTTCTCCGAGCCGAGTGACGAGCCGCTCTAGCAAGATGCGCTTCTGTCGCTGATTGACGTGCTCGACCGCCTGCAGAATCGACGGATCGACACCGAGCTCGCTCATCGTGCATGCGAGCGCTTGCACATCTTTTGGAAAACACGAGCCGCCGTATCCGATTCCTGGGAAGAGGAAGCTCGAGCCGATGCGCGAATCGGAGCCGATGCCCTGGCGCACCGCATTCACGTCGGCTCCGGCCTTCTCACACAGCTGGGCGATAGAGTTCATGAAGCTGATGCGCGTCGCTAGCATCGAGTTGGCCGCATACTTGGTGATCTCGGCAGAGGGGACGTCCATGATCAAGATCTCCCTCCCCGTGCGGACGAAGGGGGCGTACAGATCCCGAAGCACCTCTGCCGCGTACTCCGAGTCCACACCGAGCACCACGCGATCCGGCTTCATGAAATCCTCGATCGCCGCACCCTCCTTCAGGAACTCTGGGTTCGAGCAGACGTGGACCGTATGCTGCGTCCGCGACTCGATCTCGTCCCTCACGCGCTTCGCGGTACCCACCGGCACGGTGCTTTTCGTGATCACGATCTTCTCGCCATTCATCGACTCGCCAATCGTGCGAGCTACGGCCAGGACGTGCTGAAGGTCGGCCGAGCCGTCCTCGTCCGGTGGCGTGCCCACGGCGACAAAAACGATATCGGAGGCGCGCACCGCCTGGGGCACCTCCGTGGTGAAGCTCAAGCGGCCCGCCTCGAGGTTGCTCCCGATCAGCGGCGCCAGCCCGGGCTCGAAGATTGGGATCTCGCCCCGATTGAGACGGTCGATCCTGTCCTGATCGATGTCCGCGCAGATCACGTCGTTGCCGGATTCGGCCAGGCAGGCACCTGCCACGAGGCCAACGTATCCCGAGCCTACTACCGCGATCTTCATATGGTGCCGAGTGAGGTCTTGGAGGTGGTTAGGGCCCTAAACTACTTCACCGCTCGCAGCTCGAACAACTGATCCCGAATGAGCGCGGCACGCTCGAAGTCCAACGCCTCCGCCGCTTCCTCCATCTCCTTCTCGAGGATCTTTACGTACTCCTCGCGGTTCACCTCGTCGGCGTAGGTCTCGCTCCCCTCCGCGACCACGGCCGGAGCCACCCTAGCGTCCGCGACGCGTGTCGAGAATTCGATCTCCTCGACACTTTTCCGGATCGTCTCAGGGGTGATGCCGTGCTCTTTGTTGTGCGCGATCTGGATCTCACGCCTCCGACTCGTCTCGTCGATGCAACGCCGCATCGATTTCGTGACGCGGTCCGCGTACATGATCGCGCGGCTGTTCGCGTTCCGAGCCGCCCGCCCGACGGTCTGAATCAGCGACCGTCCATCTCTCAGGAAGCCTTCCTTGTCGGCATCGAGGATCGCGACCAGCGACACCTCAGGAAGATCCAGACCCTCCCGCAACAGGTTGATCCCCACGAGCACGTC
The DNA here is from genome assembly GCA_965226625.1 of Longimicrobiales bacterium. Classification (GTDB taxonomy): domain Bacteria; phylum Gemmatimonadota; class Gemmatimonadetes; order Longimicrobiales; family Gaopeijiaceae; genus UBA1138. The sequence goes on from CBDDDK010000001.1 coordinate 227,090, forward strand.
GATCTTGCCCAGTCTCAGGGACCGGAGGATCACCATGCGCTCGATGGTGTCGACCTCCGAGTGCATGTAGCGGACGCGCACTCCGACCGACTGCAGGTACTCCGAGAGATCCTCCGCCATGCGTTTGGTCAGCGTCGTCACGAGCACGCGTTCGTGCTTCTTCTCCCTCTCGCGGATCTCGGCGAGTAGGTCGTCGACCTGGCCTTTCACGGGGCGAACTTCCAGCTCGGGATCGACCAATCCGGTCGGTCTAATGATCTGCTCGACCACCACGCCCCCTGCCCTGTCGATCTCCCAGTCACCGGGGGTGGCCGACACAAAGAGCGTGCTCGGGACCAAGTCGGCCCACTCGTCGAACTTGAGCGGTCGGTTGTCGAGAGCAGACGGGAGCCTGAACCCGTGCTCGATCAGCGTCTCCTTTCGGGAGCGGTCTCCTTTGTACATGCCGTTGATCTGAGGCAAAGACACGTGCGACTCGTCGACGACCACGAGGAAGTCCGCCGGGAAGTAGTCGAGCAGGCACGCGGGGCGCTCCCCGATCCGGCGCCGACTCGTGTACAACGAGTAATTCTCGATCCCCGGGCACGTCCCGATTTCGAGCATCATCTCGATGTCGAAGTTCGTGCGCTGCTCGAGCCGCTGAGCCTCCAGGAGCTTGCCCTCGTTCCGGAATCGAGCGAGCTGTTGATCGAGCTCGCAGCGGATGAGCGGGGCCATTTCGTCGATGGTGCGACGCTCGGTCACGTAGTGGCTCGCGGGATAGACCGCAGTGCGGTCCAGAGTCGCGATGATCTCTCCCGTCAGCGGATCAAAGCGCGTGATGCGCTCGACCTCATCGCCCCAGAGCTCGATGCGGATCGCCTGCTCATCGTACGCCGGGAAGACCTCGACCGTGTCCCCCCGGACGCGAAAGGTTCCGCGCTCGAATAGGTAGTCGTTGCGCCTGTATTGGATGGCGACCAGCCCGCGCAGGATGTCGCGCCGAGGCTTTTCGCCTCCGACCTCGACGTGCAGCATCAGGCTCCGGTAGTCCATCGGGCTCCCGAGACCGTAGATGCACGAGACCGACGCGATCACGATCACGTCCTCCCGCTCCATGAGCGACGACGTAGTCCGGAGCCGGAGCCGCTCGATGTCCTCGTTGATCGAGGCGTCCTTTTCGATGTACGTGTCCGTAGAGGGCACGTACGCCTCGGGCTGGTAGTAGTCGTAGTACGAGATGAAGAACTCGACCGCGTTGTGCGGGAAAAGCGATTTGAGCTCCCCATAGAGCTGTGCGGCGAGCGTCTTGTTGTGCGACATCACGAGCGTCGGACGGCCGTAGTCGGCGATCACGTGCGCGATCGAGAACGTCTTCCCAGTGCCTGTGGCTCCGAGCAGGACCTGCGCCGTGTCCCCCCGGGTGAGGCCCTCGCCGAGTTCAACGATCGCGGTGGGCTGATCGCCGGCGGGCCGGTGCTGTGAGACCAGCTGGAAGTCCGCCATCGCCTACGGCCCTGCCGCTTCCGCCGACGCGAGCTTCTCCCGCCACCATGCGGGCACGCTGGTCTGAGCCTGTCTATATGTCTCGGGGAGACCGATGTCGATGAAGAAACCTTCGTCGACGACCCCGCTCAGGGCACGCTCGGACGCCAGCGCTGGCAGGAGCTCGGTCTCGATGGACGACGGCGTGCCCAGCCGATCGATCACTTCCCGCCGCAATGCGTAGATGCCGCCGTTGATTATCCCCGCTCCACTTTTGCTGTTCTCGGCGCCCTTCTCGGAGAATCCGACGAGCTTGTTTCCGTCCAGCCTGACCCGTCCGTATCGTGCCGTGTCCGGCATGCTCCGGAGTGCGACGGCTCCGAGCGTACCCGATTCGCGTAGAGTCTTTGCGAGCCGGGACAGAGAAGCATCGAACAGCGTGTCACCGTTGAGCACGAAGAAGCTCTGCTCGAGCTGTCCGCGCAGAAGCGGCAATGCGCCACCCGTTCCCAGTGGCTCGCTCTCGATGAACGTCTCGATCTGCAACGGCGACTCGAGTCGCGCCAACCACTCCCTGAACGCGTCTGCCTGATGACCGATGGCGAGCACGATGTTGCTCACTCCCTGGCGCGCGAGGTTGTCGAGCAGCCATTCGATAAACGGTCGCCCCCCCACGGGCAGCAGGGGCTTAGGCTGCTTCTCGGTCAACCGCCCGAGCCGGGTTCCCAGCCCCCCAGCTAGTACGACGGCCTGACGAACCCCTTCCCTCACTCGGCCGCCGCCCTCATCGCTCCCTGAAATCTCCGCGGTGCGAGCGAAACCAGTCGATGGTTCGCCCGATGCCGATCTCGAGAGGGTGCGCGGCGCTCCAACCCGTCGAGCCGATCTTCTGGACGTCGAAGACTCTCTCCCGCTGGCCGGCCGGCTTGGAATTATCGTAAGTGATCTTCCCCGTGTACCCCGCAGCTTCCGTGATCGTCTCAGCCAGCGCACGAACCGTTGTCTGTTCGCCGGACGCGACGTTGACCGGCCCGGAAAAGCGTTCATCCAGGAGGTGGATCATCGCGTCGATGCAGTCCTCGATATAGAGGAAATCACGCATCGCCGTGCCGTCCCCCCAGATGGCGACCTCGGGGGCCACTATCTCCGCGGCCTCGACGAAGCGCCGGACGAGCGCCGGCACCACATGCGAGTGCTCTGGGTGGAAGTTGTCGTGCGGCCCGTACAAGTTCGCCGGAAGGCAGTAGCAATAGTCGAGGGCGCCGTGCTCCTTCAGCGCCTCGAGATGAACGAGCATGCCACGCTTCGCGTACGCGTACGCATCGTTCGTTTCCTCCGGCACACCGTCGAGGTACTCCTCCTCACGAAGCACATCTCCCTCCAGGCGCTTCGGGTATGCGCACCCCGTGCCCATAGCGAACACGTACTCGACGCCCACGTCGACGGCAGCGTCGAGCACGTGTGTGTTGATCAGCACATTGTCCCGGTAGAAACCCGGCTTTTGCGTCGTGTTGGCATAAATACCGCCTACACGCGCCGCAAGGTGAAAGAGGATCGTAGGACGGATCTCCCTCAGCAGCTCACTTGCCACCCGTGCCTCGCGCAGATCCCTCTCGCTCCCTGTCGCGACGACCTCGTGGCCATCGGCCCGCAAACGTTCGACGAGGTTCCGCCCGACGAGTCCGGTGCCGCCAGTGACGAGGATCGGCGACTCGGTCATTGAGCGGTCCCGGGCTCGTAGTGGATGACCTGCATACCCGTGCGATCGAAAGAGAAAGGCACGAACAGCAGGTCGGATAGCCGCTCGCGGACCGCGCGTTGCATCTCCTCGGGGCAGACCAGGATCATGAATCCGCCGGCCCCCGCCCCCAGAATCTTGCCGCCCGTCGCACCGGCATCACGCGCCGCGTTGTACGCCTCGTCGATCATGTCGTTCGTGGTTCCAGGGAACTGGCGCTTGCGTAGCCACGTCTCGTGCAACAGATCGCCGAGATCTCTCATTTCCCCGGCCGAGATGATGCGCAGCGCCGACTTCACCGAATCGTGGATGAAGCGCAGCAAATGATCGTACTGCTCCGGGTCGTAATCGCGCGCAGGTGACACCTGCCCACTTTGGCGCGCCTTCGGCACGTAGCAGAGCAGCAAGGACCGTTGCAGTGCCTTCAGTCGCTCGGGCGGAAGAACGATCGGACGTACCGCGAAGTCACCTGTCGGATCGAATTCGATGTGGTTGAAGCCGCCGTAAGCAGCGGCGACCTGGTCCTGATACCCGCCCGGCTCCTTCAGCACATGTCGCTCGAGTCGGATGGCCTCGATCGCGAGGTCCTTGCGAGACAGCAGCCGCCCATCGAGCCCGCCGAGCGCCCCAACGAGGCCGACACCGAACGCCGAGCTCGTTCCCAGCCCACTCCACGCGGGCAGGTCCGCGTCGTAGTGGATCTCGACGTGCATTCGCTGGAAGCGCTCGAGCGCTGCCCGGATCAGGGGATGCTGGATCTCGTCGAGCTCCGACACCAGCTCGATCCGGGAGTAGGCCAGGCGCACCTTGTGGTCGAAGAACGGCGACAACGGCCGCGCGGTCACGTAGCAATACTTGTCGATGGTGGTCGACAGGACAGCGCCACCGAAGCGCTCGAACCAGACCGGAATGTCGGTGCCGCCTCCGAAGAAAGAGACGCGGAAGGGAACGCGCGTGATGATCATCTCAGCCTACCGCGTCAGGAAAGAATGGCCCTTGGCGATCCTTCCGCGCCAATACTCGATGAGGTCCCGCATGGTCGTCTCAAACGGGATCTCTGGCTGCCAGCCCGTGTGCGCCTTGAACTTCGACGTGTCCGGCACCTGCAGGTCGGCGTCGATGGGACGGAGCCGCTCCGGTTCGACCACCACCTGGATGTCGTCCCGGCTGCTGAACGAGATCAGCGTGTCGAGCATCTCTCCGACCGTGCAGGAGTAGTTGCCTCCGATGTTGTAATACTCCCCCCCGATGGGGTCCTGCGTCACAAGCAGGTAATATGCGCGCACCGCGTCGCGCACGTCCGCGAATGTCCGTAGTGAATCCAGGTTGCCGACGTTGACGACGGGTGGTATCTGGTCCGCCTCAATCATCGCGATCTGCTTGGCGAATGTGGACTCGGCAAATACGTCACCACGCCGCGGGCCGGTATGCGTGAACATGCGCGTCGTCATCACCGTCATCCCGTACGCTTCCGCGTAATACCGCCCTAGCAGGTCGGTTCCCACCTTGGATATCGCATACGGCGACGCAGGGTGAAACGTCGTCTCCTCCCCGATCGGCACGAGCTCCTCCGATACGCGGCCGAATACCTCGGAAGACGCGCACACATGGACCACCGGATCGAAGTCCGAGTGCCGGATAGCCTCCAGCACGTGTGCGCTGCCCTGAATGTTGGTCTCGAGCGTGTCGAGCGGCGCGGTGAACGACGTCTGGGGATAGCTCTGCGCCGCCAGGTGAAAGACGTAATCGGGCCCCGACGTCTCGATCGCTCGCTGGACCGAGACGTAGTCGCGCAGGTCGCCGTACACAAGCCGGATGCGATCGCCGCGGTTCACGCGATCCAGGTGGTGCTCGATGTTGTCGAGAGGGCTACGCCAACGGGCGAGCCCAACGAGGTCCCAGTCGGTGTTGTCGAGCAGGTAGTCCGCGAGGTGAGAGCCGACCATGCCGGTGATGCCGGTGATGAGGGCAGTGGTCATACGTCAGGCCCAGCCCAGGTCATCGTCATCGAAGTGCTCTCTCCGCTCGACGTCCAGAACGCCTTTCACGCGCCCGATCGAGCGACGAACCTTTTCGAGGTGGGCCAGATCACGTACCTCGACCACGAATTCGCCGTGCATCCCACCTTCCATGGTCCGCATGTCCGCGTGAGAGATGTCGGTGCCGGTATTCGTGATCGCTTTGGCAACGTCGGAAAGTAACCCACGGCGGTCCGAACCCCGCATATACAGCTTCACGAAGAATCGGTCGCCTTTTTCCGTCGCCCATTCGATCTCGATGCGTCGCTCGGGATCGCGGGAGAGCGCGAGCACGTTGGGGCAGTCCTGCCTGTGGATGGAGACCCCTTTGCCGCGTGTGATGTACCCGATGACCGGATCCCCCGGCACCGGCTGACAACAGCGCGAATACCGCACCATCAGGTTGTCCATGCCCTGAATGCGCACCCCACGGCCCGATATCCTCAGGCGGGCCGCGATCCGCTGAAGCGCGGTAGGTTGGCGCTCGGCGAGCTCGGCCGGATCGTGGTCGCTGAAGAACTGCTTGATGACCGCGGTTGGACCCACGTCACCCCGGCCGAGAGCCGCGTACACCTGATCGAACTCCTTGTAAGCGAGCGCGACCGCTGCCTCGAGGAGCTCCTGCGGATCGCTCGGCAGCGTCCGCTTCGCCTTCTTGAGCTCACGGTCCAGCAAGTCCTTCCCGAGCTTGAACGCCGAAGCGAACTCTTCCGCACGGACCCACTGCCGGATGTGCGTGCGGGCGCGAGATGTCTTCACGAAAGCCAGCCAATCTCTGCTCGGCCGCTGCTTCGCGCTGGTGAGGATCTCGACCGTGTCGCCGTTCTTCAGCTCGCGGGACAGTGGCGCGATGCGGCCGTTCACCTTGGCGCCGGCGCAGTGCTTGCCAACCTCGGTGTGAACGGAGAATGCGAAGTCGATCGGAGTGGCGCCGAGGGGAAGGGCCTTTACGTCTCCTTCCGGCGTGAAAACGAAGATCTCGCCTCTGAAGAGGTCCATGCGCAGGAATTCCAAGAACTCCTCAGGCTCCGCCGTATCCTGTTGCCATTCCAACACCTGTCGGAACCACGTCAGCGCCTCGTCGACCTCGGTCCCTCCTCGGTTGGCTACGTCGTCTTCCTTGTATCGCCAGTGCGCGGCGATCCCGTACTCCGAGGTTCGGTGCATTTCCTCAGTGCGGATCTGGATCTCGTACCGACGCCCTCCCGGACCGAAGACGGTCGTATGCAGCGACCGATACATGTTCGACTTGGGGGTCGCGATGTAGTCGTGGAAACGCTCCGGGATCGGCGTCCACTTGCTGTGGATGATACCTAGTGCGGCGTAGCAGCTCTGTACCGAATCGGTGAGAACCCGCATTGCCATCAGGTCGTAGATATCCTCGTAGGGTCGCCCTTGCAGCATGATCTTCCGGTGAATCGACCACAGGTGCTTGGGGCGGCCGCTCACCTCGGCTGGGATGTCAGCCTCCTCAAGGGCCTGCTCGAGGGGGTGCTGCATATCGAGGACCTGTCGCTCTCGCTCCTTGCGGCGCTGCTTGATCTTCTTGGTGAGATCCGCGTAGGCGTCGGGCTCCAAGAACTTGAACGCCAGATCCTCGAGCTCCCACCGGATTGCGGCCATCCCCAGCCGGTGCGCCAGTGGCGCGTAGATCTCACGGGTCTCGCGAGCGATCCGCCGGCGCTTGTGTGCGGAAAGGTGCTCGAGCGTGCGCATGTTGTGCACTCGGTCGGCAAGCTTCACGAGGATTACTCGGGCGTCCTCGGCCATGGAGAGCAGCATCTTTCGGTAGTACTCGACTTGCTGCTCCGTGGCGGACCGAAACTGGACTTGTCCGAGCTTCGTCACACCGTCGACGATCGTGGCGACTTCGGGGCCGAACCGCTCCTCGAGGTCGGCGAGAGAGATCTCGGTGTCCTCGACTACGTCGTGGATCAAGCCGACGACTATCGAAGCGGTGTCGAGCCGAAGCTGCGCGAGCAGAGTCGCCACTTCGATTGTATGGGTGACGTACTCCGCCCCCGACGCACGCGTTTGACCGGCGTGCGCCTCTGCCGCGAGCTCGTAGGCGTCGCGAATCGCGTCGACGTCCAGCCGATCCGCGTACGCCTCCATGGCCCGGGCGAGGGGGCGCGGGAGGCCGCGGATGGTGGGGGTGGAGGGGGGGGAGGTCGACGTCGTAGCCATCTCCCTGAATGTACGGGCAATCGTATATGTGCGGCAGACGGGCGGCTAGAGTCTGTTGGATGGCGGCACGAACCGAACCTGGCGAAGCTGACTATCGCGCGACAGATCACCTCGATCATGCTCGCGCTGTGGCGCAGCTGTGAGACCTACGACCCCAAGAGACTGGAAGCGACGGACCAGAAAGGGCCGGGATCGACAGGCGTGGGGTCGAAGGTGGCGCTCACGAAGATGGGCCTGACGAACCGGAAGCGGACCCGTTACAGGGGAGAGCATCCATTGCATCGCTGGGCTGGGCCGCGTGGCCCGAGTCCCCCAGGATAGGCTATAGCCCCCCTGGAGAGCCGAACGAAGCGATGGGCCATAGAGTCTCCCCGATAGAAGGGTTGTTCCCGCCACCGAGCGGAGAACGCCACGGCTGTAAACGACTTTCGGACTGCTATACGGAGCCCCCGGCACGCACCTCCATTCCCCGGCTGAGAAACCGATCCGGCATCTCAACGAATGCGGACACCGGCGGCCACAACTTGAGCCGACGGCGTATGGGGATTTTGTGTCTTGATCGCCAGCCCCATAGAAGGTTTCTACGGCCCTTTCGGTTGGGAAGTCGCGGTAGGTCGTGTCGCGGGATGGGACGCGGAGAGAGGGTCCTCGGGGGGGGTGACGTGACCCCCTGAAACGAGACCAAAGTTGATGTTAGGATGCGGCTTTGGTCGCAGCTATCAGGGAGGAGGTCAGAATGAGTAGGAGACGACACACGCCGGAGCAGATCATCACGGCATTGAGAGAGGCGGAGGTGGGTCTGGCGAACGGCAAAACGGTGGCGATGGTGAGCCGGGAGTTGGGGATCAGCGAGCAGACGTAAAGCGACTGAGCCCCGAGCGCCGACGCAGGTGCGTGATGCCGTGAACGTCACGCGTGTCACGTACTGGGTCAGCCGCGCTCGACGCAGCGCCGGGTGAAGAAGCTACCTGGCGACGAGGAGGCGCTACGCACGGACGTGATACGGTTGGCGAGCCGGTGGAGGCAGGAGTTCGGGGGGATGAAGGTGGATCAAGCTCGACGCTTCAAGGAGCTGGAGAAGGAGAACGCACGGCTAAAGCGAGCGGTGGCGAACCTGACGGTGGACAAGCTGATCCTGGAGGAAGCGACCAAGGGAAACTTCTGAGCCCCGAGCGCCGACGCAGGTGCGTGATGCATGTACGTCAGCGACTCGGGGCGAGTGAACGTCACGCGTGTCACGTACTGGGTCAGCCGCGCTCGACGCAGCGCCGGGTGAAGAAGCTACCTGGCGACGAGGAGGCGCTACGCACGGACGTGATACGGTTGGCGAGCCGGTTCGGCAGGTACGGGTATCGCCAGATCACGAACCTGCTGCGTATCGAGGGCTGGGAGGTGAACCACAAGCGTGTGGAGCGTATCTGGAGGCAGGAGGGGCTGAAAGTGCCCAGACGGCAACCGAAACGGGGTCGGTTGTGGCTCAACGATGGCTCGTGCATCCGGCTCAGGCCACTGCACAAGAATCACGTGTGGTCCTACGACTTCGTAAGCACGAGGACCCATGACGGCCGTGCGCTGAAGCTTCTGACCGTGCTCGACGAGTACACGCGGCAGTGTCTGGCGATCAAGGTCGGTCGAAAGACTCGAGCTCACGACGTTCTCGAGGTGCTCACCGATCTCTTCGCTCGGCACGGTCCGCCCGAGCATCTGCGCTCGGACAACGGGCCAGAGTTCACGGCGAAACTGGTGCGGAGATGGCTGGCCAGGCTGCGGGTCCAGACCCTCTACATCGCGCCGGGCAGTCCGTGGGAGAACGGCTACAACGAGAGCTTCAACGGCAAACTGAGAGACGAGTTCTTGAACGGAGAGATCTTCTACACACTGCCCGAGGCAACGGTACTCGTCGAGCAGTGGAGGCGGCTGTACAATACCGTCCGACCCCATCGTGCCCACGGCGGACTACCCCCCGCCCCAGAGACGATAAAACCATCGCCCTGGTTCCTCAGGATGCCCCAACTCCAGGGACCACCGATGGCTCGGGGTCTAACATAGGAAGTGGTACCGCAACTGGGGGCACCTCAGAGGTCTGCTGCGCGAAGTCAGGATGGCCCTGGGAGTGAGCCGGGATGGGATCGAGATACAACGTGATCTGATGGGTGATCTCGAGGGGAAACGGGTACTCGATCTCGGATGTGCTGCTGGTAACGAGCTGAGCCTCCACATGGCTGAGCGCGCGCATAGTTATGTGGCAATCGACCTCAGCGGCCGCGGCATCCAGAAGCTGGAGAACAGGCTACGCGAGGCCGGGTTCGACGAGGCGAATACCCTGGTGGTCGACTTCCTCTCGGACGAGTTCAGGGAGAGGGACTTCGATCTTGTATACGCCCACGGCGTGCTGCACCACTTTCGCCACATCGACGTGCTGCTCGCACGGCTGCAAGAGGTTCTGGTGCCGGGCGGCCGAGTCGTAGCCTACGATCCGCTCAATACGTCCCTTGTGGCACGCCTGGTGCGATCGCTCTACCGCCCCTTCCAGACCGACGCGGCCTGGGAGTGGCCCTTCACTCGAGCGACCTTCGAGCGTTTCTCCCGCGACTTCGAGCTCGAAGTGGTTCAAGGCCTTCTCGGCTACTCCAAGTGGGCAGTGCCGATCTTCGTCTTGCCGATTCCGGCTCGTTGGAAGGCGCTCTTCGGGAAAGCATCTGCATGGCCTGGACTTGAAGCGAGCCAACACCATCGGGCCGCACCTCTGGCGCTGTCTGCACGTGGTGACCGCGTTGCGGGTACGCGATCCGGCTACGGCGGACTAAGGGACGACTCCAAAACAAGTCCAGAGTATCCAGCGCAAGTGCCAGAAGGCCTTTGACGAGTCCCTCCGCCCCACTCGAGGAACCTCGTGACAAGGCTCTGGAGGCAAGCTCGCGTGCCGCAGGGCACCTCGCAGCTCGATTGGCATTGACGAAGATTCGTATACAGGCACTGACTCAAGCTCAATCCCAGTCCATCAGCTAAGTGCCAAGCTCGAATCTGATAATCTCCCACATACGAAGGCCATTGCCATCGACTTTCTGTCACCGGACATCGGTGATGCCAAGTTTAAGGTGATTCGGTGTGGACGTGGTCTAGGTCAAGATCGATTCGAATCATGTCCGGGAAGTCCCCCATCCTCGAGCCGGATGTGCAGGAGACTAGCGGCGCTGCTGTAGCGGACGGTCGATCGCGGGCCACCGACCGTCCCGCCACGGCGCTCACTATCCTAATCTCGCTGAGATGCGTCCGCACCCGGAACCTGCCCGAGGGTTAGCTCGACCTCGGCTATGTCCAACAGGAGGCCAGCCGAACCGGAACCAAGCTGAGACCTACAGCCGATGACCACCGCGTAGCGGTCAGGAGCACCGTCCTGTCCGGCAGCGCGCGAACCGTGGTACAGCCCGAGGTCGAGCGTTCGTCGGGTTGGTCAGCCGGGGCATGCGCAGACATCCCCCCGAGCTGCGCGGATACGGTCGCACTCACACGTACGCCACCTTACCGCCCGTGGCACTTCTTATACTTCTTCCCGCTCCCGCACGGACACTGCTCATTCCGCCCCGGCGTCTTCTCCACCGAGATAGGCTTACGCTCGGTCTGCTCACCCCGGTTGGTCGAGAGCTGCCGGGGATCTGGCCCTCCCGCATGCGGGGCCACCGCGGTCGCCACGCCACTCGCCCGGGATGACATCCCCAACTCGTCCCGCCCACTACCTCCGCCCACCGCCACCGCCTGCCGCTGGCCTGCCTGAGCCACCTGGTCTCCCAGCCCCCCCCCCGCCGCGCTCTCCGAGGGGCCCGAGTACGCCAACCGCTGCGGCACCCGCGTGCGCGGTTGCGGCGGCCCGAACTGAGCTCGGAAGAAGAAGCTGCCGACCGTCTTTCTCAAATCGGTCATGAGGTCCACGAACATGTCGTAGGCCTCTTTCTTGTACTCGACGAGTGGGTCCTTTTGACCCCAGCCACGGAACCCGATCGATGCTTTCAGGTGATCGAGGTCGTAGAGGTGATCCTTCCACTTCTCGTCGATGACCGAGAGCATGACGAAGCCCGCGACTTGCTCCTGGTGCTCGCCGAGGCTGTCCAGCTTCCTGTGGAACGCGTCGCGTAGACCCTCGATCACCCACCCCTCGATCTCGTGACGCTCGATCTCGTGCTCGGTGTCGTTCACCTCGGGGAGCTGGGCCACCATCACGAAGAAATTGAGCAGGAGCCGGCGTCTGAGCCCCGCCAGGTCCCAAGTCTCCTCGTTGTCACCGGCGGGCGCGAACTCGTCGATCACGTGCTCGGCGGCGTGCTCGATCATCTCCCAGATTTCGCCCTTGAGATCCTCGCCCCCCTCCAGGGCGAACAGGCGCATGTCGTAGATGACCTCGCGCTGCTGGTTCATGACGTCGTCATAGTCCAGTAGGCGCTTACGAGCCTCGAAGTTGTTGATCTCGACCTTTTTCTGCGCGCGCTCGATCGACTTCGTGACGAGGCCGTGCGTAATCACCTCGCCCTCTTCGGCTCCCCACCGGTCCATCACGTTGGCGATGCGCTCGGAGCCGAAGAGGCGCATGAGGTCGTCCTCGAGCGACAGGTAGAACTGCGACGCCCCGGGGTCACCCTGACGACCCGAGCGACCGCGTAGCTGGCGATCAATCCGCCGGGAGTCGTGCCGCTCCGATCCGAGGATCTGAAGTCCACCGTCCTCGAGCACGTCGTCGTCCTCTTCCACCTTGAGCTTCTCGGCCCGAACGGGGTCGATCGGCCACACGTCGTCGAGCTCGATCCCCCGCTCTTTCAGCCACCCGAGTGACCGCGCCTCCGTCACTCCTGCGCCGAGTTTGATGTCCGTGCCGCGACCGGCCATGTTGGTCGCGATCGTGACCGCGCTCGGCTGACCCGCGTCCCGAACGATCTCGGACTCGGACTTGTGGTGCTTCGCGTTGAGCACCTGGTGCGGGACTCCGCGCCTTTTGAGCATGCGCGAGAGCGTCTCCGACACGTCCACGTTCGTCGTGCCCACGAGGACCGGCAACTCCATCTTGTGGAGCCGCTCGATCTCGTCCATGATCGCGTTGTACTTTTCACGCTTCGTGCGGAAGATGAGGTCGTTGCGATCGTCCCGCACAACGGGCTGGTTGGTGGGGATGACGAGCACGTCCAGCTTGTAGATCTGGTGGAATTCGGTCTCCTCGGTCTCCGCGGTACCCGTCATGCCGGCGAGCTTGTCGTACATCCGGAAGTAGTTCTGGATGGTGATCGTGGCGAGCGTCTGCGTCTCGCCATGGATCTCGACTCCCTCCTTCGCTTCCACGGCCTGGTGGAGTCCGTCGCTCCACCGCCGCCCCGCCATCTGACGACCCGTGAACTCGTCGACGATGACCACTTCGCCGCTCTCGCCGATGATGTACTTCTCATCCTTGTGGAAGAGCGTGTACGCCTTCAGGAGCTGGTGGATGACGTGGATCTTCTGGCTCTTGGCGGCATACTCGGCTTCGAGCTGCTGCATCCTCTCCCGCTTCTGCTCGACTGAGAGCGTCTCGCTGTGCTCGACTTCGCCCATCTCGGCGGACAGATCGGGCACCGTGAACGCCTCGGGATCGTTCGGTGACAACTCGTCGAGCCCGCGATCGGACAGGTGCACATTGTGCCCCTTCTCATCCATCGCGAAGTAGAGCATCTCGTCGATTTCATGCAGGCGCTTCTCCCGCATGTAGTCGGCCTCGACCTTGTTCACGAGCGTCGAAAGTGACGGGTCGTCGGCCAGCAACTTCATGAACTTGCGGTGCTTCGGCGCGCCACGATTCACGGCGAGTAGCTTTTCGCCCGCCTCGAACTGCTCGTCCTCCGCCGCCAGGTGCTTCTCGGCCTCGCTCACCATCTCGTTCGCGATGCGCAGCTGCTTCTTGTAGAGGTTGCCGACGAGCGCGTTGTATTGCTTGAACGGGGTCGACGTATCGCTTCCCACCGGCCCCGAGATAATGAGCGGCGTCCGGGCCTCGTCGATCAGAATCGAGTCCACTTCATCGATGATCGCATAGGCGTGATCACGCTGCACGCGCTGCTCGAACTGGTGCACCATGTTGTCGCGCAGGTAATCGAAACCGAACTCGTTGTTCGTGCCGTACGTGATGTCGGCGCGGTACGCCGCCTGGCGCTCGGGCGATCCCGGGTCGTACAGGTCGATGACGTCGACGGTGAGCCCCAGGAACTCGAAGATCGTGCCCATCCATTCTGCGTCACGCTGGGCCAGGTAGGTGTTCACGGTGACCAGATGTGCCCCCCGACCGGCCAGAGCGTTGAGGTACAAGGGCATGGTAGCGACCAGGGTCTTTCCCTCGCCCGTCGCCATCTCCTCGACCTTGCCACGGTGCAGCGCGATGGCACCGACGAGCTGCACGTCGTACGGGATCATGTCCCACGTCATCTGTTGGCCCGTGACGACGATCTCCTTTCCGATTACTCGGCGGCACGCGTCCTTCACGACCGCGAAGGCCTCCGGCAGAATCTCCGCTAGCGTGTCCTCGACGGTCTCGATCAGCTCCGACTCGAGCTCGCCGATCTGGAGCGAGAGCAGCTCGCGATCGGATCCGTCCTCGGAGTGGCGCTTTTGCTCGCGCAGCTCCTCGATCTCCGCTTTTAGATCGGCGGCCGAACTCTCAACGCGCTGCTTGAACTCCTCGGTCTTCGCACGGAGCTGCTCGTCGGAGAGCGAGGCATTCCCTTCGGCGAGCTCGTTGATCTCGTCGATGAGGGGTTGGAGCCTCTTGGCCTCACGCTTGTGGTGGCTGCCGAGAAGGGTCTTGATTGCTGATTTGAACATGGATTCCGCAGAGGTACGACAGGAACTACTTGAGGGCCGAACCGTCTACACCCTTCCGGTGGTAAAGATCGGGCCGCGCGTGTCGATCCGGGACGCCGAGTCGAGAAGCCCGGCATCGTTGTTGCAATATTTACCCAATGGTACATTGCAGGCGGAAACGTTTGTAGTGAAGCCGCCTTCTGACACGTCTCCTCAACCTCATCCATGCCCTTAGACCTCGTCCACGCCGCACAACGCACCACCGTACTGGGAGCCATCGTCGCAATGACCTTGTCTCTGTCCGCGACGTCCGCAGGCGCCCAGACGACCACCGCTGACAGCCAAACCATCCGCCCTGGCGACGTGATCAAGGTCGCGATTTTCCGTGAGCCGGACATGTCTCTCGACTACGTCGTAGACGAGACGGGCTCGGTCGTATTCGCAGGCGTGGGCGAGTACAACGTGCTGGGCCTCACGAAGGCCGCGTTGGAGGTGCGTCTGCTTGCGGACTACGCTCTAAGGCTCCGAGACCCCAACATCAACGTCACCGTCCTGAGAAGGGTCCGCATCATAGGATCCGTGAATGATCCGGGACTCCATCTGGTCGACGCCACGGTGACGATCGCGGACGCGCTGGCCATGGCCGGCGGCGCGACCTCGCTCGGTGATCCGGACAAGGTCCGGATCATCCGCGACGGCCAGGAAATCGCGATCAACCTCACCGTCGACACGCGGTTGGGCGCCTCGATCATCCGCTCTGGCGACCAGATCTTCATACCCGAACGGAGCTGGGTGAGCCGAAACTCGAACGTAGTGGCGACCGCGCTCAGCGGCTCCGTCGCCATCGTCATCGCTCTCTTCCTTCGGTAGAGGCATTCATGGGATCGACGCGCGGCTCTAGCAAAGGTGCTCGTCAAGAGGACGGGATCAACCTTCGCGAGGTGTGGAACCTGCTGATCCGGAATTGGCTGGTCATTGGGTTCTGCTTCGTTGCCTGCGTCGGCGCCGCCGCAGGTTATACGTACTATACCGTCCCAGTGTACCAATCGCTGACCTCGATCCAGATCGAAGAGGAGCGCTCGGACATTCCGGTACTCGACATCCTGCAAACGCTTTCAACAGGCAGCGAAGTCGAGACCGAGATGGAGGTCTTGCGCAGCCGGACGCTCGCCGAGGAGGTCGTCGACTCACTGGGTCTCCAGGTCCACGTAGAGGCTCCTCGGGGTGTGGCGCGCACGGTGCTGATAGGTGCCATCTACGTGGAGCCGTGGGCACCTGAGGCCGTCTATAGTTCTTGACGCGCTCCCGGACGGCACCTTCTCGATCACCCAAGAGGAGACTCAAACCTCGGTCGGTACCGCGGCGATTCGTAGCCCCGCGGCCGTGCCCGGCGCGACCTTCACGTTGCGGGAGGCGGCATCCGAATACGCGCAGGTAGTCGTGGCTGTCTCCACCTTCGACCAGGCAGTCCAAAATCTGCGCGAGGCGATCGTGGTTTCCCGCCCGAACCGCGAGGCCGCTATCGTCACAGCACGCTACGAGTCGAGCGACACCCAACTGGTACGTCTGGTTCCGAACACGCTTGCTTCGCGATACATCGCCAAGGGACAACGGGTTCGAAAGCGCGAAGCGACCAGCACGGTCGCTTTCCTCAAGGACCAGATCGACACCCTCTCGATCCAACTCCGGCAGGCCGAGGAGGCGCTCACCGGGTTCCGTGAGCTGAACCAAGTCGTGAGCATCCAGGCGGAAGCTGACGCACAGGTGACGCAGATGGCTGCGCTGCAGGCGCAGCGAAACATCATCGAGGCCGAACGGGACGCTCTGCAGACCTTGGTCAGCGACATCGATCAGGAAGCTGCGCTGACGGACCCGTCGGAGCCATCCCCCTACACGAAGCTGATCTCCTTTCCGACGATCTTTCCCAACGCGGCGGCTTCCGAGCTACTGCGGGGTCTGAACGAGGCGGTCTCGGAGCGATCACTGCTTCTTCAGCGCCGGCTGATGGAGGATCCGGACGTCGCCAACCTGAGCAACCGGATCCACGAAATCGAGCTGCAGCTCCGCAATACGGTGATCACGTATCTGCGAGGGCTCGAAAACCAAGTGGTCGGTTACGACGACGTGCTCGAGCAGTTCGGCGCTGACCTCGAACGCATCCCAGAGACCCAGGTTCAGCTGCTCCGGCTCAGGCGAGAGACGGACGTTCTCGAGGAGGTCTACACGATCCTCCGAAACCGCCTGCAAGAAGCCCTGATCCTGGAGGCCGTGGATGACGCGAGCGTACGCGTCCTGGACTTGGCGATTCTCCCGCCCGAGCCGATCAAGCCACGTACCCTGCTCAATCTGTTTCTCGGTGTGCTCGCGGGCGGCATGCTCGGCGTCGGCATCGCCTTCACTCGCGACTACCTGGACGAGACCGTTCACACGCGTGAAGACGTTCAGAACTCGACGGGGGGCGCGCCGATCCTGGGCATGATCCCGCGCATCCGTCAGTCCGGACTGAACGGAAAGAACGGGAAGACAGTGAAGTCGCCTATCGGTGGCACGGGAGAGCTGGGCGCCCGGCTAGTCGCCGGCCGCGACCCGCGCAACCCAGTCTCCGAGGCGTACCGTGGCCTGAGGACCAACCTCACCTTCTCGAACCCGGACAAGCCACCCAAGACGATCGTCTTCACGAGCCCCCTACCCCGGGACGGCAAATCCACGAGCGCGGCCAACCTCGCGATTACGCTCGCGCAACAGGGCATCAAGACGTTGCTCGTCGACGCCGACCTACGCCGTGGCGTGTTGAACGGCGTCTTCGGAGTCGATCGCGAACCCGGCCTCACCAATGTGCTCGCCGGAACGGCCGACGCCAGCGACGCGATCCAGGAGATCGACCTGCTGGAGAGCGGACAGATGGACTTCATGCCGTGCGGCGCCTATCCGCCCAACCCGGCGGAGATTCTGGGCTCCCAGCGCATGAAGACGCTTCTGCAGTCCCTTGACGAGCAGTACGATCTCGTGCTGATCGACTCGGCTCCGCTCACGGTGGTGACCGACGCGGCCGTGCTGGGCACCAAGGTGGACGGTGTGGTGCTGGTCGCCCGGGCCAACGTCACCGAGAAGGGCGCCCTGACCTATGCGGTCGAGCAGCTCAACAACGTGAACGCACCGATCCTGGGCTCTATCCTGAACGACGTGGACTACCGGCGGGACTCCCGCTACTACAGCAGCTACGGCAAGTACGGGTACTACCACAACTACTACTACGGCGACGACGGGACGAAGAAGCGCCGGAAGTAGCACGAGAGCGCTAGGCTCCGTACTGCTGCTGGTGATACTCCCAGTACTCTCCGCTCTGCACGCGCCGCCACCACGTCTCGTGCGCCAGGTACCACTCGACGGTATCGGCGAGGCCTTCTTCGAAGTTCACGACGTCGGGAGTCCACTCGAGTTCGCCCTCGGCGCGCGACGCGTCGATCGCGTAGCGTCGGTCGTGGCCCGGCCGGTCCGTGACGCGCTCGATTAGATCTTCAGGCTTTCCCAACACGCTCAACACCGCTCGCACTACGCTGAGGTTGGTTCGTTCCGCATTGCCGCCGAAGTTGTACACCGCGCCTGCCTCGCCTCGGTC
The DNA here is from genome assembly GCA_965226625.1 of Longimicrobiales bacterium. GTDB lineage: Bacteria > Gemmatimonadota > Gemmatimonadetes > Longimicrobiales > Gaopeijiaceae > UBA1138. The sequence goes on from CBDDDK010000001.1 coordinate 244,929, forward strand.
CGCCGCCGCGAGCAAGCCACGGCAATGGTCCCTCACGTGGATCCAGTCTCGCACGTGCAAACCATCCCCGTAGACGGGCAGCGGTCGGTCCTCTAGAGCATGTGTGATCATCAACGGGATCAGCTTCTCGGGGAATTGGTACGGGCCGTAATTGTTCGAGCAGCGTGTGACCACCACGTCGAGGCCATGAGTGGTGTGGTAGGCCAGCGCGAGATGGTCGGCCGCAGCCTTGGTGGCCGAGTACGGTGACCTGGGCGCGACGGGAGTCTGCTCGGTGAATCTATGCGCCAACCTCTCCACGTCCTCCGGATCGAACCAGGGCAGCTCCCCATACACCTCGTCGGTCGAGATCTGAACGAAGCGCCGCACACCGACCTCGAGCGCCGCCGCGAGCAGAGTTTGCGTCCCCATGACGTTCGTGCGCACAAACGGCGCATCGGACATGATCGAGCGGTCCACGTGAGATTCGGCAGCCAGATTGAGCACGACGTCGACCCCGTCCATCGCGTCGCACACCACGTCGGCGTCGCAGATGTCACCGCGGACAAACGAGTACCGACTGTCCTCTTCGATGCCGGCCAGGCTGTCCAGATTACCGGCATAGGTGAGTGCGTCCAGGTTGGTCAGGTGGGCCTCGGGATCGTTCTCGAGCAAGTAGCGCACGAGATTGCAGCCGATGAAGCCGGCGCCACCCGTCACGAGGTACCTCATGCGCCGGACGGGTCGCGTTCCGGACGCATCTTCCGCAGGACCGCGTTCCCGTGCTCGACCGCAACCAACGTGCCAGCCCGGTACAACGACGTCACGGTACCCGCATCGGTCCACCACCCGTCCACCACATGGTGCCGCAAGGTGCCGCGCTCGATGTAGGCGTTGTTCACGTCGGTGATCTCGAGCTCTCCGCGCTGGGAGGGCGCTAGCGCGTTGATGATGTCGAAGACCGAGCTGTCGTAGAAGTAGCAGCCGGTGACCGCATAGCGCGTCGGTGGATCCGTCGGCTTCTCGATGATCTCGACCACACGATCACCCTCGAGACGCGCAACACCGAACCGCTCGGGATCGTCGACGTCCTTGATGAGGATCATCGCGCCCTCCGGGTCCGCCGCGAACGACTCCACGGCCCGGCGGATGGGATGTTGGAAGAGGTTGTCTCCGAGCATCACGACCACGGGCTCGTCGCCCACGAAGTGCTCGGCAAGCCCGAGCGCCTCCGCGATCCCCCCTTCCCCCTCCTGGTACGCGTAGCGCACGTGCTCGAGCCCGAACTCGTGTCCGTTGCGCAGGAGGCGCAGGAAGTCGCCGGCGCTGTCACCGCCCGTCACAACCAAGATGTCGTCGATACCGGCGTGCGCGAGCTGCTGCAGCGGGTAGTAGATCATCGGTCGGTCGTAGACCGGGAGCAGGTGCTTGTTCGTCACCCTCGTCATCGGGAGCAGGCGCGTGCCGAGGCCGCCGGCGAGAACAACGCCCTTCATGACGCCTCACCGGTTAGGAAGCTTCGAAGCGCCTTGGGCCATGGGACCATGGGTCGTCCGAGCAGAGCCTCCGTCTCGGTGACATCGAGCACCGAATCGCTCGGTCTAGCCGCCGCAGCGTTCCACTGCTCGCTCGACACAGGCTGGAGGTCGGCCTCCACCTCCGCCATTTCGAGCGCTGCCTTAGCCAATTCGTACCATGTGGCCCTTCCTCTGTTCGTTACGTGTACGAGGCCCGTGGCCTCGATATCGACGAGCTCCGCCGTGGTCTCTGCGAGGTCGCGCGCCCACGTCGGGCTTCCTCGCTGGTCGTCCACGACACGAAGTGGCGCCCCGCTCCGCGCCCGCTCCAGGATCGTCGAGACGAAATTGGCACCGGCTGCCCCGAAGAGCCAACCGCTGCGAACTGTCGTCCACGTCGCGCCGGCACCTGCCACGGCCTCCTCTCCAGCTAGCTTCGACCTCCCGTAGACGGACAGCGGGTGTGGCTCATCGTCCGTGCGATACGGGGTCTCGCTGCAGCCGTCGAACACGAAGTCGGTGCTGAAGTACACGAGATGGGCCCCGGTCGCGGCACACGTTTGAGCGACGTTTTGGGTGCCGTGGACGTTGGTGGCGAAGGCTCGCTCCGGCTCCGACTCCGCCTGATCGACTGCGGTGTAGGCGGCGCAGTGCAGCACCAGATCTGGCGCCTCCGAGCCGATTCGATCGCTGACGCCGGCCGCGTCGGTCACGTCCAGCGCCGTGGAGTCGCACGCGACGACACGCGCGCCGCGGGCTCGGTACGCGGAGACCAATTCGCGACCCAGTAGCCCACTCGCGCCCGTGACAAGTACCTTCATCGTCCATGGCCTTCCACTTCACACGCCTGTCGTTGCCCGATGTCGTGCTGATTCAGCCGACGCGGCACCGCGACGATCGCGGCTTCTTCAGCGAGACGTTTCGCGCCTCCGCGTTCGAGCCATATGTCCAGGCTCCGTTCGTTCAGGACAACCTGGCACAGTCGGCGGCGGGCGTTGTGCGGGGACTTCACTTCCAGCTGGAGCCGAAAGCGCAGGGCAAGCTGATCCAGGTCGTCAACGGCGAGATCTCAGACATCGCCGTCGACATTCGGCGGTCGTCTCCGACGTTCGGGAAATGGGTCAGCGCTCCGCTCTCCGCCGAGACCGGGCACATGCTTTGGGTGCCCCCCGGTTTCGCCCACGGCTACGCCGTCACTAGCGACGGCGCCGACGTCGCGTACAAGGTCACCGCGGAGTATGAGCCGACGCTCGATCGCGGTATCCGCTGGGACGATCCGGACATCGGCATCGAGTGGCCGAACATTGGGCCAATGGGGCCCAATGGGCCCAGGGAGCCCGTGGTCTCGGATAAGGACCGACGCCTGCCGCTGCTCGCCGAGGCGGAGACCCTCTTCGAGTAAGACGGTACGCACGTATCGGCAGCCGGTTCAGCCCTTCACGATCCAGCTTCCGACACCATTGTCCGGTACCGCGCCAGCGGCGACCACGGCGTGCCTCGTATCGACGAGCGCCCTGGCCGTCTCCAGAATCCACGGGTAATCGAAGTCGGTGTGGTCGGTGAGAATCACCACCGCGTCGGCGCGGCTCAGCAGCTCGTCCGTGAGGGCCTGCGACTTCCGTATCACCCCGTCCTCCTTCCATTCTGGCACATACGGGTCGTGGTAGGCGACCTCGGCCCCATCGGCCTCGAGAAGCTTGAGCACGTCGAGCGCGGGTGATTCACGCACGTCGTCGACGTCACGCTTATAGGCGACACCGAGCAATACGATCTTCGCGCCGTTCACTGCCCGCCGCTTCCTGTTCAGCGCCTCGCGCACCTTGTCGACCACGAAGATCGGCATTTCGGCATTGATCTCCGACGCGAGATCGATGAAGCGGGTCTTGTAGTTGAGCGTCCGCATCTTCCACGCCAGGTAGTGCGGATCGATCGGAATGCAGTGCCCGCCCAGACCCGGCCCAGGGGTGAACTTCATGAATCCGAACGGCTTGGTGGCTGCGGCATCGATGACCTCCCACACATCGACCCCGAGCAGGTCGGCGATGAGCGCGACTTCGTTCACGAGTCCGATGTTCACCGCCCGGAAGGTGTTTTCGAGAATCTTCGTGAGTTCCGCCGCCTCCGTGGACGACACACGTACCACGCAGTCGATGAACCGCTCGTAGAACGCGGCCCCCACGTCACCGCACGCGGCCGTCAGCCCACCTATGACCTTGGGTGTGTTCCTGGTCGTCCACGTCTCGTTTCCGGGATCTACGCGTTCCGGGGAAAAACAGAGGTGGAAGTCCTTTCCCGCCACGAGTCCCGTGCGCTCCAGCGTGGGCTGCATGACCTCCCGGGTCGTTCCTGGATACGTCGTCGACTCCAGCACGATGAGCTGGCCCTGTCGCAGCGCCGCCGCGACCGCCTGCGAAGCGGCGATGACGTAGGAGACGTCCGGGTCCCGCGTCTTCGACAACGGGGTCGGGACGCAGATGGAGACCGCGTCGCACTCAGCGAGCCGGCTCATGTCCGTGGTCGCTTCGAGCAGGCCCTGTTCGAGCAACGATGCGACGTCAGCGTCCGTCAGGTCCTGGATGTGCGACCGGCCTGCGTTCACGCCCGTGACGACCGCGTCGTCGACGTCGAATCCGATCACCTTCAGCCCACTCCGACCGGCTTCGACAGAGAGCGGAAAGCCAACGTAGCCGAGGCCGATGACGCCGAAAGTGACGATGTCCTGGGACATGGGATCAGTCCTGCCTTGTCCGCAACGGCTCGACTGAGACCTCGTACGAGAACACGTCGACGCTGCCGTGATTCTCGAGGTGCGACGTGAGGTGTGGATGCCCCTCCGCGCCTTTTCCCACGATCAACACCGCGGTCGCGGCAGTCTCGTCGAGCGCGTGCCGCAACGCATCCCCCCCGCCGTACAGTGGCAGTGCGCCTATACGTGCCCGAACCGTCGGCACATCCGGATTGGCCACCGCGACGGCACGCAGCTTCGGGTCCTTGAGCAGCCCGAGATGGGCGGAGGCAGCCTGCGCATGCTCTTCGGCGCCGAGGATGACTACCGCTATGCCCTCCTCAGACCAGTGCCGGGCCGTGCCCTCGATCATGCGGAACGTGAGACGGCCGCCGGTCGTGAGCAGCGTGCACACGAAGAGGTCGATCGCGACGACACCCCGCGACAGTCCGACGCGATCCAGCAGGAGCAGCGCACCGGCTGCGAGCAACGTCGCGAATACGTTGGCCCGCATGATCCGGAATCCATCGAAGAGACCGAAGCTCGACCACCGCATGTCGTAGATACCGCTGAGCACCAGCGCGACGACCTTGATACCTACGAAGATGATGACGGTGCGTTCGAAGTATGGCATCTCCGCCGGTTGCTCGGCAGGGTTCCACCGGATCAGGTACGCCGCGTAGTATGCGAGCGCGATCCACACTCCATCGAGCATGATCGCGAGCACCGGGTACCGAGCCTGGCTCTCTATCAACCACCGATACGCGGGCAGGCTGGCCGCCCCTTCATCCGCCAGGGAGCGGAACCGGACCGCGAGCAAGTAGGCGCCGGTGAGCGAGAGCAGCGCTACGAGCACGCCGCCCAAGACGAGCGCGGTTCCCCGCCCCGCCCCGCGCAGGAGCACTCCGACGGCGCCTCCCACGAAGGACAGGCCCCAGAGCAGCCAAGCTGTCCGCCTCTCAGGCAGACCCAAGTCGACGAAGCGATGTGACGTATGGTCCTGGCCACCTACGCTGACCGGACGTCCCTCGAGCAGCCGACCGATAGTCACGACGGTCGTGTCGAGGATCGGCACGCCCAGGATGAGGACCGGGGCCGCCATGACGGCGACGAGACTGCGCGATCCGCCCGGCGCGGGTGCGAGCGCGAGCCCCGACAGCGCCAGCCCGATGAACAACGAACCCGAGTCGCCCATGAAGATCCGGGCTGGCGGATAGTTGTGCGCCAGGAAGCCGATCAACGACCCGCACAGCGCCACCGCGAAAAGCACGAGGCTCATCTGTCCCTCGAGCGCGAACAGCACCGCCATGTACCCGGCCGCGATCGCGGCCACTCCGGCCGCGACCCCATCCATGTTGTCCAACAGGTTCAGCGCATTCGTGATGCCGATGAACCAGAAGATCGAAATCGCCGCGTCGACCCAGTAGATCCCGGTCAACCAGAGTCCGATACCGCTAAAGAGCAGAACCGATGACGCGACGACCTGGCCGCCGAGTTTCGCGAACGGCGGCAGAGCCCGGACGTCGTCGACGAGACCCAGCAAGAAGGCTAGCGTCGTCGCCACCACGAGACCCTTCCACGGCGTCCACGGAATCAGCGCACGAGGACTCTGGGGTGCAAGGCCAGGTAGGACTGTTGCATCGATCAGGAATCCGAGGGCGACCGCGAGCCCGAAGCCCAGGAAAATCGCTACGCCTCCGATCGCTGGCGTGGGGCGCTTGTGCCACCGATCCGCCTGTACCTGGCGGACCATGCCCCCAGTGATGGCGGCACCGCGAACGACGGGCGTGAGCACCACCGTCAGCACGAGGGCGAAGCCACCGATGAGGCCCGCCAGCAGGATTGGAGACATGGCCAAAAGCTAGAACGTTCTCCGCACGCGCACGAGCGCGAAGGTGTTCGTGCGGCTGGCGTCCGCCTCGAACGCGAAGTTCCGGACGCGCTCCACCCCGAGCGCCAGCTCCATCCCCGAGACTTGATCGAACCACCTCGTGACATCTACTCGAGCTCGTGCGCGCCACTCATGGGGAAGCGTGCCGGCGCGGAAGATGTCCTTGACCGGGTTATAGACGGTTTCGTGCGGATCCACGCTCCTGGACTCCAGTGCGCCGGTCACCAGCGCAGCCCACCGCGAGGCGGGCGCGTCGTACCGATAGCTAGCAATCAGGCGGCGGCCATCGGGACCGAGCACCGAACCCTGGCTGAAGCCGTCGACGGCAAATCCGGTCGTGAACTGATGGTGCCTGTACAGTAGTGGAGCGGTCAGCGCGCCTTCGACCTCCACGCTGTGTCGCTCCGATTTGCCGAGCCGCGGGAAGTGAACGCCCACGCGATATCCGGTGTCCGACGTCAGAACGTCGCCCAGCCGGTCGGTCGCGAAGTCCGTGAAGGCGATCTCGCCAAAGAGCTCAATGCCGGAGATGTCGGGAAGCACGACACGAGCATCCAGGCCTAACAGTTTCTCGGAGAACACGAAGTCCCGCCCCTTCCGGAAGAGGTCCCAGAAGAAGCTGAGGTCCTTCAAGCGCTCCGAGAACGAGGCACCCGGAGCACCCTCCCCTGTCTGCTTGTTCAGCAGAGTGAGCCCCAATCGCACCGACGACGCGGGCCGGGTCATCAAGCTGACACCGAACAACTTCGCGTGTGGGAAGTTCTAGTTCGGACCCAGGTCGGCGACGGTGACCGCGAACTCGGTGTCGCCGAGCACGCGGAGGCTCAAGGGTCGGTCCGTGACAATCCGTAGCAGATCGACCGGGGGAGCGTCGCGCGACATCAGGAGCGCGTCGTCACCGCCCGGCTGTTGCCACCAGGAGTTGCGACCGATCTGTATGGCGATACGCCCCAGCACGGCTCTCAAGTACGCGGCTTCTAGAGCGGCATCCCGGCGGCCTGCCCGCGCGCCCGAGGCCTGGAGCGCCACACTCCGCCCCGCTAGGCCGATCGCGAGGTAGGGTCCCAGCGGGGCCGAGGCGCGTAGGGCCAGCGCGCCCGTCCGTTCATCGCCATACGCTCGGCCCCCTCGGTTGGACCAGAGCGGGTTCAGAGCGATGTCCAGCTCTGCTCCGAAGCCGTTCGTGGGCACGCCCCGCCCGGGGCTGCGGCCTCCGCCGATCTCGATCTCCGCGAGCCCTGTGGCGGAATTCGCACGCGAGGCCCCGAATCGGTGCTCCAGGCGGGACAGGACTGCCTCGAGGTCGACGCGAGGCCGGCCAGCCGGTGAGTCGTTCTCGAACCGCGATCTCGCCTCTCTCAGCACCCAGGCCAATCGTCCGTGCGAGAGCGGCCGGAGAGCAGGCAGCCCCCGCGGGACCAGACCGCGTCTCTCCAGGAGCGCGAGATCTTGGTACGCGGGATCCAGCGGCGGCAGCGTCGCCGACTCCTGGGCGGACGACCCGGACGGGAAGAGGAGGAGGAAGAGCAGCAGCAGCCGAAGCAGGAGCGACGGGACCCCGAGCACGCCTAGGACTCTACCGTGCCTCCAGGAGGTGCCTACCGTCATGATGCCCCGTTCAGGCCGCATTTGTGCTGTCGAGCCAAGTCTGCACCGCCTCCCGAAGTAGTTCTGGTAGAAGCTACCGCATCTCCTGGGCATACAGACCCGCGATATCGTCCGCCAGCCTCTCCACGGAAAAGTGCCGCGCGATCTCCGCGCGGCGCTCTCGGGACAGCGCAGGGGCCGCGGCAGCCCGGATGGCCGCCGCAGCCCACATTTCCAGCGACGCGTCCCGCGGCACGACGACGCCCGCCGGGCCAGCTCCGAGGGAGTCCACCAGGACCTCCGCCACCCCGCCCACATCCCGTGCTACGACGGGTGTGCCGGTTACCAACGCCTCAAAGACAGCCACGGGAGTCCCCTCGTCGTGCGACGTGAGCAGCAGCACGTCCATCGCCGGATACAGCCGCGGCAGGTCGCGCCGCCACCCGAGCCACGTGACTCGGTCGTGGACGCCGAGCGCCTCGGCCCTCGCTCGCAAGATGGATTCGCGCTCGCCCGATCCGACGACCAACGCCCGTGCCGACCCATGAGCCGTGGCGAACAATTCCGGCAACAGGTCCAGGAACAGCTCATGGTTCTTGATCGGTACCATGCGTCCGACGATGCCGACGACGAGCTCGTCGAGGCCGATGCCTAGCTCCTCACGCATGCGCCCCCGCTGCGCCTCACGGTCGACCTCGAGAAAGCGATCGAGCTCGAGGCCCAGCGGGACCACGGAGAATCGCTCGGAGCGCGCGATACGAAGCTCATCCGCCATTTGCCTCGCCTGTCGGTTCGTGAGCACCACCAGCCGGTCCGTGAACTTCGCCAGCTGACGTTCGACCTCCAGGAAGAAGCGCGTCTTCCACGGCGCGAAGTAATCGCCGCCGAGCACGTGCCCGTGGTACGTGTGGATCACCACCGGAACGCGCGCCAGCACGCCCGCGATGCGTCCGAGCGTGCCTGCTTTGGCCGTGTGCGTGTGAACAACATCCGGACGTTCACTCCGAAACAGCCGGTACATCCCCCACAGCGTCTTCAGGTCGGCGAGCGGGCTGATCGAGCGCGCCATCGCCGGAACGTAGGTGACCTCCACGCCGCGCTCTTCCGCGTAATAGGCCATATCCCCCTCCTCTTCTTCGATGTGTCCGGCGACGAGCCGCGTGCTCCACGGCCCGTGATTGAGGGCGGCGGCTAGGTTGGTGACGTGCATGGCGGGACCGCCCACGTTGAGGCGGGCGATGACCCGGTGGATGAGGACCGGCGGGGACGGCGGCGAGCTCACTCGGCCGCTTCGGCCCTCATGTGATCGACCGTCGAGCGGATGATCGCGTCCAGATCGTTCTCCGGCACCCATGCGATCAGCTCGCGGATGCGAGTCGTGTCGGGCTGGCGCCGCTCCATGTCCTCGAAGCCCTCTCCGTACGCCTCCTCGTACGGGACCAGTTCGATTTCCGAAGCGGACGCGGCAAGTTCCTTCACCCGCTCGGCCAGCCCGCGAATCGTGATCTCATCCTCATGCCCGATGTTGAAGACCTGCCCCCACGCTTCGTCGCAACCGACGAGGCCCTCGACCGCGCGGACCGTGTCCTGCACGTGACAGAACGACCGCAGTTGCTCACCGGTGCCGAAGACCTGGATCGCATCGCCCCGGATCGCGGAAGTGACGAAGTTCGGCAACACCATGCCCCACTGCCCGGCCTGCCGAGGTCCTACAGTGTTGAAGAACCGGGCGATGATGACCGGCAATCCCTTCTCGTGGTGGTACGCCAGCGCCAGGAATTCGTCGAGCACCTTGGTGCACGCATATGCCCAGCGCCGATGTGTCGAGCTCCCCATGATGCGGTCGTGTTCTTCGTGCAGCTTCCGGCCCGCCTTACCATAGATCTCCGAGGTGGACGCGAGAAAGAGCGGTACCTCGTGGCGGTGGCAGCAGTCCAGAATGATCTCCGTGCCGCGCACGTTGGTGGTGATAGTCTCGACAGGCCGCTCGATGATCTTGCGAACGCCCACCGCCGCCGCGAGGTGAATCACTTGATCGCACTTGGCGACGGTCTCGTCCATCATGGGATGGTTGAGGATCGTATCGACGTTGAGGTGCAGGTCAGAATGCTGGCGCACGGCCGCGAGGTTGTCGAGCCGTCCCGTGGAGAGGTCGTCAACCACGTAGACCTCGTCCCCCCGATCCAGGAGGCGCTCGACGAGGTGCGATCCGATGAAGCCGGAACCGCCCGTGACCAAGATGCTCATGGGCACCTACTTGGCTAGAGATTCGTAAAGGGATCCAAGCTCCTCCACGACGCTACCGACGTCCACACCCTTGGCCACGCGATGGCCGTACGCCGCCACCTGCTCTATCAGCCCGTGCCCAGCCGCCAGCTGAACGAGCTCCATCGCGAAGCGCTCAGGGTGACCCGAGATCATCGGGAACTCGTCATCGAGGGCATCCGGCCATTCCGACGTACCGTCCTGTCGCTTCGCCGTCGGGACGCCGGCTGCGATCGCCACGAGCGCCGTTCGACACCAGCTCGAGCGCGGTGTCGCGTCGATGGCCAGGTCGGCGGCGGCCCAGATCGGCCCAGAGTCGGTACCCGGCCCCAGAAAGATGACCGAATCGCCGAGACGCAGCTCCTCTGCCTTCCACCGCATAGAACTCTCGTGCCGGCCCGAACCTACGATGAAGAGTCGAAGCTTCGGCTGCTCCATCCACGCCGTGAGGAAGCCCCGGAGAACATTATCCATGCGGGCCGAGGACTCGAAGTTCGTGAGCAGCACGACGGCGGTCTCGTCCGGCTCGATTCCGAGCAGGACCTGCGCATGCCTACGGCCGTTCCGCTTCACCGCGTCGCGAACCCCGCTGACGTCGACCGAAGTGGGAAGCACGGTCACGTGACTGTCCGCCGCCCCGTACGACCGCAATGCCAGACCCCGGCTCCCTTCGTTCGGGACTATGAACCGGGTGCCGATCTTCCTCCTCGCCCGACGTTCCAGATAGCGTAGAACACGACCGCGCAGGTCATTGTGGTGCGTCGGGGCACGTGTCACGGTCCGGACCACCGCCACACCTTTCGGCGCCGCTAGCCGCGCCACAGCTCCACCCCACGATCCGAACCCGTGCACGACTTCGGCACCCATCTGCTTGAGCAGGCTTCGCACCTTCGGAATCGCGCGCAGCGTGCCGATCACACCCGACAGCCCGAGCGGGTAGGAACGCACCTTCATCTCGACAATGCGTCCCTGAAGGTCCTCCCTGCCGCCCAGCGCGACCACCCGAGGCTCGAACTGCGCTCGCGACAGCCGCCCGAGGATGGTGATGAGCTCCTCGCCGGTGTCGTTAGCCTCGAGCGATCCGAGGATGTAGAAGAGGCGGGGACGGGGCATGGGGGGCTGCGCGTCGTCGGATTGGGGGTGGATGCGTGACGTTCGGTCTTAGGACGGTGCATCGGGAGTGGGCTGCCCGCAACCGCTTGCCGGCAGACCGCTCACTCCTCAGTCCAGATGGAGGGCAGGCTCTTCGTGAGTTCCAGATTCTCGAACTTCGTGCTCCTCCGGATGCTGGCCTGACGAGCCCATGTCGCCATCTTCCTCAGTCCGTCGATGAGCGAGGTATCTGACTGGACGCCGAAGACCCGTCGGGCCTTGGAGTGATCGGCGAACGCGTGCACCACTTCATTTCTGGCCTCCAGGTGACGTAGCTCACCACGGATGCCGATCGCATCCATCACGGTCTCGGCGAGCTCGTTCACAGTGTATTCCTGGTCCGCGCCGACGTTAAAGACCTCTCCAAAGGCTTCCGGGACGTTCACCGCGTTCGCCATCAGGAACGAAATGTCCCCGATGTAGCTGAACGCTCGCGTTTGATTGCCGTCCCCGAAGACGGTGAGCGGTGCGCCTTGCATGAGCTGTTTCATGAAGATCCCGACTACGTTTCGGTACCGATCACCGAGGTTCTGGTACTCGCCGTATACGTTGTGAGGTCTGAAGACCACGCAGTCGAGCCCGAACATGTCATGCGCGGCCCTCAAGTCCTGCTCCACGGCGAGCTTGGCTACTCCGTAAGGGTCCTCCGGGTGCGGATACTGATCCTCCCGCACAGGGGGCTCGAGGGCACCATAGACTGCGATCGAGGATGTGAAGACGAAACACTCGACGTCGTGCTTGATGCTCGCGTTGATGAGGTTGATGCTCCCGATGAGGTTGTTCTCGTAGTTGAATCGACGGATGAAGTGGCTGAGTCCCTCTGCGGCGTACGCTGCCAGGTGGTAGACGTAGTCGAACCCGCGCTCCTCGAACAGCCGCTGGATCAAGTCGACATCGGTGATCGACCCCTCCACGAACGTTGCCTGCGGATTCACGTTGTCCTGAAAGCCACCGCTGAGATCGTCCAGCACGACGACGTGGTGCCCCATGTTTACCAGGTCGTTCGTGACGTGCGCTCCGACGAAGCCGGCTCCGCCGGTTACCAGGGATGTGAGCATGAAGCTCCTCAGTTGCCGATAGGGAGATTTCGATCAGATCCGAGGATGTAGAAGAGGCGGGGACGGGGCATGGGGGGCCGGAGGAAAAGCCGTGGGTTGAACGCGAGACTGTGGCTGCAGCAACGGTGCATGAGGCGGACGCTGTCCGCAACCGTTGGAGAGGTAGCGATCAGTGAGATCGTAACCAGGTTTCGAGCGTGAGTAGCGCCCAGAGCTTGTGGCCGTGGTCGATCTTGCCACTCTGATGCTCAGCCCAGAAACGCTCCACCGGCCCGCGGCGGAGCCACTCGAACATCCGGGCGTCACGGCCGAGGACACGTTCCTCGAACAACGGACGCCACTGATTCCGGAACCAGGTGGGTAGCGGCACTCCGAAGCCCATCTTGCCACGGCTGGCAATCGTTTCGGGCAAGAGGTCGGCGAAGGCGTGTCTGACAAGCCACTTCAGGCTCCTAGGCCGGAGTCCGCGGAAGCGAAGACGATCAGGCAATTTCGCCGCGAACTCCATGACCGCGGTGTCGAGGAACGGTGAGCGGAGCTCCAGGCCGTGCGCCATCGAACACCGGTCGGCCTTAACCAACAGATCTTCCGGTAGGTACGTCTCGAAGTTCAGGGCCAGAGCGCGCGTGAACCCGCTCTGGTCTTCCGCCTGTTCCCAGGGCAGGCGGAAACTCTCGAGGAGCTCGGGGCGGTCTGGTCCATCGGCCCCGGAAACGAGGAGCTCTTCGATCGAGGCCGGAAAAAACCCGATCCACCGCAGCATGCGCTCCTCTGGTGATTGCGCCGTGGCCTCGAAGAAGCGCGAGAAGCGCCGTGTGGGGTGGCGAAAATTCGGGTGATGAGGCAAGCGACGCCCGAGCGCCGCTCCGAGGGCAGCGATGGCCCGCGGCATCCGATCCGCGAGGGCCATGCCCAAAAAGCGTGGATAGCCACCGAACATCTCGTCCCCACCATCACCCGTGAGCGCCACCGTCACGTGCTCTCGCGTGAGGCGGGAGACGATGTGCATGGGAATCGCGGACGAATCACCAAACGGCTGGTCGTACGCTTGAACGAGGTCGTCGACGAGCCCGACCGAGTCGGCATTCACGATGAACTCGGTGTGATCCGTACCGAACTTCTCGGACGCAATACGCGCAAACCTCGTCTCGTCGTACGTCGGGTCGTCGGCGAACCCGAGTGCGAACGTCTTGATCCGTCCTTCGATGCGCTCGCGCATGAGGCCCACAATCAGCGTCGAGTCGATACCTCCCGACAGGAAGGCTCCTAGCGGAACGTCGGCGATCAGGCGCCGGCCGACCGCCTCACCCATCAAGAGCCGAACCGCACGACTCGCGTCCTCCACGTCCATTCCTTCCGCTTGCCACTCGAGCCGCCAGAATCGATGAGGGCCGGATGTCTGAAGGCCCCCGGCATCAGCAGGGCCCACGCGGAGCCAACTCGCGGGGGAGAGTGTCTGAATGTGGCGATAAAAGGTTCTGGGGGAGGGCGTGTATCCGTATGCCAAATACAGAGGGAAGGCCCCTGGGTCGACTTCGTCGGGCACCCAGCCGAGGGCCAGTAGCGACTTGATCTCGGAACCGAACGCGAACTGCCCCCCCAGCTGAGCCCAATAGAGAGGCTTCTTACCCGATCGGTCCCGCGCCAAGAACAACTCTCGGCGCCGCTCGTCCCAGATCGCGATCGCGAACATCCCCTCCAGGCGAACGAGCAGAGATTCGCTCCACTGCTCGTAGCCGTGCACGAGCACTTCGGTATCACTTGTGGTCGTAAACCGGTGCCCAGCCGCCTCGAGCTCTCGGCGCAAAGACTGGAAGTTGTAGATCTCCCCGTTGAAGACGACCTGGATCGTGCCGTCCTCGTTCGCCATCGGTTGATCGCCGGTTTCCAGGTCTATGACCTTCAGCCGCGCATGTGAGAGCGCGCAGCATCCATCCGGGGAGACCCAAGCGCCCTGACCGTCAGGCCCTCGATGTCGGATCCGGTGGGCCATCTCCAGGGCCGCTTCGTAGGTCGGGGGGTCTCCGCCAAACGTGAGGATCCCAGCTATTCCACACATGCGCCTAGCGTCTCTCTGGAGCTAGCGGACCCGCCCGAGCCGCCTCATGAAGCGACGCGGAGAGAAGCGGTGCGGCCGATTCCACCGAGTAGTGGTCCACCACGAACTGCCTGCCGGCCCGCCCGAACCGAGTGCGCATGTCGCGATCGGTGAGTAGCGTGTGGCACTTCGCCACCCACTCGTCCTCCTCCCGGGCGTGGAAGCCCGTCGCACCGGGTGTCACGATGTCCTTCAGCGGTCCCACGGGCGACGCCACACAGGGTACTCCGCAGGCGAGGTACTGGATGGCCTTGAGTCCGCACTTCCCCAGAGACCAAGGCGTGTCTTCGAGAGGATAGAGCCCCACGTCCAACTCGTGGAACACTTCGACCTCCAGCTCACTCGACCACGGAATGAAATCGTAGTCCAGTCCGGGCAAGTGCGGAAACGTTTCCCCTGCGACCACGACGAGGCGGTAGGGAGTCCGGCGGCGCAGTCTCTTCAGGGCTGGAGCGAGCGCCTCCAGGTATGGCACCGTAGTGTCCGATCCGACCCATCCCAGTGTGGGGACCCGACCTGGGTCCCCGGACGCAGGCTTGAAGCGGTCCGTGTCGATCACAGACGGCAGCAGGTGGACTCGATTCGACTCACACCGGGCAGAGGCGCCTCGAGCGAATTCGACCAGATGGTCGTTGCCGGCGAGCACGACGGCGGCCGATCGGCAGAACGCGGTCGTGGTCTCATGCGGGGAGCGAAAAAACTCGAGCCAACGTCTGCCTCCGACCAGCTCGAGAAAAACTGCGTCGTCAAAATCGTAAACCAGGGGGATGCCCTTCCTTCGGAGCATCGCCAGGAACTGGCGATCCATGATCGGTGTCAAATTCCGCTGAACCATCACTACATCGAACGCCCCGCCCGACGCGATCATGCTCTTGAGATCGCGGAACCCGTCAAGCAGGAGCCTCGCGGCGCGTAGCGGACTCGCGCTTCGCGCGATCCGGTATCGTTCGGTGCTGAGGAACGGATGGATCGTCATCGCAATGTCCGAAATCCGTAAAGCGGGCACGAACTGGGCCAGTCGAAAACGCGTGCTCGGTGCGCTTCCCGGGTACTGGGCCAGCGCCAGAACGCGCAAGGGGTCGCCCATCAGCCGTGCTCCGGCCCTTTCGGCACTGCGCCGAGGATCCGCTCATACATGCTAAGGTACTTCTCCACCGCGTTCTCCAAGCCGAAGCAGTCGCGGGCGCCCCGCACCATGGGCTCGCGCGGGCTCGCCAGAAGTTCCTCGAGCCGATCGGCGGCGCCCGCCAACGTCTCCTCCTTCAGGTCATCCAGCACTTCGCCGGCCTGGTAGGATGCCATGATCCTGTCTACGTCACCGACTCCGGTGTTGGTGATCGACGGGACTCCGACCGCCATCAGCTCCCCCAGTTTGGTGGGACAGGATGCGGTCTTGGAATAGCTAGGGCGGATGAAGAAAACGGAAACGTCCATGCACTCCAGGTAGCGTGGAACGTCGTGCCGGTCCGCCTCTTTGGCCACGATGCGCTCCGGCGGAATGCCGTGCTCAGCTGCGACTTCACGCAGATTGTCAACGGCGTGCCGCGTGATGAAGACGAACCAAGCGTCCGCGCGATGCCTTAGGATCTGGGCGAAGAGGCGCATCATGTCGTCGAGCAGATACCAGGTATTGATCGATCCGAGATATCCGACCACGAGGCCAGCGACCGGTACGGAGAGCTCATCGCGCGTGCGGGCCCGCTCCGCCCGGTCGCCCGACGCAGCGAACAACTCCGTATCGACCGCGCACGGGATCACTTCGGTGTACAGCTCTGGAAGCCCCTCCCAACTCGCCATCTCCCGGACCGCGGCCTCCGTCAACGACACCACACCTGCGGCGCCGGCCAGGTACGCCTTCTCTCGACCCTTGAGGTGCCTGTACAGGGCCGCATAGTGGGGGAGTGCCCGATTCCAGATCCCGCCTTCGACCCGCTCATCGACCCAGAATCCTCGCATGTCAAACAGATAGGGGACGCCGGCCCGTTTCTTGAGCGCTAGAGCCGCGTCAGCCGCCGGATAGCTTCGGCAATGGACGAGATCGAACGCGAACTCCCGATGTAGCGACCGAACGGCACGCCTCAGCCGCAACCCATCGTACGCCTTGGCCAAGAGGCGCGGCCGAGCTGTGAACGACATCGGCACCCACTCCACTCCACGCTCACGGAGGAGACGGCCAATCCTCGCTCGTCGATGCTCGAACCGGTTCGACTTCTCGAAGGACAGCAGGTGGAAGTCGTACCCGCGATCGGTCAGCGCGAGCACGTACGGAATGACCTGAGACTCTCCGAGCGGATCTGTCATTCCGTCGTAGGAGACGTACAAGACCCGTCGGCGACTTTTCTTGTAACCTCCCAAAGATTCCTACCTGGGCATGGCGGGCCCGCGCGCGGGGTGCGGTCCCTGAATCCTGTCGATCGCGTTGGAACCGATGCCACGTCTCCGAGCCCGTCGTTGTGACCGGACCGCATACCAATCGGCGAGCCCGACCGCACAGAACACGAACACGATCGGAAGCACTTGTGCCCGGTGGCGGTAGGCTGTCCCGATATTCGCCTCCACCAATGCATAAGAAAAAGTAACTACGATGAAGATGGCGATCAGCGCGGTGTATGCACGAAGGTCGTGCCGAAACGCGAGGCGCACGCCACGCCACGCAAACGGCATCAACGCGTACCAGACTAGCATCTCAGGGACGGTAATCGCCTGCAATATGGATGTGATCTCCCACGGGAACGGTGCGAACAGGAAGTAGAGCAACCCAATGGGCAAGAAGGCGATCACGCTTCCGGCGCTGGTGACATCCGCACCAGAGCCGTACGCTGAGCCAGCGTTGAACTGGAAACCGACACGCATACGCTGGGCCTCTTCCAGCACTTCGACGGGTTCTCCCGTCAGTGTGCTCCCCATACCGAAGCTCTGGGCCGCCAGAGTCAGAGAGAGCAGGACGACACTCCCCGCGACGAGCAACCGTTTCGGAGACCGACCCCTCCCCATCAGGAGTCCCGCCGCTCCGCCTGCGGCAATGAGTGAAGTCAGGTACTCCCGGAACAGCGTCATCAGCGCCAATCCGGCCACCACTCCAAGGACTTCCGCGAGCCCCAACCTCCGCTGCGCTCGGGCGAAGAAATACAAGGTGATCGCGATCGTCAGAATGACCGGGGCTTCCCGCACGTTGAGCACGGACCAGAGAATCATGGACGGGAACATGACGGTCAGGACGGCCGCCCACCGTGCCACACGTTCATTCCCGCGTACGACCACCAGAACGAGATGATAGATGGGGATCGCGGTCCAGCACGAGAAGAAGATGTTGGTGACCGCCGGAGCAGCCTTGGCGGGACCGAACACTGCAAAGTGCGCTGCGTTCATCCAAGGGTACGCGACCTGAAGCGTGTCCTTGAGCGCGTTCGGAAACGAGCCGCCCTCCCAAACATAGGCCAACAAGCTCTCGCCCCACGTCTCGTAAGTGAAGGCGTCCGGGGCGAACACGTATGGACCCACGGTCCCGTGGATCATGGCAAAAGCGAGGAGCCGCACCCCCACTCCAAGCAGCATGAGGTTGCGGAGAAACTCCGCGCGCTCCGGATTCGCCTGCATCCGCGCGAGCAGCGTCGTGAGCCCGATCCCGACGATCGCGATGAAGGGGACGGCAACCGTGGACCCTGGGTCGGATACTGAGAACGACGCCGCGACGACACCCACTGCCGCGACCGCCGGCCCAAAATCCAAGAGCTTGAACCGCTTTCGCTTCATCCAGCCCTCGACTCAGAACGCAAGTAAGCCTCTGAAAAAGTACCCGTGGGAACGTACGGGGGTCAAACCGCGCGCTTCGTTTTCGACGTCGGCGTCGGCCTTACTGCCTGCGCCAGAATACGCAGAAGTCGTCTACCTGTACCAGGTCACCTTCGATGCCATGCTCCAGCCTATAGTCGTCCACTGCCCGTTTGCACGCCGGCACGGCGTAGTAGTCGTCGACGATGACAAAGCCTCCAGGCGGCACCTTGGGGAAAAGCGCCTGAAGCGCCTGGATGGTTGATTCGTACATGTCCCCGTCCAGGCGCAGGATCGCCAACCGGTCGATGGGGGCCTCGGGTAGAGTGTCCATGAACCACCCCTCGAGGAATCGCACCTGCCGGTCGAGAAGGTTGTAGCGAGCGAAATTCTCTTTCACTTGTTCGATCGACATCTGCAGTTCCGTCTTGGCCCAGTGGCGATCCCCCCGATCCGATGGATAGGACTCCTCGTTCGGTCTCGGCAGCCCCACCGGGTACGTCATCCTCGAGCACACGTACGACGCACTCGTGCAAGTTATCGAGGCGCAGGAGTCCGATCATGGTCTCCGCGGGGGCGGATAATCGTGACCTCGCTCCCTTGTGACCGGGTCGAGTCGGTGGCGGCGCGCCAACGAGACACCCCGAGGCTCGAGAAGCCGGTCGAACATGCCGACCACTAATCGAGCGCGCCGGGTCTGGGGGGTGAGTGGAGTGAACGTGTCGCCGAAGGCGTACCGCGTGAGACAGAGCTTGAGAAGATCCAGATAAGGGTCCTGGGGTCGTCCATGCTCGCTATCCCTCGATGATCAGGTAGGCACGGGGCCACCGTCGCCGGTGCCACTCAGGCCGCAGAATCATGTCTTTCCTTCGGACCTTGCATTACTCATTCTTCCCCCAAGGCAATCGGCTTTCTTGATCGAACGGTTCTTGTGAGATCCCTGGGGAACTTGATGTACACCCAATTCCAAGTCGAGTACCTACCTCCGAGGCTGGACTGTCGCACTAGTGCTTAAATGCCTCTTGATAGGAATGCGAGGCGGTGGCGGCGAGCAGACCTTTCTCGAGGACGTGATTGGGGATCCGCCCGACGGGGTCTCCCATGAGGTCGTGTGGGATTATCATCAGAGCATAGTGGGAGCCCGGTCGAATCGAATACGTGAGATCGCGTTCAATCGATTCGTGCAGCCCGCGTTGTGGCCACTTCCGGGGCTCCGCTCCTACTCGGTGGGAGACGAATTCGATCTGGTCCACGTCCACAATTATTCCAGCCACATTCGCGCCGCCTCGCGGGTGCCTGTGGTGATGACCGTGGGCGGCGGCAGCTATTACCACTACATAAGGGACTACCTCGGCTGGAGTGAGCAGCGGGTCGCAAAGCTCTATCGACGCGCGGCTCGCATCTTCCCTCTTCTCCGCGTCAACAGCGAATTCGTGAACTGGAAGAGACTCGCCCGAATCGGCGTGTTGTCTCAGTTCGCGGCGGACTTTCTACTGCGATCCGGAGTCCCGGGATCTCGCATCGATGTACTTCCTCCCGGAATCCCCGTGCGCGATCCGATTCAGCGACCAGTTTCTGAGCACGGACTCACCTTCCTCTTCGTCGGCAGAGACCCGTACCGCAAGGGAGCGGATCTCTTCATCGGCGCGATTCGCCGGCTTCGCACCGAGGGCCACGACGTGCGCGCGGTCCTGGCCGGCGACCCCTCGTATGAAGACTTGGATGGTGAGGCCGGATTCGAGGTCCATCCCTGGGTCGACCGGTCTAAGCTCGAGCGTGACCTGTATCCCCGCGCGGACGTTTTTGTCATCGCTTCACGCGCGGAGGGGTATGGCTTGGTGCTCATCGAAGCCATGTCGTTCGGGCTGCCGGTCATAGCCACTGATCAGGGAGCATTCGGCGAGATCTTGGGCGACCCGCCGGCCGGTGTCTTGGTTCCCGTGGATGACGAGCCGGCCCTTGCATCGGCCATGCGAACACTCGTGGAGGAGCCCGACTGGACACTGGAGCTCAGCCACCGGAGCAGGGCTCGCTTTGAGCGTGAATTCACTAGAGAGAGGTTCAAGGAGCGTCTGCTCGCTTTCTACCATCAGGCCCTCGAGGGGACCTGATCGCAGATGGGCAAGGTCCTTTTTGTCTCGTCGGACCTGGGGGACAACCCCACCTATTGTCCCGTCCAGTTTGCCGGAGCCCTGCGGCGCCTGGGGCATGACACGGACCTGGCCGGGCCAAGCTCGGGCGGGATCTGGTCGCCGCTGAAGGCGGACGGGCTTTCGGCCCGCCAGCTGCCCTCTGCGAATCCGTTCGCCCCGTCCGCTATGCGAGCAGGGGTCTCCGCAGCTGCCCGTGCCACCCTTCTGTATCCCTTCAAAGCGATGCCGGGCAGCTTCGGCGTCGCCTTGAGGCTCCGAGACCGCCTCGGCATTCCCACCGCGCTTCACCTGGATGATTGGGATGGAGGCTTCTTCGCCGATCGATCCTGGGGCCGACGCATCTGGTACGGCGTTAGAGCGCTCGGTCACCAGGCCAGCGAATTCTACGTCCGGTATTACGAACGTAGGATCCGCGAAGCCGACGTTCTCACGGTTTCGAATCGCGCTCTGCAAGAGAGGTTCGGGGGGCACATCGTCCGCCAAGGCGTGGACGAGATCCGTTTCTCTCCGGCTTGCTTCCCGCGGGCAGAAGCCCGTCAGAGGCTCGGGATCTCCTCTGAGACGTTCCTTGCACTCTTTCTGGGCACGCCGCGTCAGCACAAGGGGCTGAAGGTCCTCGCAGAGGCCATACGTAGACTTCCCGCCGAAGCTCGGCTTCTGGTCGTCAGCTCAACGGCTAAGTGGGACGGAAAAGCCGCGCTGGAGGCCGCGGCGGGAGACAAGGTCGACGTCCGGGGCCCGGTACCGTTCGGTGAATCCGGTTGGCCGATCGCAGCATGTGACGCGTTCGTCATTCCGCAGCTGGCCGGTACCTTTGCGGCCCATCAGCTGCCTGCCAAGCTTCTTATGGCGATGTCGCTGGGGGCCCCACTCGTGACCACCGAGATTGCCGACGTGGAGGAAGCCCTGGGCGGGCACGAGCCAGCGGGTCTCGTGGTACCGGAACGTACTGCAGAGGCGGTTGAGCACGCGCTTCGACAACTATACGACGATCCCACGCTGGGGCCGCGACTCGGAAAGGAGGCTCGCCGCCGGGCCGTTGAGAGATACGGATGGGGCGCCATGTCGGGTCAGCTTCGGCAAGTGCTGGGGGACCTCGTAGTTGACTGACGTATCCGCCGTCATCGTGAGCTACAATACGAAAGACCTGACACTCCAGGCCATTCGGTCGGTGGTGGAGTCGAGAGGCGTCAACTCCGACGTGTGGGTCGTCGACAATGCCTCGTCCGATGATTCCGTGGCAGCCATCGCGGAGGAGTTCCCCGAGATCAACCTCGTGAAGAGCGATACCAATCTCGGCTTTGGACGAGCGAATAATCTGGCCATGGATCGGGCTGCGGGATCTCTCTTCCTGCTTCTGAACAGTGACGCTCGACTTCAGACCCCCGACGACCTGGCGCGGTTGGTCCAGCAGCTTCTCGCAGAGGAGAGAATCGGCATAGTAGGGCCGCGGCTCGAGTCGAAGTCGGGCGAACTCGAATACTCCGCCCGGGCCTTCCCCGCCGCCGTCCGCGAGTTCGTCGGGCGAAGCTGGCTGTACCGGCTTCTTTCAAGCAAGCACAGGGCCTCCCTGCTCATGGGGCCCCACCTTCCGCACGACGAGCCCGCCGATCCGGATTGGATCACAGCCGCGTGCATGTTGGTTCGGAGGGAGGTGTATGATCAGGTCGACGGCTTCGACGCCGACATCTTCATGTACGGCGAGGAGCAGGAGTGGTGCTATCGCATTCGTCAGGAGGGCTGGGTAGTGCGACTGGTGCCGAGCGTATGCGTCACGCATGAGCGCGGAGCAAGCTCACCGGGCCGCGTGCGATGGCGTGTCCAGCAGGCTTTGCGCGCAGACCTGGCACTTCTTGTAAAGCACCGTGGAGCGACGTACGCAGCCTGGTTTTGGCTGGTCCGAACGTTGGCGTTGGCCATCGAAACGGTGGGGTTCGCAGCCGCGCACCTGGCACGACGATCTCGCTACGTGAGCGCGCGGTTCACGGGAGCCCGCTTGCATCTCCGGGAGTGGATCCGGTTGGGGCCCGGCGCACGTGGTGGCCCGTGACGGGCTCCACACAGGACGTCTGTCCAATATGCGGCGCCGATCCCGCAGAGAAGCCGATGTACGTCGAGGGGCCGTGGCGGATCGTCGCCTGCCGTGAATGTTCCCACGGATGGACGGTACCTGCACCCTCGGAGACCGAGCTCAAGAGCGCCTACGAGTCGCCCGCCTATTACTCCAAGCGGGGGATGGTGTATGAAGAGTCGGCCGCGAGGGACCGCGCCAGTGCGTTGCGGGCCCGGTTCTCAGGAGATCGACTGCTGGACATCGGGTGTGGCTTGGGGTCCATGCTCGCGGCGGCGCGCGATGCGGGTTTCGAGGTGGTCGGGACGGAGTTCTCCGAGCACGCGGCCCACATCGCACGCACCAAGCGGGGCCTCGACGTCAGGGTTGGGCCGTTCACCACCGCACAATTCGAGGATGAGCGCTTCAACCTGATCACTTTGACACACGTTCTCGAGCACGTCCGTGATCCCGGAGCCGACCTCGTGTCGGCTCACTCACTGTTGGCACCCCGCGGACAGCTCTTCGTCGAGGTACCCAATCCCGCCGCATGGGCGGCAAAATACTCCACGCGTTGGAAGGAAAAGATCTACGACCTCCCGCTGCACTTGAGTCACTTCTCCGTCGAGTCGTTGGATCGAGTGCTGCGTCAAGCTGGCTTTGCCGACGTGACCGTGATCATGTCGGTACCGGACATCATTGATCGAGCACTCGCCTCGGCTTCGAAGATTCGGCGTCTCGCCAGGCGGCCCCATTCGTCGCCACTGTCGGAGAGCGCGAACCGGGGCGGGGGCGAGACACACGATGCCTCGGACCGTCTCGGTGATGAGAAACGAGGCCGCCCCACGGCCGGCACGCTGCTGACGACGTCGCTGCGGCGTCGGTTTCCGGGGTACAAGCTCATAGCGACCGCGAGGAAGACATGAGCGATACCCAGGGGCCCGATACCCAGGGGCCTGCGGCTCAGGTGAGGCGGATAGGGGGGAACTCCCTGGTTCTACTGCTCTCGAGAGGCTTCAACACGGTTCTGGCTGCCGTGGTCTCAGTGCTCCTGATCCGGTATCTGGGCCAGGACGAATACGGGCTACTGACCACGGCCTACGCCTACATCTCCTTCTTTCTGCTCCTGACGCTGGCGGGAGTGGAAACGGTGGTGATACGCGACGCCGCCCAGGACAGGGCAAAGCTGGCTGGGATCGTTGGTGCAGCGGTCGGTCTTCGCATCGCACTCTCGGTCGGGAGCATGGTGGTCGCTTGGCTGGTAGCCCCCGCGCTCGGCCTCCCGTCGAGACTGGCGCTGCTCATCGTTCTCATCTCGCTCTCGTTTCCGTTCACGCCGTACTCACTCCTGCTCGTGGAGTACACCGTAGACCTCAGGATGGCGGTCCCGAAGCTCGTTTTCGCTGGATGGGCGTTGACGGTATCCCTGGCAAAGATCGGGATGATCGCGCTGAGGTGGCCCTTGGAGGCCTTCGCCGCCACCGAAGCGGTCAGCATGGGCAGCACGTTCCTACTGGCATGGTGGCTCGCACGGCGCTCTGGGCTGAAGATCGCCCCGCGTTTCGACACCCATGCGTGGCGTTACCTCTTGGTCCAGGCGTGGCCTGTCGCGCTCACGCTCACCCTGTTCCAGGTCTACCAGCGCATCGATCAGATCATGTTGTTTCACTTCCGCGACGCGGGCGAGGTGGGCCTATATGGAGCCTCGGTGAGGGTAGCAGAGGTGACGAACCTGATTCCGATCGTTTTCATGGCGTCGGCCTTCCCAATTCTCTCGCGCCTGCAATCCTCCTCGCGCGGCCAGCTGACGAAAGCCACACGCCTCAGCTTCCGGGCCATGATGTGGGCCTCGCTCCCGCTGGCCGTGGGAATGTCCTGGTCGGCGCCTACCGTCATCCCCATTCTGCTTGGCGCGGAGTTCGCCGAGTCCGGTGCGTCCTTGGTGGTTCTCGCCTGGTCGATCCCCATCGTGTACGCCAATTCAGTCATGTACAACCGCCTCTTCACCTCCGGAGATCAGAAATCCGCGGCGGTGCTCGCGTCGGCGGCCGCCGCCCTGAACGTCGCGCTGAACGTTCCATTGATCATCCAGTTCGGGGCGCTCGGCGCGGCTGTCGCGACCGTAGGGTCCTACGCCATCGTGATCCCGTTCGCTCTCATTTTGAAGTCGACGCGACCGATCGCAGTCATCGCGCTTCGGTCAGCAGTGCGTCCGACCATCGCCGGAGCAATGAGCCTCGTCGTGCTCTCAACGCTGGTTCCGAGCTTCCCAGGGACACCCCGGGGTGATGTCGCCGTGTTGCTGCTAGGAGGAGTCGTGCTGAGCGGGATCTACAGTATCTCGATGGTCGCCTTGCGTGAGTGGACGGCCACTGAATGGAGGCTGGTCATGCAGGCCCTGGGACGGGTCACATGAACAAGAACCCCGACTGTATGACCGACCAACTGGGACCTCCTCGGAGGGGGAGAACGGTCGTCATGCTCGCCTACTACTTTCCGCCTCTGGTGGGAATCGCAGCCGAACGCATGGCGGCGTACTCACGGCGCCTTCCGGAGTGGGGGTGGACTCCCACCGTCATCACTCCAAAAGCAGGCTTCTTCCACAGGGCGCCAGTGAAGGATGGAGCACGCTCTGCCCGCGAAACGCACGCCGGAGTCATCAGGACTCCAAGCCTGGAGTTGAGTCGCATGATTCGCAGGTCGTTCGCGAGCGCTTCCGGTATCGACTTGGGCGACTCGTCCGACATCAGGCCCATCCCGACTCGGGGAGTCGGAGATTCCTTGCGACGCCTCGTGCGCAGTTTCGTGTATGTTCCGGATGCACAGGTGGGCTGGATCCCGTTTGCGTCCCGGGCCGCCGAGGGCGCGATCCAGCGGGCGAAGGCAGGCGGGCCTTGTGTCGTCTTTTCGTCCTCGGTGCCGTACAGCGCCCATCTGGCAGCCTCGCGGGCGGCTCGGCGTCTCGACGTTCCATGGGTGACAGAATTCAGGGACCCCTGGTCGGAAGCGCACCCGAGTCTCAAGGAAGGGCCGGCTTGGCGGTGGCGGCTCAACGAGCGCATTCAGACCCGCATCCTCTGGGCCGCGGATCATGTGATCGTGACCAGCGAGTCTACCAAGTCGCAATTGATCTCGAGCTTCTCCCTCCCAGCCGAGCGTATCACGGTGGTCATGAACGGGTTCGAGCCCGTGAGCGATACTCAGCCCCCGGCTCCCGACCAGCCCTTCGAGCTCGTCTACGCGGGCACCGTCGCTCGCCTCGAACGTGTGCGGCCCCTTCTCGAGGCACTCGATCACCTCTTCCAACGTCGGGGCGCTGGCTTTCGTCTCCGGGTGCTCGGGCCAACGAGTCCCTGGGAGCCGGACGCCTCTGCTCCCCCACGGCCGTGGCTCCAGCTCGACGGCTTGCTCACGCCGGATCGCGCACGCGAGGCCATGGCTGGCGCGTCGGCCAACGTCTTGATCCAGGCACACGAGTCGTACGCGGACATCGTCCCAGGGAAGCTCGTCGAGTACCTCGGCGCTCGACGCCCCGTGCTGGCTGCGGTGGTACCGGAGAGTGAGATGGAGGACCTGATCTCGGTCTACGGGGACGGACGCATGGTAGTGCCGAACGAGTCTCGGGCGTTCGGGCCGGAGTTGGAGCGATTGCTACAGGAACATCGCGCCGGCGAGCTGCAGCGGCATCGGGTGCCAGCCGATCTCGTCGCGCCCCTCCAACGTCGTTCTCAGACCGGCCGACTCGCGGCTGTATTCGACGAACTCGTCGACGCCAGGAGGAGCCCGTGAGGCGCGCAGCAATAGACCGGTGGCCGTGAACCGCCTATCCTCTTGCCCATGTCAGTTGTCGGCGGGATTCTCCGGGCCACCGGTCTGTATGATCGCCTCAGGGCGCACTTCATCGACGCACTGCTGGTGCCGGTCGCAACCGACGTGCAGATCGGTCCGCGGGAAGCCCGACTCCTAGGAACGCTCGTTCGGGGACTCGATCCCACTCGACCCATCATCGAGCTCGGTACGCTCTTCGGACACTCCGCACGCGTGATCATCGAGAACAAGGACGACTCCCAGGAGCTGATCACGGTGGACAACTACGGTTGGAATCCGTGTGGGGTGCCCATCGAGCAGCACAGGCACATCACGAGACGCCTTCTGGCGAATGCCGTTCGAGACGCTCGGGTCAAGGTGCTCGACATGGACAAGGACGTGTTCTACGAAGGCTACGATGGCCCCGCGCCAGCCATGGTCTTTCTCGACGCCGATCACCGATACGGGGAAACTCTGACGGACATCGACTGGGCGCTGTCCGTTGGGTCGCACCTGATCTGCGGCCACGATTACGGCGACTCGCACCCGGGAGTTGTTCGGGCCGTGGAGGCGCGGGGCGGTGCTTCCGAGTTGGTGGACTCGTTGTGGGTGCTCGAGACGTAGTTATTTTCGAACCTGACGCCGTGCCGAGTAGGAGGATCATGGTCACGTATCGTTTTGTGCCCATCGACGTATGCAACATGTGTGGAGCCGACGAGCGTCAGCACCGGCTCCTGGGGCGGCGCCTCGATCGGTCCCAAGGGTGGCGACCGCGAAAGCAGCCGGGGGCTGCCACTTCCGCGATGCGCTGCCGCTCGTGTGGGCTCGTATTCTCCAACCCGATGCCGCTTCCCACGGACCTTGCGGAGCACTACGCCATGGACCCCGTGGAGTACTTCGGAGGTGATCGAGTCGAGGCTGGCAAACCTGCCTTCCAAACGGAAGTTCGCATCGCACGGATGCTGCTGCCCGACGTCGAGGGTGGCTCGACGTTGGATATCGGCGCCGGAACGGGCCGGACCATGTCGGCGATGCGAGACGCGGGGTTCGACGCTTGGGGGCTAGAGCCGTCGAGCACGTTCCGGGAGAGCGCCATCCAGAAATTCGGCTTCGCGCCGGATCGCCTGACACTCAGCTCCATCGAGGACGCCTCATATGCCAGGGAGTCCTTCGACTTCGTGACGTTCGGCGCCGTGCTCGAGCATCTCGCGGACCCCTCTGCAGCGCTCGAAGCAGCACTGTCCTGGCTCCGTCCGAACGGCATAATCCACGTGGAGGTCCCAAGCACACGGTGGCTCATCGGCCGACTGCTCAACCTCTACTACCGCCTAACTGGATCGGGGTTGGTGACCAACCTGAGCCCCATGCACCCGCCGTATCACCTCTACGAGTTCACGGTGGAGGCCTTTGTGCGGAACGGGCGGAGGCTCGGCTACGAGGTCGCGCGAACCGATCACTACGTCGGTGATACGTTCGTGGGCGGGCTTGGGGGTCGCTTGCTTAGGCGGCTAATGCTTTTGACGCATACCGAGATGCAGCTGGTCGTATGGCTGCGCCGGCGAGCCTGACGCAGGCGACCAGGTCGCTACCCGTCAGGCCACCACCGCCGGAGCCTTAGTCACCTTCCCCGCCGAGATGCACCGCGTGCACACCCGCACGCGACGGCGCTCCCCGTTCTCGTCGACGATCTTGAACGTCTGAAGGTTCGGCAGCCAGCGACGCCGCGTCTTGTTGTGCGCGTGACTCACGTTATTGCCCGTCGCCGGTCCTTTGTTACACACGTAGCAAACTCTAGCCATCACAACCTTCCTCGGTCTTCCCTAGCCGCGGCGGCGATGCACCCACTGATAACACAACTCCTAGTTTCCTGCGCCAGCGCCACCGTCGTTGCCGTCGCCGTCGGGCCCACTCGCGACCACGACCTGATTCGCTTCCAGGTAGTGGCCCGCGAACTCGGCGGCGAGTTGGTCACCCTCACTAATGGTGCCGGCGGCCACCCACGCGGTCACGACAGAGTCGCTCATGGCGTACAGAGTACCGATTGCGGTGGCGGGCTGACCGGCGGCCAGGATCAACCCCTCCGCCATCACCTGCTCGGACATCGAGATGAGGAACGGATTGCGGTTGGGCAGTTGAAGCCAGAAGCCCTGCGTCCCGAACGTGCTCGCTACGGTCAGTCCAGCAATGCGAATGAGCTGACCCTCGAACGGCGTGGCATCCGTCTGAATGTCCACCGCGGCGACCGTGGTCGCCATACTGAAATCGTCGCTGGCCACCTCGGTCGTATCTGCCACGAGTCGGGACTCACGCTGCGCGTCAGCCTCACCCATGAGCCAAAACAAGAAACCACCGATGGACGCGAACGCCATGAACATCAGTAAGATGCTCAGGTCGGCAGCTCCGCGTCGGGAAGCGTTATCCACCATGTCCGAAATCCTGTCCGTTTGAGTTCGTCCGCCGGAAGCGCATGTCAAACTAGCCGACGAGTTCGATGAGCGACATCTCCGCAGCGTCACCCTTCCGATGGCCCAGCTTCAGGATGCGTGTATAGCCACCCGGACGCTCCGCGAAACGCGGAGCGATATCGCCGAACAGCTTCCCTAGTACTTCGCGATCCTGGATCTTAGTCGCGGCAAGGCGGCGGGCATGCAGGTCCCCGCGGCGCGCGAGTGTGATGAGACGCTCGGCGTATGGACGGAGCTCCTTGGCCTTGGCCGTGGTCGTCTCGATTCTCTCGTGACGAAACAGCGACGTGGCCATGTTGCGCATGGTCGCCTTCTTGTGGCTTGCGGTACGAGAGAGATTCCTCCCCTTCTTGCGATGCCGCACGGCTATTGCTCCCGGGCCGCTTGGGCCTCGGCTTCCTCGTCCACGAAGAAAAGGCGTCCGTCCTCGCCTTCCTTGAGCTGCATGCCAAGGCGGAGCGTATGATCTTCCAAGAAGTCGGAGATCTCCTTGAGCGATTTCTTGCCGAAGTTCTCGATCTGCAGCATGTCGTCCTCCGAGCGCTGCACGAGGTCACCCAGCGTCTGGATGTTCTCCTTCTGCAGCGAGTTTCGCGAGCGCACAGACAGTTCCGCAAGATCCTCGATGGGCCGCTCGAACAGGTCCTGCAGGCGATCGGAAACCGCGACCGCTCCGGGAGGCGCGACCTCGGGAATGCCACCCTCACCGAAGTAGAGCATGTACTCCAGGTGCTTGCGAACCAGCTCGGCGGCGTACGCCACCGCACGCTCCGGATCGACCGAGCCGTCGGTCTCGATATGAAGGGTCAGACGATCGAAATCGGTGCGCTGGCCTACGCGGGTCTCCTCGACCGTGAAGTTAGCGCGGCGGACCGGGTTGTAGATCGAGTCGATACGTACGAGGTCCACTGGGGTGCCCCGCGGGAGGGGGTGCGCATCCGCGAGCACGAAGCCGCGACCCTTGTTCACGTGCAGCTCCACGGTGACCTTGCGCTTTTCCTGGAGCGTGAACAGATGGTGATCCGGATCCATGATCGTCGCTCCGGCCGTCGGCTGGATGTCACCAGCCGTGACAGTACCCGTCTTGCTAACGTGGATCTCGAGAACCGCATCGTCGACATCGTCGTCCAGCGTGACCACGAGCGCCTTAAGGTTCTGGATAACCTGATGAACGTCCTCGACCACACCCGTGATCGTCTGGTGCTCATGCACCACGCTGTCGATGCGGAAGCCCCACACCGCTGAACCGCGCAGTGACGACAGCAGCACACGACGCACGGAGTTGCCCAGCGTATGGCCGAAGCCGCGCTCGAGCGGCTCGATCACGAAGCGGGCATTTCGGGTGTCGCCCGGATCCTCGATGCCCTCGATGCGATCGGGGAGTACCAGTCCGGTGAGATCTAATTCCACGTTGCCTCCTGCTTAACCTTGGACGCCAGGATCCGCCGAACGAATCCACGCGATCGGATCATTTCGAGTAGAGCTCGACGATGAGTTGTTCCCGCGCCGCCAGCGGGATGTCCGCACGGGTCGGTTCGCGAACCAAGCGGCCCACACGCGCCTTCTCATCGAGCGCGAGCCAATCTGTCAGCGCCGGACGCGTGCGCGCCTCGAGAGCCCCTTGCACTGGCACGATGTCTTTCGACTTGGCCTTCACCGCGATCTCGTCGCCCCCCTTCACGTGGAAGCTCGGGACGTCGACGATGCGGCCGTTCACCTCTACATGGCGGTGCCGCACGAGCTGCCGTGCCGCGCTACGACTGACCGCGAAGCCCATGCGGAAGACGATGTTGTCGAGGCGTGTCTCTAGCGAAACGATGAGGTTCGCGCCGGTGATACCCGGGACGTGAGCAGCGCGCTCGAAGAGCGCGCGGAACTGCTTCTCGTGCAGCCCATAGATCCGCTTCACCTTCTGCTTCTCCCGGAGCTGAACGGCGTAGTCGGACTGCTTGCGTCGGCGAGCCTGCGCGGGACCGTGCTGACCCGGCGGGTACTGGCGCCGCTCGACGGGGCACTTTTCGGTGTAACACTTCTGCCCCTTCAAGAAGAGCTTCTGGCCTTCTCGGCGGCAGAGCTTACAAACCGGACCGGTATAACGAGCCATGGCTTAGTGGTATTCCCCCTCGGACGCGACTAGACGCGACGCTTCTTCGGCGGCCGACACCCGTTGTGCGGCAGCGGCGTGACGTCTTGGATTGACTTGATCTGGAGACCAACGGCTGCGAGCGCCTGGATCGCGGACTCACGGCCGGAGCCCGGGCCCTGGACACGCACGTCGAGGCGCTTCACGCCCATGCCGACGGCCTCACGCCCCACCTGTTCGGCAGCTACCGTGGCGGCAAACGGGGTCGACTTCTTGGAGCCCTTGAAGCCGGCCTTTCCGGCGCTGGCCCACACGATGACGTTCCCTTGGTTGTCGGCGATCGTGATGATCGTGTTGTTGAAGGTCGCTTTGATGTGAGCGACACCTTCAGCTTCTACGACCTTCTTCGAGCGCTTGGTACGGGTCTTTGGATTGGCCACGTTCTCTCACTGGTCTCTGGTTCCTGCTCTTCTAACAATGCGGATGCGGCGATCCGGGGCCGGTTGCCTCGGGTGACACGCCGCATCGAGTGATACGCCGGCTCAGCGAGCCTGTTGGGCCGCCTACTTCTTCGGCGCCTTCTTCTTGCCCGTGATGGATCTCCTGGAGCCCTTGTGCGTGCGCGCGTTGGTATGCGTCCGCTGACCCCTCACGGGTAAACCGCGCCGGTGCCGGAGTCCCCGGTAGCAACCGATGTCCATGAGACGCTTGATGTTCATGGAGGTGTCGGTGCGCAGCGCGCCCTCGACCTTGTAGTTCCCCTCGATCTGCCGACGAAGGCGGTTCACATCATCGTCGTCGAGGTTCTGGGTGCGCCGGTCTGCATCGACGCCACACTCCCGGACTATCTCCCTCGCTCGCGTCGCACCGATCCCGTAGATGTACGTCAGGGCGACTTCGATCCTCTTTCCACGCGGTAGATCAACGCCAGCGATACGTGCCATTTATTACTATTTCCTTCTGTTCCCGCGATGAACGGCATAAAATCGGATGCCATCCAAGGCGGGTGAGGACGCGCGACTGAGACGTACTCTACGTACGTCGCAAGGAGCGACCCGGAGCCCAACGCGGGATGGCGCCGATTTCACGTCGCTCATCATCCTTGGCGCTGTTTGTGCTTAGGATCGCGCGAGCAAATAATGCGCACGACACCCTTCCGGCGGACCACTTTGCAGTGCTCGCAGATCGGCTTTACGCTGCTTCGAACCTTCACCTCGACATCTCCACATTCGTTTGTTGCACAGCATTATACTATAACCAAGCTATGGAGCGGCTTCAAGCGTCGTTCGGGGCGTCAGAACCCGCATGAACAGGGGCTCCGGACGCAGTCAACACCCTTGGGCCGTCCCTGGTGATTCCGACGGTATGCTCGAAGTGTGCCGATGTGGTTAGGTCGGCGGTAACGACCGTCCATCCGTCATCGAGTGTTCTGATGCTCGGTGAACCGCCGAGAGCATCGGCTCGATGGCCAGAACCATCCCCTCCCTCAGCAACGGACCGTGTCCTCCCCGTCCGTGGTTAGGCACCTGGGGCTCCTCGTGCACGTCGCGTCCCACGCCATGTCCCACGAGGTCCCTGATGATGCCGAAGCTCGTTCCGTCCACAGTACGCATGACTGCCGCACCGATGTCCCCCACGTGATTCCCGGGGACGGAAGCCTCGATCGCGGCCCACAAGGAGCGCTCGGTCACGTCTAGCAATCGCTGCACCTCCTGGCTCACCTCACCGACGCGAAACGTCCAAGCCGAATCGGAGCACCACCCGTCGACCTTTACACCTACGTCGACTGAAATGATGTCGCCCTCGCGCAGCACGCGCTTCGCACTCGGAATGCCGTGAACTACCTCCTCGTTCACCGAGGTACATACGCTTCCAGGAAACCCATACAGACCCTTGAAAGCCGGCAATGCTCCTTCATGTGAGACTATGTACTCATCGCAGATGCTGTCGAGGTCGTGGGTCGAGACGCCCGGAACAACCCGCTGGAGGAGCTCGCCGAGCAGTCCGGCAATGATCGCGCCGCCGCGACCGACTGCGTTCATCTCCTCCGGGGTCCGTAGGTGGATCATCGCGACTCACACGCCAACGGCGGTTCGCACGTCCGCGTACACGTCGTCCATGCCCCGATCGGCCTGGACCCGAACCACGCCTGCGTCACGCGCTTCGTAGTGGGCCACGAGCGGTGCTGTTTGCTCTTGATAAACCTTCAAGCGACGGACCACGGTATCCGGCTCGTCATCGATCCTGTGGATGAGCGGACCGCTGCAACGGTCGCAGATCCCATCGATCTCCGAGGCGTTCAAGTGGACGTTGAAGATCGCCCCACAGTCCATGCAGCTCCGCCGCCCGCTCAGCCGTTTGACAAGCGTCTCGTCGGAAGCCTCCAAGAGCACGACCCGGTCGGCCTGCCGCCCCACGTCGGACAGCACCGCATCGAGTCCGTCCGCCTGAGCGGTCGTTCGCGGAAAGCCGTCGAACAGGAGACTCGCCTCGCTTGCCACGCCTCCTAGGTGGTCTCGAACGAGGTCGAGGATCAGCGCGTCGGGAACGAGCTCTCCGGCATCCATATAGCCCTGAGCCTGCTGGCCGAGCTCGGTGCTGTCACGGCAGGCCGCGCGAAGCAGATCTCCGGTAGAGATGTGCTCGCCACCGATCTCAGCAGCGAGACGTACGGCCTGCGTGCCTTTTCCGACACCCGGCGGACCGAGAAGGATGACGACCATCGACACCTACATGTACCGCGAGCGGCCCCGCATCTTCACGCGACCCTTCTTCATAAAACCGTCATAGTGACGTAGCATGAGCAACTGTTGCGCCTGCTGCACGGTGTCCAAACCCACACCCACGACGATCAGCAGACTCGTGCCGCCGAAGAAAAACGTGTTGATCTGGAAGAAGTCGAAGATCCAGAACGGCACGAGCGCCACGAGAGCTAGATAGATCGAGCCGGGTAGGGTCACACGTGTCAGAACGCGGTCGATGTATTCCGCCGTGCGCGCTCCCGGTTTTACACCCGGGATGAAACCACCCTGTTTCTTTAGGTTCTCGGCGAGGTCGATCGGGTTGAAAATGATCGCCGTGTAGAAGTACGTGAAGAACACTATCAGGAGGCCATACGTGACGTAGTAGGGCCAGCCCTGCGGCGCGAAGATCTCGTTGATGGTGTTGAGCAGCGGGATGTCGATGAAAGCGGCGGCGGTGCCGGGTACAACGATGAACGACTGCGCGAAGATGATCGGCATGACGCCCGCGGAGTTGATACGCAACGGAATGAAGCTCTTCTGGCCCTCTCGGATCCGACCGCGGCCGACCACCTTGCGCGGAATCTGAACCGGGATCTTGCGGGCCGCCATGGTCATCGCGACCACCGCCGCGGTGACGCCGATCACCACGAACAGCAGCGCAGCCGCATCGAACGCCCCGAGTTCACCGAGCCGGAACGACTCGTAGGTGCGCACGACCGCTGCCGGAAACCCCTGGATGATGGAGAAGAAGATCAGCAGCGACATGCCGTTGCCGATCCCGTGCTCCGTGATCTGCTCACCGAGCCACATGACGAAGATCGCGCCCACGGTGAGCGTGACGACCGTCGTAAACGTGAACAGCGCGCCGGGCGTGCTGACCGCGCCGGGAATCGCCTGCAAGAACGATGCGTATCCGTAGGCCTGGGCGGCCGATAACCCGATCGTAGTATATCGCGTCCACTGGGTCAGCTTCTTACGTCCCTCTTCGCCTTCCTTTTGCAGCTTTTCGATGGTTGGGAAGACCGCGGCGAGCAGTTGAAACATGATGCTCGCGGAGATGTAGGGCATGATGCCTAGCGCCAGGATAGTGGCTCGAGACAGCCCTCCACCGACGAACATGTCGTAAATGCCGAAGAAGGTCCCCTGGAGTTGACCGAACTGCTCACGAAGCGCGCCCACGTCCAGGCTCGGCACTGTGATGTGCGATCCCACTCGGTAGATGAGCAGGATGAACAAGGTGAAGAGGACCTTCTGCTTGAGCTCCGGAACCCGGAAGAGATTTTGAACCGGATTCGGCATGCTACGAAAAGTCCTCGGCCGTGGCGCCCATGACCGTCACCGATCCCCCTGCCGCCTCGATCTTCGCTTGAGCGCTCTTACTGAACCTGTGTGCGCTCACGGACAACGATTTCTCCATATCGCCTTCCCCGAGAATCTTCACGGGCTTGCGAAGCGACGCGATGAGTCCGGCCGCCTTGAGCTCGTCCGGGCCCACGTCACCGTCACACCGGCCGAGGTCCCGCACGTTGACCACTTGGTACTCGACACGGTTGAAGTTTTTGAACCCGCGCTTCGGAATCCGGCGCATGAGCGGCATCTGGCCACCCTCGAAGTCCCGGCGGATGCGTCCGCCCGAGCGCGACTTCTGGCCGTCCTGTCCCCGCCCCGCGGTCTTACCCAGGCCGGAGCCCTGGCCGCGGCCAACGCGCTTGGCGTTGCGGCGGGAGCCGGCGGAGGGGCTCAGATCATGTAGTTCTGCCATTTTTCTGCCGTTTCCTCTCTCCGAGACCGCTCAAATCGGATGCAGTGCTAGGAGCGTGAGGACGACGACCGAGGAGTAGCGAAGCTACTTCGCAGGTCGGCGCCCGGAATGCGACGACGCAATGCGTCGATTTCAGCGGTCACCATGTTCTTCAACACTAACCATATACGAGACCTGGTTGATCATCCCCCGTATGGCCTCGTTATCCTCATGTACCACGCTCTGCTGGTGACGCTTTATTCCCAGCGCCCGAAGCGTGCGGCGGTGCTTGGTGAGTCGGCCGATTCCGCTCCGCGTCTGGGTGATCTTGATCATCTTGGGCTTCTTCTCCTTAGCCACGATGCACTCCCAATTCTTCCACGGTCACACCGCGCTCTTGGGCTACTCGCTCGGCGGTGACGAGCTCCGTCAGGCCGTTCATGGTGGCGCGCACGACGTTGATCGGGTTGTTCGTACCCAGACTCTTCGTGAGCACATCCTTCACGCCCGCTGCCTCGAGCACAGCGCGCACAGGACCACCTGCGATCACACCCGTACCGGGGGCGGCGGGGCGGAGCAGCACGCGACCGGCGCCCCACCTGCCCACGATATCGTGAGGGAGCGTTCCGTTCCGGATCGGCACCTTCACCATGTTCTTGCGGGCTTGCTCGAAGGACTTCCGAATTGCTTCGGCGACTTCGTTCGCTTTGGCCAGTGCGATGCCGACGTTCCCCTTCTGATCACCCACGGAAACAAGCGCCGAGAACGAGAACCGCCGCCCACCCTTCACGACCTTGGCGACGCGGTTGATGAAGATGACGTTCTCGACGAGATCGGTCTCCCGACCGCGACCATGCTTCTTCTTTTTCTTCTGGTCTCTTCCATCCATCAGAACTCCAGACCTCCCTCTCGGGCGCCGTCGGCGAAGGCTTTCACCCGGCCGTGGTACTTGTATCCACCGCGATCGAAGACCACGGTGTCGATTCCCTGGGCCTTGGCCCGCTCACCGAGCAGCTTCCCGGCCGCGTAGGCGTGCTCTACCCGGCGGTTCTGACCCTCGGCCGCAAAGTCCTTCAACTCGGGGTTGAGCGTCGAAAGCCCGATGAGCGTGCGGCCGGCGTCGTCGTCGATGACCTGAGCCTCGACATTCTTCAACGAGCGAAAAACCACGAGGCGAGGACGCTCCGCGGTGCCGCGCACCTTGTTCCGAACCCGGAAGTGGCGTCGCATCCGCTGAAGCACACGGCTCTTCTTGAGCTTGCTCTGCTTGATCATCGTCATCGCTATACCCCGGCGGTCTTACCGGCCTTACGCCGAACATATTCACCCTGATACCGGATTCCCTTGCCCTTGTAGGGCTCGGGCGGCCTAAACCCACGGATCTCCGCTGCTGCCTGGCCGACCTTCTGCTTGTCGATGCCGGAGACGACGATCGTCGTCTGGTTCGGGCACTCGATACTGATACCGTCTACCGGCTTGTAGTCGATGGTATGGCTAAACCCGAGGGTCAGGGTCAGGCCCTTCCCGCTGACGTCCGCGCGGTAGCCTACGCCGACGATCTCCAGCGTCTTGGCGAAGCCGTCGGTCACGCCAGCCACCATGTTCGCTATCAGCGAGCGGGTCAGCCCGTGCAACGCACGGTGCTCCTTCTCGTCAGATGGCCGCTCTACGCGGAGCTCCTCCCCGTCGATGACGACGTTCATGTCCGGGTGTGCGTTGAACTCCAAGGAGCCCTTCGGACCCTTCACGCTGAGCGTGCCATTAGCCTGCTTGACTTCGACTCCTTTGGGGAGCACGACAGGCATCTTTCCAATACGAGACATCGTTTCTCTCTCGCTCGTCGCTTACCAGACCACGGCCATCAACTCGCCGCCGACGCCCTGCTCCCGGGCGTTACGGTCGGAGAGCATACCGGCCGAGGTCGACAGGATTGCCATGCCGAGACCGTTCCGTACCCGAGGGATTTCATCCTTGCCGACGTATGTGCGCTGACCGGGACGTGAGACACGCTCGATGTGACGAATGATCGGCTTGCCCTCGTAGTACTTCAGGTAGACCCGAAGCACGCCGAAGCGCCCGTCGTCGAGCACCTTGTGGGCGTGCACGAAATAGCTCTCTTGCAGGAGCTGTGCGATCTCGATCTTGTTCGCGGACACGGGCATGTCCACCCACTTGTGGGCCGCCCGGCCGGCGTTCCGGATTCGGGTTAGCATGTCCGCGATGGGGTCGGTCATCATGACTGTCTAATTCCTCCTACCAACTCGACTTGCGGACACCAGGGATCTCGCCCCTGAGCGACATCTCCCGGAAACAGATCCGGCAGATTCCAAACTTCCGCAGGAACGCACGCGGCCTCCCGCAACGCTGACAGCGGTTCCGCTGCCGCACACCAAACTTCGGCTTGCGCTTGGACTTCTCGATGAGCGCCTTTCTGGCCATTCGAAACTCTCTCTCCTAGGCGGTCGCACCAACTTGCACCGGCACCGCGCCGCGGAACGGGAAGCCCAACTCACGCAGCAGGGCAAGACCCTCGTCATCCTTGTCGGTGGACGTGACCACCGTGATGTCCATCCCGTGAATCTTGCGAACTTTTTCGTAGTTGATCTCGGGAAAGATGATCTGCTCCTTCACGCCCATCGTGTAGTTCCCCCGACCGTCGAAGGAGCGCGTCTTGAGCCCCCGGAAGTCACGGACACGTGGAATCACAGTGCTGATCAGGCGGTCGAGAAAGAACCACATCTTTTCGCCACGCAGCGTCACGGAAGCGCCGACCGGCATGCCCTCCCGCAGTTGGAAGTTCGAGATCGAGCGCCGGGCGCGGTTCATCAGGGGCTTCTGGCCGGAGATCACGCCCAGCTCGGCCATGATGCTATCGAGCAGCTTAGCGTCTTTAGCCCCTTCACCGGTACCCACGTTGATCACCACCTTCACGAGCTCCGGGATCTGGTGCGAATTCGTGTATCCGAACTCCCCTTGGAGCTTGGGTCTCACGTAGTCGGTATAATGAGTCTTGAGTCGTGGTACCATCGTCATCGTAGTTTGGGAATCGGATTGCCGGTCTTCACGGCGATCCGTTCCTTGGTTCCGTCCTCTTCGCGGCGCGTGCGTACGCGGCTGGCGTCTTCGGTCGCCGGATCGACGAGCATCACGTTCGAAACGTGGATCGGTGCCGCGAAGGTCATGATACCGCCGTCGGGGTTCGCCTCGGTCGGACGCGTGTGCCGCTTGCGAATGTTTACGCCGTCGACGCGTACTCGTGCTTTCTTTGTCAGGACTTCGAGCACCGCACCCTCGAGGTCGCGGTCGTTGCCGCGAATCACTCGGACACGGTCGCCCTTCATGATCCGATACTTTGTCCCGGCCATCACAACACCTCAGGCGCCAGGGAAACGATCTTCATGTACTTTCTCTCGCGTAGCTCGCGGCCAACGGGCCCGAAGATCCGGGTGCCGCGAGGCTCACCCTGCGGGGTGATGATCACAGCCGCGTTGTCCTCGAACCGGATGTACGTCCCGTCCCTACGACGCGTCTCCTTGGCGGTGCGCACGACCACGGCTCGCACGACCTCACCCTTCTTGATGCCCGCGTTGGGGATGGCATCTTTCACAGTCGCGACGATGACGTCGCCCACTCCCGCATACCGACGTCCCGATCCCCCCAGCACCCTGATACAGAGTGCCGACTTTGCGCCCGTGTTGTCGGCGATCCGGAGGATCGACTCCTGCTGAATCATCTCTCGATTCCTGTGACGTTCGGTTAAGCCTGGCGCTCGGCCAAACCGGTGACGCGCCAACGCTTGGTCTTGGACAGCGGGCGGGTCTCCACGATCCGCACGGTGTCGCCGACGTGGTACTCGTTCTTCTCGTCGTGCGCCCGATACTTCTTGGTGCGCTTCACGCCCTTTCCGTACAACGGGTGGGCGATTCGACGCTCGACCATGACGGTCACGGTCTTGTCACCCCCATCGCTAACGACCACACCCGTGCGCGCTTTGCGCCGGCTGCGCGCGCTCGATACCTCGGCTTCCGGGGCGACGGGAGCTTCCACGACCTCCGTCTCCGGGGTCTCGACTTCTACCTGTTCGATCTCGTTCTCGCTCATGGCTTCCTGGCTCACGCGTTATCAGCGGAGTTCTGCGCGAGATCTCGCTCGCGACGCACGGTCTTCAGACGCGCGATATCGCGCTTGATCTGCCTCGGCAGCCCCGCGTTTTCGAGCTCCATCATCGAGCGCTGGAAACGCAACTTGAACTGCTCCTCGCTCAGCTCCTTGAGCCGGGCTTCGATCTCAGCGTCATCCCAATCGCGGATGTCATCGGCCTTCATCATTCTCTCCTAGAGCTGGCTGTCGCGGACGACGAAGCGGCATTTGATCGGCAGCTTCGCAGCGGCCAGACGCATCGCCTGCTCTGCCATCTCTTCGTCCACGCCCTCGAGCTCGAACATGATCCGGCCTGGCTTGACCACCGCGACCCAACCCTCGGGGTTGCCCTTGCCCTTCCCCATGCGGGTCTCGGCGGGCTTTGAAGTGATCGGCTTGTCCGGGAAGATCCGAATCCAGACCTTGCCACCACGCTTGATGTGACGGGTCATGGCGACACGGGCCGATTCGATCTGTCGGTTCGTGATCCAAGTAGGCTCGAGCGCCTGTAGGCCGTACTCCCCGAACGAGACCTTGCTTCCCCGGTGCGCCATTCCGCGCATGCGACCCTTGTGGGTCTTTCGTCGCCTTACTCGTTTTGGAGCTAGCATCATCTATATCCTCGTTCAGGCGCCGGTCGAG
The DNA here is from genome assembly GCA_965226625.1 of Longimicrobiales bacterium. GTDB lineage: Bacteria > Gemmatimonadota > Gemmatimonadetes > Longimicrobiales > Gaopeijiaceae > UBA1138. Next base: position 284,797 of record CBDDDK010000001.1, read on the forward strand.
TAGGTGCGGCCACGCCGCTCCTCGACGACCTCGCCATGGAAGATCCAGCACTTCACACCCACCACGCCATACGTCGTAAACGCAGGCACCTGGGCGTAGTCGATGTCCGCGCGCAGCGTATGCAGCGGCACCCGACCCTCGTTGTATCCCTCCGTGCGCGCGATCTCGGCGCCACCCAGGCGGCCTGCGCACTGGATCTTGATGCCCTCGGCCCCTGCACGGATCGCGGACTGCACCGCACGCTTCATCGCGCGCCGGAACGAGATTCGCTGACGCAGCTGGTGGGCGACGTTCTCGGCCACCAGATACGCGCTCACCTCCGGCCGCTTGATCTCCTCGACGTTCACGGAGATCTCGGCATTGGTGAGCATCGCGAGCTCGTCGCGCAGTTTGTCGACCTCGGCGCCCCGCTTGCCGATCACCACGCCCGGACGGGCGGTGTGCAGCGTGACGACGATCTTGCTCGGCTTGCGCTCGATCTCAACCAGCGCAAGCGCGGCATGAGCCAGGCGCCGACGAAGGTATTTACGGATGGTCTCGTCCTCCTTGAGGAGGCGCGGGAAATCGCGCTCGGCGTACCAGCGGGACGTCCAGTCCTTGACGATCCCGAGCCGGAACCCGACGGGGTGTGTCTTCTGTCCCATATCCTCAGGCGTCCCTTGTGTCGACGACCACGGTGATGTGGCTCGAGCGCTTTCGGATCGGCGCTGCTCGCCCCTGCGCGCGCGCGCGCCAGCGACCCAGCGTCGGGCCCTCATCTACGAAGGCTTCCTGAACGACAAGGTCGTCCACATCTATGAGTCCGCCTTCGTCTTGTGATCTGTCCTGTGCGTTCGCCACCGCCGAACGAAGAGTCTTACCGACGGGCTCGGCAGCGCCTTTTTTCGAGAACTGAAGAATCGCGAATGCCTCGTTCACCGACTTACCCCGGATCTGGTCCACGACAAGCCGGACCTTTCGGGGGCTCATGCGGACGTAGCGCGCGATTGCTCGGGCGTTCATAGGGCTCCCCGTCCGGACCGTTTGTCGGCCAGCCTGCCACTGTGCCCGCGGAACAGGCGGGTCGGCGCGAACTCACCGAGTTTGTGTCCGACCATGTTCTCCGTGATGTACACGGGGATGAACTTGTTGCCGTTGTGCACGGCCACCGTGTGACCCACGAAATCTGGCGAGATCGTCGAGGCACGGGACCATGTCTTGACGACCTTCTTCTCATTACGAGAGTTCATGATCTCGATCTTGAGAAGAAGTTTGTCACTGATGAACGGACCCTTCTTTACGCTACGCGGCATAGTTGGTCAATCCCTGATCACTGCGTGGCTTTGCCGCGTTTGCGGCCGCGCACGATGTACTTGGTGGATTCTTTTTTCTTGTTGCGTGTCTTCTTGCCCTCGGGCTTGCCCCACGGCGAGACCGGAGGCCGTCCACCCGATGCCCGGCCCTCACCGCCACCCAGAGGGTGATCGACCGGGTTCATGGCGACACCGCGCACCTTCGGGCGCTTGCCCCGCCAACGGTTTGCACCTGCCTTGCCGACAACGGTCAACTCATGGTCAGAGTTGCCGACCTCTCCTATGGTAGCCATGCACTCCTTGCGAAACCGGCGCATCTCCGTCGAAGGCAGTCGCAGCGTCACGAAGTCTCCATCCTTCGCCACGACCTGGACCGAAGCCCCCGCCGAGCGCGCCAGCTGACCGCCCTTGCCGGGCTTGAGCTCGATGTTGTGCACCGTCGTGCCGAGAGGCACGAGTGCGAGTGGCATCGCCGAACCGGTGCGGACGTCCGCGTTGGGACCCGACATGATGGTGTCGCCGATGTCGAGTCCCTTCGGATGGAGGATGTACCGCTTCTCGCCGTCCTCGTAGAAGATCAGCGCGATGTTGGCCGAGCGGTTCGGGTCGTATTCGATGTGCTTGACGATGCCCGGCACGTCGAGCTTGTTCCGCTTGAAGTCGACGATCCGATACTTCCGCTTGTGGCCCCCACCCCGGCGTCGAACCGTCACGTGACCGTGATGGTTGCGTCCACCGCTGGAACTCAGAGATTCGGTGAGCGACTTCTCCGGCCCCTTGCGGGTCAGCACCTCATTGTCGAGAACCGACCGGGTTCGCTGGCCGGGAGTGACCGGCTTGAATTTCTTGATTCCCATGATCAGCCGGCCGCGTAGAGCTCGATGTGGTCGCCCTCGGCGAGCTGGACCACGGCTTTCTTGAAGGATGCGCGACGACCGGGGGCGTGGCTCCGGGCCATGCGTGCCATGGGGGACCGGCGCGCCTTGCCGGCATAGCGCATCGTACGGACGTCCTTCACGGTCACGTCCCAGATCCGCTCGACGGCTTGCCCGATCTCGATCTTGTTGGCGTGCTTGTTCACGATGAACGTGTAGACGGTGTCGATCTCCATCTGATCGCTGGTCTTTTCGGTGATCACCGGCGCGTATATGACGTCGTAAGCGTCACGCATCGTCGTCTTCCTCCGTCTCCACTTCGGGCGGGGCCTCAGCCTTCCGGTCGAGCGCCGAGCGTTCGATGACGACTGTGTACGCCCAGAGCACGTCGTATACGGACTCGCCACCGAACTGCATCACCGACACGTCCGAGAGGTTGCGAGCTGACAGGTACAGGTTCTCGTTCGTGCCATCGGTCAGCACGAGCACCTTCCCCTCCGGCGTGATCGTGTCCAGGAAGCTCACGAGATCACGAGTCTTGGGAGCCTCCATGACTGGCAAGTCCACGAGGACGATCCTGTCGCGCTCAGCCCGATCATTGAGCGCCGAGCGCCGCGCGAGCGCCTTCACCTTCTTGGGCAAATGCTGACGCCAGGAGTGGGGGATGGGTGGAAACGCAACGCCACCGCCCTCCCAGATGGGCGACCGGATGGTTCCCGCTCGGGCGCGACCCGTGCCTTTCTGACGCCATGGTTTGCGGCCGCCACCTGCGACGTCGGAACGCCCCTTGGCCGATGCCGTCCCCTGTCGCTGGTTCGAGAGGTACGTCCTCACCGCCTGGTGCATGACACCCTCATTCACGACGCCATCGAAGAGGGTGTCGGGCAACGCCCGAGCCCTCCCCTTCTTGCCGTCAGCTTTGTAATAACGCGCCTTGTACATGGCACTCACTTCGAGATCACAACGTAGCCATTACGGGCGCCCGGAACGCCGCCCTTTACGAAAATCAGGTTCCGCTCACCATCGACGCGGACGACCTTAAGGTTCCGGATGGTAGTTCGGGTCCCGCCCATACGTCCGGGCAGCTTCTTGCCCTTGATGACGCGGGACGGGTCCGTACCCGGGCCCATGGACCCTGGGGTACGGGACGCGGAGTGTCCGTGCGAAGCCGGAGGCCCCGCGAAACCATGGCGCTTCACCACGCCCTGGAATCCGCGGCCCTTCGACCGGCCTGTGACCTTGACGCGGTCACCGGCCTCAAAAACCTCAACGGTGAGCTGCTGGCCCACTTCGTATTCCTCACTGTTGTCCGCGGCGAGCTCACGCATGAGCCGTGGCGCGGCCTCGAGGCCCGCCTTGGCTGCGTGTCCCACTTCGGCCTTCGAAGCGCGCTTGGCCTTCTGGGCACCGAAGCCGATCTGGATGGCACGGTAGCCATCCGACTCCTCAGACTTCACCTGAACGACGGCACACGGACCGGCTTCAATCACGGTTACGGGTATCTGCACCCCTTCGTCATCGAAGATCCGCGTCATACCGATCTTTTTTCCGATCAATCCGGGCATCCGGAGTCCTCCTCAGTCCACCCTGATCTCCACGTCGACCCCTGCCGGCACATCCAGCTTGGTCAACGCGTCAATCGTCTGTGGGCGGCTATCAACGATGTCGATGAGTCGCTTGTGCGTACGCAGCTCGAACTGCTCACGGCTCTTCTTGTCGATGTGCGGCGAGCGAAGCACGGTCCAGCGCTCACGCCGCGTCGGCAACGGGATAGGCCCCCGCACCGTCGCGCCCGTCTTCTGCGCCGTTCGAACAATGTCGGCCGCAGTCTGATCGACCACCCAGTGGTCGAACGCCTTCAGTCTGATTCTGATTCTGTCAGCCATTCGCGTCCCTATTCGATTATATCTGTCACCACACCAGCGCCGACCGTGCGACCTCCCTCACGAATCGCGAACCGAAGCTCCGGATCCATCGCAATCGGCATGATCAACTCCACTTCCATCTGAACGTTGTCGCCCGGCATCACCATCTCCACACCCTCTGGTAGCTGCGTCGCGCCCGTCACGTCCGTCGTGCGGAAGTAGAACTGGGGTCGGTAGCCGTTGAAGAACGGCGTGTGACGCCCTCCCTCTTCTTTCGTCAGAACGTATACTTCCGCCTTGAACTTCGTGTGTGGCGTGATCGAGCCCGGCTTCGCCAGTACCTGGCCTCGCTCGATCTCGTCCTTGCCCACTCCCCTCAGCAATAGTCCCGCGTTGTCACCAGCCCTGCCCTCGTCCAGTAGCTTGCGGAACATCTCCACCCCGGTCACCACCGTCTTACGCCTCTCATCCGTCATCCCCACCAACTCCACTTCCTCGCCCTTCTTCACGATCCCGCGCTCGATTCGACCCGTCGCCACCGTCCCCCGGCCCGTGATGCTGAACACGTCCTCCACTGGCATCAGGAACGGCTTGTCGACGTCCCGCTTCGGTTCCGGAATATAGGAGTCGATCGCATCCATCAACTCCTGAACGCAATTCGCTGCCTCACCCTCTCCGCCAGACTCCAGAGCCTCCAACGCTGAGCCCATCACCACCGGGATGTCGTCGCCCGGGAACTTGTACTCACTCAGTAGATCCCGAATCTCAAGCTCCACCAGCTCCAAGAGCTCCTCATCGTCCACCATGTCCACCTTGTTCATGAACACGACGATGTAGGGAACGTTCACCTGACGGGCCAACAGAATATGCTCCCGCGTCTGAGGCATCGGACCGTCCGCCGCGCTCACCACCACGATCGCGCCGTCCATCTGCGCTGCTCCCGTGATCATGTTCTTCACATAGTCCGCGTGGCCCGGGCAGTCCACGTGCGCGTAGTGACGGTTCGCCGTCTCGTACTCCACGTGCGCCGTAGCAATCGTGATCCCCCGCTCTCGCTCTTCAGGGGCCTTGTCGATCTCATCGAACGCTATCGCATCTCCGCCAAACTTCTTCGCCTGCGCCAGCGTTATCGCAGCCGTCAGAGTCGTCTTACCGTGATCAACGTGACCGATCGTCCCCACGTTTACGTGTGGCTTCGTTCGCTCAAATCTCGCCTTGCCCATCGCTGTCCCTCTTTTGCTCGGTAGGCTGCCGTTGGTTTCGTAGCTCAGTCGGCTCCGCCGCCGTTGGCCGCCATGATCTCCGCGGCTTTCGACTTCGGAACCTCTTCGTAGTGCGCGAACTGCATCGTGTAGACGGCCCGCCCCTGGCTCATCGAGCGGAGCGTGGTCGAATATCCGAACATCTCACCGAGCGGCACTGACGCGCCGATGACGCGCGCACCCGCACGCTCGGTCATACCGCCGACCTTGCCCCGACGGGCCGATAGGTCTCCGATGATATCTCCCATGTAGTCGGCCGGGGTCACGACTTCGACATCCATGATCGGCTCGAGCAGGATCGGCTTGGCCTTCTTGATGCCCGCCTTGAGTGCCATCGAGCCGGCGATCTTGAACGCCATCTCGCTGGAGTCCACATCGTGGTACGACCCGTCAATGAGTTCGACCTTTACGTCGATGACCGGATAACCAGCGAGCACACCCGAGTCGAGGGCGTCACGGATTCCCGCCTCGACGGAACCGATGTACTCTCGCGGGACCGCGCCACCGCGGATCTTGTCCTCGAAAATGAAACCCGAACCGGGCGCGCCGGGCTCGAGGTTGATAACCACGTGACCGTACTGACCACGCCCACCGGTCTGGCGGACGAACCTGCCTTCTACTTTTTCGGCTCGGTCGCGGATCGTCTCGCGGTACGCGACCTGCGGTCGGCCGATGTTGGCCTCCACGCCAAACTCACGCCTGAGACGATCGACGATGATCTCGAGGTGGAGCTCGCCCATGCCCGAGATGATCGTCTGGTTCGTCTCCGGATCGGTGAAGACGCGGAACGTCGGATCCTCGTCGGCGAGCTTGACCAGCCCGTTCGTGAGCTTGTCCTGATCGGCCCTAGTCTTCGGCTCGATCGCGACCGCGATCACCGGCTCCGGGAAGCTCATCGCCTCCAAGATGATCGGGTGGGTATCGAAGCACAGAGTGTCGCCGGTCTTCACCTGTTTGAGGCCGATCGCCGCGGCGATGTCACCCGCGAACACTTCGTCCCGCTCCTCACGCTTGTTGGCGTGCATCTGCAGAATGCGGCTTACGCGCTCACGCCGATCTTTCGTGGCGTTGTACACGTAGCTGCCGGATGGAAGCGAACCCGAATAGACGCGGAAGAACGTCAGCTTACCGACGTAGGGGTCCGTCGCGATCTTAAACGCCAAAGCCGCGAAGGGAGCGTCGTCGCTCGCCTCACGGCTCTCGAAGATCTCGTCATGGTGTGGCAGATGACCCTGAATGGAGGGGACGTCTACCGGCGACGGCAGATAGTCGATTACGCCGTCAAGCAGGGCCTGCACGCCTTTGTTCTTGAAGGCCGAGCCGCAGAAGACGGGGAAGAGAACGCCCTTGATGGTCGCCGCTCGGATCGCGTGGCGGAACTCGTCAGTCGATAGCTCCTCACCTGCCAGGTACTTCTCCAAGAGCTCGTCGTCGTGTTCGATAGCCGCCTCGAGAAGTGTGTGCCGGAGGTCTTCGATCTGGTCCTTGAGTCCGTCGGGCACCTGACCCTCGGAGAACTTCGAGCCCATCTCGTCTTCGTAGATGATCGCCTTCCGCTCGACGATGTCGACGACCCCAGTAAAGAGCTCACCCTCGCCGAGCGGGTACTGCACCGGATGCGCGTTCGCACCCAGCCGCTCGTTCATCATGGCGACGACGTTCGTGAAGTCAGCGCCGACGCGGTCCATCTTGTTGACGAAAGCGATGCGCGGCACCGTGTAACGGTCCGCCTGGCGCCAAACCGTCTCGGACTGAGGCTCCACACCACCCACCGCGCAAAAAACGGCCACCGCACCGTCGAGAACGCGCAGCGACCGTTCGACCTCGGCCGTGAAATCTACGTGGCCGGGAGTGTCGATAATGTTAATTCGGTAGTCAGTATCGTTGCGGAGCCAATGAGCCGTGGTGGCTGCTGAGGTAATCGTGATCCCCCGCTCCTGCTCCTGCTCCATCCAGTCCATGGTGGCTGCACCATCATGCACCTCGCCCACGCGATGCACCCGTCCCGTGTAGAACAGGATGCGCTCGGTGGTCGTGGTCTTACCGGCATCGATGTGCGCCATGATGCCGATGTTGCGGAGCTGCGGCAGTGGCGTCTTCCTTGGCATCTATCTAGGTCCTTCTCTGTCCCTGTGCATTCCGTCCGTCGTTGCGTCATGGGACGCAAAAAAGAGCGCGGCTCCTGCAGCTGCGGCCCCTGAGGGCCCACAGTCGTCCGCGCTCCTTTTGATCGGAGAGGGCCCCGGTTCCCGAAGAACGGGGCCATCGCGTCCCAAATTGTCTTGCACCCCGTGCCGGCGGTGCGCTCCTATTCGTCGATCGCTACCAGCGGTAGTGCGCGAACGCCTTGTTCGCTTCAGCCATCCGGTGCGTGTCGTCCTTCTTCTTGATCGTCGTGCCCTCACCGCGACTCGCAGCGAGAAGTTCCGCGGCGAGCCGCTCGGACATACTCTTTTCCGAACGGCCGCGCGCGTACGTGATCAACCAGCGCGTCGCCAACGCAGCGCGGCGCTCTGGTCGAACCTCGATCGGCACCTGGTACGTCGCGCCACCGACGCGCCGGCTCTTCACCTCGAGAGCCGGTTTAGCGTTGGTCAGCGCCTGCTCGAACACCTGCACCCCCGGCTGACCCGTTCGCTGCTCGAGAATCTCGACCGCGTCGTAGAAGATCTTCTCGGCGACCGACTTCTTGCCGCCCAGCATCAAGTTGTTGATGAATTTGGTGACGGTGCGCGACTCGAAGTGCGGATCGGGAGGAGTCTCCCTCTTTTCAGCCCGGGAACGACGACTCATCTATTCTTGCCTTATTTGGGCCGTTTGGCCCCGTACTTGGAGCGTCCCTGACGACGATCGCCGACCCCTGAGGTATCCAGCGTACCACGGATGATGTGGTACCGAACGCCCGGAAGGTCTTTCACTCGGCCGCCACGGATGAGCACGATCGAGTGCTCCTGGAGGTTGTGTCCTTCACCCCCGATGTACGCAGTGACCTCATAGCCGTTCGTAAGCCGCACACGAGCAACTTTCCGAAGCGCTGAGTTCGGCTTCTTCGGAGTCGTCGTATACACGCGAGTGCAGACACCGCGCTTCTGCGGGTTCTGCTGAAGGGCCGGGGCTTTGTTCTTCTTGTGAACAGCCTTGCGGCCCTTCCTCACGAGCTGGTTGATCGTCGGCATTTACCCTCTGATCGTGAAAAAACGCGCCTATCGGCGCGTCGTATTTGGCTCTTCGCTGTCGTTGCGAATCGCTGGTCCGACTAGAGCATATAAAGGTAGGGGGCGGCTTGAGGGGTGTCAACGGACTCGCTGGTAGTGGTACTGTACCACTACCGGGCGGCGTGTAGTGGCCCGTCAACGACAGCGGCCCTCCTCAGGCCGGTATCTCAGCTCGCTTCAGGACCCCGAGGCCGCGGCCCTCAACGACCGGGACGAGGCTTGAACCAGGGTGCATCCGGCAGGTTCCGCTGCTGGGCCATGGGGGGGGCCCGCCCATCATGTCCATCGCCTGGGACTCCTGCCCCTGCGCATTCACCGACCGAGGTGCCAGCAGCGTCGACACGACGGGTGCGGCGTAGACGCTCCCCTGGGCGAGCTTCTTCAAGAACTCTTTACGGCTCTGATGGGTCATGGCGCGACTCCCTGGAGGGGAGGGTCTCGGCAGCCTTCATACCCAAGTTATCGCCATAGAGGTCCTGAAGTGAAGCAGGTTGTGCCGCGAACTCGTGTCCGGTGCGAGCCTCGGCGCCACACTCTAGGGCCCACGAGAGCCACCCGGGAGCGCCGTCCGGTAGGGATTCCGGGCGCACACTGGCCCGCACCTGTCCCCGCGCGGGGACCACTAGCGGAGGAGATATCGGCAGCAGGGTCTGCCCCCAGACCGAGTCCTCCTCCCCGGGCGTGTTCTCATACCAGGAGTCGGGGCCGAGCAGTAGGTCGAACCACATTACGAGCCCATGGATGCTCACGTCCCCCTCGAGCGTCCACTCCGCCTCCAGCGCCAGCTCCTCAGAGGTCGGCAGCGGATGCAGCGACAGTTCCGGGCCGACGAGCCGATCACCCACCAGCGCATCCGCCGAGATCGACGCTCGCCGCGGGGCATTCGCCAGGTACGGCCGCAAAGCTGACCAGTCGATGCCGAACGCCCTCAGGCGCTCGAGGTCGCCTAGCGCCACCAATGCCTCGGGCTCGGGACCCGCCGCCAGACCCAGGTTCAGGCGCATCCGCGTTGGAAATACGCGCCCGCCCGGCCGCAGGTGCTTGCCCAGGACGTCACGCACGAGTCGCCAGGTCCGGTCGTCGAACAGGCGGATCGGAAAGTCCTCGAAGACGACCAGGTCGGCGGGCTCAGGCAGCTCGACCTCGGATATCTCTCCCCGCAGGAACGTGATGCGATCGTGCAACCCGTTGGCCTTGCACACCATGGCGGCCGCATGGATCACGGGATCGCGATCCACTGCCCATACGTGCGCCGCGCCTGCCTGAGCAGCGAAGAATGCATAAGTCCCCAGCCCGGTGCCCACTTCCAGCACCTTGTCGCCCGGCTGGACTGCACTCGCCAGGCCCTGCCGGAATCCCTCGATGCGACGACGGTCGCCCAGCATGCTCACGTAGTAGCCGAGACTCACAGAAGGAGCTCCTCGTTCCGGAAGCGCTGCAGAGCCTCGTCCACGTCTCGCATGAGGTCGCTGCGCGGTGGCGGATCCGTGAACGCGGACTCCACTTCCGTGACGAGCGCCTCCCGCGAGGTCTCTCCGTCGCAGTGGGTCCAGACCAAAGCCGCGGTGAGGTTGAGCACGTGCAGCAGATGACGGCGGGGGTCGAACAAGACCCACTCGTCCGCAAGGGGTCGGAACACCACGTCCTCTCTCGCCTTGGGCGTCGCGCTCATCAAGTCTCCCCGGAATCGTTCGGGAGAGGGGCAGTCACGTCGTCTTCGATCAGCCGTCCGAGCAACCGACTCAGGTGGTTGATCCGCCGTACCGGGGCCCACGTACCGGGCCATCGCCAACGAAGATACTCATCCGGCGGAGCCAGTGCGTCCATCAAGAGCGTGCGCGACGCACGGAGCGCGTGATCCACGGTCCTCAGGCGCCGGAGCCCCCGTGAGAACGTAATGGCCTCGAAGTCGCGCTCCGAGGCATCGAGCGCCAGGCCTACAAGCGATAGCACGGAGCCGAGGCTGCTCGGAGCGCGCGCGGAAGGAGACCGCGGCCCTTGCGCGCCAAGTGGATCGAGTCGGAGGTCGATTTCGAGTGCCCGACACAGCCATCCGGCTGCGCGAGCCACTCCGAAGCTGGCCGCGAGCGCGGCGAACGCCCTACTCTCCTCGGGAGCGAGCAGCGCCGGCCACAGCTGGACCAGATCGAACACGCTCCGGAAGTGGAGCAGATCGTGTCGCACCAGGTGGTGCACGAGCAGGGCCGCGTGGTGCCCGGCACGCGGTACCGGGGCGGAACCCGCACGCATCGCGGATCGCCAGACCTCCTCGGGAAGTCCCTCACCACGCCATGGGAATAGCCGGTCGACCGGGGCGACTCGCCAGTGTACGTCCACGTCCAGAGCGCTGATCGCCCCGTCACCGAACGGCCTGGCGAAGACCGCCCCGGGTGCACCTGGTAGCGCCGGGCCGCCCACCGGGTCCTTCTTGCGCCAACCCTCGGCCTCGAAGGCCGCCACCGCCCGTTCGCACGCAACGAGCGGAACCAGCACGTCCAGATCGACCATCCGGACGTCACCGGTCCTGTACTGCTCACCCAACAGGGCTCCACCCTTGTACACGAGGTAAGGGATATCAAGCCTGCCGAGCAACCGCCCTACGTCGGCGCGCGCTTCCAGGAGCGTCTCGTCCCAGAGCAGCGCGTACACTCGCTCTCCCTCCGCAGCGGGCGGCATGCGCGAACCGACCATCCGAGTCAGGATGCCGCGGATGCCGAGCTCATCGGCAACATCGGCCGCGCCCGCATAGTGCTCACGGCCCTCCGCCGACGCTTCGAGAAGGTCGACCACGCGGCCCGCGGTCGCTTCGGTCACGCGGATTCGCCCCTAGCAGCCCGTGGTAGAAGTACAGCGGGCCGCCACCCGTGCTCTCGCACGGGTCCCCGGGTGCCACGGCCCCAGATCCTAGGCGGGACGACGACGCCATAGCCGTCGCTACGGCTAGGAGCCCCAACGACGGAGATGGGGCCGTGCCACCGTAACCCACGTCCTGGAAAGATGATGTCACTCATAGTGTTGGACGCAGGGGGGTCGCGGCCCACTAGGTCGTCCCTCCTACTCTTGATCTCGCGAGACCCCTGCGCGCGGCCCACTGTACTTCTACCATGGGCTGCTGCAGACGGAAGCGACACGGGCCAAGACCGCTGCCGCTTCCACGGCGTCCTCGAACTCGACCTCCAACAGTTCGGCCTCTGAAGCCACGCGCGCGCGAGCAGGCACGGCTTCCGCGGGCTCCAGCCCGGTCTTGGAGAGGTCGCCGATCATGCGAGTGAGTGACTCCGCCGGTTCCAGGCGGCGTACCCTCAGCGGCGACCCTGGCTGCCAACGGACCCAGGCCACGGTCCGAAGTGGGACCAAGTCGGTCGCCCAACCCGCACCATCGCACGGATCGTACCATATCTCGCCATAGGTTGGATCGAACGCCAAAGTGCGCTCGACCTCGATCCCGAACGCACCGGCGCAGTCCGCGTCCAGTTTTATCAGCCGCGCAAAGCTTCGCACCTTACCGTCGTTCCCGAGCAGGACGGCGTCGTCCCCGAGCAAACGGTAGCCCGCCCGGTGCCACGCCATCGCCATGTTGGACTTACCCGAACCGGACGGCCCGACCGCGATAACGGCGCCTCCGTCCACCACCGCGCCCGACGCGTGCAAGTGCACGTACCCCGCCTGGGTGGCAAGCAGACGCCGGTTCGCCTCGAACTCGACGGCAGTGAGTAGGTCGGTCTTCCATTCATACCGCTGAATACGGTCGCCGCAGCGAACCGTACCGCCATCCGCATCGGTCTGCACCGAAATCAAAGCCTGCGCTGCCCGGCCCTCCCGCCCCACCACGTACGTCGGGAAGAGAGCGGCGACGCGTTCAGCCTCCTTCGGATCGTCGATCTCGACCTCCACAACCGCACCATCGACGCTAAAGCGAACCTTCTTCATCTGGTGATTTTTCGAGCGCGAGCCATCCGGATGCGGAGCGGAAGGCTGCGCAGGCCACCGCGGACCGCAGAGGCGAGCGTAGCGACGCCCGTAGCAGGGCCGACCGACCGGAGCGCCTCGCCGGCTCGCTGCACGGCCTCAGCCCATGCCGCCGGCCCAACCATCCCCTCCCGGATGGCCCAGCACCAGAGGACGAGGCTGCGGCCCCTCCGGAGGCGCGCGGCCCCGAAGCTCGCCACGTCGTCCGCCAGCAACAGGTCGAAAACACGGACATTTTCGGCATAAGTGCCCCGGAAGTCCGCGGTCAGATTTCGGTCGTGGATCCTGTAGTCCACCAGAGTCTCCGCATCGAGGGCGAAGGAGGCACGGAGCGAGAGACGAATCGTGAACAGGTAGTCGCACGCGACACGGAATCCCTCATGGAACCCGCCCACGCACTCGAACGCCGTGCGGTCCACGAGGACCGTTGACAGCGGAACGAAGTTCTCCTCGAGGAGCCGGTCCGTGACGGTCCCCTCCTGCGGACGATGGTGGCTGAGGTAAGCCCCGAGCAACCGGCCGGCACCGTCGACCACCCGGGCATCGCTGTATACGAGCGCCGCGCCGGATTCCGACCTGAGGCTCAGTTGGCGCTCGAGCTTGTCCGGCCGCCAGAGATCGTCGGCGTCCGCGAAGGCCAGTACGTCACCATGGGCCAGCCGGGCCGCAAGGTTGCGCGCAGGCCCGGGGGCAGTGCCGGCCGGTGCCTCAATCACTCGGATTCGATCGTCGTCGATCGAAGAGACCACCTGCAGGCTGCCGTCGGTAGAGCCCACATTCACGAACAGAAGCTCCAGGGGCGCTTTCTGAGCCAGGACGCGCTCGACGGCGCAACCCACAAAAGGCATTCCGTTCCGGCAGGGCATGATCACCGAGACCAGCGGCCCGCCCGGGACCAGTCTAATCTAACTCCTCGCCCACCCCGAGCCCGGCCACCAGCTCCCCGGGCTCGCCCAACGGGATGATCTCCTCGTCGTAGAACGACTCCTCAACCATGAACTCGATCGCCTGGTAGCGGTGCGCACCCGTACCGGCCGGGATCAGGTGACCAATGATGATGTTCTCCTTGAGACCGGAGAGGTCGTCGAGCGCACCGCGTACCGCGGCGTCCGTGAGCACCCTGGTGGTCTCCTGGAACGAGGCCGCCGAGATGAACGACTCGGTCGTGAGGCTCGCCTTGGTGATCCCGAGCAGAAGCGGCTCAGAACGGGCCGGTTTCGTGCCCTCCTCGATCGCCTTCTGGTTCACGGTGCGAAACTCTACCCGGTCCACGTTCTCGCCCTCGAGCAGCTGGGTCTCGCCGGCATCGGTGACGCGCACCTTCTGGAGCATCTGACGAACGATGACACCGATGTGCTTGTCGTTGATCTTGACGCCCTGGAGCCGGTACACCTCCTGGATCTCGTTTAGCAAATACTCCTGAACGGCCCGCGTCCCCTTGATGCGCAGGATGTCGTGTGGATTGATGGGCCCCTCGCTCAAACGGTCACCCGCCCGGACACGGTCGCCCTCGTGCACTCGCATGTGCTTGCCAACTGGAACAGGATACGTCCTCAGCTCACCGGTTTCCGGCCTGACGTGGACCTCACGCTTGCCGCGCTTGATGTCGCCGAAGCTGATCTCACCGTCAATCTCGGTGATGACCGCCGGATCCTTGGGTCGCCTGGCCTCGAAGAGCTCAGCTACGCGGGGCAGACCACCAGTGATGTCGCGTGTCTTGTAGACCTCGCGGCTGATCTTGGCGACCGTGTCACCCTTCTTGATCTCGTCTCCATCGTGGACAGTGAGCTGCGTACCGACCGGGATGATGAACTCGCGAAGCTTCTCCCGCTTCTTGGTGTCCTTCCGAATCTGAATGGTCGGGTGGAGCTTCTTCTCGCGATCCTCGATGATCGTCATCTGGCGCCGACCCGTGGACTCGTCCAACTCCTCGCGCATCGTCTGCTCGTCGATGATGTCGACGAACTGGATGACGCCGGCCGAGTCTGCGACGATCGGCTCCGAGTACGGATCCCAGCTGAAGAGTAGGTCCCCACCTTCGATAGCCTCATCCTCCACCACGGCCAGCGTCGCGCCGTAGGGAACGGAGAGGCGGCTTCGGACGGCACCGTCCTCGGTCTTGAGAAGAATCTGTCCTTCTCGAGAAGTAATGATCCGCTCACGGTCGGGCGTCACGACCGTGGTGACACGCTCGAGGCCCACGATACCTTTGATTTTCGACTTGCGCTGTGTCTGCGCTGCGATGCGGGATGCCGTACCACCGATGTGGAACGTCCGGAGCGTGAGCTGCGTGCCCGGCTCACCGATCGATTGTGCCGCGAGAATACCCACCGCCTCACCGGTGTCGACCATTTTCATCGTCGCGAGGTTGCGTCCGTAGCACATCTTGCACGTACCGCGCTTCGCCTCACAGGTGAGCACAGAACGAATCTTCACCATCTGGAGACCCGCGTCCTCGATGGCATCGGCCGGGTCCTCAAGAATGAGCGCTCCCGCTTCGACCAGAAGCTCACCATCGATCGGGTCGTAGACATCCTCGAGCGCCACGTTTCCGACGATGCGATCCGCGAGCGGCTCGATGATGTCCTCACCTTCCTTCAGCGCAGTCATCTCCAGGCCGAGAATCGTCCCGCAGTCGTCGGTCATCACTGTCACGTCCTGAGCGACATCGACCAGGCGGCGCGTGAGATAGCCCGCATCCGCGGTCTTGAGCGCGGTATCGGCCAGGCCCTTCCGGGCGCCGTGGGTGGAGATGAAGTACTCCACCACGGACAGGCCTTCCCGGAAGTTCGACTTGATCGGGCTCTCGATAATCTCGCCGATACCACCCGTGAGCTTCTTCTGCGGTTTGGCCATCAGCCCCCGCATGCCAGCGAGCTGACGCATCTGATCTCGGTTACCCCGGGCACCGGAGGTCATCATCATGTACACAGGGTTGAAGCCGCCCTTGGACCGCTCGAGGCGGCGGACCATCGCGTCCGCCACGTCGTTGTTGGCGTGGGTCCACGTGTCGATGACCTTGTTGTACCGCTCGCCGTTCGAAATGAAGCCGCTGGCATACGCCTTCTGGAAGCGCATCACCTGCTCATTCGCCTTATGGATAATCTCCGCCTTCTCGTGAGGCACCTCTAGGTCGTCGATACCGACGCTGATCCCGCCCAAGGTGGCATAGCGGAAACCGAAGTCCTTGAGATCATCCAGGAATTGCGGAGTCTCGGCGAGACCGATCTTGTCGAAGCAGTCGAAGACCAGGTCCCCTAGCTCCTTCTTCCCGAACGTGTGGTTCATGAAACCGAGCTCGTCGGGGATGATCGAATTGAAGAGCACGCGACCCGCGGTCGTTCGCACCCAGTATCCGTTCTCCTCCCCGTGCTGCTCTCCGACCCAGTAATAGACCGGACTCTGGAACGTCATCTTCTCCTGCGCGAGCGCCATCTCGATCTCTCCATATGTGGAGAAGTGGGGCGCGCGCTCGTAGATCTCGTCCAACCTGGCGTTCGCGGCCTCCCGTTGTGCCTTCAGCCCCTTCGAGTCGTTCACCACACGCTCCAGATCCGTGATCTCGAGCCCGGGGTTCGTCAGGTAGTGCGCTCCAATGACCATGTCCTGCGTCGGCGCTGCGACGGGACGACCGTTCGACGGCAGCAGAATGTTGTTGGACGCCAGCATGAGCACGCGCGCCTCGAGCTGGGCTTCATACGACAGCGGCAGGTGTACCGCCATCTGGTCCCCGTCGAAATCCGCGTTGAACGCCGCGCACACCAGCGGGTGGATACGGATCGCCTTGCCCTCGACGAGCACGGGCTCGAAAGCCTGGATACCCAACCGGTGCAGCGTCGGCGCACGGTTCAGCAGAACTGGGTGGTCCTTGATGATGTCCTCGAGGACCTCGTACACCTGCGGGTCCGCGCGCTCCACGATCTTCTTGGCGCGCTTGACCGTCTCGGCCTCACCGCGCTTCTCGAGCTCGTGGATGATGAACGGCTTGAACAGCTCGACCGCCATCGCCTTCGGCAAGCCACACTGGTGCAGCTTGAGCTCGGGCCCCACTACGATGACCGAACGGCCGGAGTAGTCCACGCGCTTGCCGAGCAGATTCTGCCTGAACCGGCCCTGCTTGCCCTTCAGCATGTCGCTGAGCGACTTGAGCGGACGCTTGCCGCGACCCCGGATCGCCTTCGATCGGCGACCGTTGTCGAAGAGTGCGTCCACAGCCTCCTGCAGCATGCGCTTCTCGTTGCGGAGGATGACCTCCGGAGCGCGCATGTCTATGAGTTTCTTGAGCCGGTTGTTCCTGTTGATGACCCGCCGGTACAGGTCGTTCAAGTCGGAGGTCGCGAAACGACCACCGTCCAGCGGTACGAGCGGACGAAGATCAGGTGGAATGACCGGAACCACGTCCAGGATCATCCACTCCGGACGGTTCCGCGTGTCGCCGGTATCGCCC
The DNA here is from genome assembly GCA_965226625.1 of Longimicrobiales bacterium. GTDB lineage: Bacteria > Gemmatimonadota > Gemmatimonadetes > Longimicrobiales > Gaopeijiaceae > UBA1138. The sequence continues at coordinate 301,722 of CBDDDK010000001.1, forward strand.
GAGTTGCGCAGCGCGTCCACCACCTTGAGCCGTTTGAGCTTCTTCTTCTTCCGGTGCTGGGACGTTTCATGCACGATCTCGTAGCGAAGCCACCCGGCGAGCCGGTCGAGCCCGCGGCCATCGGTATTCCGATCCTTGATCTTCCTGTCCGGCGTATCGAGCAGTGTAAGCAGCTTACGCGCTGCCTCTGCGCCGATCTCGGCCTTGAACCGCTCGTCGTTCTCGTCCCGAGCTTTCACACGCAGGTCGTAGTACTCATCCTCGTTGAGCAGATCCTGGAACTCCACTTCCTGTTTTCCAGGATGCGTGACGACGTACGCCGCGTAGTAGATGACCTTCTCGAGGTCGCGCAGCGTCATACCGAGCAGGTATCCGAGTTGACTCGGGAGTGTCTTGAAGAACCAAATGTGCGCTACCGGCACCGCGAGCTCAATGTGGCCCATGCGCTCGCGCCGCACCTTGGAGAGCGTCACTTCGACACCGCACCGGTCGCACACATGACCCCGGAAGCGGATGCGCTTGAACTTCCCGCAGTGGCACTCCCAGTCCTTCACGGGCCCGAAAATGCGCTCGCAGAACAGACCGTCGCGCTCCGGCTTGAACGAGCGGTAGTTGATCGTCTCGGGCTTCACTACCTCGCCGAACGACCAGCCCCGGATCTCCTCTGGAGAGGCGAGCTTGACCCGAATGAACTCGAAGTCCGATCCGCTCTGATCGCGGGTCCTGGGAAAATCGATCATTACTCTTCCTCCCCGAGCGTTACGCTCAGGCCGAGAGCTTGGAGTTCTTTCACGAGCACGTTGAACGACTCCGGGATTCCCGGCTTCGGCATGTTGTCGCCCTTCACGATGGCCTCGTACACTTTCGAGCGACCCTGCACGTCGTCCGACTTGACGGTCAGGATCTCCTGTAGCGTGTGCGCCGCACCGTACGCCTCCAGCGCCCACACCTCCATCTCACCGAAGCGCTGACCGCCGAATTGTGCCTTCCCGGCGAGCGGCTGCTGTGTAACCAACGAATACGGCCCGATCGAGCGCGCGTGGATCTTGTCATCCACCAGGTGGCTGAGCTTGAGTATGTACACCGAGCCAACGGTAACCGGGAAGTCGAAGGGCCGACCGCTCCGGCCGTCGCGGAGCCGAATCTTTCCGTTGGGGAAGATATCCGCGTGCTCCATGAGCTCGACGACCGCGTTGTCGAGACCAGACTTGATTGTCGAGCGGCCCTTGAGCTTCTGAATCGCCGGGAAGAGCTTCGCCATCGTGTCGTCCGCCCGCACCGAGATTTCCTCGGCGGCGGTGACCAAGAACGCTACGAGGTCGGCGATGAACTTCTGCTGTTTCTTGCTCAGCTCGACCGTCAGATAGGCGTCTAGAGACTGGCCTATACCGTGGGTGTGCCCCACTGGGTGCGTGCCGTTCCCGTTGCCCTCATCGCTGCCAGCCATAACTACGGGAAGCAAGTTGGCTATGCTAACCAGCTGTTCGATCCCCTCCTCGGTGACCGGCGGTTGGGCCTCGAGGTGTAGAGCACCCGTGACCCATTTCAGTCCGGCCAGCTTGAGAAGGGCGCCGACTTCATTCTCGGTGGCTCCCTGGAATACCGGGGTCTTGGACTCGAAGCCAAGTACCTGGCCGGCCCATCCGAGCTGAGTCTCCAGAATCTGTCCGACGTTCATGCGTGACGGCACGCCAAGCGGGTTGAGAACGATCTCGACCGGGGTCCCATCCGGGAGGAACGGCATCTCCTCCTCGGGTACGATCCTGGCGATGATGCCCTTGTTCCCGTGGCGTCCGGCCACCTTGTCGCCGACGGAGATCTTCCTCTTCTCTCCGACATGGACTTTCACGAGCTGAACCACGCCCGGGGGGAGCTCATCCGGCTGGAAAACCTTGTCGATCTGCTCCTCGGTCTTCTCCTTGACGCGCTGGATGCGGCCCCGGGCCTCATCCACGAGCCGCCGGATCCTCTCACTGGCGTCCTTGTTCTGAAGCTTGAACGTCGCGAGATCGACCGTCTTGAAGTTGATCTCCTCGATGCTCTCCTTCGTGAACTTCACGCCCTCTTTTAAGAGCGGCTCGACGGTGCCCTTTTTTAGCATCAGGCTTACGGTCTGGCGATTGAGGATCCCGCGTAGCTCCTCGTCACGCGCGTCGGAGATGCGCTGGATCTCCTCACGCTCCAAGGTGCGCAAGTCACCGATCTTGGCGCCGTGCTCCTTCTCGAGCAGCGGATCGTCGATCCGGCGAGAGAACATTTTCACGTCTATGATCGTGCCCGTCATTCCCGGGGGCACGCGCAACGACGAGTCCTTCACGTCCTTCGCTTTTTCACCGAAGATCGCAGTGAGCAGCTTCTCCTCCGGAGAGAGCTCGGTCTCGCCCTTAGGCGTGATCTTGCCACACAGGATGTCGCCAGCCTTGACCCTCGCCCCAATCCGCACAATGCCACGCTCGTCGAGATCAACGAGGCTCTCCTCGGCAACGTTCGGGAGTTCGCGCGTGATCTCTTCCATTCCGCGCTTGGTGTCCCGGACGTGCAGTTCGAGCTCTTGGATATGGATCGAGGTGAAGACGTCGTCCTTCACCAGCTTTTCACTGATGACGATCGCATCCTCGAAGTTCGAACCGTACCAGGGCATGAACGCGACGAGCACGTTGCGGCCTAAAGCGAGCTCGCCAGCATCGGTGCTCGGACCGTCCGCGATGATGTCGCCAGGCTCGACGGTCTCGCCGATCGACACCAGCGGACGCTGGTTGATCGCGGTGTCCTGGTTGGTCCGCCAGAACTTCTTGAGGCGGTACCGGTCGAATCGCGCGAGCTTCGCGAGCGGCTGGCCCTTCTCGCCAGTCCTTATCGAGCCTGTGTCGACCAGGATTTCGGCGGCGGTGACGTGCGCGACGGTGCCGCCCCGGCGTGCGGTGATCACCGCACCGGAGTCCGAGGCCACTTTAGCCTCGAGACCGGTGCCCACGAGCGGCGCATCCGTGTAGAGGAGCGGCACCGCCTGGCGTTGCATGTTCGAGCCCATCAGCGCCCGGTTCGCGTCGTCGTGCTCCAGGAACGGAATCAACGCCGCAGCGACCGAGACCAGCTGGTCCGGCGCGACGTCCATGTAGTCGATATCTCGGGGCCGGAGCAGCGGAAAGTCACCCTTCTCACGGCAGAGGACGAACTCCTTCAAGAACTTTCCCGTGTCGCCGAGCGGCGCGTTTGCCTGGGCGATGCGGACATATTCCTCTTCGTTGGCGGAAAGCCACTCGATCTCGCTCGTGACCTTGCCCTTCTTCACCACCCTGTACGGCGTCTCGACAAAACCGAGATCGTTGATCCGCGAATAGGTCGTGAGCGACGTGATGAGCCCGATGTTCGGACCTTCCGGCGTCTCGATCGGGCACATGCGCCCATAGTGGGAATAGTGCACGTCACGGACTTCGAAGCCCGCGCGCTCGCGCGTCAGACCACCCGGACCGAGCGCGGACAGCCGACGCTTGTGTGTCATCTCGGCGAGAGGATTGGTCTGGTCCATGAACTGGCTGAGCTGCGACGACCCGAAGAATGCCTGGATCACGGCCGAAACGGTCCGCGCGTTGACCAGGTCGTCGATATTCACCTTCTCGGGGTCGGTATTGATCGACATGCGCTCCTTCACGAGGCGCGCCATGCGGCTCAAGCCAACGGAGAACTGGTTGGCGATGAGCTCACCGACGGTACGCACGCGGCGGTTGCCGAGATGATCGATGTCATCCGTGTAGCCGCGTCCCTCGTTGAGCTCGATGAGGTGGCGAACGATGGAGATGAAATCGTCTTTGGTGAGCACTGTCCGCGTGCGAGGGATGTCCACGCCCAAGCGTTGGTTGATCTTGTACCGGCCAACCCGGCCGAGGTCGTAGCGCTTCGGGCTGAAGAAGACTCTTTCGAGCGCGGCACGAGCCGTGTCGACGTTCGGCGCGTCACCCGGTCGGAGCAGCGAGTAGATCGCATACAGCGCGTCCTCCTCACTCTCGGTCGGGTCCTTCTTGATCGTGTTCTTGATCATGGGGCTGTCGCCCCGAGGCGTCTGCCGATCCGTCGTATAGATCTTGAGCTTCTTCGTGCCGAGACGCTCGAGGATCTCCTTGACCTCTTCAGCGATCTCCTCGCCGTTCTCGATGAGGACCTCGCCGGTCTCCGGATCGACGAACTCTTCAGCAACGACCTTGCCCTCGAGCTCCTCGAGCGTGGTCGCGTTCTTCCCGGTGAGCTTGACCTGGCTCACGTCGTAGAAGAGTTGGAAGATATCCGCGTCGGTTCCGTAGCCGAGTGCCCTCAATAGCGCGGTCGCCGGGAACTTCTTCTTCTTATCGATGTGGACGTAGCAGATGTCATTGATGTCGAGGGTGAACTCGACCCATGATCCGCGGAACGGAATGATCCGAGAGCTAAAGAGCTTCGTGCCATTCGGGTGGATGCTCTCCTCGAACACCACGCCCGGAGACCGATGCAATTGGCTCACCACGACGCGCTCGGCGCCGTTGACGATGAACGTGCCGAGTTCGGTCAGGAGCGGCAGGTCGCCGAGATAGACCTCTTTCTCGATGATGTCGACCGGCCGACGGTCCGCCGAGGGCGGCTCCTTCTTCTTCCTCTTACGCCGCTTCTTCCTCTCCTCTTCGTCTTCTTCCGGCTGCTCCCAGACGATGAGGCGGAGCGTGGCCTTGAGCGGCGCCGCATAGGTCATGTCACGCTCGATGCACTCCTCGACGGAGTACTTCGGCTCGCCCAGCGCCGCACTGACGAACTCGAGCGTGAAATAGTCGTTCACATCCGAGATCGGAAAGATCTCCCGAAAGACACGGTCGAGCCCGAAATCCCACTGCTCGTCGGAATTGACGTCGGGATCGACGAGTTGCTCGAATGAGCGGAGCTGAACGTCCAGCAAGTTCGGCATCGGCATCACACGACCGAGTTTAGCAAAATCCAGGATCGGGCGGTTGTCTTTGCGTAGTTCCAACGTACGTCCCCCTTAACGGCTCACCCTGACGACGGGTGAGCAGCGTTCCGTTTGACTAGACATGTTGTCGCGTGATGGCTCGCGACCCACGCGGCGGCGCAGGCCAGGTTGGCGTTCGCTGCCCTGAGGCAGGCTGCACACCCAGCGCTCTACTTGAGTGTGACTGCGGCGCCGACGTCCTCGAGTCTGGCTTTCATCTCCTCGGCCTCCTGCTTGGTCGCACCTTCTTTGATCGTGCCCGGGGCACCATCTACGAGCTCCTTCGCCTCCTTGAGACCGAGGCTGGTAAGCTCCCGCACGACCTTGATAACCTGGATTTTCTTGTCGCCAATTCCCTCGAGAACGACGTCGAATTCGTGCTTTTCCTCGGCGGCAGCGTCAGCGCCCGGATCGGTGGCGCCCGGCATCGCAACCGGCGCCGCCATCGCCGTAACGTTGAACTTGTCCTTGAAAGCGTCAACGAACTCCGACAGCTCGAGAACGGTCATGTTGCCGATGGTTTCGAGCAGCTCTTCGTGATTCGTCGCCATGGTTCCTGCTTCCTCCTGATTCACCCGGCTGTCTGCCGGCGATTGGGTTGACCTTTTTCCTTACCGGGACGCACCCGCGTCCCCCTGATGCCCGGGGTGCGGGCGGCTCAGCCAGTCTTCTCGCGCTCTTCTCTGAGGGCATCGATCAGTCCGGCCACCTCCTGAATCTTGGCCTCGAGCGCGCTCGCAAGAGCAGCCATCGGGGCCTCCAACACGCCGGCAAGCATCGAATAGAGCACGTCCCTCGACGGCAGCCTCGCGATCGCGTGCACCTGCTCAGCGAGCAGGATCTCGTTGTCCATGATCCCGAGCTTGAACACCGGCTTATTGTCGTGGTCCTTCGCGAAGTCACTGAGCGCCTTGACAGGCGCCACCGCATCCTGGTAGCCAAATACCATCCCTGTCGGCCCCTCGAGACTCTCAGTGATGTCCGGAAGCCCCGTGTCCGCGAAGGCTAGCTTGGCGAGACGGTTCTTGACGACGAGGTACTCGGCACCCGACGCCTTGATGGACCGACGCAGCTCCGTCATCTCTTTCACGTCGAGCCCCGTGAAGTCCGTCAGGTAGACCGCCGGCGCCTTGCTGATGCGGTCGCGGAGATCCGAGATGAAGCTCTCTTTCGTCGCTCGGTCCATCAGGCCCCCCTACGGTACAGGTTCGGGTCGATGGCCACGCCCGGTCCCATGGTGCTGGAGACCGTCACGCTCCTGAGGTACGTGCCCTTGGCTGCGGAGGGCCTCGCACGCACGATCTGGTCCATGAAGGCACTCAGGTTGTCCTTCAACTGATCCTCCGAGAACGACACCTTCCCGATCGGTGCGTGCACGTTTCCGGTCTTGTCCACCCTGAACTCGATCTTACCCGCCTTGATCTCCCCGACGGCGCGACCGACGTCGAACGTCACCGTTCCTGCCTTGGGGGTCGGCATCAAGCCACGAGGGCCGAGCACCCGGCCCAGCGGGCCGACCTTGCCCATGAGGTCCGGGGTCGCAACGCAGACGTCAAAATCAAGCCAACCACCTTGGATCTTCTCGACGTACTCGACACCCACGTAGTCGGCGCCCGCCTCCGTTGCCTCAGTCTCCTTCTCACCCTGGGCGATGACAAGAACGCGCACGGCCTTGCCGGTCCCGTGAGGGAGAACGACGGTGCCGCGCACCAGTTGGTCTGCCTGGCGAGGGTCGACGCCGAGTCGGGTCGCGACTTCGACGGTTTCGTCGAATTTTGCGAACGCGAGCTCCTTGACGAGCTTGACCGCCTTATGGGGAGCGAACTTCACGCCCACCGGGACGCCGGAGCGCGCTGAAGCGTAACGTTTACCTGTCGTAGCCATCTCTTACGAGCCGTTCGTGAACCCTCCCACCGTGTGACGGCTCTCAGCCGGTGGTCTGGGCGGGGTCGGTGCCTACTACCCCTCTACTTCCACACCCATCGACCTGGCCGTGCCTGCGATCATCCGCACTGCGGCGTCCATGTCGTTGGCATTGAGGTCTTCCATCTTGGTCGATGCAATCTCTTCGAGCTGCGCCCGGGAGATATTCCCGACCTTCTCGCGATTGGGCTCACCAGAGCCCTTAGGCAGACCGATCGCGCGCAAAATCAACACCGACGCCGGCGGCGTCTTGGTGATGAACGAAAAGGACCGGTCCGCGTAAACGGTGATTTCCACAGGGATCGTGATGCCCTGCTTGTCCTGGGTTGCGGCGTTGAACTGCTTGCAAAACTCCATGATGTTGACGCCGTGCTGGCCCAAAGCGGGACCGACCGGTGGAGCCGGGTTGGCTTGGCCACCCGGCACATGCAGCTTGATGAAGCCAATGACTTTTCTCGCCATCGTCTAGTAACCCTTCAGATCCGTGTAATCGAGTTCGACGGAGGTCGGTCGACCGAACAGCGATATCTCGACCTTGACCTTCCCTTTGTCGGCATACACCTCCTGAACCGTTCCACTGAAGTCCGTGAACGGCCCCTGTGTGACCTCGACGACCTGGTCCACGTGGAAGAGGATCTCCTCGCGGTCTTCAGTCTCGGCCTTGACCTCGACGCCGAGGATCTTGTTGATCTCTTCTTCGCGTAACGGCTGTGGCGCACGCCCCTGCCCTACGAACTTGATCACGCCCTGGATGTTGTTGATTACGTACTGGGTCCGTTCGTTCAGAACCATCTCCACCAGCACATAACCCGGGTAAAGTCGCTTCGTGACGGTCACACGCTTCCCGTTGCGGATCTCGGTCACTTCCTGCGTCGGGACCAGAACCTCGCGGATCTCCCCCAGGTCTTCCTCGCCCGGCTCATCCTCGATCCGCCGCTCAACGAGCCGCTGGACCTTGTTCTCGTGCCCGGAATAGGTCTGGATCGCGTACCAGCGCGTGTCCGCCGCAGTCTCAGCCATCAGGCTCCGAAAATCCCCATGATCAACCCCACAACCCCACCGGAGAACTTGTCCATCATCCAGATGATGAATGAGACCACGATGGTGAAGGCTACAACCACGATCGTCGCACTCTTGAGCTGATCCGCGTCAGGCCACGTCACCTTCTGGAGTTCGATCCAACACTCCTCGGCGAAAGTCTTCGTTTCCTTGAGTTTCTCAACAACAGCCATCGCTACTTCGTTTCCTTGTGCTGTGTGTGCGTCCGGCATCGCGGGCAGTACTTCCTGTGCTCAACGCGCTCGGGATGAAGACGCTTGTTCTTCGTCTTGTTGTAGTTCCTCTCCTTACACTCCTGACAGGCAAGGATCACTTTGTCGCGCATCTCTGTCTCTTTCCTGTTGTGGTGGGGGACTGCAGTCCCCTCGACCGTTCCCTTCGTCTTGAGATGCTCTCTCTTGTGCGCAGTGGTTGCACCACCGTTTCTTCATACCAACTCGTATTCCGTGTCCCCCAACTCCGCCGCCTGCGGTGGACTCGGAGCCCCTCCTGCCCTCAACGAGGGTGGTCCGACCCGCCCGGCTGGTGCCGTTAGGTGATCAGGAATCGACGGGGGCCTCTTCCTCCGTCGTTTCCATCCCTATTCGATTATATCTGTCACCACACCAGCGCCGACCGTGCGACCTCCCTCACGAATCGCGAACCGAAGCTCCGGATCCATCGCAATCGGCATGATCAACTCCACTTCCATCTGAACGTTGTCGCCCGGCATCACCATCTCCACACCCTCTGGTAGCTGCGTCGCGCCCGTCACGTCCGTCGTGCGGAAGTAGAACTGGGGTCGGTAGCCGTTGAAGAACGGCGTGTGACGCCCTCCCTCTTCTTTCGTCAGAACGTATACTTCCGCCTTGAACTTCGTGTGTGGCGTGATCGAGCCCGGCTTCGCCAGTACCTGGCCTCGCTCGATCTCGTCCTTGCCCACTCCCCTCAGCAATAGTCCCGCGTTGTCACCAGCCCTGCCCTCGTCCAGTAGCTTGCGGAACATCTCCACCCCGGTCACCACCGTCTTACGCCTCTCATCCGTCATCCCCACCAACTCCACTTCCTCGCCCTTCTTCACGATCCCGCGCTCGATTCGACCCGTCGCCACCGTCCCCCGGCCCGTGATGCTGAACACGTCCTCCACTGGCATCAGGAACGGCTTGTCGACGTCCCGCTTCGGTTCCGGAATATAGGAGTCGATCGCATCCATCAACTCCTGAACGCAATTCGCTGCCTCACCCTCTCCGCCAGACTCCAGAGCCTCCAACGCTGAGCCCATCACCACCGGGATGTCGTCGCCCGGGAACTTGTACTCACTCAGTAGATCCCGAATCTCAAGCTCCACCAGCTCCAAGAGCTCCTCATCGTCCACCATGTCCACCTTGTTCATGAACACGACGATGTAGGGAACGTTCACCTGACGGGCCAACAGAATATGCTCCCGCGTCTGAGGCATCGGACCGTCCGCCGCGCTCACCACCACGATCGCGCCGTCCATCTGCGCTGCTCCCGTGATCATGTTCTTCACATAGTCCGCGTGGCCCGGGCAGTCCACGTGCGCGTAGTGACGGTTCGCCGTCTCGTACTCCACGTGCGCCGTAGCAATCGTGATCCCCCGCTCTCGCTCTTCAGGGGCCTTGTCGATCTCATCGAACGCTATCGCATCTCCGCCAAACTTCTTCGCCTGTGCCAGCGTTATCGCAGCCGTCAGAGTCGTCTTACCGTGATCAACGTGACCGATCGTCCCCACGTTTACGTGTGGCTTCGTTCGCTCAAATCTCGCCTTGCCCATCGCTGTCCCTCTGAGTCGGGTCGTGTTCTTATGCTACCGAATACGGCGGCAAGCTCTGGGCGGGATTTGAACCCGCGACCTCGTCCTTACCAAGGACGCGCTCTACCCCTGAGCTACCAGAGCGCGCATCGATTCTCCACCTTAACTGCTTCGCTGCAAGCGGGAGACGGGACTCGAACCCGCGACCCTCAGCTTGGAAGGCTGATGCTCTAGCCAACTGAGCTACTCCCGCAGCGCCTCCCCCTATCTTCTTCTCTTCTTCTGCCAGCGAGACACGAAGTGGTGGGGGGAGGATTCGAACCTCCGAAGGCTATGCCAGCAGATTTACAGTCTGCCCCGTTTGACCGCTTCGGTACCCCACCGGCTCTCGCACCCGAACCGTCCCGTCGGGGCGCCCGGCCGACCTCTCCGCACGATCTCCCAAATGCGGAAAAGAGCCGCCCCCAGGCAACTGAGGCGGCCTTTTACGAACAAGCTTTAAAAGGTAACTCGGGCCTCTGGAGGCGTAAAGGGCTAAAAGCGCCTGCTGGCATGGGTCTCGTGGCCCCGAGAGGGCCGTGAATCGAGGCGTCCCGCGCGCCCCTCGGATGAGGTTTTCGCCAACCACAAGCCCCGAGCGCTACCCGTCCCCGGGGCTCATCGCATCATGAACGCCTGTGACCGGATGTATCTGTCCATTCCGCGCACCGGGGCTTGGGACTTACTTGCCGGCCTTCTTGGGCTTGCTCGACTTGTCCGACTTACCCGACTTGTCTGACTTACCCGACTTGTCCGACTTACCCGACTTGTCCGACTTACCCGACTTCGGGGGCTTGTCGCAGTTCGGGGGCTTCGGAGACGCGACGAGCTCTTCCAGGCCGTTGAGCTTTCCCTGGACGGTGGGATCCATGTCGAGCGTGATTCGCCTAATATTGCCACTTTTGCGGTTCACCAGCTCGTAGATCTGGAACTCTTCGAACGAGCGGCTGAAGAAGACGCGGCCGTTTTGGGTGATCTCCAGTCCTGAGAATCCAAAGTTAATCCCACTCTTCAGCAGAAGACCGTTCGACGCGAGACCGGTTGCCGGATCGATCTTGAAGAGAGCCGGAGGCACGCTGAATCCGTTGTCCACGCCCCACCAGGTGCACGTCGTCGGGTCGAAGGAGAGACCACCGTTGTCGACGGTCCGACCGATCCCGGGGTCACCGAACTCGGTGTCACGACGGTCAAAAATGAGCGTGCCGTCCGTTTGTACCGAGATCAACCCAAACGCCCCGCCAGAAACCTTGAACCGGTTCACACCGAACACCGTACCGTCGAAGTCCACATCGGATACGTAGGTAGAGCCCTCGTCGCTAGCTGATGCGGACCTGAAGACTCCGTGGTCCGCGATGATCGCCGCGGTCTCAGGGTCCACCGAATAGAGGCGGGAGCACGCGGTACTTTGGAAGTTCGGGCCGCTCGGCGCACAGCCATCGGCCCGAGGATCGACGCCGGTGCGGCTGAGCGTGTACAGCACACCGTCTGGTCCGACCGTGATGCCGGTCCAGCCCACGTTCCATTGCGTGCCCTCGTCACCCTTACCTTGAGCCGCCTCGTCAGCGTCGATCACATCCTTGCCCGAGTCACCGATCCTGGTGACTACGCCTTTCTTGCCGGTGATTTCGATCCGAACCAGGTCTCCCTTGTTGGTCGTGCCGATGAGCACGACGCGGCGTCCTACCTTCGCCATCGAGGGTACGATCCCCTCGACCTGGACGTCAGAAGGAGCCTCCGGGGCCACGATATGATCACTGCATCCAAGGGGTGCGAGCGCCAAGATTAGCGCAAAAAAAGGTATTCGACGGGGCATCGTATTGCCTCAACCACAGGGGGGCGGCAGCGGCGCTGCACGTATGGTCTACTTCAAATCTGTCAGCGGAGCCCCCCCTTTTGCAAAGATTTTTTGCGCCCCCCGCCCAGAGCCCCTTTCACCCAGCCTCACGTCCACGCCTACACTGACTCACGGGCTCACCGAGACGTCTCGTGGGTTGACGCATCGACTTCAACGAGCTGGCGAAGGGACTCGAACCCCCAACCTGCCATCGCACAGGCCCGACCAGTTCAGTAGGCGGACCCCCCGGAAGGCGGGATCTCCCATCCTGGATCAGAAATTGAGCAGATGCGTCATTTTCATGCTCACGACTCTGACCGTCTCGGCGTCGCCCTCGCTCGGCCGCACCTCGGTGTAGGTGATGAAGAAGTCGCTCAACGGGTTATGGATGAACCGGTAGCGCACGTTCGTGGAAATCTCATCGACGGCGGTGTTGTACTGCACGAACGCCTGCAGGAACATCTTCGGCGAAAACGCAGCGTCGGCACGCACCCCTACCAGGTCCGTGATGAATCCACCACTCGCCAAGTCGACGATGTTGCGTCCCCAGTTCACGCTGGCTTGGAGGGCTGCGCTATAGCGCAGCCCGACGCTAGCGCTGATCTCCTTCTTGTGCCCATCTAAGTACTCGCCCACGCGATATCCGGCGCTCGCGTTCACCCGCCGCGCGCGCGAACTCTCGAAGCGGAAGTTAAAGTCGCTGAAGTCATAATCTCCCACAGGGACAGTCTGGCCCTGGATCTCAAACGGCTCGTCCAGCCGCTCGTACATCATGTTGCGGATTACCCGCAAGCTGGCGCCGTCACGGAACGTCACGGAACCGGCGACCACGTTGAAGCGGGCAACCAACCGGTTCGAGCTGTCGTACGTGCGACGCATGACCGCCCGCGGATTGACCTCTAAGACGACGCCAGAGAACCGCGGGGTAAGCACGACGGTGTTGACAAAACTTCCGGATGCCCACCCGGGGAGTGAAGCCGAAATCGTTGCGGAAGTTCTCACTGATCGCGACGAAGCCGCTGGACGCATTCAGGATGCGGTCCTGATAGGTGGCCTGGACGGTCGCTGCGCCGTTGTCTGCGGTCGTGGTCGGCGTCTCCGTCCGCATCACGACGCCGGACACGTTGAGGCGCCGCTGTAGGAAGTTGGAGTTTCCGTCGACGCCCTCGATCCGGTTCCAGTCGGCTTCCGCACCCGACTTTCGGTAGAAGATGAAGCCGCCCGCCTGCGAATTCGTGAGCAAGTCACGCCGCAGTCGCCCCACCATCCAGTTGTTGGCCGGCGCATCGTCCTCGCCGCCGACGTTCATACCCAGAAAGCCGACGTCGAGGTCCGCCAGCTTACCGGTGAGGCGGGCGCCCCCGCGCATCGAGAGCGGCTCGCCGTCATCGGAGAGACCGATACGGCGGCTGAAGAACGGCACGATGTCGCGCTCCGCTCCGCACCGGCCCCCGCCACCCCGGCCACCCCGGCCACCCCGGCCACCCCCGCCGCCGCCGCCACCGCCTGCGTTCCCGCACATGTCGAACAGACCGAGGTTCTCCAGGAAGAACTCCCTCTTCTCTGGGAAGAACAGCCCGAAGCGGGTCAGGTTCACCTGCTGCTGGTCCACCTCCACCTGAGAGAAGTCGGTATTGATGGTCAGGTCGAGGGTGAGCCCCGATGTGACTCCGACCTTCACGTCGACGCCGCCGTCAACCTTCTTCTGCCCCGGGATCGAGGGGCCGCTCTCCTGTAGATTCCCGGCGAAGAACGGCTTGACCTTGAGGTTCATCCCCTGACGGATGCTCTCGATGCCCCGGAGCGTGCCAGCGACGGACGCCTCGAAAATCCGAAACGGACGGGGAGCCGGAGACCACTGCACCCATTCGTTCCGCTGCCGCATGATGCGCTGGATGTTGAAACCCCAGGTCTGGACGGTTTCCGTGTCGTCGAAGCGCAGGGTTTTGAACGGGATCGCGAACTCGGCCGTCCAGCCCCAGTCGTGCACCTGAGCCGCGACCTCGTAGATGCCGTCCCAACTCACGTTCGGGACACCGCCCGAGATCTGCATGTCGCGCATAGCGGACCCGGGGTTCGTCGCGAACGCGAAGCCGTTCCGGTCGTCGTCGAAGGTGTCGAAGAAGAGGACGATCAGATCTCTATCAGTCGCCGCAAACTCACGCTTCAGCTCGCTGATGATGATCGGGTCCTGCTGGAGTGCAATGACAGAGACGAAGATCCGGTCTGCGTCGTAGATGATGCGGAATTCGGTTGCCTCGGTGGCGGGCGCCCCGGTCTGCGGATCGGTCTGGTAGAAATCGCTCCCCACCTCGGCCTGCTCCCACGCCAGCTCATCGACGTTTCCATCGATCACGATCTGGTCCGATACCCGGATCGCGCGGTACACCTTAGAGCGCTGCACCGCCGCGAAATCGGTCACGACGTCTGCGGGTCGGACGGCCCGGCTGGGTGCGGTCTCTACGATTTGAGCGCGGAGCGGCTGGACGGTCACCGCGAACAGGATCGATAGATGCAAACCGAGCAGAGCGATACGCCGGACGAGCGTCGGGCACAACATCTCAAACTGGAAGATGATCAGAAACCGATAGCTCCGTGGGCTGAGCGAAGTGGCTAGGTCCGGAGAGGGCCCCAAAAGAGGCGGAGAGCCTGAAATTATACGACAGAAGTTGTGTCGAGGGGAACCGTAACATCAATCGTCGCATGCATTCCTGGCTTCGTAGTCGTCCGTAAAGAAGAAGGCTGGGACACTTGGTCTCTTCTCCATCTCCGTCCCACAGAACAGCTTGTCCGGACAAATCGTGTCGCGGCCGAGGTCAGGGCTCGCATCGGTGGTTTGCTTGAGGCCGAAGACTACGACCTGCAGCTGGTCGACATACTCGGGACGGCGTCCGTCGAGGTGCTGAGCACGGCCGATATCGACCTGGGCGACGGTTGTTGCACTGCTCGAAGCTGGCGAAGGGACTCGAACCCCTAACCTGCTGATTACAATCAGTCCCAGCCAGTTTCGCGGTGTTTGCCACTGTTGCTTTACGTGTTGCCCTGTAACGACTTAGAAGGGTTCATCAAGCTTGAGTATTGTGTCGTGTTTTGCCCCGTTTCGGCGTGTCCGGCGACAAATCGGCAACACAAGAGCCCCCTATAGCAACGGCTACCGGCAGCCCCGGCGCGCGAAGAGCGCCGATCCGATGATCGCGATCACGCATCTATTCCGAACGTCAGCAGGATCGAGCCCACGATCACCACGCCTTCCACGAAGACGCGAAGCCAGAGGATCTGAGGCTTCAGATCGTCGTGGCTTAGAACGCCGTGACCATCCCGGTCGGTCATGCCTGCCAGCCCCATCACCGGGCTGACGAACCTGGCGATCCTCTCGCTAAGTGGTACGTCGATCATCGACATCAGCCGTGGAGAAGACGAGATTGATCCCTTCGCTCGTCCTCCTCCCACTCCGCCATGTCACGGCAGTCCGAACCCTTCGGCGCTCCACGCCTCTCTTCGTGCCAGCTACTCTCCGCGCTCCTCACCGCCGCGGCCACTGGTCTGGCGGGCCACGCCCCTGCCCTGTCCGCCCAAACGAACGAGCGCCGATTCCTGGTGGAGTTTAATTTCTCTCCCGCCTTCATCGCCGTGGCCGGCAATTCGCTCACCGACGAGTCCGTCGATGAGCTCGTGGTGGACAGTTGGAAGCCCGGCATCACAATCGGCTACCTCGTGCTCGATCGACTCGCGGTGAGCTACTCCTGGCTCCCTGGACTGGACCTCACGCTACACGAGTCGTGGGGCTTCAAGGGCGCGGGGGATGTCGACATCGAGCTTCCACATCGGACGGGCGATGTGCACGGAATGGACGTGCGCCTCGTGCCGTTCGGGGGAGGATTTCAGATCGGGGCGTCCTACCTGCGGGTGCAGGCGTCAACATACCACATGGACGCAGTCCGGACTGGTTCGGAGCTAGCGCTCGGGAACGGTTCCTATCCCACGGACGCGACAGCCGAGTGGGTGACCGTGGCCGACAATCGACTTGGGTTGGGCATGTCGTACTCGTGGACCGCCGGCTCCCACCTTACGCTCTCCGGCGGGCTCATGCTGCCAATTCCTTTTGGTGACGGGGACATCACCGACGCCACGATCGTGCCCACGGAGGCGAGTGTGACTTTCGCCCCGGAAGACGTCCAGAGCGGGATCCAGGCCCTCGACGCCGAGACGTTCTACGCTCCGGTGGTGCTGCGGATGGGCGTGGGATGGGCGTTCGGACTCGGGGGCCGATGACGCTTGCCGGTACCTCCAACTCGGTCGGCGTTCCTCCCTAGCGTCCCACTAGGCACCAATCCTGAACGCCAACTGGATCGAGCCGACGAGCACCACGCCTTCCACGAAGACGCGAAGCCAAGGGATCGGACATGCGCTCAAGATGCTGCGCAGGTCAGCAGAGCGCGAGCAGACCCGAGCGTCGGGTCGAAGTTGGCACGTGCGCCGAGGTCGCGTACGTGGCACTTTGCAGCCGCTGAATGGCCCGGCCTACCTCTGCGCCGGGCCGACAAACACCTCACGTTCTGGAGATACCCTTGAGCACACCCCACGAGAGCGCGCAATCCCTCATGCGCCTGTACGATCTTCGCCGCGAGGAAAAGATGCGTGAGGCACGGACGTAGGTCGTCCGCTCTTTCAACCCGAAGTCTGTCCAAGACATCGCTGAAATCATGAAGACCCCGGAGTACACGTTTTTTCGGATGGTCGTCGGCTACTGGGACATGGCTGCCTCGTTCGTCGTGCACGGCGCGATCGATCCCGAGATGTTCAGGGCCGTGAGCGGAGAGATGCTTGCGGCCTACTGCAAGGTCGAGCACATGATCGACGAGATCCGTGAGGGTCTCGGGCTGGCGGATCTACTCACGCACGTCGAGCAGGTCGCTGCTGACTGGCCGGGTGCTGAGGAGCGTATGGCCGGTATGCGCGAGTATTTCCACGGGCTGGCAGCGGCGAGCGAGTAGTCCACTCGCGAGGCGGCTGTATCAGGAGGGTGCGCGAAGGCCCACAGCAGAAAACCGTTGCGAAACTTTGCTTTTTTTCAAGCTGGCGAAGGGACTCGAACCCCTAACCTGCTGATTACAAATCAGCTGCTCTACCAGTTGAGCTACGCCAGCGCGGGCAAGAAAGCTACGGGTCAGTGACCCATCGTCCAGAGCAAGGCGCCGATCGCGCCGGCCGCCAGCACGAAGGCGGCCCAAAGCCTTCGCGGACCTGCGTCATACGAGGGGTCGGCGGTCGCATCCTCCGGAGTCTTCTCGATGCCTTCAGGCGAGACATCGTAGGTCCACGCCAGCACGATCGCG
This sequence comes from Longimicrobiales bacterium, assembly GCA_965226625.1. Lineage (GTDB taxonomy): Bacteria > Gemmatimonadota > Gemmatimonadetes > Longimicrobiales > Gaopeijiaceae > UBA1138. The sequence continues at coordinate 318,638 of CBDDDK010000001.1, forward strand.
GCCGGAAACCCCAGCACCGCCACGCCCAACACGAGACGGAGGGTCCAGTCGGGCGCACCGAGGCCGGGCAGCCACAATTCTGCCGCCTGCACAACGGCGAAAGCCGCCGCCATATAGGCCGTCGCTACGCGAAGTACTCGACGGCGCTTGAGCTCCTCCCACGCGCCGACGGGGCCCTCGGGGTCTCTTCTCACCATCTGTCTCCCACGACCTTCCACCGCGTCCCGTCCGGCCCGTCTTCCAGGACTATTCCCTTGCCCGCCAGTTCGTCCCGGATCGCGTCCGAGATCGGGAAGTCCTTGTTCGCTCTCGCCTCGGTACGCTCCTGGATCCTCTGCTCGACGTAGGCGGCCAGATCATCGTCGATTACCCGGGAGGCATGCGCAACTTCGAGTAGCGCGAGCACCGCGTCCATGGAATGGAGCGCGTCGAGCGCGGCATCACGATCCGAGGCAGAAACCGCTCCGTGGCTGTCCAACGCACCGTTCACAGAGCTGACGAACACAAAAACGACTGCAAGAGCGTCAGCCGAGTTGAAGTCGTTGTCCATGGCGGCACGGAATGACTCCAGCGCCCGCTTCGCAAATTCGGGAAGCTCCGACGGATCCGCCGAGGCTTCCACCGCGATCCCGTTCAAGCGGCTCTCAAAGTCCAGCAGGCGCTGCAATGCGGCACCCGAGGCCTCCAGACCCTGCCGCGTGAAGTTCAGATCTCCACGGTAGTGTGACGAGATGAGCAGATGACGGATCGCCGCGGGGTCGTGACCTTCGTCGAGCAGCTCATGCAGCGTGATGAAGTTGCCGAGGGACTTTGACATCTTCTTGCCCTCGACGAACAGGTGCTTCACATGCATCCAGTTGCGAACGAAAGGACGCCCTGTCGCAGCCTCAGACTGTGCGATCTCGTTCTCATGATGGGGGAAGACGAGGTCCTCGCCCCCCAAGTGCATGTCGAGGGTGTCCCCCAGCTCGGTCGTGCTCATCACCGAGCATTCGAGATGCCAACCCGGCCGACCTCGGCCCCATGGCGAGTCCCACGCGGCCTCGACCTGCTCGTCTTCATCCGTCGCGGCCTTCCAGAGCGCGAAGTCGCGGGCATCCTCCTTGTCGTACTCGTCGTGCGCGACGCGTGCGCCCACCTTCAGCGTTGAGATGTCGATGCCCTTCAGTTTCCCATACTCCGCAAAGCTTGCAATCGAGAAATACACGGCTCCGTCGTCCGCGCGATATGCGTGCCCACCGTCGACCAACCGCTGCACGAAGTCGACCATCCTCCCAATGTAGTCCGTGGCCCTGGGATAGCACTCGGCCGGCCGAATGCCCAGAGTGCTCGAGTCCGCGAGAAAGACCTCGCCGAAGGGTGTCGTCTTCTCGGTGACCGTCATCCCCGACTCGACAGCCGACTCGATGACCTTGTCGTCCACGTCCGTGAGGTTCATGACGAAGTGCACGTCGTAGCCGCTCCACTCCAGATATCGGTGCACCAAGTCGAAGAAGAGGAATGTCCGGAAATTGCCGATGTGCGCGTGGTCGTAGATCGTTGGACCGCAGCCGTACACACGCACAGTACCGGTCTCTAGGGGCTCGAAGTCCTGGAGTGATCGCTTAGCGGTGTCGTGGACCCTAAGCGTCATCCGACCCCCGTCTTGCACTTCGATCCGCTGTGAGTGTGGCGGATCATGCGTCGCCGGGCCGTTCTTCGGTCATCTCGGCGAGCAGCGCCTCTAGGGCGGCAACCGGATCGTCAGCCTGCGTGACCGGCCGCCCGACCACCAGGTAGTCGGCACCCGCCGCAACCGCATCGGCAGGCGTGGCGACCCGCCTCTGATCCCCACGATCGACACCCGCGGGCCGGATTCCGGGCGTGACGACCAGGAAGTCCTGCTCTACGCGGTTCCGTATCCACGCGGCCTCAACGGCCGATGCGACAACGCCGTCGAGCTCGCACCCGACAGCCAGATCGGTAAGCCGCCCGACCTCCTCGCGAATCGATCCGATCTCCCTTCCCCAAACGACTTCGAGTTCGGTCGGCGTGAGAGAGGTGAGCAGCGTTACGCCGAGAATCCGCATGTCGGGACCCGACGCCCCTGCCGCCGCTTCGAGCATCGCGGAGCCCCCTGCAGTGTGCACCGTCAGAAGGTCCACACCCAACTCCGAAGCGGAGCGCACGGCGCCCTCGACCGTATGGGGGATATCGTGCAGCTTGAGGTCGAGAAAGACCCGCTTGCCCAGCGCCGCCAGCGACTCTACGAAGCTGGGGCCACCACGAGTGTACAGCTCGAGTCCGACCTTGTAGAACGTCGCGGGTTGAGCCAGCTGCTCGACCATCGCGAGCGCCTCGGCGGCGGACGGGTAGTCCAGCGCCACGATTACTTCTGCCACGCACCTTCTCGGTTGGGTAGGTCCGCCATCAGGTCTGTCCACGCGTCGACTCGGTGCCGGCTTCCCCAACGCACGAGGCCGGCCACAACCTTCTCTGCCGCGCGGGGCGCAGCGAATGTCGCGGTCCCGATTTGAACGAGCGAGGCCCCTGCACGGGCATAGGCGACCGCGTCCTCCGCAGCCAGCACTCCGCCGACGCCCAGGAGCGGCACGTTCGTCGCCTTCCGAGCCTCTTGCACCGCCCTCAAGCCGATCGGTCTGAGCGCGGGACCGCTCACTCCCCCCGGCCCTGCTCCCAACTCAGGCTCGCCCGTATCACCGCGTAGCAGGATTCCAGGGAGAGTGTTGACGAGTGTTAGACCATCGGCACCCGAGTCGGCGGCGACGTGCGCGGTCTCGGACAAATGCGGGTCGTTGGGGGCCAATTTGGCCAGAAGCGGCCGCTGGGTTCGCATCCGGCACCCCGCGAGGATCTCGGCGACCGCCGTGACGTCGAGCGCGAAGGACAGTCCCCCCCGCATGGCGTCGTTGGGGCACGACAAGTTCACCTCGAACCCGAGAAATCCATCTTCGCCGTCGAGGCCCTCGATCAGCTCGAAGTACTGCTCGACCGTATGACCAGCGAGACTGACGAGGACCTGAGCGTTGCGCACGTTGCTTCGTAACCAGGGCAACTTGTCACGCTTGGTACCTGCGAGGCCCGGATTCGTGAGACCAATGGAGTTAAGCATCCCCCCGCCGAACTCGGTCACCCGGGGCGCGGCGTTTCCGACGCGCGGCTGCACTGTCACTGACTTGGTGACGAACCCGCCGAGCGCCTCCAGATCGACGACCTCACTCACCTCTCGACCAAAACCGCACGTGCCTGCCGCCAGAAGCACCGGATTTTGAAAGCGGACGCCGAACAGCTCGGTCTCCAATCTCATCGGTTCTTCATGTCCCTCAGACGCAGTGCCAACTCCTCCTCGAGCGCTTCGAAGCCCGGCGCAGGCGCGCCCCGCGCGGCCAGAACATAAGGGCTCACGGAATGCGTCTCCAGACGCCCCAGGAGCCAGGCACGGTCGGCGTCGTCGGACGTAACCGCGAGCGCCGCAAGCAGTGCCTTCGGCACCCAAGGATCGTCCGGATCGGCGTTGGCATAGGCGAGGAACAGGCCTCGGGCCAACGCACGCGCCTCCAGGTCGTCCCGTGCGATCTCAGCCGCCGCAAACCATGCGATCGGATTCGTGAGACCGACGCTCGTGAAGTCGGCGAGCACGGCCAAAGCGTCGAGCAGCCGCGCCACACCCTGATGTTCTTCGGCGGGCAACAGGATCTCCTCAACCGCCTCGAACACGGCGAGGTCATATGCCGGCTCCAGGCGCCACCGCGCGATTTGGACCCGCGCCTCGGCAGCTGCCACCCCTACCCCGCGCGCGACGGCCCATGCGGCTGCGTGGGCGGCTGCGGTGTCCCCCGCTCGGTGGAACAGGCGAGCCCTGCCGAGCGCGATCCGACCGCGCCCGACCCTTCCCCAGCGCGAGGTATCCGCACTCGACAGAAGCCTCGCAACCACCGCTGGACCCCATTCCTCCGCGGCTCGGTCGGCGAGCACGACTACTGTATCCAACCGCTCCCCGGCTTCCGAATACGAGAGCAACAGCGTGAGGGCCTCTCCCGCGCGTGGGCGCTCGTCGTAATGGATCGCCCAACGCAGTCGGCTCAGGGCCGCCTCGACGCGAATGCGCGCGTCGAGCTGCGGCGCTCGATCCAGGTCGGACCACCCGTTGTCCGTCTGGCCTTGGGAGAGCAGGATCTGACCGCGAAGCAGGTGCGCCTGGGCCAGAGCCGGTCCGACGCTCAATCCGCCCAACGCACGATTGACGAGGGGGAGCGCAGCTGCCAGGTCCCCGGATTCCACATGTGCGAGTGCGAGGTAGACGAGCACCGCGAGGCGCATCTCGGCATTCTCCGATCGCTGCGCCGCCTCCTCTAGCGCCGCTCGCGCTGCTCTGATCTCACCGAGGCGAAGGCGCGCTCGGCCGAGCAGGAAGAGCGCATCATCCCCCCATTCCCCTTCCGGGTCCCCGCGGTACCCACGGGAGGCCTTCCGGACCACATCTTGATACCGTCGGCTCGCGAGCGAGTCACGACCGGCTCGGCGATGAGCTTCCGCCTCGTCGTAGGAGCGCTCCGCGTTGTAGATGGCGTTGTAGTACGTACACCCACTTGCAAAGAGCATGACGCCGAGCAGGCCGGCGCCGCACCGGCTCACACGCCGTCTCCCGGTCCTCCGGTTCCGCTGCCTGGAGGGTACCGCTCGAAGAACCTGACGACTGCGCGGGCGATCGATCTCGCGGCTTCGTCCTGGAAAGTGGGTTGGCCGAGCAGCGGCCCCTCGTCCTCGTTCGACAGGTAGCCGACCTCGACCAGCACCGAGGGCATCAGTGCGTTGGTGAGTACCGCTAACAGGCCCTGCTTCACGCCACGGTTTGGGCCCGGATGGAACTTGGCGATCTCCGTCTGGACCATCTCGGCGAGCATCGAAGACCAGTGCTGATGATCGAGAGCCTTCAGCTCACGCAGGATGAATCCGAGGTCAGCCTCCGCATCGGGGTCAACGGCCTGGGTCCCGGCGCTAAGAGGCGCGTTCTCGATCGCCGAGACCCTACGCTCATGATCGTTTCTCGCTTCGGCCAGGAAATACGTCTCGAATCCGCGCGCCGAGCGGCGGGTCGGGAACGAGTTCGCATGGATCGAAATGAAGACCGCCGGGCGGTCCCCTTTCCACTCGGTCGCTAGATCGCCGCGGTCCCAGATCGGCACGAACGTGTCGTCGTCCCTGGTGAGATACACCTCGAAGTCGGGCTCGCGCTCGAGCAGGTCGGCGATCGCCCGTGCGATTCCCAGAGCGACGCTCTTTTCGCGGACTCCTCTCAGGCCGAGAGCTCCTGGATCACCCCCGCCGTGCCCGGCATCGACCACCACCACCCAAGGACCCTGGTAACGTCCCGCACCAGGCCCCGCGTCGAGGGGCGGTATTGCGATAGTTACCGGCTCCGCACCGGCTGCATCCCTCCCTCCACCGATCGAGTCAGAACCCCCTGGCGTCTCGGTGCCGGGACGCAACTGCACCACGCTCGTGCCAAGCCAATCCTCGGCCTGCGCGGCCCGTAGCGTCAGAGTGGGCCCGTCGAAGGAGTATAGCTCAGGCAAGCGCTTGGGTAGGAAATCCGCGAGCAGCTGGACCGGAAGCAGCGTCTCTCCAGCGTCACGATACGGAACGTCCGCGAGCTGAAGCACCTCGTCGTCCCAGGTGAAGAACGGAGATCCGATCGTGAGTGACATCGCGACCCCGTGCGGTCCCAGCATCGCGATCGCCCCGTCGAGCTCCGCCACGGCCCAACCGAGTTCCTCGAAGAGCACCAGGCGGACCGCGGCGAAGCCCGTTTCCAGGTCGAGTGCCCGCACGTCCACAGCCCCCTCAGCATGCTCGATCCTCAGCTCAGGGATCCCCTGACCCCCGAGCGGACGCACCGCCACCGTGGCAAGAAGGATCACGGCGACAAGCCCGATGCGTCCCACCACATCTCGCTTCATCGGACGCCCATCCGTCATCGAGCCTCCATCGCGCGTTTCGCCTCCAAGTCTTGCTGGCTCCGCTTCAGGTCCTCGCGCTTGTCGTACAACTTCTTTCCTCGGGCGAGCGCCAGGCCGACCTTGGCGTAGCCCCGCAACAAGTAGATCTCCAGCGGGACGACCGTCAGCCCTTTCTCCTTGATCTTGCCGACGAGACGCCGGATCTCATGACGGTGCAGGAGGAGTCGCCGAGCGCGAACCGGGTCTACGTTGAATCGGTTCGCCTGTTCGTAGGGGCTGATGTGCACACCGTGCAGCCACAACTCCCCGTGCTGCACACGCGCGTGCGCGTCCTGGAACGAGACGTTCCCGGCTCTCAGAGACTTCACTTCGGGACCCTTGAGCTCGATACCGGCTTCGAACGTCTCGAGGATCTGGAACTCGTGCCGAGCCTTTCGATTCCGTGCGACCACCTTTCGCCCCGACTCGGACGCATCGCGGCCCATCGTCAGAAGACCAGGACCGGTGTACCGATGCCGACCATGTGCATCAGCGTGCGCGCGGCCTCGTTGGTGAGCCGGATGCAGCCGTGCGACACGCGCCGCACCTCCGGATCGGGGTCGAGCAACAACTCAGGCTGACTCGTCCCGTGGATCGCGATGCCGTCGCCGAGGTAAATCGCGGTATTTCCCATCACGCCCGGCAGGAGACGAGAAGGATCGTCGTCGGGCGGAATCGGAACGCCCGCCTCGACGAAATACCAGTCGGGCGCATCCCAGATAGGATCCTTTTCCATGCGCTGGATCCGAAACAGCCCGCGCGGTGTCGAGAACTTCCACCGATATTGCTCGGTGTCGAGTCGGAACCCGGTGCCTGTGCCGGCCGGTGCCGACCAAAGCGAGCGCGCTCCTTCGAAGACGAACACGCGATTCTCCGCCAGATGCACCACGACGTAGGGACCGTTGTGCCGCACGAGAGGACGATCGGCCACGACCTCGCGCTCGACGGCATCCCAGGAGAACGAGAAGTCGCCGACGTCGGAGGCGAAGAGCTGAGCGGACGCGGGGTGGGTCATCGCCGCAATGCCCGCAGCGCACATGATCAGCCTTCTCACGGCTCGGCCTCGAAGCTCATCACTCCTGATCGACTCGCCTTTCGCATGGTGTATACCTGGGCCACTTCGCCGCCCAAAATAAACACTATCGCCCCGTAATAGATCCAGAAAAACAGCACTGCGACGGTTGCGAGATTCCCGAGCGCGGATCTGTAGTCCGCGATCTCCGTCGCGTACCAGGAGAAGCCCCACTTGAGGGCCTCGTGCAGCAGCGCGGAGAACGTCGCGGCGACCCACGCGGTGCGCCAGGGAATCCGGCGCGCGGGCAGGTATCGGTACGCGATGAGGAAGAGAGTCCAGATGGAGCCGAGTGCGAGCCCATGCCCGAGCAGGCGCCCCAGAAGCGAGAACGTGTTGCCATCGACGCCGCTCAGCCCGACGCCGTAGTCCATCGTGGCCTCGAACGCCAAGGTCACGCCCAGGTTCAGAGGATGTACCCGGTGAGCCCAATGCCGAGGATCAAGAGCGGCACGAGCGCGACGAACACCTTGAAGGCGATCGCGCCGGCCATGAAGAAGACTTCATCCTCGAGGGACTTCTGCCAGAGGCGGCGGAAGAACTCTCGCACGCGGTAGTCGTAGCGGTGATGCCGCGGCACCGGGCGCGCCTCGCTCACGAGACCGTGCGCGCGCCAAGACGAAGCGCCGTGGAGGAGGTCCTCACCTCCACGGCGCCGGAACGACGACTCTACACCGCCTTGAACGAAGGAAGGGGGTCAGTCCCCGGCCTCCGAGTCTTCGTCACCCTCGGCGCCCGCTGTGACGGTTTCCCGAGCGGCGTCGATGCCCGCGCGATACGCCGCCTTGGACGTCTCGAGCTTCTTCTCGAGCTCGCCGCGCGCTTCGCGTGCGGCGTCGCGGCCAGCGTCCAACGCGCTCTTGACCGACTCAACCCGCTCTTGCACGCCTTCCCGAGCGACACCCAACCGCTCCTCGAGCTGTTTCTGCGCCTCGCGCATCCGCTCCTCGGCGGTACCGCGAAGACGCTGCGCGCGCTCCTTCAACTCCTCCTGCGTCTCGGCCCCCGACTTGGGGGCGAACAGCAACGCCAGCCCCGCCCCCACGAGCGCCCCTATGACGAAGGAGCCGACCTGGCTGCTGCCATCTTTTTCGATGACGATGTAGGGAACCTCGTCGTGATCACGCATGCATGCCTCCCACCACTCTCAGTCGGGCTCGAAATGACCCCGACTCTCATTTCAAATCTAACGGCGCCGGCACGAGCTATCTACGAGTCCGACCACGAGTTGCAAGCGGTCACAGCACCCAACGCGGGTCTGCCTCAGCGATCTCGGGGGCCGGCACACCGCTTCGCCCCATGAGACCATAGGTGAGCTTCTTCCCGAGCTCGACGCCAGGCTGGTTCATCGGATCCACGCCGTAGAGTGAACCCGCGAGCACGGTGGCAATCTGCAGTAGCATGATGAGTTGGCCGAGCGCTTGGGCGTTGACGGCGGGCAGATGGATCGTCGCATTGGGACGCCCCGCACGCCGCAGGGCCTCGGCCGTCGCGGCGCGCTCCGCGGCCAGCAACTCACCGAGAGAATGCCCGCCGAGGTACGACAGCGCATCGATTTCGGAATGCAGCCCCGGGATGAGCACGGAAGCCTCGGGATCGTCGACCCCGATAAACAGCACGACCTTGTCGGCGGGGCCCTCCATCAGCAACTGGAGTAGCGAATGCTGATCGGTCGCACCGAGCGCGGCAAGCGGTGTCGGTCCGGTGGGCTTCTCTTCTCCGGAAAGCTTCGTGCTCTTCCCCAGGCTCTCGGCCCAGAGCTGTTGGAACCAGAGCGCGGTCGAGCGCAGCCGGTCCGCGTACGGCATCATCACATGGATCGGACGACCTTGTCCCGTGTCCGCGTGGTGCAGTAAACACGCGAGCATACCGCCCGGATTCGAGTTCAGCGTATGCGAGCGGCACCGGGACTCCATCTCGGCCGCTCCCGAGAGCAACGCCCCGATGTCGGCGCCGCACACCGCGGCAGGCAGAAGCCCGACCGGCGAGAGGACCGAAAAGCGCCCACCCACGTTGTCCGGCACGGGCAGCATCGCAATCCCGTCGGCGACGCCGATCCGCCGCAGTGCACCGCTGGTGGAATCCGTCGTGAAAAGTAAGTGGCTCCTTGCCTCGTCCGGTCCTACGAGTTCATCGAGCCGCTCACGCACCACCAGGTATTGAGCCATCGTCTCTGCGGTGTCGCCTGACTTGCTGACGACGTTGAAGAGGGCCCGAGCGGGGTCGATTTGCTTCATCAGGCGCCGGAAGGTGTGCGGGTCCGGATTGTCCAGAACGTGAAGCCGGGGGAACTGGTCACGCTCCCCAGCCGAACGCTGATTCCACAACGGTCCCAGCAAGGCATCGCGCAATGCGATGGCGCCGATGCCCGAACCACCAATCCCGAGCACTACGACGTCATCGAACGATTGGCCGAACCGGTCCGCCAGTTCGGTGACCCGCTCGGCGCCATCGGTCGCATACGGAAGATCCAGGAAGCCCAGCTCGCCTTCGTCGCGCCACGCAGAAACCGCGGAGAGCGCCGTCTCGAACGCCGACGCCAGGCGAGCCGACAGCACGCTCGGATCGATACCGCCGGGCAGGCGCGGCGCCATGAAGTTGCCGTAGTCGAGCCGGATCGCTTCCACTAGTCGATCTCCACGGTCAAACCGTCGTACGCCGGCAACACGCCGCCGGGCAGACGCGCCTCGAGCTCCGCGTGCGTTACCCTGTGAGTGAGGTGCGTCAGATAGGTCCTCGGGGCGCCGACCTCCCGCGCGGCCTCGATCGCTTCTTCGACATTGAAGTGCGACGGATGAGGACGTCCGAACCAGAGAGCGTTAAGCACCAGCACATCGACTCCCTCGAGAGCCGCAAGCGTCTCGGGCGGTAGGGTCTTGCCGTCCGTGATGTACCCGAGTCTACCTACGCGGAAGCCATACACCGAGCTCGGGCCGTGAGGCACCTCCAAGGGCACGAAGTCCTGACCTATGATCTCGACCGGCCGGCCCGCCTCGATCTCCTTGAGTTGGACTCGTGGTTTCGAGCTGCCGGTGGGGGGTTCGTACGCATCGTCGAAGATGTATTGGAAGTAGCGCGAAATCGTGGGTAGGTACTCCGACGCCACGTACGCGGGCAAGTCACGCCGTCCGCGGACCGTGAAGATCCGCACGTCATCGATGCCGTGCACATGGTCGGCGTGCAAGTGCGTGAACCAGACGGCCTCGATGTCGGAGATCCCGGAGGCGAGCAGTTGCAGACGGAGCTCGGGCGGCGTGTCGACGAGCAGCCGCCGCCCGTCGACTTCGACCACCGCGCCGTGGCGTGTGCGTCGGTCCCGGGCATCGTCTGAAGTGCAAGCGTCGCAGTCGCATCCCACGACCGGGACGCCGAAAGAAGTGCCGGTACCGAGAAAGGTCAGCTTCAAGAGAGGTCGGCTATCAAGGGCTAGAAGGTACTAGAGGCGCTCGAGGCGCATGGTGTTCGTCGATCCGGACTCATGGAACGGAAATCCGGCAGTGACCGCAATGGACGCGCCCGGTTCACCGACGCCGCTGTCCAGCAGGCACTGTCGTCCGAACTCCATCTGGCGCTCGTACGTCATCTCGAGTCGCTCGGCCAGCACAGGGCGCACTCCCCACACCGCGGTCAATTGGCGATACGTGTGCGCGTCAGGCGTGACCGCGAAGACCGGGACCGTAGGCCGGTACGAAGTGACGAGGCGGGCCGAAAATCCCGACTTAGTGAGCACGATGATCGCGGGAGCATTGACCCGGCGGACCGCATCCACGGTAGCGGCCGCGACGGCGTGCTCGCGTGGTGAGGCGCCGCCGCGCGAGTGCAGCCCGGGATGAGCCAGATACCGTGGTCCACGCTCCAGGAATCCGCTGCGCTCGATCTCGGTGCCGATATTCACGATCGCCTCGAGCGCGTTCAGCGGGAATTTTCCCACGGCGGTCTCTCCGGACAGCATGACCGCATCGGTTCTATCGAGAATCGCGTTCGCGACGTCGGAGGCCTCCGCGCGGGTGAGCCGCGTATGCTCGATCATCGACTCGAGCATCTGCGTCGCGGTGATGACCGGCCGAGCGTAGAAGTTTGAGAGTTGGATGATGCGTTTTTGCGCGAGCGGCACGCGTTCGAAAGGGAGCTCCACCCCGAGATCCCCCCGAGCAACCATCACGGCGTCCGTCTCGGGTAGGATCTCCTCGATCGCGCGCAACGCCTGGACTTTCTCGATCTTCGACACGACCAACGCCCGGTTCCCCACGCGAGCCTTGAGGTCGACCACGTCGTCGGCACACCGCACGAACGAGAGTGCGATGTATTCGACACCCTCTTCGAGGGCGAAGTCCAGGTCGGAGAGGTCCTTTTCGGTAAGGGAAGGGGCACGCAGGTTGACCAACGGCAAGTTGATGCCCTTGCGGGGCTTGAGCAGCCCTCCTCGAACCACCTCCAGCCTGGTGCGATCACCCTCCGTGGCAGTGCAACGGAGTTCCAACAGACCGTCGTCGAGCAGCGCCTGGTCCCCGGGCTTGATCTCCTCGGCAAGTGGCGCGTACGTCGTCGGGATTTCTCCCCCGGTGGCACCCTTCTCCGGAGCTATCACCACGGTCTGGCCGGCCTCGAGCCGCAACGGAGCTTCAAGCTCGCCCACACGGATCTTCGGACCCGAAAGATCGACCATAACGCCGACTGGACGTCCTACTTCCCCGGAAGCCGCACGCACCGCGGCTATCAAGGCTCGATGATCGTCGCGACTCCCGTGCGACATGTTCACGCGCGCCATATCCATGCCTCGCTTCACCATTTCGCGGATCACCTCGGGTGAGGAGCTCACGGGGCCCAGGGTGCAGACCACCTTGGTACGGAGCATGAATCGCTACCAGGAGAAGGGGCGAAGCGGTGCCGCCGACGGCGGGTCCACGAATTGTGGTCTCCACCCGGAGGGGGGGCAACACCCCTGGGGTGGCGCCCGACAGCCCGTGCCGCTTCTTTTTCGCGCCGTCCGTTTTCATAGGGACCTAGCAGGGTGATCGGAAAGCGGCGCGGACCGCGCGACCCACGACATACGGCGTGGGTGCCCCGCGCTTGCACGTGTTCAGGCAAGGAACGACGAGGAGAGACGATGCATCAACCACGCGGGCACCGCCGCAACGCGTTGGTCGCCATGTGCCCAGCACCATGATGACATGAACAGACGAGTGCGTGGGTTGCGCGGGCACGGCCCCATCTCCGTCGTTGGAGCTCCTCGGACCACCGCCTGCGGCGGCGGTGCCCGCGGCGGCTATGCCTTCGAAGCTCCGCGACCCACAGGCGCATGAGCTATATCCATATCGAAAGCGACAGCGACGCCAGCGGCCTAGCGGATGACCTGCGCTCGGGGGAGCGCATCGCGCTCGACTGCGAGGCGGCAGGTTTCCATCGCTACTCAGACCGGCTCTGCCTCGTGCAGGTCTCGACCTCCGCCGCTACCTACGTGGTAGATCCGCTCGCGTTCGATCCCTCGAAGCTCTTGCGCGAGGCGCTAGAAGACCCGCAGCGGGAGGTCATCATGCACGGTGCTGATTTCGACCTGCGGCTCCTTTACCGCGACCTCGGCATCGAACTGCACGGGCTCTTCGATACACAGATCGCGGCGTCGCTCCTGGGACTCGAATCACTCGGTTTGGCTCCCCTGCTGGAAGAGCGCTTCAGCGTGAAGCTCAGCAAGAAATACCAGCGTGCGGATTGGGCCGAGCGCCCACTCACACATGGCATGCTAGATTACGCCGCGGCCGACACCGGCCATCTCATGAGCCTCCGGCACCAGTTGGGGGAGGAACTCGCCGGAGCCGGCCGTTCCACGTGGGTGGAGGAGGAGTGCCGAGGGCTCGAGCAGTCCGCGACGCAGCCCAAGGAGGGCACGGAACCGAGGGATCCAGTGACGCGCGTGAAGGGGGCCCGCGATCTCTCGCCCCGGCAGGTCACGGCCTTGAGGGTGGCGTTGACCTGGCGGGATGAGCTGGCACGCGAACGCGACGAGGCACCCTTCCGGGTCGTGGGCGACGGTCCACTGATCGATGCAGTTGCCATGCATCCGCGACGGCCCGAGGAACTAACGTCCATCAAGGGATTCCCTCGGGGCCTCGCCAAAGGAAAGGGTCATCAACTCGTGGCGCGGCTTCGAGCCGTAGTGGACATGCCGGAAACCGAACTCCAACCGTACCCGCGTAAGAAGGGCGGCGGACCTGGGCGCCCGCCCCCCGAGGTCCTGCAACTCGCCGAGAGGCTCAAGGGCGTGCGGAACCACAAGGCGGACGAGCTCGGGCTGGCGCGGGGGACGCTGCTCGCGAACGCGGTATTGCTCGAGGTCGCCCTCGGAGCCCCGACGAGCAGTGAAGCGCTCGCGGCCATGCCCGGTATGCGTCGATGGCGAATGGACGTTCTGGGAGACCAGCTACTCGCCGTGATCGCGAGTCGCTAGAAGGTGGTCGCCTAATCGGCCGACTCTTCCTTCCGCTTGCAGTCGATACAGTAGCGCGCATGCGGCAGCGTATCGAGCCGCTCGAAGCCGACGTCTGCGCCACAGGTGTGACAGTTGCCAAAGGTCTTCGGGTCGTTGTACATCCTGCGTAGCGCCTCTTCTAGGCGGTAGAGATACCGACCCTCCTTGGTCGCGAAGACGGCTGCTTTCTCGCGCTCCTGCGCCTCCGTGCCCTGGTCGGCCATATGATCCGTGTACACCGCCAAGTCGGAGTCGCCGGACTCACGACCTACCTTCGCCATCTCATCGAAAAGTCCAAGCGCCTTCAGCGCGCGAGCCCTCTCATCGAGGAGCCGTTTCTCGAGATGTGTGAGCCGTTTATTGGTGAGGGCCATATCCGCCTTCTTGGCGAGCGAAGCCTGATAGCCTACCAAGCTAACTACCACCGTACGAGCGCAGAACCCCACGTTAGACCAGAGCCGAATGCGACCAGACATAGCAGGTCGCCCCTCTCCAGACGCTCGTCCCGCACCGCCTCAGCGAGGGCGATCGGGATGGTCGCAGCAGTCGTATTACCGTACCGTTGGATGTTGTTCACGACCTTGTCATCCTCGAGACCCAACCTTCTCTGGACCATCTGGGAAATGCGGAGATTCGCCTGGTGGGGGATCAGAAGATCGATGTCGCCGGCGGTGAGGTCGTTCGCCGCCAATGCCTCCTGAACGACCTCCGGCATGCGCTTCACGGCGTGCTTGAAGACCTCTCTACCCTCCATGCGAGGGTAATGGCGTCCGGCGGCAATGTCTTCGGCAGAGATCCGTGGGTGATTCCTGGACCCCGCGGCCTCGGTCCAGAGCATCTCGGCGTGCTGTCCGTCGGCGTGGATGTGCGTCGAGAGAACGCCGCGGTCCTCTTCGTCAGTGGCGGCGAGCACCGCGGCGCCGGCACCGTCTCCGAAGAGGACCGCGAGGTCACGCCCGCGGGTCGAGACGTCGAGGCCCGTCGAATGGATCTCGACTCCCACGAGGAGAATGGTCCGATACTGCCCCGACTTTATCCACGCGTCCGCGACGGAGAGCCCGTAGACGAAACCGGAGCACTGGGCGCGCACGTCGAGCGCTGGAACCCCTTCCAGCCCGAGGTCGCGTTGCAAGAAGACGCCAGTACCCGGGAAGAACACGTCCGGGCTGAGCGTGCCAAGCACGATCGCGTCGATTTCGCTTGGGTCGATGTCCGCTGCCGAGAGCGCCATCTCACTCGCCCGGCGCGCCATCTCGGCACCGGTCATTCCGTCGGACACCCAACGGCGTTCCACGATCCCGGTGCGCTCGATGATCCACTCGTCCGAGGTATCCATGTACTGCGTGAGTTCGTCGTTCTTGACGACGCGGTCCGGAACGTAAAAACCGGTTCCAGCAAAAGCCGTACGTGGCACGTTGACTCCGGAGAGACGGCGTGACGGATGGGGGATCGGGTCCGGCGCGCACGGGTACTCGGAATCCACACTCACGCCGACACGAGGGAAGATAGGGATGACCGCCGAGACGTTCCAATGCCGTCGTTGCGAAAACGACACGTCGATGTTGGAGAAGGCTCCGTTCCACAACGAGCTCGGGGCACGAATCCTCGCCGAAATCTGCACCTCGTGCTGGCAGGATTGGCTACAGCATCAGACGCTGCTGATCAATCACTACGGCCTCGACCCGCGAGACCATAAGGCGCGTAAGTTCCTTTACGAGCAGATCGAGCAGGTGCTGTTGGGTGACGGGGACGGCGAGGACATCGACACGAGCAGGCAGGGCACGATCAAGTGGTGAGCTAGAAGGCTGTTGAAGATGTAAGTGGGCCGTGCGACAGCACGGGTGGCGGCCCGCTGTACTTCTTCAACAACCTTCCCGTGTCTTACGCGGTCAGCACCTCACGCGCTTGCTCGAGCGCAAACTCGAGGTCCGCCATCGAGATCGTCAGCGGGGGTGCGAAGCGGATCACCTGATGGTGCGTCTCCTTTGCGAGGATACCGCGTGCGTGCAGCGCCTCGCAGAAGGGGCGCGCAGTGCCGCTCGACTCCTTGATCACCACACCGATCATGAGCCCCTTCCCGCGAACCTCTTCCACATGCGGAGATTCGAGCGCGCGCAGCTGAGTCATAAACCAACATCCGAGCTCATCCGCGCGCTGGGAGAGCTTCTCGTCGAGGATCACCTTGAGCGACGCGAGGCCGACAGCCGCCCCGAGCGGGTTGCCGCCGAACGTGGAGCCGTGATCGCCGGGGGTGTAAACATCCATGAACTCCGAGTCGGCGATGGCGGCGGAAACCGGATACACACCTCCACCGAGCGCCTTGCCGACGATGAGCACGTCGGGACGTACGCCCTCCCAGTCACAGCAGAACAGGCGGCCGGTCCTGCCGAGACCGGTCTGAATCTCGTCCGCCATGAACGCGACTTTGTGCGCTGAGCACAGCTCGCGCGCCTTCGCGACAAACCCGTCGAGCGGTACGACGACTCCGCCCTCGCCCTGCAGAGGCTCGACTAGGAAGCCCACGGTGTTCTCGTTGATCGCAGCGGCGAGTGCGTCGGAATCGCTATACGGGATCTCTACGAAGCCCGGTGTGAACGGCCCGAAGCCATCCTTGTACTGCGCCTCGGACGAGAAGCCGACGATGGTCGTGGTGCGCCCGTGGAAGTTGTTCTCGCAGACGATGATCTCGGCCTTGCCCTCGGGCACACCCTTCACCTTGTAGCCCCACTTGCGAACCATCTTGATCGCGGTCTCGACGGCTTCGGCGCCCGTGTTCATTGGGAGCGCCTTTTCGAATCCCGTGGCATCGCACAGAGCCCTCAGGAATGGACCCATCAGGTCATTGTGGAACGCTCGCGACGTGAGCGTGAGCATGCCGAGCTGTTTCGTGGCAGCCGCTATGATGTCCGGGTGACGGTGGCCCTGGTTGAGCGCTGAGTATGCGCTGAGCATGTCCAGATAGCGATTGCCATCGACATCCCAGACCCACGACCCCTCCCCTCGCTCCAGGACGACCGGGAGAGGATGATAATTGTGCGCGCTGAACTGGTCGACTTCGCTCAGAAAAGCGCCGGCCTTCGTCACGGTAGCTGTAGTCATCGTCGTGCTCACTGTGGCATCAACTCAATTGGCGAAGTGACAATATGCATTATTATGCGAAAAATAGGAATACTCTACCGCACGTTCGGCTACACGACCTTCGCGTCTACGGACACGCGCATCACCTCACTGCACTGGCGGCCGCGAGGACTCGTCGACCTCCAGATTGAACACGTCGGGGCGCGCATAGTGGCCGGTGACGTCGAAGTCGAATTTGCTACGCGCGATCGCGCTCATGTCCAGGTCCACGATCAGGATCCCCTCCTGCTCCCACAGTGGTCCGGCGAGCAATTCGCCGAGCGGCCCGTAGATCGCGGAGCCTCCGCGGCTCAGCACCTCGGGCCACGCCTCGAGCTCCCCTCGCATCTCTAGATCCTCCGGGTACATGTCCCTATGGGCGTACTGATTGCAGCCAAGCACGAAGCAACGGCCCTCGAGCGCTATGTGCTGAAGCGTCGCTTGCCATCGCTCGCGCGCATCGGCCGTCGGAGCGAGGTAAATGTCGACGCCCTTGCCGTACATCGCCATGAGCGCCAACGGCATGTAGTTCTCCCAGCAGATCAGACCGCCCACGGTCCCGTACTCGGTCTCGACCGTGGTGAGCGTACTGCCATCACCCTCGCCCCAGATGAGCCGCTCGGCGGCAGTCGGCTTCAGTTTGCGGTGCTTGCCGAGCAGCGAGCCGTCCGGGCCGATGTATAAGGAGCGTGCAGAAGAGCGTGCCGCCGCTGTATGTGCTGTCGCGTTCGATGACACCCACGCAGAGATGAACGCCCGCCTGCTCGGCCACCTCGCCCATGCGCCCGACCTCAGGACCCGGCACCTCGATGGCGGTGGACCAATACCGCTCCCAGACGCGACGTCCCGCCTCGGAGCGGCCACCGACAGCCGTCCTGAAGGAGAGGCCCCACGGGTACCCGCCGACGTAGGCCTCGGGGAAGAAGTACCAGGTCCGCGCCTCTCTCGGCTGCCTGCGCGGTCATCGCGCACACCTTGTCGACGGCCGCTTCGCGGTCGAAGGGGGTCGCGGCGGCCTGAACGACGGCGGCGCGAACGGTGGTGGTTTCACTCATCCGCTAACCCCCCGCATAGATCAACTCAGTCACGACTTGCCCGACCATGCCGAGCGTGGCCGCGCTGACGTTGGCCGGGCGATCCTCCGGTGTGTGCCAGAACCTGTTGTCAGCGCCCCCATAGGTGAAATCTATCAGGTTGGCGGTGGGCAGTCCCACTTCGATGAGCGGAACGTGGTCGTCGAAGAGGCGACCACCTACCGCAACCGGAAAATACGCGCTGTGGCCGAGCCGAGCTGCGGCACGCCACACCTTGCCCACCACCACGGACGCGTGCTCGGCGGAGTGGGCCTCCACTGGGAAGCTCGGATCAGCGTCGCCGACCATGTCGAGCAGGAGGCCGTAGAGCGGGCGCGCACCCGCCTGCTCGCCCGCCGCTACCTGACGCGCGTACCGCATGGCCCCCAGGTACATGTCTTCCGAGTTCGGTCCGAAGTCCTCTCCGTCAACAAAGAGGAGATCGATCCCGAGAGGCGGTGGCGCGCCTGACATGAGAGTGGCGAGCTCCAGTAGCACCGCCGTGCCCGACCCGCCGTCGTTCGCGCCGGGAAGAGGATCCGATCGCCGCGCTAGGTCCGCCGCCTCGTCCGAGGTCGGACGGGTGTCCCAATGGGTCAGGATGACGATCCTCCGGTCGAGCTCGGGGCGGAAGCGAGCCATCACGTTGACCAGCACCAGCAAATCTCCCGCGGACGAAACGTGCTCGAAGGTGTCCGAAACCACCTCTGGAGCGAGCGAGTCGAGACGCGCGAGCATCCAGTCTAACTGAGCCTCGTGCCCCGGAGCGCCTGGAACGCGCGGCCCGAACGCGACCTGTTTCTCGACCAGGCGGAACGCTCGCAGGCCGTCGAAGCTAGGAGAACCCGGAGTCGGACCCGAGCGCGCGTTCGCGTCGAGGCAGCCCGCGGCCAGGAGCGCGGTGGCTCCGCAGAGGAATCGCACGGCCATGGCACGGCGCAACCTCATGCTCAGGGAATCTCTCGCATCCTAGTCGCGCCCTCGTTCTTGTAGATCACGCCTCCTTTCATCACGAACAGAACACGTGCGAGCGCCGTCGGGTCCCGAGCAGGGTTGCCGTCCACCGCGATCAGGTCCGCGGCGTAGCCCACAGCGACGCTTCCGATCTCCGCCTCCAGCCCGAGCGCTTCGGCCGCCAACGAGGTCGCCGACACCACGGCAGCCATCGCGTCCTGTCCGCCCCGCTCGATGCGGTAGAGCAGCTCCTGGTAGTTGCGGCCGTGGGAACCCGCGACGGCGTCGGTTCCGAACACGATCTTCAACCCCGGGACCCGCAGCGCCTGCCTGAACATCTCGAGCGCGAGCGGCTGCGCACGGCGCATCTGGACGAAACCCTCGTCCGTGTAGTTGCCGATCCCGACGAAGTGTGCGGCGTTCTCGAAGTAGTTCCGGAATACGAGATCGACATTGGGGTCGAGGTAGACCGCCCGCTCCGCGATCAGCTCGAGTGTGGCGCGGTCCAGCAGCGCTCCGTGCTCGACCTGTGTGCAGCCGGCCGCGATCACCCGTCGGACGCTCTCCGGATCGTAGGCGTGCACATACGAGCGTAGGCCGAGCTCTCGAGCCCGCCCACAGGCTGCGTCGAGCTGCTCCTGGCTCAGGGTCGGCACACCGCCGTCGCGGATGCTCGCAGATGCGAAGACCTTGATCGCATCGGCTCTGAGTTCGGCCATGCGGTCCACGTGCGCGCGGATCTCAGCGGGCCCTCCGGTCCTCGCGTTGACCGCCCGCACGGATGTGAGGAGTCTGGGACCCGGCACGAGGCCGTTCTCGATCGACTCGCGGAGCGGGATGTCGACGGACGCGCCGAGACTCAAGGCGGTGGTGACGCCACCCCTGAGCGTCGTCCAGGCATTTGCCGCGGCATAGAGCGCCTCGTCCTCCGGGGACTCCTCGACCCGCCCGCTGTGGGTCATGCCCGTGGCTCGATCGAAGTGCCAGCCGATGTGCACGTGCGTATCGATCAGACCCGGCAAGAGTGTGAGGTCTCCGAGCTCGTAGCGCGCGTCGCCTCCGGCCTGCCCGCCCGGCACGATGCCAACGATGAGGCCGTCGCGGACAATCACGTCGCGGTCGTCGAGCGTGGCTCCTCGCCCGTCGAGCACCGTCGAAGCGTGCAGAACAATCGTCTGCTGAGCCGCCCCACCCTGGACGACCCCGGATAATGCGGCCAACAACAGAGCCAGCCAGCGCATCACCATGGCGCTCTCCTTAGACAAGAAATGTGGACCAAAGGCCCGTGGTAAAAAAGCCCGCCCGGCCGAAGCCAGGCGGGCCAAAGAGATCCCGCAGGGCTAGCCCTTCATCCGCACTCGGAGTACCCGCACACGTGGCACTTCTTACACCCCTCCTCGAAAGCGAGGTGCCCGGTGCCACACTCGGGACAGGTACCCATATCGAAGGCCTGGCCGCCGGAGGCGTAACCCGACGACTGTGCCTGCGTCGCTGACTTGCTCGTACCGGGCACCGCGCCGGTCGTGAGTGGCAGCGCCTCTTGTATGCCTTCCTTCTCCTCCACGTAGCGCTCGATGGCCTGACCGATTGCGTCGGGCACGGACAGGACCTTGGTAGGCCCGAGACCTACGGCCCGGTCGCAGGAGATGCCCCGCAACTGATCCTTCACCTGAGTGATGGAGATGCCCGACCGCAAGGCGAGTGACATGAGGCGGCCGATCGCCTCCGCGTCCGCGTTCGCAGCTCCGCCGGCCTTACCCAACGTACAGAAGACCTCGAACGGCTTGCCGGTCTCATCCTCATTGATCGTGACGTACAGGTCTCCGAGCGGTGAGTTCATCTTCATCGTGAAGCCGCGCAGCGCCTGAGGCCGTTGACGCTTGTGACGCGCGGCGCCGCGGGTGAGGTCCTGGTCTTGGAGCTCGTGCTTCAGGCGCTCAGTCTCGATTCGCAGGTTGTGCGCCTCCTCGCGGGCGTCGGCGAGGGAGTGCTCGAGCTCGGAGATACCCGCCGCGGCTTCCGCTTGGTTCGCGACCTGCACGGTCTTGCCCGTGGAGAGCACCTGCCCCTCCCGCGAGCCGTCGCGATACACCGTCACACCCTTGCAGCCGAGGCTGAACGCGAGCTCGTAGATCTCGCGCACCTGCTCTTCGGTCGCCTCACCTGGGAAGTTCGTGGTCTTGGAGATCGCCGAGTCGGTGTGCTCCTGGAACGCGGCCTGCATGCGCACATGCCATTCCGGAGTGATGTCGTGGGCTGTCCGGAAGCTCTGCTGCACCTCTCGGGGGACCTCCTCGAAGTGAATGTGACCCTCGTTGGCGATCTTCTCCATCAACTCTTCGGAGTACCATCCCCCCTCTTCGGCCACCCGCACGAAATCCGGATTCACGTCCGGCATGAGCACACCCGCCTGGTTACGCATGAACGCGACAGCGAAGAGCGGCTCGATACCACCGGAGCATCCCGCGAAGATCGAGATGGTGCCAGTCGGTGCAACCGTCGTCAGGTTGCAGTTCCGCAGTTCGCGCATGGCACGGACCCTGGTACCGTCGGTCCGTCTGGCAGCCTTACCATCGGGGCCCCAGATCGACTCCTCCCACGCGGGAAAGACGCCTCGTGTCTCCGCGAGATTCTCGGAGGCCTTACGGGACTCTTCGTTCAAGAACTTCATCACGCGACGACCGAGCGCCACGCCGTCCTCGGAGTCGTAGGCGATGCCGAGGCGGATCAACATGTCGGCCCAACCCATCACGCCAAGCCCGATCCGCCGGATGTTCTGTGCAAGGTTGTGGATCTCCGGCAGCGGGTAGCAATTCGCGTCGATGACGTTGTCCAAGAAATGCGTCGAGAGATGGACTACCGTCCGGAATGCATCCCAGTCGATGCCTTCACTCGGATCGACACCCGGCCCCGCATCTTCCTTCACGAACTTGCCGAGGTTGATGCTGCCAAGATTGCAGACGTCATACGGGAGCAGCGGCTGCTCGCCACACGGGTTCGTCGCTTCGTAGCTGCCGAGCGCAGGAACCGGGTTGTATTCGTTCGCCCGATCGATGAAGAAGGTACCTGGCTCACCGGTGAGCCACGCACCGTGGATGATCAGGTCGAAGATCTCGCGCGCGCGCTCCTGGCCGACAACTTCACCACCCTTCGGGCTCACGAGATCATAAGTCTCGTCGTTGCCCACCGCCTCCATGAACACGTCGGTGATCGCCACGGAAATGTTGAAATTGGTGACCCGCGAAGTGTCGTTCTTGCACCTGATAAACGCACGGATGTCGGGGTGGTCGACGCGGAGGATGCCCATGTTGGCCCCGCGACGGGTACCGCCCTGCTTCACGACGTCGGTGCTCGCGTCGTACAGCTTCATGAACGACACGGGGCCGGACGCGACCCCCAACGTCGACCGGACGGTCTCACCCTCCTCACGCAGGCGGGAGAAGCTAAATCCGGTGCCACCTCCCGACTGGTGCACGAGCGCCATGGCAGTGAGCGTGTCGTAGATACCGCTCCGACCATTCGAGAGCGCGTCCTCGACCGGAAGCACGAAGCACGCGGAGAGCTGGCCGAGGGGGCGGCCCGCGTTCATGAGCGTAGGGGAGTTCGGCTCAAACGTGCCGTTGATCATGAGGCCGTAGAAGTGGCGGGCGACCTCATCCACCCCGGCCTCCGACGCTCCGTAGTCCGCGTCGACATCCGCGATGGTCCGGGCCACACGCCAGAACATCACCTCCGCCTCCTCGTCGGGGTCGCCTCCTGCGTCCTTCTTGAGGTAGCGGCGGGCTAGGACGATGCGGGCGTTTTCGGTGAGATCCGCAGCGGGCAGATCGTCGGGAATGACATCGTCGAAGATCACGGACTCACGGGGGGGGCGAGGCTCGTGAACGCGCGGCATGGTTTCGTCGAGACTCCTTGTGGACTACGTGGTGGAAAACAGTGGCAACAAGAGTTGAAAAACAGCGGGAAAGCGCCCCCGCCGTGGCTTCTGATGTGTAAAACCTCTATGACGCTACTAGATATAGAGCACGTCTATAGTACGGACGCTGCATCTTGGGGTCAAGATTTCTTTCTGTTGGTGAGACAACCAATTGTGATCACAATCTAGACTTCGGTATTTATTCGGGTAATATCTCCTCTTTGGAATCCAAGAGCAAGGGATTCCTGACGCTTCGAGGGCTCGAGGGTAGCCCCTAGAAGGGCACGCCCAGGCGTAGGTAGACCCGCGCTCCGTCGCCTTCGACCAGAGGGACCGCCACACCAGTGCGAAACCGCATCGTGACCTTGTATAAGGTCAGCACCTGCGCGGTGACCTCAGCGCCCACAGACGCCAACGCACGTCGTGCCGGGTTCTCGAAACCGCTAGGAGAGCTGTCGGGGCCCCAAGCGTTCCCGGCGTCCCCGAAAACCGACGCGAAGACGCGATCGAAGTGGAGCGGCCACGCCCCCACGCCTCGATTCACGAGGGCCAGTGGTATCCGATACTCCACTGAGGCCGCCCATGCGTAGCGGCCGAAGCGCGACAACGCGTCGTATCCCCGGACCGGGAGAAAGATGGGGCTCCCACCGAAGAGATCGAGTCCCACGCTCTCAGAGGTTCCGGACGCACCGCCGACGTCGAAGTGTCCGGCTGCCGCGTTGGGTCCGCGGGCTACTCCGAAACTGCCCTGGAACGCGAGCACGTGCGACGCGTATCCGGGACCGGCGAGCGGCAGATAGACCCACGCGCGCCCAATCACATCGTCCACGGAACGGTCGGTCCCGGGCACGCCCGCGAGGGTGCCGGGAAGGCTCAATTCGTTCAGCGTGCGCGCGCGTAGGAATAGCGTCGCGCCGCGGGCCGCGCCCATCTGGAACGAATGGGCGCGAGCTGTGGAATACGTCAGGGAAACGCTGAAGTCGCTCAACCGTGTGCTCGGACGGTTGAGGCGATGGCGCGTCGACGGCTCGAGCGCTTCGTTAAGCGGTTCTCGGTGTTCCCAGAGTAATCCGCCGGAGAGGGTCAGACGGAACGACCTTCTCCAAGTCGGCCGGCTAAAGGAGGCAGACGCCAATACATTGCGCAGCCGCTCCAGCACGAAGAGCGTGTCGATGGGCGAGCCGGCATCGCGCTGCGCGATCATCGAAGGGTCGTCCTCCCACGACTGACGAGCCGTCAGACTGATGACCGGGTCGCCGGGGCCGGCGAAGGAGTATGACGCTCTCCCGTCGGCCTTCCCGCCGGAGGTAAAGACCCGCCCGACAGCGGAATAGCGATGCCGGCCGACGAGATCGACACCGGTCGTCTTCGCGCCGACACCGAAGCCCAACAACTGTCGCTGCGGAATAAAGTGCTCACCGACTTGGCGAGCATGCGCGTCCACGGGCTCCTGCAGGACCGGCTCCCAATACGTGGGCCAGAGCGTGGGGCCGGCGGAGTAGTTTCGCAGCTCCCCCTCGATCGGCGGAGGCGTCTCCACGGCACCCGCAGAAGCGAACCGCGCATCCGGCGACGGGGCGACGCGGGCACTCTGGGGGTCGAAGCGCATGCGCTCGACCTCCCAGCCATCGACATGATAGCCGCTGAAGTAGATCCAGAGACCACCAGGATCGATGCTGGGGTAGATCGCTCCCGTGCGCACGTTGCTCAGCATCAGGGGAGTGCCCGCCCTGCCCGTTTCCGGGTCGACCGGTGCGCCGAGAATATTGGGGATTCCCGACCGATCCGATCCCCAGACGATGTACCGCCCATCGGGACTCCAATCCGGAGCCAGATCCACAGCCCGATCCGCCGTCACGTCGTGCACCACCGCGCCGCTGCGATCGAGTATGACGACGTCGTGATTCCCGTCGCGTGTCCAGCGTGTAGCAGCGATCCATCGCCCGTTCGGTGACACGCTCGGAAACGCCCACTGCACATCTGGCTCAGACGCTATGAGCGTAGTCCGCTGCCCGCTCGTCAGATCGACGCTCGCGAGCCCCGTCGTGCCCTCGCCGCCGTCGACAGCGACGGCCCACTCGCCATCCGGCCCGACCGACGGATCGCTCAAGCGCGCTCCGCGCGTCACCCTGCGCACGGCGCCATCGAGGGTCGCGACGTACAGGTCGCTGTATGCCCGATAGCGGTCGGCGTACTCCAACTGCGCGAAGACGACGCGCCCATCGGGCGTCCAGTCGAACGTCGCCAGCCCGTTCGTCCGGGTCAGTCTACGTCCGCCAATGCCCTCGGCGTTCGCCATGAAGAGCTGGGTATCCGAGCTACCGTCGGATCGCACATAGACCAGCGAGCGGCCGTCGGGGGATACTTCGGGGTGCTAGCCCCATCGAGCTCCCTCCGTCAGCCGTTCGGGGTTGGACACGGGCCCCAAGCGCTCGAGCCGCGTGTCGAGCGAGGCGCCGCCGTCGTGCATCTCCTGCGCCCACAGGTCCCATTCCACCGACAGCGAGACCCCGAATGCGTCCTGCCCCGCGGCGTTGAGTCGGTACGGCACCCACTGGCCGGCGATCGCTTCCACGAACAATGCCATCCGGTCCTCGCCGAACTTGGTCAACAGGTGTTCGAAGAAGAGCGACCCATACGCGTATTGTCTCGTGCCACCGGGCCACTGGGGCGAGCTACCCGACGCCTGCCCAATATCCTCGAAACGTTCCTCAACCGCCGCGGTGCGCAGGACCATCTCGTTGAAGGTCCCCTTAACGGGACCGGCCTCGGTGAGGTCGGACTCGTACCACGACGCTATGCCCTCGGTGATCCAGCGTGGCGTGCCGGTGCCCGGGAAGAACGGCCAAGAAGCCGCGACCCTTCCGAACAATCCACGGGCGACCTTACCGATGAGGGTGTCCGTCCGGTCCAGGTGCACGATGTGTGCGAGCTCATGCGTGATGACGAGCGCCATCCAGTCGTCGATATAGGCGAGGGAGGGGTCATCGATGGGCTGACGGGCGAAAACGGTGACGCGATTCGAAGAGTTCAACTGAGCTAACCCATCGGAGACGTCGATGTGGTCGGTCACCAGCAGGTCGATCATCCCGCTCGGTGCCTCCATGAACTCAGCGGAGAGCTCGTCATAGGCGTGCTCTGCGACGCCGGCGGCTCGGCGCCCCAGTGTCTCCAACTCGGCCGGGAACGTCACCCGGAAATGCTCCGTCTCGAGCGTACGCCACGATTCGTCGGGCGGCACCTGGGCAGATACGGGCGCGGCGGAAACGGCGAGCAGCACAAGTGCTCGAGAGAACTTGATAACGCACGAAGCCCTCGCCACCCTTTCCACCACGTCGTACCTTGACCTCATCGCCCATGCCTCCCAAACAGAGCCTCTGGTTTCGCCTTGGCTTCGCTCTCGAGCGGGCCCGTCAGGGTCCGCCTGCGGTCGCTCGATCGCTCGATGGGCTCGCCGCGCGACAAGCTAAGCCGTCGAACGCGGAGGGCGAGAGCGGCCGCGTGCTGGCGTGGCCCTCTATCGACGACATCGTGGCGTCTGGCGCGACGGCCGTCGTGGCCAAAATGTTGAACGGCTGGAAGCCGCGTAGGAAGACCGCAACGCTTCGCTTGTTGCGTGCTGGCGCGGCCGGGGCCGGGGCGGCTCTCATGGTCGACGTCCTCCGGCCGCTGCTTCGCGGCGAGTCGGGTGTGGGTCCGCTCGACAGGGAGACGGGTGATCGCCTCTTGACCGGCATCGGGCAGGGCCTCGTCTACGGGGCGGTGGTGGAGCCGCGAGTGCCCGGACCAACGCTGGTAAAAGGCGCGCTCTACGGAACCGCGGAATATGCCGTCGATCCCGTCGGGGGCCTCTCCCGCTTGCTCGGGGCGCATGCCCCCCAGCACCGCCTGCCCCTGATCGGATACCTCTTGGAGGATCTCGATCCGCACGACCGCGTGTATGTCGAGCATGTGATCTTCGGCGTCGCGCTCGCGCTCCTCTACGGGTCCAGCCCGTCGAGCAACGGGATTCGCATCGACGTCGACGACGAGTAGCCCACGCCCGGCGCACCCGCCAGGGCGAAATCGGTCGTGCAGCCGTCGATCCGCACGTCGCCCCCGCTCGGCACCCCGAAGCCGCGCTCGGCAGGGGGACGGACCCCCAGCAGGTACGAAGGCGCCTCGGCGCTCCCAAACGCCCGTACCGAACAAAACGCCTGCGGATACCGTTGGAGCGCACCACCCACGTACCGCCCGGAGAGCCCGTCCCACTGATCTAGCAGCACGTACCGCGCGCCGAGTCGGTCGGCTTCTGAGAGCTGCACCGCTGGATCGTCGTCGAAGGGGAAGACGCGGCTCGGGATCCCTGAGAGCACGTAGAAGAGCCGAGGCTTCCTCGTCATGACCGCCGAGCCCTCAGGAAGCGCCTCGCCCATCCACTCCGCCGCCGTAGCGAAGTCGGCGACGCCCGACCCGTAGCAGGCCCACGCACCTCCGGATCTGGTCGCGTCGGCACAAGCGGAGGCCTCTTGCACAGAGGCTATCCAGTCCCTGCCAGCGGGGAGCAATACCGTGGACATCACGGCGACGCTCAGAGCGCTCCCCCCCACTCCACCGACCTTGCTGGTGATCGTTCGCAGTGTGAGTGCCGCGAAAACGAAGAAGAGCGGATAGAGCGGGAGCGCAAACCGGTCGCCCGACCAGACCTCGGGCCAGAGCAGGATTAGGCCGGCGTACAGAGGCAAGAAGAGCTCGGCAACCCCGACGCGCTCCCTCGAGCTCCGAAACCATCCGTAGAGCGCCGCGACCGTGATGAGGACTCCGAAAGCCGCAACGCCGCCTCCGCTTCCTCCGAGAATTCCTCCGGGACCGTGCGCGCTCACGTACGCCCACGAGTTGCTGAGCGCGCGGTTCACGAGCCCGTCCACACCCACCGTGCCGAGCGCAGGCTGATACGGGTCGACCATCCAGAACTCGGTACCGTACTCGGCAACGCCTTCGCCGCGCCCGCGCAACCACCAGAGCAGTGCCGGTATAGCCACCGCGAGGGCGCTGCCGCCCAGCGCACGCCATCGTTTCCTCAGCCCGAACCAGGCGAACAGAGCGACCAGGAGCGGCAGCCCGGCCGAGCGCGTGAAGTACGCCAGGCCTGCCGCCGCCACACCGCCGACGATCCACCACCACTTCGCGTCTTCGGAGTCCGCGCCCTCCAGAGCCCAGAGCGCAGCCATGCTGAACGCGACGAAGAGAGGATCGGACAGGATCCAGTGGCTGTAGTACACGATCGCTGAGGAGATCGCGAGCAGCAGCGAGATCCCGAACGCGGGCCAGGGACCGAGCCGGCGCTCGGCCCAAAGAAACGTGAACCCCACGGCGGCGATGGTCGAGAGCGCAGTGACCGCCTTCAGAGCCGTCCACGTCCGGACGCCAAGCAGGAGCAGGACCGCGAGAATGCCCGGAAAGACGGGCGGGTACTTCGTATGCGGGAGGCCAGCGGGATCATAGAGGTCCGTGTACGTACCTTGGTGCGCGAGTGAGAATGCGAGCGTCACGTACGCTGCGTTGTCTCCGCCGTTGTGGGGCGCGGGGTTGAACGCTGCGACCACCAGCACCGCGGACGCGAAGAGGCTGATCGCGAGCGCGAGCAGGCGCGAGCGACTACGGTCACTCACAGGTCCAGATCTCCCAGCACCGTCGTAAGGGCGCCGGAGGCGTCCTCGAGTCGCCGAGTCGCTTCCTCCCGATCGACGTGCAGGCGTCCCATCACCAACGCGGTCTTCACATGGCCGCGTGCCCGTTCGAGCAGGCTTGCCGCGTCGGGCCGCTCGAGATCGAGCGTCTCGGAGACGATGCGCACACCCCGGTCCTGCAGCTTCTCGCACGTGACTTGGAGATCGACCATCAGGTTGCCGTACACCTTCCCCAGCCGGACCATCGCTCCGGTCGTGATGGTGTTGAGCACCAGCTTCGTCGCGGTACCGGCCTTCATGCGCGTGGACCCTGTGATCACCTCGGGGCCCACCAGAGGCGCAATCACGACGTCGTGCCCTTCGAGCAACTCCACGGACGGGTGGGTGCACATCAAGAGACCGACCTTGGCCCCACGCTCGCGCGCGCGGGCGAGCGCTGCGTGCACATAGGGCGTCGTGCCCGAGGTGGCGATGCCGAGCACGAAGTCGTCCGCGCTGACCTCGATCTCGTCGATCGCGGCACAGCCGTCCTCGCTTTGGTCCTCGGCACCCTCCTGTGCGCGGACGAGCGCCTCGTAACCACCCGCGATGATGCCTCGCACCATCTCGGGATCGGTGCCGAACGTCGGCGGCATCTCCGCGGCATCCAGGACCCCGAGCCTTCCCGAGGTGCCTGCGCCTACGTAAACGAGACGACCCCCGGCCCGGAACGCGGCCTCGGCGAGCTCCATCGCGCAGGCGATCGCCTCACGTTGCTCGCGCACCACGGCGGCGACCGTGCCGTCCTCTGCGTTGATGAGGTCCACGATGCCCAGAGCGTCTAATTCGTCGATACGGCTGGACCGGAGATTCCGTTGTTCTGTGAGGCGGGGATCGCGCATAGCGCTTGTCGATACGTGGAGGCACACGGTTCTTCTCGGGTGCCGAACAGTAGTCCGAGCGGACCGAACGCGGCAACGCACCCCTGTCCGAACGCACCATTTAGAGCGTCACCGCATCACGCCGCTAGCCCCATGGCAGGGTAGACCTTGGCCATACCGCCCTCGCCGAGCCCACGTTCGATAGTGTGGCAGCCCTCGAGAGCTGCGTCGACGGGAGTAACCCCCTATTTTTCTTGGGCCCCGCCTTCCTCCTCTTCCGACATCGAGCACCTTCGCCAGCGATGCTCACTTGCGATCGCTCTGGCGCTGGTCGCGGCGGCCTGAAGATGGTCGCGTGTCCAACACCATGGCTGATTTGATCTCCTGCGTCCGTGGGTTCCGGTGCCACGCCCCCATCCCCATCGTTAGGGCTCCTAGGACCACCGCCTGCGGCGGCGGTGCCCGCGACGGCTATGGCGTCGTCGCTCCGCGACCCACGCTACGCGCGGGTGCCTGCTGCAGCCGTAGCATCCCGGGGACCCGTGCGTTAACACGGGTGGCGGCCCACTGTATTTCTTCATCAACCTTCTAGAGGGTTCCATGGGCGAACTGCGAGCGATTCTTCCGTACTTCCGACCGTACATGCGGTCGCTGTACTGGGGCGTGGTGTTCGTCTTCTTAGCCAACCTGTTCCAGTTGGCGGGCCCGTACTTCATCAAGCTCGCGCTCGACGGGATGGAGGACTCCGACCCCGGCGCTGCCACCGCACGGATCGCGACCTATGCGGGCTTGATTGTGGCGACAGCTTTCATAGGTGGGGCGGCGCGATACGGAATGCGTGAGCTGCTCAACGGGATGAGCCGCCGTATCGAGTGCGATCTGCGCGACGACTTCTTTGTTCACCTTCTCCGGCTCGACGCGACGTTCTATGGCGCCACGCGAACGGGCGATCTGATGAGCCACGCGACGAACGATACCCTCGCGGTACGGATGGCTGTGGGGCCGGCGATCATGTACACGGCCAACACAATTGTAGGCTTCGCCTTATCGCTCTCGCTCATGATCTGGATCAGCCCACGGCTCACGCTCTACGCCATGGTGCCGATGATAGTGTTGCCGCCACTCGTTTTGGGCTTCGGGCGCATCATCTACCGCCGCTTCGAGAACATCCAAGAGCAGTTCTCATCGCTCTCGACCTTCCTTCAGGAGAACCTGACCGGCGTACGGATCGTTCGCGCGTACACGCAGGAAGCCGAGCAAGCACGCCAGTTCGATGCCTTCAACGAGGAATACCGGCGGAAGAACATGAGCCTGGTGCTGACAGCGGGGGCCTTCTATCCGGGTCTGATGCTGATCTCCGGCGTCGCCATGGTGCTCGTAACGTGGTTGGGGGCGCTCGAGGTGATCGCAGAACGGATGACGATCGGAGACTTCGTCGCTTTCGGCTTCTACCTGATGATGCTCATCTGGCCCATGATCGCGCTCGGCTGGGTCGTGAACCTGTATCAACGCGGTGCGGCGTCGATGGGACGCCTGAACAAGATCCTGGCCGTGAAGCCTGCGGTGGAGGCGCCCCAGAAGCCGGCTTCCCTTGCACACTCGCTCGGTAGGATCGAGTTCCGGAATGTCTCGTTCGCATACCCGGACAGCAATCGAGTCGTGCTCGACGCCATCAGCTTCGTTGTCGAGCCGGGAGCGACCGTCGCGATCGTCGGGCCGACCGGCTCAGGCAAGAGCACGCTCGTGGGGCTGCTCGCCCGCCAATACGATCCGACAGGCGGCGAAATCCTTTTGGACGGCGTGAATCTCACCGACGTCGATCCCTCGGACCTGCGCCTGCGCATCGGCATGGTGCCACAGGACTCCTTCCTGTTCTCGGCGACCATCGCGGACAACATCGGTCTAGGGCTCGATTCAGAGGAGCCGCTCGTCACGGAGTCCGGCGAGCCGTCCGACGTCATAACGGCAGCGGCGGGCATCGCTCAGCTTGCCGAGCAGATCAAGGACTTTCCGGACGGCTACCGCACGATGTTGGGAGAGAGAGGCATCAACCTGTCCGGAGGCCAGAAGCAGCGCGCCACTCTAGCTCGCGCCCTCGCGCGCGACCCGCTGATCCTCGTCCTGGACGACTCACTGTCCGCGGTCGATACGCACACGGAAGCGAAGATCTTGGAGGACCTACGCTCCGTGATGAAGCAACGGACGGCGTTTGTCATCAGCCATCGCGTATCGGCGGTCATGCACGCGGACGAGATCCTCGTGCTCGAGGGTGGAGAGTTGGTGGAACGGGGGACGCACGCCGAGTTGATCAGTGGCCACGGGACGTACGCGCGATTGCTTCGGCGCCAAATGCTCGAGGAGGATATGGAGTCCCGAATGGCGACCACGTCGGGAGACTGACCTGTCAGACGAGGTCCGCGTGGGTCGCACGGCCCACCGTACTTCGCCAACAGCTTTCTAGATTCGGTTATAGATGAAGTCTGGTGTGAAGCGCGCCAAAATCGCGGTCAGCGCGGTGAGCTGGCCAGTCATAAGCAGGACGCCGAGCGCAATGAGCATGCCGCCCGACGCCTTCTCGATCACGGGGATCCAGCGGCGGAAGCGCTTGAACGTCTGGAGAAACGCATCCAGCGCGAGCGAGGATAAGAGAAACGGGATCGCGAGGCCGGCAGAATAGGCCGTGAGCAGCCCGACGCCCGCCCACATCGTGTCCTGCGAAAAGCCGTATGTGAGGATCGCACCCAGAATCGGGCCGATGCACGGCGTCCAACCCGCACCGAACGCCATGCCCACACCCAGCGTGCCGAGGTAGCCGGCCGGCTTGTCGTTGACGTGGACGCGCATCTCGCGCATGAGCGGTGTGAGCTTGAACACGCCGGACAGGTGAAGGCCGAGCACGACGATGATCAGCCCACCGATACGCGCGATCCACACGTCGTACTGCTTGAAGAACTGCCCGAGGAACGAGGCGGACGCGCCTAGCGTGATGAAGATCAGGCTGAAGCCCAAGACGAAAAGCAGCGAGTGGATGAACGTAGCCTTCCGGTTCACTCCCTCCTGCAGGTCCTCGAGGCTCATGCCGGTCACGAGCGTGAGATAACTCGGAACGAGCGGCCACACGCATGGGGACAAGAATGAGAAGAGTCCCGCGGTAAGGGCGATGAAGATTCCGAGTTCGACTTCGTTCACGACTTCTCAGTTTTCTGTTCGAGGTTCAAGTCGAGCGCTGCCACACGCTCCTCCGCCCGAGCGCGTCGGGCCTGAAGATATGCACGAATTCCTGTAGTCACCGCAAGCCACGCGGCCACGGCCCATACCATCCACCCCACCGCCGTCGGGAAGAACCAAGCGAAGGTCGCAACCGCAGCGATCATAACCGATACCGTCCCGAGCACCGTGCGGTCTTCGCGGCCCAAAGGCCGGTCGCCCGCAAGGGCCTCACCCAACGCAGCGCTCGCCCTTACGAGTGGAGCGAGAGTGATCTGCCCCGGCGCGTAGCCCAGCGTACGGATCTGCTGCTCCAACCGCTTTGGTAGCGTGCCCTCCGGATCCAGTGATGCTGTCCGCGTCGCCGACCGTGAAGACACGCGGTCGGGCAAAACTGCTGTCCGGCCAGGAAGCACGATCTCGGCCGACGAAGCCAGATCGGCTACGAACAACCCCTCGAGCTGCATTGCCAGACTCTCATCCAGAACGCCGACATCGAGCTCCCAGTTTCCCATCAGGCTCGCCGAGTTGAGGTTGCTCGACCCGACCCGGCACCACAGACCATCGACGACCGAGGTCTTCGCGTGCATCATCGTCCCCTGCCACTCGAAGATCCGCACGCCCGACTCCAGCAAGAACCGATACCCGCCGTGGGACAAGCTGCCCACTAGCGGCCAATTGTTGTGGGCGGGTACGAGGATGCGCACGTCGACGCCGTGCTGCGCCGCGGCACCGAGCGCCTCCGAGATCGATCGCGGCGCGACGAAGTACGCATCGGTGATCCAGATGCGCTGCCTCGCTCGCGTGGCAGCCAGGTGGAGCGTTCGGTACACACGCGTCTTACCCGGCTCCCCTTCGATCAACCAGATGGGCGTCTCGCCTGCATCAGGCGGGTGCGGAAGCGTCTGCTCCCGAGTGATCGGCTCACCCATTTCGCTCCACAGCGACTCGAACGCGACGGCCGCCGCACGTGCCGCCGATCCACGTATCTCGACACCGGTATCCCTCCACGGTGCCTCGCTCGAACTGCCGGCCCACTCGTTCCCGACACAGAATCCACCCACGTACGCGACCTCACCATCCACGACGACGAGCTTTCGGTGATCGCGCTGGAGCACGCCGAACGCATCTCCCACACCTAGCGACGGCCGGTTGAACGCGCACACCCGAACACCTGCCTGGCGTAACGGTTTCCAGTACTTGCGCGGGGTCGCCCAGCAACCGATCCAGTCGTGCAGCAAGAAAACCGGCACCCCCTCTCTGGCCTTCTTGACGAGTGCGTCGCGAAACGCCCTGCCGACGCGATCGTCTCGAACCACGTAGTTCTCAAAGTAGACAAATCGTTGCGCCGAAGCGATCGCCTCGAGCCAAGCGTCGAATGTGTTCGAGCCCTCGAACTGGAGCTGGATGCGGTTCCCCCGCAAAGTGGGAGACCCAGTCGCGCGCTCGATTTCGGACCACGGGAAGTTCTCGGCGGGCCGCGGCGGCACGGCAGAGGAGGAGGGCTTCACTGCCTAGACTCGATCCATCACTCGGAACGCAACGCCTCTATCGGATCGACCCTCGTCGCTCTCTTCGCGGGCACGTACGCGGCAAGCAGCGCCACCATTGCCAAGATTACCGCCACACCTGCGTACGTCGCCGGAGCGGCTCGAGCAGCACGCCGTTGACAACGCTGAAAATCGCCGTATTGAGGCCGATTCCGAGGCCCAGCGTCAATACGAAAGCGACCGTGTACCCAGGCTCCCGTAGGAGGCTGCGAACGGCGTGACGAAGGTTTCGCACCATGGTGATCCCCTATCCCCCATCCGCATCACTCGGCCCCAGCCGATAACGGCACCGCTTCATCGGAGGAAAATCGCGCCAAAGGCCAAAAGCGTCTTGAACGATTCCAACGTCGGCCTCAGCGCGCCGCATTTCAAGTCGGGCCGGCTGCTACAGCTCTGTCAGTCACATCGTCAGACGGCTCTGGAATCGATAGCTGACGAGCTTGTAGACCAGCTTCGCGACCATGAAGTCGGCTGCGTGTAGACCCGGGGTGGGCGCGAGCTCGACCACGTCGGCGGCAATGACGTCACGTTCCGCGAAGACCCGCTTCAGAAATCCGAGCGTGCGATACCAGTCTCCGCCTCCTGGCTCCGGAGTACCTGTGGACGGCACGAGAGAAGGGTCGAAGTAGTCGACGTCGAAGGTGAGATAGACCTTCGGCCCGAGCGCGTCGAGCGCCCGGTCCATCCAGGTGTCGTCCGCCCACATCTCGTGGGCCCAGATGAGGGTCGAACCGCCACGCGCGCGCGAGACGTCGACCTCCTCCTGGCTAACGCCCCGCACCCCGACGGCGCACACGTCCGCGTGGTCGAGCACGCGCGCCATCGCCGACGCATGTGAACTGCTCGTGCGCTCGAACTCTGCGCGCAGGTCAGCGTGCGCGTCCATTTGCAGCACAGTCAGCCGTTCTTCATGCCGCTCGGCCTGCGCTAGATGCCGCTCGGCCTGCGCTAGCACTGCCGGGGAGGAAATCGAGTGCTCTCCACCCAGCATGACCAGGAAGCGATCGCCGCACACGTCGGCGACTCTGCCATACGCCCGCCCTAGTTCTTGCATCGCTGGCTCCGTGCCGGCCCGGGTCAGTTCGAGCGAAGGAAGCGTATGGACGCCGAGCACGCTGCCCGGCTCGCAGTTGAACTCCTGATCGTGGAGCTCGAGGTACCGGGAGGACTCGATGATGGCGCGAGGCCCGCGACGCGTGCCACTACCCCATGATGTGGTGGACTCGTAGGGCACCGGAAGCACGACCGCCGCCGACGTCTCGAAAGCCCCGCCGACCTCGTCGAGGCCCAAGAAGGTATACGGCAACTCCCACGACAGATCCGCCAACTCTGGTGGAACGCCTGGTGGAGCAGACACAGCCGCACCCTTGTTGCCGCGGCCGGCCCCTTCCGGACCTCGTCGATTCGGCACTATCTCTGACCGCGGCGGACCGTCAGACCGTCTCGATCGGGCAGGTCAAGCCTTCGCTCGGTAGCTCGACACCAGCTTCGCTGCACCCGCGGCAGAGACCGTAGATCTCGAGTCGATGTCGGATCGGAGCAAACCCGTGCTCACGCCGCACGCGCTTCTCGACACCGTAGAGCTCGGTGCTCTCGAACTCGGCGACGCTTCCGCAGCTGAGGCAGATGAGGTGCTCGTGGATGGGGCGCACCGAGAGACGGTGCTCATACCGCTTGAAGCCCTCCCCGAAGTCGTGCTCCTCGACGAGGCGGCTGCGGACCAGCAGGTCCAGAGTCCGATAGATGGTCGCCTTCCCGATCCGCTCACCCCGTGCACGAAGATCCTGCTCGATGTCGTCCACCGAGAGGTGCTCGTCCGAGGCGAACACGACTTGGGCAACAGCTTCGCGCTGCTGCGTGACCGGCAGCCCCTGTTCGTGCAAAAAACGCCCGAAGAGCCGGATGAGGGGATGTGGGGCTAAGAGGGCATTCACGGATATCGCGCCTCGAAAAAGTCCATATCGACCTCCTCCAGCAAAAGCTCGAACTTCTCGGCGGAACCGTGGATCGCCACTTCGCGAGCCTCCCCGAGTCCCTCCCCGCAGCGGCGTACGACTCCGGCCATTACGCTGGGAAAGCGCTCGGGCGGCGCCTCGCCTTCCTGAGTGAACGACGCCTCGAAGGTCACGCCCTCTCCGGTGTGTTCTGCCGTGTACGCCGCGGTGATCATCACCCGTCGGTCTTCACCGACGAGGAAGGTACTCACGGCGACCAGGCCCTGTTCCCGCCGTCCCCTCCTAACTGGAGGGAAAACCCACAGCCGGTCAACCGCACCCACGCCGAGGTGGTCACGCACCCGGATCAGCAACCGGGGCAGCGCCTCCGGAACACCTGGGTCGGCCGATCGGTCCTGCGCTCGAGATTGCGTCATCCGTCCTCTTTTTCTCGTTTGGCCGCGTCACGTACGACTGCCTTGCGTGTGGCCCCCACGACCCGCTCGATCGCGCGGTCCAGCGGACCGGGCACCATCGCCCCAGACGCCTTCACGTGACCGCCGCCGCCGAAGCGGCGAGCGAGTTTGTTCACGTCCACTGGCCCACTGGAGCGGAACGACACCTTGATATCGCCCTTGCTGGTCTTCCGGAAGAGCAGTCCGACTCGGGTTCCCTCAATCGAGCGCGGGACATCCACCATACCCTCGATATCGTCGGTGGTGGCATTGAGTTCGTCGAAGGCCTCGTGCGGCACGGTCATCCACGAGATCCCATGCTCCGCATCGTACTCCAGCGTGCCCAACGCGTGGCGCAAAAGCTGATATCTCTTCAGGGGCGCAGCGCCATAGACGCGCTCGTACACACTCTCGGGCTCAACCCCACGCTCGATCATGTCCGCCGCGATGCGGTGGCTCGCAGATGAAGAATTGGAGAACCGGAACGACCCGGTGTCGGTCAGGATCGCAACGTAAATGCCAAGCGCGATGTGGTCTGTCCAGGGACCACCCGCGGCATGGATGACATCGCACACCAACTCCCCCGTGGCACAAGCTTCCGGGTCCCTCAAAGATATGCCCCCAATCGCGTGCTCACCGGGCGGGTGGTGGTCGATGACCACGGTCGGAAGGTCACGGATGAGATCGCGTACCCGACCGATCCGTGGCACCTCGCCGGTGTCCAACACCACCGCCAGGTCGGCCTGGTCGCACAGGCCACGCGCTTTGGACGAGCCCGCTGGAACGATCCACTCCTCACGCTCGATCAGGAAGCCGAACGAATCCGGAAACGGCGTCGGATTGATGATCGAGACCTCCGT
This sequence comes from Longimicrobiales bacterium, assembly GCA_965226625.1. Classification (GTDB taxonomy): domain Bacteria; phylum Gemmatimonadota; class Gemmatimonadetes; order Longimicrobiales; family Gaopeijiaceae; genus UBA1138. The sequence continues at coordinate 355,770 of CBDDDK010000001.1, forward strand.
CCCGTTGGCGCGGAGCCACGCGGCGACGGCCGCTTCCGAGCCTGCCCCATCCCCATCAGCGTTCAGGTGGGTCGTGAGTACCGCGCGGCGCGAAGCCAGCAGCGCGTCCCTGGTCTCGTTGACCATCGCCGCACGCGCCGGTGGCGTCCGGTAGCTCAAGATGGTCTCCTGACCCTCGAGGAATAGATCAGTGAAGCTATCTCCATGGCGCCGGAGGCCGCTACCGCCTCCACTTCCCTCGCACCTTAGCCCAAGTGGACGCGAGGTGCACCAGATGGGATGAGGCCGTGCCCACGGTTCGACCGCCTTCAAGAGCCGTCAGCAGTGCCTCTGGTCGGTTCGGGTGTGGCGGCACGACGACGTACGCCCGACCGAGCTCGCCGAGCGTGTGCGCGTCAGAGCCAGCACCTCTAAGACGTCCGTGGCGCCCGGCTAACTCTTCGGCGAGCTCGTTCTGCCGCAGCTGGTGCAAGCGCGCGTTGAACACCTCGACGACGTCACAGAGCGGGGCCAGCGTGTCCGCCAGGCGCCCCTCTCCCCCCTTGCCGCCCGCATAGGGGTGCGGAAGGTAGGGGATTCCACCCTGCTCGCGGATCCGTGCGATGGTCTCCCTGGCCGGCGTGCCCTCGGGGATCTCCTCACGCAGATACAATCCGATCACGTCCATGCCCTCAGCGGTCTTCACCTCTTCGCCTGGAATGATCTGATCCGTGTGCGCCTCTGCCATGCGCAGTGCCACGTCCAGTCGGTTGTGGTCTGTGATCGCGATTCGGCCGAGCCCCCTCAGGAGTGCGCGCTCCAGCACTGCCTCAGGATCCGAGAGACAGTCCCAGCTGCCCTCCGTGTGCAAGTGCAAGTCGATGCACAGCGTGGCCTCTTCGCTCGTCCCTTCACGCAGCTGCCGCAGGACGTCCACGGCCGCGGCGCGCAGCTGGTCGAGCGTGCCATCGTTCGTGATGACGAAATCGGCCTTAGCTCGCTTCGCCTCGGGATCCATCTGCGCGGCCATGATCCGCCCGGCTTCGACGGAGCTAGAGCCCCGCAACTCCACGAGGCGGCGAAGCCGCTGCTCCTCCGGCGCGTCGACGAGCACGACGCGGTCGAAGTCACCTTGGCGGTCCGCCTCGAAGAGCAGCGGAATCTCTGACACGACGAGCGTCGCCCCCTCCGCCATCCGTTCCGCGAGCCATAGATCCCGGAGTTGCCAGATGATCGGGTGCAGGATGGACTCGAGCCGCCGGCGCGCAGCCTCGTCCGAAAAGATCAGCTCGCCCAGACGGAGCCGGTCGAGGGTGCCGTCCGCTGTGAGAAGCTGCTCATCGAACGCCTCGACCACCGCCTGAAGACCAGACGTACCAGGCTCCACCGCGCGCCGAGAGAGAGCATCGGCGCGGACCACCGGCACGCCCGCAGCCTCCCACGCCTCCGCGACCGTGGACTTGCCCGACGCGACGTTCCCGGTCAGTGCGACACTCAGCACGAATCGTGCGACGCTAGAGTCAACGAGGTCCAGAGAGCGTCGTCTATCTGCCCCTGCGCTCCCGCGGCGTGACGACCGAGAAGTCGTCTTCGGTCGAGCCCGTCCGATCCGGTCCCACCGAGACGATCGCCACCGAATCGGCCCATACGCGCAGCTGATAGCGCGAGCCCCAAGGGTCCTGCTTCATTTCGTCGACCGGGTACCGGTAGTCGAGCCACCCCGACCAGTTGCGCCTATCCGGGAGCTTACCCGTGAGTTGCTCGTGCGCCACTACGTTATCTCCCACCTGGGCCATCTCTCCCCGGGTGCTCCACCTGACGATCGGAACCAGGACAGGTCCGGCCGCATTCTCAATCGCCTGGCGCGAGTCCGGGAAGTAGTACGTCGCCACGACCCCGAGTACGATGAGCAGGATCAATCTAGCCACCCACCCTCCGCTTCATCTGTCCTCTCATGTGCGCCGTCCAGCGCAGATACCGCTCGAGTTCTTCATCGCTCGGGGTCGCGCCGGCGTCCCCGTAGGCGGTCTCCATCCGCCAGCGCATGTATGAGCGGGGAGGGACGGGAAGGAAGGGAGGCCGAAGGTACCAACCGCGCGCGCGAAACGCCCATGCGTTCGTGAGCATGTACGGAATCGTTCGCGGGCGCCTCAGCGCTAGGCCGGCCATCTTCGAGTACAGCGACAGATTCTTGTCCTTCGCGGCGGAGATCGGCCCCTCGCAGGCAGGTGGATCTCTGAAATCTAGGGAGGCCGTCACGGCACCACAACGATCGTCTTGGCTGCCAGCTACATATGTTTACTGTCCGTGCACGGCTCGCACCGCTAACCTGGGGCCTCCTCTGAACCCACTGGGCGCATGCCAAACCGCCTCTCCAAGGAAACGAGTCCGTACCTGCTGCAGCACGCACAAAACCCGGTCGACTGGTACGCTTGGGGGGAGGAAGCGCTCTCACGGGCCCGCGACGACGACCGCCCGATCTTGCTCTCCATCGGGTATTCGGCATGCCACTGGTGCCATGTAATGGAGCGGGAGTCGTTCGAGGATGCGACGGTAGCGGCGCTGATGAACGAGCTCTTCGTCAGCGTCAAGGTCGACCGGGAAGAGCGGCCGGACATCGATCAGATCTACATGAAGGCTGTACAGGCCATGACCGGGGGCGGCGGATGGCCGCTCACCGCGTTCCTCACGCCGGACGGGATCCCGTATTACGGCGGTACGTACTTCCCCCCGGTGCCTCGACACGGCATGCCCTCGTTCACGCAAGTGCTGAGAGCTGCAGGGGGCGCATATCGCGACCGACCTGAGGAGGTACGGAGTACGGGAACGCGCCTGGTCGAGGCGCTGAAGCAAGCCGCTGGCTCGACGCCCGAATCGGACACGGGCACTGGAGAGGCGTTGGAAGCGGCATACCGGGCGCTTGCGAACCAGTACGATGCCGTGCACGGCGGGTTCGGGGGGGCACCGAAGTTCCCGCAGCCGGTCACTCTGGAGCTGCTGATGCGGCATCACGTGAGGAATGGCGAGCCCGCGGCGCTGGAAATGGCAGTGCACACGCTTCGTCGGATGGCCGCGGGCGGGATACGAGATCACCTGGGTGGCGGATTCCACCGGTACTCCGTCGACGCCCGCTGGCTCGTGCCCCACTTCGAGAAGATGCTGTACGACAATGCCTTGTTGGCGCGAGCCTATCTCGACGCGTACCGGGTGACCGCCTCCGAAGATCTCCGCGCCGTCGCGGAGGACACGCTGGACTATCTAGCGACGGACATGCGTTCGCCCGAAGGCGGTTTCTACTCTGCGCGGGACGCTGATTCGGAGGGCCTGGAGGGTGCCTTCTACGTCTGGACCGCGGAGGAGGTACGAGATGCGTTGGGCGCTGCGACCGAAGCGCAGGACCCCGAGCTGTTCCAGCGCGCCTACGACGTCTCACCGGGCGGAAACTTCGAGGGGCGGAACATCCTGCACATCCCACACGACCTGGCCGCCATCGCCCGCTCCGTGGAGATGGGCGAATCGGACTTCCGTGAACGAATGCGAGCCGCGCGCACGACCCTGCTGCAGGCCCGTGAAGGCCGTGAGCCACCGTTCAGGGACGAGAAGATTCTGGTCTCGTGGAACGGGATGACCATTCGTGCGTTTGCGGAAGCCGGGGCCACTCTGGGCCGTTGGGACTACGTGGACATCGCCACGGAGGCGGCTGACTTCCTGTGGAGGGAGTTGTGCCCAGGAGGTGAGCTCCGGCGCGTGTACAAGGATGGTGAGAGCAAGATTACCGCGTTCCTCGAGGACTTCGCCGCCCTGGGCAACGCGCTGCTCTCGTTACACGCCGCCTCGCTCGATCCGCGTTGGCTCACGGCGACCCGCACCCTTTGCGAAGACATGCTCGGGCGCTTCTTGAGCACCGAGGACGGCCTGCTTTACGATACACCCGACGACGGTGAGCGCCTGATCTTCCGGCCACGAGACCCGATGGACCACGCGACTCCGTCCGGAGTCTCCTTGGCCGCCGAGCTGCTGCTCCGAGCGGGGAATGTCTTCGACCACGCACGGTACCGTGATCTGGCTTTGTCGATGCTCGGAAAAGACACCGCGGCGCTGAAGCGCTTCGGGGCCGCTTTTGGACGCATGCTGTCGGCTGCGGACCGGTCTCTCGCGGACTCTATCGAAGTGGCGATCATCGGCGACCGAACGGACGACGCCACCCGGGAGCTCGTGCGCGCCGCACACCAAGGCTTCGCGCGAAATCTCACGATCGTCGGGCGCGCGCCCGACGAGCTGGTAGCAGGCGTGCCGTTGCTCGACGAGTCGCGTGGCCTCATCGGCGATTTTCCTACCGCGTATGTGTGCCACGGGTACAGTTGCCGGCAACCGGTCACGAGGCCCGACCAGGTCCGTGACCAGATGACGTCGCATGGGTAGCACTGTGAAGCCGCCGTCAACCCTGCCGCCGGGGCCACAGCCGACTATCTTTACATGCTGAAGCGAACACTCGACTCGGACACCATGGCGACCCAAGAGAAAGAGGTCCTGGAAGCTCACGATATGGCGGGACTCTCGTCCGAGCAGCTCCTGCGCTTCTACCGCACGATGGTGATGTCGCGCCACCTGGATGATCGCGAAATCAGTCTCATGCTCCAGAGCAAGATCTTTTTCCAGATCTCCAGCGCGGGTCACGAAGCGATCGGGATTGCGGTTGTCGAGCACTGCAAGGCCGGACACGACTGGTTCTTCCTCTACTATCGAGACCGCGCCGCGACGTTGGCGTTGGGACAAACGCCCCTGGACCATCTTCTTCAGGCTGTGGGCGCGGGAGCGGACCCGTCCACGGGAGGTCGGCAGATGCCGGCCCACTACGGCAACGTGCGATACAACATCGCGAACGCTTCGTCGCCGACGGGTACGCAGTTCTTGCAGGCCGTGGGCGCCGCCGAAGCCACCATCAAGATTCCGACGGTCCCAGGGCTGCGCGAGCTTATCGAGAGATTCGCGGACGACGAGATCGTCATCGTGTGCGCAGGCGAAGGCACGACGTCCGAAGGTGAGTTCTGGGAGTCGCTGAACTCGGCGTGCAACCTCGCCCTGCCGATCGTCTACGTGATCGAGGACAACGGCTACGCGATCTCGGTACCCGTCGAGGTGCAGACAGCGGGCGGCAGCATCTCAAAGCTGGTCGCGGGCTTTCCGGGTCTACACATCGTCGAATGTGACGGTACGGACGTCGTAGACTCGTATCGGGCGGCGGGTGAAGCCGTCGCATACGCCCGCGCGCGGAAAGGCCCGGCCTTCATTCACGCGCACTGCACGAGACCGTATTCGCACTCGATGTCCGATGACGAGCGCACCTACCGTACGGAGGAAGAGCTGGCCGCCCAGAACGCGCGCGACCCCCTCACGGTGACGCGAGCCTTGCTCATCGACGCGGGAATCGCGACGTGCGAAGAGCTCGATGCGCTCGAAGCCGAGACCGAGGCCGAAGTCGCCGCAGCAGCAGACGAGGCGCTCGCCTCGCCGCAGCCGGACCCCGGCACTGCGATGCACCACCTGTACTCAGAGGATGTGGACCCTACTTCCTCCGACTTCGATACCGAGGACGACCCGCGGTACGCGAGCGACAAGTTGCTCACCATGGCCGACCTCCTCAACTCGTGCCTGCGCGAGGAGATGGAGCGTGATCCGCGCGTCGTCCTCTTCGGACAAGATGTAGCGGACGCTTCGCGCGCGGAGGCGTTGGGCCACGTCAAAGGCAAGGGCGGCGTCTTCAAAGTCACTCATGGCCTTCAACAGCGGTTCGGCGCGGAGCGTGTGTACAACTCTCCGCTCGCGGAGGCGAACATCGTGGGGCGCGGCATCGGGCAAGCCCTCCGCGGCATGAGACCCGTCGTCGAGATCCAGTTCTTCGACTACATCTGGCCGGCAATGATGCAGATCCGGAACGAGCTCGCGACCATGCGCTACCGGTCCAACGGCCTGTTCTCAGCTCCGGTGGTGATCCGCACGACGTACGGGGGCTACCTGAAGGGTGGAGCGATCTACCATTCGCAGACGGGTGAAACGCTCTTCACGCACTGCCCCGGCCTGTACGTCTGCATGCCGTCGACCGCGGAAGACGCGAACGGTCTCCTGCGCACCGCTATCCGTTGTGAGGACCCCGTGCTCTTCCTCGAGCACAAGCGCCTCTACCGCCAGGTCTACAACAAGGGCCGCAATCCGGGCCCCGAGTACATGATTCCGTTCGGGAAAGCGAAAGTCCGGCGGGAAGGCTCGGACATCACCGTGGTCACGTGTGGCGCGCTGGTGAAACATAGCCTCGACGCGGCAAAGATTGCTTCGGAGCAGAATGGCATCGAGGCAGAAGTGATCGATCTGCGCACGGTGAAGCCGCTCGACATGGAGCGCATCGCGGACTCAGTGAAGAAGACCAACAAGGTCATGATCGTGCACGAGGACAGTCTGTCTTGGGGCATCGGATCGGAGATCGCGGCCATCATCGCCCACGAACTCTTCCCCTGGCTCGACGGCCCGGTGAGGCGCGTGGCGTCGATGGACACCTGGGTCGCCTACGCGCCGCAACTCGAGAACGTGATCCTACCGCAAGCGCCCGACGTGCTCGAGGTGATGATCGAACTGGCGGCATACTAGGATCGCAGTCCTACGGTGCTCAGGATAGCGTCGAACCTAGGATTGCCCCGCAGGGGCTCGTAGATGGGCCTCACGCGGAGCCAAACGAGTTCGGTCGCTCGAACGTCGGCTGCCTGCTCGAGCAGATCCAGCGCACGGTCTTGCTCGCCGAGCCCGAGATAGATCTGAGCCTTGAGCACCGGCGATCCATATCCTTCCTCGAACCTCGCCTCGAGTGACGCCAAGATGTCGCGAGCCTCAGCGGTTTTGCCGCCTGCGGCGTAGGCGTGCGCGAGCATCGCGAGCACTTCACTGCTCGAGTCTGTCAGCTGCGAAGCGAGACGCAGCGAGTTCACGGCGTCGTCCACCCGCCCGAGCTCCATCTCCGCCTGCCCGCGGAAGAACGCTGCCATTCCAAATCGGTCATGCACGTCGAGCACCTCGGAGAGTCTCCGCACCGCGGACTCGTACTCGGCAGAATAAAGGGAAATCACGCCGAACGTAGTCGCTATCGCCTGAGACAGCGGATCGAGTTCACCAGCCCGTTGGTTCGCCGCGCGGGCCTCTTCGAACCGGCCCAACGGCGTGAGCAGGTTCGAGGCCAGCCACTGGTGCGCGACGGGATAGTTGGGCTGGGTCTCGATCGTGTGACGGAACTCCCGCTCGGCGCCCTTCCAGTCCCAGTCGTAGAGAGCCTTGACCGTCGCCAACGCAGTTCGCGCCTCCGCCATTCTTGGATCGAGGGAGAGCGCCCGCATAGCCGAGTCACGCGCGAGCGGCATTACTTCGTCCGGCGCGCGCATGCCATACATGCCCAACGTCACATAGCTGTCCGCTCGACCGGCTTCCGTAAGAGCTAATTCGGAGTCGTGTTCCAGGGCACGGGCGAAGTAGCGAATGCTCTTCCCCTCTCTGCCAACGTACGTGAGACACGGAGCACGCAAAGAATTAGAGTAGGGCGAAGGCAGAGAAACCGAACATGTTGGGACTGCGAGAGAGAATGGAAGAGAATGGTAGTGCCCCTGGAACCGGGGAGGCCAAGCGAAGCGCGGCAGCTCCTGCGGACCCAGAGGTAGTAGATAGGCCGCTACGGCGGCGGTTCAGTCCGTCGTACAAGCTGCGGATCGTCGAAGAAGCGGACCGGTGCACCGAGCCCGGCGAGGTGGGTCAAGTCCTGCGGCGAGAGGGCCTGTACTCGTCGCACCTGACGACGTGGCGCAAGGCGGCGCATAGCGGGTCGCTGAAGGCCCTGTCGAAGAAACGCGGCCGCAAGCCGGAGCGAAATCCGCTGGATGAGAAGGTTGTACCGGTTCCGGTTTCCTGGACAAGTCGGCGGCCTAATCATGCCGCCTTCAGGGTGAGCTCCTGACGGACCTGGGCCGGGGTCCGATACCCGTGCCGCTCCAGGAGCCACCCGCGGTTGTAGCGTTCGATGAACGCATCGATCTCCTGCCTGGCCTCCTCGAGGCTCTCGAAGTCGTGGAGGTACAGGCACTCTTCCTTCAGCGTCCGCATGAAGCGTTCCGCGACGCCGTTGCACTCCGGCTCTCCTACGTACGAGGCCGTCGAGCGGATCCCGAGCCAGGCCAGCTCTCCTTGGAACTGATGGGCGGTGTACTGAGGGCCCCAGTCGTGCCGTAGGCCGAGCCCCAGAGCGATCTTGGGCGCGTAGCCGTCCATGTGGGTTCGTACACCCTGGCGGATCGGCTCGAGCGCTGCCCACCGATCGCCCTTCTTCGCCACGTGCCAGCCCACCACGTCTGTGACGCAGTGATCCACCGCCACGAAGAACCAGCACCACCCATCCTCCTTCGTGTAGAACCGCGTCGCGTCCGTACCCCACAGCTCGTTCGGCACATCCGTCGTGATCCGGCCGCTGTGGCTCCGGTCCCCACGCGGGTGCTTTCCGCGCCGTACGGGGGCCAGCAGCCCATTCTCCCGCATCAGCCGCAGCACGCGGTTCTTGCCCACACCGATCCCCTTGGCTCTCAGACGGGCCCGGACCTTCCGATGGCCTTCGCCCAGGAAGTCGCTCTCCTTCAGCACCTGTCGGATCTCCTCCACCAACTCCTCGTCGCTCAGCTTCGTCTTCGGTCCTCGCTTCTTCAGCCCTGCCGGCCCGTCGCTCTCTTCTCGATCTCGGGCCGCGTAGACCGTCGAGCGCCCCACCCGCCAGACCTCGCAGATCATCGTCAGAGGGTAGAGCCGCCCTGTCCCCGGACTCACCCGCGTCCGCGCTTCAAGAGCTTCTCCAGCTCGTCCCCGTACCCCCTTTTTTCCAAGAGTTCTCTCGCAAGCTCCAGTCGCATCGTCAACTCTCCCAGCTTCGCCCGGGTCCGGGTCAGCTCCCGTTCTCCAGGGTCTCGGCCCCGGCGTCTCAGTCCCTGCTGACCGGTCTCCAGGAACACCCGCCGCCATTCCTCCAGCTCCGGCGGTGAGACCTGTACCTCGCGGCTGACCTCCACCAGGTCCTCACCCCGTAGCAGGCGCAGCACCACCTCCGTTTTCTGCTGGGCACTCCACCGCTCGGGTACCTTCTCACGACCTTCGGTCGCCTTGTTCTCCCTCGGCTTCTGGGCCATCACGTCCCTTTCTCTCTGGACCCGCTGTCTTTGCCAATCTACTGTCCAGAGAAATCGGGGGCGCTAAAAGGTATGCAAGCTGGAGCGGCGAAACGCACGGCTCGAGAATGAGCTCAGGAAGGCACACCTGATCATCGACGTGCAGGGAAAAGTTGCGGGGCTGCTGGGGATAAGCCTCGACGACGGGACAAACTCTTGAAGGCGGCCGATGAGCTGGCTAAGCACGTCGGTGTAAAACCGGCGTGCGCGGCCCTCGAGGTCTCCCGATCGACGTTGTACCGTCGTCGAGGCCCATCAACCGGGCAACAGCAGCCCCGCCCGACGCCCGCCCGGGCATTGAGCGAGACGGAACGAGGCGAGGTCTTCGACACGCTGTGTTCGGAGCGGTTCGTGGACCGCTCACCCGCCGAGGTGGTGGCCACGCTGCTCGACGAAGAGGTCTACCTGTGCAGCGAACGCACGATGTATCGTGTTCTAGCCTCCGAGGTGCCGGTTCAGGAACGCCGGGCGCAGCGCACCCATCCCGAGTACAAGAAGCCCGAGTTGATGGCCACGGCGCCGAACCAGGTGTGGTCCTGGGATATCACGCGGCTGCTCGGGCTGAAGAAGTGGAGCTATTACTACCTCTACGTCATCATGGACATCTACAGCCGCTACGTCGTGGGCTGGATGGTGGCGGACCGGGAGAACTCGGCCCTGGCCGGCCGGTTGATCCAGCAGAGCTGCCTGAAGCATGGCGTCCAGCCCCGGGTCCTGACCCTGCACTCGGATCGGGGAGCTCCAATGACAAGCCAATGCACCGCTCAACTTCTCGCTGACCTCGGCGTGACCCGCTCGTTGAGCCGGCCTCAGGTGTCGGATGACAACCCGTTTTCCGAGGCTCAGTTCAAAACCTTGAAGTACCATCCCTCGTTTCCCGGACGGTTCGGGGATCAGGGCCAAGCCAAGACGTTCTGTCGATCGTTCTTCCGCTGGTACAATGCCGAGCACCGCCATGGCGGCATCTCGATGCTAACCCCCGAGCAGGTCCACTTCGGGAACGCCGATCAGGTCATTGCCGGCAGGAAATCCGTGCTCCGCGAAGCATGGGCCGCTCATCCCGAACGCTTCGTCAGAGGTGTGCCGAAGCCCAAACCGCTCCCGGAGGCCGTCTTCATCAATCCTCCCATCCCTTCCCTCACCACACAGGACATTGCTCTCTAATTAATCCCGTAGAGTGTCCCATTGTCGTTGACAGGTTCCGATCAGGCTGTAGCCTAGAAACAGGGACAGTACTCTGACTCCGCTCATCATCATCCCCCTCCTCGGTAGACTCCTCGTCTTCGCTCGGTATCGTTTCGACACCGTCAACGCGATGTTGGTTGCACTGCCGTGGTGAAGAGATTGCGTTGCTCAAAGCGATGTGCGACTTCGAACAGCGGATACGTCCTGTGAGCGAGCGAATCCACAGCGAGCGTACGATCAAGCGACGCGCGTTAGGATGTCGACAACGGAGTCAAGGGAGTTCATGACAACGACGTTCAGCAGGCTCTCGAGCAAATGGTTGGCGGTTGCCCTGCTCACGTTCACCACACCCCTCGCGACCGAAGGGCAGCGTCGTGGTCCGCGGCAGCCGGCTGCCGCCCCCTGGCCGTCGATCACCATCGGGGTGAAGGCCGGGTACGACAGTAACACGAACGCGGAACTGCTCGGCGCTCAGCTTCGCATCCCGCTCCTGCGCAGCGGCACCGTGGAGCTGATGCCGCACACTGACGTGACCTTCGCGACCGCCCTCAAGGAATACCAGTATGCGGTCGATGCGCTCTATCTCTTGAGCGGGCGGCGCGGCGGACTATACGTCGGAGGCGGACTGGCCTTCCGAAACACGATTTACGGGGCCGACCCCAACGTCCCGAGGGAGACCCGCCAGGGGTACAGCGTCGTCGTTGGCACCAAGTTCGGTGGAGGGGGCGGATTTGGAGCCCAGCTCGAGATCCGATGGGTCTTCATCAGTGAGTCAAGTCTCGATGATGTGTCGTCCGTCGATCCACAAGTCGTGACGTTCGGGGTCAACATCCCGCTGACCGGACGAGGCTCTCACCAGGAAGGGCCCGACTCCTGAGCACGCTTCGGGCGCGTCAGTTTCCGGAGCCGTCCGTCACCGCTTCGGGCTGCCTGGTGAGGACCACGAGGTCGCCGAGCCCCGCGTGTTCCTTCTCGTCCCATGCCGTGATGTCGTCGACCGAGACCATGACAATGCTCAGAACTCGAGTGCCCGGACGATAGTCCGCGACGCGCTCTGGGATACCCGTGCCGCGCTGCACGTGGAAGGACCCGGCCAGGTGGATGACGAGCGAGCCCGGATTGGCGCTCAGTGCCGACGCGACAGCGTGGCCCATGGCGGCATCCCACAGCGCCTGCGAGTAGATGACGTTCGGGCTCATCGCGTGGTGTTGAGGCGTGAAAGCCTCGTCGGCGTCCGCTTCGTCGGGATCCGCTTCGTCGGGATCCACGTCGTCGGGATCCACGTCGTTGGGATCCACATCGGCGGCGGACGAATCCGTGTGCGTCTCCGGCGCCGCCATGGCTTCAGCCATCAACGAGTCCCACTGGGCCCGGTATTCGATCGAGGGCCCCGGGTACGGCAACGGCGGCAAGAAGCTCTTGGCGGTCGCAGACAGCGCATGCAACGACTCGGGGCCCTCTCTCGACACACGGTTCACATATCTAGCCGGGGCGTTCGCCGCGATGACCGTGAGCCCGTGCGCCCTGCAGAACTCGACCAGCGGACGGTAGCGGTCCTCGTAGCCGTCCCAGGGGCGGGAGCTGTTCAGGAAGTGAGTCTCCGAAATCGTGCCGTCGAGGTATTCGGCCAAGACGTACTGGACGTCGCGCTCGAACATCTCCAACGACAGGATCACGTCCCGACCGTCCTCCGCCTGGAGCCGGCGATACGCGGCCCCGAGCAACTCCGCCTCGAAGCGGTGTCCGACCACGTCGTCGTGCTCCTCACCGACCAAGACCACGTCGGCGTCCGAAAGCGCGTTCAGCACGGCCGCGAAAGACGACGACTGGCCACCGATGTCGTAGACCCGGAAGTCCTCTCCCTCCACGGGACGGGGGGGCTCGCCGGTATCCTGCCCGTGCACGGGTGGAGCGAGCAACGTCGCTAGCCCGGACGTGGAAAGCAGAACCGTGGCGGCGAGCCGTCCGATCATGAACGGAGTCGTTGCAGGAGTGGACATCGGTGGGAAGCTAACGGTCGCTTGGTGCGCGCCAACGTACTGCCCCGTACAATTCTCTGCGTCCGGCCCGCGACTCACCACCAGAAGGCTGTTGAGCCTTCTCGGAGGAGCCACTTGATGACGGAGTTCTGGATCGCGCTCATCGGTCTGCTGCTGGTCGTAGTCCTCTACGACCTCCTCCAGACCCAGCACAGCATCCTCAGGAGCTTCCCGATCATTGGACACTTCCGATATCTCCTGGAGTTGGTCGGCCCCGAGTTACGCCAGTACATCGTCACGTCGAACGACGAGGAGATGCCGTTCTCCCGTGACCAGAGGCGCTGGGTGTATGCGTCCGCCAAGAAACAGAACAACTATTCCGGCTTCGGCACCGACAACGACCTCGAGCGTTCGAACAACTATCTGATCATCAAGCATCACACGCTGGGCCCCCCGCAGATGCCGCGGCACGACGAGATGTATCCGCTTCCGTGCGCGAAGGTCTTGGGCGGTCCCCGCGGTCGGCGCGACGCGTTCCGGCCCCAGTCGGTCGTGAACATCAGCGGCATGAGTTTCGGCTCGCTCTCGTCCGCGGCGGTTCAGGCGATGAACCGCGGCGCGGCGATAGCGGGCTGCCTGCACAACACAGGCGAGGGCGGCGTGTCCCCCCACCATCTACACGGGGGCGACCTCATCTGGCAGCTCGGAACCGGCTATTTCGGTGCGCGAGCTCCGGACGGGTCCTTCGACCGCCATGCGTGCGTGCAGGGGGTGCAGGACCACCCAGTGCGGGCGATCGAGATCAAGCTGAGTCAGGGCGCAAAGCCGGGCTTAGGTGGAGTGCTGCCCGCAGCGAAGGTGTCGGCTCAGATCTCCAGAGTTCGTGGTGTGCCGATTGGTCAAACCGTGATCAGTCCGCCGGACCACCGATCGTTCGGCACGGTCGATGAGATGCTGGACTTCGTGGAAGACCTCGCCGACGCGACCGGCGTTCCGGTCGGCATCAAATCCGCAGTGGGGCAGCTCGCTTTTTGGACCGAGTTAGCCGACCGGATGGCGAGTGAAGAGCGCGGCGTCGACTACATCGCGATCGACGGGGGTGAAGGCGGCACGGGCGCGGCCCCCTTCGCGTTCTCGGACCACGTGGCGCTGCCGTTCAAGGTCGGCTTCAGCCGCGTATATCGGATCTTCGCCGAGCGCGGCGTGCACCACGACGTGGTGTGGATCGGGTCGGGCAAGCTCGGCTTCCCCGCATCGGGCCTGCTTGCGTTCTGCCTCGGCGTGGACATGATCGCGGTCGGCCGCGAAGCGATGATGGCGGTGGGGTGCATCCAGGCGCAGCGGTGCCACACAGGCCGTTGTCCCACCGGCGTGGCGACGCAGAACAAGTGGCTCGTGCGCGGCCTCGACCCGACCCACAAGGCCGCGCGGCTCGCGAACTACGTCGTTACGATGCGCAAGGAGCTGACGCGGCTCAGTCACGCATGCGGTTGCGTGCACCCCGCCCTGCTCACGGCGGAACACATGGAGATCCTGGACGGCAACTTCGGCAGCCGGCCGCTCAGCGAAGTGTTCGATTATCAGCCCGGATGGGAGCTGAGCTCGGAAGCGGACCTGGCGGAGGTGGAGCGGTTGATGGGCTAGGGCCACTCCACCGTGGAGAACCTACAGATCCTTCAGCTCCTTTCGCGCGCGCTCGAGGACGTCGCGGATCTTCTCCGTATTCTCGAAGTCGGACTTCGCCGCCGCTCGAAACGCCGCCTTGGTCAGGCGACCCCAACTGCCCCAGATCTCCGCAGACTCGGGGCCCATGTGCACACCCCAGTCCTTCCACCCGTGCGCCCGCTCCCAAATTCTCTCCACGTCCTCTTGGCACAGTTGCAACTCTTCCTTACCGGTCTCGGTTACGTGGTACACCTTCTTGCCGTCTTCCTCCTGAACCTTGATCAGGCCCTCGTCCTCCAGCTGTTGTAGCACCGGGTACACTGTACCGGCGCTCGCCTTGTACATGCCGCCCGAACGCTCTTCCAGCCGCTTCATCAGCTCATAGCCGTGCGCAGGCTCGTCGTCGATGAGCGAGAGAAGAGCCATGCGAACTTCGCCCTGACGGAAGAACCGTCGCCGGGGGCCGCCTTTGCGGTGGCGGCCGCGTCTGCGAGGTCCCATCCCCATGTCCCAATCGAAAATCCAGTCCAAGTCCATTCGCGGACCCCCCATACAATATGCTCGCGCCCTCATTCCCCTACTCCTATTTACTTGTATCGTTCGATCCTTTGTACAATACATCGAACAGTGTATCGTACGATATATCTTGGAGAAGTACTCTGTCAAGGCTTCGAGTCCTACGGTAGTGGTACAGTTTGGTATTGTAACGGCCCGAACCCTTGAGGGGGCGGGGTGCCGCCTGTAGCTTTCGGCATGGCGAAGAAACGCATGCCCGAGCGGCCCCGAGACATGAATCAGCTCGCGAAGCGGATCGTGGACCTGTCCGTGGGCGAGGTCGAGGAAGAGGACACGGATCCCACGTTTGAGGAAGAGCGCGCAGCCAAGGGTGGCAGGACGCGAGCCGAGAGACTGACGGCGGAGGAACGTTCAACCATTGCCCAAAGAGCCGCTCAGGTGAGGTGGAGTAGGGACGACAGAGACACCACGGGCGCGCCCCCGGCAACTGGCGAGACGCGCCCGTAGCTTTCATCTGCGGGCTAGATTTTTTCGACGCGAGCAACGCTCACCTCCTGGGGCCTTGCCCCGGTGTAGGTGGGTGCGGAGCGGCCCCAGACCTATTTCAATCAACGTTAGAGGTCTGGGGCCGCTCACTTTCTTCTTGGGTGGGGTAGATGAAGTCGATACAAGCGGTAAAGGCCAGAATGAGCGCGTCGCGACGCGCACGTGCCAAGGGCGTACCCGATGGGGGCAGCCTTTCCAGCAATCCCTGAATAGCAGGGTCTATACCGCCACCTCCACCGTTGCCGCCACCTCTGCCGTTGCTGCCAGCTCTCCTGGGCTCTTCGGCGACTGAATCACGAACAACCTCAGTGGTGGGATGCGCAATGGGCTTGACCATGCGCATCCCCTTGCTGTCCTCGATCAGGAAGCCGGCCTCCCTTGCTGAGTTCAAGAGGACCCTGACGGCTGTCTCGGCCCGGCCGGACACTACTCTGAAATCTGTTTGGATGACGTTCTGGAGACCCATTGGCTCGGGGAGGGTTGAACCCTGGAAACGCTCAAACACCTTGACGAACAGATCCACGTCCAGGCATGCCGCCACCTTGGCCTCACCAACTGACTCGCCGTTCCCTGGAGCCACGATCACTTTTCCCCGCCCCGACAAGCGCAACATGCGGGGGCCTGTCCGCTCAATCAGGCCGAACTGTCTGGCGGCTGCGATTCTGCTGACGAATGCCCCGCTCAGCGCTCCCGTGTGCCCCAACAAGGGAGCGAGTTGGTCTGGGCTGCAAGAGCCGCCAGCCCGCTCGCGGAGCACAGTGGCCACCTTGATGGAATCCCTGAGATCGTAGTACGGAAACTTACTTCCCGATCGAGTGATCCGCTTTCCCTTTCTTGGGTCCTCCCCGCGCTCCTTTACCGCCTTCACCGTCTCGGTCATATCGGCCTCCGGTCAGTGACCCACCGTGCAACGGTATGAAATTACCAACGGAAGATCGATCTGTCCAGTAGGATTCGGTAATCATGACCGTTGCCATCTCCACAACAAGCAAGTATATTAGTACAGTTAGCTTGTCCACGGAGAGGGTAGCGATGAACAGACTGTCAACCGAGAAGAGAGCTCAGATCCTAGCCGCTCTATGCGAGGGCGCGAGCGTCAGCGCTGCCGCCCGCCAGGCCCGAGTGAGCAAGGTCACGGCCCTCAAGCTCATCAGGGACATCGGGGAGGTGTGCCTGGACTACCAGCGCAGGGTACTAGTCAAGTTGCCCTGCAAGCGGATCCAGTGCGACGAGGTTTGGAGCTTCGTCGGCTGCAAGGAATGGCGAGTACCACTGGACGAGAAGGGATGTGGAAGGGGCGATGCCTGGATATGGACCGCCGTCTGCGCTGACACCAAGCTCGTTCCCTGCTGGCATGTCGGCGAGCGCGACGCCCATGCCGCCTATTTCTTTATGGAGGATCTAGCATCGCGGCTCGCGCATCGTGTCCAGCTCACCACGGACGGACACAAGGCGTACTTGTCAGCCGTGGAAGGTGCCTTCGGGTGGGGCGGGACCGACTACGCGATGCTGGTCAAACTCTACGGACATGCACCGGAAGGGCAGCGGCGGTACAGCCCCCCTGAAATCACTGGAATCCGCAAGCAGCGTATCATGGGCAATCCGGACCCGGCGTTCGTATCGACCTTCTACGTCGAGCGCCAGAACCTCACCATGCGCATGAACATCAGGAGGCTGACGCGGCTGACCAATGCGTTCTCGAAGAAGATCGAGAACCACAAGCACGCCCTGAGCCTACACTACATGTACTACAACTTCTGCCGGAAGCATCAGACGCTCACGAGGAAGCGCGGAGGCATCCACACGACGCCCGCCATGGCTGCCGGGATTGCGGACCGTGTATGGACGCTGGAAGAAGTGGTAGGGCTTCTCGAAGCCAGGGAGTCAAACCCGTGAGCTTCAAACTGTACCACTACCAGTCCTACGCATGAGCGGCCCCGGCAAGGAACTGGCGCACGTCCCGACGTGCCAGACGGAGTCCTAGCGCCGCTTCAGCTCCTCCAACTCCTCGAGCGTCCGAGGCCAATCGTCCCCCAGTAGCCGCGACATGCCCCTGTCCGCGAGCACCTTCCCTCCGGTTTGGCACGTCGCGCAGTAATTCGTCTCGCGATCGGCATACTTGATGCGTTGGATCGGCGAAGCGCACACCGGGCACGGGTCGCCGTACTTGCCGTGCGCCGCCATCGCAGGGTGGAACGCGGTGATCTTCTTCGGGAAGTCGCCTGCGAATTCGACCCGCAGGCGCTCGGCCCATTCGGTGAGCGAGCTGCGCGTGACCTCATAAAGCCGCTTCACTTCCGCGGCCGAGAGGTTCCTCGACAGCTGGAGCGGCGAGAGCTTCGCGAAAAGCAGAATCTCGTCCGAGTGCGCGTTGCCGATGCCGCTGAAGACGCGTGGATCGGTGAGCGCACGCTTGAGCGTCCGGTTCTCACATATCAGCGCCTCATGGAAGTCCGGCAGAGACGCCTCGAGCGTCTCGATTCCTCCCGGGTCGAGCTCGGCAAGAGCATTCTCGCCGGTTACGACGTGTAGCGACGCACGCTTTTTGCTCGCCTGCTCGGTGAGCAGCACTGTGCCCTTCGGGAAATCGAAAGCCCCGTGAGCTCGCTTCTTGGGCACCGATGCTCCAGGCTGGGCCCACTTGAAGCGACCGGTGATCATCAGGTGGAATACCAAGAAGAGCTCGTCTTCCATCTGCCAGACGACACGCTTCCCTATGCGGCTGAGACCAGTGACCCGCTTGCCCTCCGCGGCCGACAGGGGCGGATCCCACGTGCGCAGCAGCGACGGGGAGCGTACGCGGACCTTCTCGAGCGGCTCACCGAGGATCACGCGCTCCAGTCCTTCGATGTAGGCGTTGATTTCGGGGAGCTCGGGCATACGACGGTCTCGCCGGAGGCTGACTATCCTGCGACTTTCAACTCGAGCACCCCCCGGGTGACCGCGTCCCAATAACTCGTGAAGCCCCCGCCGAGAAGCGTTGCGGCCGGCTGCAGCGTCTGCGTGCTGTAGTAGCCGGGCACCATCGAGGGATGCCGGCCTCCGGCGTTCGGAAAATAGCTCCGGATGATCACCGCATCGTCGGCCAGCGGTAGCGACGCGAAGTTCAATTCCCACTCGTCGAAAGTGCGGGCGCGCCACAGATAGAACTCGACGTTGGATGTGTAGAATGCCTCGAGCTCGACACCCATCTCCCGCATCACGACACCCATCTCTCGCAAGGCGTGCGCGCCGGCCATGTCCCCCACCACGGGGATGATCTTGTTCGCGAGCTGAAGCTGGCGAATAACGTCATAGGCGTGGGCGCTCGAGAGATAGGAGGCCTGGTCACCGTCGATATCGGTCTCGAGCAACAGCTGCCGGTACGTCGGATAGTACGGTCGCGACGCTCTCCCGTAGCTAGTGAAACGCAGGCCGAGACCCGCGCGAACGAAGCTCGTGTGGAAGCGCTCGATCGTTGCCAGGTCCTCGTCCGTCAGCGGTACGCCAAACGAGCGGACAGCGGCGGCGATCTCCTGGTACAAGGCGTCGAGCCCGGCGTCGTCCGCAGGCAGCGCGTCGATGTAGTCGACGATCTCGTCGATGCTTCGGTCTCGCCACGACGAAACGTCGGCGGGCGGGAAGCGACCGTGCAGACCGGCCAAGAACTCGACCCGCGTTGGAGCGCGCTCGATGAGCACTTTCAGCAGGAGGTGGTGCAGCATGTTGTCGCGGCGCACGTCCGTGATGAAGACGATGTCCGGCCGAGTCTGCGCAATGTATGAGAAGTTCTGATCCGGCCCCACGCCGACGTAGGCGCCACCCTCGATCCCCGTATGGGCGAGCGCGTCGATCACCTTGAGGTACCCAGACTCGTTGGAGATGAGGTTGTCGGTGTCGAAGAAGCCGCCGGGCTCCGAGATCCGCTCGATGAGGGCTGTGAAGTCCGCGTCGGAGAGCGCCTGCTGGGGACGAATCGGAGCGCTGCTCGCCGGCTTTACATCGCAGCCCGTGAAAACGAGCGCCGCCATCAACAACGGTCCTCGCCTGCAGCGAGCGGCCCTCCAGCGCCCGGGCTGCCGCCGCCTGTGCGGCCGAATAGCGGCGAGTCCAGTAGTGCCACCCTCTTCGCTCACCTCATCCCCCTGATGGTTTTCGGTACGGACCCCGGCTTGCCCACATCCGGGCGCACGCCTGCGTTACCGAGCCCTCAGCGTCCCCCAGGCAGCGGGCGCGTAACGGTGATGTCGTCCTCGGTCCCCTGCTCGCCGTCGCCCGCCACCGAGCCCACCGTATAGTCCCGCCGTCCGACCTCGAGGTAGTAGACGTTACCCCAAGGATCTTGGGGCGTACCGGCGTAGTCACGCCGCAACCAGGACTCCCAATTACCGGGGAAACCCTCGGCCCGGCCCAATCGAATATCGAGCTGGTCGGCCATGACGCTCAACCGACCCGGAACCAGACGCCCGTTGATATTGTCCAAAATCCGCTGGAAGACCTCTTGCTGCAGCTTGGCGCGAGAGCTCGGCACAGCCATAGCAACCGCAAAACAAAAAAACATGAAGAGTAACAGCTTCTTGATCATGTCAGCTCCGAGTTGGCGCTTGCAGTGGCGCGATCGTGAGTGGTGCGAAGCGGGAGCTCTGGGATCCTCATGGCCAGTCCTCCACCGATAGCGATCACGAGCGCGGTCAACCAATAGATGCGTTGAGTCGCTTCGCGGAAGGCGTCGCGAACCGCCGCCGCGATTCGGACTGCAACGACCTCTCCCTCGGCTCGAATGGCGCGGGCTTCTCGCTCGGACTCCGATCGACCGGCCCTCGCCTCGAAACTTGCGAGAATGAGCGCGGGTAGCTCCGCGCCTCCATTGGACACGTACTCCTCAACCACGACAGCCCCGTTCGTCAGTGGCCCTACCTCGTCTCCGATCTGGGCGAACGAGGAAGCGAGCGTCACACCGAGTAGCGTTCCCATGAGCGCAGCACCCACTGTCGCTCCCGTCTGCCGGAAAAACTGAGACGCGCTCGTCGCCTGCCCGATGAGGCGGACGTCGGCGGCGTTTTGGATCGCCAGCGTGAAGAGAGGCATGCCGGGCCCCACACCTACCCCGCACATTACCATGTACAGAGTAATCTGCCAGTACGCGACGTCGGATTCCATGCCCGCGAGCAGAAGAGCCGCCACAAAGAACAGGACGTTGCCCATCACGATCGGCCTCCGGTACCCTACTTTGTTGACGATCTGACCAGCGAGCGTAGCACTGAAGACGATCCCCAACGAAAACGGGATCAGCGCCGCACCGGCGCGCGTGGCGGAGACACCCAGAACGTTCACGAGAAACAGCGGAAGGAAGATCGTGATGGAGATGAAGGATGCGCCCATGAAGAAGGTCGACGCATTCGCTCGGCGAAAGACGGGGTCGTGGAAAAGACGCAGATCGAGAATGGGCCCCGGCGATGTCCGCGAGCGAATGATGAACAGAGCGAGCAGTGCGGAGCCTCCGACGAAAAGGGCGAGCGTGACCCACGAGGTGAGGGCCGTGGGATCGGCACTGGCGCCAACGCCCGGAAGCCACGGGTAGAGGCGCTTGTCCATCTGGAGCGACAGGATGAGCGGGATGAGTCCGCCCAAGAGTAACGCTGCCCCCAGCAGGTCGGGACGCGCCTGTGCCACCGGCGGGTCGAGTCTGGGCATGCGTGTGATGATGAACCACACGGCGATACCTCCGAGCGGCACGTTCACGTAGAAGACCCAGCGCCATCCCTCGATGCCCGGTATCCAGCCACCCGCGTGGTCGGTGAGCAACCCGCCGATCAGAGGTCCGAGCACAGACGCGACGCCGAACACCGCGCCGACGAAGCCTTGGTACTTGCCGCGCTCCGCTGGCGTGAACAGGTCGGCGATCACGATGAACGTCATCGCGAACAGGCCACCGCCCCCTGCGCCCTGGATCCCCCGGAAGATGACGAGCTGGCTCATCCCGTTGCCGAGCAGCGGAAGGTCCCCGAACTCGCCCGCGAGACCGCATAAGACCGAACCGAAAAGGAAGAGGCCGACCGCGCCGAGCGTGACGAACTTGCGCGGGTACGTGTCGGAGAGCTTGCCGTAGACCAGGGCGAGGCCGGTCGACATGAGCAGATACGCTGTCGCGACCCACGCGTAACGCTCCACACCCTCCAAGTCCTCGACCATGCGCGGCAGCGCGGTCGCAACGATGGTCTGATCGAGCGCCGCCAGGAATAGCGCCAGGAGAATCGACAGATAGATGACCATACGGTCTCGGTCCGAGACCGGCGCGTGCACGGGGGCCGGAGGGTCTGTCGTCATGAACGGGGAGCGACCAGGAAGCCCGTCACCGCCTCGAGCCAGGCGTCCGGTCGCTCGAGATGCACTGCGTGCCCCGCGCCCGGGACGACCACCAAGCGCGCGTCCGGGAGTGCCGCGGCCATGCGCTCGCCCGTCGACACGAACTTCTGGTCGAGCGCGCCTACCAGTACCAGGGTCGGCACGTGGATGCCGGGCAGGGCGTCCCACAGTGAAGGAAGCGCACCGGTGCCCAAGCCGCGGAGCGCGCCCGCGAGGCCCTCCGCGGAATTGTTGAGTCGTCCCGCACGCAGGCGTGCCCGCGTGGTCTCGTCCACAACACCTTGGGTCTCGAAGAGCGGCAGGCGCTGCCAACGATCGACGAACGCCTCGACACCGTCCAGCTCGATCGAGCGCGCGAGATCGTCGTCCAACTCCCGGCGCAAGCGCCGCTCGGCCTGGGTCTCGAGCCCCGGCGACGCGGACTCAAGCACGAGGCGCCGCACCGCGTCAGGGCGCTGAGCCGCGAAGTGCAACGCGAGCCGCCCTCCCATCGAGTAGCCGACGAGGCCTGCCGGCCAATGTCCCGAGTCCTCCACCGCGGACAGCGCGGAGCCCAGGGAGAAGCAATCCGGGAGCGCGGCCGTCGCGTTCCGACCATGACCCGGCAGATCGAGCAAGACCGGTGGACAACCCACCGACGCAAGCCCGTCCACCAAGTGCTCGCCCCAGGAGTGGGACGACCCCGTGAAGCCGTGCATCAGCACCGGGTAGCACGTCACCATCACCACCCCCTCAACAGTGCTCGAAGCGGTGGCCACGCTCGAGCAAATCGAACTCGATCTCACGGAGGTCCGAGGGCAGACCGTCACGAACAGTCGACAGAACCGCAGGATCGGCGGCGACGACGAGGCAGCTCCCTCCACCCCCGGCACCCAGCGGGAAAACTTCGCCGCCCGCGATCCGCACGAATTCGGCGAGCGTGTCGGCCCCCACCATGTAGGCCGGGACGAGCCGTTCTCGGACCTCCCGAAAACCGCGTAGGCTCTCGCAAACCCGCACCCAATCCGTGGTGCGCAGCCCCTCGCGGTATTCGTACGTCCAGCCGGGCAGGCGCGTCAGCGCGGGGAACACATCCTCGCGTCGAAGGGTGTCCGCCCACTCCTGGTTCACCGTCGCGCTGAAGCGAGTCTTGCCGGTGTGCACGATCATCATGTGCGCACGGATGTCTTGGTAGGCCGCGGGTCCCAAGAGCTCGTACTGCAGAGAGGTTCCGAGTCCCTGCCGTGGCTCGCCGGGCATGCCCCACGGCAACTAGACGTAGTCACGCACGCCACCCCAGACGACGTTGGACTGTTCTTGAGTGCCTGTGAGGGAATTGCCCAGGTCGTTCTCGAGACGTGCCGCGAGAGCAACGACCTGATACCCGTCCATGGGGTCGCCCGCGAGTCGGTTCGCAAGCAGACAAACTGCAGTCATGGCGGTCGCAGACCCGCCCAAACCCGCGGACAGCAGCCCCGGCCTCAGGCTCTCCAGTTCGAATGCGACACCGCTCAGGCCGAAGGCGTCGAGCGCCTTGAGAAGCCAGTTATCCTTGTGGGCCGAGATCAGTCCAGCGTCGCCGGCGGTCTCGGTTCCGTACTCGGCGGACCGTACGCAGAGGCGGCCCGGATCGAAAGGTCGAGCGACTACGCGAGTCCCCGTGTCGATAGTGAGACAGACGGTACGAGGAAGTCTTCTGGTCCACGCCGCGTTCTCCGCCGCATAGGGATCCTCCGGCCAATCGGGCGCGGACCAGAGCGCCTGCTGGAACTCGCGCATGTCCAGCGTGGCGCCCGGTCCGTCAATACGGTGGTGCGCTACGATGGCCGGCACTTCGTCGGCGGCTTGGGCGGCGCGCAGCCGCTGTGACACGTCGATGGACATGACCCGTGCCCTAACGCATCACGGCGCGGATGGATACGCCTTCGATCTTCTCAGCAACCCGCTCAAGGAGGACCCGGGCGTAGACGCCGTATTCATCCGTCACCCCGTGGCCGACTTTGATACTTGGCGGCCGTACTACCATGAGGATGTTCACCGCCGTGACACCGCGGACGTGTGTCTGCAAACGGACCGAGCCGCCCAGGGCGAGGAACGGTTCCTGCCGAGCCTGGCCGTATCGGACTAGATGCGCTCGTGGTCAGCGCGCCAGTTCTTTACGGCTTGCTTGATTAGCTTCCGGTCCGAAATGCCCTCGTCGAGGACACGGCGTGCGAGGTCGGGCAGCTCCTCATCCGGAGCGAACCGTAATCCGATGAGCTGACTGGTCGTAAAGTCGCCGACGCGCTTCTGCAGGTCTTCAGGAAGTAGCCCTTTCAGGCGTATCTGCTCCTCGAGGCGGATCACGCGATTTTGAACACCGAGCGGGAACAGCCTCGTGAACAATGCCGCGACGACTACGCCACCGCAGAAGACCAGGAACATTAGCGCGTCGACGCTGAAGTCCGTAACGGTGCGGTAGGCGAACCACAGCGTCGGCACCAGCAGCATAAAGGTGGCGGCACCGTGGTACGCGGGTACCATCTTGGCGTGGTTCTCGAAGCTTTGCACAGGCTCGCTCATCGGATCCTCAACCATAGTTGTTCACGAAGCATTCTTGGCACCACGCTTCGAGATTCCAAAGCGCGGCCCCGGCCGATTCCGTTCTGTAGTAGATCTTCCATTGCTCCGGGCGCAACCGGCGCGGGCAGCGACTTCCCTTGCGGTGATGGCGGCACTGCCCACTTAAGCACTCGCACCGGCGCCCTGCCCTCTGGAGGACCTCGGCGCGCATCGCATCGGTGATTTCCATATCGACCCATCAAGGATTGCTAGTCTGATGGCCCAATCGGTCACATAGGAGCCGATTTTGTAAGATCCCATGATCACGACCCGGTGGGGCTGACCTTGCGCGCGTATCGTATTCGGTTGGTCGGACCGCGCTCGAGGGCGCGACCGCGGACGCGACGAGACGATGTGGCACTAGTTCCGATGAAGAACCCCCAGGAAGGCGTCGCCGTACCGCTCGAGCTTAGTCGGCCCGACGCCGGAAACGTCGAGCAGTTCACCAGGAGTGCGGGGGTGCTGAGCGACCATCTCTCGTAGGACCTTGTCGCTGAAGACGACGTAGGCGGGCACGCCCTGCCGGTCCGCGAGATCTTTTCTCAAGTCGCGCAGCGTCTGGAAGAGCGCTTCTTCTTCATCACTGACCGGACCCGCAGTGAAATGAGCGTGCGTGGCGCGCTTGCGACTGGATGGCAAACGGCCACTGGGCATGAACGGCGCAGCCAGGTCCTCTACGGAGACTCCGGAGCAGACGTCGCAGGAGCTGTCACACGGAGCCATCACTTCGTCGAAGTGCGCGAGGATCGCTTGATGGCGGCACCGCATTCCCTCCACGAGGCGGAAGAGATCGACCGTAGCCTGCCGTTTGATGTGCCATACTTGGGGATCGTCGATGTCGTTCAGGAAACGCTCGTGCAGCTTGACGTCGGCCCAGGAATAGAAAAGCACGCAGTCGCTATCGCGCCCGTCGCGCCCCGCGCGCCCCATCTCCTGGTACCACGACTCGACGTCTTTGGGCATATCGCGGTGGATCACGTAGCGCACGTTCGACTTGTCGATACCCATCCCGAACGCCACTGTCGCGACGATGACGTCTACGTCGTCGTGCTGGAACGCCTCCTGGTTGGCCTGGCGCACGTCGGTCGGCAGTCCGGCGTGGTACGGACGTGCGCGCACACCCTGCCCGCGGAGGAAGTCTGCGGTCTGCTCCACGCCGCGGCGGCTGAGGCAGTATACGATGCCGCTCTCACCCTCCCGGCGCCGGATGAGAGCGAGGATGTCCTCGCGCGTATTCCCGATCCCCTTCTTGCGACACCGGACGAGCAGATTACTTCTGAAGAACGAACCCTTGAAGCCCGCCGGCTTAGTCATGCCGAGCTGGCGTAAGATGTCTCTAGCCACGGCCCTCGTCGCGGTCGCGGTGAGCGCCAGGACCGGTACGTCGAGGCCGTCCTTAAGGCGTTGCAGCCGCCGATAGGACGGCCGGAAGTCGTGTCCCCATTGGCTGATACAGTGCGCCTCATCGACGACCAGGAGCGAGATCGGACAGCCTTGGATGAAGTCTCGTAGGGTCCCATCGAGAGCCTCCGGCGCCATATACACCAGCTCGAATTCCCCCCGGCGAAGACCCGATAGACGACTTTGCCTCTCATCGAAATCGAGAGTCGAGTTGATCTCGGCGGCGCGGAAACCCAACGACTGCAGCGAGTCGACCTGGTCCTTCATCAGACTGATGAGCGGCGACAGCACGAGCACCGTCCCGTCGAGAATTCGGGCCGGGAGCTGAAAGGTCAGCGACTTACCTGCACCAGTGGGCATCACGGCGATGCAGTCGCGGCCGGCGAGTACCGCGTCGACGACCTCGCGCTGGCCGGGTCGGAAGGCTTCGAAACCGAAAGTGTCTCGAAGGACAGTGAGCGGGTCGGGTCGGGTCAAGGACATGGCGTCGAGAGTAGGGCGAGCGGCGCCCCAAGACTAAACCTGAACCCAGGCCGAAGTTCACTACGTAGCGGCTACGCAACAACACTTCCCTGCTGCGTAGCGCGACGTACGGAGAGGGGATCCCGCCGTTGACATGGTTAGGGCGCAAAGACACAACACGCCCACTCCATCACGGAGAGAACCATGTTCCGCAATACTGTCCTCACGGCAATCGCCGCGATTCTGATGCTAGCGTCCTTCCAGCCTGCTCACGCGCAAAGGCCCGAGCTCCCTGAAGCCACGAGGGCGAAACAGCTTCCCCGTCAGCACCTGTCGGGACCCCGTTTCGGCTTCACCACGTTCACCGGCGACGTAGCCGATCAGCGCAATTCGGTCGGTAAGGAAGCCATCATGAGCCAATTCGGCTGGCAGTTCGAGACCCAGATAGTCTCGTTGAACGGCGCAAATCGGGCCCTGATGGAATGGGTCTTCCTCGTCGGGGGCGTGGAGCAGGACGAGTTAAACCTGTCCCTCGCCTGGATGACTGGATATCGCCTGCCCAACGGGGTCGAGTTCGGGGTCGGGCCGAACATCAGCATCACCAAAGAAAGCAGCAAACCCACCATATCCATGGTGATCGCGGCAGGCACGACAATGCCGTTCGGCGACCTCTACGTCCCTGTGAACGTGGCCGTAGCGTTCGCTGAGGGCGGCCCTCGCATCACGACTCTGCTCGGATGGATCGTGGGGTGACGTCGGCCCGCCACTCGGGCGGACCCGGGATACACGCCCGCCGCTCCGAAGTACGCTTCGCGCGGGCGCCCCCTCACTCCAGTCACGGCAATCGATCGTCCACCTCGTTCCGGACCGATGGTGCGCACCGGTATCCGGCCAGTAATGCCGGATCGAGCACAACCGCACCGGCCGCTATCTGGCATGGGGCGGCCCCATCCCCATACCTTGTCTCCCCCACAGCCAGGGACCCCACCGCCGACAACACGCCGCATGGACCTGAAGATCACCGGAACCGTCAAGAAGTTGCTGGAGGAGCAGTCTGGCGAAAGCCAGAAGGGTCCCTGGCGCAAGCAGGAGTTCATCCTCGAGACCGAGGGTAACTATCCGAAGCAAATCTGCATCGTGCAGTGGGGGGACAATATCGATTCGTTCGGCGTGCAGATCGACGAGCGCGTCACGGTCTCCATAGACATCGCCAGCCGAGAGTACAATGAGCGGTGGTACACGGACGTGAAGGCCTGGAAGATCGAGCGGGAGGACTCTGGAGGCACGCCGCGGATGCCCGACGACGAGCCCTTTCCAGACCCGCCGGACTCTGGAGACGGGGACGACGGGCTGCCGTTCTGACGCTAAAAGGGTGTTGAATAAATACAGCGGGCCGCCACCCGTGCTAACGCACGGGTCCCCGGGATGCCACGGCCCCATATCCTAGGCGGAGCTTCGAAGGCATAGCCGTCGCTACGGCGAGAAGTTCCAACGACTGAGATGGGGCTGTGCCACCCCAACCCACACCCTCGTAAGATCATATCAGCCATGGTGTTGGGCGACCCACTGTACTTCTTCAACAGCCTTCTAGTTCGCTCGGTGACGACAGACCCCGAGAGCGGTGCCGGGTGCTGAGCCAGCTGCCCGAGACGGCGATTCTCCTCAGCCCGGCACCCTGACGTCGGTTCCCTTGGGGTAACACATCAGAGCTCCGGGCGGAAAGCGTGACAGGTCGAGCAACTCCTTGAACGGTAGCATCCCTTCGTTGAAGTCGACGGCACCCCACACCGATATGAAGTCGGGATGAACCCTGAGCACGTTGTTGAAGCGGTCGAGAAGCTGGGCGCGTTGTTCGGAATCCAGGTGGTCGACCCAGCAGCTCTGGTCTCGATTGAACTGGAAGTCGTTGAAGCCCCAGAACAATTCCAGGTGGTTCGACCGGCCCGCCCCGTCCAGGGGATTGTCCGCGATGTGCTGGCCGCGCGTTACTGTGCTACCGACCCCTAGCCCTTGGGTGAGCTGCACGTGCTCGTAGAGGAACATCCAACCCTCGCCAGTGCCAGCGTCCGAACCGATGAGGAGCCGGACGAGCTGGCCGGGAAAGCCGTCCGTAGCCGCCACCACCGACATGATCACGCCGTCAGCCACCGCGAGGAGCGGTGCGCCCGTCGCCAACGCCAGGTCGATCCCAGAGTGCCCGGTGTCCACTCGGTCGAGCGAGCTAGGACTACTCCGAAGGGGTTCACGATCGCCCCCTCTATGATCTGTCCCACGGCTACCGGCAGGGCGAGTCCCGTTGGCGTGGTCGTATCAGGGGCCTGGGGAACTCCTGGATCGTCGGGCACGAGTGGGTCGCCGGAGTTGTCGCCTCCGCACGCGGACAGGGACGACACGAGCAGGGCGATCTCGACGAGGGGACCGGTGACAGCTCGCATGCGTACGAAGATGGCCTCGGCGCCAGTCTCCGCTCAACAGCACCCGTCCGGTCCGCAAACCTGCCCGGAAGCCTCGCTTGTGACGTCGTACTCTAACCCCTTCGACTCGCGCGGATGCCGCGCTGCTGTGCGGGAACAATCGAACGGTTCCGCGTCCCCGAGCGCGATCGGCTCGAGCGGCTCAACGAAGTCGAAGTGGCTTGCGTACGGTTCTGCTCGATATATCTGGAAGGTCTTGTCGCACACAGCGGCTCGCTCGCCTCGCATGAGCCGGTGCCCGTCGTCATCGAGCACCTCCTTGAAGGGACCCCGGTAGATCACCGCCTGCTTCCGCTCGAAGCATGGCCCCTCCTTACCGCGGAACGCCTCGACGGTGATTGAACGGAACTCGATGCCCTCCACGGTCCGCCATGGGTCGTCCTGGTGCACGCGAATCCGGATGCCGTAGAAGCCGGCGTCCTCGAAGGCCTTCAAGAAGTCCTCTTCAGTGAACGCGCCGGCTACACATCCACTCCACAACTCGGGGTCGTTTCGCATTGGCTCTGGCACGACCTCGTCCGAGACGATGTCGGATATCACAGCGCGGCCACCGCGCCGCAGGACGCGGAAGATCTCGCGGAAGAGGCGCGCCTTGTCCTGCCGGTCCACGAGGTTGAGCACGCAGTTCGAGACGATGACGTCCACGGATTCGTCCTCGACCATCGGCTCGGTGCGGCGCAGGTCGTCCGCGACCGCCTGGGCGGCGAAAAGGCCATCAACGTCGGACACCGGATCGCTCTCTAGCACGCGTTCCAGCGCATCCAGGTCCAACGCGAGATCCTGGATGCGCGCCCGCCGGAATTCAACATTTGAATACCCGATGCGCCTCGCCACCTCCGGGAGATTCCGTCGTGCGATGTCTAGCATCTCCGGCGTCATGTCCACGCCAATCACGCGCCCCTCGCTTCCCACGACTTGCGAAGCGATGAAGCAGATCTTGTCCGTGCCGCTGCCGAGGTCCAGTACCGTCTCACCCTCGCGCAGGTAGCGACTCGGGTCTCCGCATCCGTAGTCTCGTTCGACGACCTCGACGGGAATCGCCTCGAGATAGCGGGGATCGTATTCGACGGGACAGCAAAGGTCTTCGACGCGGTGGTCCGCACCGACCGCGTAGGCTTCCCTTACTGTTGCTTCGACGCGCATGCTCGTCATTATTCTCTCGGGGTTGGTGGAACGCGCGAATGCTGCTCACCAAAGACCGCCCCGGCTGGGGCGGTTCCCGGCATCCCCGAGAGTAGGGTCAGTAGGCCGGGGCGGCTAGGAGACCGCCAGCCACGTCGCCCACACACGTCCGATGTGCGCACGGGGAAGGCCTGCATAGCGTCCCCACTTCGGCGTATCCACCCAGGACGACGCCGAGCGGCTCACCCGCAACGTGAGCATCGACGGTTACGATCTGGCGCCACTCCTCATGAGGCGCCCAACCCCGCAAGCGATCAGCCCATTCCTTCATCTGGTCATTTCTCCTTGAATCCGGCGGCGCGTTTCGGGAGATTGTGGACTGACTTCACGCAAGCAAGCGGGTAAAGACCATATGTCCAAGTCGAAAGACGGAAGCTCCATGGCCGAAGCCACCGAAGCGGACAGGCAACCGACGAGTCGCCTCCCTATGGAAGACACCACGGTCGATGCACCGCCCGCCGTCCCGGCCGCGATGGAGTACGACTATACCAACTTCTATTTCGGCTCCGGGAGCGATGCGTTCGCCCTCTTGGAACCGTTCGACGATTGGTGGCGTGAGGTCAAGCCGTCCGGCTACTACCTCTACGAGTTGCCGCTGCACTCCCGGCCGGGGACTCGGGTCGACGTCGAGGATACCAAGACGGGCGAAATCCGCCGCGGCCTCGTCAACTTCGCCTCCTACAACTACCTCGGCCTATCGTATCGTCCGGAGGTCAGGCAAGCGATCAAGGACGCTGCGGATATCTACGGCGGTGGCTCGTCGGGCTCGCCCATTCTGAGCGGAACGACCGTCCTACACCAACAGTTCGCCGAGGAAGTCGCCGCGTTCAAAGGCAAAGAGGCGGCCTTGGTATTCCCCACGGGCTACAGCGCCAACCTGGGTACGATCGCTGGGCTGATGCGCTCCGGTGACCTGATCGTGGCGGACCAGTTCGCGCACGCCAGCGTAGTCGACGGGATGGTCCTGTCGAAGGCGAAGTCGCGCTTCTTCCGCCACAACCGAGTCGACGACCTCGAGCGCAAGCTGAAGGGCTTCGATGGCAAGAAGCTCGTGATCGTCGAGGGTGTGTATTCGATGGACGGTGACGTGCCGCCGCTCGCCGAGATCGTCGAGGTGTGCAGGAAGTATGGTGCCCGCCTCATGATCGACGAGGCGCACTCCGCGTTCGTCTACGGAGAGACCGGCAAAGGCGTCGTCGAGGACCAAGACTTCGACGACGAAGTCGACATCCATCTCGGCACGTTCTCGAAGAGCCTCGGAGGCCAGGGTGGCTACACCGCCGGCTCGCACAAGCTCATCAACTACCTGCGCGGCTTCTCGCGCTCCCGCGTCTTCTCCTGTGCGCTTTCGCCGGTTGTGGTCGCAGGCCTCCGGAAGGCGCTGGAGTTAGCACGTACCGAGCCCGAGCTGCGCACCAAGCTGTGGGACAACGTCGCCTACATGCAGAAGCTGCTCGGGGACGCAGGAATCCCGATGGGGAACTCCACTTCGCAGGTCATCCCGATCATGGTCCGGGACGACGCCCGTGTTCTTCAGATGGGTGAGGACATCTTCCGCGAGGGTGTGTACATCAACCCCGTGAGGTACCCCGCGGTCGGCAAGCACAAGTCGCGCTTCCGCATGTCGATCTCGGCGGCGCACTCGAAGGAAGAACTGGAGGAAGGCGTGTCCGCCATCGCTCGGGTCCTGCAGAGGTACGGCATATGTCCGTAGGGAGTTATCGCTTTCACTCCGGCGTCAGCGCCTTCTTCGAGATGGCGACGGCGGACGCGCGCGCGGTGCTGCCGGAGCACCTCGAACCGATCGAGGTGACCCACCAGCGAAGCGTGCTCTCAGTCACTGCGTTCCTCTTCGACGACAGCGTGGTGGGCCCCTACACCGAGTTGATGTTCTCGGTGATCGTGCCGCCGATGGTCGCGGAGTGGGGCCAGCACGCGAAGGCGGGCTTCTTCCCGTTCCTCGCCGCCACGAGCTCCGCGGAAGCGCGCCGCATCAAGTCCGAGCGCTTCCACTTCCCGTACCACCCCGAGGACATCGACGCGCAATTCATCGAGACCGACGACAAGCTGCGGGTTCGTATCTTCGGTGGCGGTGACCCGATCATGGACCTCAGCGTTACCCAGGGCGCGTGGGAAACCACGACACATCTGCTGCAGGGCTTCATGATGAACGGAGATCAACGGCTCCGCACCACGCTGCAGATCAGCGGGAACTACACGGTGCACGAGAACGAGCAGGGGGAGATGAAGCTTTTCCCTCACTCCATGACCGCCGATCACTTTTTAGGCGACGTCTCCGAGTCTCCGTTCCGCGAGCACTGGTTCAAGAACGGAACCGAGGTCTTCCACAAGCTCGAAGCGTTCTAGAGCCGGCTCCATGCCGATCACGGGGGCCCGGGGGGAGGGGAGCAGCTAGGCACAGTAGGACAAGCCGGTCCACCACCCTATTCTGGTCCGGATGATTCTGCCCGACCTCGACGCCCGTCACCGGCGACCGGAGTTCATGGATGCTCCGAGTCTCGCACCCGCGCAACGAGCCGGCGCCCTCCGGGCGCTCGCTCGCGTGAACGCGTTATCGGGCGTAGCCCACAGGATTTGGGCCGAGATCCATAAGTTGCGCGGCGCCGGGGCTCCTCGGACGATCCGGCTTATAGACATCGCCTGCGGCGGGGGGGACGTCGTGGTCTCGCTCGCCCGCCGGGCAGCGCGCTCCGGTCTCGACCTAGAGGTGCACGGCTGCGACGTGAGCCCGGCGGCCCTGGAAGTCGCACGGGAGAACTCGAAGCGTGTCGGTGTCCGAGCGCACTTCTTCGAGCTGGATGCACTGCGAGGAGACATTCCCGACCGCTACGACGTCGTGTGCTCGTCGCTCTTTCTCCACCACCTGGACGAGCACCAGGCTGTCGCCCTGCTCGAGACGATGGCCGAGGGTACACGTCGCACCCTCTTGGTGCAGGACCTGCGGAGAACTGCAGCGGGATACCTTCTCGCCTTCGGCGTGCTCAGGGTGATCTCACGGTCGGTGGTGGTCCACACGGACGGACCCCGCTCGGTGGAGGGAGCCTTCTCGATGGAAGAGGCGCGCGATCTCGCGCGCAGCGCAGGACTCGACGGCGTGCGTGTCGAGGCGTGCTGGCCCCAGCGCTTCCAGCTGACGTGGCGGCGCGCGTGAGCACGATCGAGACTTCGACCGACGTCATGTGCGACGCCGTGTACGACGCCGTCGTGGTAGGCGCCGGTCCCGCAGGCACGATGACAGCCCTCGAGCTCGCCCGGTGTGATCTCTCGGTGCTGGTCGTCGAACGTCAGCCGATGCCGCGCTGGAAGGTTTGCGGTGCCTGTTTGAGCCCAGGCACCCTGGAGCTACTCGGCGCGGCGGGCCTCCCCCACCCACTGGACGGCGTACCGCTCCGCCACCTTCGCCTGGCGGCGTGGTCCACGGAGGCGTGTGTGCCGTTGAACGGTTCCATGGCGGTATCGAGACGCTCCTTCGACCAGATGCTGTTGAGCGCCGCTCGGGGGGCCGGTGTCGTGGCGATGACACCGGCCCGGGCCCGCCTCGGGCCGATCGACGGCGGCACACGCATCGTCCGTATAGAGCGGGCGGAGGGTGATCTAGAAGTCGGGGCGCGCGTGGTCATCGATGCAGGTGGACTCGGTGGCGGATTGGCTGTGGGCAATGGCGGCGGCGGCGACAGGCTTAGGCCCGGCTCACGTATCGGTGTTGGTGCGGTGTTCGCACCGAGCACTGCGGAGTACGCACGCGGCGACATTCACATGGTCGTGGGTGAAGGCGGATACGTCGGACTGGTCCGGGTCGCGGACGGCAGCCTTACCGTCGCGGCCGCACTGGACCCCTCATGGCTAAGGGGGCATCCCTCACCCGGTGATGCGGTCGGGGCGCTGCTGCGCGCTGCAGGCTCTGCCGCGTTGCCGGAGCGTCCGTCGGTGGGATGGAGAGGCACACGCACACTCACGAGATCCCCCCACGCGCGGGGCGCGGAGCGCGTCTTCGCGGTAGGCGACGCCGCCGGCTACGTGGAGCCGTTCACTGGAGAGGGTATCTCCTGGGCGCTCGCGGGAGCCCGCGCGCTCACGCCACTGGTGGCGCGAGCCGCCCGGGAGTGGGATCCCCTTCTGCTCGAGGCGTGGGATCGAGCCCACTCGCAGTCGATGGTGCGAGCGCAGAGGCTCTGCCGCGCGGTTGCATGGACGTCCCGCCGGCCGCGGCTCGTGATCTCCACGCTACGCCTCCTGGCGCGTTTGCCGGGAGTGGCGGGTCCGTTCGTACGACGTGCCGGCGCGACGCCCAAGGTACGCCTGTCGGTGCCATGAGCCTGCTGCTTACCGGGTTCGGCACTTCGGTGCCCGAGTATGCAATCGCACAGGCGGACGCTGCCGAGATCGGCGCCCACTTCGCCCAGGCGGACCCGAAGCGCGCGGGGACGGTCCGAGCGCTCTACCGAAAGACCGGCGTGCGCAAGCGTCACAGCGTACTGCTCGAAAGAGCCGAAGGCGCGCCAATGGACCGACAATCATTCTACGAGGAGGCTGTCAACAGAGACGACCCCGGCCCGTCCACCGAGCTCCGGATGAGGCGTTACGAGGCCGACGCTCCCGCGCTCGCGGAGGCCGCTGCGCGCTCTGCACTTCGGGACGCCGCATTCGACGCGGCGGAGCTCACTCACGTCGTTACCGTCTCGTGCACGGGCTTCTTCTCTCCGGGACTCGACGCGGTTCTCATCGACCGCCTGGGGCTCTCCCCTGGTGTCGAACGCACGCACATCGGCTTCATGGGGTGCCACGGCGCTCTCAACGGGCTGCGTGTGGCGTTGTCGTTCGCGGGCGCGAACCCGGACGCCCGGGTGCTCGTATCAGCGGTGGAGCTGTGCACGCTGCACTTCGCCTACGGTCGGGACCCCGAACTCGTGGTGGCCAACGCGCTCTTCTCCGACGGTGCTGCCGCGGTGGTGGGCGTCTCGGACGGCGACAACGACACGGGCGCTTGGCAGGTGCTCGCAAACGGCACGCTGCTCATACCCGATTCCACGGACGCGATGTCGTGGCGCATCGGCAACCACGGCTTCCGCATGACGCTTGCGGCCAGCGTACCCGACCTCATCGGAGCACACCTGGCGAGGTGGCTCGAGCAGTGGCTCGGTCAGCACGGACTCGGCTTCGGCGACGTGGCATCCTGGGCCGTGCACCCCGGGGGGCCGCGCATTCTGAGCGCAGTGAGCGACGCCCTCGGGCTGACGAACGGCGCGTTGGAGGTCTCACGCAACGTGCTCGCCGAATACGGCAACATGTCCTCGGCCACTGTGCTCTTCATCCTCGACGAGCTGCGTCGGCGCGATGCCCCGGGTCCGTGCGTGGCGCTCGCATTCGGGCCGGGCCTCGTGGTAGAGGCGGTTCTGTTCGGCTGACGCTGGTGGGCACGGTCGGGGTGGTGCGCTTGAGGCCAGATGGCGAGGACGGCCTCGGAGCCGCATGTTGGCCGCATGATCCTGCGGACTGAAATCCATCGACGGACGCTGTTGCTCGTCGCCCTCTTGGGGGCAGCTCCCATTCTCGTGCATGACGGTGCGAGGAACGACCGCACGACCGCGGTCCCGGTCGCGAAAGGGCCTCACGGAAGACCAAGCCGCAGGCCTGTAGCGGCCGGCCATGCCCGCCCAGCGCCCTCAAGATCTCGTATTCACGCTGTATAGTGAGTACCTGCTGCACCGCGACGAGCCGATTTGGGTCGGCAGCCTCATCTCTCTGCTCCAGCCCTTCGGCCTCTCGGAGGGCGCGGTCCGCACAGTCCTCTCGCGCATGGCGCGAAAGGGCTGGCTCGACGGACAACGCGTGGGCCGAAATTCGTTCTACGACCTCGCGCCCAAGGGACGCCGGCTCTTGGAGGAGGGTGAGGAGCGGATCTTCCACCCGTCGTGGGACGGACCCTGGGACGGATCCTGGTTTCTGTTGGCCTACTCGATTCCTGAGGACGTCCGACACCTGAGAGATCGGCTACGCGACCGTCTCGCCTGGCTCGGATTCGGCTCCCTCGGCAACGGGCTGTGGATCTCGCCCCATGACGTCGAGCAGAAGGTCCGAGCGCTCGCCGAGCAGTTGGGCATCGAACAGCACCTCGAGTGTTTCCGGGCGCAGCGCGCCGGTAGTCACGAGCCGCAGGCGCTAGTAGATCGCTGCTGGGACCTTCCTGGGGTGAACGCGCACTACGTGGAGTTCACGGAGCGGTGGCGTGCGGAGCTCGATCGGTGCGAAGTCGGCATTTCCTCGGGCGACTTAACCGCAGAAGAGTGCTTCACATTGCGCTTCGACCTAATCCACGAGTTCCGGGCCTTCCCTCTCGAGGATCCGTACTTGCCGCTGGCGTTGCTGCCCGAACGGTGGCACGGCGGTGCCGCTACTCAGCTGTTTCACGCGTTGCACGACGTGCTCGAGGGTCCCGCAGACCAGTACGTGGACGGGCTCTTGGCCGCCGCCCCATCGATTCCCGCGGCGGCCGACGGCTAGAAGGCCGCCGAGACCGCGGGACCGGCCTTGCGCCTCGGCAAAGTCGACCCGTATGCTCGGCCCCGTGAAACACGATCCGAACCTTCCATGGTACCGCCAACTTCATTGGCAGGTCCTGTTAGCCATGGTCCTCGGCACCGTGACCGGCTCCGTGGTCGAGTGGGCCCCCGACCGGATCGGTTGGATCGGAGACCTGTTCATGCGGCTCCTACGGATGATCATCGTTCCTCTCGTGCTCACGTCGATCATCTCGGGGGTGGCGTCGGTGGGCGGGGGCCGGGCAATCGGCCGTCTCTTCAGCAAGACACTCGGCTACTACGCCCTGTCTAGCCTGCTCGCGGCGACGGTCGGCCTGTTGATGGTCAACCTCATCCGCCCCGGCGACAGTGCGAACATGGTCGATGTGGTGTCGGGGCAGCTGCCGGAGCTCCAGACGCCGGAGTCTGCGGTCGGGCTTCTCCTCGACGTCGTGCCCGAGAACTTCATACAGGCTATGGCGGCGGGTGACATGCTCGCGATCATCTTCTTTTGCATCGTCTTCGGTACCTCGATCACGGCGCTGCCGGACAAGACCCGGGCGATCCTCACAGATCTCTTCGAAGCGCTCTTTCACGCGATGATGGTGCTGACGTCGGGCATCATTAAGTTCCTTCCGATCGGCGTCTTTGCGCTGATCACCAAGATGGTGGGAACCACCGGGTTCGATACGTTTCGGCCGCTCGCGCTCTACGCGCTGACCATCGGATCGGGGGTCACGATCCATCTCTTCGTGACGCTACCGCTGCTCCTGATCTTCCTCGGTAGAATCTCGCCGCGCATCCACTTCGCCAACATGCGAGAGCCGCTCCTGGTCGCGTTTTCGACCAGCTCGTCAGGCGCGACGCTGCCTGTCACGATGAGCGTCGTCGAGGACAAGGTGGGCGTGTCGAACAAGGTCGCGTCGTTCGTTCTCCCCATGGGGGCGACCGTCAATATGGACGGCACGGCGGTCTTCGAGTGCGCAGGCGCACTCTTCATCGCGCAGGTGCTGGGGTTCGACCTCACGATCGGGACGCAGGCGATCGTCGTCCTCACCTCACTAGCCGCCTCCATCGGAGCAGCCGCTGTCCCCTCTGCGGGTCTCGTCATCATCTTCATCGTGCTCGACCAGATCGGCCTGCGGGGACCCGAAGTGAACGTGATCGTCGGCTCCATGCTCGCCATTGATCGGCCGCTCGACATGTACCGGACCGCGGTCAATGTTTTCAGTGATTCGTGCGGGGCGGCGATAGTCGCACGCAGCGAGGGGGAGACCGGGGTCGATGTGGAGGTGCGCTGACCGGGCCTCCGGATGGTCAAGCCGACAGCGAGAACGACGATCAACGGGATCGATTGGAACCCTGCTCGTGAGAAGTGCCGACACGACTCCGGCACCCTGATCGTCGCGGCCGCGGAGGGGCGGGCGGCACGGTCCGATCGGTCCGCGGTTACCCCTGCCCCGCCCATGTGACCTGGTTAGACTCTAGGCCGCTCGGGCGCGGACGGGCATGTGCCCGAAATACCGCACTCCGCACATACATCGCATGAAGATCGGACTCGTGGGCTTCGCCGGTTCGGGGAAGACGACTGTTTTCAATACGATGACCGGGCTCGACGTGCCGGTCGGATACGGCGGCGAGGTGCGCCTCGGGACCGTTCGCGTCCCGGACGAGCGCATCGACCGACTCTCGCAGATCTTCTCACCCAAGAAGACCACGTTGGCCGAGATCAGCTTTTGCGACGTGCCGGGGGAATACGGAGCGGACAAGAAGGGACTCTCGCCGCGAGGCCTCCAGCAGATCCGTGATCAGGAGGCGCTTTGCCTCGTGCTACGCGACTTCGACAACCCCGCGCTCGAGGACGACCCCGACCCACTCGGCGACCTCAATGCCTTTCACACCGAGTGTGTCTTCGCTGACCACGAGATCGTCGAAAACCGCCTGAATCGTGCTCGGAAGGAGCGGCTTGATCAGCTCGAGATCGCGGCATTCGAGATCATGCTGTCTGCGCTCGAGAGTGAGCGGGTACTGCGGTCGATCCCCGATAGTGAGCTCGACCGGAAGTATCTCAAGGGCTTCGGGTTGCTGTCCGACCGCCCTCTGCTGGTGGCGCTGAACCGCGCCGAAGAGCGAGCCGCCGAGCCGATGCCCGGCGACCTAACCAAACGCATCGAGGAGCTACAGACGGCCGGGCTGACTCTTTCCGCAAGTGTCGAAGCGGATATCGCGAGCATGGATCCCGAAGACCAGACGGAGTTCCTCTCCGATCTCGGACTTTCCGAGTCTGCGATTGCGCGCTTCATCCGTGCGGCCTACGACTTGCTCGACCTCATCTCCTTCTTCACGGTCGGAGAGGACGAGGTCCGTGCCTGGACGATCCGACGCGGCACGAAAGCACGTCGAGCCGCCGGGAAGGTCCACTCCGACCTGGAGCGTGGCTTCATTCGCGCCGAGGTCACGCCGTACGACGTGTTCATGGAGTACGGCTCGGAGGGAGCGGTCAAGGAGGCTGGGAAACTGCAGGTGGAGGGTAAGGATTACGTGGTGTCAGACGGAGATATCATGCACGTCCGCTTCAACGTATAGGGGGCATAGTGACTCTAGGAGGCATGGTGACTCATCACGTGCACCGAGGGCCTGGATGATGCAGGGTCATGGCCGCGGCGGGGGCTGTGCTCATCCTTGCCGAGCCGTCGGCCGCAAACGGCCGATCCTAGGAGATCGTCCGCATCAGAGCCTCTACCTCATCGATCTGGCGAGGCGCCCCGGCCGACAGGATTACCGGATCCCCATCTGTGACGAGCACATCGTCTTCAATGCGAACACCGATGTTCCACCACTTCGGGTCGATGTCCTGGGCGACAGGGATGTAGATGCCAGGTTCGATCGTTACGACCTCGCCAGGGCGGAGCGGTCCGTAGCTACCCACGTCGTGCACGTCGAGTCCGAGGTAATGGCTGGTCCCGTGCATGAAGAAGCGACGCAGCCCAGCCCGGTCAGTGGCGTTCGAGATCAGGCCGAGGTCCGCCAGCCCTTCTGCTAGCACACGCGACGCCTCGCGGTTAGAGGCAAAGAACGGGTTACCGGCCCGTGTTGCCTGGATGCCGGCTTCCTGAGCGCGGTAGACGAGCTCGTAGATCGTGCGCTGCTCGGGTGAATAGGTGCCGCTCACTGGAATCGTGCGTGTCACGTCGGCCGTGTAGCCGTGGACTTCAGCTCCGATATCGACGACGACCATATCGCCCGCCTCGGTGACCCGCCGGTTCGTGATGTAGTGCAAGATGGTCGAGTTCTCTCCGCTGCCTACGATGCTGTTGAAACCAGGCTGCTCGGAGCCGTTGCGTTTGAACGTGTATTCGACGAGCGCCTCGATCTCGTACTCGGCCCACCCTGCCTTCACCTGCTTCATGACCTCGCGGTGCGCCTCGGCGGTGATGTCGATCGCGCGCCGCAGCGCGGTCATCTCCTCTTCGGACTTGATCGCACGCAGTTCGTCCAGGAGTCCTCGGAGCGATGTGGCATCACCGGTACCGCCCCCAGCTAGTGCCCCTGGATCCACGTTGTCGATCAACGCGGTGAGCTGGTCATGCAGCACCGATCGTTCAGGGACTCCGTCGGGGAAACCGAGGTGGTAAACGCGGTGCTGCCCAGTCTGCAGCAAAGGCACCAAGACCTCGCTGAAGCGCGCCGCATCGAGGGCGAACTGCACTCCGAGCCGCTGCATGGCGCGCTCTGCTCCGAATCGGCGTCCGTCCCATACCTCGCGCGCGGGATCGCGCGGCGGCACGAACAGGATT
The DNA here is from genome assembly GCA_965226625.1 of Longimicrobiales bacterium. Classification (GTDB taxonomy): domain Bacteria; phylum Gemmatimonadota; class Gemmatimonadetes; order Longimicrobiales; family Gaopeijiaceae; genus UBA1138. The sequence continues at coordinate 395,662 of CBDDDK010000001.1, forward strand.
TCGTGAACGCGCTCACCGTCCACGCTCAGCCCGCCCGGTGCCATGATCAACGCAGAGCCAGGCTCCTCACTTCCGGTGAGGTAGAGGAAATCGCTCGCCTGACGGTACTCGTAGTCCATGTCGTTGTTGCGATTCCGCACTGGCGCCCCGAAGAGCACGACGAGCGAGTTGCCTGGGAGTTGCGCCAACACCGCAGCACGGCGACTGCGATGAAAGTCGGCACTCAGGTAGTCCTCGTCGTAGCGAACGGGGGCCTCGACCTCTTGTGCCGGCAGCGCGGCCGGCAGAGAGATGGCCCCGAGCAAAAGCGTAGTCGTGGCGAGCCGCCGCATATCGATCCGTTGGTGGTGTCCGGGTTGGGTCTAAGCACATCCTACCGGGAACGAACCCTTTCGGTCCCCCTCCTCCTCTTCCAAATTCCCACCACGCAACCAGACTGAGGAGGGACCATGGATCGCGGAGGCGTCGTAGGCGATGGCCAGGCGGTCATCGACGCGGTTTCGCCTGCGAACCGGTGAAGGGCTTCCACGCGAAGGGCTGGGTCTAGCAAACCTTCCCCTGTGGCAGAACCGCGAATCGAAGACTGGCCTGACCCACCTGCCATGGACGTGGGCTCACCAGAGCCTGCAGTGTACCAAGACCATGGGACCGCTTGGGTCGCGTATCGATGCGATAACGCGGACTTCCCTGGTTTGGGATCGGGCGCCAGCCCGAATCATCCAGGCTTCGATGAGTACTGCGCTGTCCTGAGGTTCACGGGAGTCGAGTCGCTGACGCTCGGGCCCCCGGGAGACGAGCGACTCCACGAGCATCCGCTCCACGATGCCGGCCTGCGGCCACACTCCTTCCACGTTGTCGAAGACTCGGACGAGGCGACCGCTGGCGAGACGGTGCACTTGATCGTGACGTTCCCCGACGAAACGCTCGAGGTCATCTCGGAGGACGTGGACGTAGTCGACCCGAGAGTCGACGTGAACTCGCCTGAGCAGGCACTGTCCCAGGTAGGGAGGTAGCGGGCACTGACGGCCCCTGGCGAAAACCAGGGGGCATCGGTCACTTCTAGCCACCATATAGGGGGAGTTTGGAATGACTGGCAGCATCGAAGCGCAGGCGGGACTCGAAGGCGAGCTCAAGGATGAAATCATCTGCATGTATCAGAACGTCGCGGACAATCCAGAGGGCGAATTCCACTTCTTCCACGGGCGCCAGGCCGCAGAGATGTTCGCGTACGACGCGGACTCGCTAGCCGAAGCGCCCCAGGGTGCGGTCGCATCCTTTGCTGGCGTCGGCAATCCCCACTTGCGTAGCAACGTGCAGCCGGGGGACACCGTGCTCGACCTGGGTAGCGGTGCGGGACTCGACGCGATCATCGCCTCGCGTAGCACGGGCCCTACCGGCAAGGTCATCGGCGTCGATCTCAATCCGTCGATGTGTTTGAAGGCACAGGCCCACGTCGCCGCAAGCGGCTCGGGGATGGAGTGCCATGAAGGCCGGATGGAGAGTATCCCGTTGACGGACGAGTCTGTCGATGTGGTCATCTCCAACGGCGTGATCAATCTGTCATTCCAGAAGCGTAAAGTGGTTGAAGAGATGTTTCGCGTCCTCAGGCCGGGCGGGCGAATCTCGATCACGGACATCGTGAGCGCGAAGCAGCTGTCCCAGTCGATCGTCAACGACCCCAAGCTGTGGGCGGCCTGAATCGGAGGTGCTCTCCTGGAAGGAGAGATGTTCAGGCTGCTCGAAGAGTCTGGGTTCCAGAGGATCCGGTCGGCGGTCGTACCCAACTTTCGGTTCCGCAAGATCGCGACGCAGAACTCGGCGGAGGCGTACGGGGTCAAGGCAGTGATGATGACCGCGGAGAAGCTCAGCGGCGACTGAGGTGGAGTTCCACTTTAAGCGGCTGGCGGGAGCGGATCTCCCGCTGGTGAAGGAGTGGCGGTGTCGGCCGCACGTCGTCGGGTGATCACCATCCATCGAGCGAGTCACACCACACCGGAGAGCACCGAATGAGAGCGATCGCTCAAGCCAGCCGGCCGCCGAACCCCGCGGACCCCTCGAACTTCGTGCTGCCGGCCCAGATGCAGCGCATGGTGGGCCCAGACGACGATCTCCCCGTTCGGCTCTACCGGGTCACGTTCCACGAAGGCGCGCGAACCCACTGGCACACGCACGACGACGTCCAGCTACTCTTCGGCCTGAGCGGTCGGTGCGTCGTGGTGAACCGTGACGGGGAGGAGCTGTTCCTCAACTCCGGAGACATCGTCGCAATCGATGCCGCCGACGAGCACTGGCATGGCGCCGCCCCGGGCACCAGTGGTGAGCACCTCGCCATCAACGTGGGTCTGGAAACAACCTGGCTGGGACTCTAGCGGATCAACACGGGCAGGGTGCATCTCACGCCGGGTGGCTAATTTGTGACCACAACTCGGACAAATTGGTCGATACATCCTGCATCGCCTGGATCGCGATCGCGTCGAGCTTCTGAGCCACTCCGGGTCCGATGAGCCTCGTGAGGAAACGAGCCGGATAGTCCAGGTCCCAGTCGAGGAACGCCTCCGGCCCCCTCTCGAGGTTCGCCAGAATCCGGATGACCAGGTACGAGTCGTCAAGCAAGCCTGCGAGACCCAGCGTCATCTCCGGAAGCAGATCCACCGGTTGCAGATAGTAGTGCTCGGCGACATCGAGCAGCGGGTTCACGACCGACCCGAGCTTCCGATCCTGCGCCTCCTGACGCGCGCGGACCAGAAAGATCGGGATCGATTCGATAGTCTCAAGCGCTACGTCGGCAGCCTCCCCGACCTCGAACTCTTCGGACTCGGGTAGCGCCTTGGCGACGAACTTCCTGAGTGCCTCGATTCCCCCCCGAGCCTTGGCGCTCTCGATGACGGCAAGGATGTCCGGCAGTGCGCCGGTGACAAGCTCACCGTCCTTCGGTGCCTGATCCGACTGCATGAAATGCCTACTCTTTGCGAGACGAAGGAGTACGGTGATCGGGGTATGCTAGGTGGCCTACTCTCCCCTCCCCCGATAGACCGCCTCTCCACCTACGATCGTATACACTGTTGGGGCGCTAGGGGTCGCGTCCTCGTCCACCCTCCCGCGTGCGCTCCCCGCATCGATGCGATCACTCCGAGGGCACCGAAGCGCGGGATGTCGTCAGACGGACTTCGGGCATCGCCTCCTCCCACGGTGACGATCTCGCCACCGCGCAGCACGACATCGGCGGCCTCCAGGGGCCTGACCCGAGGCGCACGCAGCCACCGAGATAGTCAGCGAATCGCTCCAGTGGATGACACTCGGTTAGGGTGGATGTCGAGCACCGCCACGCTTGCCGCAACGGCTTCGGACGCAGACCTTGCGACGTCGATCACCCCACGTTTCGGTCCCACAAACCATGTACCCCAACGCGGTTGGCCGGTCCCTGATTGCTTTGGGCGTCCTTTTCGGAGCCGCCGCGTCGCCTGGCCACGCCCAGGATGCCCCCGACCTGTGGCGCTCCCAACTCGAGCTCGGCTTCAACGGTTCCTCTGGCAACAGTTCCTTCGGGATTCTACGCACAGGAGGATCACTAAGTCGGATCCAGGCAGAAGTTTACGGGTTAGAGGTGTCCGCCTTGGTGCGCTACGGAAAGAGCGAGGACCGCGTGATCGCGGACGACGTTCGCAGTACCATCAAACTCGACTGGAAGCCGAACGCAGACCTCTCGCCCTTCACGTACGTATCGGTGAGTCGAGACCGGATTCGGAAGCTCGACGCAAAGGCCGACGGTGGTTTCGGCGCGAAGTGGACCTTCTTCCACGGTGCCCAAGCCGGGAGTAAGGCGTCGTTGAGCCTTGCTGGCATCCTCGAATACGAGGACTTCCGACTCGAGGCCGGCTCGACGGAAGAGGAGAGGAAAAGGACGGTTCGCGGGAGCGCCCGGTTCGAGTTCGATCACGCGTTCACGTCCGGAGCGAGCTTCCAGCACGTCACGCTCTGACGACCGCTGATCAGCGGGATCGAGGACTATGTGGTCGAGATTACCAACTCCCTCTCGACACGTCTCACATCGCACCTGTCGTTAGCGGTCCAGCACGAGTATCTGCACGACGAGATTCCCCCGCCCGGAGCCGAGCCCGACGACCAGAAGTTCTCTGTCGTGATCCGAGTGAGCCTTTGACTTCCCGAACACTCCCTCCTTGAGCAAACTCACACGGGCCCTCAACCTGCGAGACGGCGAGGGCCGCACTCTCGGTGTGATGGCGGCGTTCCTTCTCCTCAGCACCGCAAATACCACTGTCATCTCGGCTGCGAAGAACGGACTCTTCCTTTCCGAGTACCCAGGCGACCTGATTCCGTACGCGATCATCTCTGCTGCTCTGCTCACGGCGGTGGTCGCGATCGTGTTCGCGGGTGTAATCTCCGGCACAGGGCGCCGCAAGCTCGCCATCGGCCTCACCATCGTACTCGGCGCGTCGCTCATCGGTTCCCGGATCTCCTTCATGGCCGACCCGAGAAGCACGTTCGTTTTGTATCTCTGGCTGTCCGCCGTCCAGGTTCTGATCGTCACCCACTCGTGGAGCTACGTCGGCGCCCTGCTCAGCGGTAGACAGGCTAAGCGGATGCTCCCGCTCATCGGTATGGGCGCCTCTGTCGGCGCCATCATCGGTGGCGCGAGTGTGGCACCCGCCGCGTATCGCCTCGGGACATCGAATCTTCTCGTCATCTCCGCTGTGCTTCTCGCGATCGCGCTACCGCTCCTCTGGCTCGTGCCAGAACCCGGTCGGGACGACGACGAGGAACGCGAGGACGGGGGCGCGGTCCACACCTTCCTGGCCGGAGCGAGCCTAGGGTTCCGATCGCTCAGCAAGGAGCGGCTGTTGCGGCTACTAGCCTTCGGCCTGATCGCTCTGACGCTCGCCGGAACGCTGATCGACCTCCAACTCAAGTTCACGCTCAACGCGACCTACGAGGGTGACGCTATCGCGGCAATCTACGGGTACATGGCCGTGGCGGTCGGCGTCGGCACTCTGCTGCTGCAGCTGTGGGCGTCCCGGGTTCTGTTCCCGGAGCTCGGTGTCTCGTTCGCCGCCATGATGCAGGGTGGGACACTCGCCATCGCCTCGGGCGGCGTGGCCGTGGCCGGCGGGGTGTGGGCGGCTGGCGGAGTGTGGGCATTCGCGGGACTACAATCGCTCGAGGACATCCTCCAACACAGCGTGCAAAAGCCGATGGAGCAGGTTTCGCTCCTTCCCTTCCCGGGAAAGGTGAAGAGCGCCGCACTCGCCACTCTGGGTGGCGTCCTGCGGCCGCTCTCGAAGGCTGCGGCCGGTATCATCGCCGTCGTGTTCGCTTCGTGGGCAGATCTCCTACCGGTCCTAACCGTCATCTCAGCGGCGAGCGCTTTCTTCATCTATACGCGGCACCGTACGGCATATATGAGCGCACTCGAGGGGGCCCTCGCGAGGCACACGGTCGACTTCAGCAGCACGGGAAACACGCCACTCCTCATCGAGCGCGAGGCGCTCGCTGTCATTGACGGTGGACTCGAAGATCCAGACCCGACAGTGGTCGTTTTTGCCACTTCGCTTGGAGTGAACCCCCGAGGGTGGACAGTGGGGGTTGGCTGGATTGACCGGTTGAGGGTTTCAGGCTGCATACACACTCTCGAATTCCTCAGGCGGCCTGTAGCCGAGGGAGGAGTGCAAGCGTCTTCGATTGTATACCTCCTCAAGGAAGTGGGGGAGTCGGTTGGTTAGGTCATCAATCGTGCTGTAGTCGTTTGCGAAGATCTCCTCGTGCTTCAGAGTTTTGAAGAAGCTCTCGACGTGCGCGTTGTCATAGGGATTTCCCCGCCGGGACATCGATCCTCGGATACCGTGGGCGGCGAGGCGTGAGCGGTAGGCTCGAGACGCATACTGGACCCCGCGATCGGAGTGGTGAACCAGGCCAGCCCGCGGCTGCCGAAGATCGAGTGCGGCGTCGAGTGCGGCTAGGCAAAGACGCGTGTCCAGGAGATGGCTGATGGCATAGCCGATGACTCTGCGCGACCACGCGTCGAGCACGACGGCGAGGAAGACGAATCCGGTGGTGAGCCGGATGTAGGTGAGATCTGCCACCCAGAGCTCGTCGGGCCCCTCAGGAGTGATCGACGATCTCAGGTTCGGGTAGATGGGCTGCTTGTGATCGCTGTTCGTCGTAGCGAGCCATGCGCGTACCCGGTGGGGCATGAGCGCATGCTCACGCATGACACGCGCGACTCGCTTGTGATTAATCACCAGGCCACGTCTCCGGAGCTCGTGCGTGACCCGTCGGTATCCGTAGGCGGGGAACTCGGCCAGGATGTCTTCGATCCGAACGCGCAGATCCGTATCGGCCTTCTCCCTGGCTGCCCGGTGGCCCGCATGCGGTCTCTTGTAGAAGGTGCTCCTCGCCATGTTCATGAGGCTACATCCCCGTCGGATGGGGACGCCCCTGGACCGGAGATGATCGACGGCAGCGCGCCTTGCTGCGAGGGTCGTATCAACGCCCTTTTTTTCATGACGTCGAGCTCCATCGTCAGCTGACCGATCTTGCGCTCAAGCGCCGCAATCTTTGCCCCGTACTCGACAACCTCCTCCTGGAGGTGGATCTCCCTTGTGAGATCCCCTGCTTCGTACTTCTTGATCCAGACCATCAGCAGGGAGTGGGGGACCTCGTGTCGTGTCGCAATCGACCTCGCGCTGCCTTCTCCGTCCAGATAGGCTTGGACGAGCTGGATCTTGAACTCTGTGCTGTACCTCCTGTAGCGTCGAACCGTCATTGATCCTCCCGGGTGATTACGGAAGGTCAATCCATCGCCCTCTCTGTGTCTACTTTTAGGGGTTCACTCCATTCAGCGCGTTCAATTCGGACGCGATAAAGGACATTCAGCTGCACAAGGGCGGCTTTCCTGCTGAATTTGGGGGCCGCACTTCGAGCGTCGTCGAGATGATCGGTAAGTCGGGCGACAACGAGAACTACAACATGTCGGGCGGCATGAACCTGCTCAGCGGCCGCGCGCTGACCGAAGTACCGCTCGGTGGAAAAGGCTCGTGGCTGGTATCGGCTCGACGCTCCTACACCGATCTGGTTCGGACGGGGTTGTACAACAGCATCTTCAACACTCTCGAGGGTGCTGAGGAGGATACTCCGACTCCCGCCGGCCCCGGCCCTGGTGGCGGTGGTCGCGGTGGCCGAGGCGGAGGATTCGGCACTTTCCAGCAACAGTCTATCCAGCCCGACTTCTTCTTCTACGATGTGAACTCGAAGCTGACGTTCACGCCCACGGACGAAGACGTGTTGGCGTTGTCCGTATACGCTGGTGAGGACAGGCTCGACGAGTCTTCGCTGGGGCAGGAGATCACGGGCCAAAACGGACAGACGCGTACCACACCCGACCGGGGCGACGTTTCCAATTGGGGGAACCGCGGTGCCAGTGGGCGCTGGTCGCGGGCGTGGAGCAGCCGCTTCACTAGCGACGCGCTGGTGGCGTACTCGGAGTACTTCAGCGAAGCATCGCTCGACGTCGCCTCAACGCAGGCAGCGCGCGGTTTCCGGGAGGACAACCAGGTCACCGACTTCACCGCGAGGCTCGACAATTCGTGGCGGCTGTCCCAGGCGTCCGATGTGCGATTCGGAGTGCAGACGACCAGCAGCGACGTGTCCTATGAGTTCCAGCAGCTACAGGGCGACTCGGTGCGCGGTGGGCTGAACCTGGGCGGCACTGGGACCCTCAGCTCGGCGTACGCACAACACCGTTGGCTTCCGTCCGATCGCTTCGACGTCACCGTGGGTCTGAGGGCCTCCACGTACGACCAAACCGACGACCTGTATTGGGAGCCGCGGGCCTCCGCGCAGTTCAAGGTCACCGACCGCGTGCGCCTCAAAAGCGCCTGGGGTCGGTACCACCAGTTCGTAAAGCGGGTCGAGAACGAGGACGTGCTGGAGGGCAGCCGCGACTTCTGGGTCCTCGCCGGGAACGACCTAGATCCAGCGTTCGCCGAGCACCGAATCATAGGGGCCAGCTACGACAACAACGACTGGCTCTTCGATGTCGAGGCGTACCAAAAGGACTTGGACGGCGTCTCTCAATTCTCCACTCGGCTCCGCCGGACCCCCAACCAAGCGCTCGACAATCTGTTCTTTTCCGGTATTGGCCAGGCTCGGGGCGTCGAATTCCTCGTACAAAAAAAGCGCGGCAGGCTCACCGGATGGGTCGGGTATACGCTCTCGGAGGTCGAGTATGAGCTCGCCGACTTCAACGACAGTAACCCCTTCCCGGCCAGCCACGATCAGCTGAACGAGCTCAAAAGCGTGGTGATGTACCAGGCGGGGCCGTGGACGCTGTCCGGCACATGGGTGTACGGCTCCGGAAAACCGTACACGATTCCCGAAGCGCAGTACCCGATCGAACTGCTCGACGGTCGCACGCTCACCTATATCCACGTCGGTGAGAAGAACGGACAGCGGCTGCCCGCGTACCACAGGCTCGACGTCGCCGCGACCCGCCGCTTCGAGACCGCGACGCTCTTCTACGAGGTGAACGTCTCCCTCTTCAACGCGTACGGGTGAAACAACATTTGGTATCGCCAGTTCGATCTTTCGGAAGTCCCCATGCTCGTCACGGACATCACGACGCTCGGCTTCACGCCGAGCATCGGGCTTCGTGTCGGCCTGCGCTGAGGAGGATGACCATGCAAGACTGCATCGAGAGGCGTCCCGCGGCGCTGCCGCTGCTAACGATGTCGCTACTCTCCATGACGCTGGCCGCGTGCGAGTCCGATCTGGAGTTCATCGCGCCGGATCCAGACATCTTCGTAGTCCAGGCGTTCCTTTTCGCCGACGAGCCGGTTACGGACGTCACGGTTACGGGCGTGCTACCGATCGATGCCGATTCCACCGAGCTGGCTCCCGTCATCTCTGACGCAACCATCACCCTCGTCCGCGACGGTGTTCGCTTCGAGCTCGTGGCGACATCCGGAGAGCCCGGACACTACAGCTATCCGGGCAGTGACCTACTGATTCGGGTCGGGGACGTATTCCAGCTCGAGGCTGTCGTCGACGGAAAGATGGCCACGGCCGAGACCGTGGTCCCCCTTCCTCCTATAGGGTTGGCGCTGTCGGAGGACAGCTTGGTGGCACCCGCCTTCGGCGGGGGGGGGCCGGGCGGAGGGCGCGGAGGCCCAGGAGGCGGTGCCGGCCTTCAAGCCGGTATCACGGCGAAGTGGAGCAATTCGAACCGCCAGCTCCACTTCGTGGTGATCGACAACCTCGAGTCGAACCCAGAGATCCTTCCGACGACCGAGATCTTCTCGAGGTTCGCTGCGCGCATCGTCCAGCAACCCACTGCGGCGGACAGCACGGTCGTGCGCATACTCACGCTGACCCACTACGGGCAGCACCGGCTGAAGTTGTACCGGGTGAATGACGAGTACGCGGACCTCTACGAGGGCCTCGAGCAGGACTCGCGCGATCTCAACGAGCCGCCGTCCAACATCCACGGGGCACTCGGGGTGTTCTCCGCCTTCAGTGCGGACAGCGCGTTCTTCCGGGTACGCTGATTCGCTGACACCAGCCGTCTGGCGCTCCCAAACGGCGCCAGTTAGCGTGGCCGCACAACCCAATGCGCGATCCCAACGTCACATGACGACGAAACTCGACTGGCGGTACCACCGGCCTGGGTGAACCAGCTGCAAGCGCACTCAAGAGTTTCTTGAGCAGAACCATATCGAGGACGGCGCGGTGCAGAGCGCGTCCCGTGAGCCGCTGGAGGGAGCGGAAGCGTTGTCCGCGCTCGAAGGAATCACTGAGCTTTACGTGGCAAAGGGCAGGAAGAGCATCTTCTTGGATCTCGCCCGGGATCGTCCCTCCGACGAGGACTTGCTCGGGCTACTGCTCGGGCGGTCCGGTAAGCTGAGAGCGCCAGCCGTCCGGATCGGGATGCGTCTCATCGTCGGTTACAACGCGGCACTCCTGGAGGACGCATTGTTGTAGCGGCTCGTGATAACTCGTGATAAAGAGACAGAGGGCGCGATCGGCCACTTGTCGAACTACTCCCGCGGATCTCCGTCGGCTAGCACCTGCCGGCGACGCTCCTCCCGGTCCGCCTTCACCCGCTCCCGTATGTCAGCGTGCCCGAGCCCCAAGATCTGACCGGCTAGCAGAGCGGCGTTCACCGCGCCGGCCTTGCCGATGGCGAGCGTGGCGACGGGCACACCGCGGGGCATCTGGACCGTGGACAGTAGTGAGTCCAGTCCGTCCAGCGACCAGCCTTTCATGGGGACGCCAAGGACCGGCAGAGTCGTCTTGGAAGCGAGCACTCCGGCCAAGTGCGCCGCCCCCCCGGCAGCAGCGATGATCACCTTCAAGCCGCGCTCTTCGGCTGTGGCCGCCCAGTCGGCCGCAAGATCCGGCGTGCGGTGTGCGGATATGACACGCACCTCGCAGGGGATATTCAGAGCCTCGAGTGTCGTGACCGCGTGCGCCATCGTGTCCCAGTCGGACTTCGAGCCCATGACGACGCCGACCAACGTTTCAGCCATCGTGCTTCGTCCTGTTCGCGCGCAGAGTAGTGGTGTGGATGTGTCCCCGGATCAGAAGGCCGGGACGTTGCACTCGGCGGATGTGGGAATCAAGGCCTGCACATGATTGCGCGAACGCATGAGCACTCAGGAGACCCGATTCCGGGCCGCGCCGCCGAGCGAGGGCTCACCCCGTTCTTTCCGTTCGTATTGTGCGCGTGGGCGGACGGCGCTCTTTCGAATGCGGAGCGAGCTGGTCGCGGGGGGGTGATCAGGACGACACGGCTATGGCGCTGGAAGGTGGAATCGTGAATGATTCAGTGGCGTTGATGTCGCCCTGGGCAACCGGTTTTTCCTGTTGTTAGGGACACCCCTGGTGTAAACACTTGTTTTTTCTGCGTCGTTCGGGGCATTTTCTACGCTAGAACCCCGAGGGACCGAGTACCGGTCCGATACCGTGTCGGAGGAATTATCCCATGGTTCGTAAGATCCTGATCGTGACTACGCTGCTCACGGTCGCCTCGCCGCTGGCCGCTCAGGAAGAATTCGTCTGGACCTCGAAGCGTCCGGACGGCCACGCCCCTATCGGCATGACGGGCGCGCGAACCCTCGAGGGAGGTGCTGTCGAGTTCAGCTACCGCTTCTCGCAGCTCAACTCCAAGGGCGTATGGGTCGCCAATGACTCACTCCCTCTCGACACGACCCTCGACTTCTACGAACAAGCCCCGCTCACCCTGGCCAATCAGACGCACAACTTCTCCGTATCGTACGGCGCAACCGAAGAACTGACCTTCATCGCGGGCGTGGATTATTCCTCCCGCCAGCGAGAGCAGCTGACGACCGGAGGCGTGTTCTACGTGACCGAGTCCCAGTTTCTGGGCGACGTGACCGTGTCTGGCCTGTACAACTTCCTGAACCTGGGTGCGTACAAAGCGCACGTCCAGATGGGCGCAACGGTACCGACCGGATCAATCGCGATCTTTGCCGAAACACCCTTCAGCACGCCGAACATCGAGCGCATGCCCTACGACATGCGTCCGGGTGCCGGCACGTTTTCGCTGCTTCCGGGCATGACCGTGCAGGCGCAAAATGAGGTGGCTTCGGTTGGTGCCCAGATCAACGGCATGATTCCCGTAGGAACCAACGACCGTGACTACTCGCTCGGCAACTCGTTCAACGCGTCCGCATGGGCTGCGTACATGTTCAACGAGTACATATCGCTCTCCGCGCGCGTCAAGTGGCGGAACTGGGGCGGTATCGAGGGAGGCGACCCCGATCTCGATCCGGATCGTGACCCCGGCAACGATGGCTTCTTCCTCGAGGGCGAGCGGATCGACTTGCCGATCGGCGTGAACTTCTACTTGCCCGAAGGCTCGCGATTTGAGGGGCATCGGCTCTCGGTAGAGGCCATCTTCCCGATCTCTCACGAGTACGAGGGTCCACAATTCGGCCTCGATTAGGGCGTCGTTATCGGCTGGCAGGTAGTCTTCTAGGCCAGGCAAGTACTGATCCTTGTCGCGGCACCTCTGAATGACCTCTGACGCGAAGGCCTGGTCCGCCTACAGGCCTGACGCGCTACCAGAGTTGTCCACGCGTGTTGGAAGTGAGGGGCGCATCGTCGCTGTGACCGCTACCGACGAGGCGATCGCCCGCGGATGGGCGAGGGAAATTGCTCTCGGGCTGGCGCACGGCTGGTCGGGAATCGGAGTCTCGGTCAGGCTCGTCGACGCCGACCTCGTCGCACCCGCGTTGCACGATGCGCTAGCCGTCGAGAACAAGGCTGGGCTCACGGATGTCCTGCTCTTCGGGTCTTCACTCGCGGGAGTCTCCCATGCGGTCGAGGGCGGACGGTTCCAGTTCGTGACCGCCGGCTCACCGGTCGGCGAACCCGAGCTCGCGTTCCAGGGCGAACGCTGGCCGACTGTGTGCCAGCAGGCCGTACGGACGGAGTCGACGCTTCTTGTCTTCGTGCCATACGCGGCACCGTGGAGCAGCGCGATTCTGAATCGCGCGACCGACATCATCGTGCTGGCCGCCACAAACGACGAATCCGTGTCGGAGTTGCGGCTCGACTCGCGGGTCCGGGCCGTTTTGGCGGTGAGCAGCTCAGAGCCCACCCTCGACGAGTCGGCCGATCCGAGGCCTGTCGATCCACTCGAGGCGTGGGCACCAGCGGACAGCGGCGGAGACCCGTTCGGCTGGTATCGCCCGGGCGGCCTCGGCGCAGGCGACGACCTGCCTGCCGCCGAGCCGTCCTCCGACGTCTCGTACCTGGAGCCGATATCCACGAGGGCTCGGCAAGCGGCGCCGGCTCGTGTGGATACGCGCTCACCGGTACGGAGCCCGTTCGTCTGGGGATCGGCGATCCTGCTACTGACGGCGGTAGCCGTGGTGCAAGTGATCCGTCGACCTGAGGCCGCGGAAGCGATCGCACCTGTGCTTACGGCTCCCGCGTCGCAGACGCCGACCGACCCGGCCCCCGAACGGACCGCGTCACCGGCCGAGGCAGTCGGACCCCCGGCGCGCTTCACAGTCGCGCTGGCCGCGTACCAGGACTTGGCAACGGCCACCGCTCGCGTCCAGACGCTTGCGGCGCGCACCTCGGACCACCTCTTCATTCTGGCTCCAGTGGAGATCGGAGGCAGGGTCTTCCACCGACTCCTGGCGGGCCTCGCCCCGGATGCCGCGGCCGCCTCCAGACTCTCCGGCGACCTGTCCCAAGCCCTGAGCGAGCCCTCAAGGTCTTGGATCATTCGGCACGCACCGCTCACCTTCGAGGTGGCTCGCTCGCCCATTCTGGTGTTAGCGACCGAGCGCCGTGACGAAGTCCGCGCTCTGGCCCTACCTGCCTATGTGTTAGGCGTCGAGATGAGCGATGGCTCGCTGGAATATCGGGTGTACGTCGGCGCCTACGCCGATGCGGACGAGTCGAGCCACCTGCGCTCGATGCTCAACGAGAACGGACTTGCGGACGTCGCACTCGTCCAGCGCTTCGGGACGGCAGTCCGCTAGCGGCCCGCGGTAGAAGTACGGTGGGCTAGTAGCAGCCCGTGACCGGGCTCCCCTCGAAGCCAGTTAGGGAGTCGCTCCGTACCCCTCCGCTGTGAGTCGCCAGATCATCGTTTCTCGCAGCTCACCCCTCGGGCCGACCGCATGGTCCACCACCGTCTCCCGGTGATCGTACCCGAGCTTCCTGGGGACTGCGATGCTCGGCACGTTCAGAGGGTCGCAGTGGATCTCGATGCGCTCGATTCCGGAGAGCATGAATCCCACATCGGTCATCGCTTGCGCGGCCTCGGTCGCGAGACCCTGGCCCGCTTGATCCGAGCGCACCCAGTACCCGATCTCCAACGCATGGGGACCGACGCGGCGATACAGTCCGGCGCCGCCGAGCACTTCGGTCTCGTCGGGATCCATCAAGGCGAAGAGCGCGCTGCGCCCAGCGAAGAAGTCGTCACGGTAACCGCTCAGCCGGTCCTCGAGCACGTCGAGCTCCGAGGGCTCGTTCATCGCCCATGGAGTCCACCGCTGAAGCTCCGGCAGGCTGGAGTCGAGTGCAGCCTTGAAGAGCAGTGCGTCGTGAGGGTGCCAGCATCGCATGATGAGCCGCTCCGACTCGATGCGCTCCGGCGGTACGGTATCAGTCACCGTAGCTGAGCCCCGCCTACGAGCAACGCGCGCTCCATCAACCCCGACGGGATCACCTAGGTCTGCACCAGAAACGTTCGGATCAGGAAGAACAAGGCAACAAACTCCTCCTCGGTGGCGCGACAGAAGAAAGGTATCGCCCCGTTGACGGATTCCGACTCCTTCCGTAGATCCCAGAACCGAACGTCACTCAGTTCCGGGGGCATGCTCCCAGGATCTTCGACCTTCCGTACAAGAGGCGGTTTAGATGGCCCGGACTCGATTCGCGCTCGTTGCCCTCGGCTCCTGCCTGCTCTTCGTTGCTCCCGCCAACGCACAGGTTTACCGGTCGGCACTGCACGACTTTCAGTTGGTCCCCGTCGCGGAAGGACTCGTGACACCCTGGTCGATGGCCTGGTTGCCCAACGGCGACATGCTCGTCACCGAGCGCCCGGGGCGTCTACGCATCGTGCGCGACGGGGAATTGTTGCCGGATCCGGTGCCCGGTATTCCCGAGGTTCACGCCCGTGGCCAGGGCGGGCTGCTGGACGTTCAACCCCACCCGGACTTCGCGAACAACCACTGGCTCTACATCACTTATTCCAAACCGCTGCCTGACGATCAGTCCACGACGGCGCTGATCCGGGGCACGTTCGAAAACGGTGCTCTGACGAACGTCGAAGAGCTCTTCGAGGCGGTCGCCCGTGGGAGAAACGGGCACTACGGTTCGCGAATCGCATTCTCCGACGGCTACGTCTTCATCTCGGCCGGCGATCGCCAGGCGCCGTCGCGTGGCGACCTCGAGGCACACCCCGCCCAGGACCTCTCGAACCACCACGGCGTAATCATTCGACTGCATGACGACGGTCGCATTCCGGCCGATAACCCGTTCATCGGGGAGGACGGCGTGCGGCCCGAGACGTGGAGCTACGGGCACAGGAACCCGCAGGGCCTCGCGATCCATCCCGAGACTGGCGACCTGTGGGCCAACGAGCACGGCCCGCAGGGTGGCGACGAGCTCAACCTCATCCAGCCCGGCCGAAACTACGGGTGGCCGGTGATCGGGTACGGCGTGAACTACGGAAGCGGCTCCACGATCCACGTGGGCACGAGGCGAGAGTCGATGGAGCACCCCGTGCATTTCTGGGTGCCGTCGATCGCGACGTCCGGGCTCATGGTCTACACAGGCCAGCGCTTCCCTGCTTGGAACGGCAACGTGTTCGTCGGCGGTATGGCGGGCTTGCAGCTCGCGAGACTGACGCTCGACGGCCAGACAGTGGTCGCCGAAGAAACGTTGATCCAGGGCTTCGGTCGCGTCCGAGACGTTCGCCAGGGACCGGAAGGCGACATCTACATCGCGATAGAAGATCGCCGCGGTGCGCCGACCGCCGTGTACCGGCTGGAGCCCGCCGGAGGGCGCTGAGCTCCTCAGTCGGTCCGCAATACCGAGACGGGATCCACAGTCGCGGCGCGCGTCGCGGGCACGAAGCTCGCGATCGCGCTCACGGTGAAGAGCACCGAGCCCACGGACACCAGCGTCAACGGCGCGACGGGCTCGAGCGCGAACCCTCGTAGCACGTTCGAGATCAACGCCATCAGCGGCACCAGCAGAACGGTCCCGATGGCCAGCCCTAGCACGGTCATCTCGAGACCCCGCCGGGCGATCATCGCCACTACGGTGCGTGCGTCCGCGCCGAGCGTCATGCGCACGCCGATCTCCTGACTCCGCTGCGCTACCGAGTACGCGATGACGCCGTACGTGCCCAGCGACGCCAGCAGCAGCGCGAGCACCCCGAACGCGCTCAAAATATCGTTGAACAGGCTCAACGTGACCGTGTAACGGGTCGCGTACTCTTGCATCGTCTCGACGGTGTTCACGGCGAGGTCCGCATCGACGTCGCGCACCTCGGCTCGAATCGCATCGGCCACGGACCTCGGCGCTCCGGCCGAGCGGACCACTACGTAGTAGGTTGCGCGGGGATTCTGGGCGACCGGCAGGTATACCACGTCACCGAATCCGCCTCCCTGCTCGGGAACGATGCCTTGCTGTACGTTGCCGATCACACCGACGATCTCCCTGGGCTCGTCGAGGAAGGTGATGTTCTGGCCGACCGGATTCCGGTCCGCGAAGTGCCGGTCCGCGAGCGCGCGATTGACCACCACCACCATCTCGGCATCCGTGCGATCCGCAGGCTCGAAGAACCGCCCTTGCAGTAGTGGCACCTCGAAGGCCTCTAGGAATTGCGGGGAAACCCAGACGCCCTGAGCCTGGGGAAGCGCCTCGCTGACATCCTCGACCTGCCCCGCGATGAGCAAGGGTGCCTTCACCACGATGAGGTTCTTTGGGAGCGGCGTGACCAACGTCGCGGCGACCACGTCTGGAAGGCCTTCGACTCGTTCCCGAAGCCGTTCCATGAGCTCGGTCATCTCGGGAAGCTCGTGCTTCCACTCGGGCACCTCGACCCCCATCGCGAGCAGGCCTTCGGCTTCGAAGCCTGGATCCTTGTTCATCGTGTCCGTGAAGCTGCGCGCAAGTGCGAGACCGGCTCCCAGCGCTACCAGCGACAAAGCGATCTGAGCGACGACCAGAGCGGCGGTGAGGCGGGGCGCCCGGTGCCCTCCCCCGCCACCACCCCGGCCCTGCTTGAGCGCTTCGACTTGATCGACACGGAAGCTCTGGAGTGCTGGAAAGATCCCGACGATGAGCGCACAGAGCAGCGTCATCGCAACCGTGAACAACACGACCGTCGTGTCGAGTCGCGGCTCGAAGAGGCTCGGCACGAACGGCAACTGGGCAAATCGTCCCCCAATGATCCGAATACCGACAGCGGTAAGCGAAAGTCCGATCACGCCGCCCGACACGGCCATGAGCGTGCTCTCCCTGCCCAATTGCCCCAGGATCTGCAGGCGACCGGCCCCGAGAGCAGTTCGTACGGCGATCTCACGCGTTCGGTCCTGGCTACGAGCGAGCAGCAAGTTGGTGATGTTCGCGCACGCGATGAGCAGCACGAAGAAGACGGAGGCTCTCAGGATCGCCAAGTAGGTGCGGCTCTGCGGGTCCGGAAACTCAGTGCCCAGGTTGGTCGCGCTCATGGTCCAGCCGCGAAACGTCTCCGGGTATTCGGCCTCGAGCTCCCCCGCGATCCGCGCCATCTCCCGTTTTACTTGTGCCATCGTCACGCCCGGCGCCATGCGGGCGACTGAAATCGCGACGCGGGTGCCGCGCGAGGTCTCGTACGGGTCCTGCTGCATCGGCAGCCAGATGCCGACGTCTGGAGTCAGGAAGTCGTAGCCGTCGGGCAGCGCACCGATGACTTCATGAGCGACGCCATCGAGCGTGATAACTGTGCCCAGCGGATCGCCGATCGCACCCATCTCGTTCTGCCAATAGTCCCAGCTCAAAATCGCGACTTTGGGCCCGCCCTCCGCACCTTCGAGATCTGTGAACACCCTTCCCCGAACGGTCTGCTCGCCCAGGACCCGAAAGAAGCTCGGCGTGGCGGATCCGACCATCACCGCGACGGAGCGATCCTCGTCCGAGACGCTCATGAAGCTCAGCGTGATCGCCGCCCACTCGGTCAGGGTTCTGCTTCGCTCCCGGAAGTCGGCCCACACCGGCAGCGCGGACAGTATAGACGCCAGCGCGGCGTCGGACCCCGTATTCTCCCGTTGTCCGAGCAACACGATGCGCTCCGGCTCGGCGTAGGGGAGCCGCAGATGGATGAGCGAGTCGACGAGGCTGAACACCACCGCATTGCCGGCGATGCCCAACGCGAGCGAGAGGACGGCGATCGCCGTGACCACTCGCGCTCGACGCTGACGGGGGACGGTGAACCTGAGCACCTGGCGAAGCATCGGCGCCACTCAGGAGTGGCGCGCCCCACTCACCGCCACCAATTGGTAGCTCTTCTTCCCCTTCCGGAGCACGAGGAACCGCCCGTCGATCACATCCTCGGCGGTTACTCGGTAATCAACGATCTCAACGCGACGGTTGTTGACGTAGATGCCACCCCCCTCGATCGAGCGGCGCGCGTCGCCCTTCGAAGTCGCGATGCCGGACTCCTCGAGAAGATCCACGATCGGTTTGCCTTCGGCGGCGAACTCCTCCTTGCTTATTTCCGAGGACGGAACGTCCCCGAACACGTCCGCGATGTCGCCAGCGCTCAGGCCAGAGAGGTCCCCACCGAAGAGCGCATCCGTCGCCTGCAACGCCTTCGCCAGGCCGGTCTCACCATGGACTCGACGCGTCACATCGCCTCCCAGTGCTCTCTGAGCGGCCCGCCTGTACGGTTCCGCTTCGGTAGCCGCCTCGAGCTCGGCGATCTCCTCGCGAGAGAGTAGTGAGAAGTACTTGAGGTACCTCACGGCGTCGGCGTCGTCAGTATTCAACCAGAATTGATAGAACGCGTACGGGGAGGTGAGGTCCGGGTCTAGCCAAACACCGCCCGACTCGGTCTTTCCAAACTTCCGACCGGAGGCTTTTGTGACCAGCGGTGACACTACGCCGAACGCCTTCCCTCCATCGACGCGCCGGATCAGGTCAGTGCCCGCCGTGATGTTGCCCCACTGGTCGCTGCCCCCGAACTGCACCGTGCACGCGTCCCTACGGTACAGCTCCAGGAAGTCGTAGGACTGCATGAGGATGTAGCTGAACTCGGTGTACGAGAGTCCCACGTCCGGATCCTCGAGTCGCCGCCTCACCGACTCCTTCGCCATCAGCTGGTTCACCGAGAAGTGCTTGCCGATGTCCCTCAAGAAGTCGACGAGCGCGAGCTCACTGAGCCAGTCGAGGTTGTTGCGCATGACCGCAGCATTCGGCGTGGCCCCAAAATCGAGAAAGTGCTCCAGCTGGCCGCGGATGCCCTCGGCGTTCTCAGCGGCCTGTTCCTTGGTGAGCAGCTGGCGCTCCGTATCGCGACCGGATGGATCGCCGATGAGCCCAGTGCCGCCGCCGACCAGGGCAATCGGCGTGTGTCCGTGCCGCTGCAGGTGCACGAGATCCATGACCACCAGCAGGTTGCCCACATGAAGGCTCGACGCCGTTGGATCGAAGCCTATGTACGCACGTCTCGGCGCCTCGGCCAAATGTCCGGCCGCGCCTTCGCTCATGTCCTGCAACAGCCCACGCCAGCGGAGTTCTTCGAGAAGAGCGCTCATGCGCCGAAGGGTAGTCGCGCCTGACAAGCGGTCAAGTGGCGACAGTTGAGATTCAGGGGCCGGATCCCTACTCTGGTGTCCCCGAAATAATCGGCTGTCCCGATCACGTGAAATGAACGGAGAACCCCATGGCCTACATCGACCCCTGCGACGTATCCCCCGACTACTACAAGAAGCTCTTCGACAATGAGACGCTTCGGGTCGTGGAGATGACGCTTCCGGCCGGTCACAAGGACACCCAGCATTCCCATCCGAATGAGACGGTGTACTTCATCAAGGGCGGCAAAGTACGCATCTACGTGGGTGACGACTCCATGGAGGCCGACATTTCTGATGGGCATGTCATACACCACGAGGCGTGGACGCACACGGTCGAGAACATCGGTGATACCGACCATCCGCGCGATCATCTTCGAGCCGCACATGGACGTGTCGCACCTGTAGAGCGCCTCCCCTCCCCCGACAGGATCGAACAGCCCGCCCGATGACATTGCGCGGGCCGTTTCGCTACCAGCCCATCCGGCTCCATCAAGCGCGTGCGCTTCGTGTGCGGGCCGTGCCAACCATAGATTTCCAGCAGCATGCCGAGGGAGATCTCGCCAACATCTGGGTGCATCACCCGGCTAAGCTGGCGCTCTCGGAAAGTCTAACCTACTAACTATATTATAGAAGGTTATTATAGAAATAAACCTTGTTTAAATATATGTACCGGTTAGCAGAGAGCCGAAATGGATAGGTTGGTGGACCGTGGACTCACACAGTGTCGCGCTCGACTTCTTGAACACCCGGAAGTATGTGAAGGGCCGAATGACCGATCTCATTTCGACCCCGGAGCAGCTGCGCGCGTGGCTCCTCCGTGTCGGCTTGGACGCCTACGGGCTTGACGTCGAAATATCCCCACCTGCCGCGCGACTCTTGTTCGATGAGACGCACCGACTTCGAGACGCCATCCGGGCCGCCGTCGCGGCGCAGGCCCGCGGCGAGCCCGTGCCTCCACGCTGCCTGTACGCGCTCAACCGTGTTCTAGAGGCGAATCGCTTCACCACGCAGCTGGTTCAATCCGGGGAACGGCTGGCGTTGATCGAGCGGGACACGGCCCCTGCGCCGCTCGCCGTACTCTCACCGATCGCGCTTGCAGCCGCGACGCTTCTAACCGAGGTTGATCGCCGACGTATTCGACAATGCCGGTCGGACCAATGCGGGCTCTGGTTCCTCGATACCAGCAAGAACGGGCGGCGGCGGTGGTGCTCGATGGCCACGTGCGGAAACCGCGCCAAGGCAGCGCGGTATTATCAAAAACAGAATACGCTTCCCTAAAAACGAAACCCGATGGTGCCGACGATATACCGCCTATCGTCGCTGTCTCCGTTGATATTCACCAGCCGGACCTCGGCGAACCCCCCAAGTCCCAGCGCGCCGATGCTCGCGCCGAAGCCGCCATGGATCCCTCGGTTCGTAACCGCTTCCGCCGCGCTGGCTTTGAACCGGTAGCTGCCCACACCGGCTATGACGTAGGGCGAGAGCCCAATCCCGCCCAAGGAGAGCACCGCGCTGATGGTGCCGTTGATCAAGTTAGCCTTGTCGCCGCCGGTCGCCTCGGAGAAGCTGTGGACTTCACCCTCGGCCCTGACAGAGACCGGGAACACCGGCACGCCAACCTGAAGCCCGACCCGGCCATGTTTGCCCGCGTCCACGGCGTCGGCAAAATCGCCACTGGGACTGCTGATTCCTCCACCCACCATGAGGCGAGCCTGAGCGTTCACTGCGCCTGGTAGCGCGAGGGAAACAACCGCCAGAAGCGCGATACGTCGCATCGAGTAGTCCTAGGAATGTGTGTTCGCTTACTGCTCAAGTGTGCGTCGGCGAGGTTGGGCCGGCAAGAACCACCTAGCGGCGGCGGTTCACGCGAGGGTGGCTAGACGACCGGTAGGCCGGGCTCGACCGATTCCGCCCAGGAGAGAAGCCCCCCCGAGAGGTTGGTCACGGGGCCGTAGCCGGCCGCGACGAGCTGCCGCGCAGCGCTCTGGCTTCGCTGACCACTCCGGCAGTACACCACCAATGGGGTCTCCTCAGGTACTTCGCCCAAGCGATCGCCCAATTCTGCGAGTGGGATCAACCGCGCCCCTCGCTCGGCCAGGCTGCTCACCGCCCACTCCCACGGCTCCCGGACGTCGATCAAGTACGGGGGGCTGTCGGAATCCAAGAGCGCGGCGACCGACGCGGCGTCGAGCTCGTCGAAGTCCTGCGCCGAATCACCCGAGCGCTCGGAGGCCGGCGTGACTCCGCAAAACAGCTCGTAGTCGATCAGACCGGTCTGTGAGGGCACGTTGCCGCACACCGGACAATCCGGATTGCGCCGAAGCGCGATCTCGCGCCACGTCATTTCTAGTGCGTCGAAGATCAGCAGGCGACCTGCAAGACCAACGCCTTCACCGAGCAGCAGTTTGATCGTCTCCAACGCCTGCATCGACCCTATGATCCCCGGAAGCACCCCCAGCACGCCACCCTCGGCGCAGTTGGGCACGAGCCCCGGTGGCGGCGGCTCGCGAAACAGGCACCGATAGCACGGTCCGCCCTCCGTGGCGAACACCGATACCTGCCCCTCCCAGCGGAAGACGGACCCGTAGACGTTGGGGGTGCCCAGGAGCACGCAGGCGTCGTTGACGAGGTAGCGGGTAGGGAAGTTGTCCGTGCCGTCCACGACGACGTCGTAACCCTTGAGGATCTCGAGCGCGTTCTCGGAGGTGAGACGCTCGGAATGGCCGACGACCTCAACATGCGGGTTGACGTCGTGGAGGCGATCGGCGGCACTGTCCAACTTGTGCCTTCCAACGTCTCCAGTGCCGTGCAAGATCTGGCGCTGGAGGTTACTCGTGTCCACCTCGTCGAAGTCGACGATACCGATCGTGCCGACCCCCGCAGCAGCCAAGTATAGTGCCAGCGGTGACCCCAACCCCCCGGCACCCACACAAAGCACCCGCCCGGCCTTGAGTTGTCGCTGCCCTTCGATGCCGACCTCGGGCAACGCGATGTGCCTGGCATAGCGATGCAGCTCGCTGCGGGACAGCTCTGTACGACTCATGATCGGTTGCACCCGCGCGTCTGACCGGAGTTCCCCCCTCACGCTAGCAGCCCGTGGCTACTGGCCCGGCGTCCCCCGCACTCCCCCCTGCGCCACGATCTGGAAGTTGAGCGAGTCCTCCTCCAGACGCCGCACCAACTCCGCGTCCCGTCCCGCCACTCTTGCGGCGTCTGCCAACTGCAGCGCCATCGCGAAGTACTGCCCGGGAATATTCAGCGTGGAGCGGTCCGGCCAAATGGCCCGGTCCCGGATGCCCCGGTATTCGTAGACATTCTCATACAGCTCGAGCGAACGGTCGAGGTCGAACCAGGTGCGACCGTAGTCGGCGCTTCCCTGCACCCAGTTGGCGGGGGTCTGCGCGTCGAGGGACCGCAGCTCGAGCTTCACCAAAAGACCGTGACGCACGCCCCACCGCTCGAGACCCAACTCGCTCATCATCCCTCCGGCCGACGCGAAGTAGATCGGACGCTCGTCGATCGAGTCGTGAATGATCGAGAGCGCGAGCTGGTGTCCCCGGTCGAGGACCATGTCGGCGGGATATCGCACCACGATTCCAGGGAAGGAAATGGGCAGGTCTTCCTGCAGGCGCGCCGCGGCTACCCGGTCCATCTGTTCGGCCGACAGGTCGACGATGGACTCCGTCGGCACGCCGGAATCCGCAAAGAGCCCCGGGACCAGGTCCGCATCGAAGATCCTCTGACGGCCGGGGCTGGTCAGCGCCTGCAACTGCTTCGGGTACCACGTAGTCATCAGGTATTGACCGACGATGACCGTCACGTCCTTACGGATGCCCTCGACCTCTTGCACGTACCAAAGCGGAAACGTGTCGTTGTCTCCGTTGGTGAAGAGCACTCCGTAGGGTTCGACGCTCATCAACAGGTCGAACGCCCAGTCGCGGGCCGCGTAGTCCCCGGCTCGGGACGTCCAGCTCCAATTCATGATGAGTGGGATAACCGCGATGAGCAGAACCGGAGCCGCGGCAGCGTACCTGCGAACGCCACCTGCCATGCCCGCGATCGTGTGCCAGACCCAAGCCAGGCCCATGCCCGCCAACGATCCCCACAGCAGGAAGCTGCCTACATAGAAGTAGTCCCGTTCGCGCACCTCGTGCTGCACCGAGTCGGTGATCTCCGGTGACAGCGAGTATCCGTACTTGAAGTTGAGGTTGATGACGAGCCCGATGGACAAGGTCGCCAAGAGTACGAGTAAGTAGGCAAAGATGGCGTGGTCCGCCTTCCAGGCCGCGTACAGACCCAACGCTCCCAACGCGCCGAAGAGTAGGGTAAACGGGACCCTTGCCGTTCCGGGGAGCTCCGAGGCGTCGACGCCCCGCGCCCACTGCCAGTCGAAGTACTGCAAGTAGATCGCCATTTGCGCTTTGAAGGGAGCCTTCCGCTGCGTGACCGGAGGCGTCTGGTACTGCCGGCGAGTCAGATTGTCCGCCAACATCTGACAGCCCGACTTTCCGTTCGTGTAAATCGCTCGAGCCGCGCCGACCACCGACTCACATGTCGGGGCACCTTCGTTGATAACCGGATCGAGCGCGGCACGCACCGGAAGCACAAAATTGAACGACAATCCGAGAAGCACGAGCGGTACCGCGCGCACCAGGAACCCCCGGCGGAGCAGGACGCTGGGGGCGGTCATCAGAATGAAGATCCCGAGCGCGGGCGCCGGCAGCACCGACATGAGGTGGCTCGTCGAACCGAGCGCCATCAAGAAGATCGCGAGCAGCAGGTATCGCTCGCCGCCGGCGACGTCTTTTCGATCCCGCCAGCGCACCGCGAGCCAGCTCACGGCTGCGATGACGAGCAGGCTGATCGTGTACACTTTCTCGTTCACCGTGGACTGGCCCCAAACGGTGAACGCGGTGGCTCCGATGAGCGCCGCGGCAGCGGCACCCGCAAGCGCGAACCGTCGTTCGTCGAAGAAGCTGGACAGCACCCGGTTCACGACCAGAAACAGGAAGCCGGAGGCCGCGGCGCTGGTCACCGCCGCGAGCAGGTTGATGCGCACGGCAACGGGAAGACCGAGTGGCGCCAACAGCAGGCTCCAGGTCCTGGCCAGAACGACGAAAAACGGATTCCCCGGTGGGTGAGGGATTCCCAGAATATGCGCCGTGGCGATGTACTCGCTGGTGTCCCAGAAGCCGGTCGAGGGCGCCAGAGTGATCACATACAGGATGAGAATACATGCGCTCGCGATCGCGGCAGCGCCGTACGGCGGTCGGTACTCGTGAATCCCTTCCTTCGTGGTCTCCACCTTTACCTATCCCCTCCCTGGAATGCCAGTGCGAAGTACTCCCCGATCGGTCGTGTCCGGATCCGATCGGTACGCGAAAGGTGACCCTGGAGCGCCAACGACTCCACCCCCTCCATTCGGAATGAGACTATCGCGGTACGCGTGCTGTTGTCCGTGGGTGTTGCGAGAGGCGACCTCCAGGATCGATGCGAGGCCGTCCTGGGCGCCCCGAGCAAGCCGGTTGCCCCATCTCCCGTCGTACGTCATCCCTCACGACCGTCTACGTCGTTCGCCTGCTGGCCATGCGAGTCAGCTCACGGGCAGTTTTCGCCATGACGATCTCGTTCGCCCGAACCCTCCGGTACGCTCGTACCTGGCTGACAGGCCGCGATGACCTGTTGCTGGACGAGGTCATGCTGGACCGCGACGGCACCGCCGTTCCGGCTACCCTTCTGAGACCGCGGACTTCGGTCTCGCCACTGCCCGGGTGGGTCGTCATGCATGGGATCACACGGGCCGGTCGGGCGCACCCCCAGTTGGTTCGGTTCACGCGCGCGGTCGCCTCGACGGGCGCCGCGGTGATCATTCCAGAAGTGCCCGAATGGCGACAGCTCGACCTGGCACCGCATCTGACAACTCCTACCATCCGGAGCGCAATCGACTCCCTCCAGACAACTCCAGGCGTGCATGAGGGTCCATTCGGGCTGGTCGGATTCTCGTTCGGTGCGCCCCACACGGTGGCGGCGGCGGGAGACCCCGCGCTCCGTGCCGACGTCGCAACCGCAGTGGGCTTCGGAGGATACTGTGACCCCAGGCGGACGATTCACTTCATGATGACCGGCCAACACGAGCACAACGGCGACACGATCTATCTTCGACCCGACCCGTACGGCCGTTGGATCGTGGCCGCGAACTACCTCACGGACTCTGTCGGCTACGAGGGAGCGATCGACGTAGCCGATGCACTCCGGCGGCTCGCCACGCTCGCTGGTGACACCGGAACCCCGGCGTGGAGCCCACAGTACGACCGCGCCAAGGTCCAGATGGGTGAGGGACTCGCACCCGATAGTCGCGAGCTCTTCGATCTGATCGCGCCACCCTCTCACAGGGAACCCGACGTCGAGGAGGGAGCCAAGCTCGCGGCCCTACTCTCAGAGGGCGGGAAGCGCGCTCAGCCGCATATGGACCCCATCGAGGCGCTGTCCGAGGTCGCGTGCCCGGTCCATATCCTTCATGGGCGATTCGACCATCTCATCCCGTTCTCAGAAGGCCACCGGCTCCGAGAGGCATTGCACCCCCAAGCGGAATCCTACGCGACGGTTACAGGGCTGTTCGGGCACTCCGCGCAGGATCCGTTTCCTTCTCCGATTCAGGCGATCCGCGAGCTGCCGCTCCTCTTCGCCGCGCTGGGTCGGGTCTTCGGCACGGTATAGCGGTGCTAGAAGGCTGTTGAAGAAGTACGGTGGGTCGCGCACATGGCGCCTGCGCGCGTTCAGGCAAGGAACGACGAGGAGGCGTAGCCTAGCGGGCACCGCCGCCGAAGGCGGTGGTCCGAAGAGGAGAGACGATGGATCAACCGCGCAACCGCCATGTGCCCAGCACCAGGATGAAATGATCAAACACGTGTATGGGTTGCGGTGGCACGGCCCCATCTCCGACGTTGGAGCTCCTCTAGGTAGCGACGGCTATGCCTTCGAAGCTCAGCCTAGGATCTGGGGCTGTGGCATCCCCAACGCGGCCCGCGGTACTTCTTCAACAGCCTTCTAGACCCCGCACACGGCGCAGAGCTGCGCTACGGCTCGCCCAACATGTCCCGGACGGCTCGCTTCACCTCGGGGTCCTTGTCGTCGGCCGCCCGATCGACCAGCTCGCGCGCGTGCGGCGTTCCGATGCTAAGAAGCGCACGATACGCGACGATGCGCACGTCGGTGGGCGGCCGCGAGAAGAACGAGCCGACTGCACGCTTCTCGATCAAGTTCACCGCCCCGGGGTCACCGAGCTGACCCAACGCGCGCAGGACTCCGACCGTCACGTCGGCGTCATCTTCGTCCTCCAGTAGGCGCAAAAGCGGCTTGAGCGCCCGTTCCACCTTGAGCGCGCCCGCCGCCATCACGGCTGCCAGGCGCGCTTCCGGGTTCGGGTCCTCGAGCATGCCGTGCACGAGCATGCCGGCGTCCTCTCCCCCGACCCTGGCGAGCGCGAGCAGCGCCTCCTTGCGCACCCTGGCATCTGTGTGTGCCAGCGAACTGGTGACGAGCTCCACGGCGCGGTCACCTCCGACCTCGCCCAGGATTACGAGACCGTTTCGCACGACGAACCAGCGACTGTCTTCGATCATCTGTTCGATCACGACCATCCCGGTGCTGCCCATGGCGATCATGGCTTCCATGAGCGTTCGGCGGGCAAGACGATCGGTGGTGTCGGAGAGCGCATCGGAGATGGCGATCGCCATTTCGAGCCCGATCGCTTTACACACTTGCGTGAGCTGAGCACGCCGTCCTTCGTCGCGTTCCGAGCCCAGCAGCACCGCGAAGCGGCTCGCGACACCGGCGGTGACCATGAGGTGGGCAAGAGCGAGGCTCTCCTGGTCGTCACCTGCCTCGAGCACGAGGCGCTCCACGGCGTTCGCGAGTGGCTCGAGCGCGTTCGCTTCGCGAAGTGCAGTGACCAAATCCCGGATCTCGCTCACCTGGCCGGCGCGCTCGAGCTGGGGCGTCGCCAGGAACCTGTCGATCGCGGACGCCAACGCGTCGGGATCGGCATCGATCGCCGGGTCATCGACGCCGGGCGCCGCCGGTAGGTCTTCTGCCCGCTCGGAGGCACCACCGGAGAAGAGTGCGGCGATGGAGCGTGCGAGCCCGTCTAGCTCTACGTTCTCTACTTTCTCGTCCGAATCGGACATTCTGACCTGGGGCTCATGTAGAGATGTGGTGGGGACGCCCCAATCTAGGGCGCCTCCCGCTCCGAAGGCGAGGGAGCGGTGGGCAAGCCTCCGCGAATCCGATCGAGCATCCCGCCATCGATATTTCGCACGTCCTCGAATCCCTCGGCTTGCAGCACACTGGCTGCGATCCCCGACCGGTTTCCGGTACCGCAATAGATCAATACCGGCCGGTCACGCGGAATCTCGTCGGTTCGATCACGCAGATGCCCGAGGTGCAGGTGGTGTGCGGACGGTACATGCCCATCGTTCCACTCCTTGACGTCGCGCACGTCGAGCAGGAACGCATTCTCTTCTAGTACGGCCTGGTCCGCGTCTACCCAGTCGATGACCGCGATCGTCTCCAGTCCGCCGTGCTCGGTGCCCCAGCCGTCCAGGGCAGCCACGTCGAAGTACCCTGCGCAGGCGTCGATGCCGATGAAGGCCAGATCGCGCGCAGCCTCACGAGCCTGTTCCTCGCCGTCGGCGACTAAGTAGATCGGTCGGTCGTACGGCAACAGCCAGCCGCATGAGGTGGGAAACGAGTCCGTGAGCGGCACGTTGATCGCGCCGGGAACGTGGCCGGCCGCGAACTGGGCCCGCGAGCGTACGTCGAGCACGACCTCGCGGTCCTCGACCAAGGGCGCGAGCACGTCGGCGGTGATTCGCCGCGGGACTGGGAGCTCATCGAGCAGCGCAGGACCGTCTCGGTTCATGCGCTTCATTTCGGTGAAGTAGACCGGCGGCTCCGGCTGGCCCCGTAGCACTTCGGCAACGAGATCGTCCTCGGTCTCGCATTGAAACGCCCAGTTCGCGAGCCGCTCGTATCCCAGCGTGGTCGATGGCACCGAGCCGAGGGCCTTGCCACAAGCGGAGCCAGCGCCGTGTCCTGGGAAGATCTGCAGGTAAGCCGGCAACTCGCGGAACCGCTGTAACGAACCGTACAACACGCGCGCGCTAGGATCCATGGTGCCGGCGACGCCTGCAGCCGTCTCGAGCAAATCGGGGCGGCCAACGTCGCCCACAAAAATAAAGTCGCCGGTCAGCACACCCATCGGCTCGCTCGACGCAGCACCGTCGGTGACCATGAACGAGATGTGCTCCGGCGTGTGCCCCGGCGTGTGTAGGACCTCGATCGTGACGTTGCCGAGCGTGATCTGATCACCATCGTGGACGACGCGTGCGCCGTCTTCCTCCGCAAAGCCGTATTGCCATGTCGCGTCACCGTCTCCGGAGAGCACGAGCTCGGCACCCGCGCGCTTGGCAAGCTGACGCGACCCCGACAGGTAGTCGGCGTGGATATGGGTCTCGGAGACATACGCGATCTCCAGGCCCTCGTCTTGCGCGGCTCGCAGGTACATGTCCGTATCACGATGGGGATCGATCACGATAGCTTCCCCCGTCACCTGACAACCGATCATGTAGGACGCCTGCGCGAGCTTGTCGTCGTAGAAGCGTTTCAGGAACATCGCAGATTCGGGCCCGAGTCGTTCCAGGTGGGCGGTGAGGGATACCGGACTATAGCTAATTTGGCGACTGGGCAGACGACCACACTATCGTAGGGAGCGAGACAACCATGCCGGTCTTCACACGCATTCGGGACGGAGTGCTCGTCGTGACCGTCGACGGCGACTACACCCCCGACGAATTAAGTCGCGTTGGTGAGCGGGCGTTCGCCTCCGACGACATATCCATCCCGGTGGCCGTCTTGCTCGACATGAGTGGTGCCGCCGGCGTCGAAAAGAAGTCCCCGGACGACCTCAGACGAACCGGCGAATTCTTCGGCGAGCGCCAGGATATCATGACCTGCGTGGCGGTTCTGACGCCATCCCGAGTCGCACACGGTCTCATGGACAGCGGGGGAGCCTTCGCCGCCTCGACTGGGATTCCAAGTCGACCCTTCCGCGACCGCGCACACGCGATAGCATGGCTGAGAGAAGGCGTCTAGGGAGGAGTTTGGAATGAGTACACGCACGCACTACGTCCTGCTGGGCGCGATCCTGTTCGCGAACTGCGGAGGCGTACCAGATGCGTCGCCGGGTACGATCGCGTTTACGAATGTCAACGTGCTTCCGATGGATGAAGAGACCGTACTCGCGAACCACACGGTCGTGGTAGTCGACGGCATGATCACCGAGGTCGGCCCGTCGAGCGACATCGTGGTCGGAAACGGAGCGACCGTCATCGACGGCGCAGGGCGGTACCTCACACCGGGGCTTGCGGAAATGCACGCTCACGTGCCTCCTGGCGCCAACCCGCCACGCGAAGCCGTAGAGGACATCCTCTTTCTTTATGTCGCGAACGGAGTGACCACGATCCGCGGCATGCTCGGCTCGGAGTACCAGATTCCGCTCGCCGATGAGCTCGAGCGCGGCGAAGCGTTCGGACCGAACTTCTACGTCGCTGCACCGTCGATCAACGGCAACTCGGCGCCTGATGCCGCGACCGCGGAGCGGCTCGTTCGCACGCACAAGGAACGGGGCTACGACCTTCAGAAGATCCATCCGGGAGTCTCCCTGGAGACCTGGGACCACTTGGTCGAGGTCGCCCAGGAGATCGGGCTGACCTTCGGTGGTCACGTGCCGGCCGAGGTTGGCCTGGTGCACGCCGTCGAGACGGGTATGTCCACGGTTGATCACCTCGACGGCTACGTGCAGGCCATCGCCTCGGATGACGTGGTGTCGCAAGTGAGCGCGGAACAGACCAGCCTTGGTGGACTCGTGAACGGCGTCGACGAGGAGAAGCTCGAGCAAATCGTCCAGCTCTCGCTCGAGCACGACGTATACGTGGTCCCCACGATGTATCTGTGGGAGAACCTGTACGGGGCACCGGATGTCGAAGCGGTCCTGTCACAGCCCGAGATGCAGTATGTCTCGCAAGGGCGGCGGGACGGGTGGCGCCGACAAGCAGCAGGTGGGCCCCGAGGCACACCGGCAGAGCTTGAAGCGTTCTTCTCGCTGCGGAAACGCATCCTGAAGTACCTCTCCGACGCCGGCGTTGGCATCCTCATGGGTACCGACTCACCCCAGATGTTCAACGTGCCGGGCTTCGCGCTCCACCGTGAACTGAAGGTGGTCGCCGAATCCGGGATGTCGAACTACGAGATCCTCAGGAGCGGAACCGCATCGGTCGGCAGGTACGTGGCCGACCACCTGGGCCTCGACGGAAACTTCGGAACCGTGGCAGTCGGTCAGCGCGCGGACCTGCTCCTACTCGGTGAGAACCCACTCGACGACCTCGACAACCTCACCGATCTAGTGGGTGTTATGGTACGCGGGCAGTGGGTCACTCGGGCCGACATCGATACTGGCCTCGCGACGTTGGCGGAGAAGCACGCGGGCCGGATACCCTGAGCTTGGAGCGCGTCAACCGCTCACCCACCAGGCCTGGATGCACATCTTGCTCTATGTGCTAGGTACGCGGTGAGCGTCTAGCTCGAACGGCTCCGCCGCCTGGTGCAGTTTCATGTTGAGCACGCGCAGGGTCGCACCGACACCGGCGAGCACCTGATTGGCGCTGACGCCGCGCGTTCTCAGGGTGCGAGGGCCGTCCCGCCAGGTGATGAACACCTCGGTCAGCGCATTGGTGCTGCCTCCCTTGGGGATGTGCAGCTCGTAGTCCACCAGCTCCGGGAACTCGAATCCGGGGGGCAACACCTTGCGGATGGCGTGGACGAAGGCGTCGAACCCGCCGGTTCCCGACCCAGACGCATCGTGGATCTCACCGTTCACCTTGACCCGAATTTCCACCGTCGACGCATGGTCCAGCTCACTGGTGATGGAGCAGCTCAGCAGATCGATGTGGCGGAAGTCCTTGCGCTCCAACACCTCGGCGATGATGAACGGCAGGTCCTCCACGGTGATGGTGTGTTTGGAGTCCCCGAGGCTTACGATCCGTTTCAGCACTTCCGCCTGGTCTTTGGGCGAGAGGCTGAGACCCAGCTCCTCCAGGTTTTTCTTCAGTGACGCCTTGCCGCTCATCTTGCCGAGCGCGTAGGTGCGCTTGCGGTCGAAACGCTCCGGGCTCAAGGGCGTGTGATACAGATCGCCCTTGTGATCGCCGTCGGCGTGGATGCCACTGGTCTGAGTGAACACGTCGGCGCCGATGACGGGCGCGTTGTCTGCCACCCGCTTGCCCGAGAAGTTCTCTACCATCCTGCTCAAGGCGAGAATCTTGGTCTCGTCGATCGACGGGGTCATTCCCATCTTGTCGCGCAGCGCCACCGCCACTTCGGCCAGAGACACGTTTCCAGCCCGCTCCCCAAGGCAGTTGACCGTGCAGTGAATCGTGCGGATGCCGGCTTCGACCGCCATCATGGCGTTGGCGGTGGCCAGCCCGTAGTCGTTGTGCGGATGAAAATCGAACGTCTGTTCGGGAAACCTCGCGATCATGTCCGAAAGGCTCGCATGGACTTCATGCGGAGTCATCACGCCCAGCGTGTCGGGCAGCATGAGATGCGCGACTCCCGTTCCCTGCAGTCCCTCGGCGAGTCTGTATACGTAGTCTCGACTGTCCCGGTACCCGTTCGACCAGTCCTCCAGGTACACGTTGACTTTGAGCCCCCGCTCGCACGCGTACTGCACGGTACGACCAATGTCTTCTAGATGCTGTTCGAGGGTTCGCCGCAACTGCATGCGGCAGTGACGCTCGCTGCCCTTGGCGAGCAGGTTCATCACACGGCCGCCGGCGGATACGATCCAGTCCGCGCTGCGACGTTCGTCTACGAACCCGAGGATCTCGACGCGCCCCAGGTAGCCCTCGGAAGCCGCCCACTCCGCGATCTGGGTGACAGCTTCTTTTTCGCCCGCGGAGACGGCAGCCGAGGCAACCTCGATCCGATCGACCCGCAGGAAGCGGAGCAAAGCCCTGGCGATACTGACCTTTTCCGAGGTGGAGAACGAGACGTCGCGGGTCTGTTCGCCGTCTCGCAGCGTGGTGTCCATCAACTGAACGTGATCGCTCGTATTCATGTGTCGCTTTTCGCTACCCGGTCGCTCCACGTCACTGAAATTCACCGGCAAGAGGCACTCTAACGATTCAGGGATAGGCATCATAGGGGAGAGCGCCGGCGTCTGGTCTCACGCACCGCACCCCGTTGCACACCCCGCGGCCGAGCGCCACAGCTAGGTCATTCAGGGTCTACATAGATGCTGGCCTCGCGACGTTGGCGCAGAAGCACGCTAGACCCTGAGCCCAGACGCACCTGCTCGCACCTGATTCTCGCCCCAGTCGGATACGATTATGCTTCCTGGGGCGTGCGGTGGGGGAACGGCACCGTAAGAGGGGGCAACGGATACGCACCCGGGAAGTCGTGCGCGACTTCTTTTTGCTTTGCCGCTCCACGTCTCGACATCGAGCCGGTACACGGCGGTGCGCGCAAGCTCTTCGTCGGTGGTCGGCCGGTAGTCCTCGCCAGCGGTGAGGTGGGGCGCGTACTTGTCGAGTAGGCTCTGAAGCGCCGCTTTCGCCTCCATCACATCCTCCACGACGCGGCCGGTTCCGAACGCCACGACGCCGGCATATTCGACACTGAACTCTAGCGCCTCCGGCGCCGGCAGCAGACGACCCATCGCGGCCGTTGAAGTTGTCGCGGGTACGTCCCGTCCGGTGCGTGTGCAGATAGATGCAGTGCCTGTCTTCGTCACACACGAAGAGGTTCGAATTCAGAAACGGTTGCCCGTCGTCTGCCACGGTGGCGAGAAAGCCGAGCGGCGCCTGCCTGATGAAGTGGCGCACCCACGGCTCTTCCTTTCCCCGATCTCTGCGCCGAAGCTCGCTGCGCGCGTCATTCCTGCCGGCTTTACGCTCGCCCACTCCGGAGGGCGGAAGGCTACTCATCGCGGCCACCGGAAGCCCCGTCCTCACTCACGCCCCCGTCCAACTGCTCGATCGTCGCCATCGACGGCGCACGCTCCCGTTGCAGACGCCGCGCAACCGTCTCGGCCTCGTTCATCACACGAAGGAGGTTCTCACCGGCCAGTTTGGCGAGGTCTTCCTCGCTCCAGCCGCGACGCGACAGCTCGGCAAAGAGCGCGGGGAACGTGGAGACGTCCTCGAGTCCGACCGGTGTGAAGCTGATCCCGTCGAAGTCGGATCCGATGCCCACGTGGTCCACGCCGGCAAGGTTCGCGATGTGGTCGATGTGGTCCGCCACTTCGGCGATCGTCGCCCCATCACCCTCGGACACGAACGACGGCACGAAGGTCACCATCACGGCTCCCCCGTTGTCGGGCAACCGGCGCAGAACTTGGTCAGGCACGTTGCGCGGGTGGTCCCAAACACCGCGGGCCGACGCGTGCGACCAGATGACAGGGGCCCTCGCCACATCGAGCGCGTCGTTCATCGTAGTCGGCGCCGTATGGGAGAGATCGACGAGCATGCCCATGCGGTTCATCTCGCGCACGACTTCCCGACCAAAGTCGGTGAGACCACCGTGCATCTGCTCGCCATTGGCGGCATCGGCCCAATCGAGCGAGCCATTGTGGGTGAGCGTCATGTAGCGCACCCCCATCGCGTAGAACGCCCTGAGCGCGCCGAGTGAATTCTCGATCGCGTGGCCGCCTTCCATGCCCATCATCGAGGCGATCTTGCCCGACGCGAAGATGCGCTGCACGTCGGACGCGTCCAGAGCGAGCTCGAACACGTCGGGGTACTTGTCGATGACTTGGAGCGCGATGTCGATCTGCTCGAGCTGTACCTTCGCGGCGCCTTCCTCGGTGGAGGCGAAGGGAATGTACACGGACCAGAACTGCCCCCCGACCCTACCCGCCCGCAACCGCTCGATGTCCGTGTGGAAGGGCGTGCGCGCGCGCAGGTCGTGTGCCTCGGCCTCGACATCGTGCGGGGCGACTTCACTCGTCCGGATCGCCCAGGGCAGGTCATTGTGGCCGTCGATGAGAGGCGTTGAAGAGAGCACCCGCATCACCTTCGCCATGTGGGAATCTTGCTGCGCGAGAAGGGATCCCGCGGTCAAAGCCAGTGGTGCAAGCAGAAGTACGAGGGAACGTCTCATGGTCAGTATTGGAAGGTGGTTCATGGTTGATTCGGAGCAGTGCGGTCGCTGTTATGGCTGTTCGGGGACAAGGCTTTCGCCATCGCGCGCTCATATGCGCTGATGTCGTCCTCGTATCGAAGTGTAAGGCCGATTCGGTCCAGTCCTTCCATTAGGCACATGCGCCGGAAATCGTCGATCTCGAACGCGGCAGTCAGGTCGCTCCCGTCAGCCACCGAACGAGCCTCCAGATTCACGGTGAGCTCGTACGGTGCGCGCTCAGCTGCTCTCACCAGGATCACGTCGATTTCGTCAGCGTCGAGCGTGATCGCGGCGATGCCGTTTTGGTCCGCATTCTCCTGGAAGATGTCGGCAAAGCTCGGCGCGAGTACCGCCCGGAAGCCGTAGTCCCGCAGCGCCCAAGCGGCGTGCTCGCGCGAGGATCCACACCCGAAGTTGCGGCGCGTTACGAGAACCGACGCCCCTGCGTATTCTGGACGATTCAAGGGAAAGTCGGGACGGGGTGACCCGTTTTCGGAATAACGCCAGTCGTTGAAGAGGAACTGGCCATACCCGGCCCTTTCGATCCGTTTCAGGAACTGTTTCGGAATGATCTGGTCGGTATCGATGTCGGCGCGGTCGAGCGGTGCGACGATTCCGGTGTGGGTGCGGAATGGCTCCATCACGCGCTCCAATTCCGGGGGTCGGTAAGGTGGCCGGCGATGGCGGCGGCCGCCGCCATCGCTGGGCCGACGAGGTGCGTGCGACCGCCTCTGCCCTGGCGGCCCTCGAAGTTGCGGTTCGATGTCGAGGCGCAGCGCTGCCCTGGATCCAGCGTATCCGGATTCATGCCCAAGCACATCGAGCAGCCGGCCTCACGCCACTCGAAACCCGCCTCTCTGAAGACCTTGTCGAGTCCCTCCACCTCGGCCTGTCGCTTCACCGCGGCAGATCCGGGAACGACCATCGCGTGCACGCTCTCATGCACGCGGCGCCCCGAAAGAATTGCAGCGGCCTCTCGCAGATCCTCGATGCGGCCGTTCGTGCAAGATCCGATGAAGACCCGGTCGATGCTGATCGACTCCATCGGTGTTCCGGCCTCGAGGTCCATGTAGGCGAGCGCTCGGCGCGCCCCTTCCCGCGCGTCGGCATCTTCGATCAGCTCGAAGTCCGGGACCGATCCGGAGATCGGCACAACCATGCCGGGATTCGTGCCCCACGTTACCTGCGGCTCGAAACCGCTCACGTCGAGCACCACGGAACGATCGAATGTGGCTCCCTCGTCGGTGGCGAGCGCGCGCCACTCGGAGATGAGCGACTCTAGCTCATGGTCGCGCGGGCCCATTTCGCGGCCTCTCACGTACTCCCACGTCGTGTCGTCCGGAGCAATCATACCAGCACGCGCGCCCGCCTCGATCGACATGTTGCAGACGGTCATACGCTCCTCCATCGAGAGCGCAGCAATGACCGGACCGGTGTACTCGATCACGTGGCCCGCCGCGCCGGACACACCAACCCGCCCGATGATGGAGAGGATGAGGTCTTTGGCGGTCACGCCGTCCGGACGCACGCCCTCCAGTCGGACCTCCATGGAGCGAGGCCGGCGCTGCGGAATGCACTGCGTCGCGAGCACGTGCTCCACCTCCGACGTTCCGATGCCGAATGACAGCGCCCCGAATGCGCCGTGAGTCGACGTATGACTGTCACCGCAGACGATGACCATGCCCGGTCGGGAGAGTCCGAGCTCCGGCCCGATGACGTGCACGATGCCCTGCCGGGGATCGTCCACGTCCAGCAGCCGTATTCCGAAGCGGTGGGCGTTCTGACGCAGCGTGTCCATCTGTCGGCTGGCGACGAGATCGAGCACCGGAAGAGCGCGGTCCGTCGTGGGTACGTTGTGATCGACCGTCGCGATCGTCAGATCGGGCCGACGAACCGAGCGTCCCGCCGCCGCGAGGCCCTCGAAGGCCTGGGGCGAAGTGACCTCGTGAACGAGGTGCAAGTGTACATACAGGAGATCCGGCTCTTCCTCACCGGCGCGCACCAGGCCGCCCTCCCAGACCTTGTCGAGCAGCGTGCGAGGGGACCCTTCAAGCCCAGCGTTACTCATGACGTGCTCTCCGCCTCCCCGGCGCCGACCCATGCCCCGCGACCCGCAACGACCTCGGCAACGGCATCGGCGAAGTCGAGGGTCGCCACACTGTCGCCCGTGGCGGCGACAAGGTCGCATGTTCTGAGGCCTCCAGCCAGCACGATCGTCACCGCATCCTCCAGAGCCGTGGCCTCGGCTTGAAGATCGAACGTGTGGGAGAGCATCAGCGCAGCGGAGCGGATGCCACCGATCGGATTTGCGATGCCCTGACCAGCGATGTCGGGAGCCGAGCCGTGAACCGGCTCGTACAGCCCCACCTCTCCACCCACGCTCGCAGACGCGAGCAGCCCGAGTGAGCCACACACCGCCGCGGCTTCGTCGCTTAGGATGTCGCCGAAGAGGTTGCTGGTGAGCACTACGTCGAACTGTGCGGGTGCGGCGACCAGCTCCATCGCCGCCCGATCAACGAACATGTGGTCGACCGCAACGTCGGCATAGTCACTCGCGACCCGTTCGACCACGGCGCGCCACAATTGGGACACCTCGAGCACGTTGGCTTTGTCGATCGAAGTGAGTCGACCCCGCCGGCGTCGGGCCGTCTCGAACGCGATTCGCGCAATCCTCTCGACTTCGAACTCCGTGTATGCCAGGGTGTTCACGGTCCTATCGGAGCCGGCCTCGGCGCCTCGAGGCGTGCCGTAGTAGATGCCCCCCGTGAGCTCGCGCACGATCACCAGGTCCGTACCCGTCGCGACTTCCGGCCTGAGCGCCGACATCTCGACCAGCGGCTCATCGATCTTGGCAGGTCTCAAGTTCGCGAAGCAGCCGAGCTCACGGCGCAAGCGAAGCAGCGCTGCCTCCGGCCGCTTCTCGGGCGGCAGTCCATCAGCCTGGGGGTCGCCCACCGCGCCGAGGAAAACCGCGGGCCCCCGTACGCACGCCTGAAGCGTATCATCCGGTAGCGGCGTCCCGTGCCGCTCGTATGCCGCCCAACCAACATCGTGGGGCCGCACGGTGAGCTCGTGGCCGTAGGCGGAGGCAACGCCCGCCAGCACCCGAGTGACCGCTTCCGTGACCTCGGGGCCGATACCGTCACCCGGCAGCACAACTACGTCGATGTGCGCCACTATCGGACCCCAAACGTGCTACGGCAGTCCACTAGACGCCCCACTGGTTGGCGGTACTCTCCAAGTGTACTTCCTCCAGAACGCGCGCGGCAGCTGCCTTGTTGACAGCGTGCAAGTATGCCAGGGCAGCCGCGCGCACAACGTCGGTGTGGGCGCCGCGTCCGGTAAACGTGTGCGCGTCGACCAGCGCATGAATCGAGACCTCTCCGACCGCGTCCCGCCCGGGTGTGGAGGAGCGGACGGTCAGATCTTCCAGGACGACGCGGAAGTCGAGCACCGATTCCATCGCCGCAAACGCAGCCATAATGGGGCCATCACCGGAGCCGCTCGACTCCAAGCGAACATCGCTGTCGGTTGCGATGACGACACTCGCCCGCGACACGTCGCCGCCACAATGCACTTCGAGCGACGTGAGCCG
The DNA here is from genome assembly GCA_965226625.1 of Longimicrobiales bacterium. Lineage (GTDB taxonomy): Bacteria > Gemmatimonadota > Gemmatimonadetes > Longimicrobiales > Gaopeijiaceae > UBA1138. The sequence continues at coordinate 433,837 of CBDDDK010000001.1, forward strand.
GAATGCCTCCTTGACGTCCTCCATCACGCCGTGATGCAGGACCGAGATCAGATCCTCGTCGAGAATTGTCTTCTTACGCTCCGCCAGCGCCTTCAAGTCCTCCGTGACCCGTTCCAAGTCTTCCCGCGTGAGCGTGTACCCGAGCGCTTCGTAGCGCGCTTCGATCCCGTGGCGGCCGGAGTGTTTTCCGAGCACGAGTTCGGTACCGGGAGCGCCCACCAGCTCCGGGGTCATGATCTCATACGTCCTGGGATCGTTCAGCATGCCATGCTGATGAATCCCCGCCTCGTGCGCGAACGCGTTGCGACCCACGATCGCCTTGTTCGGTTGTGGTTCGATGCCGGTCAGGTAGGCGAGCAGCCGGCTGGTTCGGTAGAGCCTCTCCGTCTTCACAGCCGTTTCGTGCCCGAACTCACTCGCGCGCACGCGTAGCGCCATCACGATCTCTTCCAGCGCAGCATTGCCCGCACGCTCACCGATGCCGTTCACGGTGCACTCCACCTGGCGGGCTCCGGCGCCGACTGCCGCGAGTGAATTCGCGACCGCCAGGCCCAGGTCGTCGTGGCAGTGCGCACTCAAGACGCGATCCTCGAGCCCGGGTACGCCCGCGAGCAGGGCGGCGAAGATGCCCGCAAGCTCCGATGGCAGCGCGTAGCCCACCGTGTCAGGGATGTTGATAGTCGTAGCGCCCGCCGACACGGCCACCTCGATGACCTCGCACAGGAAATCGATGTCCGTCCGTGTGGCATCCTCAGCGCTGAACTCCACATCGTCCATGAACGTTCGGGCGTACGTTACAGCCTCCCCGGCACGCTCGATGCACTGTGCGCGCGAGATCCCGAGCTTGCGATCCAGGTGGATGTCCGACGTCGCGATGAAGGTGTGGATGCGCGCCTGCTGTGCCCGTTCGAGCACCTCCGCCGCCGCCTCGATGTCGCCGCGCGTGGTGCGTGCGAGCGCGGCTATCACCGCGCCCGGCACCTCCGCGGCGATCGCGCCGATCGACGCTGCGTCCTCTGGAGAACTCGCCGCGAACCCAGCCTCGATCACGTCCACACCCAAGTCCGCGAGCTCGTGGGCCATCCTCAGCTTCTCCACCGCGGTCAACGTCGAGCCGGGTGACTGCTCCCCGTCTCGAAGCGTCGTGTCGAACACCGTGATGCGTGCCATCTGTCATTTCCGTTGAGGTGCGAAAAAGCGGCGGGCCCTCCCCTGAGTGGAGAGGGCCCGCCGCCGCTCGGTTGTTTACGGTTCTGGCTATCCCGTACAAACGGCTGGCGCCCTCTCAGCAAGCTCAGTCAAGAGCCCGATAAGTCGGAGCGAGCCGAGTAATAGGAGGCAGAACGCCGGAATGTCGATCATCTGATCACCGAAAAGTAGTCCGGCGCTCCTGTTTGCGAGTCGCCGGTCGACTGAATCCAGTCTCAGCATTGTTACCGACATAGCTGAGGGCAGTCAAGGACTAATCGCCCCATCCGGCTGCCACGCAGGGAACGTACCGAGTTCACGGACCACTGCCCCAAGTTGCCGCGCGTCCTCTGACGCGTGGCCCGCATCCGCGGGATCCGCATGGGTGAACTCCAGAATGAAACGATAGGTCCAGGGCGACTCTGCCGGTCGGGACGCAATGTGTGTGAGGTCCAGGCCGCAGTCCATGAAGACACCCAGGAGCGCGTGCAGAGAACCGGGGCGGTTGGGGACTTCAGCGACCCAGGCGGTCTTGAACGGCGCGCGATCGGGGGCAAGGTCGACAGGCAATCGTTCGCCGATGGAGGCGTTGTCCGCGCCTCCGGAGGTCAGGAGAAAGAAACGCGTCTGGTTGTCGTTGCGGTCCTGAAGGTCCGCCCTTAGGACGTCTAGGCCGTAGAGCACGCCCGCACCGCGCGAGGCGATCGCCGCCACGGTCGGTATCCCTTCGCTGGCGACTGCCTTGGCCGCGCCCGCCGTGTCGTACACGGCCTGCTCCAGGATGTCCGGGTGTGAGGCGAAGAAGCCCCGACACTGGGAGAGCGCTACAGGGTGGGAGCGCACTTCCTCCACGGACTGGAGCGAGGCGCCCGGAACACCGAGCAGACAGTGCCGAATCGGTATCGCGACTTCGGAAACCACACGGGTAACTCCACTCGCCAAGGCGTCGTATGCGGCCGCCACCGTGCCTGCCAGGGTGTTCTCTACGGGCAACACACCGGCATCGATCGTGCCGTGCTCGAGGGAGCGCACGACGGCGTCGAAACTCTGACACGGAACCGGATCAGCCCCGGCCACCAGCTCGTGAACGGCCTGCTCACTGAAGGCGCCGAGCTCACCCTGGAAGCCCACTCGCTTGGAGCTAAGCAAGGGAAGGGCCAGCCGGCTCGGGAGCTGCGTCGTTTCGGTCATCGGTGGAAGCATGATGCCTCAGAACACCTTCCCGACAATAGTCGATGACTCCCCAGAAGATCTGGCGTACCCCCTCTTCGGGAATTCCTTCAGCGCGTGCGACGTCGCATGCCTTGCGCACGATTTCAGCCTCGCGGCTCGGGTCGAGCTGCAGCAGGCCCGTGTTCCTCTTCAGCGTGCCCACTTCCTCCGCAAGGCGAAGTCGAGCGGCCAACGCCGTTACGAGGTAGTTGTCGACTCGATCGACCTGCTCGCGTAGCGACATCAGCGGTTCAGGATCTGCCTGCACAGTGACCCCGGATCGCTCCATGGTCTTGGTGTCCATTTCACTGCTCCATTTGGTGAAAAACGTCGAAAAACGAATGGGGAAAAAGAAAGGGCCCGCTCCCACGAGTGGGAGAGGGCCCCGGGCCGAAACCTCGGTTGCGCGGTGGCTACGTCACGGTCTACACGTGCGCACACACCTCTCCCGCGAAGTGGAGAGGCCCATAAATCGGGCGACGTGCGAATGCGTGACAGTCGCGGTCATAGAGTTCCGAAGATTCGAGTTCCCTGAACGCTGATCCTGGCAGGCCCGGACGTTCTAGTCAACCCTCGCCTGCCTCCCATGATCGTTACCCGGCCTCGGCGACCAGGATCACGTCATCGATCATGATCACGATGTCGAGGCTCGTTCCTATTCCGGGCGTCGCAACCCGAGTCCCTTGATTTTCCGATGGAGTGTGCGATCGGAAATGCCGAGTAGCTCAGAGGCGCGGCCTTGATGCCACCCAGTTCGCTCGAGCGCCCGCTCGATCGCCACCGCTTCGAGGCGCGCGAGGTTCAACGACGGAAGTTGCGCGGCCGCCGGAACCTGTTCGCTCGACCAGGCTTGGGAGTCCGAGAGCGTCGAGCCCAGATCGGCCGCCCGGATTGTCGTGCCGTGACACAATAGCGCGGCCCTCTCAATAACGTTGCGGAGCTCTCGAGCGTTGCCGGGCCACCGATAGTTCTCCAACAGTGCCGCCGCATCAGCGGCGATCGTCCAGTCCTCGGCATTGCCGGGCCTGAGCTCGGTGAGGAAGTGACGCGCGAGCACCGAGACGTCGCCAGGGCGATCTCTGAGCGGAGGCAGCTCGAGCACGATCGCGTTGATCCGGTAAAAGAGGTCGCCTCGGAACGCCCCTTCATCGACCAGCCTTTGCAGCGGACGGTTCGTAGCCGACACCAGCCGAAAGTTCGTAGGCAGTTCCTTCACCCCTCCGACACGCCGGAACATCTTGGACTCGAGGACCCTCAGCAGCTTCGCCTGGAGGGACAATTCGAGGTCCCCAACCTCGTCCAGGAAAAGGGTGCCCCCGTGGCTGAGCTCGATAAGGCCCATCTTTCTCGAGACCGCACCGGTGAAGGCTCCTTTCTCGTGTCCGAACAGCTCGGACTCGGCGAGCGACTCGGCAACCGCCGCGCAGTTGAGCGCGACGAGTGGCTCGGCGTGCCGTCCCGACAGCCGGTGAATGTCGCGCGCGATCAGCTCCTTCCCTGTTCCCGACTCTCCGACGATGAGAACCGATACGTCGGAGGGCGCGATGCGCTCCAACAGTTGGAGTACGTCCTTCACACGCTGGTCTTCCGTCACGATGCGCACGCCCCCGGCGTCGCGGGTGACGACCGCCTGCAACCGCTCCGTCCTCGAAAGTAGCCGTTGCGCGCGTGCCGCATTCCATGTCACCGTGACAAGTCGGTCCGGATCGACCGGCTTCTCGAGGAAATCAAAAGCGCCGAGTTTCATCGCGCGGGTCGCCGTCTCGACCGTGCCTCGCCCTGACACGAAGACCACCTGCGGTCGGCTGGGGTCACCGGCCACGGCCTCCAGGACCTCGAGACCGTCGAGGCCGGGCATGCTCAGGTCGAGAAGCGCGACGTCGAAAACCTGTTCGCGGACCGCCGTGAGCGCGCTCGGGCCGTCGGCAACGCTGGTCACGACATGGCGCGCGCCCTCCGCGTGCCGGAGGCATCGCTCGATGAACACCCGCTGGTCTTCGTCGTCGTCGGCGACCAAAACCGAGATTAGGGGCTCGTCGGACTGAGACATGCTGCACTCTCTCCTCCACCCGCGTCACCCGCAATGGGTCAGACAAAAAAAAGACCCCGCGGACTAATCTGCGGGGCCCGGCGGAGCCACCCTCCTAGGGGGGGGCGTGGCACCACCGCACGGGGGGGCTTTCAGGGTGCGAGACCCCGCCCTGGGGGGGGTGTGCCCTTCGAATCCGCTGGTCTTCCGGCCGTAGCCGAGGAGGACCCGCGACCCCTCTGCATCCTCGTTGGCCGGTAATAAGACAAGGCCAATGCCAAACTCGTCTGGAGTCCGTAAGTCACTATACAGAAATGCGTTACAGAGATATACGCCCCAAACGGAGGCACGGCCCCAGCAGGACAAGTTGTCTGATTCGGCCATAGTGGCCAGACAGATTGGCCGGAGACACAGCTAGATCAGCGGCGGCGATCGAAATAGCCTCTCGGTCGTGACAGTCGACCTGTATCAGGACGGGGCATCGACCTCGTGGTGCGCAACGTGGGGTGCGACGAACTCGGGCTTCCACAACGCGGGGACAGGAGTCGCTACACAGAGCCCTCGTTCGGCAACCCACGAGGGAGTCACCTATGGATCGCGGTGTACCTCAACCGGTACACACCCTAACCTTCCTGACGCGAAACACGTCTCCAGCTCCAGCCAAAGACGATGACTACGCAGTCCCGATTCTCCTCGACGCTCGCCGTCAGTGCCTTCACGTGCGCGGCGACGTTGCCCTGGTGCGCGCAGCTCCGGGCGCAGGAGTTCAGCCCGCCCGATCCCTCCAGCATCGATGCCGCGGAGGTACGCCGCATCATCTCGGTGCTCGCCGACGACGACATGCGCGGCAGGCGGGCGTTCACCGACGACGCGGAGCGGGCGGCGGCGTTTCTAGCACGTGAATTCGAGGCTGCCGGACTCGAACCGCTCGGGGGCCTGCTGAGCTACCTCCAGAGCTTTGCCGTGTACTCGCTCCGAACCGAGTCGTCTCGTGTCACCGTCGATGGCGTGACACTAGGGGCGGACCAGGTCGCGGTTCGGGCGGCCGAGGCGTCTCTGAGCTGGTCCACGGGTGATGCCACGGTGGTGGTGGTGGGCGCTGGGGACGATCCGCAAGAAAAGGTCTTTCCCATACTTCAGGGGGGCGAGAGCGCGCTGGTGCTCCTGCACCCTCGGCACCAGGGCACGTTCACCAACCTGGCTCGCTTTCTCGGCGGCGCGCGTCGGAGCCTGGAGGCGGGAGCCGGAGGCGCGCTGGTCCTAGCCCTGGTGGACGCCTCCGCTGACGCCAGCTACCAGGTCGAGGCGTCTGCAACGATTAGTGAGGAGCCTTTGATGAACGTCGTAGGCATGATCCCCGGCCGACGCAGCGATGAGTTCGTCCTATTTTCGGCCCACTATGACCACATCGGGATCCGTCCGGGAGTGGACGGTGACTCGATCGCGAACGGCGCGAATGACGACGCCTCTGGCACCGCTGCGGTCGTGACCCTCGCCCGCTACTTCGCCGAGCGCGGTAAGCCAGAGCGGACGCTGATCTTCGCAGCATTCACGGCGGAGGAAAGCGGCGGCTACGGATCGAGGTACTTCTCGAGCAAGCTCGACGCGGACCAGGTCGTCGCAATGTTCAATATCGAGATGATCGGGAAGCCCGCCGTCGAAGGTCCGAACACCGCATGGCTCACGGGTTTCGAGCGCTCCAGCTTCGGGAAGCTCCTTCAGGAGGCGGTGTCGGGCACCGAGTACTCCTTCTACCCCGATCCGTACCCGGACCAGAACCTCTTCTATCGGTCCGACAACGCGACGCTCGCACGGCTCGGGGTGCCGGCGCACTCGATCTCGACCACGCCTATCGATGTGGACCGCGACTACCACCAAGTGAGCGACCACGTCGACACTTTGGACATGGCGCACATGACCAACACCATCCGTGCCATCGCCATCGGTGCCGAGCGCATCGTTGCGGGGGACGCTACGCCCACGCGGGTAGACCCTGCCACGGTGAATTGAAGCCGCGCAATCTCTCCCTAGCTATCGCGGATCCCACATACTTCCATCACGGGCTGCCGGGCCTTAGGGGCGTTCAGCGACCGTCTGGCCCCACTTCGACCGTGACCGCCCGGGCAGAGTTCCCTTGCGTGAAGTCGAGGATGGCGTAGATCAGCACGATCACGCCGTACATCTCCATGCCCTCTTCGAGCGCCGTCCACATGTTGTAGTGGAGCGAGTTCACCTCAGCGCCGGTGAGGTGCTCGACCCCGACCGCGCCACCTCCATAGATCAGGCCGGCCACGACGAAGAGCAGCGCCGTCCGCCCCCGGTAACGCCACAGGAACGGCAGGTACAACAGGCCTACCAACACGAGAACGGGGAATCCCACAACCGTCCACGGAGTGTCCTCCATGAGCGTATTCATGAGCTCGTGCATGCCCACGACCTCGTCCATGGACAGAAAGACGAACGCGAGGCCTAGCACGAACCACCACCTGTGCTCGCTGTCCCCGCTGGGGCGGAGCGCCCTCGCCTGGTTCAGCAGCAGGACGCCGGCGACGAACAGGATGCCAGAACTGAACCAAGTCCCGAAACTCTCTTCCTCGTCGAGATCGAAGATCGCGAGCTGCCAGTAGTGCAGTCCGAACCGCTCGTCCAAGCCGAGCGCTGGGTTGAAGTACGCCTGCATCGCGAACACATGCACGAGCACGAGCCCCGCGGCGACCGCTCCGAGCGTCAGTGCCGCGCGCTGGGGGGTCAACCAATATCTGACTCCGCTCTTCATCGCCGAAACGTACGCGGCCGGCTGATCTTCCGCAGCGCAACACTTAGCGGTGCACCCCTACGCAGTGCACACCTGATAGGCGCGTGGCTCAGCCTAGAGACGACGCTAGCGCTCGGAGGCGCCGACGTCATCTAATGGGCGTCTTCCGCCGCGCGCTCGAAAGCCGCCGACCCGCCTACCACCGGCAACTCGATCGTCGTACCGTCCAGATCGACGGTGAGCTCCGTGCCGGCTCGCGGCCAGAGAGTGAACTCGCGATCGCTCGAAAAGATCATCAGTCCGATGCGCTGACCGGCAGGAATCACCTGGTCATCCGGCTGAAGGTCGAACTCCAGCTCGACGAATTCACCGGAAACGAGCGGCGCGCTAGCGCGAAGCGACTCGGAATTCTCCGGGTCGGCCCAACCGCGCGTGATGATGTTGTCGCTTATTGCACCCTCCTCCGACCAAGGCAGAGAGACCAGCCAAACGGAGAGATTGGCCGCGGGCCGATTCGCCGCCAAGCGGATCTTAACCGAGGCGAGGCCCGACAGATGGACCGCTTCGGCGAGCTCGCGCGTCGCGTACAAGAGTCGGTGCGGGGACCGCTCCGCACTTGCGAGCGTGCCGCCGTCGAAAGCGACGTCATCGACCAGCTCGGCATGCCCCTGACCCAGGCCCGGCGCCGTCGACAGCGAGCCCACACCTGCCCCGTCCCCCCTTAGATAGAGACGGACGGCGGCAGCGCCGGGGTGGGGATAGTCCGGATACGGCGTCGGGTCGGTGGCCTCGTCTCCCTCGCGCACGATCCACGCCTTGGGGTCCAGCTCCACGCCGTTCTCCACCCCGTACAGATATCGGGTGAACCACCGATTCATCCGCTCGAGCGGCGGTGGGCCACCGTGACCACCCTGGTGATAGAAGATCTGCACGGGCACACCGCGCTTCTTGAGCGCTTGGGAGATCCGGTAGCTGTGCTCGGGCATGACGTTCCAATCGTTGAAGCCGTGCGCCATGAGCAGCGCGGCCTTCACTCCGTCGATGGAATTCAGATAGTCCCGCTCTGCCCAGAAGTCGTTGTAGTCACCCGTCTTCCGGTCTTGGTTGGCGTTCATGTGCCCCTCACGGACGGTGCGAATGCAGTAGTCGCGCCGATCGGGGTAGCCGCTGTGGATGAAGTCGAAGAGCACGTCGACGTCCTCGCCGAGATATCCACCCGGAGAGCGAACGAGTCCGTACGAGCGGTAGTAGTGGTAGTAGGAACTGTTCGGCGAAATCGGGATGATAGCTGCCAACCCGTCCACCCCGGTTGTTGCCGCCGCGAGCGGCAGCGTGCCGTCGTAGGACGTGCCGGTCATTCCCACCTTGCCGCTCGACCACTCAGCGGTCACTTCGTCACCGCCGTCTACCGACGTGAAGCCTCGAGCCCGCCCGTTGAGCCAGTCGATTACCGCCTTGGGCGCCAGCGACTCGTTCTCGCCGCCGACGGTCGGGCACCCTTGGGACTGCCCGGTCCCGGGAGACTGCGAGTGAACTACCGCGAAGCCGCGCGGCACCCAGGTAGCGACGTGCGAATTCGAGATGACCGGCTGCCCAGCGACGTGCCGTATGCTCGGCATAGGCGTCCGCACCGGTGACTCTTCCCCCACTTCCTGCCTGACGTCCCAGAAGTACTGTGGGTTGGCACCGCCCACGCCCGAGTAGTACGGGCTAGACTCGTATACGACCGGTACTCGAAGACCCTCCGTGTCGGTCTGAATCGGGCGCGTGACGTCGACATGCACACGATCGAGCTGGCCGTCCCCGTCCGAGTCGAACGAAGTCTCCACCCATAAGTCGTGTCGGATCCACTGCGACCGCTCGGAGAAGGCCGGCACGACCTGAGCCTGGCCGTCGATGAAGACCGGGAAGGTCTGGGCGACCGCCTGGGTCGGTAGGGCTGTCGCTGCCACGACGAGGGTGGTTGCGATGCGGTGCCGGGCACCGGAGTAGCGAAGCTTCGAGGCCATCGCGGTCACTCGGGCGGACGGTGGAAAAGCCGAAGGAAGGCCAACGTCACGTACTTCATGTGTTGAGCGCAAGCATCGGGCGCAGCACCGATGGTGACGCTCAGCCTCTGGTAAGCGCGAGCCAGATGATCCAGATGATGCCGGTCAGCAGGGCTGCTGCGATGTACGCAGGCGGCTGCGGGCGCCAGCCGGGCGGGAAGATCGAGCGCTTGTGGGTGAGGAGATCGTCTTCGGAGTCAAGGCTGTCCAGCCCGGGAGAGCGTACAAGAATAGGATGTGAAGGGCTCGTAGTCGCGCTCGCGCCGCCTCCGTCGGCGGATCCAAGCGACCCACCCAGGCGGCGCGAAGAATCGCCGAGGGTTCTCGGTGCACCCGGCGGAGATGGTGCCGATGCGGGCGGAGGTGTCGCTGGTGTTGATGGCCTTGACGGTGCTGATGGCGCCGACGGTGTTGATGGCGCCGACGGTGTCGATGGTGTCGCTGGTGTTGATGGTGTTGATGGCGCCGATAGTGCCGATTCGGTCGATGCAGGTGATGGTCTTGACTCAGCCGATGCAGCCCATGGTGTCGATCGTATCGGGCGTGCATCTCCTCCACTTGAAGTCGGCTCAGCCGCCCAGGGCGAAGGGCTGCTCTTCGAGCCGAGCTTGGCATAGTCCGGATGAGCGAGTCGATAGCCCTCGCTACTGGAGACAACGAAGTGCGTGCCTTCGAGTTCGGAGAGTACGCGGCGAATGGTCTCGGGTTCGGAGTTGGCGGCGTATGAGAGTGTATCCAGCTGGGCCGTGCCCATTGTCCCGAGGAGCGAGAGTATCTCGGGGGCGCCCGATTTGAGTTGGGCAAGGCGCCCCCTGTGGAACCGAAGCAGCCCGTCCGACAATGGCAGCTCGTCCAGGTGTGGCAACTCGGGCATCCGGGATGACGGGTACCCGGGGGGAGATGGACGGACGCCTGCAACCGCCATGCTGTCGAGCAGTCCGAAGAGTGCGGCCGAGCTGCCCTGAGATCGCATGTGCAAGACGTCCCGGAGAGACCTCACGAAACCGTCGTCACGCCAGCCGTGCAACCGCACCGCCGCCTCGACTTCGGCGGCTGACAGCGGACGCAAGCTCCGCATGGTCACCCAGCCCTTGTCCCACCAGGCGGCGATGTCACCGGCGGCGCCACCCTCGGGACCTCCCTCGGCGGTGAGCGAGGCGACAATCAGGATCGCACTGGCCGGTCGCAGACGGATGAGCCGCTTGAGCAAGTCCCAGCTGTCCAGGTCCATCCACTCCACGTCATCCAACGTGAGCAGGACTGGAGTGGTGCCACACACGCTCGCGAACAAGTCCAAGAACGGATGAGCGAGCTCCTCTATGGATAGCTGCGCGAGCTCGGACAGGCGGTCTGCCGAGCCAGCCATAGCGTCATCGGACCCGGGAAGCGTGGACAACTGCCGAATGATCTCGCGAACCGTGTGCCACGGCACGGCCGCCCCGCCCTCCTCGGAGCGACACTCGATATGGATCACGTGGGCGCCCGGCGTCACTAGAGGAGCCTCCGCCTCCCGCAGCATCCGGGTCTTCCCACCGCCTGCATCCGCGCGGAACACGACGACGGACGTGCGACCCTCCAAGGAGGTCCGCCACGCCTCGGCCACGGCCGCCACGTCCGCTTCGCGCCCCAGCACATCGTTCTCCGACGGGGCCCTCGATGGGTCGCCCCCTAGGGAAACGCGCCGCTCGAGATCGCCAAGACGGATTTCGTAGGTGTCCGCCTCCAGAGCGGACCATGCCGCCGCCAGGGTCGTTCGCGCGTCTCTGAGGCGCCCGAAGTCCGTCTGCACCTCCACGAGGCGAACCCATGCCTCCGCCCGTCCCGGCAGGGTCTCCGTGGCCTTGCCCAGATACCGGATGGCGTCCTCAGGAGAACCTCTACTCACGGCAGCAGCAGCGGCATCCTCGAGCCCCGCAGCCAACAAGGCGCGCGTCTCCGCCCTGACCTGGTCAACCCACGCTGTCCACCCACTTTCTTCGGAGATCGACAGCCCGGCGAAAGGCTCGCCACCCCACAGCAGCAACGCACGATCGATCTCCCCGGAAGATACGGCCCTGCCGAGCACCTTCACGTCCACCGTGATCAGCCCCGGCACGAAGCGGATCGGATCTGAGCCTACGAGCGCCTCGGAACCCAGGGCCTGCCGAACACGCGAGAGCGCCTGGCGGACGGAATGCCGCCCCTTGGACGCATCCCCCCCTGACCACAGCAGCCGCGCGAGATGGTCCCGCTCAGCCCCGTCCGGGCTCATCGCGAGGTACGATACCATCGCCATGGGCTTGCCCCTAGGCACACCGGGGTCCTCCCCCGACGCATCCTTCAAGGCCACACCGCCCAAAACCCGCAATTCGTAACTCACTACGCGACCCTCCTTGCGGCCCCGTTCTCTCCCCTATTCCGAGCCAATATTTCCTTTGCTCCGATCCCCCCGCTCGCCTCATATATTAGCCGTCAAGCTCCCATTACTCACCGTCAACTCCCCCAGGGATATCCTGACGCACGAGACTGCATGTGCCGGAATAGCATACATCAAGAACACCAGGAAGACCAGCTATTCCCCGCAGATTAGGGAAACCGATGACCTCTCCCCGACAAGTCACGACATCCTTGACGCCTATGAATCCCACGAACAGAACCCCCGAGAGGCCGCCTCAGCCGCAGCGGCTTGACGGCAAGCTAGACTCATAGGCACAGCTAGCGGCCCACGACAGCGCTGCCGCACCCACTGCGGCGCTCTGAATCAGGTCCAAGGGCGCATACATGCGCGGGCCGAGAGCCGCTCGATCGATCGCTCTACCGGTAGGACGCCCTAATAGAGCCGTTTTTGATGGAGTGGACCGATATTAGTGGTCATCGCGTCGGAACCTTCCTCTGCTCACCAGAAGCGAGGAATTAGGGTGTTGAGGCATGCTTTCTGACGGATCGGAGACAAACGCGCCCCGACCGGCGGCCGCAGAGGGTCTATCGCTGTGCGATGGGGCACGTATGCGTCAAGGAGACGATATGTCACGTCAAGGTCCGGTATAAAGATAGACGATACGTTTATGATGGAGTGCCCATTGTGTGGCTAGATATAGGTCTTTTAGCCTGGTATGACAGGAGAAACAGCCCTAGAGCGAGGGCGGGTTTACTTTAGTTCGAATCTTGACGGTCGGAGGTGCCACGTGACGCAACGGAGTGCCGAAATCTGCTAATTCCCGGCTGCGGAGCGCACCCAAACATGCAGCAGGGTGCCACGGGATCCGCTTGACGGCCTCCTGAGGACGCCGAACAGAGCTCCGTACACCTTTTACGCGGGACCTGACGTGCCACGCTCGGTTCGGTGTCTATACGGTAACAGGCAGTCTACCGGGCGCGGATGGTGGCCGATCTCGAGCTTCTGGAGGCGTGCTACTGAAGCCATCCCCCCTTCCGGCGCCGGACCGGCTGGAACTTTTGGACCTCTACGACGGGGGCGGGGATCGTAGCCCGTCCTCCGGGAAGAGGCGCCTCAGACCTTCACGGCTAGCGCTACACACGCCCCGCTCAGTGATCAGCCCCGTCACCAGGTGCCGGGGTGTGACGTCGAAACCGTAATTCGCGGCCCTAGTCTGCTCCGGCGCGATCCGGACGGCGCCAAGCACATCGTCCGCCCCCAAGCCACGCACGCTGATCACCTCCGCCGCGTCACGCTGCTCTATGGGGATGAGTAGGGCGTCCTCGGTCTCCCAGTCGATGCTCGGCGACGGAACCGCGACGTAGAAGGGCACGCCGTTGTCCGCCGCCGCGAGAGCCAGAGGATACGTACCGATCTTGTTCGTCACGTCTCCGGAAGCGGTGGTCCGGTCCGTGCCGACGATCACTACGTCGACCGCACCCTTGCGCATGAGGTGCGCGGCGGCGCTGTCGGGAATCAGCGTATGCGGGACACCATGCTGCCCCAGCTCCCACGCGGTGAGCGCCGCGCCCTGGAGGCGGGGCCTCGTCTCGTCGACCCATACGTGTACGTCCAGCCCGTCGTCGTAGGCCTTGTAAATCGGAGCTGTGGCGGTTCCCCAATCGACCGTGGCGAGCCAGCCGGCATTGCAGTGCGTGAGGATGTTAAGGCGGCGTCCCGTCGCGCCGGCCCCGATCTCACGAAGTACTGCGAGACCGTGGCCGCCGATCGCTCGGTTTAGCTCGACGTCCTCATCGCACAGTGATGCAGCGGCTCGGTACGCCGTATCCGCACGCCCTTCGGGGGATATTTCCCGGACGAGCTTGCCCACACGGTGCAACGCCCACCGGAGGTTTACCGCTGTCGGCCGCGTCGCTGCGATCCGTTCAACGGCGTCCTCGAGCGAGGCATCGGACGGGTCGGCTCGCATAGCCAGTGCGACTCCATATGCCGCAGCAGCGCCGATGAGCGGTGCGCCGCGAACGACCATGGTCCGTATCGCCCGTGCGACGTCGTCCGCAGACTCCAGTCGGAGGACCTGGAACCGGTGCGGAAGCGCCGTCTGGTCGATGACGCGGACCCTCAGCGCGTCCTCGTCCAGAAAGATCGTGCGGTACGGGACGCCTCCGACCTTCACGGTTCCACCGGTCCCTCGTATACCGACTCAGGACGATCTCGTTCGCGATCGACCACGCACACGAACCCGAGACAGTCTGTTTCGTGTGCTTCGAACCGGTGCACCTCGTTGGGAGCCACGTAGATCACGTCCAAAGGACGAACCTCCTCGATACGATCTCCGAGCCGCACCGTGCCGCGCCCCTTCACCACCATGACGGCGTGCGCATGAGCGTGTCGCTCCAGGGATGAATAGCCGCCCGGCGCGACCTCGAAGTACCTCACCTCGAAGGCCAGGTCGGGCTCGGCGTCGCGGCCACCCAAGAGGGTGTGGCGAACCACGCCCAGAAACGGGCCGTCCCCATCCTTGTAGCGGCGTTCGTCAACGTCGGCCCACCCGCCGCCGGTGGCGTGGATGACTCGAGAGCCGCTCATGATGGCGCACCGGACGGCGTCGCGGCGAACGCAGCCTCCACCAGGCGGCGCGTGGCCCCGAACAGGTCGTCCTGGGCCAGTAGACTGCCGCCGATGAGGAGCATGGTATCCGGCCCGTACCGCTCGAACCAAGAGCCGGCGTCGTCGGCGTCGACCCCGCCGGCGGGGGCTGGCGCCGCCGCGCGATGGCGACCGAGCGGGGCACGCAGGCGTGCGTTGATGGCCTCGCAGTCCTCGATGGGCCAGGCGAAACGGCCGCCAGCGTTCACATACACGACGATGTCTGCGCCGGCCACGCGATACACGGTGCCAAAGAGCACGTCCGGGGCGATTCCCTCGCCCCTGCCCGGAGCGCTCTGGCCATGCGTGGGGTGGGCCATGATGGCGAGTGGACGAGGGCCGCTGGCTATGGTGCGCATGACGTCGAGACCCATTAGGCTGGGGCATACCATGACGCCCGAACATCCCACGGAAATGGCGTGGTCTAGCCGCTCCTCGAGTCGGTCCACGGACCCGGTGACGTTCGGAAAGTACGCGGTACGTCCCCCCGTGTCGGCGTTCGCCGCGGCCACCGCGGTGCCGACTGCCCTCACCCTGTCGAGGAACGGCGCCGGGCTCTGATCCACCAGTCCGTGGTCATCCTTGATCACGTCCACCCCGGCGCGCGCGAACGTCGCTGCGAGGTCCGCAAGCTCCTGACAGGTCCGCCCCATCGGCTTGATGGCGGCGCTGACCAGAGGCCGGCCACCCTCCGCCCCCACCAATTCGCGCAAGCCCTCGATGCCGTAGCGTGGTCCGGGCAGCGCATCCAGCACTTCGGCCGGCAGGATCAAGTCGACGAGACGCACGTCGTTCATTAGCGACACGTTGCCGTACGCTACGTTGACGACCTGCAACAGCTCGGTCCCCGTGACCTCGAGCGAGTAGGAGATCGTCGCGTCGAAGCCGCCCTCAGGTAGCACTGCGATGTCGTCCACCTGTCCGAGCAGCCGTTCTTCGAGCACACCGCCCACCACGCCGGGCGGCACCTCGAGCGTCTGCTCCCGCGCGATGGCCAGCGACGTCTCCGTCGCAGCGTCGTACGTGGGACACTGCAGCCGATAGGTGGCCACCAGCCGACTGATCTGTTGGGGCGGGGTCATCTGTGATGTGGGTCTGGGCCGTACGCTGCGCTAGCCTCGCAAGTCGCCATCCAGGATAGCACGACTCAGCGGTCCCGACATCGGCCGATGAGGAGAGAAGGTGAGGTCCTAGCCTCGCCGGATTGTTGCTCAACATGCGCGGAGTCATGTGAACCCTGTTCAGGCGTTACGTGGCGACTGACCGCTCGCACTCCTATTCTGCGTGCCCATGCGGAGCTACACAGTCCTCACATTCCTTAGCGCGCTCCTGCTGTTCATGGTGCAGCCGCTCATGGCCCGAGCCGTCCTCCCGTGGTTCGGGGGGGCGGCGGCGGTGTGGACCACGAGCCTGCTCTTCTACCAGACGCTGCTCTTCGGTGGGTACGCGTATGCACACCTCGGACGACGTCTCGGAGTGCGGCGGCAGGCGTTGTTGCACGTGTCGCTCGTGGGACTCTCGCTCCTGCTGCTTCCGGTCACGCCATCCGAAGCCTGGAAGCCCAGTGGTCCGGAATCACCGACATGGTGGCTGCTCGGCCTGCTCACCGCCTCGGTCGGAGCGCCGTATCTTCTGCTCGCCGGGACGACGCCGTTGCTGCACGACTGGTTCGGTCGAGAGGCGGCGCACCGTTCCCCCTATCGCCTCTACGCAGTGTCCAACGCCGGCTCGCTGCTCGCGCTCCTGGCATACCCGACAGTGGTCGAGCCGCTGATGGCAGTGCGATTCCAGGGAGTCGGCTGGTCGTGGGCGTACGGAGGCTTCTCGCTCGGACTAGCGGGACTGGTTTGGCGCTTAGCCTGGGCACGGGGGGACGTGTCACTGGACGCCGAGCTGTCCGCGAGCGACAACTCGACTACGCGGGCCGTGTCTGTGCAATCGACGTCCGCTCCTTCCCGGAGCGAGCTGGTCTTCTGGGCTGCCCTCGCCGCTTGCGGGGCCGGACTGCTCATGGCGATCACGAACATTGACCTGCCCCCAAGAGCGGTACCACATCCTATGTTAGTCCCAGCACCTGTGGAGGGCCGTGAAGGACGGGCATCCTCAGGAACCAGGGCGACGGCTTAATCGCCTCAGGGGCCGGGGGAAAGCCGCCGCAGGCGCTGTGGGGTCGGACGGTATTGTACTCGCGCCTCCATTGCTCGACCAGCACGGCCGCCTCGGCCAACGAGTAGAAGATCTCCCCGTTCAACAGCTCGTCCCTGAGCTTGCCGTTGAAGCTCTCGTTGTAGCCGTTCTCCCACGGGCTGCCCGGCTCGATAAAGAGCGTCTCGACGCCCACGCGCCCCAACCACCGCCGCACGAGCTTCGCGGTGAACTCCGGTCCGTTGTCCGACCTCAGATACTCGGGAGGCCCGTGTCGGACGAACAGATCGGCCAGCACCTCGAGCACGTCGTGGGCTCGGATCTTGCGAGCCACCACGATCGCCAGGCACTCCCTCGTGTGCTCGTCCAGCACTGTCAGCAGCTTCAGCGCACGCCCGTCGTGCGTCCTCGAGGCCACGAAATCGTACGACCAGACGTGGCCCCGATACAGCGGCCTCAGCCGGATGCACGATCCGTCGTTGAGCCACAGCCGACCTCGCTTCGGCTGCCGCTGCGGCATCTTCAGCCCCTCCTGCCTCCAGATCCGCTCCACCCGCTTGTGGTTCACCCCCCAGCCCTCGATGCGGAGCATGTCCGTGACGCGTCGGTAGCCGTAGCGGCCGAATCGACTCGCGAGTCGCACGATATCACCTCGGAGCGCCCCCTCGTCACTCGCCACTTTCCTCACCCGGCGCTGGGTCGTGCGTGGCTGCCCGAGCACCCGGCACGCTCTCCTCTCCGACGCCCCGAGCTGCTGACGTACACGCACCACACAACGTCGTCGGCGCTCGGGGCTCAGAAGTTTCCCTCGGCCGCTTCCTCCAGAATCAGCTTGTCCAGTGTCAAGTCCGCCACTGCTCGCTTCAGGCGCCCGTTCTCGCGCTCGAGCTCCTTCAGGCGCCGTGCCTGGCTCACCTTCATCCCGCCGTACTCCCGCCTCCACCGGTAGTACGTCTGCTCGGTGATGCCGAGCTCCCGGCTCATCAGCTTCACGGATTTGCCGCGGGCCAGACCCACCTCTGCCTCCCGCAGTGCAGTGATGATCTGCTCCGGAGTGTGTCGCTTCCTTCCCATCCTGACCTCCTCGCTGAAAAGCTTCAGACCAGGTCGATCCTAACATTGCACCTGGTCTCGTTTCAGGGGGTCAGGTCATGGGGTTCCCCGGCCACACCGGCAAATGACATCACCTCCCCAAGACGGTCGGACTCCACGAAGCGACCCGCCGTGCCAAGGTTTGCGAAGTCGTGCCAGACGGTGACGTCGTTCGGATCGCTAGCCGATGGAAAGACCGCCTCACCGGGCTACACCCATCCCACTACGTTCATCATGGAACTCGTCGCAGGCTTCCTTCCACGCGCCGAAGTCAGTCACACGGTGCCGCACGAACACGCGAAACATCGGGCCTCCTGCAGAGTTGTTAGGAGCCCTCAGGGGTTACCAGACCAGAAACTCCGTAACTATATAGAATCACCGACCTTTGATTCTCCGTGGAGAAAATAGACCGTAATAACTAGGGTAAATACCGAAATACCTATGAGTAGGTGCAAAACCCGGCTCCAGCCTGAAGCTTGATCTGCGAGACTCCCGGCCAGAAAACTAAAGCCCATGGAAGCTGAATATCCTATGACATCCAATAATCCCACGAGAAATGCCGAATGGGGCCCGCCGAATTTTATGGAGAATATACTCATAGGTATGTAGTATGCTGGTGATACACCAAATCCGAATCCAAATAAACACACCACAACGAGTGCAACACTATTTCTTTGAGACAATTCCAAATAAGATACATTCACAATAACTAATAGGCTAACTATCATTCCAAATAAAAGTACCCCAATCACTCTCGTTATAGCTTCCTTTGATACTTTATCAAAGAAATAGCCACCGATAAGCACTGAAACAAATGCACCTATCGGAAATGCACTGCTGACCATAGATGCATTACCGGATGATATATTTAAGGACTCCTTCAAGAAGAGGGGAAGAAAATTGATGAAGTCAGTTAATATGGTCAACCCCATCATTGCCCCGCCGATCAGCCAAACTCGTTTACTCTTTGCAAAGACAAGGAGAGCTTGTTTTAGATCCAGATTAGAGAGGTGATGTCCTACATATCTATGTGGCTCCCCTCCGGTCCCTGGGTCATCGATTCTCCTGGGCGGATTTTCATGAACAGAGAAAAACCAGATCAGTACATAGACCATGCCAAACGTGCTAGCGATCCATAATATTGTCCTCCAACCCACATAGTTTAAGAGATAGCCTAAGCTAAGGGTTGCCGTTATAGTCCCTACACGACTGGAAGTGGAAATGGCACCCCAAACTCTTCCGAAGTAGAAGGGCTGATACCAATTGCCAATTAACTTCGTCATGGATGGCCAGCCAAATGCTCGCGCGAGGGAAACACTAAAGAATGTCAGACTAAATAGTAGATATTTGGAGGTCAGACCAAATACGGCTACCGCCAATCCGGTCACCAAAAGACCAAAGAAGAAGGTTATTCGTCCTCCGTATTTGTCGGCGGACCAACCGCTAATCAATTTCCCAAGAATGCCCCCCAGAGTCCCATAAGCGATGATCGCCCCAAATTGAGTTTTTGTGATACTTACTAAGGGGTCGTCAAATAGAGCTGGAGAAATGACAATTACAGCAGTTTTTAGGACCATGAGTGTAGCATAGCCAAAATACATAAGGGCGAGTATTTGAATCTGTTTGGCGATTAAAGATGCGTTATTTGTCACGCTGACCCATTGACGTTGTTAAGTAGTCGCATGGGCGATTTATCCGGGGGGTATGGCACGTGCTATCCTCGGTAATGGGTCACCCTGCTCTCCAACTCCTTTTATCGAACCCTTCGGACCCGCTTCAGCATCCACGCATCGGGCCGCATTCACCGCGAACAGGATGTGTCGACTAGTCGGCTTGGGGCCAGACCCACCAGCGCTTGTGATACTCGCTGAGCATAAAATCCAAACAATAGAATTGGTGCGTAGGGGTCTCGAAGTCAGAGCTCGAGGTGGACGCCATGGTCCGAGATGGCGTGTCCTGGAATCCCACCCACACCGCGTAGGCGGCTTCCCGCCTAGCATGGTCTCAGCGGCGAGTCTCGATCTCGAGGGAGCCGCCAGATCCAGCCATGGTGCCGTAACGGAACATCGCGTCGCTGAGGCCGAGGTAGGTTACGCTGGCGATGTCGGTGAGCTGCATGCCTCTCAGGAGCGAGGCGTCGCCGTACAGAGTTCCGTCGAAGAAGACGGTGACGACCGTCACGTTGGCGAGGCTCGTCAGACCCCTGGGCCGCAGCCACCGCGGTCGCAGCGATTGTATCGCATTGAACAGATCGGTCTCACTGGTCGCGAGGAGCTCATCGTACGTGAGCACGTTTTCCGAGCCGCCGGCGCGGCTCGAGCCACTCGAGGCACAAGCGACCAAGAGCGTCGCCACCGTTAGCGCGACCGGGAGTCGGAATCTCTTCATGCCTGAGATCCAGCTCAGAGAAGAACCATGAACACTTGGTTCCAACAATATACTTCAACTTCAGCCATGAGGCTGTAGTGACGTAAGGGGGCGTCAGTCACCTTTCAAATGACCCGGGTGGGTCTCGAACCCACGAAAGATGAAAACTGGACGACGATCACGCAGGCCTTGAGCTACAGCCCACTCGACCGAACCACACCTCCGCCCCTGCGGACGGGTAAGGGAGGGCCTCGAGTCGCGAGTTCGATTCCGACTTGGAGAGCGGGTCGCCACGTTTCGTGGCCCCCACCCCAAGCGGGTCACTGGAAAGGCAACTCTTGAGGACGTGCGACGGTTCTTGGAGAACGCGGGAGTCAGGCCATGATCGAGTACTAGGGATACACCGGAGTGTTTGAGTTCGACCCGTCGATCGACGCATTCCACGGGCGTGTCGTCGGGCTTCTGGATGTCGTGACTTTCCAGGGGCGGTCGGTCGACGATCTTCGGGACGCGATGGAGGAGTCCGTCGAGGACTATCTTGAGCTGTGCGAAGAGGTGGGCAAGGACCCTGAGCGACCCTATCGCGGTGAGTTCCTGGTCCGAACCTCGCCTGAGCTTCATCGAGCCGTGGCAACCGCTGCCGAGGCCGAAGGGATGAGCCTCAATGCGTGGTGCGCACACTTGTGTTCGTGGTGAACGCGGATCATCGTGACCGGCCGCGGGTTGGCTTTTCCGGCCCGATGCGGCCGAAGGAGCGTCATGAACGAGCAGATTCTGGAGCATGAAGGTGTGCGACTGGCCTGGCGAGAGCGACCTGGTCCAGGCGTTCCGGTGGTCTTCCTTTCTGGAGGTCCCGGCATGCCCGACTACCTCGGGGACGTCTCGGACCTGCTCACGGACCGATGGGTTGTTCGCTATGACCAAAGGGGCACCGGGGCCTCGGTAGCGCTGGACGACGACTACAGCTGCGCTGCGCACATCGGAGATCTCGAACTCTTGCGCCAGAAAATGGGCGTCGAGAAGCTCGCCCTGTTCGGGCATTCGTGGGGTGGATGCTTGGCCCAGCTCTACGCAACAGAACACCCCGACCGCGTCGAGCGGTTGTTTCTCCTCAGCGCGTCGACTGGTGTAGGGACCCAGTGGGCTGAGATGGAGCGGGCCGTGTTGGCCTGGAATCGTCGGGCCTGCAACTTTGGCGAGTTTCTGAGCCTGGGCTGGTCTTCGCTCATCGCCATGGTTCCTGGAGCGATTGGACAACGGGCTTTGCAACGCATGTTTGGACAGGTTTGGCTTAACTATTTACCCCTTCCCTGCGCGAACCCGTGCCGCCAGGGGTGCTGGCCGGCATTGGGCAACGCACGGTGTTCCGGACCAAATCAGATGTGGCCCGACTCCCCAATGACACTCTTGACCGGGTGCTGCCCACGGCTGCGTTTCCCATCCGGGTGATCTACGGCGAGGACGATATCTACGGGGACAGGGTGGAGCAGCCTAGGGCCCGATTCTCCGAGGCGGAGTTCGAGATTTGGGAAGGGGTGGGTCACTTGGCCTGGATCGAGCAGCCGGAGCGGTTCTCTAACAACCTTCGAACGTTTTTTGAGGCGTGAGTCGGGCTTGCGAGCTCAATGTTCCCCCACGAATCCCTCCCGCCGACCCGCCTCCTAACTCCTCTTATTGAACACTCCCGACCTGCTTCAGCATCCACCAATCGGGCCGCGTTCACAGCGAACAGGATGCGTCGACTAGTCGGCTCAGCGCTAGACCTTGGGGCACGGGCACACGGCGAGGCGTTCACCCATAGGGTCAGGCGTGGACGAATGTGGCCTGCTAATCAGTCACGTGCCTATCCTTCCACGATTCGGGTCGGTAGGCGCAAGCAGAAGCCCCGTTCGGAAGCCCAGAATCGCCACTACACAGCAACACCGGCGGCAGCGGAACGGATCAAACGACTACGCCTCATTCTCTGGGGCGGTACCGTAGTCCGATCCCTGCGCCCCAGTCCGAATGCTCCTCTCCGACAAACCAGCTGGCGGCGATCAACGCATCCAAGCTTCCGCTGAGGGGAAACTTCAGCTCCCCAAAAGGGCCCCCGTTATCCCAGCTATCCTCCAGATCCAATGATCGCCCGGCGGAGAAACCGAAGAAGCCGCTTGTACGATCACCGCGAAATCCAACTCCCGTTCTGAACAGACCTGTGGCACCTAGAGACGGGCTCGGTGCGAAGAGATCGGTCTGGAAGAAGCCCCCCCTCGATCTCCAAAGCGCAGATACAGAGAAGGCACCGTCTAATTCCCGGATAAAGGCACCATCCGATTCCCTGGTATTAGAACTGAGGTGCCCCCAGTTGCGGTACCACTTCCTATGTTAGACCCCGAGCCATCGGTGGTCCCTGGAGTTGGGGCATCCTGAGGAACCAGGGCGATGGTTTTATCGTCTCTGGGGCGGGGGGTAGTCCGCCGTGGGCACGATGGGGTCGGACGGTATTGTACAGCCGCCTCCACTGCTCGACGAGTACCGTTGCCTCGGGCAGTGTGTAGAAGATCTCTCCGTTCAAGAACTCGTCTCTCAGTTTGCTGTTGAAGCTCTCGTTGTAGCCGTTCTCCCACGGACTGCCCGGCGCGATGTAGAGGGTCTGGACCCGCAGCCTGGCCAGCCATCTCCGCACCAGTTTCGCCGTGAACTCTGGCCCGTTGTCCGAGCGCAGATGCTCGGGCGGACCGTGCCGAGCGAAGAGATCGGTGAGCACCTCGAGAACGTCGTGAGCTCGAGTCTTTCGACCGACCTTGATCGCCAGACACTGCCGCGTGTACTCGTCGAGCACGGTCAGAAGCTTCAGCGCACGGCCGTCATGGGTCCTCGTGCTTACGAAGTCGTAGGACCACACGTGATTCTTGTGCAGTGGCCTGAGCCGGATGCACGAGCCATCGTTGAGCCACAACCGACCCCGTTTCGGTTGCCGTCTGGGCACTTTCAGCCCCTCCTGCCTCCAGATACGCTCCACACGCTTGTGGTTCACCTCCCAGCCCTCGATACGCAGCAGGTTCGTGATCTGGCGATACCCGTACCTGCCGAACCGGCTCGCCAACCGTATCACGTCCGTGCGTAGCGCCTCCTCGTCGCCAGGTAGCTTCTTCACCCGGCGCTGCGTCGAGCGCGGCTGACCCAGTACGTGACACGCGTGACGTTCACTCGCCCCGAGTCGCTGACGTACATGCATCACGCACCTGCGTCGGCGCTCGGGGCTCAGAAGTTTCCCTTGGTCGCTTCCTCCAGGATCAGCTTGTCCACCGTCAGGTTCGCCACCGCTCGCTTTAGCCGTGCGTTCTCCTTCTCCAGCTCCTTGAAGCGTCGAGCTTGATCCACCTTCATCCCCCCGAACTCCTGCCTCCACCGGTAGTACGTCTGCTCGCTGATCCCCAACTCCCGGCTCACCATCGCCACCGTTTTGCCGTTCGCCAGACCCACCTCCGCCTCTCTCAATGCCGTGATGATCTGCTCCGGCGTGTGTCGTCTCCTACTCATTCTGACCTCCTCCCTGATAGCTGCGACCAAAGCCGCATCCTAACATCAACTTTGGTCTCGTTTCAGGGGGTCACGTCAGCGGCTCTCAAGACCGATTGTGCCACGATTGTGGGATGGCGTACAGGACTCTCACGGGATAGAGACTCCCAGTGGGAGTCCCACTCGGCCTCTGAGGTTCCCAATGTCGTCCGTGACCGTATATCGATACGATCTCGTTAACCGCTGCCACCGACTTCATCGGTCAGTGCGACGACTCAACCGAATGGATGGGACTGGGAATGAAGAAGAGCAACGGGCGCGGCGGCGCGCTGCACCCCATCGTCCGATCACTGACCAAGCACTACCCTACGCGTCGACTCGCCCCGCAGTTCTCGGCTCTCATGGGCCTCCTGATCCCCTCCTCCGAGCCCCGCTGGATGGTGAGCGACGCCTGTGGGCGCGCACCGCTCCTCGAGCTCGACCTGACCCATCCCCATCAGCGCAAGATCTACTACTTCCCAAGAGCTTGGGGCAATTACTGGATGAAGGAGGCGTTCCCCAAATTTCTGGAGCGGGAAATCGTCCCCGACATGCTGTTCATGGACATTGGCGCGCACATGGGCTTCTTCACCTTTTACGCCGCCGAATTGCTTGGACCGAGTGGCGCAGTCTTCGCTTTCGAGCCGGATCCGGATCTACACGAATGCCTCACTCGCAGCGCGCGTTTGTACGCGACGAGATCGATCACCTGTGCCAACGTCGCGCTCTCGGACGAAAACGGAGAGGCACCCTTCTACCGCGCTCACAAGTCGGCATCGAGTTCCCTGGCACGCGAGTCGGAGAGACATGAGCAGCGCTACAAGGACTCCATCATGGTCGAAACCCGTCGCTTGGACGACTACGTGGCGGAACAGAACATTGACTTGGAAAAGCTCAAGTTGATCAAATGCGACGTGGAAGGATTCGAAGCCAAAGTCGTGGCGGGGATGTTGGAGACGCTCGAACAGGCGTTTTTCCCGACCCTGTGGATCGAGGTGCGCGGCCCGGAGGGCTCTACCCGCGCGCCCAACACCTTCCCCACTGTCAACCGCCTGTTGAGCGAAATCGGATACCAAGCCTATTCTTGGGCGGAGGGCAACGAGATGGCCGTTTCCACCGGCGACGTCAGGGCTCGTGAGGACGTGATCTTCCGGCACCGGGGGGCTTGATATGTCGACCTGGACATCCATAAGGAGTCTCTAGGGAGCCCCTCGGGGGGCGATTGGGTGGATCTGAAGTGACGCGGAGAGGGTGAACTGAACGTGCAGTCTCCCCTGCCCTACTCTTGATCGATCCAATACTCCACCACCTCACCTCTCGGGCGATTGACGTGACCCCCTGAAACGAGACCAAAGTTGATGTTAGGATGCGGCTTTGGTCGCAGCTATCAGGGAGGAGGTCAGAATGAGTAGGAGACGACACACGCCGGAGCAGATCATCACGGCATTGAGAGAGGCGGAGGTGGGTCTGGCGAACGGCAAAACGGTGGCGATGGTGAGCCGGGAGTTGGGGATCAGCGAGCAGACGTACTACCGGTGGAGGCAGGAGTTCGAGGGGATGAAGGTGGATCAAGCTCGACGCTTCAAGGAGCTGGAGAAGGAGAACGCACGGCTAAAGCGAGCGGTGGCGAACCTGACGGTGGACAAGCTGATCCTGGAGGAAGCGACCAAGGGAAACTTCTGAGCCCCGAGCGCCGACGCAGGTGCGTGATGCATGTACGTCAGCGACTCGGGGCGAGTGAACGTCACGCGTGTCACGTACTGGGTCAGCCGCGCTCGACGCAGCGCCGGGTGAAGAAGCTACCTGGCGACGAGGAGGCGCTACGCACGGACGTGATACGGTTGGCGAGCCGGTTCGGCAGGTACGGGTATCGCCAGATCACGAACCTGCTGCGTATCGAGGGCTGGGAGGTGAACCACAAGCGTGTGGAGCGTATCTGGAGGCAGGAGGGGCTGAAAGTGCCCAGACGGCAACCGAAACGGGGTCGGTTGTGGCTCAACGATGGCTCGTGCATCCGGCTCAGGCCACTGCACAAGAATCACGTGTGGTCCTACGACTTCGTAAGCACGAGGACCCATGACGGCCGTGCGCTGAAGCTTCTGACCGTGCTCGACGAGTACACGCGGCAGTGTCTGGCGATCAAGGTCGGTCGAAAGACTCGAGCTCACGACGTTCTCGAGGTGCTCACCGATCTCTTCGCTCGGCACGGTCCGCCCGAGCATCTGCGCTCGGACAACGGGCCAGAGTTCACGGCGAAACTGGTGCGGAGATGGCTCGCCAGGCTGCGGGTCCAGACCCTCTACATCGCGCCGGGCAGTCCGTGGGAGAACGGCTACAACGAGAGCTTCAACGGCAAACTGAGAGACGAGTTCTTGAACGGAGAGATCTTCTACACACTGCCCGAGGCAACGGTACTCGTCGAGCAGTGGAGGCGGCTGTACAATACCGTCCGACCCCATCGTGCCCACGGCGGACTACCCCCCGCCCCAGAGACGATAAAACCATCGCCCTGGTTCCTCAGGATGCCCCAACTCCAGGGACCACCGATGGCTCGGGGTCTAACATAGGAAGTGGTACCGCAACTGGGGGCACCTCACGATAATGGCTCGCGTGGCCATAGGTGTCTTCGATACGCGCCACGCTCTTGTGCCCCATCTCCTTCGCCACCGTCCAGAGAGAGATCTGCTTGCCGCCATCTGTCGTCTGTATCCGAGCAGTGGTGTACGTGTGGCGGAACTTGGTGAGTCGAGGCATCTCGATCCCTGCCTCAGCAGCAATCGTTCCGAGAGATTTCCGTAGGTCGGTGATCATCGCGCCCGTTTGGCCGGGGAATAGCAGGTCATCTCCTGATCTGCTCAAGCCATCGACGTAGGGCCTGAGGATCTCGCCTAGCTGAGGCCACAGTGGCACGGCTCGTTCGCTCCACACGCGCTTGAGCCTTCGGTGCTCGTTGGGCTGGATCCTGACGAGCTTGTTCTCGAAGTCGATATCGCTCAGGAGGAGCCCGAACACCTCGTTGCGGGCGAAGTGCTTGGAATGCGACGCGGCGACCTCGACGGCATGTGGTGGACGCTATGCTCAAGCGCGACCAAATCCGGGCGTACGCACCGAGTTCCGATTTCGCCGGTCGCCCAAGAGGTACTGGAGGTTGCCCTGTCCGCCTCGGCGGAAAAGCAGCCGGCCATCTACGTGTTCCCCAGCCCGCGTGGCAGTGGCCCGGTCCGCTGGCTGTCCCACGCCAGCGCCCGGGTACGCAGGCGGATCCCCTACGTGCCGCACTGGACCCCGCACGATCTGAGACGCACAGCTGCGACGCATATGGCTCAACTCGGCGCCTCTCGGTTCATCATCGGCCGGATTTTGAATCATGCAGACCCGAGTGTTACGTCGGTCTACGAACGACACGACTACGCTGCGGAAAAGGCCCAAGCCCTTGGAGCTTGGGGTGAGCGCGTCGGAGAGATCCTTGCGGCTGAATAAGGTGTTCGAGGCAGCGCAAGGCCAAATTGCGTAACCCGACGCAGTGGAGGCTGAATGGGAGACCCGTGAGCCCGAGGTCAGCGGGGTTCGCCTTGAACTGGACCAGTCGGCGGCCGCGGGATCCCTCAGGGTCCGGATCCTTTCTCACACCGTAGGTGTGACGTTGACGTGACACCCTTAGTTGATCCGTTTATTCCCTGACTCCTCAGAGTAAGGAGGAGTCATGAGGAAGAGTAGGTTCACGGAAGAGCAGATCATCGGGATCCTACGGGAGGCGGAGGCGGGCGGAGCGACGAAAGAGGTATGCCGACGCCACGGGATCAGCCACGACACGTTCTATCGGTGGAAGAAGAAGTACGGGGGCCTTGAGGTCAGTGACGCGAGGCGGTTGAAGGCACTCGAGGACGAGAACCGACGGCTCAAGCGCATCGTGGCCGACCAGGCGCTGAACCTTCAGGTGCTGAAGGACCTGCTGGGAAACGAGTTGTGACGGCCGGGGAGCGGCGCCAGGTCGTCCGGAGGGTGCAAGCCGCCGAGAAGGCCTCGGAGCGTCGAGTGGTCCATTGGACAGGCTTCCCGCGTTCAACGATCCGGTACCGAAGCGAGCGCCCAGCTCAGGAGGGGTTACGTGCGAGGATCCGGGAGCTCGCGGGCGAGCGGCCTCGCTGGGGCTACCGACGCATCCACGTGCTTCTGCGCCGCGAGGGATGGCTGGTGAACCGGAAGCGGATCCACCGGCTCTACCGCGAGGAAGGGCTCGCGGTGCGGCGAAAGGGTCGGAGACGACGGAGCCAGGTACCACGACCGGTGCGTGACCCACTCGGCCATCCGAACGAGCGGTGGAGCGCCGAGTGTTCCGGTGCCTCGCGGTGATCGACGAGTTCAGCCGCGAGTGCCTGGCACTCCACGTCGCTCACTCGATCCCTGCGGCGAGCGTGATCGAGGTGCTCGAGAGACTTCGGGAGGAACGCGGCTTACCGGAGCGCGTGATCTGCGACAACGGCTCCGAGTTCACGAGCCGTGCCTTCGACGCCTGGGCCTACTCCCGGGACCTCAAGATAGAATACATACAGCCGGGCAAGCCGATTCAGAACTGCTTCGTCGAGAGCTTCCTCGGGAGCTTCAGGGACGAGTGCCTGAAGCTCCACTGGTTCCTCTCCCGACGGGATGCGAGGCACACGATCGAACGCTGGAGGCAGGACTACAATCGCGTCCGACCCCACAGCGCCCTGGGCGATCTCCCACCTGTGGACTTCGCCCTCAACCACCACATGGAGTCAGGGAATAAACGGATCAACTAAGGGTGTCACGTCACCTCCTCCGATCAGCTTGTCATGCGGATTCTCTGGCCCGAGAAGAGCACGGACCCGCAAATCCCCGGAGAACTAATCTGGATCGACATCGCGGCCTCGTCCTCGTTCAAGCTCTTGTTGCGGACGAGCGTTACGCTTCCCTCTGTCATACGTCCTCCCATTGACGTCCGGATCACGGCTCCTGCCGGGTACCGTCGGGACGGCTGTCCTGTCCCTCTGGTGGTACAATGATCCGAGGACAGAGTACCTCCTAGGCTGGTACAAGGACGGCGAACTGACGGATCAGCGCGCGGAAGCCACGCCGATCAGGTTCACCGGCATCTCTTGGAACGACGAGTGGACACTCCCCGCCCATCCAAGCACGCTTCCGCGGCTTTCTTGCCGGGTGTGGGAAACGCAGACCGCGTGCCCGTGAAATGGAGTTGCCCCGGCGATCTCAAGCGGTGAACGCAACGGTCTTGGCGAAGACTTCACATGGTTTCATCCAGCCGAGGGTTTGTCGAGGGCGGCCGTTGAGTTGTCGGGCCATCGTTACCTTGTTAACCTGACTGTACTGAATCTTAACGGTACCGATCTTTCTGGCTCAATTCCCGAGAGCCTTTTACAGATCACAGGGTTGCTCCGGCAGTATATTCTTGGGAGCGTTCGGTTGCGGTCGGGGGGGTAGCGTGCCGGAGGCCAGGACTCACCGGTGGTTAGGGACGGGGTGATCCGGCTCAAGCCCGCTCCAGAGCCCAGGCGGGACCGATTCGGGAGATTGCGCTCCCGGTCCAGGAATTGACAAGAGGAGAGTACGTTCCGATGCGACGCATTCCAGCAGGGGCGATTCTGAGTATCGTGCTGGCCGCGGCTTCTTGCGGCGGCGAGAGTTCGACGGAACCCGACGACGACACGCTGACCGGGGAGGAGACCCTCGCGCTCGTCGAGGTCGCGATGGGCCAGGGCTTCGCGCTGGTCGGCGACGTGACGTCCGGGAGCGAGATCGTGACCCCTGAGGGCGTCATGCTACAGTTCACGGCCCCGTGCGCGATGGGCGGAACGGTGGCAGTGGACGCGCGGGCCAGCTTCATCGGAGACCCGGGCGACGAGAGCGCCGAGAGCGCCGGTGTGGGATTATCGGTGACTCTTGTTCACTCGGGTTGCACGGAAAGGCACGAGGGGACCGGGATCGCCTTCACCTTGGACGGCGCGCCCGAGCTGGAGGTGAGCATCGAGCTGTCATTCTCGGCAGAGTTCATGGTGGCGATCAGCGGCACCGTGGACGGGACGGTTCGCTGGGCCACGGAGGACGGTCGCAGCGGGTCCTGCACGATGGATGTCGGGATAGAGACGGTGGACGATCCGGACGCGTTGCTCAGCCTCACCGTTGCCGGACAGGCGTGCGGCGTCCAGATCATGGAGTCGTTCTCGACGAGCGGGCTGTTTTGAGTTGAGTTAGCCCGAGGCACCGGAGAGGGGAGGCCGCTCCCTCCCGGGACCGGGCGCATATCCGGTGGCTCCGGCCCTTCGGCCGACCCCGGAGCGGTGTCCGGGTCCACGAGGCGGAGGCTGGCGCGTCACTTGGGTCTCGATGTCACTCATGCGGGACGACCAGTGCCGAGCGACGCTACTAGCGCCCACACGAGGAGCCGGCCATGCGGGCGACCGGGCGTGGTCGGCTGGATGATCTCTGCGGGGCGACCTCCACGGGCAGCGTCGCGAGGGTCAGCTCGCTCTTGACGCACGAGCCGGATCGGGCGCATGACATCAAGGAGACTCTCCTCCCAGGACTGGGCGATCTGCCACAAACGGCCGCGGACTGTAGATTTCCTGCTCGATGCCCGAGCCGATATCGGGCTGCGGGATCCGGACCGGGGCGCCGCGCCCCTAGGAGTATGTCGTCGTCCATGGGACGGAAGCGGATCATCCGCTTGCTGATGGCCCATGGAGCGGATGCGAAAGGCGGAGTTGCTGTCGCGCTCAAGGGTGCCGGTCGCGGGTTCGAGGGGTTTCCAGGGTTGCCGTTGCGCCGGGAGTACGCGGCCGCCCTGGCGCTCCTCGGCGAATGGCTGGCGCCTCCGGGTTCGTGGGTCGATCCGGGAATGGATCGGTGATTCCGGAACGGGAAGGGAGGCGGCGCTCTCCGTGACGGCACGCCGATGGACCACCACGTGAGGGTCGCATCTTCCCGGGGAGCCCGCCGCTCCGGACGAACGCTTCGGATCGCCGCCGCCCTCGCTCTCGCAAGCTCCTGCGGGGGCGACACGATGGGACCGCCGCCGCCCGGCGCCGGCTCGATCGCGATCGAGCCAGAGGCTCTGTCCTTCTCGTGGGTCGGCGAATCACGTCGACTCTTGGCCCAGGTGCGGGACGAGGCCGGGGTGGTCCTGGCGTTTCCGGCGGTGTCGTGGTCGTCGACCAATCCCTCCGCCGTCACCGTCTCGCCCGGCGGGTTGGCGGTCGCCGCGGGCGCGGGTCAGGCGACCATCACCGCTTCGTCGGGAGCGGCGACCGCGTCCGTGAGTGCCACCGTGAGCCTGGTCCCGGACTCGATGCTCACGGTCTCGGGAGACGCCCAGCGCGGCACGGCCGGATCGCCGCTCCCTGACAGCCTAGTGACGGAGGTAAGGGACCGGGGCGGCACGCCCATTCCCGGAGCGGCGGTCTCGTGGACCGTGTCCGGCAGCGACGGCGTCATCACATCCTCCCGGGACCAGACCGACGGCCGAGGCCGTGCCTCTGCCCGCTGGACCCTGGGGGGCGCAGAGGGAAGCCAGGCCGTGACGGCACGGGCCGGGACGGTCGAGGTCCGTTTCACTGCCGTGGCCACTGCCCCTCTCGAGGCGTCGATGAATCCGTTGTCCGCGAGCGTCCAGGTGGGGCAGTCCGCGGACTTCGCGCTCACGACCAGTGGCGGCGATCCCGATCAACCGGAGACGTGGACGTGCGCCTCCCCCGACGTCGGGGTTGTCTCCGTCGAGCTCACGACCATCGGGTGCCGAGCCACCGGCCTGGCGGAAGGAAGCGCCACGATCTCCGCCGCGGTGGCCAAGGGCGCGGATCGTGCGACGGCCGCGGCGGAACTCGTGGTAGGGGAGGTACCTGGCGCCGTGCGCATCACGGGAATCGAGCCCGTCGTCCTGATCGAGGGCGAGCCCGCAGCGATTCATGGGACGGGCTTCTCGACCGTGGCCTCGGAGAACCGTGTGACGATCGGCGGCCTGGACGCCCTCGTCTCCTCGGCCACGGCCACACGCCTCACCCTGACCGTTCCGCGGGCGGAGTGCCTTCCTCCGAGGCACGGCCTCCTCCTCGTCTCGAATGCGTCGGCCACGGCCTCAATGAGCGTGGGCATCACGCCTCCGCGGGAGGATGTCGACCTGCCCGTAGGCGAGTACCGCTACACAACCGCAGGCAACGGTTGCCTTCATCTCCCGGGGAGCGCTGCGGGCGGGGAATACCTGATCGGCGTAGCCTCGACGTCGGAAGTCCCGTCCTCGCTCACGCCGGTCTCCCTCGCCGGGACTCCGGGGGATGCGAGCGTGGTGGCCGTCCCCTGGGCCGCCGCTCCACGGCCGGTTCTCGCCACCCGGACCGTGGCCGCCGGAGAGCGGATCGGCTCAAGCGCCGGGGGAGGGGCACCGCCTCCATCCAGGCAGCTCGAGTCACTCGCGCCCCTCCAGGAATGGAGCACCGGGCGGCGGGAGGCCGAAGCATGGCTGAGGGCTCGGGAGGCGGCGGAGCTGGCTCTCCTCGCCCGCCCTCCCGCGCCTTCCCCGCCGACCGGGCCCCCGGCCAGGATGGCCCTGGGCGAGCGTTTCACCCTCTGGGCGGATCCCGGCGGGAGCTGCACGACCGGGACCCAGGTCGAGGCCGTCGTCCGGTTCGTCGGCACCCACACCGTCTGGCTGGAAGATCTCGCCAACCCGAGCGGGACGTTCAGCGACGCGGAGTTCGAAGGCCTGGACGCCTTCTACGCGTCACGAGTCCAGCCCGTCCATGACCGTTACTTCGGCGAGCTGTCCGACGTGGACCGGAACGGGCGCATCCTCGTCCTACTCACTCAGGAGGTCAACAAGGTGGAGGGCCTGGGCGGAGGCGTCACGCCGACGGACCTGTATCCGACGACCGAGTGCGCGACGAGCAACCACGCAGAGATCTTCTACGTTGCCGCGCCGAATCTGGGTGGCGCCGATGGAGGGGGGCCAACCAGTACGTCCGTGCTCGCCGGCTATCGCAACCTGCTGGTGCACGAGATCACCCACCTGGTTCAGGCGAATGCCTACGTACTTGGCGGCTCCGGAGAGAAGACGATCTGGGAGATCGAGGGGGGGGCGACCCTCGCGGAGCAGCTCGTGGCGTACGACCTCTTCGGGCACGGCTCGGGGCGGAACCTCGGCCACGCCCAGGTCCACCAGTCGGAAGAGAGCCGGGCTTGGTACTGGGGCGGCTGGATCGCCGACATGGTGTCGTTCTTCGGGTGGGACGGCTTCGGGGATGGAAGCGGCCGGGTGCGCGGCGCGCCGGAGGAGTGCACGTGGATCGGAAGGGAGGAGGACGGCAACGGCGGGCCGTGCGCGGGCCGGCACGTCTACGGCGTGCCCTCCATGCTCCTCCGGTTCGTCCTGGACCGCTGGGGAGAACCCTATCCTGGCGGTGAAGCGGCTCTCATGCACCGCGTCGCGAACTCGCCCTCCTCCGGATTCTCGTCGCTCGAGGAGGTGAGCGGCCGGCCGATCGAGCAGATTCTCGCCGAGTTCTACATAGCCCTCTGGGGGGACGGGCGCCCGTCGTCCCCCGGGCACGCCTGGGACTGGATGGCTTCGTGGGACCTCCACGACGTCTTCAGCCGCTTGCCCGACGACCACCAGCTCCAGCCTCGAACCTCATCGTCCTCGAACCCGCAGGCCGCTGCCAACATCCGCGGCGGGTCAAGCCTCTACCTGCACTGGGTTCCGAGTGGCAGCGTGGCTCCGACCAGCATCAGGGTGACCACCCCGTCCGGGGCTTCGGTGCCGGGAGACATCTCGGTATGGGCGTGGAGGATTCGCTGAGAGCCCTGATCGCGAGTCAGGTACGCCAGATCGGACGATGACCGCCAGCTCACCGAACTCGAAGAGCAGCTCGACGACGTGAAGGTGGACGCGTTGATCGAATCCGTGGCGGAGCTGCCAGCCGGGGCTCCGAGTTCGTGGGCACGACCAGCGAGTTGGCCAAGCGCCTCTCAGGGGCGCCCTACCGATGACTGGCGTGTGTCGCATGGCCGGTCCGGGATGTGCTGCGCCCCATGCGGGCGCTTGAGTGCTTGGTTTGTCAGATCAATCGATGCTATGGTCGGCCTGGATTACCGAACCGGCAGGTAACGGAGGGAGGTGAAATGGCTGCGGAGGATAAGTTCGAGCTCGTTTTGGAGAATCTGTATGACGTGCCCCCCGGTACGGTACCACTCCCTATGTTAGACCTTGAGCCACCGGTGGCCCTAGAAGTTGGGGCATCCTAAGGAACCAAGCGGATGGTTTTATCGTCTCTGGAGCCGGGGGTAGGCCGCCGTAGACGCTGTGGGGGCGGACCGTATTGTACATCCGTCTCCATTGCTCGACGAGGACGACCGCCTCGGGCAATGTGTAGAAGATCTCCCCGTTCAAGAACTCGTCCCTCAGCTTACCGTTGAAGCTCTCGTTGTAGCCGTTCTCCCACGGGCTGCCCGGCTCGATAAAGAGCGTCTGCACACCTAGCCGAGCCAACCACTGCCGAATCAGATGTGCCGTGAACTCTGGCCCGTTGTCCGAACGTAGATGCTGGGGCGGACCGTACCGAGTGAAGAGATCGGCCAGAACCTCGAGTACGTCGTGCGCTCGGGTCCTCCGCCCCACCTTGATCGCCAGACACTGCCTCGTGTACTCGTCGAGCACCGTCAGAAGTTTCAGGACGCGCCCGTCGTGCGTTCGCGTGCTCACGAAGTCATAGGACCAGACGTGATTCTTGTGCAGCGGCCTAAGCCGGATGCACGAGCCATCGTTGAGCCACAACCGACCCCGCTTAGGTTGGCGTTTGGGCACTTTCAGGCCCTCCTGACGCCAGATCCGCTCCACGCGCTTGTGGTTCACATGCCACCCTTCGATGCGCAGCAGATTCGTGATCTGGCGATAGCCGTAGCGACCGAAACGGCTCGCCAGCCGCACCACGTCCCCCAGGAGCGCCGCCTCGTCTGAGCGCACCTTCCTGATCCTCCGCTGCGTCGTGCGTGACTGCCCCAGCACACGACACGTGTGACGCTCACTCACCCCGAGCCGCTGACGCACATGCACACATCTCCGTCGGCGCTCGGGGCTCAGAAGTTTCCCTTGGCCGCTTCCTCCAGAATCAGCTTGTCCACCGTCAGGTTCGCTACCGCCCGCTTCAGGTGCGCGTTCTCTCGCTCCAGATCCTTCAGCCGCCGAGCCTGATCCACCTTCATTCCCCCAAACTCCTTCCGCCACCGGTAGTACGTTTGTTCGCTGATCCCGAGCTCACGGCTCACCATAGCCGCCGTCTTGCCGTTCGCCAGCCCAACTTCAGCCCCTCTCAGTGCCGTGATGATCTGCTCCGGCGTGTGCCGTCTCCTGCCCATTGCTGACCTCCCTGTAGCTGCGACCAGATGCCGGATCCTAACATCCGCACTGGTCTCGTTTCAGGGGGTCACGTCAGCCCCTGTACGGCGTTCAGGGCGCCGGGGGCTCGATGAAGATCACGCGCAGGAAGGCTCGAGCGCCGTTGGTCCTTGAAATCCATCCCGTACGGAAGATGGGCACGGATTATCGTGGGTGGCAGGTCGGGGCACTGGTGCTTGTCGTCGACCCGGAAGCCCGACCTCGGGTAGATCCGGATTTGGCGGCTGCGGTCCTGGGGTTGACGCCCGCGGAAAGCCGCGTGGCGGTGGCGCTGGCGACCGGCCAGACGGTCGCTGGCATTGCGGCCGCGCTTGGCTGCGCGGAGAGCACCGTGAAGACGCACCTCAAGCTGGTCTACCGCAAGCTGGGGATTCGTAAGCAAACCGAGCTCGTGCGGAGGGTTCTGTCGCTGGAAACCCTACGAGAGTCGTTCCGCTAACGGGACTTCCGCGCGGAAATTCGGCCACATCCCATGCCGTTATCGCGTTTTGCGCTCTGACTGCCGTGGGTGCCGACGGAACCCCGCCCGCTCACCAGGTCGGGGAGCACTTCGACATCGCCAGCACTTTCGGGTTGCTGCGTACCCGGAGCAGTGCCGCCTTCGCGTAGACAACCCTCCAGGGTCCCCCAAAGAGGGGATCGCGGGTTCGCGCATCCCATCCACATACTTGTTGCACTGCTGCCCCGACTCCGGCGCATCCGCGTTGTCGGCAAGGTATCCCCTCTCATCTGAACCGGATGACGCGACATGGACGGGACAAACATAACCGGGGCTATTCCGTTGCCCTCCTCCGGATCGGACGGTGCACGGATCGTGCGACCGGGTGCCTCGCGAATTGTCAGCCGCCGGAACTTTCTCCTCCAGGGTGGTGGCGGCCTGGTCGCTCTCTCCCTGGGATCCACTGGCTGCTCGGACACTGGGACGGGACCGAGCGACAGTGTGGACCGCGACGTTGTAGAGGTGGACCGCGACGTTGTAGAGCAGGTCGACGTGATCGTGGTGGGCGCTGGTCTGTCCGGGCTCGTCGCCGCATACGAGTTGGTCCGGGCGGGGTACAACGTCAAGATCCTGGAAGCACGAAACGAAGCCGGCGCGGAACCTGTCAACGACAATGGGACACTCTACGGGATTAATTAGAGAGCAATGTCCTGTGTGGTGAGGGAAGGGATGGGAGGATTGATGAAGACGGCCTCCGGGAGCGGTTTGGGCTTCGGCA
Organism: Longimicrobiales bacterium; assembly: GCA_965226625.1. GTDB lineage: Bacteria > Gemmatimonadota > Gemmatimonadetes > Longimicrobiales > Gaopeijiaceae > UBA1138. Next base: position 469,878 of record CBDDDK010000001.1, read on the forward strand.
CACCTCTGACGAAGCGTTCGGGATGAGCGGCCCATGCTTCGCGGAGCACGGATTTCCTGCCGGCAATGACCTGATCGGCGTTCCCGAAGTGGACCTGCTCGGGGGTTAGCATCGAGATGCCGCCATGGCGGTGCTCGGCATTGTACCAGCGGAAGAACGATCGACAGAACGTCTTGGCTTGGCCCTGATCCCCGAACCGTCCGGGAAACGAGGGATGGTACTTCAAGGTTTTGAACTGAGCCTCGGAAAACGGGTTGTCATCCGACACCTGAGGCCGGCTCAACGAGCGGGTCACGCCGAGGTCGGCGAGAAGTTGAGCGGTGCATTGGCTCGTCATGGGAGCTCCCCGATCCGAGTGCAGGGTCAGGACCCGGGGCTGGACGCCATGCTTCAGGCAGCTCTGCTGGATCAACCGGCCGGCCAGGGCCGAGTTCTCCCGGTCCGCCACCATCCAGCCCACGACGTAGCGGCTGTAGATGTCCATGATGACGTAGAGGTAGTAATAGCTCCACTTCTTCGGCCCGAGCAGCCGCGTGATATCCCAGGACCACACCTGGTTCGGCGCCGTGGCCATCAACTCGGGCTTCTTGTCGCTCGGGATGGGTGCGCTGCGCCCGGCGTTCCTGAACCGGCACCTCGGATAGAACACGATACATCGTGCGTTCGCTGCACAGGTAGACCTCTTCGTCGAGCAGCGTGGCCACCACCTCGGCGGGTGAGCGGGACCGCTCCGAACACAGCGTGTCGAAGACCTCGCCTCGTTCCGTCTCGCTCAATGCCCGGGCGGGCGTCGGGCGGGGCTGCTGTTGCCCGGGATGGGGCCTCCGACGGACGTCGATCGGGAGACCTCGAGGGCCGCGCACGCCGGTTTTACACCGAGTGTAGCCAGACCGCAAGAGTTTGTCCCGTCGTCGAGGTCCCCAGCAGCCCCGCAAGGTCGATGATCAGGTGTGCCTTCCTGAGCTCATTCTCGAGCCGTGCGTTTCGCCGGGCGTACCTTCTCATCCAGCGGATTTCGTCTTGCGGCCGCGTTTCTTCGACGGGCCTTCAGCGACCCGTGCGCCGCCTTGCGCCACGTCGTCAGGTGCGACGAGTACAGGCCCTCTCGCCGCAGGAGTTGTCGCCGGGCGGTGCACCGGTCCGCTTCTTCGACGATCCGCAGCTTGTACGACGGACTGAACCGCCGCCGTAGCGGCCTATCTACTACCTCCGGGTCCGCAGGAGCTGCCGCGCTTCGCTTGGCCTCCCCGGTTCCAGGGGCACTACCATTCTCTTCCACGTCCCAACATGTTCGGTTTCTCTGCCTTCGCCCTACTCTAATTCTTTGCTCGTTCCGTGTCTCAGTACCAGAGAGGGGCGGCCGGGCGCGGACACTTCGTGAGCCCTTCGACGATGGACTCATCGCCGAAGCTGGCCCTGCCCGGATCCCACCCGACCACGATCGAACGCTCGGCTACATCGATCACTTCGGCATCGAGACGTCTCCGTTCTATCCCCAGGAAGGTGAGTATCTGATCGTTCCCGAGCAGGAGGATCCCTTCCGGGAGACTCCAGACTCGTTCCTCCGTGGGCGGGATACGTGGGTCAAGATCCCGGAAGGGACCGATGTACTGCCGGTGGCGTTCGCCGAAGCGCTCGGAGACCGTGTGCGGTACGGCTCGCCAGTGACGAGGGTCGTCCAGGAGGACTCCCGAGTGCTGGCCACCTACGGAACCGGCGCCTCCACGGAGGAGCTGAAGGGCAGTTACCTCATCTGCACCGTCCCCCTCCCCGTGATCGACAAGATCGCGTTCGAACCCACCCTTTCGGAGGAGAAGCGAGCGGCCTTCGAAGCCCTTCCCTACGAGGACGTCACCCGGGTCTACGTTCAGTATGCGGACCGAATCTGGGAGGGCCACGGCCTGAACGGGTGGGGGCTGTACTTGGGGGTGTCCTCCTTTGAGGAGTTCTGGCATCCCACCTGGAACCAAGAGGGGCCTCGGGGACTTCTCATGTCCTACATGTTCGGAGACAGGGCGCGCACGGTCGCGGCGATGGAGCCCGGCACCATCGTTCCCGAGTTCATCGACCGCTTCGACGGATTCTTCCCGGGCTCGGGCGAGCTCGCGGAGGGTGGGACCTACTTCGCGTGGGAGCACCAGCCTTGGATTGGGGCGGCCTACACCCATTACGATCCGCCGTTCGCGGAGCATCCGGAGCTGGCATCGCCCGAGGGCCGCATTCACTTCGCTGGCGAGCACGCCTCGGGTGAGCGGGGGTGGATGCAGGGAGCCTTCCAGTCGGGCCTGCGGGCTGCCTCCGAGATCGATCCGGAGGTGACGGGGGAGAGTTCCGGTGCGGCCTTGGCGATCTCGCCGAGACGGGTGGCGCGCCGTTTCGCGGCCGGCTCCGGCGTGCCAGGATGGTTGGTGGTGTGACTGCTCGTTGCCGACCTGCCGCCCGCGACCCAGGCCGCCAGGGACGCGGCGGGACGTGCCGCCGGGCCGGGGTTGGAGGTGCTGATCAGCCGGGGGATTTCCGATGCCGCTGCCTGGAGACGATAAGTGCCGCGGGCGGGGACGCCAATCGATCCGGGGTTGTCGTTGGAATTGCGTGAGGTAACTATCCCTTTGACGTAGGTAGATTACCCGTTAGATTTAGGCAGTTGAGGCAGGTAAACACCTACCGCTAAGGGATACAGAATGAGCGCCAAATATACGGTTGGGGACTTCCGTAGAGACTTCCCCGACGACGACGCTTGCCTCGACTGGTTGTTCAACTACCGCTGGCCGGACGGGCTCCATTGCCACAAGTGTGATCGCGTCACGAAGCACCATCGGATGAAGGACCGTCCGTCGTTCTCGTGTCAGTTCTGCGGGCACCACATCCACCCCACGGCCAACACGATCTTCCACCGCTCGCGTACTCCGCTGACCATCTGGTTCCACGCCATCTTTCTCATGGCTTCCACCCGGTGCGGGATAGCCGCCAAGCAAGTCGAGCGAGAGACGGGCGTCACCTACAAGACGGCGCACCGGATGTGCAAGCTGATCCGCTCGCGCCTGACCACGGGTGGCGACCCGCTCCGTGGGGAAGTCGAAATGGACGCATCCTACTTCGGAGGGAAGCGCCATAGCGTCCCCTCCGGTCGCCCCGGACTCGATAGCCACAAGAAGCCCGTTGTCGGCATGGTCGAGCGGGGTGGACGTGTCCGCGCCCGGGTCGTCCCGAACGTCACGGGTCGCACCCTGATTGGACTCGCTGAGGAGCACGTCGAGCGCGGTAGCGCGATTTACACCGACGAGTATGCCGCCTACAACAAGCTGGGACGCTCCGGCTTCCAGCACGGCAAGGTCCAGCACAAGGCCAGGGTCTACGTAACCGGCGACAACATCCACACCAACACGATCGAAGGCTTTTGGAGCCTCGTGAAGCGCGGCATCAACGGTGTCTTTCATGCCGTCAGCCCCGAGTACCTACAGTCGTACATTGACGAGTACTCGTTCCGGTACAACCACCGCGACTCTGCCACCCCGATGTTCACTCTTATGCTTCGTCGGGTCGGGGTTCGCCTGGTTGGCTGACGTTCTTCAGCGCCTTCTGAAAGTCGTCACGGGTGAATGGCTGGGTATCGGTCTCGATATCGTAGTTGGCCACGCGGACTTCCAGATGCTTTGTGGCCTCCAGCCAGTTGATGTTGTTCACCGTTGTGCTTTCGTGGGGCATCGTGGTGCCTCCTGTTTGTAAGCGGTTGGCTCAGCGCGGATTGTCACCCGAGATCTTCTTTTGCTTCACAGCACGGAAGCCCTCGGTTCGTGTGACCACCGCAACGTCGATGGGACCCCCGACCCCCCTTGATCCCACAATGAATCCCATCAGGTCCATCGTGGTTCTCACAAGTAGTATCGACAGATCAACGCAGTCCTGGAGCGGGAGAAACTGATAAGGTATGGGCATCTGGAAGGTCTGGCTAAGCTTTGTGGCCACCTTAACGGTCTCCTTGTCGTCCAGCTTGAGGCTGTCCTTGACGACGTTGATTAGCCGGGGCTCCATGCCCGCGAGTAATCGATTGACGATCTCGCCTTGGCCCCCGAAGGTGAGGCCGAACGACTCGTTTCCCGCGTTCTGCTCAGTCGGCTTCGGATTACTGGGGACCTTTACTTCGTAGACGCGTCCGTACGGCTCGCCGTCATTATACCCGGCGACGAGAAAGACGACATCGCCCTTAGCGTCCTTCGGCATCGTGGCCTTCCATTGCTCCGCAAAGAACACCCCCAGCTGGCTGGCGAACTCCTTGACACTTAGCCTTTCCTCATTCCGAAGAGACTCCTCCAACTCCGGCATATAGCTATGAATCGGGCGCGGCGACATTCCACCGAGTGCGGCCTGACTGACCTGCCCCCAAGAGTGGTACCACATCCTATGTTAGTCCCAGCACCTGTGGAGGGCCGTGAAGGACGGGCATCCTCAGGAACCAGGGCGACGGCTTAATCGCCTCAGGGGCCGGGGGAAAGCCGCCGCAGGCGCTGTGGGGTCGGACGGTATTGTACTCGCGCCTCCATTGCTCGACCAGCACGGCCGCCTCCGCCAACGAGTAGAAGATCTCCCCGTTCAACAGCTCGTCCCTGAGCTTGCCGTTGAAGCTCTCGTTGTAGCCGTTCTCCCACGGGCTGCCCGGCTCGATAAAGAGCGTCTCGACGCCCACGCGCCCCAACCACCGCCGCACGAACTTCGCGGTGAACTCCGGTCTCCGGTCCGTTGTCCGACCTCAGATACTCGGGAGGCCCGTGTCGGACGAACAGATCGGCCAGCACCTCGAGCACGTCGTGCGAGCGGATCTTGCGAGCCACCACGATCGCCAGGCACTCCCTCGTGTGCTCGTCCAGCACTGTCAGCAGCTTCAGCGCACGCCCGTCGTGCGTCCTCGAGGCCACGAAGTCGTACGACCAGACGTGGCCCCGATACAGCGGCCTCAGCCGGATGCACGATCCGTCGTTGAGCCACAGCCGACCTCGCTTCGGCTGCCGCTGCGGGACCTTCAGCCCCTCCTGCCTCCAGATCCGCTCCACCCGCTTGTGGTTCACCGGCGAGTGACCGGTAGCATTTTCGATCACATATCCGGTGCGATCGTCTCGCCGTTCCAGTTCTCAGGGAACGGCTGGTACTCGGTAAACGGGTAGGTGCGCTGGTGCAGTGGACGTCCGCCATCCCGGAGAGGCATGGCAGCAGGAGTGGTGCAGCATTCGATGAAGTCCCAGAGCGCGTCTACACGCATACCGAAATCCAGGCTACCCACGCCAATACGCACGAGATCTCCATCGGTATCGGTTACCCTGGCTTCTATGCCCGCATAGTTAATGGCGATTACCCATCCGTATTGGTCGAACACCGGGCTGCCGCTAGTGCCTCCCGTGGTATTGAAGTTGTATTGCACCTCGACATATTCGGCGTCCCCTGACCCTTGGATCCTGAGGGCGCTGATAGTGCCATCCTTGAATGTGGCGTTGACCGTGTTATCAGCATCTCCTCCCGTGAACTGCAGCTCACCGGGGAATCCCAAAGTCGCTACGGGCTGCCCTATACGGAGGCCATCCACCTGTTCACGAGGAATGAGTGACAGGACCTCTTCTTCTCCGGATAGATTGTCATCGAGGAAGAATACCCCGACATCGGGAGTGTCACCGACGGCCTCTGTAGAGTCATAGGCAGGATGGATTAAACCTGGATCAGGTATCACGTACGCGTCCTGACCCCCGAGCATGCTACCCGACCTAAAGGCAACGCCCTCTGGGTTTCTGTCGGACAAAATGTCAAGTCGCTCCTCCAGCCCCTGTACGACATGGGCATTGGTCCAGAGGGCATTGGGGTACTCGGCATTGAATCCGGTGCCGATCACCGATAGGCGACGCGATCCACTAGGGTGATCGAACAATACTCCTATACCAAACACGCCAGCCTCGAGGTTCTCACTCTCAACAACCTCACCCCAGTCAAACGGCTCGCCCGTCTCTCCTTGGGGCCCCTGTGGCCCCCCTGGCCCCTGTGGACCCGTAGGTCCGATCGGACCCTCGCAACTGACCGTGAGTAGTGCTACTAAGACAAAGAGGGCTACGCGGGGCATCGTCAATCTCCTAAACGTCGATCACAAAGGCGGCGGGGCATTCGTCAGCGGAATTGACCTGCCCCCAAGAGCGGTACCACATCCTATGTTAGTCCCAGCACCTGTGGAGGGCCGTGAAGGACGGGCATCCTCAGGAACCAGGGCGACGGCTTAATCGCCTCAGGGGCCGGGGAAAGCCGCCGCAGGCGCTGTGGGGTCGGACGGTATTGTACTCGCGCCTCCATTGCTCGACCAGCACGGCCGCCTCGGCCAACGAGCAGAAGATCTCCCCGTTCAACAGCTCGTCCCTGAGCTTGCCGTTGAAGCTCTCGTTGTAGCCGTTCTCCCACGGGCTGCCCGGCTCGATAAAGAGCGTCTCGACGCCCACGCGCCCCAACCACCGCCGCACGAGCTTCGCGGTGAACTCCGGTCCGTTGTCCGACCTCAGATACTCGGGAGGCCCGTGTCGGACGAACAGATCGGCCAGCACCTCGAGCACGTCGTGGGCTCGGATCTTGCGAGCCACCACGATCGCCAGGCACTCCCTCGTGTGCTCGTCCAGCACTGTCAGCAGCTTCAGCGCACGCCCGTCGTGCGTCCTCGAGGCCACGAAATCGTACGACCAGACGTGGCCCCGATACAGCGGCCTCAGCCGGATGCACGATCCGTCGTTGAGCCACAGCCGACCTCGCTTCGGCTGCCGCTGCGGCACCTTCAGCCCCTCCTGCCTCCAGATCCGCTCCACCCGCTTGTGGTTCACCCCCCAGCCCTCGATGCGGAGCATGTCCGTGACGCGTCGGTAGCCGTAGCGGCCGAATCGACTCGCGAGTCGCACGATATCACCTCGGAGCGCCCCCTCGTCACTCGCCACTTTCCTCGCCCGGCGCTGGGTCGTGCGTGGCTGCCCGAGCACCCGGCACGCTCTCCTCTCCGACGCCCCGAGCTGCTGACGTACACGCACCACACAACGTCGTCGGCGCTCGGGGCTCAGAAGTTTCCCTTGGCCGCTTCCTCCAGGATCAGCTTGTCCAGTGTCAAGTCCGCCACTGCTCGCTTCAGGCGCCCGTTCTCGCGCTCGAGCTCCTTCAGGCGCCGTGCCTGGCTCACCTTCATCCCGCCGTACTCCCGCCTCCACCGGTAGTACGTCTGCTCGGTGATGCCGAGCTCCCGGCTCATCAGCTTCACGGATTTGCCGCGGGCCAGACCCACCTCTGCCTCCCGCAGTGCAGTGATGATCTGCTCCGGAGTGTGTCGCTTCCTTCCCATCCTGACCTCCTCGCTGAAAAGCTTCAGACCAGGTCGATCCTAACATTGCACCTGGTCTCGTTTCAGGGGGTCAGGTCAGTTTATTGAAGGGACTGCGATGTACTGGGAGGGTGATGTATTCACCGGCAACGGCTCGCTCAGAGTCTCGCCACTCCCTTACTGCACCAATCTCTTCCACCGGTATGATCAGGAAGCCCTTCTCATCCCCCTCGTGCAGCTGCTCCGTCTCAGGGAGCTGCCTTTCTTGCTGATAACGAACGAGCATACTCACAGTCTTGCATGCTGTTCAACTATCTGGAGACACATGAGCCAGGCGTTTTGTATGCCCTGATCTACCGAATCAACTCAGGTCAGATCGTCTCCAACGACCAGCTCATCACGGCGCTGCTTGATCTGACAGGGAAATCGACCAGCGAGCTTGAGGAAGCCTACCAATCCTATGCGTGGTCGATGAGATGACCTCCGAACGGGGGGAATCGGGGGGAGCTAGGCCTAGACTCCCCCCGGGGTCTCTACGCCCCGTAGCGGAGCTTGGCCACCGCGCCGCGGGTGGCGAGCTGGCCCCTGGCATAGCGGCCGGGCATCGAGGGGGATTGCCATCGGCCGGCGGTCTGCATCTCGACAATCGAGGCACCGGCGGCGGCCAGGGACTGCGCCCCTCCGACCCGTAGCGAGTGGCCGGACACGCGTCCCTCGACCCCGGCCTCGGCGGCGCGTCGCGGGACGATGGCCCGAATGGACACGGTGCTGAGCCGCCCGCGGGGCCTGCCGGCCTTGTCGAGGCGCTGGAACATCGGCCCGCCGGCGATCCCGGCGGCGGAGAGCCACGCCCGGACCCGTGCCACCGTTGGTTCTCCGATGTACTGGACCCCGCCCTTGCCCTCCTGGTCGGTCTTCGAGCGGCGGACCGTCAGGGTGTTCGCACCCTCGGCCTCGAGATCGGCGACCTCGAGCGCGGCGGCCTCGGAGACCCGGAGCAGGCCGTCCGACATGACGGCGAGAAGGGCGGCGTCCCTTAGCCCCCGGATGGACCCATCGCTACTTCCGGCCACCGCGGCCGCGCGTCTGCCTGCTCCCACCGGACGCCCACTACCTGCCCCGGGCCCCGGGCCCGTCCTTCGCGCCGGAACCCGGCCAGCACCCGCCCGGTGGCCGGCCCGACCGGGGACGGCTGGCCCCCGAGCTTCGCGTAGAACCGGACGGCGACGACGACCTGGCCGGCCACGGCCGGGGAATGGCCCGCCTCGAAGCGGGCGGCCAGGTATTCGGCGAGGGTGGCGTCGTCGAGCGGGCGCCCGGCGAGCCCGTCCCGGAGGCGGCGGACCGCACCCTCGTAGGCGCGCCGGGTGTTCGCGCTGACCGAAGCGGCGGCGAGCTCGCGGACTTTCTCCCGGACGGCCGGAAGGTCGCGTCCCACGGTGTGCCTTTCGAGTGCGGATCCCATCATGCCGGGCCCTCCGATTGGTTGTGATAAGTGGAATTATCATAAGTAATCGGAGGGGGCGGTCGAGGACCGTCAACCGCTTGCTAGAGGTCATCGACATCGAGCCCCGCGAGGCGCGTGACCCGCTCGGAGATCAGAATTGTACACGAGCGAGTTGTATACGCGTGTCCGGACACGCGCTCCTCGAGGACGTCTGCAGGTGCCCTGCAGGACATCGATCGAGAGCTAAATGACCGGAATATCCCTGGACGGAGTGCCGGGCCATTGTCCAGGGCCTCCTGAACCACGAGACGGCCAAGCACTCGGTGAGCGAGTAGGTCCCCGTCGTTCTCAAGACCCGAGGGGAGGATGACGCAGGCCGTGGAGAGGGCCAGCCAGCCGCGGTCGCACGATAGGCCGCAGCGCCGTGGGCCGGAACGCGGCGGACCGGAGCGGGACTATCGCCCCATCCGCTGAGCGGCTCTGGGTACGCCCAGATCCTGGAGGCGGAAATGGACCTGAAGTAGTGCACCGAGCTTCCGAGTGGCTGGACGCGTTCCCAGGGCGTAGCGCGTCTCCCTAATGGGTATCCTGAAATTTATTGTGGCTGGAATTGGGTGGCACAAAAGTCCGTTCCTGCGCGAGCTGCGGAAGCGCGACGACATCGTGTTGCTGGAGGCGGGAGGTTTTCTGGATCGCAGCGCTATGGCACTAGAGAATCTCGGCGAACACCCGGAGGAAGTTGCCGCCGAGCAACTTCGCTAGGTCTCCTCGTGAAAGGTCACCTCGCCGCCTCAGTTGGCCGGGCTGACAGTCACACGCAAGAATTCAGAGGTTGCGGGATACCGGAAGCCGTCGTCGACCTCCCGAATAACACCACCCTCGTCCGGACCCGTGTTGGCACCGGATTGGCGAAGGGGTTGGTTTGGCCCGAATCCCGGAGCTTCATTGACCTCGGTCCCCAGGTCCCACAGCAGGATCATTTCTGAGACGTCTCCACTCAGCGGGGCTCCTCCGGGAAACAGATCAAGCCCTGTGTCATCCGGTGCAAAGAAGAGGTCGTTCGACTGAACGTACATGGTGGCGAACGAGAGGCGGTCGCCCTCCATGGCTGTGACCGAGAACGTGTATGCAGCGCCGGGACCCACGGGCCTGGGTCCGTCCGATCCTTCGGGTGTGTGAAACACCCCGGCCGATCGCACGTTGGAATCGGGGCTCATGGCGAGGAAGGCGAAGGTCGCGGCAATGGTACTAGGATTTCCGTCCTCGGCGAGGGCCTCGAGACCCACTCCCAAGTCGGGAAGACCGTCTGCGAAGAGCGGCGTAGTGTGTACGGCGAAGACGCCCGATGCGATGGGACTTGTGATGCCCGTGCGTTCCGCGAGTGCTGCAGCGAGGATATTATTGTGCCCATCCTCGGCCAGAATCTCTAGACCCTCACCTCGATCGGGCTCACTGTCGGTGAAGATGGGGTTGGGCGCCGTGTGGACGACCCAGACCCCTGGAGCAAGTAGTATGCCTGCCGGATGCGGGAACGTTACACCTGCACTCACATTTTCGATGCTTGCCCGGAATGCGTTCGGGCCGGTGGACTCCAGCGTCACAGTTATGACGTCTGCCACCGCTGGAAGATGATCAGCATCCGCTAGCCGCACCAAAGGATTCGTGTCGTCAGGGCCGATATCCGTCCCGACATTCGTCGTCGCTGGAGGCTGGTCGCTACCACCAGGCACCTGATCCATCTCCGTTCCCGCGTCCCACAGCGTTACTTGGTCGGTGATGTCACCGGTGATCGGCTGGCCTTCGGCGTCGAAGAGTTCGATCCCCTCACCATCC
>CBDDDK010000002.1:0-1214184 GCA_965226625.1 Longimicrobiales bacterium
CGCTGCTTTGCGTGGACGGTGTCGCCTATGCTCCTCATCGGGCGATCGACGTTCAGGCCCTGGACGTCGACTTCTACGCCTTCTCGTTCTACAAGACGTACGGGCCGCATCACGCGATGCTGTACGGGAAACGCGAACTGCTACTCGAGCTACCGAGTCGCAGCTTCTTCTTCATTGCGGAGGACGACGTGCCGTACAAGTTCCAGCCGGGTGGCGTGAATTACGAGTTGAGTTACGGCATGATCGGGCTGATGGACTATCTGGACGAGGTTGCGTCCCGAGGCGCCCCATCGGATGCGGCATCAGGCGGAGCACTCGCCGCAAGCCGGCACGGCAGAGCCGCGGTCGAGTCTGCTTTCGCGATGATCGCGGAGCACGAAGAGGCGCTGAGCTCCCGGCTGCTCGACTTCCTGAGAGGCCGCGCTGGTGTGCGCATTGTCGGCCACGACGTCGCCGATCGGAATGTCCGAGTCCCCATCGTCTCCTTCGTCGTCGACGGGATGTCCAGCTGCGAAGTGGTCACGCGCATGGACGAGCACCGGGTCGCGATCCGATTCGGTCACTTCTACTCGCCGCACCTGCTCAATCTGCTGGGGCTCGACGCGGACGAGGGTGTCATTCGGGTGAGCATGGTGCACTACAACACGCTCGCGGAAGTGGACCGCCTGACGACTGCGTTGGACTCGATCCTCCCGGGCTCCTAAGTCCCCAGGCGTGCCGATTCTCGGTGCCCTCAGGTCCCGCAATAGGTGACGTAAGGGCCGAACTCGTCGGGGGCCGGACCTTCGTAGTCCTCCAGACCGGCGCGCCTCTCGAAGGGTCGCTCCAACACCTCGAGGAGTCTTTCGAACGGACCGAAGTCGGACGAGCTCGAGGCGGCGACCAGCGCCTGCTCGACCAAGTGGTTACGGGGGATGTAGGCTGGATTGACCCGATCCATCTCGGCGGCCAGGGCATGCGAGTTCTCGCCCCCCTTCGCTAGGCGCGCCGACCAGCGAGCCAGCCAGGGATCCAGTGCGGTCGGGTCGTCGAACAACGCCCGCGCGGGGCTCATGTCACCACGAAGACCCTCCGCCAAGTGACGAAACAGCAGGGTGAAGTCCACATGCTGCCCGTCCATGGCCGTGTGCAGATCATTCACCAACTCCAGGTCACCGTCTTCCCTGGTGCCCAACCCCAGCTTGGCCTGCATCCTTGTCAGCCAGACATCTTGATAGATGGCCGCGAACCCATCGATGGCATCGGTCGCTGCCTCGACGGCGTGCGCGGTGTCCTGGGGATCGATGAGAGGCAGCAGCGTTTCGGCAAAACGAGCCAGGTTCCACTGAGCGATGGCGGGCTGGTGTCCATACGCGTAACGGCCGTGACGGTCGATCGAGCTGAAGACGGCTTCCGGGTCGTAGTCGTCGATGAAGGCGCACGGCCCGTAGTCCAGGGTTTCGCCGGAGATGGCCACGTTGTCCGTGTTCATCACGCCGTGGACGAAGCCGACCGACAACCACTGAGCCACGAGGGCCGCCTGCCGGTCGCGCACGCGCTGGAGGAGGCGCAGATAGCAGTCGCTTACATCCGTCAGATCGGGATCGTGACGGCGGATCGCGTAGTCGGCCAGCTGGCGCACTTGTGCCGTCTCGGCGCGAGCGGCGAAGAACTGAAACGTGCCCACGCGCAAATGACTCGCGGCAACGCGCGCGAGGACTGCGCCCGGCTCCGGACCCTCACGCATCACCATGACGCCGGTGGTCGCTGCGGCTAACGCGCGAGTGGTCGGAATACCGAGCGCGTGCATGGCCTCACCGATGAGGTACTCGCGTAACACCGGGCCCAGCACGGCCTTTCCGTCTCCGCCGCGGGAGAACGGCGTCCGACCGGATCCCTTGAGTTGCAGATCCCTTCTGCGTCCGTTGCGGTCGATCAGCTCGCCGATCAGAAGGGCCCTGCCATCGCCCAACTGGGGCGAGAAGCCCCCGAACTGATGGCCGGCGTACGCCTGGGCCAGAGGTGCAGCGCCTTCCGGTGCTTCGCTACCCGAGAAGAAGGAGGCACCTCGTTCGCCCGCGAGCGCGTCCGCGTCCAAACCCAACTCCGCGGCAAGCGACCGATTCAGTTGCACGAGCTTGGGCTCAGGGACCCGCTCGCCCTTCCAAGGAACGTAGAAACCCTCGAGTTCGGCCGCGTAGCTGTTGTCGAACGTGAAGACGGCGTCGCGGGACATCGGCTCGGCCCGGGTTAGGCCGGATCAGCAACGCCTGCGTGCCGTGACGGCAGGATCCAACCCGGCCGTGGGAAATGGCAGGAATAGCCGTTCGGATAATTTTCCAGGTAGTCCTGGTGCTCTGGCTCGGCCTCCCAAAAATTACCCACCGGCTCCACCTCGGTAACGACTTTGCCAGGCCATAGGCCAGACGCTTCGACATCAGCGATGGCGTCGAGTGCGACTCGCCGTTGCTCATCGTCTACGTAGTAGATGGCGGAGCGATAGGACATGCCTCGATCGTTGCCCTGTCGGTTGGGCGTGCTCGGGTCGTGAATCTGGAAGAAGAATTCCAGGATCCGGCGATATGAAATCCGGTCGGGGTCGAACAGGATCTCGATGCCTTCCGCGTGTGAACCGTGGTTGCGGTAGGTCGCCTGCGGTACGTCCCCGCCAGTGTATCCCACGCGGGTCGATTCTACACCGGAGAGCTTCCGGATGAGGTCCTGCATGCCCCAAAAGCAACCTCCCGCCAAGACTGCGCGCTCCCGTGCCATTGTCGTCCCCCCGTTGGTGCAAGTCCGGCCTGCCTAAGTCTAACCACCCATTGCGGTGGGCGAAGCACCGAGCGCACAGTGCGAGGTTCAGCACCGCAAGACACGGTGCGATCTGGCAAACCGCGAGGAGGCTTCGGCGCAGCGACGGCCGAGACGCTCAATTATCGAGCCATCACCAGGGTAAGCCGGGCACTCACCCAAACTGTGCCAAAAACTGCGCCGACGCCCACCGACGCTGGCCGACGCAACTGACGCAAAAACCCAGCATTCCCGACGCTCACCGACGCCCACCGACGCCAGAAAGTGGCTCCCAAAGCAGGTGCGCTACCGACGCGTCATGGCTCCCTGCTCTTGCTCATGCAGCATGAGGTGTGGCATGAGCCCAACGACCTACCACCCCTACGCGACAAGAGAGAGGAGCTCGGCAAGAAGCTGGTCGCGGCCTGGACGCGCGCGATCGGCTCACACGTCAGGGGGAGCTGACGACGCTGGGGGCACCGATGACGATCGGGTTCGATCCGGCGGTTACAAACGTAGGTCCAGCGACGCCAGCTAAGTGGCTCTGTTCGTCGACGCGAACGCTCCTCTGCACCGACGACGCCAACCTCATGCGTGACTTCAAGACAAAGGCCATCGTGGATCGCCCGAGAGGCCGTATCTACACGTGCTCTGAACATGATCGATTATTGCGGGAAGTGTGCTCCAAACGCGGAGCGGTGGCGTAGCGCGTGTCACCGTCTAGCAACGTCGCAGTCCCAGACGGCACTGGTCGTCCACCCGCATGCCCGACCGCCCCGGCGGCCACGTGAAGACTGGGGTCGACATCCGGCCCGGCATCGACGTCCGTGGCGACGGCTACGGCCTACGAACCCGCTTCCGCTCGCGGACCATATGGGGACCGCCGAGCATTGGCCCGCCCTCACCAAAGAGCACGGACACATAAACCGTTGTGACACAACATGTTCCAAGTGGGCGCTGCCGGACTCGAACCAGCGACCCCCTGCTTGTAAGGCACCTTGAAAACACCCCCATTTTCACTGATTTGGCGAACTTCTGGGGAAAAGTTCATCGATTTGCGGTAAATCGTCGCTGGATTTCACCGAATTGATGAACCCGAACATGTAGAGAAACATGTAGAGCGGATCCTTCGGCTCGCCAGGTCCCAGACCACGAGATCGGTCGAAAACGACTTGGCTGAAGGACGATCTACCCGCAGCAGACTCACGACTTGACGCTAGGCTGAGTTTTGGAACAGGACGGGGTCCAGCGATCGGCACTGCCACCTCCGTCATCCCGCCTACGCACCTCATACGTAGTAGAGACCCCCGTCTCTAGTCGTCGAGGTCGGTGGCGTACCATCAACATCATGCGGCCAAGCCCGAAGCCGGGCGCCAACAAGTTCAGAAGCCGATGACCGCGTTGGACACGGCTCGGGGCTGGGGGGGCATGGAGTACACGTTTCGTTCGTGGTCCTCGTTGTACGGACTGATGTTCAACACTTGATCCCCGACCACGAGTGTGCTGCTTCCCCCGGGGTCAAAGCCCATGGCGCTCTCCACGCCGCACGCGGAGAGAATCTCGGCCATTTCCGCATGAGTCGCACCGACCGATTCGCGGATGCGTCCGTTCACGGTCAGCACCGAGAGCGTACCACTCCCGTCGACTCCGACCGCGATCTTTGGCCCTCTCATGTCGCGGTAGTCGAGCCGCGCCGCCTGTGTGGCGATCGAATTCTCCGTCTTCCAGCCCTCCGCATCCATATCGATGCAATCGCGGCCACCGGACAGGAGCACCGGCCCCGCTTCCACCGCCTGCGCCACGTCGACCAGGTCCGTTAGCTCGAAATCGAGCCGGGCTCCATCGACCCATCCGTCGGGCAACTCACCTCTGGCGAAGGAGAGACACAGTCCCACCGGCAACACCGGAATGTCCTGATCCGCGCCGGTGTCGACCACCTCTATCACCCGCGCGCCAGCCAACCTCACCAGCGTCCGCCCATCCCCGGGCAACTCGCTCCCGGGGAATAACAGATCGTAGAAGCAGGGTCCCGCTCCCGGTGTCACCGCGTTGTAGCAACTGGGCTTGAAGTCCACCGTCACGCCCGCGCCGCTGACCCGCATGCCGGACCGAGCGTTGACTCTCCGAATGGAGAGCGAGCCGTCGTTTCCCACCAGCAGTGCTGGCTTGTTGAAGAGTGGGGGACAGATGACCTCACCGTCTGAGATGATCAGACCCAGCGGAGAGCCGACGTAGGACTCCGGCAAGCCAAGCTTGCCCACGAGCTCTGCGTTCAGGATGTAGCCTCCGTTCCACGCGATGCGAGCCTTTGTTCTTGTGCCGCGGTTGAAACGCTTGACGAAATCGAGCACAGTGCGGGGTGGTCCATTAGGCCCGGCGATGCGGTACCGCATCCCGGCACCAGGCGGCACGCTGGCCAGCGCGCCGGACCAGGGGAACCCGTCAGCATAGACCCCGTTGATGGCCCGCGCCGTCACGGCGGACTTCTTCTTGGCGGGTGGCGCTAACATCTGCTCTAGGACGCTCACGACGGGGGATCCTCGCTCCTCGGCGTCGCGGCGGAGCTCCTCGAGAACTTCCCTTTCACCTGTTTTCTCGCACGCCTCCCGAAATAGCGGCCCCTTGAACGTCTCGCTCAGGTTGCAGGCGGTCTGTATCGGCGTCGGGTAGGCGAGCGTGGCCCTAAGACCCGCAGGCACCCACTGGACGTAGCCGTCGCCGGGCGAGAGGCCCATCACACTGGCCGTGAGGATGTCAGGCACCTGTCCGATGTGGAACCGCTCGATGTCGACTATGTCGGTGGTGAGGGAAGCATGTTCGGTCGCTCCGATCAGAAACCCACCCCCGGCGCGCACGTCTGCCAACACGCGGAGGGCCCGCTTGCCGAGTTGCCTGACGTCGATGCCCACCGACATCTGGTTGGTCGGAACGACGCTGCAAACGGCGTTCCTAAACAGCAACTGCAGCTCCTCGTTCCGACTCTCATTGACGTAAGCCTTCAACATATCTGCGGTGAGGTTGTTCCCCAGTGGCTTGCTGCGCTGAAACATGTAGATAGGCGCCAGCCGCTCGCGCCTGATAAGCCTGCCGGTCATCGCTTCGTGCGTCTCGAGACCGAGCCGGGCACGCACCGATTGGAGGATGAAGAGCTCGATCTCCACCTGGAGCGCGCTGCCGGCGAACAACGCGATGGGCACGTTGGTCTGCAGGCGTTCCCAAAGCCTGGCCTGATCGTCAATCGCGAGCGAGCCACCACACCTTTGCTTGATCGCCAAGGCCCAGTTTGAGAAAGGGGACGTCCCGTGACGGGTCGCAGCAAACGAAGGCGGCGGTGCCGCAATCTGCGCGAACAGCAGGTTGATGACGCCTGTCAACTCGTGCCAAGTGAGGTTGCGATACTTGTAGCCCCAGCGGTTGCGATGCCGATAGGCGAACGCGTGGTCGAACATGATCGGCAGGTCGCCCTCCCGAACCAGGAACAGATTGTCCACACAATTGCAGAACTCGTGAAATTGTTCGCGACTCAGGACAGACGGGTCCGGGTTCTCGTGCACCAACCGCTGGGCGAATGCGAAAGCCATCCCGCGCTGGCGCTGCTCTTCGACGCGGAAATAGCTCGGGTCAATGAGCGACTTCAACATCAGCATGAACCCCATGCGTCCGTGGCCCGGCAGGTATTCGCGATTGTCGGTATTCATAACTGTGCCAAGCTCGTCGTGATGGCGCCGCACTCGCCTCTCGAACCGCGATAAGACTTCCGATGCGGTCTCCAGGTCACGATCGTTTGCTTGAAGTTGCCGGTGCAGCTGTCGGAAGCAGCTCTCGAAGTCGCGGGCCAGCGATTCCATCGACCAACGATCCTCAATGACCTGGCGGTTGTGTGCGTTGGCCGAGCTGAAACGCAGCGGTTGGAGCAAATGCTCTTTGACAGACGTGATGACAGCGGGTGTGATCCGATTACGAAAAGAGATCACCTCCAGTCGCTTGTCTCGTGCCAGGTGTTCGCCTATCACTTCGGCGAAAACGTCCTCCGGATCGTAGCGCCGCGTCATTATCGAAACACTGCACGCGGCGGATTCTATGATCGGCAGTCCGCGGCCCTCCGTTTCACTCGGTAGCACCGAGAGTGACGCGACCCCATACAGGTCGTTGATCGTGAACGGCCGGTCGAACTGTTTTCGAAAACCTGGATAGTCCATCCCGCTGAACAACAGGGCAAGAAACACCCGATCCCGCACAGACCCTGGAAGCCGGGACACGCACCTACCGAAGTCACGCACCAACTTCAGGAAGTAACGCTCGTTTTCGCCCGCCACCGGGCCCGAAACCAGCAGCGTGAGCTTCAGGTTCGGAGAGTGTTGGAAGGCGTTGATGAATTCCGCATCGGAGAACAGCCGAGAAATGACGCGAAAGTTGGTCTCGATTCTCTTGCGCTTGATGATCCGAGTGGGCTGCAGCAGGATCACGTTGTCGCGGACGAAGTCCACGTTTCTCATTTCTCGGGCCGCCAGCAGCAGTGGCTGCGGCCGACCGGCCGCCAGCGGGTTCCGGCGCAGGACTGTTGCAGCTGAATTGGCGACGAGGCGCTTGCGTGATCCCCTCAGCAGACAGGAGAGCTGACGTAACACCTCGACGCGCCTGGGGCGGTTGAGAGGTGCGTAGAGGGCCGTGTCCACGGCCGTACCCAACTCCGCGACGTTGGCCGGGTTGTGGCCAAACCGCCCTACCAGCTCGGCCGATTGACGGCGGCTGATGTTCGCCGAAATCCAGGTACGCGCGACCCAGGGATAGATCATTTGGATGATCGAGAATACCTCGCCCAGGTGCGAGTTGGTAAAGAAGTGGTCGCGCGCTCCTGTAGGGCCCTCCCCCTCCTGTCGTGCCGCGCCCCCCTCCCAGTAGAAGTCGTGGTTGTTGGCGATGACCGGAATGCGCATGTGTTCGGAGATCAGCACCAGCGCCAGCGCCAGGGTGACATTACCGGGGTTTGAATTGACGTTGATGACGTACAACAAACGAATGTCGCAACGCTCGATCAGCCTTCCGAGGCGTTCTGCGAGAACGAGCACGTCATCCCAGAGCGTGAGAATCAGGGAGTTGTAGAGAGGGCTTCCCCGCTCCATGCGACGATGGAAGAAGTCCCTGTAGAGGTGCCAGTCAGCGAATCCGTCCACTTCGGGCAACACGTGGCGCTCGATCTTGGGACCCACGATCAGCTCCGCGCGAACATCGAAGCGACCCGTGATCAGGTGGAGTTGCGGCTCCGGCAGCATGCTCCGCATTGCCTCGGCATATTTCGCAATCTCCGCCGTGACGCCATCCACCGAGCAGTGGAAGGTCACGAGCCCCACTCCGCGGCTTATGTGCCGGGCGAAGGCGTCGAAATCATCGTCGAAATTCACGCTCGGTGTGCCGCGCCCGTCGCGGAGCCGGTCGAGCATCAACCCGAGGTCGAACCAGGTGGCTACACCCTCGTTCCGTAGGGCATCCATCATGCCCTCCGCGCTGTGGCGCCGTCCTCGCTGCACGATGACTCACCTCACTGCGGAAAGATCGCCTGGAGCTTTTCCTCCAACACGTCGAACGAGAAGTACTTCCGCCCGAGTTCAAAGTTATGCTCGGCCATTTCCGCCTGTAGTGCAGGATCGTAGATAATCCGGTCGATTTCAGCCACGGCCTCGTCCGTGAGGTTGTTGTCCTCCAGCATCACGGTCTCGAAGCCATGGCTGCCGATATCCGGCCAGTAAACAGGCTTGTAGTTGTTCATGAAAATGGGCCTCCGGGCGACGACCGCCTCGACAAACCCGTTTCCGAAACCCTCGTATGTGCTGAAATAGGTGCAGGCAACGGCGTGTGCGTAGGCGTCGGCCAGCGAGAAGATCCGCTCGCCCGTGCTCGACATTCCACGGCCGCTGAGAAGCTTGTGGTGGGCAAAGAGGACTCGTTCTTGCAACCCGTTCCTCTTGATCTGACTCAGAAGCTCCCGATAGTAGCCCTTGCGATGATCGTCGGCTGCGCTGCCGGTGATCACGAGTTTGACCTTCGGATCTTCCAGCCGGTTGACTAGATCGATGGCGACTTCGATGCCCTTCCGCCCGACGATCCTGGTGATTTGGAAAAGGGGGATGTCACCTTCCTGTAGCCCTATGCTCGCGGGCAGATCGGCGTTGTAGGAGTCCTTCTGAGCGAACGGGCTGTCAAAATCCATCACGTTGGGCACGACCATGGCATCGATGTCGAATCTATCCTTGAGAACGCCCTGCTGATTGGAGTTGATCACGGCGTGTCGGGCGTTGGAGGTACGCAGGGGGAACGTCTCTTCGACTATCTGCGTGATTTCGGGAAACGGTGAGTCGTAACGCGAGCCCCGCTCCCAGGAGAAATCGTGGTGATGAATGACGATCGGAAGATCGAGGCGCTCCGCACAACGCATGATGCCCATGCCCAGCGACAAATGGGCTGGCAAGGACGATGCGTTCTCGATGAGGAGCACGTCGATGCGACATTCTAGGATCCACTGGAAAACAGCAGTTGCAACGTGGTTGGCGGTCCCGTCGAGGTGACTCAGCAGTCGTTCGGAATCATCCGGTGGAAAGAAGAAAGCCCGGTTCTGCTCCCATTCGCACTCGGGGGAAAAGAATGACATAAACCGACGGGCCGTCTGGTTCTCCGGTTCAGTCACATCCTCCTTGAACTGACCGGAGAGAATGAATATCTCATGCCCCATTTTTTTTAGGACTTCTATCCATTTTTCGGCTTCCAGGGCGACGCCGTCGACGTCCCCGATGCGACCGATGATTATTCCGATTTTCATACCATTAACTTACAGTCTTCGATCTGAAGTCGAAGGTGGTCGAGTAGCTCAGCCGACATGCGGATCGGGCTGCCGTTGTCGGTGTTGTAGGGCGTTGGTGCATGGCTCCGACCTGAGGACAGATCCCCCGTCCTGTTCCAAAACTCGACCGAGGGATTCAAGCAGCGTCCCGGTAGTAATGGCTGAGCAACCCGCCCAAGCGCTCGTGCCGCAGAACCGCACCCTCGGAGGGTTTTGGAACCCCCGCGATCGGCCGGTTACCGAGCCCCTGCGCGCTGCTGCTCGTTCACCCAGCCGGCGACCATCACGAGGAGCATCTGCATAGGCGTGTTCGGCATCCCCTGCCCCGTTCCAAAAAGCAGAAGCCCGGCCCACCACACGTGGGCTCGTGCCAGCTAACCTGCTGTCAACGCTTGCTTTAATGCTAGGCTGAATTTTGGAACAGGACGCGGACCGGGCCGCCACGCTGGGCATTCTGAGGGCGACCAAGGCCGACTTCGCCCGATGGATGGCGACGAACGGTGTGGGTTGACGTCACTCGTTGGTGATCAACAGCGAGGTCTTCTAGTCCGCCCCTGGAATGAGGAGAACCCGAGCGGAGGCCTGACGAACGACCTGTCTGCCCACGCTCCCGAGCACCACACCGGGAATGAATCCCCTGCCATGGGTGCCCATCACAACCAAGGTGTCGACCCTGTTACCACCCGCCTTGAGTATCTCTTCGTGGGGAGTGCCGGTCCGCAGCCGACAGCTTACCTCCGTAGCTCCCTGCTCGCCAAGCTCTTGAGCCAGCTCCTCCAACCGGGTTTCGGCCTCACTCCTTCCGTCCGTGGACGCGGTGGGCATCACGTGGAGGAGCGTGAGAGACGGCGCGGCGTCCCGAACGATACTCAGTAGCCAGGGTAGAGCTCTATTCGCGGTATCGGAGAAGTCCGTGGGATAGACCACGTGCTTGGGAAGGCCCGATCCACGACCCTCCAACGCTGCCTCCGGGTCGTCACGGTTCGGTTCGATCCTCTGGAGAAGGACAGGACGGCCGACTCTCCGCACGACGTCCCACGCCACGCTACCGATGAAAGCCTCCCGGATCAGCGTGTGACTGCGGGACCCGACGAGAACGACATCAGGATCCGTGGCTTCTACCGCCTTCATCACTTCTGCCACCGGCTCGCCGGTCGGAATGCTGACGGTGACCGAGAACCCAATGTCTGTCAGTCGGTCCGCAAGGCCGTTTAGCCGGGTACGGAGGTACCCTACACGGGTCAGCGACTCGGATGCCGGACCGCTCAGAGGCTTAGCGACGTGAACGAGAGTAAGCTCCCGGGTTCCGAATTCTCGCAAGCCAGGAAGTGCCGACACGAGGGCCTCTGTAGCCGGCGATAGATCCATGGACACCAAGACTTTCTCGAACATGTACGCCCCTTCGTCGAGTGACTCATGACGCTGCGTGAGGTGCCCCCAGTTGCGGTACCACTTCCTATGTTAGACCCCGAGCCATCGGTGGTCCCTGGAGTTGGGGCATCCTGAGGAACCAGGGCGATGGTTTTATCGTCTCTGGGGCGGGGGGTAGTCCGCCGTGGGCACGATGGGGTCGGACGGTATTGTACAGCCGCCTCCACTGCTCGACGAGTACCGTTGCCTCGGGCAGTGTGTAGAAGATCTCTCCGTTCAAGAACTCGTCTCTCAGTTTGCTGTTGAAGCTCTCGTTGTAGCCGTTCTCCCACGGACTGTCCGGCGCGATGTAGAGGGTCTGGACCCGCAGCCTGGCCAGCCATCTCCGCACCAGTTTCGCCGTGAACTCTGGCCCGTTGTCCGAGCGCAGATGCTCGGGCGGACCGTGCCGAGCGAAGAGATCGGTGAGCACCTCGAGAACGTCGTGAGCTCGAGTCTTTCGACCGACCTTGATCGCCAGACACTGCCGCGTGTACTCGTCGAGCACGGTCAGAAGCTTCAGCGCACGGCCGTCATGGGTCCTCGTGCTTACGAAGTCGTAGGACCACACGTGATTCTTGTGCAGTGGCCTGAGCCGGATGCACGAGCCATCGTTGAGCCACAACCGACCCCGTTTCGGTTGCCGTCTGGGCACTTTCAGCCCCTCCTGCCTCCAGATACGCTCCACACGCTTGTGGTTCACCTCCCAGCCCTCGATACGCAGCAGGTTCGTGATCTGGCGATACCCGTACCTGCCGAACCGGCTCGCCAACCGTATCACGTCCGTGCGTAGCGCCTCCTCGTCGCCAGGTAGCTTCTTCACCCGGCGCTGCGTCGAGCGCGGCTGACCCAGTACGTGACACGCGTGACGTTCACTCGCCCCGAGTCGCTGACGTACATGCATCACGCACCTGCGTCGGCGCTCGGGGCTCAGAAGTTTCCCTTGGTCGCTTCCTCCAGGATCAGCTTGTCCACCGTCAGGTTCGCCACCGCTCGCTTTAGCCGTGCGTTCTCCTTCTCCAGCTCCTTGAAGCGTCGAGCTTGATCCACCTTCATCCCCCCGAACTCCTGCCTCCACCGGTAGTACGTCTGCTCGCTGATCCCCAACTCCCGGCTCACCATCGCCACCGTTTTGCCGTTCGCCAGACCCACCTCCGCCTCTCTCAATGCCGTGATGATCTGCTCCGGCGTGTGTCGTCTCCTACTCATTCTGACCTCCTCCCTGATAGCTGCGACCAAAGCCGCATCCTAACATCAACTTTGGTCTCGTTTCAGGGGGTCACGTCATGATAGCTGCGACCAAAGCCGCATCCTAACATCAACTTTGGTCTCGTTTCAGGGGGTCACGTCACCTGAGCCAGGCGCAACTGGGCATCAGCCACTGCGTCTAAGCCCTGCCGACCGTCTCGCGTAAGGCTGTAGTAGCGACGGCGTTCGTCGTCTAAGAGGGTCGGGAGGGGCGATTCCACATGGGCGATCCACCCCTCCTCGGTCAGTTGCTTCAGGTAGCGGTGCAGGGTGCCCGGTCCGAGCGTGACCCCTCCATGCGAGCGCCGGGCCACCTCCTTCTTGAGTGCGTACGCGTGGCAGTCGCCGTCCGCTAGTACTGCCAGCATGAGAAACAACCCGGGCTTCACCGATCGGAATCCAGCAGCCGGAACCTCGTCACTACCTGACGGTCCACCATCCCACACCTTACACCTGGAGTCAATCAGTCCATAAAGGACCTAGATACTTCAGCGCGAGACTGGTGGCGAGAGGGGACGGCATGCTTGACACTACCGGCGATCACCCGTGCTACCTGAATCCGCGTGAGGTCCGCGAGCGCGGGAACCTGTGGAGCTGGGGGGCTTTGCTGCGCGTGTTCTTGCGCACGAGCTCGGGCACTCCCTGGGGCTGCAACACGTTCCCTGTGTGGCGGAAGGCAATCTGATGGCCGCGGGATGTGTCGCAGCCGACCGGGTCCGCCTGGAGCCCCTCCAGATCACGGCGGCACGATCCCAGGCTGGCATGGGGCGACCGTTCTAGAACCATCGCCATGCCCGGAACGGCCGGAACGGAGAGAGGCGCGTAGTTGTGCCCGTTCATCCGGATTCAGCATCGACGGATTCATCAAAGCATCCTCGCTACCTGAATAAACACCGCAGGCACGTAGGACGCGGTTCTGGGCGTCGTGGGGTCGGTCTCTACCCAGGTGAGCGGGTGAACACCAACGTCTGCACCACGCGCCGTTTATCGTTGGGCTGCACACCCTCGAGCGTTAGCTCGCCTGGTGCCGTTGCCTCGAACTCAAAGTCATACGTCTCACCGACGGAAATCTGCAGATCCGCTCGCCTCATCGTGGCTTGGGATGCAGGAAGGTCGACTGCGTCCTTGGCTACCGCACGCCACTCTACCGGAATGCTGGCCTGTCTCAGGGACACACGGAGGTTCGCCACGGAAGGCGTTACGTTCATGAACCGGAAGCGGTACTTCGTCCCGATCGTGAGCTGCATCACCGGTGGCTGGGGGACACCGTTCACTAGCAGCATCGCGGCTCCGAACGGATCGCCAGGACTCTGGGTGAACAGGAACGTCTTGTCTGTGGCGGGATCGTACGTCACTCCCTGTGGCATCACGATCAACCGGCCTTGGACTCCGCCCGTGAGCTGCCGGGCGTCGTGCCAATGCGTGTGGTACATGAACGTTCCCGCTCGGGGTGGTGTCATCCGGGCTACGAACGTCTGCCCCGGCTCCACCGGCGGCGCCCGCTTATTGCCGATCCCCGACAGGATGGGGACTCCGTCGTAGTAGCTCTCTAGCTCCATGCCGTGCCAGTGGATAGCGGTCGGGGCATCGAGGTGGTTGACCACCGCTATCTCAACGGGCTCGCCTTGCTCGAGTACGATCAGCGGGCCAGACAGCGCTGGCCCCGCCACCCCCTCCGGTATCGAGGAGGCGAGAGCCGGGTCCCGCAACGTGAGCTTATAGAAACGCGCGTCCCCGTCTCGTGTCGCCACCTCAAGTTCCAGCTTGCGCGCCGACCGCCATACCTCTTCAGGTGTCTCGAACTGAGGCCCGGTCACCGTGATGTGTGAAATCATTCCGCCCATACCCGCGTACAACGGGTCACCCTCCGCTTCTTCGTGGTCGTCCGCGACCATCACGTCAGCGGGGTCCAGATCGATCGGAAGTCTCATGTGGGGCAGTCGGTGGCAATGGAACAACCATCCGCCCGGCTCGTGGGGCACCCAGGTCATGTCGAATGTCTCGCCGATCTCCACATTCTTAGTGAACACCAGGGGGCGCTCTTCATCGGCGTACCTGCGGTAACTCTCCCCGTCCCCTACCCCATCGACGTTGAAGTGCAATCCGTGTAGATGCATCGGGTGGCTGAGGTCCGACGCGTTGACCACGCGCCAGTGGACGGGTTCGCCGGCCTCGTACGTAAGCCGCTCCGTGAACGGCCACGACTTGCCATTGATGGCCGTGCGCGTCGGTCCGTTCCAACGCTCTAGCACGAAGATTCGATCGTCCGTGGGGGCACCTGGCGCATCGACCACAAGCGCCCCCCCGAGCAGGGAGTCCTTGACCCGACGGTCGCCACGTCCTCCGTCGGGCGTCCGGCCCCAATACAGATAGGTGCCCGGGGTGCCCGACACGAAACTCATTACGTGCTGCTCGTCAGCTTCGATGGTCACTACGTCCTCGGCATCGCCAGGGCGCTGGTGCAATCCGAATAAGACCGCCTCGACTCCGAGTGTGTTGTGCACCGAGATTTCGATGACGGTTCCCTGCGGCACGCGGACGAGCGGACCCGGAATCTGAAGCGGCTTTCCCACTTCGCCGAACGCGTAGACCGGAATGGCCTCACCGTCCTCACCTTCCGGGTGCCAAATGCCCCTGCGTAACTCGAGTTGCAAGCTCAGGACACCGTCCCGCAACTCCCCGGCCGGCACCCTATTGTCATTTGCGACAATCGATTCGAGCGCCTGCGCAGAGAGCGGGTGTCGTCCCAAAAAGACGATCGGGAAAGCGATCAGGAGGACTGGTCGGAACCGGTGCCAATTCATGAGCGTCTCGCTGCCGTCGACAGTTAGAGAAATCCCTTCCCCACACACCCCGGGTGCGTGTCCCCTCACCCGGGAGAAGAGTAGCCTCGCTGGGTTGGAGCCGCACTCACATCTTGATCGCATGTCCGCCATCACCCGCCTGAACGCGGCCGGTGCACATCCCAGTTCGTCCGGGGGAAGGCACCCGGACGTCGCATTCTACCCATCAACGCCCGCGATCAATGCCCTACATGTCCCCGCTCCGCATAACGTCCCGGCCCGGGTGGAGTTCCGTCATAATGAGCAGTGCCAGCTGACCTCCCCTCGTACTCCCCGACCACGGAGCGCCCGAAGCGTTGTGACGGAACCTTGTATTACCCATCTTACCGCTTGAGGCCACACGGGGTTGCGCCGCCTACCCCCCGCGAGGGGGGAAGAGCAAGACACCATTGGGAGAGAGCCATCAAAGAGAGGCACTGTTTTTCGGCTGCGCGATGGAGAGCAGGGATCTGACAGGGGGGCCTCCGGGGTGGCGGCGTCCGGCGTTGAGCTTCAACCTTGCACGCAACACCCCGTCCACGCCCGACTTTCTTGCGATGATTCGTCACACGATTGCAGGCCTCGTTACCGTCGCCCTGCTCATGCAGGCAGCGCCCCTTGACGCCCAGACACCGGAACAACGCTACGCCCAGTGGGCGCGGCCCAGCTTCCGAGCGCAGGAGTACCAGTACCGGAGAACTCGGACCATCGCGAACCTCGGCGAGAGCGGGGGCGGCGTGATGCTCGTCCCGTCCTCCGACGGACGCACCGAGGGCGACACGTTCCGCCAACTGGACGACTTCTGGTACTTCACGGGGCTGGAGCTTCCGAGCTCCATGCTCGTGCTCGACGCCGACCGCAACCGGGCGATCCTCTTCATGCCCGAGACCGACGCACGCTTCGAGGACCCCGGGCGCGAGAACGACTTCCCGGGCCGTCCGCTCCTGAACGACTATCAGTTGCGCGGCATAGCGGGTATCGACGAGTACCAGGACATCGGGGATATCGAGGCCTATATCCAGCAGCGCGCTGCCGAGGGGGCGCCATTCCGCGTCAATGCGGGATCTTCCGGTCCAGTGCCGGTGGCAGCCGTACCCCTGATCGGTCACCTCGACCCGATCCGCACCCTCTTGCTCCGGCTCGGGCAGGACTACCCCGACGCAGTGATCGAGAACGCGTACGACGACGTCGCACGCATCCGCATGATCAAGAGCCCGAGAGAGATCCGCGCCATGAGGATCGCCGCCGAGGCGACGTCGGCCGCGATCCGCTCGGCCGCAGCGGTGGTCCGTGCGGGCGTGGATGAGCGCACGGTGCAGGGCACGTTCGAGTCGGCGTGTCGGAGCTTCGGCTCGCAGTCGATCCCGTTCACACCCATCGTGAAGTCGGGGCCGAACAGCCTGTGGCCGTCGCGCGTGCTCGCGTCCCACTACGACCGTCGCAATCGCAACATGGCGGACGACGAGCTCATCATCCTCGATGTCGGCTGTGAGGTCGACGGCTACATCAGCGACGTGGGGCGGACCTTCCCGGTCAGCGGAACGTTCACCCCGCTTCAGCGCGAGAAGCTGCTCGTCAGTACCACGGCGGCAGACGCGATCATCGCGGCGGTCCGCCCCGGCATTACTCTGCTGGAGCTCACCGAGATCGCTTATGCGGCGATCCCCGACGACGAGGAGCAGTACATGCAGACCCCGTCGTTCTTCGGCCACCACATCGGGATGTCCGCAGAAGACCCCGCGCTCCTCGATGAGCCGCTCGCACCTGGCATGGTATTCACGGTGGAGCCCTGGTACTACAACCACGACCTGGAGATATCGGTCTTCGTCGAAGACGTGATCCTCGTGACCGAGGACGGCGCTCAGGTCCTCACGGCCGGACTCGGCCGCACTCCAGAACAACTCGAGGCGATGATCCGATGACGGACCCAGTCACGATGCCAGTTGGGGCGGCGGCGCACACGGCGCGGTGATCCAGGGCGGGGCGGGTCCCTCGACCACCGTGAGTTCGTGCCGATCATACCTGCTCCTTTAGATCAGAATCGAAACTGTGCCACTTCTCCGACGCGACTGTGCCACATCTCGTGCCGCGGAGTGGCACGGTTTGGGGCCGCTCACTCCGGAGAAGGCCGCTAGAAACCTCGATTTCGCCGGAGGGAGCGGGGGCACTCTTTCATCCGTCAGTGGGGGCACGACTTCCATGATGGAGCGCACGATCTGCCGCCTTCGCGAAGGGACGGGACGGCATCCTGCCGGGCTGTTATGACTATGAATCGACAGTAGAACCGACGGTAGCTCGGTGTGGCCTCAAGCATCCGCACACCGGAACGTTGAAGCGCCTCGCCGTGAACAGCGTCCAGGAACTCGAGCAGCCATTAACGTCTACATCGGACTCCGAAACCACGAGCCCAAACCCCTTACTTCGACCGCCTCCTCGCTCGCCAGGAAGAGGACGAAGCTCCACGCCGATGACCCTCAGCACATATCTGAGCAAGGCCAGCCGAATCCGAGTCGGAGACGCGAACCGGTGGAACGGCCGGTCGACGGCTCAACACTGATCCGCGGAGCACGCCGCCGTCGAACCGTCGAGTTCCTTGCCGTGGCAGCCCTCGCGGCGTGCCTCACCTCATGTGGGGACGTCCTAGACCTAGACCCTCCTTGTGACGGACCGACTTCGGGACCGTTCTGTCTTCGCCTGATGGCCGAGGGGCGCGCGGTTCCTTTGCACGTCGCCTCACCACCCGGCTACGACTGGCTCGTGATCGTCGAGGCACCCGGACTCGTCTCCGTGCTCGAAGGCACGAACCTCCTCCCTGAGCCCTTTCTCGACCTCCGTAACGAGGTCACTTATCCCGCCGAGCAGGGGCTATTGGGGCTCGAGTTCGACCCGAATTTCGAGACGAACGGGATCTTCTACGCGAACTACACCGACCTCGATGGCAACACCGGTCTGTCGCGCTTCCGCGTGGGTCCGAACCCCCAGCGGGCGGATCGCGCGACGGAGGAGCGGCTCTTCTCCATCCCGAAAGCCAACGCGAACTACACCGACCTCGATGGCAACACCGGTCTGTCGCGCTTCCGCGTGGGTCCGAACCCCCAGCGGGCGGATCGCGCGACGGAGGAGCGGCTCTTCTCCATCCCGAAAGCCAACGAGTTCCACAACGCCGGCAAGATCCAGTTCGGGCCCGGCGGCTACATGTGGATCTCGACCGGCGACGGCTTCGAAGGCCCCACCGCGCAGGACTCGACGAACCTACGCGGGAGCATCATCAGGATCGACGTGAACGGGGCATTTCCTTACGGGATCCCGCCCGACAATCCGTTCGTGTCTGACCCGGAGGCGCTCCCGGAGATCTGGATGTACGGGTTGAGGAACCCGTGGCGCTTTCACATCGATCGGGAGGAAGGGCTGGCCTACATCACCGACGTGGGCCACCTCCGGCGCGAGGAGATCAACATCGTGCCGTGGAATTCACCGGGGGCGAACTTCGGCTGGCCGGTCCTCGAGGGGTCGCTCTGCATGAGGGAGGGATGCTCGGCCGAGGGCACTACCCTTCCGACGCTCGAGTACGGCCACGACGAGGGGTGTGCCATCATCGGAGGCGTCGTCTACAGGGGGCGAATGTTCCCGGAGTTCGACGGTCACTACTTCTACGGCGACCACTGCGGGTTCGTACGCAGCTTCCGCTACGAGGGCGGCGAGGTCATGCTCGAGCGGCAGTGGTGGACGGACGAACTCGGCGCAATCATCGCAATCGCCGACGGACCCGACGGGGAGTTGTGGCTGACGAACTTGGACGGCCTCGTGTATCGCTTCGAGCCGAGGCCGGAAGACGCGGGTTTCTAGCCCTCCTCCCCCGCGGCCCACATCACGCCTCCGAGCAAGTGCTCGGTGAACAGCGGCTCGGCGTAGCTCTCCTCGGTGTGCCCCCCGGCGGTGTACCACGCGCGCCCGCCGTCGTATTCGTGGTACCAAGCGATCGGGTGGTCCTCGCCCATTTCCCCACCGTCGTACGTTTCCTCGCGCAACGTGAGCAGCACCTGCACCGACCCCCTGGGGTTCTGGTGGAAGTTGTACCACTCGTCTCGACGCAGCCATTCGGCCGGCAGATGGCGAGTCGATGAATGCGTCGCGTCCTCGACCACGATCGCGGCGTCCTGGATGGGCGGGTGCCCGAAGAAGTAGGCGCCCACGAGCTCTCCGTACCACGCCCAACCGTACTCGGTGTCGGTGGCGGAGTGCACCCCCACGAAACCGCCACCAGCGCGAATGTATCCTTGGAACGCCGCCTGTTGCGTCTCGTTCAGCACGTCCTCGGAGATATTGAGGAACACGACGACGGCATAGCCGCTGAGGTTGTCGCCCGCGAACTCGCCCGGGTCCTCGGTGACGTCGACGCCGAAGCCTTCGGCCTCCGCGAGCTCACGAAACAGACTCTGACCGCTCTCGATAGAGGTGTGCCGGAAGCCGGTGGTCCCGGAGAAGACGAGGATGCGAAACGCATCGTCTCCGTCCGGGACTGTGGGGTCGGAGGAGTCACAACCGCTAGGGACGAACGATACGCCCAGCAACAGACCGGCCGTGGTGATGACGCGGGCAAACACTCGAACACTTCTCTCCAGGGCTATCTCAGTCGATCTCGCGCCGTGACGATACCCACGACTCGGCGGGCTGTTCGCGCTGGGGCTGCCGTTGGTGTTGCTCTAGCGGCGATTCTGGGCTTCCGAACGGGCTCTGCTTGCGGCTACCAGCCGGCTCTCGGATGTCGATTTTGAATAAGGTGTCCACTAGACCGACAGGCGCTCGTCCGATCCCGTCATCCGCCTGAACGCAGCGAGGGGGCTGAGGAGCGCATCGCATCCGTGGTCTCAACCCCCCTCACGCTTCGCGCCGTGCCCCTGGGCTAGAGCAGCCAAAAAGCCCCACACCTACATTTTAGAAAGGAGGGCGTGGGGCATACTACGGACGGTATACGGTATTAGAGGTTATGGGGGAGGGGGATTATACGGCGGAGTACCACTTGGAGAGATCTTTGTTGAACGGCCGTCTTGATTCTTGTCATACTCAACTTGGCCTGAGTCCTCGTTGTATATCAGGCCGTCCGAACCATGAAGTCCGTTTTTCTTCATATGTCTCCTGTCTCCTGATCTCGCGCGACTCTCTTCTTCTCGCCCGTTTTTCAGGATCTCTTTTAAATATTCCCATAATCTGTCCAAGATTTAGGAACCCCAAATAACCTTTGACTGGCCAGCCGAACGTAGGGGTGGGGGCCAAACCCGGCAACTTGTTGCCTCACGCCGCGTTCGGGGGGTCAAGGCCGGAGGACGGCATGATGGGGTAATCGACCCTGCTTGCCCCTTCGTCCTCTCGGTCCTCAGTGCCAATGCCCATGCGCGGCGGACCAGACGGCGCCGGGCCGCGGGGGCGCTCCCCGGCCTGATCGGTCTCCGAATACGACCGCCCCAACTACCGTGACGAGCATCGCAAGTCCGATGATCAGCATGAAGAGGGCAACGGGGCTGAGCCTGCTGAGGCTACGGTCCTGATTCTGCTGGTGACGCTCCCTGCGACGAGCCTTCTTCGATGACATCCCTGCATCCGAGTCCGGGTACGGTGTATCATCACATACTTTGTGGGTTCCCCTTCAATGTCAAAGGCTGCCACCCAGTCGCCGCTTGCCGACTGTCCTAGCGTGCCGGACTTTGAGCCCGGTCTGATCCTCCCATGTGCGAGGACATTTCGATGTCCGACGCCATGACCCCCCTGAACGCAGCCCTGGAGGGCCGCTACCGCATCGAGCGATAACTGGGTGAGGGCGGCATGGCGACCGGCTACCTGGCCGACGACCTCAAACGGCGCCCCGCCGCGGGATGTTCTTCGGTTTGCCGTCCGAGGCGCGCCCTTGGGAGCCGGACTGTTTCTTATGGCGCTTCGTCGACCGCGTGCGCTTGTCCGAGCCCGTCGTGTCGGCCTCGCCCTCGGCGTCTTTAGCCGCTTTTGGCTCTGCCATGGCTTCCGCTTCGAGGACTTTGAGCGTTGCGGCGCGCGTGCCCTCGTCCTCGGCCAAGTGACACTTCTTGTACTTCTTGCCGGAGCCACAAAGACAGCGGTCGTTTCGCCCTGTGGTCTTCAAACGCACTTCGTAGTCGCTGTCACCCATTGGGCCTCTCGATGGTTCGGGCTCGATTGCGCGCCCCCTACGAATGCAATCTAACCGACCCGATGTTGTACCGGGTCCAAGTAGGGCCGGCGTTGTTCCCGTCCGCGGTGCGGGATCCTCGTGCCGCGATAGTCCTGGTTACAGATCGACGATATCGCTCGCGCTCTGCTAACCTGTGCAGCATCTTGAGCGCATGGATCCCGTCACCCCGGGTGGCGCGTCTTCGTGGAAGGCGGGGTGAGAGCACGCTCATACGGGAGTGAACACCAAGACCATGACAATCTCAGGTCAGGACGCACGAGGCTGGAAGGGGAAACTAGGCGATTGGATCGGGGCCCGGTGGCGGTGGTTGATCGTCGCGGTCCTGTTGTTATTTGCGTTCAACAATCTCGTGGGTTTGGTCGTCGGTTCCCTGGGATTGATCGCTTTCGCCAACCGTATCACCGGTCGTGTCCTGAGCGCCCGGAGAGTGGTTCGACAGGTCCAACAGATTGTGAGCGATCCCGATGATCGCGGAGAAGACGTGTAACCCGCTCTGCCCCCCTGGCTTCGCATCTTCGTGGAAAGCCTGGTGATCGTCGGCGGCAGGGAGATCCTTCAACAGTCGGCATGTCAATGCGGACAGCACCGCAGGCCGGAGGGAGGAGGAGTTTGGTCCGATCCAGGAAAGGCAGGGGCACCTTGTAGGACATGCATTGGCCGTGATTCATGATCCTCCCGTTGGGATATGAGATCGAGGCCATCGGGGACCAGTCTGCCGCCTGGAGGTCTTCAGAGAAGAATTCGGCAACCCCATCGAAGCTGAAGAGGATGATGCTGAGTGGGTCGAATATGCCGAAGTCGGCTACGGTGGAGGCGCGCCCATGCCGGCTCCCGTTGGCTTCGACGATCTCGTTGGTCAACATCATCCCCATCAGCCACGTGCCGGCGGCCAGCTTCGGGGCGGGCGGGCTGGAGCCGCGACAGGGCAGGCCCCTTATCACCTCGTCGTTGAACTGCGTTTTCCCTCCGAGGAAGCGATGCAAGGGAGTATCAATGCAGAGGAAGGACAGGCCATGGCTCGAGATCTTCAGGCTTTCGCCTCTGGTGGCGTGACGATTCTCTTCTGTCGGACCGCTTCGGCGTAATCTGGCCGCTGGGAGGCCTTCGAGTGCTGGGTTCAAATTCGAGGGCTGCGTTCAAACAACAACACGCGCGGCAGCCCCGGCGCTGGTCTGGGCGTTTGCGAGCCGGGCCCGACCGCATATAATCGCGGATACTCGGCATCGGACGCCCGCCATCGACTGCGATGATCTCGGACAGCCCCCTTACGCCCGCACTTTTCTGCGCTTTCGTCTCGACGCTCTCGGCGGCCCCTATCTGCGCGCAGACTCCTGCACCGTATCGGACCGAGCGGGTGAGCTACTGGAGCGAGCAAGACTCCACGTTCCTCACCGCTTCGCTAACGTTGCCCCCGAGAAGCGGACCCCAGCCGGGAGTCGTAGTGCTCTCGAACGCGGGGACGGAGCGTTTGGTGGACCGCTTGGTGGGGGATGGCTACGCCGTGCTGATGCCCGTACCCCGCGGGTTCGTCACCGTCGAGCCACTGCTGCGGGCCACGTTCTCGGACCTGGCCGGCGACGTGCTGGCAGCCCTCGACTACCTCGGATCGCGCGCCGAGGTCGACGCAGAGGCGCTGGGCCTCATCGCCCAGGCGGACGCCACGCCACCGGCGATGCTGTCGGCGGTGTCATCGCAGGAGCCGGTTCCCCTGGTACTCCTGGCGCCACCGGCCTTTCCAGGCGTAGAGACATTTCGACTCCAGCAACGGTGGCTGGCTGAACGCGTCGGGGCCCAAGCAGCCTATCTCCAGGCCTTGGACCAGTACGTGGGACGGATCGCGGAGATCGTGCTGGCCGAGAGCCCGCCCTACATGAGAGAGTACCGGCTCGAAAGCCTTCGGGCGGGATCGACCGTTCAGCTCCCGCGTAACAACGCGGCGTTCCCCGCCGACGAGCGACAGATGCACTTTTTCGCGAGCCCCCTGTGGCATGATCAGCTCGCCTTCGAGCCGGAGGCAGTGCTCGCTCGGCTCGGATCGCCGGTTCTGGTCCTGATCGGAGCAGAGGACCCCAACACGCCGATGCATGCGTATCTCGCGGCCGTGCGGCGTGGGCTTTCGACTGCGAGCACTCGGGACGCTACGGTATGTCTGATACCGGGAAGGACCCGGCACGCGTTCACGGAAGAGGGGGTCACGGCAATCGCCGACTGGCTGGCGGAACGCATCGTTTACCCGGTCGAGACGAGCGCCTCGAGGAGGGGCGCGCTCGCCGGCTGCCTGGAGGACCCAGGTAGCTGACATCCGCGGCCCGGTGCATGAGCCCCGCAAGGCCCTATGGCCCGTGGGGCTTTGCTGCATCGGGAAAGGCCGAGGGCGATTCTCACCGTGGTGCGTCCAAGGACCCTAGCGGGTCCGCGCGCCGACCTGCATGATTCGGCTCCAAGGCGACTTCGCCATGGGGCACTCCAAGCAATGAGGCACCAATGCGCACCCGTCTGCTTCTGCCGGTCCTCGGTTTGTCCTGGGTGCTCGCGCCCGCACCTGTATCGCCGCAGGTGCCCGTAGATCTAGAAATGACCGCACGCATCAAGCAGGAAGGACTGTACCGTTCCCACGCGATCGAACTCTATCACACGCTGACGGACGAGATAGGCGGACGACTCACGGGATCTCCTGCACACGACGAGGCGGCCGCCTGGGCACGTGACCTATTCGCCGAGTGGGGACTCGCGGAGGTCCGGCTGGAACCGTTCGAGTTCGGCCGCGGGTGGTCGCTGGAAAAGCTGTCGGTCGAGATGGTGTCTCCCCGCTACACGCCCCTGATTGGTTACGCGGAAGCCTGGACTCCGTCCATTGCCGGGGTCCTGTCAGGCCCGGTTGTGTATCGGGGCGACAGGACAGCCGAGGAGATCGAGACCATGATGCCCGCGCTCCGGGGAGCGATCGTGCTCACGCATCAGCCGCAAACCGAGTTCCGCGACGCTGACCGTCCACAACCCGGAGTGGGCGAGGCGTCGGTGCGAACCGGCAACCCCCCGGGAATCCCGCTGAACGCGACCACCCCCGACCCGCAGATGCGCAACCTCCTGCAGGAGGCCGGGGCCGGCGTGGCCCTCCGTCCCAGCGCGTACCGGGACGGAACGGTGGGTGTGCGAGGGAGCCGCACGACGGGGAACGATGCTGTGCCATCCATCGTGCTGGCGGCAGAGCAGTACAACATGATCGCGCGCCTGGCGGCGAACGAGGTACCGGTGGAATTGCGCCTGGAACTACGCACGCGCTATGACGAGGATGATACCCGCACCTTCAACGTGCTCGCCGAAATTCCCGGCTCCGATCCTGATCTCAGGGATGAAATCGTCCTCGTCGGAGCGCACATCGACTCATGGCATGCATCCTCGGGGGCAACGGACAACGGGGATAGCGCGATCGCGGTGATGGAGGCGATGCGCATCCTCGCCGAGCTAGGCGCTCGCCCCCGCCGGACCATCCGTGTGGCGCTGTGGGCTGGAGAGGAGCAGGGGCTGCTCGGCGCGCGTGCCTACATCGCAGACCACTTGGCGGACCAGACGTCGCACAACAAGCTCGCCGTCTACCTCAACGATGATCCTGGTTCCGGCGCGACGCTCGGCTTCTACATGCAGGGCAACGCAGCAGCCAAACAGATCTTCGACGACTGGCTCGAGCCGCTACGCGACCTGGGTGTCACGCGTAACATCATCGAAGGCATCGGCAGCACCGACCACGTTCCCTTCGACCAGCTCGGACTACCAGCCTTCAACGTCATCAAAGACTTCGACGCATACGACGAGCGCACCCGGCACACCAACGCCGACTTCCCCGAGCGCATGTCCGAGGACGAGCTCATGCAGTCGGCGATCGTCATGGCGCACTTCGCGTGGCAAGCCGCCATGCTGGACGAGAGGATTCCGAGAACACCGGTATCAGAGCGCTAGCGGGGCCGCGGGCATCGAGTTTCCGCGGGCACCCTTGCCTGCGCCGGAGCCGCGACCTAGCGTGGCAGGATGGCAGGGACCGGCGGTTGAGGGTCGACCTCTCTACCCCGACTCGGGCGGTCCCCGGCGGAATTCGAGAGCATCATGAAATGCTGGCCGATCTTGGCAAACGCTCTGCTCGTCACCCCCAAATCCGATGGCTAGGGATTCGAGTGACACCGCGGCCGAGTGGCTTACACGCGAGACGTCGATGGAACCCATGCCTGAGGGCGTGTTCAGATAATCTGCTTTCCGATAGAGGTGGCTAAAATGAAAAGAAGAGAGTTCTTGGGTTACGCCGCAGCGATGTCCGCCGCTGCATACGGGTGCGAAGCCGGCGAGCAGGCAACCTCCGACACGTATGATCTTGTTCTAAAAAACGGCCGCGTCCTGGATGGTGCCGGTACCCCGTGGTTCATGGCGGATATCGGCGTGAACTCTGGACGGATAACTAAGATCGGCAGAGTAGATGAGGCAAAGGCCGACCGAGTCATCGACGTTGCCGGACTCTTCGTCAGTCCAGGGTTCATCGACGTCCATAGCCACTCTGACACGAGCATGTTCGTTGATCCATGGATGGAGAGTAAGATCAGACAAGGCATCACCACGGAGATAAACGGCAACTGTGGTGGAAGCCCAGTACCACCAGGACGGCGTAGAGGCGGGTCAGAAGAGGCCAACCCCTGGTCGAGATTCGGAGAGTACTTCGATCAACTTGAACGGAGCGGGATCGGCCTGAACATGGCCACGCTCGTTGGGCATGGCACCGTGAGGAGGTATGTGATGGAAGAAGACCACGGTGCACCTACTCAGGAGCAACTCGACGAGATGAAGGGCCTCGTAAGAGAAGCCATGCAAGACGGCGCAGTAGGATTATCCACGGGTCTCGCATATAACCCGGGTGTGTTCGCCCACACCGATGAGGTCGTCGAACTGGCCAAGGTTTCTGCCGAATATGGGGGTATCTACGCCACCCACATGAGAGACTTCAGCTCGCCAGTTCTCGGGTGGTCAGGGGAAGAAGGTTCCGTGTATCAGGCGGTTGAAGAGGCCATAGACATTGGGAGGAGGTCTGGAGTAAGGGTTGTCCAGATTTCTCATCTCGCCGGTAATTCGCCCTACTCCGGAGATCCAGAACTCCACAACAAGGTTCGCGACCTGATCTTCGCAGCGAGGGACGAGGGAATTGACGTCTTGGTAGACATCCTTCCCAGTGACTGGGGTTCCGTAGCTGCATGGCCAGCTCGGTCGGTCTTCTCCCCTGCTTATTTCGAAGACGGAAGAGAGGCCCTCCTGGAAAGGCTGCGAGACCCAGAGCAGAGGGCTGCACTGAAGCAGGAACTGCTAACGAAGTCGCCTGCGGAGATGGGCTTCGAGAACACCACCGCGCGGATCCTCCTCATTAGAGCTGGACTGGGGAACGGTGTTTGGCTATTCCCCCCGGTTAACGGGCGTTTCAAGAACCCCGAATACGAGAGAAAAACACTGGATGTAATTGCCGAAATGAAGGGAGTCGACCTGTTTGACGCCTTGTTCGAGATGCTCATCGAGGAAAACGGGGAGATACATATCACGAACAAGGTCATGGATGACCGGAGGGGTCAGATGGTGTGGTCGAACGCCATGCCGAGTACCGATGGTGGGGGCACGGCCAGACCAGGTGAATCTGATCGACGGGTCCGCCCAAGTGGCTATAGTGGATTCAGTGATGCCCTCATCTGGGTCAGGGAAGAGAGGCTGGTTACGATTGAGGACATGGTGCGGAAGATGACCTCAATGGCGGCACACCTCCTGCGCCTCCCGGACCGAGGTCTAATCAAGGAAGGCTTCCGGGCGGATATCACCGTATTCGATCTCGACAACGTCACGAGTACTTGCACCTACGAGAACGACGCGATGCCCGGATATCCACTGGGGATACCCTATGTCATCGTCAACGGCGTACCGGTGATCGATAACGATCAGTTGACGGAAGCTCTGCCAGGAGAGGTGTTGAGACACTCCTCTGCCTAACTCAGACGTGTCTCCTTGGGACTGATCACGTCTCACGGCAGAGGTCGGGTGAGCCAGTAGTCACGCGATCCGCGAGGGGGTTGGTTGGCGATGACCTTGCGGCCTGCGTAGACTGCGGTCCGGAGTCGAGTCTCGCTCGACCCCGCGCTGAGTCGCTGCAAAAAGAGGTGATCCGATGAGCACTCGAGCAGATGTTGTGAAGAGGTTTCCACTGCGGCCGAGGGGAGTGCTGTGCGCGCTCCCGGTCCTCGTCGCGCTCATCCTTGCGCCGGCGCCTGCCCAGGCGCAGAACCTCGCCGCCGACCCCGACGTCCAGGCCCAGATCGGTCTGTTCTCGGCCTGGCTGGACGGCCAGATCGCGATCCGGGGGCTGCCGGGCATCGTCGTGGGTGTGGTCTCCGACCGCGACCTGATCTGGGCACAGGGATTCGGGCACGCCGATCTCGACTCGGATCGGCACATGGAGACCGACACACGCTTCCGCATGGCGTCGCACAGCAAGCTCTTTACCGCGACGTCGATCATGCAGCTGCGAGAGCAGGGGAAGGTGCGGCTCGACGACCCGGTCACCGACTACCTGTCGTGGTTCGACTTCCAGGCTGCAAGTCCGGACGACCCGCCGGTCACGATCGAACACCTCCTGACACATAGCTCCGGTCTTCCGCGCGAGGCTGGCTCACATTGGAGCGACCTCGACTTCCCGACCGCTGACGAGGTGCGCGAGCTCATGGCCGACCGCCACGCGGCGTTCTCACCCGAGGTGCGCTGGAAGTACTCGAACCTCGCATACACGATCGCCGGCATGGTCGTCGCGGAGGTCAGCGGCATGAGCTGGGCCGAGTACATTCAGCAGAACATCTTCGACCCGCTCGGCATGACGTCCTCCAGCGTCGATCGAGAGGACCCCAAGATGGCGGTGGGCTACGGCAGAAGGATGCCGGACGGGACTCGTGACGTGATGCCCTTCGTCGACGCGCGCGGGATGGCCTCGGCCACCGGTCTGACCTCGACGGTCGAGGACATGGCCCGTTTCGTATCGGCCCAGTTCCGCAGCGGGTCCCGAGGCGGCGACCGACTGCTCGGCACCGCCTCACTTCGAGAGATGCATCGTGTGCGCATGCTCGAGAACACTTGGACGAGCGGGCAGGGGATCGGGTTCAGCGTTCGTCGCGTGGACGGCAAACTCTTCGTCGGGCACGGCGGTGGGTATCCGGGCTACACGACCAACACGTTGATTCAGCTCGACTCCAAGGTCGGCGTGATCGTGCTGACGAACACGGGGGATTCGAACCCGGCACAGATCGCGCAGCAGTTGATGAGCTCGGTCGGGGAAGCGGTCGCCTCCGCGACCGCGGTCGAACCCGAAGTGGTCGCGTGGCATCCGGCATGGGCGCGGTTCGCCGGTGTCTATCGGAGTCGAGGGGGTGAGACCCGTGTCCTCGTCATGAATGAGCGGCTGGTGACGATGAACTCCTGGGCCTCCAGCATAGGGAAACCGACCCAGCTAGAGCCGATTGGTGACGGATTATTTCGCATGGTGGCCCCGACCGGCGGTGGGGCGGTTGGTGAGATCGTGCGCTTCGTCGAGGAGAACGGTGAAGTCGTTCGGATGATCCGGGGGGATTCGTTCGCGGACCGGGTGCGGGAGTAGGGAAACTCCGCCGAGCGTGCGTCGGCGGGCAACATCGAAACCTCGGCTGAGGAGCATGGATGATGAGCCCTGTCACCTTGCATGTGAACGGTACAGCACACACGGTGGATGTCGATCCATCGACCCGGCTGCTCTACGTCCTGCGAAACGATCTCGGCTTGCGAGGCCCGCGCTTCGGGTGCGGACTGGGCCAATGCGGGGCTTGCACGGTGATCATCGACGGAGTGGCGACCCGGTCGTGTGTCACCGTGACGTCCCGGGTCACGGGCGAGATAACGACGCTCGAAGGACTCGCCAAGGACGGAACGCTGGATCCGGTGCAGCAGGCCTGGATCGACGAACAGGTCCCGGCGTGCGGCTTCTGTCAGAATGGGCAGATCATGACCGCCAAGGCCTTGCTGGACCAGAATCCGAATCCGACGGATGCCGAGATTCGCGAGGGGATGGCTCAAGCCCTCTGCCGGTGCATGACGTATTACCGGGTGCAGGCAGCGATCAAGCGTGTCGCAGCGGGGGCGCGCGATGATGGACCGGACGCCGCCGAGGAGGAGGTCCGATGACCACGTTTACGAAGGTCCCCAAAGCCATCGAAGACATATTGGAGGGCTGGAATCCCACGACCTCCCGGAGGGAATTTCTAAAGACCTCTGGTGCTCTCGTCGTGAGCTTCAGCGCGGCGGGGGTCACGGGTACCGACTCGCTGGCGGCAGCTGTCGGCGGCGAAGTAGCATCCGCGGCACAGCAGGCGGGGCCCTATCCTGACCCCGACTTCAGACAACTCGATTCCTGGGTCGCGGTTCATGCCGACAACACGGCGACCTTCTACGTCGGAAAGACCGACTGCGGTCAAGGCACTGGAACTGCGTTTCGGCAGATGATGTGCGACGAGCTGGATATCGCGTACGACGACACCAGCCTCGTCATGGGCAGCACGGACGTCACTCCCGACCAAGGGGGATCGGGCGGATCTGATGGCATAGAGAGAGACGGCTGGCCGATGCGACGCGTCGCAGCCGAGGCGCGGCGGGTCCTGGTGGAGATGGCCTCCGAACGGTTCGGCGTACCCGCGGAGCAACTCGACGTCAGCGACGCAGTGATCGCCCTGAAGTCGGACCCCTCCAGGACGGTCACCTACGCGGAGTTGATCGGTGACCGGCGCTTCAACGTCCCGCTGACGGGACGCAACATCAATGCGGTCTCAGGGGTGGCAGACGTCAAGCCGGTCCAGGATCTCCGGATCGTCGGCCAGTCCCCCCAGCGTTACGACATTCCCCCGAAGGTGGACGGGTCGTTGACATGGGCGGTGGATGTCAGGCTGCCCGGGATGGTCCATGCACGCAACGTCAAGCCTCCGGTTGCGGGCGCCACACTCCGCGGCTTCGACGAGTCGTCGGTGCGGGACCTACCGGGGTTCGTCCGAGTGGTCAGCAAGGGCAACTACCTTGCGGTAATCTGTGAGCGTGAGGAGCAGGCGATCGCCGCCGCCAGGCAGCTACAGGTGGATTGGGCCAGGCCAGCGGCCGCACCGTTCCCGACGTCCGATGAGTTATACACCTACATGCGTAGCGCGACGCCCACGTCGAGTGCCGATCCACGCGTGGTGGGAAGTCCCGAAGCGGCCCTGGCGGGCGCGGCACGGGTGATCGAGGCCGAATACGATTTCCCGTTCCAAGGACACACCGCCTTCGGTCCAGCTCATGCCCTGGCCGACCCCTCGGACGGTCAGATGACCATCTACTCCAACGACATGAAGTCCTACGGCATGCGGACCGGGGTCGCCGAGTTCCTGGGGATGCCCAGAGAACAGGTACGAGTCGTCTGGATGGAAGGTCCCCAGGCGTACGGCCGCACGGCCGCGGACGACGCGGGCTTCGAGGCCGCGTTCCTGGCGAAAGAGATCGGCCGGCCGGTACGCATGCAGTGGATGAGAGAGGAAGAATCGGCCTGGGACACCAAGGGGCCGGCGTTTACGTTCAGATTGCGTGGAGGACTGGACGCCCAGGGCGAGCTGATCGCGCTCGAGTACGATGCGCAGAGTGCCGACTACAACCACGTCGGGTACAACGAGGTCGAGACGGTCTTGATCTCACAGCTTTTCGGCACGCGGCTCTCGAGGCCGAACAGCGGCCGCGGCGCGACACCGTCGGAGATGTATGCCGTTCCCAACCGGCGCACGACGACCCAGGTTGTTCGGCTCCCCCTGATTTGGGAGACACCGCTTCGGACCGGCAACCTCCGGGATCCCAGCGGACCGCAGGTGACGTTCGCCTCCGAATCGTTCATCGACGAGCTCGCGGCAGCGGCCAACGCCGACCCGGTCGAGTTCCGGCTGAAGCTGCTCAACGGCGACACCGACGATGATGCCGGCTTCAAACGAGCCCGCTCGATCGCCACGATCCGCGCGGCTGCAGATGCATACGGCTGGGATACGCGCCCGTCTCCGAAGCCGCGGGGCGCTGGAACGATTCTGACGGGACGCGGGATCGCGTACGCCTTCCGAGGCCAGACGGTCGTCGCGGAGATTGCCGAGGTCGAGGTCAATCGTGAGACGGGTCACGTCTGGGTGAAGCGGCTCGTCTGCGCCCACGACTGTGGGTTGGTCATCAACCCCGAAGGGCTGCGCCGCACCGTCGAGGGTGGGATGATGCACTCGCTGAGCCGCGCGCTCCACGAGGAGGTGCAATTCGACACCGAAAAAGTCACCAGCGTCGACTGGGTATCTCATCCCAGCCTCAAGCACGAGGACACCCCGGAAAGGATCGACGTGGTGATGGTCAACGGAGACCCCAACCCGGATCGGCCCGATCTGCCCCATTACGGAGCGGGCGAGGCTGTGTGTAAGCCGCTGGTCGCGGCAGTCGCCAACGCCATATACGACGCCACCGGCATTCGTCTTCGGCGAGCGCCCTTCCGAGACGAGCGTGTGTTCGCGGCTCTCGAGGCGGCGGGCGTGTAGGGCGGGTCGGTCAAGATCGGGGCTCGCATACGGTAGGCCAGTGGATCAGTGGGCGCCACACCATAGAGCAGGCTCGCCTTCAGGTAGCGTCACGGTTGCCGTTTCCGCTGCGCTCTAGGTCGCGCAAGACTCTAGCGACTGCCTCGAGGGTCACGTCCACGTCGTTATCGGTGGTGCGATGATTGCACACCGAGATCCGCATGGCGCGCCGCCCGTTCCAGTCCGTACCTCCGAACCACGCGGTTCCCTCCGCTCGGATCGCCTCGATGACAGCATCGGTCCGACGGTCATGGTCTCCGCCCTCATCGACAAACCGGACGAGCCCCTGGTTCATTCTGGCAGGTGAGAGCACTTCGGTGCCGGGAAGCGTGCCGATTCCGTCGACCAGCCGGTCGGCTAGGCGACAGCACTCGTCTACGATCCGAGCGATGCCCTCCCTGCCAAGAGCCCTCAGCGTGGCATAGGCGACGACCCCACGCGGTCTGCGTGACCACTCGGGGTTCCAGTTCATCGGGTCCCGCCCGCCACCATCCGCAGGTATGAGGTAGCCGGCCGTAATGGACATGGACGCTTCGTGTGCGTCGCGGTCGCGTACGAATGCGTACCCATGGTCAAAGGGAAGCTGAAGCCACTTGTGACCGTCCGTCGCCCATGAGTCTGCGTCCTCACAGCCGCGAAGAACGGCTGAATGAGTAGGGCTGGCGTTAAGCCACAGGCCGAAAGCTCCGTCGACGTGAACCCACGCACCCCGCTCGTGTGCCATGGAGCAGGCCTCCGAGAACGGATCGCTAGCTCCAGTGTTGATGTCACCGGCCATCAGGCAGACGACCGTGGCCATGTCGGGCTCCTCATCCAGAATGGCCTCGAGGCTCGCTATGTCCATTCGGCCCTCGGCGTCGAGGTCCGCGAGCCGTAGAGCACTTGAGCCGAGGCCCAAGAAACGTATGGCTCGGTCAAGGGACTCGTGATGGTGCCGACCCGTGATTACGCGCAGGGGCGGAGCCCCGAACAGGCCGTCTCGTCCCACATCGATACCCCGATCCTGAAGCAGCCTGTGGCGGGCTGCCGCCAGCGCGGTGAAGTGTGCCATCTGGCAACCGGTCACCATCGCGAACGAGCATTCCATCGGAAGGCGGAGCAACTCCTTCAGCCACTCTCCCGCCACCTCTTCAGCGACCGCAGCCGC
The DNA here is from genome assembly GCA_965226625.1 of Longimicrobiales bacterium. Lineage (GTDB taxonomy): Bacteria > Gemmatimonadota > Gemmatimonadetes > Longimicrobiales > Gaopeijiaceae > UBA1138. The sequence goes on from CBDDDK010000002.1 coordinate 33,089, forward strand.
CGGACTGCACTGATATATCGCGCCATTCTGCTCCCACGCCGAAACCACCCAGTCAGCCGCAATCGCCACAGGGAGCGAGCCGCCGATGACCCAACCGAAGAACCGTGGTCCGCCCGAACCCACGAGCCCGCCGCGCGTGTCTCGCATGAACTCGTCGAGTACGCGGGAGGGGTCCTCACCAACGGTCGGCAGGGGGACGGCGAGACGCTTGCGAAGGGCATCGTATCCCGCCTCCGCAGCCACATGTGCGTGATCCAGCTCTTCGTAGAACCTGATCGCGTGCTCCGCTGCGCGGCGCAGAACGGTAGTATCGGGCATGGACTCCTCGAGTAGATGGCACAGGGCGCCTGTGTAGTAACCTAGCTGCGCATCTCCCGGTGCTCCCACTCGAAAACGACACTAAATTCTCATCGCTGGACGCCACCAAGACAACGGGACATACTTCGACCTTCGACCGCCGAGCGGACCATCTTCCACAATCGACAACGTGCCACGCACGTATTACTCCGAATTCCGCCCGAGGAGTGTTGAGTTTTGAGCTTTGAGGGGTTCCACAACCTAGAACACCGCCTGCCCTCTGCCGCGAGCATCGGAGCTTGATCGACGGGCGCTGGTGGTACGGCGGCGACGACGGTGAGCTGTTTAAGTCGATCCACGCGGGTCGACCGCGTGGTATGCCCGCCTACGGAGGGATCCTGCCGGATGCCGCGATCTGGAGAATCGTAACCTATCTGCGCTCGCAGCCCGTACCGGAGAGTGTTCCCACCGAATCGTGGCGATAAATGGAACTCGAGCTCCCATCATGATCGTTGAACCCGGCAGTACCCGAATCGGCTGGATCGGCCTAGGTGTCATGGGCCGTAGCATGTGCACTCACCTCATCGACCGAGGCTTCTCGGCGACCGTCTGCACGCGCACGCGGGAGACGGCCGATGCGGTCCTCGCGAAAGGGGCCGCCTGGGCGGACACGCCGAAGGCTGTGGCCGAGCAGAGCGACGTGGTGTTCAGCATCGTGGGGTTCCCGAGCGATGTGCGCGAGGTCGTGCTCGGGCCCGAAGGTACCCTGGCTGGTTGCGAGGCCGGAAACGTGCTCGTGGACATGACCACCAGCGAGCCGTCGCTGGCGGTGGAGATCTACCAGGCGGCGAAGGCCAGGGGAGTGGCGAGCGTAGACGCCCCCGTCTCGGGCGGCGACGTCGGCGCGCGGGAAGCGCGCCTGTCGATCATGATCGGCGGCGACGCGGACGTGGTGGAAGCACTGCTCCCCTGTTGGGACGCGCTGGGCAAGGCGATCGTCCGACAGGGGGGGCCGGGCGCCGGACAGCATACCAAGATGGTGAATCAGACGCTGATCGCTTCCGGCATGATCGGGGTGTGCGAGGGCTTGCTCTACGCCCACAAGGCGGGGCTCGACCTGGACACCGTCATGAAATCGGTCGCATCGGGCGCGGCCGGCAGTTGGTCCCTGTCGAACTACGGTCCGCGGATGATCTCCAGCGACTTCGATCCCGGATTCTTCGTAGAGCACTTCATCAAGGACATGGGGATCGCCCTCGCCGAGGCGAACCGGATGAACCTGTCGCTGCCAGGCCTGGCGCTGGCCCATCAACTCTACACCGCGCTCCGAGCTCAGGGTGGAGGGAGGAAGGGGACGCATGCGCTCCAGCTCGCGATGGCGAGCCTGTCGGACATCGACTGGGAGGAGCGCTGAGCTGCCTTCGCCGGCTAGGTAGCGGCGGTGCTTCCTTTGCTCGTAGTGGTGGCGCTAATTAAGTCGCTGAGTTATCTACTAAGTTACCGAGTTATCTACTCATCTCCTCGGCAGTAACTTCGATCATCGATCGGGCCATCGAGTACCGGGACTCGCTGCGCCACGACCGGATCTCTGACTTAATTCGAGCCCCCACACTAGGACGCGAGATATGTCACGGCAGAACGAACAAATCGGTCGCATGCTCGAAAAAGAGCTGCGAGCCAATCCGGGAGCTGCGACCGCTGATCTCCAAGAGAAAGCGGCGAAGATCAAGAAAGGCGTCGCGGATATGAGCCTCCGTTCCTTCCACGGAACTCACGTGGGAGCGGTGAAGAGGAGGATCTCCGGCAAAAAGGGCGGCAGGAAGAAGGGCGCCCGCAAGAAGTCGGCGCCCCGGGGCCGACCAGACGCTCAGACGACCGCTGACCTGAGGGTTAGGATCAACTCCCTGATCGAGCGGGAGATCCAGGGAGCCCACAAGTCCTTCAACAAAGCTGTCGAGGAGGCTCTCCGGAGAGCCAGAAAGTTAGAAAGAATCGAGGACTTCGAGAAGATTCATGAGGTGCTCGTGAAGGCGAGGAAGCAGTTCTAGAAAGTCTGGAGCAGAAAGGTGTTTCCTCTCAGTGTGCTCTCAAGTAACATGGCTGTCGTGTTGGGGCTGCGGTGGCGAACGCACACGCGGAGGGATATGTGAAATCGGCCGTGTCTGCTTTCGTGAGTCTGCTCGCGGTGGGGCTCGTGCTGTTCGACCTCGAGTCTGCGCGCCAGGACCTTACCCACGCCCTGCCGCCGCCCCCTGCCGCCTCAAGCGTGCTCGCCGAACCGGTCTCGGCCACCGCGACGGAAGTAACACCGCCTCAGTCGCCACGAGCCGCACAGGCGCAGGAGACCTCCGCGGCGACCTACCCCCAGGTGCGCGCGCAGCAAGCCAGCGCTGCTCGGTTCCCGGACCGCCGACGCTTCCGCCGCCGGAGCCGCAACCGCTATCCGGGACCGATCCCGACCCCCGCCGACTGGGAGCCGCCCGAAGGACGGGTGCGTATCGGGCTGCAAGCGGGCCATTGGAGAGCCGATGAGGGGCCCCGTGAGCTCTCCGGCCTGCGGGACAACGGGACGGCCTGGCAAGGGACCGCGGAATGGGAGAGCAACCTCGAGATCGCCCGGAGTGCGGGCGCGCTGCTCGGGCAGATGGGCTACGAGGTCGACATCCTCCCAGCCGTGGTCCCACCGAATTACCGGGCCCACCTCTTCATCGCCATCCACGCTGACGGAAGTAACGACTCCGACGCGTCCGGTATACCGCGTGGCCGCGCCCCGGCGGGACGCGACCGGCCGTGCGTCTCGCTTCGTGAGGCTGCTGGAACGCAGCTACGGAGAAGCCACGAACCTTAGAAGGCTCCCGACCGTCACCCGACGCATGCAGAACTACTACGCGTTCAACTTCCGCCGATACGAGCACGCGCTCCACCCGATGACCATCGGCGTCATCATCGAGACCGGCTTCCTCACGAGCAGAAAGGATCGCCGCGTGATCCTGAGCAACCCGCAGCGGGCAGCGCGCGGTATCGTCGAAGCGGTCGTGGCGTTCCCGGAAACTCCACCGCCGACGCGCCCATCCTCCACCGTCGGCGGCCTACAGGAATAACCGCCGCCGCTAGCCCGGCTTCCGAGCCGCCTTGGGTCTCGCACGAGTCGCGAGATCCACCTGGCACGAGTGCCCAGCTCGTCTCACATTCTCCGCCTTCGAGCAGGGATGGACTCGTCTCGGGCGTTGAGGCGTTCGATGACCAAGACGTGCCTACCTGTCGAGGGTCCGAGGGCTCCGCTGCTCCTTCTTGGGACGCTTGCCTGTGCCTGGCTGGAACTCTCGCCGAACACGGTGGTAGCGGCAGGACGAGAAACGACGGAGGCGACGATGCGAGTTGACATGATGCGCGGAGCTAGGCTTACCACGGTCCTTCTGCTGGTCGCGGCTTGCTCCGCCCCAACCGAGACGCCCGGTCAGATCTCCGATGGCGACGGAACGCAGACCTCGCCCCTGAGCTTCGTGCAGGTACCCCAGGGCTTTGAGGCGTCGATCTTCGCAGCAGGGCTGTCAGGCGTGCGCATGCTGGAGCTGGGTCCCGATGACCGATTGTATGCGGTGCGCTCCGCGGCCGGAGAGGTCGTACGCTTTGACCTGAACTCGGATGGAACCGCGAACGGCGCTCCGACGACCGTCGTGTCGGGACTTTTTCTGCCGTACGGACTCGCATTCCGCGGTGGAGATCTCTACGTCGGGGAGACCCATCAGGTCATTCGCATGTCAGGGCCGGACTTCACCCAAGAGACCATCATCGTGGGACTTCCTATGGTAAGAGATCACTGGACGCGGGAGATCGTGTTCGGTCCCGACGATCAGCTCTACGTCTCCATAGGTTCAACCTGCAACATTTGCGAGGAGACTGACGAGCGCCGCGCCGCCGTCGTGCGCTACGCAGCGGACGGTTCGGGCGAAGAGATCGTCGGCGTGGGTCTACGCAACGCCGCTGGGCTCGCGTTTCACCCCCAGACCGGGGCACTGTGGGCGAGTCAGAATGAGCGTGACCGCCTCGGAGACGACGTTCCCGCCGAAGAGCTGAACATCCTGGTGCCGGGTGGCGCCGTCGAACACTTCGGGTGGCCGTACTGCTACGAGGCCGGCGTGCCGAATCCCGAATACGCGGATGCCCAGCGATGCGTGGGCACGGTTGCGCCAGCGCTCCAGATGCAGGCGCACTCCGCACCTCTCGGGATGGTCTTCTACGAGGGGGAGCAGTTTCCGCAGGAATACCGAGGCGATCTCTTCATCGCCTTCCATGGCTCTTGGAATCGCTCCGAGCCGACCGGATACAAGGTGGTAAGGGTCCGTGTGGAAGACGGCCGACCCGTCTCCTACGAGGACTTCGCCACCGGTTGGCTTACAGAGTCCGGAAGCGTGCGGGGTCGACCGGGTGGCGGTAGAGGTCGGGCCCGACGGGAGCCTGTACGTGTCGGATGACGGGATGGGCCGCATCTGGAGGGTGCGTTGGGTGCAGTAGAACGCTGCGCCATGGCGCTAACCGCCGAGTAGACTGCCGGGATTCATGATTCCATCAGGGTCGAGAGCGGCCTTGAGCTGACGCAGGGACGCGACTCCCCGCTCCGACAGCTCGCGCTCAATCCAGGGCCGATGCTCGTAGCCGACGCCGTAATGGTGTGACAGAGCACCACCGCCGCTCACGAACGTCTGGGTGACGACTCGCTTTATCTCGGCGTACTGCTCGATCGCCTCTTCCGGAGTCGACTCCTCCCTGCAACGCACGGCGATGGTGCAGTAGAGGCAGGCCCCAGTGTCATAGAGATGCGAGATGTGGCTGCCGATGTATCCGTGAAACCCGGTCACCTCACGAACCACGCGCCGCAGGATCTCAGTGCTCGCCTCATACAACGGCATGAGGTTGGACCACACGGTGGCAGTCTCGAACGAGTCGGCGATCGTGCCGTAGCCCATCATGTAGTCGCGCAGATACGGCACATCGTAGCGCGACTCCTTCCAGGATTCCCCGGGACCCGCACCCAGATCGAAGGCCCGGTGCTCCTTGAAGATCGCCATCGCACCGCGCTGCAGTTCCCGGGTCAACCGTCCGGGACCCTCGAACGCCACTACGAGCGCCGCTGGTCGACCGTATCCACGCGCCTCGAGCAGCCGTTTTGCCGGGCCCTGGATCCACGCTCGAATCCCGGTCGCGGGACGCTTCGCCGCAAACATGAGCTCGGTCTCGGCCTCGTCGCTCAGACGGGCGAGGCTAGGCATGTAGCCCCGTTGAACGGACTCGTGCAACGCGGTGAATCCGTCCTGGAAGGTGGGGAACAGAAGCATGCGATAGTCTTCGCGCTCGGGAATCGCATGCACGCGCATCGTGGCTCTGGTGATGATCCCGAAGGCGCCCTCACTACCGACTAGCAGTCGATTCAGATCGGGTCCGTTCGACGCGGCAGGCAACGGTCTGGTCTCGATGATGCCGGTGGGTGTAACCACCGTCATGCCTACGACCATGTCCTCGATCTTTCCGTAGACGTTGGACTGCGTGCCCGCCGAGCGTGTGGCGAGCCATCCTCCGAGTGTGGAGTAGATGAAGGAATCGGGGTGATGACCCAGCGCCAAACCGTGGGGTGCCAAAGCCGCCTCGATCTGGGGTCTGAACATACCCGGCTCGAGATCGGCCGTCCTCGACTCGGCATCCACCTCGAGCAGGCGATTCATGCGGCGCATGGCGAGAGTGATGGTGGGCCGCGGATCGAGCGCCGTCGGCTCAACGCACCCCGCTACGTTGGTGCCGCCCCCGAAGGGAACCAGCGCCGCCCCATGCTCCGTCGCCAGTGAGGTGCCCCCAGTTGCGGTACCACTTCCTATGTTAGACCCCGAGCCATCGGTGGTCCCTGGAGTTGGGGCATCCTGAGGAACCAGGGCGATGGTTTTATCGTCTCTGGGGCGGGGGGTAGTCCGCCGTGGGCACGATGGGGTCGGACGGTATTGTACAGCCGCCTCCACTGCTCGACGAGTACCGTTGCCTCGGGCAGTGTGTAGAAGATCTCTCCGTTCAAGAACTCGTCTCTCAGTTTGCTGTTGAAGCTCTCGTTGTAGCCGTTCTCCCACGGACTGCCCGGCGCGATGTAGAGGGTCTGGACCCGCAGCCTGGCCAGCCATCTCCGCACCAGTTTCGCCGTGAACTCTGGCCCGTTGTCCGAGCGCAGATGCTCGGGCGGACCGTGCCGAGCGAAGAGATCGGTGAGCACCTCGAGAACGTCGTGAGCTCGAGTCTTTCGACCGACCTTGATCGCCAGACACTGCCGCGTGTACTCGTCGAGCACGGTCAGAAGCTTCAGCGCACGGCCGTCATGGGTCCTCGTGCTTACGAAGTCGTAGGACCACACGTGATTCTTGTGCAGTGGCCTGAGCCGGATGCACGAGCCATCGTTGAGCCACAACCGACCCCGTTTCGGTTGCCGTCTGGGCACTTTCAGCCCCTCCTGCCTCCAGATACGCTCCACACGCTTGTGGTTCACCTCCCAGCCCTCGATACGCAGCAGGTTCGTGATCTGGCGATACCCGTACCTGCCGAACCGGCTCGCCAACCGTATCACGTCCGTGCGTAGCGCCTCCTCGTCGCCAGGTAGCTTCTTCACCCGGCGCTGCGTCGAGCGCGGCTGACCCAGTACGTGACACGCGTGACGTTCACTCGCCCCGAGTCGCTGACGTACATGCATCACGCACCTGCGTCGGCGCTCGGGGCTCAGAAGTTTCCCTTGGTCGCTTCCTCCAGGATCAGCTTGTCCACCGTTAGGTTCGCCACCGCTCGCTTTAGCCGTGCGTTCTCCTTCTCCAGCTCCTTGAAGCGTCGAGCTTGATCCACCTTCATCCCCTCGAACTCCTGCCTCCACCGGTAGTACGTCTGCTCGCTGATCCCCAACTCCCGGCTCACCATCGCCACCGTTTTGCCGTTCGCCAGACCCACCTCCGCCTCTCTCAATGCCGTGATGATCTGCTCCGGCGTGTGTCGTCTCCTACTCATTCTGACCTCCTCCCTGATAGCTGCGACCAAAGCCGCATCCTAACATCAACTTTGGTCTCGTTTCAGGGGGTCACGTCAATACACGAATTTGTGCACGGCGTGACGAGCCGAGTCATCGGGGGGAAGAACATGCATTCGCCGCTTCCCCACCAGCAGTCGGCCGCGCTGGGAGAAGGCTTTAGCGACTACTATGCACTCTCGATCCTGAACTACTACCGGCGACGAGCGGGTCTTACCGAAGAGTGGGTCTACGGGAGATGGGTGACCGACCGGGCGTGAGGTATGCGGACCGCATCGTACGACCACTACCCCAACACGTATGGCTTTCTGAGGAAGCCAAGGATGAAGACCCACAAGGCGGGCGAAGTCTGGTGCGCGGCTCTCCTCGACCTCAACCGGGGTTTGGCCGCGCACACGCCGGGTGGCCCCAACACCAACGCCGGCGACGAAATCGGGTGGCAGCTCGTGTTCGACTCGCTGTCGCTCCTGCACCCGAGCGACAACGGTCCGACTTTCCTCCACGCCCGAGACGCGGTCTACGACGCATTCCATGCACTCGTAGCCGAGGGCGCGATTCCGGCGGACCCCGCGGTCGAGGCAGCTGTTCGAAAGGTCTTTCGTGACCGGGGAATGGGCGCGGACGCCAGCTCGCCCAACGCGAAGTTCAGGAGCGCGCGGGAAGGGTTCCAATGAGCGCACGGTCAAGTCGGCGGAGCGTGAGGCGACGACTGACTCGTTGGTACGCGACCGCCTTGGTGGCAACCGGCTCGGGTCTGTTCTTTCCACCGACTCCGGTGGCCGCGCAGTCGTGGCAGGGATGGAACGCGTATTGGGAGAACGATTCGTGGGTCTTGGTGGGCGGGTCGGATGACGCGTTCACCAATGGCCTCAGGCTCGCGCTTGGACGTCATCCGAACGCGAACCTTCCGCTGGCGGATCGGCTCCAGGAGAAGTGGTTCCCGCGTCAGGTGTCGAACGACGCAGGCGAGCGCATTCGTAGGACACGCAAGGCTAACAGCGCCGTGGTCATCGGTCAGAATTTCTTCACGCCGAGGGAGATCACCGACTACGACGTCGACCCGCGGGACAGACCCTACGCGGGCCTCTGGTACCTCGGCGCCCGCATCGACATCACGGAGGACCCGGAGCTCGAGCCGGGCACGGAAGATGAGGACCTGTTGGTGCGGACGCCGTTCCAGTCCCAGATACAGCATTCGTTCGAGCTCGACGTAGGCGTGCTGGGCCAGGGCGCAGGCGGGCGGCCGGTCCAGAGCGCGGTGCACGCGGCCATCTCTACCCACCGGATTCCAAAGGGGTGGTCCAACCAGATCAAGAACTCTCCGGCGGTTTCCCTGCTGTACATGATTCGCCAGCGGTTCGGCTGGGAATTTTTCGACGTCGTGCCGCACGGCGGAGTGACTTTGGGGACCACCCAGACCTACCCCTACGCGGGTCTGAGCTTGCGTCTGGGATGGGGTCTGTCGGGATTCCCGACACTGCTGGGTCGCAACACCTCCCTGTTCGGGGTGAGCAGATCGGCGTGGGAGTTCGGGGTCACCGGCGGGATCGAGGGCCGGTACTTCGTCCGGAACTCCTTTGTCGAAGGATCGTTGTTCCGAAGTGCGCCCGGAATCGATGCCGTTCGTGGCGTTGGGGACTATCGGCTCGGACTCTTCCTCCGTGTCGTCGACTGGCGGTTCGACTACATGTTCGTTCGCCGCAGCGCAGAGGTCGGCGAGCGGGGTCCCTCCGAGCGGCTGTACGACAACTATGGCTCGCTCCAGCTCTCATATGAGCCGGGCTCCGCGAACGACGAAGTCAGCTACTTCTTCGACGATCTGTTCGAGAAAGTGCTGGAGCCCGCCTTCAGGGGCTTCTACCTCGAGGCGGGGATCAGATCGGAGCTCGGTGGTGGGCGCGAGCCCGGGATCGCGAAGACGCACGGCATGCACGTCGCGGTCGGTCGGTCGGTCTGGGGCTGGTTCTCTGACGTCGACTTCGGCTTCGAGATCATGGGGGTGGGCCGTGAATTCGGGCCACCCACGGTCCCCGGAGGCGACCACCGGGACCGGTTCCTCGTCACCAAGCTGCTCACAGTCCGCTATCGACCCGGGGGAGGGCGTTTCGGTCCGGTGGACCTACACGTCCGTGCGGGCGGCGGCGGCAGCCACGACGAACTGGAGATCACGCCCGGGGAGCCCGGACCACGCCTGGACCCGTGCCCGGCGGGAACCGCGGCGGTAACGAGTGCCGACGCGAAGATGTTCTGTGGCAACACCGTCTCCAGCAAGGGAGTCATGGTCGGCGCGGCGCTCTCCTGGCGACCCATCGGTGATGAAGTAGGCTTGAATCTCGACTACTCGTGGAACCGTCTCGGCCCAGAAGAGGAGCGTCAGTTCCACGCGCTGACACTCGGTTTCCGGTGGACGCCCGGGTAGCCGCTGCACTAGACAGGTTCTTTCCAGGTGCCAGTGTTTTGGCGATCATCGGGAGAAATGAACACGTGATGTGACTCTTGATGGGGCAACAACGTGATCGATGCGCTGATTGGGCGCACGCCGGTGGTTCGGCTCGAGCGGGTCGTCGAGCCCGACTCCGCCGAGGTTTGGATCAAGCTGGAGGGCATGAACCCCGGCAGCTCCATCAAGGATCGGCCGGCGCTCGCGATGGTCCTAGACGCAGAAGAGAAGGGACTCCTCACCCCCGGTGACACGATCGTGGAGCCCACGTCCGGCAACACCGGCGTCGGCTTGGCACAGGTAGCCGCCGCGCGAGGATACAAGCTCGTCTTGTGCCTTCCATCCTCGATGAGCGTGGAGCGCATGCGCACGCTCGGCGCCTACGGCGCCGAGCTCGTGCTCACCGATCCGGAGCTGCGCATGATCGCCGCGATCGCGGAGGCAGAGCGGATCCGTGACGAGACGGGAGCGTTCCTACCGAACCAGTTTTCCAACCCAGCCAATCCGAGAAGCCACTACGAGACCACCGCCCCTGAGCTCTGGGAAGGGCTGGACGGACGGATCGATGCCTTCGTCTACGGAAGCGGTACCGGAGGCACGATCTCGGGCGTAGGAAGGTTCCTGAAGGAGCGTCTCGATGACGTGCTGATCGTCGCGGTCGAGCCCGCGAGGAGCGCCGTCATTTCCGGGGAGCCCCGTGGCCAGCACAAGTTCCAAGGGATGGGGCCCGGATTCATCCCGCTGAACCTCGACCAATCCGTCATCGATCGGGTCGAGAAGGCTCTCGAGGAGGACGCCTTCCCTCTGGCTCGTCGACTGGCGCGCGAGGAAGGGCTCTTCGTGGGAATGAGCAGCGGCGCCATCATCTGGGCAGCGCTGAAGATCGCGCGCGAGTTGGGACCGGGGCACCGCGTCGCATGCGTCGCGCCGGACTCGGGGAGCCGGTATTTGAGCACGGAGTTGTTCTCCGACGATCAGTAGTGTCTCTAAGGCAGGTCCATCTGGTCCGCCGACCCCGAAATAGTCCGCCGCCCCCGAGAGGCATGATGATCACGCAACCGTCCCGGTTGAGGTTTTGCACGATAGAAATTCATTACTCGATGCGCCGAGCGTTGGCGCGCGCCAGGCTCACGATCAATGTTCCTGGGTCCGCAGGCCGCGGCGGCGCCGTGGCCACGTCGAAGGAACGGCTGTTCGCTGGGAGATACCATGTCATCGCCACGAGTCCTGATATTCACGCTCTTTGCATGCGGTACCGCGCTACTGACGGGGTGCGCCGCCGAGTCCGGGGGACCGGCGACCATGGCGGCGGGCAACACGATTACCGGTGAAGGGCTGCCGAACCCGAATCCGACCGTGATGGAGAACTGGGGGGAACTCCCCGAAGGGAGGGAGTGGGGCTCGACCGCCGGCATCGACATTGACCCGTTCGACGGCCACATCTGGGCTTACGAGCGGTGCGGCGCCAGCACCTTCGGCGCAGGAACGCCGGCCAACTGCGACACTAACCTGGTGGACCCGATATTCAAGTTCGATCGGGACAGCGGGGAGGTGCTCGCGAACTTCGGCGCGGGGCTCTTCGTGACGCCGCACGGTATCCACGTCGACAGCGACGGCAACGTGTGGGTGACCGACTTCGCGGGGAACCGGGCCGGGACCAAGGGTCATCAGGTATTCAAGCTCAGTTCCACAGGCGAGGTGCTGCTGACGCTCGGCACCGCGGGCCAGCCCGGAAGCGGGCCGAACCAGCTGAACGAGCCGAACGACGTAATCACCGCGGCGGACGGGAGTATCTTCGTCGCCGACGGGCACAGCGGCCAGAATACCAATCCGCCGGAGGGCTCGACCAGCCGTATCATCAAGTACACCGCCGACGGCACTTTTATCAAAGAGTGGGGCCAGATAGGGGCTCTGCACGGGGAGTTCCGCACGCCGCACGCCCTGGCGTTCGACTCACAGGGCCGCCTCTTCGTCGCGGACCGCGGCAACCACCGCATCGAGATCTTCGACCAGGAAGGCAACTACCTCGACTCCTTCTACACCTTCGGCCGCATCAGCGGGCTCTTCATCACCGCAGACGACATGCTGTACGCGATCGACTCCGAATCGAGCCCGCGCAGCCACCCTAATTGGATGAACGGCGTGCGTATCGGGACCACGTCCGAGGACTGGGTCAACGCCTTCATCCCGCCGTTCGACGCGGACACCCGGCCCTACCAGGGCGCGGCCGGCGAGGGCGTGGCGGTCGACGGGGACGGAAATGTGTACGCCGCGGAGGGCCCGAATTCGCTGCGGTGGGCCGGAGGGGCTCTGACGAAGTACGTGGCAGGAATGTGAGCCTGGAGGGCGGTGGTTTCGCGCGCGATTCGCCGGGGCCGACAGCCTGAGCAGCGGAGCCCATCCCCCGACCCTGGCACGCACGCGACAGGGTCGCCTACCTTGCTCTCGGACGATATTGCATACCTCGGAGATCTGCCCCACCGGGCCGTCGCGAATGTCGCCAAGGAGCACGACTCGATGCCAGACCAACGCATCGTCCGACCGATCACGACGCTCGCTGGACTGTTCGCCCTTCTGACGCTCGCGACGGCGGACATCGCTGCCCAGGTTTTCCGCGCGGACTCCCTCCGACAAGTCCAATCCGTCGTACCGAGGAGCGGCCCTCCGGGCACGCAGATCTCGATCAGCTCGGTGAACCTCCAGCTCGAAGCACGAGTGCACATTGCGGTCGGGACGCTCTTCGCAGGCTTCGAAACTGTCGGAGAAGCGGCCCAGGGAGTGTTGGGAGAGATCAGCGCGTCGGTCCAGATCCCGACGAGCGCGACCTGGGACCGACCACTGTACGTGATCGCGCTCAACGGCGTGTTCATGCCGATCGGAATCTCCGATCCGTTCCATGTCACCGACGCCAACGGCATGATTCGGCGGGTCGGGCGGGTCACGGACGAGGGATGGCCGTGTCTTACCCTGCGAGACGAAAATAATTTGCTCTATTCCCTCACAGGCGAACTCGGCACCTTCCGACCCGGCGACCAGGTCGTGGTGGACGGTACGTACGCGAGAGCGAGCAGCTGTCGGGACGGCAGCACCATCGGAGTAACGCGCATCGTGGCGAGGTAGTCCGCCCTCCGGCGATAAGTAGGCTACGGCCCCCCGACGAGCTAGGCGCGGCGTGCGAGATAATTGCGCACACGCTCGAATCCGGCCTCGATTTTCGGGAGATCGCGCACCAACGGACCGAACGACACACGAATCGCATTGTCGAGTGACGGCCCGAAGCCGCCACCTGGCACGAAGATTACACCGGTGTTCTCGAGGATCTCTCGTACGAAGCGGTCGCCGTCGCGGCCGACGTCGACCACGCAGTACAGCCCACCTTGGGGGGGCATATGCCGCATGCCGAGGTACTCCCCGATGCACCGGGAGGTGTGTTCGCCCGCTCGCTTGTACTCTTGACGCGCCTCTTCCAGATACTGCCGAAGCGATCCGTCCTCGACCGCCGCCTGCAGGTAGTTGGCGAGTGCGTATTGGTGGACCGTGTCCCCGCACAGCGCGGTGCTCTGCTGCACGACCTCCAACGCCTCGACGACCTCCGGTGCGGCCTCGACCCACCCGAGTCGACGCCCCAACCCCCGGCACCACTTCGAATTGGAATGCAGGCGGACCAGGTTCGGGAAGCGCACCGGGCTCGCCGAATAGTGGTCGGGCTCCTTCTCCTGGAAGCACTGGGCCCGGTACGCGAAGTCGACCACGACAAAGCAGCCAGCCGCGCCCGCCCGCTCGACCATCTGGAAGAAGAGCGGGTCGGGCACCATCTGACTCGTCGGATTGTCGGGCGAGGCAAAGAGCATCAAGCGCGGACGATCTCGCTCGAGGATCTCGTCGAACCCGCGCAGCAACGCACTTGCCTCGGGCATGAACGACCAGCTGTCCGCATCGATCACTGGTAGCCGAACGATGTCGATTCCCTCGGGCCCGAAGCCCAACTGGGGTCCGTAGTTCGCGTACGACGGATCGAAGAGCAGAACGCGATCGCCGGGATCAAGCAACGCCATGAAGAGGCTGTGCGTGAGCTGCGTCGAACTCGGCCCGACGAGGATATGCTCGTCGGCAAGACCAGCCGTCCCGTATAGCTCCTGATCAGTGCGCACGAGCGCCGCGCGCAGCTTGGGAAGTCCTCGCGTCGGCGAGTACGCTCCCAACTCGTGGAAGAGGTCCGCGTCGTCCGCGACCCTCTGGTATTCGGCGCGTAGTGCCTCGGGCGCGCGATGGTTGACCCATCCGCCGGCGAACGAGATGACGTGGTCGGGATCGAGCCCGAGGCCGATGATGTTCTGCCGGTCCGCAAGCTTCATGATCTCGCGAATCGGACTTCGCGCGAGTTTTCCGTCGCGCAGGCGAGCGGACACAGTGGGTCTGTTCATCGGCAGAGGATGCAGACGCCCGTTTCTATCCACAACCGCCGCCATCCGAGTTACACGTCCAGGAAGTTGTTCGCGGTGTGGACCTGGCGTCGAAAGCTCCGGAGAAGGTTGAGCGCGATGATCGAGCCCTGTCGGTACAGCTCCAGGCTCGACAGCGACAGCTCGGTCGCCGACAAGAGATTTTGCACCATCGCGAGTGGGCGGTCGTCAAAGGGATTCTCGCAATGAAGAACCGATCGGGATATCATGGCCTTGGTTTCGAAGCCTCGAGCCCGCCGCCGGCTCACGGTCGCGGCCTAGCATCTCATGTCGCAGGAGGCGGGAAGTGAAAATCCGTATTCTGGGTGGAGCGGCGGTACTGGGAGTTGTCGCGGCGTGCGCGTCGGGTGTCTCAATTGGATCGGCCGGTGGTCTGCCGGGCAGCGAGACAGCCAACTCGATACTGCCGTGGGCCTTCGTGCTCAACGACCCGGCCCCTAACGATGCGCAGGCGCCTGACCCGGACGAGGTGGTATCCGTGCCCGGCTCCGCGCTGTCGATGCGGCGCTCGGACATCACCCTCAGCAACGGGCCGCCCGACTGGCATCCGGGCGGGCATCCGTCCATGCCTGAAGTGGTGGTGCGCGGTGGCGTCGAGGGCGTCGTGGCGTGCGCCTACTGCCATCTGCCGAACGGTCAGGGCAAACCCGAGAACGCGGGGCTGGCCGGACAGCCATTCGTTTACATCGTCCAACAGTTGGAGGATTACCGGAACGGTTTGCGGAGGACTGGTGAGCCGCGCATGGGTCCGCCAGCGTTTATGATGCGCATCGGCGCAGCAAGTACAGAGGCCCAGGCCCGCGTGGCAGCGGAATACTTCTCGTCCATCGAGTTTAAGCCGTGGATCCGTGTGGTCGAAACCGACATGGTACCCGTGACGCGGTTCGCCGGCTCGATCCACCAAGTGGTCGAGGGAGGGGGCGTGGAGCCGATCGGCGTTCGAGTCGTGGAAGTACCGGAGGACTTGCACCGTACCCAACTGCGCGACGATGCGTCAGGCTTCATCGCCTACGTGCCTAGAGGCGCCGTGGAACGTGGGGCCAACCTGGTGAACACCGGCGGTGATGGTCGCACCGTAGCATGCACGATCTGCCATGGCCTCGACCTGCGCGGCATCGGCCCTGTACCCGCGTTAGCCGGCCGCTCACCCAGCTACATGGCGCGACAGCTCTATGACCTACAGCAGGGGCACCGCGACGGCCTGTGGTCCGATCTAATGGACCGCGCTGTGGCGAACCTCACCATTGAGGACATCGTCAACATTGTAGCCTACACGGCGAGCCTGGAGCCGTAAGGTGCGGCGCGGTCACCTAAGACCAAGCGGGGCTCCGCGTTTTCAACAGTGGGCCTGGGTGGACTTGAACTACTGACCTCACCTCTAGGACCTCGTGGGGAGCGTGCCCTAGGGGGGCGCTGATGGCTAAGAAATGCTCGTTCGACATCACGACCGGCGTCGATCTACAGGAGGTCGACAACGCCGTGAACATGGCCAAAAAAGAGCTCGCCACTCGCTATGACTTCAAGGGCGCGACCAGCACGCTCGAGTTTGATCGAGCCGCCGCGGCGGTCCGGCTTGATGCCGACGATGCATACCGGATGCAGGCTCTGCTAGGAGTGCTCCGCGAGAAGCTCGCGCGCCGCAAGGTACCGTTGAAGAACGTAGACGTGGGCGAGATCGAGATGGGGTCGCTCGGCCGCGCGCGAGTGACCGTCGGGCTCAAGCAGGGGATCGATCAGGAGACCGCGAAAAAGATCTCAAAGGACATCCGGGACCAGGGCTTCAAGAAGGTCCAGGTCTCGATTCATGGTGACGAGCTCCGCGTGACCTCGGGCTCCCGCGACACGCTGCAGGAGGTGATGGCGTTCGTTCGCGGTAGGGACTACGGCATGGAGCTTTCGTTCGGGAACTATCGCTAGCGCCCTAACCTGGTCACGCCCGGCTATTGGCTGCCCACAGGTGACACGGCCTCCATCAGCATCTCGAACGCGGCGTTGAGCGCGCGTCCGCCGGAGCTACTCGCGCTGTACTTGCCTAGACGCACAACCACCAGGTCGTGTGTCGGAATGATCGTCGTGCTCTGGCCACCCGCGCCACGCATGCCGAAGGCACTCGTAGGCAGCGGCCAGCCTCCATCGCCGTTCACCCACATGAACGCGCCTCCGTACCGAGGCCTTCCGTCTGTGACCCAGCTAGGCGCGAGAGCGCGCGCATACTCCACATATCCCTCGGGCAAGATGCGCTCTCCGTTCCACATGCCATCCTGTAGATACAGGTTCGCTAGCCGCGCCCAATCGCGCGCCGGCAAGTACTCGTAGCCTTGGGTCAGAAAGTTGCCGTAGGGATCGGTCTCCAGGATCGCGTCACGGATTCCGATCTTGTCGAAGAGGTTGCGTTGCGGGAACGAGTGGTACTCCTCCCCCCGACCTTCGACGGCCAAACGGATCAGGTAGTTGGTCAGCACCGGATCACTGTTCCGGTACCGCCCCACCGTATTGGGCTCCCATTCCTGTGGTCGCGTCGCAGCCCAAGCGAAGGAGTTCACCGTCCCGGTGTAGAGGTACACGTGGTCGGGATAGCCGAGCGCTGCGTCGAAATCGGGGTCCTGCGGCGCCCGGATGCGGATGCCCGACGACATGCGCATGATGTCGCCGATCCGGACCGCCTGACGCGGATCGCCTGCGGACTGCCACTCGGGTACCGGCGCGGACTGCCATAGTTCGTAGACGCCCTGCTGAATGAGCACACCCATCAACGCGCCGGTCAGACTCTTGCCCATCGACCAGCTCTCGAGCGGGGTGTGGATGTCGATGCCCTCGCCGTAGCGCTCCCCGAGGATGCGGCCCTTGTACGTCACGACGAGACCGAGCGTCATCGCCTCCACAGGTCCGAAGCCGGTGTCCAGCGCTTGGTCGATCTTCGCCATGTCGACTTCCTCCGGCCACGGCTCGTCGGAGACCACGTCGCCCATGGGCCACGACGTGGTCGCGGCTGGTGGAAGGTTCCGCGCTACGTTGGTCGGAGTGAAGTGGACCGAGTCCTCACCGATCGGCGACGTCACGCAGCCCTGGTTCTTGTACTTCTTCGCGGTGCGGGTGACGCCGTCGGGAAGAGTGAGCGAGACGCGCTGCGACGAGAAGTCGACGACCGTGTCGACCACGTGCGTCCGCTCACTGAACGGGCTCGTAAAACCACCCACGTTGGCCGCCGCGTCTGCCGGATCGAGCCCCGTGATGAAGACGCCGGAGCAGAGAATCTTCGCGAAGCCCGACGTGTGGTGGTGTAGGGCCTCCCCGGGCGGAGGACTGTACTCGGTGTCGAGCTCGAGTGCCGTGGCGCGGGCAATCAGTCCCTCAATGGATCCATCCGAGACCGGAATCTCTGGCGCGTCCGCCGAGTAGCAAGCCACCGACCAACAAGTAAGCGCGGCCAGCACCGCGGCCGTATGTGAGTGGCGCAACTGGGTCCTCCTTTCGTGCCGGCGCGATCTGTCAACCTGGGGCGCTACACGGAACCGGACAAGCTCGGAGGCCATCAAGCCTCTCGGACGACGCCCGCGCCCCGGGTGACGTCGGCCACGGCGCCTCGAAACGTGTCGAGTGCGGAGGCCGGGACACCACACGAGTACCATACCTCCACTCCGTACTCCTCGGCTTCGACCGTGACGTCCGACTCTTCCATCAGCCGCTGTAGCGCGTCGACGTCCGCGTATGTGACGGTTACCTCCACGAAGACCCGCTCCACCTTCTGCTCGACGGGCATAGAATCCAACAACAGCTTCACCCCGCCCGAGTAGGCCCGAGAGAGCCCTCCGGTGCCGAGCTTGACCCCTCCGAAGTAGCGTGTGCTCACCGCGACGATCTCGCCAACGCCTCCGTGAAGGAGCGCCGTGAGCATAGGGCGTCCGGCCGTGCCGTGTGGTTCACCGTCGTAGCTCATGCCGATGTGGGCGGTACTGCCGGGAGGACCCGCGACGAAGGCCCAACAGTTGTGGGAAGCGTCGAGAAATTCGTCGCGGACACGCTGGATGAAGGCGTGCGCAGCGTCCGCATCGGGAGCATGCGCGCCGGACGTGATGAAGCGGCTCCCCTGGATCGTGTGCTCGACGCGGTGTACCCGCGCCGGGATCGCGTGTCGAGAGGAGTCGGGCCTACCGACGGCTCACCCCGCCGACATGCGGTCTAGAAATTCGCGTTCCGAGGCCGTGAGGCTCGTCGCTCCGTTGTCCTCGACCTTGCTCAGCAGGCGCACGACCTCCTCACGGTTCAGCTGGTGCAGCCCTTCGACCGAGATGCCCTTCCAGCGGGCCGACGCGAGCCGGTCACCCACCATGCCCGTAGCCGTGGCGCTCGGGTTGAGCTTTGACTGAAAGGCGCGCTGCCCCGCCCCCTTGTTCCACTCCCGCCACTTCAGGAACGCAAAGGCGAACACGAGGCCACCGAGGTGGGCGAAGTGCGCCGTGTTCGACCCCGCCGACGGGTTGATGCCCGAGTAGAGCGACCCGATCACGAGGATGGCGGCGAGCAACCACGCCTCCACCGGCAGGATCATCCACAGGTAGATCTTCTCCCGCGGCCAGTACATGGCGAAGCCGAGCAGGACGCCATACACGCCGGCCGACGCGCCCACCACCAGGGCCAGGGGCGAGAAGATCAGGCTGAACAGCGCCCCCCCCATCCCCGAGAGGAAATACAGCCAAAGAAATGCCTTGGCCCTGAGCCGGTGCTCGAGACGGGGTCCAAAAAAGTACAGGCCGATCATGTTGAAGATGAGATGGCCCATACCGCCGTGCAGGAACATGTAGGTCGCCAGTGACCATGGCCGGATCAGTACCTCCGGTGGGTACAGGACCATCAACCGGTACGCCATCGGCACCGACGCCGACAGGAAGTACATCGCGATGTTCGCGATGAGAAGGCGCTTCACCCACGTGGTCATTGGAAACATGCGACCCTCTACCCCACCCGACCCTCAAAGAGTTTCATTCGTCATCATCCCAATCGTCATCGTCCCAGTCTTCGTCGTCCTCCCAATCTTCGTCGTTGTCGGTCCGGCCCTCGTCGTCATCGTCATCCGCGTCGGGCTTCCCCGGCGCGACGTGCTCTTTGTAGATCACCTCGCTCCCTCCACGGTCGGTATCTGGTACAGCCTGCGCATTTCGATCTGGAAAGTCACGTGATCGATGCCATGGCTCGCAACGAGCTCTCGAACCTCGTTCAGCACGCGGCTGTGATCGGTAGGATCATCGATCACGCCGTGCGCTGAGATGGCGACGAAGCCGCTGGTCAGCGTCCACACGTGCACATCGTGTACTTCGTCGAGCCCGTCGATGCTGGAGAGCGCATCGAGCATGCGGTCCATGTCGATGTGGGCCGGCACCGACTCGAGAAGCACGTGCGTGGCCTCGCGCATGAGCTTCCAAGCGCTGAACAGGATGAGTAGCGCGATCATGGCGGAGATAATCGCGTCCGCGGGCGTCCATCCGGTGGTGAGCACGATGACGCCTGCAGCGATCGCGCCTACGGATCCGAGCAGGTCGCCGAGCACGTGCAAGTATGCGCCGCGAACGTTGAGGTTGTCGTGCGCGTGACTGTGCAGGAGCGACGCCCCGATGATGTTCACGCCGAGCCCGAGCGTCGCGACGCCTAGCATGATCGTCCCGTCGATGGCCACCGGGTCGCGGAGGCGCTGCCACGCCTCGAGTACGATCAGCCCGGCGATCAAGAGTAGCGTCGCTCCGTTCACGAGAGCGGCGAGGATCTCCAGGCGCACGTATCCAAAAGTGCGCTTGGTGTTCGGTGGACGCTGGGCGATCCGCATCGCGAAGAGCGACAGAGCCAGCGCTGCCACGTCGGTGAACATGTGGCCCGAGTCGGCGAGCAGCGCAAGCGAGCCGGAGAGCAGGCCTCCGACAACCTCGGCGATCATGAACAGTACCGTGATGATCAGGACCAACTTCAGGCGGGCCCCTTCCGAGCCTCGGGAGACCAGGCGGTGATGGTGATGACCGTGTGGGCCGTGGTCGTCGTGCTCGTGATCGTGGTGTGCGTCACTCATCCGGTGCCTCTGATGCCTCCCTAGACGTACCGCCAGCTGCTGCCAGAGCGTGCCCCAGCAGAACGGGGCCGCCGATAATGTTGCCGAGAATAACAGCCATCGCCAAGGTGACGACGCGCGCCCCCAACTCCGGGGACTCGCCCTGCGTCATCAAGATGAGTGGAACAATCGCCCAGCATGCATACCTTTCCTGAACCCCAGCGGCGCTCGACTCTCCACGCCCATGACGCACTCGCCCAACCCACTGCTCTCCGCCCATTTCAGGATTCCCTTTCACCTGATCGAGGCGGAACACGTAGAGTCCGGAATTCGTGAGGCCCTCGCGGTAGCGCAGAGCGAGATCGATGATCTCGCTGCGCAGACCGGCACCGCGACCTGGCGGCACACAATCGAACGCCTCGACGAGATCACGGAGCGGCTGAGTCGATGCATCGTGCCCGCCACCCATCTCGTCTCCGTGGCCGAGACGCGCGAATTGCGTGAAGCGTACAACATGGTGTTGCCCGAGATGTCGGCCTTCTGGTCTGGCCTGCCTCTGAACGCTGCACTGTGGAAGCGGGTCAAGACGTTCGCTGGCACGCGCGAAGCCTCGGAGTTGACCGGCACGCGAAAGCGACACCTCATGAAGACGGTTCGCGATTTCCGCCGAGCGGGAGCCGATCTCGGCGCGGAGGACAAGGAACGCCTGCAAGAGCTGACGGTCGAGCTCGCCAAGCTGCAACAGAAATTCAGCGAAAACGTGCTCGACGCGACGGCCGCGTACGAACTCAACATCACGGACGAGGGCCGTCTGGCGGGGGTTCCGGACGCGGCAGTGAGGCGGGCACGAGCGAAGGCCGAGGAACAAGGACTCAGCGGGTGGCTTCTGACACTCGACTACCCTTCGGTAGAGCCGATCCTCAAGCATTG
Source organism: Longimicrobiales bacterium (assembly GCA_965226625.1). GTDB lineage: Bacteria > Gemmatimonadota > Gemmatimonadetes > Longimicrobiales > Gaopeijiaceae > UBA1138. The sequence goes on from CBDDDK010000002.1 coordinate 54,301, forward strand.
CCAGGACCGGGAGCTTCGCCTCGAGATCCACAACGCGTTCGTCACGCGATGCCGCGAAGGTGAGTTCGACAATCGACCGCTCCTGGCGCGCATCCTTCGGCTGCGCGATGAGGTCGCTGACATTCTCGGCTACCCCAGCTTTCCCGACTACGTACTCGAGGACCGCATGGCCAGGAAGGGTGAGCTCGCCATCGAGTTCGAACGTGAGCTCGTGGCCCGTACGCGGCCGTATTGGCAGCGCGATGTCGATCAGGTGTGCAGCTTCGCCGCCGAGTTGGGCATCGAAGAAGTGGAGCCGTGGGATGCCAGCTTCGTCATGGAGAGGCTTCGCAAGGCGCGCTTCGACATCGACGACGAGGCGCTGCGCCCCTACTTCCCCCTCGACCAGGTACTGGACGGCCTGTTCGCCGTGGTCCGCCGCACCTTTGGATTCCGGGTCGAGCAGCGTGAGATCGAGGAGCTCTGGCACCCGGACGCTGACTACTACGAGATCTTCGACGAGTCCGGCGAACAGCTGGGGGCATTCTACACGGACTGGTTCCCACGAAAGGAAAAGCGTCCGGGCGCCTGGATGAACGACTTCATCACAGGCGGGCCTGGAAAGGACGGCTTTTCCCCACATCTGGGAGTGATCTGTGGAAACTTCACGCCGTCTGATGGCAACGAACCCGCGCTGCTGTCGCACCGTGAAGTGGAGACGATCTTTCACGAATTCGGACACCTCCTGCACCACTGCACGTCTCGGGTAGAGGTTGCGGGCCGCGCGGGCATCCATGTCGCTTGGGACTGGGTGGAGCTACCGAGCCAGCTCATGCAGAACTGGACCTGGGAGCGCGAGGCTCTCGATCTCTTCGCTCGGCACCACGAGAACGGTGATCTCCTGCCTGAGGAGTTGTTCGATCGCATGGTTGCGGCACGCCGCTACATGGGCGGCTGGGCGCAGATGCGTCAATTGTCGCTGGGCACGGTCGACCTAGCGCTGCACAACGAGCTGGCGCCGAAGCTGCGCGCGGACGCGCCCGGTGCCCCGAATGAAGCGATCGACGAGAACCAGGGTCGCGAGGTGATGGCGTTCGGAGAGGCCCGTTTCGCGGACTTCGCGGTACAGCCGCGTTTCGCGGAGCTGCACGGCCTCACCACGTTCACACACCTATTCGCCGGGGGATATGCGGCCGGCTACTACAGCTACCTCTGGTCCGAGGTCCTGGATGCGGATGCGTTCACGCGCTTCAAACAGGAAGGGATCTTCAACCGCGAGACCGGACGCAGCTACGTCGACTCCATCCTGAGCCGGGGAGATTCCGCGGATCCGGAAGACCTGTTCCGCGAGTTCATGGGACGCGACCCGGACTCCGGAGCTATACTCGAGCGGAACCTCGGTCCGCTAGGCGCTTAGAATCAAGTATGAATAGACTTACGACGGCCGGGGTCCTTGCGCTCCTCTCGATCCTAGCCGCGGGGTGTGACACCAGGGGCATGGCGTACGGCGACGTGAACAGCATCATCGCGGTGATGAGTCCGGAGCTGTGGGCCGAGGTGGAGAACGACGTGTACGGAGCCCTAGAGCCCACCATCCGCACGGTACGCGACGAGAAGAGGTTCACAGTCACCTACCAGGAGCCCTTCGCTGAGTTCTGGACTGACCTACGGCGCTTTCGCCAGATCCTGTTGGTCGGGAGCGCTACCGACCCCGTAGTGGTCGAGGCGCTGGATGGCGCAAACGTGCAGATCAGCCAACCGGGCATGCATCAGATCGGCGACGTCTGGTCCCGCGGCCAGTCGATCACGATCGTGCTGCTCCCCGAGGGCGGAGGAGCGGACGATCTGCGCCCATATCTCGCGGACGTGAACGAGCTGCTCGATGTCCAGTACCGCCAGTGGGTGTACAACCGCATGTATATGTCCGGCGTGGACTCGGCGCTCGCAGATACGCTGCATGCTGAGGCTGGCTTCGCGCTACTGCTGCCCGAAGTGTACAGACGGACCAGTACCGATTCGGTCTTCGTCTTCCGCAACGACAACCCCGATCCTGCCGAGCTCATCCGGGAGGTCGTCGTGACGTGGCGGACACCGATCCCGTCGGACCTCCAAGCCGAGGACATCCTCGAGTGGCGAGAGCAGGTGGTCGCTGGCTACTACTCGGAGCCACAGGTGAACGCGCTGGACAATGCACAAGCGGAACCCATGGAGTACCGCGGACGCTACGCGTATCAGATCCATGCCGAATGGAGGAATCCACCCGAACGCGGCTGGCCCGCAGGGGGCCCGTTCATCACGCGCGCGGTGTTGTGCGATAACCAGAACCGCATGTACCTGATCGATTCTTGGCTCTACGCGCCGGGCAAGAAGAAGTACGAGTACATGATCCAACTCGAGACGATTCTGGACTCGTTCCGATGCGGAGCCGCCTGACGGGTAACGCAGGAACAGATGCCGGAGCCCGGGAGTTTATTCTGCGCCCATATCTCGATCTCGCAGACAGGATGACGACATGCGCAGCCCCGTGACGCTCGCCGCTCTTGTGGCCGTGTTCGCTTTCGCTACAGCGGCCCGCGCGCAGCAGCCGCCGGCCAGCCAACACGGAACGGTCTCCCAGTCCGTCAACACCACGACGATCACGCTGGAATACGACCGACCGGTCCTGAGGGGTCGTTCCATCTTCGGAGAACTCCTCGACTACGATGTCATATGGACGCCCGGCGCGAACCGCGCGACGTGGATCGACTTCTCGGCGCCGGTGAAGATCCAGGGTCAGGAGCTACCGGCCGGCCGCTACGGACTCTGGACCATCCCTCAGGAGCGGCGACCCCTGGCAGATCATCTTCGTGAGCGAGTGGGACGCGCACCACTCGTACTTCTTGCGCGACACCGAGGTAATGCGCGTCGAGGCCCACGCGGCGCGGGGCGCGCACATGGAGGTGCTGGCCTTCTACTTTCCGGTGGTCGGGCCGTACGAGACAACGTTGCGCTTTCATTGGGGCGAAGTTGTCGTGCCGCTCCAGATCGAGGTGGGGCGCTGAGGCTACCCGTCCGCAGAGGGCCCTTGACGGCGGGCTCAGACCGTTAGGCGGGGAGGCCTGCGCCAGAGGGCGGAACCAAGAGGGCCACTAACCCAGGTGGTGGAGGTGACCGCGGAGATCGGCAGCGTCTGGGACCGCTAGCGATTATGTTGTCCCCGCAACACCTAGGCGGGAGACCGGGCCGGTGCAGTGGCGAGTCTCGCGCGTTGACTGGCGCCCACTGTCGCGTGCGCTAGAATACTCTCGTCGCCGTCCCAGCACTCGCCGCCCAGACCCGCTGCATTGAGCTTCGTCCACCTCCATACGCACTCGGAGTACTCGCTTCTCGACGGTGCCAACCGCATCGGCGACCTCGTCCGGAAGGCCAAAGAACTCGAGATGCCCGCCCTGGCCCTCACGGACCACGGCTGCATGTTCGGAGCGTGGACCTTCCACAAGACAGCAAGCAAAGAGGGCATCACGCCCATCGTCGGCATGGAGGCGTATGTCGCCCCGGGTGACCGCCGCGACCGTTCCCGCTCCGGGCAGGGTGAGCGCGCCTACTACCATCTGGTCCTGTTGGCTCGCGATCAGGAGGGATACAAGAACCTGGTTAAGCTCTCCTCCATTGGATATACGGAGGGCTTCTACCACCGCCCAAGGGTCGATCGCGAGTTGCTCGCCAAGTACAGCGAGGGCCTCATCGTGTCGTCAGCGTGCATGGCGAGTGAGGTCTCACGCCACCTCGCGGCCGACAACTGGGACGGTGCGAAAGAGACCGCCGAGTGGTATGCCAACCTTTTCGACGGACGCTACTACCTCGAGGTGCAGGCGCACGACTCGGAAGGCCAGGCCGAGCTCAACCGGAACATCTTCAAGCTCGCCGACGAGCTCGGGCTCCCGGTGGTTGCCACGAACGATGTGCACTTCCTGCGGCCGCAGGACCACGAGGCACACGACATCCTGCTATGTATCGGACTGGGCAAGGATCGCGACGATCCCGCGCGCATGCGCTACGACGAGGGCCTCTACTTCAAGAGTGCCGAAGAGATGTCGTCACGTTTCCCGGACCGCCCGGACGTTATCGAGAACACGCTCAAGATCGCGGACGAAGTCGATCTCAAGTTCGAGAAGACGTACCTCCTCCCGGCGTTCCCACTCCCCGAAGGGCATTCCGACGAGGACGACTTCCTCGAGCACCTCGCGCTCGACGGCGCGAAAGGTCGGTACGGCGAACCGTTGCCCCTCGAAGTACAGGAGCGCTTCGACTACGAGATGGGGGTCATCAAGGGCACCGGGTACGCCGGCTACTTCCTGATCACCCAGGACTTCGTCCGCTGGGCTCGCGATCACAACATCCCAGTCGGGCCCGGCCGCGGATCTGCCGCCGGCTCACTGATCGCATATTCCCTCGGTATCACGAACCTGGATCCCCTCGAGTTCGATCTGCTGTTCGAGCGGTTCTTGAACCCCGAGCGGATATCGATGCCGGATATCGACATCGACTTCTGCTACGAGCGGCGCGGCGAGGTGATCGAGTACACGCGCCAGAAGTACGGCAAGGACGCGGTCGGACAGATCATCACCTTCGGCACCATGAAGAGCCGCGCGGTCATCCGGGACGTCGGCCGTGCCCTGGGCTTCGAGCCGTCCGAGACGGACCGCATCGCGAAGCTGATCCCGAACCAACCCGGCCAGGCCTTCACTGTCCAGGAGGCGGTAGAAGGCCTCAAAGAGGTTAAGGACTTCTACGACCTCGACGAACGCCACAAGCAGCTGTTCGACTACTCGATCACGCTCGAGGGGCTGTCGCGCCACGCGTCGGTGCATGCGGCCGGCGTCGTCATCGCCCCAGGCCCAATCGACGACTACGTCCCCGTCTCCGTGCAGACCGGGAAGAACGGAGGGAACGGCGACGACGCGATGGTCGTCACACAGTACGACATGAACTGCCTCGACGAGACAGGCATGCTCAAGATGGACTTCCTCGGCTTGAGGACTCTCACGGTCATCCACGACGCGGTGGTGATGGTGAAGGCGAAGCATGGCAAGCTCGAGAATCCGGACACTGGCGACGTCTACTACACCATTGACGACATCCCGCTCGACGACCCCGCCGTGTTCAAGATGCTGGCCCGCGGGGGCAATTCCGGCGTGTTCCAGTTCGAGTCGAATCTCGCGAACGACAAGCTGCGCGCGATGAAGTGCGACCGCTTCGAGGATCTGGTCGCCACGAACGCGCTCATCCGGCCGGGGCCGCTCGACTCGGGCATGACCGACGTCTTCATCGACAGGAAGCTCGGGCGCAAGGACGTCATCTACCTCATCCGGATCTCGAAAAGGTCCTCGATACGACGTACGGCGTCATCGTCTACCAGGAACAGGTGATGCGCATCGCGTCCGAGCTCGCCGGCTTCACTCTGGGCGAAGCGGACGTACTCCGAAAAGCGGTCGGTAAGAAGATCGCCGCGCTCATCAAAGAGGAGCTCGGCAAGTTCGTCGAGCGCGCGGTCGAACGAGGAGTCGACAAGCGTATCGCGTTGGAACTCTCCAACCAAATCGAGACATTCGGCAGGTACGGATTCAACCGAAGTCATTCTGCGGCATACTCCCTGGTCGCTTACCACACGGCGTGGCTGAAGGCACACCACCCGGCCGAGTTCATGGCCGCGCTGCTCTCGTTGGTGCTCGACAATACCGACAGCGTCGTGAAGTACATCGGCGCGTGTCGCGACCTGCCACGCTACCTCCCGAAGCTCGAGGAGTCGCTGGAGGTCCTGCCTCCGGACGTGAACGAGTCGGGGTGGAAGTTCACCGTGACCGAGGCTGGCAAGATCCGCTTCGGGCTCGGTGCGGTGCGCGGTGTAGGACAAGGCGCGGCAAGCTCTGTGCTCGACGCGCGCCAACACGGGCGCTTTTCGTCGCTCTTCGACTTCCTGGAGCGCATCGATATCCGAGCGCTGAACAAGCGAGCCTGTGAGGCGCTCATCGCCGCGGGTGCCCTCGACGACTTCGGCCACCGCTCCCAGCTGCTTGCGGGGCTCGATACCGCGTACGGAGAAGTTCAGGTCCGCCAAGCGGAGCTCGAGGCTGGTCAGGCATCTCTCTTCGGGGACGCGTCCGAGCTTCCCCGCTCTTCGCCAAGCCTACCCAACATCCCTGAATGGTCGGAGCCTGACCGCCTTGCGCGGGAGAAGGCGGCACTGGGATTCTTCATCTCGGGTCACCCGCTCGACCGTTTTCGCGAAGTGGTCCGCGCCTTCGAACCGGTGTCGTCGGCATCTCTGCAGGAGCAACTCGGGCAACCGGTCGACCTGGCGTGCGTGGTCACGTCGGTCAGCCGGCAGATCACGCGGCGCGACAACTCCGAGTGGGGGAAGATCACCGTGGAGGACTTCCACGGAACCGCCACCGTGCTCGCCTTCCGCGACGTGTGGCAGACGTATAAGGAAGTCCTCGTTCAGGATGCGGTGGTCCTCCTCTCCGGCAAGGTGAGCGGGCGGGAGCGCGACGAAGAGGATCCGCCGATCTTCCTAGACTCCGCACGGCTCCTGGAGCAGGTCACGGACGCCGGCGAGCTCGCCGTGCAGATCGAGGTCGAGCTGGGGTCCGATGTCGCGGTGGAGGCGTTCCAACGGGCGAAGCAGTTTCTCGTGGAGCACCCGGGCCCCGCGCCGGTCTGGGTTCTCGTGGGCAGCGACAACGGTGAGCACGCACCGCGGCTACGCTCGCGCTCGCTTCGCGTGGCCCCAGACGCAGAGACACTCGAGGCGCTGCAGAAGCTGTTCGGGCGCGGAAACGTTCGGTTGGTCAGGACAGTCCGATCATGACGTAGCACGAGATTCTCTCCGGTTCACACTTCCTTCGGTGAGCCCGAGCGCTTGGCGACGACTAACGCAGCCGTGATCGAGGCCGCCGAGTGGCTGGGTATCGAGCTGGCGGGCTGAGAGCTAGGAACTCGGCTCCATCCGCTCCCGAGTCGGCGTGATGCGGTCGATGCGGAACGAAGCGAGTCGGTAGATCACGTCGTCTCCGGAGGCCCTCACCCATCGCTCCGACGTGCCGGTCCCGATCGTCACGGCCGCGAGCACGTTACCGTCGGCGTCGAGCGCGACGGTCCCGCCGCCGCGCTCGGCCTGCGCGAGCGAATCGGCCTCGACGAGGATCCCGGCAGCAATGAGGTTCGCGAGCTCGGAGATCACCCCCGTCGCGGTGTCGTCGTTGGTGGCGGCGCCTCCCTCGAAGGTCCACAGACTGTCACCACGCACGAGCACGTAACGCTCGCCGTCCCGCTCGATCTCAACCCGCGCGACCGCGCTCGTATCGATCCGGACCACCACTCTGTTCTGCCAGTCCGCTAGCTGACGCTGGACATGCGAGCGCAAATCTCCTTCAAATACATAGACTTCGTTGTGCCCAGGCAGTCGCACGTACGCCGTGCCGAAGCGAGGGCCTTGGTCGCCGACCATAAGCACACGCGTATCCCCACCAACTTCGATTTCGAGCGTAGCCGCATTGCTGTCGGCGACACCCATGCGGGCGTGATTCGCGGGGTTGCTCGCGACGAGTTCGCCCACCTCGATCCCGGTTACCGCGTTCCAAAAGCGTGTCACGGTTCCCGAGTCGGCTCGGACGTCGTTGACGGTCCAGACGCCCGCACCTCCCGCCAATACGACCTGGCCGGAAGCATTGCTGATGCGAACCTCGGTCACGCTAGCCTCCGATACGCCGTCGAGGACCGCCGCGATCTCTCCGGTAGCGCTCGGCACGCCACCACCGCCCCCCGACAGCAGCGTGACGATCGCCCACATGGCCACGACCAGGATAAGCGCACCGACGAGCTGCTTCAGCGTGCGTTCGCTCATGCCACGATCTCTCCCCAGCGGGCTTCCGCTCTGCGTCGGCGCCCGCTGATTCGGACTGCGCCGAAGAGCACGAAGGCGAGCGGAATCCCGATGAGATTACCCCACTTCAGAAACGAGCGCGTGAGGTCGGACTGAAACACCAGGTTCGGTGGCATACGATTCTTTGACCGGATGCGGATCAGCGCCTCGTCCTGGGCGAGCCAATCGATAGCGTTTGCGAGGAAGATCAGGTTGGAGGCGTTCGACTGCAGGAACTGGGGTTCAGTGAACGTAGCGTCGCCGACCACGACCAAACGGCCGGAGCTCTCGCCTTCGCTCGGGGCGACAGCGACGGCGACGGTGCGGACACCGATCTCCTCAAGCGGGCGATCCCAGTCCTGGTCGGGCATGATCGGCGCCATGGGGTCCTGCACAGCCCCAGCCGCCGTAGTGGTCCAGAGAGGAGTTACGCGCGTGGAATCGTGCACTTCGAGTTCCGTGGCCCACGCAACCGACAGGGAGTTGAGCCCACTGGTGATCGCGTGATCCGATCCGGGAACCGTGATCGGCCACAACGGATAGGGTGCGATCACGCTGAACATGCCACGCTGTCCCAGACTTACGCTCTGGCTAGACTGAAGATCCATCAGCACGCTGCCCGAAAACCCGATCCCGTTCTCCTCCAACAAAGGCTCGAGGCCCGAGCGGATGGGCATGGTCTGAGCCGACTGCGGGTTGATCTCGATCGCTTCCAGCAGCAGCAGAGCCGCGCCACCGGCATCGACGAAGTCTCGAACCCGCTGGACCGCCATGCTGTCCAGCATCTGCAGGGGACCCGCGACGACGAGGACCTCGGTCGAGTCCCGGGAGATCTCCGCCGCCGAGTCGCCCGAGATGTCTACCGACCGGAAATCGTACCGGTCCGCGAGGCTCTCTTGAAGCTCCGGAATCTGCGCAGCGGTTTTGGACCCGAATCCCTGAACGAACGCGATCCCGGCTTTGCTCTCGCTGGTCATGCGGTAGATCGCCGACGCGATCCGGTATTCGAGGTCGTCCGAACGCACGATTATCGGTATGACCTCCTGCTCGTCGGCATACACGATGGCTAGGCCGTAATAGCCACGCCGGATCTGGAATTCATCGTCGCGCAACACGTTGAACTCGACCGGGAAAATCCCGAACTGGGAGGCCTCGCCCGCCGCGTCCTCGTCGTCGTCCGGATCCACCTCGCTAACAACGAGGTTCCCGTTGGATGCGCGACGCATGTCGGCGAGCAGGTCGCGCACGTCCCGGAGCTGGAGTTGGAACTCAGAGGGCAGCTCGGCTGACGCGAACAGCTGGATCCGTACGAGGTCGTCCAACTCCCCGAGCAACTCCCGGGAACCGTCCGCGAGGGTGTACAGGTTCCCCGCGGTGAGATCGAGGCGGCCACGCACGTGACTCCCGAGCAAGTTCAGAGCGATCACGAGCGCAGCAACGACCGCCGAACCGACCCGGAGCCGCTTGAACTCGTCCCGCTCCGGGCTCAGGCGCTCCCGGCTGACCGCACCGACGGCGAGCACCAAGAAGAGCCCCATCATGGACAGGAAGTAGAGCACGTCACGAAGATCGATCACGCCTCGAGCGACGTTGTCGAAGTGGGGGAGCACCGAGAGCTGCGCGAGAGCGCCAGAAATAGTCGGAGGAAGCCCGATCTGTACGACCGGCAGGCCAATCAGAAAGAGCGTAAAGCTCAGCGCAGCCGCGACGATGAAGGCCGTGATCTGATCGCGCGTGATGCTGGACGCCCAGAGCCCGAGCGCCGCGAACTGCCCCACCAGTAGGCCAGCCCCCAGGTACTGTGCGATGACGATGCCTGCGTCCGCCTCGGACACCATCAACACCCCGATCGAGGTCGGCATCGTACCGACCAGCGCGATGAGCACGAACGCCCAAGTACCGAGGAACTTGCCGAGCACGAGCTCCTTCTCCGAGAGTGGCTGCGCCATGAGCCATTCGAGTGTCTTGCCGCGGCGCTCCTCGGCCACCGCGCGCATGGTCGCCGCCGGTACCAAGACCGCGAAGAGCAACGGCAGCAGGTCGAAGAGGGGCCGCAGGGTGGCAACCCCCGACGCGTACATCGTCCGGAACGCGAGGAAGAGTGACAGGCCCAGGAAGGCCACGATCAAGACGTACGCCGCCGGCTGATCGAAGTACCCTCGCAGCTCACGCCGCGCGACTGTCCAGATGACCCGCATCATGCGTCCACCTCGCTCTCGTCTACTCCCCCGACGACGTTCTCGCTGTCGGCGTCCGACTCACTCCCGGTGTCCGTGATATCCAACGTCAGATTCCGGAAGACCTCCTCCAGGCTCCCCCGCTCGCGATGGAGCTCCCACAGCGTCCAACTGCTATCCCGCGCGAGCTCGAAGATGCGCGGCCTCAGATCCTCCTCACCGTGAGCGTCGAGCAGCACGCGCACGCGACCGTCCACTTCCTCAGAGGAGTGACCGGAGATACCGGGCAGCCCCGCCAGCGCGTCGGCGACTCCCAAGCCTGCGGCCTCGACCACGTAGCGCACCGCCCCGGCCAGGGTGGCGAGCAGCTCCTCCACGCTGCCATCGGCGGCCAGGCGACCCCCGCTGAGAACGACGAGCCTCGTGCAGGTCGCCTCGACCTCCTGCATCACGTGCGTGCTCAGCAGCACGGTGCGCTCGCGGCCGAGACTCCCCACCAAACGGCGGATCTCCACGCGCTGGTTCGGGTCGAGCCCTTCGGTCGGCTCGTCGAGGATCAGAATCTCGGGTTTGTGCAGGATCGCGCCCGCCAGACCGATACGCTGCTGATAGCCCTTCGAACACTCTCCGATGGGACGATAGAAGACCTCGCTCAGGCCGGTCTCGTCAACGGCATCCGCAATGCTCGAGCGAGCCCCATCCAGGGCAAGCCCGCGCAGCTCCGCGACGTGCTCGAGGTAGTCGGCGACGAGCATCTCGTCGTAGAGCGGGTTCGATTCGGGCAGATAGCCGACCCGGTGCTTCGCCTCGGTGAGGCTGTCCGCGATTGGTGCGCCGTCGAAGAGCACTGCCCCCTCATCCGGCTGCAGCGTGCCGGTGATCATGCGCATGGTGGTGGTCTTACCGGCTCCGTTAGGACCGAGGAACCCAACCACTTCCCCGCGGCCGACCGTAAAGCTCAGGTCGTCGACCGCGGTGACCTCTCCATAGCGTTTCGTAACACCCTCAACTGAGATCATCTAAACTCCCGAGTGGCAAAAACCACGTCGGGCTTTGAGCTCGACGTGGGTGCGAGAGAGTCGTGCTCGCACGACAAAGGCGCTCGATACTAAAAGCGCCCAGAGGGCCTGTCCACTCCGTTTTGACTCAGGACGTCTCCTCACCGGCGATCCTCGCGAAGCGGTCTGCCATCTGGGGACCGGCGCCCTCGTCCTCGTGCTTGAAGAAGATGAAGGCGCGTTCCCACCCCTGGGCAGCCACACTTCGAGCCCAGCGCTCGAGGTCGCCATCGTCGTACGTGGGCCTGCGTAAGCGCAGGTATCCCCAGGGGGCTGTGTGCAAGATGGGCTCGTCGTCTCCCGACTCTTCTGTATCCGCGCACACCAACGCCTGCGCGCGGTCGCGCAGCAGATCATACACTTCGTCGTCGTACCAGCTCTCGTGGCGAAACTCCCAAGCGGCGGGGGTCCCCTCCGGTAGCATCCTCAGGAACCCAGAGAAGCGTTCGATGTCCTTCTTGAAGTTCGGAGGCAGCTGGAAGAGCAACACGCCCAGGCGATCCCCAAGAGAGCCGAGCGCGGACAACAAGTACTCAGTCGGGTCCTGCGACCCGGCTTGGAGGCGGGTGAAGTGGGTGATCTTGCGCGACGCCTTGATCGAGAACCAGAAACCGTCAGGCACCTGCTCGGCCCAGCTCTCCAACACCGACATCTTCGGCAGCCGATAGAACGTGTTGTTGATCTCGACTGCCCCCAAGCGCTCCCCGTAGTAGGAGAGCATGTCCTTGTTGGGCAGATCTACGGGGTAGAAGGTGCCCTTCCACTCCTTGTAGCTGAAACCGCTCGTACCGACGTGTAGCTCCACATCCACCTCCGATCGTGATCGCGAGGATGCCTGTGGGAGGTCCCGCCCGGCAAGGGGGCCAGTAAAGCCTTGCGCGCCGAGCGCTCGAGATGAACGGTTCGACGCACCCAGTCTCGTGACCGTTGGCTGAGCCGCTTGGAGCATGACTATGAAGAACTCGATCCTTCCTGCCTTCGCGCTAGCCCTCGGCGTCCTGTTCGCCGGGCGCGACGATCTGCTCGCCCAGGAGCGGCGCCTCGGATCCCTGGACTTCCAGAACTCGGGGTCGCCCGAAGCGCAGGCTTCGTTCATAAACGGCGTGCTACTCCTCCACTCCTTCGAGTTCGGTGATGCTGCGGCCGAGTTCAGGAAGGCCCAGGAGGTCGATCCCGGGTTCGCGCTGGCATACTGGGGCGAGGCGATGACGTACAACCACCCGCTTTGGCGGCAACAGGACAAGCCGGCCGCACTGGCCGCGCTCGGACGGTACGCGGCTAGTGCCCAGGCGCGTCAGTCAAGGGCCCCCACCCAACGTGAAGCGGCGTATCTCGCGGCGATGGACGTGCTATACGGAGAGGGCACCAAGACTGAACGCGACGTCGCCTACATGAGAGCCATGGAGCGGCTCATGAGCACGTATCCCGACGACCTCGAGGCACGCGCGTTCTACTCGCTCGCGATTCTCGGCAGCACGGACGGCGAGCGAGACTTCTCGACGTACATGCGAGCTGCTGCGGTGGCGCAGTCGATCGTCGGTCTGAATCCGAACCACCCTGGCGCGGTGCACTACATCATCCACTCGTTCGACGACCCCGTGCACGCGCCTCTGGGTCTGCCGGCCGCTCGTGCATACTCGGGAATCGCGCCCGATGCCGGACATGCCCAGCACATGACGTCACACATCTTCATGGCCTCGGGCATGTGGGACGACGTCGTGGCGGCGAACGTCCGAGCGCGCGACATCGAGAACGGTCGCAACGCCGAGCTCGGCCAGCCTTCGAACCCGTGCGGGCACTACACGTCGTGGCTCCACTATGGTTGGCTCCAACAGGGCAAGATCGACCACGCCGATCGGGGCATAGGGGAGTGCCGAGCGCGCGTGCTCTCGGGAGCTAACCGTGGCGAGGTGGACTACTTCGTGGACATGCGCGCCCGTCACGTAATCGACCTGGGCGACTGGGATGCAGCAGAACGCTTGAGCGCGGACGTAGATCACCCCGGCTACGACTTCATCACAGGCATCGCGGCCATCAGGAATGGAGATCGCGATGTCGCTCAAGAGATGCTCATCAAGCTGGGCTCCCGCACCACCGCCCAGAATCCACGGTTACGCATCGCCCACATGGAGTTAGCGGCACTCATCGCCTTCAACGGAGGGGACGTGGATCAGGCTCTCGGACTGCTCACTGAGGCGGTCGCGCTGGAAGAGACCCTTCCGATCGAGTTCGGTCCTCCGGCGAGCCTGCAGCCACCGCACGAGTTGCTTGCCGCGGTCTACCTGATGAGTGATCGTCCCGCGGATGCAGCGCACGTATTCCGGAAAGCGCTCGAATTCACGCCGGGGCGCACCAACTCGCTGGTGGGCCTATCCACGGCCGCGACCGCAGCAGGAGAAGATGCCGTGGCGGCGGCGGCCATGGCGCGGCTCGAAGCGATCTGGAAGGACGCCGATCGGGCCTTCCTGCAGCGCTTCGGCTGGGTATCGGAGTCGCGCGACTAGCCGCTCCTCGGCTGGTCAAAAGCGGCGGCGGCCTCGGCTTGGCCGGCGGGTGGCGTTTGCCGGCCCGATCCCCGAAACTTGGATCGCGCGTCGGCCGTCGTGGTATGGATGGAGCGGGCGCCCAGTGTCTCCACTCACAGGACGGTCTTGCATGGGCCCAGAAGTCTGGGTCAGCCTCGCAGCAGTGTTCGTAGCGGGCGGAGCCATCGGCTCAGCCGGCACGCTGCTGACGCAGTGGATCTTCCGCAAGATGGACTTGGCACCGCCACAGGGGGAACTCGGGGCACCCGAGTACCAGGTGATGCGCAAGGAACTCGCGGAGCTGGGCCGTCAGGTGCGCAATGTGGACGCGCGACTGGACTTCACGGAGCAGCTGCTGGGCGGTGCGCTTCCACTAGCACCGCCGCCTAGCCGACTAGTCCCGCTCGAGGGGGAGCCAGAGGCTGAGGAAAGCGAAGGGGAGGGCGACTCGGGGTAGAGCGCGTGTGGAGCGTCTGCACCGATTTCACTCCCGGACGACATGGTGAACGCGTGCCGTTGAGACGCAAGTGCCCCGGCCTGTAACTTGGCGAACCGGGGCGCTCAACGAGGCTAGAACCGAGCTACTTAGAGCGCTTCTTACGCGCCTTCCTCGGCTTCCGCCCCTGATTGGGATGCTCAAGGAACTTCCACGTCTCGCCTCGCCGAAGCATGTAGATGGTGCTGGGCGATACGCCCAGCTTCCGAGCCCAATCGGCCCCTGACTTACGCCATCTGTCGGCCTTCTCGTCCCAGTCGTCCAGGACTCTTCGGGCTTGCTTCTCCGTCAGCTCGGCATGCGGGGAGTTCGCCCCTCGGAGCCACACGTTCGATCCGTACCACCGATCCACTTTCTGGATCGGGCCACCGACCTTCCGTCCCGTGTGTCCCAGGCAATAGTGGCGCACCTGATCCACAGAGAACGGCGGATACATCCGCGAGATCTCCGCGTACAGGTAGCCCTCCTCGGCGAGATTCCTCCACTTTCTCACGAGGGGCCCGTCGGGCTTGGCCATGCGTCTACTCTCCTACAATGGGGGATACAATCGGACAGGTTCTCGTCGCCCAAAGCTCCGGGCGAAGAAGGAAGTTCCGCATCAATCACGCTGTAAGCAACCGTCCGAAGTCGAAACACCCCGACATTTCCAAAAAAGCGTTCTGCCGCTTGGCTTATCAGGCTCCTACACAGCCTAAGCGCCGACCGGCTACCCGCTCCCAGACTTCATCCGATGGGCGAAGCGCTGGCGGAACTTCCCGACCTTGGGCGCCACGACGACGCGGCAATACGGCTGCTCTCCGTTCCTCCGGAAATACTCGTCGTGGTACTCCTCCGCAGGATAAAAGGAAGCGAGCGGCTCCACCTTCGTGACGATCGGGATATCCCAAGGGCCGTCACGGTCGAGTTCTCTGATCACCTCGAGCGCGATATCGCGCTGCGCTTCATCTTCGTAGAAGATGGCGGAGCGGTACTGCGTGCCGACGTCGTTGCCCTGTCGGTTGAGCGACGTCGGGTCGTGCACGCCGAAGAAGATCTCGAGCAGTTCAACGTAAGAGATGACTTCGGGGTCGAACTCGACCTGCACGATTTCGGCGTGTCCGGTAGTGGCGGTGTACACCTGCTCGTACGTCGGGTTCGACACAGTACCGCCCACATACCCGGACTTCACCAGGCTGACGCCTTCCACCAGCTCGAATACGGCTTCGAGGCACCAAAAACACCCGCCGCCAAGCGTAGCACGTTCCGTCACTTAGGAGATCACTCTACGAGGCTACGCCCCGACGCCGGTGCAGCGCACTATTCGTAGGTACCCCGGCCTCCGCATCACCGCCTCGCTGGTCAGCAAGAGTCGCCCGTCATCCAGGAAGGCGATCGCCTCCCCCTGCCGCTCCAAGTCACCCAGGAAGCAGGTTTCGGCCACCAGCTCCGGCTTGTCGGAGACGGGCCAGCGAAAGAAGTAGATCTCCGAGTAGGTCCGCACCGCAAGGACATCCCCTCTCCAGTTGAGTGAGGCGCCGGTAGTCTGGTCGCGCCACGAGCGAAGCTCGATCGGCAGTCGGCGGCCGGGGGCGAGCGTTAAGGGCTCCCCGTGCCCGATGGAAGATTCCACGTCCGCCGCCGTCATATGGAAGAGCCACGGTGTTCCGCCCCGTTCCTTCGTGACGACGATAAGGCCCCCGTTCGCCGTCATCGCAAGAGCCTCCGCATCGTGCGGGCCGTCTGGATAGACGAACGACACGGCCCCGAGCACAGTGACCTCGCCGTCACCCGCGGCTGGGTCCGGCTCCTCGATGACATAGATCGTCACCGACTCCCGGGCGAAGCTGTTGTCGCCGAAGTCCGCCATGTAGAGGCAAGCAACGTCACTCAGCCCGGGACAGGGGCCCAATTCCATCGCCTCCCAGTCCCGCGCACCCGCACCCTCGACGTCGAAGGTCGCCAGGAGCATCGCTCTGTAGTCGATCGCATACAAACGCGGCCGATCGCCCGAGTCGTTGTGCGTCCAGATGACGCCAGGATAGGTCCGGCTGATCCCGATTCCGGACGACTCGCGCAGCTCGCTCGGCATGCGGCCCATCTCAGCGGTGTCCGTCGGCGCAAAGCGGCTACGCTCGGCCGCCATGAGCGCCTGCTCACGGTCTTCCCTCATTTCGTCGATCCAGAAAGCACCGATCGCGAGGGCACCGAGCACCGCGAAGGCCCCGAAGAGCAACAGAAAGAGCCTCCTCATGTCATAGGCCTTCCGTGACCTCGGCCGCTTCGGCCGCGAGGACCGCCGCCATCAGCTCGAGGGCCGTGAGGACGTCGTCTCGACTCACGTCGCGATGCGTCACAGCGCGCATGCCGTGTTCGCCATTGGGCAGCACGTGGACACCACGCTCATGGCAGGACGTGGCGAAAAGGCCAGCATCCATCACCGTGATCTCGAAGCGCACGATGTTCGACTGCACGGAAGCGAGGTCGACGCTCACGCCATCGATGCCGGCGAGCCCCTCCGCGAGCAACCGAGCGTGCTCGATGTCCTGAGCTAGACTCTCACGGTGATATTCGAGCGCGTGCAGCGCGCCCGCAGCGATGATGCCCGCCTGCCGGAGCCCGCCACCAAACTGCTGCTTGAAGCGCCGAGCGCGCGTGATCAACTCTCTCGAGCCGGCGAGCGCCGAGCCCACTGGCGCGCCAAGCCCCTTGCTGAAACACACATTCACGGTGTCGAACGGCGCCGCGTAGTCTCGTTCAAGCACGCCCGAAGCTGCCGTCGCGTGCCACAGACGGGCTCCGTCTAGATGCGTCGCGAGCGCTTGACGCCGCGCTGCTGCGCACACCGCCTGTACATCCGCGAGCGGCCACACCGCGCCCCCACCTCCGTTGTGAGTGTTCTCCACGCACAGCAGGCTCGGGTGCGGGCTGAGCGTCGAAGGGTTGAACGGATGGCCCCGCTCCAAACACGCGTCTACGTCGTCCTCGCTAAATATCCCACCAGCGCCCACGAGCGGCTTCATCGTCACACCGCTGAACGCCGCCGCGGCGCCCCCTTCCGCTCGGATGATGTGTGCGGCCCGGTGGATGAGCACGAGATCGCCAGGTTGGGTGTGCGTCCGGACCGCGATCTGATTCGACATGCTCCCACTCGGCACGAAGACCGCGTCCTCTTTGCCCAGCAGCTCTGCGGTGCGCGCCTCCAACGCGTTCACCGTCGGGTCGTCTCCGTACACGTCGTCGCCTACCACGGCCGCCGCCATCGCTGCGCGCATCGCTTCCGTCGGCTTCGTGACGGTATCGCTTCTCAGGTCGATCATGACGGATTCCTCAGGGTCGGGTCCGCGGCCGGACGGGTAGCATCCCAAGACGCTCCGCCGGCCGCAAGGTTTGTGCTTGACGCGGCTCGTTCTCCGGCGCATATCGAGGGTTGGACGTACCAACCAGGAGCCCCATGTGACTCGTAGATTCGCCAGCACCGCGTGCTCGCTCATCCTGCTTCCCCCGCTTATGGCGATGTGCGGAGGCGACGCCGACGATGCCGAGCCACGCCAGCCCGCAAACCCATTACTTCGGCCTGCTCGGTTTACCGAGACCGCGCCGGCGACGTTCCGAGCGCGTTTCGAGACGACCGGCGGCGATTTCGTCCTCGAGCTGCACCGAGACTGGGCTCCGCTGGGTGTCGATCGCTTCTACAACCTCGCCAAGAACGGTTTCTTCGACGACTCGCGTGTGTACCGCGTCTTGGACGGCTTCATGGCGCAGTTCGGCATCAACGCGGACCCGTACGTCAGCCAGGCCTGGAAGACGCACTTCATCGTCGACGATCCCGTCGTGCAGACGAACAGCCGGGGCCGCGTCACCTTCGCCAAGGGCGGTTTGCACACGCGCACTACCGAGATCTTCGTCAACTATCGGGACAACGCGGGACTCGACGAAGAAGGCTTCTCCCCCATCGGTGAGGTGATCGAAGGCATGGAGGTGGTCGACGCCTTCCACGCCGCATACGGTGACGGCCCGCCAAGGGGCTCCGGCCCGTACGCAGCGATGGCGCAGGCTCGCGGCAACGAATACTTAGACGTTGAGTTCCCCGAGCTGACGAAGATCATTCGGGTTACGATGGGGGACCCCCGAGGCTAGCCTCACCCGAGCGAAACCACTCGGCTGCGCACACCGGAGATGTCCGAGGCGGTCACACGGCAGCAGCCTCCCACGAGGCTGGCGCCTGCTTCGACCCACTCGGCTGCGGCGTCGCCCCAGGCGCCACGGGTCCCACCATCTTGCCCGCCACCGAACTTGGTACCGAAAAGCCCCGTGCCGGCCGAGCCCCTACTCCAACTCTTGGACGCCGCGTCGTACGCTTCGCCCGAATTCGGATAGACGGCCACCGGCAGCCGCGTCTCGGCACGGATCTCGGAGATCAGCTCGGCCACGAAGCGCGGTGGCGTACAATTCACTCCGAACGCTGAAATTCGGTCTGCTTCCGCACACGCGGCCACGACGTCCCGGATCGGGGTCCCGTCGTTGAGGTGCTCTCCGTCTCGGCAGCTGAAGCTGAGCCACGCCCACACCTCCGGGGTGTCGGCCAAGATCTGCACGATGACCTCGGCCTCGGCAAACGAAGGAATCGTCTCGAAAGCGATCAGGTCCGCCCCGGACGACGCCATGACGCGCAGACGGTCCCGATGGAAGCGTTCGAGCACGTCGCGCCCGACGTCGTAGCGCCCATCATACTCCGACCCGTCCGCGAGAAACGCCCCATAGGGTCCGAGGCTCGCTGCGACCAGCGGCCGAAGTCGAAGCGCTCGGTTTTCGCCAAGTGACCAAAAGTCGTCAACCGCCCGACTGGCCAGCGCCACGGACCCGAGCATGAGCCGCTCCGCCTCGTCACGGCGCACGCCCATGCCCTCGAAGCCCTCGAAGCTCGCCTGGTAGGTCGCGGTCGCGATGCAGTCGGCGCCGGCCTCCAAAAAGGAGCGGTGGACTTTCGCCAGCGCGGCTGGATCGTCCAGGAGCAGTTTCGCCGACCAGAGTGCGGAGTCGAGCACCGCGCCTCGGCGTTCCAACTCGGTCGCGAGACCACCGTCCAGGACCACCACCCCCTGGTGATCGAGGAACCGTTGAAGGGGGTTCGGAGCGGGAGTCACTCTACCTCACCCGCTCCAAGGCGGCACCACCGCGGGAGCTTGGAGCCTCATCAGGGACGGCAACGCGAGATTCTTGGCGAACACGCGAAACGAGGTTGGTCTCATCGTGGAGGTCTCCTTGAAGCGAGGACCCCTCATGGTCCGCCACCGCGCTCGCTCCGGCAAGCTAGAGCTCTACGTGCCGAGTCCCAGTTCTCGATACCGCGTCAGGCCGTTCTTCGCGTGCAGCCTGAGTTTTCTATCCTCCTCGTCGGCGAGAATCCGCTCGAAGATCGGCACCACGCGCGCATCGAGCGTTTGCGTCGCGAGCATTACCGCCGCCATGCGCCGAACCCTGACGCTCTCATCCAATTCGATCCGCTCGATGAGAAGCGGCACGATGGCGGTCGGGTTTGCGTCCAGCTTGCAGGTCTCGCACGAAATCGAGTGCACCGCCCACAGCCGGACCTGATTCTTCTCATCTCGAAGCAGGGGTACGAGCGCTTCCAGTGACTCGGCGTCCGCGTGGTGGTCGAGGTACATCGCGCTCCACTTCCGGACCAGCCAGTTACCGTGCGCGAGTCCTTCCCGGATGGCAGGCAGTGCCTCGCTACCGAAGTAGCGGTCCAGTTCGAAGTAGGCGGGGACACGCGTCTGCGAGTCGGCCAAAGCGTTGACCAATTCTTCCGCGCTCCGGCCTGTGCGTTCTATTTCTATTTCGATTCTCCCGGCCCGTAGGCCGCTCGGAGCACGAGACTCGGAATCCGAGAAGGCCGCGCGCGTGCTCCATACATCGAGGACCGTCGCCGCCGCACTGCAAGGCTGCAGCATGATACCCCGAGACCTCGCGTGCTTAGTGTGAGACGCCGAGCCCTTCGACAGTGACGCCGGGCATCCGGTGGTTCACGCGAACGCCGAAGAGCCCGTTCGTGCGTGACGCCATGCCGGCGCGCGCCTGCGCGTGAACCACTACGCCGTTGACGACGAACGTCAGCTCCTCAGCTCCAACCCGCACTTCGATCTCGTTGACCGACTTGCCGTCATCGCCGGGCGTGGCCACCGCATCGTGCGGGGTGCGGCCGACGATGTCATGAACCGCGTCGTCGCCCGCACGACGCTTCACGACGAACGAGCCGTTCTGGGCCACGAGAAAGTACAGATAGTCTTGGCTGGAGTTGTCGAGGTCGCTGGCACCGAAGACGAGACCATAGTAGTTCGTGTGATCGCTCGGCTCCTCGAGCCTGAACGTTCCCTTGAGGTCGTACTCACCACTGGCGGTGTTGCCGGGATCCCACACGACCACCGCGGGACCAGTGCCCACCGTAAACGAACTACCCATGGCCTCGAGGGTGACCTCGGGCACATCGTCCGGATCGGCGGCGTCCGTGCTGCGATCTACCCGCATCTGCATCTGCCCATGCAGGGTCAGAGGTACGGCAAGCATGACCGCGAGGAGTGCAATAGGCGTTCGAAGGAACATGAAGGGCTCCTATCCATTTAGAGTAGTGGGTGAACCATAGACACCATCGTAGCCCAACTTGGGCGAAACAGCACTGGGCTCCCCTCTAATCACCCGCGTCCGCGTCTCCTTCAGGCGCGCCGAGCACCGCTTCGCTTAGCCGCGACGGCCGGTATCCGACTTCTAGACTCTCCGTGAGTCCAATCCCTTGAGCTTGGGCACTCAGCCCGTCTACCGTGTAGCCACACCGTAGCGATCGCGGAGCGCACTGATCCCCTCTGGCCGTCCGATTACGGTGAGCCGGTCACCGTCGAGCAGCGCCGTATCACCGCTCGGGATGACGAGCTCATCGCCACGGCGGATCATCGCGATCAACGTACCGTCGGGGAGAGACACCTCATGCAGCTGGAGGCCGATCAGGGCGGATGCGGCCTGGTCACTCCCGAGCATCATCACGAAGATGCGCTCGTTTCGGAACAGCGCTTCCTTCAGTTGCTCGTCGCTCTCGGCCCCGAGCCACTCGGGCATGAAACTGTCCTGATCCACACGACGCGCGATTTGTGCCAGAATCCGTAGGTGCTGTCCCGGATTCACCTCCGGGCTCACCAGAAAGAAGACCGCTCGAATGGCTTCCTTCGCAGCAGGCTCCACCCCAGCTGGTTCGCCCTCGAAGCCGACCCCCTCACGCACTCTGGCCAGCAGGATGTAGGAGCGGTCGAGCCGCTCCGATCGCATGTGCGGTAACGCAACACCGTGCGAGACCGGCGTCGCTCCCATGCGCGTGCCCAGGAGGAATCCCTCGCACAGTTCGCTCGCCGTCACGGGCAAGTCCAAAGCCAGCAGATCAGAGGCCTGGTTAGCCAGTTCTTCGAAAGCGACGGGACCTACCAGGTCGAGCAGACAGGCGTGCGTGAGGAGTTCATCGAACGGTTCGGCCTCGCGGGGCCCCCGTTCCTTCATGATCTCGCGAAGTTCCCGGTCCAGTCCCTCGTATCGCTGACGTCCCAGCCGTTCGAAAATGTGGAAGATCGCGCCCTCCCGGCTGATCTTGTCCCGAGCGTAGTACGTGTACCACATCGCTCCGAATACGATCAATCCCCCTGTGAAGAGCGTCGGCAGAGGCCCCATGTTCACGATCAGCCAAAACGGGCCGAGAATCCCCATGATCTGGAGACTCGGGTAGAGCGGGGAGCGGAAGCCAGGATCGTACGACTCGATTCCACTCTCCCGCATCACGATCACCGCGAGGCAGGCGAGGGCGAACATCACCATCTGAAACGCGCTGGCCAGCTTCGCGATCTTGCTCGCGTCGAATACGGTGACGGACAGCAGGATCATCCCCACCGTCACAGCGATGCCTATCGTCGGCGTCCCCCACCCCCCGACATGGCTGAACAGACTCGGTAGAACCCTGTCCCTCCCCATAGCGAGTGGGTAGCGGGACGCGCTGAGGATTCCGGCGTTCGCAACCGAGGAGAACGCCAAAACCGCGGCAACCGTCATGATAGCCGCACCCCACGGACCCACCAGGCTCTCGGCCACAGTGGCGACGGGCGTGAGGTCTCCGCCCGCCATGGCGAGCGTATCCACACCCACCACTCCCACCATCACCGAGGTTCCCACGACGTAGATCGCGACGATGCTCGCGAAGGCGAGGAACATCCCGAGCGGTAGGTTGCGATCCGGCTCTCTGACCTCTTCGGCGACACTGGCCACCTGAGTCAGCCCCATGTAGCTGACTATCACGAGCCCTGCGGTACTGATGAGCCCGGTGCTACCAGACTCGAAGAAACCGCCGAAGTGGCCCACTTCGAGCTGAAACAAGCCAACCCCGCAGAACCAGAAGAGTAGGATCAAGAGCCCGATCAGGAGCAGCACCTGGAAGGACCCGCTTTTCTTCGCACCGAAATAGTTGACCCCACCGAAGAACAGCGCGAATCCCCCCGCGATCGGGCCCATCTCTAGGCCCGGAAAGAAGAGCTCCGAATAGGCGCCGACGCCGATGAGCGCGAATGCGGCCTTCAGGACAACCGCCATCCAAGTTCCGAAGCCGCCGATCGTCCCGACGAGCGGCCCCATGCTCCGGTCCAGGAAATAGTAGATACCGCCCGCCCTGGGCATGGCTGTGGCCAGCTCCACCAGGCTGAACAGCCCGGGCAGGAGAATCAGAGCCGCGAGCAGATATGCGAGCGGCATGGCCGGGCCCGCTCCGGCGGCGGCCAGGCCAGGAAGGAGGAAGAAGCCCGAACTGAGGGTCGCTCCGGTGGCGAGGGCATACACGTCCCATAGCCCCAACTGCTTCTCGAGTAGTGGGGCCTTCACCGCTACTCCCCACCCCGAAGCGCGTATCGAACGGCCTTCTCGAGATCAGCGATCTCGAAGGGCTTGCTGAGGAATCCGACCCCCGGTAGGGCCGAAGGAGCGATCCCCCACCCATAACCCGACATCAGCACCACCGGAAAGTCCGGATGGAGGCCCACAGACGGTTGATCAGCTCAAGCCCGGAGAGTTCCGGTATCTTCTGATCGGTCAACAGAATTCGGTACTCCGTGGGATTCTCCAGAAGCTCCTCCAGTGGATTCGTGTTTACAGAGGACTGGAAGCCCAAGCGCTTGAGCACCAGGGCGACGTATACGCAGACCTGTGGATCGTCGTCGACGATCATCACCCGGCCCCACCCAGTTCGAGGGCAGTCGACTGGTGCCGATCCCGCTGCCAGAATTCAGCCATGCCTCGCCCGCCCCTTCAAGTCATCGCCCTCGGCCATCAGGCAAAGCACTTCGTACATAACAGCAGCCGCGATCAAGGGGTCCCGCCCGTCGGATCGAAGGGCAGCGCCACCTCGACCACGTCAGCCCCCATCAGCTTGACACCTCGCAGCGTCCGGAGAGAATGACGGCCTCGACGGAGGTGAGCCCACCGAACTCCGGCGTGCCGGTCCCAGGCGCTAACGCAGAATCCATACTATCGATGTCGATCGAAAGATAGGTGGGGCCTGTCCCCACGGTACAAAAAGCCTCCCGGCCCACGGCTTCCACGCCCATACGAGTTACTCCTCCTCGAGAGCATCTGAGGCCATCTCAGTCATCTCCGGCGAGGGATCCATACCACGCTCCGGGTCGATCAGGCCAGGTATGCGGTGTCCATCCATCCAGGGGATTCAGGTAAGGGAGGGCGGGGCCGAGCGAGACGCGACCTGCAAGGAGCTGATCCACACTAGCCACATGGTGGGTGTGCGAGCCTCCGGCGTGGAGAGGAAACGTCTGCTTCGCTTCGGCTTTCCAACCGTCGCCGGCGGCCACTACGGCCTCAGTGAGCGGGCGTCTCCGGTCGCTGCTCGCCCGCTGTCACGTAGAGCTCAAGCCAGTTCCCGCGGGGTGGGAGCGCGCACACGGAAAAGGCGGTGAAGACGCAGGGCGCGTTGTACGCACGGTTGAAGTCGATTGTCGTCCAGCCGTCCTCGGCCGGAAATGGGACACTCAGATACCGCCCTCCCTGGTACGTCTCCGTCGTAGCGGTCGAGTCCCACATCAGGATGAAAAAGGACCGCCTGTTGGCCCCACCGATCGCGATGACGCTGTGCTCCCTCCCGTCCGCGCGGAAGACGAGCTCGCCCGCGGCCTGGTACTCGATCGTTCCGCCTGTCACGTCCGGCACCCGGAGCGGTCGCGGCTCGGGGTACGGCTCGAAGCGGGCCGCGACGCGCCACGCGTCGTCGACCGGGTAGTACTCCGGCAGCGTGAAGGTCTCTCGCACCGGATGATCTTCGTCCCAGACGCGGAGCCAGAGACGGTCGGTTCCGGGCTCGCCATGGATCCTCATCCCAAGGGATCCGAGGGCAAGGTTGCTCGTGCTTTCGGATCGGTCGCTGCCCAGGACCATCGGTTCGCGCACTAGCTCACCCTCTCTGATGCGAATGGGTGATGCGGGGGCGGGCTCCAGCCCGATCTCCTGGCCCGAGCGATGCAGCGTCCCGGCGAAAGGCGGCGAATCCTCCACGGGCAGTGTGATTGGCAGGGCGGGATCCGACCCGAACGGGGTCGCGCCCTGGGGCAGCTCGAAGAGGCCGACCCACAAGACCGATCCTCCGGGTGGAGTCACCAACCGCCGCTCCCGATTCTGGCGGTACTCTTCATGCTCGGCCAAGAGTGTCTCGAGCGCCACGGGTGGCGGATCGGGCCACTCCTCCGTGCAACCCATGAGGATCAGGACTACGAGGCCGACGCGAAACGCATTGCATAGCATAAGGGTCAATCTGGTCGGCCTTTACGGTGACAGGCAATAGCGGGTGTTCTGGCGGATCCTCACATACGCCACTGCTCGCCGGAGGTCAGGCGGTATGATCGTCTTTTCGGGTCACGTCCGTGTCCCCAGCGCATGGGTTGCAGTTCAGCCGTCGAGCCGACCTCGGGATCCGCACGGCGGACACGCACGATCCTTCATCAACTCCGCTAGATCAAGGAGCGGCCGAGGAGGATCGAGTGGGCCGCGGGACCCGCCCAGGTCAACTTGTCCCGCTTCCTGTCGCGCTCTAGCTTGCCGTGTTGTCCGATAGCGTGACAATTCTGTGATAATGGGGGTAACCATGAAGCTCTCTCGACGTGACGCGATCAAGGTTTCTGGGACGGCGGTTGCTGGCCTGTCGATGGGAGTGGTCCGGCCGGACGCAGTACTGGCCCAAGCTCCGCCTCAGCAGGAATGGCCGGACCGACTCGTGGAGGGTGAGCTCCGTCAACGCGCCGACCTGCCACTCAACCCCGACGGGTCGGCGCCGGAGCACGCGCCCCAGGAGGCGGGAGAGATCACGGGTGTGATCTGGCGCTATACGAATCGGCAACCCCCCGAGATCGATTACGACTACCGCAACCTGCAGGTCCGGCTCGACTCGCGCGGGTTCGCCCGGATGGGTGGCACCCTGCGCTTCAGTGATCTGGAGGATTTGCCCCGCCACTCCTATACGACCCTCCTACAGTGCGGAGCGCCACAGCCGACGGGCATCGTGAAGTGGACGGGCGTCCGCTTCGACGACTTCGCGGACATGGTCGGCGTGCAGCCGCCGGCTCACTACTGCCGTGTGATATCGCACGACGGCTACTATATCGACGAGGAGATGCCGACCATGAGGCATTCCCAGGTCTTGCTGGCATGGCTCCTGAACGACGAGCCGATTCCACCGACCAACGGTGCGCCTCTTCGCCTCGTGATTCCCTTCCGCTACGGTGCGCGCAGCATCAAGGCGATTTCCGAGATCACGTTCGGCTCGCCGGGTCTTCCGATGCGGGAGGTTCCTACCCGAAGGGGCTGAACGTCAGGACCGCTCCTCTGGTGAGATCTCAAGATCGTTCTTCACCGGCCCGGTGATCCGATAAGGGCGTCGGAGTCGATGACGACGGTAAGCAGCCGTACGAAGGGTTCACCGGCTGTGTCGCGACCGAGTGCGTACGCCTGATCCAAGAGCGCGCCGCGGGCGTCGAACTCGGGCAATTGCGTGAACATTCTCGAGCCCCAGCCGCCGGCGACGAGGAGAACTTGCAGTGACTCGCCTCGTACGATGCCCGGCAGGGCGCTGGGGAGGCTCGCCAACAAGCTGCTCACGTCCTCCGCGGTGTCCCAGTCCCATCGCCTGGCGACGAGGACGTCCCTGGCGCCGTACGAGAAGTAGAAAAGAGCCGAGTCCGGTGAGTGCGTAATCTGATCGCGGTCGCCCGCGTAAAGAGGCATCATCAGGTTGTAACTTTGCTCGCTCATGAGAATGATCCGCGGTTCCCCTTCCGGGCCCAGCCGGTCCACCACGAGAGGAGCCAGTTCCACACTCCGCAGCAGTTGCTCGTCGGTCGCCTCCCTCACCTGCGTGTCGGAGGCGGACGACGGCCCGGCGAGAGCCTGTTCCAGGGGGCCTCCGGCGAACAGCACCGCGAGGGCCACCCCGCAGGCGATGAGCGCCGCGCGCCGTCCAACGTCGATCAGATGGCCGCCGAGCACTGCGAGCACCGGGACCGTGAACACCATCAGCCAAGCGTTGTGGCGGGTGGGACCAAAGGGATAGACGCCCAGCGCGGATGCGGTGAGGGCGGCTAGGAGCGCGGTTCCGGCCAGGACCGCCACCGACTTATCGCGAGCCAACGCGGAGAGCGTAAGCGCCGCCAACATCAGTAGAGCTGACCGTACTCGGAGACCGAGCGGCAGGTGGAAGATCTGATAGCTGACCAAGCTGTTCCACGCGTCCGCGGGCGACCTCACGAGCCATGCGCTGAGCCAGCCCTCGGGGCCGAAGGCGAGTCCCATGAGGTCGGTTTCCAACGTGGTTCTGACATGCGTTGCGTACAGGCCAGCGAAAATGAGCACGGGAATCAAGTGTATGCTCACGAGTCGCTTCCATGCGGCGCGGTCCGACCCGATTAGCCCGTCGTAGGCGATCAGGCCGGAAAAGGCGGCGATCGCGAGCGCGGCGCTATAATGGCAAAGTGCGGCGAGGCTGAGGAGAACGGCGTAAGCTACGAGGCTGCGTATGTTCGGATCAGAGCGGTATCTCAACAGTTGATGGAGTGCCCCCGCCAGAAGGCAGACGATGAGGGCGTACGGCCTGAGCACTTGCGAGTGGGTGATCGCCTCCGCGTTGACCGCGATTAGGCCCGCCGCTGCCAGACCAGAAACGGCGCCGGTCCGCCCCCGACCTCCCAGCTCCCGCCCCACCAGCCAAAAAAGCCAGATCGCGGCTGTACCGAATAACAGCGAAGTGCCCCTCAGCCACACGAAGTCCCAGGTCAAGAGGCCCACGCCCCTGAGCAACAGGTAGTAAAGCGGCGGGTGCGCGTTGGCGAGGACTTCGGTCCAGAAGTCGCCGAAGGAGCCGGCAGTGAGGATGGAGTAGTAGGTCCCCTCATCGGGATTGAGCCAGTATTCCGAGAGCCCCCTTGCTCGCAAGATGAATCCCAACGCCACCAGCGCTAGGGCGCCAGCGCTACCGTACCGTTCCAGGTTTTCGTTGAGCGTCGACCGCTCGGCCCCAGGGTCGGGGGCCAGCTCGTTCACCGGTGAGCCGGCGCGCTTGAACGCTCTAGGAACCCTGCCCGGTCATGCTGAATCCACAACTGGGCACCCGTCGCGGCGAGGAATCTCTCAATCCGCGCCATAGACGTGATCGTTTGTACAGAGTTCACTTTGACGGCCGTGCGCACCATGGCAAGACCGAGGACGACGCGTCGGGAAACCGCTTGAGTTTTCATTGGCGCACCATCGGTGGGTCCGGGATTCGATAGCCCCTATACTGCAATATGATCGTTCACTTGATAGATGGCACGTACGAGCTGTTTCGCCAGTTCTATGGCATTCGCCGCTTCAGCAAGAGTGAGGATCGGCCCTCAGCGGCAGTCAACGGTGTGCTGCACTCCGTATTGCGGATGATCGAGAAGGGAGCAACCCACATCGGTGTGGCGACCGACCACGTCATCGAGTCGTTCCGCAACGGTCTATGGGCTGACTATAAGACCGGAGAGGGCATCGATCCGGCGCTCCTCGCCCAGTTCCATCCGCTGGAAGAAGCGCTCGCTGCTATGGGCGTCGCCGTGTGGCCCATGATCGAGCTAGAGGCCGACGATGCCCTAGCGTCGGCCGCACATCTCGCCTCGGCGGACGAAAGCGTGGAGAGGGTCTCCATCTGGACCCCCGACAAGGACCTGGCTCAGTGCGTGCGAGGCGACCGCGTCGTACAGGTGGACCGCAGAGCGAACCAGGTCCGCAACGCTGACGCAGTTCGCGAAAAGTTCGGGGTCGAGCCGACCTTGATACCCGACTTCCTCGCCCTCGTCGGTGACGCTGCCGACGGCTTCCCGGGCATTCCTCGCATCGGTCGAGTCACGGCTTCACGGCTTCTGAACCAGCACGGCCCCATCGAGAGCTTTCCGGACTCCGTGCTCGGGGATCGGCGCGACCTGGCGCTGCTCTTCAAGGATCTCGCAACACTCAGAACGGACGCGTGCCTCTTCAGCGCTGTTGACGACCTCCGCTGGCTGGGGGCGACTCCCGACTTCGAGCTCCACGCAGAGCGCCTCGGCGACTCTCGTCTCGCGGAGCGCTCCCGGACCGCTCTGGTGGTCTAGCAACCCACGGGCTTCTGCTCAGCCGAGCGCCGCGACACCTCCCGCGTCGGGAGCCATCGATGCGTCCCTCCTCTAGCTCGGGCCCGATTCAAATGCCCTGCGGAGCGCCGCCCCGCATGACTCGAGTGCCTCCGTCGTCGCGTCCACCAGCCCCCCCATCGTGATGAACCCGTGGATCATACCCTCGTACTCCACGAACTCAGTCTCGACCCCAGCCTCACGCAGCTCGGCGGCGTAGGCGCTTCCTTCGTCCTTCAAGGGGTCGTATCCCGCTGTGAGAACGAAGGCCGGGGGGAGATGCGCGAAGTCATCGGCGAAGAGCGGCGAAGCGATGAGCTGACCCCGATCCCCGCCCTGGCTGAAGTAGTGGTTCATGAACCAGTCCATGAGCTCGGTCGTAAGCCGGTGGCCCTTTCCCAACGCCTTGTGCGAAGGCATGCTGCCCGTGAGGTCCGTGACCGGATAGATGAGGAGCTGGTACGCCAGGTGCGGGGCGCCGTCCCGCTTCGCCATGTGACAGACGATCGCCGCCAGATTCCCGCCCGCGCTGTCGCCGCCAACCGCCACGCGAGCAGGGTCCCCACCGAGTTCTGTCGCATGATCCACCACCCAACGGGTCACCGCCCAGGCATCATCGACCGGTGCCGGGAACGGATGCTCGGGGGCAAGCCTATAGTCGACGGACACCACGAGGCACACCGCGCCCAGGGACAGCCGACGACACGGGATATCGTGCGTATCACGATCGCCGATCACGTAGCCGCCGCCGTGGAAGTAGATGAGGATGGGGAGCGGACCTCTGGCAGCCTGCGGGCGATAGAGCCGCGTCCCAAGCTCGCCACCGGGGCCCGGAATAGTGCTGTCCACCGTCACCACTCCCCTCGGAGGATCTCCCGAGACGTCGGCGACCATCTCAGCGTATTGAATCCGCGCCGCCGGTGGATCGAGGGTCTCGAGCAGTGGGCGGGGGCTCCTCTCCGCGAGGTCGAGTATGAACTGGGCTTGCGGATCTAGAGTCACTCGGTCGCTCCTCGATCGGTAATGATGGACGGATGGTGCTCAGTTCCTAACCCACTTCCAGACAGTTCGGGCGCCGACACGCTCCCCACAGGACCGTCGTGGCGACGACCTCCGCAATTAACAACTTTTTCATCGGCGGGACCTCCACTGAGGTGAACGTGCGACACTCGTAATGAATCAGCGCTTCCTCGACCGTTTGCCGCGGAAGAGCTCTGCTCCCCGAAAAGGCCGTCTAGACCAAGGCGTTTTGAGGTATGCCGCTTGGAGCTTTCGCCTAGCCACCATCACCACGGCTTGGAAGGCGCCCTATATCGAGGCACGATCAGGGCTTCTCCCACAAGGGATGGCAGCCCGGTTCCTAGCTTCACGATTCGTGTCGGGATCCTGTTGCACGCCTGCCGTCGCCAGCCGACGCACGTAGTCATCGGGCATACCGGCCTCTACCGCACCCGCGACCACGAGGTCTCGGTACCAGGTGTACGGCGCGAGGGTGTCGTCGGCATGGCTCGGGGCCGCCACATATGTGGTCGCCTCGCGGCTGCCAGCCGGTGTTTCGACTATCACCCAGGCCTCGTCGTATCCCGTTCCGAGCCCTTCGACGACATCGAGCTCCGCTTTCTCCGTTGCGGAAAGGCGATAGAGGACCCCATGGACTCCGGTCGCTTCCCTCGGCGAGACCGCGATGGTGCACTTGCCGGAACCATCGACGCCCCTCTTGCTCCATCTAAGTGTGTATCCTGACAGCGTGGCGGCACCGATTATTCCAGCGGATGACGCCCGAGCACGCATCCTGCGCAAACACAAATTCGACCCGTAGGCGAAGTACAGCACTTCCAGGGGGTCGGACGCCACAAGCTAGGCCGCCACCCACACCGTCATGAGGCGGCCCGCCGCTGCCGCCTCGCTTCGCAGAGAATAGCCGTCACGACGCACGCCACGTTCAGCGAGGAAGCCGACCCGCTCATCGGGATGGAATTTCCACCACCACCAGCAAGTGAGACGTCATCCTTGTCACTGAGCTCCTCTATCAAGGGATGACTCAACTCGAGATGCAGACGAGCGCGGGATGAGCGCAATGTGTCTTGCGCCCAGGCCGACGGAGGGCGCGAGGGCGCATAAAGGTACGCCTCGATGTTCCACTCCGGATTCACCTTGAGCTGATTCAACGAGCGAACGCCTTCGACCACGAATTCGCCATAGCGATGCCCCTTCTTTCGACTTCGGCCGAGCGCTTCCACTCGCTGAAACCACTGGTTATTCGACTCGACACGAAGTATCCTCGGCGCTTGTCCCAACAGCTTAGTCCCAGATCTGGGTTGCGGCTGATCCGTGCCCCTCGCCGTTCGTTCGGGACTAGCAGCGCCGCCTCATACGTCCAGGTTCTTCACGTACCTCGCGTTCTTCTCGATGAACTGACGTCGTGGTTCCACCTCGTCACCCATGAGCCTGTCGAACAAGTTGGAAGCGATCGCAGCGTCCTCGATCTGGACCTGTAGGATCGTTCGCGCCTCAGGGTCCATCGTGGTCTTCCAGAGCTGATCCGGGTTCATCTCACCGAGACCCTTGTAGCGCTGGATAGTCACGCCCTTCGTTTCCCCGTTCTTGCCCCCGAGCCGCTTAAGGTACACTTCTCGCTGTTGCTCGGAGTATGCATAGAAGTCGGACTTACCCTTGTGCACGCGGTATAGAGGCGGCTGCGCGATGTAGACGTACCCTGCCTCAATGAGCTCCCGCATCTGCCGAAAGAAGAACGTGAGCAGCAGAGTGCGGATATGCGCACCGTCAACGTCGGCGTCCGTCATGATCACAACCTTGTGATACCGTGCCGACTCGAGATCGAACTCCTCACGGATTCCTGCGCCGATCGCGGTGATCATCGCGCGGATTTCCTCGTTGGAGAGGATCTTGTCGAGACGGGCGCGCTCCACGTTGAGGATCTTCCCTTTGAGCGGGAGGATCGCTTGGAACGAACGGTCACGGCCCTGCTTCGCGCTACCGCCTGCAGAATCCCCCTCGACCAGGTAGAGCTCGCAAAGCGAAGGATCAGAAATCGAGCAGTCCGCGAGTTTCCCCGGGAGCACGCCACCCTCGAGCGCACTCTTCTTGCGCGCGAGATCCCGTGCCTTACGCGCAGCCTCGCGAGCCCGCGCCGCCTGCAACGACTTCTCGATGATGGCCTTGGCGGCCTTGGGGTTCTCGTCGAGGAAGATCGACAGATGCTCGTTGACCGACGCCTCCACAGCACCTCGCACCTCGCTATTGCCCAGCTTGGTCTTGGTCTGACCCTCGAACTGAGGTTCCATGACCCGTATGCTGAGAACGCAGGTTAGACCCTCGCGGACGTCGTCGCCCGAGAGGCTCTCGTCCTTTTTGAAGATCTTGTTACGGCGGGCGAAGTCGTTGATCGTACGCGTTAGCGCCGCCTTCAACCCCGTCAGGTGCATGCCACCTTCGTGCGTATTGATGTTGTTCACGAAGGTGTGAGTATTCTCGCTGAAGCCCTGGTCGTACTGGAGCGCCAGCTCGATCTCCGCCTCGGTCTTCGACGTCTCGAAGTAGCACACTTTTTCGTGCAGCGCCGTGCGGCTGCCGCGCAGGAACTCCACGTACTCGGCGATTCCGCCCTCGTACTGATAGTCCTCCCTCGTGCCACCATTCCGTTCATCGGTGAGCGTGATCGCCAGGCCCTTGTTGAGGAAGGCCATCTCACGCAGGCGGTTCGAAAGCACCTCGAGCGAATACTCGAGCTCGGTGAATATCTCGTCGTCCGGCTTGAACCAGACTTTGGTACCGGTCCCTTTCGCCTTCCCGGTCGCCTCCAGCTCCTTGACCTTCACCCCCCGCTGGTAGCGCTGGTGGTACGTCTTGCCCCCACGGCGGATCTCGACTTCGAGGAAGGCCGAGAGTGCGTTCACCACGCTCACTCCGACGCCGTGCAGTCCGCCGGAGACCTTGTAGGTGTCTTTGTCGAACTTGCCGCCTGCGTGCAGGACCGTCATGGCGAGTTCGACACCCGGCACCTTTTCAGTGGGGTGGATGTCGACCGGGATGCCTCGCCCGTCGTCCTCGACCGAGACGGAGTTGTCCTCGTGAATCGTGACCGTCACGGCCGAACAGTGACCGGCCATCGCCTCGTCGATCGAGTTGTCTACGACCTCGTATACGAGGTGATGTAGGCCGCGCGCCGATGTCGAGCCGATGTACATGCCCGGCCGCTTCCGCACCGCCTCGAGACCCTTGAGAACCTGGATCTGCCCGGCGGTATACTCCGTACCTTTCGGTTTCTTGCTCTTTGCCATGTCCGCTCCGTGAGCGCTGATCTCGTTATACGCGCTGCTAGCTCGTCTCCGCCAGCACGAAGACAATGCGTTCCAGTGGAACATCCCCGAGGCGCTCGTTCACCCTCGCCAGAAACTCGCCCTTCATGATGTTCAGCTCCATCAGCCACGCACTGGTGCGTACCTCGACGAACAGCGTGGCCTCGGACACACTCTTCGCCCTGGTGACGTGCGCGACGTGCTCGCCGACGAGCTCGGGCCAGAGGTCGAGCACGCTCATGCGCTCGACCTGTTCTTTCACCCCGTGCCTCTCGAGAACGGCAGCAAGCACCGAGTCTACCCGAACCGGTCCGCCGGTCGTCACGCGGTGATCCTCCCTGCTGCGATGCGCCAACGGGGCAGCGAATCTTTCCGGATCTTCACGTCGGCCTCCTTCGGCGACGTCAGCACGACCTGCCCCATCTCTTCCTTCTCCATCAGCGCAAGCACTCGTTCAGCCCGCCCGCTGTCCAACTCCGCGAAGACGTCGTCCAGGAGGATCAAAGGCCTTCGCTGGCGAGTCTCCCTGATCGTCCTAGCCTCGACGAGCCGGAGCGCGAGCGCTGCCGTGCGGCGCTGCCCGCCCGAGCCGTACGCGCGCAGGTTGAAGCCGTTCGCATCGTCCCCCAAGCGAAGGAGGAGGTCATCACGGTGCGGGCCGACGACCGTTGCTCCCATTCTCCTCTCTCGCTCGCTCGCCTCGGCGAGGGCATCGCGGAAGGCAGCTGCGATCTCTTCTTCGGTCACGGCAGCGTCGAGCGTCACGCTTGGGCGATACGTCATTCGCGCAGCGATACCGTCCGAGACCTCCCGGTAATAGTCCCGGAACGCCCCGCACCGCTGTTCGATCCAGTCCCGCCTGGCTCGCATCACCGCCGCCCCACTCCTGGCGAGTCCCCTGTCCCACGCCACGACGACCGAACCCGGCTGCCCATCCTTGAGCGAAGCGTTGCGGCGCGCCAGAATCTTTCGGTAGTCCTGGAGCGCCCCGAGGTACCCGGGCACGCTGAGGGAAAGCACGATGTCGAGAAAGCGCCGGCGCTCAGAGGGCCCTCCGCTCACGAGCTCCAGGTCGGCAGGGGAAAAGATCACTGCTGCGAGGCGTCCCAGCGCGTCGCCCATGCGATCGGGCTCCACGCCGTCGAGGGAGATCTTCTTCCGCTTTCTTTTCTTGTCGAAGGCCGCTGCGACCTCTGATGACCCGTCCACGCCTGTCTCCTCCAAGGTACCGGCGACCCGAAAAACCCCCTCGTGGAACGTCACGAGTTGTTCGTCGCGAGCACCTCGGAAGGACCGGAACGTCTCGAGGTAGTAAATCGCTTCGAGGAAATTGGACTTGCCCTGGGCGTTGTCACCGATCAACGCGACACCCTCGGACGGGAGTTCCAGATCCTGACTTCCTAGGTTACGGAAGTGGCGAATTGCGAGCCTTCTCAGACGCACGGACCAGCGGTTGGGAGAGTCCCGGAATGCATACGAGAATTTAACGGATTTCAGCGTCCCTTGAAGTCCGCTTTCCGCTTCTCCATGAACGCCGCCATGCCCTCCTTCATGTCCTCCGTCGAGGCGAGAAGACCGAAGAGGGAGGACTCGAAGACGAGAGCATCCGACGCCGCGGTGTCGAGCGCTCTGTAGATCGACTCCAGAGCCATGCGTACCGCGATGGGTCCGTTCCTGGTGATCCTACGCATGAACTCCTTGGCGTCGTCGAGCAACGACTCGCGGGGCACGACGGCGGACACGAGCCCAATCTGCTCGGCGCGTTCCGCGTCAACCATCTCCCCGGTGAGCGTGAGTTCAATCGCCCGGCCCAAACCCACGAGGCGGGAGAGTCGGACCGTTCCTCCGTAGCCAGGAATGATGCCGAGACCAACTTCGGGTTGACCGAAGCGGGCGTTCTCGCTCGCGATGCGGAGGTGGCATGCCAAGGCGAGTTCGCAGCCTCCCCCCAACGCAAAGCCTCCGACCGCCGCTAGCACGGGCTTCGGGAAACGCTCGATCGCCATGAAGACATCCTGGCCGTCCCGGCTGACTCGAACGCCCGAGATCGAATCCATCTTCGCGAGCTCACCGATATCGGCTCCTGCGACGAACGCCTTCTCGCCAGCCCCCGTGACGATAACACCCCGCACGCTGTCCTCCTCCCTCAGGCTCTCGAAAACCTGCCCTAGCTCGGCAACTACCTCGGCGTTGAGCGCGTTGAGTTTGTCCTGCCGATCGATGCAAACAACCGCGATCTCGGCGTCTTGTTCGACTCGGATGTACGTCAGATCGGCCATGTCCGGGGGGTCCTTCCAAGAGCGTGTGCAGGCGTCGGAACCGAGCAAGGTAGCGGCTCCACCAGCGATGGAAAAACGCAGACCCAGCCCTTACCTTTGCGCGCTGATCCGCGCGATTCGGTTGCCGCACCCGCCCACACCGCGCCCGCCGTTTCCCCTGTCTGAATCGGGCGAGAGGCCCGAAGTAGGAGCGTACATGAGCCGGTCTCTGAACAAGGTGATGTTGATCGGAAACGTCGGTAACGACCCGGAGATCCGGGCGACTTCATCAGGCGCGCGCGTTGCCAAGCTTTCCGTGGCCACGAACCGGTCCTGGTCCGACCGCTCCGGTCAGCAGCAGGAGAAGACCGAGTGGCACCGGCTGACCTTCTTCGGACGCCTCGTCGACATCGTCGAGCAATGGGTGAAGAAGGGTGACCGGCTCTACGTGGAAGGCCGCATCGAGTACTCCCAGACCGAAGGTGAGGCCGGGACCAAGTACTGGACCGACATCGTTGTCAACGAGATGGTGATGCTCGGCTCGTCTGGAGGGGGGGGTGGTGGGAGTGCAGGAGGCGGAGGTCGAGAATTCGGCAGCGGAGGTGGCGGGGAGGGCGGTCAGCCGCCGGCCACGGAGGCGGACGACGATCTGCCCTTCTAGTGATTCTAGCTGTCTGCAGGCACCTCGGTCTCGGACTCCCACAGGCCCAGGAAGTACTCTTCATACCTGTCGGGGTGAGCCTTGTAGTCGTCTAGCCACGTGTCGAAAGGCGGTAGCGAGATCTTGCGGGACAGCCAATCGGTGGCGATGCGAACCATCTGGACGTAGGTCAGTTCCTCGTCTCCGCCCTCTTCGAGGTAGGCCCGTTGGGCGAGCAAGTAGATCTCATCCGGGCTCAGATAGAGGAGGAGATCCGCGACCTGCGCCGAGCAGTAGTCGAGATACTTGGCGCGCAGGACCTCTGGCGGCTCTTCGGAGCCCTGTTGACCCGCCTCCACGGTGACGCTCCCGCTGGACGTGAAGAAGCCCCCGGCCGCACCGGGCGCGATCGGTTACGTCCGGCTCGATCGCGCCAAAAGGTATGGATCGGAGGGCTTGGAAACGCAAGTTCCTAGGAAATGGGCTGGGGCCCCTCCTGGACCTCTTCAGGCGGCTCGGTCTCGCTCTGCCCACGCAGGTGCTGGTATATGGAGCGCCGGGTCAGTCCGTACAAAACCACGCGGCTCAGAAACTCAGGATCCGCCTTCTGGACCTCTTCTGCCTGAGCGGCGATGTCGCGCGGCAACCGCACGTTGAGTTGTACGGAACACGTCTCCCACATAGACACACCTCACCCACGGCGGCAGGATGAAAAAGCAAACTTTTCCGAGTCCCGCTCAGCGCGGGAGGAGATCGATGATGGTTCGATTGGGGGCTGCCAACATCATCGATGGTGTTCACCACAGTAAGTCCCCCATCAGGGGTACACAACCCCTTTGTTGGCTGGGGCACAGAAACAACGTGATCCGTAAACTGTTATCCCGCAATGACTTACGATTTCACCATTTTCTCTAAACCAACTGTTCCCAAACGTGATCGTAGGTTACACGCCATACAGTGTGGGTCGCGGAAGTGCAAGTGGCTCACAGAGTTTGGAGATCCGAACTTCCCGTTCATACACGGTCGTCCGTCAGGAGTTGTTTATAAACAATCCGGCTCGAGTGGGTAGAGCAGAGAAACGCTATCAGGTCCGCTTTCTCGAAGCCGATGAGGCGCTCCCGCGGTGCCGCCGGGTCGCTCGCGCTGAAGATCGTCGTGCTTCGGAAAGCCCGCCCCGGGTCCTGATTCATGAACGCGGCGTACCCTCACCACGCGGGACCCACGCCCAACGACCTCAAGTGGCGTGAAATCGCGTAACGGGTGGTGCGCACGTCCACGGTCGCCACGGGGCCTCGGCCGCCGGTGCCCCGGCGACCACAAACTTCTTAGTGGACTACGAGCGAGCCCGTCGCCGACCGTGCCAGTGTCACCGCCTCGACCGCCGACTCCTGAACACGGAGACCACCGAGCGTCTCGCGTTCACCGAAAGCGTGCACCACGTACTCGACCGACCTTAAACGGTCCGGCTCGAAGCGAGCCATCATCGAGACGAGCCCCCGGCGCATGCTCGCGAGACTCGTGCGGGCCTCCCGGAAAGTGGTCGGCAGAGGAAGTCGCACTCGGTACTCGATCGAGTCAGCGTCCCACATCGGGTCGAAACGAGATACCCCGGCGCTCGGAAATGCTTCCGAGAGAGCATGCTCGAGCGGACTGTCAGGCTCACTGAATGCCGTCTTGAACACAAGCGCACAAGCATCGTAATCGAGGTGTACCCGGGTGAGTCGCCCAGGCCCGAGGACGATCCGGATCGACGTGCCCTCGTGCAGATCCAGGTCGCGGCAAATATCCCGGTACCCGATCCGCAGGAAGGTAGGGCGTGTGAGCGGACCGAAACCCACCCGCTCGAGAATCCGAAGTCCAAGCTTGAACGAGTACTGACGGAGTGGGCTTTCGTCGCGAGTGGCCGCGGTCGCGGTAATCAGGCTCGCGACGTGGTCCAGAGTGGGCTCGTAGACCCAGTCCAGCACCACGAGCTCGGTACTGAGATCGAGAACTTTCACGCGACCGCTCCCGAGGTCTACAGCTTCGGCTGAAGCAGCATAGCGGCCCTCGACAACGAGCGCGAGCCCAATGTCCTCGATGCGACCCCCGGAAGCGTCCATCTCATGAACGTCCCTGTATTGCACAATCGCACGAGTGAGCGGAAGCTCACAGATTCCGGGAACATCCCCCATGGCCTCGGGGCGAGCGTAGGTCTGCGTGCTCGGATCCATGCCTTGTCTCGTTCGCACCCGCCCCCAGGGGGCAACGGACGCGCCTTTTCCGGAAAAGAAACCCGGCCGAGGGCCGGGTCAGGCTGAGTCGAGTGGGACAACACCCAACGCGCACAACGCTTCTACAAGATCTGGTCTTCACGATCCGCACCAAGGATAACAATCTGTTTACGGCCACCGCAAGGAAAAAGTCCCGCCGGTGATCAGCAGGTTCCGGATCGCGCCTTGCTCAGTCCAGGCACCCCGATCATCTTGCGACGGCCATAGGGATATCGAGCCGGCTTCGGACCGCCAACCGCAACGGACCCGCCCATCCTTCATGACGATACTCCACGAACGTAGACGCTCGGTCGCGTTCATCGAGAATGATGGCCAATCGTGGGTGTGTTTCCTTGTCACGTTCGTGGAAGAAGCAGGGCTGTGGCACGGCTACTTCTCATTCCGGCCAGGACATAGAGACGCCGAAGTGGACGAGGTTCGGACCGCCGACATCTTCATCGAGGACTCGGAAGCCGAAATCCACCACAAGGCTCGCGGGCTGGGCTGCCCTCTCCTGACGGGATTGCTGGATTCTGCCCTGCACACGAGCCGACGAAACGGGAATGGCAGCCCGCCCCTGAGGGGGCAGTTCCGAGCGCTTCTCAGGAAGAACGCCCAGGAAATCGCCGGTGATTGGGCCGCTGACGATGTATCTCTTCCGAAACGTGAAGAGCTCGAGGAACTTCGATCGCTCTACACCTCCTACCGCCTGGACCAGGTCGCGCACTTCATCTGCCTGGTCGAGTTGACGGACTTTGAGCATGCGGTCGACCAAATCCTCGATGGCAAGAGCATCGACTTCCGCTCCAAGGACCGGGTTCAGTTCGCGATGATGGTCGTCGACCATATCGAAGGGTTGCTGCAGCTTCCCGACTTCGAGACGTGGGCCCAGGACTTCCTAGCGCATCCCGAAGCGTACCGACTATATACCCACACACTCCATCGGGAGGGACGACTCCCGTAGCGAAGCGTAGGGGCCCGAAGCCCGTTGTGCGACCTGAGCCCCATATCTAGCTTTCAGGGCTTTGGTGAGATCTAATGCCTAAGGAGCGTGATCGTCTTGGAAGTAGTCGTCCAGGATAACGAGAGCCTCGACCGCGCGCTGCGGCGCTTCAAGCGTAAGGTGCAGCGTTCTGGTCTCTACTCCGAACTGCGCAAGCGTCGGTACTATGAGAAGCCGAGCGCCCAGCGTAAGCGGAAGCGTGAAGCGGCGATTCGTCGCGAGCGCAGGCGCCGGCGTCGAAAGTAGGAGCTAGCGGTAGCCTGAGCCGGCCGCGCGGCACTCCTACGCGGCGAGCTGCTCAAAGAGTTGGTCCAACCCCCGCCACGCGTGGAGCGACGAGGGGGTCAGGTAGGTCCACGCGAACGCGATAAGCAGACGGTTCCACCCCCGGACGGTCCGCACGTCAGTCGGCGTGAGTCCGGTCAGTGAGATCATGGCGCGGCACAGGTTGCCATCCGATGTGAAGCCCAGCCTGTATGCCGCCTGTGCGACGGTGACCTCGCGATCGGACAATAGGTTCGCTACGGCCATGGCTCTGAACCATCGCAGGTACGTGTACGGTGACTCCAAGCCGCACCGGCGGAACCTCGCCTTTAACGCCCCCCTGCTCAGGTGGCACGTCCGAGCCATCGCGTGCAGGTCGTGATAATGCGTCGGGAACTCGAGGACGCGGCGTCCAAATGCGCGAAGCGGGCCCGGCAGCGGAGTCCCCCCCGCTTTGCTCAGGTCTGCCAGCGTCCTGTCCACCCAGGACACGCCGTGCTCCTTCTGGTCGATGACGTTGCGCAGACGCACGATTAGGTGCTCGAGGCCTGGGGCCTGCACCTCCCGGCACCGGCGGTCCACCTCCCAGCCTCTCATCAAGGCTCGGTCCAGCGCAAGAATCGGGAGATCCGAACGAATGTTGGGGAAGGGCCGCGCCCTCGCGCCCGAGTAGATCAAGAGGCGTGGGAAACCCCATTCGAGCGCTGACGT
Organism: Longimicrobiales bacterium; assembly: GCA_965226625.1. GTDB lineage: Bacteria > Gemmatimonadota > Gemmatimonadetes > Longimicrobiales > Gaopeijiaceae > UBA1138. The sequence continues at coordinate 94,564 of CBDDDK010000002.1, forward strand.
CGTAAGGACCGGATCGAACACTACGTCCTCGTCTGGCCGTGCGGCATGCCGCACAACGGTCCTGAGATACGGATCTGAGAGTAGTGCGACGATCACCGGCAGTCCCCCCCCCTGGGATGCGTTGATGCCTCGGCCCATGAGTCGGGCCGACCTCCTATAGTGCAACCGACCGCTCTCATCGCGCCAGATGTTTTCGCCCAGCGGACGAACCTCGCTACAACTGAAGAGGGACAGGCTGGTCTCCCGACCAGTCATAAAAGCCCATTCCACTCTTGCGACCGAATCGCCCCATCGCAACGATCCGCTTGAGAAGCGGAGGGGGAGCATAGCGCGCCTCACGATACTCCTCGTACATGATCTTGACCTGCCCCCAAGAGCGGTACCACATCCTATGTTAGTCCCAGCACCTGTGGAGGGCCGTGAAGGACGGGCATCCTCAGGAACCAGGGCGACGGCTTAATCGCCTCAGGGGCCGGGGGAAAGCCGCCGCAGGCGCTGTGGGGTCGGACGGTATTGTACTCGCGCCTCCATTGCTCGACCAGCACGGCCGCCTCGGCCAACGAGTAGAAGATCTCCCCGTTCAACAGCTCGTCCCTGAGCTTGCCGTTGAAGCTCTCGTTGTAGCCGTTCTCCCACGGGCTGCCCGGCTCGATAAAGAGCGTCTCGACGCCCACGCGCCCCAACCACCACCGCACGAGCTTCGCGGTGAACTCCGGTCCGTTGTCCGACCTCAGATACTCGGGAGGCCCGTGTCGGACGAACAGATCGGCCAGCACCTCGAGCACGTCGTGCGAGCGGATCTTGCGAGCCACCACGATCGCCAGGCACTCCCTCGTGTGTTCGTCCAGCACTGTCAGCAGCTTCAGCGCACGCCCGTCGTGCGTCCTCGAGGCCACGAAGTCGTACGACCAGACGTGGCCCCGATACAGCGGCCTCAGCCGGATGCACGATCCGTCGTTGAGCCACAGCCGACCTCGCTTCGGCTGCCGCTGCGGCATCTTCAGCCCCTCCTGCCTCCAGATTCGCTCCACCCGCTTGTGGTTCACCCCCCAGCCCTCGATGCGGAGCATGTCCGTGACGCGTCGGTAGCCGTAGCGGCCGAATCGACTCGCGAGTCGCACGATATCACCTCGGAGCGCCCCCTCGTCACTCGCCACTTTCCTCACCCGGCGCTGGGTCGTGCGTGGCTGCCCGAGCACCCGGCACGCTCTCCTCTCCGACGCCCCGAGCTGCTGACGTACACGCACCACACAACGTCGTCGGCGCTCGGGGCTCAGAAGTTTCCCTTGGCCGCTTCCTCCAGAATCAGCTTGTCCAGTGTCAAGTCCGCCACTGCTCGCTTCAGGCGCCCGTTCTCGCGCTCGAGCTCCTTCAGGCGCCGTGCCTGGCTCACCTTCATCCCGCCGTACTCCCGCCTCCACCGATAGTACGTCTGCTCGGTGATGCCGAGCTCCCGGCTCATCAGCTTCACGGATTTGCCGCGGGCCAGACCCACCTCTGCCTCCCGCAGTGCAGTGATGATCTGCTCCGGAGTGTGTCGCTTCCTTCCCATCCTGACCTCCTCGCTGAAAAGCTTCAGACCAGGTCGATCCTAACATTGCACCTGGTCTCGTTTCAGGGGGTCAGGTCAGTTGCCGTTGGGGGGGTCAGAGGGGGCACAGCCCCCCGCCAGCCTCTGCCGGAGACCCGCGGAGCGTGGCCCCAAAGGGTAGGCTGGCTCTCACTACGTAAGGCGGACCAAGCCCCATATGTGGACCCCCTCGAAGCTGCTCCCGGAGCGCCGCTTGAAGCAGCGGCCGAGGGTTCTCAGCTCTCGCCCGCCAGATACGCGGCCCAGTCGTCCATGAGCCGGCGGCGGCGCTCGAACAGATCCGTGCGACGATAGGCCGCCTCGACCTTGTTCCGGACCACATGCGCCAGCGCCGCCTCGACGACCTCGCGCCGATGGTCCGTCGCCTCGGCCGCGCAGTCGCGAAAGCTCGACCGACGGCCGTTCGGGGTCGGAGTCCCATGAACACGTCGTCAACGTTGAGCGCCACCCTGGTCCATCCTTCCGCGTACTATGCGACATAGTCGCTCCATGCCTGCATGACTTCGCACCGGCGCGCAAGCAGGTCCGATCTCATGTACGCACCCTCGGTGCCGCGCACGACGTGAGCCAACACGGCTTCCGCCGTCTCGCGGTCCACGCCGGTTTCGGCCATCCAACTGCGAATCGACGTTCGGAAACCGTGCAGCGTCGTCCCGGTGACACCGGCCAGCTGGAGCACCCGGAAAGTGGATTTCGAGGACAGCGCGCGGCCGGCCCGCGTCGGGAAGACGAACGGCGAATCGTCGGCAAGCTCGCTGGCGGGCCGCAGCACGTCGAGCGCGCCGCTGGACAGCGGCACGCGATGCTCCCGGCCGGCTTTCATTCTCGCCGGCGGGATCGTCCAAACCTTCGCCGCCGTGTCGATTTCGTCCCACGTCGCGGCGCGCGCTTCGCCGGAGCGCGCCGCCGTCAAGACGATCAGCTCGACGGCGAGCCGCGCGGATTCCGGAGCGTTGGCCGACCGAATGCGCCGGAGCGCGTCTGGAACCTCAGCGTGCGGGAGCGCGCGATGGTGCGTCGTGCCGTTGCCGTTGACCTTCGGGAGCGCGGCCACTGCGCGGTCCACGGGATTCGTCGAGATGTAGCCTTGTCCGACGCACCAGCGAAATGCCACGCGGAGCCGGTTCCGGGCTTTCCGCGCGGCGGCTGGCTTCACGTTCCATACCGGCCGGAGACACGCCAGCACGTCGCCCGACGTGATCCGGTCCACCGGCTTGTCCCGGATCGGCGTGGCGTACAGCCTGAACGTCGAGTGCCATTCCCCGGGGAGCGGCGAGCCGGCTTTCCACGATTCGGCGTGTAGCCGGATCGTCTCTTCGGCGGCTTCGCGAAACGTCGGGACGCCGCCGCCGCGCGGGTCCACACCCTGGCCGATGGCCCGCGCGTTCTCAATGGCCTTGTGCCGGGCTTCCGCCAACGAGACTTCGGGATACCGGCCGAGCCCGGTCGTCGTCAGCCGCCCCGCGACGCGCAACCGTTGCCTCCATGTGCGCGAGAGCCGGCCGCTCTTCATCCTGTGAACGCGCAAGCTCAGGCCGCGCGAGCCGCGTCCGTCGCCGTAAACGCCGGGCTTGCTCACCGTCCGTACGAAGGCGGCAGTAAGGGTTGCCGGTCGCCGTGCCATCGTATTCTCCCGTGCTGCGGATCACTTCATAGTACACTATTCAAGGGAGAATACAAGGGATGTCCCGGCACGGCAAGAGACGAACCGGCACACCCTGTGTAACGCAACACACTGTAGTTTCAGAGGTTATAGGGTCAGTACGGGTAGTTACGGGCCATCTTGGAACGTCATCGGCAAAGTTCTTCCGCGACTGAGAACTCGCAGCGCGGACGATCTGCGACGCCCAGTCGACGGCGGGACGATACAGCAGGACTTCGCTTCCCCTGCGCACCGACTGCAGCAGCTGCGTGCCCACCAGGAAGTCGTCCAAGCGCTTGCACAGCTCCGTGTGGTTCCCGGGGACCACCCGATCAGCCCGGATGAACCGCGGCCCGAACCATCGGTCCAGCGGACGGCCGAAGGCCAAGTCCGATCGCACCTCCTCCAGCACCTGCCGCACATGTATGCCCCTGAGGCCGACCTCCCCGGCGATGCGGAAGAGCTCGGCCTCGGAGAGATCTCCGTCACCGTTGTCCGCATCCGACGACGCCAGCTCGGCGGCGCGGCCGATGACCGCCTCGAACTCACGTCGGGTGAGACGCTTACCGGACTGGTCGGTCATACACTCCCTCTCGAGGCCTACAAGGCCTTGACAACGACCGCACCGCCCTGACCTGCGCCGATGCACGCCGAACCAAGCCCGAACCTGCCCCCGCGACGACGTAGCTCGTGGAGCAAGTGGATAGTGATCCGTGCACCGGAAGCCGCCAGTGGATGGGTGATCGCGATCCCGCCGCCGTTCACGTTCGTCTTCTGTGCATCGAGGCCGAGTTCCTTCTCGACCGACTTGTACTGCGCGGCAAACGCCTCGTTCACTTCGACGAGGTCCATATCCTCCAACGACATTCCGCCCTTTTCCAGCGCAAGCCGAGACGCGGGCGCGGGTCCGATGCCCATCACCTGCGGCTCGACACCGACGAAGCCCCACGACACGATCCGGCCGAGGGGCCGCAGACCGTGGGCCTCCGCCCACTCGGCGCTCGCGAGAACGGCGCTCGCCGCGCCGTCACCAATGCCGCTAGCGTTCCCAGCAGTGACCAAGCCGTCTTTCTTGAAGTACGGGCGTAGCGCGCCGAGCGCCTCCAGCGCCGTCTCGGGACGCATATGCTCGTCCGCCGCGTACGTGACTTCACCCTTTCCAGTCTTGATCGTGACGGGGGTGATCTCCGCGTCGAAATGGCCGGCGTCCCAGGCGGCCTTGGCGCGCTACTGAGAGTCCACGGCGACGCAGTCGACCTCCTCCCTTGACACCTCATAGCGGTCCGCGAGCTGCTCGGCGGTCTGCGCCATGGTCAGGTCGCAATGTGTGTCGAACAGGGACTCCCAGAGAAGGTCCTCGAACTGCCCGCCGGCCGGCCCGAGTCGGAGGTTGCCGAAACGGGCTCCGCGCAGCACGTGGGGGGCCTGGCTCATCGACTCGGTACCGCCGGTGAGGCAGACGTCAGCCTCCCCGAGGATGATCTCCTTGGCGCCCTGAACGATCGCCTCGAACCCAGAGCCACACAGGCGATTCACGGTAAGCGCACCCTTCTCTTGCGGAACGCCGGCTCCCAGCGCTACGTGACGCGCCAGGTAGATCGCGTCGGCAGAGGTTTGCAGCGCGTTGCCGAAGAACGTGTGATCGACCTGGTCCGCCGGGACGCCTGCCGCCTCGATCGCGGCGGTGCTGGCGATCACACCGAGATCGGTGGCCGTGAAGTCCTTCAGCGATCCGCCGAAAGTGCCAAACCCGGTTCGCTTGCCGGAGAGAACGACGACGTCGCCAGCGTGGCCTTGGGTCGGCATCGGGCCTCAGTTCGAGCGGGGATCAGATCCAAATCAGTGGACCACAAACTACCCCCCGAGGGCGCCGCCGGTTCACCCTGTCAGACGTCTCTCAGGGTCTCAGGAAGTCCGTTCCAGTCCATGACCTCACCCGCCCCCCCCCCCCAGCCAGACGAGTCGGCGATTGTGCGCGGCGCCATAACCATGGATGACGGCACCGGCCCCCAGAGAGCCTGCTCAGCCGAGAGAGCAGCGAGGACCCCTTCAACTTCAGCGCGCTGCGGCTCGGACTCGACAATCATCTTCGCAAAGTCCAACGCAAGCGTGGTAATCATGCCGAAGCCGTCAGAGAATCAAACGAACTCCGTCGAGGGCGGCTCGTCGAGATACTGCTTGAACGCAGACTTGTTGTTGCATTTCATGTACGCCTCTTCCGCCGACACGACCCCCGACATCAGGTACTCGAGGATGTGCTGATCCAGAAGCTGCATTCCGTCCTTCTTTCCCGTTTGGATCATGGACGGAATCTGGTGGATCTTGTTTTTACGGACGAGGTTCGAGACGGCATTGGTGCCCACCATGATCTCCAAGGCGGCGCGGCGGCCCTTGCCATCCTTGGTCTTCAACAGGACCTGCGCGATCACGCCCTTGAGCGACTCCGCCAGCATCGCGCGGATCTGCGCTTGCTGATCTGCCGGAAATACGTCGATGATACGGTCGACGGTCTTCGGGGCGGATGAGGTATGCAGCGTTCCGAACACCAGATGACCGGTCTCAGCCGCGGTGATGCCGAGCTCGATCGTCTCCCGGTCGCGCATTTCACCGACGAGAATGACGTCTGGATCCTCACGCAGCGCAGCCTTCAGCGCGTTCGCAAAGCTCTTGGTGTTCGTACTGATTTCGCGCTGGTTCACGAGGCACTTCTTGTTCGGATGCGTAAACTCGATCGGGTCTTCGATCGTTAGGATATGATCCGCGCGCTCATCGTTGATCCAATCGACCATCGCAGCGAGAGTCGTGCTCTTGCCTGAGCCCGTCGGGCCCGTGACCAGCACCAGCCCCTTGGTCATCATGCAGAACTTCCGAACCACGTCTGGTAGGCCGAGATCGTCAAAGGTTAGGATCTTGGAGGGGATGGTCCGCATGACCGCCCCGAGACCCTTCCGCTGCCAGAAGATATTCACTCTGAAGCGTGCCAGATCCTGGATCTCGTACGCGAAGTCATAGTCCATGTTGTCGAGGAAGCGCATACGCCATTCCTCTTCCATGACCTCGTAGATGAGGCTCTCCATGTCCTTGCCGGTCAGCTCGCGGAATTTCAGCCGCTGCATGTGACCATGAACTCGGATGATCGGAGGAGCACCGACCGTGAGGTGGAGGTCCGAGCCCCCCTGCTCGACGAGCACCTTCAAGAACTGATCGATTTGCGCCATGTGACGGTTTCTCCGTGCGCTTCAGTAGGTCTCGTGTCTTACGCGTGCAGGGGCTCGAGCGACCACTCCAAGTGACCGCCCTCTCGAGCGATGTGCATCTCCCAGCGGATCCCGGCATCGTACGCTGGACGTCGATCCTGGCTCACCGGCCACAGCAGGAATACGACAGACGCGACGTCCAACGCACTCCCGGCCCAGTGTCGGCCTGGTTGCCGGTGAGGTCGACGGTCACGACATCGAAGTGGAAGGCTCGTAGCGTCTCCAGCTCACTCGCCCATTGCTCCGGGTCGGTCGGCATCTTCATGCTGAACGCCTCCTCGGCCGCGTCCTGGTCCTGCGCGTTGATGTAGATGCTACGCCAAGAGGGATCGAGCAGGAGCTGAGGCAGGTGGGGCAGAATCTCGTGGCCTAGCTCAATCGGATCGGACGTCACGACAAAACGCGCCGAACCCGACCGTGCCAGAAGCCTGATCTCGGAGAGTATGCCCGGGCTGGGCCCCTGGAAGCGATCCTGAAGTGCGGACCGCTCCTGCTGGGGCCGGAACAGGAATTCGAAACCCGATTCATCTGAGAGGTACTGAACCTCGACCGGGGTGACGATTCCCGCCCTGCTCAGTTCGCCCTCGAACGTCGAGCGGATCTGACCCTTCACTTGTTCCATGGGGGCAGGGTCGACGAGCTGGGCCAATTCGCCCTCCCATAGGCCTTCGAGCGGACGCCGTCGAATCGTGCCAACGTCATCCCACCAGAACCAGGCGCGGTGACCCCGGGTCGAGATACCGAACCTTCCCGACGCGGCTTCGAGCGCGAGATCCATCCCGTCGGTTAACGAGACCGGTGAAGGACGCTGTGCCTCCTCGGCGGCCGTGCCGCGCGCGTACACCTGCCGGACCAACTCCCGAATTTTCGCTGGCGAAGCCAGTGCCAGTTCGATGTTGAGGTCAGTGCGCGCTTGCAAATCATCGACCGCCGCGGTCTTGATGGGCGACTCGACAATGACCGTGAGCGTGTCGCCGGTCTTCAAGATGGGAAGCGTCAGGTGCGCCAGTGCCCACTCGGGCGAAACCAGCGCGGCAGCTTCCGGGTCGATCGAATCGGCGTCCGGGAACACGTACGGGAGGTCGAACTGGGAAGCGAGTCCCCACTCGAGCTCTTCCGCCGATACGAAGCCACACCCCAGGAGTGCCTCACCGAAGTAGCCGCCGTTGTCCCTCTGGTACTCGAGGGCCTTGTTGACGTCCTCCTCGTCGATCTTCCCGAGGCTCATCAGTATCTGGCCGATCGTGCGTCTTTCCCCCATATCCGATTCCGCCTGTTCTAGTTCGCTTCTAAGTGCTCGCGGCATGGACCCCGGCGACATGCGCGGTAATCCACTGGCCGACATCTTCCGTCGAGTGCTTCCCCCCCAGGTCGGGCGTAGTCCTCCCCGCTTCAACTGAATCGGTAACCGCAGCCTCCACACGCTCCCCAATGTCAGAATGACCAAAGTGGTCGAGCATGAGTGAAACGCAACGAATCGCCCCAATGGGGTTAGCCGTCCCCGTGCCCGCAATGTCCGGAGCAGATCCGTGCACGGGCTCGAACAGCGCGTTGCGTCCTGAATGGATATTGGCCGAAGGAGCCAAACCCAGCCCGCCCGTGACTTCCGCGGCGAGATCGCTCACAATATCGCCGAAGAGATTCGACGTCACGATGATTTCGTAGCGCTCCGGTCGCCGCACGAGATCCATGACCATGGCATCTACATATATCGCGTCCTGCGTCTATGTCCGGATAGCCGGTGCCCACTTCCGCGAAGACACGGCGCCAAAGACCGCCCGCATACGTCTGCACGTTGGCCTTGTCGACCAAGGTCACGCGACCACGACGACGGGAGTCCGCGAATTCGAAGGCCGCCCTGATGATCCGCTCCACCCCGGTGCGCGTGTTCACGTCTTCCTCGATCGCGACCTCGTCCCTTGTTCCGGTCTTGAAGCTACCCCCCATACCGGTATAGGCACCCTCGGTGTTCTCGCGGAACATCTCCAAACGCAGCGGGCCCGCTAGATCCCTGAGCGGCGAGAGCTCTGGCGAAAGCAGAACGCAAGGCCGGAAGTTCACGTACAGGTCCAGCTTCAACCTCATGCCGAGCAAAATGTCCTTCGTGTGCTCGTTGCCGGGCACACGTGGGTCACCGAGGGCTCCCAAGAACACGGCATCGTACTCGGCGAGCGCTGTAAACTCCTCGTCCGTGATCGTGACACCCTCACGCAGGTAACGCTCCGCACCGAGGTCCCAGTCGACCAGCTCCAAACCGAGATCTTCTCTCGCGTTCAACGCCTCCAAAAGGCGGCGAGCTTCGTGCATGACCTCGACGCCGATACCGTCTCCGGGAATGAGCGCTACTTTGGGCATCGACACGCGGGTTTAGGCGGAACGGCGACCCGCGATCAGGACGCCGCGAACCGAAACCGTGAAGAAGTTGGTAGAGAGTTCGGAGCTGAAGGTGTCACTTCGACCACCACCACCCCACGCCCGGGGGCGCCACTGCCCTCCAGGACGAACGGATACCGGCCGGGGGGGCAACCCCCGAAGTTCACCACGTACCTGCTGTCCAACCGCAGTAGAGGAGGTGATGCAACCTGGTCCGTGCTCTCCAAGAACGCCCGAGCGTCCGGTGGCAAGGAGTCGAGCTCGAAGATGATCTCATGCACGAACCAGTCGCCGGTCACGAACTCGAGGTAGGCTCCGGGCTGAATCGTCGTGGCCAGCGGCGCCGCCATCTCGACGTCCCCTCCCGTGATTACGACACGGTGAACCTCATCACGATCGGTCAATCCGAGTTCAGAGCGCAGCACTTCATCCGGCTGCAACTCGGGGTCCACGTCGCATGCCGTGCCGGCGGCCGCGATCAGGAGCGCAAGGAGAGACGGTCTCTTATAGAGCGCTCCTCTCAAGCGTGGACCTCGGTGCCGCAGGCCGCGCAGAATCTCCACTCCGGCTCCAACTCCGCGCCGCACGTCGGGCAGGGCACGAGGTGCACGTCCGTGCCGCATGACGGACAGAAATTCAGCGTGCCCCTCTGCGGGAGATCAGCCCGGCACCAGCGGCAAGAGGTCTGCGGTTCGCCGTCGGACTCCGACTCCGATGCTTCCTCAGCCGACTCGTCCCCGGCGGTGCCGAGAGTGCCCGCGACGACGTCGCCATCCGGCTCGTGCAACCTCGGATCGTCCACGACGCTCTCCTGGGAAGTGACCGCCTGTCCGCCGATCCGGTCAGAATTGAGCCGCACGTCTACAGCGGCATACTCGTGGTATGAGCCGGTGTTGGGGTTCGAAGACTCGAGCTCCTCGCGCAGGTTGCGGAGCGCCGTCTCGGACTCGAGGATCAGGTAGCCGCCCTCCCCTACGAGCAGACGCATGAGAGCGTCTTCGTAGTCACCGTTCATCTCCACACCGATGCGGTCGCGGTGCGACCCGTACGGAACGAGGTTCTGGTAGATCTCCGCGATCGTGAACGGCGCCGTAAGGTAGGCGGGGCGTTGCGCGCGTATCTCGTCGACGAGTGCGCCGTAGAATCTCGAGAGTACTTCTTCGGGCTCGCCCATCACTCCTCCGATTCGACCTCCAGACGCACCAAGCCTGCCTCGACGGCAGCTCTCAGGAACGACTCGGGATCGGCAAACGTGATCTCGACACCACTCTGCTCATGCCAGCGCTCCGCGAGTCGACGCATGTAGTGCGCGATCGTCTCATGCGAAAAACCCGCCTGGTCCCTCATCTGTCGAACAATTTCGTGCCAGGTCCCGCGCATCTGGTGTCCGTCCGTGAGCCGCACGACGTGTCGGCCCTCCGACTCTCCCGACTGGCTGCGCTCGAAGAGTTCCAGTTGACTGGGATCGAAGTAGGCACCGGGCTGCGCTCCTCGCATCTGCGACTCGACCTCGGCCAAGAGCCGATCAATCGGGTCGTCGAGATCTTCGAGTTCCCGCAGCCGCAGCTCCCACGGCGACAGCCGTGAGTCACCGGCGTCCAGATCCCAAAGCGCGCGCTTCAGCTCCATGAGCCTCCACACGGCCAACGCATCCCAGTGTTCCGGCGGGGGCACACGCTCGAGCTCGCGCAGCGCGCCTTCCCAGTCCCCCCGATCGTACAAGATGTGACCGAGATAGACCCGCGCCTCGTGCAGGTCGGGGTCGAGGCCTAGCGCCCTCCGAATCTGGCGACCCGCGCCGACGTCGTCGCCGAGGCGATGCAGCGCATATCCGAGCGAGGCGGCGGCATCTGCGCTATCCGGTCGGGCCGCAGCGGCCCTCGCGAAGACGTCCCTGCACTGGGCATAGAGCGCCTCGCGGTACAGCGCACGCCCCATCGTGAGCATGAGCTCGATGTCGTCATCGTACCCCATGGCCGCGACTTCATCGAAGAGCCTCAACGCGTGCTCTTGCTCACCGAAACGAAGTAAGGTTTCGCCGAGCCCGACCAAGGCATCTTCGTGGGCGCCATCCAAGACAACCGCCTGCTCGAAGGCTTTCCGAGCCCAGGCATACTCCTCTCTTGCCAATCGCGCATATCCCAGGCCGACGTACAGCTCTACGGCGTTGGGATACAATGAGAGGCCCTCTTTTAGCATCTCGAGGGCCCCATCATAGTCACCGTCGTTGTACAGCTTGTGCGCCTGCTCGTCGTATTCCTCCGAACTGAGGAATCGGTCGGGCACCTAAGAGGCTCCTTGCCGACCGCCGCAGATCGACGCGAATGAGAGATTTCTAGGGTAATCTAATGGCTATACGCGGGCGTAAGCCACTCCGCAGGAGCTGCAGACGAGGTTCTTCCCTGCCCTGACGAGGCGTGCACCAGGGCCGTGGCGCGGACAGTCGGGATCGTCGCCGGCATCCAGTGCGACCTTGATCTTCTTGCGCTCGGTCCTCGTAGCCTTGGGGATCAGGAGCTGGTAGCGAAGCGACGAGACGCTGCACTCCAGCAAGCCCACCGCGGTGCCCGCGTCGCCGGGGCGGATTCCGAGTAGCATGAGAAAGCCCCCATTCGGAGAATCCATCTGGACCCCGGCATAGTACTGCCTCAGCACCTGCTTCTGGTCATCTATCTGTAGCGCATCAGCCACTAGGCACGCTCGAAGAGATAAGCGGAGTCCTCATGCCTGGAGTTTCCGCCCACGCTCACGGCGAAACGCGCTCCCGAATAGATTGCGGCACCGCCGTACTGACCCTTCTTGTTCACGGCGTAGTAGTTCACGCTGAAGTTAGGAAGGCCGTCCTCCCGAATGAGACGGGCCTCCACGGTCACGTGTACGATTCGGCGAAGCGCCTCCAGGCAGGCGTCCTTCGGATGCATGCCGTTGCGCATGAGCTCCACGATCGTGTGGCTACCACACGTCTTGATGACGGCCTCACCTCGCCCCGTCGATCCGGCGGCCCCCACGTCGTTGTCACAGTATTGGCCCGCGCCAATGATGGGGGAGTCACCCACTCGCCCTGGGATCTTGTACGAGAGACCGGAGGTCGTGGTCACGGACGATAGGTCGCCGTTCGCGTCCACAACGTCGCAGTTGATCGTTCCTTGAGGGCGAAAGCCGTCGTGAGAGTCGAGCAGGCCATCGCCGAATTCGTCAGGCCCGCGGAACCGCTCGATGCGCTCACCAGACTCCTCCGGCAGGAGGTAATCGTCCCGATCGCTCAGGCGCGCCCGCCATTCGATCCAACGCTGACGAGTCTCGTCAGTCAGCAGGTTCTCGATCTTGTGCCCCATCGACGCCGCGAAGCGCTGTGCTCCCTCACCGACGAGCAGGTGGTGATCGGTGTAGCGCATCACGTCCAGCGCAACGAGCGAGGGTCGCTTGACACCCTCGATCGCGGCGACTGCACCCGCACCGCGTGTGGGGCCATGCATGAGGGAAGAATCGAGCTGGACGACCCCATCCTGGTTGGGCAGTCCCCCGTACCCGACCGACGTGTCCTGCGGGTCTTGTTCCACGAGGTTCACACCACGCACAATCGCGTCGATCGTTTCCGCTCCGTTCGCGAGCTCTTCGATCGCTCGGCTGACCGCCCCGAGTCCGTTCGCGGACGCAATGCACGTCGGTGTCACACGACGAATCACTACGGCTGGCGTGCTTCGCAGGCTCTTGGGAAACACGCCGAGAGCCGCGCCCGCGCCCACTCCCGCCGACGTCCTGATGAAATCACGTCTAGTGCCCATGGAGTCCTCCTCGGAAAATCCAGCGACGAGCGGCCGGAAGTATATGCGGGAAGCCAACTCCTCGCCACCCAAAAAGGCCGGGCTTTTGGAGGATTCTCCGTCGCGAGGCGAGCACGAAGGTATCTCGAGCACGAAGGTATCTGAGGTCAGAAGTCCAAAAAGAAAAGGGGCGCGGGAGGCCCCGTAGGCTCCCCGCGCCCCTACATGAAGTCCGCGAACCGGTGTTACGCCACGGTTGCATCGTCCAGCTTTTTCGAGGCACTGCCGGCGCCATGCGGGATGGCTGGCTGGCAGAATCGGATTCCGATCTCGCGGAGACCCGTCAATTCGCCATCGGTCAGATCGGGGTAACGCTCGCCGATGTAGTCGATGGTCTCATCCATCCAATGGCTCTTGTCTTCATCTTCGGCCTGCAGGACGCCGCAACGGTTGATGTGGCTAAATAGCTCGTCGCGTGCCCGCTCCATGAGTTTCTCCTTGCCCAAACCAGCCTCCGCTTATCGCTTCATGAGCGCGCGTTCCGCGCGCCGTTGTGTGGTCCCTTATCCGCTAGGTTTCTTCATTAGCCTTACAACGTAACGCAATCATCTTGTCGGCCAAACCCAAGCTGTTACACATGCCCATACCCTCGGCATCCGACGCGGTCGCACTCGAAGTCTTCCGTCATCTCTTCACTGCCTTGGCGGAAGAAATGGGCGCCGCGTTGAAACGCGCCTCGTTTTCGCCGAACATCAAAGAGCGCCAGGATTACTCGTGCGCGCTTTTCAGTCCGGCCGGGTCCGCGGTCTCGGTGGGCGACCACATGCCGGTGCACCTAGGTGCGATGCCGATGAGCGTGGAGGCGGCCCTCGAGGATCTCGGAAGCCTGGACCCGGGCGACGTGGTATGTGTCAACGATCCGTTCCGGGGCGGGACGCACCTGCCGGATATCACGCTCATCTCCGCAGTCCACGACCCGCAGGCCCGACTGCTCGGTTACGTCGCCTCGCGTGCGCATCACAGTGACGTCGGTGGCTCCACACCAGGCTCGATGCCACTCGCGAGGGAGATCTTCGAGGAGGGCATTCGCATCCCTCCGGTGAGGCTTTATCGCGCGGGCGTCTTGAACGACGACCTCTTGAGAACGCTACTCGCCAATGTACGCACGCCCGTGGAGCGCGCTGGGGACCTCGACGCCCAGCTCGGCGCGCTGCACGCGGGTTCGTCCCGGCTGCTCGAGATTGTGGAACGGCGCGGGGTCGACGAAACCCTCGCCGCCATGGACGCACTCGTTGAGTATGCCGATCGCCTGGTCGAGGCCGGGCTCGAGAAGATTCCCGATGGGCGGTACGAGGCCGAGGACTTCCTGGAAGATGACGGCTTCGGCTCGGGACCGGTCCCTATCAAGGCCTCGCTGACCGTCCAAGGCCATAGGCTCGACATCGACTTCACCGGGACGTCACCCCAGGTGCAAGGCGGCATCAACGCGGTCGCCGCGATCACGTCTTCGGCCGCCCGCTATGTCATCAGGTGCGTCGTGGAGGCGTTGCTCGGTGAGCCGCTCCCGGCGGGTGGCGGCTCGATGTCAGCGGTCACGATGGAGTTGCCCGAAGGGTCCCTCGTAAACGCGCTGCTACCGGCCTCGGTGGCGGCCGGCAACGTGGAGACGAGTCAGCGTATCACTGACGTGCTCATGCGGGCCTTCCTTGTCGCCCTTCCCGAGCACATGCCGGCGCTGTCTCAAGGCACGATGAACAACACCACCGTGGGTGGCGTCGACCCCCGCAACGGCGAAAGCTTCGCATACTACGAAACGGTGGGTGGAGGCATGGGCGCGGGCCCGACGGGGGCCGGCCTTTCCGGGGTGCACTGCCATATGTCCAACTCGCTCAATACGCCCATCGAGGCGCTCGAGCACGCGTACCCCTACCGCGTGACCGAATACGGCATCCGCAGGGGCTCGGGCGGTGCGGGGCTCCACCGAGGTGGGGACGGCCTGAGGCGCGACCTCATGCTGCTGGGCCCAGCGCGCGTGGTGCTCCTGTGCGAACGACGGACCGTCGGTCCGGCCGGCGCTCAGGGGGGTGAAGACGGCGCGCCAGGCGAGAACGTCCTCATCCGAGACGGGGTGGAGGAGCGCCTTCCCGGGAAAACGACATTCTCAGTCAGCGCGGGCGACGTCATCAGCATCCGGTCGCCTGGCGGGGGTGGGTGGGGCGTCGCTCCTGAAGAGTCTTTGTAGAACTGATCCATGAGCGCTCAAATCCGTTTTTCCGCGATCTGCGACGACGCTCGTCAGACCGATGAGGGTAAGATCGACTTGCACGGCGTCTATAGTGACCTCTCCGCGCCAGGCTTTCCGGCTCGGCAGGACCAGTTGGTCCTCGTGCTCGTGCTCGAGTGGGCCAGGACCGACCAGGGCCGGTATCTGTTCAAGGCAGACCTGGAGGACGACGAGGGCAACGTCTCACTCACGGTCGAAGGCGAGACCGAGGTACAGGCGCCGGCGCTCGGCCACCCCCCGTCGCGAAGCCAACTCATCATGCCCCTGGAGGACATCGTCTTTCCGCATAGCGGACAGTACACGTTCCGCGTCAAGGTGAAGGGCCAGACGCTCCAGGGCCCCGGGATCTTCGTCATCGAGGCTTCCGACGAGGCCGCGGAGGCGTGACCCTACGTGGCGCGGAGGGATACGAGGCCCGCTCCTACGTCGGGTCGGAGGGCTTCGTGTCGTCCGCGGGTGCGGACTGGCTCGCGGCAACCCTCGCAGGGGGAAACACTCTGCACGGGTGGGCAGCTGGACATGAGCACGTGGTGTCCTTTACCGGCCGCGGCACGGTGCACGCGGTTCCGGCCCCCGCGCTCGGACCGGACCGCCGGGACCACTGGGCGGTGCGCCACTACCGTAGGGGCGGAGCGGTGGCACGCTACCTGGACGACCGATATCTAGCCGCGGGAGACAGTCGTCCGATCCGCGAGCTGAACGCGTGCGTGGAAGCCCGGAAACGGGGAGTTCCGACCCCGGCGGTCGTGGCCGGGGCTACCTACTCCGCCGGTTTGTTCTATCGAGCCGACCTTGCGACCGAACTCATCCCGGACGCGGAAAGTCTCCGAGACCTCCTCTTCGGGAACAGCGATAGCCAGGTCGATGTCGAGACGGCCCTCCACATCGCGGGGAAGGTCGTCCGCAAGCTGGAGGACACGCGTGTCCTGCATCCGGACGTCAATGCCGGCAACATCCTCCTTCGTGTTAACCGCGCGGATACCGAGGCGCACGTGATCGACCTGGATCGCTGCAACATCGTGACACAGGCGGCGCCCGGCCCCCACCACTTCATGCGTGAGCGGCTCGAGCGATCCCTGCGAGGGCTCGCTGATCGGCACGCCGTCCAACTATCGGATGGGTGTTGGCGAGCGCTTCGTGACGGCTTCGGGGAGGGTTCGTGACTTCTGCCTGGTCGGGGCCGCCGCCTCGCAAGGTGTGCATCGTGATGCTCTCCGCGCTCGGCGACGCGGTACACGTGCTGCCGGTCGTGAACGCCCTCAAGCGCGCGTGGCCCGAGTGCCGTATCACGTGGGTGATTCAGCCGCTTCCGCACCGACTCGTTGAGGGCCATTCGGCGATCGACGACTTCATCATCTTCCGCCGCGGGCGCGGTATGGAACGGTTGAGAGTCTTCCTCGACCTCCGACGCGCGCTGGCCGGACGCCACTTCGATCTGCTCATCGGCCTGCAGGTCTACTTCAAGGCAGGCGTGATCACCGCGATAGCGAGCGCGGACGTGAAGCTCGGTTTCGACCGCGCGCGCGCGCGGGACGCGCAATGGCTCTTCACGAACCGGCGCATCCCAGCCAGGGGCCAACGTCACGTTCAGGATCAGTACTTCGAGTTCTTGGAGTACTTGGGTGTCGACCCCAAGCCGTTGGCGTGGGACCTCCACGTTTCCGAGCAAGAGCGCGCGGCGCAGACCGCCTTCTTCACCGGGCTCGACCGTCCAGCCTGCGCGGTCGTGCTGGGCACGAGCAAGCTCGAGAAGAACTGGAGCGCCCACGGTTATGCGCGCGTGCTGGAGCACATCGAGAGCGAGCACGGTCTGCGGCCGGTCATCGTCGGCGGACCTTCACCCGCGGAGCGGCACATCGCCGACGAGGTGCTCCGGGCGACCGGTGCTAGCGTCGTGGATGCGCTCGGCGACGATGTCAGAAAGCTCGTGTGGATCCTCGAGGGCAGCGCGCTGCTTATCAGCCCGGATACCGGGCCACTGCACATGAGCCGCGCGCTCGACACGCCGGTCGTGGGGCTGTACGGCTACACGAACCCGAAGCGCTCAGGACCCTATGGCGCCTTCGAGGATCTGATCGTGGACGGGTACGCCGAGTACCCTGGTGAGCGATATCCCGTCAAGTCGACGTATCGCCACGGCATGGAACGCATCACTGTAGATGCGGTGTTGGAGAAAGTGTCGCTAGCGATGGAGCGATACGTACAGGTGTAGCAGCCCAATGTTGGAAGCACGCAGCGCGGCTCGCGGTGCGTCTACCCCCGGACTGCTGCTCCTTTGGAGGACACCGAATGTCGAGTGCCTGGACCCGCCTCGGGGCGGTCGCGCCATCCGATCTCACCAACGCAACCCTCGAGCTACACTGGGCTATCCAGATCATCGCCGCCGCTGGCCAGAACTTCGCGGAACCCCGCGAGGACGACAGCCATCGTGGCATGACGTGGAACGCATCTCAACGAGAGTTCATGGGAGAGCCGTTCGCGGGTGCATACCCATTCCGTGTTGGACTACGGCCAGCGGACCTGACCCTCCAACTGCATGAC
The DNA here is from genome assembly GCA_965226625.1 of Longimicrobiales bacterium. Lineage (GTDB taxonomy): Bacteria > Gemmatimonadota > Gemmatimonadetes > Longimicrobiales > Gaopeijiaceae > UBA1138. The sequence goes on from CBDDDK010000002.1 coordinate 112,016, forward strand.
CGGACCGACGATCCGCTCGCATCGCTCCCACTCTCCGGCAAGACGCTCGAGGGGGGGTATGAGTGGCTGATGAGCGGTCTCGCCAACTACATGGGCAAGCTGCCCGACATCGGGCGACCTGACTTCGACCTCCCGACGCATCCGGTGCAAAAGGGCGCGCCCTTCAGCGAAGGCCGGCAGAATGAACTGGGGACGCTGAGCGCTCTCTATGAGTCCGCCGCCGCACTTCTGGGCGAGATCGTCGACGGCCACGAATCGGCATCCGTGGTCCGCTGCTGGCCCCACCACTTCGATATCGCGACGCTCGTCACCGTCGAGCAGAAAGAGGACTCAGAGACGTGGAAGACGATCGGCATCGGGATGGCGCCGACGGGTGGCTACCCAGTCGGCTGGTACTGGTACGTAACGCCGTGGCCCTATCCCGACCCGGACATTCTGCCGGCGCTGGACGGGCCGGGAGGTTGGCACACGGAGGGGTGGGTTGGCCAGGTGTTGAGCGGCGAAGAGGTCGTCGCGGCAGAGGAGGGGTTCCGCGAGGCCGTGGTGCGGAAGTTCGTGGACGTGTCGGTGGATGCGGCGCTCTCGCTCCTGGGAAGCTGACGGCTCAGCTGAACCACATGCGTTTTGTCGCAAGAAACGCGAGAGTGGCGCCGGCCCCGAGCAGAGCTTCCCATTCGTTGTTGCGCTTATACCGGCTGACGCGGAACCCGCCCTCAGCGTCGAGCTTATCCGCTCGATACCGGGTCAGCCTAGGCAGCAGCACTGGCACATTCTCGGCGTAGTGCACGAAGTGATCGCCGAAGAGCTCGGTGAGAAGCTCGGTCTCTCCGGACATCGTGCGTCCGTACACACCGAGGTAGAAGGCGAAGAAGAGCGCGGGCCAGATCCAATGCCCTCCGGCGAGTGTCACACCGAGCCCGACTAGAAAGCTGCCGACGTACAACGGATTCCGTGTATATGCGTACGGTCCCGACGTCGTGAGGTCCTTGTCCTTGCGGATGGTTCCCGCGGCCCAGCCGCGAATCAACAGGCCCACCGCAGCAAGCACGGCGCCGACCGCGAGCCCTCCTGTCGTGGGCTGTGCAAACCAGAGAAACGGGAGGACGAGCAGCCAGACCATCTTGGTCCGGATCCGTCTCATCCCCATCGGGCTAAGGCTACTGTCGAAGGCCAACCGCCACGGAGACGAATCGAGCCTGGACCTGGCTCTCCCGTCACCGACCGAGGGCGGCCTGCGCTCGGGCTTCCCTCGCCTCGGCAGCCGCCACTCTCGAGTGGGCGTTCAGAGGCACCCCCGGTTGGTACCCCTTGAGGTACAGCTCCAGCGCCCCCGGAAACCCCTGGAGGTTGCTCTTCATGTAGACCATCAGCCGACGGGCGTCGTCGCTGAAGTAGATCTCCGCCTCGCCACCCTCGGCGAACAAGCCGGATGTCTGGATGATCGGCTGCACCACGATGCAGTCGAACACGCCACCGTCGACCTCTTTCTGTTCCTTGCGCAGCACGCGAATTACAACCGGGTTCCCGTCTTCCTTGAAGTAGCGCGACATCGTGTAGCTCTTGTCCACCTCGAGCTCCATCTGGCGCAGGAAGTAGATGAAGGCGATCTCGTCGAGCGGGAGAGACGAGCCGAGCGGACCGGACTTGTCGTTCTCCCCCTCCTCCTTGTCCTCGTTGTCCCAGATGCCCTCTTCAGGATAGAACTCGTAGTGACGGGTTGCGTGGTAACTCACCTGGTTCATCTCACGCAAAAACCGCCAGCTCTGCAGCGTGCTCACATCGAAGAACGTCGTGTAGATGTCGTGCACTTTGAGACCCAGCATGCCGGCGTCGATCTCCATCCTGGCGCGGTACGTGCTGTTACCGCGCACGCTGTCGAGCGCCTCCACCGTCATGTGGGCTTCACCCACGTCGAACCAACCGATCTCGACCCGGTACTGCATCTTCTCCCCGGGCCCGAATGGGACGGCGGCCGCGAGATCGTTCATCGGGTACTGGGCAGCGAGACTGTCGAGAATCGCCGCGGCGTCCCGCGCGTCCTCGGGCTCTTGTGAGAGCAACGACACCGGAACAACGAGCGCGCACAGAGCGACGCCGCCGAGCAGAGCCCACCCGCCGCGCGGCACGACGGTACTCACGCTGTTCCCGTGTCGAGCGAAGACCACAGAGTTCTCCCCCGCAGGCGGGCCAGATCCATGAAGGTCTTCCAAGGCCTGAAGCGCGACTCGCGTAGCCGTAGGTCATAGCGGAGTCCGAGCGGCGACTCCGCAATGCGGCGTGCGTGGGGCGCAAGCCTGCCGAGCAACTCGACGTTCGAGGCCCACCCCTCCGACTTCAAGAGCGGCTCCTCCACTGGACGATCGCGCAGCGCCTTTTTCAGAACGACCACCCGGTAGGCGCGCAAGCCGCTCAGAGGGTCAGACACCGGCGCCCGCGCGATCACGCCACGCAGAAGCGCGCGCGACAACGCACGAACCAGGCGGACCCCGCGCGGCAGCGGGCGATCACCCTCCTCTATGGCTCCCGCGACGATGTCGGCTCCGCCCTCGAGGACCTTTACGAGTCCCACGACGTCCTCGGGATCTTCTGTGAAGTCCCCCTGCAGCACGACGGCGCAATCACGCCTTGGGTAGGACGCCTCCTTCACGACGTGACGGAGCAGCTTCTCCACCGAGGCGCTGTAGCCGATCCGCTCGTCGGACTCGAGGATGGTGAGCGGTACCGCCCGTCTGTAGCGTTCGAGCACCGCCTGGGTATCGTCCGAGGACCCATCGTCGTGCACGACGATCCGGTAGTCCCGATCGAATTCGCCCAGAACGCGACGCACTTTCCACAGAAGAACACCGACGGTCGAGGCTTCGTTGTGCGCTGGTATGCAGACGTAGATCACGGGCCCGTCATCGCCGAGAGGGATCAACCTAGCCGCGGCCGGTGCACGGAGTCCGCGGCACCGATCGACGGCTTATACCGGGACGCCCAACCGCGGTTCCTGAGTTCCACAGCTCCATCACCTCTATAGCGGCTCCCCTTCAGGGCGCTTTTTCCAGCGCTTGTGCTGCCAAAAGTACTGCTCCGGAGCCTCCCCTATGGCCTGCTCCAGCGCCGCCGTGTGTACGGCGGTCAGCGCCTGCACATCCGCATCGAGGCGGCCGGACGGCTGGAAGTCGATGCGGCGCAGCTCGACCGTGTACTCCTGCCTCCAACCCGGATCGCGAAGCGGGACGCCCAAGAATATCGGAGCGCCGGCGCGGAGCGCGAAGACAGCCGGACCCCGCGCCGTCGAGGCGAGCTTCCCGAAGAACGGCACGAAAATTCCGCCGCGATGGGCGTTCTGATCGGCCAGCATCGCTACTACCCGCCCCGCGCGTAGACTTAGCAGCACTCCCCGCGGCGCCTCGTCGACGTCGATGACGCCCATCCCGATCCGCTCGCGCGCCTCGATCAAGGCGGCGCCGAACTGCGAATTGGCCATGCTCTTCGCGACCGCGTCCAGGGGAATACCCCTCGCGGTGAAGCCCGCCGCACAGAACTCCCAGTTCCCCAAGTGTCCGGTCATGAGCACCACGCCCTTCCCCTGCTCCACCGCCGTCCGGAACGCGTCGAAGCCGACCATGTTCGTGCGGGCGATAATCTTTTCCCGACCCAGTCGGGTGAGCCGGAACGTGGCCATCCACTCGCGAGCGAGGTGCACATAGCTGGCGCGCGCCACGCGATCCCTCCAGACGCGAGGTCGATCGCGGAACGCAAGCACGAGGTGCTCGTCGACCACCGTTCTCCGAATCCGTAGCACGCTGCCCGCCAGCCAGCCCAGGAAGGCCGCAAGCGCGATAGCGCCCCTCTCAGGCACCACGAAGAAGAGCGCGGTGACCAGCTTGAAGGCTCCGTACTGCAAGCGATGCCGGACGGGTTTAGCGGTCACGTGCTGCCAGCCAAGGTTCCCGCGTCGAACTGGAGGTCGTACAGGCGGCGGTACAGGCCGGCCTGGGCGAGGAGAGTGGTGTGGTCTCCCCGCTCGACAATGCGTCCGCGGTCCATCACCAGAATCTGGTCCGCGCGCTGCACGGTCGAGAGCCTGTGAGCGATCACGAAGACCGTGCGGCCCTCCATGAGCCGCTCGATCGCGTCTTGAATGAGGCGTTCCGAAACGGAATCCAACGAGCTGGTCGCTTCATCAAGAACAAGGATCGGTGGGTCACGCAACAGAGCCCGGGCGATCGCGATGCGCTGTCGCTGGCCGCCCGAAACCTCCACCCCGCGTTCGCCCACGAGGGTATCGTATGCCTCCGGCATCTCGGCGATGAACGCGTGCGCGTGGGCCGCGATCGCCGCGGCCTCGATGTCCGCTTGTGACGCCTCCGGGCGCCCGTAGGCAATGTTCGCGCTCACGGAGTCGTGGAAGAGAACCGTTTCCTGAGACACCACGCCCATGAGCGCTCGTAAGTCCGCCACCCGTACGTCGCGGACGTCGACCCCGTCGATCGTGATTCGACCCGAGCCGACCTCGAAGAAGCGTCCGAGCAAGTCGACGAGCGTCGTCTTGCCGGCTCCACTGGGTCCGACCAGCGCCACTACATCGCCGCGCTCCACGCTCAGGGACACATCGCGGAGAACGGGCTCTCCTTCGCGGTACGCGAACGAAACGTCCTCGAACGCGATCACCGATCCGAACGTTTCCAGCCTCTGGGCACCGGGGGCGTTCTCAATCTCGATCGGCGCATCGAGGAACTCGAACACCCGCTCCGCCGCCACCAGACCCGGCTGGGCAGTGGCCGGGAACTTGGCCACGTTCTTCACTGGCGAGTAAAGTTTCATCGAAAGTCCGAGAAAGCCGACGAACAGCGCCCCTGTGAGATCGCCCGCCACGACGAGCCGAGCACCGAACCAGAGCAGGATCACTGTGCCGGACGCAGCCAGCATTTCTGTCATCGGCGCGGCGAGCGCACGCGCGAATTCGGCTCGCAAAAAGTGTCTGAAGTAGTCTCCGGTCAGACCTCGGAAGCGCCGCTTCTCGAGCGGCTCCGCGGACGAAGACTTCACGAGCCGGATGCCCGTGAGCGTCTCCTGCACATGCGCGGCAACCTCCCCGCCCAGGTGCAGCACGCGCCGATCCCGGCGCCTCAGCACGTTCACCAAGGGACCCCAGATGATCATCGCCCCGGGAATCACGACAAACGCCGCGAGCATAAGTCGCCACGAGATCAAGACCATGAAGACGACCGCCACCGCAAACTCGAAGACCGCCGACACGAGCTTGGAAAACTCGGCGGTCACGAGCGTTCGCATCTGCTCGACCTCAGTCGTGAGGCGGCTCACGATCTGACCCATGCGCACGCGACTGAAGAAGGTCAGGTCGAGCTCTAGGAGGTGGTCATACACCTCGTTACGCAGATCTCGGTTGACCCCCTGCTCCGCCCGCGCAACCAGATAGGTGCGCGTGAAGTGGAGGAAGTTCTTCACCGCGAAGACGAGCAGAATCAGAATGATGATGCGCGCGATGGCCGCGAGCGGATCTCCCGAGAGGTCGACCCACCGGTAGACGGTGCCGTCGAGCAACCTCTCCATTAGCGACTCACTCGCGGAGCGCGGACCGCCTCCGCTTACGAAGAGCGCTTCGATGAAAGGGATGAGCAGGACGTAGACCGATGCGTCGAGTACCGCGAAGAGGGCTGTCGCGACGATCGCCACAAATAGCACACCCGAGTGCGGTCTCAGATACGACAGAACGCGACGGTACGGGGAAGCCACAAGCGACGCGTGCGCTTCGGCGTTCATTGCCTCGGTGTGAGACTCACGAGCGGGACGATCATTTCCTCCGGGCTGATGCCGCCGTGGAGAAACGAGTTTCGGTAGCGGGCCTGGTACTCCCGAAGCTTCGTAGGATAGACGAAGAAGTAGTCCTCGAGAGCGATTACGTAGGTCATGCCGAGGCGGCCCGCCGGCAGTCGCAGATGCTTCTCGTCACTGGTCGTGTACGCGGTCGTCGACACCTCGGCACGCAGATCCTGTCCGAACTTGTAGCGGAGATTTTTCGTCGCGTCGCGCCTCGCGAAGAGCGTGCTCGGGTGCTGGCAGAGAATCGAGCCATGATCAGTCGTCATGATCACCTGGTGGCCCCGAAGCGCGGCTTCCTTGAGAACCGCAAAGGCCGTGGAACGCTCGAACCACGCTCGCGTCAGGTCCCTCAGCGCCGCCTCGTCGCGGGCGACCTCCATGAGGATCGGGGACTCCGACCGACCATGGGTCATGAGGTCTACGAAGTTGAAGACGAGCGCGATGACAGTGCCCGGCGTCTTGAGCGCCGAACCGACCCGAGCGCGGACCTGATCACCGTGCCGGTCTGAGAAGATCTTCTCGTAGTGAACCGGTACATCCCGCCCCGTGAGGCGTTTGAGCTGCTCGACCAGCAATTGGTCTTCGAACGCGTTGAGGCTGCCCTCGTCACCCGTCGCATCCCACCACTCCGGGCGCTTCTTGGCGATCTCGTCCGGATACTGACCGCTGAAGATCGCGTTTCGCGCGTAGGGAGTCGCGGTCGGCAGAATCGAATAGTAGTACGTCTCCTCCATGTCGAAATACTGGGCGAGCAGCGGCGAGATTGCCCTCCATTGATCGAGCCGCATGCAGTCGAGCACCACGAAGTACACGGGATCCGAACCGAGCCGCGGGACCAGAAACTCCCGAACCAGGTCGACCGACAGACGCGGCCGGTCCTCCGCGTCCTCCATCCATCGCGCATAATGGCGGGTGACCCACACGCCGAAGTCACGCCTCAGGTCGTCCATGATCGAACGGACCGTATCGAGCAGTCCGGTCTCGCTCGCGTGCTCCAACCGGATGTGCCAGTCCACCAGCTCGGTAAAGACCTTCACATAGTCCTCGGGCGCATCGGCTTCCTGCTGGAGCATGGAGAGTTGGCCGAAGCGAGCCGCAAAGTCCTGCGCTACCTGCTGCTGCCGGATCGAGGAGCCTTCGAGAATGCGCGTCACCACCGACAGCACCTGTCGGGGGCTCGTCGGCTTCACGAGGTAGGCATCCACACGCCTCCCGATCGCCTCGGTCATCGTGTGGTCCTCTTCGGACTTCGTGACCATCACCACGCGCTGGTGGGGATGGTGACGTTTCATTGTCTCCAGCACCTCGAGCCCCCGACGTCCGGGCATCTGTTCGTCGAGCAGAACTAGGTCATACGAGTTCTCGCGCAGTAGCTCGAGCGCGTCGTCCCCGTTGGAGATGGCGTCGACGTGGTAGCCACGCGCCTGGAGGAAGAGCAGGTGTGGCTTGAGAAGGCCGATCTCGTCGTCGACCCAGAGGATGCGTTTCCCGGGCCGTGGGTTCTGGCTGATCATGGGGAGAAGCTACACTCCCGCCGGGGCGAATACGACGCCAAGCCGACCACGCAGCTCCTCGCGTACCGAGCGGAATGCCTCGAGCTTCTCTTCCTCCGTGCCCACGACCCCAACCGGCTCCGGCAGCCCCCAGTGGATGCGCCACGCGTCCTCGAGCCAGACCGGGCACACCTCCTCGGCACACAGCGTGATGACCACGTCGACCGGCCGCTCCACGTCATCGACGCCGATCGAAGTGTGATCAGAGATGTCGATACCGATCTCCTGTAGGACTTCAATCGCCTCAGGCCGTACGGCCGAGGGCTGCGAGCCAGCGGAGGAGATCTTCACCTCGCCATCGGCTAGGAAGCGAGCGATTCCCTCAGCGAGCTGGCTGCGGGCTGAGTTTCGCACACACATGAAGAGGATGTGTCGCGGACGGAGCTTCCGCAGAGCCTCTGCCTCGGCGATCCAGGGTTCGGTCATCGAATATTACTCATGAAGTGGAGAACGATCCTCGCTCGATCAACCGCGACGCAACCATTCCGTCCATCGATGCATCATACACATTAGACCCTACCTAGGATTCTAGGCAGGGAGGTCAGATGGGTCGGCTCTTCAGTCTCACATACGCGACGGCGTCAGTCTTGCTCGCGGTCAGAAGCGGTCACTGATACGGCTTCGAGATCATGGACGCGACGGGCCTGCCGGACGGGACCGTATATCCGATCCTGCGCCGACTCGAACGCCGTCATCGGCCATCGAGAGCACCGCGCTGTTTGCCGGTGCGGGCTCCGGTCACTCGTGCTCCCGCTAAGACAGTCCATGGTCGGGGACGTGAGATCCACGCTTTGGATCTTGTTCGGAACAGTCGGCTTCGTTCTTCTCATCGCCTGCGCAAACGTCGCGAACCTGCTACTGGTCAGAGCCGAGGGCCGGCGGTTCGCCCCACCGGCCTATCTCCTGCGGCGCTCAGGTGATGCACCATGGATGGCCGTCAGCCTTCATCCACCCTACCCGATGATGCGATAGGGGTACCACGACGCGACCGCCTTCCCTTCCTGAACGGCTGGACGAAACATCCACTCGGAGGCCTCGCGGATAAGCTGACGGTTCAGGTCATTGCTGCGCGTGGGTGGATCGAGGCGCGTGGAGTCGGCGATGACCCTTCCGCGCTCGTTAACGAAGACCCAAACCTGGACCGAGGCGCCCCGCAAGCTATTGTGGCTGGGGGGAATGATCACGCCACGCGGAACCGGGGGTCGCAGCCGGAAAAAGCCCTCGTCCGAGTCGCCGCCGTCGCCCCTCCCGTCGCCGTTTTCCAGGCCGGGGCCTTCGCCGAGGCCCGGCTCGTCGCCCAGAACCGACGCCGGATCCATCGCGACTGCCTGTTCGAACAGAACCGGCTCGATCTCGACGTCGGCTGGGATCGGGATCGGAGGCGGCACGACCGGCGCCGATGGCAGCGTGCGCAAATTCAGCGCCTGCATAGAGCCCCTCGCGGCCCGGTTGTCACCCGCTCGTGGCCCGGCAGCAGCGAATGGCGAGAGTGGAACGCCCGACACGCGCGACCCCAAAACGATCACCAGGTGGAGGAGCACGGACAGCCACAACCCCATGCGCCAGATGCGGCGCTCGTGGCGTTTACGGTCCTTGACCGCGAAGTCGTGATACAGGCTCATGCTGAGAAGACGTCTGATGGGGTCACTAGTCCCACATACTACCGACCACACCGGAACGGTGTTTCCGGATGCGCTGACCTGCACATATATTAACTACTTCGTATGTATAATGGGGACGCCGGGTGGCGCCGCCGATCAACACTTTCCGGGAGGCTCGACAGGTGGCAGGTATGAACCCAAGCGACTTCGAGCAGCAGGTGTTCCTGGCGGTGTGGCGGCTACGCGACGGTGCGTACGGCGCCTCGGTACGCGACGAGCTGGCGGCACGCACCGGGCGGGCGGTAGCACAAGGTGCGATCTACGTGACGCTCGTCCGGTTGGAAAAGAAGGGCTTTCTCCGCTCACGACTCGCTGACCCGACGCCCGTGCGTGGGGGAAAGTCCAAGCGGTATTTCGAGATCACGCCCGAGGGCATTACCGGAGTGACGGCGGCTCGCGAGGAGATGGATCGCCTCTGGGAAGGCCTGCCGACGACGGCGGAACGCTGAGGCCCGACCGTTGAGTCCTCACCGCCCCCCTCTCGTCGCGCGTGCTCCACTCCGCCCGTTGCTGCCCGCAGTCCAGGCGTTGCGGACCGAATGGGCCTCGGTCAACTTCCGTGCACGTGAACACGCCGGCGGCTCCGAGCAGGGACCGGCGGTGGTTCTTGCGGTGCTTCCGATCGGTGCTGTGCGCCTCAGCATGGACCAAGCGACGAACGAGAATACGACCGAGGGCACTTCCCGTGCGCGGGCCTTCTACGAGCTGACCAAGCCCGGCATCACCGGGTACGTGATGATCACTGCTGGTGCGAGCGCCTACGTGGCATCCGGAGGATCTCTCGCTTTGCTCCCCGCGATCCACACAATCCTCAGTACCGGTGTCGCAACTGCGGGTGCGCTCTCGCTGAACCAGTACGCCGAGCGCGACTACGACGCGATGATGGTCCGTACACGCGGACGGCCCCTTCCCTCGAAGCGTCTCGAGCCGATGCATGCCTTCTTCTTCGGCGTCACGCTACTCTTGGGTGGCCTGATCTACCTGGCGCTTGCGGTCGGTGCCCTTCCAGCGGCGATCGCGGCGGCGAGTGCGTTGGTATATCACGCCGTATATACGCCACTCAAGACCCAGTCGTACGTGGCCACGCTTACCGGCGCGGTGCCGGGTGCGTTACCCATGCTGATCGGGTGGACCGCCGCGACCGGTGCGATCGATCTGGGTGGTCTGGCGCTGTTCGCTATCGGATACCTCTGGCAGCTGCCGCACGTGCTCGGTCTAGCCTGGATGCTGAGGGAAGACTACGCGCGCGTCGGTTTCAAGCTGATCCCCAGGAGCGGAGCCAGGGTGATCGGACTCCACATGGTGCTGGCAACCGGATTGCTGATACCTGTGAGTTGGATCCCGACGTACCTTGGCCATACCGGTATGGTCTACGCTGTGGGAGCGACCGCGCTCGGCGCCGGCTTCCTGTTCACCGGGGTCAGCGCCGCCAAGGACCTGACCGACGAGCGCGCCCGGAACGTGTTCTTAGCGTCGCTGCTCTACCATCCGCTCCTGTTGGGCTTCCTGCTCTTCGACACTGTTCGGCTCTAGGACACTGGAGGTCTGCCGTGCGCCGCCTGATTCTCGCCCTAGCCCTGACGGCAATGCCTGGGACCGTGACCGGCCAGACGACCGAACGCGCACGAGCGCGCGAGCTCGGTATCTCGGTCGGCATCTTCCCGACGGGAGAGCACAACGCGATTACGGACGTGGCTGGCGTTCGTGTGGGCCACACCACGGTGTCCGACGGCGTCTCCATTCGAACCGGCGTTACCGCGATCCTACCACACAGCGGCAACCCCTACTTCAGCCGGGTTCCAGCCGCGATCCATGTGGGCAACGGCTTCGGCAAGCTGCTCGGCGTGACGCAGGTGCACGAGCTCGGTGAGATGGAGACGCCGATCCTGCTCACGTGCACGCTGTGCGTGTGGAAGGCGGCCGACGCGATGGTCGAGTGGATGCTCGCACGTGATGGGATGGAGAACGTGCGATCGCTCAACGCGGTCGTGGGCGAGACCAACGACGGTGGCCTGAACGACATCCGCTCCCGGCCCATTACCGCGGCCGACGTCGTGCAGGCGCTCGAGTCGGCGAGCGGTGGTCCGGTAGAAGAAGGTGCGGTGGGTGCCGGCGCCGGTACGAGCGCGTTCGGCTGGAAGGGCGGCATCGGCACGAGCAGCCGGGTGCTGCCCCAAGGTCTGGGCGGCTATACGGTCGGCGTTCTGGTGCAGTCCAACTACGGCGGCATACTGCAAATCAATGGGGCGCCCGTGGGCATCGAACTGGGTCGGTATCCCTACGCCGACCAAGTCGGCGACCCCGAGCGCCCCGATCCCCAGGGCGACGACTACGACCCCGAGGCGGACGACCAGGAGTGGGGTTCGATCATGATGGTGGTGGCGACGGACGCGCCCCTGTCCGACCGGAACCTCGAACGGCTAGCACGCCGGGCGATCATGGGACTCGCCCGCACTGGTTCCTTCGCAAGCAACGGATCAGGCGACTACGTGATCGCCTTTTCCACGGCCAACGGGGTCCGACGCCCGACGACCGGTGAAGTACATTCGATCGACGACCTCGCGAACGGCAGTGTCTCTCCACTCTTCGAGGCGACCGTAGAAGCAACCGAAGAGGCGATCTACAACTCGCTCTTCAAGGCCGTCACCGTCACCAGCAACGGCCGCACCGTAGAGGCACTGCCGATCGCAGAGACCTTGGAGATCCTCAGGCGCTATGGAGCGATCCGGTGAGCGGGACCTTACCCGGTCCTCCTGATCGAGCCACCGGGGAAGCGAGTTCACCAACGCAGCACACGCCATCCGGACGGGTACGTCTCCACCACCCTCGCCTGCGCGAACGCTGCGAGCACCGGCTCCGTCCAGCGGTCGCGCTGTGTCTGGGGCACCGGCCCGCACGGGTCGAACGGCACGACCGCGACGGAGTACGCGCCGGCACGCACGCCGTCCCCGAACGCCGAGGCGTCCCATAGCCCGCGTCGCGCAAGCGAGGTCATGATGAACGGATGCAGCTCAGGGCGACGCCCACATGCCCGCGCGAGCCCCGCCTCTTCGACCAGTACCGGCCCCTCCGATGGCAACGCCGCGCATACCGATGCCAGCTCACGTGAGCGCTGTTGGAGCCTTTTCCAGTTCACGGCTACGAGCGTGCCCACACCGATGTTCGCTCCGATCACCTGAAGAGCGGCCAGCCACGGCACCACCACGCGACGGAACTCGGGGCCGGGCGGACCGAACACGACGGGCCCCGCGAGCACGACCGTAGCCAGGTGGAGATCAAGGAAGTATGGGTAACCGCTCCCGTCTCGAATGGCGGAAACCGACCACAGCAGCGCCCCACACCAGTACTACCACGCGAGGTCGGAGGCGGAGCCAGTGCGGCCACGGATACCCACCCAGGCCGCGATGCCGAGCAGAATCGCCCACGGCGCTGCGTGGCTTGCGAGCTGGAATCCCAGGTTCGCGAGCGAGTACGTGCCAGCCGTGTAAACGATGAGGTGTCGCCACACTTCGCTCCCCCATGCGATCGACATCGCGGCGGCCCCGACCGCTCCGGCCAACGCAAAGCCAGCCAGCGCGAGTGCACGCCCCGACCGACGCTGTCGCCAGAGCCAGGCCAGCGCTACGAGCGCCGGAACGACCTGTGTCTGTTTTGCGAAACAAGCCGCGGCGAGGAGGGTGCCGGCCGCGAACAGCACACCGCCGGAACGACCTCGATCCGCCAGCGCAAAGCCCACAATCGTCAATCCGGCAGCCCACATTTCGATGTGGAACTGTCCTGCTCCATATATGACGGGGACGCTGGCGCCGAGCAGACCGACCGTACCGATGAGCGCCGTCCCCCTTACGCCGCACGCTCGCAGCCAGGCAGCCAGCGCCGCGACGACGAGAGCGATTCCGCACGCATTGACCAGCCGCCCGGCGAGGAGGGCTGGCGCGCCGAGCGTCGTTAACCCGCGAGAGAGAATTAGTACGAGGGGGGGGTAGTTGAGCACGCGCTGTGGGCCGCCGTCCCCGAACGTCGGATAGAGAACGCCGGTCTCACGCCATAATGTGAGGTGGTCCAGGAGCTCGCCGGCGGTGTAGTCAGGATCCAAAGGGAACGTGAGCAGCAGCGCCGTCCAGCCTACGAGCAATACGGCAAACCACCCGAACTGGCACTTCGCGACGATCGAGCGGAGATCCTGGGGCAAGGGAGCCTACCGGGCGGAGGCTGGGTGACCGGCCATTGACAGGTCACGGGGCTTCGCCAACGTGTCAATACCAACGCGGAGGCCGCAAGGTACGTGAGCACGCCTCCGTACGCAGGCTTCGTAACCTCGCCAGACTCCCCTGGACCCTAATCACCGGCACAATGCCCGCTTCGACACGGCCGCCACGGACAACCCGCAGCACCTGGGTCGGCGGCGCCACATTCGCGCTGACGGCTCTCGGCCCCGGTCTGGTCGCAGGTCAGGCGGAGGTGGCATGTCCTTCCGGCGTGGTCGCCCGGGTGGAGATCCTCAGCCACTCGATCTACAGACCCGAAGCGGTCGAGCGCGCACGCTTCCCGTGGGCGTACCGGCTCGCCAACTTGCTCCACGTCTCGACGCGCCCGGACCGGATCCGTGCCGAGATCGTCGTCCACGAGGGAGATTGCCTCGAACTCGATGCTCTCGAGGAGTCAGAACGCCTCGTGCGCGACTTGGCGTTCGTGGCGCGCGCGCGCGTCACGGCGAACACGGAGGCGGGCGGCGCCCGCGTAGTACTGATTGAGACCTGGGACGAATGGAGCACGCGCGCGGGGCTGAACCTCTCGATCGAGAACGAACTCCGCTTCGAGGGGGCGTTCGCGAGCGAACGTAACCTGCTCGGGCGAGGACACTACGGCTTAGTAAGCTGGCGCCGCTTCCAAGAGCGCCGCGACCTGGGCGCGCGGTTCGGCACCACATCCTTCCTCGGTACTCGTCTCGACGCATCCGTCGGGGGGGGCACCACCCGGACCGGGCAGTTTTTCAACTCCGTATTCTCGTACCCGTTCGTCGGAGAGGAAGGGCGTGTCGCCAGGGATGTCCGAGCCATTGCGAGGGACCACGAGCAGGCGTACCTCTCGGGCGACACCGATGCGTACTCGCACGTACTGCTGCCGCTCGAGGATCGGCGATTCGAGGCGACGCTCCTTCGGCGGTGGGGCGAGCCGGGGTCCTTACTACTGCTGGGAGGCGAGTTTCGCCTGCTGAGACGGCGCGTCGTCGGCACTCCGACCGCGGCGTTCGCGAACGACTTCGACGATCCCCTCCCCGCTCCGGACTCGTTCGCCAATCAACTGAAGTCCCAGGCTTCCCCGCCGTCGTACGCACGCGTCGGCGTTCGCATCGGGGTGCGAAACCTCGCGTTTCGTCCCCATGCGGGGATCGATCTCGTGAGCGGTGTCCAGGACATCGCTACGGGCACCGAACTCACGCTGACGCTCGGCCGCACGTTCGCCACCTGGGACGGAGCGTCGCTGGACACATATGGAGGCGCCGAGGCCTTCGCGGGTCTGACCCGTGGACCGCTCACCGTGCAGACGACGATTTCGGCGGTGGGCCGCCGGATGGACCGCGTCGCCGAGGGCGGCGATCGGCTACGCGATCTCGCGGCTCGGGCGGACGTCCGTCTCTACCTGGCCGCCGCCGCGCACACGCTTGCCGCCGAGCTTCGCTATCGTGGAGGGTGGCGGGCCGACGAGGTGTTCCAGCTCAGGCTGGGTGGGGTCGAAGGTGTGCGGGGTTTCGTCGATAACGAGAAGCCGGTGAGCCAACTGCTCGTGATAAGGTTCGAGGAGCGCTGGAATCCTCGACCGGTAGGGCGTGCGGCGGACGTCGGCTTTACAGTCTTCGGCGACGTCGGACGTGGATGGGCTGGCACCGCACCGTTCAGCGCCGACACCGGCTGGGAGTCCGCAGCGGGCGCCGGCTTGCGGTTGGGCCTTCCCGCCGGAACCGGCTCCAACCTCCGAGTCGAGATCGCGTGGCCGGTCGGCGGTGTGGCGGAAGGGTCGGTGGTCCGAGCGTACTGGGTCAGCGGCTCCACGTCGCGTAGGTGACTCCGAGCGCACCGAGTGGGGAGCTACGCAGGCCGTCGCAACGTGAGCACTTCGAAGGGCCGAACCCCGTGGGGCACGACCGCCCGTTGCTGGACCTCGAGCCCAGCGGAGTGGATGAACGCGGTGTGAAGATGACGGGACTCGGGGTGCGGGTGCTCGAGCACGAGGGTCCCACCGAGGCCCAAGCGCCCTACGAGCTCACGCGCGAGCAACCTGCGCTGTCCGCCCACGTAGTAGAGCACTTCCGAACAGACGATGAGGTCGAACGGCCCCGGTGGCGCGTCGTTGACGACACTCCCCGCTACGAACGAAACGTTGGACAGGCCCTCGCAACGGCGTCGGGCCGTTTCTAGAGCCCTCGGTGAGACGTCCGCCGCTGTGACCGTGCCGACTCGGTCATCCGAGGCCAATACCAGCGTGAATACTCCCTCGGAGCAACCCACCTCGAGCACTCGCTCGTATGGACCCGGTCCGATTGCGCCCAGTACCGCGGCGAGGCGCTCGCGCTCGTAGGGGCTGGTCTCGTAGCTCCACCTGTCAGGCTCGCGGTGGTGAAGGTCGAATATGTGCCGCAGCAAGCCTGCCTGGATCCGGCCCCCACCGAGCGCGACCAGACGGTACATGAGGCGGTGGAGTCCGTCGCCAAGTAGAGGCGGCGCGACCACCACCACCCGGGAACTCGAGTACCACCGCCTCCGTCCCGTCATGACGGGCTTCCTGACCCATTTCGGCCACTGGTGATGCCAGGGCTCGTGCATGGGGTGTTGGGACGACTGATAGGGTCGTGAGACTGGAGGAAGTTGGTGTAACAGGTCCTCCGGCGGTTGCTAAGCTCCCCGCTCTCATTTCGTCGGGGTGGTCTTCCGTCAGGTCGTACCTCACCACAATGAGTGTGCGGGAAGGAAACTCAAGGCACTGCTGGTGAGGTTTCGGGCCGTGCGGGTAATCATGCGCCCGAGGAGATCGGCCATCGACCCTGCCCCCGGGGAGAGGAGACGAGACTGGCCCAGGGCTATATGAGGAGGGACCTTACCCCGATTCTCCCTACCAGGCAGCCGGAAGACCCCGTCCCACAAGGGCTCCCGCCTGGTAATGGGCGTGTTACCACCCGTTACCACCCCACCGGGAGCGCACTGAGCAAGTGGCGCTTCTCCTGCCTTCCCTGAATTCGGTGAATTCAGACCTACGTGAGTAGGGATCCGATGTCTCGTGTCACCGGGAGAGCACGGGAGACGCCTTCCTGGGGCTTCCGTGCCTAGGACCAGCCCCCCGAAGGCCGAGTCCCTGGCCAACTATCGCAGCACGTCTGAACGCTTCACCCATCTTCTCAACCCGTTCGCCCTCTTCCTTCAGAGCTTCCTCGGATCGAGGAACACCGGGTCATTGAACCTGCCCATCACCAGTCTCGTCCTCCTCAGGGAATAAGCCTAGCTCTATGCCCAGGGTCAAATCCCCGAGATCGATCGCCCGACGCCATGCCTCCCGCCTCAACTCGTGAGCTTTTAGCTCCTTCGGCGAGAGCTTGGAAGGATCGACGAACACCGGATCATCGAACTTACCCATCCCCTGCCTCCTCGGGTGGTGCGAACAGACCAAACTTACCCATCGCTCCTCTTTTGCTATCCTCCACCTCAAGAGTAATACACCATGAACCTTCGTGGAGTTGTCCCCCCCCCCACAGTGGACGCCTCATCTCTTGGGAGAAGGGAGTCCAGCTCCCCCGATCCCGTTACCAGACACCCCGACAACCCTGTCCGATAAGGGCTTCAGCCTGGTAATGGGGGACTTCCCATCTGTTGCCACCCTGGCCAGCCATCAGGCAGGCCCTTCCGTGCCCTTCCCTTGAATTCGGTGGATTCAGACCTACCTGAGTAGGGATCCGATGTCTCGTGTCACCGGGAGAGCACGGGAGACGCCTTCCTGGGGTTTCCGTGCCTAGGACCAGCCCCCCTAAGCGAGCCCGAGTCCTTCGAGAGCCAGCTGGTGGTGGGTGGAGACGACTGGTGGTGAGTAGACCGCATACCTCATCGTCATGGTGATGGTGGCATGGCCGAGCTTCTGCTGTAGCTCCACGAGTGGCATCCCGGCCTTAGAGCAGTGGACGGCGTAGGTGTGCCGGAGGTCGTGGAAGCGTACGTCCACGAGTTCCGCTGCCTTTCGGGTCTTCTCCCACGCATGTCTAAGTCCACCCTCCGTGACTCCAGGGAAGAGAAGGTCGGAGGGATCGAGCTGGTTATCCTCCACCCATCGCTTGAGTTTCGAGAGCGCCTCGCCTGCCAGGGGGATCATCCTCCGAGCTCGGGCCGACTTGCCCTTCTGTACCACGAGGCTCTCAGCCTCGAAGTTCACGTCGCAGACCCGCAGGGCCAGGATCTCCCCCCTGCGCAGGCCGGTCGCGATCGCCAGCTGGAAGAGGACCCACCAGTCTCCCGCCATCTCTCTGAGGCGTTCAATCTCCTGGGCGGTAAGCCACCGGGTCCGATGGGCCTCCGGACGGCGCATGGAGAGCGCACCGAAGATCTCCCCTCTGCGCGACTCGCCGAAGCGCTCTCGCACCAGCCTGGAGATGCCGCTCATCTCACGGCGCTCCGTCGCAGCCGAGAGACCTAGCCTACCGTATAGACGCAGGAACTTTCGCAGATTGTCGGGATCACTGAGCCACGAGACCCTGGCGTGCCCGGGGGCAAACTCCTCCAAGCGAGCGAGGGCAGGAAGATAGCGCTTGTCCTCCAGGCTGGAGCGAAACTCGGCGACCGCGTCTCGCAGCAGAGGATCTTGTGCCTCGCGGGCCAGGTGTTCGAGGGTCCCCCTTACCTTGGCGGTGTGGAGTTCAGTGACCGAGAACCTACCCTCGCGCAGGGCATCGAGTAGATCGTGGCGACCGATGGCGGCCAGCTCACGAAGGGTCGCTTCCTGCTGCGCTGCCAAGCTCTTCCTGGTAGTTCGAGTCGACAGGGGACCGATCCTGCGTCCGTAGCCGTGCGGCTTGAGGTCGACGTAATAGATACGCCCGCGTCGGAAAGGCATCAGGTGCCTCCCATCAGACAAGCGGCCTCATAGGCCACGACATCCGCCCAGCGGTAGCGGCGTGTCTTGGGACCCAGCTTCACAGAGGGCAGCTCGGATTCAGGGATCCGATACACAGTATCGCGATGCACCTGCCATCTCTCTGCAATCTCGGCAGCTGTCACCAATGAGTCCCTCCCCGGGTGTCGACGCGGCATCGAAACGGTGTTCATCGAGTCCCCCCATCGGAAAAAGAATGCCGATCGACCCAGGCGAACAATTTCATGGTTATTCGCCTTCCTGAACCGACTGAGTGCCGGAGTCATCGGGGTCCGATGCTTCATCCGGCATGAGGCCCCCGTCCTCGTCGACCACACACGCCTCGTTGGCCATAGCCCTCTCGATGTCAGCTGGCCTCGGGATTGTGATCGGCTCCAAGCTCACGTCCCTGATGGGTTTGAACTCCCAGGCTCCGCCTTTCTCAGCCCTCCTTGACTCCCAATAGCCCACTTCAACGAGTCTCTTGGACCACTTTCGAACGGTCTTCTCTGAGGCGATGCGATTCGTGCTTGCCGCCGTTATGAGTTCCGGCTGTCGCACCCAGACCTCCTCCCGCCACCTCGTTCCGGGCCTGCCGGTCAGGGAGAGAGCCCTCACTAACTGGTCCAGGGCGGCCGCCGTCTCGTTCAGGCCGCTCATCGAGGGCTCGAGGACGGCCTGAAGCAGGGGGTAGACCATCGAGTAATCCAAAGCGGTGGCTATGAGATACCCCCCATCGTCTCTCTCTCGGTCGATTTGATGGAGGAGAGCGCAGGCGCGAAGGAGATTCATGACTCGTTGGAAGTCCCTTCGAGCCCGAGGGATCCGATCAGGGAAGGACTCCGCGATATGGTGGGCAAAGGGCACCCGAACCTGAGCGGGTTTCAGTTGGCGCATCGCACACTGCCACACCTGCTGTGTCCGATCCATCTGCTCCTGGTTGCAGCTGACACCTGCCCAGCGCAAAGCCTCCGAGTTGACAACGAGCCGCGTCAGGTCGCTAGACTCATCGGTGTGGAGGATGAACACCCGCGTCTCGTTCTCATCGTTCACCGCTACACTCGTCGTCGTCGTAATGATGCTCGCCATGATGTAGGCTTTGACCGTGTGGGAGCTTCCATCGATTACGGTCAGCCGTTCCACGTGGCCCTCCGACATCGCCTGGCGCACGACGTAGTCGGCCTGCTCCTCCCCGTGGTTCTCCTGTATGACGAGGACTCCGTCCATGTCCCCGTGATAGATGAGGGCCTGTGGCGAGAGGCCGGTCAGACACCTGCTTCGCTCGAGGGGAAGCAGGTCGAGGACGCTCCGTACAAGTTGGTTCTTACCAGTCGAGCTCTCGCCTTTGATGATCTCGTGGATCGCGTCTGTATGGCGCATCGCGGTGAGACCGGCCACGCCCGCGAGAAGAACCATTTTCCGGTTTACCTCCTCGCCGACGTGGCCCCTCCTGTCGGTGTCGGTGACCATTTCATCGAGGAGGTTTGGCCTTCTCAGGAGTTCGCGGGCTAGAGCCTCAATTTCGGGATCGACGGGCTCTGTAGCCTTGTCAGATTCAGCGTGATCCTGTGTGGAATCGGGACGGGGCTCAGTGGAATCCCAAACCTCCGCAGGTCGATCGACTCCGGCCTCCTTGAGAATCCGACGGACCTCTGTGCCGATCGTGGCCTCAAGGGTGGATGGGGGATTCTCACGGCGCCATTGCCGAATGCTCTCGAGTGTGAGGTGAAGTAGAGCAGGCGAAAAGCTTTCTGAGAGGGACCGAACTCCCAGGCCCTCCAGCAATTCCTCTACTGTGGAGGTGGGTGGGTAGCGGGTGATCCCTTTCGCGATGCGTCGGACCTCCTCCACTGAGAGCGGAGGGCTGCAGTTGGCCTGATTGAGGCGCCCGATCACCTCGAGAATCTTCTCACTGGAAAGTCCATCCCGCCGAAGCTTCCCCGCATGCCATCGTGCTCACCAGCCGAGTGTTCCGCTCGCCCTCGTGCCAAGCCCTATCCCCGTCACTCTCCGATTCAGAGTGAGGGACGACGTCGCGCGTGATCAGGTCAAGGAGCCATGCTGGCAGGGCTGCGAGCTCGATTTCGTCGGGAGAACAGCCAGGTGCCCACGCGTATCGCTCCCCACTGATGTGGCGACTCGGCGGGGCAACGATGTAGCCACCATCACCGCGTACATCCAAGCCGGGCAGGAATCCGGCCCGGTTCCTCACCGGTGATCCTGGATGAAGGAAGACGTAGTGCCGACCTCCCCCTCCGGTCGCCTGCTGGACAGTCCTCGGAAGCGGACCATGGATCCGCTCTAGCTCAGCGAGGGAGTCATCGCCGCCGTGATCCGGATCGATGTCGAGCACGATCAGCCCGGACTCGGCACCCGTGCGAATCCCGATGTTCGAGTCCGGCCGGCTCCCCCACCAGGCACGGATCTGGTCCGGATCAACAGATGCATCATGGAGTCCGCCGCCGGTTCGAGGATGCTTCCCGGGGCTGGAGCAGTCCTCGTCTCCGCACGAACAGCTGCCATCTTCTCCGGGGCTATGCAGGGGCAGGACGGCAAGGCCGTGGTGGTTGTAGCCGAGGGCTGCCTCCATGATTTGAAGCGCCGGCGGCGCTGGTCCCCCGTGAGGGTGGGCTTTGGTCCTGTCGTCTCGGTCGTTCATATCAACCTCCACACTGAGCGTGTATACTCTCCCTTTCACCCCTCTATCGTCTTCTTAACGGCTTCAAGTAAAATCATTAAGATCTAGGGTATGAATGCGAGGATACCAGAGGACGTCTGGTCACTTGCCTTGGAGCTTGTGGCCGGGTGCCTAGACGTATGTGACCGGGAGGTCGAGCGGAGGGCTCGCCTCCTCACCCGGGACCTATGGGCTGGCCGGGAGCGGATATGTCACATGTTGAAGCCAGACCCTCAGGAATCAGAGCCTGAGCAAGGATGGGAGGTCAAGACACTCTGGGGGGATCCGCCGACCGGGATCTCTCAGTCAATCGGTGATGCTTTTCGGTTCGCCCAGATGTCGCCGCGGGTCAAGGCTGACCCGTGTGGCGAACGTATTCCTCCTCCGTCTGTTCAGGTTCGCATAGATCGGCCTCTTCGCGTTAGCGACCTGGATAGACTGCGTAGCGAGGTCAACGCTCGTCTAGGATACCGCAGCAGGGGAGCCCAGGAGCGCCGATGTCTGAAGCACATCGTGGAACAGGAATTGGGCCTCGAGGAGCGTGATTCACGCAAGGGTAGTTGGGAGAAAGTCGACGAACGATGGGTTGGCCACGGCCAAGAATCCAAGAACTGGCAAGCTCACATGATGTGTTATCGACGCCTTAAGGGCCTAGCGTAGCGTCCGGGCCCCAGGCCACGACCACCCACAGCACGGCACTCTAGGGCCCTCAGTGAATCAGGAGTGAATTCAGGGCTATACAAATGGGGACTGGAGTTCCAGAAGCCACGGGACGCCAAACGAGACGCCACGACAGCCATGCGGAGGCCCGGGGGTGGGGGAGTTCAGTGGGTTGGCTCTACAGCAGCCCGGATCACGAGGCAAGGCTCCGCGAGTATGCCAACATCGTCCGTCCAGCACGAACGGAGCAGAGCTGCTCCGACTAGGGATTGAACTTCATCCTCCTGGATCGCATTCACGCGGTTGACGTCGGGCAGCGCATGGAGAAACGCTTCGACTGCCAACTTCGCATCGCGAGCGTGCAGGTCCTCACCTCCGGCCGCCTTGGCGTCCCCCGACACAAACGCCTCCCACAGGAAGAGGCCCGGACCATCCTCCGGCGTCTGGTCCCATCGCAGATAACTCGGCGGAACGTCTCCGAGGGTTCGTCGGACTTCCCTTCGGACTTCCCTAAGGATCCACGGAACCTGGGTCAGACCAACGGCCAGGACGGCACACCCGGCGCCTGCACTCCACGGACGATTCCCGTCCCCGCGACGCCCGCTGGTCAGCTCTTCGGGGCGCTCGCGCAGGGGCACGAAAAGCGGACACTCGAAGCCGAGTGCCACGAGCGCCCCGGAACGGAGGTCGTCCGCCACCGCCTGGACGAGCTTCTCGATGGAGTCCTCTAGGAGGAAATCATCTGACTGCGGCTGACCTCGGGCCCAACCGAACCGGCCCCGCTTCACCGATCCGACATCGGCACAGAAGACCACGAGACCGGGCATGGAAGGGCCGCCTAGGTAAGCGCCAGATGAATCCTGGTCGGCGGCGGATACGGATACCCCGATTCACGAAGCCACTGAGCGCTCGGCCTCGGCGAGAAGCCGACTCGCGGGGACTCCGAGAGCACCGGAGAGTTGCGCCAGGGACTTCAGCGTAAGGTTCCGGACACCCCTCTCTACGCCGCTGATGTATGTGCGATCAAGCCCAGCTCGGTAACCCAGAGCTTCCTGGGATAGGCCGAGGCTGGACCGCTGTGTACGGATCGCCACGCCCACGGCCCGCAGCCACGGATCTGCCTGATCACTTCGAGGTCTCGCCACACTGGGCAAGAGCCGCGCCTGTAGACCATGTATCTACGGACTATACGTCACATGCTTGAGAATAGCGAACCCCGTCTGGGCTGCCTAGCGGCCTGGTACCAGCCAGCATCAGCCCCTCTTGGGTGGGCAGGCGCAGGTGATGGTGGCGAAGGGGGATGCAGGAGCGAGGTGGACCAGTGCGGCAGCTGGCTGGTCAGCTTGGTCCCTCAGGTGCTTATACATTCAGCACAAGCGTAAAGCGGGGTGTAGGTGCCACGGGAAGACCTTGGGATCCGTGTAGACGACGGGCATTGGACATACCCCCGCTTGGCGATGAAATTGGGCGCTTGGCAGAGCCCTTAGGCACGCGGAGAATCCGACGGTGACCCCAAATGAATTCATCGCGAAGTGGCACGCCTCGGAGTTGAAGGAACGCTCCGCGGCGCAGGAGCACTTCATCGATCTGTGCCGGCTGCTCGGCGAACCAACGCCGGCCGAAGCCGACCCCAAGGGCGACCACTACTGCTTCGAGCGCGGAGCCCATAAGGACTCCGGCGGGGAAGGCTGGGCGGACGTGTGGAAGCGCCACTGCTTCGCCTGGGAGTACAAGGGGAAGCACGCCGACCTAGATGCCGCGTTCAACCAGCTGAGGCAGTACGCCCTGGCGCTGGAGAACCCGCCGCTGTTGATCGTCTCGGACATGCACCGGTTCCGGATCCGGACGAACTGGACGAACTCCGTGAGCAAGACGCTGGAGTTCGAGCTGGACGATCTGGTCGATGGCACCGTCCGGGACAAGCTCAAGTGGGCAATGTCCGACCCGGAGCGGCTGCGGCCGGGCGAGACCAGGCAGACGCTGACGGAACGCGCCGCGGAGACTTTCGCGCAATTGGCGCAATCGCTCCGTGACGAGGGCCACGCCCCGCAGGAAGTGGCGCACTTCGTGAACCGCCTCGTGTTCTGCATGTTCGCCGAGGACGTGGGGCTGCTCCCCGACGACATGTTCACCCGCATGCTGAAACACGCGCGCCGTAAGCCCGAGGAGTTTGCGGCACTGGCGCGGAAACTGTTCGGCGCGATGTCCGCTGGCGGTCGGGTGGGCTTCGAGGACGTGGACTGGTTCAACGGTGGATTGTTTGAGGACGATGCAGCCCTCCCCTTGGACAAGAGCCAGATCGAGACGACCCTGAAGGCGTCCACGCTGGACTGGTCGAGCATCGATCCCTCGATCCTGGGCACACTGTTCGAGCGCGGCCTCGACCCCGACAAGCGCTCGCAGCTCGGGGCGCACTACACGGACCGGGACAAGATCATGCGGATCATCGATCCGGTGATCGTTCGCCCGTGGCTGGCCGAATGGACGAGCGAGAAAGCCCGGATCGCCAGCAGCCTCGAGCGCGCGAACGTAGCGAAATCAAAGGCTGTGGCGACGCGACACCGCAGACAGGCGAAGAACTCGCTCGGCACGTTTCTCGAACGGCTACGGAACTTCACCGTGCTTGATCCCGCTTGCGGCTCGGGCAACTTCCTTTACCTGGGGCTCCACGCCCTGCACGATCTGGAGCACCGTGTGCAGCTGGAAGCCGAGGCAATGGGGCTCGAGCGCGGCTTTCCCTCGGTCGGCCCGGCCAACGTGAAGGGGATCGAGTTGAACGCCTACGCGGCGGAACTGGCGCGCGTATCGGTATGGATCGGCGAAATCCAGTGGATGCGACGCAACGGGTTTCCGGGCTCGCGTGAGCCTGTCCTCGATCCGCTGGAAACGATCGGGTGCCGTGACGCGATTCTGACGTCCGAGGGTGGCGAGGCGGAGTGGCCCGAGGCCGATGTCATTATCGGTAACCCACCGTTCCTGGGCGGCAAGCTGCTCATTACCAACCTCGGCGAGGAATACGTCTCAACCCTGTTCCAGGTGTACGAGGGCCGGGTGCCCCGCGAGGCCGATCTGGTCTGCTACTGGTTCGCGAAGGCCGGAGAACACGTGGGGCTAGAGGCCTCGAAGCGGGTTGGTCTGGTCGCGACTAACTCCATCCGGGGTGGAGCGAACCGCCGTACGCTAGAGAGAGCGACCGACGGCAGGCCGATCTTCGACGCTTGGAGCGACGAGCCGTGGGTGATCGATGGCGCGGCCGTGCGCGTCTCGCTGGTGTGCTTCTCGCAGTCGGGCGACGAACTCACGCCGGAGCGTCGGCTCGACGGCGAGACGGCGGACGACATCTACACCGATCTTACGGCGCGGCGCGGCGGGGCCGGCGTCGATCTGACGAAGGCGCGGCACCTCGCCCGGAACGTAGGCGTGGCATTCATGGGCGACACCAAGGGCGGTCCGTTCGACGTTCCGGGCGACCTCGCCCGCGAGTGGCTCCGAGCGCCCGCGAATCCCAACGGTCGGCCCAACTCGGACGTGCTCGCGCCGTGGATGAACGGTATGGCGATCACCCGCCGCCCCGCCGACAAGTGGATCGTCGATTTCGGCTGGACGATGGAGTCGGAGGAAGCTGCCCTGTACGAGGCTCCTTTCCAGCACGCCCAGGAACACGTCTACCCGATGCGACAGGGGAACCGGCGCGAGTCCTATCGCCTCAACTGGTGGCGGCACGTCGAGCCGAGGCAGGGCATGTGGAAAGCTCTGGACGGGCTGGCGCGGTACATCGTCACACCCACCGTCGCCAAGCACCGACTCTTCGCGTGGCTCGACGCCCGTGTCTGCCCTGACCATCAACTGATCGTCATCGCGCGCGACGACGACACCACGTTCGGGATCCTACACAGCCGGTTCCACGAAGTCTGGTCGCTCCGCATGGGCACTTGGCTCGGCAAGGGCAACGATCCGCGCTACACTCCCACCACGACCTTCGAGACCTTCCCCTTCCCGGAGGGACTCTCACCGGATGTGCCCGCCACCGACTACCTCACGGACCCGCGCGCCCAAGCTATCGCTTCGGCGGCCCGGCGGCTCGTCGAACTCCGCGACCGCTGGCTCAACCCGCCCGAATGGGTGGAGTGGGTCGAGGAGCCCGTTACCGGCTATCCGCCGCGCCCGGCACCACGTGACAAGAAGGTTACGACAGCGCTCAAGAAGCGGACCCTGACCAACCTCTACAACGCCCGGCCACAATGGCTCGTCGACGCGCACGCCCAGCTCGACGACGCCGTGGCCGCGGCGTACGGCTGGCCCAGCGAGATCACGGATGACACGGCGCTACGTAAGCTACTCGCCCGAAACCGCTCGGACGGTCCCTGACGGCAGGCACATCATCTCGGATACCCACAAGTGCCGAATCACCCCGAGGGCAGCGCTCGAAATCACCGAGGTCCAAGATACGGTCGAAAGCTCGTGCGCCCTGGATGACTCGCAGGATGACGATGGGTGAACTCTGCCAGGCGAAGGAGCACGATCCAGCCGAATGCCCGCCACCACGGACTTCAATGAGGCCGGCGGCAAAGGACAGATGTGTGTCCGGAGGACGACGGGTCGGTATCGTTAAAGCTTGAGCGGTTCGCAGAGATGTACGACGGGCCACCCTCCTACTTCTTACCAGACAGATCCCTGACTAGGTAGACCTGGTAGATACTGGTAGTCGGGGCATTACCAGGTCAGAACCCCCGTCCGGTGCGGCTCCTGGGCCGCCTGGTAGTCGTCTGGGGGAAGAGAGGGGGAGGCCAGAGTCCGGCCCGGCGTTGGCCTCCCCGCATTTGGAGTAAACTCAGTGCTCCCTAAATGGACACCGAGTATCCCGGGGGGGGGGCGAAGAGGAGGCGTGCTCGTGGAGAATCGGACGAACCACCGCATTCCGACTGCCGACCTGGGACCATGAGAAGGGGCTTCAGACCAACGAAACCCCAAAACCGGGGCTCTCGCCCCAACACTTCTCCCATCACATAGCCTGCAAGCCGCGTCCTCGCGGGTTCTGCGCCGCGTGGAAAATGCGGCGTGTCCATCGTAGCAGGATCAAATCTGCCCCCAAGCAGGTACTCTCCGAAGGTCACGGAGTGACCCAGGGTGTGAAGAGACAAGAGGTCATGACCTGGCGCTACACGGGTGACGATTAGATGAACAATGCCTCCTGGTAGACGACCAAATGGACATGGTGAACAACGAAGGAAAGGCATGTGACGCCATCGTCAGAGTCCTCGAGCAACGTACAGGCGAGACGCGGGCGGGCCTTCGTTTTCCAGAAACAGACGGCGTCGGCCCTCCCGTAGAGATTCGCCTCACGCCACAGCACGACGGACGACGGGTTGCTCCTCAGGCGTCAAGTCCATGACCGTAAACTAACGGTACTCCCCGCTGCCGCTGCTGACAGCGACCAGAGTTGAACTCACGACTTGGGTGAGAGACCGAAGGTCACCTCAGTGCGTGGCTGGGACGTGTCGGGGTAGGCGCAGCGGACAGTGAGGCGGGGATTGCGCCTCGCCTTCTTCGTTGAACCGAAGCGTCGGCTAATGAATAGATGCCCATGCGCTCCAGCTATGGCTGATTCTCGATGCCACATGTTGGTACCTAAACGTATAGGTTGAGACCCGAGGAACTGATCGCGGCGGCCCACGTAGCCTGCCCCGCTCCCTTGGGGCAGTTGAGACCAAGGAGAATGCGCACAGTGCTGGACACGTTCGGCCGGCCTCTTAAGAGCCTCCGGGTCTCACTGATCGACAAATGCAACCTGCGTTGCCAATACTGTATGCCGGAGGAGGAGTATGTCTGGCTGCCCCGCGACGACATCCTTACCGTCGAACAGATCGGGGATCTCGTCGATGTCTTCAGCGAGCTTGGGGTGGACAAGGTGCGGCTCACGGGCGGCGAGCCGCTACTCCGCCGGGAAGCGGCGGATGTCGTGGAGCGGCTAGCGGCCAACCCGGACGTTCGTGACCTGAGCATGACCACCAATGGTGTGTTACTGGCGAAGCAGGCGGAGTCACTCCGGAGCGCAGGACTGGACCGCGTCACCGTGAGCCTGGATACGCTACGGCCGGAGCGGTTCAAGCAGCTCACGCGCCGCGACTGTCTCCCCCAGGTGCTCGAAGGTATCGATGCCGCCGTGGAGAGCGGCCTGAAACCCCTCAAGATCAATACCGTGGTCATGCGCGGGTACAACGACGACGAACTCACGGACATGATCGACTTCAGTAGGGATAGGGGCGCAGAAATCCGGTTCATCGAGTACATGGACGTGGGCGGCGCGACGCGGTGGTCGATGGACCTGGTCGTTTCGAGGAGGGAGATACTGAGCCTGCTGGAGAGGCACTACGGGCCGATCGAGCCGCTCCGCGACAGTGGCTCGGCTCCGGCGGACCGCTATGGGCTACCGGACGGGACGACCTTCGGCATCATCGCCTCAACAACCGAGCCGTTCTGCAGTGCCTGCGATCGGAGCCGGCTCACTGCGGATGGGATGTGGTTCCTGTGTCTGTATGCGGCCCACGGGATCGACCTTCGGAAGCCTCTGCGAGAGCGGGCCTCCCAAGATGAGATCAGCTCGCTGATTGTCCGGGGGTGGACGGATCGTGCCGACCGTGGGGCCGAGGATAGACAGGCGCTGGACTCCCGAGGCCCTCTCTATCAGATCAAGGCTCTACGCAAAGATCCGCACCGGGAGATGCACACGCGGGGTGGTTGACGGCGCATACATTCAGATGGAGTGAGCGTCCACCGCCCCCTCGTCAAGCGAGGCGGAGAAGAAGTCGAGCTCACAGCGCATCGCATAACGGTACACCTGTGACACGCTGTGCGTGCCTTCGGCAAGCTGGTCTAGCAGCGACTCGAGCTCGGTGGCCAGCGCCTCGAACTCCGCGCTGGAGTAGGTCTCGATCCACTCTCGATAAGGATTCTGGGAGTGGTCACCCCGGGCCAACTCCTGTCCCAGGTATGCATAGAGCTGCATGCACGGCGTCATTGCCGCCATGATCTCACCCACTTCGCTCGTCCACGCGGTCCGAAGCAGGAAATCGGTATAAGCGCGGGTGGCTGGATGGAGTGGAACGTTTCCCAGATCGATTGCCAGACTCTCGGCATAGGCTTCGTGGAGCTTCAGCTCGTCCAGTACGCCGCCCATGAGCCCATGGAGCCTCTGAACGACCTGCCGTCTCTCCACTGCCCGGACGGCGCCCAGGGCGTAGGCGCTGAAAAAGGCCTCGAGGAAGAAAGCGTCCTGGGCCACATAGTGCTTGAAGACCTCGGGATCCAAGCTGCCGTCTCCCAAGCCGCGGACGAACGGATGGGCCAAGCATTTTTCGGCTAGTGCTTGGTTGTCTTGCCATAGGATCTTGTGAAGCGGCTCGGCGGACATGAGCGGTTCTCGCCCCGGTCCTAGTGTACCGTATCTAAAGTTCTTAGCCCACGCGCGATTTTGTCGAGGATCTCCTGGGCGGACTTAGTCCAGACGAACGGCGTGGGGTCTTCATTGCGCTGCTCGAGATAGGCATCGATGGCTTCGATGAATTCGGGCACGCTATGGACGGCCAGTCGCTTGAGCTGGCGCTGATCGAGCTCGCTGAAGAGGCGCTCTACTATGTTGGCCCACGAGGCACCGGTGGGCACGAAATGGAATTGTACGCGGGGGTTTCGCGCCAGCCAGTTGCGCACGGCTTCGTGTTTGTGGGTCGCATAGTTGTCGAGGATGACGTGGACCTCAAGCTCCGGTTCGACGCTGCGTACAACCGTCTTCATGAACTTCAGGAACTCTTGATGGCGATGCTTGGGCATGCAGTCATGGATGACGTGACCCGTCGCAACGTCAAGAGCGGCGAAAAGCGTCGTTGTGCCATGGCGCTTGTAGTCGTGCGTCATGGTGCCGGCGCGGCCCCGTTTCAGTGGCAGCCCCGGCTGAGTACGGTCCAGGGCCTGGATCTGGCTCTTCTCGTCGAAGGCGAAAGCGACGGCGTTGTCGGGAGGATTGAGGTACACGCCCACCACGTCGTTGAGCTTCTCGACCAGGCGGGGGTCGCGAGAGAGCTTGAAGCGGCGGACCTTGTGGGGTTTGAGTCCGAACTTGCTCCATGTACGCCAAACATCGACATGATTGAGGCCCATCTCGTCCGCCAGAAGGCGGCTGCTCCAGTGCGTAGACTTCTCCGGCGGCGGGAGAGAGGATATCGCGGGACCCCAGGGTGCGTCCAGCAGGCCGATGTGGGAGACGCTCGAGGGGATGGTTAGGGAGAAGGCGCAGGAGCTCATCCAACAGATCATGGAGGAAGAAGTCACGGAGTTGTTAGGCCGGAGAGGTCAGAGCGCAGGAGTACGGTGGACTCGGCCGAGGGCTACCGCAACGGATATGGCAAGCCGAGGCGGTTGGCGATGAGCTCGGGCACGATCACACTCCGACGCCCTCGGGTTCGGGGCGTCGAGGAGCGGTTCGAGAGTCGGGTGCTGCTGCTGGTGGTGCTGGGCGCGATGCGAGACGGGACGAAGGAGGTGTTGGCCCTGAGATCGGGCTACCGAGAGTCGGTCGAGTCCTGCTCCGAGGTGTTGCGGGATCTGAAGGCACGCGGCATCGAGGCGCCCCGGCTTCTGATGGCGGACGGTAACGCGGCGATCTGGGGCGCAGTACGGCAGGTATGGCCTGAGGCGGGCGAGCAACGGTGCTGGAACCACAAGATGAGGAACGTGCTGGACCGGCTGCCGCAGCGGGAGCAGAGCGAGGCGAAGGATCTTCTCAGAGCCGTGGTCTACGCACCGAGCCGAGCCGAGGCTGTGAAGGCCCGCGAAGTGTTCGCCAGACGCTACAGGCCGTGGTATCCGAAGGCGGTGGACGTACTCGAGGACGACTGGGAGCGGATGGTGGCGTTCTACGACTTCCCCGAGGATCACTGGAAGCATCTACGCACGACGAACGTGGTCGAGAGCCCGTTCGCTGCGCTACGGCTCAGGACGACGGCGGCGAAGCGATTCAAGCGGGTCGAGAGCGCTACGGCGCTGATCTGGAAGTTGCTCTTGGTGGCCGAGAAGCGGTTCCGAAGGCTCGACGCTCCTCACCTCCTCAAGGACGTGTTTGAAGGAAGAAAGTTCGAAGACGGAAAGCCCGTCTCAACCCAACAGCGGAAAAATGCCGCCTGATACGTTTACACACCTATTGACCCAACCTCTTTCATGGGGTCAGGTCATGAACCCTCCTCACACGGTGCCGGGATCAGTTCAGTCGAGTGCGAGCACATAGAGTATGGTATGCACTACTACGTGATCGAGGCACTGGTGCGGAAGATCGCGAGAGATTGACCTACCCCCAAGAGCGGTACCACATCCTATGTTAGTCCCAGCACCTGTGGAGGGCCGTGAAGGACGGGCATCCTCAGGAACCAGGGCGACGGCTTAATCGCCTCAGGGGCCGGGGGAAAGCCGCCGCAGGCGCTGTGGGGTCGAACGGTATTGTACTCGCGCCTCCATTGCTCGACCAGCACGGCCGCCTGCGCCAACGAGCAGAAGATCTCCCCGTTCAACAGCTCGTCCCTGAGCTTGCCGTTGAAGCTCTCGTTGTAGCCGTTCTCCCACGGGCTGCCGGGTGCAATGAATAGCGTCTTCACACCCAACCCTCCAAGCCACTGCCGAACCACTCGGGCCGTGAACTCCGGACCGTTGTCGGAGCGCAGGTTCGCCGGTGGGCCATGCTCAACGAACAACTCGCTCAGCGTCTGCAGGACATCGTCTGACTGAAGCCGGCTCTCAGGTCCCGGACGCAATTAACTGCCGCGGTATTGGTGAAACTCGCACGTGTCCGTGGACTTGGTCACCGGCTCCACTTCCGAGACTTCCGAATCCGGTTGGCCATCACTAGCGCCCCCGATGACCGGCCAAGCTTTTCATCGGAGCTCGGCGGCATTCCCTCGGGGAGTCGTGGCCTCTGGTTCTCGCGGCGCTCCGGCTAGATAGGCGGCCCAGTCACCCATGAGCCGACGTCGGCGGTCGAATAGGTCCGTGCGCCGATAGGCTGCCTCGACCCTGTTCTGGACCACATGTGCGAGGGCCGCTTCGATGACCTCGCGCGGATGATTCGTCTCCTCGGCCGCCCAATCGCGGAAGCTGGAGCGAAACCCGTGGGGCACGGCCGCGATCTTGTGCTTCCCGAGCATCCGGCGCAGTTGCTTCTCCTCGAGCTGCTTGCCGACCCGATTGGGAAACAGGAACGGGCTGGTTCCCTCCACCAGCGTCCGTGCCCCGTCAAGAATCTCCACGGCCCGGCCACACAGCGGCACCCGGTGCTCCCGGTTCGACTTCATCCGCTTAGCCGGTACGGTCCACACGCCGTTCTCCCGATCGATCTCGGTCCACTCGGCCCACCGCACCTCACCCCATCGTGCCGCCGTCAGCACCAGGAACTCGAACGCCAGCCGGACGGCCAGCGGCACCGTTGATGCCCGCGCGGTCTGGATGGCCGCGGCCACCTCTCGATGCGGCAGCGCCAGCATGTGCTGCACGACGTCACGCTGGGGACCCAGGACCGGGTCGATTCGGTCACAGGGGTTGTCGATCCGGAACTCCATCGCCACCGCCCACTCCAACACCGCGCGGATGCGCTGCCGCAACCGCCGGGCGGTGTCCGCCTTCGTGACCTGCCCCCAGGAGCGGTACCACATCCTATGTTAGTACCAGCACCTGTGGAGGGCCGTGAAGGACGGGCATCCTCAGGAACCAGGGCGACGGCTTAATCGCCTCAGGGGCCGGGGGAAAGCCGCCGCAGGCGCTGTGTCAACAGACACCCCAAAACAGCCCGGATAGCCTCCGTACGCCAGGCGCGTCCACGGGCTGAGCCGTCCTCCGTTGCGCTCCGGCTCAAAAGACGATTACCGCCGTCCTGCACGGGTCAGGACGGCCAAGAAACTAGTCAGCTAGGCTGCGTGAGAGACTCGGCCCGCAGGTCGCGGGGTAGGCCCAGCCAGCAGAGCCCCCGAACGCCATCATAGAAGCCTTCGGCAATCGTGAGGGGCATGATCTTACGGTCATGCAGGTTCAAGCCGGTCAGGGCTAGATCAGTTTGTGCCATGACCTCCCGCAATGCCGATACTTCATGGTACTTGAGCGCAGTTGCCCGCGAGGATATAGCGACCTCCAAGTCGCTCTGAAGCTTGCGGAAAATCACATAGCGAACGCAGTCCGCAGGGATCGGATTCTCGCCCGGCTTAGGAGGCGGTAAATCGTCCGCAGTCAGGATGGTCTTAACCGGTCCTGCGATGAGGTTTCGGATGTAGGGTATCTGCTCTCTTCGGTGCCAGCACCAGATGAGCAGGCGCCCTATGCCGAGCATGATGGCGGTGGTAAGACCGGCCCCTACACCGATAATCAACCCCTCCGCGATGTTAGACAACGGACTCCTTCTCCCCTAGCGAGGCCATGCACTCGCGAGCCAGTTCGGTCGCGCGAGTGATCTCAGCTTGGTGTTCATGGCGCTCTGGTTGATGTCTTGACGTGGCGGTAGGTCGAACAGTGCCCGGTCCTGGTTGGGGGTGACGACAAGGCGGCGAAAGCAGCCGACCTGCTCGCAAGAGTGGAGGAAGGGCTCGGTGAACACTCTGCATCCGACGAAGAAGAGTAATAACGCCCAGCGGGGGTCACATACCACCCGACCTCCCGCACGGGCCACCAACATCCTAGACTATCGAACCCACCGGTATCGCGAACACCCCGGATCGTTGCTAACGTGCGGCCGGCCCGGCCGTGGGGCAATCCGGGACGGCCTGCACGTTCCTTGCGAAAGAATGTCTTGTTATGCGCGGCCCGGGCGCTCTCAGCAGCTAGATAGCACTGGGACGCCCTGCGCGGGCTAACCAAGGACCGCCCCGGAGCCACCACCTCCAACTGTAGCTGGGACAGCTTCGCTTGTGCGGAATTTGACCTCACCGGCGGCGGGGAAACCCTCGTCTTCACGGACAGGAGTCAATCGACGCCGGTCAAAAACGAGAGCACTTCGACCATCAAGTTGTTGATCACCCGGTACTGATCAGGAGTGGCTGAGAGAATGGTCGTTTCAGACTGTACATATCGCGATGGCGACAATTCTGCGCGACAGTGTGATACGATCTCTTGCGCTGATTCTGCTGTGGTTTCTAGATGAAACTGTAGTCCGATGGCCAACTGGCCTAGCTGAAACGCTTGGTTTACACAGCCTTCGCTGCTCGCAAGGCGGATTGCCCCGGACGGTAAATCAAAAGTCTCGCCGTGCCAGTGGAAGACCTCCACGGATGGTGGAAAACGAAACGTCGACCTGCCAATCGACGAAACACCGTATATCGGAAACCAGCCAATCTCCTTCACTGGATTCGGATATACCGGAGCGCCCATCGCACTCGCGATGAGCTGCGCACCTAGGCAGACACCCAAGACCGGTTTTCCAGCTTCCATGGCGCTATGAATGAACTGCTTCTCCTGGACAAGCCACGGGAACTCGCCCTCATCGTTGACGCTCATGGGGCCGCCCATCACGATGAGCAGATCTATACTCTCGAGATCTGGCAACTCGGTCATTCGAAAAAACGGAGTGTTCGTTACCTCGTATCCAGCCCCTCCAAGCCACGGCTCTATCATGCCAGGGCCTTCAAATGGAACGTGACGCAGGTAGTGGGCGCGCATTCTGTATCCGTTGCAGGCGGGATTATGCACTTGACAAAGGCCAGGCCAAGCGGGCTTGACGGCCGTTGCCGAATGGGTTTCGCCGATCCGCTACTTCTTCGCGGCTTTCTTCTGTTGCAGCTTGTTCGCCCGCTTGTAGTCCTCGTTGGAAGTGCCCATTTTCGGTTGCTTCAACGCGCATCGCTCGTTGCATCGCGTCATCGAACCTGAAGGGCACCTTCACGCGGCCGCCTAGGTTCGTCTTCGGTTTCTCGTCTTCCTTCATCTGTAAACGTCCTTCCTGTGACCGATGTCCAGGACGATCATCCGCGAGGGGTCGTCTCGGAGCCTGTCAACGCCAGTGAGACACTCTTGGGAATCAATTAGAGAGCAATCTCCTGTGTAGTGAGGGTGGGGGTTGGAGGATTGATCCAGACGGCCTCACGGGTTCGAGATCGTCAAGGCTGCGAGATCTACTTGTTCAGCGACGAGCCAGCGCCATCGGGATGGCGCAGGCCGCGCCAGCGTACGGGGCGAGTACACCCGATGGCAACGCACCGGCGCCATCATCCGGGAGCGCCAGCCCAATGTGAAAGAACCGACCGGTTCAGCTTATCGAGTCTCCGCCGGACAGGTAGGCCGCCCAGTCGTCCATGAGCCTACGCCGGCGCTCGAACAGGTCCGTGCGCCGATAGGCTGCCTCGACCCTGTTCTGGACCACATGTGCGAGGGCCGCTTCGATGACCTCGCGCGGATGATTCGTCTCTTCGGCCGCCCAATCGCGGAAGCTTGAGCGAAAACCGTGTGGCACGGCCGCGATCCCGTGCTTCTGGAACATCCGGCGCAGTTGCTTCTCTTCGAGCTGCTTGCCGACCCGATTGGGAAACAGGAACGGGCTGGTTCCCTCCACGAGCGTCCGTGCCTCGTCCAGAATCTCCACGGCCCGGCCACACAGCGGGACCCGGTGCTCCCGGTTCGCCTTCATCCGCTTAGCCGGTGCGGTCCACACGCCGTTCTCCCGATCGATCTCGGTCCACTCCGCCCACCGCATCTCGCCCCATCGCGCAGCCGTCAGTACCAGGAACTCGAATGCCAGCCGGACGGCCAGCGGTACCGTCGATGCCCGCGCCGTCCGGATGGCCGCGGCCACCTCTCGATGCGGCAAGGCCCGCATGTGCTGCACGACGTTATGCTGTGGGCCCAGGACCGGGCCAATCCGGTCACAGGGGTTGTCGATCCGGAACTCCATCGCCACCGCCCACTCCAACACCGCGCGGATGCGCTGCCGCAACCGCCGGGCGGTGTCCGCCTTCGTGTGCCAGATGGGCGCGAGGATCTCAAGCACGTCGGCGCTAGTGACCTCCGAGACCGGCATCTTCCCGATGCGCGGGAAGGCGTACCGCTCGAAGGTCAAGATCCACTCGCGGCCGTGCGTCCGACTTCGCCAGCCGGCTTGCTTCTGTTCTACCACACGCGCGTTGGCTTCGGCGAAGCTCGGTACGCCCTGCCTACGACGCTTCTCGGCAAGCGGGTCGCCGCCCTCGCGGGCCAGCTTACGGTTGGCCAGCGCCTTTTCCCGGGCCTCGGCCAGCGAGACCAGGGCGACGCTCCCGAGTCCGAGCTCGCGCTTGCGGCCCCGGATCACGAGCCGCTGAATCCAGCTCCGCGTTCCCGTCGGCTGCACGTAGAGGTACAACCCGTTGCCGTCTGCGTGTCTTCCAGGCGGGGCAGTGCGCACGAAAGCAGCCGACAGAGCCTTGTCGGGATGACGGCCCTTGGGCTTGGTTTTCCGGGGCGAGCCGGCCGTGTTCGTTACAGAATCCATCCCCATATAATATAGGGGATGCAAGCGGATATCAATGGATGCCAAGTCGGAAGAATCCGCTAGGCTAGGTCCGTAACTCGTTGTTATAGAAGCTACTTATGGACAGTACTGGATGATACTGCACACCGGTCCAGATAACATGCCCATTCCTGGGTCGTGCGTGGCTGTCCGAGCACCCGGCACGCTCTCCTCTCCGACGCCCCGAGCTGCTGACGTACACGCACCACACAACGTCGTCGGCGCTCGGGGCTCAGAAGTTTCCCTTGGCCGCTTCCTCTAGGATCAGCTTGTCCAGTGTCAAGTCCGCCACTGCTCGCTTCAGGCGCCCGTTCTCGCGCTCGAGCTCCTTCAGGCGCCGTGCCTCGCTCACCTTCATCCCGCCGTACTCCCGCCTCCACCGGTAGTACGTCTGCTCGGTGATGCCGAGCTCCCGGCTGATCAGCTTCACGGATTTGCCGCGGGCCAGACCGACCTCTGCCTCCCGCAGTGCAGTGATGATCTGCTCCGGAGTGTGTCGCTTCCTTCCCATCCTGACCTCCTCGCTGAAAAGCTTCAGACCAGGTCGATCCTAACATTGCACCTGGTCTCGTTTCAGGGGGTCAGGTCATGAGCCCTTGTATAAGACACAGGCCGAGTCGAGAATTCCTAGGGTAGTGTAAGCATCACGCCATATCTTCTAACGTGCTGCGTACCAGCGCCGCGTCTGCTTCTAGCTGCGGCGCATTTCCGTGGCCAGATAGCACGAGAACCCTATACCTATGTCCGGGTTTCGCGAGGCGGTCTAGCACGAACCGGCACTGCATTGCACACAGCTCTGGGTTGCTCATATGAGCCGGGAGTAAGACCAATAACTTCTTAGGTGCGGCGTGTAGCAATAGGTCCACGAGTGCGCCCCGTACCTGTTTAGACACACGCGATTCGACCTCGATGGCGATATCGCACACCACACCGTCGATCCTGGCAAAGGAACCGTTGCCCAGGTTGACCCTAACCTGCGGGCCACTGTCACAGAAAGCTCCTTGAGTTGCTTTCCTCATCACGTGCTTGGTAGTGTCGCGATATTTGTGTAAAAGGGGGTGAGGGGTCTGGGGAGGGTGGACAGCCCGGGAAAGAGAGAGGAAGCTCCTTGTGAATGTTCATCATGACACGAACCCGGGGAGTCCGGGCCTGCGCCAGCAGGTCCGGAACCGGAAAGGAGCTTCCTCATGGAAAAGATGGTTGAAGTTGAGCGGGCCACGCAAGAAGAGTTACGGCAGGATTTGAAGTCGTTGTTTCAGGGCGCGATTCGTGTGACGCTCGAGATGGTGCTGGAGGAGGAGTTGAAAGCGATGGTCGGAGCGCGTCGTTTCGAGCGGGTCGGCAGCCGGAAGGATCACAGGAACGGCACGTACCTCAGGCGCCTGCTCACGAGCTTGGGTCAGATCGACGTGATGGTGCCGCGCAGCCGGGAAGGCGGCTCGCCCGCCGACGTGATCGGCCGCTACCGGCGCAGGAGTGAAGAAGTGGACGAGATGATGGTGGAGGCCTACGTGAGCGGTGTGTCGCAGCGCAAGATGGGCGACGTGACTGAAGCACTGCTGGGTGAGCGCGTGGGACGCTCGACGGTAAGCCGGGTCGCGAAGCGGCTCGATGGGGCTGTAGAAGCGCTGCGGAGCGCACCCATCGAGGGGCCTCACCCCTATCTGTATCTGGACGCGACGTTCCTCGATGCGCGCTGGGCCAGGAAGGTCGAGAACGTGAGCGCGCTCGTGGCCTACGCGGTGGATCCGGACGGTCACCGCCGGCTCCTGGCCATCACGCTAGGCCCTGAGGAGTCAGAGGACAGTTGGTCGGAGCTCCTCGAGCAGCTCCTGGAGCGAGGTCTCAGCGGCGTCGAACTGGTGATCGCCGACAAGCACGCGGGCCTGGCAGCTGCGGTGCGCCGCTTCCTGCCTGAGGTGCGCCGTCAGCGCTGCACCGTGCACCTGCAACGCAATGTGCTGGCCAAGGTCCCGCATCGCCTGCGCAAGCGTGTGGCGCGCGAGGTTGCCGCCGTCTTCCGGGCCCCCGGGCTCGCTGAGGCGAAGAAGCGCCTGGCCGAGATCACGACGCGCTGGCAAGAGGAGCTCCCCGAGGCAATGAAGGTGCTCGAGCGGGGCTTCACGGCCGCCACCCAGTTCTACGCGTTCCCCGAGCCCCACTGGGCCAGGCTACGCACCACGAACAGCCTCGAGCGCCTGCACACCGAGATCAAGCGTCGGATCCGGAGCGCCGGCGCCTTCCCCGACCGAGCCAGTGCGCTCCGCCTTATCACCGCGGTTGCTCTGAGGACTACTGCGGTCTGGAGCAAACGCCGCTACCTCGATCTCACGCTTCTCGAACCCAAGGAGGTCGCCAAGGCAGCCTAACCGAAGCATCGAGGAGCTTCCTCTCACTTTTACACACAACTCGGGACTTGACCACGTGCTTGCCGTACGCATCGTGCGGATGTCCGCCGTACTCTGTCATCGGGACTCTCCGGCTTGGCCTTGATTAGGAGGAGCTCGTGTCAGGTAGACCTTGCGCCCCGCCGCGCTCATCGGAGCGCCTCCACCACCCGCACGTACCCGGAGCGGGCGATGGCGACGATCTGACAATCGGCTCTAGGATAGGCCGGCCGAGAGTGATCGGCGATAGCGACATGGGCCCTGGCGTCGTCGTCGAAGGGCAGCACGCTCCCGGCCCCTTGAGGTACAAGCGTCGCATCGCCGTACGGCTACGCATGCTCGGAGTCTCGCACAATCACGGCACCAGCGATTCCGGGGAACTCGCGCCGGGACTCCGGAGACCAACTGCGTATCACCCTCCGCCTGCGCTTGCTCGATGCGTTCTGCAAATTGTACCTCACATGGACACTCAGCAATTCAAGGGAAGCACTCGTCGATCGGCACGAGCCCTCCCTGATTGATGCTCCAAATTCACTTCCGGGGAGGCCGATCGTCAAGGGATCGGTGCCGCGTCCGGTTCTCGAGTCTCGCCCGCGAGATACGCAGCCCAATTGTCCATCAAGACACGCCGGCGCTC
This sequence comes from Longimicrobiales bacterium, assembly GCA_965226625.1. GTDB lineage: Bacteria > Gemmatimonadota > Gemmatimonadetes > Longimicrobiales > Gaopeijiaceae > UBA1138. Next base: position 151,037 of record CBDDDK010000002.1, read on the forward strand.
GAACAGGTCCGAGCGCCTGTAGGCCGCCTCGACTTTGTTCTGGACCACATGTGCGAGGGCCGCTTCGATGACTTCGCGCGGATGATCCGTCTCTTCTGCCGCCCAGTCCCGAAAGCTTGAGCGGAAGCCGTGCGGCACGGCCGCGATCTTGCAGTTCCGGAGAAGCCGGCGCAGCCGCTTTTCGTAGAGCGGCTTGCCACCCCCACGGGTGAACACCAGCGGACTGCCGTCCCCGAGCTTCCGCGCCGCGCTGAGAATCTCTGTGGCGCGGCGGCACAGCGGCACCCGGTGCTCGCGCTGCGCCTTCATCCGCGTGGCGGGAATCGTCCACACTCCCTCCCTTCGATCGATCTGCGCCCACTCGGCCCCCCGGACCTCGCCCCATCTCGCCGCCGTCAGCACCACGAACTCAAACGCGAGCTTGACGACCGGCTGCGCCCCCGACCCCCGCACCGTCTCGATCGCCGACGCCACGTCGCGATGCGGCAAGGCCCGCATGTGCGTCACCACGTCGTTCTGCGCTCCGAGGATCGGCCCGATTCGGTCGCATGGGTTGTCGGTCCTGAACTCCATCGCCACGGCCCATTCCAGCACCGTGCGGATACGCTGGTGCACGTGCCGGGCCGTGGGCGCCTTCACGTGCCAGATGGGTGTGAGGATCTCCAGCACGTCGGCGCTCGTCACCTCCGAGACCGCCATCTCGCCGATGCGCGGGAAGGCGTAGCGCCTGAGGCTCGAAATCCACTCGCGGCTATGACCCGGACTGCGCCAACCGGCCTGCTTCTGTTCCATCACCCTCACGGCGGATTCCGCGAAGCTCGGCACGCCCTGCGTGCGGCGTTTCTCGGCGAGCGGGTCGCCGCCCGAGCGCGCGAGCTTGCGGTTGGCCAGCGCCTGCTCGCGGGCCTCGGCCAGCGAAATCAGCGCCACGCTGCCCAGTCCGAGCTCGCGATTGCGGCCCCGGATCGCGAGCCGCTGAATCCAGCTCCGCGTTCCCGTAGGCTGCACGTAGAGGTACAAGCCATTGCCGTCGCAATGTCTGCCGGGCGGGGCCGTGCGCACGAAGGCGGCCGACAACGCCTTGTCGGGATGGCGGCCCTTGGGCTTGGTTTTTCGCGGCGGGTTGGCCGAGTGCTTCACACTATTCATTCCCCAATAATATAGGGGATGCAAGCGGATATCAAGGGACACTACGGGTGGCTCATGGCGCTGTAGAACAGTCATAACCGTTTAGGATATAACTGTTTAAAGCACTTTACTAGATCCATACGGACATCGGTAGACTATGACTGGGTGTTGATGCTGGATCCACAGGCGCGGCATCTACCGTGCGCTCGGCGCCGGGGACAGACGCCGGCGCCGGATCACCTCCAGGGAAGTGCTCATGCGACGCCTCCTCGCGTTCGACTACGTGCTCGATCATCCCCAACTGCCTTGGCTCCCGACCGAGCCGGAGAAGATGGCCGCCTTCGAGGCGCTCAGCATCGAGCGCAGGCTCCTGCCCCGGCGGGTCTACCGGGGAGCGGCCGGGAACCTCCGGCGCTACTTCCCGCTCCGGCTCCCGGTCGCGCTTGACGCCGAGCGCGCCGTCTTCGTCTACGTCGATCCGGGCCACGAGACCGCCACGGCGCTCCGCTCCTGGGGTGCCGCGCACCGCGAACTCTGGGAGGCGCTTTGGGATCGCGGCCGCGGGATCGAAGTCGTGGTCGTCGTCCGGACAACGGACGAGCGGGGCCGGGCGGAGACGGTGCTCGCCAACTGGGCACGAGATCCCCACCCCTCCGAATTCGACCACGAAATCAGCCGCGAGATCGACCGGATCGACCGGGCCATCATCAAGGGTGATGTCCGGGTCCTCATGGAGTACGGCGGCTTGCAGGCCGCCATGAAGCGCAGCGTCGCGCTGACGAAGCGTGCGCGCAGGCAAGCGGGTCGGGGGCTGATGCAGCGCACCGACACATGGCGGACGGTTCGGCTCGTGGGGGCGCGATTCCGATGAGAAGCCTACGACTTGTGCCGTACTGGAGCGTGCATGAGACGTTGGGGGTCGATGCACACAATGCACCCCTGAAGATGCGCACACGCCGGATTCACCTATCCCGTGCGGTCGCTTGGAGTTGCGTTCGTCGCCACCCGGTCGCCGGTGCCGCACTGGGCAGCACGGACGTGGAGGGGAGCGACCCCCCAGTCCGAGGGCCTGGTGCGGGCGCGGACGCAGGTGTGTTTTCACACCCCTGCCCCCGTCCCTTGGGGTCGCTCCCGATCCATCAATCCCTACGCGGGAAGGCGGTTTGAGCGCCGCTTCGAGGCGGCGGATCACCCGTTCGCCGACCGGCCGGCCGTCTGGCAGCCGGGCATCACCGAGCAAGGCCGGGGTACCCCCGATGGCTCGGGCCACAGCTCAAGCCGCCAAGTCCGGGACGCGCCCGTCCCAAGTGACCGATGGCCTTCCCGCACGGGATTGCTGGACCGGAGCGACCTCCCGACGGAGGGTGGATGGGCGTGCACATCCAACCCTCCCCGATGCCGTACTGATCTGACCCCCTAAAACGAGACCAAGTCCAGTTTTAGGGGGTCAGATCACTCAGGCCAATTTGTCGAGCTCGATGGCCTCGTCGATCAACATGATCGGGATGTCCTCACGCACCGGATACAAGATCTTGTCGTCCTCTCGGATAAGGCCCTCCTCGAGTGGCTCAGCTACCTCACTGCCTCCCCGATTGGTCACGCCTCCCGACCGGATTGCCTGATTCAGTCGATCCAGAACTCCCCCCTCCGCCGGGCGCACTGGTTGGTGGGTCTCAGGACACACAAGAATCTCGAGAAGTTCAGGATCGATCATGGGAACGCCTTCGCCTCAAACTCGGTAAGGAAAACACGTTTGCTTTACGTTGAGGAGTCCAACGCGGGAATCTATCATTCCCGCCAGCCAGTGGGGAGTCGAGCCGGGCCACGCTACGAACAATGAAACCACTCATACTCCTCCTGCTTGCCACAGCAGCGGCCCTTCAACACGCGTGCTCGGACGCCGCCGTTCGGCTAGAGGACCCAATTGCGCCTCCTGCGGCGACCGCCTTGGTCATCTTCGGCAGTGATACCGTGCGCGCCGAAGTGGCGAGCACCGCGGCAGCGAGAGGACTGGGGCTCATGTACCGGGACGCTGTCCCGGAGGGCACCGGCATGCTCTTCGTTTTCGACAGAGAGGCCTTGCGATCATTCTGGATGCAGAACACGTACGTCGCGCTGGATGTCGCCTTTATCGACGCTAACTTCACGATCGTCGATATCCAGCAGATGGAACCGGAAACTACGGACATCCATGACGGCGCGAGACCTGCGATGTTCGCCCTCGAGGTCCGACAGGGGTGGTTCACCGGAAAGGGCATTTCGGTCGGCGACCGCTGTCAGGTGATCTTTTCGCAGTAGACCGCAAAGCGTCCGCTTACACCCCGAGCCAATGGGCGGTGACCCTCTTAACGCGTAAAGATAGCGATAACTGCTGCCATGGTAACCGGAATTACCATGGCGATGACGGCCGCGCCGGCCCATGACTCCTTTCGGCCGATCCTCGCGGCTCCTAGCCCCACGAGTACCCATCCCCACAGGAAGAAAAGGTCCAGGAGATTCAGAACTTCAAGCATATACCCAGGCTCCCAAAAGACGGCAAAGGTACCGAGCGAAAGCCGGAGCTGTGCGTCCTCCGTGACAATTCTCAAGGGCAGGATCAGGACCATCGATGTGGCGCGATCAAATGGGCGTGGGCCACGACGGCGAGATACTGCCGGTAAGTGCCCTCGTGCCCTATCAGGAAGGCGAAGAAAAGCGTTACCAGGCCGGCAAAGACAGTGATCATTATGGCCCAGGAAACGAAAGCCGCCGCCGCACCTCCGAGGCGGAGCACCACCAAATTGTCTTCCACGGCTGGCGGAACATCCTGACCCCTTGCGAGCATGGCTTCGCGCAGCGTCGCGAAGGTCAGCTCGGGGGGTATCAGTACTGTCCCGGCCAAGGCTAGACAGCTGCCCAAGAGCATGGCACTCGCCCAGACGGGCCGGCCACGCAACCCTCGGAACAAAATATCCGGAGAGAGGAATACCCGGATATAACGGCTTGGATTCATAAACTAAGTGCAACAACACGACCGAGCGGTGGCCCCAAGAGAGTTGAGGCGAGCTGGGACGCCGTTGACCTTCCTTCTCGACGAAAAGGAGGAAGTTCATGAACAGGTATCGCCAGCTCACCTCTGGTGAGCGATATGCGCTCTCTGCGCTCAGAAAACAAGGATGCAACCAAGCTGCGATCGCCCGAGCTCTGGGCCGACATCGAAGTACGATCAGCCGTGAGGTGCGACGCAACTCGAAGGATCGTCAGGGCCGGGCCTATCGACCGGACCTGGCCGATGGCTACGCTCGGTAGAGACGCGGCAGATCGCGCCGCAACGAGCGCTTCGGTGCATGCGAGTGGCGAATGGTCGTGACCTGACCCCCTGAAACGAGACCAGGTGCAATGTTAGGATCGACCTGGTCTGAAGCTTTTCAACGAGGAGGTCAGGATGGGAAGGAAGCGACACACTCCGGAGCAGATCATCACTGCACTGCGGGAGGCAGAGGTGGGTCTGGCCCGCGGCAAATCCGTGAAGCTGATGAGCCGGGAGCTGGGCATCACCGAGCAGACGTACTACCGGTGGAGGCGGGAGTACGGCGGGATGAAGGTGAGCCAGGCACGGCGCCTGAAGGAGCTCGAGCGCGAGAACGGGCGCCTGAAGCGAGCAGTGGCGGACTTGACACTGGACAAGCTGATTCTGGAGGAAGTGGCCGAGGGAAACTTCTGAGCCCCGAGCGCCGACGACGTTGTGTGGTGCGTGTACGTCAGCAGCTCGGGGCGTCGGAGAGGAGAGCGTGCCGGGTGCTCGGGCAGCCACGCACGACCCAGGAATGGGCAGACTATCTGGACCGGTGTGCAGTATCGTCCAGTTAAGTCCATAAATGACTGTGATAACAGTAAGTTACGAGCATAGACTAGCAACGCACTTCGCTCACAACATCCATTGATATCCACTGTCATCCCCTATATTATGAGGGGATGGTTACTGTAACGAACAAGACCACTCCGCCGCGGAATACCAAGCCCAAGGGCCGCCATCCAGACAAGGCCCTGTCGGCCGCCTTCGTGCGCACGGCCCCGCCTGGAAGACACGCGGACGGCAACGGGTTGTACCTCTTCGTCCAGCCGAGCGGAACCCGAAGCTGGATTCAGCGCCTGGTCATCCGGGGTCGGCGCCGCGAGCTCGGGCTCGGCAGCGTTGCGCTGGTCTCCCTCGCCGAGGCCCGGGAAAAGGCGCTGGCCAACCGTAAGCTGGCCCGCGAGGGCGGCGACCCGCTTGCCGAGAAGCGTCGTGCGCGGGGCGTACCGAGCTTCGCCGAAGCCACCGCGCGTGTGGTAGAACAGAAGCAAGCCGGCTGGCGAAGTCGGACGCACGGCCGCGAGTGGATCTTGACCTTCGAGCGGTACGCCTTCCCGCGCATCGGGAAGATGCCGGTCTCGGAGGTCACTAGCGCCGACGTGCTTGAGATCCTCGCGCCCATCTGGCACACGAAGGCGGACACCGCCCGGCGGTTGCGGCAGCGCATCCGCGCGGTGTTGGAGTGGGCGGTGGCGATGGAGTTCCGGATCGACAACCCCTGTAACCGGATCGACCCGGTCCTGGGTCCCCAGCGTGACGTCGTGCAGCACATGCGGGCGCTGCCGCATCAAGAGGTGGCCGCGGCCATCCAGACCGCGCGGGCATCAACGGTGCCGCTGGCCGTCCGGCTGGCGTTCGAGTTCCTGGTGCTGACGGCGGCACGATGGGGTGAGGTGCGGTGGGCGGAGTGGACCGAGATCGATCGGGAGAACGGCGTGTGGACCGTACCGGCTAAGCGGATGAAGTCGAACCGGGAGCACCGGGTGCCGCTGTGTAGCCGGGCCGTGGAGATTCTGGACGAGGCACGGACGCTCGTGAAGGGAACCAGTCCGTATCTGTTTCCCAATCGGCTCGGCAAGCAGCTCGAGGAGAAGCAACTGCGCCGGATGCTCGGGAAGCATGGGATCGCGGCCGTGCCCCACGGGTTTCGCTCCAGCTTCCGCGATTGGGCGGCCGAGGAAACGGATCATCCGCGCGAGGTCATCGAGGCAGCCTTGGCGCATGTGGTCCAGGACAGGGTCGAGGCAGCCTATCGGCGCACAGACCTGTTCGAGCGCCGCCGCCGGCTCATGGGTGACTGGGCTGCCTACCTCGCCGACGAGCGCTGAGAACCTGGGCCCCCTTCTGTTTATGCGCGCGTGGAAGCGCCGATTGGGCGGCTGAAACCCATGTCGTCCAGCAATAGCCCTAGCTGATTCTCAACGTCATCCGGATTGATCTGCATGATGAACTCCGCCTTTTCGCGGACCCGGCGGAAGGCTTCCTGACGAGAGGGCCAATGCGTTGCTATAGCTGCAGCTAGGTCATTCCATCCCCGATATTCTGGATATTCGTGACCAAGGACATACGCTGTCCCAGCAAGATGCTTCAGAGCTAGCTCTTCCGGCGCGGTCGTGAGCTCGTCTTGGTAGCGTTCCTGAAACTCGGTCCAGTGTGGCGTGTGGCAGAATGGCATTTCAGGATATTGCTCACCAAACTGCTTACCCAGTACAAACGCCCAATCAGTAGCCTCATTAACCCACGACAGATCGCTCATTCCCGGTCCTCCCTCAAGCTCGATGCGCGTAACGGCGACCGAACCGTAATCACCGGAATCAAAGCGACGCAATCCCCCCTGACCTCTGCTTGCCCCTACCTGCCACCGACCCGGCGACATCCTCGGCTTGATGGGACCCCCGGAAACCGCCCGCGTTCTCCTATCTCGGCCTTGGGGGCCTTCACTTGGGCTTCCCCCTCCTCGCGGAGTCTCCGCCCCTCCCTGAGTGTCTCTGGGTCGTAGAGGCGGCGCTGGAACACAAGGTCCGAAATCAAGTCGAGATGGCTTATCGGCGCACGGACCTGTTCGAGCGCCGGCGCCGGCTCACGGACGACTGGGCGGCGTACCTAGCCGGCAAGAGTGGAGAGCCGGAGGCCGCGCCGATCCGCCGATGACCCGCCGAGTTCTCATCAGCGCTGGACAGCCCTCCCGCAGATTCTTGGGCGGGAGCGACTCCCGAATGCACGTACCTCTGCGAGTCCCTACCGGGGTAGAGGCGCCCCAACTGGAGATCCCATACAAACTGCACAGACGTAGTAGCCATTCGCACGATTCTTGGCTACACGGGCTCGTATCCCCTTCCCGTGGCTTCATAGCCTTTGCGCCGCCTGCCTGTCGCCGAACGCCGTCCTCCTTGGCAGAAACCCCTGTATGTCGGTATTCCTGGTCAAACAGTGGATGCGGCGAGGATTCTTCCACGGGCTGTTAGTAGTTCGACAACTGACCTGACCCCCTGAAACGAGACCAGGTGCAATGTTAGGATCGACCTGGTCTGAAGCTTTTCAACGAGGAGGTCAGGATGGGAAGGAAGCGACACACTCCGGAGCAGATCATCACTGCACTGCGGGAGGCAGAGGTCGGTCTGGCCCGCGGCGAATCCGTGAAGCTGATCAGCCGGGAGCTCGGCATCACCGAGCAGACGTACTACCGGTGGAGGCGGGAGTACGGCGGGATGAAGGTGAGCCAGGCACGGCGCCTGAAGGAGCTCGAGCGCGAGAACGGGCGCCTGAAGCGAGCAGTGGCGGACTTGACACTGGACAAGCTGATCCTGGAGGAAGCGGCCGAGAGAAACTTCTGAGCCCCGAGCGCCGACGACGTTGTGTGGTGCGTGTACGACAGCAGCTCGGGGCGTCGGAGAGGAGAGCGTGCCGGGTGCTGGGCCAGTCACGGTCGACGCAGCATCGTCGGCGGAAGGTGCGGGCCGACGAGGCGGCGCTTCGCTCCGACGTGGTGCGGTTAGCGAGTCGATTCGGCCGCTACGGCTACCGACGCGTCACGGACATGCTCCGCATCGAGGGCTGGGGGGTGAACCACAAGCGAGTGGAGCGGATCTGGAGGCAGGAGGGGCTGAAGGTCCCGCAGCGGCAGCCGAAGCGAGGTCGGCTGTGGCTCAACGACGGATCGTGCATCCGGCTGAGGCCGCTGTATCGGGGCCACGTCTGGTCGTACGACTTCGTGGCCTCGAGGACGCACGACGGGCGTGCGCTGAAGCTGCTGACAGTGCTGGACGAGCACACGAGGGAGTGCCTGGCGATCGTGGTGGCTCGCAAGATCCGAGCCCACGACGTGCTCGAGGTGCTGGCCGATCTGTTCGTCCGACACGGGCCTCCCGAGTATCTGAGGTCGGACAACGGACCGGAGTTCACCGCGAAGCTCGTGCGGCGGTGGTTGGGGCGCGTGGGCGTCGAGACGCTCTTTATCGAGCCGGGCAGCCCGTGGGAGAACGGCTACAACGAGATCTTCAACGGCAAGCTCAGGGACGAGCTGTTGAACGGGGAGATCTTCTACTCGTTGGCGGAGGCGGCCGTGCTGGTCGAGCAATGGAGGCGCGAGTACAATACCGTCCGACCCCACAGCGCCTGCGGCGGCTTTCCCCCGGCCCCTGAGGCGATTAAGCCGTCGCCCTGGTTCCTGAGGATGCCCGTCCTTCACGGCCCTCCACAGGTGCTGGGACTAACATAGGATGTGGTACCACTCTTGGGGGCAGGTCAGCGGCAGCCCGATCTTCGACGCCTGGAGCGACGAGCCGTGGGTGATCGATGGCGCGGCCGTGCGCGTCCCGCTGGTGTGTTTCTCGCAGTCGGACGACGAACTCACGCCGGAGCGTCGGCTCGACGGCGAGACGGCGGACGACATCTACACCGATCTTACGGCGCGGCGCGGCGGGGCCGGCGTCGATCTGACGAAGGCGCGGCGCCTCGCCCGGAACGCAGGCGTGGCCTTCATGGGCGACACCAAGGGCGGTCCGTTCGACGTTCCGGGCGACCTCGCCCGCGAGTGGCTTCGAGAGCCCGCGAATCCCAACGGTCGGCCCAACTCGGACGTGCTCGCGCCGTGGATGAACGGTATGGCGATCACCCGCCGCCCCGCCGGACATACCTGCCGTACTGCGCCCCAGATCGCCGCGTTACCGTCTGCCATCAGAAGCCGGGGCGCCTCGATGCCGCGTGCCTTCAGATCCCGCAACACCTCGGACCAGGACTCGACCGACTCTCGGTAGCCCGATCTCAGGGCCAACACCTCCTTCGTCCCGTCCCCCTCGCCCCCAGCCTCAGTTGGCGATGGCGTCCGCCCCGGCCTGGGAGATCTGCTCGTCGTCGACCGCCCGCACGCCGCTGGTCCCGATCGCCCCAAGCAGCTGACCGCCGCGCAGGATCGGGACGCCGCCCGCGAAGGTCACGCCGTCGGGGACCTAGTACGTCTAGTACGTCTGCTCGCTGATCCCCAGCTGGCGCCCCACCTCTCCCACCGTCTTCCCGTTCGCTAGTGCAACTTCCGCCTCCCGAAGTGCCGTGATGATCTGCTCCGGGGTATGCCTCCTCCTGCCCATGCTGACCTCCCTGTAGCTGGGACCAGGTGCCCGGATCCTAACATCCGCCCTGGTCTCGTTTCAGGGGGTCACGTCAACACGCCGGAGCAGATCATCACGGCACTGAGAGGGGCTGAAGTTGGGCTGGCGAACGGCAAGACGGCGGCTATGGTGAGCCGTGAGCTCGGGATCAGCGAACAAACGTACTACCGGTGGCGGAAGGAGTTTGGGGGAATGAAGGTGGATCAGGCTCGGCGGCTGAAGGATCTGGAGCGAGAGAACGCGCACCTGAAGCGGGCGGTAGCGAACCTGACGGTGGACAAGCTGATTCTGGAGGAAGCGGCCAAGGGAAACTTCTGAGCCCCGAGCGCCGACGGAGATGTGTGCATGTGCGTCAGCGGCTCGGGGTGAGTGAGCGTCACACGTGTCGTGTGCTGGGGCAGTCACGCACGACGCAGCGGAGGATCAGGAAGGTGCGCTCAGACGAGGCGGCGCTCCTGGGGGACGTGGTGCGGCTGGCGAGCCGTTTCGGTCGCTACGGCTATCGCCAGATCACGAATCTGCTGCGCATCGAAGGGTGGCATGTGAACCACAAGCGCGTGGAGCGGATCTGGCGTCAGGAGGGCCTGAAAGTGCCCAAACGCCAACCTAAGCGGGGTCGGTTGTGGCTCAACGATGGCTCGTGCATCCGGCTTAGGCCGCTGCACAAGAATCACGTCTGGTCCTATGACTTCGTGAGCACGCGAACGCACGACGGGCGCGTCCTGAAACTTCTGACGGTGCTCGACGAGTACACGAGGCAGTGTCTGGCGATCAAGGTGGGGCGGAGGACCCGAGCGCACGACGTACTCGAGGTTCTGGCCGATCTCTTCACTCGGTACGGTCCGCCCCAGCATCTACGTTCGGACAACGGGCCAGAGTTCACGGCACATCTGATTCGGCAGTGGTTGGCTCGGCTAGGTGTGCAGACGCTCTTTATCGAGCCGGGCAGCCCGTGGGAGAACGGCTACAACGAGAGCTTCAACGGTAAGCTGAGGGACGAGTTCTTGAACGGGGAGATCTTCTACACATTGCCCGAGGCGGTCGTCCTCGTCGAGCAATGGAGACGGATGTACAATACGGTCCGCCCCCACAGCGTCTACGGCGGCCTACCCCCGGCTCCAGAGACGATAAAACCATCCGCTTGGTTCCTTAGGATGCCCCAACTTCTAGGGCCACCGGTGGCTCAAGGTCTAACATAGGGAGTGGTACCGTACCGGGGGGCACGTCAGTAAACGCCGGTGAGATACTGGTTAACCTGTGAGTAATGTGTTGGCGCGTAACGAGCGAGGACTGACAATCCCCAAATCGCCTGCTCCACGAAGTACAGAAGCATGTGGCGAATGCGGACGTCGGTGTGGGAGTTGGCCCGGCGCCACATCGCCGCTAAGGCATGCGCGGCCCGGGGCAGAAAGAAATGATGGATATGTGTAATCCCTGAGCGATCCATACGTGCACGTTGGTGCGTCATGTGCATCGGTGGGACCAAGCCGGAAGGGACTTCAGGGGGAAGGGGTAGTCGAGCGATACGGTCAAGAGTTTCTAAATCCGAAGCATCGGGCTTCTTCCGGTATGACCTGCCACCGAGCGAATACAGGATCATGGCGGGTTCGCGCCTCGGTACCCGGATCGTGGCATTGATAGCTGGATCGAAATGCGAATCGTATAAACGCTCCATTCGTCGTTTTGTCAGTTCACTGTCGCAGTGGGGACAAGGAAACATGTCTCGTACACGTCCACTTGCTTCGTCTAGCGCTTCTTCGGTGAATACGATCTCCCCCGTGCATTCCGGGCAGCCAAACACTTCGCTCCAGACGGTATAGTCGATCCGCCCTTGGGCGTTGCCGTCGGTGTGCAAAGTCTCGTACATCCAGCCAAGCTCCTCCTCGACGTCGGCGAGTAGTGCGCGGCCGGCCTCGGCAAAGGCGTCGATATCGAACGGCAGGCTGTAGTTGGCAGCAATAAAGCCGGCGACGGGCGACAAGTCATTCTGGATGGTGCGCCGGAGTCCCCAACTCGCCTTGCCGAGTCCCTCGTTCGCCCAAAGCCCTTCGAGCGACTTCCGATAGCCCGCCGGTGCCCTCGCGCACCATTGGGCTGCGACACCGGTCATGCCGGAGCCAGCAAACCCGTCTAGGACTAGATCGCCGGGTTCCGTGTAGTGGAGGATCGACGGCGCGATCGCCAGATGCGGCACCTTGGTGTGGTAACCGTGGGCCCGGTAGACGGCGTGGGTCTTCCCCTCGCTTACGTCGACTGCGAACGGCTTGCGGCGATAAGGCTCGTCAGGATCGTAGGGCTTTCCGTAAGCCCTAACGAACGCGCCTAGGAATGGGTTTGGGCACGCCGTGTGCCAGGGCGGATCGGACAGCTTCAGGATGTCCTCGATTTCACCGTGGGGAAAACCGACTTCGTCCTTCCAGCGTTGAAGCAAGTCCTTGGAAGAATCAGCACGGCGCATGCGCTCCGCGAGACGGCGAAGTTGGGCCTCACCGCCCATGGGCCAGTGCTCAATGGCTGCCATTCGCGCCACGGCATCGTCGACACCTCTGTACGGAACCCCGCTGAGCTTTGCTTGCAATTCCTCCAACCCCTCCCTCAGCCTGCCGAGAAAGTGGCTCCTCCGAGTCTCCTCGTTCTCGAAGGCGAGCCCGAGACACTCGACGAGCTCACCACGAAGATTCTCCCGTTCCTCTTCATAGGGCGTTTCGAACAGCTCATCCTGTCCAGAGGCACCCCGGAAGAGCCGACTATTCCGGTAATTCGGCTCGCTACCTGTCATTCGTCCGACCTCCGCCGCCCGATGCGTCATCTGCGCTCACGCGGCGGGCCATGAGTGCGACTCCGGCCTCGGTCAGCAGGTAGGCTTGGTCCGGATGGTTGGGCCGGTCCGGATGGATCATACGAAGGACGCCGCCGCTTAACTGCGGTTCCAGATGGTTGCGGCGGAAGAATGTACGGTGTGTCAATCCCAACTTACCCATGATCTCCGCCATGGAACGCGGGGTGTCGCAAAACATGACTATACTTCATGCCTTCATGCTCGATCAGGGTTTCCCTGGCCGCGACCACGCGGTTCAGCTTCTGGCCAGCACGCAGGACGCTGAGGAAGTCGTTCTGAACCTTCTCGGTCTCCAGGACGCCCACAACGTCGAAGCCGACGGCCCGGTCCCGGACGCCGAATACGAGCCAGCCACCCCCGGTGTTCGCAAAGGCGGAGACCGTTTCATAAGCCGAGCCGGGAACCCCTCGTTGCGCCCTCTTGAACTCGACATCGTTCCACTCGTAACCCTCGATGAGCTCTCTCCTCTCCATGGACGCCTACTCTAGAACTACCCGGACTTTGCGCGCATCCTGCCCCTTGACAATGCTGTCCATGTAGCCCGCGAACCGCGCGATCATTTCGGCGGAGCTCGCAGGTGACCCGCCGGCGAGGAGCGCGGCTCTCATTTCCTCGGTCGTCACCGCTACCTTGACGAGGCCGGACAGGACTTCCCGGAGGGCCTCGACGAATTCCGGCTCCAGGGGATCGGGCATGTCGCCCGCCTGCGCGAACGCGGCGACCCGCCGCGCCCGCTCAGGGGTGAGCAGCGACAAGTTCTCGCGGGTCGCCGGATCGTCAAGGTTGGCGAGTAGTGTCCCCGTCCAGTCGGAGAGGAACCGGTCGAGTTCGTCGTCGAGTTGCGCGAGGAGCGTGCTAGCCGCGGCGCTTCCCACCGGTTCCTGGGCTGGCCTGTACCCACAATGTGGGCAGATCGGAGACGAAGCGAGTTCGTCCCGGGTGAGATCGAAGCAGCTCTCGAGTGCGGCGAGGCGATCCTCGAACTCCGTCAGGTGCCGCACCGGCATGAGGTCAATGGCCGAGAGCGCTCGGAGCCGGACGAGCCGCTCGTCGCGCTTCAGGGCGGTCTTCTTCCTGTCATCGTTCACGCCGAGCCGCGCCCTGGCGTGGAGATCGAGATATACACGGGCGAAGACATTCTTCAGGTCGCCCAACTCGCGCAGCAACTGACGGCGAAACGATGCGCTGCCGCGTCGCGTCACATCGGCGATCTCAGCAAGGGCCCTGTCTCGTGCCTTCTTTATTTCTCCCACCCATTCGTGGGAAGGCGGAAGCGCCGTCTCGGCTGCGGTGAGGAAAGCGGCCACGGGCCCGAGCTCCGACACCAGTCCCTGAAGGGCTTCCACCTCCGCGAGAGACTCAAGGCCGGGCGCGTGCCCGCGCACAGCTGGGGTGTCATGTCGGAAGTTCTTGAGACGGCCGGGCGAGGTGTAAGCTTGAAGCGATTCGAGAAAGGCCTTCGTTCGTTCCAGGCGCGCGCCGAGGTTCTTCGCCTCCTCGTCGTCGATGAGGTTCCTTCCCCAGAACGCAACGCCGCTCCGGATGGCCTGGTGCGCGCGGACCAGCCTTTCCGCAGTCTGGGCGACGGCCTTCTGAAGCTCCTGAACCGGCTCGTCCTTGCCCTGGGTGACGAGGGTCGCCATGCCTGGGGTCAGCCCCAGCAGCTCGAACAGCGCCTTAAGGGCCGGAAGGTTCCACTCCTTGGGGCGCTCGACATGCTTGAAGTGGATCAACTCGTCGAGCGGCAGGGCGGCCAGCGCGGCCAAGTCAGCGGCGTCGAACCTCCGGCCGGGGACGGCGAGCACAAGATCTCCCGAATGGACCAGGGCTGCGAGCAACACCACGGCCCATTCAGGCTCGAGGCGTAGAGTCTCTGCGGCGAGGTATTCGAGGCCAAGCTGGGTCTGGATCAGTTCGCTACGGTTGAGGACCTGGCCGTGGCCCTTCTTTCGCACCCGCTCCAGGATGTGATTGGCATATTTTGACCGATAGGGATCGAGCTTGTCGCCATCGAGAAGATCGAGTGAGTCGAGGACGGCGGTGCCCTGTCTTGTCCTTGTCGCGCCAGCGATCCAGCGCAGCGCATCCTGAGCCGCCTGTGCGCGGTTGGCGGATGTGATCAGCACGGAGAAGACGGGATAGCTCGGCGCCTGGTCGGCAAAATGCGTCTCCAGGCAGATGCCGGCCACCGTGTTGATTAGGTCGCGGAAGTTGATGCGCTCGGCCGGGGATATCCCCGAGAGCTCTCTCAGAGAACGGCCCTCGGACCATTCTAGCAGCGCCTTCCGACGGCCCTGGTAGCCGATGGCGAAGGCCGAGCCCAACTGTTCGCGGAGCCACTTGACCATCTCGCGGAGAAACCCCGAGGCTTTCGACTCGTAGGTGGCCTTGGCGTGGCCAGAGGAGGTCGAGGCCAGATCGAGAGCCGCCGCGTAACCACGCAGTGCCTCCCGGAACCGGTCGTCGGCGCCGGTCAAGTGGAAGAAGACCTCGTCCGGTGCCTGTTCGTTCTTGAACGGTGGCGGCTCGTGGGGCTGGATGAAGTAGAGATAGAAGTCACGGGGCGGCACCGCCGTGGACCGTTCGTTCGGCGCTCCGAAGAACAGGTATCCCTGGCGCGCCGCTTTGTGTGCGTGCCATTCGAGTTCATGCTCCCAAATGCGGTAGCCGGTGACGTACGGCTCGTCGGCGCACTCCATCACCCGCCGCAGGGCGTGGTAGAAGTAGCGATCCAGGCGGGTCGCATCGAGGCTCTCAGCCCGCTTCTCGACTAAAGCATCGAAGTCATCGGTCTTCTTGAGGTCGAGATAGTATTGGCCGTTGTCCGGGTTCGACGAGATGAACTGACCGCTAACCGTCTTGTGGATCTCCCGGAGAACCGTTTCAACCTGCGACAAGAGGTCGTCTGCCGGGTCACCACCGAGATCCTCGATACCTGGCTGATACAGGCAGAGACTATCCCTGAGCTCCTCGGCGGCGGCACCTAGGACTGCGTGGATGTCGCCGGTCGTCAGCCGGTGTACGGACAAGGCGTGGATGAGACGCATTGCCATGGGCTTGTACGCGGGCCGGGTGAATGCCTGCTCGATTCGCGATTCCAGTACTTGGCTGCAGTCGATGACCGCCTTGATATCGGCATCGGCACGGAAGGACGGATTCTGCCGCAATACCGACCAATATTCGTCGTAGGCGATCAGGCCCGGTTGGTCTGCCGGAAGTTCTTGCCCGAGCAGCCGCTTCATTGCGAGCGACAGGGTTCGGAGGACTTCCCGCTTCTCGACCGCACTCACTCGCTCGAAAGTGTCGATGTAGTCGGGGTGGACCGGAAACAGATCGACGTATTCGTCCATGCGCTCGTTCATGCGGCCGTACAACCGCGCGAACGGCGCCAGATATTCCCTGACCCGGCCTTGCTGCTCCCCCGTCTTTCGCAGCAGCCGTTGTGCCACAACGAACTTCACGTCTCTCCGGGCGATGGGGACCTGCTCGAACCGGTCCTTCACGCGGCGAATGCTATCGGCGACGAAGGCAAAACGGGGACTGTCAAAGATGGCCTCCTGCACGCCGGCAACGAACCGGAACCGAAGGTCCTTGCAGACCTCGCCGACTTCGCGCAGGAAGTTGAGGTCGAGGATCAGCTCTTGGTCTTTGCGTGAGCGCAGATAGTCCAGCAGTTCGTCCACGACGAGCAGCAGTCCATGATCGGGATAGGCCTCGTGGAACACGGCCATCATTTCCTCAAAGGCTCGCTTGCTGCCGGAGACGTCTGCGGCGGTCGGGAAGGAAAACGCCACACCGAGCGTCTCCAGCCGCTCCTCGATCTCTCCGAGGACAATGTCCCGCAACGACATGGTAGTCGCACCGATCTCGGTGCGGACCACCTTGAACCGGCCGGCCACGCCCCGCGCGGCTTCCACGGCCTTCGGATTGGACAAATCCGATACCAGCCCTGACGCGACCCCCTGAAACGAGACCAAAGTTGATGTTAGGATGCGGCTTTGGTCGCAGCTATCAGGGAGGAGGTCAGAATGAGTAGGAGACGACACATGCCGGAGCAGATCATCACGGCATTGCGAGAGGCGGAGGTGGGTCTGGCGAACGGCAAAACGGTGGCGATGGTGAGCCGGGAGTTGGGGATCAGCGAGCAGACGTACTACCGGTGGAGGCAGGAGTTCGGGGGGATGAAGGTGGATCAAGCTCGACGCTTCAAGGAGCTGGAGAAGGAGAACGCACGGCTAAAGCGAGCGGTGGCGAACCTGACGGTGGACAAGCTGATTCTGGAGGAAGCGGCCAAGGGAAACTTCTGAGCCCCGAGCGCCGACGACGTTGTGTGGTGCGTGTACGTCAGCAGCTCGGGGCGTCGGAGAGGAGAGCGTGCCGGGTGCTCGGGCAGCCACGCACGACCCAGCGCCGGGTGAGGAAAGTGGCGAGTGACGAGGGGGCGCTCCGAGGTGATATCGTGCGACTCGCGAGTCGATTCGGCCGCTACGGCTACCGACGCGTCACGGACATGCTCCGCATCGAGGGCTGGGGGGTGAACCACAAGCGGGTGGAGCGAATCTGGAGGCAGGAGGGGCTGAAGATGCCGCAGCGGCAGCCGAAGCGAGGTCGGCTGTGGCTCAACGACGGATCGTGCATCCGGCTGAGGCCGCTGTATCGGGGCCACGTCTGGTCGTACGACTTCGTGGCCTCGAGGACGCACGACGGGCGTGCGCTGAAGCTGCTGACAGTGCTGGACGAACACACGAGGGAGTGCCTGGCGATCGTGGTGGCTCGCAAGATCCGCTCGCACGACGTGCTCGAGGTGCTGGCCGATCTGTTCGTCCGACACGGGCCTCCCGAGTATCTGAGGTCGGACAACGGACCGGAGTTCACCGCGAAGCTCGTGCGGTGGTGGTTGGGGCGCGTGGGCGTCGAGACGCTCTTTATCGAGCCGGGCAGCCCGTGGGAGAACGGCTACAACGAGAGCTTCAACGGCAAGCTCAGGGACGAGCTGTTGAACGGGGAGATCTTCTACTCGTTGGCCGAGGCGGCCGTGCTGGTCGAGCAATGGAGGCGCGAGTACAATACCGTCCGACCCCACAGCGCCTGCGGCGGCTTTCCCCCGGCCCCTGAGGCGATTAAGCCGTCGCCCTGGTTCCTGAGGATGCCCGTCCTTCACGGCCCTCCACAGGTGCTGGGACTAACATAGGATGTGGTACCGCTCTTGGGGGCAGGTCAACCCCCTATCCGCGTCTTACAGTGGGATATAAAGTGGGACACATCCTTACATATATACTATATCTATATGTCATACCATAACTTAAACAGAATCTATAACGGAGGGAGTGGGATTCGAACCCACGCGGTGTTGCCACCAACGCCTTAGCAGGGCGCCGCCATAAGCCACTCGGCCATCCCTCCAAGCGGAGACCGCGGTCTCCCGAAATTGCCCCGCTAGGGATCGAACCTAGACTCTCCGGAACCAGAATCCGGCGTGTTGCCAATTACACCACGGGGCACCAAGAGCCACCAGTCGGATTTGAACCGACGACCCCGTCATTACGAGTGACGTGCTCTACCAACTGAGCTATGGTGGCGACCTCGTAAATGGAGCCGAGGGGAATCGAACCCCTGACCTCAGCGTTGCGAACGCTGCGCTCTCCCAACTGAGCTACGGCCCCCCGTGTTCTCCATGGGCGCGACAGGATTCGAACCTGTGACCTCTACGATGTCAACGTAGCGCTCTAACCAACTGAGCTACGCGCCCGATCCCCTCGAACCCCAGAGTCCATCACGCGCCCGGAGGGATTCGAACCCCCGACCTCCTGGTCCGTAGCCAGGCACTCTATCCAGCTGAGCTACGGGCGCTCACAGCAACAACCTACCTGCATCTTTCGCCAGGCGTGGCAAAAAAGTGCCCACGACAGGACTCGAACCTGTACGCCGTTTCCGACACTGGTCCCTCAAACCAGCCTGTCTACCAATTCCAGCACGTGGGCGACACCTAGACCCGTCCAGCCCGCTAGGCCGGACCAGCAATGCTCGAGGAGGGACTCGAACCCTCACGGGGTTAACCCCCACAGGGTCCTGAACCCTGCGCGTCTACCAATTCCGCCACCCGAGCTCAGCACGGGCCTACTGACCCGAGCAACATGGAGCCGAGGGGAATCGAACCCCTGACCTCTTGAATGCCATTCAAGCGCTCTCCCAACTGAGCTACGGCCCCCGCACACACGACCTAGAAGCCGACACCCTGACGGCACCTGCCAACTTCGTATGTCAATCAACTCCAGCGGGGCTGACGAGACTCGAACTCGCGACCTCCGGTGTGACAGACCGGCACTCTAACCGACTGAGCTACAGCCCCCACGTGTCCTACTGGTCATGCGTACTTCCTTACGCCCCGACGGGGAATCGAACCCCGGTCTCCACCTTGAAAGAGTGGTGTCCTAACCGTTAGACGATCGGGGCCCTCCCGGCATGTGCACAGGCCCGGAGGGAATCGAACCCCCAACCGCCGGTTTTGGAGACCGGTGCTCTACCAATTGAGCTACGGACCTTCTAATCAATCTCGCTCGAGTCAGCCTCGCCCACGAGCAAAAATGGCCAGGGGCAGAATCGAACTGCCGACACCATGATTTTCAGTCATGTGCTCTACCAACTGAGCTACCTGGCCCAGACAAAAAACCCGCCCAGCCCATGGAGGGCGAGGGCGGGAAGCTGTCGGAGGAGCCGATGCTACGGGCTCCCCGCTCCCGCCCGCCTTCGCGGGCTCCACGTATCCGTGACCTTCCAAAAACTCGACGCCTGCAACGCTCAACTCCTAGGGTCGTCCCAACGTGGGAAACGCCGCCCGGCGGCGGCGCTTCGCGAACTAATAGCGGGGGCAGGATTCGAACCTGCGACCTTCGGGTTATGAGCCCGACGAGCTACCAGACTGCTCCACCCCGCAATAGAGACGAGGAAGTTATACGACCGGCCAACCGGCGGTCAACCCGTTTGACGGGTCGCTACGGTACCCACCGGATATGTACTTTTACAGGATAACATCGGCGCATGTTGCCACTGTCCTGAGCACGACATTCGCGGTTCTCACGGAGCTTCTCTTCGCCTGGAGTTGAGGGTGCCCCGGCCCGCGTATACCTTTCGCCCCTTCGGGACGTGGCGCAGCCCGGTAGCGCACTGCAATGGGGTTGCAGGGGTCGCCGGTTCGAATCCGGCCGTCCCGATCGACGGCTCTACGACTTCGGTTGTAGGGCCGTTTTTGTTCGTGCCCCCCGGAAGTACGTAGTACTTAGGGCCACGAGGGGCGCGGGCGGTCACCGCCCACATCACCGATCACGTCCTGCCCCGCTCAAACACACAGAACGACCTACGTAACAACCCCGCGTCGATCCCCTCGACTATAGAGCCTTTTCGCTCGACCTCGTGCTCGTAATCCTCGTCCCCCAACTCTTCCCGCAATACTTCCTCACGATCCTCGAGACCGGCGAGCCACGCCAGGCCAGATTCACGGAAACGAGCCGTCACGTCGAGGGTCTTCACGATCCCGAAGCCGGCTCGCTCGGCTTCCGTGGCGGGATCCTCCCAGCCGCCGAGGAAGGCCGGACCCAGCTCATTCGCGCGGTCCAGATCCTGCTCGGACAGGCCAGGCGGCATATGGATGGTGTAGCCGGCAAGCGATCCTCCCGCCTTCAGGACCCTGTGACATTCTCTCAACACGGAGAGTTTGTCGGGGAGTCAGCACAGGACATCCACGTGTGTGACAGCGTCGAAGAAACCACTCACGAACGGCAATGCCGAGCCGTCGCCTGCACACACGTGCGTGCGCTGGGCGGCGCCAGCGGTCTCGAACGCGTAACGAGCGAGGTGTAAAGCCCCCACGGGTACGTCCATCCCTACGACGCGGTGACCGCCTTCACGCGCAATCAGCCAGGCGGGCCATCCTCTGCCGGTCCCGAGGTCGAGCACACGCGCGCTCGCGGGCACGGCAAGCGCGGCGAGAAGCTCCTCCGCCTCCTGGAGACCCGTATAGCCGTTCGACCCCATCGCCACTCCGAACGCGGCTTCCTCCAGGGCCGTCCAGGCGGACATCGGGCGCGCGTACTTCGCCGCCTGACGTTCGATCAGTTCCCCGTGGTCCTCGAACCTCAATTTGGTGGCCCTCAATTTGGGGACCCGCTGCGCCCATCAGCCGATCGGATGTCCGTCTCGATCCAGGACCGTCGGCTCGCCCAACCCCAGCGCTCTCAAGCCGTGCAACTGGGTCCGCGCATCACCCACCACGAGCCAGATCATGCCCGCCGGGTCCAGGTATCGGTCCGCGAGTTCCCGAACGCGCTCGATCGTCATGTCGCGGACGATTTGCTCACGCTGCAGCACGTAGTCGGCGGGGAAGCCGTAGGCGCTCATGTCGGCAAGCAGGCCCAGCTTCGCCCGCCCAGTCTCGAAGGCCCGCGCATTCGCCCGTAACAGAAAGCTCTTGGTCGCCTCCAGATCCTCG
The DNA here is from genome assembly GCA_965226625.1 of Longimicrobiales bacterium. Classification (GTDB taxonomy): domain Bacteria; phylum Gemmatimonadota; class Gemmatimonadetes; order Longimicrobiales; family Gaopeijiaceae; genus UBA1138. The sequence continues at coordinate 171,931 of CBDDDK010000002.1, forward strand.
TCGTCGAACGCGGGTCCGTGCGCCTCCAAGATGCCCTTTACGGCGTCGAGCGCCTCGAACGTGACGTTGGAGCGCACCGAGGAGGAGATCTGGAACGGCCCGGGCGCATCCGTGCCGCTGAAGCTCGATCTGATTCCGTAGGTGTAGCCGCGTTGCTCACGCAGCACCTGCGTCAGATCCGACGCGAACACGCCCCCGCCGAGCCGGAAGTTCATGACCGTCGCTGGATAGAACTCCCCGGCCGACTCGGGAAGAGCGAGGTATCCGATGCGGACAACCGACTGGCTGGCATTGGGCACGTCGACGAAGTAGAGACCGGCCTTGGTCGGGTCCCATGTCGGTGGAGCGGGTAGCGTGGGCTCGGCGCCGCGCCACCGCTCAGCGATACCCGACAGGGACGCGACCACCTCATCCTCACTGACATCGCCCGCCACGTGGAACGACGCGCTTGCCGGAGCTACGTTGCTCGCGTGATACGTTCGCAGGTCTTCGAGCGTGATGTCATCGATCGACTCGACGGTGCCCAGGCGAACCTGCCCGAGCACATGATCGCCGTACAGGAGGCCGGTGAATACGTCGCCCGCGAGCGCCACCGGGCTGGCGGCGCGCTGACGCAACGAGTTCGCGACCCGCTGCTGCGCGAGGCTGAACTCGTCGGCATCGAAGCGTGGCTCTAGCAGAATCTCCTCTACGAGCGCCCTAGTCGCGCCGTAGTTGCGGGAGAGGGTCGAGCCAGACACTACGAACGACTGCGTCTCCGACGTGACGTTGATCGTCGCGCCGAGCATGTCGATCGCCTTCTCGAGCTCGGCGCTCGTCTTGCTCGCCGTACCCTCGGTCATGGTCTCGGCGAGCAAGTTCGCCACTCCGACCTTGTGCGGGTCGTCGAGCAACTGCCCGCCTTTGATTCGCAGCTGGAATTGGACCAGTGGGACCTCGTCGTCCGCCACGCCGAGCACGGGCACACCATTGGAGAGCTCTGTCCGCCACACGATCGGCGCCGAGAGCGTGGGCGGCTGGCTATAGGGCGGCTCGACGCCGCGCTCTATCGCCGACGCGGTCTTGGCGTCCCCGCGGGCGACTGTACCGAACTCCGCTTCGGCGCCCTGCACGATCGGCTCCTCCACCACCTCGGCGCGCCGCGATCCTTCCAGTGCGAGCTCGGCGCTCCCGCGCGGCACGAAGCTGACCGCAATGTGCGGCTGATCCTTGACGTACCTCTCGTACACGCGCATCACGTCCTCGGCGGTGACAGCCAGCAACCGCTCCAGGTCTTCCCGCACGTATCCGGGGTCTCCCGCGAAGATGTTGTGCTGCGCGAGTTGGAACGCTTTGCCGAGCACGGACGCGAGATCGCCGTAGAACCCTGTCTCGTACCCCGCCGTCACGCGCCGTAGCTCGTCAGGCGGAACGCCCTCCGACTCGAAGCGCTCAAACGCCCGATCGACCGCCGCGAGCACGTCGTCGAGGTCGGTGCCCGCGTAGGCACGGATCTCAAGGTAGAGCTGACCGGCCAACTCGAACGACTGGTTACCGGCGAAGATCGCCGGCGCGAGCTCCTCCTCATCGACGAGCACCTCATAGAAAGGCGCTGCCTTGCCGTCCGTCAGCAGCTCCAAGAGAACGTCGAGCGCATACCCGTCAGGGTGGTACATCGGCACCGTCGGAGCAGCCAGGGTAAGCATGGGCACCCGCGCGTAGTTGTCCTCGTGGAATAGGCGAACGGACTCGCCAAGCTGCACTGGCTCGGGCTCCGGGACCGCAGGCATCTCACGCGACGGGATCTCTCCGAAGTACCGTTCGATCCACGCCTTGGTCTGCTCCACGTCGAGATCGCCCGCGACCACGAGCGTGGCGTTGTTGGGCCCGTACCAAGCGCTGTGGAAATCTGTGATGTCCGCGAGCTCAGCGCCCTCAAGGTCAGCGAAAGAACCGATGTGCTGCCACTGATAGGGATGTCCGTCCGGGTACATGGCCTGGTCGATGACGTAGCTCGTGTGGCCATAAGGCTGGTTATCGAAGCTCTGCCGCTTTTCGTTCTTTACGACTTGCTTCTCTCTGTCGACGACGGACTCGGAGACCGTGTTGATGAAAAAGCCGAGCTTGTCGGCTTCGGCCCAGAGCGCCTTTTGCAGTCCATCGGTCGGGACGACCTCGAAGTAGTTCGTGCGGTCGCGACTGGTTGAGCCGTTCGTCGAGCTGCCGATGCGAGTCATGAGGCGATCGAGTCCGCCCGGACCGAGATTCTCTGAATCGAGAAAGAAGAGATGCTCGAAGAGGTGCGCAAAACCGATCTTCCCTACTACCTCTCGGCTCGATCCGACATGGAACGTCATGACGACCGCGGCGATCGGGTCGGACCGGTCCACGTGCAGGATCACGTCGAGCCCATTGCTGAGCTCGTACTTCTCGAACGAGATCGACACGCCGCCCTCGGCTCCATCCTCTGCCGGCGCACAGGCAAACGTGAGCACCGCCAACACCGCCGCGAGATTCCGCCTGCCCCTCCCGTCCACAACTCCCATCGACCTCTCCTCGCTCTTCATGACCTCGGCCCTACGGGCCACGCCCAGCCTACTGGTACGGCTCCTTCTCCCGGAAGCCAATGCGGTAATAGGGGTTCACCACGCTCGTGGCGACGTTCTTGATATGGGCGCTCACGCGCTTCAGGAAGCGCAGGTACAGCGCCACGGTCGCCGCGTGCCCGGAACGCCCGGACAGAGCTTCACCCGCGCAAAGCGCGTGGACGTGCTTGTCGATCTTCTCGGCGCTCACGCCGTGCGACGAGATGATCGCGCGGGCCCGGCGGTAGTCGGATTCTTCGAGCGCCGGCACGATGTCGTCGAACATCTTGCCGAGCATGCCCTCGATCATAAGCACCTCGTCTTGCAACTCCAATCCGTCGAAGGGCCCTTCGACCGCGGACGCAAGCTCCACGATGTTCTTCGTATAGTCCCCGACGCGCTCGATGTCGATGACGATCGCGGTTAGCACCAGGCCGAGGTTGATGTCCGGTTTCGACGAAACCGACATGTGCGTCACGATCTTCCGACGAACACTGCGCTCGTACCTGTTCAGCTGACGATCGCGCTTGTAGATGTCGGTCTCCATCGCTTTGTCCGAATGAAGCGCCGCGACGGCGTCGTCGAACATGCCATGGGAGGCGCTAAGCATCAGGATCGCTTCGTCATAAGCCTCCTGCAGTGGGCCCGCGGACTTGAAGAACTTGACAATTTCCTTCCACATGGGTGACTACCTTTCCTGCCTACAGAATGACGTAGAGAATCGGGATGATGTGCAGAATGATATAGACGGTGATGACCGCCGCCGAACTGGCCTTCGTCCTGGCCGCCAGGGATCCGACCTTCTCCGCCAGCCAAAGCGGAATCGCCTTGAGCGGATAGAAGACCGCTATGGCGAGCACATTGAACGTCAAGTGTGCCAAGGCGACGGTCACCGCTGCCGGGCTGCCGGTCGAGAACGAAGCAAGGATCGCGGTGATCGTGGTTCCGACGTTGGCGCCGAGCGTGTACGGGAAGATCTGACGGAGGGTGAGTACTCCGGTCCCCGCCAACGGCACGACCAGCGACGTCGTCGCTGAGCTGCTCTGCACCGTCGCCGTGGCCACCACACCCAGGGAGAAACTCGCCGCGTCATTGCGGAACAGAACACGATCGAAGAGCCCCCCCATGCGATCGAGCACCGCCCCTTGCATGATCTTCATCATGCCGCGCAGCGCCACGAACAGCAGCGCGAGCGCGATCACGAGCAACGGAAACGTGCTCGGGATCAAGCCCGTGACCACGTCTGAAAACGGGCGGACGATGATCTTGAGAGGGCTCGCGAGGCTCATACCGCCGGCACCGGCGAACACACTCTGCAGGAAGACAGCGGCTCGCTCGACCGGATGGAATAGCATCTCAACCGGCAAGATCGCGAATGCCGCAAGTATGTTGAAGAAATCATGCACGGTCGACGCCGCGAACGCGCGCTCGAACTCCGCGGGGCGGGTTACGTGCCCCATCGAGACGACCGTGTTGGTCGTGGTCGTACCGATGTTCGAGCCCATGATAATCGGCACGGCCAACTGAATCGTAAGAGCGTCCGAAGCAACGAGTCCCACGACGATCGTCGTCGTGGTCGAGGAACTCTGGATTAGGCTCGTCGCGAGAAATCCGATCAAGAGTCCCGCAATGGGATCGGACGCGGTGTTGAGCAGCTGCTCGGCCAGCCCCCTGCCGCTCATCCTGAACGCGGCGCTCATCAGCTCGATGCTCGAGAAGAACAGGTACAGCATCGCGAGGAAAGACACGATTTGGATAACCGTTGCGAGCGGGCTGGACTCGTTCTTGGCCATCAGCGGCGTTGGGTCGGTCACCAGGAGGGATCCTGTGCGGGTCATCACTGACGAGCGCGGTCAAGTTATCGAAGTCGAGCAGATGGGAAAGGCTAGCCCCGACACGCCCGGGCCCGTTGCCTCCAGTGTCAGCCTCCCCCGTTGATCCGGGCGATTTCCTCTTTGGAGTAACCCAACTCGGCCAGCACCTCCGCCGTGTGCTCCCCTGCCATCGGAGGAACGCTCCGCGTGGCCGGTCGCACGCCGTCGAACTGCAGAGGGAAAGCGACGTCACGGTATCCGGGAATCCTGGGATGATGAACAGGCTCCAGAAGCTGGTTGGCACGCACCTGCTCGTCATCGACGACCTGCGAGACATCCCTAATCGGAGCCGACGGCACGCGGTGCTCGTCTAGGAGTGCTCGTAGCTGCGCCGTCGGCATGCGCTCGGTCTTGGGCTCGATGAGCGCGTGCGCCTCGTCCCGGTTCGCGACCCGGGCCGGGTTGTCGCGAAATCGCTCGTCGTCGAGCATTTCCACGAGGCCGAGCGCGTGGCAGAGTCTGGCGAAGATCCCATCGTTGCCCGCCGAGATCATCAGCTCTCCATCCGCGGTTCGAAACGCCTCGTAGGGCGCGATCGCAGCGAGCCCGGTGCCCATCCGGCCCGGGACGACCCCACTGGCCAGAAAGCTCTGTAGGTGGTATGAGACCCAACCCAACGACGTCGCCAAGAGCGAGGCCTCGACGTGCGTGCCCTTTCCGCTCCGGTCGCGCTCCCGCAGCGCCGCCAGGACGCCGAGAGCTGTCAGGATGCCCGTGCCTACGTCCACGACGGAGCCACCTACGCGGGCCGGTGGCCCCTCGGGATGACCCGTCAGAGACATCATCCCTGAGTAGGCCTGGATGAGCGGATCGTAGCCCTGCCGCTCCGCGAGAGGCCCCCTCGAACCATACCCGGTCACCGACGCGTAGATGACGCCCGGTCGGCGCAGCCGCACCTGTTCGTAGGCAAAGCCAAGCTGCTCGATGACACCCGCGCGATACGCCTGCACGAAAACGTCCGCTGAGTCGACCAGGCGCCACAGCACCTCTCGACCCACGTCGGACTTGAGGTCCAATACCACGCTGCGTTTGTTGCGGTTGTACGCGAGAAAGAACGGCGCCTCACCCTCCCAAAAAGGGGGACCCCACGTACGCGTCGGATCACCCCCGGGCGGTTCGATCTTGATGACGTCGGCGCCGAGGTCGGCCAGAGTCTGTGTGCTGTGCGGACCGGCAATGTTTTGAGTCAGATCGACGACGCGGATCCCTTGCAAGACGTTCACGTCAGCGACCTACCCAAAGGCGCGGCCTCCACCGTTCGGAGCATGAGAAGGTTCGGCATGTCGGTGAACAGGTTGTTGCCGCTCATTTGGCGTCCCCTCTAGCTGGCCAAGGGGTATAATAGCCGCCTACCGCCACTCCCTCTGTAGCTCCTCGAGCGCGGCGCCTCCGGGGCAGAGGGCCTCGAACGGGAGGTCGACCAGCGGCCGATCCACGGTGCCCCGGAAGCCGTGCATGTCAGCGCCCGCTTCCTCTATGTAGAGCAAGCCCGTGGCGATCTCACCTCGAGCACCGGTCTCGTGCAGATGGTCCAGCACACCGCGTCGGTCGGTGGGGTCGTACTCCTCCGCGACCTTGCTCAGCTTGACGACGCTACCGTCGTGCATCGTGATCAGCTTTACCGATCCTTCGGTGTAGTCGGTCCTGATCTCGGCCCGGAGGGGCACGAAGTCGGTCTCGACCACCTCGTGCATGTGGGAGCGGGAATGCGCGTAGCTCTTAGTGGATCCCGGGTGGTCGTTGAACGCCACGCAGGGCGAGACGACATCCACGAACGCGAAGCCGTCGTGCCTCAGTCCGGCCGCGAGAATGGGAACTAGCTGCTTCTTGTCGCCCGAGAAGGACCTTGCCACGAACGTCGCCCCGAGAGAGAGAGCCAGGTTGATCGGATCGATCGGCCCCTGCGCGTTCACTTCGCCTCGCTTGGAGGTGGTGCCGATGTCGGCCGACGCCGAGAACTGACCCTTGGTGAGCCCGTACACTCCGTTGTTCTCCAGCAGATAGAGCATGTTCACGTTTCGCCGGATGGCGTGGCAGAACTGACCTAGGCCGATGGAAAGTGAGTCCCCGTCGCCGGAGATGCCGACCAACAGCAGATCTCGGTTGGCTGCGTTCGCCCCTGCCGCGATCGCGGGCATGCGGCCATGCACTCCGTTGAAGCCGTGTGCCTGGCTTACGAAATAGGTCGGGGTCTTCGAAGAGCAGCCGATCCCCGAAAGCTTCGCGACGCGGTGCGGCTCGACATCCAACTCGAAGAAGGTCTGAACAAGGGCGGCGGTGACTGAATCGTGACCGCATCCCGCACACAGCGTCGACATGGAGCCTTCATAGTCTCGAACCGTGAGGCCGAGCGCGTTCGTCGGGAGCCTGGGGTGCCTGGCCGACGGCTTGGTGATATAGCTCATGGGATCTCCACCTTGAGCACCTCTAGATATGGGGCGACACCCTCGAGCACGATTCCCTTGCTGAGCGGGTGCCCGCCATAGTCGGTGACCGACACCAGCTTCCGTTTCGAGCAGCAGGTTTCCAGCAACAGCAACTTCCTCAGCTGCTCGTCCCGGTTCTGTTCGACGACGATGACGATCTCGTGCTCGTCCACGAACTGCTCGACCGTGTCGTTGAACGGGAAACCGCGCACGCGCAGATAGTCCACCTGCACGCCCTCCCGCATAAGGTGGTCCCGAGCCTCGAGTACCGCCCTGTGGCACCCGCCGACCGAAATGAGCCCGAGCCGTGAGCCTCCCTCCACCGAGTGCACCTCCGGCGCCGGCACCGCATCCGCCGCCGACTCGACCTTCTTCAGCAGGCGGTCCATCACCTCGACATAGGCGTCCGAGTCTTCGGTGTAGCGCCCGTACTTGTCGTGGCCCGAGCCGCGCGTGAAGTACGCGCCCTTCGGATGAACACCGGGAAGCGTGCGCGCCGCGATGTGGTCCCCGTCGACGTCCAGATACCGGTAGAACCGCTCTGCCTGCTCGAGCTCCTCCTCTGACAGCACCTTGCCGCGATCGGGCACGAAATCGTCATCCCATTCGAGCTTCGGGATCATCCAATCGTTCATGCCGATGTCCAGATCCGAGACGACGAAGGTGGGTGTTTGGAAGCGCTCCGCGAGATCGAAAGCGGTAACCGCAAACTCGAAGCACTCCTTCGGATCCGCCGGGAAAAGCGCGATGTGTTTGGTGTCCCCGTGGGACGCGTAGGCACACAGCAGCAGGTCGCCCTGCTGCGTGCGCGTCGGCATGCCGGTCGATGGACCCGTGCGCTGTATGTCGAAGAATACGCTCGGCACCTCTGCGTAGTAGGCAAGCCCAATGAACTCGGTCATGAGCGAAATACCGGGTCCGGAAGTCGGCGTGAACGCGCGCGCACCCATCCACCCGGCGCCGATGACCATACCAGCCGCGGCGAGTTCGTCTTCCGCCTGCAGAATACAGAAGTTGTTCTTGCCGGTCTCAGGGTCGATTCGGAATCGATGGCAGTACTCGCTGAAACCGTCCATGACCGACGTCGCAGGCGTGATCGGATACCAGGCGCCGACCGTCGCACCCGCGTAGACACAGCCCAGAGCGGCCGCGGCGTTCCCGGTGACCATGACGCTGTCCTTGGTCGCATCCAGGGTTTCGATCCGGATCGGCAGCGGACAGTCGAAGTGCTCCTGGACGTAGTCGTATCCAAGCTCGATCGCGATGAAATTGGCGTCCATGAGGTGCTGCTTGGTAGCGAACTTCTCCCGCAGCATCCCCTTCACGACGTCCATGTCGATGTCGAGCAGCGCGACCAGCGCGCCCACGTAGGTGATGTTCTTCATCAGGATGCGCGTGCGTGATCCGTCGAAACGCTGGACACACAGGTCGGCGAACGGAACGCCGAGGAACGTGACGTCGTCGCGCTTGAACTCGTCCGACAGCTCGCGGCTGCTGTCGTAAAGGATCCACCCGCCGGACACGACCTCCTCGATGTCGCGTGCGTAGCTCTCCGGGTTCATCGCCACCACGATCTGGAAATCCGGGCTGCGTGCCGTATACCCGTCCGCGTTGACGCGGATCTCATACCATGTGGGCAAGCCCTGGATGTTCGACGGGAAGACGTTCTTGCCCGATACAGGGACGCCCATACGGAACAGCGCCTGCAGCAGCAGTCCGTTCGCGCTGGCTGACCCGGACCCGTTGACCGTGGCGATCTTCAGGCCGAAGTCGTTAACGCCGTAGGTGCTGTCGTGGGCCAAGGTTCCTGTCCCGCGTAGGGGTTGAGAAGATCGAACTGCATCATGTCCCAAGCTGCGGTCGGACATCGCTCCGCGCACAGACCGCAGTGGACGCACAAGTCCTCGTCCTTGAACATGATGCGCGCCGTTTGGGGAAGCGCCTCGGAGGCAAAGAGCGCCTGCTCCGTATTCTCGGCCACCGCCGTAAGTCGCTGACGGACCTCCTCCTCCTCGCCGTTGTGGGTCATCGTGAGGGAGTGAGTCGGACAGACGTCGATGCACGCGTCGCACTCGATGCACAGGTTTGCCGTGAAGTCGGTCTGAATATCACAGTTGAGGCAGCGCTCGACCTCACGCACCGATTCTCTGAGGTCGAAACCCAGCTCGGCTTCCACGAACATGTCGGCGAGCCTCGCCTCCAGATCCTCGTAGCGCATCTCGGTCCGCAGATTCGGATCGTAGTCGTTCGAGTAGCGCCACTCGTGCAGGCCCATCTTGGTCGAGACGAGGTTCATGCCGTACGGGGGGCGATCGGTGACCGACTCGCCTTGGCAGTACTGGTGGATCGAGATCGCCGCTTGATGTCCGTGCTCGACCGCCCAGATGATGTTCTCAGGGCCCCACGCGGCGTCTCCACCGATGAAGACACCCTCGCGGGTGGTCATGAAGGTGGCGCGATCCACCACGGGCATGTCCCAATCGCCGAACTCGATGCCGATGTCTTTTTCGATCCACGGGAATGCGTTGTCCTGGCCAATCGCGAGGATGACGTCGTCGGCCTCGATGAACTTTTCGCCGAGCTTCTTGCTGACGAGTCGACCGTTTTCGTTCTCTTCCCACTCGACGAGGTCGAAGACCATGCCTACCAAGCGGCTGTCCTCGACAACGAACTTCTGCGGCGAGTGGTTCACCAGAATCTCGATCTCCTCGCCCTCGGCGTCGTCGAGCTCCCACGGTGACGCCTTGAAGTGGGGACGAGACTTGCGAGCCATGACCTTGATGTCGTTGCCGCCCAAACGCTTGGAGGACCGGCAACAGTCCATGGCGGTGTTCCCGACGCCGATGACCAAGACGCGCTCGCCCACGGAATCGATGTGGCCGAAGTGGATGGACTCGAGCCAGTCGATGCCGATGTGCACGTTGGCGTCGGCCTCTTGGCGCCCCGGAATATCGAGCTCCTTGCCCTTCGGAGCGCCGGTGCCGATGAAGATCGAGTCGAACTCGCCGGTGTCGAGCATGTCCTTGAGAGATTCGATGCGGTGGTCGTAGCGGATCTCGACACCCATATCGAGGATCATGTCGATCTCTTCCTCGAGCACTCCGACCGGAAGACGGAACGACGGGATATTGCTGCGCATGAGGCCACCGGCCTTGGGCAGTGCCTCGAAGATGACGCACTCATAACCAAGCGGCATGAGATCGTTGGCAACCGTGAGCGACGCAGGGCCAGAACCGATCAGCGCGATGCGCTTGCCGTTCTTGCTCTCGGCTGCCTTCGGTAGCAGGTGATCGACGTCTCCGCGCAGGTCGGCCGCAACACGCTTCAGGCGACAAATGGCGACCGGTTCGTCTTCGACACGCGTGCGTCGGCACGCCGGCTCACAGGGCCGGTCGCAGGTCCGTCCCAGAATCCCGGGGAAGACGTTCGACTCCCGGTTGAGCATGTACGACTCGGTATACTTCCCGTCCGCGATGAGACGGATGTACTCCGGCACGTTGGTGTGCGCCGGACATGCCCACTGGCAGTCGACGACCCTGTGGTAATACTGGGGGTTTCGAGTATTGGTCGGTTGCATCAACCGGTGTCATCCTTGAGGAACTTGTGCCAGTGCACGCTCCGCCCACTACCCGGTCGAAATAAGGGTCGGCCCCGTAGCTTCCACTCTTGAGCTTCCACTCTTGGCACAAAAACTGGCTTTGTCCGTAACCCCTTGCGCCGGTCGGGTTCCCCGGCTGGTGAGCTGCTAGCGCTACTCGTTCTGACGGAGATTCCTCAGGGCGATGTTCACCGACCATCCGAACATCACGTCGTCCACTCCACCGGTCTCGGCTTTCTTCCTAGCCTCAGCTACGATGCGAATGACGTCGACAAACCCGAGAAAAAAAGACGACACGGTGTCGCCATAGCTCGTCCCGACCCGGTATTGGAACTGAGCTGTCGTGTCCATTCCAGTCGCGTACTCGATCAGGCTGTCTCCGTATGCCTGCCGGAAGAGCCCGATCGTCGTCGTGTCCATGACCGAGGTCTGGAACTTGAAGGTCGTCTCACGGAACAGTATGATGACGTCCCCCATCTCCGGATCAGCGCCAAAGAGAGTCGAAAGTTCGACCTTCTCGAGACGGTAGAAGTCCGATGCGACAGATGCCGTATCCGCTCCATTGTCCGCGCAATCGACGCTGGGGGTCCCACCTCCACGGCTCAAGGCCGACCAGGTAGTGTTCCCGTAGGTCCAGCCGCCCGTGAGCGTGTCCCGAGTCGCCGCTCCGCTGACCTCGGAGGTGTCCAGGCCGACGATGCCGCCATCGAAGTACATCGTAGCGTGGCTAGCGCCGATGTCGCAGACCACCATCATCGTCATCGGAGTGCGGATCGTGAGCGTCCGCGCACCCGCTACAGTGATGCCGGACGGCATGACCGATCGTATCTCGCTCGCCATCAGCTCGGTCGCTGCTCTCGCGTTGTCGTGGGCCCCGGTCGCCTGGATCTGCGTCGAGTAGTACCGGTTCTGAGTCAGGAACGTCGTACTCACCAGAATGATCACGATCGACGAGAGCATGAGGGCGATAATGGCTTCGACGAGCGTGAAGCCAGCAGAACCTCTCGCTACCAGACTGCGGACGTGTATGAGGTCGCGGAATACGTCGGAGCGCTGCCGTCGAGCGGCGAGAGCGTCACGACAATCAGGTACAACACGGGGTTTACTTCGCTGATCACGGCCTCGCGCAGGTACGAGAACCCCTCGACCGCGGTCGTGTCTGAAGCCGTCCCCGTCGAAATCGAATCGAATGGCGTCGCTTCCAAGGAGTCCAGACGTTCGTTGGCGAGCACGACGATCGTTGACTGAGCGGCCGAATACCGCATCTGGATCCCCAGGGCGGTGCTGAGCCGCAGCACCATCAAGACTCCCATCGAGAAGATGAGCAGCGCACCCATCACTTCGATGAGCGTAAAACCGCCGCGGCAGCGAGTGGAGGACCATGGTTGTTGCTTCAAGTCTGCTCGACTTTCGACGCTCCCATGCTGTTGAACGAGACGGTGTACACGGTGGCCCCGGAAGAAAATGTCGCCGTTCCGAGCGCGCCACCGGCGCCGCTGAGGTCGGCGAGCCCTCTCGAGCTGAATACGAGAGAGTCCCCGGTCAGTGCTAGATCGATAGCGCTCAAGTCGATATCGGCGTTACTGCCAAAGCGGCGACTGGTAAGCTCCACCGCATCGGGCTGAGTTTCGACGACGTACGATCGACTGGATTCATCGAATCGGATCACCACGGATTCCCGGATGCGTATAGCGGTCGCGCGCGCCAAAGTCAGGTCCTGCGTGAACACCTGTGCGGCATTTCGCGCAGAGGTTCGTTGGTAGTAACCGCTGAACGAGAGTGAGCCAAAGCCGAGCGTGAGCCCGGCCAATACCAACACGATCGCCATTTCCAGAAGCGTGAAGCCCCCAGCCTCCCGGCGTGGGCCGGCCTCCGGGTTGCGCGCATTTCCCCTCGACAACCTACTCCCTTTGCTGTTTGGTGGATCCTTACAAAGATCCTACACTCCGGTCGTGGCTTCAATGTTTTCCTTCGCTCACCCTCAAACGCGCGCACGGGGACGAGCTGCGCTATCCATCCCGCGCCTGCTCCCTCGCCTGTAACTTTCGCGAGGCGAGTCCCCACGTGGAGCACACTTCCCGGATGCATCACAGCCTCTGCCTCACCCTCACCGCGCTCGTGACCTTCGGCGTGCCTGTCCGGGGACAGGTTGCCCCGTCTGAGCCGGCAGCCGCCACGGCGTTCGTGTCCCTCAGCGCGAGGAGGACCTCTCTCAGAAACAGTGGTGCTTGGATGGTCGGCGGCGACGCCCGGATATCCTTCGGCACCTCCTTCTCGTTGGGAGCGGGTGGGTGGGCGCTGGCGAAGCCACTGGGGATCTCAGGCGTCGCGGGCGCGTCCGACCTCGAATTGGCAATCTCGTACGCGGGTCTGCAGGCGGAGTATCGGCTCGCGCAAGCCCGAGTCACAGGCATCGGGCTGCGCCTGCTGGTGGGTGCGGGCAGCGCCAAGGTCAGGCTGCCCATCGTCGGCACCGAGCTCGCCGCGGACAACTTCGGCGTCATAGAGCCTGAGGTCGTAGGCGAGCTCGCACTGCGCGACTTCGCCCAGCTACGTGCTCAGCTCGGCTACCGTCTGGTCTACGGCGTCGAAGATCTCCCTCAGGTCGGTCCCGAACATCTGCGTGGCGTAACGCTCACGCTCTCGCTCTTGTTGGAGTCCTTCTAGAGGTAGAAGGGCCGCTCGATACGGCTTACGAAAGGCGATCGGCGAGCGCGGACAATTCGCGCGTGGTCACCGAGACCGCGGCCAATCCCGGTGCTTCTTCGCCCTTGAGTTCCTCGATGATATCCATGAAGCGCTCGACCTCACGGGCGTGCGAGCGCAGCAACTCGTTGGTCGCCTTGGACAGATCCGGATCCGCCGCTTCGGCGGCCTTCGTGACGGCCGCGAAGACGAGGTGTCTGTGCGCTCGGGACAGGTCCGCTGACAAAGCCTGTGCGGCACGCTGCTCCCACTGATTGTCGCCCGCCGCCGCGAACGTACTGCGGCGTAACCAGGGCACGTGGAAGGCGTCTGAGATCTCGTAGTAGATTCGGCCGGTGTCGAGCGTGCCCGCCTCGGTCTCGCGCCCGATCTCGAAGATCTCAAGTAGTTGGTCCAGGAATCGCAGCGTGATCAGCCGCTGAGAGAAGGCCTCGTCGGCGCCGACCTCTCGGATCTCATCCACGCGGGCCTCGAACAGAACCCGGTCTTGCCCGGTGACGATCGCACCAAACGAGCTCCGGAGCGTGGCTAGTCCTTCGAGGTTTTGGTCGACGATGCGCGCAGGCGACACGTGCGCGTCGACGTTGCTCAAAATCTATCGAGCCGTACGCTCGAGCACCCTGGCCAAGCCGAGCAGCCAGCGATGCGATACACGTGAGTCAATCGCGCTCTGAGCACCCATCTCGCTCAGGAGCGCCCGGTGATCGGCCAGCCGCGAGGCAACCAGCCAAGCGCGCGTGATCTGCTCGGCGCTTCGGCCGGTATCACGGACCAGGCGGTGCACGAACGTCGCCCCCATCAGGTCGACGAGATCGTTCGTGAGCTGGCTGGCGATGATCTCGCGGCGCAGACGGTGCGACGCGAGGTGCTCGCTCCCCGCCGCGACCATTGCGGCCGGAGGAAAGTACCCGAGCAAATAGCTCTCGGTCACCGGATCGTCCGGAAGACCGCTGCGCAGCAAGCCGCTCCTCAGAGACAGCTTGGAATAGGCGAGCAAAACGCACAGCTCTGGGCGCACCAACGTCTGCCCACGCTCCCGTCGTTCGTCGAGAACATCGCCGGTCGGCAGGTACTCGGAGCGTCGGTCCAACTCACCGGTCTTTTCGAGCGTGAACATGAGATCGCGGAAGTCGTCAGCCCCTTCCCTTGCTCTCAGTGCATCCAAGGAGATCGCGAGACTTTGCGTCCGGTTGTTCATGAGCACGAGCTCCACGACGTCCTCGGTCAGTTCTTCGAGAAGCTCGTTGCGGCCGTCGTCGCTCATGCTGCCGCTCGCGACCGCAGGCGCCAGCAGGACCTTGAGATTGACCTCGTGGTCGGACATGTCGACGCCGGCCGAGTTGTCGAGAGCGTCCGTGTTGATGCGGCCGCCGTTCAGCACGTACTCGACACGCGCTCGCTGCGTGAAGCCGAGGTTACCGCCCTCGCCTACGACCTCGCACCGGAGGTCCGAAACGTCGATTCGGACCTCATCGTTCGACGTGTCAGCAACATCGGTGTGGCTCTCGGAGCTCGACTTCACGTATGTACCGATGCCGCCGTTCCAAAGTAGCTCCGCGGGCGCCTTGAGCACCGCGCGGATGAGGGCCTCCCCCTCCATGACGTCGGGAGCGTCGTCCGCCAAACCCAGCGTGCGGCGGGCCTGCGGCGTCAGCTCGACCTCCTTTGAGCCGCGCGGCACGATCATGCCACCCTCGCTCAGCAGGCTCGCGTCATAGTCCTCCCAGCTCGATCGCCCGAGCTCGAACACACGCCTCCGTTCGGCAAACGTCGCCGCGGGATCGGGGTCCGGATCGATGAAGATATGCCGGTGGTCGAACGCCGCGATCAAGCGGATTTGCTCGGACAGCAGCATGCCGTTGCCGAAGACATCGCCACTCATGTCACCGATGCCCACCACGCTGAAGGGCTCGCTCTGGATGTCCTTCCCCTTCTCGCGGAAGTGACGCTTCACGCACTCCCACGCGCCCCGTGCAGTGATGCCGACCACCTTGTGGTCGTAGCCGGTCGAACCACCAGACGCGAACGCGTCGTCGAGCCAGAAACCGTACTCGGACGAGATCGAGTTCGCGAGGTCCGAGAAGGTCGCGGTGCCCTTGTCTGCCGCGACCACGAGGTATGGATCCGCCGCGTCGTACACGACGACGTTGTCCGGCGGTACCGTCTTGCCGTCCGAAAGGTTGTCGGTGAGATCTAGCAGCCCGCGCATGAGCGTCTGGTACTGGGCACGCCCCTCGTCCCACCGCTGCTCGGGGTCGGACGGCATGAAGCGAGTCACGAAGCCTCCCTTAGAGCCGCCCGGAACGATTACGGCGTTCTTGACGATCTGCGTCTTCACCAGGCCGAGCACCTCCGCGCGGAAGTCGTGGGGCCGGTCACTCCAGCGGATGCCCCCTCGTGCCACGCTCGAGCCGCGCAAGTGGACGCCTTCCATACGGGACGAGTGCACCCACACCTCGAAGCGGAGTCTCGAGCGGCGCAAGAGCTCCATCTCCCGGCAGTCGAACTTGTAGGAGATGTATGGCACACCGCCGGAACGAAACGTCGGCTCCTTGCCACCGTGCTTGTAGAAGTTCGTACGCACCGTCGCACCAATGAGCTCCTCGAGCCGGCGCAGCGCCCGGTCGTCCGGCAACGCGCTCACACTCCGCAGTGACCCGTGGAATAGAGCCCGGATGTCTGCGATCGCGGAGACACGTTCCTCCTTCGAAGCACCGGTCGACGGATCGAACTTCGTGGAAAAAAGGTCGAGAAGCTCCTTCGCGATGCCAGGATACCGCACGAGTGCCGCGGGGACCGACTGGCGACTCGGTACGGCCCCGATCTGGAACGCGGACGCCGCGTACGCGCGCAGTACGTCGACCTCTCTCCAGTGGAGTCCCGCGCTCACGACCAGTGCGTTCAGGCGATCGTTGAGGGCATCGCCGGCGCGAGCCGCGAGGATGGTCTCCGACAAGTCCGGGCCACCCTTCTCCACGTCGAGCAACCGCTGCTCCGAGTCCTGGACAGCGAAGACGTAGATCGTCGCACCTTCCGACTCCGACTCGCCCACCTCGAAGGGCTTCACCGCAATCACCCGCAGCCCTGCTGCCTCCAGAATTGGCATGAAGTCCGAGAGGATCAGCCGCTCGCCGCGCAGAAATACCTTGAGCTCCGTGGTTCTCTGGACACCCGCGACGGAGATCCCCTCACTGCGGTTCGCGAGCGCGATCGATATCGAGCTGCCGTTGGCCGCCAGGGCCTCGAGTTCGAGCACATCGGCGACCGCGATCTCGGGGTCGGTCGCCGCCTGGTATTCGGCTGTGAGTGTCGAGCCGTAAAGCGTAGCCAGCCTACGCGCCTCGTCCGCCGACTCCAGCACGGCATCGAGCCCCTCTTGCAGGCGGTCGATCCAAGTGCGCGTGAGCAGGGCGACGCGGCGCTCGATCTGCTTCGCGTCGATCTTTGCGAGCCGCTCACTCGTGGCGCCGATGTAGAAGTGGAGACGGGCCTGGTCCCCCTCACCCATCGCGAGGTGGTAGTTCAGGACCTCACCCCGCAGCTCCTCCACCAGAGCGGCCTCGATCGCTTTGCGGACAGTCCCCGAGAAGCGATCCCGGGGAATGATGACCATGACCGCGACACCGCGCTTGAGTGGGTCTTCGCGTAGCGTGGCACGCACGCCCGATGTGTGGTACGCGTTGACCACCGTCCGGATGTCGCCGCCTATCTCCGCGGCCGAAGTGAGGAAGAGCTCCTCCTTCGGCAGTGAGTTGAAGATCGTGATGATCTCCTTGTAGTCATGCGATCTCTCGACCGCCTCGGCCCCGCTCAGGATTTGCGTCAGTTTTTGACGCAGGATCGGGATGTTCTCGGCATCCTCGGAATAGGCTTTTGAGGTGAACAGGCCCACGAAGCGATGCTCCCCGGCCACGGTGCCGTCGGGCCTGAGCTTCTTGACCCCGATGTAGTCCATGCGCACCCGGCGATGGACCGTCGACTCCTCGTTCGTCTTGTTGATGATCAGCACGGGGCCGCGCTCCACCATATCGCGAACCCCATTATCCAGCTGCGACACCGGGACCGGCGCCGCGAAGCGCGACTGGCCCTCGTTGCGAAGAACGCCGAGTCCGGAGCCGGGCTCCACCAGCACGCTGAGCTCTCCACCCGGGCCGTCGACCAGGTCGTATCCGCGATACCCGAGGAAGACGAATCCTCCGTCTCTCAGCCAGCGCAGGAAGTCCTGGATCTCATCGATTTCCTCGCGTCGATCCTCGAGCGCCCGACCGTGTTCCGCGAGCTCCGCCACCACGGAGTTCACCGCGTCGATCATGTGGCTGAAGTCGTCCGTGGCGCGCACGACGTCATGGAGACGGCTGCTCAACTCCCGCTGGATATAGTCGAGCCTTGCCGGATCATCGACTCGAGCCAATTCGCAGTGCACGAGCGACTCCTTCGACGCGCCGTCTCCCGGCGACCGTACCGCGACCAAGTTCCCCTGCTCGTCGCGATCAATATCGAAGAGGGGGTACACGATCTGGGAAATCGAGAGTTGCTGAGAGTGCAGGAACTCGCGGATAGTGTCCACGATGAAGGGGCGCTCTCTGACGTTGGTTCGCACCGTCGTGACAGGAGCGAGCCGGCCACTGCTCTCGGGGTCCGTATTCGACACGACGACGTCGACACGGTCCGGCCTCGCCTCGGCCAAGAAGCGGAACGCGCCCACGACCATGTGGGTAAGGGCCTCGTTCCCCCGCTCCCTCAGCAGCTCGAGCGGGACCCTGGAGAGAAAGATCTCGGCGAAGTCGACCGCCAAACGGGCCTCCTGACCGCCGATGACCAGCCCCACCTGCTCGCAGACCGCGCTGACGGTGGGGGAGTCCTCTCGGAGTCGGGGATCAGCCGTTTCCGTCGTGTCGCTCATGGGAGGGGGATATTGAGTCAAGGATACCCGTGAACCTGTTGGCGGGAGGTCCGTATTGGCAAGAGACACAGGCCGTCACAATGCAAGTATCGGAACCCATGCCTCAGGGCCTAAAGGAGCAGAGTCCTCCACCCTGGTTCCTTGCGGCGACGACGACCCTCAGAAATCCGAGGCCAGCGAGGTGCTCGCGGACCGGCTCGGGTGGGTATTCGCCGCACTCACCCTCGAACTCGCTCGGCACGTTGAACCAGACCGCTAGGTGCCCTAGTCCCCGCGTCTCGACAAAGACATCGGGGTCGAGGTCTGAGAGCGCCCGCACGTACGCGGCTCGCGCCGACTCCGCCGCAAGCGCCTCTTCCTCCGTGGGGGGTGTGTCCACGAACCATGTCGCGGCGATGAGCGCGAAGGCACTTCCGACCACCACTGTCCCGGTCAACGACCAGTCCGAGTAGCGGCGGATCACTGACGAGATCGCCCCAGCCAGGGCAACAAAAAGCCCGATCCTGAAGGTCGAGCCGACCGCCATCATGGGGCCACCCAAGAGCAGCCCGACGAGGAAGAGCGTGTCCGAGCGAGCCTTCTGCCAGGAGATGCGTTTAAAGCGGTCGTCGAGCTGACGTTTCGCGTCTTCGGCCGCTTCGTTCAGCAGATTACCGCAACGCCGGCATTGGCTCGGGCGGCCGTAATACGTAAAACCACAGAACTCGCAGTCGCCAAAACCGGGGCTCTTTTTGGGGCTCTCAGTCATCGGCTCATCATAGCCAATCGCAGACCCATGTGGCGAATTCCCAGGGATCGAGCTTTGCTCTAGCTTCTGCCATGCGCTTCGTCCACTTGGCCGACGTCCACCTCGACACCTCCTTCGCGGGCCGTTCAGCGACCGTGCGACGTCGACTCCGAGAGGCGTCCCGGGATGCCTTCCTCCGCACCGCCGACCTAGCGATACGAGAGGACGCCAACGCGCTCCTGATCGCCGGCGACCTCTTCGACGGCGACCGACTCTCCTTCCAGACAGAGCGGTTTCTCCTGGAGCAGATGCGCCGCCTCGAGCAACACGGTGTCACCGTGGTATACGCGACGGGTAACCACGACCCCGGATCACCGCTGTCGGGCCCACGGCCGCTGGATTGGCCGGCGAATGTGCATGTCGCCTGGGACGCCACCCCTAAGCGGATCCTCATACACGACCGGGAGGGTGGGCCTGCGGGCTACGTATCGGCCGCGGGCCACGCGAGCGACCAGGAGAAGCGAGACCTCTCTCGACTTCTTCCAGCTCCGAAGGGCGACCTGCCAGAAGTGGCGTTGCTGCACACTCAGGTGCATTCGTCCCTCGGAGCTGACGCGCATCACGCGTACGCACCCTCGGAACTCACGTATCTCATCCGTTCGGGCTTCGACTACTGGGCGCTTGGCCATGTGCATGTCCGCCAGGAGCTCTCCCTGGACCCTCCGGTCGTGTACGCGGGAAGCCTTCTGGGGCGTACCCATACCGATACCGGGGCGCGCGGAGCACTCCTGGTGGACGTCACCGACCGCGAGGCGCCCGAGATCTCTTTCCGGGCCCTGACGCCGGTCCGGTGGGAGACGATCACCGTGGACCACTTGGAAGGGGCCGATTCCCTCGACCGGCTCGAGCAACGCATCGGAGCCGTGTGGCGGTCGTTCCGCGACGGGCAGGAGGCCGTACGGGAAGTCGAGTGGATGGTTCGTGTCCAGCTCGCCGGACCCTGCCCTCTCTGGAAGGACCTCCAGGACGACGAAAACCGGGACGTGCTCGCTCAGGAGCTGGCGGAGGTGCTGGGCGCTCTCGACGTCGTCGTCATGGCGGACCGGGTTCACCCGGTCGTTGAGATCCACGAGCATCGCGTCCGCACCGACGTGCTCGGCGAGACGCTGCGGCTCAGCGAATCGATCCGCCGGGGCGAGGCTCGGCTGACGGCGCTCGACGCCGGCACCCTCGCGGGTGTCGCGTCTGAAGACGCGGCGGCCGTCGACGCATACGTTCGCGAATTACTGCGAGACGCAGAGGGGGAGCTCGCCGCGCGTCTGCTCGGATCCGAGGGTGACGCGCCGTGAGGATCGAGCGCGTCCATGTCCGCGCTTTCGGACGGCTCAACAACTTCGACTCGGGAGCTGACGTCCTGCCAGGAATCGTCGTGGTTCTCGGCCCGAATGAAGCGGGCAAGTCGACGCTCTTCCACTTCCTTACCACGATGCTATATGGGTTTCACCCAGCATCCCGGGAGGGAAATCCCTACCTGCCATGGAACGGTGAGGACGCCTGTGGCAGCGCACGATTACGGCTGGACGGGGAGGGGTGTGCCGAGGTCGAGCGTCATCTGCGCTCGCAGCCCGGAGGGAGGCTCACGATCGACGGGCAGGTCGATGAGCTACGCAATCGTGCCCTCCCGTGGGTCGATCATGTTCCACGCTCGGTCTTCCGGCAGGTCTTCGCCGTCACGCTCGGGGATCTCGCGGGTCTGGACTCCGAGACGTGGGCGCGCATTCAGGATCGCATCCTCGGCTCAATGGGAGCGACCGATCTCTTGCCGGCTCGCAGCGTCGCGCTCATGCTCGAACAGGAGGCCGGGGCGTTGTGGCGACCGCACCGACGCGGCAATCAGCGGATTAGAAGACTGCAGGACCACATCCGCACCCTGCGCTCACAGCGCCGCCAAGCGCTCGAACGCGATAGGGAGATCCGGTCGCTCGCCGAGGAGCTCGAGCGGACACACACCGAGTTGTACGACGCTCGAGAAACGAGAGAGCGAGAGCGGGTCGTGCTGGAGCGCGTACAGACTCTCACCCCGATCCGAGCCCAGCTCCTCCGAATCGCGACGCTTCGAGAGGAGGGCGGGCCACGTGAGATACTACGGTCGCTGCCGGCCGACCCGGGTGCGCACGTCAGGGCCCTCGAGGCTCGGGTGCGCGAGCTGGTGGAGCGTACATCGGAGGCCGACACGGATTTGCAAGAGCCGGAGGCCGCTGTCGCTAGCTACGACGAGAGAGCCCGGTCACTACTCGAGCGCTCCGAGGAGGTCGAGTCCTTCCTGGCGCTGGCGAGCGGCACCCTCTCGTACCGAGCGCGCCGTCAGAGGTTGAAGCAAGAGACGAGCGACCTCGCCCATCAAGTTGACGAGCTGGGCGGGGAACTACTCGCCGTTCCCATGGCAGAGGCTCCGCAGGCAGCGATCTCGGCGCTGTCCGCCCGCGCGCTGGGCGCTCGAGTCCGCGATGCTCGCCGGGCCCGTGACGAGCGCCGAGTACTCGACGACGCCGATCCCGAAGCGGCGGGAGCCGGCATGGCCACCCCTGCCGGGGGCGTGCTAATGACGCTGTTCGGAGTCACACTGGTGGTGGCGGGCACTCTCTCGGGCCTCGACATTCTTACGGCGCTCGGGGCCGCAACTGGTGCGATCGGTCTCACGTTGTGGACCCAGTGGCAGAGAGCCCGAACCGCGCCTGCGACGGTCGGGCGCAGTCCAGCCGCTAGACTCACTCGAGCGCGGCAGCACGAGCGAGAGACTCGCGACCTCGTTCTCAAGCTTCTGAAGGACATCCCCACCGAACCCGCTCTGCTCGACGAGCTGTCGGAAGGCCTCGCCCCCGACTTCGAACGGCTTCAGGGGCTCATGAGAGAGCACGGGGAGCGATCGGGGGAGAGGCATGAGCTCATGGAGCGGGTCGACCAGGTCGATACGGAAGCGGCCGCTCTGGCCGAGAGTCTCGGGCTGGAGGCACCTCTCGAGGCCGAAGCCTTGACGCACCTGCTCCACCGCGAACTCCGGCGCGCGGAACGACTCCGAGAGGGCGCGGCAGCGGCCGACCGCGAGCTACGACGTCTCCACCGCGAGCGAAATCGGCTCGTAACGGAACTCGAGAAGACGGAAGCGGCGTTAGGAGAGTTCACCAAGTCCATGACCGCCCTCGGAGGAGGCGAGCTCGAGCGAGGTGTCGACGTGACGACTACCCGGCTCGCCGCGCACATCCGAGCCGACGAACTCGAGGACGAGCTGGAGCGCGCTCACCCTGACCTCAACGAACTGCGCGACCGCATCGGCGCCTCCGAGGAAGCCGGTGAGTCGTGGACCATCGTCGAGGACGACCTCGCCGGCCGGCGCGCGGCGGTCGAGCGGTTGAGTGAGCGAATAGAGCTACTGGCCACCCGCGCCAAGGGGCTCGACCGAGACGTCGCACACCTGCACGGAGAGGAAACCGTGGACGCCGTGGACGGCGAAATCGCGGGCCTTCAGGAAGAAGAGGCGCGGCTCGTCCGGGAACGGGACCGACGCTGGGTGCTGGCCCAACTCATCCGTGACGCGGATCGGCGCTTTCGTGAGGAGCATCAGCCGGACCTGATCCGGCGGGCGGGGTCGTATCTGAAGCACCTCACGGGCGGACGCTACGATCGCATCCTCGTCGACGAAGCAGGTGCGGGTGACGTCTTTCAGGTGCTCGGGCCCGGCCTGCCCGCACCGGTACCGCTCACGCCGCCGGTGTCCACTGGCACGCTCGAGCAGGCGTATCTGTCGCTGCGACTCGCGATCGTGGACCACCTCGATCAGGGAGGTGAGCGTCTTCCCCTCTTTGTCGACGAAGTCTTCGTCAACTGGGACCGTGAGCGACGCGGCCGGGGCATCGAGGTTCTGGGCAGCCTCTCGCGCAACCGGCAGCTCTTCGTCTTCACCTGCCACCCGGAACTGGCCGAGCAGTTTAGCGGCTGCGGGGCCGCTGTGCTTGAGTTAGAAGGGTGAACGGGAAGGGGGGTGGGCCGCGCACATGGCGCTGGCGTGTGTTCAGGCAAGGAACGACGAGGAGTCGTAGCCGAGCGGGCACCGGCGTCGAAGGCGGTGGTCCGCCGAGGAGAGACGCAGCGTCAACCGCGCAACCGCCATGCGCCCAACGCCACGATGAAAGGACATACAAGTCTGTGGGTTGCGGTGGCACGGCCCCATCTCCGTCGTTGGAGCTTCTCGACGTAGCGACGGCTATGCCTCCGAAGCTCCGCCTAGGATACAGGGCCGTGGCACCGCAACGCGGCCCGCCCCCCTCCCCGTTCACCCTTCTAGAAGGGTGAACGCCCAGGAGCTTCCTCTCCACGTGGAGACGCTGGGCCTGGAGCCCACGCCTGACACGGACACTGTGCTCATGATCCACGGTTATGGAGCTTCCGCCTTTTCCTGGCGCTGTTGGGCACCGCGCCTCGCGGAGCGCGCCCACGTGGTGCTAGTCGACCTCAAGGGATCGGGGGCGGCGCCCAAACCGAACGACGGGCGGTACCGGCTGGAGGACCAGGCCGAGTTGCTCCATCGACTCGTTCTTCAACGAGACCTCCGACGGCTCACGATCGTCGGTCATTCGCTCGGCGGCGCTGTCGCTCTACTGCTGGCGCTGCGACTTCACGACGACGAAGAGGATAGACTCGCACGGCTCGTCCTCGTGGCTAGCGCCGCATACGAGCAGCGACTGCCGCCCTTCGTCAGTCTGGCGCGGTACCGCCGGATCGCGATCGCGCTGTTTCGACTTCTAGGCGCGCGATTCGTGATCCGAAAGGTCCTGCGCTCCATCGTGTACGATCCGCACGCGGTCGCGGGAAACCAGGTCGAGGGGTACGCGGCTCCGCTCGACGACGCCGAAGCGCGGCGTGCGCTCATCGACTCGGCGCTCAGCCTGGTGCCAGAGAGGATCGAGGCTCTCAACGCTCGCTTTTTCGAACTGGCCGTGCCGGCGCTGATCCTCTGGGGACGATACGACCGCGTGGTCCCGCTGTGGGTCGGAGAGCGGCTGCTCGAGGTGCTGCCCAACGCGACAATACACGTTTTCGAACGGTGCGGACACATGCCCGCAGAAGAGATCCCCGAGGAGTCGTTTGCGCGCCTCGCCACCTTCTTGGACGAGACTGCCCCTACCTGAGCCGCTCGCGAGCGAGCGTATAGAACATCTTCGAGCCTACCTTCAGCGAGGTCGCGAAATTTCCTGAAATCTTAGATACGCCTTCGGTTCGACGCCGATGGGTCACCTCGACCTCGACGAGCCGAAGCCCCGCACGCACCGCCCTGATCTGCATCTGCAGCGTCCAGCCCCAACTGCGGTCGTCCATGTGCAACGCCAGCAGCTCGGGGAACGATACGGCCCGGAATGGCGGCAAGTCCGTGAAGGAGTGGCGGAACAGCAACTGGGTAAGGCCAAGTATGAGACAGTTGCCAAAACGCGCGTGCGGTAGGATCGTCCCCACGTCCCCATCGATGCCACGGCGAACGCCGAGCACCATGTCGGCCTCGCCCTTCTGGATCGGAGCGACCACGTGGGCTATCTCGTTTGCATCGTCGCTCCCATCCGCATCGATGAATACGAGTATTTCGGGAGGCTCGGTCTGCTCCGAGAGATACCGAATCCCGGCCAGGCACGCCGCACCGTAGCCTCGCTCGGCCTCGAAGACGACCTCCGCACCGTGAGCTCGGGCGACCTCCGCCGTCCCGTCCGTGGAGCCGTTGTCCGAGACGACGACGCGATCGACGTAGTCGGGCATGCTCGAGAGGATCCCGGGAAGCGACTTTTCCTCGTTGAGCGCGGGCATGATCACGGCGATTCGAGTCCGGGGCTCAGATGACGCCATCATCGGACACCTATCCGTCCAAGCCCTGGCGCCTCTTGGCCATCGCCGGGGTGGTGGAGCTGGCGCTGCTCGGGGGCCTCGGGTGGTGGCCTGGTGCGACATTTCCGTGGATGGGGCTGCTCATCTTCGGTGGGGCGTTCGCGGCGTATGCCGTTGGCGCGAGCCAGGTTCTGCACACCCGGGGCGGACACCTGTACATCTGGGGCGTCGCCATCGCAATGCGCTTGGTCCTGTTGCCGCTCACGCCCGAGCTGTCGGACGACATCTATCGATACCTGTGGGACGGCCAGGTGCAACTCGCGGGTATCAACCCATACCGCTACGCGCCCACCGCGATCGAGCTGTCGGAGATCCGTACGGTCTATCAAGGGCTGATCAACAACCCGGACGTGCCGACCATCTACCCTCCGCTCGCACAACTTGCGTTCCTCGCGATCGCGCTGGCGGGCGGCGCGATTTTCCAAGCGAAGCTGCTCTGGCTCGGGCTCGACCTCGGCACCGGCTGGCTGCTCGGGCGTGTCGCGTCCATCACGGGCCGTAGCCGGCGCCTCACCCAGCTGCTCTACCTCTGGAGCCCGCTGCTGGTGGTCGAGGTCGCGTGGAGCGGCCACCTGGAACCCCTCGGGCTCTTCGCGTTGGTACTCGTGATCCTGTTGGCCCGCGCACCCATGAGCGCGGGGGCCGCGGCCGCGTTTGCGGCGCTCACGAAGTTCGCGCCCGTGGTAGCAGTACCGGCGCTCACCCGGAGGCTGGGCGTCCGGTTCCTGGCGGGATTCGTAGCCACGGTCGCGCTATTGTACGCGCCATACGCATTGGCGGGCCACCGTCTGGTCGTGGGCCTCACTACCTTCGCGCGGGACTGGTGGTTCATGAAGGGCCCGTTCACGCTTCTCGAGGCCGTGCTGCCAGGGCCAATGGCGGCCCGGTACGCCGCGGGCGCGCTCGTCCTCGGCGTGGTCGCATGGACCACATGGCAGCGGTACCGGCCCGAACGCGCGCTCTTCTGGATCCTCGGTGCAGGCATGATCCTCACGCCGACGTTGCATCCGTGGTACGTGCTCTGGATGCTCCCGCTCGCTGCGCTACGCGCGAATCGCACATGGATCTTGATGACCGGCCTCTCGTTCCTCGGATATTTCGGGCTGGCGACCTTCCAGGACACCGGCCAGTGGCCGCAGCCCATCCCGGTGCGCCTCCTTCTCTGGGTCCCCTTCCTCGTTCTGCTCGGAATCGATGCGGCCAAGCTCTGGTACGAGCGCGTACCCCTCCCCACGCCGCTCAGTGAGCGCCGCAGCGAGCGGCGCCCCCCATCCGGAGGCTAGCACCGGTAGCGCCAGACCCGCATATCCGGTAAGAAAAAGAAGGATGAAGGGCAGCTGGCCCCAATACTGTCCGGCGATCGCGAGCACCAGGTACGTCAGCATCAAGGCCGCCATCATGCTCTTGCCCAGGTCATCCAGCCTCGTGGGCACGCTCGGATACCGCCAACCCCGCGCGCTCCCAGTCTTGGCTGTACGGACGAACGGGTCCCGATAGCCCGCCAGCCCACGAAACACCGCCCGGGTAACAGGAATCGTGAGCCCGATGCCAAGCGCAAGCGTGCGCGCAACACCGCGAACGAGTCCGGCACCCCCCTGTCCCCTCCGGCGGCCCGCGAACCAGTAGAAGATCATGAACGGAACCGTAGCCGCGGTGAAGATCAGCAGGTCCACTAGCAAGTACTGCTCGAGCCCAAGCGACCGGCGAGCGATCGCGGATGGAAAGAGCAGCAGCGCCAACGCCCACGTGAGCGGATGCGCGACGTGCCCACACAGGTGGATCACCGCCTCGGCCTTCACCGCCAATGGATAGGAGCCGCGCAGCAGCGCTGGGAGGATCTTGCGAGCGGTCTGAATTCCGCCTTGAGCCCAGCGCCTCTGTTGCACCTCCAGTGACTCCACCGTCGAAGGGATCTCAGCGGGCACCGCGACATGGTCGAGGTATGCGAATCGCCAACCGGCCATCTGGGCGCGATAGCTCAAGTCGAGATCCTCGGTGAGCGTATCGGTATGCCACCCTCCTGCATCCTCCAGACACCTTCGCCGCCACACGCCCGCGGTACCGTTGAAGTTGAAGAAGCGGTCGCCGGCATACCGTCCACCCTGCTCGAAAAGGAAGTGTCCGTCCAGGAGGAGCGCCTGCGCCTCCGTGAACCAGGTCTGGTCGCGATTGAGGTGGTCCCACCGGGCCTGCACCATGCCCACAGACGGGTCGCGGAACGGCGGCAGAAGGTCGCGCAGGAGGTCTGGAGGTGCGACGAAGTCGGCATCGAGGACGAGCAGGTATTCACCCTTCGCCACCGACGTCCCCTCGGCGAGAGCCCCCGCTTTGAAGCCGTCTCGATGGTCGCGCGTGATGTGCACCGCATCGACGCCGTAGGCCCGCCAATACGCGACCCGCTCATCCGCGATCCAGCGCGTAGCGTCGTCGGAGTCGTCGAGTACCTGTACCTCGAGCAACCGCGCGGGATAGTCCATCCGGCACACGGCATCGATGAGCCGGCTGACGACATGTCGTTCGTTATAAATCGGCAGCTGCACGGTTACGTGCGGGAGCTGCGCCTCCGGCCATTCCGTGACGTGTTCGGACCGACTCCGACCCGACAGAAGGAGCAGGAGCATCCGGTGTAACGCAAACGGGACCAAGAACGCCAGAACCCCCAAGGTGAGGGCCACGACGAGCAGCGCGACTGTATCTGACATGCGACCCCCCAATCCCCTTTCACACTCGCCGGTTCCGGCCTTGGCAGCCCGTGGTAGAAGTACAGTGGGCTGCTAGTCGAGCACTTCGCCCGAGCAACGTCATACTCTAACTGGTGAACGGGCAACCCGCCCCAGCCACTCCTTTAGCGCCGCGCGCTCGAATACCCCAAGCATCGCCGACTCCGACGGGGTCGAGTTCATGGAGCGACCACCTACCCGAAGACCTTGTCCCGGGGTGTATCTGCGGGCGGGCGTAGCGTGCCATCTCGAGGGTGGTTGCATCCTCGAGAGTCGCCCGGCGATGGATGCCATCGACCTTCGTGACGGGTCGAGCGAGTCGTGTTGACGTGACCCCCTGAAACGAGACCAAAGTTGATGTTAGGATGCGGCTTTGGTCGCAGCTATCAGGGAGGAGGTCAGAATGAGTAGGAGACGACACACGCCGGAGCAGATCATCACGGCATTGAGAGAGGCGGAGGTGGGTCTGGCGAACGGCAAAACGGTGGCGATGGTGAGCCGGGAGTTGGGGATCAGCGAGCAGACGTACTACCGGTGGAGGCAGGAGTTCGGGGGGATGAAGGTGGATCAAGCTCGACGCTTCCCTCTCTGCCAACGTACGTGAGACACGGAGCACGCAAAGAATTAGAGTAGGGCGAAGGCAGAGAAACCGAACATGTTGGGACTGCGAGAGAGAATGGAAGAGAATGGTAGTGCCCCTGGAACCGGGGAGGCCAAGCGAAGCGCGGCAGCTCCTGCGGACCCAGAGGTAGTAGATAGGCCGCTACGGCGGCGGTTCAGTCCGTCGTACAAGCTGCGGATCGTCGAAGAAGCGGACCGGTGCACCGAGCCCGGCGAGGTGGGTCAACTCCTGCGGCGAGAGGGCCTGTACTCGTCGCACCTGACGACGTGGCGCAAGGCGGCGCATAGCGGGTCGCTGAAGGCCCTGTCGAAGAAACGCGGCCGCAAGCCGGAGCGAAATCCGCTGGATGAGAAGGTACGCAAGCTGGAGCGGCGAAACGCACGGCTCGAGAATGAGCTCAGGAAGGCACACCTGATCATCGACGTGCAGGGAAAAGTTGCGGGGCTGCTGGGGATAAGCCTCGACGACGGGACAAACTCTTGAAGGCGGCCGATGAGCTGGCTAAGCACGTCGGTGTAAAACCGGAGTGCGCGGCCCTCGAGGTCTCCCGATCGACGTTGTACCGTCGTCGAGGCCCATCAACCGGGCAACAGCAGCCCCGCCCGACGCCCGCCCGGGCATTGAGCGAGACGGAACGAGGCGAGGTCTTCGACACGCTGTGTTCGGAGCGGTTCGTGGACCGCTCACCCGCCGAGGTGGTGGCCACGCTGCTCGACGAAGAGGTCTACCTGTGCAGCGAACGCACGATGTATCGTGTTCTAGCCTCCGAGGTGCCGGTTCAGGAACGCCGGGCGCAGCGCACCCATCCCGAGTACAAGAAGCCCGAGTTGATGGCCACGGCGCCGAACCAGGTGTGGTCCTGGGATATCACGCGGCTGCTCGGGCCGAAGAAGTGGAGCTATTACTACCTCTACGTCATCATGGACATCTACAGCCGCTACGTCGTGGGCTGGATGGTGGCGGACCGGGAGAACTCGGCCCTGGCCGGCCGGTTGATCCAGCAGAGCTGCCTGAAGCATGGCGTCCAGCCCCGGGTCCTGACCCTGCACTCGGATCGGGGAGCTCCAATGACGAGCCAATGCACCGCTCAACTTCTCGCCGACCTCGGCGTGACCCGCTCGTTGAGCCGGCCTCAGGTGTCGGATGACAACCCGTTTTCCGAGGCTCAGTTCAAAACCTTGAAGTACCATCCCTCGTTTCCCGGACGGTTCGGGGATCAGGGCCAAGCCAAGACGTTCTGTCGATCGTTCTTCCGCTGGTACAATGCCGAGCACCGCCATGGCGGCATCTCGATGCTAACCCCCGAGCAGGTCCACTTCGGGAACGCCGATCAGGTCATTGCCGGCAGGAAATCCGTGCTCCGCGAAGCATGGGCCGCTCATCCCGAACGCTTCGTCAGAGGTGTGCCGAAGCCCAAACCGCTCCCGGAGGCCGTCTTCATCAATCCTCCCATCCCTTCCCTCACCACACAGGACATTGCTCTCTAATTAATCCCGTAGAGTGTCCCATTGTCGTTGACAGGTTCCGCTTCAAGGAGCTGGAGAAGGAGAACGCACGGCTAAAGCGAGCGGTGGCGAACCTGACGGTGGACAAGCTGATCCTGGAGGAAGCGACCAAGGGAAACTTCTGAGCCCCGAGCGCCGACGCAGGTGCGTGATGCATGTACGTCAGCGACTCGGGGCGAGTGAACGTCACGCGTGTCACGTACTGGGTCAGCCGCGCTCGACGCAGCGCCGGGTGAAGAAGCTACCTGGCGACGAGGAGGCGCTACGCACGGACGTGATACGGTTGGCGAGCCGGTTCGGCAGGTACGGGTATCGCCAGATCACGAACCTGCTGCGTATCGAGGGCTGGGAGGTGAACCACAAGCGTGTGGAGCGTATCTGGAGGCAGGAGGGGCTGAAAGTGCCCAGACGGCAACCGAAACGGGGTCGGTTGTGGCTCAACGATGGCTCGTGCATCCGGCTCAGGTCACTGCACAAGAATCACGTGTGGTCCTACGACTTCGTAAGCACGAGGACCCATGACGGCCGTGCGCTGAAGCTTCTGACCGTGCTCGACGAGTACACGCGGCAGTGTCTGGCGATCAAGGTCGGTCGAAAGACTCGAGCTCACGACGTTCTCGAGGTGCTCACCGATCTCTTCGCTCGGCACGGTCCGCCCGAGCATCTGCGCTCGGACAACGGGCCAGAGTTCACGGCGAAACTGGTGCGGAGATGGCTGGCCAGGCTGCGGGTCCAGACCCTCTACATCGCGCCGGGCAGTCCGTGGGAGAACGGCTACAACGAGAGCTTCAACGGCAAACTGAGAGACGAGTTCTTGAACGGAGAGATCTTCTACACACTGCCCGAGGCAACGGTACTCGTCGAGCAGTGGAGGCGGCTGTACAATACCGTCCGACCCCATCGTGCCCACGGCGGACTACCCCCCGCCCCAGAGACGATAAAACCATCGCCCTGGTTCCTCAGGATGCCCCAACTCCAGGGACCACCGATGGCTCGGGGTCTAACATAGGAAGTGGTACCGCAACTGGGGGCACCTCAGTGTACAGCGCTTCGCTCATGGGAGCTCCTCGTCCGCGTCTTCGGCATATTGTGCCCAGGGATCGGCCCCACCGGGCTCGTAGCCTTTGCAGTCGATCACCGGGAGCGGTGGATACTTCGGGAATCGTGGATCGGCGTTCGCTCGGCCCCAAAGATAGAACCGAGACCCCTTTCGGTTCCCTGTCACCCTGTGGTGCACGCAGTCCCGGCACTGGCCGACCGCATCGAAGGCGCGATCCTGGCCGGGAGTCATGCACGGATCCCGATGTACGCGACCTGCCTCTCACGGTCGCCGGCCCTGTGCGAGAACAACCCGCTGCCGGTGCAGCGCGTGCAGTGTTCGGACAGCGTGATCTGGTCCCGCGGGACACCGAAGTCGATCGCTCTCTGCGCAATAACGGCCCGAAGATCGAGCGACATGGGCCTCGCCGGAACCGGCTGCTCCAGAGCCTCGAACACCTCGAGGCCCGCCTCGTAGCAGCGACCACAGATCGCCGGCCCCAGATGCAGGTGCACTCGGGCGGCGTCTGTACCTACCCGCTCCCCCAGAACCTCCAGGCCTTGCTCGAGCACGCCGGCTGCGGCTCCACGCCATCCCGCGTGCAGGACTGCCACCGCGCGGTTCTCCGGATCGACGACGTACACCGGGACGCAGTCGGCGGTGGTTATGCCGAGCAGAAGGCCGGGCGCGGTCGTCGCGTGACCATCACACGGCTCGGACACGTGTAGACCGGGCGATCCCGACTCGTGGAATCGAACGTGAGCACCATGCACCTGGTGTGCGTGCGCGGCCCGCACCTGACCCGTCGTGGCGCGCAGATGCTCCCAGTGACGGAGCACGTGCCGGACTGGGGAAGCGTCACTGAATAGACCCAGGTCGTAGGGACGCTCGAGTCCAACCCCGCGTGTGGTACATCCCTGGATCAACCAGGGAAACGCAGCCGGCCACGCCGCGTGCACGAGAGCCGGCGGAGCGTCGATGGAGACCTCGCGAAGGTGCTTCACTCGCACTCCTACGCGCCAACCATTCGCGGTAGTTTTCGCGTCTATGGACAACCCACTTTTTGACAGTCTGAACACCGCCTACGCTCAGGCGATGTTCGAGGAATATGCGCGTAACCCCGAAGGGGTCCCAGCGGAGTGGCGCACGCTCTTCGAGACCCGAGGCAAGCAGGCGGTCGCGGAGGGACTCTTCGTCCCCGACCAGCTCAACGGCAACCGGGCCAGTGCCGTCGAGGCCGCGCCGGCCACCCAGGCGTCGCCAACCTCGCGGGCGGCCGAAGACCTCCGTCGGGCGTTGCCCGTCGTCTCTCGGGCCACCGCTTTGGTGCAGGCGTTCCGAGACCACGGGCACCAGCTAGCGCGTATCGACCCGCTGGGCAGCGAGCCAGCCGGCCATCCACAGCTCACGCCGGCCTTTTTCGGGACGTCGATGGAGGAGTTGGCCGAGCTGCCCGCCTCGCTCGTCATGGACGAGAACGACGAGGGCCGCTCCGTCGCGGACGCACTTTACGATCTCGAGAGCATTTACGCGGGCAGCATCGGCTACGAGTTCGAGCACCTCGACGACCATGTGAAGGTCGACTGGCTTTGGCGTCAGATCGAATCACGGAGCCATCTGCCGGAGATGAGCCCCGAGGAAAGGCGCGCGCTCCTCCAGCGCCTCTCGGAGACGGAAGGTATGGAGCAGTTCCTACACCGCGCCTATCTGGGCCAGAAGCGCTTCTCCCTGGAGGGAAACGACGCGTTGGTACCCATGTTGGATCTCGCTATCGAGCTCGCCGCCCGCAAAGGCGGCCGTGAGGTCGTACTCGGCATGGCACACCGCGGCCGCCTCAATGTGCTTACGCACACGGTCGGCGTGTCCTACGGTGAACTGCTCGCGGAGTTCGAGGGCCCGTCGTACAAGGGAGGACAGCTCGACATCGCCGGCACCGGAGACGTGAAGTACCACCACGGCGCCCGGAGCGAGCGTGAGATCGATGGCGTCGGCACGATCCTGGTCCGTTTGGTACCGAACCCGAGCCATCTCGAGTTCGTGAACCCCGTTGTCGCGGGAATGGCACGCTCGAGACAGTTCGACAGCGGCAGAAAGTATGCGGAGCCCGACTTCCACGCAGTCGTGCCGATCCTCATACATGGGGACGCCGCCTTCGCGGCGGAAGGCGTCGTCGCGGAGACGTTGAACATGTCGCGCCTCGATGGATACACCGTTGGCGGCACCATCCACGTGATCGTCAACAATCAAGTCGGCTTCACCACCGATCCACGCGAGGGCCGCTCGACGGTGTACTCGAGCGACCTGGCCAAGGGCTACGGGATCCCCGTCGTGCACGTGAACGCTGACGACGCCGAGGCGTGCCTCGCTGCGGTCCGGCTCGCCATGATGTACCGGGCTCACTTCCAGGATGACTTCCTGATCGACCTCGTCGGGTATCGCCGACACGGCCACAACGAGGGCGATGAGCCCGCGTACACGCAGCCGCTCAAGTACAAGAAGATTGCCGAGCACCCAACCGCTGGAGCGATCTACGCGGATCAGCTCGCGGCACAGGGTGTCTTCAGCGCGGCGCAGGCTCAAACGATGCGAGAAGAAATCGCGAGTCGCCTGCGCGACGCTCAGAATCACGTGCGTGCATACGAACCGGTACGCGACGACGCGCCTGACGGCGATCGCGAAGTGCCGGTGGTGCCCGAGAGCACCGGCGTCGACCTCGAGCTGCTCTCACGGATCAACGACACGACGCTCGAACTTCCCGACAGCTTCACGCCTCATCCGAAGCTGTGGAGGCAGCTGGAGCACCGCGGCAACGACTTCGGCCTCGAGCGTGCGCTCGACTGGGGACACGCGGAGACATTGGCGTTCGGTTCTCTGCTCGCAGCGGGAATCCCGATCCGCTTCACTGGCCAAGACATCCAGCGCGGCACGTTCAGCCATCGACACCTGACGCTACACGATGTGGAGACCGGCGAAGAGTTCACGCCGCTCCAGCAGGTCTCGGACGCCCGACTGGAGCTCTATAACTCCCCGCTGACCGAAACCGCCGTGATCGGCTTCGAGTACGGCTACTCCGTCGGTGCCGATACCGACGTGGTGCTTTGGGAGGCCCAGTTCGGGGACTTCGTGAACGTCGCGCAGGTCATGATCGATCAGTTCCTGTCGTCGGGTCTGGCGAAGTGGGGACAATACTCGCGCCTGACACTGCTGCTCCCGCACGGATACGAAGGGCAAGGACCGGAGCACTCGAGCGCCCGCCTCGAGAGATTTCTCCAGATGTGCGCCGAGGAAAACATGCGGGTCACCTACCCGACGACCCCGGCCCAGTACTTCCACCTCCTCCGCCTCCAAGCTCTCCGCCGTCCTGAGCGCCCGATGATCGTGATGACCCCGAAGAGCCTACTGCGACACCCGATGGCTTCGTCCACCGTCGCCGAGCTCACGGAGGGTGGATTTTCCCACGTTTTGGACGATCCGACCGTCGCGGATCCAACCGCCGTCGAGCGGGTCGTGCTCTGTAGCGGCAAGGTCTACTACGATATCCAGGCCCATGAGCGCCGCGCCGACGCGAGCTCGACGGCGGTCGCCAGGCTGGAGTTGCTCTACCCGTTCCCGGGAGACGCCCTCACAGAGCTGCTGGCCCGCTACCCGAGCCTCAAGGAGGTAGTGTGGGCGCAGGAGGAGCCCCGTAACATGGGTGGACTCACCTTCATCGGGCCGCGGCTGCGCGGTGTGGTACCGCGCAATGTACCGCTGACATACGTGGCTCGGCCGGAGCGTGCGAGCCCTGCGGGGGGGAAGGCAACGGACCATGCGGCGGAGCAGGCGCACTTGGTGCTGGAGGCGTTGGGGCTCTACGCGTAGTCACCTCTCCAAAGGACCTCGCCGAAGTTCTGGTTCGATTCCGTGCAGCTGTGGGCAGGCACTCATGGCGTCACTGTAGTCCTTCCCAAACCCCCCCACTACCTTGCCGGTCCCATGAAACTACCCTTCGAGCTAGTCCGGCCCCTCTGCTTCTTCGATCTCGAGACCACGGGTCTCGATGTGAAGAGCGACCGGATCGTCGAGCTTGCGCTCATCAAAGTCACACCGCAGGGGGACGTGCTCGAACGCGTGCGACGGTACAACCCCGGCCTGCCGATTCCGCCCGAGGCCACGGCCGTTCACGGCATCACCGACGACGACGTCGCCGACGAACACCCGTTCTGCCGAACCGCCAGGAGCCTCGACGACGAGCTCCTCGCGGGCTGCGACCTATGCGGGTTCAACATTCGGCGCTTCGATCTGCACATGCTCATCGCGGAGTTCAAGCGCTGTGACATTCGCTTCACTCTCGACGGCCGTCGGGTGCTCGACATGCAGAACATCTTCCACCGCGAGGAGCCACGAGACCTCTCCGCCGCGGCACGCTTCTATTTGGGCCGTGAGCACGAAGAGGCGCACACCGCTCTGGGCGATATCCGGACGTCGGCGGCGGTGCTCGGTGCCCAGCTCGAGCGGTACCCGCACATCCCGCAGGACCTGGATGGGCTGCACGCCTATTGTGAGGAGTTCTCTCCGTTCCGCACAGAGGTCGACCGTTGGTTCAGCAGCGCCGAAGAAGGATGCGTCTTTCGGCGTGGGAAGCACAAAGGCCAACCGCTGGCAAGGGTTGCGGCCGAGGAGCCGGACTACTTGCGTTGGATGCTCGGCGTCGGAGACATGGACGAGGACGTGCTGAGCATCGTCCAGGAAGCCGTCACCGCTGTCGCGCCACCCGAACTACCGCTTGCAGACCCAAACGACGGGGGTGAACCGGTGTGACGTGCATGAGCCGTCTCTCCAGCACGCTGCTAGCCTGCGTCGCGGTCGCTTCGACCACTCTATCGCTGTCGGCTCAGACGCCGATCACTAGTGAGGACATGGTTGACTTCCACCCTCGCGCGATCGGCCCCGCGGTAACCGGGGGGCGGGTGCACGACGTAGAGGCGATCCCAGACGACCCTTCGACGATCTATGTGGCCTCCGCTTCCGGTGGCCTTTGGAAGAGCGTCAACCGCGGCCAGACGTGGACGAACGTTTTCGACGACAATCCGGTGAGCACGTTCGGGGACGTGGCGCTCGCTCTCTCCGACCCCGAGATCATTTATGCGGGGACAGGTGAGCAGCAAAACCGGCAGAGCTCGTCGTATGGAAACGGCGTGTACCGCTCGGACGACGGCGGCGGGACGTGGCGACACCTCGGGCTGGAGGAAACGCGGCACATCGGTAGGGTCCGCATCCACCCCACCAACCCCGACGTCGCGTACGTAGCGGCTTTGGGGAATCTGTGGGCGGCTTCCGCGGAGCGCGGCGTCTTCAAGACCAGCGACGGCGGCCGCTCGTGGCAGAAGGTACTGTACATCGACGAGTACACCGGTGCGGTGGACCTCGTGATGGACGCCTCCAACCCCAACACGCTATATGCCGCAACATATCAGCGGCTACGTCGCGCATGGGGCTTCAACGGTGGCGGGCCCGGAAGCGGCATCTACAAGACCATCGACGGGGGAGCCAACTGGAACGAACTCGAAGGCGGGCTGCCCGCGGGTGACAAGGGACGCATCGGCATCGCGATCTCGGAGTCCAACCCGCAGGTGCTCAACGCGCTCATCGAGCATGCCGACGAGGACCTTCAGGGCACCTACCGCACTGGAGACGGCGGGCTCACCTGGGAGCGCGTGAACGCTCTCAATGATCGACCCATGTACTACTCGCACATCTTCATCCACCCGAAGGACGAGAGCCGAGTCTACGAGCTCGCGACAGACTCTTACGTGAGCCGTGACGGCGGCCGAACCTTCACGGAGATCGGCCGGCGGCCCACGTACGACGTCGGGATGCACGCGGACCACCACACGCTCTGGATCGACCCGAACGACTCGGAGCACCTCTACCTGGCGGGGGACGCCGGCTTGCACGAGAGCTACGACGGGGGGGCGAACTTCCGGAGGATCAACAACTTCGCCATCGCCCAGTTCTACGCGCTCCCCGTGGACATGCGCCATCCGTACTGGGTGTATGGGGGACTCCAGGACAACCACTCGTTCATGGGGCCGTCCGAGACGCGCCGTTGGGCCGGCATCCTCAACGACGACTGGATGCAGTCCGGGTTCGGCGACGGCATGTACTGGGCATCCGACCCGCGGGATGCCCGATACTCGTACGGCAGCTCGAACGGCGGCAGCTACTTCCGCTACGACACGAAGACGGGCGACATGCTCGACGTCTCGCCGATCGAGCCGCCCGGGGAGAGCTACCGCTTCGACTGGACATCGCCGATGATGCTCTCCCAGCACGATCCGGACGTGCTGTACGTGGTCGGCAATCGACTCTTCATCTCCCGCAACCGCGGCTCGACGTGGCAGCGCACGGCGGACCTGAGCCGGCAGATCGATCGCGACGAGCTCGACATGATGGGGGTCAAGGGTCGCGACATCGTGATCTCGAGGAACGACGGCACGGGCAGCTTCGGGGAAGCCGTGACCCTGGACGAATCACCCATCGACCCGAGCGTGCTGTGGGTGGGCTTCGACGACGGCAACCTGCAAGTGAGCCGCGACAACGGAGCGACGTGGAGCGAGGTCTCCCGAAACGTTTTCGGAATCACGGACGGCACGTACGTGAGCCGTATCACAGCCTCGTATCGCTCGCCAGGCACGGCGTATGCCGCCTTCGACGGTCACCGCGATGGAGACTTCGCTCCCTACGTCTTCCGCACGAAGGATTTCGGCGGGTCGTGGCAGCCGCTTCAGTCGACGCTGCCAGAGCTGGGCGTCGTGAACGTGATCGTCGAGCACCCCGACAACACCGACGTACTCTTTCTCGGTACTGAGCACCACGCGTTCGCAAGCACGGACGCTGGCACGAACTGGGCGGAGATCCCCAACATGCCAACCACGCACTACGACGACATGCTCATCCACCCGCGCGACAAGGACCTCGTGCTCGCGACGCACGGCCGGTCCCTATGGATCTTGGACGACACCCGCGTGTTCGCCGAGTGGGGGAACGCCTCCGGACCAGTGACGGTCTTCTCGGCCGACCGGGGCACGATTCAGGTCTACCGCAAGGACACCTCGTACCGCGGGCAGGCCTCGTTCGCCGGCACGAATCCGGTCGATGGCGTCGAGATCACATTCAGGCTGGGCGCGGGCGGCGGTGAGGCCACTCTGACGGTCACGAACGCCATGGGCAGCACCATCCGCGAGATGCGGGTCCCTTCCTCGGCGGGCACCCACCGGGTCAACTGGGATCTGCGTCACTCGATCTCTGGCCGCCCCGACACCTGGCAGCGGTTCACAGACCACGAGCTCGCCCGCTCGATCGCGGAGCGTGGGCCATGGGTCTCACCGGGTTCGTACACGGTCACGGTGACTGCCCGCGACACCAGCGCGTCCACTCGAGTGGAGGTGCGAGGCGACCCCGACATGCCAATCACGGTCGCGATGTACGAATCACGCGAGCGCTTCATGCTCGACACGCTCGCGCTCACCGACGAGATCGAGACCTACAGGCGGGCGAACGGCTTTGGCGGAGGTGGCTGCGGCCGAGGCGGCCGCGCCAGTCGCCCCCCGATCAACACCCCGGCCGGCAAGCTCCACTCGGCAGCCTGCACGGTGGAGGGCGTGTACGAGGCGCTCAACGGCGGGGGCGTGCGACCGGGAACGCTCTATCCGCCCACGGAGGGCCAACGCGTTGCCGTGCAGATCGCGCTCGCGCTACTCGAGGAAGTGCGCAGAGGTTAGCGACCCCTCATCCTTGCTGACAAACTGACCTATACCAGGATTAGCCGCCATGCTCTTCTACGCCCACTCGGGCCTTCGCTACTTGGTGCTCTTGGCCGGCGTTCTCGTCCTGGGCTACGCCGGATACGGCCAGGCCACGAAGCACGAATACGACAAGACCATGAGGATCTTGGCTGCCGTCTTCACGGGCGCGATCGACCTCACGGCGCTTGTTGGAGTGGCTCACCTATTCAGCGGAGTGTTCTACCCGCAGCTATCTGGGCACATCGCGTCGATGGTGCTCGCGGCGACGGTCGCCCACGTGGTCTCGGCGGTGATGAAACGCCGCCCCATCGAGGAGCGTACCTTCCTGCCGCACATCGTCGCCACGATCGTAGTACTGGCGCTCGTCTCCGCTGGCATCATGGCGATCGGACGCCCGATCGTTGGCTGACATCGCGCCCACCTCCTAGCCGCGCCCATGACTCCAGTCCCGCCACTTGGTCCTCTCGAGGAACTCCCCACCGCTATCCGCACCGCCGGCCCGAGCGATCTCGGACTAGTGATGGGGGGCGGTGGCGCTCGAGCGGCGTACCAGGTGGGATTTCTGAGGTACGTCGCCCGCAATTTTCCCGAGCTGCAGGTTCCGTACGTCACCGGCGCCTCCGCCGGAGCGATCAACGCCGCGCTGATCGCGCAGCATCACGGAAGTTTCCTGCAGGCGGTGGGGGAACTCAGTCAGTTGTGGGGCAACCTCACCGTCGAAGACGTCTTCAACGTCGATGTCCGCTCGCTCACCATGAACGGCTTCCGGTGGCTTCGCCAACTGGCATCCGGCGGAATGGGAGGTGCACCGCGAGTGAGGGGGCTGGTCGACACAGAGCCTCTACGGAACCACTTGACCGAGGTGATGCACGCGGTCGACGGCGAGCTTACGGGCGTGCGCTACAATCTGGAGCGTGGCCGGTTGAAGGCTGTCGCGATCAGCACTTCGTGCTACTCGACCGGACGGTCGGTCACCTGGGTGCAGGGGTCCGACATCCACGAGTGGCAGCGCCCCAGGCGACGGGCATTGACCGCGGTGATGACCGTCGAGCACGTGATGGCTTCCGCCGCGCTGCCGCTCATCTTCCCCGCGGTCCGGCTCGAAAACGCGTGGTACGGAGACGGAAGCATCCGCCTGACCGCTCCCCTTTCGCCGGCGTTGCACTTGGGAGCCCGTAGGATACTTGCGATCTCGACCCGCTACGACCGTACCGAGGACGAGCCCGTAGAGCCCATCATCTACGGGTATCCTCCCCCGGTACAAGTCGCAGGTGCCCTGATGAACTCGATATTCCTAGACCTGCTCGACCACGACGCGGCTCGGCTCGATCGACTCAATCAGCTACTCGAGAGCATACCGATAGAGAAGCGAGACGGCTTCCGGCCGGTCCGCCTGTTGACGCTCCGGCCCTCACAAGACCTGGGGAGGCTTGCGTACGAGTACGAGTTCCAGCTGCCCAAGGTCTTTCGCTTCCTCACGCGCGGATTGGGAACGAAACAGACGCGCAGCCCTGACTTCTTGAGCCTGATACTCTTCCAACCCGACTATCTCCAGAAGCTGATGGA
This sequence comes from Longimicrobiales bacterium, assembly GCA_965226625.1. Classification (GTDB taxonomy): domain Bacteria; phylum Gemmatimonadota; class Gemmatimonadetes; order Longimicrobiales; family Gaopeijiaceae; genus UBA1138. Next base: position 211,896 of record CBDDDK010000002.1, read on the forward strand.
GGTCGGAGAGGCTGACGCCGAGGCCCGGGGCGCAGAGATCCGGGAGTTCCTCCAGGAGGACGAATAACGCGCCCACGGGGCTAAGTCGACCGGCCCCGTATTAGATTTACACACCATGGCAGACGACAAAAATCTCGCCACCGAACTCGAGGCCCGTGAAGTCGCCGAGTACGCTCGCGAGCAGGACTGGGAACAACGCAGTTTCGCACGCTCTCTCTTCGAAGGGCGATTCGAGCTGGATCTGATCCATCCGCACCCCGTGCCTGACCCAGAAGAGCAGGAGCGGGCGGCGGATTTCCTCGCGAAGCTGGAGGCGTTCTCCCGAGATCACATCGACGGAGACCAAGTAGACCGCGACCGCCATGTCCCTCAAGAGGTCCTGGACGGACTCGCGGAGCTAGGCGCGTTCGGCATCAAGATCCCCCGCGAGTATGGCGGACTCGAACTGTCGCAACTCTCGTACAATCGGGCACTCATGGTCGTCGCATCGCGCTGCGGCTCGACTGGGGCGTTTCTGTCGGCGCATCAGAGCATCGGCGTACCTGGGCCACTGCTGAAGTTCGGGACAGACGAGCAGAAACGACGGTACCTCCCGCGGCTCGCCGGGGGAGCGCTCTCTGCGTTCGCGCTCACCGAGTACCACGTGGGTTCGGACCCTGCGAACATGTCCACGACCGCGACACTCGCGGAGGACGGATCGCACTGGATCCTGAACGGCGAAAAGCTCTGGACGACCAACGGGCCGCGGGCCGATATCATCGTCGTCATGGCGCGCACGCCGGCTCCCGAAGGCTCTCGGCACAAGCCGATCACCGCGTTGATCGTCGAGACCGAGTGGGAGGGAGTCGAGACCGTACACGAGTGCACCTTCATGGGCCTCAAGGGACTCTCGAACGGAGTCCTTCGCTTCACGGACGTGAGGGTTCCGCGCGAGAATCTGCTGTGGGCAGAGGGCAAGGGACTGAAGCTCGCGCTCATCACGCTGAACACCGGCAGGCTTGCATTGCCCGCGTTCTGCACGGCAGCCAGCAAGGGCGCACTCGATATGTGCCGAGACTGGGCCGGTTCCCGCGTTCAGTGGGGCCGTCAGGTGGGCAAGCACGACGCGATCGCACAGATGCTCGGCAGGATGACTGCTGAGACGTTTGCCATGGAGGCGGTAGTCGAGCTCACCTCAGGGATGGCGGACGCGAAGACCTTCGACATTCGACTCGAAGCCGCGATTGCGAAGCTGTGGGCATCTGAAACCGGCTTGCGGATCGTGGACGACTCGCTGCAGGTCCGAGGAGGCCGCGGCTACGAGACCCACGCCTCGTTGCTCGCGCGCGGTGACACCCCGTACCCCGTCGAGCGCTACCTGCGTGACATGCGCATCAACACTATCTTCGAGGGTTCCTCTGAGATCATGCGCCTGTTCATCGCCCGCGAGGCCGTGGACACCCATTTGAGCATCGCGGGCGACCTCGTCGACCCCAAGGCGTCGGCTGGTAAGAAGCTGACCGCACTCTTCCGGGCGGGCGCGCACTACGCGTGGTGGTACCCGACGCGTTTCCTCGGCTGGGGTTTTTGGCCGCGTTACGCATCCTTCGGCCCGCTCGCAGGCCATTTGCGTTTTGTCGAGCGGACTTCTCGCAGGCTCGCTCGTTCGACATTCCATGCCATGGTCCGCTTCGGGCCCGCGCTCGAGAAGCGCCAGGCGGTGCTCGGCAGGATCGTCGATATCGGGGCGGACCTGTTCACAATGGCGGCCTCCCTCGTGCGCGCAAAGATGCTCACGGATCGAAGCAGTGATGAGACGGGAGCGACCGCTCTCGCAGACCTTTTTTGTCGGCACGCTCGACGCCGAATCACGGCGCGCTTCGACGCCCTGTTCAACAACGACGACGTGGCGACGTACGGCGTCGCTAGACGGTTCCTGGGGGGCGAGTTCGAGTGGCTCGAGCGCGGCGTCGTCTCGCTCGAGTCGTACCGTCAGCAGGTCGTGGTGGGCGTGGCCGCGGATACCGCGTCCGAGCCTTCGGTCCGGGAACCGATGCCTACGGGGTAGTCCAGATGCTTCACAGACGTGCGTTTACCGTGACCGTCGCGTGGACTCTCCTCCTGTTGTATCTGGGGAGCGTCGTGCACGCGACGGAGTCGAGCCTGGCCTGCCCCGATTGGCCCACTTGTTTCGGCACCATACTTCCCGAGATGTCGGGCGGCGTCTTCTGGGAGCACCTCCACCGCCTCGTTGCGGGGGGGCTCCTGCTCATGTTCGGTCTCGCGACATGGCTGGCCAGAAAGGAAACCGCCGACCGCCCGTGGATATTCAAAGCCTGCCTGGCGGGGATGGCTCTACTGGTCATCCAGGCGGTGGTCGGGGGACTCACCGTCATCTACCAGCTGCCGGACCTGGTATCGACCACCCACCTGGGCTTGGCCCTGCTGTTCCTGGTATTGGCCACCGTCCTCGCGTCGGCGACGAGCTGGTCACGGAACGCCTCACCGCTGAACGCCGGGGTCGCGGGCCGGGTCACCAAGTTCGCCATGGCAGTAGCTGCCCTGGTCTTTATCCAATCGGTGATCGGTGGGCTCGTGCGCCACGCGGACGCGGGCATGGCATGTCCGGACGCCCCACTCTGTCTCGGCCGCCTCGTTCCGCCACTCGTGAACACTCCCATTATTCTCCACTTCGGGCACCGGCTGGTCGGGATGCTCGCGCTCGTAGCGATCGTGTGGCTCGCGATCTGGGGAGCGCGCCACGGCACGACCGCCGCCGTACGTACGGTGGCGCTGCTCGCAGCCGGTCTGGCCGTCGCCCAAGTGTCGCTGGGCTTTCTATCGGTACTCACGGTGCTGGGCGTGATTCCGGTCTCCTTCCACACGCTGGGCGCCGCCACTCTGCTCACCGCCCTGGTGCACTTGGCGACACTCACACGTGTGGCCGCCGGTACGCCCACACGAGCTTCACAGACCCAGGCGGCCTGAGCGTCTGGTGGATCGCACTCAGATCGGGGACATGCTCGCGCGTCAACGCGAGCCTGAACGCGACCAGCGCCGTGGCGCTCTTCACGGGGTTCTACTTCGTGAGGCGGAAGTCTCTGCACAGGCACCGCAGGGCGATGCTGACCGCTTTCACCGCCTCGGCCCTCTTCTTGATCTTCTACGTGACCCGCATCGTGTTCACGGGCATCCATGAATTCGCCGGCGAGGGAGCGGCAAGGGCCGTGTACCTCTCGATCCTGTTCTCCCACATCACGCTCTCGGTGTTGCTCGTTCCGCTCGCGCTGCGCCTCGTGTATCTCGTCAGGCGACGCCGCTTCCGGAATCACACTCGGCTCGCGCGCTGGACGTTTCCCATGTGGGTGTACGTTTCCGTGACCGGTCTGGTCGTCTACGTGCTCCTCTACCAGGTGTACGGATACAGGTGAGCGAGGATCCTTCCGGAGCTCGCTGGCTCGGGTATGTGGAGGCGATAGTAGCGGCATGCCTCTGGGGATCCTCCGGTATCTTTGCTGTGCACCTCTTCCGCATGGGTGTGCCGCCCGAGAGTGTCGCTCTGCTTCGTCCAATGGTCGGCGTGCTGGTCTTGGTCGCCGTGTTTGGCGTCCTACGCCCCGCGTCGCTGCGCGTAAGCCACACCGGACTTTTAGTTCTCGGGCTCGGAGGCGGCGTCGCGGTCGGCATCTTCCAGTTGGCATACCAGCTGTCGACCGATGCGGTCGGAGTGCCTGCGACTGTAGCGCTGCTGTACTTGGCACCAGCGGTAGTCGCCGCCGCGGCGGGACCGCTGTTGGGCGAGTGGCCTACCCGCGCTCGGGCGACTCTCGTGGTCGTGACGCTCGTCGGCGTCTGGCTCTCCGTCGCGGGCGCCGATGACGTTCCGGCGGCTTTCGGTTCCGCCGGACTGGCCTGGGGAGCGCTGGCTGGCCTCAGCTATGCCGTCTACACACTCCTCGGTCGCTTCGCGAGCCCGCGTTATGGCTCCGTGCCGACCGTGGTCTACAGCACGATCGGCGCGTGCGTTATGCTCACCGCGACCCTCCTGTCCACCGAGGGCGCAATCGAGCTTCCGGCCACCGGTACCGCGTGGGTGCTGATCTTGGTTTTCGGGGTCACCACGATCGCGCTCGCACAATTCCTATTCTTCGATGCATTGGCGAGGATCGAGGCGAGCCGAGCCTCTCTCGCGACGGCAATCGAACCGGTCGTGGCCGCGGTGCTCGCGACCCTACTTCTGGACCAGGGGTTGAGGTCGGTGGGTTGGCTTGGAATCGTGTTGGTGGTTGCGGGTGTTGTCGGCGTGGGAGTCACAGGCCGCCGCGCTGGTCCGTAACCGGCGCCGGTCAGTTACGCGCGAACGACACCTCGACTTCGGCGCCACCGTCCGGGACGTTGCGCAGCTCCACGCGTCCCCCCATGCCCTCGATGAGTGTACGTGCGTGGGGCAGACCCAGCCCGAGCCCCTCCCCCGACGTCGAGTAGAACGGGTCGAACGCCCGCTTGAACGCCTCCTCAGTAAAGCCCTCGCCGCGGTCTCGCACGGTGACCAGAGCGCGACCGTCGACGGCTTGGACCGTAACATCGACCGTCGTGCCAGCTCCGAAGCGGTCGGCGTTGTGGAGGATGAGGTACAGGCTGTCCATGAGCACCTGGGCATTCACCGTGGCGCGCACCGAGGTCTCGGCCAATTGGATCCGCACTCCCACGTCCTGGTCAGCAGCAAATTCGCGAGCTACGTGCTGCACGAGAGGCACGAGATCGCGGCCTTCTGTCTCGCGGGCGGGCTCCTCCAGAAAGAAGTTCAAGTCCTCGAGGGCACCGAGCACGCGCTGGATGCGTTCACGCAGCTCATCGGCACGTGCCTCGCGACCTGCGCCCGCGAGCGGATCACGCACGCTTGCATCCAGGAACACGCTCACGCGTCCGATCGCCTCTTTCAGAGCCGCCTGTCGCTGGGTCTCCCGAGGGGCCCAGCCTTGCTCCAGCGCGGCGTACAGCTCTTCCTCCGGTGAGCCGGCGGCAGCGCGAGGGTGTCGACCTCTTCGGATGGAGTCAGCCGCTGCGGCGAGGCTCCGCTCTGCCTCAGCGCGCCCCTCCCCCACTCTAGTCGAATGTGCCCCGGAGCGTCCTAACAGGAAGCCCGCAACGCCGAGCACGACCCCAATGGCGATTCCTATCCCGATCTCCATACTGCTCCAATACGATTGAAGCGGACCCCGTCAGGCCCCCAGTAGCTCCGCGAACTCACTATATGACCCTCCGGGGCCACGTTACACCACACCCCCACCGGCGCTTCTCTAACATTCACCAGCCTCCACGCGCTAGGCGGAGTCCGCCTCTGGGCCCTTGTCGGCCGGCTTGTCGATGAACATCCCCTCCCATCGACACTGGTGATCCCCACGGGCCTGGCAGAGCGTGTGTTTCATTTGCACCAAGCCCCCTCCGGTTTGCTCGAGGATCTCCTGGCAGAAGCCGGACAGGAAGTGACAAGCCTCTCCTCCCGGATCACTCTCGATAAAGACGAGCGCTCTTCCTTCCACGGAGAACGGGCCTCGGCCGAAACCTCCGACGCGGCGCCCGAAGAGCCGCTTGAGGCGCCGCTCGACCCTCCCGCGTGCCACGGCGTATTGAACGCGCTGAGGCACGACTCGCGTCCACCGGCTCGGGCGCTCCCTCGCAGCGAGGAGTCGCCCAGCTCCGTAGAAGACCTCTTCGCCGTCGGGTCGCCGGATGACCAGTCGGAAGAGGTCCAGGACCTCCGCGTCCGCGAGGCGGACCCCCTTCTTCACATCTCCCCGATAGGTACGTATCTGGCGGTCGACCACGTCGCTCAGGCCCAGCCGGCGAGGCATGGTTTGCGTCGGATCTTCCGCATCCAGGATCTCGCCAGGGAGGTCCTGATCTCGGATCATCTCGAGCAGACGCAATCCCACGATGGCGTGCACGCGTCGGGTTGGGGTGGTGTCGGTCAACTCGCTCCCGGCCTTGTGGGGGTCACTCGGAAGGAATCTCACAGCGCTCGAGCCTCGCTGCAACGCACGGCTTTCGTGGATCTTTAACCTTTCGTACACGAAGTACCAATATGAGAGTGACATCTCAACGTGTGTGCCCTATATAGAAGGTATGTTCGGAACCCTGGTTGCGAGCTGAGCGTGAGCGGGGCGAGTGCAGAGGCTTCTCGTGGCCCACCCTGGGGGGGCTGGTTCTTCATGCCATTGAGAGTCTTTGCCTCCCCCGCTTTCGCTTGCGCGAAGGTCCCGGCACACCACTGGCTGCTATCTTAGCGGCATGAAGCGCCATCCAGCATTCGATCCCCCCGAATACGTCGACTGGACCCCCGATCCGGCGCTGGTCCGCGCCTTCGCAGAGCGCCTTCAATCCGACCCCGATCGCATTGGGATCGTGGAGCAGTTGAGCGAAAACGCCCTGCTCACGATGTACTGAGATCTGCTGCGCACCCGACTTCACGACCTCGGGCTCAAGCGATGGGTCCGCACTGGCATCATCTCCAAGGCCTGGCTCGGCACCGGCGAAGAGGCGGTCACAGTGGGCTCCGTGAGCGCGCTCGCTCCGGCAAGGGATGTGGTGAGCCCGATGATTCGCAACGCGGGCGCCCTGCACATGATGGGCATGCCGTTGTCGGACATGTTCCGCGGGTACCTGTCCACTGCCGACTCCCCGAGTCGTGGGCGTGACCTGCACATCGGCGACTTGCCCAGGGGCATCATCCAGCCGATCAGCCACATGGGAACGAGCGTCACGATCGTCACCGGCGTCGCACTGGCCGCGGTCAGTCGAGGGGAGGACTGAGTGGCGCTCACCTGGGTCGGCAACGGAGCCACCAAGACCGCCGCCTGTCACGAGGGCATGAACTTCGCAGCCGTGCAGAATCTCCCGGTCATCTTCGTGATTCAAGACAACCAGGTGGCACTCGGAACCCGTATCGACCAGCACGGAGCCGGCGACCTGCACGACTGGCCGGCGATGTACGGGATCGAGCATTGGATCTGTGACGGCAACAACGTTCTCGACATTTTCGCGGCCACCCGGATCGCCGCGGAAAGGTGCCGGGCAGGCCAAGGGCCGGCGGTGATCGTGGCCGACACCTTCAGGATGGGCGGCCACGCCACCCATGATGAAAGGGAGGCGAGGGGCACGTTCGCGCCCGAGCTGTTCGCGGCTTGGGGCCGACGGGATCCTATTGGCCTCTTCGAGGCTTATCTGGAAGGACACGGTATCGAAACCGAGACTCTGCTGACCATCGAGGCTGAGGTGACGGACGAGATCGAGCGCGCGGCGGCGGAGGCCCTCGCTTCCCGCGACCGGATTCCAGCACCGGAACAGGCCCTTTACGAAGGCTTTTCCGAAGGAGGAGTCCTGATCGGCCTGGAAAACAGGCCGATCTGAGGTATCTTCAATACAGACAATGAGAATGATTCTCGATTAGTGACTGAGAAGTCCCGGCACATGATCGACGCAAAGCCCAAACAACTCCGTGAATTCCTGCAGGCCACGCCGCTGGAGGACCTCACCGACGAGCAGCTGGTCACCGTGCATCTGGACGGACGCCCTGGCGCGTTCCAGCGTCTGTACGATCGGTACCGGGACCGGCTCATCCACTTCATCACGCGCAAGACCGGTGATGGCGATCGGGCGCAGGACCTCGTGCAAGAGGCGTTCATCCGAGTGACGAGACACCTCCACCGTTTCGACACGTCGAAGAAGTTCTCGACTTGGGTCTATACGATCGCGAGCAACCTCTCCAAGAATGAACTGCGCAACCGGTCCCGAAGCCCACTCGTGCTCTTTCAGAGGCTCACGAGCAACTGGGATGACGACCACCGTCCTCTGCAGTTCGAGGACTACTCAATGCGCCCGGACGACCTCTACCGGAAGCGGTTTCTGCGGCGACTCGTCGAAGACACGGTGAAGGAGCTGCCGGAGCACCACCGTCGCGTCTTCCGCCTTCGCGAGCTGGAAGGGAAGAGCTACGAGGAGATCTCGCAGATCACGGGAGTGAACCTCGGAACCGTGAAAAGCAGGTTGCACCGCGCGCGCAATTCATTCGCTCAGCGTATCGAGCCCTTCCTCAACTGAAGCGCCCCCACCGGACAGGGCAATGTTCGAAGATTTGAGGTCGGCGTTCCGCGAAGCGTACGAGAACTTCAACAAGGAGCTTAACCGGGAACATGTCCCGGACACGGTCGATCGCCTAATCGGCGGCATGGTCGACGAGATCAACGACGTGAAAGGCGAGGTCGCGAACCTCGAGAGCCAGATCAGAAAAGCTCTGGCGGAGGCGGAGCGGGAGGGGGCCGAGGCCGCGACCTGTATGCGACGCGAGCAGATGGCCCGCGAAATCGGCGACTCCGAGACGGCGGACGTCGCCGCCCAGTTCGCCGAGAAGCACGAGGAACATCAGCAGTTGCTCGAGCAGAAGGCGAAGGCACTCAAGGCCGAGCTCGACTTCAGTCGAGAGGAGGTCGAAGAGATGATGGCGAAGGTCAAGGAGGCTCAGGCCAAACGTGACTTGCTGTCAGCTACTGCCGGACGGTCGGGCGCACGCGAGTCGATATCGGCGGCGGACGATCTCTTCAGCGAACTCGACCGCATGGCCGGTAAGATCGACGATGAGCGCGCCAAGAGTGCGACCGCCGAAGCGTTCTCGGATCTGGACCTGGGTCCAGAGCGGTCAGACTACCACATCGACCTGAACGAGACGCCGCCACCGGAGCCGGACTTCGATGCGCGCCTAGCGGAGCTCAAGCGCAGGATGGACGAGGACTAATCTAGTTCTACCGCGAGCTGCTACGGCACGTTGCCGGCGAAGTCCCTCAAGAAGAGCAGTCCCGCACACTCGCCGGCCAAGAAGAGGCTGTCCTCACGGCTCTTCGCGGAAAGTGCGCCGACCCTCTTGTCACAGCCGTCCACTACCAGGTGCCAGATTCGGTCCCCTCGGGCACCGAGGAAGATGGTGACGCCCGCAGCTCCGTAGTCGTACAAGGCAGGAGGCTCACCGTCCTCCGACAGCGGAACCGCAGCTTGGTCGACCTCCAGTCGCGCGGGATCTTGACCGAGGTCGAGCACGACAAACGCTTGAGGAGCATCGTCTCCAGCACTGTCGCGCCACACGATCGAGCCGCGCTCGCCTTGTGCCAAATAGATGGTTCGCCACAGCGGTAGGGCGAACCGGGACCGTTCACCATCCGCCCCCCAAAGCGCGAATGCTCCCCGTGAGGGCTCCTCATCCTTCGATTCCCGGTTGAGATACTGGGTCAGGTCGATGATCTCATCGCTCATTGGACCAATGAAATGCGACCCGCTGCGCGCGTCAACGACCGTGCGGGTGCAGACCGAGTCTGGCTCTCCCCAACGGCTTCGGGTAGATTTGCCGGGCCTGAAAAACACATGTGGAAGAGCACGCATTCACGGGGTCAGTGGCGCGACATGCAGAACTGGGTCGGTATAGCGATTTGGATCGTGATGGGGGCCGTGATCGGCCTTACGATGAAGGCGCTCATCAAGCGGCCGGAGGAAACCCAGGGACATACCGTCGTGCTCGCCGTGCTTGGCTCCTTCGCGGCAGTCATCGGAGGCATGCTCGGCGTCGGGATCTTCCACCTGTACGAGCCATTGGCGCTGAGCGCCGGCGGGATGGCGGGCGGGGCGGTCTTCTCCGCAATGATGACGTTCGTCTACCGTTGGGGCATCCGGGGACTGATCTAGAAGTCCGACTAGAAGCGTTGAAGAAATGTCTGACGCCCTGACTTTTATCGACACCAACCTCGGACGCTTTCGGGAGGAGCTGTACGACTTCCTGCGCATTCCGTCCATCAGCGCCAAGTCGGAGCACGACCACGAAACGAGTCGGGCGGCGCACTGGCTGGCCGCGCGTATGCAGGAAGCCGGACTAGAGGTGGAGGTCATCGCCACGGAGGGTCATCCGGTCGTGCTAGGTGAGTGGCGTGGCGCCGGCGCGAACGCTCCGACCGTGCTCGTCTACGGACATTACGACGTGCAACCACCGGAGCCGCTGGAGCTCTGGACCTCGCCTCCTTTCGAGCCCACGGAACGCGAGGGTCGCATCTACGCGCGCGGCTCAGCGGACGACAAGGGCCAGCTCTACATGCACGTGAAGGCGCTCGAAGCCCACCTCGCCACGAGCGGCTCGCTGCTCGTCAACGTCCTGGTGCTCGCCGAAGGGGAGGAAGAGGTCGGCTCGCCGAACCTCGTCCCATTCGTCGAGGCTCACTTGGAACGACTCGCGTGTGACGTCGTGGTCGTCTCGGACACGGGCATGTTCGCCAAGGGACTGCCTTCCCTCCTCTTCTCGCTGAGAGGCCTCGCGTACTTCGAGATCCATGTGCGGGGCGCCCGTAGCGACCTGCACTCCGGCGAATTCGGTGGCGCGGTGGTGAATCCCGGCAACGTGCTGTCGCTCATCATAGCGTCTCTACACGATGATCAAGGCCGTATCGCGGTGCCGGGCTTCTATGAGGACGTCGTCGACTGGGATGCCGAGACCCGCGAGCGAATCGCCGCGCTTCCCCACTCGGACGACGAGTTCCGGGATGAGCTCGACGTCGTCGCCCTCGGGGGCGAGGAGGGCTTCAGCACGCTCGAGCGTCTGTGGATCCGGCCGACCTGCGACGTCAACGGCATGCTATGTGGATATACCGATGAGGGCGCGAAGACCGTACTGCCAAACCACGCGATGGCCAAGGTGAGCTTTCGCCTGGTTCCGGATCAAACGGACGCCAAGGTAAAAGAGTTGCTGGAGGCGCACCTCCGGAACGTCACCCCTGACGGCGTGACTGTGGAGCTGAAGGAACTTCACGGCGGTCGCCCTTGGAAGGCGAGCATCGAGGGTCCGTACTTCGAGGCCGCCGCCGAAGCGCTGCAGGAAGCGTTCGGCACCAAGCCAGTACCCATGGGCGGCGGTGGTTCGATCCCGATCGTCGTCGAATTCGAAGAGCGTCTGGATGCTCCCGCACTCCTGGTGGGCTTCTCGCTCCCGGGGTGCAATCTACACGCTCCCAACGAATGGCTTTCCGTCGAGAACTTCGAGAAGGGAATTGGCGCACTGGTGCTGCTCTATGAGAAGCTGGGCGCGCGGGCCGGAGATTAGCGGCTAACTCCCGCTTACCATCGCCACGGCCTGGAGTAGCGCTCGTGCCTTGCTGAGCGTCTCCTCGTACTCTCGTGACGGGTCGCTATCGGCAACGATGCCCGCACCCGCCTGCACGTAGGCATTCCCATCCGTTGCGACCAACGTGCGGATCGTGATCGCGGTGTCCATGCTCAACCCACCATAGTTGAAGTGGCCGACTGCCCCACCGTACGGACCACGCCGCACCGGCTCCAACTCGTCTATGATCTCCATGGCGCGCACCTTGGGAGCGCCGGACAGCGTCCCCGCTGGGAAGCACGCACGAAACACGTCGATCGCGCCGAGCCCGGTCCGCAGCTTTCCCTCGACCTGACTCACGAGGTGCATCACGTGCGAGTAACGCTCCACGATCATCAGCTCCGGCACCGTCACGGAACCATACTCGGCGACGCGACCTACATCGTTGCGCCCCAAGTCCAAGAGCATCCGGTGCTCTGCGAGCTCCTTCTCGTCGTGGAGCAAATCCTCCGCCAAGGCGCGGTCTTCTTCGGGCGTTCGACCGCGGGGCCGCGTCCCTGCGATGGGTCGAACCGTGACGGTCGAGTCTTCGACCCTCACGAGCACCTCAGGGGACGCGCCGACGAGGCTCACACCGTCCAGCTCCAGGAAGTAGAGGTAGGGCGACGGATTCAAGCTCCGCAGTCCCCGGTAGACCTCGAAGGGAGTCACCTCCAAGGCGCTGCTGAGCCTCTGGCTGAGCACGATCTGGAAGGCGTCTCCGGCCCGGATGTACTCGCGGATCCGTTCCACGCCTTCCTCGAATTCCTCCCGAGTCGACGCGCTTTCGAAAGGAGAGCCCACATCGGGCTCGTCGGCCAACGTGAGCGGCCCGGGCGCAGGCCCCGAGGCGAGGCGGTCGATCACGTCCTTCGTCTTCGTCGATGCGTCTTCGTAGCGAGCCCTCAGCTCCTGTTCGGAGAGGCCACTCTCGACTGGCACCGCCGCGATCGCCATGGCTACTCCATGGAGATTGTCGATAGCCAGGACGACGTCCGTGAAAAGGAACACTCCGTCTGGAAGAGCCAAGTCGTCCTCCGGCGCGTTCGGAAGATTCTCGATCTCACGAACCACGTCGTAGGAGAAGTACCCGACCGCGCCGCCCCAGAAGCGCGGCAGACCGGGTACCTCGGCGGGAACCCGCGCACGCAGGCGAGCATCTAAGTCGTCTAGCGGATCGTCCGCCTCGACCGCACTCCAGCCTCCGCCGGGCGTCCACCACGAAACCGCGCCGCGGTGAAGTCTCCACGCGCCCGCGGGACGGGTTCCCAGAAACGAATATCGGGCCCATTGTTCGCCGCCCACTACGGACTCGAGCAGGAACCCAAAGGGCGGTTCCACCAGCTTCGAGTAGGCTGTCACCGCAGTGTCGACGTCGAATAGGAACTCGCGCCAAACGGGCACCAAGCCGGCCATGCCGGCGAGGGCCTTGAACCGATCGAACGAAGGAAGGATCTGCATGAGCGCTCCAATGTCCGCACCCGCCTCGACAGCGTCAACGGCCGTCTTGGCCGTCGACACAGGCGGCACGTTCACCGACCTGGTACTGCTTGACCAGGGCAGGATCAAGACGCTCAAGGTGCCTTCGACACCGCACGATCCTGCTCAAGCCGTTCTCGACGGCATCGGAGGGATCCTGGGAGCAGGCGAGGCGTTCACTCTCCTCCACGGATCCACCGTTGCGACCAACGCTCTCCTTGAACGCCGTGGCGCCAAAGTCGTGCTCATCACGAACCGAGGATTCGAGGACGTCATCGAGATCGGACGCCAAAACCGGCCGCAGCTGTACGCGCTGGTCGGGCACAGGCTTCCGCCGCTCGTCGACAGGGACGACCGCCTGGGCGTCAGCGGTCGCCTCGGCCCCCGCGGCGAGGTGATCGAAGCGCTCGACGACTCCGAGCTTGCCGGCCTTCCCGCTCGCATCCTCGCGCGAGGGGCGGACGCAGTAGCGATCTCGCTGCTTCACTCGTACGCGAACCCGAGCCATGAAGAAGCGGTCGCACACGCGGTCGAGGCGGCCGGTTTACCACTCTCCGTCTCGTGTCATCTTGTTCCGGAGTTCCGCGAGTACGAGCGCACATCCACCACGGTTGTAAATGCGTACGTCGCACCGATCATGAACCGATACCTTGGCCGCCTGTCCGACGAAGCGGGCGCCGAGCGGGTCACCATCATGGGCTCAAACGGGGGCACGATTCCCGTCGATCGAGCCCGCAAGGAGCCCGTGCATACCGTGCTGTCGGGACCGTCAGGCGGGGTTGTGGGGGCGCTCACCTGGGCTCGGCGCTCAGGTCACGATCACATCATTTCGTTCGACATGGGGGGAACGTCCACCGACGTGTCCCTGTGTCCGGGTCGGCCACTCCGGACGCGCGAGTTCGAGATCGCTGGGCAGCCGACCGCGATTCCCGTCATCGACATTCACACCGTCGGTGCGGGGGGGGGATCACTGGCACGGCTCGACGCCGGTGGCGCGCTCCGCGTCGGTCCGCGGAGCGCGGGCGCGCAACCCGGACCTATCTGCTACGGGCGCGGCGGTTCCGGTATCACCGTGACGGACGCGCACGTTTGGCTCAACCGTCTGCCCGCCGACGCCTTCCTGAGCGGCGCCAAGACGATGGATCGAGAGGCGATCCGGGCGCCCCTGGAAGCGATGGCGGCACAACTGGACACAGACCTGGACGACGCGGCCGAGGGCATCCTGGCGGTCGCCGATACGGCGATGGAGCGGGCGCTACGCGTGATTTCAGTGGAGCGTGGCTACGACCCAGCGGACTTCGCCGTTGTGGCTTTCGGCGGCGCCGGGGGCCTCCACGTGGCCGAGTTGACTCTAAGGCTCGGGGCCCTCAAGTCGATCGTGCCGCCAGATCCGGGGCTGCTGTCCGCGTACGGCATGCTGGCCTCATCCGTGAGTCGCGAGACCGCACGCACGGTCCTGCTACTTGCAGACGCCGAGGACACGCAGAGATCCCTCGACGAAACCCTCGCGGAGCTCGAAGGCCAGGCGTGCTCGGAGATGCTGGATGAGGGCGTATCGGAAGAAGATCTCACCGCGGAGCTGTGGGTGGACGCCAGGTACGCCGGACAGAGTTTCGAGCTCAGGGTACCTGCATCGGATTGGATCCAGCGCTTTCACAACGCTCACGAGGAGCGGTACGGACATAGACGGGATACCACTCCCGTGGAGGCCGTCACGCTGCGGGCCATCGTCACCGCGCCACCGCCTCCCGTGCACGTGACTCGACTTCCCGACGCGGAAAGGCCCGTCCAGAGCTCACCGACGCAGGTCGCCTTCGCTGGAGAGCGGTTCGAAGCATCCCGTGTGTGGAGGCGCCAACTCGGAGCTGGTCACGAGTTCGTCGGTCCGTTCGTGGTCCAGGAATACAGTGCCACGACATGGGTCCCGCCGGGTTGGCGAGTCGAAGTAGACCCGTGGGGGTGCCTACACCTTACGCCTCCCGAGTAGCGTGGAGAGGCCCACTTCGGCCACTAGTCGCTCCCCACGACGCGCCGGTCGCCGGTTATCTTTGGGGCTGCATGCAACGCAGCCAGTGGCAAAGCGCGACTGATAGATGCGATGAGCAACGAGAGAGCAACCGTGAATCCCGGAGGTGACGACGCCCGAAACGACGCTGAGTTGCGCCCTCCATACTGGGAGGCAGCGCTCGCTGGCTTGTTCGTATTCGCGCTCTACGCGCTGACCCTCTCACGCACAACCGCGTTCTGGGATACGAGTGAGTACATCGCCACCGGGCATATCCTCGGGGTCCCGCATCCGCCTGGCAATCCGCTCTTCGTCGTGTGCGCTCGCGCGTGGTCCGTGCTTCTGGCCCCCCTCGGCCTGTCCGTAGCTGTGCGTATCAACCTGTTCAGCGCGCTCATGAGTGCGGGCGCACACGCGATGTGGTTCCTCGTCGTACACCACATCCTGCGCTTCTTCTCAGAGGACCAGCGCTTTCGGATCATCGGCGCAGCCGCGGCGGTGCTCGTCAGCGCCACCGCCTTCACGGTGTGGAACCAATCCAACGTGAACGAGAAGGTGTACACCGTATCGCTGCTCACCATCGCGGTTCTGTCGTGGTTGGCGTTCCGGTGGCAGGAGCGCCTCGGGCGCGGAAAGGATGACAACCTGCTCATCCTGATGGCCTTCATCCTGGCGCTGAGCGTCGGCAACCACCTCATGGCGTTCTTGGCGGCGCCGGCGATCGGGCTCTTCATCGTCTTCGTGCGCCCCCAGACGCTTCTCAACTGGCGCCTGTACGCCGCCGGCATCGCGGTGGTCATCCTCGGGCTCTCGATCCACCTGTTCTTACCGATTCGCGCCGGACTTGACCCGGTCATCAACGAGGCGGCTCCGACCTGCCCAGACATCGGCTCAGCGCTCATCGCGGTCGTCACCTACGGGAAGGAGGGTTGCGCGGCTCTCGCCGCAGCGCTCAACCGCACCCAGTACGACAAGCCAGGGCTGCTGCCTCGCCTCGCACCGCTGTCGGCCCAGGTTGCCAACTATCTGCAGTACTTCGACTGGCAGTGGGCGCGCTCGCTCGACGGGACCACGACCGTTTTCGCGCATTTGCGCCTTCCCTTCACGATGCTCTTCACCGGCCTCGGCATGTGGGGCGCGATCGAGCACGCGCGCCGAGACCGGGCGAGCTTCGTGTTCGTCGCGACACTTTTTGCGACGCTGTCGTTCGCTCTCCTCTATTACCTCAACTTCAAGTACGGCTACTCGCTCCAGGCACCAGTCCAGGATCGCGGCCTTCACGAAGTTCGCGAACGTGACTACTTCTTCGTCGTGAGCTTCTCGGTCTGGGGACTGTGGGCTGGCATGGGCATCGCGACCCTTTGGCGCGAATCGGCACGCGAGATGGGCGTTGGCTTAGCCAAGGCGAGTCCAATCTTGACCCTCGCTTTGATCCCGCTCGTGTTCAACTTCTCATGGGCGAACCGGGCGGAGGACTACGCGGCCCGAGACTGGGCCCACAACCTGCTCATGAGCGTCGAGCCGTACGGCGTGCTCTTCACGAACGGAGACAACGACACCTTCCCGCTGTGGTACCTGCAAGAAGTCGAGGGGATTCGCCGAGACGTGACCGTCATCGTGACGTCGTACCTCAACACCCAATGGTACGCAGGTCAGCTCAAGAGACTTACCGCACCCTGCCCCCCGGGCGTCGACCCGTCCTCGGATTGGTCTCGCATCCAATGCCAGCGGCCGTACACGGCAGAGAACACCGACGCTGCGTACGTGACGGACCCGAGTCAGGCCGCGGACAAGATACCGCTCGTGGTCGACGGGCCGATCCGATCCCCTACCAAGTCGATCATGCCGTTGTCCGACGAGGACATCGACCGCGTCGCCGGCAGGGCCGTGCCGATCGAGAATGACAGCCAAGTCCTGCTGGGAAACGTGGTTGTGACTTTAGCTGGGGGGTCGGCCCTCATGCCGTGGCAGCAATATGCCCTCACCCTGATCAACGAAGTCATCGACGAACGACCTATCTATTTCGCATCGAGCGGCAACGCGGCCACGTCTCTTGGCGTGAACGGCTATCTCGTTCGCCAGGGGCTCGCGTTCCGGCTCCACAACGGCCCTCTCGAGGACCAAGGGTCGGAGGGGTTCATGCGGATGGAGCCGACACCCTACGCGAGCGTTATCGGTGCATGGGTGGACCTTCCGCGGACTCGCACACTGCTCGACGATGTCTTCGTGCACCGAACGGGAATCCCCGACGATTGGACCCATTGGCCGGACCTCGCCACGATCGGGATTCCGAACTACTACGCTTGGACCTACCTGGCTCTGACTCAGGCAGCGATCCAGAACTCCGACGAGGAGGCGATTGAGACGTACCAGGCTCGGGCAGACGCCTGGACGTTGCTCGGCTCCTAGCCGCGGCCCACCGTACTTCTCCACGGACACCTAGAAGTCGACGACCAAGCCCCGCCCCTCGGCCTCAGCCACCGCGAGCACGCGGGCCGCCACGGCGACGTCTTGAACCGCGTTCCCCACCGACTTGAAGAACGTGATGTCGGTGTCCGCGATCCGGCCCTGCACTCGCCCCATGACAACTTCGCCGATCTCGGCGACGATGACCGTCTCGTCAACTACGCCGTCACGGATCGGGCCTACGATGTCGCCTGCTTCCTCCATCACCGCCTCGCGCTGATCGACGATGACCCGGGCGCGGGTCACGAGGGCGGTGTCGACTTCGCACATGTCCAGCGTGTAGGAGCCAACGCCGGTGACGTGCGTGCCGGGCTCCACCCGGGAGCCGTCGAAGACCGGTGTGGAGCTGTTGGTCGCGGCAATGATGATGTCTGCTCGGGCGATGGCCTCGTCCGGATCGTCGACGCGCACCGCGAGTACTCCCGTGACTTCAGCGGCCAGGCGATCCGCTGACGCTCCGCTCGGCGATACCACCCGTACCTCGGTGATTTCGCGGACGCATCGAACCGCCTCCAGTTGTGTCCGGGCCTGCACGCCCGCCCCGAAAAGCGCCACGGTCTTGGCGTCACGACGTGCCAACAGATCCGCAGCAAGCCCACCCACGGCCCCCGTACGAAGGGCTGTGAGCCACGTGCCCTCCATGAACGCGGTGGGACGACCGGTCACGACATCGAGGACCAACACGACGGCGTGAATTGCGGGCAGACCCTGGGCAGCGTTGCCCGGGTTCACCGAGACCACCTTCGCCCCGGCGTTCCCGCTCTCTCGAAGATGGACCGGCATGAAGAGGCTGACCCCGTACTCGGTCTCCAGCGCCAGGCGAATCGGCACGGTCGCGGCGTGGGCCGAGAGTGCAACGAACGCTTCACGCATCGAGTCGATCGCGGCAGGCATGTCTATACACGCCTGGACATCGTCAGCGGACAGGATTCTGATTTGCATGGCGGTCGGGAGGGATGCAGGATCTACGCGCACATACTATCCACACGCTCGGCGAGGCGCTCGTGACAGTCGGCACGACATGATGAAGGCCGCCCCAGGACGGGTCTTGGTCGTCGGGGGCGGTGTCTTCGGAATCACGGCCGCGCTGGAGTTACGCAGCCGCCGGTGGCAGGTGACGGTGCTCGACCCTGGGCCCCTTCCGCACGAGGGAGCATCCTCGACCGATGTGAGCAAAGTGGTGCGGATGGACTATGGGTCCGACCGTTTCTACCACGAACTCGCGGAGCTCGCGCTCGAGGGCTGGGATCGCTGGAATCGAGACTGGTCGAGGCCGCTCTACCACGAGGACGGCTTCCTTATTCTCGCACCGGCTCCGATGGCCCCGGGAGGGTACGAGTACGAGAGCTACGCAGTATTGCGGGCCCGGGGCTACACCCCCGAGCGACTGGATGCCCGAAGCGACTCGAGCCGCTATCCCGCGTGGAACCTCACGCGGTATCCCGACGGATACCTCAACGCGAGGGCCGGTTGGGCCGAGAGCGGCGCGGTCGTCGAGCAACTCCTGTCGCTTTGCCGGGAGTCTGGCGTGAGCTTCCGGTCCGGGTCCCTGCGCGAGCTCATATCACGGGGATCCCGCGTCCGCGGAGTCGTCACGAGCGAAGCAGATCGCATCGAGGCTGACCGAGTGGTGGTCGCCGCCGGGGCCTGGACACCTGGCTTGCTGCCGTGGCTCTCGGACGTGCTCTGGTCCACAGGTCATCCCGTTCTCCACTTCCAGCCGGACGATCCGGATTCGTTCCGCGGTGACGGCTTCCCCCCATGGGCCGCGGACATCTCGGGCAGCGGGTGGTACGGATTCCCCGCGCTCCCCAACGGCCGGGTGAAGGTGGCAAACCATGGACCGGGAACTCGCGCGCACCCGGATGGCCGCGGGGCTGTTGCTGACTAGCACGAAACTCGGACGAGGGACTTCCTGCGTCAGTCGATCCCCGCACTGGCGGACGCGCCAGTAGTCCATCGACGCGTGTGCATGTACTGCGACAGCTTCGACGGCGATTTTTTCATCGCTGCAGACCCCGACCGCGAAGGCCTCGTGGTCGCGAGCGGCGGTAGCGGTCACGGCTTTAAGTTCGCGCCGGTGCTCGGCGCCATCGTGGCGGACGTCCTGGAGGAACGTGACAACGGATTCACTCGTCGCTTCGCCTGGCGCAGTCTTGGGCAGGTGGTGACCGAGGAAGCCCGTCATGAAGGAGGCGTACGTGAGTAGTCATCACCACTGTTCGAAATGTGCATCCGATCACATGACGGACGGTGCGTACTTCGCCGACCCCGGCGGCCAGCGCGTCGCGGGGGACGTCGACAGGCACCGCGATGACGAGCGCCACGGCGGCCTTCCATCCAAATAACCATCACACGAACAGGGCTTACATGCCCTTCTCGGATGGCCCGCGGACACTTCGTACCGACACTTCTTACGACGAGAGCTAGCTGTGAAAGGTTGCGGTCCCGCGCGCGGGCTTCGCAGGCGCCCTCAACAAAGTCCTTCCGGGACCCGCCGCTGCCGGCCGCAAAGCCGGTCCAACACCGGACGCCTCGTCTCGAACCTCCAGTATAGCATCGAACAACTCGGGCCGAGCGTCTACCGCGTCCCCACCGCTGAACAGAATTACCCGGGGAATATCGCTCAGCAATTCCTTCGTGAGCACGAGCGTCCGGAGACGGGCCTCGACGTCGAGTCGGTCGAAGGGATCCGAAATCACGAGCGAGCCCATCAATTTCCCGTCCGCCGCCACCAGCGAAGCCGCCGCAAGGCGCACCGCGATGCGAGCGGCCGCGCGGTCTTCCGCTGACACGAGCCCGAGCACGCCGTGGTCTCCATTCAGTACCGCCCGGCCCGCCAGGAGCGAGACGGTCAGAATCCGGCCACCGGAGATTCGGCACAGGAACCGCGAAGAGCGGTCGAGCAGCAGGTCGGTGGCCCTTGCGGACCTAGCCGAACGCACCCTTCGCAGCGCGTCGACGACTGCGCTCAGCGTGCCCCGGGCCCGAATCGGCGGCACCGAAACGACCTCCTGCTCGGCGAGCTCGGAGAGGCGCGCGCGCAGAAGTTCGACTCCTTCGGATCCGGCCTCCAGCGTTGCGTGGAAGCGAAGCGACTTTCCCTCGAGTTCCTGCAGATGCGACGGTTTGGGTTCGAGCTGCTCCCACCTGCTCTTCCACCAGCTCCCATCCTGGACCACCGACTCCCACTCTTCGTTGAGCTCAGCCAGCACCTCCTGGTAGTGGCTCTCGAGCACGCGTCCGCACGTCGGACACGGAGCGTCGGGTCCCGCAGCGGCCATCTTCCTCAGGCGAGCCCGCACCTCGCGCGCACGATCCCGGTAGGCGTTGAGCGTGGTCTCGGCATCCTGGCGTTCACGCAACCAATCCATGGTTGCGACCTCGAGATCTCCGTCGACCTCCACAACATCTGCCCTGAGCCCTCGGAGGTCTCTCTCCGCGGAACGGAACTCGGCAGCCACCTGTTCCAGGTCGACCCGGACCGCGCCGTGGGCGGGCCGCTCGACTAGCCTCACCGGCGCCACGGGATGCACGGCCGCAATCTCGCCAGCCCTCAATAACGCGGCGTCCACGGTGGCGAGGCCCCGGCTGGCCGCGACCGCCTCAATGGCGAGCCCGATGGTCTCGTCGAGGGTTTCCGCCCCGCGCCCGCTCCAAAGCCGGCGCAGCGGTTCTGGAGACCCGCCACCGCCTTCCTGCACGAGCAGTTCCTCGACGGCTTGACGCGCTGGGCCTCCTCCTCCAATCACTCCTGTCAGCCCTTTCGGGAGGGAAGTGCTGACCCGGCCGACCCCCGGCACATCCCCGTCGAGGGAGTCGAGAGCCCCGACTGGTTCAGGTTGCAGCGTGCCCACGAGATCGTCCGGCACGAGCTCCATTATCATCTTGCGCGTGGGTTCGGCAAGCAGGCGATCCCGCTCGAGCTCGCCTTCGAGCGCATCGCGGAGAAGCCCCGGCGCGTCGATGGGAAGCCAGGCCACTGGGGGCACGCGCGGCTCCCTGCCGACCTCAACGGCGAGGTGAAGAGCACGCCGTCGCAACCCTGCGAGCTGGTCTCCTTGCAGAGCCAACAGATCCTCGGGAGATGCTCCCTCTAGGCTCAAACGCACGATCTTGCCGTCGATACCTCCAGGAACCTCTGCCATGACCTCCCGCACACGCCGCCGCAATCGCTCGGGGTCGCCCGATACGACCTTGATGGGAGCAAGCGCGACGACAGGCCGACCGGGAATGGCATGGAAGACGACTTCGTCCCGCTCCAGGTCGATCGTTAGGAATCCCTTCTCGTCCGCCGCCTCGTCCCATGGATCGAGCGCGACGCGCTCCAGCGACCCGGGGTATCGAGCGTTGGGACTCACATTGTTACGTCGGTGCTCCCCTCCCAACGCGATGTAGTCCCACTCGTCGGGATCGACATGCACGCCCCCTTCGCCGGCCGAGTCGGTAGAGCCATGAATCACGAGTAGGTTCCAGGGCATTTGGGGGTCAGATTCTGGAAGCGCAGCAGGGTGTCGAACGCTGGCCCGGTAGGGGACCAAGCAGGCGTGCAGGTCGAGTCGCCCAATGAGGATGGAGCGGGTGAGGCCGGTCGC
The DNA here is from genome assembly GCA_965226625.1 of Longimicrobiales bacterium. Lineage (GTDB taxonomy): Bacteria > Gemmatimonadota > Gemmatimonadetes > Longimicrobiales > Gaopeijiaceae > UBA1138. Next base: position 233,590 of record CBDDDK010000002.1, read on the forward strand.
CGCTTCAACGTTGGGGAAGGTGTCGAGCACCGCGAGCGCGCCCGGGTCAGCAGAGCGCCGCGGTGTGTCCCTCGGACCCGCGACCATGAGCACGGGAGCGTCCGGTAGCGAGGAGCGAAGCACCTCGAGGCCTCTTGCGAGGGCGACCACAGCGCCCGCCGGCGGGTCGGGACGGTCGAATACGTCCCCTGCCACCACGACGACATCCGGCTCGATCCGAACGAGCTCGTGCACCGCTCGCTCGAACGCCGCGGCGACATCTCGTTCACGTAGGTTCGCGCCGCGCTCTACGCGTCCGTATGCGCGAAATCCCAGATGGAGGTCGGAGAGGTGCACGACGATCACGTGATGGCAGCGCCTCCGTTCAGGGCTCGGAATCCCTCGATGAGATCGGTGGAAGGGAGTACGGCTTCAGGTCCCGCTATGAGCAGGACCTCCTCCTGACCGCCCTCGCACGAGCGAGCGAGCGTCACCGTCGACCAGCCTTCGACCGCCTCGCTGGCAGGATCGAAGTCGGGTCCCCACACCAGCACTCCACCAGCCGAGACCCGCTGCCTCAACGCTGCCGTTGCTCGGCGGGACAGCCCCTCGGGGCCCCCCAACGGCTCGAGCGCCGCACCGTCCACCACAACCAGGTCGTAGCTCCCCGAAAGTCCCTCGACGAGATCGTCGAGGTTGCCGACGGCGACAAACGAGCGCTCCGTGCGTCCCACGCCCAAGCCGGTCTCGAAATGGTCTCTCCCTAGCTCCACCACAGCACCGACACGCTCCAGCACGTCAACTGATCCGGTCGGGTGTTCTCTCACGACCATGTTAGGCAGTGGTGAGGCACCCCCACCCACCACGAGGACGCGCCAGGGTGCCTCGTGTGGAGGCATGAGCCCTCGTCCCACCGCCATGTGTCCCACGGGACACCCGCGCTCTTGCCCGAGAGCCCGATCATCCGCCGTACGTGCTCACCTTCGAGCAGGACCCGCGACGCGAGGCCGTCCTCCGAGAGCCGCCGGTCCTCCACTCGTACCGCAAAAGCGGCCGTGGAGCGGTTTGCCCGTACTTCGATGTGGAGGCGAGTTCCCAGCACGACCCCGTAAACCATGCCGCCCACGGAGAGCAACGCGAGGCACCCTATGAGCAGGTACGCAGGCACCGGCGACCTCGGAAGCATGAGCCCGGTGACCGCGAAGCCGATCGCTGCGCCTATCGCGGCCGCGGCGCCCGGGCCCGTCCGGGGACCTCTGCCGTCGGTCATGGCGGCAGTCACCATACCGCCGAGCACGGCCCCGCACGTATACAATGGCAACGCGGCCATGATGGCGAGGCCGAATCCCTGACCGAGGGCAGTACCACCAAGCTCCCGAAGCACGCTCCACGACGTCCCGTAGAACGCCGCAGCGAAGAACGAGACCAAGCAGAGCAGCCACCGGCGACGTAGGCGGCTCACGAGATCCGGTCCCGGACCGGGCGCGCTCCACAGACCGATCGCGAGCGCTGCGGCTTCCACTACCAGGACGGTGCTGAGCGACCGCATGAGGCCCGGCCCGGCGTACAACAGCACCCCGATGGCGACCTCGGCCGCGGTCGCGCACGCTGCTCCGACAAGCAACGGTGGCACCCATTCGGCTCGGTGACGCAGCCTACTCACTTCGCCACCTTGCCAAAGTCGCCCCGTAAAAAGAGCAGTGCCCCACAGTCCGAGGAACCGGACGCGATCACCCGGCCCAGCATGATGGAGTGGTCCCCGCCCGGCATCACCCTGCTGGTCACGCACTCCAACCAAGCCACGGCCCCATCAAGAAGGGGGCTCCCGTCCGATGCGTTACGCCACGCGACCCCCTCGAAACGTGTTTCCGCCGGCTCCTCGGCGAACCGCCTGGCGACGTCGGCCTGATCCTCGGCCAACATGCTGATGGCGAACGTGTCGGCGGCGATCAGCTTGTCGTGCGCCGCTGCTCTTCTGTGAATACAGACCAGGATGAGAGGAGGTTCGAGCGAGACCGACGTAAATGAATTCACGGTGAGGCCCCAAAGCGCGGACCCGTCCGCGCGCGTGGAGACTACTGCGACCCCCGTCGGGAATCGGCCCATGACCTCCCTGAACTGACCCGAATCCCGTTGGTTCATCAGTGGCCCTAGAACACTGCGCGGCGGCGATCCAGAATGGCGCGCCACCGCGATCTCAGCTTGCCCCCAGAGGGGTCCGCACTAGCTTTCGAGGCCTTGAGCCGTCCCTGAACCGAAGGCCCATGCGTAGGAATTACTTAGCGATCGCGGTGATCTTAACCGTAGCCTCCGGCTGCGACAACGTCGGCTGGGGTGGGGTCGAATTGCGCTTGAAGCCCCCGCGGACGGGGGCCGAGCTGGCCGCGGAGGCTCCGAGTCCCGCTGCCTCATCGTCCGAGGAAGACAATCCTCTCCCCAAGCTCCCGGAGGGTCCCATACTCCTCGCGGGCACGCGCATTGGCTCCCAGGCGACCCTGGCCGTGGTGGGCGAAATCCAGGGCGACGCGTTCGGCGCGTTCGCCAGCGACGAGGATGTCCCCGGATTCGCAGACCGTTTCACCGCCGAACTGCTCGCGCCCGGCTCTGAGTGGGTGCTCTTTGCGCAGGGTGTGAGAGTCGGCCGCATGACAGCCACCACGACGGGGCTCGCCGAGGACTTTTGCGTACCGCGACCGACGATTTCGGGGACGGTCGAGTTGGTCCCGAACGCCGTGAGCGCCGAGTTGCTGATGGCTCTGCCTGCGGACGCGGCGTCCGAACGCGCATACGACCCCTATCGAGCCCACAGTCACGACTACGATCAGCGGGTCGCCTCCTTGAGTCTCGCTTCGGCCGCCATTCCCCGCGTGGGCGCGGCATGGCCCCCTGAAGGAGTGCTCTCGGCACGAGCGGATATCCAGGCCTTCCAGATGGTCGGCGCGCCCGCGGAAGCGATCGCCGCGACCTTCATGTATCGGGACCAGCTAGGGATGTCCGCTCCAAGCGCTGGCGCGTACTCGCTGTTCTTGATGGCGCGGTCGTCGGCGGAGGAGTACGAGCCCGATTATGTGTGGTACCGTCAGGTCGACAGTGATGGAAAGGGCGCACCGCGCTATTTCGACCACTTGGATTGGGACGGTGACGGCAACGAAGAGGTTCTGCTCGAGGTCTTCGGTGCGGAGCGTCGCTGGTTCGCTGCGCTCGCCCAGCGGGGTGGAATCTGGGTCCGTACCTCTGAGGATTCCTGCTTGCGATCCGCCGCTGCAGACGGCTGATGCCGGGCCGCGCACCAGGGCAACTCTCTTCGCTTGACACTAAGAGGCTGTTGAAGAAGTGCAGCGGGCCGCGCACATGGTGCTTGCGCGCGTTCAAGCAAGGAACGACGAGGAGTCATAGCCGAGCGGACACCGCCGCCGAAGGCGGTGGTCCGGCGAGGAGAGACGCAGCATCAACCGCGCAACCGCCATGTGCCCAACACCAAACGTGACAAGGTCTCACGAGCCGGTGGGTTGCGGTGGCACGGCCCCATCTCCGTCGTTGGAGCTCTTCGACGTAGCGACGGCTATGCCCTCGAAGCTCCGTCTAGGACCTGGGGCTGTGGCACCCGGGGACCCGTGTGAGCGCACGGGTGGCGGCCCGCTGTACTTCTTCAATAGCCTTCTAATCGCGGTGAGCTTGCTCGCCGCCGCGTGCAGAGGCGAGATCCCTCCCGAGCAGAACCTTCCTGAGGGCATCAGCGTCATCGACGCTTCGGGGTCCGAGCGCTTCTTCGCCGTACCCGCTACCCGCGTGATTTCCTTGGTCCCGTCTGCCACCGAGACGCTGAGGGCCCTGGGAGTGGACTCAGTGCTCGTCGGGCGGACCGATTTCGACGAGCAGGAGTGGTTGGCGCACCTCCCATCCGTCGGCGGTGGTCTGGATCCCAACCTCGAGGAGATCGTCGCGCTGACCCCCGACCTGGTCATCCGCTTCCACGGTGAACAAGACTCACGTATGCCGGCGCGGCTCGACGAGCTGGGTATCACGCACGTCGCTGTGCGTCCGGACCGCCTTCGAGACGTGTACGCCGGTGCGATTCTCCTGGGTCGTGCGACCGGAGCCGACGCCGCCGCCGACTCGCTGCTCCGTGCGCTCGAGGCCGGTCTAGCCGAGCTGTCGCGGCGGGTTTCGGAGCTTCCGCGGCTACGCACGATCTACGTGCTCGGCGGCACGCCCCCGTGGGTCGCGGGACCGGACACCTACATCGACGAAATCATCCAACTGGTGGGAGGGGACAACGCCTTCGAGGATCTGCGATCGCTGTATTCCGCCGTGAGCCCCGAGGAGCTACGCGCGAGGGAGATCGATGTTGTCTTCGTGAGCGAGGCGTCCCAGTTCAATACGACACTCACGCCGCGAGCGCGCATCGTCGAGATCGGTTCCGCTCTCGAGATTCCAGGTCCCCACGTGGTGGACGCGGCCTGGCGCGTAGCGGAGCTGCTGCACGCCACTTCCTTGCGATGAGCCGGTTCACGCTGGCGACACTCCTCGGAGTGACGCTGCTGACCAGCATTCTGGCTGGCGTCCGCTTCGGTTCGGTGGAACTGACTACCGCCGAGGTGCTCGCGGCCCTCACCACAGGGGATGTCGAGGTGCATCGCGACATCGTGCTCCAGCTCCGCCTTCCCCGAACACTACTCGGGGTGCTGGTCGGGGGAGGTCTCGCGCTCGCCGGGGCCACCTTCCAGGCACTGCTGCGCAATCCGCTGGCAGAACCGTACATCCTCGGCATCTCCGGCGGTGCGTCGGTCGGTGCTGTTACAGTGCTCGCCTTGGGCTGGGTAGGAGTCGGATCGTGGAGTCTGCCCTTGGCCGCCTTCGCGGGAGCGCTCCTGGCAATCGTGCTGGTATTCCGAGTGGCGACGACCACCGGCCATGCGATGGACGTGCGCGTCTTACTGCTCGCGGGCGTCGTCGTAGCGGCGTTCTTCTCGGCATGCATCGCCTTCATTCTTTCGATCTCCTCGGCGCGTACGGTCCAGAGCGCGGTACTCTGGATCATGGGAAGCCTCGCCAACGCGAGTTGGCAGAGCGTGCTGCTCGCGGCCGTGTACACGATGCCGGCCGCCACCGTCCTGATTGGACTCGCCCGCCCGCTGAACCTCATGGCGATCGGTGAGGAGACGGCCAACTATCTGGGGGCCGACGTCGAGGGCGTGAAGCGCACCGCGCTCGTCATCGCCGCCTTGGTCACCGCGGCCGGCGTCGCAGTGGCCGGTGTGATCGGCTTCGTCGGTCTCGTCGTCCCGCACGCCATCCGCCTGCTTATCGGGTCGGATCACCGAGCGCTACTACCGCTCTCTTTCCTGGGTGGCGCTGCGTTTCTGACGCTCGCTGACCTGTTCGCGCGCCTGGCGCTCGCCCCGACCGAGATTCCGATTGGTGTGATCACCGCGTTCGTGGGTGTCCCGATCTTCCTCGTGCTCCTGCGCAGGAGCCTCGTCGGAACATGAGATTCGAGGCGCGGGACCTCGTAGTGCGGTATCCGGGAGCGCAACGTCCCGCGCTCGACGGGGTCTCGATGACCGTTCCGGACGGATGCCTCTACGCCGTGCTGGGGCCCAACGGATCGGGCAAGTCAACGCTCATGCGATCCATGATGGGTGTGCTCGAGCCGACGTCGGGCGGCACCTATATCGATGACCGCGAGGTGGGCACGTGGAACCGTCGTGAGTTGGCACGAGCGGTCGGTGCGGTCGCGCAGTCGGAAGCTCTGTGGTTCCCGCTTACGGTCCGAGAGATGGTAGCAATGGGGCGCTACCCTCATCTCGGGCCGCTCTCCGGTGAAGGTGACCCCGACAGGGAGGCCGTGGCTGCCGCCCTAGCCGAGTGTGACGTCACTGAGTTCGCGAGCCGAGACGTGACCACGCTCTCAGGGGGAGAGCGCCAGCGCGTGCGGATCGCTCGAGCCCTCGCGCAACAGCCACGGGCGCTCGTGCTCGACGAGCCGACCAACAGCCTCGACATCCGTCACGAGATGGCGATCCTCGAGTTACTCCGACGCTCGGCGGACTCGGGACTCACCGTCATCGTGGTTACGCACGGCCTCGATCTCGCAGCTCGATTCGCCGACCGCCTGCTCTTGCTTTCGCAGGGGACCGTCGCCGCTGAGGGCACGCCTGGGCAGGTCATGACCGATTCGAGGCTGGCTGGCGTATATGCGTGGCCGGTATCGGTCGCGACGGATCCCGCGTCGGGGACTCCCAGAGTCACCCCCCTGCGCCCCGGACAGGCCTAGCAGGAATAGCCGCCCCTGGTAGAAGTAAGCGGGCCGCTGGGGCGCACGACGTCAGCGCGCTGCTTCCGCCTCGGCTCGAGCGGTCAGGTAGCTCCGGTACCGGGAGTCGAAGATTCCACCCGCTTCCAGCGCAGCCCTCACACCGCAGTCCGGCTCGTGCACGTGCGTGCATCCGCGGAACCGACACCGCTCGCAGGGATCCGCGAACTCTGGGAAGCAGCGGGCGACCTCCTCCGGCGCGACGCCCCACAGTCCGACGTCTCCGAAACCGGGCGTATCCGCCACCAGCCCACCGCAAGCAAGCGGAATGACACGGGAGCTGACCGTCGTGTGCCGCCCGGACCTGGTCTTACGCGAAAGTTCGCCCGTCCGCAGCGCGAGCTCGGGATCGATCGCGTTGAGCAACGACGACTTCCCCACGCCGGATGGTCCGATCAGAGTCGATATGCCCTCGCACATCCGTCGACCTAGTAGCTCGAGTCCCTCGCCAGTCTCGGCACTGACGGGGAGCACCTCATAGCCGATGGTCCGGTACATTGGCGCGAATCGCGCTTCGACGTCCGGCGCTCCCAGGGCATCTAGCTTGTTGATGACCAGGATCGCTTGCATCCCGCTCGCCTCGCCAAGCACCAGCAGGCGATCGATCAACTCGACCGTGACGTCCGGATTCTTGGCCGCGACCACCATGAATGCCTTGTCCAGGTTGGCCGCGAGCAGCTTCGGCACCCGCCCCCCTGGCCCTCTGCGCACGAGCTCCGTCGAACGCTCCTCCACGCTCTCGATCGTCCACGCGTCACCTGACATGCCAAGCGTCACTATGTCCCCGATGACGACGCGGCTCCCGGTGCGCTGTTGCCGCTTTAGTCGCCCGCGCAACGAAGCTTCGACGTCTCGGTGGTCCTCCAAACGCACTCGGTACACACCACCACCAGCCTCGTGTATCCTCCCCCTCACGCACGCAAATCCCGGATGCGCAAAGCCCCCCGCCGGAACGACTTCCGACGGGGGGCCACAGAGTCCGACCGCGTCACGGCCGGCTCAATCATCACGCAGCGAAAGACTCCAACGCGTTGCCTTGCTGGCCGTCGCGCAGACGTCGCAGCGCACGATCGCGTAACTGACGGATCCGCTCGCGGGTCACGCCGAGCATGTTCCCGATCTCTTCGAGTGTATGCTCGCGCTCGCCCTCGAGACCGAAGTACAGACGCAGGACCTTCGCGTCGCGTGCCTCGAGCGTGGACAGAGCCACAGTGATCGTTTCGGTCAGCAAGCGGCTCTCGACCTCGACTTCAGGCTCGGCCGCCTCTTCAGTGATGAAGCGCTCGACGAGCTGTGAGTCCTCGGAGTCACCGATCGGCGCATCGAGACGGATCTCTGCGGCGTTCAGCGTCTGCAGAGACTCTACCAGCTCAGGCGTCAAGAATGTCGCCTCGGCTAATTCCTCCGTGGTCGGCTCGCGCCCCTTCTCCTGCTTCAGGCGCTCCTTCTCCCGAAAGATCCGAGCCAGGTCACTCGCCCGGTTGAGCGGAACACGCACCGCCCGACCGTGGTTGGCGAGAGACGCCAGGATCGCCTGACGAATCCACCAGACGGCATAACTAATGAACTTCACGCCCTGCTCGGGATCAAACTTCCGCGCGGCGGTAACGAGTCCGACGTTCCCCTCCTGGATCAGGTCTGTGAGAGAGACGCCACGATTCTGATATTTCTTAGCAACACTGATCACGAAGCGCAGGTTCGCTCGCGCCAGCGCCTGGATCGCCTCCTGGTCGCCCTTCTGGGCCAGGGCGCCGAGCTCCCTCTCCTTGTCAGGAGTGATGAGCTCGTGGCGACTCACGTCCCGGAGGTACTGATCGAGGGCGCTTTGCTCCTCCACGCTTGCGTCGAAGCCCGAGAGAAGATTGCCCTTCCCCCGACGCTTGCGCTTGCTGGTAGCGGCAGCGGCCATCGTGTCTCTTCTCCTTCGAGTCCTGCCCCACCGATCCTCGATAAAGAGAGTCTGTGGGTGGGGGTCAAAATTTCGCCGAGCCCTCAGCCATTTAAGCTGGCTGCGAGAGCCCGGCCTGTCAACTCTAATCAGGCACTTCTGCTACCTCCGAGCCCGTCTCCGAGTTCCCAGCGCACGCGCTCCGGGACTCCGACGACGTACCGGGGGCGCAGGACACTCCTGAGTGGGCCACGAGCTCTCCGACTGGTAACCCAGTCCCAAGACACGGGGTTCCTCGCATCGAAGCTGCATGTCACTACCTGGTTGATCTAGACGCTGCCCACGGGACGCGTTATCCGCTCCAGCACTTGCTCGGCCGAGACCTCCCGCCGCTCGAAGGTGAAGACCCTCAGCACTCGGGCTGTCGCGTACAACTGTTGCGCGAGTCTCGGTAGGTCCAGCAGGCCCGGAAGCCCCCCCAATCCGAGACGGCTTATCTCCCCACCACGCCGCTGCACGAGGACGTCGAGCTGAAACATCGCGGGCTTCGCTGGGAAGTCGATGACGACTTCACCTGGGTCGAGTGCCAGTTCCGCAGCGAGGTCGTCCTCGACCACTCGTTTCCACGGGGAGTCACCGACGGCCCAATCCTCTACCTGACGTCCGGCGAGGTCAGCGGCAGTCAGCTCGAGCGCCCGCTTAGGGAGCCGGCGCTGCCTCAAGGCCGGCAACCACCGACTCGCGATTCTTTCTGTTACTTCTCCGTCATCCTCCTGTGAGCGCCGGCTGATCTCGTGCAACAACTCTTCGTCGGTCGGACCGATCAGCTCCTCTGGATCGAGAATACCCGCCCGGACAGACTCCTCCACGATGCGTTTGTACAAGACCGTGGCCGCGCGCACTCCGTGGTGCCAATAGACATTCCTGAACATCTGGTACTTGGCGAACAGTAGCGACTCGAGCGCGGCGACCGCCTTCTCGTGCACACCTACCTCGAACGCACCGGTCTCCGGATCCTCGAGCAGAGCGAGGCCCTGAAGCAGCCGCGAGACATCGACCTCGCCGTAGGGCACTCCGCAGAAGCGAGCGTCGCGGCGCAGGTACTCCATCTTGTCCAGGTCCAGACTGCCGCTCACGAGTCCTCGAAGCGGAAGCTGACTCTCACCCGAGATGAGCTCGTGGATCCGATCCGGAGCTGTGAGGCCAAGAGGTGCGAGCGCGTCGCGCAACATTGGCGAGGAGAAGAAACGCTGGCTCACCTCCTCGTGATGCATCGGCACGTGTTCAGCCTCCAACTCCTCCAGCGCGTGAGAGAACGGGTAGTGTCCGATGTCGTGCAACAGGCCTGCATAAGGCACCAGCTCCTCGCCTTCCCAAGCCTCCGGCACGACACCGCCCCGATCTCGCAGGTGGCGCAACGCGGTGGTCGTCAGGTGATAGACACCGAGTGCATGATCGAAGCGCGTGTGCGTGGCACCCGGATAGACGAGGTGCGCAAGCCCGAGCTGACGGATGTACCTCAGTCTCTGGAACTCGGGGGTATCCACGATCCGCACAGCTGTGGGATCGAGCCGGATCGTGTTCCAGAGAGGATCCCTGATCGTTTTTCCGGGGACCATAGCGCTCATGGCGTAAGTATCGGGATGCCGCAGAGAGTCGTGAATGGGTGAACGGGACACTGTTGGCGGCACATGACCACCGTCCCTAGTTTCCCGAAGAAAGAACGAAAGCGCCACCCCACGTCGCTAGAACGCCAACACGCACCGCATGCGCCCCAACCCGACCCTTCGCGAACACATTCGAGCCCAGGCGGAAAACCGCCCGGGCGTGTATCGCATGTACGGTCCAGGGGATGAGTTGCTGTATGTCGGGAAGTCGGTGCACGTGCGCACACGGCTTCTATCCTACTTCAGGGCCTCCAAGGGCGAGAAGGCATGGGAGCTCATCAGTGAAGCCGGGCGGGTCTCTTGGGAGTACGTCCCCAACGAATTCGCGGCACTCATCCACGAGATGAAGCTGATCCAGAAGTGGCAGCCGCGCTTCAACGTCCAGCACAAGCGCAAGCGCATCTACGCGTTCGTGAAGGTCACGCGTGAGCAGGCTCCGAGAGTGTTGCCGGTTACTCGCGTCACAGAAGACGGCGCGACGTACTACGGTCCGTTCCCTAGAGTCGGTGCCCTCGCCCGCACTGTCCGCGAGCTCGCTCATGTACTCCGGCTCCGCGACTGCCCGTCGAAGACCCCGGTCTTCTTCGACGATCAACTCGAGATCTTCCCAGGCGGGCGTATACCGCGCTGCATCAGGGCGGACCTCGACACTTGCTTGGCGCCGTGTTGTGGGCGCCCAACGGCGGCCGGGTACCGACAAGCCGTCGACGTCGCACGTCGATTCCTCGAGGGTCGCGCCGAACAGCCGCTTCGAGAGCTGGTACAGCAGATGGGCGCGGCCGCGGCCCGCATGGAGCCGTCGACGTCGCACGTCGATTCCTCGAGGGTCGCGCCGAACAGCCGCTTCGAGAGCTGGTACAGCAGATGGGCGCGGCCGCGGCCCGCATGGACTTCGAGTACGCGGCGCTACTGCGAGATCGCCTCTATCGGCTCAGGCACTTCCGGGACGACTTGCTCGCCTTTCGAGGGCGCGTCGAGGACCTGACGTTCACCTATAACGTCCCGGGCTTCCGTGGAAACGACCGCATCTATCTGATGAGGCGCGGCCGGATCCGGAAGGATCTCCCCTGTCCCAAGGGAGCGCGTGCACGGGAGCGGCTCGCGCGCCAGATCGAAGAGGTCTACGGCGAGACCGATCCGGGGCTCTCCGGACTCGGGCCCGAGGAGGCCGCCGAGATCCTGCTCGTCGCTGGGTGGTTCCGCATGAACCCGCGTGAACGCCAGCGGACGATGACGCCAGAACAGTGGCTGAAGAGCAAGACACCGTCATCTGGCGTCGCCTGAGGCCTACTCGGGTTGCCCTCATCCATAGTCAGTCAGCCGCCCAGCGCAGATGAGATCTCCTCTCTGACCCAGCTGTCTTCCTCGACCAGCACTCTGGACGAAAGCGCCTCGACTGCCGCCGCGGAACCGATGCGCGCCAACGCCCAGGCCGCATGCCCGCGCACCAACGGTGCCGAATCGAAGAGCGCCGCAGCGAGAGCGGGGACTGCCTCTTCCGATCCCCAGTTACCCAACGCCACGCACACGTTGCGGAGCAACCCCTTACGCCCGGCCCTGAGTACCGGGGAATCGGCGAACGCGCGACCAAATCCGCGCCCCGACAACGACAAGAGTCGCTCCGCCAGCTCAGTGAGTGGCGGCCCATCGAGCTCCGACATCGGGGAGTACGCTGACTCTGACGTAGGGACCGAGAACCTTCGGGTGAATGGACACACCTCCTGGCAGATATCACACCCGTAAACCCGGTTCCCAATGTCGGGTCGCAACTCCGCGGGGATCGGGCCGCGGAGCTCGATGGTCAGATAAGAGATGCACCGCCTCGCGTCGATGATGGGCGCGCCGCTCCCGTCACGGCCCAGCAACGCGCCGGTCGGGCACGCATCGAGGCACGCCTGACAGGTCCCGCAACGATCCTCCGCGAACGGCTCATCCGGAGGCAGCTCTATGTCGAGCAGGAGCAGACCGACGAAGAAGTAGGAGCCTCGTTGCGGGTTGATGAGCATGGTGTTCCTGCCGAACCAGCCGAGGCCCGCGCGCTGCGCGAGGTCACGCTCCAGGATCGGGCCGGTGTCGACGTACGCCCGCGCCTGAAGCTTCGAATCCATCCTGGCGTCCAACCACCGAGCGAGCGCGATCAGCTTGGTCTTCACGACGCCGTGGTAGTCGTCACCCCGCGCATAGCGGGCGATGAGAGCGCGCGAGGCGTCCTGGGGCACCCCTGGTGGGTCCTCGACGAAGTATTCGTGCGCGACGACAAGCACCGAACGCACGTCCTTCATCGTGGAGTCGAGGTCGGCTCGCCGGGAGACCGCGTCCGCGCTCGACAGGTACGCCATCTCTCCGTGTCTGCCCTCCTCGATCCAGTCTCGGTAGACCGACATGTGCTCACTCGCGTCCACGGGCGCGATGCCGGCGAGCGAAAATCCAGAGGCGAGGGCGTGCTCCCTCAACTCGTCCGCGAGCGTCTGACGGTCGATGGTCACGGTGGCTTCGCGGACCGTCGTGAGGGCACTAGGGCATCTCCGAAGGTGCTCGCACCGTGTACCGCCTTCCTTTCCATTCGACGTTTTGACCGCGCGTCCAGGATCGGAGGAAGATATACGCGCCCACCAAGGCCCCGAGTGGATAGAGGAATCCGTACTGTGGCGGTCCCCGCATCACGTGAGTGAAGTGCGCCCAGATCGCCACGCTCACACCGTAGACCACCGCGGACCATAGGAGGAGCGGTCCCACAACCCAGCCCACCAGACCGGCCAGGAGCACCGCAGGTGGCGCGATCCACAGCAACACTCCCGCGGCCAACCCGATGGGCGCGACCACCCTGCGAAAAAGCGGAGGCACACTCATCCACCCGCCCACCAAGATGTTCTTGGACCAGCCCTCGATGAGGCCTGCCAACGAACGGTACATCCGGGTCTGTAGGTCGTCCACCGCAGATCGGATCCGTAACCGCTTTCTCTCCCTCTTCACGAGCATCGCGAGCGCCATGTCCTCGACGACCTCGCCCTGCACCGACACGTGCCCGCCGATCTCGTAATAGGCGCCGCGAGTGAAAAGGATGTACTGGCCGTTCGCGATGGCGTCCCGCCAGCGCGGGTTCTTCACAGCCCGCTCGAAGTCAGGAAACCGGAAGAGCATCAGCAAGAAGATCTGCGGCTGAACCAAACGCTCCCAGAACGACCCCATGAGCTGCTGCCCCAGCACGGTCATGAGGTCCGCCTCGTCTTCGTAAAGACCCGCCACGGCCCGACTGAGCATCTGGGGACCATGCGTCGTGTCCGCGTCCGTGAAGAGAAGGAAGGCACCGTCGGCCGCTTGCGCGCCCTGCCAGCACGCCCACGGCTTTCCCAACCACCCCTCCGGCAGCTCCTGGCCATCGATCACCGCGATCCGGCTCGCATTGCCGCGTGGTACCGAGCGAGCGAGCGAAGCGGTTTCGTCGCCGCTGCGATCATCGACGACGATGATCTCGAAGTCCGGATATGTCGACACGGCGACGGACGCGACGCAGCTCTCGATGTTGACCGCTTCGTTGCGCGCAGGGATGATCACGCTGACGCGCTCCGCGCGCTCCGGGTCCAACGCGTCCGGGGCCGGCAATTCCCTAGGAATGCGCACGAAGAGAAGAAGGGAGACCAGGACGGCGATCCAGGGGAAAGCAAACAGGAAGATGGTCATGCGCCGGGGGCAGAGGGTCGTGGGCCGAAAGTCACCTGGGTGGAGGCGCGGGGAAGCCTGCGACGGAGCGGTTCGCTCAGTTCCCGATCCAGTCGAGCCGGACGTACCTGAATCCTACTGTACGTATCACGCCAGATCACGCATCTCTATTCCAGCGACGCCCATCGCTCAGGGTCTCGCGTACGGTACTTCCCGAGCACCTGCTCGAGCGCCTCATTCAGATCGATCCGCTGCTCGTTCGCGATCACCAGAAGCACGAAGAGCACGTCCGCCAGCTCCAACGCGAGATCCTGAGGGGGCTCGTCCGGCTTCTTCGTCTTGTGCCCGAAACGGTGGTTCATCTCGCGAGCGAGCTCGCCGACCTCCTCGATGAGGCGGGCGAGGTTCGTGAGCGGAGGCCAATAGCCGTCCTCGAATCGGGAGATCCAGTCGTCGACTCGTTCTTGGGCTTCCTCGATATCCATAGCAGCCCGTGGTTGAAGTGCAGCGGGCCGCGTTACCGTGCCTCGGCCCAGGCCCTAGGCGGAGCTTCGAAGGCATAGCCGTCGCTACGGCGAGGAGCTTCAACGACGGAGATGGGGCCGTGCCACCGTAACCCACAAACCGGTAGATCATATCACTCTTGGTGCTGGGCGCAGGGGGGTCGCGGCCCAATAGGTCGTTTATCCTCCTCGCCGTAGAACAACTACGACTCGTCGTCGTGCCTACTCTTGAACTCGCGAGACCCCTGCGCGCGGCCCACCGCACTTCTACCACGGGCTGCTAGGGCACCAGAACCAGTTTCCCAAAGACCTCACCAGCCTCCAGCATCCCGTGGGCATTGCGCGCCTCGTCGAGCGGCATCACCGCGTGGATGACCGGCTCCAGACTACCCGAAAAGACGAGCCGCATCACCTGACGGAATTCCGCGGGGCTGCCCATCGTGCTGCCCATGATCGTGAGCTGCTTCCAGAAGACGAGCCGGATCTCGGTTACCCCTCGAGACCCTGTCGTCGCCCCGGACGTCACCAGCCGGCCGCCGTGACTGAGCGTACGCAGCGCACGGGGCCACAGCGACTCACCCACGGTGTCGAACACGACATGGACGCCCCTCTTGGCAGTGTCCTTCCACACCTCACGAGAGAAGTCGACCTTGTGGCGGTCGTAGACCACGTGCGCGCCGAGCTCCTCCGCCTGGCGCACCTTATCCTCACCCCCGGTCAACGCATAGACCTTGGCGCCCGCACTCACGGCGATCTGGATCGCCGCGGTGCCGACACCACCGGACGCACCGGTGATCAGTACCCGCTCACCGACGCGGAGCTGGGCGCGCGTCACGAGAGCCCGCCACGCGGTCACGAACACCAGACCGGCGGCGGCGGCTTTTTCCGCCGGGAAGTCCTCGGGCAGTTCGAGCAGGTTGGCGGCGGGCACAACCGCGTACTCGGCGAAGCCGCCCTGCGTGTGCTCCCCGAGGATGTGGAAGCACGGGTCCTCGATGGACGGGCCACGACCCTGTCCGAGGTACCACTCGTACCCGACCGAGGGATCGACGACCACTCGCGTCCCAACCGGTACCGCCTCCGAGCCCGGGCCGACGGCGTCGACCACACCCGCCATGTCGGAGCCTCCGATATGAGGCATCGGCGTCTCGATCGGCAGGCCGCGGCGCACCCAGAGGTCCAGGTGATTCATCGCGGAGGCTTCGATCTTGATGCGAACCTCGCCTGGGCCGGGCTCGGGAATCGGGACCTTACCGATGTCGACCACCTCGGGACCGCCGTACTTTGCGAAGAGGGCGGCTCGCATCTTTCGAGGCATCGGTGAAGGCTCCTGAGGGTCGGTCGGTGCCAAAGTCTAGCGCGAGTGGCCACCGAATGCGCCATCTTCTAGCAGCGATCTCCAGCATCGATCGCTGATAGCCGGGCAGGCCGCTCGCCCTCACCCCTTCTCGCGACCCGTAGATGTCCGAATCCGACCCTGACGCCCAAGCGACTCACGACGAGGTCGCGGACCGTTCACTCGGAGGCTACTTCGCTGTCCACAGCCGTCCCCCCGCGTACGAGGCGACCGACGGCCACCCGTACACCATCTCCATGGAAATCCAACACACCGGGAACCTCCGGGCGCCGTTCAGTGGTATCTCGTGTTCCCCCGATGGGCACAGACCGGCGTCGGCATCGTCGGGCACGTCGAGACCGAGACGCTCGTGGAGGCCAGGACTACGGAGGAGGCAGACGAGCATCTCAAGGCGCTGTCGCTCCATCACGTTCAGGATTTGCTCGAACAAGCGATCAGGCGCCAGGCGGTCTCCGATCCGACGACCGTCCCCAAGCACCGGGGCCCTGACTGACCTTGGCCGACGACTTCCTACGCATCACGGAGATCTTCCACTCGGTCCAGGGCGAATCGACTTGGGCCGGTCTGCCCTGCACGTTCGTCCGGCTTACCGGGTGCCCTCTGCGGTGCGCGTGGTGTGATACCGAGTATGCTTTCCACCGCGGCACGAGTATGACCCTCGAGCAGATCCTGGATTCGGTGCATCGTCACTCGGCGAAGCTCGTGGAGGTCACTGGTGGTGAGCCGTTGGCTCATCCGGGAGCGTTTCCGCTCGTCGAGATGTTGCTGGAGGACGGGTACACGGTGCTGGTCGAGACGTCGGGTGCCTTCGACGTCGCGCCACTCGACGCTCGGGCGCACAAGATCATGGACCTCAAGTGCCCGGGCTCTGGGGAGTGTGCTCGGAACCTGTGGGAGAATCTCGACCACCTCACGGAGCGCGACGAGGTCAAGTTCGTCGTGAAGGATCGCGCCGACTACGAATGGACGCGCGCCACGATTCGGGAGCGTGGCCTCGACACGCGTGTAGACCACGGTTCCCTGCGGGCGCTGCTGGTGTCACCCGTGTGGGGCGAGATCGATCTGGCGGCGCTCGCGGGATGGATTCTGGAAGACGGGCTCTCGGTTCACTTCCAAGTTCAGGTGCACAAATTTATCTGGGGAGCCGATGCCAAGGGCGTCTGACACCGACGCCCGGTTCTTGGTACTCAGCGAAGCCCTCGCGTCGTACACGCACGACGGCGACGACAGGCTCCGCGTAGAGGGGGGTTCTCCGCAAGCGGCTGTGGCGCTCATAGTACGGGGCACTCCTGAGCTGGAGGTGCTGCTGATCAAGCGTGCGGACTCCGAACGTGACCCGTGGTCGGGCCACATGGCGTTGCCGGGCGGACGTCGAGACGACGACGACGGGGCGCTGCTCGCGACAGCGATCCGGGAGACGATGGAGGAAGTCGGCCTCGATCTGGAGAGGCAGGCGCGACTGCTCGGCCGGCTCGTAGACATCGGCCCAGCGTCGCCAAGGCTGCCGCGTCTGATGGTCACGCCCTTTGTGTTCGGCATCGCCGACGAAGCCAAGGCATACGTCGCCAGCCCCGAGGTGGCCGAGGTCTTCTGGATTCAAGTAGGTGAACTACGCTCGCCCGACGTGCATGCGACCGTCGAGATCCCCCTGCCAGGAGGACCGCGCGAATTCCCCTGCTACTGTGTGGCCGGTGAGGTCGTTTGGGGCCTCACCTACCGCATACTCGATCAGTTCTTGGAGATCAACCCTCCTCGTACCATTCCGCGATGAATACGTTGGTGTCGCTCGTGCCGCCGTTGTTGCGATTCGAACTGAACACCAGGTAGCGCCCGTCCGGGCTGAACACCGGGAAACCGTCGAAGCCCTCGGCGTGCGTGATCCGCGTCAGCCCCGTGCCATCGAGGTTGATCATGTAGATGTCGAAGTCTCGGCCCGCGGGGTCATGGTGATTCGAGCTGAAGAGGATCTGCTCCCCGTCCGGATGCCAGTACGGCGCGAAGCTCGCCCCGCCAATGTCGGTCACCTGACGCTGGTTGGACCCATCCGCATGCATGACGTACAGGTCGAGCTCGCCCGGCCGGATCAGGCCGTCTTCCAGCAACGCCACGTAGTCGTCGGCCTCGGGACCCGGCTCGGGGTAGTGTGCACGCCAGATGATCTTCGAGGCGTCAGGCGAATAGAACGCACCCCCATCGTATCCGATGCGGTGTGTGAGCCGCTGCACGTCCGACCCATCCGGAGCCATCGAGTAGAGATCCAGGTCGCCGTCCCGAAGGCTCGTGAAGATTATGCGGTCCCCCGTCGGTGAGAACGTCGCTTCGGCGTCGTACCCGTCCTCCGTGGTCAGCTGGCGCAGGTTGGATCCGTCGATGTTCGCCACGAAGACATCGTATGTGTCGTAGATCGGCCACACGTAGCCCAACGAGAAGTCGGGGTTCGGGGGGCACGAAGCGTCGTGGTGGTGGGTCGACGAATAGAGGATCTGGTCCCCGGACGGATAGAAGTACGAGCAGGTTGTCCGACCCTCGCCCGTGCTGACCAGGTGCGAATCGCCGGTCCCCGGATCCATGATGTAGATCTGATCGCACTCCGCGCCGGGTTTCTTGGCCTGGTAGATCAGCCGCGAACCGTCAAAAGCCCAGTAGGCTTCGGCATTCTCGCCCCCGAACGTCAACTGGCGGATATTGCGGATGTGCGTTTCGCTTTCAGTCGCCAGATTAGCGGTAGCTTCTACCGACTTGGGAGCCGCCTCGGCGGCCTCCTCACTCGCGCACGAAACGGAAACGAGGCCGATCGCCGCCGTCAGAAAAAGAACTCGATGATTCACGAGAGCTTCCTTCCCAGATGACCCGTATGTCGCTCAAAAACGTCGAAGCCGCGCTCGCGGCCGTGTTCCTGGCTTTCGCCCCACCCGCCTCCGCCCAAGAGACGTGCCCCACTCCGGGCGACGCCACGAATGTGGACGACGGGGCGATGGTGCACATCCGGTATCTTGCGGATGACCGTCTCGAGGGCCGTGAAGTCGGAACCAGGGGCGCCCGCTGCGCCGCAGACTACATCGCCGCAGAGTTCCGCGAGATAGGCCTCGAGCCCGCCGGCGGAGACGGCAGTTTCTTCCAAACGTTCCGACTCCGAAAGGGGTCCGAGCTCGGGAACGCGAACGCACTCGTCGTGGGCGGGACTCAGTACGCCGTAGGAAGCGACTGGACACCGCTCGGCTTCTCGGCCAGCGGCCGGTTCGAACGTGAGCTCCTCTACGGGGGACATGGCCTCAGCCGACCGGGCAATCCGGACGACCGGTACGCGCACATCGACCTGACAGGGAAGATCGTGGTGGTCGAGTGGGGTGATCCCGACGACGCGCGCGGCGGCTCGCTGCGTGGCACTCCGCACTTCAAAGCGACAGTGATGGCGGGACGGGACGCAGCAGGCCTCCTGCTGCTAGCCCCCGAGGGGATGCCGCTCCCGTCGCTCGAGCGAGAGATCCGGGCCACGCTGAACATCCCCGTGGCAGTCGTGAGTGGGGACGTAGCTGACGAGATCCGCGCAGCCGCGAACGCGGCCTCGCGCGCGGACGTGGTCACCGACGTCAGCGCGACGGCCATGGAGGCCCGCAACGTCGTGGCCCTCCTACCGGGCAGTGATCCCGAGCTGCGAGACGAGTACGTCATCGTCGGGGCGCACTATGATCATCTCGGTTTCGGGGGGGAGGGCTCGCTGGCGCCCGACTCCCGCGACGTGCACAACGGCGCCGACGATAACGCGAGCGGGACTGCCGCGGTGATCGAGATCGCCCGGGCGCTGGCCGTGGGCCCACGCCCCGATCGGAGCGTCCTCTTCATGACGTTTACGGGTGAAGAGCGCGGGCTGTGGGGCTCACAATACTGGGTCATGGACCCGACCCTCGATATCAGCGGCGCCGTGGCCATGCTCAACCTCGACATGATCGGGCGCATGACCGAAGACAATGTCACCATCTTCGGCTTCGGTACCGCGGAGGAGTGGGACGAGATCGTCGACATGGCGAGCGCGGACATGAGCCTTCCCCTGGAGATCGCCCGGGCGCCCGATGGGTACGGCGCCTCAGACCACCAGTCCTTCTACCTGGAGGGGATCCCGGTCCTGCACTTCTTCACCAACACTCACGCGGACTACCACCGACCGTCCGACGATTGGCAACGCATCAACCTGGACGGTGTGCACCGCGTTGCCGAACTCACTGCCCTGGTGACTGGCCGTCTCGCCGCTGGTGGGGCGCAGACCGTGTACATGACGGCTCTCAAGCAGGACCAGCCCTCCGCACCAGCCGGCTCATCGTCGAGCAGCGGTTACGGCGACGCGTACTTGGGGTCGATTCCCGACATGACCCCGCGTGACTTCGGCTTGAGACTGAACGGAGTGCGGGAAGGGAGCCCCGCCGAGAAGGGCGGCCTGCGCGCCGGCGACGTAGTCGTCGAGTTCGACGGAAAGGCGGTCGGCGACATATACGCCTACACCTATGCACTTCAGGCCACCACGCCGGACGACGTCGTGGAGATCGTCGTCGAGCGAGGCGGCGAGCGGGTCACGCTGACGGTGACGATGGGCAGACGGAACTAGAGCGCGCACAGGACGCGCGAACTAGCAAGAGGCTGCTAGCTCTCCGCCCGCTCGATCATCACTCCGCGTCCCCGAGACGTAGTCGCAGACGGGCATGCACTCCGAGCACGTATGCACCCCCGGGACTATGACGCCAACTGCCTGCAGATACGCAGTGGCGGCCAACGAGTAGCCGGTCGTGCGCATCATCGCGGTCTTCCCGACGCAATAGGTCAAACGCACACGCGGAGCCCTGCGCACCCCCACCGAGCACCAAGAACTTCATCAACTCTCCCTTTCTGTCGCGGAGAGGAGGTCGAGCTGTCCATCTGTCGTGGTGGAAACATCGTCGCGCGCCGGTGCTCCGCCTCCCCCCTGGGCGCGAGTTACCTCGACGACGCTGTCGCCCGCTTCGATGCGCGTCATGCTCCGGCTCTGCGTCCGCCGACCCTGAAGCGGCACCGAGTCCGCCGCGGCCCTCGTCACCTTCCCGCTCGCCGTGACGATCATGACCTCGTCCGCCTCCAGCACCTCGAGCGCGCACACAATCGGCGAAACGTCTGCTCCACCCGAGACCGCGAGAGTGCCGAGGCCGCCACGCTTTTGAAGCGGGAAGTCGGACACCGGCGTGCGCTTGCCCGAGCCGTCCTCGCTCACAGTGAGCACAGCGCTGTCACGGCGAATCATCACCATGCCCACGACCTCATCGTCCTTGAGGTTCATGCCCTTCACCCCCTGTGCGGTGCGACCGACGACGGTGATCTCGTCCTCGGGGAATCGGATCGCCCTCCCAGACCGGGAGAGCAGCATGACCTCCGCAGCCCCATCCGACAGAGCGACATCGAGGATGACATCCCCGGCCTTCACTCCCGCAGCCTTAACGCCCCCAGCCCGTGCGCTGCCGAACTCCGAGACCGGGGTTCGCTTCACGACTCCCTGTCGGGAGACGAAGACCAGGTAACGATCGTCCGCGCTGAGATCGTCCACCGGAATCATCGACACGATGCGGTCTTTCCGATCCGCCCCCTCGAGCAGCGAGTGGACCGACTGACCTCGCGATGCACGAGCACTCTCAGGCACGTCGACTACCTGCAGGAAGTGACAGTGGCCGCTTGCGGTGAAGGTGAGAATCCAGCCCGAAGTGCGGGCGACGAAGATGCGCTCGAGATAGTCGTCCTCGTACCGCTCCATACCCGCGAGCGCTTTGCCCGAGCCTACGCGGCGCCGGTAGAGGTGCATCGGGATCTGCTTCACAAAGCCTTCGTGTGAAAGCGTCACGACGACGTCCTCATCCGCGAGCTGTTGCTCGACCGACGTGATATCGAGCTCCTTCTCACGGTCGTCGAGAATCACGGTGCGCCGCGCATCGCCATACTTCTTGACGACATCGGCCAACTCCTCAAGCACGACCTGGAGCTGAAGCTCCTCAGAGCCCAGAAGCCCCTTCAGCTCCTTGATCGTCGCCTCGAGCTCCGCGATGCGCTTCGTGAGCTGCGACTGCTGGAGCGCGGTCAGCTTGGCCAGTCGCATGTCGAGGATGGCATCGGCCTGAACATCGCTCAGCCCGAAGCGATCCTGGAGGTTGTGTGAAGCCTCCGCACGGTTCTCCGAACCGCGGATGATCTTGATGACCTCCTCGATGTGCTCGAGTGCCGCCAACAGCCCCTCGACGATGTGACGCTCGGCTTGGGCTTTCTCGAGCTCGTGGCGCGAACGCCGCTGGACTACCTCGAGTCGGTGGTCCCGGAAGCACTCGAGCATCTGCTTGAGGTCGAACTCCTTCGGTTGCCCCTTGTCGAGCGCCAGCAGATGAGCGCCGAACGTAGTCTGAAGGCTGGTACGTTGCTGTAGCATCTGCAGCGTCGTCGCGGCATCAGCGCCCCGCTTGAGTTCGATCACGAGACGGATCCCGTCGCGGTCGCTCTCGTCGCGGATGTCGGAGACGTCCTCGGCCCGACCAGCCTTCGCCAGCTTCGCAATCTGCTCGATGATTTTGGTCTTCGAGACCGTGTACGGCAGCTGGGTGACGACGAGCTGCTCCTTTCCGCCGCGGCGCGACTCCTTCACGGCGCGGCCTCGCATGATCACCCTCCCGCGTCCCTCCCGGTACAATTTTCCGATGGCCTCTGTCCCCACGATGAAGCCGCCCGTAGGAAAATCCGGCCCCGGGATGTGTCGCATGAGGTCGTCGATCGAGCAGCCGGGGTCTACGACGAGCTGCTGAACACCTGCCGCGACTTCCCGAAGGCTGTGCGGGGGCACATTGGTGCTCATGCCGACGGCGATGCCCGAGGAGCCGTTGACCAACAGGTTTGGAAAACGAGCCGGCAGCACGATCGGCTCTTCGAGCTGATTGTCGAAGTTGGGCTGGAAGTCGACCGTTTCCTTGTGGATGTCGTCGAGAAGGTCGGCCGCAAGCGCCTTCAGGCGAGCCTCGGTATAGCGGTACGCCGCGGCCGAATCTCCGTCGATCGACCCGAAGTTGCCCTGCCCATCCACCAAGGGCATGCGCAGTGAGAACTCCTGCACCATGCGCACGAGCGCGTCATAGACGGCGGAGTCTCCGTGCGGGTGGTACTTACCGAGCACATCGCCGACGACGGTCGCGCACTTCTTGTACGGTCGGTCCGGGTTCAATCCGAGCTCGTACATCGCGTACAGGATCCGGCGGTGTACGGGCTTGAGCCCGTCCCGTACATCGGGAAGAGCGCGCTGCACGATCACGCTCATCGAATAGTCTAGAAACGACTCGCGCATCTCCTCTTCGAGGAGGCGAGGAACAATCCGTTCCCGTTTGGAGGCCGTGGCCATTCCGTCTCCCGGGCAATAGGCAGCCCCTTGAAAACGGGGAGGGGCGCTCCGCGGCCCCAAGGTTCGTGCTAGGCGTCAACCTCCGCAAGAAGCTCCATCAGCTTCGCTTTGAGCCCGGCGGGAGCTTGCTGCTCGGTCCCCGCACGACGGATCGCCTCTCGAAAGACCTCTTCAAGGTGGAGGTGTGGATAGCAGCGCTGACAAGCGTCGAAGTGTGCCTTCACCTGCTTCTGTGACACGCCCAGCAACTCGCCGTCCAAGAAGTCGTGAACGAGGCTGAGCGCCTCTTCACAAGGGATTTCAGGCAACGCCGAACCGCCATTGTCCTGGCGCGTGTCTGCGAAGAGGGACTTGAGTTTATCCAGGAATGACATGGACACTATTCATCCGTTCCAGCGCGCGCCGCGATATATCCCATCTCGACCGCTATAGTCATACAATACTTTCTGAAGCTGTCTGCGCCCCCGGAAGAGTCGGCTCTTCACCGTCCCCACGGGAACCTCCATCAGTTCGGCGATATCGGCATACGGAAGCCCCTCCAAATCGGACAGGACGACCGCCGTTCGGTACTCCTCGGGCAGATCATCGATCGCTTGGATGATGCGCTCCTCCACAATAGACTCGAAGAAGTCACCCTCCGGGTCCACTCCCAGGACCGAGACCCACACCGGATTTACCGGATTCGACCCAGGACCATCCCGTCCCACGTTCTCCGTCACGATCTCGTCGTGTCGCTGGCGGCGCTCTCGCCCTCGCAAGAACACGTTGCGGCAGATCGTGAACAACCAGCTCTTGGCCGCCCCGTACCCCGGGTATACTGTCCCCAGGACTTGTAGGCCCGTAGGAACGTCTCCTGAACGAGGTCCTCCGCCTGGTCCGGGGCGCCCGAGAGTCTCAGGGCGAAGCGATACACCGCATCCAAATGCGGGAGCGCCTCCGCCTCGAAGCCCGCGGCCGCGGGCGAATCAGTCATTCTCGCGGCTCGATCACGAGCTCAAGCCTTCCAGCGTCTGCTCGAATTCCTCTGCCATAGTCGGGTGGCCGTGCTCGTACGCAGCGTCAATCCCCCGACGGTAGGCGTTCTTAGCCTCTTCGTACTCTCCCATCTCGTGTAACACCGCCGCTAGGCGGCCCCAGGCGTTGCCTTCGTCATCTGAAGCGGCGAGGTACGCGCGAAGTTCCCGGACGCCATCCTGGGATCTACCTGCGCGCAGGTATTCGAGCGCGAGGCCGAAGCGCAGCCGAGAATCCTCGGGATTGCGCTCAAGCATTTTCTCAAGCGCTACCGCGCGATCCGGGGCCACGTTGAAGTCAGTCCGATAACTGGAAGTCGCGCGCCGTCTCATTCGTCGGGGGAGACCCCGTCACGAGTTCAATGAGTGCCGCCATCTCACCCGCCAGCTCGCCGATGCGGTGCGAGACGATGAAGGCGTGGGCGAAGTCGAAATAGGCGGCGACGGCACCCTCGTCCGCGGCGTGCATCGCCACGACGAGGGATTCCATCTCGGCTCTGAGGCATTCGACGATGGCGGTCACCGCCGTCTGCACACCCCACAACTCCTCAAGCGTCGACAGCGACAGGTCACCGTGCAGGAGCGGCTGCAACGCTTCCACTCGCGCGCGGCTCTCCGAAGGCGCCAATACCACGCCGGTCGCCACGCCTTCCCCTTCCAGGAAAACATCGGCGCCCGCCCGCAGGGCCCTCAGCTCTTCATAAGAGAAGTGCAAGATCACGGCGTTCTCCGAAGGGTGATCCGCGCCCCATGGCGCGGCCTCTCCCTATATCTACATATCGGCACCCCAGAGTGTTTCTGCAAGCGGTTCGACATGGCGCTCATGCGCCATCCCGATCAAGCCATGGCAGAGGACTCTGGTCCATACACGGTCAGAGATACCGAGGCATGATGCTCCCCGTCAACGCGGACGTCGAAGGCGTACCGGCCCGGCACGGGAAAAACCAGGCCGTCCAAGTGCAGCACGTGAGGGACCCGAATCCCACCGGCACCGCCCACCGGCCCCGGAGCTAGCTGCATCTCCCCGTCTACCCCCACCACGTCTTTCCCAGCGGGATCCTTCAACGTGATCGCGATCTGATGGGTACCCGTCTCGTTCAGCGCCGCGATGAACCGGAGGACCAGTACCATGCGAGGATGCCGCGCAGGAAACAACGACGTGCCAATCCGATCGAAGATCCCGAGGATGCTGAGCTTGCCCGAGCCATCGATCGTCGCGGCATCGGCGATTAGTGCGAGATCGACTTCCATGCTCAGTTTTTCTGGGGGGGTACGTCCTCGTTCTCTACCCCGTTGTCCGCCAGGGGTAACAGCAGTTTATCCGCTATGACAATTCCCGCCAGAAGATCTACGAGCGTGTGCGCGATCATGGCCGGGAGGAGCGAGCCCGAGAGCAGGAACCCACCGGCGAGGGTGGCACCCATCGCGGTCGTTCGTAGGATGCCGAGCGCCCCTTGATAGACGTGCAGCACTCCGAACACCGCGGAGGTGAGCAAGAGCGCGCCAACGGGGCCCACGACGGGAATCAGTACTGGAATCGCGTACCCTCGATAGGCGACCTCCTCCCCCACGCCCGCGGCTACCGAAAGGATCGCAAAGATGCTGCGCTCGTAGGCCGTCCGCGGAAGTAGAGCTCGAAGCAGCGGACTCTCGCGCAAGCGAAGCGCAACGGCGATCTGTCGGAAGGCTACGATGACACCCAACCCCGCGGCGGTGAGACCGAGTGTCCATGCGATGAATGGCGCCGGAGCGAGAAAGGTGATGCCGATCGCGGCGAGCCCATCGGTGCGCGTGCCAACCAGCCAGCTGATCGTGCCGAGGATCCACAAAATGGCGATCGAGCTCCAGTAGGCCGGTAGCCGCTCAATCACCCTCTCCTCAGTGAGCGGGACCTGTGCACCCGCGAGCGCGGGCAGCGCGGCGAGCAGAGTCGCAAGCAGGATCGTGTCTAGTAGCGGCAAGCCGGCGAACACGTAGAGCGAGAGCTGTACTGACCAGAACATGATCACCCCGAGCCACAGCACGCCCGTTACGCGGGAGGGAAGGTTCATGAGTCGATTCATGCCGAGAGAGCCTCTCGGCCGAACTTCTCGATGCAGTGAAGCGTCTCGCGCACGTCGTCCCACGTGGTAGTGTGGTTCAAGATGCACAGGCGGAGGGAATAGACACCGCGCAGGCGCGTGGACGACATCATCGCGACCTGACTCTCGATGACGCGCGCCTGAACAGCCTTGTTGACCTTCTCGAGTCGATCGGCGCTGAGGTCGCTGCCCCTCGGGCTTACCCGAAAGCACACGACACCTAACGACGCGGGGTTAGCGACCTGCAGGACCCCGGACTCACGGACGTACGCCTCGGCCTGCGCGGCAAACTCGATCCCGCGACCCACGGATCGCCGAAAGGCGGCCATGCCAAAGGTCTGGATCGACATCCAAATCTTGAGCGCCCGGAACGAACGGCTCAGTTGCAGGCCCCGGTCCCCGAAGTGCGGGTGGTCGGCACCCCACTGGGTGTCCTGCAGGTACTCGGGCTCGACCGCGAACGCCGCCTCTAGCTTGCGCACGTCCTTCACCATCAGGCATCCGACCTCGAAGGGCTGGAAGAGCCATTTGTGCGGATCCATGGCGATCGAGTCTGCTCTCTCCATGCCCTCCAGCAGTTTCTTCCCATGCTCGGTGAGGACCGCGAAACCACCGTACGCAGCATCGACGTGAAGCCAGATATCCTCGGCTTCGCAGTAGTCTGCCATAGCGTTGAGCGGATCCACGGCGCCGGTGTTCGTCGTCCCAGCGTTTCCGCACACGGAGATCGGGGTGAACCCGGCGGCACGATCCTCATCGATCATGCTGGCGAGGTGGTCCATGTCCATGCGAAAGTGCTCGTCGCTCTGTACTCTCCGCACGCACTCGGGTCGAACACCGACGATCGTCGCCGCACGGCTGAGCGAAGTGTGGCTCTGATCGCTCATGTAGACAGTGGCGCGCTGCGGGGCGCCCGCGTCCTCCCGTGCTGCGACGAAGGCATCCAAACTAGCCGCAGACCCTCCGCTGGTGAGGACTCCGGCGGCGGTCTCGGGGTAAGAGATCCAGTCGCGGAACCAGTCGAGGACGACCACTTCCAGCTGGCTCGGTCCACTCGCTCCGAGCCACGTCCCCTGGAAGATGTTGTGACCGGCAGCCATGAAATCTGCGAGCACTCCCGGCCAAGTCGGAGACGAGGGTACGAAGGCGAAGAAGCGCGGATGGTCGACGCGGCCCGCCACCGGCAGGATCTCCCTCGCGGCGCGCTCGAGAACTTCCTCGGCGGGCCGTCCCTCTTCCGGCGGATCCTCACGCATGATCGCCTCGAGTTCTGAGCGCGACCCTCCCCTCCACGCCGGCTCATTGGGCAGGTTCTCGATGCGCGCCACAATGAGTTCAGCGGCCCTCTGGGCCAACGCCAACATTTCGTCTGGCTTCATGCAGAGCTCGCTGCGAGTACCGGCTTCGGTCGTGGACGTCATGCGGATAATCTTCCTCCATGTCTGCAGAGGGTTCCACCGGTCAGGGCCTGGTCTTTCGCGTCCTCGACGCCTTGGATACCCCACATTCCGGACGTATTCTACGGCTCCGACTCCAGTCTGGTGAAGTGCCGTCCATCAAGTCCCTTCGAAGCGCCGAGCTGCGCGCGACGGGCCCCGACGGAGAGAGCTGCCGGCTGAGAGTGATGGGGTTTGCTCTCTTCGGCGACAAACCGAGCGACGGCCGGCTCGCGCGCGCCGGCCGCATCGACGTGCATATCGAGGAGATCTGCGGCGACCCTGTCGGCCTGCGCTGGGAAGTCACCCCCTCCTGAGCGGCGAGCCGGAACGCTTCGCCGCTCCGGTCACTTCAACGCGAGCGTAGCCCCGGAGGATCAATGTTAAAAGTTTCCAGGAACCAGTCGCGGTAACGGTCGGTGTCACCGGAGTTCGCACTCGCCCATTCAGCGCGCGCCAAGGCAAACTCTGAGGGCCGTGCGGTGAAGACGAACGCGTCAAGGAAGCCCGCCTCGTTCGCGTACATCAACTCGTCGAGGGGTCCGTACGGGGCCACGCCGAACACAGTGCGCCCGAGAAGCCACGCGTCGGCGACCCGCGCGAGGATCGCGCGCTCGAGCGCGTACTCCACCGCATCAGGCGCCTCGGGAAGCCACTCGTCCTGGCGCCCCATGTCCACCATCAAGTGAAGGTGCGCGTAGATCTGGTGCGCGAGCCGGGAGTCCGCCGCGCTGGTGTTCACGGGCGTGCGCACCGTGTCACCCTCGATCTCGAGCTGGTCCCAGACGTAGACATCGTTCATGGAGGGTCGGGTAACGACGAGAAACGTGGGGTCCTCGACGATGTTCTCCTGCTCACGTACGACCCACTCATTGACCTCGATCATCCTCTCGTGCTCGACGCGAAGCCTCGCACCCGAGTGAATGATGATCGGTCGTGGTGTGGCTATCTCCGGCATAACTCCGGCGCAGCCGGCGAGAACGGTCAGAATCCCGATGACCGCCCTCCGGGCGCCTGATCGTATGTGGTTCACGCTGCCTCCAATGAACGAAGGGTCACCTATCTCCTCGGCCTCATGATCTAAAACCTTGACACTCCCCGGTCCCGACTTGGAATTGGGGATGACATCCGATACAAAGTAAAGAGGAACGAGCCGTGCTGGGCACGATTATGGACGACGCACACGAGTTCAGAGCCCCTCAGACGATGACTCCCGGCGAGTTGGGCGACAGCCTGGCGCGCCTGGTTTGGGAGAGCTTCTCCGACTTCGTCTCTCGGGAAGACGTTGAAACGCCCCTGCCCGACGTCGACACAATATCAGACGACAAAGGCTCCACGCATCGCACAGCCGAAGAGGCTTTGATCTTTTTCATGTGGGCGCATACGAGAGGGGCGCAGTTGGCGTTTCTCGGCCGCGCGCCGGCCCAGAGAATACGCGAAGCGCTCGACGCGCTCCATAGGGCGGTGTTCGAGGACATGGTCGAGCATGGCACGCCCGAGTCGCAGCTACCTCTCTTCGAGCAGCGCGTGAGCGCCCGGTACGCGGAATATCACCAGGCCTCCGCTGAATCCGACGGCCTCTTGGGCAAGGCGGTTTCTCGACACCTCAAGGGCGAGGACCCCACGGATGACGCGCTGCCCGAAGCGATCCGCGAGCGGGCCGTGGCTGTCGCAAATCCGCTGAAGGACTTCCTGGAAGAAGTGGAGCTGATCGAGGCCTAGCAGCCCGTGCTCTAGGGCCTCCACTTCATCATCTCGAAGGGGGACCTGCACGCGCGGCACCAGTATGAGCTGACGGAGGTATGCACCCCGTACGCGTTCATGATCTCCGTCTCTCGTCCTGCGCAGAACGGACTCGACTACGAAGCCTTCATGAACCTTCTGTTTTCAGCTCGTCTTCGGTGAACGGCGCCATGGGTACCTCATATCTACGACACTCTCATTCCGATCAACGCGAAAGTGTAATAAGTCTATGAGATGCCAGAAAGCTGGCAATGGTAATG
Source organism: Longimicrobiales bacterium (assembly GCA_965226625.1). Taxonomy (GTDB): domain Bacteria; phylum Gemmatimonadota; class Gemmatimonadetes; order Longimicrobiales; family Gaopeijiaceae; genus UBA1138. The sequence goes on from CBDDDK010000002.1 coordinate 262,883, forward strand.
GAGCGATACCACCTACTTCAAAGCCCGAGTGAGGCCCTGATGAGCGGAGCGATCCGCTCCGGCGTCCAGGGGGGATCGAACGTGAGCTCCACCTCCACGTCGCCGACGCCATCGACCCCCTCGATTGCCGTTTTCACATCCTCTACGATCTGACCCGCTACCGGGCAGAACGGAGACGTGAGCGAGATCGTGGCCTTGACCTCGGCATCCTCGATCGCGATGTCGTAGATCAAGCCAAGCACCACCAGATCCAGCCCGAGCTCCGGATCCTTGACCGCCTTGAGCGCTGTGCGCACGTCTTTTTCTGTCACTGCCATCTATCTCACCTCCCCAAGCAGCCCGTGGTAAACGGGCTGCTACAGCGGCTAGTTCTTCCTCACGTAGAGCACCGACGTATCGCTCCGTTCATCACCCTGCGCCTTGCGGATCGCTTTGTGGAGCGAACTCACGATTTCGCCCGCGGGCTTCCCATGGAGCTGCGCCAGCAGATCGGCAGCGCCGAGGAACAGGCCTTGTGATCCGTGCGAGAGGACGAAAGCGGTGTCGCCGGGGTCCATGGAGAATCTCTGCACGTTGTATTGAAATCCCCCCATCATGCCGAGCGGCGGCCCCTTGGCGCCGAATTGCTCGAAGCTACCGTCCCGCCGAATGATCCCTCCGTGAACCTTACCGGCGCTCCCCCATTCCAGGCCCTCCGCGTCCACTACCAGGACACCCATCTGGATGAATTGATCCAGGCCGTCCACGCCGGCCGAAGCGAGCGCCTCGTTCGAGCCTCGGAGTAGGTCGGCGACCGACGAGGTTGCCGCCGCCACCGCCCGAACGACGGCCCGGGACGTACCCAGGTGATGCGCGGGGGGAAAGCCGTCCTGAGTCACGTCGACGCTCAGCAGCGCGGTACGGCCGTCCGCGAGCTCGATCCAGTCCCAAACCGAAGCACCGCGCCCATCTTTGTCTGTGGTCGTTCCGGCCGCGACGTCGTGCCCGTCCACCTTGGGCGCAACACGGGGCAACAAGCCCGCTTGCATCGCACGGCTGACGGCGAACGCGTCCGCGCTCACGTCCTGGCCACTGTCCTGCTTCCTGTCCGCACTCGCGAAGCGAACGCTGAGCGCCCGCAGCGCCTTCGAAAGCGCACGCATCATGCGCAGCGCGAGCGAATCCCCGCCGAGGAGCTCCTGGAAGTCATCGCGCGAGACGCTGACCAACTGTGTCGGTTCCGCAGCTCTGGCCGTCGCCGAACGAGGGGCGTCGTTCAGAAGCGCCATCTCACCGAAGCTGTCGCCCTTCCGGCGGATGGCGAGCTTTTCTTCGGTCCCGTCCGAGCGCGCCTTCGAGATCTCGACCGCGCCCCGAAAGACGATGTAGAAGGCGTCGCCAGGCTCGCCCTCCTCGAAGAGGAACTCACCGGGTTCGATCGTATGGCCACCGACGATCGCCGCAATGCTATTCAGGTCGTCGTCGGGGAGACCCTCGAAGAGATCGACCCGCTGGAGCAGGGCGACGACTTCCTCTCTGGACCATTCACTCGGGCGCTCAGACACAGTTCCTCGCCTCCGGGGCGCTGTTGGAAGGCTGCTACGGTATTGCCCTGCGACAGGGGACCCCAAATGTAGGAGTGTGCGAAGGGGGGTGGGAAGGGAGGGGGACCGACACATTCTCCAAGGGCGCACTGCAGAAATACTCGCGATCTCTCCTAGTTGGCATGTACATTAATGGAGGGAGCCAACCTGTCCGCCCATCCCTCGAACTCCGGGAGAACGTAGCTCTTGGATCCCGCGACCGACGTGTCGCCGTCGGCCCCGCAGGCCGCCGGCCCTGTTGCCGCTGTCACCGCACGCTGTTGGGGAACGCGTGGCTCCATTCCGAGCCCCGGCCCCCATACGGCGCATTATGGCGGCAATACCACTTCGTTCGAGGTTCGACATGGCGAACATCGCTTGATCTTCGACGCTGGTTCCGGTCTGCGAGCGCTGGGTCTGGACTTGATCGAGAATGGAGGCGAATTCCACAACATTTTCTTGACGCACTTCCATTGGGACCACATCCAGGGCTTCCCGTTCTTCGCCCCGCTGTACAATCCCGAGAGCGACCTGAAGATCGTCGGGCCCCAGCAGAAGAACATCGACCTGCAGAGCCTGTTCGCAGCTCAGATGGGTCCGATCTACTTCCCCGTTCCGTTCAGCGTCGTCGCCGCAACCATGTCGTTCGAACCCCTCAACGAGGGCACTTTCGAGGTGGCAGGCGCGACTCTGCGCACCATGAGGGTGAAGCACCCTTCGTACGCCATCGGGTACCGTATCGAGGTAGGTGGCAGGGCCATCTGCTTCATCCCCGACGACGACATCGAGGGCGACATGTACGAGGTGGAGGAGGGTTGGTACGAGCGGCTCGTCGAGTTCGTGCGTGGTGCTGACCTGCTCATCCACGATTCCATGTATACCGACGACGAGTACCCGAACCGTATCGGTTGGGGACACTCGACGTTCAACCAGTCGCTGCGACTGGCTGAGGAAGGAGAGGTCAAGAAGCTGCTCTTCTTCCACCACGACCCCACCCGCTCGGACGACGAGTTGGATGAGATCGTGAACCGCGTCCGCGATGATGCCCTCTCTCGGGGGTGCGCCGTTCAGGTGGAAGCGGCCGTGGAAGGAATCGACATTACTCTGGAGAAATAGACGTGAGACGCTTTGCATCGGTATTGGTGATCCTGGTCGCTACTCCGCTGCTGGCTTTTGGGCCAGTGGATCGCACGGCCTCCACGCGCTGGGCGCTCATCATCGGTATCACCGACTACATCAACTTCGACGACGTCGAAGGTGGGGACCTCCCGGGTGCCGAGCACGACGCGCGTAGCGTGCGCGACCTTCTCGTGTTGCGTGCACGCTTCCCGGAGGAGAACGTCCGCATGCTCCTCAATCGAGAGGCCACGAGGGACGCCATCGAAGAGGGGATTACCGGCTGGCTCGTGTCGAACGCGCGTCCAGGTGACAACGTCGTGATCTTCTACGCCGGTCACGGCTCGCAGATGTGGGACGAGAGTGGTGACGAGGACGACGGTCTGGATGAAACGCTCGCCCCCGCCGACGTGAGCCTAACCAGCACCGAGTACGACATCAGCGACGACACCTTCAACGAGTGGCTAGGCATGCTGCCCGCCGGCAATATCGTCGTCTTCCTCGACAACTGTAACTCCGGCACCGGGACCCGCGCAGTCACTCCGTTCAGCCGGGGCCGCCTACTGGGTAGGGACATCAACGACATCGCCAAGCCAGCGACCGTGGCGCGCCGTGCGCTGCCCGGCCAAGAGGACGAGACGGGCTTCGACTCTGACCAAGCGCGGGTGCTCGAGCTCGCAGCCGCGGAGCCGTTCCAGCAGGCTGTGGATGCGCTCTTCCCGGCCGAGGATGGTGCCGAACCGTTCCACGGCGGTGCGTTCACGACGTTCATGGTCCGTGAGCTGTGGCGGGCGTCGCCGCAGGCCACCTATGAGGAGGTCTTCCGGAACAGTTACGAGGCGCTGAAGCGGAACCGCTTCCAGCAGGACCCGCAGATCTCGGAAGACGTCTCGCTCAAAGACTTCCAGCTCTTCTTCGTCGACGGTGGCGACGACGGCGTGGCCGACGGAACGATCCCCGTGGAGCGCGTGAGCGGGGCGACAGCTGAACTCGCGGGCGGCATGGTGCTGGGCTTCACCAAGGGCTCGATCCTCGAGACCGAGCGTGGCGCGAAACTCGTCATCGAGTCGGTCGGTCAGCGCAGGACGACAGTGAACATCGTCAGCGGACCGGTCGACGAGGGTGATCAAGCCCGCCTGACCGGCTTCCGGTATTCCTCCGCCCCGCTGCTCGTCAACCTTGGCAGCGCAGACTCGGAGGCAGTTGCATCGCTGCGCACCGCGCTCGGAGACAATGCCGGAATCCACCTCCTGGAGGACGCGGACGCATTCGGCCACCTGATCATCCGGCGCTTGGGTCAAGAGACCCGCATCATCGGTTCGGACGGCTTCGTTCGCTACCAGGGGCTACCGACGGAAGCCGCCGCCGGGCAGCCCTTGGCGGGAACGCTCCGGCGTGAAGCCGCCGCCAAGCGGATCGCGGACATGGACAACCCCGGGCAGCGTTTCGGCGTCGAGTTCGAGATCTCGGGAGGCAGAACCGCGCTGGGGCTTGGTGAGACGCTGACGTTCAGCGTGAAGTCCGAGCGCGCCGGCTACGTGACGCTGGTGGATCTCGCGACCGACGGCACCGTGGCGATGTTGCTGCCGAACGAGGATCAGCCGTCCTTGCGCGTCGAGGCGGGTCGAACGCTGACCTACCCCGGTGCCGACAGCGGCGTGGAGCTCATGGCACAGGGGCCAGTTGGGCCGAGCATGGTGCGGGTCTTCGTCACCGAGCAGCCGTTGAACATCGAGATACCGAACGGCGAGGTGTACGCGTACGGTGGCGAGGAATTCGCCCAAACCGTCACCGAGGCGGTCCAGAGCGCCGTGGGCACCGTTGACGGCACGGTGCGCCTCGACTCCTGGGGCACGGCCTCGATCGTCTACGAGATACACAACTAGCGCATGCCGGCATTGACCGGCAGTCGGAGCCGGGAGTCGAGGTGAAATACCAGCGGCTCCTGGCCCTGTCGCTCATCGTCTTGGCCTCGGTCGGCGCGGCGCGGCTCGCCGAGGTCACTGGCGGGCTAACGGGCATCCGACAACTCGAGCCGCTGACACTGGACATACGGCAACGGACGACGCCCGAGTCTTTCCAGGACGACTCCGAGGGACTGAACCGCGAGAGCGAGATCGTACTGATACTGTTCGACTCTCTTTCGGTAGAGCAGTGGCCGTACCTCGTGCCGTTTCCTCGCGCGGTGTTAGCCGAGCTCGTCGAAGCCGTATCCGGTGCGGGCGCGCGAACAATCGGCATCGACGTCTTCCTCGACAGGCTGTACGAGTCCACACCCGAGCAGATCGACGGGGACCGCCGTCTACGCGCCGCGATCGCCGCCGCCGGCAACGTCATCCTCGCTGCGCCCACGCCCCTCACGGAAGCTGGGCCCATGCTGGCGCAACCTCACCGCTTCTTCGCGGAAGCAGCCGCGGATATCGGAGCGGCCGAACTGCCGACGGCGTTCGAGACGTCTCGCAACGCTACGCTCGCCGTCCGCTCGGGAGAAAGGTTAGAGCCGAGCTTCGCATTGGCGATGTACGCGAACCAGCGAGGCATCGACGTTGATTCGCTGCTACTCCAGGGCCGGCGAACGGGACGTATCGCGCTCGAGGGGCTGTCGCCGCTACTGGGCGATGTGCCGGACGATTGGTGGGTCGACGGCGAGGCCGGCTATCTGGTCGAGTACCCGGTACACTACCACGGGCCACCAACCCGTACGATCGGTAGCCCGGTGCCGAAGGGGACCTTCCAAGCCTACCCGAGCAGTACCGCGGCGACAGTTGCGACGTTCGTGCCCGAAGCATTCCGTGACAAGATCGTCTTGATGGGTACCGGCTTCCACAACGAGGACAAGTTCCGGACGTCGTTCTTCGACGCACCGCTCCCGGAAGCCGACTCGACTGACTCGGCAGCCGGTCCCTATGGCTGGATGTATGAGGTCGAAATTCACGCCAACTCTCTGCAGAACATGTTGGACGCCGAATACGTCGTCCCCTTGAGTGAAGTCGGGAAATCGATGCTCATGCTTGTGCTCGGGCTCGTCGTCGCGGCGGCCACGTTCGCTCGCGGCGCCAGCTGGGGCGGTGTTGCCGCCGTCCTCTGCGTCCTGGGTGTGACCGCCATCGCCTTGTGGGCTTGGCAGGGGGGCATTTACATCACTGGCGATGAGCCCTGGGTGACTTTTGGCACCCGGTTTCTTTGGGTTCCGATCGTCGTCCCAGCACTGACGATCGCGTTCGCATATTTGGGTTCCGTTGCCTACGTGTCGGTGGTCGAGGGCCGGGAGAAGCGCTTCATCAAGGGCGCCTTCGGGATGTACGTGTCGCCGGAGGTCGTGGCTGATATCGCGGAGAGACCCGAGCTGCTCCAACTCGGTGGGCAGAAGCGGCCTCTTTCGCTGCTCTTCTCGGATTTGAGAGGCTTCACGACGCTGTCCGAGCGCCTGGACCCGCAGGAACTCATCGCCAGGCTCAATGACTACCTCACCGAAATGACCGCGGTCGTAATGGATGAGGGCGGCACGCTCGACAAGTACATCGGCGACGCGATCATGGCGTTCTGGAATGCGCCCAAGGACCTGCCCGACCACGCCGACCACGCGCTCCGCGCCATGGTGATGTCGCAGCGGAAGATGGCCGAGCTCAATGCTCGCTGGCGAGCGGACGACCCCGACCATGAAGACATGGTGGTGCGCATCGGCGTGAACACGGGCGAGGTAGTGGTCGGTAACGTCGGCGGAGAAAACCGCTTCGACTATTCCGCGATCGGCGACGCTGTCAACCTGGCGGCGCGCCTCGAGCCCGCGAACAAGTCGTACGATACGCTCACCATGTGCTCCGAGTTCACGCTCGATGCCGCCGACGCAGCTGCCTTCCGCGTGCGCGAGCTCGACCTGATCACGGTGAAGGGCAAGGAGAAGCCGGTGAGGGTGTACGAGGTCCTCGAACTGGCCGGCGTCGAGCTGGCGCCTTCGAAGGAAGATGCGATCTCCAGTTACGACCAGGGCATGGCCGCGTACAAGCAGCACGACTGGACAAGCGCGCGGGAGCACTTTCTCGCCGCGCTGGAGGCGTGTCCGGACGACGGGCCGAGCCGAGTTTATGCCGCTCGGTGCGCGGATCATATCGCAGACCCACCTGCGACCGATTGGGATTTTGTGGTGCGAAGGACCGTGAAGTAGGAGATTAGAGGAGTGCCTCGCTCGCTGAGTGGGATCTTCGGTCCAGGAAGTGGAGAAGCCAATGCCAAAACACATAGGTATCGCCATCCTCGCCGGTCTGATCTCGGTGGCGCCCCTCGGTGCGCAGAACATGCCGGCGGCTCTGCTCGCCAGCTTCGAGGGCCCGGTTCAGATTCGAGCGTCGGGCAGTGATCCCGAGCCAGCGACGGTGGGCCAAAGGCTGGAGGTTGGAGACGAGATCCTCCCCGGTGCCGGGGGACGCGTCGTCCTGGTCACTCGGACCGGCGCGGCGCAGGTCGTAACGCAGAATACCGTCATCGAGGACGCCCCCGCCGCCAGCAGTTCGAGCGTGATGGCCCGTACGATCGGCGTGTTGGCCCAAGCCGCCACGTCCGACGCACGCTCTGGTGGCGGCGCAGCTGCGCGCCAAGGCATGATCAGACCGATTCCAGGCCAGACCGCGTTGGTCTCGCCTCGGAACGGGCTTACGGTACGGTCGGACCGTCCCAGCTTCGCTTGGACCGCCACGCCGGGACAGACCTATGAGCTGATGCTCCGCAACACCGCGGGGGGCCGACCCGAGGTCTTCGACGCGGGCACCGACACCACGTGGACATACCCCGACGACCTTCGGGCACTCGAGTTCGGCGCCACGTATGGGTGGACGGTCTTCGTGGGTGGACGTCGGAGCGGGCGAGCCCTGCCCCAGCAGGAATTCCGGGTGATCGACATCCCCGAGTTCGCACAGCTCAGCGAGTTCATGGACGAGATCGAGGAATTCGGCCTCGACCCAATGTCCGATGGGCTCTTTTTGACGGTCGTTGCATTCCGCGACCTCGGGCTCTTCTACGACGCCGGAGAGGCAATGATCGGTATCGAAGGTCAAAGCGAGATGAGCGCGGACATGTATCTGCTCAAAGGGGAGATCCTGAACGTTCTCGGCTACGATGCAGAGGCCCGTGCGGCGTTCGACAAAGCGGACGCGTTGATGCGATGAGCGAAGCAGTGGGGGCGGACACGACACTACTGCGACAGCTCGAGCAGACTCGTGAGGAACTCGAGCAGGCCCGGCGAGAGCTCCGTGAGCTGAATAAGATCGGGATGGCGCTGATGAGCGAGCGCGATCCGGAGAGGTTGTTAGGGATCATCCTGACGCAGGCCCGCGCGCTGACGGCTTCGGACGCGGGCTCGCTGTATCTGGTCGAGGAAGGGGAGGGATGGGAGCGACTTCCTCCACTTCCTCCGCGCTCAGAACGACACACTTCCCCACCTCGGCTCCCCCGATCTCAAGCTTCCGCTCGACGACACGAGCTTGGCCGGGCACGCGGCGCTGACCGGCAAGCCGTTGGTTATCGAGGACGCCTATGAGATCCCGGAGGAGACACCGTACTCGTTCAACAAGGCGGCATTCGACGAGGTGCACGGGTACCGTGCGAAGTCGATGCTCGTAATGCCGATGGTCGACCACAAGCACAAGACGATCGGCGTCTTGCAGCTCATCAACCGTAAGAGCGACTCAGACGCCGAGATTCGTACGGAAGAGGACGCGGATCAATGGGTCCTGCCGTATACCGAGAGCGAGGTGAATATCGTCGCATCTCTCGCCGGTCAGGCCGCGGTCTCCATCGAAAACGGTCACCTCTACCAGGAGATAGAAGATCTGCTCGCTGGCTTCATCAAGGCGAGCGTGACCGCGATCGAGCATCGGGATCCGGCCACCTCGGGGCACTCCGTGCGGGTGACCGAACTCACCTGTGACACCGCGGTGCTGATCAGCCAGGAGACCGAGGGACCGTTCGCGGACGTAAGCTTCACGCCCGAAGAGATGAAGCAGCTCCGCTACGCGGGTCTCCTGCACGATTTCGGCAAGATCGGGGTGCGCGAGGCCACGCTGGTGAAGGAGGAGAAGTTGCCTCCCGTGATGGGAGTGCACGTCAACGGGCGCTTCGATCTCATCAAGAAGACGCTCGAAGCCGACGCGGCAGCCGCCAAGACAGATGTGCTGCAGGCGAAGGGCCCGGAGGGCGCAGCCGATCACGTCGCGGCAATCGAAGCGAAGTTGGCAGAAGATCTCGACACCTTGGGCCAATACCGCGAGGCGGTCCGGGAGGCCAACATCCCGCGGGTCCTGGACGAGGAGGCGGCCGGTGTTCTCGGCGAAATCGCCAAGCGGGCGTTCACTGATCCCGACGGCAACGAGCAGACCTACATCACGCCCGAGGAGCTACACTATCTCTCCATCAAACGGGGCACCCTCGACGAGGCGGAGCGGAAGGAGATCGAGTCACATGTCATGCATTCGTTCAACTTTCTCGTCAACATCCCCTGGACCGACGAGCTCTCCCGCATCGCGGAGATCGTACGCGGTCATCACGAGAAGCTGAACGGCAAGGGGTACCCAGACGGGGTTTCACGTGAACAGCTCTCGCTCGAGACCCGCATCATGACCGTGTGCGACATCTTCGACGCACTCACCGCGTCCGACCGCCCCTACAAGAAGGCGATCCCGGTGGAGAAGGCACTGCAGATCCTCCGATGGGAGGCTGAAGAAGGCGCGCTCGAACCAGACATCGTCGAGCTCTTCGCGAGAAGCGAGGTATACAAGAAGGTTCTGGAACGCGACTGGCGCGAGTTCTAGCGAGGCCCGCGCGGCCGGTAGGCAGCTACAGCTCATCGCCGTCCACGCTAGACCTCGCCGTCCGGCCGGCGACTGTTCAACCAGTCGAAACCCAGGCGCAACTGCCACGCTGCCCCACCTACGATGAGCAGCAGCATCATCCAGCGAAGGAGTGTCGCGCCGAACGCGGCATCGAGCGCAGGCACCCGGAAGTCGTAGCGCAAGAGCTGCCCCCCTCGCTCGGTCATCCAGTGCCACCCCGTGTGGGCTAGGACCGCCGAGAGTATGACCGTGCCTCCCACTTCCGGCAGAACCTTGCGGAAGAGCAGAGCCAGGACCGGAACGATGATCGCGAGCACGAATAGCTGACCCAGCTCGACACCGATGTTGAAGGAAAAGAGCGAGGTCAACAGGTGCGCGCCGGCAAACTGCAACGACTCGGAGAGCGCGAACGAAAATCCGAATCCGTGGATCAGTCCGAAGGCGAACGCGATAAGCCACCGCCTATTCAGTTTCGCACCGAGGATGTTCTCGAACGCCATGAACACGATCGAGAGCGCGATGAGTGTCTCGATGAGCGGCGGGAACCAGAGCGCGTTGGGCGCCAAGCCGAGCGAGGCGGCGATCAGCGTGATCGAATGCGCCACGGTGAACGACGTAACGATGGGTACAAGGGCCCAGAAGCTCCGAAACGGCACGACCAAACAGAAGAGGAAGAGGAGGTGGTCGATGCCGTCCAGAATGTGCTCGAAGCCGAGAACCACGAATCGGAACGCGGCCTGGAACCAACGCGGGTCGAGTCGGACAAGCCCCGGAGTGCCCGTGTACTGGTAAACCCGCTCCGGCCTTCCCGCGGGCACGAATCGCAGCACCGTGACGGTACGCAGGCCGAGGTGGGCCACCTGCGGATCTATCGAGAACTCCGACTGATCGGATGCGATCGGGACCTCGAATAGCACGTCGAGCAGCGCCTGCCCCGGCGGGAGGTCCACGTCTTCGGCCAGCGGCGGTGATCTCACGCTCGCCAGCGCGGTCTCATAGCTGGCGAACGAGGCGTCGCTGGGCAAAGAGATCCGAGCCTCGACGAGCTCGAGCGCGGGCAATGGCTCCGCGCCTTCGTACAGCCGGATGTAGTTCCCAATCCACTGGATCGCGGCATCACGCATCAGCGAGTCGGACTCCGCGATCTGTAGGTAGCCCGGGTCCCGCACCGGGAAATCGAATTCACGCATCGCGAAAAGCGGAGTGCGTACCAGCAATCGCAGCGTGCCGCCCTCCGGCGCGACGAACGCTTGCACGGTGACGTCCGCGGGGATCTCATGCGCCTCCGGCCAGGACGGTAGCAGTAGAACGAGGACCACGACGATGGCGGCTGTGCGTCTCATGGCACGCACTGTTGGGCACCCGGCCGTTCAAGTCCAGACCCGATTGCCGGACTCGCGCGCGGCGCGTAGCGCGGTCGACCGCTCGTGTCACGCTCACGGGGATTCATCATGAAGCGAAATCCGGTCTACGGACCCACGCTCCTGCTTCCATCACGACGCTGGCGTTCACGGCCAACGCGATCGAGGAGACCGCCGCGGTCATCGATGGGAACGCGGTCATGGCCCCCATGTTCGAGGTTGATCCGTTCTGGCCCCAGCCACTAGCTAACCACTACACGGGCATTGGCGAAGTCGCCGCAGGTGACCAAGGTGAGGCCGTGGCCGGTGGGGGAGCAGATCGGCGGCTAGCGGATGGTCAGCCCGAATCCCAGCTCCAGGTACTCGTGTCTCACGTCGCGCTCGACCACGCCGCCTGGAGCGGTCAGGTCGTACGTGCCGACGTTGTAGTTACCGAGGATCGCCAGCGATACGGCGCTCGCGAGCGGCAGGGTGATGCCGCCACAGAACGAGTATCCGATTCCCTTCCCAGAGGCGCGTGCGACCATGGCTTCGCCTTCTCCGTCGACTCCCTCGATGTCCTGATGGCCCCAGGCGACTCCTCCACCCCCCCGGACGAACAGCCGCCAGGACCTGCCAGGAGAGCGTCAGGGAAGCGTTTCCAAGGCGATTCGAGAGCGAGGTGGGTCCCACGGCGGTAGTGCTGTCGCCGGCGACTTCGGGACCGGGGTGCCCCTTCTGCCACACGGAAGCGTCGATCCCGACCCCGATACCGTATCCGAAGTATTTCCCGACGCTGAGGTGGCCAGTGAAAGACTCGGTGTTTTGTGCGCTCGTACACTGGGCGCAGACATCATTGCGCTGACCGTAGCCTGCTCCGAAGGTGAGAAAGATCGGTAGCCCACCGGACGACTCCGGATCAACCGCGACAGGCTCGACAGCGACAGCCTGGGCGCTGTTCGGCGGCCAGGTCACTCACGGCTGCGGGCGGTGCGTCCTGTGCCGCGAGGGACTCCACTAGGAGCACGAAAAGAAGCCCCGCGAGCACGAGGGCGGCGGCGAGTCCGCGGAATGATCCGTAGATCATGACCTTCCTGAGCACATTCGATTTGGGCACGACACCCCTCGGCAGCGGTACAGATCCCACTCCGCTAAGGATCGGACGGCCGCCTCCGATCTTGAGGGATCAGCTTCGATCGCTGATGGCTACCGTAGGCCGTTAGCCGCGGATGCGTTGCCTCACGCCCGCGATGCGCCGCGTCGCGTCGTCGATCGCCGCCTGCAGCTCCGGCGAGACCGGCGAGACGTCACGGGCGAGCTCCAGGAAGCCCTCGTATTCTCGGATGGCGGCGGCGCCGGTGCGCACGCGGTCCAATGTCGCCTGCACCCGATCGAAGTCCCCTTCGCTGCAGAGACCCTTGTGGTACTCGATCATCGAGCTCACGAAGGGGCGCTCAACCGGCGGCATGCGATTCACCTCTCTTCCGAGCGCGGCTAAGTTGCCTCGGCCTTCTTCGCCACGCCCGACCGCGCACTGAGCCTGGCCTAGACGCAAGTATGCCTCGAAGCCGGGATCGTCGAAGCCCACTGCCGCGTCTAGTGCCTCGAGCGCACCCGCGTACTCGCCGCGATTGATGTGCGCGACTCCCCGCTGGACCATTGCCCTCGCGTACTCCCGCGCGTACGCGCTCGACGCGTCTGCAGGCGCCTGCATGCGCTCGTAAGCGGTCGTGGCCGCAAGCCAGTCGCTCTGAGCGAACGCGCGGTTGCCCGCATCGAGCGCCGAACGGTCGATCGTGGCGGTCGGGGGGAGGGCGCCGGGCTGCGTCGTCACGGGTTGGGGCGCTCGGGGCTGGGGCGTCGCGGCTGGGGAGCCCGGGTCTTCACGTCCACCTGCGGGCCGGCTCGGCGTGCCGCCGGTCTCCGCGGTCTGCGCGAGCCGCCTCGCCATCCGGATCGTGAACGGACCCACAGATCGACCGCGCGGAACCGAGAGCACCGTGTCGGTCCGATGATACGAAATAGCCTCGAGACGCACTTCCACCACCAAATCGGACTCGGCGACTGCGTGCGCGATCCGGTATGGCTCTGTCGATGAAACACGCTCCACCACGGACGCATCGAGAGTGATCGGCGCGCGCACCAGATAACGGACGGTCATCCGGGCATCGCGGAGCGCGGATCCAGTGCCGGCGTCCACCGCTTGAAAGACGAGCTCGCTCGACTCCGGTGCCCCGAGCGCAACCTGCGGCGGAACCCGAGGCTCAGCCGAGCACGCCCCGAACAGGGTGGCTGCGGTAAGGATGGAAAGCACACGGCGTGGCATCGAACCAAGGGAAAGTGTGCCTCTCCACGTCGCAAGGGGCTCCCTCGGAATTGCAGGCGCTCGAGCCGATCCCTACGTTCGACGTGTTCCTTCATGGTGGAGCGCTAGAGGCTGTGCCGAACCCCGACGATCCCAACAGAGAGGCGCAGGAGCCAACCCTGCCCGATCCGGACACGACCGCACCTGATCCGGGTGCGACGCCACCTGATCCAGGTGCGACAGTCCCGTGGGACCCAGCTGACATCCCCGGACTGGGCGAGGGTAGGGAAGCGGTCTCGGGAGCCCCGTCCGCGCCCACTCAACCACCAGACCCGGGCGCTACGATAGCCTGGAACCCCGAAGACATCGCTCAGGCGGTAGAGTCCGAGGCCGCCGAGGCAGTGGCATCGGAGGATGACGAGGACCCCCTCGTAGGCACTATGCTGCGCGACAAATGGAAAGTCCTGCAGCGACTCGGTGCGGGCGCCTTTGGAACGGTTTACAAGGTCGAGGACGTGGCCGGGGGCTGGGTCGAAGCCATGAAGATCCTCGGCGTAGACAAGCTGACCGGCACGGAAGGCGAGAACATGAAGAAGCGCTTCCTTCGAGAAGCGCAGATCATGAAGCGGCTCGGGAAGGAATCGAAGCACATCGTGGGGTTGAGCGCCTACGAGGAGGATCTCGACGCCGGACTCATATACCTAGTCATGGAGTACGTCGAAGGCCGACCGCTCTCCAAAGTCATCGAGGAGGACGGACCGTTCAGCGTCGAACGCGCAATCAAGGTGGGGCTCCACGTTTGCGACGCGCTCATCGCTGCGCACGCCGAGCCGGTCGTACACCGTGACATGAAGCTCGACAACGTCATGATGACGTTGGACCGGAACGGCGAAGAGGTGTGCAAGGTCCTCGACTTCGGGATCGCCAAGATTGCGGAGAAAGAGACCGACAGCCGATTGACCACGGTCGGCACATTGGGTACTCCTGGCTACGCCGCGCCGGAGCAACTGCGGGCTGAGGCCGTCGATGGCCGCACGGACCTCTTCGCGTTCGGCGTCATCCTCCATGAGCTGCTCACCGGCCACGATCCCTGGCTCAGCAACCTCGCGCACACGTCGACCACGCAGATCTACGAGCTGATGGTAGCCACCGAACGCGGCGATGTACGCCCGTGGGCGGACACCGGGGTCGACGTGCCGCCTGCGATGCAGAACGTGGTAATGAAGCTGATGCGTCGTGATCCTGACCAACGCTACCAGACGGCAGAGGACCTGCGCGACGCTCTGCTGCGGGTCGAGGAAGGTGCGGCGGACGTCGAGGCCGGGTCCCTGCGAGTGCTGACGGACGAGCCCGGCGTCGGGGTCGAGGTCCGCTCGGGTCGCTCGGTGATCACCGAAGGTCCGACTCCGTGTGTCGTGAACGCGGTGTCCGCCGGTACGTACAAGGTGCGGGTCACCGACGAGCGCTTCGAGCCCATGGAGACGAGCATCACCCTCGACGCCGGCTCGATGGAGGATCTCACGATCGTCGCAACGCCCCGCACTACGGGTGTCGGGGCGTCGGCCCGGCGGAACCCCGCATCCGTAGCTGCAGCGGTGCTCATCCTCGTTGCTGGAGGGGTCGCCGTGGTGCTACAGCCGTGGGGCCGTACGATGGACGTGGCTGATGTCGAGGCCAAGGCTGCCAACGTGACGAGCGCTTGGCTCACGGAAGCGGGAATCGAAGGTCAGTTGGCCGTGGGGCCGCTACCCGCTCCCTTCCGAGTGCCGCTGGCGGACGACGCCAAGGCCGCCGCCGTGCAGCGACTGCGGTCGGCAGGCCTGAACGTGGACACCTCCTGGGAGGTCGCGCGTTTGCTCAGCATGGCAGGTGAGGCGCAAGCGCAGATGCGCTACTTCGGCAGCGGAAACGACGTGCGCAGCTACGCTGCCCAAATCGCCACGCTCGACCCGGAAAGTGCCGAAGCCCGGTCACTCACGCTGAAGGTCGCGGAACGGATGGCATGGGATGCCCAGGCGGCCCGCTCGGACGGCGCTGCGGACCAAGCTGACGCCCTCATCCTGGAATGCCTCGCCATGCTGCCCGGCCATCCAGGCTGCGTCTCCGCGCAAGGAGGCGGCTGAGCGCGTCATGAGGAGGGAGGCCACACTGGACAGCGCGGTTGGCCGCACGGCATAATGGCTGCGTCGACAGGAGCGATCGCCCATCCTTCCAGGCCATTGGGGGAGCCGATATGCCGAAGATGAGTTTGCTTCTCGGTCGCAAGACGATGCAGGTGTTCGACCTCGACCAGTCCTCGATCGTCGTAGGCCGCGGCGAGGACACGGACATCCTAATCGACAACCCATCCATGTCACGCCGTCACGCCGAATTCCGGCACGAAGGCGACGGCTGGGTCGTGGAGGACTTGGGCTCCTCGAACGGCACGTTCATCGGTGAAGAGCGTCTCGAAGGTCCCCGCGCGGTGCAGGAGGGCACAGAGGTTGCCTTCGGCAAATTCTCCGTCGTCTTCGGGAAGGTCGTGGGTCAGGACGAAGCGGCTCCGGCTGCCGCCGCTACCCCCGCCGCTGCCCCCGCCGCTGCCGCCGCCGCTGCCCCCGCGATGCACGCTGCCGAAGGTACGATGCACATCAAGGGGCACGAGGTTCAGGAGCTTCTCAAAGACGCCGAGCGGAAGAGGCGTGCCCATGTAGTGTGGGAATCGGGCGGCCAGAAAGGCCAACACTACCTGTCTGACTGTCTGAAGCACCTGCGGCGCTCTTCGGCACCGACGACCTGTGCGATGTACGCGTCCCGACCGGCCCGAAGCATCACTTGCTGATCATGAACACCAATGACGCTTGTGACGTGCGTTGGCTGGCGGCGTTCGGGGCGATCAAGGTGAATGGGCAGTCGACCAAGAAAGCGAGCCTCAAGGACGGCGACGTCGTCGACGTGAAGGGCCTGAAGCTGACCTACGTCGGAGACACATCGCCTAGTCGAGCTTCGGGGCGCCATGGTGGCTAATCGAGCGTGCCTAGCCCGCCAACAGCAAATAAAACAGCGTCGCGAGCACGCCGACCACGCCAGCGCCAACCACGATAGCGACGATCATGCGGGTCGGCGGACCCGCCGAGGTGACCGCCGAAGTCGGCCGGTCCCAATCGTCGTTCCAGGCGTCTCCTGAGACTTTGACACTAGCTGGTTCCGCTGCAGCGGCGGCCAGGTCGTCATCCTCACCCGCGTCGCTCTCGTCGTCTGCCGGAGGTGGTTCGAACTCGATCGCGGCCGTCCCCATGGTACGGTCGCGCTTCACCTCGCCGAACTCGGCGATCGCCACGGAGATATTGTCATCGCTACCGTCCTCGTACGCCGTGGCTACCATCGATTGTGCCGCACCTCTAGGGCCGCCGGACTGACCGAACAGCTCTCGGATGCGAGCATCCTTCATGACCTTGTAGAGGCCGTCTGAGCATAGGAAGAGCGCCGTATTGTTCTCGACCGGAAACGGACCGAACGTGTCGATATCGACCTCTTCGTCGATCCCGATGGATCGAGTCAGCGCATCCCGGAACTTCGAGGCCTGCGCTTCCTCCTCGGACTGGCCGCCCTTGATCGCTTCGGCGACGAACGAGTGGTCCTCGCTCAGCTTCCTGATCCCGTCGGCGGTGAGCAGGTAACAGCGACTGTCTCCCACATTGACCACCGTGAATTCGTCTCCTTCGACGACCGCGGCGACCATCGTCGTCCCCATGCCATGCTTTCCGGGTTCCATCGACTTCGAATACACCTGTGCGTTCGCTGTCCTGAACGCCTCCACCAGACTCTCGCCGTCCTCGAGCACAGCCACGAGTGTCTCCATCGCCAGCGCACTGGCGACGTCGCCGGCAGCGTGACCGCCCATGCCGTCGGCGACGGCTACGAGCGTGCGGGCGCCAGAGAGCGCCTGCGCGAGCACGGTGTCTTCCTGATACGGCCTTAGTCCCGCGATCGACTCCGTGGCGAGCCGCGGCTGATTCGCCAACCTACTAACCTCGGCAAGGGTTCTAGGGGACCGTACAGATAGATCCCTGCGTGGCGGGGAGCAAGTGAGAAACGTTACGCCCCCTCGCCGCCCTTCATGAGCACCGTCCGGATCGGGAACGGAATCTCGATTCCCTCCTCGTTGAAGCGCTCGTGCAGACGCTTGATCAACTCATGGCGGACCGGCCCTTGGCTCTCGAACTCCCGCACCAGCAAGCGGATCTCAAAGTTGATGCTGGAGTCACCGAATGTGTGAAAGCGCACGACGGGACCTTCGCCCGACTCTCCACCGTCCACGGCGGACACGACCTGGCGCGCGACGTCGAGCGTCACTCGCTCTACGTGCTCGAGATCGCTGTCGTAGCTCACACCCACCTCGACGCTGACCCAAAGCGCCTTCCGTGGCATGCTGAAGTTCTTCACAATCGAAGACGCCAGCACCGAGTTCGGCACTGCCAAGAGGTTGCTGTCCGGGAAGGTGAGGATCGTCGTATTGCGGCTCTTCACGTCCGTGACCCAACCCTCCTCTCCTGAGTCGAGCCGCACGTAGTCCTGCGGACGGACCTGCTTCGAGAGAATGATCTGAACGCCCGCGAACAGGTTCCCGAGCGTGTCCTGCAGCGCGAGCGCGACCGCGAGACCTCCAATGCCCAGCGCCGTGATGAGCGGGGTGATGTTGATGCCGAGGTTCTGCAGGATGATGAAGACGCCGAGCACCCCCACGGCGAGCCGGGCCATGTTGACTACGAGTGTCGGGGATCCGATCGCTCCCTCGACGCGGCCCGAGAGCATCTCGACCGCGCCTCCCGTGGCACGCATGCCCACAATCGTTATGGAGCCGATCAGGACGACCGTGAGTACACTCACCACCGTGCTCATGAGCAGCGGGTCGAGCGTTCCCACGCTCAGCGCTAGGTAGATCCCCGTGCAGGTGAGCCACACGGTCGGTATGCCTCGGGCCGACCCGACGACCAGATCGTCCCACTTGAAGCGCGTTCTCCGCGCGAACCGGTGAGCGCGCTCGACGACCACACGTTCGAGGAGGACGCCGACGAGCGCACCGCCAACAACGAGGACGGCCCGCTGTACCCACTCGATCTGGAAGAACTCGGTCATGTGGTAGGATCAGTGATTGGGCCCCGCCCGACCAGACCTTCGACTCAGATCCCTCGGAGGTCAATGATCAAGCACGCCCATCGTGTGGGATTTCCTCCTGCCGCTCTCGGCATCCCGCTGCTCGCCAACCTGTGGCGGCCCAAGACGTCAGGGTGCGCGTAATCCCACCGCGACACGGCCAGCCACCGCGACCCGGTCCGCTGTTGTCCGTTCCCGCCGCCCAGCGTACCATGCCTTAGTGCCTCAGACGGGAGAAGCAAGGTGAGCGAGATGGACTCGTCAGGAGCGCCGGGCACGACGGTCACCCTTCCGACCACACCATCGAACTGGTCGCGGCGGGACTTCATCAAGGGGGTGATCGCGTCCGGTGTCTCCGTATCTGCCATGTCGTACTTCGGGGCTGGATGTACGACACCATTGCCAGCCCAGACCGGCGGCGTAGAGCGTCTGCTTTCCTTGACCGTGAACGGTCAGGTGCGCCGCGTCGATGTACTGCCGGGTGAAACTCTAGCGATGACGCTGCGCTACAAGCTCGGCCTCACCGGCACCAAGCTCGGATGCGACCGCGCTGAATGCGGGGCCTGCACGGTGCTGATCGATGACGTGAACCACTACTCGTGTTCGACCCTTACGCATCGTGTGCGCGACCGAGAGATCACGACCGTCGAGGGGCTCGAGAGCCCGGACGGCATCTTGCATCCGGTGCAACGGGCGTTCATCGACGAGCTGGGTCCGCAGTGCGGGTTCTGCACATCGGGCCAGGTGATGTCCGCGGTCGCGCTGCTGCGCGTGAATCCGAATCCGACACGACAGGAAGCTCGCGAAGCGATGTCGGGCAACCTGTGCCGGTGCGGCGCCTACGATCACTACTTGAACGGCGTGATGCGTGCCGCGAGAGAGGCATAAGATGGCTGACCTACTCGGGAAGAACTTCACGCCACCCGACGTCCATGCGAAAGTGACGGGTCGCGCGAAATACGCGGAAGATTTCCGCATGGACGGCATGCTCTTCTGCCGGCTGTTGCAGAGCCCGATGCCGCACTGCTGTGTATTGGGCATCGACTCGTCCGCGGCGCTCGCGATGGATGGTGTGGTAGCGATCCTGACCGCGGACGAAGTGCCGGAGCAGCCCGGCCCGGCCAACAACATCCTTACCAACGAGCCTCACTTCGTGGGCGAGCCCATCTTGGCGGTCGCCGCAATCACCGAGACGATCGCCCAGAACGCGATCGAGGCCATCGAGCTCGACCTCGAGCCGCTCCCCTTCTGCGTGGACCCCCTGGAGAGCCTACAACCAGGTGGCCCTAACGCCCGCACGGACGGCAACACCGTGGTGGCGCGCGACGGTGTCCAGGAGCGGAAGTGGACCGAGGCGGACTTTGCGGCAGCGGCAGAGGGCGAGCTGCCGATGGGCGAACCCGGCACCGAGTGGTCGTATGGCGACATCGACGCGGGCTTCGCCGAGGCGAGCATCATCCTGGATGAGACCTTCGTCACAGCGGGCACCTCGCATCACTCGATGGAGCCGCGGACGGCGATGGCGTACTGGCAGAACGGGAAGTGCTACCTGCACGCCTCGACTCAGAGCCAGAGCTTCGTCCACCCGGGTATCGCCGAGTACATCGGCATCGAGCCGGAGAACCTAGTCTACATCGCGGAGTACTGCGGTGGTGGATTCGGGTCGAAGGGCGGAGCATATCCGCTGCTCTCGATACCCGCGCATATGTCGCGGAAAACGCAAAGGCCGGTGCTCATGCGCATCAGCCGCGCTGAGGAGTACTTCCTCGGCTCTGCGCGGCCCGGTTTCCAGGGCCGTATCAAGATGGGGTTTCGCGACGACGGCCGCATCACGGCTGTCGACGTGTACATCGTTCAGGAAAATGGCCCAAACCGGGGCGGCGGCGACATGAACAGCGCCGCCAGCGCGATCTCGATCGTGTACACGCCGCTGAACATGCGGTATCGGGGGATCTCGATCCTGACCAATACTCCTCCGCGCGGACCGCAGAGGGGCCCGGGTCAGAACCAGATGGCGACCGCAGTCGAACCGCTCCTGGACAAGGCAGCCAGGCAGCTCGGCCTCGACCAGGTCGCGATTCGGCACATCAACGCCCCAACCCACGACTCGCTTTACGGCAGTAGCCGCGGCCCGATCACGAGCGCCTACTTGCGCGAGGCATTGGAGCAGGGCGCGGAGCTCTTCGGATGGGAGGAGCGCCGCTCACGGAGTGGTCGACGGGACGGATCGAAGGTCCGCGGCGTCGGCATTGGGCAGGCTTTCCACTCAGCGGGCTCGAGCGGATTCGACGGGCTGGTGCGTCTCACGCCGGACGGCAAGCTGCACATCCATTCCGGCGTCGGAAACCTCGGCACGTACTCCTACGCATCGACGTCGCGGGTCGCCGCGGAAGTGCTCGATTGCCGCTGGGAGACCTGCGAGATCGTCCGCGGTGACTCGAGCCGAGGGCTGCCTTGGACCTTGGGGCAGTTCGGTAGCAACACATCGTTCACGATGACGCGCACGAACTTCGCGGCCGCAACCGACGCGGTGCGAAAGCTCAAGGAGATCGCCGCGCGCAGGCTCGGGGGCTCCGCGTCCGACTACGACATCGGGAACGAGACCGTCTTCGCTCGGGGCAACCCCGCCAGAAGGCTCACCTACGCGCAAGCCGCCCAGGCCGCCATCGAGATCGGTGGCGAGTTCAGCGGCCACGAGCCGCCAGAGGACATCGACTCGTTGACACGACGTGCCGTCGCTGGCCTGGCCGGCACTGGCCTGATCGGCGTCGCCCGCGACAACCTCGCGCAGAGCGGGACGGTGCCCGCGCTCGCGGCGGGCTTCATCGAGATCGAGCTCGATCTCGAGACCGGCGCCATCGAGATCCTCGACTACCTGGGCGTAGTCGACTGCGGGACGGTTCTTCATCCGCAGAGCCTTTCTACGCAGATCAAGGGCGGGGCCGTGATGGGGTTCGGTATGGCCGTCTCGGAGCGCCATATCTACGACCGGCACTGGGGTCTGCCAGGTGCCGTCGGCTTTCATCAGGCGAAACCACCCTCCTACCTGGACGTGCCGTCCGAGATGGATTGGCACGCCGTCGATCAGCCGGATCCCAATAACCCGGTGGGGTCTAAGGGAATCGGTGAGCCAACCATGGGATGCGCGGGTGCCGCTCTTCTGTGCGCGATATCCGACGCGCTCGGAGGCCACTACTTCAACCGAACCCCGGTGGTGGCCGACATGATCATCAACGTCGTTTCGGAGCGGGCGCAGTCGCATCGCCCGCTCCAGGTCAACACCCAGTGAGGAGGGGCCCATGATGAAGGATATGATGTCGGGCTTCGAGCTCTACCAGCCGGCCGACGTGGACGACGCCATCCGACTGCTCGACCGCTACGGCAGCCGCGGATGGAAACTCGCTGGTGGCTACGACTCCCTCGACTGGTTCAAGAACCGTGGAAAGGGGCCCGACGCGGTCATCGACCTAGAAGGTCTGGATTCGCTCAAGGGAATCAGCGAGACCGCGGACGGTGTCGAGATCGGCGCGCTGACCACGCTTACCGAGGTCGAGCGCAGTCCTCTTGTCCGCGAACGCTACGGACTCTTGGGCGACGCGGCGCGAAGAGTCGCGAGCCCACAGATCCGCAACGCGGGTACCCTGGGCGGGAACGTCTGTCAGGATACTCGCTGTTGGTATTATCGCTACGGCGTGAAGTGCTACCGCGCGGGTGGCAACACCTGCTACGCGGCCGCGCCCGAAGCCATGAACCGGGAACACGCTCTCTTCGGTGCCAGCCGGTGTGTGGCGGTGACCCCGTCGGATACGGCGCCCGCGCTGGTAGCGCTGGAGGCGGACATGGTCGTGCGCAACGGACGCGGCGAGCGCGTCATTCCGGCCGCGGAGTTCTTCATGCAGCCCTCGGTGGACATCGAACGCATGACCGTGCTCGATCCGGATGATCTGCTCACCACGATTCGGCTCCCCGCGCGCTGGGCCGGCGCCGACTTCTACTTCGAGAAAGTGGCGGACCGGAACACCTGGGACTTCGCGCTCGTGAGTGTCGCGGCGGCGTTTCGGATGAGCGGTGGCCAGATCGACGAAGCGAGCGTCGTGTGTGGAGCCGTCCAGTGCATTCCGCGGCGTCTGCACGATGTCGAAACTCTGCTGAGAGGTCGGCCTCGCAGTGAGGAAACGGCGTCCCTAGCCGGTGCGGAGGCAATCAAGGAAGTCGAGCCACTCGACTACAACCATTTCAAGATTCCGCTGATGGAGAATCTCGTGAAGCGGGCAGTGAGGGGCTAAGCCACGGGTAGCTCCCGAACTCTCCGATCCCACCGGGCACATCCCCACTCGGTACCAGGAAAAGCTCGATCTCCGGGACCTCCCGCATGCGTACCATCTGGTAGTCGTCGAAGTTGCTCGGCACTGTACGGCCACCTTCGATGTTGATGCGTCCGTACAGGGCGGCGGTGAGGCCGTAGGTCACTTCACTCTCAGACAACGAAATCAGATCCAAGCACACGCTCATGGTCTACCTGATGTACGACGTGCAGCCGGTGAACCCTGAGGATTGGGAATCCCACCCCTTCGAAGCGAACGTCATCGACTCGGAGCTCGGGGAGCGTGGATCGATCTTCTCGAGGTGAATGACATGACCCCGCGGGCGCGGTACGTCGAGCTCGAAGCACTGCACGCCAGTGCGCATGAGGCCGCGCGAGCGCGTTCGCGACAGCTGGGTAGCGTTCGCGCGGCTACCTTCGTCGGCTCCGCCGCGGCTCTGATCCTCTGGGACATCCTGGACGGTGCGCCCGGGAGCGTCGCGTTCGGACTCGGCCTGCTTCTGCTGGCCACCTTCATGGCCGAGGTCGTGATCCATCGCCGAGTGCGTCGACAGGAGCGCTGGCAGGGGACTCTGAGGGACTTGTGCGCCGAAGGCATCGCCAGAATCGATCGCGCGTGGGACGACCTCGACGAGATGCTGCCGGAGAGGGAGTCACGCGCGTACCCGGTCGATCCGGAACACCCCTACGCACATGACTTGGCCGTCCAGGGGGGCGCGTCTCTGCGTCGCCTCTTCGGACCGGTTACGACCGAGCCAGGACGACGAGCGCTGCTCGGGTGGCTTCTGGCTCCGGCCGCTACCGCGGTCGCGACGGGGCGGGGTGAGGCGGCCCGTGAGCTGAGGGATATGCTCGAGGACCGACTCACGCTCTCCGCACATGGGCGTCACGCTCGGACCGCGGACCCGGAGGCGCTGGACCGATTCCTAGGATGGGCCGAGGCGGAGCCGTGGACACTCGAACCGATTTGGCTTCGCGTCTTGGCTCTCACTCTCCCGGTCAGTCTGATCGCCGCGATCGGGTTCGACATCTTTCGGGGGGCGCCACCACTCTGGGTCCTGCCAGCACTCGGGCAACTCTGGGTGTTCCGCAAGGTCTCTGCGAGGCTGGCGTCGGACTTCACGAACGTCGAGGCGATGGGCCCCGCGCTGGCAGCCTACGTACCCCAGCTCCAGCAGCTCGCGGGCTGGCCGATGAACGCGCCGACGCTTCAAGAGCAAGCGGAGAGAATCCGATGGCGAGGCGGAAGCGCGCATGAGCAGCTCGCTCGCCTCGCCAAGATAGTCGACACGGTCGACAGTCGGCGGAACCTCTTCTACGTGACACTGGCCCCAGTCCTGCTTCTGGACGTGCACCTGGGGGTAGCCTTGGACGGCTGGCGACGCTCGCACGGCCGAAGAGCGCGTGGCTGGATCGAGGCGCTAGGCGAAGTGGAGGCTCTGAGTGGCCTGGGGTGCCTGGCCTATGACCACCCGGATTGGGTGTTCCCGACGTGGCACGAGTCCGGCTCGGCGACGGGCATCAGCGCGCCGAGAATCGGCCACCCGTTACTCGGAGACGGGGAGTGTGTTCGCAACGACGTGCACGTAGGCCCGCCGGGTTCTTTCCTACTCGTGACCGGATCGAACATGTCGGGGAAGAGCACTTTGCTTCGCTCAATAGGCGCGAACTGCGTTCTCGCAGGAGTCGGAGCACCGGTCTGCGCGGCCAAGCTCGAGCTGCCCCGTGTACGCGTGTTTACCAGCATGAGCATCGAAGACTCGCTCTCGCAGGGGGTCTCGCTCTTCATGGCACAGTTGCTTCGCGTGCGCAGCATCGTCGAGACGGCCCGAGCAACCGACGAGTACGAAGGGCCCGTGCTCTACCTGCTGGACGAAATGCTGCACGGCACCAACAGCTCTGAGCGGCGGATCGCGGCGCGCGCGGTGCTCAGGCACCTGCTCGAACGGGTCGCGATAGGTGTGGTCAGCACACACGACCTCGGCCTCGCCGACGCGCCGGATCTCGCGGAGGTGGCAGCCCGCGTCCACTTCCGTGAGACCGTGCATCGTGAGGGAGGGGCGACGCGACTCGAGTTCGACTACCTGATGCGGCCCGGGCTCGCACAGACGAGCAACGCTCTAGCACTTCTCGAGGCCGTGGGACTAGACTCCCTGGTCGACGAAGCAGACCAAGCCGAGTGAGAAGCTCATGAAACGCACCGTGCCCCTGATCGCTACCCTTCTGACTTGCACTGCCTGTGGCGCTACCGACGGGGGCGACGACGCCCAGAGCGCACCCATGCAAGCCGCGGAAGTGGCGGCACACGAGCCGACCGTGGCAGAGCGCGCCGATATCCTCGCGGTTCTCCAGGCGGTCTTCGACGGTCTGGCTGGCGATCCCGGTCTCATTACGAACGCCATGGACGCGAACATCGTGATGCAATCGACGGACGCCCGGAGCGGCACCACGGTCTTTGGCAGCTCGACGCTCGAGCGTCTACTGCAACGCGTCGAGACCGCCGAAGAGGTGATGATCGAGCGCATGTGGGACGCCGAGGTGCGCGTGGCCGGCAGCCTCGCGACGATCTGGATCCCCTACGACTTCTACATCGGCTCACAGTTCAGCCATTGCGGCGTCGACGTCGCCACGCTGATGCGGCGCGAGGGCGGCTGGAGGATCATCAACCTCCACTGGACGCGGGACGCACCGCCCAACTGCGCGTTGCACCCCGACGGTCCGCCGATCTAGGGTTCTGTCCCGGAAGTCCAGCGTTGAGCCGGGCGGTCGGGACCGCGCTGACGCTCATACTTCTCCGTCGAACGGTTCACGCCGGAGAAGCAAGACCCCTTGCCCAGCGTACGTCGTGGGTTATCAATTCGGTCCCAATCGAGGTTGGCGGATCTCTCTGCCCACAGAGGACATGGCCCGAGTACTCATTGTCGATGACGACGAACAAGATCGCCTTCTTGAACGTCACATTCTGGAGTCGGCCGGGCACGAGCTGTACTTTGCGAAGAGCGGTGCGGAGGCTATGCGCCTCTTCATGCGCAAAATTCCTGAAGTCGTCGTCACCGACCTCCAGATGCCAGACGGTGATGACATCGAACTGATCGAAGCTTTGGTTGGAATGTACCCCGACGTGCAAATCATCGCGGTAACGGGGGCAGTGCCCGAGCTCCTCAGCACGGCAAAGATGATTGGGGCGAGGACGACGCTGCAGAAACCGGTGAGCCCGCGGACGCTGCTCGACGCTGTGGCGGAGGCGTCGTCAGCCTCCGAAGGAACCTAGCAGCCCGCCACTATCCACCGCTGGCCCCACCCTGAGTTCGCTGCACCACCGCTAGTGGGATGTCACCGAATCCGCTGCGCTGCGGGTTTTGCTGACCATTGGTCGCCTGACGAACGTTGCTCAACACGTGGTCGAACAGCTCCGTGAATCGCACAACGCCGTCGTCGTCCAGATCGGCCGCGCCGCACAGGCCCTCGAGTAGGAAGTGGGTGAACACGCCATTGCCACCCCAACGCTCATCTTCCTGCGCGAACTCGTTCGTGTCGGCGGCCGTCATCATCAAGCGCCGCGACGGTGTGAAGAGCTCGGCAAAGCCCCCGGCGATCGCGTTCGACTCACCGCCGCCGACCGTATCACCATCCGCCGCACCGGCTGAGTGGCACGCATCAGCGATCACCAGCACGCGCTCCGAAGCGATCTGACGACGCAGAGCTGTTTTGACGTCCCACATGGGAAAGCCCGTTGAGGCCAACGCGTTCAGGTCGGCATCCGAGGGCAGCAAATACAAGTTGTCCGGACGGCCGGGATCCGGCGCGCCGTGACCCGCAAAGTAGATGACGACGAGGTCGTCCCAGTCCGCCTGCTGCAGAAAGACGAACAGCGCCTCGCGCAGCGCGGCACCGGTCGCCGCTTCGTTCTCGAGGTACAGCACCTCGTCGAAGGGACCCGCCGCATCGCTCTCGAGAAAGTCCTTGATCGCGCGCGCGTCGGCCGGCGCGAACTCCAGGTCCGGAATGTCCTCGGACTCGTATTCCCCCACCCCGACCACGACCGCCCACCGTTTATCGATGCGTGGCGCCGCAAACGCCCGAGTGGTCGCGCCACCACTACCCGAAGCCACGATCGTCACACTGTCCTGGCTGATCGGGAGCGTAAATTCGCGTCGGAACTTCTGTGCATTGGCCGGATCGATCCCGAGGCGAGCCGCTTCTTCGGCACCGAGGGGTTCCAGGAGCGCCGGGGCTCCGTCGACCTGCACATCCCGCGTATTGCCGATGACGACACCTTCGAGCTCGACGGTATTGGTGACGCCGGAGAGCCCGCTGCCCTTCCTGATGACGCCGATGCGCGAGTCGCCGTGCCGCTGGCCGGCTTCACGTCCGCGTGCAGCACCGCAAGACCGGGGGCCTCGCCACCGCCGGCCGCTTGGGCGGTCCGCTCCGTGGACTGCTGAATCGAGCCGGGATCCGGACGCCAATACGCTGTCTCGGACCATTCCCGATCCGCCCAGTCGTTCATGACGGCGCCGATGAATTGGGCGATTACCTTTTGGGTTACCTCACGAATCACCTTGGCCTTGGCCGCCTGGTCGGTCGCCTCGAGCGCCCGCCCGCTCTGGGCAGCGATCGAGACAACATCTCCGTGGTCCAGGCGCAACGCGCGCGCCGATACCTCGGCGGTCGCCGTAATCAGCGTGCCGTCGACCGGGTCGGGGCGGGTGGCGTAGTCCGCGACACCCAGAATGAGCACCTGCGCGCCCCAGTCCTGGCCCAGCTGGGTAGCGGGCCGCGTCGTTTCCGTTCAGCGCGGCGGCAACGAGCGCCTGCGCGGCCTCATCGATCGCGAGCGCCGGATCGATGATGGGAAATCCCGCCTCGAGCAAGAAGGAGGTCATCTCACGAGACGAGACTTTGCCGCGTCCCTCTTCCTGGATGAACACCATCGCGCGCGGCAGATCACCCTCGAATGAGATCCCCTGCGCTACCGCGGCCTGAGGCATGGCAAGGAGCGCACCAACGAGCGTCGATAGCCCCGCATAGAAGCTGATAATCCGTGTTCGCATCATTCACCTCCCCCGCGCAGCCGCTCGAGGGCTCTTTGCGCGTCACGGTGATTGGGGTGGATCTCGAGCACCGCCTCATACTGCTCGACGGCGTTGTCGGTCTCGCCCTTGTCCTCGTAGTCCACGGCGCGACTGAACGCGATCGTGGCGCCAATCGGGATCGGTTCGATGTCGGGTCGCTCGGAAAGCGGTGGCAGGTCGAGATCCTCCCCGAATCTATCGGCGATGCCCACGACCACCTCGAAGAGGTTGATTGTCAGGTCAGTGCTCTTCATGACCGACTTGATCTCCGACGTCTCGACGTCGACTGCGCGGATGTCGATGCGCAGTTGGGTAGCGATACTGACGACCGACCCATGGAACACGTACTGCACACCGAGCAACTTTCCGATCTCCACCGCGCTGCTCTCGTCGACCCGCCCAGATAGCGCGAGCCGCTGCTCCTGCAACAGATCTTGGATCTGCTGACGTTCCACGACCTCGAGTCCGTCGCGTACGGCGAACTCGGTCACGAGCATGGCTGACACCGCCTTGCCTATGGGCTCGGAGTTTCCGCTCTGCCCCAACATGAAACCGCTGAAATCCATCACGGCGACCGTAGGGACGTCCACGCTCTGGGCGGGCACATCCCTAGCTGCTAACGTCGCCAACGCGATCGTAACCGCTAACACGGTCCTGTGCGTGCGCAATCGAACCTCCTGAAATGGGGGCCGAGCCCCCATACGAACTACATGCTGCCAAGCCGCAAGGGCGGGCCGCCAAGGAAGTTTCCTTTGCCCGCCCAAAGTCTATCCCCTAAATCACCGAGGCCCGGGCGGGGATGCGAGAGCTTTCTCTCCACATTCCCCTCGTTTCGTTTCCAGCAGTCTTCTCCGGAGGAGCCTTGCATGAGGTACGCCTCTCTTTCTGGCCCCCGCACTTTTCTCGCGGCCAGCCTTTTCCTGGTCCTCAGCGGGTGCGCTTTTTCCATATCTGAGGCCAGCCCCGCGGACATTCCCAGGCTAGAGCAGATGCTCGAGGCCGATCCCGAGAACACCGACATTCAGGTGCACCTCGGCATGGCCCATTTCAAGGGAGAGGACTTCGAGACATCCCGTGCGGCGCTGCAAGCTGCGGTCGACGGTGGCAACGAGTCCGGCCCCGCGCTTCTCTACCTGGGATTGGTCCAGGAGGAATTCGAGGAGTGGTCCGCCGCGCGCGACGCATACTCCCAATACCTCGACGTCGGTCGTTCCGAGCAGCTCAAAGAGGTGGTGCGCCGCCAGCTAACGCTCGTCGCGCAGAACGTGCTCCAGGAGGAGGCCCAGGCAACTCTGGCCGCGGAGTCTCAGCTGGCGGACACGGAAGTGACGCCGCGGTCGATTGCCGTCTTCCCGTTCAGGTACAACTCCAGCAACCCTGATTTCGAGCCGCTCATTTACGCGCTCGCCGACATGATGACGACTGACTTCGCGGTCTCGAACGCATTGATCGTCCTGGAGAGAGCACAGATCCAGTCGCTCCTGGACGAGATGGCGCTCACCCAGGCAGGGTATGCGGAGACGGGCACCGGTGCTCGGGCCGGTCGAATGCTTCGGGCGGAGCACGTCGTGCAGGGCGTCCTGACCACAGTCGGACAGGACGCGATTCAGGTCGACACCGACGTGCTCAGTGTTCCCGACGCCGCTTCCGTGGGGACAGAGAGCGCGTCGGACGAGCTGGTTAATCTGTTCGACCTAGAGAAGGACCTCGTCTTCCGGATTATCAGAGATCGCCTCGGCGTGCAGCTCACTCCTGCCGAGGAGCAAGCGATTCTCGATAACCGCACGGACAACGTCCTCGCTTTCCTCGCGTATGGCCGTGGCTTGCGCGAGAAGGACAACGGCAACTACGCGGCCGCCCAAGCCGAGTTCCAACAGGCGGAACAACTCGATCCGGGCTTCACCGCCGCGGCTGACGAGGCGGTTGAGACCGGCGAGATCGCGACGGCCGAGATCACCACCACGGCTCAGATCGCGACGACGGCAGCCAGCTCCGGCGAGACAGGCTCGAGCGGCGCGGTCGCGGCTCCCACCACGACCACGACCGGTGCTGCCGACCCGGCGGGCACGAGTGACGGTGGCGCCCAAGCGAACACTGGCGCCACGGTCGGTGCCGGAACTACGTCCCAGACGCTCGCTGGCGCTTCACAGGCGGTAAACCCCGGTCCGACGACCACGATCGACCTCGGCTCGACGCAACAGTCTGACAACAAGACGACCCAGCAGCCCGCCCAAGGCCGGAACGACGCGGTACAGGAATCTCAGGGACAGGAAAGCGCTACCAGTGCGGCGCAGGCGCAGATCCGCATCGTGATCAAGCGTCCGGGCGGAGGTGGCCAATGATCGCCCGGGTGATGCGCCTCGGAGGAACGCTGGCGTTGGTGGTCGGCTTGGCGTGCCCGGCCGCGTCGGCGCAACAAGCGATCGGTGTGGGCGTGGACTACATGGGCTACTCCCTCGACGAGGGCTTAGGAGCGGACGCCGTGCAGCTCTTCATGATACCCGTGGCTGTGCGCCTACCTCTCGGGGACGCGGTTTCGCTCGACCTGGCAGCCACATGGGCGCAGGGGAAGGTCGAACGTGAGGACACCGACTTCACGCTCCAGGGAGTGACGGACACCCGGCTGAAGCTCAACTGGTCTGCGACGCCGTGGGCTCTGGTGAGCGTCGGCGCGAGCCCTCCCCACAGGCAACTCGACGCATGACGTGCAGGAGGCCATCGTGGCCGCCGTGCTCTCCACGGACCTTCTCGGCTTCCGTGAGGCGACGTGGGGCACGGGTCCAGCTCTCACATCCGCTATCGCGACTGCCGCGCGTGTCGGTGGTTGGGGAATCGGGATCGCGGGCGCCTACTCCGTGCGTGGCGAGTTCGAACCGAGCGACGGCCTCGACTATCAACCTGGCAACGAGACGCGCGTGCGCATCGGCTTCGACCGAAATATCGGGAACAGCACGTTCACGATGGGCGCCACGGTCATGGATTACTCGACCGACCAGGCAAACAGCCGCAACCTCTTCCAGGCCGGGCGTCGAATGAGCTTCGACGCAACGTATGCTTTCCGCGCCGCCGCCGGTGTGTGGACGATCTACGCGACCGACTTGGTCCGTGATAACGGCGACCTCACGCTCTCCATCGTCAACGACGTCGGCGCACAGATCGCCGATACTGCGATCGCGACAGCAAAGCAGAACCTACTCGTCGCCGGACTCGTTGGGTCGATCGGCGTGGGCGGCGGGTTCGTCTTCCGTCCTCACGTCGACTTCAAGCTGCAAGACCGCACCGAACCCGACGGGCGCGACGAAGGCTCCGGGTGGATACTCGGGGCAGGCGGTGACTTCCCGATGCGCATCCTCGGCGGCTACGACTTTTTCCCGAAGGCCCGCCTCCTGTACGGATCGATCATCAACGGGGCCGGAGACGGTATCCGCGTCCTCGGGGCTGAGTTCTCCGGAACCGTACGGTGGCTGTTCTGACGATGCGGTAGGCTGGCCCTCCTCGCTCCCTCGTGAGCACAGACATTCGCCGCATCGCCGTGAACACCGGCGGCGGAGATGCCCCCGGCCTGAACGCTGTCATTCGAGCGGTGGTACGGTCCGCCGAGCGGCTCGGATGGGAGGTGTTCGGCATTCGGGACAGCTACGGCGGGCTGTTCGACGGAGACGGTCTCATCCCTCTCGACGGACCCGCGGTGCGCGGCATCACCCATCGGGGCGGAACGATTCTGGGCACGACGAATCGAGGGAACCCGCTGCGATGGCCCCTAGAGGCCGAGGACAGCTCGGTGACCTACGTCGACCGATCACAAGACGTCATCGACGCGCTGGCGGAGCGGGAGATCGACGCGCTGATCGCGATCGGAGGCGATGGCTCACTCAGGATCGCACACACCCTCTTCCAGAAGGGCCTCAAGGTGGTGGGCGTGCCCAAGACGATCGACAACGATCTCGCAGCCACCAACCTCACCTTCGGCTTCATGACCGCAGTCGAGACCGCGACGGACGCCATCGACAAGCTCCACTCCACGGCAGAGGCGCACCAGCGGGTCATGGTCGTCGAGGTGATGGGGCGCCACGCTGGGTGGATCGCGCTCTTCTCCGGGGTTGCCGGCAGCGCCGATGTCATTTTGATCCCGGAAATCCCCTACGATCTCGACCGTGTCTGTGAGAAGATCGAAGAACGCTACCTACGCGAGCGCCGCGAGTTCGCGATCGTCGTGGTCGCCGAGAGTGCGTTCCCGGTGGGAGGCAAGCCGCTCTTCCAGCAGACCGGTAGCGACCAGGAGCGCCTGGGTGGCATGGCTCAGAAAGTCGCGATGGACATCGAGGACCGTACGGGCCGCGAGACCCGCCACCTGGTGCTCGGCCACCTGCAGCGGGGCGGCGGCCCGAATTCATACGACCGACTGCTGGCGCTTCGGTTCGGCGCAGCCGCCGTCAAACTGGTGCGAGACGGGTGCTTCGGGTGTATGGTCGCGCTCGATCCCCCTGATGTGCTGGCCGTCCCGCTCGATGAGGCGATCGTAAGGATCAAGACCGTGCCCGTGGATTCGGACATCGTTGACACCGCCAGGGCCTTGGGAACGTGCGTAGGAGACTGACGTGATGTGGGGTGACATCGAGCACATACTCGAGCCGCGGCGGGCTGCCCTGCTCGCCGCGGCGCTCGGCGTAGTCATTCATCTCGGGGTGATGTTCAACGACCATGCCGGGGACAGCATCTACATCGTCGACGTCGACGAGGGGATCCAATCGCTCTCGAATCTGCCCACGCCTTTGCTGGAGCCTTCGTGGCCGGGCCCTGCCGGCGTGGAGATGGGGGGCTGGCGACCCATACACACAGGCCTGATCGCGCTTACCTGGGGCATTGCGGGCAGGAGCCCGCCCGTGTTCCACGTCGTGAACCTCATGCTTCACGCAACCGTGATCGTGCTCGTCGTATACGTACTCTTCGCTTTGTTCCCGCCCATGGCGGCGGCGGTCGGAGGCCTGATCTTCGCGATCCATCCGGTGCACATCGAGGTCGTAGTGGACGTCCCGGGCACGGCCGAGATACTGGCCGCAATATTTGGCCTGTCGGCGGTACTCCTGCATCTCAGGGCTCCCAAGGGATATGGCCTCGCACGAGCACTCGCCGTGACCGTCCTCTACGCTCTCGCCATTCTGTCCAAGGAAAGCGGGGCCGCACTCCCACTTTTGCTGTTCCTGCTCGACGCGGCGCGAACGGACATGACGGCACGCCGTACGCTCGCGTACGTGCGCTCTCATGGTCCGCTGTACCTGCTCATGGCGGCTGCGCTGATGCTGGTCCTCATGGTACGCATATCCGTGCTCGGGGCCGTAGCCGGGACACCGACGCCTTACGGCATGGAGGCGCTGAAGGACATGACGCGCGTGTGGACGGTGATGCAGGCCTGGCCGCACTACGTGCGTCTGCTGCTCTTCCCGCTCGACCTGTCCATCGACAATACCCCGGGAATCATCCCCGTCGCGTTCGCTTTCACCCCGCTCGCGATCACAGGCGTGCTCGTGGCGCTGATGGCCTTTTCCGTGGCGTTGTGGACTTGGCGCGCCGGCGAACCTCTCGACCCTAGCCGTGGCTCGGTGCGAGTCATCGGATTCGCTGTGCTGTGGATCGCCGCGGCGTTGCTTCCGGTCTCCAACATCCTCTACGTCAGCCCGGTCCTGGTCGCGGAACGGAACCTCTACCTACCGTCGCTGGGTCTGGTCGCTGCCGTCGGGTGGCTCGTGTCGCGGGTCGAGGCCAAGCGTGTCCACGCCGGCACGGCGATCGTCGCGGTTCTGATCGTAGCTGGCACGGTCCGGACCGTGACGCGGATCCCCGACTGGCGCGACAACGACACGCTGTGGGAGGAGTTGCTCGAGTCGCACCCAAACTCCGGATCCGGCTGGATCGCCTACGGCGAACGCTTGTTCAAGGAAGGGCGTGCGCGGGAGGGGCTCCGTGCATACGGGGTTGGCATCGGCCTTCTAGGCTCATCAACGGGCCAAGTCAGCCTGGGCTCTCACCTCTTGGCGATGAACCGGCTCTCCTCCGCGCGCTTCTTTCTAAAGCGGGAGTGGCGCGAGCGACCCCATCTGTACCAATCGCCCGCGCTGCTTTCAGACGTCACCCGTCGGCTGGGCGACTTCGAGGAGGCCGCCGCCGCGGCGCGCGCCGCGACCATCCTCGCTCCGTCGAACCCGTCTAACCATCATCTTCTCGGCCAAGCCTACACCGCCCTGGGGCGCCACGCCGAGGCGATCGACGCGCGGGAGATGGCGCTGCGTCAGAGCTTTCCCAGCGTCGCGCTCGAGTGGCTCTACATCTCCATCGATCACGCACTCCTAAGCGATACGAGCGCGGCGCTCGCCGCCCTCGACTCCGCGTCCGTCCATGCGGTGACGGACGAGGTGCGTAGCGCATTGGCGGCGGGGCGGGAGGCGCTCACCGTTGAGCGCTGATCGCTGTACTGACTAGTCGTACCGAAGCGCTTCCACTGGATCCACACTCGTCGCGCGCCTCGCGGGGAATACCGCCGCGCACATGCCAACGATAATGATCGCGCCGAACACGACGCCGAAGACCACCGGGTCCTGGGGATCGACGTTGAACATCAAGATCGTGATCAAGCGCGTCACGCCGAAAGCGAGCGCAAGCCCGATGCCCAGGCCCGCCGCGAGTTGGGTAGCGCCCTGACGAGCGACAAGCCGTACCACGTCGCCCGAGCCGGCGCCGAGCGCCATACGAATCCCCATCTCCTGGGTGCGGCGGGTCACCGCGAACGAAAGCACGCCGTACAGGCCTACTGAGGCCATGAACAGTGCGGCGAGCCCGAAGATGATGAAGACCGTGCCAAACACGCTGAAGAACCAGATGCCGCGATCGATAACTTCTGCCTCTGTCCTGACGTCGTAGATCGGTAGGTCGGCGTCGAGACGACGCACCGCGGAGCGCACTTCCGCCGTCATCGCCATCGCATCGCCAGAATGCGGTATTGCGGCGATGCTCATGAAGGAAACGTCGTTCTGGAGCATCGGTACGTAGTAACCGGCCGGCTCGAATCCGGGGAAGCCAGGAGGCAGGTTGCCCTGCATCTGGAGGTCCGGGACGACCCCGATTACGGTCAGCAGGGGTAGCGTGTCCGACACACCCTCACGAAACTGCCTCCCCAGCGGGTTCTGGCCTGTGAAGTACCGGTCGACCATAGGTTGATTCACGATCGCCACGAGATCCGAGTCTACATCGTCCTGCAGGACGAAGTCCCTCCCGGCAGGTGTGATGCCCAAGGTCTCGAAGTAGCCCGTAGTCGTGACGACGCGGTTGGGCGAGGGCATGTCCTGCTGGTCGCCGTATTCGACCCCATCGATCGCTATGGGACGCTGGCCCCCACTGTTGTGAGGAAGCCCAGTCGTAAGGGACGCCAAGGCAATCTGTGGCAGCGCCCTCAACTCCGCTTGCAGATCTTCCCAGAGACCTTGTCGCGAGTCCCGATCCGGGTACGCCGTAGGAAACAGTCCCACCCGCGCGGTGAACATCTCGTCGGTCGGATAGTCATACTCCTCCTGCCCGACGTTCACGATGCTCTTGGTCATGAGCCCGGCGCCGACGAGAAGGGCGCAGGACAAGGCGACCTCGGCGGTCACCAAGACCCGGGTCAGCTTGCCCATGTGCAGGCTCGACGAACCACGGCCCTCGTCCTTGAGCACGGCGTTCACGTCGGTTCGGGACATCTGGAACGCGGGCGCGAGGCCGGCGGCCAGCGCGGTCAGCACCGTGACCCCAATGACGAAGAGAAGGATTGGGCCGTCTATCATGAACTGCATGAAGTAGGGACGGCCCGTGCGCGACGGATCGGTCACGGTGTCGAACCATTCGACACCTACGTATGCGATGCCGACACCGAGTACGGCCCCCGCCGCGGAGAGCACGAGCGCCTCGGCGAAGAAAGGCAGCATTACCC
The DNA here is from genome assembly GCA_965226625.1 of Longimicrobiales bacterium. Lineage (GTDB taxonomy): Bacteria > Gemmatimonadota > Gemmatimonadetes > Longimicrobiales > Gaopeijiaceae > UBA1138. Next base: position 298,525 of record CBDDDK010000002.1, read on the forward strand.
TGAGGCGGCCGCTGCCCAGCGCCACGCGGATGCCAGCTTCTCGTGTGCGCATCGCGGCCCGCGCCAGCAGGAGGTTCGCGACGTTCGCGCAGGCTACCAGCAGGACCGAGATCACCGCGACCATCATCGCGCCGAAAATCAGGTTCAGTTGAGGGTTCATGTTCGACTCGATCGGAGTCTCGACCCTCGCGCCGATTCCCTGGTTGGTTTCGGGATACTCTTGCTCGAGCTGACGCGCGATCGAAGCCCTATCGAGCGCCGCCTGCTCCCGGGTCACTCCGTCTTTGAGCCTGCCGTATACATTGGCGAAACGGCCCTGGCCGCGAGCCGTGGCTAGTGGATCGTCCGTGAACGCCACCCACACTTCGTGATTCTGAGGCCACTTGAAGCCCTCGGGCATGACACCGAGGATCGTGCCGGGTTCGCCGTTCACGCGCACCTTGCGCCCGATCACGTCACGATCCATTCCGTAATCGTCGCGCCAAGCCTCCCAACCGAGCACGACGTTGAGCGGTGAGCCCGGGGCATCCTCAGCCACAGCGAAACCCCTGCCGATCACGGGCTGGACCCCGAGCACATTGAAGGTGTTCGCTGTGACGAATGAGCCCTGGTAGCGAACTGGCGCTTCGTTGCCCGCGATGTTCACCGTGTCAGAACGATAGCCCAGCAGCTCTTCGAACGATGCCTGGCGCTCACGGAAGTCCGCAAAATCCTGGATCGAGAGGCTTCGCGAGGTTTGGTTGCGCTCGACGTTGGTCTCCCACACGACCAGCAGTCGGTCTTCTTCGGGAAATCCGAATCCACGGAAGTACAGCCCGTAGACGATGCTGAACATGAACGAGCAAAGCCCGATCCCCAGTGCGAGCACGGCGACCGAGATGACGGCCGGCCCCGGCATGCGCATCAGCGCCCGGACTCCGAATTTCAGATCGTTGAACATCGCTCCCTTATCACCGAGCAGACCCGGGATCCACGCTGGCCGTTCGCCCAGGACACCGGTGCCCTACGGGGTCGGTTCGCTAGAGGTTTCGAACCTCCTCGCTACGCGCTACTCGCAGCCTGACGCCCAGCCCGCCCGCTTGCGTCACCGGCGCAGGCGCTCGAAGCTTGCCGGGCCGCCAAGCCTCCCCGCCATAAGGATCACGCCATGACGAACGAAGACGCACCCTCGAGCGAAGCGCGGCGCTCGACCTTCAAGACCACGCTGATCCGCGTGCTGGTCGTGCAGGTCGTCGCGCTCACGGTGCTCGCCCTGATTCAGCTCCGATACCACGGCTAGGGTCGAGACTCCGTGCACTGGATCAATTGGCTGATCGTCGTCGTCTATCTGGCGTACGTGATCATCGACGGCATCCGAAAGTCCAAAGACACCGACACTATCCATGGGTACTTCCTGGCAAGCAAGAGCCTGCCGTGGTGGGTGGTCGGACTCTCGGTGATGGCTACCCAGCTCTCCGCGGTCACGATGATCGGTACGCCTGGCCAGGGAGCTACGGACGGCATCCGGTTCATCCAGCTCTACTTCGGGCTACCGCTCGCGATGGTCATCCTCGGCGTCACGCTCGTGCCGTTCCTGCACGGCTCCGGGATCTACACCGCGTACGAATATCTCGAGCGTCGGTTCGACGCGAGGACACGTTCGTTGACCGCGTTCCTCTTCTTGCTGTCACGCGGCATGTCGGTGGGTGCGATCATGGCGGCACCCGGTGTGGTGCTCAGTGCCATCTTCGGCATCCCGCTCGTGTGGAGTGTGGCACTGATCGGCGTTCCCACGGTCATCTACACGATGGTCGGCGGGGTTCAGGCCGTCGCCTGGGCCGATGTGAAGCAGATGGTTCTGATCATCGTGGCGCTGCTCGCCATCGTAGTCGTGCTGATCATCCAGATGCCGGTGCGGCCCGACGATGCGTTGCGCATCGCAGGCGCGACGGGCCGCCTCAAGGCGTTCGACTTCAGCTTCGACCTCACCGAGACCTACACCTTCTGGTCGGGCATGATCGGAGGCACGTTCCTGATGCTTTCGTATTTCGGGACCGACCAGAGCCAGGTTCAGCGATACCTCGCGGCCGAATCGGTCGACGCCGCGCGCTCGTCGCTGCTCATGAGCGCGTACTGGAAGATCCCGCTGCAGGGCCTCGTGCTACTGGTGGGCGTGCTCGTGTTCGTCTACTACCAGTTCACAGCGCCCCCGTTGCTCTTCAACCCGGCGCACGAGTCGGCGGTGGTCGCTGAGCGCGGGGACGTATACGACGCGCTGCGGCGCGACTACGCATCGACGTTCACGCTGCGTGAGCAGGCCGCCCGGGCCGCCAGCGACGCAACCGACGAGAACGATGCCGCCCGGGCGATGGAGACGTTCCTCGCGCGCGAGGCCGACATTCAAGCGATCCGCGGTCGGGCGCTCACACTGGCCGAGGAAGTGACTGGCGAGGTCTCGCGGGACACGAATTACATCATCCCGCGCTTCGTTCTCTCCGAGCTCCCCATCGGACTCACTGGCCTATTCATCGCGGGCGTGCTGGCGGCTGCCATGTCGAGTATCGCGGCCGAGCTCACATCCCTGTCGACGACCAGCGTCATCGACTTCTACCGGCGCTGGGTCAAGGACGACGCGGACGACGCGCACTACCTCAGGGTATCGAGGGGCGCGACCGCGTTCTGGGGAGTCTTCGCCTGCGTGGTCGCCATATACGCGGCGACGTTGGGATCGCTCATCGAGGTCGTGAACCGATTTGGATCATTCTTCTACGGATCGATCCTGGGTGTCTTTCTCTTGGCGATGATGCCGCGCGCACAGGGTACCGGCTCGTTCTTCGGACTGCTCGTGGGGATGGGCGTGGTCGCGGCGGTCGCGTTCGGCGCGCCCGACGTCTCGTTCCTATGGCACAACGTGATCGGGGCGGTGACGGTCGTGACCGTCGGTCTGGTGCTCAGCGGAAGCGGGGGTGGGCAGGAAGCGTAGAAGAGTAGCCCTCATCGACCGGCTGCGAACGCCGCCCAGGCGCTCGCATCGAGCGAGACCAGGTTGGCGAACAACCGGTACGCGCCGGGCACCCTCCCCGCCCACTGCCGGAAGAACGCCAGCCCAGTATAGACGTACACGCCGTCCCCGACCGACGCGACCAATAGCGATCCGTGTCGAGGAGGCTCGCCCGGATCGTTGAGTTCGAGCAGAGGCACGTACTCGCCACCCCACTCGCTCGCGAAGTAGAGGCCCCGCTCCTGCACCCATCCGTCGAAATCGTCCTGCCCGATACGATTCGGGGTCGTGAAGATGGGCGCGTCAGGCTCGAGAATCGTGATCGCAGCGGTTTCGTCCGCCACCCGGGGGGCGGGCCGCCCGATGGTCAAATCGTAGGGAGCATACCGACCGTTCGAGAACTGGTACTGATTGTATTGATTGATGACCGTGCCCCCGGAGCGGGCGAAGTCGAGTAGCTGATCATTCGCGGCCCGAACGTCCGGACGTGTCTCATAAGCGCGCACTCCCAACACGATGACGTCGTAGCCAGAGAACGCGCCGTCTCGCACCTGTGCCTCGGTGAGCAGGTCGACCGAGGCACCCATCTGACGAATCGCGGCAGGACCGTCGTCGCCGGTGCCCATGATGTACGCGACTCGTAGCCCGTCCCGGACCGCTAGGGACACGACCGTGACCCATGCCTCGGCGTCGGAGAACATCGCCGAGCGCTCGATGTGCTCGTAGTCGATGAGCGCGAAGGCCTCACCGAACGCCTGGCCGCCCGCCTGGGCGACCGCCTGGAAGACGTGCTCGCCATCGCTGACAGACGGTCCCGCCTGGATCTCGAACGCGACCGAGCGCTCGGCTCCTGCTGAAGTCAGCTCGAAGGGTTGCGCCGAAGGAGAAACGGACCAGCCGTCCGGAGCTCGCAGTACGACCTCGCCCGACGCGCCCCCGTCTGCCTCCGAACGCAGGGAGACCGTGATCGTCCGAGCATCGGACTGGTCCTGAGGCCACATCACTCCACCGGGCGTCACGGCAACCGACACCGCCGGCACGATCAGCACCGGCTTCTCGAACTGGCTCTTGGCCTGGTCGACCCCGACGTAGCGCATGGGCGCCGAACTCTCCGTGCGGATTCCGATCGCAACGCCCTCGTCATACGGAATGAAGCACAGGTCCGCTCGAGCGATCGCACCATCGCGCGGGAGCCCCCACAACCTGGTCGTATCCGGCCATCGGTACATCGCTCCGCGCCGGGCTTCTCGTAGGAAATAGAGCCGCGAGAACGCCGCGCCTTGGGGAATCGACAACTCGTAGGTCCATGCCACGAGGCTCTGGGGAGCCACGCTCCCATCGTCGTCCAGGCCCTCCACATTGAGCTCCGTTACCGGCCAGCCTAAAGCCGCGCCGCCGAACAACTCGACTTCCGGACTCATCAGCCTGGTCCTACCACCATTCCACAACTCCGCTCGCACCTGAACGGTCTGCCCGGGCACGACAAGGTCGTCAGACGCTCGGACGTCGAAGTCGATGCCCGCCGCAGCCATGAAGGCGCGGGTCGCGACGAGCTTCTTCTGTTCGAGTGCTTCTCGGAATTCCGCGCCGCCACCGCGCACGTCCATGGCTCGGTCGAGGTGGCCAAGCGCCTCGGCCAAGTCGCTTACGCTCGCGAACAGGTCCAATCCCAACCCGTCGCGCGTGCGCGCAAGCGAGCTTCGGTAGGCCTCGAGGTGCGCGGTGGCCTTGGCGGCGTTCTCGTCGCTCATGCCAGTGGTGAGTCCCACCAGGGTCGTGTCGATGCCCGAGAAAATTTCGTTCTCCGCGCCGCCGACGTGCGACGCCACGAAAGATGCTCCCGTGGTCCTCGGACCGGCCGGCTGCGGCGCGCCCATGCCCTGCGACCGATGCTGGCTGCGGCTCTCCATCGCGAGTTGGAAGTGTGATCGCCCAATCAGCGGATCGTACGCTCCCGTCTCCACTACGACGTCGGGAACGTCACTCGGTCTTGAGCCCCCGAAGCGCGGGCGCGCCGATTGGTACAACTTCGCCGGGGTCCACGCCTCGACACCCCACTCGAGCTGCTCGGGGAAACGCGTCGGGTCGCCAGCCGCGTCGAAAACTTCGCGAGCAATGATACCCGCGACTTGATGATGACCGTGCCCGTCTCGAGGCGTGCCGCTCCACACGGAGACGATGACCTGCGGCCGAAACGTGCGCACGATCCATACAGCGTCCGCGAGCAGCTGCTCACGCGGCCACAGCGTCAACGCCTCGCCGACAGTCTTGGAGTACCCAAAGTCGAACGCGCGCGTGAAGAACTGCCGACCGCCATCGAGCGCGCGAGCTGCCTCGAGCTCACCTGTGCGGATGACCCCGAGCCCCTCCCACAGCTCCGGACCGATGAGGTTCTGACCCCCGTCCCCCCGCGTCAGGGAGAGGTACCCAGTCTGGGCACCCCAGCCCCGCGCGAGCGTGGTGAGCAGGCTCGTGTCCTCATCGTCAGGGTGTGCCCCGATCATGAGGACGCGCTTCACGCCCTCCATCTGACGGAGGAGAAGTCCTGTCGGGACGAGGCCAGTGCCCTCCATCGACTGTGCTGCGAGGCTACTCGAACCCATCGCCAGCAGCGTGGCGGCAAGCGCTGGCACCGCAGCCCTTCGAATGCCGTAGAACCGCATCGTTCCTCCAACCCTCCATGAGCACTTCGAGCCTATGAGGACCAACATAGAGCCGTGGTAGTTCTCGGGGACACCCGGCAAGCGCGGGTTGCTCGGTCGCCGCCTTAGGGAGCCCCCCGCTTCGGCCAGGGCAGCGCGAGCGCAGCCGGCGCGCGAGACCGCCCGACGCCAAGCGCGAGCGCCGCGAGGGTCAGCAGGTACGGAAACGCCAGGAAGAGCTGATAGGGCACGTCGAGTCCCAACGCCTGGGCCTGGAACTGCAGTGCGTTCGCCGCCCCGAAAAAGAGCGCCGCCAGGAGGACCAGCACGGGATTCCACCGGCCGAGCACCACCAGCACGCAGCATCCCGCCGAGGATGCTCAACAGCGTGGACTTGCCCGCCCCGTTCTCGCCGAGGACCCCGTGCATTTCTCCGGCGCGCACCTCGAGACGGGCGCCATCGAGCGCCGTGACTGGCCCGAAGCGGCGTACGATGCCGTCTAGCCGGGCGAGTACTTCGGTCACCGCAACCCGGGCTCGCCCTCGACGTAGGCCACCCGTGGCACTCGAAGCCCTCCCGAGCGGATCAGGGCTCGTCTCCGTTCGACGCGTGCCTTGAGGTCGGCCGGGACACGGGCGGCGAGCAGCGGGTTGAATACGAAATCGACCACGTCGTCACTGGAGCCCGCATACAACGGTCCCCCCGCGAGACCGCCCGACTGCCAGGCCTCCACCGTCTCCAGGAACGCCTGCGGAATCCGGATTATGGCGCTGCCCAGAATGATCTCGGACGCGACGTCGTTCTGGTCCCGGTTCATGCCCAGGGCCCACGCGGAACCTCCAGCGTCGACGACCTCCCGCACCGCCTGGAAGACTCCGAAGGAGGCCGCGTCGACGTTGTGGATGATCACGTCCGCACCGCGGCGCAGCTGTGCCACGGCAGCCTCCTTCGCCGCGGCCACGTCATCCCAGTTGCCGATGAAGGACTCGAGAACCTCGACATCGGAGCGCACGGCGTGCGCGCCGGCCTCGAAAGCCCTGAAGGTTCCCTGCACCGGAGGTATCTCGACTCCGCCCACCATGCCGACGATTCCCGATTTACTCATGCCTGCGCCGACCATCCCCGCCAGGTAGCTGGCCTCCTCCAACTGGAAGATCAGCGGCACCACGTTGCTCGAGTACCGGCCCCCACCGCTGACGATAAAGGTCGTGTTGGGGAACCGTTCTCCAGCCCGCATGGCGGCGTCCTGGTATTCGAAGCCGTGTGCAAAATCAGGTCGTAACCAGTCGAAGCATAAGAGAGGAAGGCTTCGTCGAATTCGGCGGGGGTGCGTGTCTGTTGGTGGCTGACTTGAGCGCTGAGCGAGTCCCGCAGCAGCATGAGTCCTTCATATGCTCCCGCGTACCAGCCGGCGTCGCTGACCGGACCTGCCGTCAGCAGCGCGGCGCGAATGTCCCCCGAGGCTTCGCCTTGAGCATCACGCTGCTCACCGGCGCACGCCGACACCGCCAACGCCGTTGCGAGTAGAGAAAGTCTGACGACCCGCCGCATCATCTCGTCTCTCCGGTAGGGTCCCGGCCCGATCCGGCCTGTCGGCGCCGAGCACAGTGTAAACCACTGGCTGTTGGGAGTTCAAAGCCGCCGGTATGTTGTCGCCCATTCCGGGTCCGCATAGAAGCTATACGTCGTCAAACGGCTTCACCAAAGCCGAAGGACACACGAATGGAAGAGCAGCAAAGAGGGAATTGGAGTTCGAGCATGGGCTTGGTGCTCGCGGCCACGGGCTCCGCCATCGGTCTCGGCAACCTGTGGAAATTCCCGTTCATCACCTGGGACAACAACGGCGGCGCGTTCGTGCTGGTGTACCTGCTGTGCATCGCTGCGGTCGGACTTCCGATCATGATGGCAGAGCTGCTGATCGGTCGCTCCACGCAGAAGAGCGCGGTCGGCGCACTCAAGGAAGCAGTCGGTCCGGCGTGGGGTCTGGTGGGCGGGTGGGGCGTGCTGTGCGGCTTCATCCTGCTCAGCTACTACACGGTCATCGCGGGCTGGTCGCTCTTCTACTTCGCGAAGGCGGTGGGGTGGTCCATGAGCGGCTATCCCGCCGGCCTCGCCACCGGTGACCTATTCGGGGAACAGGCCGGCAACGGTGGCCTGCAGTTGATGCTATCCTTGGGCTTCAGCATCGCCACGGTCTGGGTCGTCTATTTCGGCATACAGAGGGGCATCGAACGAATCGCGCGGCTCCTCTTGCCTGTGCTCTTCGGCATCCTGCTCCTGCTGCTCATCAGCGCGCTCGGCATGAGCGGATCGGGCGAAGCGCTCGCCTTCATCTTCCGGCCGAACTTCGCCGAGCTCGAGCCCACCAGCGTGCTGGAGGCGCTCGGCCACTCGTTCTTCACGTTGTCGCTCGGCATGGGCGCGATGATCACGTACGGCTCGTACATCTCCCGTGGCCATTCGATCGCGAAGGCGTCCGCCATCATCGTAGCGCTCGATACGCTGATCGCGTTGCTCGCGACCATCATCATGTTCTCGGTGATCTTCAGCGTAGCTGGAATGGCCGAGCAGGTCGGGGGATCGACGGTGGGAATGCTGTTCATCTCGCTGCCCGAGCTGTTCTACTCGGAGGTTCCCTTCGGGAGAATTCTCGGCCCTCTCTTCTACGTGCTCGTGGCTCTCGCGGCGCTGACGTCGACGATGTCGCTGCTCGAGGTCGTAGCGAGCTACATCATCGACGAGCACGGGGTGGGGCGTCACAAGGCGACGCTCATGTGTGGAGGCGCGATCTTCGTCTTCACGATCCTGGCCGCCGTTTCCTTCGGCGCCGTCCCGTTCGTGACCAACCTCGAGTTGGGAGGAGCGCTGGGGGACCTGCTCTTCGGCGGCAAGGTAGGCTGGTTCTCGATGGCCGATCACTTCGTGTCCAACTGGATGCTGCCCACGGGTGGCCTCGCAGTCACGTTGGCCGCCGGGTGGTTCATGACCCGCGACACCACCCAAAGCGAGCTGTTGGACGGCACCGAACCGGCATGGTTCAGGTACGGTGTGTGGCGATTCTTCATCCGATTCGTGGCGCCGGCCGCCGTGGCGGCGATCATAGTCGCGGTGATCTTCTTCGGCGTGGACTTCAGCTGACGCGCAGCTGACGGGTCACGAGTCCAACCTCAACCCTCGGCGAATGATCAAGGACTTGCTGGATCTACCGATCGAGAAGCGTCCGACGACGCTTACGTTCGAGGGCCGCATCCTGTACTTGCTGGACGATGCGGAGCTCATGAAGGCTCAGCTCTACGAAGGCACGGACGTCGGGCTCACGGCCGCACTCGAGCACACCGCAACTTCCCGGGCCGCTCCGGTCCCGGGCAGCTCTATCTGGGCTCGCCCTACTCGGTGGCCGCCAGCGCCGTGGCTGGATACGTCACGAGTTGGTCGCCGCACCAGAAGTTCGAACCCCTGAGCTCTGGGAAGCTGGAGACGGTCTGAGGCGCGCGGGGTCTACTTTCCTCCACACACCTCACCCGGTACACAGTCGGGTGGGAGCTTGATAGTGGGCCACACGATCTGCGCGGGCGCCGCCAGCAGCGCGGAACTCGACGCGACTGGCGTGATGTTAACGGGTGCCGTCGCAATGAGGACCTTCCCGCCGCTGTCCGTCACCAACGGCACGCCAGGCGAGCTTACGGTCATGTCCCCAGGTGAACCGAAAGAAACCGAGCTGACACCCGCCATTATCGGGTGCTCGGGCGCTACGATGACCCCGGTCGAGCCGACCAGATTCCCGGTGCTGATGATGCCCGTGCCGAGTTGCGTCAGCAGCGCGGTCGCGATGTTGGCGTGATGGGAAGAGGTGTACCACGAATCCTTGAAGTCTGCGTTGAACACGATCCGGCCGCCGCGTGCAGCGAACGCCTTGAGCACGTTCACCTCCGCGCTCGTCAGCACCTCGGTGGGTGTCCACATCCAGAAGACACGGACGTCACTCGGGATCGACACGAGGGGAGTCTGTAAGTCCACCTCCAAGTCCCAGCCAGCCGCCGTAATCGCGTCGCGCGTGCCCTGGAATTGGCCACTACTATCTGAGTTGATGCTCGCTGCGCAGATACCTGAACTCAATGAGGTACCGGATGGGTTGGCCTGCCTGCCACACCACCACACCACCTTGGTCCCCGAATTGGCGGCCGTCGCAACGAGGTTCTGCACGAGGAGCGGCGGGTTGTTGCTCGTGTCCCAGATGTTCCAGTCGTTGACGACGACGATATCTCCGTCACCGACGGCTGACCCTGTGCTGATCGAAAAATCGGCCTGCCCGCTGGGTGTGTTTTGCCCGAGGGTGATGGCGGTACTGCTCGGTGAAGAGTGGCAACCGTCTTCAAGAATGGGCTCGACCGTGTACGATCCGGCGAACAGCCCGTCGAAGCGGTATCGACCGCCCGCGTCAGTGACCGTCGTCGCGATCTGGGTGCCGTCCTTCTCGAGCGACACCCCGTGCCCGCCCGCCGGCTGCGACTCACTGTCGACCGTCTTGTGGACCGTTCCCTCGATATGCGACGTCACCGTCGCCGGGAAGGAGAAGAGCTGGCTGTTGAGGCCGATGATGAAGAGCGCCTCGCCTTCTGTCAGCGTGGGATGGACCCCGGCGACTACGCCCGTCAGGCCGGAACCGCCCGCGTTCACGTGGCTGGTACCCGCGCCCCAGAACGTCCGCTCGAACACCGTGATCGGTCTTCCGTTCAGGTCCAAGGCCTCAACCGTGATGTCGACCAGCTCACCGACCGCCATCCGCGGGTTGTCCGGCGACACTGAGACGCGATCGATCAGGGGAGTGAGTGACACATCGACGACGACTACGGCCTCGACGTCGACGTCGAGGGTCCGGCTGGCCGCACCCGCGAGCGCGAATCCAGGCGGCTGCGTCAAGGTGAGCGTGTAGCTCCCCGCGACCAGGCCGGAGACGACGAAATCGCCATTGTCGTCGGTGACACCACTAGCGGCCTCGGAGCCGTCCGCGGCCAGGACGGTCGCAGCGACCCCCGCGACCCCGGTACCGTCCTGGGTCGTCGCGTGGATCTCGATCGCGCCGAGCATGGGCACGAAGTCCAAAACGGCGCTTCCAGTGCGCGTATCGACGCGGATCTGGCCCGCGGTGACCAACCGGGGCATGACGGTCGACAACGTCGACTCGGTGACCATTTCGGTGACGGTCTCTGACTCGCTCGTCTCACCGGGCCAGAAGATCCGGTTGTTACTCGGTATGATCCAGTCGAATCCGGCCCCCAGTAGCTTCACTGACTGCCCGGGCACCGGAGGATCGGGATCGGAACCGGATAGGCTGAGCGCCGAGGGCGCCGACAGGGCCCCACTGGGCTGGAACGCCGGGTGTGCCGCTCCGTCGAGACCCGGGAGGAGGGCTGGAGGCGCCGTGCCGTCGGCAGGGACGACCGCAATACCACCCTCGAACGCCACGGCGAGCCACAAGCCGTCCGGGCTCCACGAAGGCCTTCCGCCCACGCCCATCGCCACGGTTCCACCGCCCGCGACCATCAGGGCCGCGCCATCCACGTAGGCGACAGCGCCGCCGGGTCCGATTGCCGGCAGCCCCGCCGAGCCGCCGGCGACGTCCACACGCCCTGAGCCGTCCGCCCGGACGCTCTGCACGCTACCTCCGCCTACCAACAGCTCACCGTCACCCGTCCACACGGGGGTACTCCCGGCCGGGCCGGTAGTGGCGTTCGAGCCGTCGTCGTTCGCGAAGACCACCACACCGCCGTCATCCGCCGCGAGCTTAGTCCCGTCGGGCGACACCGAGGGCCAGCCGCCGCCGAACAGAGCGGAGCCGTCACCGGCCAGCCGGACAGAGCCTCCCTCGGCATAAAAGAGACGCGCGCCATCGGCGCTCCACGCGGGGGCCGTCGCGCCGCCGTCACCGCCCCGATCGGCCGCATCGCCGCCGGCAGGGGCACTGGTGCGGACTACACAACCCTGGACGTATGCCAGGGTGCCCGACACCACGTAGACGGCGGTGCGTGCCTCCAGCCCAGTCGGCAAAGCCACGACAATGTGCGCGATCCCGTCCGATACGCTGGTGACGACTCCTTCCTCCACGGTCGCCACACCCTCCGCGGTCGACGTCCAGGAGACCGGCACGCCGGCCACGACCGAGCCGTCGTTAGCCAGCACTTTGGAAGTCAGTGTAGTGGTACTACCCGGTCCGAGCACAACCTGCGCGGGCTCGACCTCGACCGACGTGGCCGTAGCCCCGGGCCCACTGTAGGTCAGCGCGACCTCGGGGGACGAGGCGGGGGTGTCGTCGCGCGTAGCCCGCACCGGTATATCCGGGGCGGAGAAGAGCTCGATCGTTCCCTGGAACGCGGTGAGTGACACCAAGAACTGTTCGGCCGCACTCGTTGTGAAGACTGGAACCGCGAGCTCGTATTGATCCTGCCCAGGCGTCACGCTGATGATGGTATCGACCACCACCACGTTGTCGCTCGCCCGTCTCACCACCATCCGGAAGCGATCCACCAGGTCGAACGCCTCGTCGAGCGCGTCGGTCTGGGCCAGGGACTGCGCCGGGCCGTTCGGACCTACGAGGGACAGGCGGGGCGCGAACAGCAGTGCGCTGGGGGAGAGCTCATCGGTCGGCGCGGAGGGCGCGTCCACACACGACAGCGCCGTGAGCAACAGGACGGCAAGCGATGACGGCGCCCGAAGGGACCTGCGACGTGGTGAAGCGGACATGGTCCCTCTCGAGAGGACACGGTTCCGCCTTACCGCCCCCCCACGGCGACGCGAAACCTAGACTTGGGTCAAGCCGGTTCTGTACCAATGCGCGGATACATAGGGGCTGCGATCGCCCTTGCCTCAAATTTGTACCGGGTCGGGGGTCGGCTGGAGTGAACCCCCGAGGGTGGACAGTGGGGGTTGGCTGGATTGACCGGTTGAGGGTGTGCGAGAGGAGAGCGGCCGCACGCTGGGCCCTCCCGCTCTCGACGCGGAGCAAGAGGAGCGCCTGGGTAACGGCAATCCCCTGGTGGTCGCGGAGGCGAGCACGTCCGGTGGGAGGGTGTTGATGGCCATCCCCGCGGACAGCACCGACCGCTCTCGCGGCGTCCTGTGGAGTGCGCTGAGCGTGGACTCACTGTTGGTCTCCGCGATCGTCGCGGTGGACGGCTACAACACCGCGAACTTCTGCATCCTCGATTCCGAGTCCCGCCCGTTCGTATGCACGTCGGAAAATGCGTCCGCGCTGCCGGCGATGGTTCCGCCGCACGGAGACAGCCTCCGACTCCATACCGACGATATCGAGCTCGACTTCGATGGGGAGCAGTACCTGGGCAAGTATCGGGAGGTGTACCTCTCCACTGTTTTCGAGGCGGACCCGTGGGCGGTCGCCATAAGCGAATCAACGGCGTCGATCTACGCGTCGGCCGACCTGTTCCGGTCCACTTATCCCGTCGTAATCTTCATCGGACTGACGACCGCGGTCTTCGCGACCGTGGTCATCGTTCGGTGCATGATGGACCCTCTCGAGCAGCTGACCGACGGAACACGGCGGATCTCTCGGCGTGACCACACCGCACGCGTGAGCGTCGAGTCGAACAACGAATTCGGTGAGCTCGCGGCGTCGTTCAACGAGATGGCGTCACGCATAGGTCGCCAATTCGATCAGCTCGAGGCCGGCCGTGCCATCGACCAGGCGGCACTTGCCGCGCCGGACCACGCCGGCCCGGTGGAGGCGCTCCTGAAGGGCATCGGCAAGGTGGGGTCGAGCAGCCACAGGAGCGTGCTCATCCTCGAGCCCGGCGGTGGCGACGCTCCCGAGCTGTACTGGGCGAAGGGTGCTCCCGACGCGCCGATCGAGAGCTCGGCACTCGCGGACCGGGGTTCCGTGTGGCCGACAGCTGCAGATTCGCACATCCTCGTCCAGGAGTGGGACGATCTCCCGGAGAGCTTCCGGTCGAGCGGGTTTACTCGCGAGAGCCTGCCGGTTCTCGTGCTCCCCCTCTTCGTCCATGGAGAGCGCGTCGGCGAGGTCGCCGCAGGCGGCGACGCGGGCCGTGTCTTCACGGACGAGGACGTGGACCGCACTCGACGACTGGTTGACCAAGCGGCGGTCGCGCTCAACGAGGTACGCCTCAGGCGCGAGCTCGCGGAAATGAGCTGGGAGGCGCTACGCGCCCTGGCGAACACGATCGACGCCAAGTCACAATGGACGTCGGGTCACTCGCAGCGCCTAACCGACTTGGCGGTTCTGCTGGGCCAGGACCTCGACCTCTCCGCGAAGGATCTGGACACACTGCATCGAGGGGGGCTACTGCACGACATCGGTAAGATCGGAGTTCCCGCAACCCTCCTGGATTTGCCTCACGGGCTCAACGCCGAGCAGCGCGCCGTCATGCAGTCCCACACGGTCATCGGTGCGCGTATCCTCGAGCCGATCCGGGCGTTCCAGGCCATGATTCCGATCGTCCTGCACCACCACGAGCATTGGGACGGGAACGGCTACCCGGACGGCCTCGCCGGCGACGAGATTCCCGAGCTGGCACGGGTGTTGTCGGTGGCCGACGTGTTCGACGCGATGGTGTCGGAACGGCCGTATCGCAGCGCGATGGCTCCGGACGAGGTCCTCGACAGTATCGTCAGCGACTCCGGTACCCAGTTCGAGCCCAGGGTCGTGGAAGCGCTCCGGCGGCTGACGGCGGAAGGGTTCACTCCGAGTGAGAGTCACGAGGAGTTCCTTGTCGATGTCTAGCTTTCGAGAAGAGGATCGACGCAAGCGCGAAGAGCGTCGAATCGACGTCATCCGACGCGAGCGCCGGAGACATTTCTTGCAAGCGGCTGGCATCGCGCTGGTGGCACTCCTTGGGGTGCGTGCTTGGGTGGGCCGGCCTCCACCCACGATCGACGTGACGCCGCCATCTCTGATCGGAACCTGGGTGACCGACAGCGAGCGCTACGCAGATCGGGCGTTCGTGATCGGCCAGGACGACCTCGAGCTCCACATGGGAGACGGCATCGTCTCGTATCATGCCATCCTGTCCGTTCAGGAGGTCGAGGCGGCGGATCATTGGGCGTACACGATCAACTACCGTTCTCCGGACGGTGCAGCCGTGCTGGAGTTCTTTCTTCACGCCGACGGAATCATTCGGCTGAAGAATCCAAACGAGGTGGTCTGGACCCGGAAGTGAGTCCCGTTCCTACCTGGAGGTGCGAGTGAGACGGTATCGACGGATGCTGGAGGGAGCGCTCTCCGTGCTCGGCATAGTCACGATCTTTACTGGCCTCCTGATCGTCCCGAGCGACCGAGTGCAACTTCAGATCGTGGTCGTTCTGGCCGGCATCATAGCTCTGGAGGCGGGGATCTGGGGTCTAACCCAGCAGTTGCTGCCCAACGCTCGAAAGTTCCTGGATCTGAGGGCCGAGGGCGACCACTTCATCGACCTGGTCCGGGCCCTCAACGAGGCTGCGATCGCGTCGAAGCGCGGCGCCACCGCGGACGCTGATACACGGGTCGAGGACGCTGACGGGGGGTTCGAGGAGGTCGTCACGCTCATGCACGAGTCCGTCGACCGCATGCGCGAACTCGCCGGAAAGGTCGGCTGAGGACCAGCGGCATCGCAGGTGGAGAGCTCGACTGGTTCCTGGGCTAGGAACCCGTGGCCTGAGCAGTCACTTGATCCTCCGGTCCCCACTCACGCTCCTCATCGGACACGCCACGTAGGATTAGCCACGAGATCACGATCCACAGCAAGAGGCTCCCCATTGCCGCGGGCCTGCCCCAGCCCAGCGTGACCGAGACCAGCGCGAACATCGCCGGGCCGAGAATTGCGGCGAAGCGGCCGACCATGCTGTAGAGGCCGTAGAACTCCCCGACTCTCCGGGGTGGCGCCAGGATGAGCATGTAGGGACGGTCGGCAGTCCAGGTGCCGCCCAACGCGATGCCCGCGACGCATGCGACTGGCCAGAACCAAACGGTCGGCAGTGCCAGCACGGGAACGGCGACCGCCCCCAAGAGGCCCACGACCCAGAGGCCCAGCACGAAGTCGAGGGTTCGCTTGGGTCCGATCCGGTCCACGACGGAGCCGAGAACCAAGCCGCCTACGACCGCGAACACGATGGCAACCAGCATGAGGAGTTGTGCGCCCGTGTCGTCGAAGCCGATTTCCTCGGTCGTATATATGCCAAGGAAGATGATCACAGTGTTCGCCGCGTCGGTATAGAAGATGCGCCCTGCCAGAAACCGTCCGAGCCCCCGGTACCGTGGAAGGTGCCCGAACGTATCCCTGACCTGAGTAAACGCACTACGCACCGCCCTGAAGTCGATCTTGTAGTCGGCACGGAGCCGCGGTTCCTTGACGAAGAGGAAGATCGGGACCGCGAAGATCGCGAAGATCAGGGCGGTCACACGAAAGACGCCCACGTGTCCGATCCGCTCGAGCAGCAGCAACCCGGTCGTGACTCCCAGGAAAGAGCCGAGGTACCCGACGCCGATGCCGAAACCCCCGATCACGCCCCTCGTGCGCGGCATGCTCACGACCGACAGCGTCGCGTCGTAGAAGATCAGGCTCGCCTGAAAGAAGTAGTTGGCGACCACGAAGACTCCGAGGGTGACCCACAGTCCTCCCAGGCCCAAGGCTGCGGTGCACACCACGCACACAGTCGTACATACCAGCAGGAACGGGAGGCGGCGGCCCGCCTGGTCGGAAAGAGCACCGAGGATGGGAGCGCTTACGAAGACCAGCGCCATTGTCAGGCTGTTGGCGTAGCCCCAGGTCGCGTCTGTGCCACCCATGTCCATGACCCAGAGGGATAGGTAGAACGACACGATGTTCATCGAGAAGACCGTGTTCGCCAGGTCGTACAGCGACCACGACAAGACCGGCCGGGTCAGGACGGTGCCCCAGTAGCCCCCGCTCGAGGGCTTCTTGGCCGTGACCTTCGCTTCCGGCACCATCAGTAGAGATATCCGAGCCCGATATACATCGGCATGCCGGCCTCCTCGGAGCGGCCCATGTCGAGGGCGACGATGAAGTTCTCTCCCATGCCAAAGCGAACACCACCCCCGAAGCCGCGGTGGAGGTCGGTCACGAGCTCGTCGAATTGCACGTCACCGTCCCACACCCGGCCTTGGTCGAGGAATGCCGAAAGGACCACGTGGAAGGACCTACCGAGGAGGAGGAAGTCGGCGGCGCGCCAACGCAACTCGGCATTCCAAACTAGCATTCCCCGCCCCGCGAACCGGTTCTTGAGCACGCCCCTCACGGTCTTTGCACCCCCGAGCCCCTCCTGCTGCTTGAACCACGTCTGAACCTGAAAGAGGTCGTGCTCCGGCGCGCCCGCGCCGACACCTTGAAGCAGGTATCAGTGCGCGAAGACAACGTGCTTGCCGAGGGAGAAGTAGCGTCGATCCGTAAACGTCCACCGCGTGTAGTCCGCGTCCGCGCCGAAGCTCTCGTCTACGCGTTGAATGAGTAGCTCGGTCCACACACCGCTGCGAGGTCCCGTCTCCCGGTCGCGAGAGTCCCACACGAGGCCAGTCCGGACGTAGTTCGACCAGGCCGTCTGCCCCGTCGAGCTCACGACCGTCTCGTACAACGTGGTCCCGTCGTTCTCGGGAACCGGCAGGACGGAGGTACGGACCAGCCCGGCGCCAATGAGCCACCTCAGGGGCGTCTCGGCGAGGTCCCGCTGCAGGTTGAACGTCGCGCTACGCCGGGTGCGACCGAAGCGGTAGTAGAACGGGTTAGGACCGTCGTCATCGTCGAGCACGTCGTCGTACGCCGTAGCGTTGCCGATCCCGTAATAGGGGGTGGCGATCTGCTCTTCACTGCCGAGGTACGCGTCGAGCCGCCACCCGGCGGCAAGCAAGTGCGGGGCATCGAAGAACATCGTGAAGTCTCTGCGGCCCTCACTGGTCAAGAACACAGTAGGCCTCAGCGACCACACGTAGGGCAGTAGTCCACCTTCCCCGTACTGATACATCTCTACCAACGCACCGTACCCGATGCCTTCATCGGCGTCGAAGTTCAGCGCCGGCAAACCGCCGACTTCGAGTCCCGCGGGCCCCTGTCGGGCGTGCCCCGAACTGGGATAGGCGGCTCCGACGAATACCAAGAGGGCGATCGCAGACAACCAGCGGCTGTAAGGGGCGGTCATCTCGCCTCCGTGCGGAAGTTGACCTCGGGCTCGAGACTCAAGCTGTGGCTCGAGCGTTGCCGCACCCATACGTATACCGACGTAGCCCGCTACGCACCCCCCGAGCCTCTTTCGTCACCTATGGCGTTTCGGCATCGTAGGGCCGGCGAGCGCGACCCACTTCCGATGGAGCAGTCCCGTTGAGCCACGTACCACCGTTCACGCCCGACCGGAGACTCTTTCCGTTCGAGTCCAGGTGGTTCGACAGCCGCGCCGGGACAGTCCACTTCCTCGATGAGGGGGTCGGCGATCCGATCCTGTTCTTGCATGGAAACCCCACATGGAGCTTCCTCTACAGGGGCATCATAATCCGGCTGAAGAAGCGATTCCGGTGCATCGCCATCGACTACCCCGGCTTCGGCCTCTCGGAGGCTCCGGACGACTACGGGTATACACCGGCCGATCAGGCGGGCGTGGTGCGTGAGTTGGTCCAGCATCTCGGCCTGCAGCACCTCACGATCATGGGCCAAGATTGGGGCGGCCCGATCGGGCTGCGGGTGGCGCTGGACGAGATTCCCCGGTTGCGCGCACTGGTCATGGGAAACACGTGGTACTGGCCGATCACCGCGCTTACGGCAAAGACCTTCGCGTATGTCATGTCGTCCGCCCCCGTGCAGTCGCAGATTCTCAACAACAACCTATTCGTCGAGAAGATCATGCCGATGATGGTGAAGTACCCGCTCGCCGAGGAGGTCATGCACCACTACCGGGAGGCGCTTTCTACGCCCAAGCGGCGCGTGGGTGTAGCCGAGTTTCCGCGTCAGCTCATCGAGTCGACCCCGTGGCTCGGTGACCTCGCGGACGAAGTGCGGGAGAGACTCTCCAACGTGCCCGTCCTGCTCACCTGGGGTCTGCACGATCTCGCGTTCCCGCGGCCGTACATGGAGCGCTTCCGCGAGGACTTCAAAGTCAACCAGGTGCAACGGCTCGACGCGAAGCACTACATCCAAGAAGACGCGCCCGGTGAGATCTCCGAGGCGATCGCTGGCTTCCTGGACGCACTGCCCCCCACAGGTGCTACGCCGACGGCATGACTTTGCTCGTCGTGGCGGCCGGCGGCGCTTTCGGCGCGGTCTCCCGTTACTTGGCGACGGGGTGGGTTCAAGACTTCACCGGCGAGTTCTTTCCGTGGGGGACTTTGCTCGTCAACATCGGGGGGTCGCTCGCCCTCGGCTTCGTCCTGATCTGACTTCAGTCGACCGTCTCCTCGGCCGAGTTGCGCCAACTCGTCGCGATCGGTTTCCTGGGGTCGTTCACGACCTTCAGCACGTTCAGTTAGGAGGCGGTGGCCATGCTCCGCGACCGGGAGTGGTGGCAGGCCGGAGGGTACGTCGCCGGCTCTGTCGCCCTCAGTCTCTTGGCGGTCGTGGTCGGCGCATGGCGATGGCGTCCGCGCTCACGCAAGGGAGGACCTGACTCATGCCGCACGGACTGCACGGCGAGCGCACGCTCATGCGGATCTTCCTCGGCGAAGGCGATCGTTGCGGCGCTGGACCCCATAGGGGCAAGCCGCTCTACGAGGCGATCCTGCTCACGCTCCGCGAAGAGGGGTGGGCGGGCGCCACAGTAGTGCGAGCGATCGCGGGCTTCGGGCCAAGCGCGAAGCTCCACACCGGGAAGGTTCTGCGTCTCTCGAGCGACCTTCCGGTCATCGTCGAGATCGTCGAGAACGAGGAAAAACTGCAAGCCGTGCTACCGATTCTCGACGACATGATGGGCGGCGGGCTCATCACGATGGAGAAGGCCCACGTGATCCTCTACCGGACGAACAAGGGCGAGTAGCGGAGGAATGGTCGCTGCAGGACTTGAACCTGCGACATCCACGATGTGAACGTGGCGCTCTACCAGCTGAGCTAAGCGACCTCAGTACCCCCACGGGGAGTCGAACCCCGGTCTCCGCCGTGAGAGGGCGATATCCTAGGCCACTAGACGATGAGGGCGTGGTCCCTTCGATATCGCCGAAGGGCCCAAAAAATTACCAACCGGCCGCTCAGAGCGTCAACCCCTCAACGCCCAACCGCCGTCCGCTGTCCTGCCCAAAGGTGTGTGTGGGGGCCAGCGCTGTATGGGAGCTTCCTACACACGACGGCAAGTTACTCTCCCACAAGGAATTAAGTGGCATGGGCGCACGCCCTCACAGGCTCGGCCTGTCATGGTTCGGCCGTCACAATCCCACCGCCTCGCGAATCAAGCGACACACCACGCCACATGCGTGTTTCGCCTGCATGTCACTCAGGGTTGCCGGGGGCGTCAGTTCGATCACCTGACCGCGGTCGCCGGCAGACAGCAGGACTACCCCCTCCCGGAGAGCCGCCTTCACGACCCTCACCGCCTGTCCATCACCCGCCAACTCGACCCCTATCAGAGCCCCGAGTCCACGGATGTCCACCACCCCCGGCACGGAGGCTAACTCGGGCTCCAGAAGCTCCATGAGCTGAGAACCGAGCGCGCGGACCCTGTCGACGACCCGCTCGCGCTCGAGCGTCTCCAAGAACGCAAGCGCCGCGGCACACGCGAGGGGGTGTCCGAGAAACGTGCTCGTATGGATTGCCTCCCCGTGGCTCTCGGGCCAAGCGTCCATCACCTCGCGGCGCGCGAGACAGGCCGAGATCGGGACCCCGCCGCCGAGGGCCTTTCCCAGGCACACGATGTCGGGCTCGAGGCCGACACGGGTCGAGGCGAGCAGCGCACCGCATCGGCCAAGGCCCGTGAGAACCTCGTCCGCGATCACGAGTGCCCCAGACTCGACCGCCACCTGCGACAACGAAGACATGAATCCGTCCGGCGCGAGCCTCGCCCCCGCCCTTCCCTGCACGGGTTCCACGATCACCGCTCCGATGGGGTCGCCGTTCGGCGCGCCGTTCTCGAGTGCGCCGCGGACCTCGGTGAGCGCGACTTCCGCCGCGCCGTCTCCATCCAGCGCGATGTCGGGGAAGGGAGCGAAGGCCACGCCCCCGTACAGCCTCACCGAGAAGGGCGTGCGAAAGTGCTCTCGCTCCGTGGCGGCAAGCGAACCGAGCGTGAGTCCGTGGTACCCCCCTCGGAAAGCGAGCACGCCCGGGCGGCCCGTCGCGACTTGAGCGGTCTTCAGCGCGATTTCGACGGCCTCCGAGCCGGTAGACGCCAGCACCGCACGCGCCTCGTTCCAGGGAGTCAGCGCACAGAGACGCTCGAGCAGGTCCAGTTTGTGGCCTGAGGGGTGGACGTCGCCCATGCCGTGCATGAGGGTCCCGGATTGTTCGCGTACGGCGGAGACGACCGCAGGGTGGGCGTGGCCCAACAGCGCCACACCGAACGCACTGCTTAGATCGATGTACACGTTCCCATCCACGTCGCGCACGTTGGCGCCACGGGCCTCCCGCCAGAAAATCGGCCAACCGTCGTCGATGTACGTGATGTTGCGCGATTCCACCGCACGCAGGCGCTCCGCCATAGCGCGGGACACCGTCGCGGGAGGCTGGACGCGAATGTCAGGGAGCAGCGCTCCGAAGCCGTCTTCGCTTCGGTCGTCCAAGGACCCTCCCAGTGTGGGCTCTATTCTGGGCCGAGCCGTGTGTCAGCCGGCATGCCCATTATGTTATACCCCTTGTCCACATGCAGCGTCTCACCGGTGATGCCGGCCGCGAGCGAGGAGCACAGGAAGGCAGCCGCGTTGCCGACATCGTCCGCCGCGGTGGCCTCGGGCAGCGGCGCGTTGGCCGCATAGTAGTCGACCATGAGCTCGACCGTACCGATCGCCTTGGCCGCTCGACTCGCCAAAGGTCCCGCGCTGATGGTGTTCACACGAATGCCGAACTTGCGTCCCGCCTCGAACGCCAAAGTGCGCGTATCGCTCTCCAGTGCGGCCTTTGCGGAACTCATGCCGCCACCATAGCCCGGGACGACACGCTCGGCCGCCAAGTACGAGAGAGATACGAGCGCGCCTCCCTGGTTCATGAGCGGACCAAAACGCTGGATCATGCTCACCATGGAGTAGGCGCTCGCGCTCAGCGCCGTGAGGTATCCGTGTCGGCTCGTCTCGATGAGCGGGCTCCTCACTTCGGGACCATTGGCGAGCGAGTGCACGACGACATCCAGACACCCGTCCCCGAAGTCGGCGCGCATCTTGTCAGCAACGCCCTGGATGGTGTAGCCCTCGAGCTCGGCGTAGCGCTTGGACGAGCTCACGTCCTCTGGCACGTCCTCGGGAGTGTCGTAGGCAGCGTCGAGCGCGTAGATCCTCTCGAACTCGATCCGCCCGCCACTAGGAAGCGAGAGATCCAGCTTCCCGCGCTCCAGGCTGTTCGTGAAGATCCTCATGGTCGGGGGCCACGTGCCGACGCACACCGACGCGCCGGCCGCGACGAGCGAGCGCACGATGGCCCAGCCATATCCTCTATCGTCAGCGACACCGGCTACGAGCGCTCGTTTTCCGGACAGATCAATCGGAAGCATCGCGCACAGCTCCAAGAAGGGTGATCGTGAAGGGCCCTACAGGAGCCAGAAGCCCGCGCCCACGTAGCTCGCGAGCAACAGGGCCCCTTCCCAGCGTCGGATACACCAACGGGAGCGTAGCACGGGAAACAGCAGCACGGACATCGCGACGACCATCGCAAGCTCTCGCGTAAACACATGCGAGGGAATAGCCAGCGGCCGCACGACCGACGCCGTGCCCAGGATCGCGGCCACGTTGAAGATGTTGGAGCCGATCACGTTACCGACGGCGATGTCTGCTTCGGAGCGTAGGGCCGCCACGAGCGATGTCGCCAATTCGGGCAGGGACGTGCCCACCGCCACGACCGTCAGGCCGATTACCACCTCGGATACGCCGAGCGCACCTGCGATCTGAACAGCGCCCTCGACGATGCAGATGCCACCGAGGACCAGGCATGCCGACCCCGCGATCACCCACAGCACGTCCGAGCCCGCAACGTGCAACGTCGTGCGGTCCGACGCCTTCATGAAGTGCTCGTACTCGTCGAGGATCTCGGTAGCCTCGTCCTCTACGGAGTAGAACACGAAGATCAGGTACGCGACCAATGCGAACAGCAAGAGCACACCGTCGCCCCGGTCCAATACTCCGTCCCACGCCAGCGGATAGAGCGAGAGTGTGACGAGTAGCATTAGCGGCATCTCGCGCGATACGACGCGAGCGTGCACGTCTAGGGGCCGCACGAGCGCGGTGAGGCCGAGGATCAGGCCGATATTGGCCAAGTTCGATCCCATGACGTTCCCGATCGCCAGGTCGGGATTTCCACCGAGCGCTGCGACGGTACACACGACGAGCTCGGGCGCAGAAGTACCAAACGAGACCACCGTAAGTCCAACCACGATGGGGCTCACACCGAGCGAAGCTGCCAGGCGTGCTGCCCCACGAACGAGCCACTCCGCCCCGTAGTAGAGAACCCCGATCCCGCATACGAGCAATACGACGTCGCCCATCATCCACGGCACCCGATTTCCGTCACGTCCCGCGTCTTCCCAACCAACCGATCATCTCTTTCACGGAGCGCGTGTTCAACACGTCCCCGGCCTCCAGCCACCCCCTGCGCGCCTGGTCCACGCCGAAGCGCATGTCGGCGAGGCCCCGTGGCGAGTGCGCGTCCGTGCTGATCACTACAGGTACTGAGAGCTCTTTGGCTCGGTGCACGTGCACGTCACTGAGGTCCAGTCGGTTGGGGCTCGCATTGAGTTCGACAGCCAAGGATAGATCCGCCGCAGCCTCGAGCACGGCTTCTACGTCGAGCTCGAAGGGTTTGCGGCGGTTGATTATTCGTCCTGTTGGATGGGCCAATATATCAACAGAAGGGTGCTGCATGGCGCGCAGCACCCGTTCGGTCATCGTCCTCCGGTTCTGATCCATGAAGGAGTGGACGGAGATGACGACCAAGTCGAGCTGCTCCAAAACGTCGTCTGGCATGTCCAGTGAGCCATCCCTGAGGATGTCGACCTCGACACTTTTTATGATTCGGATACCTGGCACCACTTCCTGAACTTCCTCGATCTCCGACCACTGCTCGCGCGCGCGCTCCGGGGTGAGTCCCTGAACCATCGCCATGGCCTGGCTGTGGTCCGTGAGCGCGAAGTACTCGTAGCCACGCTCGAGGGACGCCCTCGCCATCTCCTCCACCGACGCCTGGCCGTCGCTCCACGTGGAGTGCATCTGGAGATCACCCCGCATGTCCGCCAGTGACACGAGCTCCGGCAACTCGCCTCCGCATGCGGCCTCAACCTCACCGCGGTTCTCCCGGAGCTCAGGCGGAACCCACGACATGCCGAGCACCTCGTACACGCCGTGCTCGGTGCCTCCGGCGAGCCGCTCTCCATCTTCCTTACCGAGGGGCTCGTCGTCCTCGTTCTCCGGCCCGCGGAAGACACCCCATTCGTTCACGCGCAGCCCTTGGCGGAGCGCACGCGTGCGCACTGCGACGTTGTGCTCCACGGAGCCGGAGAAGTATTGGAGCGCCGCTCCGAACGACCTCGACGGGATGACACGCAGATCGACCTGCAGTCCCGAGTGAAGGACGATACTGCCCTTGGTGTTGCCTGCACCTTCTACGCGCTGCGCGCCGGCAAACGATACGAAATGATCCACGACGGGGGAGCCGTCACCCTCGAATTCGGCGAGAATGTCGACATCCCCAATCGTCTCTTTTCGGCGGCGCAGACTACCCGCGATTTCGATTCGCTCCACACCGCGCGCGGCACGCATGTGTTCGAGGACTCCAGCGATGAGCCGCTCGGTCTCGTGGATCTGGAAGCGTCCCGTGTGTTTTCGATGGTCTTCGATCGCGCGCTCGATCTTGCCGGCACTCTTCACACCGAATCCGTCGATGTCCTGCACCCGTCCGGCCTCGAGCGCGGTCGCGAGATCAGCCACGGTCCGCACGTTGAGCTCATCGAAGAGCTTTCTGGCCTTCTTGGGCCCCACGCCGTCGAGACGCATCAGCTCTACGAGCGAGCGCGGAAACTCGGCGGAGACCTCCTCGAGCCGACTGATGGAGCCGGAATCGAGGAACTCGCCAATGTACTTCGCGACGCTCTTGCCGACATCTGGCAGCTCGGTCAGATCCTCACCGGCCTCCACCATGTCCTTGAGTGGCCGGCTGAGACTGTTGATCGTGTTGACGGCATTGCGGTACGCGCGGATGCGGAAGGGTGAAGCGCCCTGGATCTCCAATAGATCGGCGAGCTCCGTCAGCGTCCGGGCGACGTCGAGGTTCTCCATCAGACGCGCACCGGCGTCGAGCCATCGCAGATCAAGGAATGTCGACTCCTCCACCGAGCGTTCTGACCTTCTCCACGAAGGCGTCGAAGTCGAGCACGGTGACTCCGAGTCGCTCGGCCTTCTCGAGCTTCGAGCCTGCGTTGTCACCCGCCACCACGTAGTCGGTCTTCTTGGAGACTGAGGAGACGGTTCTCCCACCCACCGATCGCCAGGCGGCCTCAGCGGCTGCGCGTGGAATCGGGATCGTGCCGGTGAAGACCGCGGCGCCCGCGTCGGGAAGCTCGTCCGACAAGGGTTCGTGGCCAACCGGCTCGACGCCTCGGTCCAAGATCGCGTCGATCGCCGCGGCGTTGCGGCCATCCTCGAGAAACGTCGTGATCGTCTCGCTCATCTTCGGGCCAATCCCTTCGACGGCCTCGAGTTGCTCGGCGGTCGCGCTCCGGATCGCTTCGATGGTGCCGAAGTGTTGCGCGAGGTCCCGGGCCACGGTGACTCCGACCTCGGGGATGCCCAATGCGATGAGGAAGCGCCTCAGTTCAGGCGTCTTCTTCGACTGAATCGCCCCGATGAGCGCATGCGCGGACTTGTCCGCGAAGCCCTCGTGCTCCACGAGCTGTTCGGGCCGCAGGTCGAAGAGTTCGGCGAGACTTCGGACCAGGCCCTCGCGCACGAAGAGCGCGGCAGTCTCCTCACCAAGACCCTCGATGTCGAGCGCCGACCGAGCACCGAAGTGCTCGATGCAACGCTGTAGCTGCGCCGGGCAAGCGAAGCGGTTCGGGCACTTGGTGCGCGGGCCCTCTTCGTAGACCGGGGTGCCGCAGGCCGGGCACTCCGCGGGCATCTCGAAGGGTGGCTGACGGTTCTCCTCGTGCGCAACCACCTCGACGACCTGTGGAATGACGTCGCCGGCGCGCTGGATCCGAACCGTGTCACCCTCCCGCAGGTCCTTGCGTTTGAGCTCCTCCCGGTTGTGCAGAGAGGCGCGGGACACGGTAACGCCGCCTACGACCACCGGCCGGAGAAACGCAACCGGCGTCAGCACTCCAGTGCGACCGACGTTGATGCCGATCCTGTCGATGCGCGTGATCTCCTGG
Organism: Longimicrobiales bacterium; assembly: GCA_965226625.1. GTDB lineage: Bacteria > Gemmatimonadota > Gemmatimonadetes > Longimicrobiales > Gaopeijiaceae > UBA1138. The sequence continues at coordinate 324,647 of CBDDDK010000002.1, forward strand.
CGGGGCTCGAACTTGAAGGCGAGCGCCCAGCGCGGATGATGCGACGTGGCGCCAACCGCCGAACGCATGGAGGAGTCGTCCAGCTTGATGACGATCCCGTCGATCTCGTAGTCGAGCTGGTCACGATCCGCACCGAACGCCGCGTGGTACTCGAGGATTTGCTCGACCGAGCGCACCACCTCGATGCGCTCGGGTAGCTTGAAGCCCCACTGACGGATCGCCTCGACCCCCTCGGTGTCACTCCGAAGCGTCTGTCCTTCCACAACCAGCACGTCGTACACCAAGACATAGAGCTTCCTGGACGCGGTCACCTGTGGAGCGAGCTGTCGAACCGAGCCGGCCGCCGAGTTGCGTGGGGACGCGTAGGGGTCGAGGCCCGCCTCGACGAGACCCGCGTTGAAGTCCCGGAAGTCGGAGATGTACATCAGGACCTCCCCCCGCAGCGCCACGAGGGCCGGGGCTGGACGGTCGTCCGTACGCAGACGCAGCGGCACCGACGGAATGGTCCGGATGTTCGCCGTCACCTGCTCCCCCTCGCGGCCGTTGCCGCGGGTAACCGCCCGGGTGAGTACACCCTGCTCGTAGACGAGCTCGATGGAGGCACCGTCGAGCTTCGGCTCCAACAGATAGAGCGGATCGTGACCCTCGCCGAGCGCCCGCCGCATACGTTCGTCGAAGCGCCGTACCTCATCCGGGTCCTGCGTCGAGTCGAGAGAGAGCATCGGCGCTGCATGCGCCACCGTCTCGAACTTGTCTTGGGGCTCCGCACCGACTCTTTGCGTCGGCGAGTCTGGCGTGCACAACTCCGGATACGCGACCTCGATCGCTTTCAGTCGCCTGAACAGCGAGTCGTACTCATCGTCCCCGATCTCGGGGCGAGCCTCGGCGTGATATAGGTAGGAGTGACGCCGGAGCTCGTGACCGAGGCGCTTGGCTTCGGCACGGGCCTCGTCGAGGCTCATCGTGCTTGGAGGATCGGCATTGGGGGGCTCGTGGCTCACAGACGCAGTCGATTCGCGTTGGCTTCACGTTCCAGAGGACTCGCCAAAGGACCTGAATAATACCGTCTCGACCCCGCTTTTGCGCCTCAGTGCCAGCCCCCGCTGCCGATATCAAGTGGATTACGGGGCCGACCGCGTGGGTTGTCCAACCCGGGCCGCTCCTGTGCTCGATACGGGCCTGACCACGGCGGCGCGATTACGCGACGCGGGCTTCAGCTCCCTGGAGGGTTACCTAATCGGTGATGAACTCTGGGCGCGCGCTGGCACGGGGGCGTACACCGAAGTCCGTGTCGGCAGGGATTTCCCCGAGTAGCTCCCTGAAGCCGGACCGCTGATATCGGTCGAGCGCTAGGCGCATCGCATCGCCGAGCACGACTTCGACCTCGGCGGCTTGTGCGATCCGGTCGAGGAGGGCCGGAAGCACCGACACCATCACAGTCTCGATGGGACCCCCGGGCCCGAGAGCGATGTTGTACAAGCGAGCGTCAAAGACGGGACCTTCCGTCACCGCCACGCCTTCCACGACAATCTCAAGCGTGGGCCGGACAGAGAGTGCGGCACCGAGACCACCGCCGACCGCCTGGAATACGAGCACGAGCCCTGCTACTTCATGGGTGCCGACAGCCTGCATGGCGTCTCAAGTATCGGCCCAGTGGGGCAGAGTCTTAGCAGCGGATGCCAAGCTGGGCTGCGACGGCCGCTCGGAAAGTCCCCGCGCCCACCGGCTTCGGAATCACCGGGTGACCACTGATCGCGTAGCCCTCACTCCCGATTTCCTCCTCGCTCACAAGACCCGTCAGGAAGATCGCACGCAGATCGGAGAACTTTCTGTCCCCTCGGAGCTCGGCCAGCACTTCTCCCCCGTCCAAAGTCGGCATTATGATGTCGAGCACGATGAGGTCGGGATGAAATTTGCGAGCGACCTCTACGGCTTTCGTGGGGTCGTTGATCGCGATCACTTCGTACAAGCCGCCGATCTCGAGAAACCGGACGAGGACGTCGGTCACAACCTACTCGTCGTCGACGACCAAGATGCGCTTCTTCTTCAAGTCCGTCCTTGACGCGTGGGCTGCTCTTTGGGCGATGTGGAACTCGTGCCCAGGAAGAGTCGATGCTTGCCGCCAATTTACGTGCCAGGATCCTTGCGAACCGTGAACGTTACCAAACTTAGAGCGGACACCCCAGGGTGCGCGAACCGCGTGCACTTCAACAACGCGGGGGCATCGCTTATGCCAGGCCCGGTCGTGGACGCGATAACTGCGCAGCTGGATCTCGAAGCTAGTATCGGCGGGTACGAGGCAGAGTCTGAGGCCTCGACGGAGATCGCCGCCGCATACGAGGGCATAGCGAAACTGCTTGGCACCTCTGCGTCGAATATCGCGTTCAGCGAACACGCCACGGCTTCGTTCGTCGCAGCACTGTCCGCGGTCCGCTTCTCGGCGGGCGACGTCGTACTCACGACACGCAACGACTATGTCTCCAACCAGATTCAGTACCTGGCCCTCGCCGACCGCTTCGGGGTGGAAGTGGTGCGCGCGCCGGATGCCCCGGAAGGGGGTGTCGACCTCGGAGCAATCGAGGGGCTCATCCATCGCCGTCGGCCTCGCCTCGTCGCGGTTACGCACATCCCGACGAGCTCGGGTATCGTTCAGGACGTGATGACGATCGGAGCGATGTGCCGGGCCAGAGAGATCCTCTACCTCGTCGATGGCTGCCAGTCGGTTGGTCAGATGCCGGTGGACGTCGAGGCGATGGGATGTGACTTCTTCTCTGCTACGGCACGGAAGTACCTGCGTGGCCCGCGCGGCGCGGGTTTCCTCTATGTATCCGATATGTATCCGACCGTGCCCTCGACGCGGGTCTGGAACCGCTCTTCCCCGATCTCAGGGGCGCGGACTGGGTCGCTCCGGACCTCTACCAACCCGCACCCGACGCGAAGCGGTTCGAGACGTGGGAGTTCTTCTGGAGGCTCGTACGCGCGACCGGTGTGGCGGCGACATATGCGACCGAGCTCGGCCTGGATGCCATCCGCGAACGCTCGTGGGGACTCGCCGATCAGCTGCGCGATATGCTGCGGGGGCTCGAGGGGGTTCGTCTCCTCGACCGGGGGCAGACGCTCTGCGCTATCGTGACGGTATCAGTGAAGGGATGGCGTCCCTCAGACCTCGTTCGCGAACTCCGCGCACGTGGCATCAATACCAACAGCCAAGGGAGCACGGACGCCGTCATCCACTACGAAGAGAAGGGCGTGGACGGCGCGCTGCGCATCTCACCGCACTATTTCAACACCGACGAGGAGCTCGTGACGTTGATCGAGGCACTCGAGGAACTCGTGGCGCAACGGTCGTAGCTGAAGCCACTCGAGTCGGAGACGCCCTTGTCGTGCTGGCCTTGCCGCTCCAGAATGTCAGCTTCCAACCTCATGGAAGCATCGGCCGCCTGACCCCTCCCATGAAGCTCCTCCTGAAGATCGTTGGCGCCGTACTGTTGCTACTCGTTCTGGCTGCCGGGGGGTTCTACCTCTGGGCGTCCACGACTAGCAGTCGGCTTCTGGCCCGGACCTTCGAAATCCATGGGGTGGATTTCCCCGTCCCCTTCCCCTTGAGCGAACAAGAGCGTCAGGAGCCGGGGCTCACCGACGAGGAAGTGGAGCGGCTCGCCACGGAGCGTGCGGTGGAGCGCGGCAAACACCTGGTCGAGGCGCGGTACGCATGCCTCGAGTGCCACGGAGCCGATTTCAGCGGTGGAGTGATGGTCGACGCCGCCCCCATCGGACGTCTCTTGGGACCGAACATCACCAGCGGCCGGGGAAGCCGAGCGGAGGGCTTCGGACCGAGTGACTGGGACCGGATCGTACGCCACGGTGTGCGCTCCGATGGGCGGCCGGCTGCAATGCCCGCGGGGGACTACCAGCTCATGGCCGACCAGGAGCTGTCCGACATCATTGCGTATCTGTCGACGCAGCCCGCGGTGGACAACGAGGTGCCGGCGGTGACGCTCGGTCCTCTCGGTAAGATCCTGATGGCGACGGGGCAGTTTCCGCTTTCGGTTGACCTCATCCAGTCCCACGATGCCGAGCACACCACCTATCCACCTGCGGGGGAGGTGTCCGTGGAGTTCGGCCGCCACCTCGCGGGTATCTGCACGGGATGTCATCAGGAGGACTTCGCGGGTGGCCAGATTCCGGGGGCCGACCCGAGCTGGGTGCCGGCGAGGAACCTCACGCCCCACGCAGACGGGCTCAGGGATTGGAGCTACGAGCAGTTCGTTGCAGCCATGCTCGAAGGGCGGCGCCCCCACGGAACGGAGGTGCTTCTGCCTATGACGCTCGTTATGCCGTACGCGCAGCGTATGACTGAGGTCGAGCTGGAGGCGCTCTGGACGTACCTCGGCTCGTTGTCCCCTCTGCCGAGTCGTCAGTAGAGCGAGTTCGAGATCCAGGAGCTCGACCGTGGCGCTGATGGACGATACGGAAGACGCGCTCGAGCCCAGTAGCTAGCTTCCGTCGCTCGCCCGGGAGCTCCTCCGGGACCGAGTTCTTGCTGATCCCGCGGAAGGCCGGCACTTTCGCGATGCCCGCCCGAGGGGCGGATCCTGCGAGAACGATACTTGGCGTCACTAGCCATCCTCCAACCAGACGCTCGAGCCGCGGCGCGAATGATCACCGCCCTCGGGGGAACGCACGAGGTCGTCGTGCGTTCTTCGTGGCGTGCCCTGAACGAGGTGCTGAACGGAGAATCGATCGATGGATGTGTCGTTGACGCTGACCACCCTGGCCGAGACGGGGCACGCGCGGAAATCGAAGCGATCCGCGAGAAGTACCCTAGTCTAGCGATCATCGCCTACGCCGACGTCACGGGGGAGCTCGAATACTACGCTCTAGGCGAGCTCGGCGTCGATGGCGTTCTTATCGCCGGCCAGCACGGCGCGGCCAAGATCAGACATCTGGTGGACCAGGCGATGGCGGCGAACAGCGCCATCCGGGTCGCACACGAGCTCGAAGGACGGTTCGGCACTCTGGGCTCACGGGCCGTTGCGTGGTCCATCGAACACGCCACGTCCGCGCCCTCCGTTGAGCAATTCGCAGCCGCGATGGGCCGCGCGCGCCGTGGGTTGGTGTCCGCGCTGCACCGAGACGGCCTGCCGAGCCCGAAGACGCTCTTGCTCTGGGGACGACTCCTTCGGGCTGGAGCGTATTTGGGTCGAGACCGCCGCACGGTCGAGGAAACAGCGTTTCTGCTCGGCTACGCGACGGCGAGTTCTCTCGCTCGGGCCATGAAGAAGAACACGGGATTCACCGCCAGGGAAGTCGCGGCGCGTGGCGGATTCGCGTGTGTACGGGCAGCACTCTTCGCCCGGCCTCCGCAGGCGAAGAGGGAGCGCGCGCTCAAGGGCCTGGCGGTCGTACTCACCGTCTCGGTTCAGGTCGGGTGTGCCCCCGTCGGAGGCGTCAGCGCTGGAAACATCGACCGTGAAGCGATCCACGAGACCCTGGACTCGGCACCTTTCGACCAGGTGCATTTCGGCGTTCTGGCGATCGACGCTCGAACCGGCCGCACCCTGTTTTCGCGCAACGCTCACCGGAAGTTCGTCCCGGCGTCGAATCAGAAGATCCTGGTCACGGCCACCGCGCTGTCCTTATTGGGGCCCGATTATCGGTACCGGACCGAAGTGTGGGCGACGGGCTCCATGCTCGGCCCGTTGCTCGACGGGGACCTCGTCGTCCTCGCTTCAGGAGACCCCTCCCTCTCCGAGCGATATTGGGACTCGGGCGAAGCCGCCTTGGCCGCCATCGCGGACACGCTGAGACGGCGGGGGATCGAGCGCGTAGCGGGATCGGTGTTCGTCGACGTGTCGGCATGGGACTCGGCCACCGTCGGGCCGACGTGGGAAGTGGCGGACCTTCGGGGCCGGTCCGGGGCCACGGGTGGGGCGTTCGCGATCGACGAGGGAGAGATCGAACTCATCGTGGGTGCCGGCGCAGCGGTAGGAGCACCCGCATTCGTCGCTTGGTCTCCGCTCGGTAGCGATGACTATGTGACCTCGCGGCTCAGGACCTCCCCACCGGACAGCACCACCCGGGTCCGCCCGGCCTACCTACCGGAGTCGCGCAGGTTGGTTCTGGAGGGACGCGTCGAGCTCGGCACGGTGGACACGCTGTCATTCGCGATTCGAGACCCCGTTCGTCAGGCAACGGCCGCGCTCGGAAGGGCGATCGTAAATGCAGGCATCGTCGTCGAAGACCAGGCGCAGGTCATATGGGTCGACAGCGTCCGAGTCGGTCGGGGATGCTTATCGGGCTCGGTGCGGGAATGTGCCAACGCGGGGCTCATCTTCTCCCTCGAGTCACCTCCGCTCTCGGAGCTGGTCGCGGGAATCCTGGAGCCGAGTCAGAACTGGATCACCGAACAGCTCATTCGTACGCTCGGAGCCGAGCGGGGCGAGAAGGGTAGTTGGTCGGAGGGCGTCGACGTGATTCTAACCTTCCTCACCGAGCAGGTCGGGGTCGACAGCCTCGACATAGCGCCGAGGGACGGATCAGGGCTCTCAGCCCACAATCTCGTGACTCCGCGAGCGCTGGTCCGCATTCTGCAGTACATGAGGCGCGGTTTAAACGCTGCGACCTATCGTGCGGCACTTGCTGAACCCGGCGAGGAGAATTCAACGCTCGAGCGGCGTCTGATGGATCTAGAAGAGCGGCTCTTCGCCAAGACAGGAACTATCTCCAACGTGAACTCCCTCTCAGGATATCTCGTAAGGGACGACGGCACAGAGGTGATCTTCTCCATTCTGTCGAACGGATCCGGACTCCCGGCGTCACGCGTGCGCGCAGTGATCGACGACGTCGTGAGGGCCCTGGCGAGATAGATAGCGGATGAGCGACTACGATCTTCCCGATCTCCCGTCCGACAAGGACCTGGGACTCACAGAGGAAGAGATCAAGGAACTCGAGGCCGAGTTCTCCGACGACGGTTCAGAGATGACCGCGGAGGAGATGGCGACCCTGCTAGGGGAGGAGCCGCCCGCGCCGGCCCCTGCGTCTTCGTCTGCAGGGACCGGCACACAGCAACCGGCCAAGAAGGAGCAGCGAGACGCCAAGCGCGCGCGCAAGAAGGCGGAGAGGGAAGCCGCGAAGGCCGAGCGCGCGCGCAAGAAGGCGGAGAGCGAAGCAGCAAAGGCCGAGAGAGCGCGCGCCAAACAGGAGAAGGAATCGGTGAAGGCCGCGCGGGAGAAGGCCAAACGGGAGAAGAAAGCATCAGCGCCCGGGGGGCCCGGAGAGTCCAAGGAAACAGCCCCCCGGCCCGCGGAAGAGGGCCCGCGCAGCAAGTGGCGGGGCCCCGCCACAGCGGCGCTTCTGCTCGCGGCGTGCATCTTCGCGAGTAGCCGGACCGGCCAGACACGCCCCGTGCCCGCGAATGCGGGGGAGGCAGAGTTCTCCTCTGCACGCGCCATGGTGACGCTGGTGGAGATCGCTCGCGCGCCGCATCCGACCGGCTCACCCGAACACGCACGCGTGCGCGCCTACCTCGTGGATCGCCTCACCGCCTTGGGCCTGGAGCCCGAGGTGCAAACCACCACGAGCTTGGTCCAGGAAGGGTCGGTCGTGCGGTCGGCGACGGTGCGCAACGTGGTGGCCCGGATCGACGGGACGGCTTCCACGGGAGCGGTGCTGGTCACCGCGCATTACGACAGTCGCGAGCTCGCGCTGGGCGCGGCCGACGACGGGTCCGGGATCGTGTCGATCCTCGAGGCCCTGAGGGCGCTCGGGGCGAGGGAACCGCTTCAGAACGATCTCATCGTTCTCTTCACCGATGCGGAGGAGCTGGGACTGCTCGGCGCTCGAGCTTTCGTAGACGAGCACCCGTGGATGGAAGACGTGCGCCTCGCGCTCTCCGTCGAGATGAGGGGTGGGGCCGGGCCGTCGATCATGTTCGAGACCGGGCAGCAAAACGGTTGGATCGTTCGCGCCTTCCAGGCTGCGGACCCGACCGCCTACGGCAACTCGATGTCCTACGAGGTCTACGAGAGGCTGCCACGGGACACCGACTTCACGCCGTTCAAGGAAGCCGGCATCCAGGGGCTGAATTTCGCGGGCATCGACAACGCCCATGTCTATCACCAGGTGTACGACTCGCCCGAGAACATGTCCGAGTCGACGCTGCAGCATCACGGCGTGCATCTACTCAACACGCTGCGATATCTGGGAAACCAGGACCTGGCCCAGGTCGACGCGCCGAACGTGACGTTCTTCAACGTGCCGGGCTTCGGCTTCTTCACCTACGATGCCACGTGGGTTCTGCCGATCACGGGAGGCCTGCTCGTGCTCTTCGCGCTCGCGCTACTCGTGACACGAGGAGTCAGCGGCGGCTTCGTAGGGATCCTGGTCGGCGCGGGCATCTCGACCGTCGGTGGCGCTCTCTCGTATGGGGCCGCCACCATGCTCGCCGAGTGGCTGTCCGGCTTCCATCCAGAGCTCGGCAGTCTGCACGGCTCGGCGTACCACAGCGAAGGCTGGTACGTGCTCGCGCTGGCTTGTGCCACGCTCGCCATCGTCACCGCGCTGCATGGCGTCGCGCGCCGGTGGAACCACCTGAATTCCCTGGCGTTGGGCGCGACCATCGTTCCCTTGGGCGCAGCGGCGTGGCTAAGCTATGCGATGCCTCTCGCGGCTATGAACTTCCAGTGGCCGGTCACAGCGGCTCTGGCGGCGATCGTCTTGCTGGGCATCCTGCGCAGGAACGCTCCGGGCGTCGTCGGATGGGCCCTGGCCCTGCTGCTGGCTCTGCCGGTGCTCGCCTTTCTGGAGCCGGTCACGGAGCTGCTGTGGATCGCGATGTCGTTCCAGCTCGCGGGAGCGTTGGCGGTGCTGATGGCCGTCGCTGCGTACTTGTGCCTGCCCGCGATCGATGGGCTGAGGCATCCCAACTCCTGGTGGGCACCGGTGACGAGCGTCGTCCTCGGTGGTGCGGCGCTCGGCATCGGGATACTGACGGCCACAGCCACAGCGGAGCGTCCATCGCCTTCCACGCTGGTCTACGCACTCGACCATGGGGCCCGAGAGGCGCTGTGGGCCACCGACCCTCTCTCGGACTCGGCCGACACGGCCGCTCGGGAATGGGCGGTGGCTCGGGCGGGCTCTGAGTTCGGCGCCGTGCGGGACCTGAGCAAATTCGGATACACCCGTCTCGGAGACACCTTCGGCGATGTGCCCGTTACCGATGCTGAACTCGTCGACGTACCCGAGCCGGAGATCTATACCCACTACAGTGAGCCGGTCGGTGGCAAGCGCCGAGCGCTGATGAGCGTCCGCTCCCGGATCGGGGCCGAGGTGCTGGGCTTCCAATACGCGGAGGGTTCCGGCACGCGCTTGCTCTCGATCAACGGCAAGGCGGTGCCCGACCCCGGTTCGATGCGGTGGGCGTTCCACGCCGGTGAGCCGGACCCGGCCGTGCTCTTGGAATTCGAGGTGCCGGAGGACGAGATGCTCGAGTTGAACATCGTTGAACACACACTCCGCCCTCAGGAGATCCTGAGCGCCGATGTGTTCGAGCGCCCCGAGAAGCTCGCCCCCGACATCACGAGGTTGAGCGACCGCGCCATGCTGCTGACGCGGTTCGCGGCGCGCCGCTTCGACGAGGGCGACACGGCTCCCTTCGACATTCAGCAGTTGCTCGACTCGCTCACCACGGGGAACGGCGCGGGGAGCGGCACGGGGAACGAGGCCGCGGCGAGCCCCGGAGTTGGAGGCACGAAGGCCCCGCAGCCCGCGAGCGGAGCCGGCACGGGGGGGCCTTCTTAACGTATTGGACCTCAGACGCATCACTAATGCCGTAGGGGAGGTGCGACCCCCTGGGTAGAGGATGAAGATCATGAGACAAAGACGGATCGTGGTGCAGGGCACGCTGGCCTTGGCCGCCGGCCTCGCGGTCGCGGCTTGCGAGGATTCGACCGGACTCGATTCGCTCGACGACGGTCTGCTCCTGGACATGGCCATCGCCGCGGCTGACGCCACGCTCGAGGATGTCGGGACGTGGGCCATGCCGTTTGCCTTCCATGAACCGGGCCGGGTCGACGCTGCGGGCGGGCCCGGTCGGCTAGGCGGCCGACACGGCATCGGTGAAGCGCTCTCCGGCACTCGCACACAGACCTTCTACGACGCGGTCGGCGTCGAGCAAGAGAGCTACGATGAGGAAAGCACGGCGAGCATCCACTTCGACAGCGAGGTCAGTGGTGACGTCGCGCGCGACGACTGGACCGCAACCATCTATCGCCTGCGCGACATGACCATCTCTGGCATGGCTGGTGAAGAGACGCACCGCACGTGGAACGGAACCGGCGAGGAGGACATCACCCGTAGCCGAAACGTCGACGAGGACGGGACAGTCCGTACGGCGGAGATGTCTGGCACGTTCACCTACAGCGATGTCGTCGTGCCCGTGCCCGGATCGGAGACGCGATACCCGATCTCGGGCACCATCACCCGCTCCATGAACGGCTCGGTCGTGAACGGCCCGAACGGTGACGAGACACGCGTCGCAAATATCACGATCACGTTCGATGGCGACGAGACCGCGATCATCGTCGTGAACGGCGAAGAAAGGGAGATCGACTTGACCACACACGAGGGCCGGGGCCCTCTGCGGAAGCGCGGAGGAATCCGCGGAGCGTAACCGCGCTGCTAACTCGACGGCTCATAGGGGGGTGCTGGACCACTGGGTCCACCACCCCTCCCTTTCTTGGGGCCCAGCTGAACCCGGTGTGAACCCCGCCTGCGCCTCTGCCCCATCACGCTTGCCCTCCCGAAAGAGCGCCCGGAGGTCCTACCCATCGACCGAATTGCACCCCGCTACTATTGTGCTCGTCCGCCCACCGACAGGTGATCCTCGAAGCTCAACCTCCGCTGCGATTACACGGTCGCCAGCAATACGCGGCACATCGGCCTGAAGGCAGCGGGCGAGGGTAACATCTGGAAGTCCTGTGATGAGGATCAATAACAAGTCACGTCAAGCTTTGGATATGTCGATGATGCTACAATGAAGATAGGAATAATCGGGTGCGGCAATATCGGAACTGAACTCGCATTATTTATTGACGACAACCCCGAAGATTTTGAACTCACATATTTATGCGACATCGATAACACCAAGATCATTACCTTGACGACACTCTTGAAGAATAATAGTCCAACCGTTTCACCCCTCAGTGAGTTGATAGATAGATCGGAGTTTATAATAGAATCTGCGGGAACCGAAGTTGTTAACAAGATATTCAATAGCAGGACTTTGGACCAACATGGCAAACAATTACTGATAATGAGCACGGGCGGATTGATAGGAAACCTCGATTCACTGAGAACTCCACGACATACGGAGATTCATTTGCCTTCGGGTGCCATATCAGGGCTAGATGCCATCAAAGCAGTATCAGGGCGGATAGAGTCTTTGACACTGACAACAACTAAATCTGCTCAGGGATTGGATGATGCGCCTTATATAATAGAGAACAACATACAATTGAAACGAATAAGAAATAGGAAGACGATATTTAGTGGCACTCTAACAGATGCAATAGAAGGTTTCCCAAACAATATCAATGTTGCTGCTACGCTATTTCTGGCCGCAGGATTCGACGATATGAAGATAACGATCGTAGTGGATCCAAATTCTAAGTTCAACATTCACGAAATAGAGGCGATTGGTAGTTTCGGAGAAATAAGAACTACGACGCAGAATAGACCTAGCAAGAATCCTAAGACGAGCTATCTCGCGGTATTGAGTGCGATGAGCGTATTAAAGAATTGTACAAGTAATGTAAAAGTAGGTCACTGAATATTATTTCTTCTGGCACATTGTTGTAACGTTCGTGGCTGGCCCGGAGGCCGGTGCTGGACATCGGCTCGTGGCCGACCGCGTGGGTCATGCTTCACCGGCTGCGGTCGCTGGTGGTGCGCCCGGGCCGTGACCGGCTGGTTCCGGACAATCAGTGGAGCGGAGGATCCGCCTCACGCGAGTGACGAAGCGGGACGTTGTCGATCAGGCATACGCCGTCGAGTACCACGGCAGCGAAGCGACGCCCATCGAACTCCTCGACGTACTGCACGTTGAATCCCTCCTCTCCCAGAACACTACGCACCTGGGTGACCGAGGCCAGCGTCGTGAGGGCTTCGAACAAGCGTCCAGCGATGGCCCGGCCGGGCCGGGACAGCAAACGATTCCGGGAACTCACCGCGAGACCGTCGGCTTCGCGCACGGTAAGGCACGGCACGACCTCAACGTCCATGAGCATGGCGTCCACCAGCCCGCGGACGAGGAGATACTGTTGGTAGTCCTTCTCCCCGAAATACGCCCGAGTCGGACGGATGAGGTTTAACAGCCGCGTGACCACCGTGAGCACACCCACGAAGTGGCCTTCCCGATGTGGGCCGCACAGGCGGTCGCTCAGACCGCGTTCCTGGACGGTGAAGCGCCCGTCGTCTGGGTAGATCACCGAGTATTCGGGCGCGAATACGACGTCGACCCCGAGTGTCTCTAGAAGGACTAGATCCGCATCCCACGTGCGCGGATACCGAGCGTGATCGGCGGGGTCGTCGAACTGGGTCGGGTTCACGTAGATGCTGACGACGGTGGCGTCGTTTTCCTGGCCGCTCCTCTCGATGAGGGACCTATGGCCGTCGTGAAGAGCTCCCATTGTGGGCACGAAGCCGAGGGATCCCTGGGCGGGTCTGGCCTCTCTCCACGCCCTGGCGGTCCGCACGACCGCCGTCATCCGTAGCTTTCTTCGTCCGTGGGGAACGTGCCCCCCTCGACTTCGGCCTGGAACGCGTCGACCGCCGAACGGATCATCGTGAAGCCGTCGGCGAACCGTCTCACGAATCTAGGCGACACGTCGCGCTGCAACCCGGTGAGGTCGTGCAGCACGAGAACTTGGCCGTCGACGCCTCGGCCCGCGCCGATGCCGATGGTCGGGACCTCGAGCTCGGCGGTGATGCGCGAGGCGACGGCGGCGGGTACGCACTCGATCACGATCCCGAAACACCCCACATGCTCGAGGCGTTTCGCGTCATCGAGAAGTTGCTGGGCCGCCTGTTCCGTGGTCCCCTGGACCTTGAACCCACCCAGCGCGTTCACCGACTGGGGTGTGAGGCCTACGTGCCCCATGACCGGTACGCCGGACCCGACGATGTGCTCCACGACGTCCTCGTGTCCACGGATCCCCTCGAGCTTCACCGCGTTCGAGCCCGCCTTCATCAGTAGGTCGACCGCTACCATGGCCTCTGAGATTCCTCGCCGGAACGATGGGAACGGCATGTCCACGATCAGGAACTTCGACGGTGCTCCGCGCGCCACCGCGCGAGTATGACCGGCCATGAGGTCCGTGGTCGCCGCGACTGTCGAGTCATGGCCGTACATCACCATCGCGAGGGAATCTCCCACGAGGAGCCCGTCGATGTCCGAACCGTCCAGGATGCGTGCGGACCAGAAATCGTAGCAGGTGGTGAGGGTGATCTGCCGGCCCTCACGCTTTCGGGCCCCAAAGTCCAGCACGTTCATGTGTCCTCCACCGATGGTCCGGGTCACACGGCGGCGGAGCTTAGCACGACGTGACAGTCGCGTCCACTCGGAGGACCGTGGACGCCATGTCCCGGAGATCACTTAGGGATGCGCCGACGTGTACATGGACGATGGCACGCTCGAGCGCGCGCACATCGGACCTTCTTGAGTTCGGGGAATCGGGACGGGATGCCGATACTCGACGGCACGGCGGGGTTGTCACGATGTCTGGTGGGAGTACCTTAGGTGAGTCCGTCGAGGTGGTACACGCCGTCCGTTCAGCTCGGAAGCGACATGAGACGCTCGATTCACACCTTTACCAAGATGAAGACCAAGCGCCGCTCTACGGGAGCGGGGCTGGTGGTCCTTCCTCCCATGGATGGACCGATGAGCTGACCGGCTACGCGCCGACGGCTTCGTCAACCGGCTCTCTCCTCTGGAGAGGGTCGATTTTTTTCGCCCATGGCCTTGAACTTGCCCCACGTTGAAGACATGACACGAAGGCAGAATTGGACTTCCACACCAACACACGACGGCCTCCAGGACCGGGATGGAGCGGACCGCCCCGTCCGGGTGCTCAAGTTCGGCGGCACGTCGGTGACGGGCGGGGCCAGCATCGATGTCATCGCTCGGGTCGTGCGGAGCCGGATGGAAGACAGCCGTCCGGTGCTTGTCGTGTCCGCGCTCGCGGGCGTCACCGACCTGCTGCACCGTGCCGCGATGCTCGCCGTCACGGGCGCCGCCGACGAAGTCGCTGGGCAGGTGAAATCCATCCATCGCGAGGTGCTGGCCACGATGACGAAGGTGGACCCCGATGTGACGCGCGCCGTCGAAGCGCTCCTGCTCGACGCCGATCGGCTCATCCGTGGCATCCGCCTGGTCGGAGAGTGCTCCGCGAGGACGCTCGATCAGGTGCTGTCACTCGGCGAGCGTCTTTCTGTGCGGCTCGTCACAGCAGGCTTGAGGGCGCATGGCCTCCCGGTGCGCGCAGTGGACGCTTGTGGCGTCATCGTAACGGACGATCAGCACGGTCAAGCCGACGTCAGCTTCGAGGCGACCGAAGCGAAGGCCGCGCGGCTCCTCGCCGACGAGCACTCGGTGCCGGTCGTGACAGGATTTATCGGCGCCACGGCCTCGGGCGAGCGAACGACGCTCGGCAGGGGTGGCTCCGACTATTCGGCAGCGGTACTGGGATGGGCGCTTCGCGCTGAAGAGGTCGAGATCTGGACGGATGTCACCGGTGTCATGACCGCGGATCCGCGCACGGTACCGGACGCGAGACCGCTACGCGCCCTGGGATTCAATGAGCTCTTGGAACTCTCCCACTGGGGTGCACGGGTGGTTCATCCTAAGACGGTGCGCGCCCTCCGCGACAGCGGTATCCCGCTTTCGATCCGGAACACGCTGTCTCCCGATGACCCGGGGACGCGCGTGACGCAGCGCGCGCTCGTGCCCCGGAACGGGCCGGTTCGTGGGATCGCGTCCATCGACCGGGTCGCACTCCTGCAGCTCAACGGTTTTGGGCGTGGCCGCTCCTCGGTTTCGGTTCGCTTCTTGAGAGCACTCGACGAAGCGAACTGTCCGATCGTACTCCTCAGTCAGGGCTGCAGCGAACGGTCGATTTGTGCAGCGTTGGCGCTGGAGTCGGTCGAGCGTGCCCTAGGTGCCGTCGAGGATGCCTTCGACCTCGAGCGGCGTGCCGGACTCATGGACACTCCCACCGTGGAGGAGGACTGCTCCGTCGTCGCGGTCGTCGGAGAAGGCATGAAAGACACGCCGGGCATCGCCGGGCGCGTGCTCAGCGTCCTGGGTGACGAAGGTATAAGCGTGCGCGCGATCGCTCAGGGCTCTTCCGAGCTCAACATCTCGCTCGTTGTCCGCCACGAACATGTCGATGCCGCGGTGCGTGCGATACATGGAGCGTTCTTCGGGACCGGCATCCGGGACGCGTCGTCGACTGGCCGGCCCGGCGCGATCGGCACGCCAGGAATCAGGTCCCTGGCGTTCGATGCCGGCGGACGTCGCTCACTCGACGTGGTGGAGCTCGCGACTGAGCTGATCGCGATCCCCTCCGTGTCCGGACACGAGCACGCCGTGACGGACTTTGTCACGGATCTTCTCTCCCGACGGGGCTGGGACGTGCACGCCCAGTCGGTGACGGGTGGACGGTCAAACATCTGGGCTACCAGGGGTCGAGGTGACGTCACGCTCACGACTCATCTCGATACTGTGCCGAACGTGTTTTCCCCTCGGTTGGAGGGCGGACGGCTATACGGTCGTGGCGCCTGCGATGCGAAGGGGATCGTCGCGGCCATGATCTGTGCCGCGCAGCGGCTGGTGACGTCGGGAGCAGAAGGCGTAGACCTGCTCTTCCTCGTGGGGGAGGAGGCGGGTTCGGACGGTGCGCGGGCCGCGGCGTCACTGCCAGCCACGAGCCGGTTTCTGGTCAACGGCGAGCCGACGGAGAGCAGGCTCGTCAGCGCGTCGAAGGGCTCGCTTCGTGCCCTGATTCGGACCCGCGGGCGCGAAGCGCACTCAGCGTACCCCGAGTTGGGGCGCTCTGCAGTAGAATCGATGGTCGCGGCACTCGGCGACTTGGCGCACGTAGCTCTTCCTGCGGATCGGGTATTGGGAGAGACGACCGTGAACCCAGGTGTCATCCGGGGCGGCACCACGGCGAACGTCATCGCCGAAAACTGTGAGGTCGAGCTGATGATCCGCCTCGTCGGAGATCCCACGGCAGTGCAGGACGCATTGATCGCCTGGGCAGACGAACGTGCTGAGTTGGAGTGGGGCAGCATCATACCTCCACAGCGCTTTCACGTGATCG
The DNA here is from genome assembly GCA_965226625.1 of Longimicrobiales bacterium. GTDB lineage: Bacteria > Gemmatimonadota > Gemmatimonadetes > Longimicrobiales > Gaopeijiaceae > UBA1138. Next base: position 341,029 of record CBDDDK010000002.1, read on the forward strand.
ACGGATTCGAAACCGCTACGGTCGCATATACGAGCGACGTGCCTCTCCTCGGAGCTTGGGGGACACCCTTGATGTACGGCCCTGGATCGATTCACTACGCTCATACGAGCGAGGAGCACATCGAAATCAGTGATCTGCGCGGCGCCGTGGAGGCGTACGAGCAGATCACGCGCACGTTGATGGCGCCATGAGTGCCGGGAGGGGAGGACGTGTTCCCGTCGCGGTTCTCGGTGCCACGGGCGCGGTCGGGCAGACATTCGTGCGCCTGTTGCACGGGCACCCTCTGCTCCAACTCGTCGAAGTCGCGGCATCGGAGCGGTCGACGGGGCGGAGCTACGGCGAGGCGGCCCGCTGGCACGAGGGCGAGCTCCCAGACGAGGTCGGAGCGCTGAAGGTTCTGCCCTGTGATCCCGTGGCTGTGAAGTCGCGCGTGGTCTTCTCCGCTTTGGACGCGTCCGTCGCCAGACCGATCGAGGAGACGTTCGCCGGGGCAGGCGCGGTAGTGTTGAGCAACGCCAAGAACCACCGAATGGCCGCTGACGTGCCTCTGGTGATCCCGGAAGTCAACGCAGAACACTTCGCGCTCATCGAGACTCAACGTGCGAATCGGGACTGGTCGGGCGCCATCGTGACCAACGCCAACTGCGCCGTCACAGTCACGGCGCTGGCGCTGGCCCCTCTGCACCGCGCCTTCGGTGTGCGTCAAGCTATTGTGACGACACTCCAGGCGGTCTCCGGTGCAGGATATCCCGGCGTGGCCTCGCTTGGACATCCTCGGTAACGTGGTCCCCTACATCAGCGGCGAAGAGGAGAAGATCGAGCAGGAGGTGACCAAGCTACTGGGCGTACTGCAAGACTCGCGGATCGTCGGCGCGCCGATAGTGGTCAGCGCACACGCCAACCGGGTGCCAGTCGAACACGGACACACGGTGTGTCTCTCCGTCGGGTTCGACGAGCCAGTGACGCCGGAAGCGGCGCTCGAGGTCCTCCGCGCATGGCGCGGAGAGGGAGGGTGCGAAGGGCTGCCGAGCGCGCCAACGGATCCGCTCGTCGTGAGAGCTGAGGAGGACCGTCCCCAGGCGCGCAGAGACGTGTATGCGGGAGGGGGGATGAGCGTCGTAATCGGACGTCTCCGCCCCGATCGCGTGATGCATCTGCGCTTCGTCGCGCTGGGTCACAACACGATCCGGGGGGCTGCCGGGGGCTCGATTCTGAACGCGGAAGTGATGGGCCGGCGCGGCCTGCTCCCCGGCGTCTTGGAGGGAACATGGTGACGCCCGGCGCCTTGCGACTCGCCATCCTGGGCACCGGCCGTATGGGTCGGGAGGTCGAAGCCTCGGCCCGTTTGCACTCTATGGAGGTCACGGCTTGCCTCGGGCGGCGTGCACTCAGCGACCCCGAGAGCGCAAGAGCTGTGCTCCGGGACGCGGACGTGGCCATAGAGTTCACGGCTCCGGATGCCGCCGTGTCCAACATCGATCTCTGCCTCGAGGCGGCATGTCCGGTGGTCGTGGGCACAACCGGATGGTACGATGAGCTGGAGGACGTGAGCGCGCGCGTGATCCGACGGGGCGGAGGGCTACTCTGGGCGCCGAACTTCTCCCTGGGGATCGCAGTCATGAAGGCACTGTGCGCGCGTGCGGGTGAGATCCTGCGCGGTATCGACGACTTCGACGTGCATATCTCGGAGACCCATCATGCCGCGAAGAAGGACGCGCCCTCCGGGACGGCTCTACTACTGCGCGACACACTTCATGAGGCGGTGAAGCGGGAGGTCGAGGTCACGTCGATGCGGATAGGTCACGTGCCGGGACGACACGAGGTGTGGATCGATGGACCGTACGAGCATGTCGTTCTGACCCACGAGGCACGAAGTCGGCGCGTCTTCGCCGACGGGGCCTTACGAGCTGCAACGTGGCTGCGAGGTCGCAAGGGAGTATTTACCATGGATCATGTCATCACGCTGGAGAGGCCATGAGTGGGCAATCCTTTCATGGGTGCGGAACCGCACTCGTGACGCCGTTCACAGCAGATGGGAGCCTCGACGAGCCGGCCCTGCGGGCGCTCGTCGAGTGGCAGATCGAGGAGGGAATCGGTTTTCTCGTGCCGTGCGGGTCCACCGGAGAAGCGGCGACCCTATCCTTCGATGAGCACGTTCGCGTAGCCGAGATCACAGCCGAGCAGGCGGACGGACGCGTCCCGGTCGTGGCCGGCAGCGGAAGCAACGACACGGCGGAGTGCATCCGACTGTCACGCGCGGTCGTGGCCCGCGGCGCCACATACCTTCTCGTGGTCTCGCCGTATTACAACCGGCCTCCGCAGCGAGGGCTCATCGGTCACTTCGAGGCCGTTGCCGACGCGGTGGACGTGCCGGTTCTCCTATACAACGTACCCGGCCGGACGGGATCCAACATGGAAGCCGCTACGACACTCGCGTTGGCCGAGCACTCCGGGGTGATCGGTATCAAGGAAGCATCGGCTGATCTGAATCAGATTATCGAGGTGCTGTTGAAGCGCCCCGATGGCTTCTCGGTGCTGTCGGGTGACGACGCACTGACGGTGCCCATCATGGCGCTTGGAGGAGAAGGCGTGATTTCGGTCGTGAGCAACGCGGCTCCGCATGCGATGTCGGAGCTCGTGGCAGCGATGAAGCAGGGTGATCTCGAGCGCGCCCGGAGTCTTCAGGCAGCACTGCACGGGCTGATGTCCGTTGCCTTCATCGAGAGCAACCCGATCCCCATCAAGGCCGCGCTCGCCGAACTCGGCCGCACCACTGACCAGGTTCGCTCACCGCTGACACCGCTGGCGGACGCCCATCGAGCCGCCGTGAGCGCCGCACTCGACAGCGTGGCGGCGGGTGCTCGATGACGACGGATCTTCAGGAACTCGAGGCGCTCGTCGACACACTCTACGCAGCGAGCCCGGATGAGCCACCTCCCCAAGGCGCCACGGACGCCATCGAGGCTCTTATCAATCTTCTGGAAAGTGGGCAGGTACGAGCCGCTACACGAACGGACGACGGCACGTGGATAGCTGTACCGTGGGTGAAGCGGGGCATCCTCCTCGCCTTCCGATTCGGAAGGGTGGTGGCCACGACGGGGGCGGAGGGCGGGCGGGTACCGGATGGCATCGGTGCCGCGTTCTTCGACAAAGACACCCTGCCCCTGCGACGGTTCATGGCCGAGGATCGTGTGCGCGTCGTGCCCGGCGGGTCCGCCGTGCGCAGGGGCGCATACCTGGCACCAGGCGTTGTGTGCATGCCGCCCATGTACGTGAACGTTGGCGCGCACGTTGGCGCCGGAACGATGATCGACTCCCACGCGCTCGTCGGTTCGTGCGCACAGGTCGGCGCGAGCGTGCACATCAGCGCTGCCGCACAGATCGGTGGCGTGCTCGAACCGGTCAATGCGGCCCCGGTGGTCGTGGAGGACGACGTCGTTGTGGGCGGGAACGCTGGCGTCTACGAGGGCACGATCGTACGCCGACGTGCGGTCCTCGGCGCAGGTGTCGTGCTGACGCGGGGCACACCCGTCTTTGACCTCGTCTGCGAAGAGGTGCATAGAGCCGACGCGGACGGCCCCCTCGAGATTCCCGAGGGGGCCGTCGTGGTTGGCGGAGGACGCGCCGTGCGCTCCAGCTGGGCCTCGGAACAGGGCCTGTCGATCTACACGCCGGTGATCGTGAAGTACCGGGACGAGAAGACGGACTTGGCGACAGCTCTGGAGGCGTGGCTGCGGTAGTCTGCACCGGTGAACCCCCGCTTGTAAGGTTCGAGGGAGCGCGATACCATCCGACTCCGGTTAATCCCTGGAGTGTGCCGGCAAGCGCTAACGGAGCCGATTTAGAGACCACAGGAGCGCCAACGGCGGACCATGTGCCATTCGGAACTCACGATTAGGGGTATAGCCCTCCCCATTCGCCTCGGATGCCTGTCCGACGAGCGTTCGAACCCCCAGCCGGTGGAAATCGACGTTGCGATTCGCTTCGAGACTCCTCCCCGAGGGATGGTCACGGATCGTCTGGAAGACACCGTGTGCTACGACTCTCTGGTGGGTGCCATCAAGGACGCGGTTTCGGACCGCGAGTTCTCACTGGTCGAACACCTGACGAACGAGATCTACACCACCCTGAAGCGCATCGTCGAATCCCGGCACGAGCTTCGAGTCACCGTTCGAAAGGTCTCGCCGCCCATCCCGGAAATCACCAAGGGCGCGGAATTCACGGTCGCGGACTGAGCCATGGTGATCCTCGGCCTCGGCAGCAATCTGGGAGACCGCGCGATCCATCTGAAGAGGGCGATTTCGTGCCTGTCTCGGGGGAGCGGAGCGATTCTTCACGACGTGAGGTTGAGCCGGATCTATGAGTCACGGGCGCTGATGCCGCCGGGGGCTCCGGCCTCCTGGGACCGCCCCTACCTCAACTGTGCTCTCTCCGGGGAGACCTCTCTCGAGCCCCACGCGCTCCTGCGACAGATCCAGGAGATCGAGAGATCCTTGGGGCGCCAGCATCATGAACGGTGGGCCCCGAGACCGATCGACATCGACATCCTCTGGTGGAATGGAGGCGAGGTGCGGTCAGACGATTTGACAGTCCCGCATCCGGAGATTCTGAATCGTCCTTTCGTCCTGGAGCCTCTGCGTGACCTGATACCGAGCACGTTTCTCGACGGTGCGACCGTGGAGGCGCATGCCGGCCGGGTCGCGGGTCGAGCGTCCACAGCGGAGAGGCGCGACGCAAGCGCGGAAACGCACCGCGGGGGCGAGAGCAGTCCTCCGGTCACTCACTCGCCGGAAGCCGACTTCGCGGTGAACCGCCCTACGCTCATGGGAATCGTCAACGTCACTCCCGATAGCTTCAGTGATGGCGGGCGCTTCACGGAACCAGAGACTGCACTCGCGCACGCGCGGCAGCTCGTGGAAGAGGGCGCTCGCATCATCGACATCGGCGCCGAATCCACACGTCCCGATGGGGCGTCCGTCGATCCCGTCACCGAGTGGGCACGAGTCGAGCCGGTGCTGCACGGCCTGCGGGAGCTTCAGGAGGAGTTACGTCCGCCCGGACGCCGAGGTCCTTTCCGCATCAGCATCGACTCCCGAAATCCTTCGACCGTGCGATCGGCGCTTGGAATCGGCGTCGACATGCTGAACGACGTGTCCGGGTTTCGGCGTCCCGAGATGTTGGAGATCGCCCAGGGTACCGATGTACCACTCGTGTTCATGCACAGCCTGTCCATCCCGGTTTGCAAGGGAGAGTCCATTCCCTGTGATCGCGACCCTGTGGAGTTCTTGATCGCCTGGGCACGTGAAGGGTTGGCGGAGTTTGATCGCCGGGGAATCGCCCGGCACCGCCTAATCTTCGATCCCGGGATCGGTTTCGGAAAAACGGTCCGCCAGGACTGGAATATCCTGGAGCATGTGGAGCGCTTCCACGACCTGGGGATACCGCTCCTCGTCGGTCACAGCCGGAAGTCCTTTTTTCAAGCGGTCACGGACAAGCCGAGTTCCGAGCTCGATGCGGAGACTCTCGAGGTTAGCCAGAGTCTCGACGCGAAGGGCGTCGAAATCCTCCGCGTACACGACGTGGCGGGACACGACACGCTCTTCCGGACGCATTACTCGAAACGGCCCACCCGACCCGTCGCCCGGTCCGCTGCGCGGCCCTGATCGCTCGTGGGCACTCCTGCCCGACGCGATGATCTTACGACCCGGCTCGCGAGCGATTCCCCTCGCTCCACGGCCCCGAGGCTCCACGGCCCGCTCTGAGGCTCAGAGGAAGATCTATGGACGAAATCTTGACCGGCCTCGGTATCCAGAAGCGCAATCTCGGGGGATTTGACCGTCCGAAGTTAGGTGCAGGACTGTGTCTTCATATCTGGTGCATTCCACACTCCAGGCGATCCGCTCCCCGCCATCGTCCTGCTCGCTCGGCCTCGCCAGAGCTGACGGGGGACGTCAAGGGCTCGTCGCCGATACTGGCGTAGCCTTGTTCGTGCAGCGGGTTGTAGGAGAGGTCGTGGAGGAGGAGATATGCCCAGACCTGCTCGAGACTCCAGGTAGCCAGGGGGTTGATCTTGATCAGTCGCTCTCCGGCTTCCAGGATTGGCAGTGCCGCCCGCGTCGACGCTTGCTCACGACGCCGTCCAGTTATCCACGCTTCGAGAGGGAGGGCGGCTCGCAGAGCCGGCTCCTGCTTCGTCAGACGCTGGTATCGATCCACGTCCAAGCGGTATAGATCGCGACCGTGGAGCGCTTCGAACGCAGCCCGGCTCTCAGCCGGTCTATAGATCCGCAGATTGAGGTCCATGCGCTCCCGGATCCGATCGACGAGTTCCAGGGTCTCCGGGAAGTGATGGAGCGTGTCGATGAATACGACGGGGAGGTCGGGCGCAACGGATTGAAGATGATGTAGAATCACAATACCCGCCGGGCCGAAGGACGTCGTAATCGCCAACCTCCCCTCCTCGAAGGTGTCGTTAGCCCAACGGAGGATCGCGTCTACGTCCGCTTGTCCCCAGCGGCGATTCAGGCGGTCCAGCTCTTCAGCATCAATCCTACCTGGATTGCCGGGTCCGCCCGCAGTAGGTCGACTCATCTGGCTCAGTTTGTAGTCCGTGCTTTCCCTGATCACCGCTCATCCTCTCTCTCGGATGTGAGATTCGTAATCGGCTCGAGAAGTCTCATTTTGCTCGGGGCACTGCGCGGTTGCGTTCCCCGAGACAGACCCCGACCGATCCGGGCGGCACAAGAAAAAGGCGCCACCCAACCTGGGGGCGCCTTCGGGAGGACCTCAGCGACAGCTGCCTATCAGTCCACTTCCCGACGCCCCTTTCGGCTCGGACAGCAACAGGACTGGCTACAGCAGCGTGCAGGCATCGGCTACGTTTCCTACGGCATTTGGAGTGCGCTGATCTATCAAGCAAATTCTGATCGAGTCGACTCGGTCTGTCAAGGGTGCGGGGCTGTGCACCAAAGCCCGTGGCCGGCACGCACGCAGGCGAAGCGTACCTGCCCGACAACCCACGTCAGTAGCAATCGTTAGAAAGTCGACCGTTTAGAGCCAGCGCCGTACCCGACCCTTGTATTCGTCATAGTCGGCTCCGAACACCTTACTCAACGCGGCCTCCTCTACCCCGATGAACCGGGTGGCAAGTAGCCACGCCATGATCGGCGGCACGAGGAACGGCGTCACAGAGCCCCAGCCCAAGGCGCCTCCGATCAGGATAAGGAGCATTGCCAAGTACATCGGGTTTCGGCTGAACCGGAAAGGTCCGCTAATCACCAGCGAGGACGGCGTGTCAAACGGGTTGATCACCGTACCTACCGCCTGGAACTGCCGGTTGGATACGACCATCACGACGATGCCAACGACGATCGGAATCGTACCGAGCCACCCCCAGGTTCCGGGGAGCACGACTGCGATGGGCAGAAATGCATGGGCCGCCCATTGCACAAGTAGAGCACCGAGGAAGAACACCGGCGGGAGCGGCCCACGTCTGTGCGCATTCATCGTGCCTTGCCCCATTCCATCGAAGGACCTTCTAACGACTTTGGAGTTCTGCTGCCGGACCACCATGCCTACCCAGATCGCGGCCCGCAACTCGCCTCGGAGGACCCAGCACATCTGCGTCCGGGTCCGAGGAAGACGAGCCACTCAGCGTCACCGTTGTCGTATGCTGGCCGCCCTCCTTGACTGTGCTCGGGTCTGCGGTGATCGCCGCAATGGGAGCCCGGTTCTGATCGGAGGTCGAGGAGTCACCACAGGCGGCCAGCACCGTTACCAAGACGAGGGCCGGCATTCGACGAGTCATGCCGCGTTCCAGGATCTCATATCACGCTCCGCACCCTAGGACCCTCGCGTCCGCGAGCGCGCTCGAAGCTCCTTGCTGTGTCATAAACGGGCACGGCGCTCCCGACGCGAGCGTGTCATCGAGCTTGTCACTTCTTCGTTCTGCTATCCGACCACGGGCTCAGCCAACGCGTCGCCCCATGTGCGGGCGTTCAGTCGCCATGCAAGCTCCGCCGCTTCGTTCAACGAGAGAAGGAACGCGCCTTCGTGCTCTTCGGCCCACGCCTCTCCTGACTCCATGGGCCAACCTGCTTGGACGGACCCACCGCATGGAAGCTAGACGCCGTACCATGGTACGGCGTCTAGGAGTGAACGGACGGCGGCCGGAAGTAAGTTCTGTGGTGGGACTCGGGGACTCGACTGGTCGCCGTGATCCAGTCCTCAAGAATCCAGCTTCTCCCGCGTAGGCCTCGACCGGACCACAAAGCGGCTACCTCATCCACACGTAAATCCAGCAGCTCCGAAATCTCGCGGAGCGCAATAACCCAACACCGCGGGTTCGGCCCGCCTGACCGCCCGCCTCCCAGCATCTCACCACCTACTCAATTCTGTGTGCAGCCTACCGGCGTCGTTCTTATCGCGGACTTGACCCTCACGCTTGGTGAGAGTGTATAGTCTGGCATGATGACCACAGACACGCTGATGACCGTCGGTACTGTTGCCCAACTCGCAGGTCTCACGATCCGCACTCTACATCATTACGACGAGATTGGGCTGTTGCAGCCTCATGAGCGTTCACCGGGCGGCTATCGCCTGTACGGTCAAGCCGAAATCGAACGCCTGCAGGAAGCACTATTCTTCCGCGAGCTCGGCTTCTCGCTGGAAAAGATCAAGGAAATCCTATCTCGCCCGGCCTACGAACGGGGGTCCGCGCTCCTCAGACAACGCGAGATGTTGACCGCCCGTGCAGATCGACTGGTCACAATGATCGAAGCGGTCGACGTCGCCATCGAAGCAAGGAGAACTGGAATGGCTCTCTCAAGAGAAGAAATGCTCGGGGTATTCGACGGATTCGACCCGTCAGAGCACGAGCAGGAGACAGAGGAACGGTGGGGCAAAGCTGACGGCTACGCGGAGTCGATCCGACGTACAAAGAGTTACACGAAAGCGGACTGGGCGAGGCTCAAAGCCGAAGCCAGCGAGATCAGCCACACGTTCTTGGCATTGATGGCATCGGGAGCGCCTGCCGATGCTCAGGAGGCGATAGAGGTAGCTGCAAAACACCGCGCGCACATAACGAGATGGTTCTACGAGTGTTCGATTGAGCTACACGCCGGTCTGGGGCGGATGTACGTGGCGGATGCTCGGTTCACCAAGAACATCGACAGGGCCGGAGAAGGCCTCGCTGCGTACATGTCCGGCGCCATCGCGGCAAATGCCGCTCGCACTTGGGTCAGCTGACGGCTCTGGGAGGAGGGGGTCAGTCCGCAGCTACCAACTCGGCCTCAATGGTCTCCGCGTCCACCATAGGCTGCCAGACCTGCATCGCCGGAAACGTGCTCAAGAACCACCGCACCGCCCCCAAATACAACCCCAAGAACATGCACCCGATCAGCGGCTGCCAAATCGTGAAGATCGGATCACCCTCGTGCCACAGCGAAGGAGCCACCATCCCGTAGCGCTCCAACCACAGACCCACGACAATCACCGACGTGAAGAACGCCAGCAACCTGGGTTTCATCTTCGCCTTACGCCCCAGCAACCCTGCGAACGGGATCACGAAGCAGAGCACGATCACCAACGCCGAGTATGGACCCCATGAAGCCGGGTCCGACCGGGTCACGATCCACTGCTGCTCCCACGGCAGCTTGCCGTACCAGATCACGAGGTACTGGCCGAAGAACAGGTAGGTCCAGAATACGCAGAACGCGAAGGCGAGCTTGCCGATGTCGTGCCGCTGCTGGAGCCCGATGTGATTCTTGAAGTCGTCGTGTTGGGTGCGCAGGTACAAGCTCCACAGCGCGGTGCATGCGATTCCGCCCCAGAACGCGCCCATGAAGAACCAAGGACCGATCATGGTGCTGAACCAGTGGGGCTCGAGCGTCATCACCCAGTCGTACACGATGACGCTCATGACGAGGGCGTACACGATGACAAACGCGGGAGCTATGGTAGTCATGCGCTTGTAGCTATTGACCTCCTCCTGCTCCTGACCCATCCAGCCCTGCGTGAGGTGCTCGCGCCACTTCGCGCGTACCGGATCGCCTCCCTCGGCGCCGCTCGTAAGTCCCATGTCCGGGCGCAGCGCGTGGTACACGAAGTACAGCGCCATACCGAACAGCACTATCACGCACACGAGGTTGCGCGTGACCAGGAACGGCATGTTCAGATATGCCGCTTTCTTCTGGACGATCGCGTCCGTGGCCATCATCTCGATCCAGGGGAAGTAGTTCTCCCGGAGGAAGAGCAGCATCGGCAACATCAGCACGAACGAGATCGGCAGGAACGCCACGAAGGATTGGCTAACGCGGCGCACTGACCAGTTCCACCTCGCTTTGGTGATCCATGTCACGAACGCGAAGAGCACGCCCCCGATCGACATACTCGTGAAGTACAGCCAGTTCGAGACATAGCTGATCCAGGCCGAGCTCGGATCCTGGCCGAGCCGAATCACGAACGCCGCGAGACCGACCACGAAGAGGCCTCCCGCCAGCATCGATGCATTCCTCGAACGGGGCAGGTACCGGACCGGGACTTCGCTTGGCACGTGAATCCGAGACATTACTCACCTCCTCCAGCCGGCGTGTTACCCGCCTGCCTTTGCAGCTGTCTCACGTAGTTCACGACACTCCAACGGTCGAAGTGCGTGATTAGGCTGCCGTACTCGGGCATGAGCCCGCGCCCGACGCGAATCATCGCGTACAGGTACTGGTCGCTGTACGCGGCGACCTGCTCACCGGACACGTTGTACGCCGGCAGCAGCGGGTGCTTGTCCGCGATATACGCATTCGCACCGACGCCGTCTGGCCCGTGACACACGACGCAGAAACGCAGGTAGATCTCCTCGCCGCGCGCCATCGACACCCCATCGTTGGGATCCATCGGGTTCACGAGCCCCTGGATCGCGGGCCCGCCCTGACCCGGCGTGCCCAGATCGCTCTGAGTGAAAGGCGGCACGTCGACGCCTTCCGGCTGTCCGAGGTTGACCTCACCCGGCGCGGCAGGATAGTTCGCTGCAGCGAACGCCACCGAGTTCTCAGGCGCGCCGCGCGGGTTCTCGTACGGATCGAACGAGCGCGAATCGCGCATGCTGCGCCCGAAGACGAGGACCGCAACGTCATCGAGTGGCTTGCAGCCAGCCAGCGTCATGAGCGCGAGGGCCGCCATGAGTGCGCGGCCGAACGAGACGTTAGACATCCGCACCTCCTTCGCCCTCGCGAATCTCGATCGGCTCCTGCCCGTTCAGGATGTTCCTCGCCTCGCCGAGGCGCCCGCTGTCCGCCTCGACGTATACGCCGTAGCGCCCGGCCGTGAACTCGGGATCATATACCACCGCGGATCTCACATCGGGCAACCGACTGAGAATGAAGAGCCCGATCAACGTCGACAGCGCCCCAAATAGAATCGTCAACTCGAACGCGATGATGATGTAGGCCGGAATCGAGACGATGGGTTTACCGCCAACCACCAGAGGCCAGTCCATCGACGTCCATGTCGTGAACGCAAAGCCCGTCGCGGCTCCCGTGAGGCCACCTACCAGTGTCCAGACGCGAACCGGGCTCTGGTCGTAGCCGAGCGCGTGCTCGATGTGGTGATCGGGGTACGGTGAGTACGCCTTCACCCCTTTGAATCCCGCTTTCTTGAGCTGCTCGATCGCGTCGACCGTTGAGTCGAGGTACTCGTACGAGGCGAGGAGGCCTGCTGTGCTACTCATGAGTGGGCCTCCTTCTGCTCACGCATCGGCGGCGGTAGCACTTCCTTGAGCTCCTGAATCGCGACAGGCGGCAGGAGTCTCGTGAAGAGCAGGAACCAGAAGCCGAACCAGCAGAAGCTCCCGACCAGAATCCCCATCTCGGTGACCGACGGGCGGTAGATACCCCACGCGAACGGCTCGTACTCATGGTGTAGCGACGTGACGACGATCACGTAGCGCTCGAACCACATCCCGATGTTGACGAAGATCGAGATCACGAAGAGCGCCGGGATCGAGTGCCTCACGCGCTTGAACCACAGCATGACCGGAACGAACCCGTTGCACGTCAGCATGATCCAGGTCGCCCACCAGTAGGTGCCAAAGAGCCGGTTCCAGAAGGCTGTGCGCTCGATTTCCTCACCGCTGTACCAGGCCATGAAGAACTCGGCCAGGTACGCGTAGAACACGATCAACGACGTCAGCAGGCAAAGCTTCGCCATCGCGTCGAAGTGCTTCGTGGTGAGGTACGCCTCGAGGCCGAAGACCTTCCGGATCGGCACCACGAGCGTGATGACCATGGCGACGCCGGAGTAGATGGCGCCGGCGACGAAATAGGGCGCGAAGATCGTCGTGTGCCAGCCAGGCACGATCGCCACCGCGAAGTCCCACGAAACGACCGAGTGCACCGAGAGCACCAGCGGCGTTGCGAGCGCCGCGAGGAAGATGTACGCCTTGCCGAAGTGGTGCCACTGCTGGTCGGTGCCGCGCCATCCGAGCGAGATCACCTGGTACAGCTTCTTTCTCAGGCCCCTCGCCCGGTCACGAGCCGCGGCGATGTCCGGGATCGCTCCCACGTAGAAGAACGTCGCGGACACAGTGAAGTACGTCGTGATCGCGAACACGTCCCACACCAGCGGCGACTTGAAGTTCGGCCACAGAAAACGCGAGTTCGGATACGGGATCAGCCAATAGGCGTGCCAGAGACGTCCGACGTGGATGAGCGGAAAAAGTCCCGCCGTCATGACCGCGAAGACCGTCATCGCCTCCGCGGCCCGGTAGATCGACTGTCTCCACGGCGCTCGGAAGAGGAACAGAATCGCCGAGATCAGCGTGCCCGAGTGCGCGATACCGACCCAGAAGACGAAGCATGTGATGTAGACGCCCCAACCGACGGGCGAGTTCAGACCCGAGACGCCGATACCCTTGTATACCTGCCAACCCCAACTGATGCCGAACAGGGCCACGCCCGTGGCCGCCACCGCGAAGAGCGCCCACCAACCCTTGCCGGGGGTTTCGAGGGCTCTCAGGACGTCGCGGTTGACGTCGTCGAGCCTGCTGACGTCCGGATGGGTCAGCGCTCCGCGCGCGGTTCTGTCCTCGGTCGCGGTAGACACTATTCGTGGCCTCCCGACGCCACTTCGTGGAACGTCACCTTCTTCAGGTAGTGCACAGCCGGCTGCGTGTTGACGATTTCGTCTAGAGCCCGGTAGGTGCGCTCGCTCGAAATCACCTGCGAGACGCGGGAGTTCGGGTCACGGACATTGCCGAAAACGATCGCTTCGGCCGGGCAGCTCTGCTGACAGGCCGGTACGATTTCACCGTCGTTGATCTCCCGGCCGCTCTCCAAAGCGGCACGGTTCTCGACCTCGCGGATGCGCTGCATGCAGAAGCTGCACTTCTCCATGACGCCGTTCGAGCGAACCGTGACGTCCGGATTCCACTGCCAGTTCATAGGTTCCGGGACGTTCTCGTCCGTATAACGGTACCAGTTGAAAACGCGGACCTTGTACGGGCAGTTGTTCGCGCAGTACCGCGTACCCACACAGCGGTTGTAGATCTGCGCGTTCACACCTTCGGGCGTATGGTACGTGGCGAATACCGGACAGACCGGCTCGCACGGTGCGTTGCCGCAGTGTTGGCAGATCATCGGCAGGAAGCGGACGTCCAGATCGCCGGCCTGCGTTGCATCGACGTGCTCGTAGTAGCGTTCGATCCGCACCCAGTTCATGTCCCGGCCCATGACGATCTGATCTTCACCGACCCACGGCACATTGTTCTCGGCCTGACAGGCGGTCACGCACGCGCTGCATCCCGTGCACTTGTCGAGGTCGATCGCCATCCCCCAGCGCGGACCCTCGTGCGCGTCATCGTACTCACCGTGCTGGGCGCCCTCGAGCGGGAACGCCGTGGACGCGCCGCCCTCGGCCGGCACAGGCACGAATCCACCGGCACCCTGAAGCTCCTGAAGTTCGCCGTGATCATCCTCCTGCTCGCCGTCCTGTGCTAGCCCGAGATCGGCGAGTGCCACGGCGGGTGCGATGGGCCGGTCATGTTGATCGTTTGATCCCTCGACAGTCGCGATCCGGCGGCGGTCCCCGATGGGAGTCACAGTGACGGTCGTCGCGAGCGTAACCATCGCTCCCGACGGCTGCTCCGACTCGGACGGCAGCAGCGCCAACGCGTTCACTCCACGTCCGTCGGCCCAGCGACCCATGTTCGTATGACCGCCGCCCATGGCGAGCGCGACCGCATCCTCGCGGATGCCCGGATAGATCCAGATCGGAACGTCTACTGTCCCGTGCGGCGACGTCACGGTGACGATGTCACCTTCGCGGATGCCGCGCTGTGTCGCGGTGTGCGGGTTCATCTCCAGCCACGAGTGCCACGTGATCTTCGAGACCGGATCCGGTAGCTCCTGGAGCCACGGGCTGTTCGAGAACTCTCCGCCTCCGAACCTCGGCGACGGGTGGACCAGCAGCGTCAGGTCCCCACCGAGATCGAGCGCCGGGACGTCGAATGAGAGCGCGGCATCCGGTGCCTGTAACTGTGGTGCCGCAGCCGCCGTGCCCATGTCGTGCTCGACGGCGCCGGCGCGCAATGCCTCGCGCCACGACGTTTCGAAGTCGCCGATGGTGGTGTCGTGCAACTCCATGTGTCCGTTGCGCATGAACTCGTAGAACGTCGCCGCGCCGAGGTCGTTACCCAGGTGCGCCGACACCGCGAGCAACACGTCACCCGCTTGCTTGGAGTCGAAGTGCGGGACCGGCTGCATGACCGGCTGCTGGAGCGCCATCACGCCCTGTCGAGGCCTCGAGTCGCCCCACGCCTCGAGGAAGTGGCGGTCCGGCAGAATCAGGTCGGCCAGACCCGCGGTCTCGTCCATTGCCGAAGCGAAGGACACCTTGAACGTCGCCTGACTGAACGCTTCCACGAAGCCGGACGCGGCCGGCATGGAGTACGCGGGGTTGGCGCCGTGCACGATCGCGACCCCGACCTGGCCGGCGGCCATCGCGCTCACCGCAGACTCCATGTCCGCGTACGCGCCCGCCGCGGCGGTCACGCCCGCGTCGTAGTGCACCGTGCGGCCGGCGTTACCAGCGACTTCGTTCAGAATCATGACCGCGATATTCGCCGCGGTCGCGTTCCGGTGGTGACCGCCCACCCCGGGACCCAGCGCGAGCGTCGGGCTCTGAGAAGCGAAGCGCTCCGCGAGCTCACGGATCGAATCCTCGCTGACCCCCGCAGCTTGGGCCGCGGCACCCGGGCTGTACGAACGTAGTACATCGGCGTACGGACCCGCGGCGCTGGCATCGCCCGCGATCACGGACGCCATGCCGAGCGCGACAGCGGCCTCGGAGCCAGGACGGATCGGGATCCACTCGTCGGCGTTCAGCCCTGTCGTCGAGAGCCGCGGCCCGAGGTATACGAAGCGTCCTTTCGAGCCCGCCGCATCCACCGCGCTCATCTCGGCGAGGCCCTTGTTGTGGGCCACGGGCGAGGAGCCGGTCTCGATGAAGTCGTTGCTGAAGGACAGAAGCAGCCGCGCGTTCGCTATGTCGTAGCTCGGAAGTCCCGCTGCGCCGTACGCGATGCGGGCCGCTTCACGCAGCGGAGCGTCGGAAACCGCGTCGTACTGGACGCGAGTACCGTTTACCGCCGTCACGAACTGGTCGACCAGATTGTTCAGCGAGGGACCCATGCGACCGCCGATGAACATCACGTTACCGGTCGCGCGGATTTGCGCCGCGAGCAACTGCTCCGCCTCGTCCCACGTACCCTGCCGAAGGCGGTCGCCCTCCCGGATCATCGGACCGTGGAAGCGGTCCGGGTTGTAGAGGTGCTGGAGCGTGGCGTGACCCTTGGAGCACAGACCACCGCGAGAGACCGGGTGGTTCGGGTTACCCTCGACCTTTACCGCTCGGCCCTCGCGCGTGCGCACCCACATGCCGCACTGCGCCGAGCAACCGTCACACACCGTCGTATACCAAGTCGCGACACCCGGTGTGATCTCTTCGGGAGCGACCACATACGGAAGAAGCCGCTCCGGTTCCGAGCAGCCCGTCAGCGTCGCGCCCGCGCCCGTTACGCCGAGTACCTTGAGGAAGTCGCGCCGTTTTATCCCGTCGGTCATAGTCATCGGTCCCGCCTAGTAGTGGCAGACGGAGCAGTCTGTGGACGCCTGCGGCTCGCCGTTCTCATCCGGCTGCCGGTGGCAGTCCACACACCACCCCATGTTGTCGCCACCCCAGACCGGATCTTGTCCGAAAAACAACTCCTTTGCTGGAACCCACCACCCGTCCGGTCTGGACAGCACCTCCATCTCCTGGACCTCGCCGTGGCACTGCTGGCATTCCAGGCCAGCGTTGATGTGCCGCATGTGAGGGAAGTGTGCGTGGTCCGAAATCTTGTAGATCCTCACCCACGGAATCGGCTCGCCACGATCCAGATACCCCTTGATCTTGGCTACCTCGTCCGGATTGTTCGTTCCGGGAATCGCCACGTGGCAGCCCCAGCACGTCGCGACCGACGGGATGCCCGCGGCGACCGACCGCTCCGCCGAGAAGTGGCAGAACTGGCAGTCCATGTTGTTTTGCCCCGGCTGATCGCCGGCATGCTGATTGTGGGGGAACGCGATGGGCTGCCCCGACTCGAAGTCGGCCGGACTCTCGGCTCCTGCTTCGCCCTGGATACCGCCACCCTGGGCGAACGCGAGACCAGCGAGCGCGAAGACGCCAGCCAGCCCGCCTATGAGCCAATGCTTTCTCATTCGAAGCCTTGTTCCTGAGAGCAGCAGAACGCCCCTGGACGAGGGGCGCCGGAGGGCCCTTCTGCGATCCGCCAACAGTTTGTGACAGATCGGAACAAGCCCTGAATGCGGCCTGAAGCTACGTGAACGATCGGGGTAGGGTCAAGACGGTCGGGACCCCTCCTAGCAACCTTTTTCTCCGCGTGGGTGTTATACTTTCTCCACTTCAGCCCACCTGATTTCCAGGCGGGTTAACACCCCAGATGCGGGTTCTCTCTGGGCCCGCGACAACGCGGGTCCGGGGATCGCTAGCGCGGCCCGCTGTACTTCTTCAACAGCCTTCTGCATCCGGTACCGCACTACGTGACTTTAGATGCCTGAAACGACAGCGACCGCACCGTCGAGGGCGACCCGACCCTCGTTGGAGCTCCTGGACCACTTGGTGCAGGAAGTCGAGACGGTCTTCCACGGAAAGAGAGAGGTCGTGCGGCTCGCGCTCGCTTGTGTGCTTGCGCGTGGGCACGTGCTATTCGAGGACGTACCGGGAGTGGGTAAGACGACGCTTGCGCATGCGCTCGCCAAGACGCTCGGCGTGGGCTTCCGTCGCATCCAGTTCACGGCTGACCTGCTACCGTCCGATGTGCTCGGCGTTTCAGTGTACAACCCCAAGACCGCCGAGTTCGAGACCCGTCGGGGCCCCCTCTTCACCAACGTCGTGCTCGCGGACGAGATCAACCGCGCGCCCCCACGAACGCAGAGCGGCCTGCTCGAGGCGATGCAGGAGGGCAGCGTCACCATCGACGACCACACGCACGAGCTACCGAAGCCGTTCGTGATCATGGCTACGCAGAACCCGCTCGAGCATCACGGCACCTATCCGCTGCCCGAAAGTCAGCTTGACCGGTTTTTGATGCGCATCACGATCGGGTATCCGGGTCCCGAAGCGGAACGGCGCATCCTGACCGAGTCCGCAGTGGTCGAGCCGATCATGGATCGCCTGCAGACCGTTCTCTCCACGGCGCAGGTGCTGGCGCTGCAAGGGCGAGTCGAGGAAGTCCAAGTCGACGTCGCCATCCTCGACTATCTGATGGCGATCGTCGAGAAAACGCGCACGTCGTCTCAATTGCGCATGGGCGTTAGCCCGCGTGGCAACATTCAGCTCTTCCGCGCAGCCAGAGCCTACGCGCTGACTCAGGGCCGCACGTACCTCATTCCGGACGATGTCCGTGAGCTCGTCGTGCCATGCCTGGCTCACCGAATTATGCCCACGGGCACCACGGGCTCCACTCTGGACGCGCACGAGCAGGCGGCCCGGATACTCGAGGGGATTATCGACGAGGTGGAGGTCCCGGTTTGATTCCCGCGCTGTTCGCTGGGATCAGAGAGACATGGCGGAGGCTCCGGGCCTGGCGGCGCATCAGCTTCACGGCGGGCGGGCTCGTCTTCACGATCGGCACCCTCGCGGTCGGCTTCGCCGCGATGAACACGGGCAACAACCTGCTCTATCTGCTGCTCGGATCGATGCTCGGCTTCATCGCCGTGAGCGGGTGGCTCTCCGAGCAAGCGATCTCGGGACTGCGCGTCGAACGCCACCTGCCCCGCGCGGTCACGGTGGGGCAGCCGATGCGGCTAGGCTACCACGTACGCAACCTCAATAAGCGGCTACCGAGCCTCACGGTGGAGATTTTTGAGGAGGGCCTGCCGGAGAGCGCGTTCCTGGCGCACGTTCCGGCCCGCGGCACCGCGGAGGCTCGTTCGACGAACAGTTTCGTGCGGCGCGGCATCTACCCATTGGGGACCGTGACACTCTCGACGGCGTTCCCATTCGGGATGTTTCTGAAAGAGCGCGACATCCAGATCGCGGGGGAAGTCACCGTGTGGCCGCGCTCGGACCGCCCGGTGCGCGCATCGTCACCTGGCGGGGGGCGCGTACCCAGGCTCGGTGTTTCGACCCGGGGCGCCGCCGGCACCACCGGCGAGTACCGTAGCTTGAGAGCCTACCGCCCCGGCGACGACCCCCGTGACATCCACTGGCGTTCTTCCGCGCGGCTGCGTGAGCCCGTCATTCGCGAGTATGAGCGCGACGGAGCAGATTCGCGCTGGATCTGCCTAGATACGCGGGCAGAACCGACGGACGCGGCCGAGGTAGCGATCGAGGTCGCTGCGTCACTGGCCGCTCGCGCCATCGCGGAAGCCAGGCCCGTAGCGCTCGTGGCTGGAGACGTCGTGCTCGAGCCCGGCGAGGGCCCCGGTCAACTCGAGCGAATCCTCGATGTTCTGGCTCGAGTCGACTTCCTGCCGACGAACCCGGCGCCTGGCCCCCCGGTAGATCCTGCGTCGTGCATCCTCGTCTGTGTCGAGGGAGGCGGCGGCTTCGGCGACGTCCTGGCGGTGGGCAGAGACGCGAAGATGAACGTCGAGGCGGCCGCGTGAGTCTGAGGTTGCTCCACCGACGGCTCGCGGTCTCCATGGGGCTGACCGGCTTGGTTGCGTTCGCGGGTGGAGCAGGCTTCGAGCCTATCTCCGCCGCGCTTGCCGCGCTCGCGCTCGTCACCGCCCTCTTTTGGCACCCGGATCGTGACCTCTCCGCGCGCTTGGAGAAGGCCTTTCTGCCTCTCGCGGCACTGCTCGTGGCCCGCACGCTGATCCACGTCTTCGTCATCCAGGACGATGTGGTGATTCCGGTCGTAGATCTGCTGCTGCTGCTGATGTCGGCGGAGGCGTTGCGGTCCGTCGACGCTCCGAACGATGTCCGCCTGTACGCGCTCTCTTTCGCGCTCATCCTGGCGTCCACCGCGTATCGCCCCGGTGTCGTCTTCCTGATCGCCTTCGTCGCGTACATCGGTCTCGCGACGCTTGCGCTCATGGTCGGACACCTACGCCGGGAGGCCGAGGCCCACAAGGTCAGGGAGCTTCCCCTCAGCCGAGCACTCGTTGCCACTACGGGAGCACTAGCCGGGGTGATCCTGATGGTGGCGATGGGTGTCTTCGTCGTGTTTCCTCGGGTGTCTCAGGGATGGGCGGGAGGCGGCGAGACGCTGGCTACGTCCATCGCGGGCTTCAGTGATCAAATCTCTCTCGGACAGTTCGGCTCGACGATTCTCGGCAACCCGGAGATCGTGCTCCGGGTCGAGTTCCCGGAGGGTCCGCCGCAGGACGTCGCTTCGCTGCACTGGCGTGGTCGCTCGTACGACCGCTTTGACGGCATCCGTTGGCTGCGCTCGAGAAACCTCCCCCCGTCAGCGCTGCCGCGCTTCTATCGGGAGCGGTGGAGCGCAGGCCTCATCGAGCAGAGGATCTTCGCCGCTCCGCTCGACGTGCGTGTGCTCTTTGCGCTCCACCCTGTCACCAACATCGAAGCGGGGAACGGGATCCAACCTCTCTCCGACAACACGGGCGACCACCTCTACTGGGGCAGCGGCGCGCCCTCGTATACCGCCTACTCACGCTCTCGGCCGCCCGGGCCCGACTCCCTACGGGTCGCTGAAGGTTACACCCCCCGTGCCAGGCACTTCACGCAGCTCGCGAACGACCTCGACCCACGCATCGCGGCCCTCACGGACTCCTTGACCGCCGGACTCGACAACCCGTACGACCAGGCGGTCGCGATCCAGCGGTATCTGCAAGGCTTCGAGTACACGCGTGACCTGCCCGCCACTGCGCGCGAGACGACGCTCGACTACTTCCTCTTCGAGCGGCAAGCCGGCCACTGCGAGTATTTCAGCACTGCGATGGCGGTCATGCTGCGCACACTCGGTGTGCGGACCCGAAATGTGAACGGCTTCTTGGGCGGTCAGTGGAGCCTGTCCGGCGACTACCTGGTCGTGACGCAGAACGAGGCGCACTCCTGGGTCGAGGTTTGGTTCCCAGGCTACGGTTGGGTCATGTTCGACCCGACGCCCGCCGGCGTCGGATCGACGGCCGAGCTCACTTCCTGGTTCTGGCCGGGGCGGATCTTCTTCGACGGACTCCAGCACCGGTGGAGCAAGTGGGTGCTCAACTACAACGTGGACGATCAGTTAGGAATGTTTGATCGCTGGTCGGGACTATTCGCAGGCGGCACACAGGACTCTCCGACCGGCACGAGCGTCGAATCCGGGCGAAGACCTTTCGGTGTAGCGTTACTCCTGCTCCTCCTCGTCGCAGGCCTCTTCTGGGCGCGCGGTGGCGGCCGCGACCTAACGACAGCGACCCGCGCGTACCTTCAGCTGCGGGAAGCATGCGCGCGTGCGGAGCTGGGCATTACCCCTGGGCTGACGCCGCTGGCATTGGTGACCAGAGTCCGGGAGCGCCGAGCGACCGCGGGACGAGCTGCGGAACGCGTTGTCGACCTGTACCTACGCGCGCGTTACGGGCAGGAAATGCTTGGTGAGTCGGAGCTTCGCGAAATGAGCGAGGCGCTCGGGGTTGCGCGGAAGACCCTGCGCGCCAAAGTGTGACCTACCGTCACGGGACCACGCCAAGTATGGTACAAGTATGACGCCTGGTCAGCACCCTTCCGCCCCCGGTTCTGTCCCCGGCCTCCATGTCGCGACGATTGCGCATAGAAGACGGATCTGGGACGCATACCTCGAGTTCGACGATGACCCCCATAGGCCGGACCTCTACCGCGCGCGTCTTCGATTCGACGCCGCCGACTCGACCGACTTCGCGGAGGAGCCGGCAAGGACGACCGTCATCGTCATCGAGCAGAGCTACGAGGAGGCAGTAGCCAAGGCGCGCAGCTTCGACGACCGTCAGTTGGAAGGGCTGCTCCGGTCTGCTCTACCGGATGACGAGCAATAGTCCTGGCCCTAGGCCTGGAGGCCCCATTCGCGGTCCTCGCGGTGCATTACGCCGGCCACGGCGGCTGTCTTCAGAGCCGTTGCGCTTTTGCTTAACTTATGTGGCTCTAGAACGAAACACGAGGAGGCTGAATGGCCATCTATCGTACCCTCTACTATACGGATGTCACAGTCGGCGTCGGTGGGCGGGTAACGATTCCCCAGGATATGCGGGAAGAATTGGGGATCGATGAGGGAGACTCCCTGACCGTCCGGGTTGAAGAGAATCCGCGCGGAGGGCGTCAAATGGTAATATGGCGAGCTGAACAACAGCCCGACGAGGAGGAGTAGAGCGCACAGCTCCTCACCCGCTTCCGAGATCGACCCACCTCACCAGGTCTCCCAGCGGGTTTCCTCCATCGTGATGCCACCACGGGGGAGGAAAGGGTACCTCCGAGAACGGCACCACGCGTGAGACCCCGGCGCGGCCCAAGCGCGACGCTAGTACCTGTTCGCGATCTCCAAGACCCGCGGTCCCCACGGTCTGTAGGTGTGAGCCCATACGAGCCAGTAGGTCGGGAAGCTGCTCCAAGTCCGTGAGCGGCACGACCTGAACCGTCCGGCTCAAGCTCGGTGCCAAGGCCATAGGCCCACGATCGAAGATCACCGTCCAGGGGGCATCACCTCCGTAATGGATGTCCGCCCCGGATTCGGAGGCGGCCACCAGCTCAGCGGTTCCCCTGACCTGGTGGAGTGCGGAGGCCTCGGCTCTGTCGAGTGCACCACTGGGGAGGTCGCGGTCCAGGCCAGCGAGGCTTTGTGCAAGTAGGCTCGCGAACGCCCGTGGACTGACCGTTCCACCCTCCTCGACGTATACGACCCGAGGTGAGACGCACCCGCGTTGGTCGAAAATCGCCACCGCCTTCGCCAGAGACGCGGCGCTTGCCTCGGCGTGAGGTCGTCCGAGTGCCTCGACTCCCACGACCGCGACGCTGACACGATGATGGTACGCGACGAAGCGGGTCGTAACCGGCGCGCGCGCCCGCAGCGCGGCTACAGTCTCGTCGCCCCCGTATGCGACGACCACATCCGCCCCCAGGAGCGCGACGTTCTCGAGCACTTCGCTGCCACCCGGCCAATACACCACAGCAAGGGCGGCAGCGAGCTCCGGGTCCGCTTCGTGAAGCGCCGACGCGAACAGGACAGGAAGTACGGAGTCACCGCGACCCGGTTTCAGCAGTGTCGGAGACTTTACGAGCAGGCTCCGGATCAGCGCTGACACCCCTACGCCGGGTACGCTTCCGGCGATGATCTGAAAACAAAGCCCGGGACCCATCGCCATGGAGCTCCGACCCTGACGCTCGACGAAGCCATCGAGACAAGCGACGTCGGTGAACTCCGCGTCGAGCAGCTCTCGCAGACCATCCTCCGCCCAGTCGCGGGCCATGCCGTCGAGCACGACCGTCGCCATCTCGGCCGACAGCCCCGAATCGGCAGGCAGGTACTCGAGCGCCTTCATTCGGAGCGTGTCGTCCGGGTCGAGCAATCGGGCGCCGACCGCGCCGAGGGTCACGCACAGATCGCCGGCACCCCGATCCACGAGCCTGGACCGCGAGTCACCGAGCGCGTCGAGCACTCGCGTAAGCCAATCGGGATCGGCATCTAGGTAGCGTACCTGCGTCGACCCACTCTCGAACGACAAGCTCGGCCGGTGGGGAAGGGTAACCCCGGGCGGCAGGGCCCATGCGTCGAAGACGTGGCTCATAGCGACGCGTCTGGAGCAGCCATTAGGTCGTCCATCGCCCGCGAACAACCGCGTGGCTCTGCCCCGACCACTCGGCCCGCAAGATGGACTCGGCCGTGCCTGACGGAACCCACGTCTTCGGTGAGCACGTGACACACCGATCCGGCGTTCGCCAGGTCGAAGAACGCGAGCAGGCCCTCGGCCCCTTCCTCCAGCTCCTCCAGCGTCGAGGGGTCGAGCGCCCGCACCCGCATCCACGGAGGCAACACGTGTGCGCTGCCGTCATGGGACTGTTCGCTCATCACGGGCGTGTAAAGTTGTGACTGCAACTCCGTCATGCCGTACTCGTTCACGATGTGGTCGACTGTGACGCTCGTCTCCGACGAGAGAGTCGCGTACAGCTCGACCTTCGAAACCTCCCGGGATCGGCCTTTGAAGCCGCCGGTTTCCATGATCCGGCTGCCGGCAGGCAGGGAACCGAGCGCATCCTGGTCGAGCGCATGCACGAAAGCGAACGCGGTTCCGAGTAACAGGACCGCTTCACCCTCCCTGATCGAGTCGTGCAGCGCGGCGGTGAGGAGTTCGAGATCGAGCACGCCCGAGCCGTCGACCACCCAGTGCACTTCGCTCGCGAAGACCTGCGCGGCCGCACTTACCATGTGCGACAGCGATGACCGCGGCAGCTCGTCCGGTGAGGGGATGAGCGAGATGAACCGGAGGCTGTCCGTGTCGGGCAGCAGGTGCGCCTTGAAGGGTGGAAGCAGCGACGCCCTGTACAACGACAGCCGCGGAATGAGGTGCCGTCCTGGCTCGCCCCCCCGCGAGTTCGTCCCGCTGGTATGGAACACGGCCTCCACCGTGCGCGCATCACCTGCAACCAAATCCAGATGTTTGAAGGCGCCGGTCGGGACAACCGGAACGTCCCGCCACGCTCGCACCGTCTTTGGAGTCGCACCGCGTCGCTCACTGTAACGTCGATACGTCGGGTTGTGCTCGAACTGATACTCGAAGACCCGGAGCGCGAGGGACCCGAAGTCGGTATCGCTCCACAGTGATTCCACACCCGCGGAGAAACGCCCAGACAACTCCGTCGCCAGTACGTCGAAGCCGACAGCAACCGTCTCCGCCCCCTTCGGGTTCGTCTTTTGCCTTAACGTCATGCTCGGAAAATGTACGAGGGCCTTCCCCCGCGCACTGGGAGCAGCCCAATATCGACACGCCCCTATGTGTCTCGCATGGTATTCCCAGGTGTTAGCTGGATTCTGGAAAAAATCGTGACCGGAGCTACCGAATGAAGCGAACGGCGCTGCCAGGCGCTACCGCCATATGCCTCGCCCTGTCAGGTGCGTGGTCGTCTTCCTCTGCCCAGCAGCCGAGCGAGGACGAGCTTCCCGTTCTGGAGGCGTACCGGCTGAACGGCGCAGACGTCCAGCTCGACGGTCGGATCGCGGAGGAGTTCTGGTCGAGCGCGGTACCTATCTCGGACTTCAGGCAACAGGAGCCGGTAGAGGGCGGCGAGCCGTCCGAGCGCACTGAGGTCCGGGTCGCCTACGACGAGGACAACCTGTACATCGGGGCCATCATCTATGACGACCCGGAAGGGATCCTCGCCTTTCAGCGTGAGCGTGACGCCCCCCTGAGCACCGACGATCGCTTCATGTGGATCTTGGACACGTTCCGCGACGGGCGCACCGGCTACTTCTTCGAGATCAACGCGGCCGGACTCATGGGTGACGGACTCATGGGGGGTGGAGGCGGCTTCGGCGGGGGCGGGGGCGGCTTCGGCGGGGGCAGATCCAGCAAAGCGTGGGACGGCATCTGGGAGGCCCGCACAGCGAGTCGCGCCGACGGATGGTCCGCGGAGATCCAGATCCCGTTCCGGACGCTCAACTTCGACCCCAGCTCGGACACGTGGGGCATCAACTTCCAGCGTACCATCCGGCGCCGCAACGAGGAGATCCTGTGGCGCGGGTGGCGTCGAAACGAAGGACTTCGTCGGCCTGTGAACGCCGGCGAGCTGAGGGGCCTCCAGGGAATTTCCCAGGGACTTGGACTCGAGGTTGTGCCCTCCTCGATCGGGAGTTGGCGCAATGTACCCGCAGATACCACACCGACAACGTACCCACGCGACGTCAGCCTGGACCTCAACTACAGCATCACCTCCAGTCTGCGCGCGTCGTTCTCGCTTAACACCGACTTCGCGGAGGTGGAGAGTGACCAGCGGCGTGTGAACCTGACGCGCTTCCCGACACGTTTTCCGGAGCGGCGCGATTTCTTCCTGGAGGGATCGGGTGTCTTCTCGTTCGCCCCGAGAAGCAGTCCAGAACCGTTCTTCTCACGGCAAATCGGCCTCAATGAGGGCCAGCAGATCCCCATCGACTACGGTACGCGAGTTACTGGCCAGGTGGGGCCGTACGAGGTGGGCTTCTACCAGATCGGGACCGGCGAGCAGAGCGTCTTCACGGAAGAGGTGGGTGACACCCTGATCCCCACGGAGCGTTTCACGGTCGGCCGCGTGAAGAGACGCATCTTCGAGCAATCTTCGATCGGTGCCATCTACACCCGGCGTTCGACTTCGGAGGACGAGAGCGGCTTCGCACCCGAGATAGGACAGACCGCGGGAATCGACCTCCAACTGACTTCACGTAGTTTCATGGGCAACAATAACGCCGGTCTGGAGGCGTTCGTCGTCTGGAACTCGAATCCCGATCCAACCGTGGACCTGTCGCTCGGTGACCTTTCGGCGCGGGGCTTCCGCTTCAACTTCCCCAACGATGTCTGGTCCGGCCATCTCTCCTACCGGGAGTTAGGAGACCACTATCAGCCCACCATGGGCTTCATTAGGAGGAACGGCTTTCGGCGTATGGAGCCACGGATCGGCTACTCTCCGCGACCCGAGAGCATCGACTGGATACGCAGCTTGAATTTCTCGGCTCAATTCCGGACCCTGACCCAGTTGGGCACCGGGATCCTGGAAGAACGGGAGTGGGACTTCGACGTGTTCGGGATCCGATTCGAGAGCGGAGACAACGTCAACTTCAGCGCCAAGCGGACGTTCGAGTACCTGGACGTCGCGTTTGACGTGAGTGAGGGCATCGCGATTCAACCCGGAGAATACACGAACTGGGAATACTCGGTACGAGGCGGCACCGCTGGCCGACGGCGGGTCTCCGTCTTTGGAGGCATCAACCGATCTGGATTCTGGAACGGTACCCGCACCGGCATCGGGGGCCGGATCAACTTCCGGCCGAAGCCGGGGGTCACCATCGGCACCAACATCCAGGCCAACCAGGTTACCCTCCCGCAGGGGAGCTTCGACGCCAACCTATACGAGGTCGAGACCGACTGGAGCCCGAATCAGTGGGTCAGCGCGACTGGCCAACTCCGCTACGATGACCAGACCCAACTCGTGGGTCTCTTCACGCGCCTCCGTTGGATCCTGAAGCCCGGCAGCGACCTCTTTCTTGTCTATACTCACAACTGGCAAAACCTCGGGCCGAGTATCCTGGACGACCGTGACCTGATCACGCTGTCGCGGGGCGGGTCGGTGAAGATGAACTACGTGTACCGGTTCTGAGTAGCTTCGTCCTCGTCTCGAGATCTCGCACGGTGATCGATGCTCATTCGCCGCGTTTCATTCTGCCGGATTCGAGACCGCCGGCGTGTAGGATCTTCTCCTGAAGCCGAGCACCCTCCTCGTCGGTGAAGTCGAGAACATGTTTCAGCGACTCAGCCACCTCCTCATATGTGCCCAGGGGGAAATCGCTCCCTTCTGCGTTTCTTAGCGCTCCATCCAGAGCATCGAGCTCTCGCTGCGCTTTCTCGGCGGCTCGGCGCAGCCGATTCAACGACTTGCGTGCCTCGGATTCTGCGGATGTCATCGCGCCTTCTAGCACTGGGGAGACGCCAAATCTGGAAGCAGTTACACGGATCGCGCCAGCAGCACTCCACTCGGGCGGGCTGGAACCGCTCAAGCCAATAGGGTAGTCTGCCCGCATGAACGAGCGATTCCAACTCATCGTCATCGGTGCAGGCCCGTGTGGCATCGCCGTAGGCACGGCCGCGAAGAAGGCCGGAGCGTCGTGCGTGCTCTTCGACAAAGGGTGCGTGACGAGCTCGCTCATTGGCTATCCCTACTACATGACCTTCTTCAGCACTGCGGTGATGTTGGAGGTCGGCGGTGTCCCGTTCACGATCCCCAACTCGAAGCCGACCCGTCGGGAGGCGCTCGCGTACTATCGCAGGGTCGTCGAGCACTGGCGTATAGATGTACGACAGTACCAGAGGGTCGAATCGGTGCGCGGAGGCGAGGGCGATTTCACGCTCGAAACGAGGAAGGCCGACGGCACGGAGGAGACGTACCACGCCGCCGCGGTCGTCGTGGCCACCGGAAGTTTCGACCAGCCTAACCTGCTCGGCGTGCCGGGAGAGGATCTCGACAGGGTCCGCCACTACTACCACGAGCCCTACGCCTACTACGACCAGGACGTGCTCGTCGTCGGCGCAGGAAATTCAGCGGTCGAGTCCGCGCTCGAGATGTACAGGAACGGTGCGCGGGTCACGATGCTTCACTTCCTCGACAAGATCGATCGAGGCGTAAAGCCGTGGGTCGTGCCCGACATCACGAATCGTCTGGAGCGAGGCGAGATCGGCGTGCATTGGAATAGCCGCGTCGCCGAGATTCGTCCTTCGTCGGTCGTCGTCCGTGACGAGGCCACCGGCGCCGACACGGAGATTCACAATGACTTCGTCGTCGCCATGACCGGGTGGCGAGCAGACCACGCACCTCTCCGGGCGCTCGGCGTAGAGATCGACCAGGAGACGGGCATTCCGGCGCACGACAAGACGACCATGCGCACGAACGTGCCCGGTCTCTACATCGCAGGCGTGATCGCGGCGGGGCACAACGCGAACAAGATCTTCATCGAGAACGGCCGAGAGCACGGCGACCTCATTATGGCCGACCTACTGGAATCGTGAGTCTCAATCGCCCTTCGGCGCGACGGTCGGCTTGGAAGGCTGTTGAAGAAATACAGTGGGCCGCGCACATGGTGCTTGCGCGCGTTCAGAGCTCCTCGACGTAGCGACGGCTATGCCTTCGAAGCTCCGCCTAGGGTCTGCGGCCGTGGCATCCCGGGGACCCGTGCGTTAGCACGGGTGGCGGCCCGCTGTATTTCTTCAACAGCCTTCGAGTTCATCCAACTGTCCTCGAGCACCCGCAGGGACGTCGTGTACTCTTTCCCATTCACGGACAGCGTCACGTTGTAGACGCCCGGCTGCGCCAGCTGTCCCTGGCTTCCGCCGCGGCCGCGGGCCCGGGGCGGGTTGCCGCGCTGGTTCCACTGCACACGGTTCAGTCCAGCCACTCCGGTACCTTCCATGATCCGAAAGACCTTTCCGGTCAGCGCGTTCGCGATCGTGATGCTCACGTCCCCTCGCGCTGCCTCGCTCAGCCAATACTGGATCGCGGTTCCGGCGGGAGCGTTTTTGCCCTGCCAGTTCTTGTCGCCCGTGACCGACCGGATCTGCACGCGATCGTTCCTCCACCGGACCGATTCGCGCGGCTCGTAGAGGTGCACCTGCTTCTGCACGGTTTCGTCGGTGGTCGCTTGCAACGCGGTAATGTCGTCCATCACGTAAATGCTGCGCCCGTGGGTCGCGAGCACGAGGTCATTGTCCCGCGGATGCACGAGCACATCGTCGATACGCACCACGGGTAGCCCATTCATGAATCGGTGCCACTCCTGGCCCTCGTCGTCCGATATGAAGAAGCCGAACTCGGTTCCGGCATACAGGATGTCCTCATGGCGAGGGTCCTGCCGGACCGTGCGCACGTTCCCGAACTCGGGCAGGTTCGAGCTGATGCTTTCCCAGATCTCGCCGTAGTCGCGCGTGAGGTAGATGTACGGCCGGAGGTCGTCGTCGCGATGCCCATCGATCGACACGTACGTGGTCGCGGCATCGAAATGAGACGCCTCGACCCGAGACACGTAGTACTCCGTCGTGCCACCTGGCAGATTCTTGCTGACTTCCGTCCAGGTCGCGCCACCGTCACGGCTTACGTTGATGTTGCCGTCGTCGGTGCCCAACCACAAAACCCCTGGCAGCACTGGCGACTCGGCGACGGACACTCCCGTACTCCACTGCGACACGCCGTCGTTGCGAGATAGGATGCAGTCGATGCCGCGGTCCAGTTGCCTACAAAGTGGTAGGTCGTTGCCCACGCCCATCACTTCAACTCGATCGCGGTAGACCTCGAGCCGGGTCCAGTTCTCACCGCCGTTCGTCGACATCCATATGCCGCTCCCGGGTCCGCCCCCCACGAAACAGCATCCAGTGCGACGCCGCTGGTACGTTGCGGCCAGGAGCTTGTCGGGATTGGACGGGTCGAGGATCAGGTCCGTGGCACCGGTGTCATCATCGATGCGCAGAACGTGGTTCCAAGTGAGACCCCCGTCCGTCGTCTTGAAGAGGCCGCGCTCCGGGTTGGATCCGAAGAGGTGACCGTTCGCAGCGATCCAGACCGTGTTGGCGTCTCTGGGGTGCACGATCACGCGTGCGATCGACTGGGTCTCACGAAGCCCGACGTAAGTGAACGAGTCTCCCCCATCCGTAGACTTGTAGACACCAGCTCCGAACGAAGAACTCTGGCGGTTGTTCGATTCTCCTGTCCCGATGTAGATCACTTCGGCATTCGACGGCGCAATCCCGATCGCGCCGATCGAGTGGGTTTCGTACTCGTCGAAAATCGGCTCAAACGTCGTGCCGTTGTTCGTGGTCCTCCACAGCCCGCCGGTGGCGAAGCCCACGTAGTACCTGAAGGGGTTGGTCAGATCGACTGCGATATCGTCGACGCGGCCGCCCTGTCCAACCGGGCCGATCGACCTCCACACGAAGGGACGTAGCAGCGGGTTCGGTGATTGGTTCGAGACCGCGATGGCGCCGTCCTGTGCGACCGAACCCGCAGGTAGCGACCACGTCGCAGCGAGTAGCAGCACGCTTATTCGGAGGAGGCGCGAACCAATCATGGTCCACTCCTTGATGGTTTTGGAGGCTCCCGGGGGAACGCCAAAATCGGCCCGAGGCCGGAATCCGTCAAACGCTCGGGAACCGGTGGAGGAGGCTTGATATGCGGCGAGAGCCAGGCATAGAGTGTCGGGGTCATGACAGTCCACCTGCCCGCGTGAGCACAGAGAGCTCAATGGGAAAGCAATACGCAGTAACCCTCGTCGCGGCAGGCGTCATCGCCTTGGCTGGGTGTGGGGTCGGGGATGAGTCGACGGAACAGGCCGCGACGGACGAAGTGACAGAGATCGGGTTGGGTCCGGCGGACGGACACGATCTATCACCGACCGACATCGATCGTGTGTCGGCGG
This sequence comes from Longimicrobiales bacterium, assembly GCA_965226625.1. GTDB lineage: Bacteria > Gemmatimonadota > Gemmatimonadetes > Longimicrobiales > Gaopeijiaceae > UBA1138. The sequence continues at coordinate 371,636 of CBDDDK010000002.1, forward strand.
GGCAGATGGCCCCCGACTTCTCAGCGAACTCTCTCGCGGGCCCGATTGTCACGCTATCGCAATTTCGCGGGCAAAAGAACGTGGTGCTGTTCTTCTACCGCGGCCATTGGTGACCCTACTGCGCCAAGCAGCTCGGCGAGCTGCAAGACTTCCTGACGCCCGAACAGCGCGAGACTACGGAGATCCTGGCGCTGGCGTCGGACGACCCCGAGCAACTCCAGATGATGGTCGACCGCGTGGCCAGAGAGACCGACGGTTATATCATCGACTTCACCCTGCTCTCGGATCCCGACGCGGCGATCATCAATCGGTACGGACTCTTCAACCAAGCGGACCCTGAGGGCAGGGCCATCCCGCACCCCACGGCCTACGTGATCGACAGGGAAGGGAGAGTCCACTGGAAGTTCACGGAGGTGGACTACAAGATCCGCCCCGAAAACGAGGACATTCTGGCAGCGTTGGCGGAGATCGAGGGGATGTGAGCAGCTAGTCGTCTGCCGCTGGAACGTCGATGACCCTCCCGTCCAGCGTCACGGCTTCCACGCCCCGCCGCACGTACGCGATCGCTAGCGTCTCCCCGTATTTCGGCGATTGCACCGCCGAAGTGATCCACCCTACCACCTTATCCGAGTCGTCAGCTTGCAGCTCGGTCCCCTTGGCGGGCGTCGGCACATCCCCCAGCCGCAACTGCCGCAGATGCCGGTTCACGTGCCCGCGGTCGCGGATTCGGATGATGACTTCCTGGCCCGTATAGCACCCCTTCTCATGGTCGATCGATCGGTGGTGGATGCCAGCCTCGATGGGGATGGTGGTTTCGTCCATGTCGGTGCCAAATACCGGGCGCCCACCCTCGACCCGCAGCGTGGACCACACACCGTGACCTGCCGGGCGAGCGCCGGCGACCACGACGGCCTTCCAAAGCGCGGTTACGGAGGCCGTGGGCCCCAGCACCGAGTAGGCTTCCGGCCACACGTCCTCGGTCTTTATGACCGCGAGGCCGTCCGCGACCGATGAACCGGTGAGCCGCCATTCGCCCTCGCCCAGAGCCGAGAGCTCGTCGCTATCGACCAGCAATCCGAGTGCAAGCCGGGAGAGCAGAGTGGCCGCGTGCGGACCGACCACGGTGATCATAGCCGTCGAGGCTGACACGTCTTCGGCGGACGCGAGACGCGGCGGCAAGAACTTCTTGAAGTGCTCGAGCAACGCGGCGCTACCCGCGACTGGGACGTCGAGCAGGAAACCCGCTAACTCCTCCTCCCCGCGCAGCATAGCCCACGCGTCGCAGATCATCTTGCCCTTGGGCGTCAGCACTGCGTGGTAGGTCGCCTCGCCACCCAGCACCTCCTCGCCGCATTCGGCGGGAGCCATGGGCATGCGGCCCGTGAGGATCCCGTCGAGCATCTGGCCAGAGGCACGACCCGTGATCGCAAGCCGTGAGCGGTGGCTACGGTCGAAGACCGCCGCACCCAACGTGGCCGCCTTGTACGAACCGGCCGGATCACCGAAGTGGCGCATGAGCCGGCGGCCGTGGTAGTCGGCAGAGACTCCGCCAGCCTCTTCCATCGCCTGCCAGTTCGGGCTCATGCGCTCGTCACTCACAGTCCTTCCAGGTCGTCTCGGGGGGTGATCCCGGCGCGCAGGTCGCGCAGCATCCTCTCGACTCGACGGGCGTCGGCCGCGCCGGGCGAGTCTCGCAGGTATCCTGAGAGCTGCTCAAGGGCCTCGTCGTGGCGGCCCAAGCGCGCGAGCAGTACGCCGCGGGAGCGGTTCTCGGCCGGAGCCGTGGGAGTTACTATCAGAATCCGCTCCACCGCCGCGAGGGCCCGTGCGTGATCTCCAACGTTCATGTAGACCCCCTTCAGGTGGGTGAGCAGCCTCGCGAGCATGTCTCGACGGTCGGCCTTCCTCAGGAAAGAATCCTTCAGCTGGACGACGCCGCCATATACGCCGTCGAGGAACTCCTGGGCCTCGTCCTCGAAGCGGACCTTCCCGCCGTCGAACGGGTCGAGCAACAGGTCGAGCGCGTCACCCTTGTAGCGAACGAGAAAGGGGCCCGGGAAACTCACACCTTCGAGCGGCAGACCGAGCCTCCAGCCGACCTCCAGCATCACGATGCCCAGCGTGAGCGGGATGCCGAGGCCGCGATCGAGCACGTCATTCAGAAAGCAATTCCGCGGGTCGTAGTACGCCTTCTGATTCCCGGAGAGCCTCCGGCGTACGTAGAGCGTATGGACCAGCGCGTCTAGGACTACGAGTGGCGCGGTCTCATCCGCGAGCCGGTCCTTCACTTCCTCCGCGAGCTGGTCCAGGCGACCCAAGTAGAGCTCGACCGAGAGTTGGGGGTACTCTTCCTTGGCAACGAGCAGCATCGCGCGCGCGAGGTTCATCTCCCACTCGCTTCGGGCAATCTCGTCCACGAGGAGTCGGCGGGGGGTGACGGTAGGTGTGCTCACGGGTCTGGAACTTGCTCGTCTAGCGCGACGCTGGATGATTATCAGCCGATCCCGAAGGAGCGGGCACATGAGTACCCTGCGTCGAGTCGTGGTTTCCACTCGAGACTGTTGCCCGCCCTTCCTCTCGCGGTCATCGTATCCGCATACCGCACGCTCGAACTCAAACGAACCCCATACCCCAGGAGCTCATGACCAACGAGCCTCGGGACCAAAAGCCGAAGATTCGGCTGTCCCAGCTCAGTCACGGCGCCGGATGAGCTTGTAAGCTCGGGATGTCCGAACTGGCGCAGGTTCTGCGTCACGTCCTGCCGGTGGAAGATCCGAACGTGCTCGTCGGCCATACGACGGGCGACGATGCTGCCGTGTACCGTCTAGTCGACGACCGTGCCCTGGTCGTGACGGCCGACTTTTTCACGCCTATCGTCGACGACCCATATGACTTCGGACGTATCGCCGCGACCAACGCCCTGTCGGACATCTACGCCATGGGCGCGACGCCGCTGTTCGCGCTTAACCTGGTCGGCTTCCCAAGGGAGCTCCTCGCCGAGGGCATTCTCGACGAGATCCTCCGCGCGGGAAGTGACGTGACGCGCTCGGTGGGAATCCCCACTCTGGGTGGCCACTCGATCGACGACGCCGAGCCGAAGTACGGCCTGGTGGCGGTCGGTGAAGTGCATCCGGACCGCATGGTCACGAATGTCGGGGCGAAGCCTGGTGACGTCCTCGTTCTCACCAAACCTCTGGGCTCGGGGGTGATCGCTACGGCGATCAAACAGGGCGCGGCGTCGGACGATGTGATCGCAAGAGCCATCGAGATCATGGTGACCCTCAACGCGGGCGCGGCGGAGGCCATGCGCAACGCCGACGTCATCGCCGGAACCGACGTGACCGGATTCGGTCTTCTCGGGCATCTGCACAATATGCTGACAGCGTCGGGGGTCGCGGCTACACTGCGCTCGGCCCACATCCCCATCATGTCGGGCGCACGGGAGTTGGTCGAAGCCGGACACGTGCCTGGAGGCACCACGCGCAACCTGGACGACCTGGCGGACAGCGTATGGTTCGCCGACTCCGTCGACGACTTCAGTCGCACGCTCCTCGGCGACGCACAGACGTCGGGCGGGTTGCTGATGTGCGTGTCCCCCGATGCCGTCGAGGCGCTGCTGCTCGACCTGGATGGGCGGAGCCCTGTGGCGGCCGTGATCGGCGAAGTCGTGGAGGGTGGCGCGGGGCGAGTCAGGGTAGACTAGCGCCACCCGTCGGCCGCCGCTCCATCGCCAAATTCGACTTTGTCTTCAGCAGCGCGCCGTAGTCGTTCCGCTCGAGCAGCTCGCGCAGATTGCGGTGCCGCGCCGTCTCCTTGAACTCCGTGATGATGAGCGTCGGCCACAGCTCCTCCGGGGCTTCGCCGAAGAATGCCTCCATCACCGGAAGCTCCAGGCCCTCGACGTCGATCTTGAGGGCATCGACACAGGTGAGGCCCTCGGCCTGGAGCACCGCCGCGAGAGGTCGCACAGCGACAGTCTCCGTTCGAACGATGGCTGAGTCAGGCAGGTCTGGCCGTTCGAGGCTATTCTCGCCCAGGTTACCGGAGCGCACGAACAGCGTGCCCTCACTCTCCGACGCGCCTACAGCCGAACGAACGACGCGCACATTCTCGCACGCGTTCCAGGACATGTTTGCTTCGAGCCCGGCAACGAGCTGGGGGTCCGGCTCTATCGCGACCACGGTGACGTCGCTACCCAGGACGCTGAGCATCCACAACGAGTATCCCCCGACATTGGCGCCGACGTCGACAAACACAAAGCCGGCCTTCGCGCGCAGCGCCAGCAGCTCCCGCTCCTGCCAGTCCCACTGCCGCGGCATGAACAGGATCCGAGCCTCTGCGAGGTTGCCCAACGGGAATAGCCGCAGCCTCAGACCCCACACCTCCGTGTCCAGGGGAGTGTCGAGACCAGCACGGGCCACGCGGCGTAGCAGCAGGGAAGCCCGCTCGCCAGCCCATCTGGGCGGCAGCGAGCGGCACAAGCGGATGAACCAAGCGCGCAGCGGACCTGGCTCATACCGTCCCCACGGACCGGCCAGTTGCTTGAGCCGATCCACGTCAGCTAGGGAACCCCTCCTTGTTGGCCACCTTTCTAGGGGCGGTCTTCTTCGTCGGTCCCGCCCTCTTCGCCGGTCCCGCCTTCTTCGCCCGTCCCGCCTTCTTCGCTGATCCCGCCTTCTTCTTCGGAGCCGCCTTTTCCGTCGCGGATGGCTTCGGCGCAATCTTCTTCGCGGTGCTTTGGCCGCCTAAGAGGGCGGTGGAGATCACGTCGTCGAGCGTCTCAGCCAAATAGAACGTCGTCTTTTCGCACACCTCGTCGGGGATGTCCTCGAGGTCCGCTTCGTTGTCGATCGGGAGGATGACTTCGGTAATGCCCGCACGCACGGCGCCGAGCACCTTCTCCTTCAGGCCGCCGATCGGCAGCACCCGCCCGGTGAGCGTCAGCTCTCCCGTCATCGACACGTGGCGTCGGATCTTTCGGCCCGACACGGCCGAGACGAGCGCCGTCGCCATCGTGATGCCAGCGGACGGACCGTCCTTGGGGATCGCTCCGGCCGGAACGTGGATGTGAACGTCACGACCCCGTAACGAGTCCTCTTCGATCCCGAGCTGCTTCCAATGCGCTTTCGCGAAGGAGAGCGCCGCGCGAGCCGACTCCTTCATCACATCGCCGAGCTGGCCGGTGAGAGTGAAACCACCGTTGCCTTCACCCGGCATGATGCTCGCCTCGACGAACATGATGTCACCACCCATGGGCGTGTAGAACATGCCCGTCGCCACACCCACCGTGTCCTCGTCGGCGATGCGCTCTGGGTGGACCCGGGGCCGGCCGAGCAGCTCTCGAACATCGTCCTTGCTCGCTTCGATCTTCTCGATCTTACCGCCAGCGATCTGGCGTGCGACCTTGCGTGCGAATCTGCCGACCTCCCGCTCGAGCTGCCGCACACCGGACTCGCGCGTATAGCTCTGCACCACGCTGAGAACCGCACCGTCCTCCATCTGCAGTTCGTCCTCGGTGAGGCTGTTCTCCTTTCGCTGACGCGGTAGCAGATAGCGTTTCGCGATCTGAAGCTTCTCGAGCTCGGTGTAGCCGGCGAAGTCGACCCGTTCCATGCGATCGAGCAGCGGACCGGGAATCCGGTCCAAGTAGTTCGCCGTCGCGATGAAGAGCACCTCGGAGAGGTCGAACGGGATGCCGAGGTAGTGATCGACGAACGTCGAGTTCTGAGCCGGATCGAGCACCTCCAGGAGAGCGGAGCTCGGGTCACCCTGGAACGACACTCCGAGCTTGTCGACCTCGTCGAGCAAGAAGACAGGGTTCTTGGTCTTGGCCTGTCTCATGCCCTGGATGATGCGGCCCGGCATCGCGCCGACATACGTGCGCCGATGCCCGCGCACGTCCGCCTCGTCGCGCGCACCGCCTAGCGAGATCCTTACGTACTTCCGGCCGAGCGAGCGTGCGATCGACCGCGCGATCGATGTCTTGCCCACGCCGGGTGGTCCGACGAACAGCAGAATGGGCCCGCGACCCGCCCGCGTGTCCTCGATGTCGTCCGGCTCGAAGTCGTCCTTTCCGTTCGCGCTCGACGGGACACCGGCCTCGGCGTCCAGGTCGGTATCCTCGGCATCCACTCCGTTGGACCGGTCCATCTGGAGCTTGTGCACGGCGAGGAACTCGAGGATGCGGTCCTTCACGTCCTCAAGGCCGTGGTGATCCTCCTCGAGAATTTCCGTCGCCCGAGCGAGGTCGATCTTCTCTTCGGTTCGCTCGTTCCACGGCAGTTCGGTCACCCACTCCAGGAAAGTACGGATCACCTGGTATTCCGCGGATTGCGGGCTCGTACGCTCCAGGCGCCTCAACTCGCGATCGACCTCGGAGCGCTGCTCCTCACTCAGTGCGAGCGCCTTAATGCGTTCACGCATCTCTTCGACGTCGTCACGATCCTCCCCATCGCCAAGCTCTTTTTGGATCGCCTTGAGCTGCTCTCTCAAGAGCATTTCGCGCTGACGTTCGCCCAGCTCCGACTGCACTTTCGCCTGGATGTCCTCCTGAGCGTCTATGCGGGCGAGCTCGCGCTCCACGGCAACAAGACAAGCACGCATGCGAGCCTCGTCGTCGAGCGTCTCCAGAAGCTCCTGTTTGTTCGGCGTCTCCAGATCGAGGTAGAACGCGACGAGGTCGGCGAACGGCCCGGGCTCATCCACGCCTTGGATGAGTTGGTTCAGCGCCTCCGCGGGCACCCCACGGCGAGTACCGAGTTCGGCCGCGCGATCCCGTAATTCGCGGTCGAGTGCCTGGAAGGCGGGATCGTCCGGGTCCTGCGGCTCCTGGTGCACCATCTCGAGAAGCACCGCCTGCAACATCGCCTGACCCTCATCGTGGTACGTCAACGCCTGTGCACGGCCCTCCCCCTGTACCAGAAGCTGCACGCCCCCACGCACGCGGTGCGTCTGAATGATGCGTACCACGGTCCCAACGTTGTACAGGTATTCAGGAGCGGGATCGTCTACATTTTCTCTTTGGGCGACGGCGAACATGCGACGATCTCCGTCCAGGGCTTCCTGGACGGCCTCGACGGTTCCGGGTCTCCCGGCTGAGATGGGTACGGCGACCCCCGGGTATACGACGGTGTCCCGGAGTGGTAGGACCGGAAGCGTGAATCGCTCGCCCATGGAGTGCCCTCTCTCTTCCTCTTCGCCCTCGTCCAGCGACGAGGCCAGCTCATTAATTGGTCAGCGTCGGCGCTTCGACCCCCAACCCTGAGTCGGAACGCCGAAGCCGCGCCAGCGTAGATGCAGGATTCTTGCCACCAGGAACGCACCAATCCGTGCCACGATCGCATGAAAAGCTGCCAAACTGGCCGCTCTCGTCCCCGGTGGCACACCACTTTTTCGTCCCGGCAGCAGCAGTTAGGTTGGCACCTCGTTCGTGCTTGCGCCACCGCCTGGGGTCCATATGACCGACAAGCTCAACGGCGTCACCTGGTTCCGCGGCTCTTCCGTACGAATACGCCGGACGGGCCCGGAGATCCACGTGGATCCGATCCACGTGTCCGACGATTCCACGGCGGACATCGTCCTACTTACGCATCCCCACTACGACAACTTCTCGGAGAACGACATCGCGCGAGTGCGTACTCCCGAGACGTTGATCATCGCCCCAGCGACGATGAAGAAGCAGCTCGGTGACGCAGACCATTTCATGCGACCGGGCGACATGCTTCAGCTCGAAGACTTCGACTTGCTCGCGGTGCCGGCCCACAACGTGGAGAAGAAGTTCCACACTCCCGCCGATGGCTGGCTCGGCTACGTCTTCAGTGTTGGAGACACCACGTTCTACCACGCTGGGGACACCGACTTCCTTCCCTCGATGTTCGGGATCCGATGCGACGTCGCCTTCCTACCGTGCGGCGGCCACTACACGATGGGCGTAGACGACGCCGCTCGAGCAGGAGAGGCGTGCGGGGCCGAAACGATCATCCCGATTCATTGGGGCGAGCCGCACGGAGCGCGAGGGGACATCGAGCGCCTCAACGATCTCTTCTCCGGCGAGGTCATGATTCTGGACAAGGTGGGTTGACCCCAACGTGACGGGTCCCGTGACCAGTCCGGCAACGACCTCGGGTCGCTCGGCGGTATACTCGCCGCACGGAAGCGTAGCCACCAGCCACCCGCTCGCGACACGGGCCGCGCTCCCCGACGCGCTCGGGTCGCTTGCCGCTCCCATAGTGTTCGCGGTACTTCTGGGAACGCTTTCCTGCAGCGCGCCTCCGGACCAGTCCGGACCGGCGGAGGCCGAGCTCACCATTCAGTTGTTGGCGAGCGCGATCGCGACCGCGGACACCACGGTGATTCTCGAGCTCTTCTGGCCGGAGGCCACCTATGACGACTTCGCCGGCCAGCACACGTACCAGGGCATTCAGGAAATCGTCGCTTACCTAACGGCTGTCCACGGATGGGGCGACGACGTCTACATGAACCTCACCCGCGTCCACGCCAGTTCGACCGGCGCGGTCGGTGAATGGGTGTTCTCCGCGATCCAGACGCGCCCCATCCGAGATCGCATCCCGATCTCAACGGGTCGTGAAGTAGTGTTCACCGGGGTGACGATCATCGAGATGGAAGGCGAGCGAATCATCCGGGCTGCAGACTACGTGGACGGCGTGCCGCTGATCCTCCAGTTGGGTGGTCGCATCGAGCTTCCAGGAGGTGGAGTGTGGGAGCAGGAGGAGGACGGCCGCTGAAGCGCTGGCTCGTCCTCGGCACGCTATCGCTCGGCAGGCCGAGTCATCAAAAAACAACGCTAGTCATCAAATAGGTGAACGTGTGCCGCCCGGTGTCGCGGCCGATCTCGGCCAGCCCGAGGTGACCCCACACGTACGAGAATCCGGCAGTCAGCCGCAGCGAGGAGTTCACTCCATAACCGACGGTGACGTCGACCTCCTCGGCCAACCTCGCCGTACCGAGCCCCTTCGCCTCCACCATTCGGAAGGCGTGCACATCCGCTGCGATGCTCGTTCCGGCGGGACCGTCGAGGCTCCACTTCAGTGCGAAGTCCCGCAGGCCCCTGCCCCCTGTGTCGCGAGGGATGTTCAGGAACAGGTCTGCAAAGCCGTAGAACTTATGGTTCGTGGCGAAGAGAGTCGCGAAGGTCCGCACGGTGTCGTCGTCAGGGGCGTCGTCGCCGGACAGGTGGTCGTACCAGAAGGACAGATCGCCGAGCGGTTTTGGTAGAGCATGCCCCAGGCGCATCCCGAGCATCCAAGCGCACACGCGCTCGCCTGACCGCCGACCGAGCTGTGCCGCGCCTTCGAAGCGATACGCCAACGGCCCGAGCAGCCCGTGGGCTCGCAGGCCGGAAGTCCTTTGCCGCAGGTCAGCCGCGGGTGACCGCTCCAAAAAAGCGAACGCATCCAGGCTGTGGCTTCTCCTGGAGGCCACCACGTAGGCGCCGAGCAGAGCCGAGTCCTCCTCGTCGTCGACGGCTTCTTCGGTCAGTTGTGCTCGGAACACATCGACGGTGAAATCGGTGATCTGAAGCGTCGTCCGGACCGCATCGAAGGAGCGTCCCTGTTGGGTCCACGCCACCGCACCCATCAGCCGCTCACCCCCGAAGGCGATCTCCTGCCACCCGATGCGCGCCGACCATCGCTCGCTCAGGGTCAGGTCGAAGAACCCCTGATGGAGGTCGAGGTTGTCGGCGCTGAAGTCGGTCAAGGTGCTGCGCTCCTCCCCCCACGTGCGCACGTCTTGCAGCTCGGCAACGACCCTGACGGTGGACTCCGGTTCTGCTACGACCCCGAGCCGCACGCGCATCGTCGTCAGTTCTTGCGACGGCCGAGCCGGTGAAGTGGTGCGACCGTGAACGGTGTGAACGTCGGTGCCGCCGCTACGTCCACGCTCTCCTCGTGCACTGGAGGCGGCGGTAGCTCCTCGACGGGATTCGACTCGAAGGTTGTCAGCGCGATCGTGATGTCCTCGTCGACGTCGGCCCCCACAGGCATCACCGGAGTCGCCGGCCTGGCGATGCTCTTGGGCGGCGGCGGGATGTCGATCTCGGGGGGAAGCTCTATCGCCTCCAGCTCACTCGCTTCGAAGGAGAAGTCCTCGGCGGTCAGCTCCGGCCAGAAGGCGAAGATGCAGAAGTGAACGACGGTCGCGAGGATCATCGCGCTCCAGAAGACCGAACGGGCTCCGTCCTTGTGGCGGTCGTTCGCGGAATCGAGGAGCCGATCAGCCACTATCGCTGGTTGCGCCGCCATCTGTCCCCTCCTGGTGTCTTTGTCGTAGGCCCCGTTGTCGCAGGCGATGTCCCTCCTGCGCCTGACCATCAAGCTCGGGGCTCGGGGCCAGACGGGGCTGTCGGGAAAATCCGGAATCGGGTGTAGGGATTCTAGGAAGGCTAGATGCCTAGCGGGCCATCGCGCCTCCGGCGGGTTCCCCCATGGAGACGGCACGAGGGGATCTCCCCTCACGACTAACCAGAAAAACCTGACGGCCTGTCGATCCGACCGCAGCTACCCTTTTGAAGCGCGTGCCGCCGAGTATCGCCACGGCGTCCACAACCATTCACCTTCAGGAGGGGGTCCCTCATGCTCCTTGAATCGGTCCACAAGAGCTGGCGGGTCATGCCCGAGGAGCTGCCCGCGGACTATTCGTTGCCCGACGCAATCGATCCGGAGCGGAGATTGCTCGTAGGTCTGTGTGTGCCGTTGATGGGCATGCACGCCATGCCTAGGCACGATCTCGAAAACTCGGAGCCGTTCAGGGCGACAATGTTGATCGGCTACTACAGCGGGAATTTGATCTTCGTCGAGCCGATGGTTTCGCGAGCGATGCTCATGGAAGAGAAGAGCTTCTCGCTGGACATCCCATCGCTTCCCTCGACTGAGGTCGTTCGGTATCCGGCACGTTTTGCTGCTGAGTTCGACCAGTCGAGTCGCACATATCGGATGGTCTTCTCGGAATTCGCTGCTCGATGACAGGGGAGGCGTACGAGCTGAGCTAGGAGGTCGGGTCGGCCGTATATCCCAGGTAGGTCAGGATCAGGATCATCGCCAGCGCCAGGTAGGTCAGCCAAGTCCACGTCTTGCTCGGAGACACGTCCGCGTCCTTCGGGCGATCCAAGAACGGGACCGCCAGCGCGTGGCGGAGCCCCTGTGGACCGGCTGGGACGCCTGTCCCTATCGCTCGAACCCGCAATCGCAGAATCCGGTGAGGAAGGTCCGCAGCCGATCGAGGTCGACATGGGTCGTGGGTATGCCGACGGACACCCTGAGCGCCCCGACCGCTACGTCCCCACCCAGACAGCGGGCGAGCTCCTTCAAGGAGAAGGATCCTTCGGGGATTGACCGGAAACATTCCGAGGTGGCTCCGGCCGGAAGCTCGAGCGCACGCTCGGCCGCCCCCGGGTTGCAGAAGCAGCCGCCACGCAGCGAGATGCCTACCTCACTCGCGGCTCTCTCCACCACGCCGAAGGGAACCACCTTGCCGTCGGGGTCGACCAGGTTGAACGCCACTGTTCCCCCGCGGCCTTCGGTGGACGACGGCCCGTAGACTCGCACCGCCGGACGTCCGCCGCCATGATGCGCTTCACGGAGGATCTCCAGCAGGTAGGCGGTCAGGTCCTGCACGCGGTGGTGTACCCGGGCCATGCCAACCTCGCTCAGGAAGGCCAGGCCTCTGGGTACCGCTGCGATTCCGAGGAAGTTGGGCGTGCCGTCCTCGAAGCGGCTGGCGTCTGAGCGTAACCGGTGGATGCCACTCTCCACGGAGACGTACTCGACGGTGCCGCCAGCGAACCAGGGTCGGCGCAGTCGCGCTAGCGCCTGCTTGCGCGCGATGAGCGCTCCAACGCCTGTGGGGAACCCGAACATCTTGTAGAACGAAACGCACACGAAGTCAGCCGTGACGGCGCCTAGGTCCAGCTCGTGCGTCGGCACGAAGGCCGCCGCGTCGAGCACGACGTCGTAACCGAGGCTCCGTGCCTGCTCCACGAGCTCCAGCGGATGCCGCACGCCTGAGAAGTTGGACTGCGCCGGGAACGCGAACAGGCTAGGGGCGCCCGCCGGTGGGATCTCGGCCGCCCTGTCCGCCCGCAGCTCATCGTCCAGAGGCAGGTAGTTGCACTCGGCGCCCCGGGCCACGGCGTATTCCGTGATGCCGTTCACCGAGTTGTGGTTGTCTTCCAGAAGCGTAAATCTGGAGCCCGCTTCGAATGGGTACGCCTCGCCTACCAGCTTCAGCGCGGCCGAAGCGTTGGCCGCAAAGACTACCGTGTACTCACCGGAATCAGCCCCGAAAAAGTCCAGCACGTCTTGGCGAGCCTCCTCGAGGATGCGAGTCGCAGCCGCCGAAGCGGGGTTCTCCGAGTGGGGGTTGCCGAGCACGTGGCGCTCGAGGAACTCCTCGTGACTACGGAGCTGAGACTCGGCGTAGAGGCCACTCCCCGTGTAGTCCAGATAGGCGTGCCCGCCCTCGTCAAGGCGGCTGAACTCGCGGACGCGGAGCTGCTCGAAAGTCCTCCGGAGTGCGCCAGGATCGCCCGCGGCGAGGGCCGTGGCCGCTTCGGGGGTCGCGTGGGGCTTCGCACTCAGCATGTGATGCTCTCCTCTTTCGTACCTCAAGAATCGCGGAGCGGAATGGGCCGCCAGTAGCGGACAAGGCGCCCCCGACGCGGAGGTGAGCATGTTAGTGCTCACCGGAGTGTCCGCGAAGCGGCCGCGCCCACTGTTACGGTACAAACCTACCCGCTAAATCAGCGAAGCGTACCTGGAGCTAACACCACGGCTTGTCGTTCCAGGAGCCTATCGTGCCGCCAACACGAGGTGTGCGATCTCGTTCGCCAGGGCGTCCGTGTCCGTGCCAGACCAGTTGCTGGCGATGACCACACCGATCCCGTCGTCCGGTATCAGCAAGATGAAGCTACGAAACCCCGTGTCGCTGCCGCCGTGACTGACGACTGAGTGACCCTCGTAGTCGGACAGAAACCAGCTCAGGCCGACGCGGACGCCGTCCGCCGTGGTGTCCGTGCTGGGTCCCCAGAGCAGGTCGTAACTCTCCCGCGGCAGAATCCGCTGACCATTCAGCTCGCCCCTTCCAAGGTTGACGAGCATCCAGTTAACCATCTGCGAGACGCTGGAATTCAACGTGGAGCTGGGCGCGTGGCGCCGGTTATATGGGTAAACGTCGCTCACGCGAGGCGGGGTCCCCACATGCCCTGAGGTCCGTCGGTCCTCGTCGATCTCGGGGTAGATGAAGGAGCTCTCTTGCATGCCAACGGGATCCAGAATGTACTTCTGCACGTACTCTTCGAAGGTCAGTCCCGACACTTTGGCGATGAGGTCGCCGAGGGAATCGAAGGCCTTGTTGCTGTACCGCCACCCGCCGCCAGGTGCCCACAGCATCCCGTCCGTCGCCATCTCCCGAACAAATCGTTCCGCGGCCCCGTCATCGTACTGAGGTGCGCCCCACTCATAGTCCAGGACATCGACCATGCCCGACGTGTAGTTCAGCATTTGGCGGATCGTAATGGAGCGATACCGGTCGTCGGCAAGGCGGAAGTAGGGCAGGTGCTCGGTTACGCGGTCCTCAAGCTCCAGCTTGCCCTGCTCGGCGAGTTGAACTATGGCCGTAGCCACGAAAGGTTTGGAGACCGAAGCGAAGTGAAAGACGTGGTCAGGGGTGAGCTCCGTGTCCCCGCCGAGCCTGCGGACACCGAAGGCCCCTTCGTAGAGGACGGTGCCGTCCCGCACGACAGCCGCAGTCAACCCTGGGATGCCGTTCGCCTCGACCTGCGCTCCCAGGTATGCGTCGATACGGCTGCCTAGGTCCTGCGCCGACGCGGCATGCCCCATGCCGGCAATCGCCAGGGTCGTGATGCCTGCCAGCGCACGAAGTGCATCCCACATGTCTGTCTCCTAAGAGCCGTCGTCGCCTACTGGCTGTCGCGCCGCCCGCCCTCGAGACGGTCCCGGCTCAGGTGCTTGCCCAGATGGCGACGCGGCGGCAGGGTTCCCCGTGAGCCGGAGCGCACGCAGCACACTCGAAGCGAACTTCTCTCTCTGCTCTCTCTGCCGGACTTGCGACGTGAGCACCGCTACAAACTTAGGGGGATCACCGTGTCGGCGACGACCCCCTCGGCCATGCGGTCGATGAGCGCCTGCATGGCGATCAGAAGTAGAGGAAAGCCTGCATCTTGAAAGAGTACTCCGTTTCGCCGGTCCGCGGCGAAAATACGTCCACGTTGAACCCGATCTTGTTCTTGCCCTCGACGTACAGCATGAGTCCCGGAGTGATGATGATGGCGCCGTCATCTGGGGTAGCCCCGTCGGGGTCCGCGTAGCTCACGCGAGCCAGTGGCTCGATCCCGTCGAATCGCTGGCCATCGAGCGGTACGAAGTAGCTCGCCACAGCCTGGACCGCGGTAAATGTCGCGGCTTCACCAGCGGGGTCGAGCTCCTTCCAGTTGTCTCCGCTGGCGACCGCGGCCTGTACGTGCAGCCCGTCACGCCAGCCACCGACCTCGATGTCGGCGCTCCACGCTCTGGCATAGGCACTTCGTCCGTCGGCGCCCACATGGTCGTGCACACCGTACTGGCCGGACACGTTCATGCCGGAGGTCGCGGCCGCAGTAAGCCGTCCCGAGTAGGACTTGGCGTCGTTGTCGTCGGAGACGTTGACACCCGTACCGTTGGTCATCGTCCCCTGGAAGGAGAGGCTCGCGCCCGTCACGTCGACCCTGAGGCCCTGGTCGCGGCCGGCGAAAGCGAGCTCCTCGGTCAAGCGGCTGTATGAACAGACCCCGCTGACACCTGTGCATCCGCTTACGCCCTCTACGCGGCCGTCACGCTCGATGACAGATAGATCCGTGGAGCTGGACAGCTCGAACAAATCGAACGCACGCTTGAGCTGTCCCACGGACACGCCGAAGGCGTCGGAGAGATTGAGGCGGACGTACGCGTCCTGGAGCTGGGTCTTGCCGCCGGCGAAATCCGGTTGCACCCGGGCCCTGAGGAAGTCGGAGACACTGATGTCGGCGATGAGCCGGACGCGCCGGAGGAAGAAATCGTTCACCGCCTCTGGGACAGTGGAGGCGGAATACTGGGCGTGCATCCGCCCTCCGAGCCGGAGATTGGTGGAACGGGCGGATATCTCCTGCGCGGGGACCTCAACCGCGACCAGCGAGATCGCCAGCCCGACAAGAGCGAGGGATAGTTGTCGCATCATGGTGCCTAGCCCAGTGTTGGGTTTCCCGAGATGCCTTCGAGACGTCTTCACAAGGGACACGCTACAGCGACGCCTCGAACCTCCAAGCCGCCACGCTGAGTCCCAGGCCCGCCATCCCCGCAAGTACTGTGAACTGCACCCAGAGCTCCCTGAGACCCGATCCCCTGAGAAAGATTCTCCGGACGATCTCTAGGAAGTGCCGGAGGGGATTGGCAAGGGTGAGCCGCTGGAATATCTCGGGCATGGTGTCGATGGGGTACAGGAAGCCCGAGAGGATGATAGCCGGCGCAAGAAACAGGAACATGGTCAGGAAGGCCTCCTGCTGCGTGGCCGAGATGGTGGAGATGAAGATCCCGAATGAGAGCCCGGCCAGGATGAAGAGCGCTCCAGCGAAGAGCAGGGTAGGGACGGACCCGCGCAGCGGCACCTGGAACCATAGCAGCGCCACGGTTGTCACCAGGCCGAGCTGCATCATGGCGATGCCGGCCACGGGCAGCGTCTTGCCCAGCATGAGCTCGGTGGCGGACAGGGGCGACACCAGCAGCTGCTCCAGCGTGCCCACCTCCCGCTCCCTTACGACGGACAGGGCGGTGAGGAGAAGCGACATGAGAAGCACGATCACGCCGATGACGGCAGGCACGTTGTACACCTGACTGTCGAGGTCCGGGTTGAACCAGGCGCGGCTCCGAAGTTCCACCGCCGGAGGGAGGGCACCGGACTCCAGCGCCACCCTGGTGCCCCGTTGCTGGATGATCTTCGCGGCATACCCCTGTGCCACCGTGGCTGTGTTGGAGTTGGTTCCGTCCACCAGGAGCTGGACCGCGGGGCTGCGGCCCGCCTTGAGGTCCGCCGAGTACGCGACCGGGATCTGGAGTGCGACGCGGGCCTGGCCCCGGTCGAGCGCTCTGCCCAGATCGGCAGGCCGGTTCGACGACAGCACCACCCGGAAATACCCGGAGGCCGTGAGGGATTCTACCAGCGCCCGGGACTCCGCCGTGTTGTCCTGGTCCACCAGCGCGGTGGCCACGTCGTGCACGTTGGTGTTCACGGCGTAGCCGAAGAGGATGAGCTGGAGCACGGGCGCGCCGAAGATGACGCGCTTGGTCTTCGGATCCCGAAAGAGTTGACGCAGCTCCTTCGTCACCAGGCTCCGGATTCTGAGCAGAGAGAGTGCACGAGTGGGCGCGCTCATGCCTCCAACTCCTTCTTGAAGTACCGGGCCGCGAGCCCCAAACCGACGATGGCGTAGACGAGCATGGCCACCGCCTGCGGCCATAGCTCCGGCGGGCCCACCCCCTTGAGGAATATCCCCCGCGTCACGGTGATGTAGTACCGGGCGGGGATGAGGAGCGTGATGCCCCGAAGGACCGGCGGCATGCTGGCGATGTCGAACATGAAGCCCGACAGAAGCAGCGCGGGCAAGTAGGTGGCTACCAGCGCGATCTGCGTAGCGAGGACCTGCGATTTCACCACCGCTGAGATGAAGATCCCCTGGCCCAGAGCTCCCACTAGGAAGAGGAGCGTGAGAATACTCAGATGCATCACGCTCCCGTTGAACGGGGTGTCGAAGATGAGCCTGCCAGCCACCACCGTGAGCGCCACGTCGAACGCGCCGATGGCCAGGTAGGGAATCAGCTTGCCCAGGATGACCTCTAAACGGCTCACGGGAGTAGAGGCGAGTTGCTCCATCGTGCCCCGCTCCCACTCCCGGGCGATGGTGAGCGCCGTGAGCATGGCGGCGATGATGGACATGAGCACCGCAATGAGCCCCGGCACGATCATGTCCCGGCTCTCGAGGTTCGGGTTGTACCAGGTCCGCGTCTCGAGGCGGATGGGTGCCGTGAGGGTCCTGCCTCGGGAGACGGCGGCCAGTCCGTGCCGCGTCACGATGGCGTCGGCCGAGTTCAGGGCGATCGTAGCGGTGTTCGCGTCGGTGCCGTCCAACAGGAGTTGAACCGCGGCGCCCGACCCCGACTTCAGATTTCGCTCGTACCCCGGCGGGATCGAGAGAGCGGCCTTCACCTGGGCCCGCATCAGGAGTTCCTCTCCGTCGCGGCTCGTCGCGACATACTCGTCGACGACAAAGAGGCTGCTGGATACCAGTGACTCGACCAGCGCGCGGCTGGCAGGAGTGCCATCCCGGTCCAGGACCGCCAGACCCAGGTTCTCGACTTCCCAAGTGATGGCGTAGCCGAAGAAGAGAAGCAGGATGAGGGGGAGCGCGAAGGCGAGGATCATGCTCCGGGGGTCCCGTCTCAGCTGGATCCATTCCTTGCGGGCCATGGCGCGCAGGCGGACGAAGTCCATCATCCCACCCGTGCGCCGCCCTCGGCACGGACGAGGGAAACGAAGACGTCTTCCAGCGAGGGCTCCACCCTATGGATGTCGGTCACGGTGCAGGCCACCGCGTCCAGGACTTCGCGGATGAGCGCGGGACCCGCCTCGGTATCTGCGACCGTGACGTGCAGGGCTCGACCAAACATGGCCGCCTCGACGATGCCTGGCGGCCCGGTCAGCGCTTCCGCGGCGCGGGGGGCGCTTTCGGTCACAACCTTGAAGATGGGCTCCACCCCCCGTTTCCGGAGGGCACGTGGGGTATCGAGGGCGATGAGACGGCCTCGGTTCATGAGGGCCAGCCGGTGGCAGTACTCGGCTTCTTCCATGTAGTGCGTCGACACGAATACGGTGGTGCCGGCGTGGGACATCCCGTCGATGAGATCCCAGAAGCGGCGGCGGGCGACCGGGTCCACGCCGGAGGTGGGCTCGTCCAGGAAGAGAATCTCGGGCTCGTGCACGAGTGCGCATCCCAGCGCCAGTCGCTGCTTCCACCCCAGGGGGAGCTCCTCGGTGAGGCGGTGCTGGGCGTCCTCCAGGCCCGCCATGGTGAGTATCCACTCCCGGCGTTCGGCCAGTCGCGCCCCGTCCACCCCGTAAAGTCCGGCGAAGAGCTCGATGTTCTCGCTCACCGTCAGGTCCGCGTACAAGGAGAACTTCTGGGACATGTATCCAATGCGTTTCTTGATCTCGGGACGCTCATGGATGATGTCCCGGCCCACGACCCACCCCTCTCCCTCCGAGGGGGAGAGAAGGCCGGTAAGCATCTTGATGGTGGTGGTCTTTCCGGCGCCGTTGGGCCCCAGGAATCCGAAGATCTCACCGGAGCGCACCTCGAGGCTCACATGGTCCACTGCCGTGAAGTCGCCGAACCGCCGCGTGAGGGCACGCACCACCACGGGAGAGGCGAACTCAGCCATCGCTCGCCCCCACGAGATGGATGAAGACGTCCTCCAGCGACGGCTCGACCTCCTCCACGTCCAATACCGACATCCCCGCCGCGGTGAGCGGAGCGGTGACGGCCTCCTTCGCCATATCGTCATCCAACAGCACGTGCACGGCATCGCCGAAGAGCGCGGCCGAGCGGATCGCCGGCGTGTCCCGCAGCACGTCGCGGGCGGCCCTCGGATGATCTGCCCGCACCCAGACCATCGTTCCGGCTAGGGACGCCTGGAGGGCCTGTGGCTGGTCCAGTGCCAGCACCCGGCCATGGTCGAGCAGCACGACCCGGTCGCACCGCTCCGCTTCGTCGAGGTACGACGTGGAAACCACCACCGTGATGCCCTCCGCCACCATCTCATGGAGAATGAGCCAGAGCTCCCTCCGGGAGATGGGATCAACGCCGAAGGTGGGCTCGTCGAGCAGCAGGATGTGCGGATGATGCACGAGGCTGCAGGAGAGCGCGAGCTTCTGCTTCATCCCGCCGGACAGATTGCCGGCGAGCCGATCGCTGAACTCGTCCAGGCGGCTGAAGCCGTAGAGGCGCTCCAGACGGGCGGGCCTCTCGGCCCGGGGGACCCCATACAGATCGGCGTAGAAGTCCAGGTTCTCTTGTACCGTGAGGTCGTCGTACAGTCCGAACCGCTGAGCCATGTACGCGATGTGCGGCTTGACCGTCTCCGGATCCTCTGCGACGTCGATACCCTGGATATGTACGGTTCCCGCGGATGGTCGCAGAATACCGGCGAGCATGCGCATGGATGTGGTCTTGCCGGCACCGTCGGGCCCCACGATACCGAATAGCTCCCCGGGAGCAACGTCGAAGGTGAGGCCATCCACGGCGGTCAGGTCGCTGAAGCGGCGAGTCAGGCCGCGCAGGGAAACCGCGGGGGCGGGGGTCAGCACGATCAGCCACCCGGCTCCAGGAGCGTCACGTCAGCGGGGATGCCGGGCTTCAACCTGTAGCCCGGATCGCCGGTGATGCGGATCTTCACCGGGTACATGAGCTTGATCCGCTCCTCGGGCGTCTGGACGTTGCTGGGCGTGAACTCCGCCTCGCTGCCGATGAAGAACACCACCCCCTCGTAGAGGTCGTCGGGATAGCTGTCGGACGAGATCTCGGCCACCATGCCGATCTGGACGCGGCCGATCTGGTCTTCACGGACGTAGATGCGGACCCAGCGGTCGTCCCGGTCGAGAAGGGTGAGGACCGGCATCCCGGGAGCGACGGATTCACCGGGCTCCCGGTGCCGCACGGTCACGACCCCCGGGAAGGGAGCCACGATGGCGGCGTTGGCTAGAGTGGCTTCCGTCCGGGCGACGTTCGCCCGGGCCTGCTCCACCGTGGCGCTCTGCGCCCGCAGCGTTTCGGCGCGCGGGCCCGCCCGGACCAGGTCGAGGGCCTCGTGGACTTGCTCCTCCTGCGCCTCGGCCACTTCCAGAGCGGTGGAAGCTTTGTCCGACGCCTGCTGGCTCACGGCACCGCCGTCGAGGAGACGTTGAGCGCGCGCGGCGTCGCGGCGGGCGTCCTCGGAGCGCTGGGAGGCGGCGCGGAGTCCCGCTTCCGCCTGGGCCAACTCCTGCGGGCGAGCCCCGCTGCGGAGTTCGGAGAGCCGGGCCTCCGCCGCCACGAGCTGTGCGGCCGCCACTGCACGAGCGGCGTCGAACTCGGCGCGGTCCAGCCACGCCAACTCCTGTCCGCGCTGCACGAAGTCGCCCTCCCGAGGCCCAATTACGGCGACCCTCCCAGGCACCTGGAAGCCCAGGTCGGCGTCCGTGGCTTCGACGGTGCCGGAGGCGACCAGGGGACCGCCCGCCGGTCCGCTGCCACATCCGGCGGCCACCGTCATCGCCAGCACAGAGACCAGCATGATCGTTGGCAGCTTCATGGGGTCATCTCCAAGGCTAGGTCCATCCACGTCGTATTCAGAGTTCCTCTTGCCCGGGCGAGGCGAACCCTCGCCAGGACTGCGTCATGTCTGGCCTGCGCGAGTCCGGCGCGAGCCCGAAAGAGTCCGGCTTCGGCCCTGAGGAGGTCCGTCTGCACGCCCTCTCCTTCCTGCACTCGCAGCGCTTCGATGCGGGCCACCTCCTCCCACTGGGTGACGGCGGCTTCCAGTGCTTCAGCGCGGGACGTCGACTCTACAAGCGTCGCTTTCGCCAGGTCCAACGCATTGTCTACCTGGAGCTGCGTCAGGCGCAGTTGGTCTTCCGTCGCGCGGAGATCCGCGTCGGCCCGACGGATGGATGCCGATCGGGCGCCTCCCGTGAAGATGGGCCACGAGACCTTGATGCCCCCCTGCCACTCGGCGATGTGGCCTCCATCGAGGGTCCCGAAATCCAGCAGTCCCGCCGTCGCGGCAATGGTGGGGAGACGGCCGGCCTGCTCCTGTTCCACTCGGGCTCGGGCTCCCGTGACCGCGCGACGGCCGCGTTCCACCAGCGGGTGGACGGTGCTGGACGCTCCGTCGGCTGGGTCGAGTCGGACATCGCTGAACTCCCGAGCTACGAGGGCGGTGGCCTCGAGACCCATGAGGCGGGCCAGGGCTTGCTGCGCCAGCTCCACGGTCGCGGACGCAGTTGTGGCCTGAGCGCGCGCGTCCAGGAGAGCGGCATCAGCGCGAAGGACCTCCACGCGAGGGGCCGCGCCCTCGGCGAAGCGCCGACTCGCACGGTCTCGTTCGGCCTCGAGGGCCTGGAACTGTCGGTCCGCCGCCGCCTCGACGCCCCGGGTCGACAGCACCTGGAGGTAGGCCTCGGTGACCCTCTCCAGAAGCTCCGCTTCAGTGGCCTCCACATCCCAGCGTGCCGCACCGGCCAATGCGTCCGCGCCCCGAATCCTGGCGCCGCGTACGCCTCCCTCGAAGATCGTGTACTGAAGGGCGACCTGAGCCTGTACCAGCGTCCTGTCGAAGTCCGGGACCCTGGTGACATCGAAGGCGTGCAGGGGGGCCACCAGCATAGGGTCCTGGAAGCTGGTGACGCTGGCGGACGTTCGCAGGGACGGGAGTCTCAGCGCCTTGGCGCCGGACACGGCTGCGTCGGCGCCGGCCACGCGGGCCTCGGCGGCCCCCAGGGCCGGGTGCGTGGCGAGCGCCGCTCGCAGCGCCTCGCTCAACGTGAGCTCCTGGCCTGCGCAGAGTCCGGCCGGCCGCATGGACAGTAGGCCCAGGGCGAGGCCCCAGAGTATGAACGATGATCTCATGAGCGTGACTCCTCGCGGGGCGCCAGCCCCGCGCGCACGAAGGTCTTCACGTGATGGGCCACGTCGTTACGGGTGGCCCGGTCCTGGAGGTCGATGCCCCCGATCGCCTTGAACACGGGGGCCATGACGGACATGTAGACGGGTTGGGAGACGACGGAGATCGCCGTGAGCAGGGGGTGGCTCGGGCGCATGGAGCCATCCATCTGACCGTCGGACAGGATTCCGCCCAGGCGGTAGATATTCCTCCGAAGGATGGCCAGAACCTGATCGGGCGGCGGCTTGCCTGCCGCGACTTCCTGAAGCAGGAGACGCGGGATTTCAGGTACAACCGCCAGGTGCTCGAAGAAGACATCCACGACAGAATCCAGACGCTCCATGGGCGTACCGCTCCCGTTCGCCGCGGCGCCCACTTTGTCCGCCAGAGGGGTGAGCGCCGCGTGCAGGACGGCCTCGTAGAGTGCCCGCTTGGATCCGAAGTGGTAGGTGATGGCACCCAGATTGGTCTCGGCTTCCCGGGTGATCTCGCGCACCGAGGTGCCGTCGAAGCCGCGGGCGGCGAAGAGGCTCGTGCCGGCGGCAAGCAGGGACGCCCGGGTGTCGGCGCCTCGGTGCTTGGTGGGCTTCTCTAACCCGACGACGTTCATCTGGCTCAGGGCCCGGCGTGAGAGAGGAAGAAGTTCATACGTATGTATTGTACAGCGCAGGACCGAATCAAGCAATGAGCTGGACCTACCGTAGGGGGGCTATGGATTCAGCTCCGTCACGTATTCTGGAGCCCTTCCGCCAACACGCGTTCCGCAATCGCCATGAAGTCGCCGTCGCTGACGATGCCAACGAGGCGATCGTTCTGAACCACCGGCAGAGTGGTGACCCCGTGCTCCCTCATGAGCTTAATCGCATCGAGAGTGCTGGTTTCGGGGTCACTGTGAGCGGCTCCGGATTCATGATCGCCTTCACGGGCACGGTGCCGCCTTGGTCGGCGGCGGCGGTAAGGGCGGCCATGCGCTGCGCCCCCGTGCTCGACTGGCCCATCCGAGCCAAGGAGCGTGCGGTACAGTCCACCCCCGTCATGGCACTCCGCACCCGGGCCTCGATGACACCGAGGTAGAGGTCCCGCTCCGCTGAGCCGATCCCAGCCTCGAGGAGGCCTTGGTCAGCGACCGGCAGCCGCACCTCGAGAATCAACTCGGAGGCGCTGATCGACACGCCGTCAATCCACGTGAACCCTGCCTTTAGACCTCGGCGCGCGGCAGCGAGGAAATTCTCCTTGGCGTCGTTGAAGTCCATTCGCTCGCCGATGTCCGCATGCCTCGCCACCCCGCCCAGGGCCAGGCCGACCCAGAACGCCGCGTTGGCGGCCGCACAGTTCTTCCGTACCCCCGGCCAGAGCCATACCGATGGGCATCGGATTTGCACGCTAGGCTTTCCTGCGTGGCGGGCCCACCAACCCCGGGTCAGCGATATCCGGCTCATCGCCGACGAGCTCGGCCCTGCGTATCGGCGCATCCGAGAAGGACTGCGCGACAGATGATATTCGACTAGTATGATATTCGAATAGGGAGATACGTGTGACCAACACATCTAAGCCAGATTCTCCCGCTCCTCGCGTGGAGTCGGAGGACGCGCCCACATACAGTCGGATCGTCGTTCCTCTCGACGCCACCCCGTTCGCTGAGGCCGCCCTGAGGCCGGCCGCCGAGTTGGCCGTCAGGGCCGGGGGTTCACTTCACCTGGTAACGGCGCTTACCCAGGACGCTGGCCAAGTCGCGACCGTGGAACCGGTCATGCGCTCGGACCGGCTTGAACCCGTGCAACGGGCGGAAGAACTAGAAACGTACCTGGCCGAGTCGAGCGATCGGGTTCGCGAGCAGTGGGGATGCAGCGTGTCCTTCCGCGTGCTCCCGCAGGGGTCCACCGCACACGCCGTCGTCAGATACGCCGAGGAGATCCGCGCCGACATCCTGGTTGCCGCGACCCACTCTCGGGGAGTCATCGCGAGGACGTTTATGGGCAGCATAGCGAGGGATCTCGTTCACGCCGCTCCCTGTCCGGTCCTTCTGATCCCCTCGGCCGACTCCGCGCCCGATCCCGATTCGACCCCGCTGCAGGCGTCGGTGAGGTCTGTGGTCGCGGCACTCGGCCCAAGGGGCGGCCCCGATGACGTTGCTTTGACACACGCGCTCGCTCATGCGCACCTGTGGGACGCCACCCTTCAGCTGGTTCAGGTTGCCGTGGCTCCGACGCTCTCGACCGTCGGCCCGTCGGGCGCCGGACCGATGTCGGCGGCGCCCAAACTGGCTCTCGGGAGCACGATGCGGGAGGCGGCCGAGAAACGGATCGCAGGACTCGTGGCGGACCTGCGCGACCGCGGCGTGGACGCCCACGCCAATGTGCTCACGGGAGCGCGTGCGGCGGACGCCGTCGTGGACTTCGTGGAGTCGAGCGAGGCGGACCTCGTGGTGGTCGGCCGGCGCGACAAAGGACTCCTGGAGCGGATGGTGATGGGGAGCGAATCGGACCGTGTCGTGCGCCGGATCCGATCTGCGGGGATCCTGATCTGTCCTTTGGACGGGTAGACAGGCCGGCTACGACCTCGATGCCGGGCCGGCACGGGTGCGCGCGCGCCGCGGTGGTCACGTAGTTTTCCCTGGCGCCCGGCGCCACTTGGATGGCGGTATGGTGCCTTGTCACCGCTTTCTCGGGAGGCCCGAAGCCCAATGGATCCTACGCTGCTCGTGCTACTCTGCTCCAGCATGTGCGCTGGGATGGCGGCCCTCGGCCCTCTCCCCCTACTGGGCCGGAAGCGCGTCCCCACCGTCGCGATCGGCTGGGCCAACGCCGTCGCCGCCGGCCTGATGCTGGGAACAGCCTACCTCCTCATGGCAGCGGGAATGGAGTACGCCCCCATACGGAGTGCGCTGGGCGCGGTATTGGGGATCGGCTTCGTGTGGTTTACGCACTTCACCGCCCGGACCGAGGAGCTGGACCTGAATCGCCTGGGGGAGTCGGGAGAGGTCTACGGCCACCAGGTCCTGCTCGCGAACACACTGCACTCGGCGCCCGAGGGAGTGGCCATCGGGGCGGCAATGGGCGTGAGCATTCCTTTCGGGGTCTTCATGGCCGTCGTTCTGGCCGTGCACAACGTGCCAGAAGCGACCGTCCTGAGCGCGATCCTTCGGGGGCGAGGTGTGCGCGCGGCCCCTGCCGCTCGGCTGGCGGTCATGACGAATCTGCCCCAGATCCTTCTTGCGGTCGCATCCTTCGCCGTCCTTACGGCCGCGCCGCACGTTCTCCCGTGGTTCATCAGCTTCGCCGTGGGCGCCCTCATCTATCTGGTTCTGGCCGAGCAATTGCCGGAGTGCTACCACCAGGCAGGTAGCACCACGATCGCGCTGGTGACCCTCTTGGCCATGGGGATCGTGGTTCTGTTGGAAGGCGTGGCGCGATGAGCTTGGCGACACCGGTGCTCGTCGTCCTCCTCTACGGGCTGATGACGGCCGCGGCGACAGGGCTGGGGGCGCTCCCCTTCGTGTTCGTCGGGCAGATATCACCCCGGGTCGTCGCCATGGCCAAGGCCACGGCAGCGGGCCTCATGCTCGGAGCGAGCTTCGGACTGGTGGCCGAAGGGACGAAATACGGTGACTGGCAGACGATAGCGGGCGCGTCGTCGGGGGTCGTCTTCATCCTGATGGCGCAGCGGATGTTAGCCGGTCACGAGGCCGAGTTCGGGAACGTGCGCAGAGCCGACGCTCGGCAGATGCTGCTCATCGTGCTCGTGATGACCGTGCACTCCTTCGCCGAGGGCATCGCAGTGGGCGTATCCTTCGGTGGAGGCGCAACCCTGGGGGCGGTCATCACCATCGCCATTGCGGTGCACAACGTTCCCGAAGGCTTGGCCATCAGTGCCGTGCTCCGGCCCAAGGGTGTCTCCGTCCTGCAATGCGCTGGTTGGAGTGTGTTTTCGTCGCTCCCGCAGCCGCTCATGGCCGTGCCTGCCTTCCTTTTCGTGGAGTCCTTCCGTCCTGCGCTTCCCTTCGGCCTCGGCTTCGCAGCCGGAGCGATGATCTTCATGGTTCTCGATGAACTCCTGCCCGAGGCTTATGAGGAGGGCCAACGGTCTACGGTCGCACTCCTGGTGAGCCTCGCGTTGGTGGGGATGGTGCTCTTCCAGCAGTACCTCTAGCTCCCTCGGGAGGGTGAAGTAGAACGTAGTGCCGGCGCCCAGCTCGCTCTTGACCCACATTGTCCCGTCGTGCGCTAAGGACACCCCCGCTGTACTGTCGGGTCGACTCAGGTGCACGTCTCGCCGAGGACGCTGCTGAGCGCTAGTACAGCAGGGCAAGCGCAGGCGACGGTATGCCAGGCGCTGAGGAGCCGATCCAGCGTGGGCTGTAGCCGATGAGCTCGAGCGGGATGCACGAGCTCAACATCGACTGGGGTCGTGCCTGCCAGTGTCCTGCTTGGGCGTGTCGCGCAGCTACCCTGCGCTCCTAACGAGCGCGCTGTCCTCGGCTCTGCTTGACCGATACCCTCCTCAGCGGAAGGCCTCCTGCGTTGGAGTATCGATTCTGCCCAGAATCTCTCTATGGTAGACGACCTGGCTACATCACGCTTGGTGGAGGACTAGCTGATCATGGATCCGTACGAGTATCTGACCGTCTTCGTCTCAGTGATACTGGGCCTCTCCGTCGTTCACCTCCTCAGCGGCGTCTCGCTGATCCTCGACACGAGGGTCCGTGAGCGAGTCGACTGGATCCATGGCGTATGGACGGCGAACGTGTTCGTCACGACGCTCCTGGTCTGGTGGTTCAACTTCAGCCTCACGGCCGTGCAAGAATGGACGCTGCTCCACTTCTTGAACCTCGTCGCGTACTCCGTGGTCCTCTACCTGATGGCCGGGCTGCTCTACCCGGTGAGGGGTGCGGAGATCATCGACTTCCGCACTCATTTCGAGTGCAATCGACGCCGATTCTTCATGGTGTGCCTCGTGTTTCAGGCAGTCGATTTCGCGGACGTCCTACTGGAGCGGCAGGCCCTCGGCTCTGAGTGGGAACCGCTCCGTCTGGCGCTTCTCGCGGTATTCACCGTCGCGTTCGTCATCGGGATCCGCGACGACGATCGGGCGTTCCACGGTGCGTTGGCGATTGGGTGGCTGGTGGTCTGCGTGTGGTGGGGCGCCACAGGACTGCGGGAGCCCATCTTCGCTCTGTGATCACGGCTAGCGCGTCACGCTGAGCACAGGTGGTCACATCTCTTTCAACAGACCTACGCGTAACGCGAAGCGCACGAGTTCACTGCGGTGGTTGAGCCCGAGCTTGTCCATGATTCGCGAGCGGTACGTGTCCACGGTCTTTGGGCTGATGAAAAGCTTCTTGCCGATCTCACGAGAGCTGAACCCCTCCGCCGTCAGCGCCATGACCTCCTGCTCACGCGTGCTCAGGGCGTGGAGGCCCGCACCGTCGTCGTCGTCCGCCTGCTTGTAGCGCTGCAACAGCAGCGTAGTAGCCTTAGGGGGCAGGAACACCTGACCCCTGGCGACGATCTTGATCGCGTCCAGAAGCTCTGTGGAAGGCCGCCGAGCACGGACGGATCCTCCTGATCTCCCTGGAGGACCTGTACTGAGCGCGTTATGAAGGTCCGGCACCGCAGCTCGTCCTGTGCACGCTTTCGTCCCTACATCTGCCTATACGCCGGCCCGCTCCCACCCTCACGCGGCGTCCAACGCGGACCCAGCACGTCAGTAGCCTTGCAGTCGACACAGTTCGGAGCGTTGACGCGTAGCTCGCTCCCGTCGCGCTCGTAGACCCCGGCTGGGCACATGTGCACGAACAGTTCGGCGGCCTCCGCGCTCACGTGCTCGCCCACGAGGAGGTGTGACGGGATATCGTCCCGGGTCTGATTCCCGGACTTGTAGACACCGTCGACCTTGGAGAAGGTCAGCTTGCCGTCTGGGACGAACGGCTCGGCGGCGACGCTTAGCGTGCGTAACTCCGCTGCATCCTCCTGGATCGTGATCTTGCCGCCGAGAAACGCGCCCTTTGTGAGTGTCATGAGACCCGCCTTGGCTCCCCCGATGAAGAAGCCGTTCTTGAAAGCGAGCCGCATGTTACGACGCTGCTCGAGGTCCTTCATGATCACACTCGAGTCGACCGCCTTGGTGTAGCCGGCAAGCCCCACTTCCGAGGTATCGCCCGCTTTCAACGCCTCGAAGATTTGGCGCGCGGCCATGATGCCGGAATGCATCGCGTAGTGGATCCCCTTGAGCGACGAGACCTCAACGTAGCCCGCGGCGTCACCCACGAGGCACACGCCGTCACCGTGGCGTCGCGACGGTACCGAGTAAAAGCCTCCTTCCGGAATCGTCTTGGCACCCCATTCGAGCATGTCACCGCCTTCGAGGCGCTGGCGGAAAAGCGGGTGCAGCTTCATGCGCTGCAGCGCCTCGTGTACGTCGAAACGCGCGTTCACGTAGTCGAGTCCGACCACCAGGCCGATCGCGACGACATCGTCCGACATCGGGTACATGAAGGATCCCCCGAATGCGTCCCTGGGCAGCGGCCACCCCATGGTATGGATGATCCGGTCTAGAGGCTTCTTCACCTCCCACAGCTCCTTCACACCGAGCGCGAAGATCTGCGGATTCTCCGAGGCGACCCTCTGCCACTCCAGCCACGCTTGGGAGAGCGGTCCGCGCGTACCCTCCGCAAGCACCGTGACCTGAGCGGTGAGGTCCATGGCGGGCATCGCGTCCGGGCCAGTCGGCTCGCCATTGCGGTCGAGTCCCGCCGGTGTCGTTCGCACCCCGATCACCCTCTGGCCCTCGACCAGCAGCGAGTCCACCGGGAAGCCCGGGAAGACATTGATGCCGAGAAGCTCGGCCTTGTCGCCTAGCCAGCGTACGATCTCGCAGATCGACGCGATGTGGTTGCCGTGGTTCTTCATGGTCGGAGGCGTCGGGATCCTGACGGACCCCGAGCCGGTCATGAAGTAAACCGACTCCTTACTGACCGGACGCCGGAATGGGAACTCTTCAAGCGACAACTCGGGAAACAGCTCCCGGAAGCCGCTCGGGTTCACGACCGCACCGGAGAGACTGTGCTCCCCGAGCCGGCCTGCCTTTTCCAACACCCCGATCTCGACGTCCCCGAGCCCTCCGTCCGCCTCGTTGTCCCTTTGAACGAGTCGAGCGAGCTCGATCGCGCCGGCCAGCCCCGCGGGGCCACCGCCGACAAAGACCACATCCATGGGCACGGCCTCCGCGTCGGGCTGGTCCTCTACGATGAACCGGTCGCGTGGAAGCGGCGGCTGGGCATCGATCGAACGTACAGATGTGCGGAGGACGTGCGTGCCCTCGGACATGCGGGCCCCGGGATGTGTGGGTGGCGGGATCCGTAGAATCGGAAGCGTGTACCTGAATCGACTCAAAGATCGCCAACTCGCGCGCGGGGCTCTACCCTTCTGGGGGGCCCCGTTCGTTGACTCCATGAGGAATGTCCGGCGCATGAGCGAGCACCGTCCAACCACGTTAGGTGAGCTGAAGGCCGAGGGGTACGAGCCGCGCACGGTCAAAGACGAGATGCGCTCCAACCTCATGGGCAAGCTGCGCTCGGGCGAAGAGCTGTTCCCCGGCATCATGGGCTATTCCGACACCGTCGTGCCCAAGATCGTCAACGCGGTCCTGTCCAAGCACGACTTCATTCTGCTCGGGCTCCGTGGCCAAGCGAAGAGCCGTATTCTGCGCCAATTAGTCTCGCTACTCGACGAGTCCCTACCGATCATCACCGGAAGCGAGATCAACGATGATCCGTTCGCGCCGATCTCGAAGTACGGCCGACAGCGCTTGGAGGAGTACGGCGATGGGACACCGATCGAGTGGATCGGGCGGGATCACCGCTACGTAGAGAAGCTCGCCACCCCCGACGTGACCATCGCGGATATGATCGGTGATCTCGACCCGATCAAGGCCGCGCGCGGTGGGCATATCCTCGGGGACGAGCTGACGATCCACTACGGGTTGCTCCCGCGTGCGAACCGCGGCGTCTTCGCGATCAACGAGTTGCCCGACCTCGCGGGCAAAATCCAGGTGGGCCTCTTCAACATCCTCGAGGAGGGGGATGTTCAGGTGAAGGGATACCCCGTTCGCCTCGCGCTGGACGTGTTCATGGTCTTCACGGCGAACCCCGAGGACTACACGGCGCGCGGGAAGATCATCACGCCGCTCAAGGACCGAATCGGATCTGAGATCAGCACACACTACCCGTCGGACCTCGAGACCGGAATCGACATCACGCGTCAGGAGGCGTGGATCGGGCGCGGAGGCACTTGCGTGGAGATTCCTGACTTCATGGAGGAGACGGTGGAGCGCGTCGCCTTCATCGCGCGCGAGGACAAGCGCGTCGATCAGCGCTCGGGCGTCAGCCAGCGTATGCCGATCACTGTGATGGAGACGATCGTCTCGAATGCTGAGCGACGCGCAATCCAGCACGGGGAAGACACCGCCGTGCCGCGCATCGGGGATCTGTATGCCGCGCTTCCCGCGATCACCGGTAAGATGGAGCTCGAGTACGAGGGCGAGCTTCACGGGTCGGACAAGATTGCGCACGAGCTCATCCAGCAGGGCGCGTCGTTCACTTTCGACATCCGGGCGGGGGGTGCGGACGTCCAGGACATCATCGACTATTTCGAGACCGGTGGTGCGCTCCAGGTGGGCGAGGACGCGTCGGCATCGGCATGTGTGCAGGGCTTCGAGACCGTGCCCGGGCTGCTCGAGCTGGTCGAGAACGTCGGTCTCGCGGGCGCCGCGTCAGGCGATGGCGTCCGAGCCGCCGCCTGTGAGTTGGTGCTCGAGGCGCTCGTAGCCCAGAAACGTCTCAGCCGGAGCACAGCCGGGTACGCCCGGGCGCCGCAACGAGGCCCCGAGCCCGGGAAGGGATATCAGGGCTTCGACCCGACGGGCGGACTGAACATCTGAGATGACCGCCCCATCGCCTCTGACACCGGAGCAGCAGGAGGCGCTCGAGCAAGCGGGCGCGCGTGCGGGAGCGTTCACGGGAGCAGCGAGGGTGGCCGCGTTCAACGGGTGGGCCATCGGCTTCTTCGCGGCCGTGACCCTGCTGTTCGGCATTTTCAACCTCACCGCGCTCGTTCTCGGTTTGGGAATGGCGGTGGTGGCGCGCAATGAGTTCAAGGGCCGTGCGGGCATCCTCCAGTTCGAAGCGACCGGTCCGGAGCTTCTTTGGCGCAACCAGATCTGCTTCATGGGCCTCATCATCGCGTATTGCCTGTGGAGCATGTACGCGTCCGTGTCTCGGCCCGATCCGCAGATGGCCGAGCTGACAGAGCTCCTGGGTGGGGACATGGACGAACTGGTGCTATCGTTGACTCTCACTGTCTACACGGTCGCGATCGCGCTGACCGCGGTCTTTCAGGGCTTGAACGCTCGCTACTACTTCCGCAGGGTCGCGATGATCGAGGAGTATCTCAGCAACACGCCGGACTGGGTGCGCGAGCTGCAGGAGAGCGCCAGGCTCACTTAGAGTCAGGTTCATCCGGCCCGATCCTTCGAGACGTTCGCCCGTGATTTCGCGCAGATGTTCGGCGCTAGCCCGTGAAGGAGTTGTCCGCCGTTATCTCGCCGAGAACTTTCGCCATGTGCCCAGCACCTGAAGGCCGACCCGTATCCGAGACAGTCATCACGGTGCGCAGCCCCGAGCTCGACTCGTTCGGGCACGTGAACCACGCGGTCTTTCTGCACTATCTGGAGCACGGGCGCTTCGAGGCGCTCGAGCGGGCGGGTTTTTCCTGGTCGAGCGTCGACGAGTCGGGTTGGACGATCTTCGTGGTGCGTATCGAGGTCGATTACCTATCCGAGGCGAAGCGCGGCGATCGACTCCTCGGGAGGACCTGGGCTGACTCGTTCCGTCGCAGCAGCATGATTCTCGCGCAGGAGATCGTTCGGGACGACGACCCGGACGTCGTTGTCGTGCGCTCGGCGACCACCGCCGTGTGAATGGGTCCCGGCCGAAAGCCCATCCGCGTTCCGGAACATGTGCGATCAGGTCTCTCGGCGGCGGCAGGGCTCGACGAGGGCGCGGGTTAGTGCGCGGGCCCACCAGTTGATGGAGAGGGACCGGGAGTACCGATGGAGCTGGTCGCTTCCTGCTCCCGCCGAGTCGCTATGGCCGCTCGTGTCGGACACCAATCGCTTCAACCGGGACGCGGGTCTCCCTCCGGTAGAGGATGCGCGCACGAGCGACGAACGGCTTACGAATGCCCGTCGTCACCTCCGCGTCCGCGTAAAGGGCATTCTGCTGGAGTGGGAAGAGAGCCCGTTCGAGTGGGTCCGCCCGTGGCGTTTCGGGGTCATACGCCACTACAGCCGGGGGCCGCTCAGAGAGATGAGGGTCCTGGCGACACTCGAGCCCGAGAGCGACGGCAGGACGCGCCTGACGTACCGGGTCGGCGCTCGTCCCCGGGGCCTGCTGGGACTGCTGACAACTCCTATCCAGATCGGGCTCATCAGCCGGATCACGTTCGGGCGGGTCTTCAAGCGGTACGCGGCTGCGGTCGCGTCGTCGGGGCAGGTCGGCGCGCCCGCGGTGTCTAAGCCCCCGTCGTCCGCCCGGGGTCGTCTGCGGGCGGTCGGTGAGCGGATGAAGACGTCCGGTGCCGATCCGTCGTTGGCGGGCAGGCTCGTCGACTACGTGGGCACCGCAGACGACATGGCGCTCGCACGTATCCGTCCATACGAGCTCGCTTCACTCTGGGATGCCCCACGCCGCCAGTTGCTCTCGGCATGTCTGCACGGGACACGCGAGGGGCTGCTCGACCTGAGCTGGGACGTGATCTGCCCGAGCTGTCTCGGCGCCAAGGACCGTGCTTCTTCGCTTGAGCGTCTGCGTGCCGGCACCGTGCACTGCGACACTTGCGACATCGAGTTCTCACGGGATTTCGAGCAGTCGGTGGAGATCTCGTTCACACCGGCCGCGGCGGTGCGCGCGGTGACGGCGCCGGAGTTCTGTGTGGCGGGACCACAGGTCACCCCTCAGGTCGAAGTGCAGCAGCTTCTCGAGCCCGGCGAGGTCCGACGTGTGAGCGCGCGACTCGCTGAGGGCCGCCACCGAGTCCGGGCCTGGGGCGTCGCCGGTGGACCTTCCGTGGCCGTGGCCGACGGGGGCGAGCGCGAGGCACGTCTCCGTCTCGGTCCCCGAGGTTGGGACGATGCCCCGCTGTCGATCGCTCCCTCGGTCGAGCTCGAGCTCGTCAACGACGGGGAACACCAGCGGCTCATGATGGTCGAGCGCGTCGAGTGGGCGGACATGGCCGCGACCGGCGCCGAGGTCACCGCGCTGGCGGACTTTCGCGACCTCTTCAGCACGGAGCTGCTCGGGACGGGCCAATTCGTGAGCGTCGGGAACCTGGCGGTGCTCTTCACGGACCTCAAGGACTCGACCCGCCTCTATCGGCAGATCGGTGACGGCCCGGCGCTCGGCCAGGTCATGGAGCACTTCGACGTGCTCGACGAAGCCGTCCGCCACCACGACGGCACGATCGTCAAGACGATCGGCGACGCCGTGATGGCCGTGTTTCGGCAGCCGGTGAACGGGCTTCGTGCGGTGGCGCGCGCGCAGAGCCGGCTCTCGGCATCGGCTGACGAGCGCGGCCGTCTGAGCCTCAAGGCCGGAATCCACTACGGCCCGTGCATCGCGGTCACCATGAACGATCGGCTGGACTACTTCGGCTCGACCGTGAACATCGCGGCCCGCTTGGGTGGGCTGTCCGGCGGCGACGACGTGGTGATCTCCGATACGGTGAGGGTGGACCCCGACACCGACCACATGTTCGAGAGCACGGGCACGGGTCTGACGTCCCTTTCGGTCGAAGTCAAAGGGATCGAGGATCGGTTGCGGGTGTGGCGCGTCGTGTTCGCCGATGAGTCGAAGGCGGGGTCGTGAGCGAGGCTAGACGGTGGACCAGCTCATGGAGATCGTCAGGAGAGGAGGGCCTGAGCATGCGTATCGAAGACTCGGCCAGAGAAATCACATTAATGGCCCAACAGTTGGGCTTGGGGGCGGAAGGAGGTAGGTAGCTTCCTCAAAAACGGACGAGTTTCGTCGAGTACTAGCGTCCGGTGAAGGGGGCGGGCCGGTCAAGGCGAAGTGCCCCGCAGAGCACCTCGGCAGGATGCAGCGCGATCCGCCCGGTTCCGTCCAGAATCTGCGCGCGGCAGCTGATTCCCGGCGCGACGATCAGCGTGTCGTCATGCTGCTCGCGCACAGCGGGCAGGAGATCCAGCTCGCCCATCTGCATCGAGACGTCGAAGTGCTCAGCGTGGTATCCGAACGCGCCCGCCATGCCGCAGCAGCCCGACTCGATCTCTGCGACCTCCAGTCCGGGCATGCGATCGAGCAGCCTCACGGTGGCCTCCGCCGCACCCGCTGCCTTCTGATGGCAGTGGCAGTGGACTACCGCGCGGCGCCGCGTGTTGGCGAATGGGAGAATTGCCCCGCTCGCCAAGTCCGCGTCAACCGCTTCCTCGAAGAGCGAGAGGCTGTCGGCGACCAGACGTGCTTCGTCCGACGGTACCAGGCGCGGCACTTCGTCCCGCACGGTGAAGACGCAACTCGGCTCCAGCCCCACGATGCGGACGCCCAGGGACGCGTATGGGTGTAAGTACGCTACTAGCCGCTCCGCTTCCCGGCGGGCCTCGTCGAGCATGCCGGCGCTAAGGTAGGTGCGCCCGCAGCACAGCGGGCGGCCGTCCGCAGGGGAGCAGCCGCCGATCGGCTTCCGCAGGCGTGCCAGCACTTCGTACGCCGCACGCGCGACGTTCGGTTCGAACCAGCGCGTGAACGTGTCGACGAAGAGCACGGTGTCGGCGAGCGGGCCCTCGGTGGGCTCCCAGGTGCCGATCTCGCGATCGTGCCAGGGCCGCTTCGCCCAGCGAGGAAGGGAGCGGTGCCTCGAGATGCCGAAATGGCGTTCGGCTAGCGCTCGCAGCACGCTGTTGCTTCCCGCGGCATTGATCGCCCGAGCCACGCGGCTGAGCCGGGGAGCTTGGCGTGGGAGGCCGGCCAATAGACGCTCGCGCCGCGGGACGCCGCGGCGTTGGTTCTGGCGATGCTGCCACTCGAGCTTCAGCGCGGCCATGTCGACTCCCGCTGGACACTCGCGTTTGCACCCCTTACAGGAGATGCAGAGGGACATCGCCTCTGCCATCTCGGGCGAGTCGAGGCCGTCGTGCCCGAGCTGGCCGGTCATCGCGAGCCGGAGAGCGTTGGCGCGTCCACGCGTCGAATGGCGCTCGTCCCCTGTGACGCGGAACGAGGGGCACATCACGCCCGGATCGGATTTGCGGCACGCTCCGTCGTTAGTGCACCGCTCCACCGCGCCGAGCAGTCCTCCCTCGGCCGACCAGTCGAGCACCACGGGGAGCTCGTGCGCGGGACCATACCCTGGCGCGTACCGGAACAGAGTCCGGTCGTCCATGCGCGGTGGGTCGACGATGTTTCCCGGGTTCATGAGCCCGTTCGGATCGAGCGTCTTCTTCACGTCCGCGAAAAGCCTGGCCATGCGCTCGCCGAGCATCGACTCGAGGAACTCGGAGCGGACCCGGCCGTCTCCGTGTTCTCCCGAATGTGTGCCGCCGTACTCTCGCACGACTTCGTGTGTCTCCTCCGCGATGGCTCGCATGCGCCGCACATCGTCGGGGTCACGGAGGTTGAGCGCCGGCCGCACGTGCAGGCAACCGACCGAGGCGTGTGCGTACCACGTGCCTGCCGCGTCGTGCCTGCCGAAGATCTCTTCGATTCGGCGCGCGTACTCCGAGAGATTCTCGAGCGGCACCGCGCAGTCTTCGATGAATGAGATCGGCTTCCGCGGGCCCGCCATCGACATCACGATGTTCAGGCCCGCCTTGCGGACGCTCCACACGGCTGCCTGCTCGGCCGGTGTCTCCGCTCGTACGACGCTCTGGGGAAATCCGAGCGAGCCGAGTAGCTGCTCGAGCTCGGCGAGCTTCCCACCCAGATCGGCGCCTGGGGCCTCGTCGGAGAACTCGACGAGCAGAAGCGCCTTCGGGGCACCCCGCACGAAGCTTCGCATCGCAGTGCGGTAGTCCGGATGCGCGGCCGCGAGCTCGAGCACGTTCTCGTCGACGAGCTCCACCGCGCTGGGTCCCAAGCCAACGATGCGCTGGACCGCGTCCAACGCCTCGAGGAGACCACCGAAGTGGCAGACGCCGAGCACCCGCGTTCTGGGGAAGGGCTTCAGCCGCAGCCGCAGCCGTGTGAAGAATGCCAGCGTCCCCTCCGATCCGACGAGCAGGTGCGCGAGGTTTTCTTTCGCGGGTTCGAGCCGGTCCACGTTGTATCCGGCGACATTGCGCAGAGTTCGGGGAGTGCGACGAGCGATCTCTTCAGCGTCGCGGGCGTAGAGCCCTCGTAGCGCGGCGAGCTCGTCGGGCATGATCTCGGCTTCGTTGCCGCCTTCACCGAGCCAGAGTCGCCGACCATCGGGTAGCACGGCCTCTACTGCAGCTACGTTGTCGACCATCATTCCGTAGCGGAGGGAACGAGCGCCGGCGCTGTTGTTGCCCGCCATGCCGCCGAGCGTGGCGCGACTGCCCGTCGACGGGTCGACAGGGAACCATTGGTGCGTCGATGCGAGACCGCTATTGAGCTGGTCGAGCACGACGCCCGGCTCGACCTCGATTTCACCGTCCACGACCGTGCCAACACGGGTGAGGTGCCGGCTCACGTCCGCTACGATCGCGCGGCCGACCGTCTGCCCACACTGGGACGTGCCGCCCCCGCGCGGGAGAACCGGCACACTTGCCTCACGCGCGACCCGAAGGACCGACTCGACATCTTCCGCCGACTCCGGAAAGACTACGCCCAGAGGCTCGATCTGGTAGTGCGACGCGTCGGTCGCGTACAAGCCCCTCGTGAAGGCGTCGAAACGCACCTCTCCCCGGAGTGCGTCGCGGAGTTTGCGTTCTAGTCCCGGATCGCCCGGAGCGATGTGGGTCTCTGGCATGTGGATGGGTGTCGGGGGTGGATGGGTGTCGGGGAGTGAGGGACCGTGTAAGTTGGGCGTTCCCGTCGGCGGCAAGCTACGGCAAGCCGTTCGAGGTCGCACACCACTCCCACTACCATGACGTACAAGAGCGGACGCCACTTCCTGCAACTACCCGGCCCTACCAACGTGCCGGAGCGTGTGCTGCGCGCCATGTCACGGGCAACGATCGACCACCAGGGGCCCGAGTTTCAGGCCCTCACGGAACGAGTGCGGACCGAGCTGAAGTGGATATTTCGAACCGAACACCCGATTCTGATCTACCCGTCGCCGGCGACGGGTGCCTGGGAAGCTGCGCTGACCAACACGCTGTCGCCCGGGGACCGGGTATTGTCCTTCGACCAGGGCTTCTTCGCCGGAAAGTGGGCGACGGTCGCCGAGCGCTTCGGGCTCGACGTGCAGCGCGAGTCGTGGGAGCCCCGGTGGGGTGT
Source organism: Longimicrobiales bacterium (assembly GCA_965226625.1). Taxonomy (GTDB): domain Bacteria; phylum Gemmatimonadota; class Gemmatimonadetes; order Longimicrobiales; family Gaopeijiaceae; genus UBA1138. The sequence continues at coordinate 408,848 of CBDDDK010000002.1, forward strand.
CGCGGCAGACGCGGTGATCGACGCCCTGCGCGCTGACACACAGCAGGCGATCAAGGCGGTCCTCGTGGTGCACAACGAGACCTCGACCGGGGTCACGAGCGATGTGGAAGCCATCGGAACCGCGATGCGTGAGTCCGAGCACCCGGCGCTGCTTTTCGTCGATACCGTATCGTCTCTGGCCGTGACCGAGTTCCGCCACGACGACTGGGGCATCGACGTCACGGTGACAGGGTCACAGAAGGGGCTGATGCTTCCCCCCGGCCTCTCGTTCGTCGCCACCGGGCCGCGCGCGCTCGAGGCCCATCGGACGGCAAAGCTGCCGCGGTCCTACTGGGACTGGGATGATCAGCTCACCTCCAATGATCGCGGTTTCTTCCCGTACACGCCTGCGACCAACCTGCTCTATGCGCTGGACGAAGCGCTGAAAATGCTGCGTGAAGAAGGTCTAGAGCGCGTGTTCGCCCGTCACGCGCGCTGGGCAGAGGCCACGCGCGCAGCCGTCGCCACGTGGGGCCTCGAGGCGTTCGCATTGCACGCTGCGGAGGCGAGCAAGGCCCTCACCGCCGTCATCGTGCCGGACGGATCGGATGCGGAGGCGCTGCGAGCGACCATCCTGGAGCGCTTCGACATGTCGCTCGGCACCGGTCTCGGCAAACTGAAAGGAGAAGTCTTCCGGATCGGGCACCTGGGGGATCTGAATGCTCTCACGCTCTTGGGTACGCTCGGTGGCGTAGAGATGGGTCTCGCACTCGCGGGCGTCCCGCATGACAGTGGTGGCGTCGCTACGGCGATGGAGTTCCTGATGAGGGAAGAAGGAGTGGGTATCTGATGCGGAACCACGGACGGTACCTCGCAGCTTTACTCCTCTTCACGGCGTGCGCCCCGGAGGGCGGAGGCCCCCGCGAGCTGAAGTTCGGCCACGTAGGCGAACCGGGATCGCTCTTCGCACTATCCGCGGAAGAGTTCGCCCGCCGTGCCAACGAGCGCCTCGCCGACTACGAGGTCGTCGTGTACGGGTCGAGCCAACTCGGGGGCGACGAGCTGTTGCTGCAAAAGATCAAGCTCGGCACCGTGGAGTTCGCGCTGCCGTCCTCGGTGATGTCTTCGCAGATCGATGAATTCGGACTCTTCGAGATGCCATATCTCGTACGAGATCGCTCTCACATGCGCGCGATCGAAGAAGCAGTTGTGTGGCCCGATCTCGCGCCCCTCGCCGAGGCCGCCGGCTACCGTGTCATCGCCGTGTGGGAAAACGGATTCCGGCACGTGACCAACAACACGCGACCCATCGTGCGGCCCGACGATCTAGCCGGAGTCAAGCTGCGCACGCCGCGCGGCGTGTGGCGGGTCAAGCTCTTCCAGGAGTTCGGTGCCAACCCGACGCCGATGGCGCTCTCCGAGGTCTTCATCGGCTTGCAGACCGGCGTGATCGACGGACAGGAAAACCCGCTCGCGCAGATCTGGAGCTCGAAGCTCTACGAGGTGCAAGACTACCTGTCGCTCACTGGGCACGTATACACTCCGGGATATGTCGTCGTCTCACCCTCCGGCTGGGACCGGCTACCGGCGGACGTCCGCGGCATCCTGGAGGAGGAGGCGAAGGCGACGCAGGCCTTCGTGCATGAGACCGCGACACGCCTCGATGCCGAGCTGCTCGACCTGGTGCGCGGAGCCGGCGTGCTCGTGAATACTCCGGAGCGCAGTGCCTTCGAGCGTTCCAGTGCGGCGATTTACGACGAATTCGCCCGTACCGTCGAGGGCGGCGGCGACCTCGTCGAGCGAGCCATCGTCGCGGGATCCAACTGACTAGACTTCGGTGAACCTGGCCAAGGCGCGGGACGGACTGCGAACGGTTCTCGAGGCCATCGTGCTGGTCCTGATGATCTCGCTCGTGGTGGTCGTCGTGGTGGGGGTCGGCTTCCGAAAGGCGGGCGCTTCGCTCGTCTGGTACGACGAGGTCGCGTCTCTCATGCTCGCGTGGCTCACGTACTACGGAGCCGCGTTGGCGGCGCTGCACCGGGGACACATCGGCATGCCGACCCTCGTGGACCGCCTCTCCAGAGGCGTGCGCAAGCCGGTGGTGCTGGTAGGGGAAGTGTGCGTGCTCGCCTTCTTCGTCGTGCTCGCGGGTGCCAGCGTGCGGGTGCTCACCGTGCTCGGCGGGACAACGCTCGTGTCGTTGCCGTGGCTTCCGATGGCTGTGGCCCAATCGGTCATCCTCATCGGAGCAGTGCTCTTCATCGCGGCGCAGCTGCTCTCATTGCCGCAGGCTCTCGCGCTGCCAGCGTCGTCAGCAAAGTCCTCACAGACCGATCGCGAGCCGGTACAGCGCTCGTGAGTCTGCTCGGCATCGGCCTCATCCTGGCCGCGCTCGTGCTCATTGGCGTGCCGATCGCGATCTCGCTCGGGCTCACCGCGGTAGTCGCCATGCTGACCGGACCGGGAGGGGTGGCGTCGTTGCCCAACGCGGCGCTCGTGATGTACAGCGGGGCGACGTCGTTTCCGCTCATCGCGATCCCGCTCTTCATGCTCGCCGGCGCCATCATGAACGCGTCGGGCATCAGTCGGCGGCTGATCGACTTCGCGTCTTCTTTGGTTGGCTTCATCCGGGGCGGGCTGTCGATGGTGACGATCAGCGCCTCGCTCTTCTTCGCGGAGATCAGCGGCTCGGCGGTGGCGGACGTCGCCGCATTGGGATCGATCCTCATTCCGGCGATGGAGCGAAGGGGCTACTCCCGGGCCTTTGCGGCCGCGGTGACGTCTTCGTCCGCGACGCTCGCAGTGATCATACCGCCGTCGATCCCGATGATCCTGTACGGCGTGATGTCGGGCAGCTCCATCATCGAGCTGTTCGTCGCGGGCATCATTCCGGGCGTGCTCGGCGGGCTGCTCATGATGTTCGTCGCGTACCTGCTCGCGCGTCGGTACGACTTCCCGCGGGAGCGGATGTTCCAGCTGGAGCGTGTGTGGTCGACATTCAAGGACGCGGCCTGGGCGCTCACGCTCCCGATCATCATCCTGGGTGGCATCTTCGGCGGATGGGTGACCGCGACCGAAGGCGCGGGCCTCGCGGTCGTAGCGTCCGTGTTCATTGGCGGAGTCGTCTACCGCGAGCTCAATTGGTCCAACCTTCGCCAGGCGATTCTCGAGGGCGGCACGCAGACCGCAGTGGTCATGCTACTCGTCGCGGCTTCGGCATTGCTAGGAGACTACCTCACCGAGGTGCGCGTCCCGCAGCGAGTCGCCGAAGGCATCATGGGGCTGACTCAGGACCGATGGGCTATCCTGCTGTTGCTGAACGGCTTCTTTCTGGTGATCGGCCTCTTCCTACACTCCGCCGCGGCGATCATCCTGGTGGTCCCGATCGTGATGCCGCTCGTTCAGACGGCCGGTATCGACCCCGTACACTTCGGGCTCGTCGTAACGCTCAACCTGGGCATTGGCCAGCAGACGCCGCCCGTCGCGTCGGTACTCGTGACCGCTTGCTCGGTCGCGAAGGCGGACATCTGGGATGTGAGCAAGGTGAACGTGTACTTCGTCGCGGTATTGCTCGCCGTGCTTTTGCTCGTAACCTACGTCCCTGTGATTCCCATGGTTTTGGTCGAGATGTTCTACCGATGAGCGACGGAGTACGTACGCAGGTCGAGGGACGGATCGCCGAGGTTCGTCTCGACGCGCCCGAGAAGCACAACTCGCTCGATCGGGATGGCTGGCACGCTCTCGCCGGCGCTATGGAAGAGTTGTCGGCACGGGCCGATCTGGGATGCGTCGTAGTACGGGGCAGTGGCGGTCGTGCGTTTTCAGCGGGCTCCGACATCTCGGCCTTCGCGAGCCAGCGTGACACGCCGGAGGATGTGCGCGCATATTCCGATGCGATCGCCGGCGCGCTGCGCGCCGTTCGAGACTGCCCGCATCCGACGCTCGCGGTCATCGAGGGACTGTGCGTCGGCGGCGGCCTGGAGATCGCCGCGAGCTGTGACGTCCGTATCTGCGAGGCCTCGAGCCGCTTCGGGGCGCCCATCAACCGCCTCGGCCTCACCATGTCACACTCAGAGTTACAACCTCTGCTCGCGCTGCTGGGTCCGGGCACGGTGCTCGATGTCTTGCTCACGGGTGACTTGATGGCCGCGGACCACGCGCGCAGCGTCGGGCTCGTGAGCCGGGTCGTGCCGGATGGGGAGGTCGTGGCTGCGGGCATCGATCTCGCCAACCGGATTGCGGCTGGAGCCCCGCTAGTGAACCGGTGGCACAAGGAGTTCATTCGCCGCCTCGCAGATCCGACGCCCTTGAGCGATACCGAGCGGGACGAGGCGCTCGACGCGTTTCGGACCGCCGACTACCGTGAGGGGCGGACGGCGTTCCTGGAAAAACGTGACCCCGACTTCCGGGGCGAGTGACAATGGCACCGCTCTCCGGTACTCGAGTCATCGAGCTCGCGCATATCATGGCGGGACCGGTGTGCGGGCTGATGCTCGGAGATATGGGCGCCGATGTCGTGAAGGTCGAGAGGCTGCCAGACGGCGACGGTAGCCGCGCCTTCCTGCCCCCCGATGTGCGTGGCGAGTCGGCAGCATTCATGATGCTCAACCGCGGGAAGCGTGGACTTGCTCTCGACCTACGCACGGAAGAAGGCCGGTCGCTCGTCCGCTGCCTGGTCTCGAGCGCCGACGTGATCATCGAGAACTTTCGGGCGGGTACCATGGAGCGAATGGGCCTGGGCTACGACCAGCTGTCAACGCTGAATGCACGACTCATTTACTGCCAGATCACGGGCTACGGTCGCACCGGACCTCTCTCGAGCCAGGGCGGCTTCGATCTGATCGCCCAGGGATACGCGGGCCTCATGAGCGTGACCGGCGAGGGGCCCGGACGCGCGCCCGTGAAGGTCGGCATGCCCGTGACGGACATCACCGCGGGCACGCTCGCCGCGTTCGGCGTCGTCTCCGCCTTGTTCGAGCGCGAACGAACAGGTAAGGGGCAGCGCGTCGATACGTCGCTCTTCGAGGCCGCCATCAGCCAGACGTATTGGCAGAGTGCGATCGCGCTTGCCAGCGGAGTATCACCCGGCCCAATGGGCTCGGCGCATCCGCTCGCAGCTCCGTATCAGGCCTTCCCCACTCGCGACGGATGGGTCACCGTCGGCGCCTCTACCGGAGCGATGTGGACCCGCCTAACAGAGGCGCTGAACACACCGGAACTCAGGGAGGACGACCGATTCCGGACCAACGCCGATCGCTTGGCCAATCTAGACGAGCTCGTGCGCGTACTTGCACCGCACTTCCTCGAGCGGTCGACGGACAGCTGGTTGGAACGCTTGGAGGATGCCGGAGTGCCAGCCGGACCGGTAGCCTCCGTCGGCGAGATGCTCGAGCATCCTCAGACGCTCGCACGGGATATGGTGATCGAGGTCGAGCACAAGGAGGTCGGCACGGTCAGCTCGTTGGGCACGCCCGTGAAGATGTCCGCGTCGACGCTTGAGTCCGGGGTGGGGATGCGGCCCGGCGCGCCCACGCTCGGGCAGCACACGCGTGAAGTGATGCTCGAAGCGGGATTCCGTGACGTCGAAGTCGATCAGCTGATGGCGGCCGGCGTCGTACGTTAGCCTAGCCAGCGGTCCGCCTCCACCACCGAGCCTCGGCACACGAGCCGCTCGCTCGCTGTCGCTAGGGGCCCACCTTCTAAGCCGATCTCCATTCGAGCATGACGCGGCCATACGTCTCCAGCACAGCGAGCACGGTCCGGGCGCTCGTGAACGAAGCACGCGGCCTGAGGGAGATTCCGCGCCCGCCGGTAGTAACCGAGCCCCTTCCACGCCTTGAGCACGTCGTCGATCTCCGCGTCGTTGAACGCATCGCCGTCAGGGAACCGCTCCAGCCAGCCGTCGTAGTAAGCAAGCACGGTTTGCACACGCGTCTGCAGCAGCATGACCTCCGACACGAGTATCCGGTACGGGTCGTACTCGCCGTGCCACCAGGAGTCGTAGCCGAGCGGGCACCGACGCACAGCGTTGGTCGCCGTGTGCCCACCACCATGGCTGAAAGGACACACAAGTCTGTAGGTTGTAGCGCGCCACCCCCATTTCCGATCACGCTTCTAGTCTGATAACATGCGCTTCACGACCTACTCCAAGTACAAGGGCCGCTGGCTCGACGCCTTGAACCTCGAGGCGCTGCTGGAGATGCTTTCGGACTTCCTGATGGACGGTGGGTTCGCGGGTGGACCGCACTACCATCCGTATTGGGGCTGGTCCGGCACGGAAGATCCGAACTCGACGGACTCGCTCAAGAACGCGCTGCTCAAGGCGCTTTTGGAGAGTGGTCAGCTCACGCCCGAGATGATCGACGAACTGCGTGGCGAAGGTCAGGGCGACGAGGCGCTTCAGCAGCGGATCGCTGCGATGCTGGACGACCTCATTCAGAAAATGGTCGAGGAAGGATACATCAACCTCGAGACCGGTAATCCCCAGATGCCAGGCGCTACGTACGACGTGACGGGCCAGGGGAAGATAGACGAGGCGAAGCAAGCCGCTCAACAGGTCCAGTTCAACCTCACGCACAAGGGGATGGACTTCCTCGGCTACCGCTCACTCAAGGGACTGCTCTCCGCACTCGGCAAATCGAGCGCTGGCGCCCACGACACCCCCCAACTCTCGACAGGCGTCGAGGCCGAAGCAGCGCCGAAGCCGTACGAGTTCGGTGACACGCTCAACCTAGACATCGCGGCCACCCTCAAGAACGCGATCGAGCGCGAGGGTCTCTCGGTTCCGCTCAATCTCGAGTACGGTGACCTCATGGTGCACCAGGCGGAGTACCGGTCGTCGTGCGCGACTGTGCTCATGCTCGACGTGTCACACTCGATGGTGCTCTACGGAGAGGATCGCTTTGCTCCCGCAAAGCGCGTCGCGCTCGCGATGTCGCACATGATCCGCACACAGTTTCCGGGTGACTCGCTGCGCGTGGTGACGTTCGGGGACAAGGCCCAGGAGATTCCACTCTCGCAGCTCGGAAAAGCGCAAGTCGGACCGTTCCACACAAATACCGCGGAAGGCCTGGAGGTGGCCCGTCGCATTCTGGCCTCGCAGAAGAAGGACATGCGACAGATCATCATGATTACAGACGGGAAGCCGAGTGCGATGACGATGCCCGACGGGCGCGTCTACACGAACTCGGGCGCGCTCGACCCGAGCATCCTGAAACGAACGTTCCAGGAAGTGGCCGCGTGCCGAAAAGCTGGCATCCTCATCAACACATTCATGCTCGCAAGTGACCCCCATCTGGTGCAGTTCGTGCAGAAAGTCGCCGAGATCGCTCGGGGCAAGGCGTACTTCACCAATACGATGACGTTGGGTCAGCACATCATGATGGACTTCCTGAAGAACAAGCGGAGGAGGATGTCCTGAGGGGAATCTGGAGAGGTAACGACCGTTGAACCGGATAGGTGGTCAGGCATCTGTATGACGCTGCTGGTCTCGATCGCCTTCGGACCGCTAGGCCTCACCGAACGCCAGGAGGCCACGACATCCGCCATCGCCTGCGCGGAAGAGCGCGAGTGTGTTGACGCGCATGGTGATGCCCCACGTGTCGCCGGCTGCGGTGCCGCGCGCGCCCTCCTTGAAGTTCCGGAGCTCCTGCACGAGGTACCAGTCGTCCATCCGGACAATCGGCGGGGCGTGCGGCAACTCGCTTCCCAGGCCGTCGGTCCCGTGGCACACGACGCACGGAGTGAAGATCTCGGCCCCGGCGCCGGCATTCCCGCGCAGCGTGCTCGGGGTGCAGGCCGGTGGGAGGAGGCGACGTACTCCGCGACGGACGGTAGGTGACCCTCACGGTTGAGCGAGACCGCCATCGGACGCATTCGTAGCCCGGGCAAGTCGTCGGCGTGCTTGCCGCGGAGGCCGGCCTGGAAACCCTCCAACTGGGCTTCCACGTACCACTGCGGAAGACCCGCGATGGACGGCGCGGCGATCTCAGGGTTGCCACCGCCATTCGCGCCGTGGCACGGCGCGCACGTCTCGAAGAGCTCCTTGCCCAAAGCCACACCCGTGGCCGGTGAGAGGTCGCACGCGGCCGATCAGCAAGGTCACGAAGCTCCGCACCTTACCTAATCGTACCATTGTCGTGAGGTGGGGCTGTATCAGGTGGTCTTCAAAACGTCGCCGAGCGGAATCGCCTCGTCGATCAACATGATGGGGATGGAATCTCGCACGGGGTACAGTACACCGTCGTCCTCGCGGACGAGGCCCTCCTCGATTCGATCCTCCACCAGCTTTCCGTCCCGCGTCTTGACCTCGCCGGCATCGATTGCTCGGTTCAGTAGGTCCAATAGGTCACTTCCGGCTCGTCGGACGGGCTGCTTGGTCTCCGGACACACGAGGATATCCAGCAACTCCTGATCAACCGTGCTCATCACCGACTCCGTGACCACCATTGGGGAAAAAGAAAAAACGGCGCCCACCCTGGGATCTGAATGGGAACCATGTAATTTACAAGTGTCGGCTGGGGAACGGGAGGCCGTTAATGTGCAGAAAAACGAGCACTCGGATCGGGGCCGGTAGCACGGGTCGAGTGACGGGCATGGTGGCCGCCCTTGTCGGCGTGTTCACCGTCCTGGGCTGCTCGGGAGAAGACAGTGCCGCAGACGCAGGCGTGTCGGCTCAGACGGTTCCGGGAAGGGAGGGAGCCGCCGTCGAGGTCCGTGGGCCACCGGCCAACCGCGCGTGGGTCATCTTCGGTACCGATACGATCGTGGCGGAGATCGCGAGAACAGCTGGCGAGAGGGCACAGGGACTCATGTACAGGGATGAGCTCCCTGACGGAACGGGCATGCTCTTCGTATTCGATGACGTCCAGATCCGTTCGTTCTGGATGGCGAATACGTACGTGGCGCTGGACATCGGCTATCTCAACGTGACCTACGTGCTCGTGGACATCCAGCAGATGGAGCCCCTGGTCACCGAATCCTACCCGGGCGCGCAGCCCGCGATGTTCGCGTTGGAGGTCGCTCAGGGATGGTTCGCAGAGCACCGTGTCGTAGTGGGGGACCAGGCACGGATCGAGTTCGGCATCCAGGTCGGGCGCTGATAATCAGGCGTGCACGCCACGCGACTCAAGCGCCGAGTCGCTCAGCGGCCTTCTCCGCGTGCACCCAACGCTTGAAGACGACGACGACGCCCACGAAAAGAATCCAGGCGGTACCGATCTTCATGATCGCGCCGGCGAACTGTTGATCGTTGAGCGCGTCACCCCCAGGCGGCGGCGCCAACTCGTAGATCGAGTAGATGGGATGCTCGCTGAAGATCATCATCGCGAACGGCGGACGAATCAGGAACGCGTTGAGCGCCAGGTAGGCGATCTTGCCGAGCGGAGGGAATCCGGGCCGACGCGGCACGGGCGCGATTACCGGCCACCAGAAGATCAGACCCCCCGCGAACCACGCGACGTCCAGCAGGAACGAGCCGAATTGGGTGGGCATGAGGGAGTCGACCACGCCGGGCCAGTGAGTGACCGTCATGCCGATGTTGAAGATGAAGAAGGCGCTGAGGGGGCTCGTGATCCCCTCGAACGTGGAGAGCGTGCGCGGACGAGTCAGGAGGCTATCGAAAGCCTTCGGCGGCAGTGACAGCAGGAGCAGCGCGGGCGCCGCGACACCCACGGCCAAGAACTGGATCATGTGCACGCTCGCCAGGTAGCCGGCGCCGAGCGGGCCGAGCGGCCAATCCAGCGAGGCCCACAGGAGAAACACGCCGAGCCCGAACGCCACACGACGCCAGCGTGTGGTCTGGTGGGATTCGGTATCGGCACACGCGCCCCGCACAAGACGACGATAAACCAGCACGAGCAACACCACACCAATCCAGACCCCCAGCAACGGCCGCCACGTCCAGGTCCAAGCCTCCTGCTGCGCGAAGCACCACCACTGCATCGCCTCAGAGGCCCTGCACTAGCAGCGGCAGATCATGCGCCCAGTCTGACTGCCGTATGCCGAACGGGTACCGGACGCGGGCGAGCCCGTCCGGACTGAACGCCAGAACGGCGGCTGGATGCCCGATCAACGGCTCCGAGCCGTGCTCCCCCGGGACGACCGCGACTCCGGGCAGCATCATAGACGAGAGCGCGGCGTTGATATCGTCCAGCGACCCCCGAAGCCCGATGAAGGCCGGGTCGAAGTTGTCCAACCACGAACGCAGTCTCTCGGGCGTGTCCCGCTCGGGATCGGTAGAGACGAAGACGACCTTCGTGCGATCGCGCACCTCGGGCAGCAGATCCCCGAATACCGCGCCCAGGTTCGCCATGTGCACCGGGCAGACGTCCGGACAGTACGTGTAACCGAAGAAGACGAGCGTCAGGTACCCGTCGGTTTCCGCTCTCAGATCGAACGTCTCACCGTTCGTATCGGTGAGCGTGAGGTCCGGCTTGGGAATCGGGGTGTCCATAACCCATCCCCTGAGCTGGCCCAGGTTGCCACCCTCCGCCGGGACGCCGCACGCAGCCACCGAGATGCCAACAAGCGTTACCAGGGCGATTATATCACTGTGACGTGACATCGGTGCCTCCCTCCCCTTGATATACGAACTCGAACGTCAGACAGCCTGCCTGCGGGCCCGGGCAATAGTAGCCCAGGATCTGGAGCTTGGCGTACCGTCCGTCTGCCGTGCGCACGGCCCACACAGTCGGCCGTGGCTCCAGGATGTGGCTCGTCCAATTGTAGCTGTACCACCGCTCGATCGCCGCATTGGTGGTATCGCCGAGTTGCGGTGAGCCGACGTATCCGCTCGACGGCACCTCCGAGACGGAATCGTATGCGACGCCGTGCAACTCGAGCAAGCCGCCGTCGCCGTCGAAACCCGCTCCTCCGTTCGCCACGATGCGATGTCGCAGGAACGCGAGGTCCCAATCCATCGGACCGGGGACCTCGACCACCGAGGCACGAGAGAAGTCGAAGAAGCGCCAACCCTGCTCCCCGGTTGCGTCCACCGTGATGGTGTCAGGCCCCAACTTGGCCGGGCCCACATCCACGGGAGCCGGCGTGGTGGCGACGAAGGTGGGGACGTTCCTGCGACCCAGGGACGCCGCGACGAACAGGACCGCTCCGAGCCCGAGAACGCCCACGACTGCGAGAGTAACACGATCGTGGGCGAGAAACTCTACTCCTCGTAGCCCAGGAATCGACCCAGGTGCCTCAGGTACACCGCTAGCCCCAGCCCCAGGACGATGAAGATCGTTCCCTGGATGAAGCCGCCGGCCCGGTCGGCGGCGGCGTTCAACTCCCACGCGCCGTAGCCCAGGCAGAAGACGATCGCGGTCACGATCAGAAAGCGGTGGAAGCTGACGAGTGACATCGCCGACCCCTACTGTCCTGGCCCAGAAGTTCGCCGGCATTCGGGCACCGATGCATCCACCCTGGCTGCGTTGCTCCTCCTCAAAATAGCCCTGCTATTCCCCGTCGTCGCGCCTTGCCAGGGCGGCGCCTCGGCACCCTCGGTGCACGCCGAACTTCTGGGCCAGGACACTAGAACTCCTTGATCACCACGATCACGAGGATGATCGCCAACGGAATCGGCGAGGCCGCCATGACCCAGAGGCGCTTGGGCTCGAAACGCAGGTGCATGTAGTAGAGCGCCACCAGCAAGGCCTTCCAAAGAGCCATGAGGATCAAGCCCAAGGCTAGCCAGATCTTGGGCAGGCCGGTGAACGCGAACAGCACTTCCACAACCGTGAGGACCGCGAGCACCACGAATACGATCATGTACGGTGGGGCCTTGTGCTCTTCCCCAGTTGCCATGCGCCCTCCTTTCGGGCTGAGCGGTCCAGTAGTTGGACTCTATATCAGATATACGATCGTGAACAGGAGGATCCAGACCAGGTCCACGAAGTGCCAGTAGAGGCCCATGATCTCCACGCCGCCGAGATTGCCGGCGGTGTAGGCACCCTTGCGCGCGCGCCACAACGTGAAGCACAGGCACAGTACTCCAATGGACACGTGCGTACCGTGGAAGCCGGTCATCGTATAGAACGTGGCCCCGTAGAGCGGACCTCCGATCACCTCACTCCCTTCAGCCGCCCCTCGAGCGATGGCGTGGTACGCTTCGGCCATCGGCACGAAGCCCTCGGAGGTCAGGATCGTGTACTCCACAGCCTGCACGCCGACGAAGAAGGCCCCGAGCAGGATCGTGGCGAGAAGCCACTTCTGCAGGCCCTTCTGGTCACCCTGCTCGATCGCCGCGAACGCCTTCACCATCGTGACGCTCGAGCAGATGAGCACGAAGGTGTTGAAAGCCGTGAGCGGCACGTTGAGCACGACCCCGGGCGCGCCGAAGCTCTCCGGGTGCGCGAAGCGCAGGATGATGTACGACCCGATCAGGCCGGTGAAGAACATCACCTCCGAGAGCAGGAAGACCCACATCCCGAGCTTGAGGTTGTAGACCTCCATGCCGGCCATGGGGGCCCGGTCAGCGGTCGCTGTCGTCATACCTCAGCTCCCTCCGGAGTCTGGGTGGGTTCGGGAACACCGCTCGACGGGCCGGGACCCTCGCGGGGCGGCGTCGTCTGCGGCAGGAAGTCGTCGTCGGATTCTGGTGAGTTGTACTCGTACGGGCCGCGGAAGACCGTCGGCATCTCCGCAAAATTCCCATGCGGGGGGGGCGACGGAACCGTCCACTCGAGCGTGTTGGAATTCCAGGGGTTGGCGCCCGCCTTGTTGCCCTTGAAGATGCTCCAGAAGAAGTTGGCCACAAACAGCAACTGCGTCGTGATCAGCACAAACGCGAAGAGCGTGATGAATCGGTTCATCGGCTGGAGCGGCTGCAGGAACTCGTACTGCGTGAAGTCGTAGATCCGCCGTATCATCCCTTGCAGCCCCAGGTTGTGCATGGGGAAGAAGACGAGGTTGTAGAAGATGAACGTGAGCACCCAATGCACCTTGCCCAGCAGCTCGTTCATCATCCGGCCGAACATCTTCGGGAACCAAAATGTGATTCCGGCGAAGATCGCGAACAGGCTGCCGCCGAAGAGCACGTAGTGGAGGTGCGCGACGATGAAGTAGGTGTCGTGGAGGTAGACGTCCACCGGCGTCGAGGCCATGAAGATCCCGGACAGTCCGCCGATGATGAACATCGATACGAAGGAGAGCGCGTGGAGCATCGGCACATCCAGGTGGACGTCCGATTTCCACAATGTCCCTAGCCAGTTGAACACCTTGATCGCCGACGGAACCGCGATCGCCATGGTCGAGATCATGAACGAGGTGCCCAGCAGCGGGTTCATCCCGCTCTGGAACATATGGTGTCCCCATACGATCCAGCCCAGGAATCCGATGCTGATCAGCGCGAGCACCATCGAGTGATAGCCGAAGATGGGCTTGCGAGCCCGGTTCGAGATCACTTCGGACGTGATCCCCATCGCGGGTAGGATGAGGATGTAGACCTCGGGGTGCCCGAAGAACCAGAAGAGATGCTGCCAGAGCAGCGGCTCACCGCCCACCTCGGGCCGGAAGAACCCGGTCCCGATCGTCTGATCGAACAGGAGCATGATCAGCGCGCCCGCCAGGATCGGAATCGCCAACAGGATCAGCACGGCCGTGACGAAAAGCGACCAGGTCGCCAGAGGAATGCGGAACCAAGTCATGCCCGGCGCGCGCATGTTTATGACGGTGGTGATGTAGTTCACGGCCCCAACGAGCGACGAGAAGCCGAGGATCGTCAAACTCACGAGCCAGAGCTGCTGCCCGAGGTATACCCCGGTCCATTCGCCCGACGTGCTCAGCGGCGCGTACGACGTCCAGCCTGCGCCGGCAGCACCTCCCTCGACCGCGAAGCTCGCCAGCATGAGCATACCGGCCGGTACGGCGAGCCAGAACGACGCCATGTTCAGGCGCGGGAAGGCCATGTCCTCGGCGCCGATCTGCAGAGGGATGAGCAGGTTGCCGAAAAGCCCCACCAGCAGCGGCATGATCGCGAAGAAGATCATGATCGTGCCGTGCATCGTCACCAAGGAGTTGTAGAACTCCGGCAGCATGATCGCACCATCCGGCGTCGGCGCCATCATCGCGTCCGGTAGGATCCCTCCTCCGGGCATCGGCTGGCTCGGGAAGCCGAGCTGCCAGCGCATCATGGCCGCGAGCGCACCGCCGACCACGAGGAAGAAGAGGCTCACGAACATGAACTGCTTCCCGATCATCTTGTGGTCGGTAGCGAAGATATACCGGCGAATCCAGGGTATCTCGTGGTGGTCGTGCTGCCCACCCTCTCCGAGTGCCTTCCCCATCTCTTGTTCGGTCGTGCTCATCTGGCCTTCCGATTAAATCCGTTTCTGGTGTTCCCAGGGTTCCCCATCCGGACGCTCGACTCTGGCCGCGGTTGGGCGCGCTACTGCGCCTGGGCGGTTGCCCATGCCTGAAAGTCCGCCGCGGTGTGGATCGTGAGTGTCCCGTTCATAGTCGTATGACCTATTCCGCACAGCTCGGCACAGCCGAGCGTGTATTCGCCGGTGGCGGTGGCTTCGAACCAGACCGGGATGTCCTTGCCCGGAAGGGCGTCCTGCTTCACGCGCATCTCGGGCAGGAATAACGAGTGGATCACGTCCTCGGCACGCAGGTGGATCCAGACCGGCTGATCGACCGGCGCGTGGACCTGATTCAGGACGTCGAAGTCGTCGGCGGTCCCAAGCGCGCCGTCGGGCCCGGGATAGGTCACGTTCCACTCGTACTGCTTGGCGGTCACGATGATCTCCATCGCGCCGGCCGGCATGTCGATCTTCATCCGGTCCCACGCGCCCTTGCTCAGTACGCCGATCCCGATCACGATGAGGAGGGTAGCCGTCGTCCACACGAGCTCGAGCTTAGTGCTTCCGTGGTGGTATAAGACCGTTCTCCCTTCTTTGTGGCGGTAGCGGACAACCAAGTAGATCAGCACCGCCTCGGTGAGGACGAAGGTGACGCCGGTGATCCACAGGATCACGTAATAGATCGCGTCGACATCGCCTGAGAAGGTCGAGAAGGCCTCTGGGAGCACCCAACTCCAATTCATATCTCTCTCCAGCCCGAGGCTCAGGATTACTCGTCCGAATTGCCCTACTGTTGGTCCGCCGTGCGGTGGCCGCGGGGATGCATCAGGTCGATCGGCTCACCGAGCGGCACGTTCGCCGCGGCCATGTCCGAATTGAACTCGAACGAGAGCTCCGCGGTCTCGCCCGTCGCGACCGTGATGCTCTGGGTGGCGGTCCCATACATCTCGTGCCATGCCTCGACCACGTAGTCGCCGGGCGGCAGGCCCTCGAGTGAGACCGAACCGTCCGGACCGCTGACCGCGAAGTACGGATGGTCCACGACCCCGATGTAGGACGTCATCCAGCCGTGCACGTCACATCGTACCGGCACCATGACTTCGGGCGTCGGGAACGAGCGCTGCGTCTCCATGTTGACCGGCTGACTCACGTTGAAGCCTCGGTTCTCGGTCGGCGACGCGTTGATGTTGTGGAGGATGCCGTCGCTGTTGCGCAGTGTGAAGTCCTGCCCCACCTGCACACCGATGACGTGAGGCCTGTACGTGCAGCCGTCCTGGTCGATGACCACCGCGTCGGTAGCCGTCGGGAAGTTCAGGCTCTCGAGGCCTTCTTTCACGTATACGAAGACGTTGGCGAGCCCGCCTCCGTCGCCTACCACCACGGTCTCCTGCGTCGGAGTACTCGAGTGCTTCGCCGCACAGATCGCTTCGGTCGACATGTCGATCGCGGCCATGGCCGGAGCCGTGCCCGTGAAGCTGACCACGCCAGACGCGTGCCCGACCGTAGCCGGGTCCACTGGGGATGCCGCCGGCGCCGAGTCACCTCCGCCGGACGCGCCCGAGCCACCACCGTCACCCCCTCCACATCCCGCCACCACCACCAACGCGGTGACCAAGGCGACGTGCCCGGTCTTCCAAATTCTCTCAGTCATGCTGTCTCCGTGCGTCACGAGGTCTTGTGTGTATCCATGTCCCGATCATCGCGCTGAGCCCGCCGATCGCCAGGAGCCCCGCGATGACCGTCCACCAGAATCCCAGGTCCGAATGTCCCGCCTTCCAACCGGCGCTGGCGCTCCGGTACGCTCCGGCCGCCATCCCGAGCCAAGCCAGGCCCACCCCCATCCCGAAAGCCCGTTCGAGGGACTTGGTTAACCTGAAGCGTGGGAACTCCAATGTCATGCCGGCGCCCGCCCCACTCGCCTCCAGCTGCGCCTGCCGGATCAAAAACAAACCGAACAAGAGCGTGAACACCAGGGCGATCGGGGGCGCCACGTACACCGACACCGGGGTCGGTTGTTCGAGGTGGAGGAAGTACCAGGTGCTGATCGCCCCCTGGCTTCCGCTCTCGCCGTTGTCACCGTCCCAGGCCTGGAACGCCATGGGGACCGCGCGCCCGATGGGCAATACGAGATCCTCGGCGCCGCCGGTGTCGAGCGCTCTCCGAAAAAGGACCTGCCACTCACCATCGGCGTGCTGCGCATCCGCCTGCAGGTGTTGTTCGCCCGCCGCCTGGGCCACTGCGGTACCCACGCCCCGCGCGATACTCTCGAGGGCCCCCGGGACGCCGCTCTGCCAGGTCCAGGTATTGGTCGGACGGCGGGCGTCTCCTTGCAGGAAGAATGGGCGTTCCATTCCGTCGACGAGCTCCAAGGGGAACTGCACCACTAGCTGATCGCTTCCCCCGGGTGCGGTAGCGGCGCCTTCGTCGCCGGGACCCATCGTCTCTATGACCTGTCCGGCGAACTCCGCCCAACCCGAATCAGGGCTCTCGGACGGGTCGGTCCAGGAGACCAACAGTGCGACGTCCTGTCCATCGTGCAGCGCCTGCACCCACACGCCACCGACGCGCGGGTTGAACCAACGCGGCTTCACCACGATCTGGCCCACGAGTGGCACGTAGAAGCGCTCGACCTCCTGCCAGGCCGGATCAGTCACAGTCTGCGGGACGGCGCCGCCGGTGATCATCCCCGCCGTGACGACCTCGCGCACCTCGGGGTCCTCCTCGGGTGAGAGGCTGCGCACGTAGTGAGCGAGGCCCCACAGCTCATCGTCCGTGATCACACCAGCGTCGACGATGTCGGAGAACGTCGGCATCGGCGTGCCGTCGAGGCCGGTGCGTAAAACGCGGTAGATCTCCTCCACGGTGCCGCCGCCGTTGAACGTCCAGTTCTCGGTCAGATCGGCCGCGACAATCGGGAATCCAGTGTCGTCGTTGAGCGTCGGTGCGGACTCCCCGTCGCCGCGGCCCTGCTGGCCGTGGCAGCGCCAGCACTCGACGGTCTGGTAGACCTCCCGGCCACTAGCGATCGCCTCGTCCGTGGCGCGCGTAGCGCGGCTGAATTGAAGCTGTTCAGGCGCGTCTCCCTGGAAGAAACGCGAAAACGTCTTGAGATGGTCGACGAGCGCTAGGCGCTCCTCCTGCGTGAGCACGTCTTCCCATCCGGGCATCGCCGTGCCGGGCATGCCCTCGTCGATCACCTTGAGCATGTCGGCGTCAGTGGGCAGCTGGCCGGTGGCGGTGGTCCGAACCTGGTAGAGCGCGAGCGTGAAGTCCCTAGGTCTCGGCAGCATCGTGTTGGCCGCGGGGCCATTCCCTGCGCCGTCCTCGCCGTGGCAGCCTGCGCACCATTTGTTGTAGACGGCCTCTCCGTCCACCTGCGACGCGGCGCTCGCGGGAAGGAGCGGAACCGCGCACAGTGCGAGAACGAGGTATGCGGCCGCGAGGCGCGCGTCCCTCAGCAACGGAAGCGCGAGGTGCATCACTGCCCCTCCCCCTCGCCGCTACCGGCCTCAGCAGTTTCGATCTCCTCCCACCTCCGAGGCTCATGCCCCGTCTGCTCGTAGAGGAAGATGATCACCGACCAGATCTCGTCTGCGGTCAGGAAGGCCTCCCACGCGGGCATCGCCGAGTTCCACGGCGCTCCTTCGTTGGGGAGGCCGGGCCCGCCCTTCGCTATGCGCCAGAAGACGAAGCTCTCGGTTAGCTGCGCAATCGTGCCGACGTCCTGGAAATTCAGCGGCGCGGGATTGAGGCCCTGTGCGTAGTGGCCGCGTCCTGCGAGTCCGTCGCCATGACACGCGATGCAATTCTCGTAGTAGACCCGTTTGCCCACTTCGTAGTGCTCCTCCAGCGAGCCCACCGAGCGGAGAGGGTTTTCGAGCCCGGTCAACTCGATCGTCTCGTCTCGAAAAGGGATCGAGGTGGGGGGCGCCGGATGGATCGCGCGGAAACTCGGCGGCGCCGACATGTCCGGGCGGGCACGCCCATACGCTACGAAGGCCATGAGCAGCGGAACCACGACCAGCAGCACCCCGCGGGCGACCTTGCGATCGGGGCGGACCAGAACCTCGTGGATCGGCTTCTTGAAGTTGGTCCAACGTTCCTCGTTGTCGCTTACCCAGAGCAGGATTCCCACAACTACGGTCAGCAAATACTGGAGTACGACGGTATTGGGTATCGGCGCGCTCGCAAATCCGAGGAGTGGTGGGATGTAGGGGATCCCGAACTCGATCAGCATAAAAGCGACGGCCAGGATCGCGACCGCTTGCCGGAACGGGGTTCGCAACCACCCCATGTCAGCCTCCCTGCCCGGCAAGAAACTCGACCAGCACTTCGAGTTGGCGCGCCGTCAGCATGTCCACGACGGTCGCGGGCATCTGGCCGAGCAACTCTTCGTACCCCTCCGCCGCCTCCGCCGCCGGATCGAGGATCGACCTCCGGATGCGGTCCGCGTCCATGCGGTCGCCCATCCCGTTGAACGGTGGGCCAGTGGCGACCCCTTCGTCGTCGAGGACGTGGCACCCCAAGCACAGGTTGGCGCGCATGATCTCGAGCGGATCCAGCGACGCGGTCAGAGGACCGCCAGGGGACGGGGCGGCCGCATCGGCCTCCGCGGCGGCCGCAACGTCCACGCCGGTCACGGTGACCGCGCCGCCCTGGTCCTGCAAGAACGCCACCATCGCCCAGATCTGGGTGCCGGAAAACACCCGCGCCTGGAACACCATGGGGTCGAAGCCCTCAAGCACGTACGCGGTCGGGCTGGTGAGGGACTCGTAGATGTACGCCTTGCAGTCCGCACCCGCGACTCGGGTCGCGCAGCGCTGACCGATCGTGCCCTCGCCCCCGTGATCGGTGAGCAGGTTGGGGGCTCGGGTCGGGAGGCCGTGGCACACGAGGCACCCGCCGCCGCCGTTGAAGAGGTCCCGTCCAGCCGCTACCAGCTCCGCTTCCGTGACGTCCGCCGAGAAGCTGAGCTCCTCGGGCACCACGGACTCGAGCTGCGGAATCGCGTTCGCGACCCACGTATAGAGGACGAGCGTACCGATCACCACACTGAAAACCTTAAGGTTCGTCATGCGCTCAGTCCGCGGTCGCGGGTTCGGGGGAAGGTGCCGAGCCCACCCCGGAGATCACCGGCTTCTCCGCCAGGCCTCCCACCCAGAAGATGAACGCCACCAAGCCCAGGAAGATCAACACACAGGCCGATATCACCAGTGATGCGTAGCCCAACGCCGGCGTGGCAGCGTCGACGCTCGTATCCCGCATGACCTCATAAACGTGCCAGTGCTGCCGGATACCGCTGCGCGCGAATCCCATGAGCCCCATGAGCCACGTGAATGTGACCGCCAGAATCAGGAGCGCGTATTGCGCGCGGTCCGGCATCTCGCCCCAGCGGATCTCCCCTCGGGACTCCGCTCCCCGCATCATCACCACATCGAGCGTGATGACGCCGATAATCGTCGCTAAGACCGCGAGCACCTGATAGACGCTGAAGCCGATGCGAACGATTGCCGGCACGAAGTAGCCGTAGACGCCATAGAAGAGCACAACCGCAGCCGAGATCACGAACAACGCCCCTTGGATCGTCGTGCCCCTCCGGGCCCACGAAACCGTCGGACGCGTATTCGCCCTCCGGTAGAGCAGGAACGACAGGAACGTAGTGAGGATCATGAGATTCACGGCGGTATTCTTGGCGCTCATGACGCCCAGGACCCCTAGGAACGGGTGGAACTGGCCACCCATCGCTGTGAGCTCGTCCCTGCTCGCAATCATGTTGCGCGGCGTGGCCCACACCATCACCCCCAGGACGAGCACCGCGAGCATCCACTTGGTGTAGGGCTGGAAGCGCTCGGCACCGGGAATGCGCCCCATGCCCACCCACAAGTAGTAGTTGCCCGCCAAGAAGAGCACTCCGATGAGGAAAGCCTGCACGACCCAAAGCCAGCTCATGAACCCGCCCATCATCGTGGTGCCCATCTGCTGGTTGAATTCGTAGATCTCCCTGCCCAAGTAATAGCCGGCGAAGGGGAGCACGATCAGGGCACTGATCGCGACGAAGTTCCCGATATAGCCCATCCAGTCGTAGTGGGCGCGCTCCTCGTCGGTCTCGGCATTCAGGAAGCGGAAAGCAGCGTAGGCACCGACGATCGCACCGCCGAACACGACGTTGGCGATGAATCTGTGGATGTTGATCGGCATCCATGTGGCGTTGGCGAACGCGCTCCAGAACCGGACCATGTCCGGCGCGGTGTCGGGGGTGACCTCCGCGGGCGGGCTCATCATGTAGGTCACCCAGGAATTGGCGATGACCATAACGATCGTGCCCCAGACGTTCAGCAGGACACCGAGCCCCCAATGGCCCCACTTCGCGCGTCCCTTCTTCCAGTGGTCCCAGCCGTAGTAGTACAGGTAGAGCGTGAACGACTCGAAGAAAAAGACCCCGACGTAGACCCACATCGACGGCGCGAAAATCTCGGCGAGGTATCCCCAAACACGCGGGTACAGCGTGATGAGCGCGAAGACCAGCACCGCTCCCCAGATGGCGGTGGCCGAGTAGGAGACCAGGAGCAGCCGGGTGAACTCCTTGGCCAGCTTGTCGAAGCGCTCTTCCTTGTTGACCATGCCGATCAACTCTGCCACGACCGCGAACATCGGCACACCGAGCACAAAAGCGGCGAAGAATAGATGGAGCTGCGCGGCTATCCACACCGCGGCCCGCGATCCGATGAGGGGGAAGTCACCATACTCGCGCGGTGTGTAGCCCTGAGCGAGCAGCGGATCCGCCAGGATCGCCAGCGCGGCTACCACGGCACCCGCGCACAGCAACGGGAACGCCGTCCGCCGCAGGGCCCTAGCAATCGAGAGACGCTCAGACATCAGTGGTTTCTCCCTGTGAGCCTTCTCGCTCTCCCTGTGAGCCCTTTCCGACGTCCGAACGGAGGAAGAAGGGGAGCTTCTTGGAGAAGTCCACGGGCATCGAGCGACGCACTTCAGCCATGACTTCGAGGTCCACTGCGGGGTAACCGCGCTTTCTCGCGAACTCTTCGACGCGGCTGGTAACGACGCCCCGAACGAAGCTCGGAATCCGCTCTAGGCGTTGCCGCGCCTCGGGCGTCCACGCGAGCGCGGTCTCGGTCGCCTGACCGTACGCCAACGGGCGCTGGCGCTTGACTACCGCCCGATCGCCCGGCGGGTCGTACGCACACGACTCGTCGCTTCCCAGCGGGTCACCGGACTGGGCGTACGCGCGAGCCCGACACCCTCCGCAGACCTCGCGGTACTCACAGCGCCCACACTTGCCTCCGAGTTCGCCCTCGCGCAGCGCGGCGAAGACGGGGGACGACGTCCAGACCTCGCGGAACGACTCGCGCGTGAGATCACCCGCGACCGCCGGGAGATAGGGGCACGGCGTGAGCTTCCCCTCCGGGGTGATGCGACAGTAGTGGACCCCGCATGGGCAGCGCGTCTCGTAATTGAGGAGCCCCGAGTCGACTCCGGCCTCGAGAACGTGCCGCATCAGCTGTGGCTGGCACTTGGAGCGGACCATGAGACGACCGCGATATTCCTGCTCCAGGGAAAGGAGCTCGGCGAGGACCTCCTCGTTCTCGGTCGGCGTCAGCCCCTCCATTCCCTCACCGCGCCCGGTGGGAACGAGGAAGTACAGGTTGAACGAGACCGCGCCCTTTTCAGCCGCCCAGCCTACCAGGTCGGAGAGCTCCTGACGGTTGCCCTTGGTGAGGCTTGTCTGGACGATGAAGTCCAGCTCGTGCTGCACGAGGCGCTCCACCGCAGCGAGCGTCCCTTGGAGCGCGCCTGCGCCGTGGCGGAAGCGATCGTGATACGTCGGGCTCAGAGAGTCCACGCTCACCGCCACGCCCCGCACGCCTGCCGCCTTCAGAGACTCGATGCGCTCGTGCGTGAGGCCGATACCGTTCGTGCCCACCACGACCGTAGCCCCCGCCGAAGCGGCGCGCTCCGCGATGGATTCCAGGTCGTCGCGCAGCAGGGGCTCGCCCCCACTGAGAATCAGGAGCATCGACGGGTTCACCGCCATCAGCTCGTCGAGGATGCGGAAGCACTCACGGGTGGACAGCTCACCCTCGGTCCCTTGCCATGCTCCGGCCGATATGTAGCAGTGTGAGCACTCGAGGTTGCAGCGGCGTGTGAGGTTCCAGGCGACCACGTGCGGAAGCAGTGTTCCTCCGGCACTGGTATCCACCGTGTCACCCCACTGTAGCGCCGAACTCGACGCTGGCGGAAAGTCGATGACCGGAAGCGGGGGCACGGGCGAGGCCGCAGTCACTCCGAGGCGCCCTCGTTCTTCATGTACGCCTCGACCGCGGCCTTCGCCTGCTCCGGAGTCGCAGTCTTGAAATCGACGGGGCAATCGTCGGCAGCCTCGGCAACGTCGCGGATCGGGCAGCGTGTGACGCCGCTTGCCTTGGCCTCCTCGATGAATCGCCTCATCTCCGGAGTCAGGCCGTCGACTCCTTCGGCCGCGGCTTTGAGCTGCTTGGACTGGAGCTCGCGGAACATCACGAGCATGGTGTCGATGTCGAACTCGTCGGCCTCGATCATCGCGTCCTTGTTCTCGTCCATGACTAGCGTCGTGACGCGCCAGAAGTCGTGCTCTCGCGCGAATCGCTCCACGGTGTTGCGCGCCAGGGGGCGCGCGATGAGCGGCACGGCGTGAAGGCGCTCGAAGGCCTCGGTGGTCCAGGCTACGGGATCCGCCTCAATCCGCTCGCGTGTCTGCACGTGTCCGGTATAGGGGCACGTCGTGGAGATCATGGGTACTTCCGCTTCTGGGTCGGCGTCGCTTCCCTCGACATGCGTCCGCTTCATGGCCTCTTCGGCCTTGACCTCCGCGAGCGCCAGCTCCTCTGCCGTTCCGATGCCCATGATGAGCTGCATGTGGGTGGGCAGAAGCTTGGTGATGGCCTCATCCAGGCGATCCCCGGTGACGAGCGGCTGCTGGTTGGTGCCGAGCGGCGGAACCGCGACCATCGGCGGGTCGTCGCTGACCTCGGACGTGCCGTTGCCCGCTGAGGCCCCATTGCTTGCCGAGATTCCGTTGCTCGCCGAAGCGCCCTCGCTCCCCTGCTTGCCTTGCACCCCCGCACCTGCCAGTAGCGCCTCCGCACGACGGCTACCGTTGGTCGACACGCTGTCCTCGCGGTACGTCCCGTTCGCCCCCGCACCGTAATTGTCGAGTACGAACTCTTCCACTGCCCGCCGTGCAATCCCAATCGCGAAGGGGGGCACCCTGAGGATGCGCACCTCGGCATCCGGCGCCCACTCGAGGCCTGTCTCGCCGTCCTCCTCGATCCACGGAATCTCCTCGGGCCCGACGTTCTGCGTCCCGACGAGCAGGACGCTGGCGTCCGTCAGGCGGAGGAGGTTGTCTGCCTGGGAGCCGAGGTCCGTGCCGTCGATGCGATGGCTTCCGTGGCGCGCTATGACGAGCACCGCGGGCTCGATCTCAGCCGCCCAGCGGAGGATGCAATCGAAGGGCTTGCCGACCAGGATCTGAGTCTCAACCGGCACGTCAGAGAACTCCTCAGCCATGACCTGCCCGCGCTTCAGGTTGGCTTTGCAGAGCTTCAACAGTCCCTTGTCGATGATGTTGTTGTGGAGCTCTTCCTGCTCCTCGAACTTGAAGACCTTCGACGCCGCGACCGACAGCACGTCCTTGATGTTCCCAAAGACTACGTGGTGGTACTCCACGTCGAACGCCGAACATACGTAGAGCGAAGCGTCGAACTCCTTGCCCATCTCGAGCGCGACTCGCAGGGCTTTGTAGCTGTATGCGGACCCGTCGATGCACACCATCATCTTCCCGCCCTGCAGCGGGCGGTCGTTCCGGATGATGAGGGCGTCCTTTTCGACCTTGCGCACGACGCGCGCAACGACCCCCCCGAGCTGGGAATACTCCTGCCTGCCGATCCCATGCGCACCCATGACCAGAAGGTCGTAGGTGCGACCGCTCGTGCCCGCGAGCTTCTCGTCTGCTTCCTCGTCTTCCGCAACCAACCTGCCGTCCTCTCCAAGGATGACGTCGCCTCGCACGGTGTCTCCGCCGTCGTACTTGTCGGCGATGTTGGGGTCGAACCCGATCAGGCTCGGAAGGCGACCCTCGCCACCGTTGGTCTCCCGAACGATCTCCTCGTAATTGATTCCCTCGAGGAGTTGACGCGCGAGCGGAACGTCGGCCGCCTTGCACAGTTTCTCCGTCTCGTCGAGGAACGAGTCCGAGATCAGCTGCAGGCCCTTTTCGATGAGCTTGTCGTGGATCTTCCGCTGCCGCTTGATCTCCTTGGCCGACTGGAACTGGGCCGGGAGGCCAGTTTCGAGCTGCCGGAATCGCACATCGTGCAATCGCGCCGCGTAGACGTGGTTTCCGGTGATGCGCCCGTCGGTGCGGCGGCACAGTTCGATCGCTCGGGCGACGGCCCAGTTGGAGGGATCGGAGTTGTCGACCGGAACAAGAATCTCTCTATACATAGCACCCCATGATTGTGTGCAGCGAGCACGCACGGGTGCACAACGCCAGACCGTCGCGCAAGGGTCTCGGCGCCCCCTACGCGACCTAGGGCCACTTCGGGCGACCGTGCTGGACTTCTGCGTCTATTCCGGCGGGCCACTCACCAAAATCCCAACCGGTTTTTAACTGAAATATCGAGGCTCGGGCAGGCGTGTTGGACCAGCCGATTCCACCCGAACGGGGGCAAGTATGGGATGGCCACCGGGAGGTTGTCAACCACCCCCCGAGGGGCTCTGTCCGCCCCCCACAAGCGCTTCTATCTCACCCTCGGAGCGACCTCTGACCGGTAGCAGGATACACGGACGCGACTCCCCGCTCAGCTTCTCCGGGACACTCCGAGAGATCCCGTCAGCCGATCCGCCAGAACCCAGGTCGTGAGCGCCATAACCACGCACCACACCCCGAGGGCAGCACCTCCACGGACCGATGTCATCATGCTCATCGAGAGCAGCGCCTCGTGCAGCGCGCGAAACGGAGCCACGCTCTCTACAACGGCCCCGAAGGATCCGGACCCGGGCGTGCGGAACACCCCGGACGCGTGGAGAAGCAGCAGGGTGCTCACCGCGGAAAAGAGAGCCGCCTCGGCGAGCGACCGCGTCGCAGCGGCCACGAGCACGCCCAAGAGGTTTGCGACCCACACCGTTGCGGCGAGGACCACGAAAGCCGTGAGAAACGAGCGTGCACCTGCGCCCGCTCCGACGGCGGCCACCGCGAGCGCGGGACCGAGCTGTAGCACGTCGAGCGCCGCTCCGGCGCCTGTCCGCTGCATGAAGTAGCTGGCGGGTGCGACTCCGGCCCGGAGCACTCGGCCCGACAGGCCGGACTCGGCGTCACGGACGAGGGGAATCGCGGAACCGAAGGTGCTGAAGATCGCGAACAGCACGGCGTAGACCGCCGCCGCATGCACCGCCGGCGCCGCACCCAAGGCGACCGGCAGAACAAGGAGTAGGGGCACCATGATGTTGAGAACGAAGAGCCGCCGACGGGCGGTTGCAATGCGCCACTCGAGCTCCCACACGATGGCCGTCATCCGTCGAGCTCCGCGCCTGTCACGCGCCGAAACACCGCGGCCAGGCCCGCGTCCCGTACGACGACGCTGCGAATCCGGGCCCCGGCCGCGGTGAGCGCAAGGCATGCTTCGGGGAGCGCGGCATGGCCGTGCTCGCTCTCGAGGACGACGGGGGCTCCACCATCTACCAAGGTCATCCCTTCACCGAGGACGAATTCGGCGCTGTCGACCCCGCCGTCGAGCGTGAATTCGAAGCGCGCGACGTCGGGCATCGCAGAGAGCAGCTCGGCGGGGCTCCCTCCGGCGACGACGCGTGCGTCGTGTAGGAAAACGATCCGGTCCGCGAGCTGGGGAAGGAGGTCGAGATCGTGGCTGGCCATGATCACCGTACCCCCTTCGGCGGACCGCTCACGTAGCAGGTCGGCGAGCGCCTCACGCGAGTCGAGGTCCAGGCCCACGAAGGGCTCGTCGAGGAGCGTGAGCCTCGGCCGGTGTGCCAGCGCCTCCACGAGGAGCAGCTTGCGTCGAGCCCCGAACGAGTAAGTCGAGACCGGTCGAGAGGCGTGCTCGGCGAGACCCAGCCGACCGAACTGCTGCTCGACAGCGGCCTCGGCCTCTCCACGACCGAGGCCCGCGGCCCTAGCGAAGAACACCGCATTGTGTGTGCCCGAGAGCGACTCGAAGTGGCTTTCTTCCTCACCCGCATAACCCATCGTCACGCGCCCCGTCTCGCTTCGCCGGGAGGGCAGGTGGAGCGCCCCGGCGTCGGGAACGAGATTCCCCGTGAGGAGCCGGAGCAGGGTGCTCTTCCCGGCTCCGTTCGGTCCGACCAGGGCCACGATCTCCCCTGAGCGGCCTTCCAGATCGACGCCGTCGAGTGCCGGCACGCCGGAGTCGTAGCGGTAGCTGACCGCGACTGCCCGGATCATGGGATCGGACGCAGGATTCGAGCCCGGGCCGGCTTCGGGGCCGGACACGCGCTACATGCCCTCCAGGCCCAGGTCGCTGCGCGCCCGATCCATGACCTCGGGGGTGATCACTCGGATCTCGCGCTCCATGGCGTACTCTGCGTAGATGCGCTTCACCATGCCGCGCACGAACCGGGGAACGTTCTCGAGGCGCTCGGTCGCCTCGGCAGACCAGGTCACGGGCCCGTTGCCGGCTGGGGGTGTCGGCGGTGCCTCGAAGGCGTCTTCACGAGGCGAGTCCAACCCCATGCGGGTCTGCTGCATCGGTTGCTGCGGAACGGTGCGGCCGCCGATCTCCACGCCGAGGGATGTGATCATCTGCGTCTCCATGGGATTGGTCAGGAGAGCCATCTCTCGCTTACAATCGGGGCACGTGAAGACGGCTGTGAGGGTGCCGTCCCCGGGAAGCTGCCGCTCGGCAAAGGCCATCACCTCGTCGCACGTCAGGCAGAGGAACTTCATGGCGCTGCCTCGCGCCCCCCCAAGCCTCGCTCCACTCGATCGGCCAGCGCCTGGAAGGCCCTCCCGAACTGAGAATCATCACTCGCGCCAGGTGGTTCGCCCCCGTCGGTACGGCCCCCCATGCCGGGATCGAACGGAATCTCCGCCCACAGCTCCAGCCCTGTCGCCTTGGTCAAGCGCCGAATCCCGTCCCCCGAGAAGAGCGGGAGTGGCTGGTCCGATCCGATCGAGGCATACCCCGACATGTTGCCGACAACTCCCATCGACTCCACTCCCGCCTCTCGGAGCGCAGCGACGGATCGCGACACGACCGAGAGCGCCACCTCCGAGGGAATCGTCACGACGAGGACGCCCGCAGGATTGGGAACCAGGTCGAGGAACCGCCCGATCTTGTCCGTGCCCGGCGGAATGTCGATCAGCAGATAGTCCAATTCCCCCCACACGACATCCGAAAGAAACTCCCGAAGCATCGCCGCCTCAGTCACCCCCTGCCATATGAAGCGGTCCGAGTCGGGGCCTTTCCAGCGGAGCGGAGCGTCATCCTTCAGCAGAAGCTCGGTCGAGATCCCCAATACACCATCCGCCCCGACCGGAGGCACCACGCCGTCGGGGCCATCCAGAAGCGTACTACCTAGAAGACCCAGCATCCGGCCGAGCGAAGGCCCGTTCAGGTCCGCATCCACCACGCCGACGCTCGCGCCTCGACGTGCGAGCGACACCGCGAGATTCGCGGTTACCGCGCTCTTGCCGACTCCCCCCTTCCCGCTGGCAATCGCGATGACGGCACCGATCGTGTCGAGACAAGCCGATACGAGGGCGCGTTGCCCGAGAACTTGCTCCAGGAGCCCGGACTCCGTTTCGTGGGACACCTCGGCATACCCCCGAACCTTGCGTGGCTCACCGGTCGTCGGACCCACCTACGGGACCAACTTACTGCCCGAGGCGTCGTGGACCTCCAGGGCGTCCACCGGACACGACTTGCAAGAGCCCAGCACGTCCTCGTGCAGAGTCCCGTTCGTGTCGAGGCAAAAAACCGCGATCCCTTCGTCGTCGAGCTCGAACAGGTCGGGCGCGACCTCGATGCATGTCTCGAACCCGACGCAGAGCAATCGGTCGATCCGAACGGTCACACCTGCGACTTCACGTTCTTGCGAGTCCATCGATCGTCTTCCGGTTTTCGCGCTGGCCCCTGCCACGCGCATGAGGGACACCAACGCCACTCGGCATTGGGAAGAAGAGCGGTCATGAGCGGACGCCGGACTAGTGCAGTGGGCTGAAAGCAGGCGGGGCACTCACGCGCGGGACGCAGCAGCAACGTCGCGCCGAACCAGACGAGTCCAACCCGCACGAAAACCAGCCCTCCGAGGACGATTGCCGCTCCTACCGAGATGTCCATTCCATCCTCCCTGGTGCCGCAGACGGCTGTTCTACGCCGCGCCTTCTACGCTCGGTCCCTCCGCACTCGTGATACGCACGCCGACCACACGGAACGTGAGCCGCGCCAGCAACGGCAGGAGAATGGCCGCGCCTACCATCGCCAGCGCCACGGACAGAACGGGTCCCAGGAATAGCAAAATGACAAGTCGCACCAGCGCGAAAGCCCCCATGAAGGCCGCGTAGTGGAGCAGCAGGCCCGCGATTTGACGCCCGCCCCCTCCTCCTTCTATGTGGATGGCCGCGCCGCCCAGGTAGAGGGCGGCGAGAATCGGGAACAACGCCATTGCAGGGAGCCAAACGATCACTCGGGTTCTCCTCGGAGACGGTCCACTAACCCATCACGTACCCGAATCCTAGTACCTGCGCACAGCGGATCACAAGCAGACACTGCTACCGGATCGTGGCTACGTGCCAGACGGGCGACGTGGCTCAGGATTCGTTGAGCGCTGTCTGCGACGCTCCGCGAGGCTCCGTGCCAAGGGACCCACGAGCCCGCCGACGGTGATTCCGATGACGGTGAGTACACCGATCGGCCCTGGGTGCTCGAGTGGACTGACGTCCGAGATGAGGGCCCCCGTCACCGACGCAGCCGCAAAGCCGACGCCCCAGATGAGGGCGCTAGCCAACGTCCACCTGAGCATGCTCTGGGTCCCGCGATCCAGTTCGCTCCAGCACGTTGGCATTAGGCGATAGCTTCGCGTAGCACGCACATCAGCGCATCCACGTCTTCGAGGTCGTTATACACATTCGGCGCGAGCCGGAGCGCCGTGCCGCGAAGCGAGGCGGAGACATTGCGATGCGCGAGTGTCTGTTTGAGCGAGGCTAGATCGAGGCCCTCGGGCATGCGCAGACCGAAGAGGTGGCTGCTTCTCCAGCGCTCGTCCTCGAACGAATACCCGAGCCCGCGAGCCTCGGCGAGCATCTCCCTCGTCAGCTCGGCGCAATACGCCTGAGTCCTTTCGGGCGTCCACTCGAGGATGAGCTCGAGGCTCGCTGCCGCGATGGGGAGCAGAAAGAAGTTCGAGCGCTCGGCAACGTCGTACCGAACCGCACCGGGCTTATACGCATCCTGGTAGTCGACCAGGTGCTGGAAGTCCTCGCTGTTAGCGCGCGCGATCCAAGTCTCTTCGAGCGGCACGCCATCGTCGAAGCGAGGACCGAAGTACGCGAGCGACACCGAGTAGGGGCCGAGCAGCCATTTGTACGCCGTGCAGATGAGCACGTCGGGCTGCACGACGTCGACGTCGAAAGGCATCGCCCCGACCGACTGCGTAGCGTCTACTACGAACGCCGCGCCCACGTCGCGGCAGCGCCGACCGACTTCAACTAGATCGAAGAGCGTGCCGTCCGTCCAATGCACGTGCGGTACTGCGACGACGGCGGTGGATCCATCGATGGCTTCGAGTAGACGCTCGTTCCACGCAGCGCCCCGGCCAGCTCCTTGGGGCGGTGTGACCACGCGGAGCTCGGCGCCGGATTCGGATACGAGCCTGTGCCATGAGTAGACGTTGCCGGGAAACTGTTCGTGCGTCAGTACGATGTTCTGAATCGCCTCGACCCGGACGTTTCTAGCGACGGTCGCGACGGCGTACGACACGCCGGGCTGGATCGCGATGCGACCGGGGTCTCCCGCATTCACCAACTGCGAGAAGAGCGCGCGTAGCCGATCGGCGTCCCAGAAATCGTCCGGCGGTACAATGCTCGTGGGCAAACGCTTCCGGGTCAGAGCCTCAACGCCTGCGCGTTCGGAGGCTCGCGGCAACGGGCCCATGTACGCGCAGTTGAAGTAGTGTGCGTCGCGCGGTAACTGGAAGGCTTCGCGCTGGCAGGTGAGTGGCGGAAGGGCAGCCATAGGGCTAGTCGCCATCAGCTCGGACACTCCGGGTATAGGCCCATGCTCTCGATCTCCTGCTTGAGTTCGGCGTAGATGTCTTGCGGGGGCTCCGCGTCACGGTTGTCGAGCCACGGTCCGCACCTCTCGCCGTTCGCGAAGGAGCCCGTGTATCGGATGCGGCCGTTCTCGTGATAGACGAGGAGCTCGCCGTCCCAGATCCCGTCTACGAGTTCGCCCCGGATCTGTGGTATCCCGGAATCGGTCTCGAACATCCGGAAGACACGACCGGTGTACGGAACAAGCGTCTCGGGATCGACGTATGTGCTGTCCCGGATCGCGAGCTCGTCCAGCGCACGAGGAAGAGTCGCCTCAGCACACGCTGCAAGGAGTACTATCAGTAGAGCTAGGCGGGGCATATGGAGCTGGCGCGTGGTGAATTTGATGGCTTCGATGGTACCTGAGTCGGCCCTGCCGGGATCCAATCTCGGCACACGCGCGCGTTGCTCACCAGGCGAGTGACCCCGTACAATCTTCCCCCGACTCAGACCCGAGGAATAGTCTTTCCAGGTTGCCACCATGAAAAAGATGACCACCCGTTCACAGTTGATCTCCCTCATTTCTCTCCTGGTGACCACTGCCTGCGGCGGGGGCGACACCGGCGCAGAGACCGAAGCCGATCTGGTCGAGCGCGCACGCGGCATCCACGAGCGGGTCATCACGCTCGATACGCACAACGACATCAGCGCCTCGGACTTCACCGCCGAGCGCAACTACACGATGGAGCTTCCCACGCAGGTGAACCTTCCCAACATGGAGGAAGGCGCCCTCGACGTGTCGTGGATGATCGTCTATGTGGGCCAGGGAGAGTTGACCCCAGAGGGCTACGCCAACGCGCATCAACAAGCTCTGGCCAAGTTCGAGGCGGTGCATCGGCTCACTGAGGAGATCGCGCCGGACCGGATCGAACTCGCGCTGACGTCGGACGACGTGCGGCGCATCGTCGCCGCAGGAAAGAAGGTCGCGATGATTGGGGTTGAGAACGCGTATCCGATCGGTACTGACCTCTCGAACATCGAGCGCTTCCAAAGGATGGGCGCTCGCTACATGTCGCTCGCGCACAACGGGCACAGCCAGCTCGCGGACTCGAACACCGGCGAGCGTGATGACGTCTGGATGCATGGTGGCCTCAGCGAGCTCGGACGCCAGGCGATCACGGAGATGAACAGACTCGGCATCATGATCGACCTGTCGCATCCGTCGAAGGACTCCAATATGCAGGCGCTCGCGATGTCTCGTGCGCCGGTCATCGCCTCCCATTCGGCTGCGCGCGCGGTTGGAGACGTGAGCCGCAACCTGGACGACGAACAACTCGTGGCGCTCAAGGAGAACGGTGGCGTCGTGCAGACGGTCGCGTTCAGGAGCTACGTAGACCCCGAGAAGAACTACGCCAACCGCGAGGCACGCACCGCTTTGGAGCGGAGTGTCGCCGATGATAAGGGCTTCGAGCTGGTGGGCAGGCGCGCGCGCTTCAGCATGAGCGCCGATGACCGCGACGCGTACGATGCGGCGTTCCGGCCGGTCCAAGAGGCCGTGGAGGCGCGAGTGGACGAGGAAGTGAACTCCGTAGCCCCGCCTGTCGACGTTTCCGACTTCGTCGATCACATCGACTATCTCGTGAACCTCATAGGCGTCGAGCACGTCGGCATCAGCTCCGACTTCGACGGCGGAGGCGGTGTCGAGGGGTGGAACGACGCGTCTGAGCCGTTCAACGTGACACTCGAGCTCGTGCGCCGCGGCTACACCGAGCAGCAGATCGGGATGGTGTGGAGCGGCAACCTCCTGCGGGTCCTGGACGAGGTACAGGCGGTGGCGGCGGAGATTCAGGCCGGAGGCTGAGCCTCGCCCGGAGGAGCGCGCGGACCTCGGATCGTCGCGACCGCGTAACACCCTAACCCCGCCGCGATGTGTCCAATCTAGGCTCACTGATCGTTTGGGCGACGACGATCGCCCCACGGGGAGGATGTGAATGGAAGGCCTGGTTCAGGACCCGCGCTACGCGATGAGGTCGATCCGAAAGGACCTCGGACGGACGACACCGAGCAGTCGGCCAATGTCACGGTCATCAACGAGTCGGCCGCGGAGCGCCTCTTTCCAAGCCAGAGCGCAGTCGGGCAAACGGTCCTGATCGCGGGCGGTGAGTGGGAAGTCGTCGGCGTGGTAGGCGATGTGCGCCACCAGTCACTCGAACAGGTATCCGGCCTGGAGTTCTACCTCCCGTTACCACAGATGGGGGACTGGCCGACGCTGGAGATGGTCGTGCGGTCGAGCCTTCCGGTGGAGTCCTTGGTGGGAGGAGTACGCCAGGCGCTCCGGGGCCTGGACGCCACGATGCCCACGGAGGACTCCCAAACGCTCGAGACCCGCGTCGTGGGGAGGACCATGATCCTGGCTGGCGTCGGAGTGGTGGTGGGTGCGGCTGCGTCGTTCGTGGTCTCCCGATCGCTGGCATCCATGCTTTACGGTGTCGAGCCGACCGACCCGGCCACCTTCGCCGGGACGGCGATCCTGCTTCTCGCAGTGGCGGGTCTCGCGGGTTTCCTGCCCGCCGCCCGGGCTTCCCGCACCGACCCCGTGAAGCCGCTCGAATCGAGCTGACAATGGGGGGGCACGGTGCAGTGGATTGGGATCCGTGCTCATCACCTGATCAGCTGTACAGGATCGGGCGATGCCCTCAACTTTGGCGACTCATCCTTCCGGAGTCCTGCCATGCGTATCACTCGCGTGCTGTTCATTCTCGTCGGCCTTGCGCTTCTTCTTCCGCCTGCGCCGAGCGAGGCGCAATCCCGACGCAACCGTGAGCCCACGCTTCCTCCGCCCAGCATCACGGAGTACGACCCGCGCTCGACCCTGGTCGTGCCCGAGCATGAAGTGCCGCGCGCGAAGTTCCCTGCAGTCGACCTGCATGGTCATCCGCCGACGCTGAACAACCCCGAGGCCATCAACCGCGTGATCTCGGCGATGGACGAGCTCAACCTGCAAGTAATGGTGCAGGCCCGGGGCAGCTCCGGCGAGCTCCTCACGAGCCAGATCAACGCGGTTCGCGCCGCAGGACACGAGGACCGTTTCGTATTCTTCACCACGCTCAACCTCCGGGATGTCAGACCGGGCTCCGGCGCGCTCATCGCCGCGCAGCTCGAGGCCGACGTCGCCGCAGGTGCGGTGGGCATCGGCGAGATCGGCAAAGAGTTCGGATTGGGCACACGGAAGGCGGACGGGACGCGGCTCCAGTTGGACGATCCGGAGCTCGACGTGGTGTGGAAGACCGCTGGCCGCCTCGGCATCCCCGTGTTCATCCACACGGGGGATCCGGCGGAGTTCTTCCGACCACTCGACCTCGAAAACGAGCGCTGGCTGGAGATGGCGATCTTCCCGAGCCGTCGCTTCAACGACCGCTCCCGCTTTCCCACGTTCGACGACCTCATGGCAGAGCGCGATCGGCTGCTGGCGAAGCACACGAACACGACCTGGGTGCTCGCGCACATGAGCTGGTACACTCAGGATCTGGGCAAGCTCGGAGAGCTCTTCGATCGCTTCCCAAACGTGCACGGGGAGGTCGGCGCGGTGCTGTACGATCTGGGTCGACAGCCTCGCTTCGCGCGCGCTTTCTTCGAGAAGTACAAGGACCGGATCTTGTTCGGAAAGGACTCGTTCCAGCCCGACGAGTACCCGTACTACTGGCGGGTCTTCGAGACCGAGGACGAGTACTTCGACTACTACCGCGACTACCACGCCTTCTGGCAGCTGTACGGCATGGGACTGCCCGACGATGTGCTGAGACAGCTGTACTACGGGAACGCGTTGAGGATCATCCCGAACATGCCTACCGCTGGGTTCCCACCTAGGCGCGCGCCGCCACTGCCTTCAAGGTCGGATCCGACCGCCACATCAAGTGCCGCACCATCAGAACCGAACATATCGTCGCGCACGCACCACCCGTGAGGATGCCGATCCACACGCCCCTGATCGACTGGTCGAAGACGTGCACCGCTAGCCATGCGACAGGCACGCCGACCAACAACACGCGCAGCGTGGTGATGAAGAGTGCCGGGAAGCCATGCCCGAGTCCCTGCAGCAAGCGCCCGGTGGTCATGCCTACCGCCATCATCGGGTAGGCGAAGATCATGAAGCCCAGATAGGTCGCCCCGATCGCAAGCGCGGTGGGGTCCGATGTAAAGATGCGCAGGAGGCTTCCCGAGGTCAGGAAGGCCACGCTGCCGATGACGGCCGCGAGCGTAATCGCCCACCGATAGGTGTAGAGTGCTGTCGACCGGACCAGATCGCTCCGCCCTGCTCCGGCGAACATGCCGACAAGGGTGACCCCAGCCCCCGAGAGCCCGAAGATCGGAAGCACTACGATCATGTCCACCTTCGACGCCGCGCCATAGGCCGCAACCGCCACGGAGCTGAAATCAGCCAAAATCAGGTTGTACAGCATCGTGCCGACCGACATGACCACCATGCTCGCTGCGATCGGGATCGCCAGGCCGTACAGCTGCACGAGAACCTCGCGCGATGGGACCAGGGCCGACACGCGGAGACGGACGAACGCCGACTTCCGGCGCAACAGCAGTACGGAGAAGCTCGACACCGAGATCACGACCGCCAGAATCGTCGCGATGGCCGCTCCCCGAAGCCCCATACCGAGCACGAGAATGAAAAGCGCATCGAGCGCGATGTTGGCCAACGTCGAGATCATGAGCACGATCATGGGGGTCTTCGCATCACCCTCGCCGGCGAGGATCGAACGCAGGATCGCGGACACGAAGAACAACGGCAGGAATGCGGCGAGCACCTGGAAGTACTCCCATCCCAGGTCTACGACGCGGCCCTCAGCTCCGAGAGCTCCCAGCATCCAACGGCCGCTCGCGAGTCCCGCGCCACCGAAGATAACTCCCAGAAAGACGCCAGAACTGATCGCCGTGCCCGCGGCCGCATCTGCACCTCGAGCGTCGCCTCGCCCCACCGACTGAGCCACCAAGGCCGTGACCGCGGTACCGATTCCCATCGTCAGCGCAATCATCAAGAAGAACAGCGGAGCGACGAAGGTGGCCGCCGCGAGCTCGTCCGTTCCCAGCGATCCGATGAACGCCGTATCGGCCACGATGTACATCGTGTGGACTGTCATCCCAGCGATCATCGGCAACGCCATGATCCAGAGTGCACGCGTGGGGGCGTCCAAGAATTCCTGGAGGCGGTCCGTACGAGAGCTGTCGGCGACGGGGCCGGCAGCAGAGCGATCTGCGAGATGGGTGTCGGACATACTGGGCGAGCGGAGTTTCGACTGGCGGTGACGGATCGGTCCGGCACGGCGGGACCGGAAAAGCTAACGCCGAATCGCGTCGCAGCCGCCCGGTGGGCCTCCGCTCCCGCGACGACCAGGACCACCGGTCGATCGAGACCGGAGAGCGGAGGTTTCTAAATCCCCATCAGGTAGTTCATCTTGATGATGAACCGGTTGTCCGCCGGCGCGCCGAACAACGCCCCCGCATCCCGACTCAAGTCGAAGTCACCGATCAGGGCACGGTCCTCCTGTTGACGCTGCCAGACCAGGAAGATCGTCGAGCCCGGTCGGTACTCCCAACGCAGGACGGCATTGCTGATCAGAGACCGCACATTGAAGTCTCGGTCCGAGAACGAGTAGTCGGTCGCGCCGTCGCCGTCGAAGTCCACGTGCTGCGTGCCATCGACGTTGCAGATGTTAGCGCTGCAGTGGATTCCGTCCTCGAGAGTTTGGGAAGAACCCGGCGTGAAGCCGAAGAACTGGTACGACTCGGCACCCGCGAGTTGCTTGTACTCCAGGTAGTCGCCCGAGGACAGTAGCGGCTGCGCGTAGAGCTGCAGCGACAGAGTCGGTGTGAACGTCCAGTCGACCCGTGTCACCATCGAGAAGGACCGGCGGTCCAGCTCGGCGAACAGGTAGCGCCGACCATACGTCGGGTCGTACGCGAGCGTGGAGGTCGACGTCACGTACTGGGCGTCCACGGTCGATCTCGACCAATTCGGGCGTAGCGACACCGACAGGTTGTCGGACGGCTGGAAGCGGACATTGCCACTAATGTCGGTCGAGCCTCCCGTCCCGATGCGGTCGTCCTTGACCCGGAAAGTCTAGCCGAAGCTCAGCCACTTCCGGCTATCGCTGCTGAGGTGGACGTCGAACTCTGTCGATGCCGGGGTGACCATCATCGGACCACCCCTGGTCTCCGAGCGACTCATCGACTGCGGGTTGTACGAGCCACTCAGCCATACGAACCAGTAGTTGAGGAACTGCCCGTTCGCGTTCATCCGGAACGATCCACGCAGCCGAGCACGCTGCCACGAATCGACCGACCAAGCGTCATCGAGTGCCTCGTGGCTCCAGTTGTGGTAGGTCATGGCGGTGACGTCGTAGGAACGGAACAGCGACCCGGGTTGAATCTCCCGGTAGCTTACCCGCGCTCCACCATCCAAGCGCTCGGCCGTCGTCGAGAAGCCGAGGTCGTTGATCTCGAAGCCGTTGGTGACCTCCGCCGCCCACAGGCCACCCGTCCAGTGCGCTCCCCCGCGCTTGTCCAACTGAACGCGCCAGTTCACGCCAGCCATCGACGTAGCGGTTCCATCCACCTGAAAGCGCGTCGCGTCCGGGCGCTGGAAGTAGTGATTGGACGCCGTTTGAATACGGGTAATAGCGGTGTCGGAGCCTCGCACTTGGCTTACGCCGAGCACCCCCCAGATGCCCCACGTCCGGTCGTCCCACTGATGCTCGAAGCGGGCGCCGCCGCTGAATGCCGAAGAGGGGAGCCAAGCGAACGATCCATCCGTGGGAAGCGCCCGTCGCATACCCGTGGCGATGGCCGCGAAGCTGGTCGCACCATCGTTCAGATCCTGCGCCAAGGACACGACACCAAACTCCGAGCGCGGCTCCACGAGGAAGTCGTCTCGCAAACCGTCCTCGAAGAGTCCCTGTCCAAACTCGTTACCGGTTACCGCGGCGAGCGCCCCGACCGATAGACCGCTCGCTGTTCGACCTGAGATCTTGGCGGCACCCAGGATCGTGGAGTTGGACGGGATGTCGTCGTATTCGGCGTCCGACGGAGCTTCGCCTTGCGGAGAGCGACCGACTCTTCGGCTGTAGAACAGTTCGTTCCGACCACCGGATAGGCTGAAGTTGAATACGCGAGCGTCCTCTACGAAAAACGGACGTCGCTCGTCGAAGAAGGTCTCGAACGCCGACAGGTTGATGACCGCGGGATCCGCCTCGACCTGCCCGAAGTCCGGGTTTATGGTCGCGTCGAGCGTAAACGCCGAACCGAGACCGTAGCTCACGTCCATGCCAAAACGTCCGTTCGCGGCCGAGCCATCGAAGAACGGATCTCCCTCGCTCGACGGACCGCTGTGCAGGTTACTAACGACGTAAGGTAGAATCTCGAGCCGCCTCGAGGGACGCGAGACCCGCACCCCACCGACGCGCCCCATCTGACTGACCATGCCCTTCTTCAACCGCGACACCAGTGAGTAGTACGACTCCTCGTTACTCGAGACGCGCGAGCGGTAGAAGTTCACGCCCCACGTCTGCTGCTCGGCGGAAGCTTCGTACCGGATTTGGGAAAGTGGAATGCGAAGCTCCACAGTCCATCCCGCGGAGTCGATGTTCACCGCCGAGGACCACACGGCGTCCCAGGCAGCGTCCAGTTGGTCGTCGTTGTACAGGTACGAGTCGCTCTGCACATTGGCCGCGCTAACTCCGAACATGTACCCAGTCAGGCCGTCGAGGTTGGGGTCCAGCGTAACTCGGAAGAGGTCGAAGTCCCCGTGCGAGTCCCGCCGCGTGAGGCGCCTGACGATGCCCTCCGGCTCGGGATCGTGCATGCGCGCCGAGATCCAGACCGCCTCGTCACCGATGATCAAGCGTACTTCGGTGTCGTATTCGACCGGCGCGCCTTCAACGGGCTGAGCCTGCGTGAAACGGGTGAAGACCCTAGCGTTAGCCCACTCCGCATCGTCGAGCACTCCATCAACCGTGATGGACGTGAGCGGTGCATCGGCGTCGAGCGCTTCGCGCTCCACCGCGAGCGTGCCAGCAGCGTTCGCGCTCGGAGTCGCTTGCTCGAAGCCCTCGAGCTCGGCTTGAGCCGCGATGCCCATGGGCACCGACAGCGTGAGCAGCGCCGCGATGACGAGATCGCGCCCCGATCCGTAACTACTTTCGATCATCTATACTCTGAGAAATCCAGCCACTAGCCGCAGCATGAAGTGGGATCGGAGGGTCGCCGAGGAGATCCAGGTCGATCTGCTTCGCCATGGCGTGGACCTGCTCCAAAGAGGCACGGTCGTCAACCAGGATGTTCAGCAGTATCGTCACGACCTCGTCGTCTAGAGTGTCCATCGCGACAATCCAGTTGTGGACGGCCATGGTCGGAATCGCGGCCTCCACGCCGGGATATGCGCCCGCGGGCAGCACGGCGGCCGTATAGTAGGGATGCTCCTCATGCATGGACGCCACTATATCGGCGTCGACCGGCAACAGGCGTACACCTGCCGTCGTGGTCGCCTCGAGGACCGCCGCGGCCGGATAACCAACGGAGATCACCGCTGCATCGATGGCGCCGTCCCGCAGAGCCGAAGACGACTCGCCGAACGACAAGAACCGCTCGTCGATGTCGTCGTAGCTGAGTCCATGCGCTTGAAGTAAGTGCCGGGCTATCTGCTCGGTCCCGCTGCCCGGAGGCCCCACCGAGACGCGCTGCCCACCGAGATCAGCGATCCCTGCCACGTCGGAACGCCTCGGCACCATGACGTGCGTGAGGTTGGGATACAGCGGTGCCAGTATGCGCAGCCCGGAAATAGCCCGTTCCCAGTCTTCCAGGCCCTGGTGGGCCTGGAAGGCCGTAGCCGCGAGCACCATGGCGAGGTCGATCTGACCGGCTGCGAGCCGGTTGATGTTCTCCACCGAGCCACCGCTCACTTCGGCCGTGTACTGGCGGGCGTCGTCCGCGATCGACAGGCGGCTCACAAGTGCGCCGCCCAGCGGGTAGTAGATGCCACCCGTTCCGGCGGTACCCAACGAGAGGAACGTCCTTCCACCCTCTACTCCACACGCTGCCATCCAGCCGGCTACGGCTAGGGCCGCCCACCGGATTGGGACTCTCTTCACTGTAATCCTCCGTGTGCTCCCTATTCAGTCTTTCTATAAAAAACAACAGCGAGGGCCAATAGCCCAGCCCCATCAGACACGAGACCCGGCGCAACCAGCGCGAGAGCACCCGCGCCCAGCAGCACACGTTGAAATACGGGTAGTAGCCGGTGGGCGTATCCGATGGCGGCGGCGGCGAAGGCGGTGACCCCCACGACGGCGGTAGAGAACGTGACCGCGATCTCCAGAATCGTGCCGTCAAGCAACAACGGTGGTCCGTATACGAAGCTGAACGGCACGATGAAGCCGGCACTCGCGATAATCGCCGCGGCAACCGCGGTGCGCAGCGGCGGCGAGCCAGCGATACCCGCGGCGGCGAACGCGGCCAGCGACACCGGCGGCGTGACGTTCGAGATGCACCCGAAGTAGAAGATGAAGAGGTGCGCGGAGAGCAGTGGCACACCGAGCTGTACCAACGCGGGCGCGCCGAGCGCCGCCAATACGACGTACGCGGCCGTGGTGGGAAGGCCCATGCCAAGCACGATCGAGCCCATGCCGGTCAGCATCAGCGCGATCATCACATTTCCCTGAGACAACGTGATTATGAGCTCCGACATGCGGAGCCCAATTCCCGTCAGTGAAGCGACACCCACGACGATCCCCGCCGCGGCGCAGGCGGCCGCGACCTGGACCGCTCCGCGACCCGCACCCTCCATGATGCGGCGCAAGGCCGCCAGCGAGGGTCGGGTCGCCGGTCGCAGATACGCCATAAGCAGCGCAGAGGTCACACCCCAGAAGGCCGCACGCATCGGGGAGCGGCCCATGCCTAGCAGCACCACGATCGCGACCAGCGGCAGCAGCAGGTGCAGCCGGTCCGAAACGCGCTCCGTGGAGCCCTCGCGGGAGGGCTCGATGCCCATTCGCCCCGCCCGGAAGTGGATGGCCGCTAGCAGCGACACGTAGTAGAGAATGGCTGGGATGATCGCCGCGGTCGCGACCTCCAGGTATGGGATATTCGTCCACGTCGCGAGTATGAAGGCGCCGGCGCCCATGACGGGAGGCATGAGCTGGCCACCCGTGCTCGCGGCAGCCTCGATCGCGCCAGCGAAGAACGGCCGGAAGCCCGCGCGCTTCATCAGCGGGATCGTGAAGGTTCCGGTCGTGACGACGTTCGCAACGGCGCTTCCCGACAGCGAACCCATGAAGGCGCTGGCCACCGCCGCGGTCTTCGCAGGACCACCACGAGTGCGACCAGCAACCCTGTTCGCGAGCGCGATCAGAAGTGCGCCGCCGCCCGCCGTTTCGAGCACCGCGCCGAAGAGAACGAACAGGTAGACGAAGTCCGCCGATACACCGAGGGGCACGCCCCACAGGCCCTCGGTCGACAGGAAGATGTGTTCGACGAGCCGCTGGACGCCGTAGCCACGATGCGCTAGGAAGCCCGGTAGGTACGGTCCCGAAAAAGCGTAAGCAAGCGACAGCAGGCAGACAGCAACGAGTCCCCACCCGGTCGTGCGTCGCGCCAACTCGAGCACCAGCAGGATCGCGATAGCGCCGGCGATGAGATCCGTACGTGTCGGATTCCCCGACCGGGCGACCAACTCTTGACTCTCAGAGGCGAGATAGAGGCACACGGCCACCGAGAGTGCGACGAACAGCCAGTTCAGCCAGCCGACGCGCGGCTTCTCACTTGCTTCGCTGTCGTCGGGCCTCTCGTCTTGCTTTGCCTCTTCCGCACCCGGAACCCGGCCTTCAGCGCTTGGACCCGCCCTTTTTCGCCGGACCTTTATCTGCACGCCCACACCCAAGAAGCCCAGCGTCGCCATAAGCGCCAGGTGGACCGGCCGTTGGATGAGCGCCGTGAACGGAGATATCCCGGCCGCATAGAGATGGAAGAGCGCCGCGATTGCCGAAGCCGCCGCGACCGTCCAGCCGACCATCCTGCTCTGACCGGGCTTCAACCTGGCTCCTACCCCATCCTCTCCGTTGAGATCTCGGCTCTGAACCACCACTCTAGGAGAACGCGGCAAAAAAGAGCGCGAAGGCGAACATGATCCCGAGCACGACCGCGGCCGCGGTGCCGAAGCTCCGCTTCGGGTCGATGGTGTGAGCCCCGTGCGCAACGATCAGTGCGGACCAGATCCCTGTCAGATCCACCAGCCTTAACACATCCGCCCAGTATCCGTTCGGCAGGAAGAAATTGAAGTTGCCCAGATTGAGAGTCGCCTGAGCATCCCCGGTCACGATCTTGAGCGGCACCAGCGCAAGGCCAATCACGGCGGGCACGAACAACGCGTGCGTCCCGACCGCAAGGTATTGGCGGTAGCTCCCTTCGTCGCCGAGCACGAACGAGAAGATCAGCCAGTAAAGCCCGGCGGTAAAGAAGGTGAACAGAGCGATGCCGACCATCCCGATGACCGGCGTGACGAAGCGCATGAGGTTCATGAACGCCTCGGGAATCTCGGGCATGTCCCGACCGGCCTCGAGCGCCGCCTGGCGCTGCGTCTCCATGATCAAGTCCACCGGGATCAGCGCGCCGACCCACACCGGATTCTTCGCGACCGTCTCCATCACCTTGCCTGGGCTCACGAAGACGTTGACGAGCCGGCTGGGGAGCAACGGGATCTCAGACTGCTCGGCCTCCGCGACCCCTATGGCCTCGTCGGACCGCTCAGCCGAGCCAGCCCCTTCGGTTTCTTCGGAGGCCTCGGCGCTTTGGGACTCGTCCATTTTGAATCCTCCGCTGCAGTAGGCAGGCGTCGTGCCCACGGTACTGGTGCGGGCAATATCCCCAGCGCAGCCCGGATTTACCAGGCCTCGGCCGAAAGACCCTTCGCCATATCACCCTTGGCCGCTTGTGGGGGAGTCTATATCCTCAGGGACTCCGCCTTCAGGGCCCATCCCTGGACCACCGACAAGACAGATTATCGAGTACCGTATGAGCTATCGGACCAACCCTGACCGAATCCTCGACAACATCGATCGAGCGCGGAACCGCGACGCCGAGAGCGCGCAGTTTCATGTCGAGAGACAGGCGATGGGGCGCGACCTCGATACCGATATTCCGGAGCTCGACGCGACAAGCACTGAGCGGTTGAAGAGAATTTTTACCAGCCTCGAGCGCGCCTACACCAAGGCCGCCCAGAGAACCGAGCTCGGCCGACTCGCGTCTCGCTTTCAGGCCGTGGGCGACATCCACCACCACCATGCCCGGGGTGACGTCAGTATCTCGGTCCAGTACATGGATCATGAACGCTTCGATGACGTCGGTGTGGCGCCGTTCGAGTTGCTGGCATCCGCGATCACGGATGCCAAGAAAGAGACGAAGACGAGCCGCGCGGACGTCAACGCGCTCAAGGTCCTGCGCCGGCAGCTGCGCCACAGCGTGAAGGCTGCGTACCAGAAGCTCGAGCCGCGCATTCGCGACGCCATTCGCGACCGCGCTGACATGGGACACGTGCAGGTGCAAGTGACTGTGGATCTACGCCCTGCCGAGTAGCCCTTCGGGAGCTGCTTATCGCTTCTAGGATAGATGGAAAAGGTGTACTCTGGGCGCTGTTCTTCGCGCTCGTGCTCCTGGCCTTGCTCGACATCGTAGGCACCCAGTCCGTGATCCTCGAATTCTTTACGGGCAGCTCCGCTCCATCCGAGGGTCGGCTCCAACGAGCGATCGGTCGCGCGCTCAACAGTCGACGGAGATAGCCAGGCCCGGCCACGTCCTGCTGGTCTTTCTGGACGGTGTCGGGATCGGCGAGGACGACGCCGAGGTCAACCCGTTCGCACGGGGGCGCGCATTGCTTCCCACCCTCCTAGAGCTGATGGGTGGGAGTCTGCCTACGCTTGAGTCCCCACGAACCAGCGGCCCCCTCGGCTTGGCGATCCCACTCGACGCGACGCTCGGGATCGATGGCTTGCCACAGAGCGGCACTGGGCAGACCGCGCTGCTCACTGGCGAGAACGCCGCCGACCTGCACGGGCGGCACTTCGGTCCGTGGGTCCCCGCGGCGCTTCGGCCGCTCGGGGAGCAGCGCAGCGTTTTGCAGCGAGTGCTCGACGCCGGGCGCTCGGCCGCGTTTGCGAACGCGTATCCGCGTGACTGGCCCGGCAGGGGTCGGCGGAGCCGCTTCATCGCCGCGCCGCCGCTCGCCGCCAGGGCCGCGGGCTTGCTGGACCGCCACGAGGAGGCGCTCGGCGAGGGCCGGGCCGTCTCGAGCGAGATCGTGAACGACGGCTGGCGAACCCACCTCGGTCACCGCTGGCTGCCCGAGATCTCACTTCAGGAGGCGGGCGCGAACCTGGCCGCAATCAGTAGCGCTACTGATCTAACGCTGTATGCCCATTACACGACCGACGATGCCGGGCATTCACAGTCGATGGATGCCGCAGTCTCCGCACTACAGCGGGTCGACGGACTCTTCGAGGGCCTACTGCAGGAGTTGGCAACGGATACGCTCCTGCTCGTCACCAGCGATCACGGCAACATCGAGGATGTACGCACGGGCCACACGCTGAATCCGGCGCTCGGCATCGCTTCGGGCCCAGGTGCGGAGCAGGCGCAGAAGATGAGTGACCTGCGTCATGTGACGCCGTTCGTTCTCCGAGTCCTCGGCATCGATACGTAGGATCACTCTCCACTTAAGTCCCGCTACACCATCCCACCGCCCCAGAGCCGTGCTGATGCTCCGGGTGTGAACACGCGACCCAAGATCCTCGGACAGTTGCTCGTCGAGATCGCCGACCTCGACCAGGAAACACTCCACGCGGCGCTTGCCCAGCAGCGCTCGACCGGCCTCCGCATCGGTGAGACACTCGTCCGCCTTGGGGGCGTGACCACCGGGCACGTGGCCTCGGCGCTCGCGACCCAGCTCGCCTTGCAGTACGTGCCCGCTCCCCTGAGTCCGAGCCGAGACGCGCTCAGGGCGGTCCGGCCCGAACTCGCACGCGCGCATCGGGTCGTGCCGCTGGGAGTCAGCCACCGGATGGTACGAATCGCGATGGCCGATCCACTCGACCTCAACGCCATGGACGACCTCCGCTTCCAGACCGGCCGCCGTATCGAAGCCACCGTGGCCACCG
The DNA here is from genome assembly GCA_965226625.1 of Longimicrobiales bacterium. Taxonomy (GTDB): domain Bacteria; phylum Gemmatimonadota; class Gemmatimonadetes; order Longimicrobiales; family Gaopeijiaceae; genus UBA1138. The sequence goes on from CBDDDK010000002.1 coordinate 453,625, forward strand.
TGGACGCCGTCCAGGAGGCGCTCGAGCTCCACTACCCCGACATGCAGGACCTGGTCTCTGCGCTACCCCCCGAGCTCCGCGTCGAAGGCCCGAGTGGGCCGACGGCTCTGGAGCGGGCTACAGGTGCGGCTCCGGTCGTGCGCCTGGTCGACTCGCTGATCGGCACGGCGGTCGAGGCCGGCGCGAGCGACATCCATGTGGAGGAAACCGGGGGTGACGTCCGCGTGCGGCACCGTGTCGACGGCATCCTCCATCAGGTCGGCGACCTGCCGGCCGCGGCCCGGCATGCGGTGCTGTCCCGCATCAAGGTCATGGCCGGCATGGATATCTCCGTGAAGCGGCGAGCGCAAGACGGCAGCATCGATCTCGAACAGGGCGGCCGCCGGCTTAACCTGCGCGTGAGCACACTTCCGGTGAATGGCGGTGAAAAGGCGGTCGTCCGTATTCTGGACCCGGGCGCTGCGCCGCCCTGCCTCGGCGCATTGGGTTTGGCCGCAAAGGAGCTCACGGGTCTGCGACGCCTCCTGCTCTGTGGAGAGGGGGTCATTCTCGTCGCTGGCCCCACCGGCAGCGGAAAGAGCACTACGATCTTCGCTGCGCTGTCAGAGCTGGATCGTGAGACGCAGAATGTCGTGACCCTGGAGGACCCGGTCGAGTACCGACTGCCCGGCGCGAACCAGGTCCAGGTCGATCGACGAGCCGGTCTCGGTTTCGCCGACGCGCTGCGGGCCGTGCTCCGACAAGACCCGGATGTCGTGATGATCGGCGAGATTCGTGATCGAGAGACCGCCGAAATCGCGATGACGGCCGCGGTGACCGGCCATCTCGTCCTCTCGACCATCCACACGACCGACGCGCCCGGCGCGGTCACCCGGCTGTTGAACATGGGCGTGCCGTCGTTCCTCGTGGCGGGTGGGCTTGCCGGTGTCGTGGCGCAGCGACTCGTACGCCGCGTTTGCACCGAGTGTCGCGGCCAGGGGTGTGAGCGGTGCTCGGAGGGACACCGCGGACGGACGGGCGTATTTCAGGTCCTGACACTCACGGACCCGCTGCGAGACGCGGTCTCGAAAGGAGAGCCATCCACTCGCATTCGGCAGCTCGCGACCGAGGCCGGAATGGACACCCTGGGTACGGACGCTCGACGGGCCCTGGCTGAAGGACTCACGACCCCGCACGAGATCACCCGTCTCATTCAGGCCTCGAGCGGATCTACGCTCCCGTGCCCCTCCTGTGGAACCGGAGTGCCACTCGGCGCGCTCGCGTGCCCCGAGTGCGGACGTCAGCGCGCGCGTCTGTGTGGCTGCGGCCGAACTCTCGAGCGGGCATGGCGCTTCTGTCCGTGGTGCGTGCGGCACACGGCAGCGTGACCGGCGAGGTCCTTCCTCCTCAGTTGTCGTAGTAGAGGAAGTACTCGTACGGGTGCGGGCGTAGCTGGAGTGGCTCGACCTCATTCTCTACTTTGTAATCGATCCACGCCTCGACCAGGTCGTCGGTGAAGACGTCTGCCTTGGTGAGGAAGGCGTGATCCTCCTCCAGCGCGCCGAGCGCCTCCCGGAGCGAGCCTGGCGTATGCGGCCAGTGCGCGAGCTCCTCGGGACTCATGTCGTAGATGTCGCGATCCAGCGCGTCCCCCGGATCGATCTCGTTCTCGATCCCGTCGAGGACGGCCATCAGCATCGCCGAGAACATCAAATATCCGTTGCAACTCGGATCCGGACAGCGGAACTCGAGGCGCTTCGCCTTCGGGCTCGGGGAGTACATGGGGATGCGCACGGCGGCCGAGCGGTTGCGCTGGGAGTAGGCCAGGTTCACCGGGGCCTCGAAGCCCGGAACCAAGCGCCGGTAGGAGTTGCTCGTCGGAGCCGCGAACGCCAGCACCGCGCCCGCATGCCGTAGCAGCCCGCCAATCCCATGCAGCGCCATATCGCTGAGGCCCGCGTATTGATCCCCCGCGAAGAGCGGCTCGCCACCTTTCCACAGAGAGAGGTGCGTATGCATCCCGCTCCCGTTGTCGTTGAAGATCGGCTTCGGCATGAAGGTTACTGTCTTGCCCGCCCCCTTCGCGACGTTGCGGCAGATGTACTTGAACCAGGCAAACTGGTCGGCCATGCGCAACAACGGCATGTACTGCATATCGATCTCGCCTTGACCGGCGGTGCCCACCTCATGGTGGTGCGCTTCCACGACGATGCCGACGTCGTTCATCGTGTACACCATCTCGCCCCGGAGATCGTGGTACGTGTCCGTCGGGCTCACTGGGAAGTAGCCACCCTTGTAGCCCGGTTTGTAGCCCAGATTAGGCTCCTCGATGCGGGCCGTGTTCCATGCACCTTCCACCGAGTCGACCTCGTAGAAGCCGTGATGCTCGTTCTGTTCGTAGCGGACCTGGTCGAAGATGAAGAACTCCGGTTCCGGGCCGATGTGGCACGTGTCCGCGATTCCGGTTTCCCTCATGTGCTCTTCGGCCTTGCGCGCCACATGCCGCGGGTCACGGCTGTAGTCTTCGAGGGTGACCGGATCCACGATGTTGGCGATGACGCTCACGGTGGGGCGCTCGAAGAACGGATCGAGGACCGCTGTGGTCGGATCCGGCACGGCCAGCATGTCGGATTGGTGGATCCCCTGCCATCCACGGATCGACGACCCGTCGAAACCCACGCCGTGCTCGAACGTGCTCTCGTCCCACGTTTCGATCGGATAAGAGCAGTGCTGCCACGAGCCCAGAAGGTCGGTGAACTTGAGGTCCACCATCAGGGCGTTGTGCTGGTCCGCGAACTGGAAGAAGTCCTTGGCGGTCATGGGCGTCCTGGGGCTGAGCGTTGAGTGGTGGCTTCGGGCGCGACAGCTTACGCGTCCATACCGACGCCTCGCAAGACCGACCGCAAGACTCGCGATAGCCTCGACCTCGACAGCCTCGTGGCCGTTACTTGTTACGTGCTATCCTAGCCGAACGCCGCCTCCCGCACGGTGAGCCCGCGAATGCGGTCGAGATCGAGCTCGACACCCAGACCCACCTCGGTCGGGACTCGCATGACCCCGTCCTCGACCTCGAACTCCGGCGTGACGATGTCCCGCTCCCAGTACCGTCGGCTCGCGGAGATGTCCCCCGGCAGGGTGAAGCCCGGAAGGGAAGCCAACGCCACGTTGTGCGCCCGCCCGACCCCGGACTCGAGCATGCCACCACACCAGACCGCCATGCCCCGGGCTCGCATCGTGTCGTGCAATCGGAGGCTCACTCCGAGGCCGCCCACCCGACCCGGTTTGATGTTCACGATCTGGCAGCTGCCCAGCTCCAGCGCTAGTGCTAGATCACCCTCGGACTTGATCGACTCGTCGAGGCAGATCGGCGTGCTGATGCGCTCCTGCAGCCGTGCGTGGTCGAAAAAGTCGTCATACGAGAGCGGTTGCTCGATCATCATCAGATCGAGCGCGTCCAGTTCCTCGAGTCGGTCCACATCGTCCAGGGAGTAAGCCGAGTTCGCGTCGGCCATAAACAGCACGTCCGGGAAACGCTCCCGCAGCCCCGCGAGCATCTCGATGTCGCGGCCAGGCTTGATCTTGATCTTCACTCGCGCATAGCCGTCGTCGAGGTACCCCTGGACTTGTTCGTGCAGCTCCTCGTCCGTGGCCTTGAGCCCGATGCTCACACCGGCCGGCACGACGTCCCGATCACCGCCCAGCTTCTCGGAGAGTGAGACACCGTCGGCACGCGCCGCCAGGTCCCAGCCGGCCATCTCTACGGAGGCCTTCGCCATGTTGTGGCCGCGTACCCAACGCACGGGAGCCAGGATGTCCTCCGGCGCTTCGGCATCCCGCCCGACGATACCTGGAAGGATGTATTCCGTGAGCATGTGCCACGCGGTGCCCGTCGTCTCGTATGAGTAGGCCGGGTCCTCGCCTGCGACACATTCGCTCCATCCCTCGACGCCATCCGAGTACAGCGTCAGCAGGAGAATCCGGCGATCCTGCATGCCGCCACTGCTAATCTCGAAGTACTCCTTCAAGCGCAGCGGAATTTCCCGCAGCACGGCACGCTCGATCTTCATCGACGCTCTCCTACTGGGCTGGTGTGCCACCGAGAAGCGAAAAGACTTCGCCTACCTGTTCCCAGCCCACCCGCATGAGGAACGTAGAGTTCCGGCCGTACGACTTGGCACCCAGGATGAAGAAGTAGGGCTCGGGGTTTCTGAGCGTGTCGGCACCCTGACTCGTCTGATCCAGGCAGTCCACCGAAGAAGACGCGAGTAGCGCCGCCGAGAGTTTCATCGGGCCCGACGTCGCCCAGCACTCGTGTACCTGGAGCTGTCGGTAGATCGTGTGATCCCCCACATAGCCCGTGAGCGCGATGACGCGATCGACCACGACGGTCTCCATTCCACCCGCCCGGGAACAGCGAAGGGTCACCTCGATGCCGGCGGAAGTTCGACGCAGCGTCTCGACGGAGCGGCCGAGGCAAACCACGATCCCTGGATCCTCTTCCGTGCCGCTCGTCGCGGCCGCTATCAGACCACGAGCATGCGCCGCGAGTGCGGCACGCTGGGGGAGCGGATCGTTCTCGACCTCCCCGAGGACCGGTGGTCGGCTTCGGATCGCCCACATCACCTCGGTGTCAGGGTGCCGAGAGCGAAGTTCCGTCAGATCGCGGGCGGCCGTCTGCCCCGAGTAGCCCTCGCCCACGAGCAGGATCCTCTGCCCCGCCCAGTCAGACTCGTTCCCGAGCACGTCCGGCAGACTACGAACGATGGAGTCGGCGACCGACCTTTCGCCCGGCGCGTGTATACCGCTCTCGCCCAAGGCGTTGGGGTTGTCGTAGCTGCCGGCGCAGTCGAGGACCACGTCGGCGAAGACGAGGCTCTCTTCGCCCGCCCGTTCGACCAGAATGCGAAAAGGCGTCTCTCCGCGTTGGGCGGTGCCGATCTCATCGTTCTTCAACCGCCCGTCTCGACCGATCCCGAGAACGCGCGTTCCATAGCGGATGCGCGGGACGACCTCGGCGAGCTCCGCGATCGGCCGCAGCAGGTCTCGCACCAGCTCATGGCCCGTGGGGCACTGATCCCCGTTGGGGACAGCGACGCCGGCGGCCGCGAGCTGCGCCCTGGCCCTCACGGACACGTTCATCGACCACGGCGTGAAGGTCCGCACGTGCCCCCACTTCCGCACGTTGCCGGCCGGCCCGTCCGCCATCTCGAAGATCGTGAAATCGAACCCGGCCTCCACCGCGGCCAGCCCGGCCTCCAGACCCGTAGGTCCAGCCCCGAGGATGGCCAAGTGTGTGCGACTCAAGTGTCCTCCCGGCGCACGAGCAGGTAGTCTGCGCTAGCCCCCGCACGCAGCAATTCCCGCACCTCGTAGCCTCCGCTCAAATAGTGCGTGAACACCGCCCGAGTGGCCCCCCTCCACTGGAGAGCGACATCCATCGAGCGATCCATGATGTCGACGATGTTCGCAGGAATCGCAACCAGCAGCCGGTCGTTCGGGTTCCCGAGGTCCGGAGTGCCCGGGTGAGCGAGCCCTTCGATATCATCACACCCCAGCACCCGCTGAGCATCCGGAAACCCCTCGTGACTCGGCCCAGACTTCTCGCCATCAAGGCGGGCGACGACGCGCTGCGTGGTCATGTGCCAATGCGCGACGAAGCGATCGGTTCCCACCCCCCGGTGCAGCGGTGAGTCAGTGTCACCGTACATGTCGCATTCATACTCGCGAACGACGATGCCGAGCTTCCTGAAGTTCAGGTACGCGTTGCGTGACTGCAGCGGGTCGAAGGTCCAGTACATCGTCTCGACACCACGCGCCAAGACCTGCTCACGCTGGTACGCCTTCAGCCGGGTCCCGAGCCCCCTGTCCTGCAGGTGCGCGCGCACCGCGAGCATGTCGGACCAATGCACGACTTCGCCGTCCCGTGGACCGGTCATCCCGAACACGAAGCCGGCCAGACACCCGTCCACGTCGTACGCACCGGCGCAGACACCGCCCAGTATCTGGGAGACCTTCAGAATCGCGAGAGGCACTCCCTCGCTGAACCCCTCTCCCCAAGTCTCCTCCTGGAGGTCCACACAGGCACGATATTCCCCGATAGTGGTGAGCGGTCGGATCTCGAAGTGAGTGGCGCTCCCCGGCAAGCTCATTCCTACCCTGATTCCACCGGGCTCATTAGCAGCTCCGCCAACAGCGCCGCTCGTTCAACCAGACCCGAAATCTCGACGTGCTCATGGCGCGCGTGCGCGCCGCCCCCCCGGGGACCGAGCCCGTCGAGCGTCGCGGTGAACTGGCTGGTCGTATTTCCGTCGGAGCCACCACCAGACATGTCCTCGCCTAGCTCGATGCCCAGACGGCTTCCCGCCTCGGTCGCGGCCCGCCACAGCAGTCGGTTCCGAGCGGTGCGCTGCAATGGCGGTATCACTATGCCTCCTTCGATCTCTATCGACGTGCCCGGGGTCTGTGGCTCGAGTCCATGGATGGTCTTGGTGATGGCCTCTCCATCGGAGTCCGACAGGACGCGCACGTCGACTTCCGCCTCCGCTCGCGCCGCGATCATGTTCACGCGCGTGCCACCCCTAACGACCCCGACATTCACGGTCACCCCGCGTTCTAGATCCGTGAGCGCATGAAGCCTGTGCACGACGTGCATCAGCTCATGAATCGCCGAGGCCCCTCCGGTGGGGTCGAGCCCCGAGTGAGCGGCCTTGCCGTGGACCCGCACCTTGAAGCGCCCGAAACCCTTGCGCACTGTCTTGAGGTGGCCGTGCGCACCCAAGGCCGGCTCGAGCACGAAAGTGCGCACAACGTGCTTGGCGATCAGCCGAACGTAGCGCCTCGACTCGGGGCTCCCGGTCTCCTCGTCGGAATTGATGAACCAGACCGGTGTCGCAGGCGGTTGATGATCGAGGTCGCGGAGGGCGCGCAGCGCGAAGATACCCTGCACTATGCCAGCCTTCATGTCGAAGGTGCCGGGCCCGCGCACCGAGCCGTTCTCCACGACGACCGGCATCGACGCCAGCGTACCGAGAGGCCAAACCGTGTCCGAGTGCCCGATAAGCAGCTGAGCGGGCCTGCCTCGTTCGCGCTTCTCAGGCACCGCGAACAAGTGTCCACCCGTCTCCTGACCCGAGACGTACCGCACCCGGAAACCGAGCTCAGACAATGCCTCGGACAACTCCGATTGCACCGCCGCCTGGGAAGCCGCCTCGTCGGTCGGCGACTCTTTGCACGCCAGCGAGACGAGCATCTCGACCATGGCGTCGCGCCGCCCGGTCAAATACTCGAGGATCGACTGCGCTCGGGCGCCCACATCACTCATGACTCATGCTTCCCACCTCGGGTCTCGTAATAGCCGGCGCGCCGATAGCTCTCGTCCAGCAGCTCCACCGGGTGTAATACGCCTTCTCGGGCCCCCTCCATCCGGAGTCCCGCGCCGATTTGCATCATACAGCCCGGGTTGGGCGTCACGACGGCTTCCGCTCCGCAAGCGCGCACCGCTGCCACTTTGTCCCGTCCGATCTCGCCACCGAGATCCGCGTGCGTGATGCCGTAGATGCCTGCTCCGCCACAGCACTCGTCCGCCTTGGCGACGATGTGGACCTCGGTGCCCGGTATGGCAGCGAGCACCGCGAGCGGAGGCTGCTCGACGCGCTGGGCATGCAGAAGGTGGCAGGGGTGATCGTAGGCCACCGTGCATGCCATTTCCGCGCCGCCCAAAGGCCCCGCATCGGAAAGCAGCTCGGTGACGTCCCGCACCTTGGCAGCGATGGCGCACGCGCGCTCAGACATCTCAGGGTCATTTTCCAACAGCACGCCATAGTCCTTCATGGCAGCACCGCACCCTGCCGCATTCACCGCAATGGCATCGGTATCGACAGACTCGAAGGTGGCGATGTTCGCCCGAGCGAGGGCCCGGGCCTGTTCGAGGTCCCCTCCGTGTGCGTGCAGCGCACCACAGCAATCCTGACCGGCGAGTGGGACCACCTGGTAGCCGTTGGCCTCGAGGGTGCGAACGGTCGCACGGTTAAGACGGGCGAAGAGCCCCTCCTGCACACAGCCGGTCAACACGGCGACCCGTCCACGCGAACCCGCCGCAACCGACTTCGTCTGCGCGTCGGCCGAGCCGGTCTTGGCAATGCCCAAGGTGCGCAGACGGCTCCAACCCGCCGTCGAAGCGAGCATCGCAAGTGCGAGTTTCGCGGTCTTGAGCGGCCCCACCGCCGGCATCAGGCTGGCACCGAGCGACGCGAGCCCAAGGCCGCGGATCGACCGGCTCGGCATGAAGAAGAGGGTTCTCCGGAATGAGGACGAGAAGACCCAGAGCAGAGCGCGCGTCAGGAATCCGGAGGGATGGTGCTCGGCGACGGTTTGGCGGGCCAGCTCGAACAGGGTGCCGTACTCGACTCCCGAGGGACACACCGGCTCACACGCACGGCACCCTAGGCATCGATCGATGTGCGTGGCGAATGCCTCGGAGCCGGGATCGAGCCGCCCTTCGACGACTGCCCTCATGAGGTACAGGCGCCCGCGTGGAGAATCCGCCTCGTCGCCAAGACGGTTGTACGTGGGGCAGGCCGGCAGACAAAACCCGCAGTGCACGCACGGGAGCAAGCGATCGCGCTGCTTCCCCAGCGCCTCGGAGAGCGTCGACACGGTGCGGCTCAAAGTAGCACACCGCCGGGATCGAAGAGCCGCTTCAGGCCGTCGCCGAACTCCCGGGCAGCGGGCGACAGTGAGGTAGAAAGAAGCGCTGGACTCGCGTCGAAGGGACAACGGTCCACCGCGACGGTACCGCCCAACCCCTCCGCTCCCACACGTACCGCGTGCACGACGTCGCTTGGACCCGCGCCAGTGAGCCCAACCCGCGCGGAGCCCTCGGCAACGTCCGCCACGACCACACTGTCCACACCCACGAGCGCGCCTCGCGTCAGGTCGAGCAAAGCTCCTAACTCCGAGGGCAACGCAGAGGTTCGGAACAGGACCTCAGCGTCCGCGCCTGCGTCTCGGGTGGTGGCGAGCAATGCCTCTGCCTCAGGCCCATCTCTCACACTGAAGGAGACCCCGGCGTGCGCCTCGAGCATCCGTTGGTCCGCCTCGACCGTGTCTAGGGCACCGTGCAGGCGCACGAGCAAGCTCGCGGCCCCAGGCGAGAAAGAGAGCACGATCGACGCCGGCAGCGTCGGGGCGGTCGCGACCGCCCTGGCAGCAGGCACGAGCGCAGCGGGCTCGCCGGCCTCGAGCACGAGCACCCTGTCGAGCGCCGGCACGGGAAAGAGCCGCACCGTGACCGACGTCACGACCGCGAGGCGACCGCGGCTGCCCACCATCGGCTTGATCAGATCGAAGCCCGCGACGTTCTTCACGACCCGGCCACCTAGCCGTAGCGTGCGGCCGTCGCCACACACGACCGTCATTCCGAGCACCTGATTACGCACCTGTCCGTAGCCGGCCCACAAGGGACCGGTCACTCCGGCCGAGGCGAGTCCACCCAAGGTGCGGTTGGGCGCGTCCAACGGGTCGAACGGGAGCCATTGGCGGTGCTCGCCCGCCACCCCAGCGAGCTCCGTCAGGGGCGTACCGGCCCCTGCCGTCAGCGTGAGATCCGCAGGCTCGTAGATCTGGACTCCCCTCAATCGAGCAGCAGAGAGCGCGATGTACGGACGCTCGGGCCGGCGGTCTCCGACGTGCGCACCGGTCCCCACCGGGATCACCCCGACTGCGGCGGCTTGCGCCCACGCAAGAAGCTCGACGATCTCTTCGACCGAGCTGGGAGCGACGACCGCGTCAGGTGCCCGCCCAAGCGCGATCCTCGCCGAGCCGCCCGACGGTAGTGTGAGCGCCTCCGCGGAAACCACGTCGGTCAGGGGAGTCGCCCTGCCCACCGTCATGAAATCACCCCGGCCTGCAACTCGCTTGCGCTCGCCGTGCGACTCGGAAGCACCTTCCCCGGGTTGAAGAGCCCCTCGGGATCGAAGAGTCGCTTCACGGAACGCAGCATCTCCAGTTCCGTCTCGTTGTGCACGAGCCGCATATAGTCACGCTTGTCGATGCCCACACCGTGCTCGCCGGTGATCGTGCCACCCACGTCGACGCACAACTGCATGATCTCATTGGATGCGCGCTCCACGCGGTCCAGCTCGTCCGTGTCCTGCCGATCGAAGAGGAGGTTGGGGTGCAGATTACCATCTCCGGCATGGAAGACGTTCGCGATCTTGAGGTCGTAGCTCTCACCGATCTGAGCGATGCGCGCGAGCACCTCCGGGAGCTTCGTGCGCGGCACCGTTGCGTCCTGGACCAGCAGATCGGGCGCGATTCGCCCCATGGCGCCGAACGCCTTCTTGCGGGCCGTCCAAAGCGCCGCGCGGTGCTCAGGCTCCGTGGCCCTCCGTACCTCCCTTGCACCCGCAGCGATACAACACTCTTCTGCCCTGTCCGCGTCCGCCTCGAGACCCGCCTCGGTCCCGTCGAACTCGACGACCAGCGCCGCGCCGGCGTCAACGGGGTAGCCAGCGGCGAAGACACTCGCCTCCAGCGCCCGGATCGTGGCCTGGTCCACTATCTCCATCGCGGCCGGCATGAGACCAGACGCCATGATCGCGGTCACTGCACGCCCCGCGTCCTCCATGGTGTCGAAGATTCCAAGCAAGGTGCGCACGCCCTGGGCGATGGGCAGCAGACGCACCTCGATCTCGGTCGCGATTCCGAAGCAGCCCTCCGAACCGACGAAGAGCCCGACTAGGTCGAGTGACCCGTGCCGGGCTCCTGCGGCACCCCCGAGCTGAACGACGCGGCCTCCGGCCAGTACCACGGTGAGTCCGGTGACGTACCGGGACGTGACGCCGTACTTGAGGCAATGTGGTCCGCCGGAGTTCTCTGCCACGTTGCCACCCAAGGTGCAGGTGCTCTGCGACGATGGGTCGGGCGCGTAGTACAACCCGTGCGGACTGGTCGCCTCCGTGAGGTGTGCGTTGATCACACCCGGCTGCAATCGCGCAAGCCGGTTCTCCGGATCGATGTCCAGGATCCGTTTCATGCGGGCCGTGCCAAGGACTACGCCGTTGTCGGTTGCGAGGGCACCGCCGGACAGGCCCGTGCCCGCACCTCGTGGCACGACCCCGATCCCCTCGCCGTGTAGAGCCTCAACGACGCGGGCGACCTCATCCGTCGAGGCCGGCAGCAGCACCGCCCGGGGCGGTATTCGATACGCTGTGAGGCCGTCGGACTCGTATACGAGCAGGCGATCGGGGTCGGTGATGACGTGCTTCGCCCCGACGATGTCGGACAGGCGACGCACGAGCGCGGAGGGCACGGAGGGTATGAGCTGGCTCATGCGCGAGCATACCCCACTCGCAACGGGGGGTGCAATACGGCACCCTCAGAGTCGATCGCGGTCCCTCGACCACGTCGTCGTCACCCGGGAGGGGGTAGACGCGTTCACCCTCGGGACCTGTGCGGACCCGGATCGATCACCGTAACCCTGCCCTTCCCCACCATGAAGGCGCGGGTCCCGTCGAGCGTAATAGCGCTCGCGTTACCCGCGTTCAGGTAGCTCTCCCGCTCCGTCGGAGTGACTCCTACCGACGCTCCGCGGCTAGCTGCTCCGCAAGCTTGTCCGCAATGCTGATGAGCGCCATCTCGTCTTCCTCGGTGAACGCCGCCTGATCGTCCGAATCGATATCGATTTGTCCGAAGATGTCCTTACCCGCGCGGATCAGAATCACTAGCTCCGACTGTGTATCGGGCGAGCACACGAGGAAGTTATCCTCGGCGCTCACGTCGGCGATGTTGAGGTTGGTCCGCTCGGCAACCGCGCGCCCGCAGACGCCCTCGCCTACGGGGATCTTCGCGTGGTCCGTGCCAGGACCCATGTAGTTGTGGAGCCACAGTTCCTGCTCGGCCTCGTTGAGCAGATACACACCAACCCAGTTGAAGCGGTCGTCAGCCGCGTCGATCGAGCGCACGGCCTTCCGGAGCAGCGCGTCCGAGAGGTGACCCTCGTCCCGCATCTCCTGTAAGGCCAGCACCACTTCTCCACTGTTCAAAGCCATTTCTGTCGCGTCCATGAGAACGTTTACAGGGGCACGAAGGGTAGAGAAGGGGGATGGGAGCGTCAATTAGAGCGGCGTGAAGTCGGTCTCCGGTGTCAGCCGCCGGATGAAGGCCGCGATGAGGCGCGCCGAGTTGAAGAGATCCTCGATGCTGATGATCTCGTTCGGTGAGTGCATGTAGCGGTTCGGGACCGATACCAGGCCCGTCGGCACGCCCGCACGCGTGAGAAAGATCCCGTCCGCGTCGGTGCGTGTCGCTTTGGGCGACGCCTGGATCGTGTAGGGGAGCCCCTCGTCCTCAGCCACTGACGCCAACATCTCGAAGACGCCGTCGTGGGCGGCCGAGCCACGGCTGAGCACCGGACCACCACCGAGCTCGTGGTCGCCCAACTCTTTCTTTTCCACGTCTGGCACGTCGGTACTGAACGTCACGTCCACGACGATGGCGACATCGGGCTCGAGCGCGTATGCACTGGACATTGCGCCGCCTCCCGTGAACCCGATTTCCTCTTGTACGGTGGCTACGGCAGTCGCACACGCGACAGGCGGATCGGCGGAAAGCATGCGGATCGCCTCCAGCACTACGAACGCCCCGATGCGGTCATCGATGGCGCGGCTAGCGATCCTGTCTCCGGCAAGGCGCACCATCTTCTGGGACACGACCATGGGGTCGCCGACCCGAATGCCCAGTTGACCGACTTCGTCCCGGGACGACGCGCCCACGTCGACCCATAGCTTCTTCGTCTCCAACGCCTTGCTGCGGTCTTCGGCGTCCATGAGGTGGATACCCTTCTTGCCGATCACGCCAGCGACGTCGCCGTCCTTGCTCAAGATCGTGACGCGCTGACCGACGAGCACCTGTGGATCCCACCCGCCGATCGCAGCGATGTATACAAATCCGTCATCGTCGATGTGGGTGATCTGCAGGCCGATCTCGTCGATGTGTCCCGCGAGCATGACCCTCGGACTTCCTGATGGGTTCACCACCGCGAACGAGTTGCCCGTAGCGTCCGTGTGCACGCTGTCCGCAAAGGTCTCGGCGTCCTCGCGCCAAACGCGAGCCGCTCGGACTTCGAAGCCGGAAGGCCCCGCGGCATCCAGAAGCCGTTCGAGGAAGGAGATATCGTGACTCATGAGAATCCGGACATAACGAGTTGGAGGGATGGGAACTTACGGGGGAGCCACCGCAGCGGCCAAGCCTCCCGCCTGCGAGCTCGACGCTTGCTCACACCCGCCCGCGTACTCCACGTTGACCGCCTACGACCGTGAGGAGGCGACGATGGACGAGAAAGGAGACCACCGGACGATGACGTGGGGCCGCCGTGAGTTCGTGAAGGTCGGCGGACTGGGAGCCGCGGCGGCGGCTGCTGCGATCGGGACCACGGCCTGTGGCCCGGATGCTGCGACAACGCGTGGCTCAACCGCCGACGCCCCGTGGTGGACCACTGAGACGTTCGAGCTGGAAGAAGCCACCTTCGCAGACCTACTGGCCGACATGGCGTCGGGCCGCCGCTCGGCGGTAGAAATCACACAGCTCTATCTGGACCGCATTGCCGCGGTGGACGGCGAGGGTCCAAAACTGCGCGCGATCATCGAGACGAACCCTGACGCACTCGACATTGCCCGGCAACTCGACGAAGAAGGGGCGGGCGGGAGCCTCCGCGGCCCCCTGCATGGCATCCCGATCGTGGTTAAGGACAACATCGACACCGCGGACCGCATGACGACCACAGCCGGTTCGTATGCACTCGAGGGGCACGTCGCCGCCCAGGACAGCCACGTCGCCGCCCAGTTGCGGAAGGCGGGCGCCATCATTCTGGCCAAGTCGAACCTCTCCGAGTGGGCGAACTTCCGCTCCACGCAGTCGACGTCGGGATGGAGTGGTCGCGGCGGCCAGTGCGGGAACGCGTATGCGGTCGATCGAAACCCGTGCGGCTCGTCCGCGGGGTCGGGTGCGGCCACCTCGGCCAACCTGTGCGCCGGCTCAATCGGTACCGAGACCAACGGCTCGATCGTGTGCCCATCCTCCCTCAACGGCGTCGTCGGCCTGAAGCCCACGGTAGGTCTCGTCGGCCGCTCGGGTATCATCCCCATCTCGCACACGCAGGACACCGCGGGCCCGATGGTGCGTACGGTGGCGGACGCGGCAGCGATGCTGACCCCGCTGGCGGGGCCCGACCCACGTGATCCCATGAGCCAAGCATCCGCGCCATACGCCGGCACGGACTACTCCTCGTTCCTCCAGGCAGACGCCTTGCAGGGGGCACGCATCGGCGTCGAACGCAGCTACTTCGGTCAGGACCGGCACCGCGACGACCTCATGGAGCAGGCGATCGTCGACATGGCTGCGGAGGGTGCGACCATCATCGACCCGGCGAGCCTCGACAATCGCGGGGAGTACGACGCTCCCGCGTATCAGTTGATGCTGTATGAGTTCAAGGCAGACTTGCAGAAGTACTTCTCAACGGTGTCGCCGGAGCTCGGCATGCGCACTCTCGAGGACTTGATCGCGTTCAACGAGGCGAATGCCGACCGGGAGATGCCGTATTTCGGTCAGGAGATTCTCATCGCCGCCAACGAGATGGGACCGCTTACCGACATGCGGTATCTGGAACTCAAAGAGACAGCCCGGCGGCTCTCACAAGAAGAGGGCATCGATCGCCTCATGGAGGAGCACCAACTGGACGCAATCGTGGCGCCGACCACTCGAGCGGCATGGAAGACGGACCTGATCAACGGAGGTCTGTCGAGTCTGGGTTCCTCCAGCCCCGCAGCGATCTCGGGATATCCCAGCATCACGGTGCCGATGGGCTCGGTGCACGGGCTCCCGATCGGGATGCTCTTCTTCGGCCGCGCGTGGAGCGAGGGCAGGCTGATCCAGCTCGCCTATTCCTACGAGCAGACGACGCGGCACAGAAGGCCAGCGAGGATGCTACCGACGCTAGACCTGCGGAACGCGTAGAGCCCCCTGCGCGGCTACTCGTCGGGCTCGACGACGATGCCCTTGGTGGGGTCCATCCCCATCGCTGCTACCCGGATCGAGCCGTCCGCGATCTGCTGCTCGAGGCGCTCCTTCAACCGCCTGTGAATCCACCGTCGGCTCGGAGGAAAGAGCAGCGAAAAGCCGAGCAGGTCGGTGAGTACCCCCGGCGTGAGAAGAAACGCACCACCGACCAGGACCGACGCACCGTCGAGCATCGCTCGGCCCGGCAGCCGACCCTGAGCCAACTCCTTTTGGAACTGAAAGAGTACACGCAGGCCTTCGGCTCGCGCCATCGCGGCTCCCCCGATGCCGGTCGCGATGACCAGCGCCAGCGTGGGCATGAGTCCAACGAACTGCCCGAGCTGGATGAGCAGCATCAACTCGATGATGGGGACGACGACGAAGAGAAGGGCCAGACGGCCAAGAGTGGTCATGCAAAAGCACTACCCGCCTGAGGACCGGTGGGGTTCACGACCCCCGGCGAACTTGGTGATGACTCGGGACCGGGCTCGCCAACGAGGGGTATGATTGGGCTTGAATTTTCTTGCCTCATTAAGGGCCTCAGGCGGTAAGCGACGGATGGAGCAGACATACTTCCGCAAAGGCTTCGGGCTCAGGAAGGAGCTCAGGCCGGTCATCGATTCCGAATTCGAATCGGCGTTGGTCGAGCAGATCCGCTCAAACGGGAACAGGGACCAGCTCGGGGATGTTTCCATCAGGCTCGCGAAGGAGTTCGGCTTCTGTTACGGGGTCGATCGGGCCGTGGACTACGCGTACGAAACCGTGCACAACTTCCCGAATAAGAAGATCTACCTGGTCGGTGAGATCATCCACAATCCGTATGTGAACCAGCGGATGACCGACATGGGGATCTCCTTCATCTATCCCGACGAGTCGGGCGCTCTCGACTTCTCCCAAATCACGACGAAAGACGTCGCCATCATGCCGGCGTTCGGAGTAACTCTTCGCGACTTCAACGAGCTGAAAGATATCGGGTGCATCCTGGTCGACACGACGTGCGGCTCTGTGTTGCATGTCTGGAAGCGGGTGGAGAGCTATGCGAAAGACGGCTTCACTGCGGTCATCCACGGCAAGGACACGCACGAGGAGTCCCGCGCGACTGCCTCGCAGGTGAACAGATACGACGGCAAATTCATCATCATTCGTGACATGGATGAATCGAAGCTCATTCGCGACTACATCTCCCGCGTACCCGGCAGGATGTCGCGCGAAGAGTTTATGACATACTTCGAGACAAAGGCGTCGGACGGTTTCGATCCGGACGTCGATCTCGAGTTTATCGGGGTGGCCAACCAAACCACGATGCTTGCCAACGAGTCGCTTGCGATTGGATGGAAGCTCCACGAGACGATGGTGGAGCATTTCGGTGAGGCGCACGCCGCCACACACTTTCGCTCGTTCGGAACGATTTGCTCGGCGACGCAGGAGCGTCAGGACGCGGTCGCTGAGATGATGAAGGACCCGCCCGACGTCATGCTGGTCATCGGCGGTTACAACTCCTCGAACACGAACCACCTCGCGCACCTTTGTGAACAACACACCCGGACGTTCCACGTCGAGGACGCCTCGTGCATCGATATCGACGAGGGGACGATCCGGCACAAGGTGGAACTGAGCCCCGACGCTCCGGAGGTCATGGACTCGGACTGGCTCCCCGAGGGACCGTTCGTGCTCGGTATCACGGCAGGGGCATCGACGCCCAACAATAAGATCGGTGAGGCGCTCATACGAATTCTGACCAGTCGGGGCATCAGGGTCGATCTCCGTGCCGACACGCAAACCGAGTAAAGCCTCAGCCTAGATCGTTCTCCCGTATCCCGGTGCCGAGCGTCTTCAGGAGACTCCGAAGCGCCTCCTGCTCGTTTCCGTCGAGGTGGCGAGCCACCGCGAAAACATACTCGGCGTGACCCGGGAAGACCTCGGTAATTCTCGCGCGCCCGGCATCGGTGAGTTTCGCCTGGATGACCCGACGATCCTCGGGCGAACGCTCGCGGTACACCAACCCCTGCTCCTCCAGCCGATCCATCACGTACGTCACGTTGCCGCCCGTTACTAGCAGTTTATCGGCGAGATCGCCCAACGTGAGGGGGCCCAAGTGATGCAGCGCCTCGAGCACACCGAACTGCGGCGTGGTGAGGTCGTACTCTTGCACCTTCACGGCGACGGCCTTGGCGAATGTCGCGTAGCAGCGCGCGAGCGCGATCCAGAGCCCAAGGGCTCGCTCTTCCCCCGCGCTCCAATCGCGACTGGCCGGTGCGTCGTCGCTCGTCGGGGCAGGGGTCTCGTCGCTGTTCACGAAGATCGGCTAGATGTGAATGGGCCTTCCGAGTGCGGCGAGCGCTGCCTCGGCTACGGCTTCCGACAACGTCGGGTGCGGGTGCATCGCCTTCTCGAGCTCCTCGACCGTCGCCTCGAGGCGGCGGCCCACGACGAACTCAGCGATGAGCTCCGTGGCGTGCGGTCCCACGATGTGAGCACCCAAGATCTCCGAGTACTTCTTGTCGCGCACGACCTTCACGAAACCCTCCGTGTGGCCGCCCGCTACCGCCCGTCCGTTAGCGACCCATGGGAATTTTCCTACCGCGACATCGTATCCCTGCTCCTTGGCCTGCTCTTCCGTAAGCCCCACGGAAGCAACCTCCGGATGGCAGTACGTGCAGTTCGGCACGTTGCCGTAGTCGACGGTGCCACGACCATGGCCCGCGATGTGCTCGACGCAAACGACGCCTTCGTGGCTCGCTTTGTGGGCGAGAAGCTGGTGCCCGGCCACGTCGCCGAGCGCGTAGACGCCGGGAGCGCTGGTCTTGAGTTGCTCGTCGACCACGACGAAGCCCCGATCATCGACCTTGACCCCGGCGGCCTCGAGGCCGACGTCTTCCGAATTGGGCACACGTCCAACCGCGGAGAGAACGTACTCGACGTCGAGCTTATGCTCTTCACCCTTCTCATCCGTGAACGTGACCGTGACACCGTCCGCCCCAATCTCGGCCCTCTGGAAAACAGAGCCAGTGTAAATGGCGATGCCGCGCTTCTTGTACAAGCCCTCCACGAACTTGGAGATCTCGGCGTCTTCGAGAGGCAGAATCCGATCGAGCGCCTCGACGATGGTGACCTTGGTGCCGTACGAATCGTAGACGTCAGCAAATTCCATGCCGATCGCGCCGGCACCTACGATGAACAGCGACTCGGGCGCCTTTTTCTCCATGAGCGCTCCAGTCGACGACCAGATGCGGACCTCGTCGATCTGGAGCACAGGCAGGTCCCTCGGGCGCGCACCGGTAGCGATGATGACATTGTCGGCCTCGTAGAGGGTCTTGGAGCCGCCCTCCGTCTCGACCTCGACCTTTCCGGCGCCCTTCAGGCGGCCATAGCCTGGCAGATGCGTGACCTTGTTCTTCTTGAAGAGATGGCCGATGCCCTTCGCCATCTGCTCCGCGACACGGCGGCTACGCTCCTGTGCGGGAGCGAGATCGAAGGTCACTTGTTTGGCGATGATGCCGTGTTTCTCAGCGTCCTTCATGTCACGGACGAAGGATGCACTCGAGAGCATCGCCTTGGTCGGGATACAACCGATGTTCAGGCAGACGCCGCCTAGCTCCTCCGCCTCGACGCAGGCCGTGTTCAAACCGAGTTGAGCGGCCCGGATCGCAGCTACGTAGCCGCCCGGGCCACTCCCGATAACGATAAGGTCGAAGCGTCCGCTGTCGTCGCCGACCACCTGCTTCCTCTCTGCACATAGATACGGGGCCTGAAGCAGGCCCTGAGGGGCGGAAATCGTGGGGATCACGAAAGTAGATCAGCCGGGTCGGAGGGTAAAGGTGAAGAACCGGCCCGCCGAAGGGAGCCGCGACGGAGCCCGGAACCCAATAGACGTCCTGCACTGCGTGCTTTGCCCTTGCAGGGGTCGTGGACCTAAGATCGGCTCGGGTTCGAGGCGACGGGGCACCTTTATCTGGTGGGAGATGCATGATGTGGCAACTACTTGTCATCGCTGTGGTCGTCGTAGCGGCGGTCATGTCATACAATTCTCTCGTGCGGCTTCGGGAAACCGGTGACGCCGCCTGGGCGGACATCGATGTGCAGCTGAAACAGCGGTACGACCTGATCCCCAACGTCGTCGAGACCGTGAAGGGCTACGCCAGCCACGAGAGGGAGACCCTGGAGGGTGTCGTAGCCGCCCGATCCGGCGCGATGTCGGCCCAGGGGCCCGCGGCGAAGGCCCGAGCTGAGGGCATGCTGGCGGGAGCCATGAAGTCACTCTTCGCGCTAGCTGAAGCGTACCCGGACCTCCAGGCGGCGAGCGGATTCCGTGACCTCCAGAGCACACTTAGCCAAATCGAGGGACAGCTGTCACAGGCACGCCAGTACTACAACACTGTGGTGCGCGACTTCAATACCAAGACCCAGACCTTCCCGAGCGTGCTCATCGCGCGCTCCTTCGGTTTCACCGCGCGCGAATTCTTCGAGGTGGCCGAGGCAGACAAGGCGGTGCCAAAGGTCAGCTTCAGCGACGACGACTAGGAGGTTGACCGTGGGTACAGGGATTCGACATCCCCGCGGGCCACGGGGGTCAGAAATAGAGGAAAGATTCTATTTAAGTCTATCAGACCGCCGAGTTTCCAGAACAGTAGCTGGCTGACGGGTTAGGAAGGCGGTGTGGAACCCGCGACGGTACGGCCGAGCTCGAGTTGAACGAGGTCCATCCGCATCTGGGCGGGAGCCGGGATATCGGCTTCCATCACCGACCGGATCTTGCCGGGTCCCCCAGCCACCACCTCACGCGCTTGCTCTTTCGCGTGATAGCTGGAGCGCACGAGCGGCCCGGACTCGACGTGCTTGAAGGCGAACTCCTCCTCACCCATGCGCTTGTAGGTCGCGAACTCGCCGGGCGTTACCCACCGCGCTACGGGAATGTGCATCGCGGAGGGGCGTAAGTACTGTCCGAGCGTGAGCACGTCGACCGCGGCTTCTCTCAGGTCGGCCATCGCCTGCCTTACCTCGCCGGGCTCTTCGCCCATGCCCAAGATCATGCCGGTCTTGGTAATCATCCCCGGGTCGAACCGCTTCACCGCCCCGAGGTACGAGATCGAACGCCAATAGCGGCCACCCGGTCTCACGTCGGGGTGGAGGCGTTCGACGGTCTCGAGGTTGTGTCCCAAGATCGCCGGCCGGGCATCAACGACGGTCTTGAGCGCGTGCTCATCGCCCTTGAAGTCCGGGACGAGCACCTCCACCGAGCAGCCGGGAACCGCATGTTGGATGGAGCGGATCGTTTCGGCGTAGATACCTGCACCGCCGTCCGGTAACTCGTCGCGATTGACACTCGTGATCACAACGTGCTCTAGCGCCATGCTTGCGACGGTTTGTGCTACGCGGCGCGGTTCGTCGGTATCGAGCGTCGTAGGCAATCCGTGTGCGACACCGCAGTACTTGCACGCTCGCGTGCAAACGTCGCCAAGGATCATGAACGTGGCCGTGCCAGCTTCCCAGCACTCGCCGATGTTCGGACAGCTCGCCTCCTCACAAACGGTGTGAAGGCCCTCCGACCGCATCTTCTTCTGTAACCCCAGGTAGTTGGGGCCTCCCGGCGAGCGAACCTTCAACCAATGCGGCTTCCGCGACCTGATATCGATCGTATCGAGACCCTCATGAGCACGAATCGTGGAGGTACCCTTCGGCTTTACGAGCCCCGTGTCTTTTCGGGTTGACGCATTGTCGTGCGACGTCTCCATCGTGGTCTTGCTCACTCCGTCCTGCAGCCCGACTCGCGGTGCTGGTAGCGATGCACGATGTCGTCGCGCGCCTCCTCGGGACTGTCCGTGACGAGCATTATGTCAAGGTCGTTACCGGCGATCTTGCCCTCGACAGCCATCGTCCCGCGCATCCATTCCATCAGCCCGCTCCAGTACTCGGAGCCGAAGAGCACCACCGGGAAGTGGCGCACCTTGTGCGTTTGAATGAGCGTGAGCGCCTCGAAGAGCTCGTCCATGGTGCCGAAGCCACCGGGGAATATCACGAACGCATCCGCGTATTTCACGAACATCATCTTGCGTACGAAGAAGTACCGGAAGTCGATGGAGACATCGGTGTACTCGTTGGTATGTTGCTCGAACGGCAACTCGATGTTGCATCCGACGGATCGGGCGCCGGCGTCCTTCGCACCCTTATTCGCGGCTTCCATCATGCCAGGTCCGCCACCGGTGATAATACCAAAGCCAGCCTCGCCGAGCAGTCGTGCCGTCTCGGTACACCGTTGGCACATCGGATCGCCGCTGTTCGCCCTGGCGGAACCGAAGAGCGACACCGCCCGTCCGATTTCGCTCATGCCCTCGAAGCCTTCGACGAACTCACCCATGATGCGAAATATCCTCCACGTGTCCCGCCCGATCGTCTCCAACTCCTCCACGCTCTCCAGAAGACGTTCGTCTTCCGTTCGGCGGTCGTGCGCATACGGCTGAGGGCTTCGGCTGCGCCGGCTATTCTCGCTCAATGAGCGCTCCCGGAAGTGTCTTGGCAGCCCGTGGGCTGCCAGGGTGGTCAGCGGCCCAGCGGCCGGCTCGTAACAGTGCGTCACGGTGCTCGAACGCCGGATCCCACCCTAATTCCTCCCGCACGCGCTCCGAACGATACGGATTGTCACCGAGCGCGAGCCGCGCCACCCGTGAAATCGGAAGATGCCTCGCGCCCGGAGTGGATGCACCCATCCGCTCGAGTAGCCAGGCGCAGGCAATCACGAGTCGAGCAGGAATCGATACGAATCTCACGCGCCTACCGAGACCGCGTGCCAGGAACTCCAGCAGGTCGCGTTGGGTGAGCGCGTGGTCGAGCCCGAGGTCGTACGTGGTCCCACCGCGGGCCACCTCCAAGACGCGCCGGAGCACGCCGGCAAGGTTGCCCGCATAGACCGCCGGGACTGTGTTCATGCCCGATCCGAAGAGCGGAACCACCGGCATCCGCAGGAGATTCCGTAACGCAGGAACCATCAGCCGGTCCCGTTCGCCATAGATCGCGCTCGGTCGCACGATCGAAACGGGCAGGCTCTGAACGCGTTCGATCCCTCGCGCTACTTCCTCGCCTTCTCGCTTAGAGCGGGCGTACAAGTCACTCGCCGGGATGATCGAGTCGATAGGTGTGTCCTCGTCAACTGGCCCCTGGGCCGCACCATATACGGCAACCGATGACACGTGGAGTGCGTGCCCCACTCCCGCCTGAACCGCGGCGGTCAGCACGTTTCGTGTCCCATCTACGTTCACTGCCCGCACTTCCGGCCACCTGCCATCGGCGTACACAAGTGCCGCGCCATGCACGACGTGCGTGCAGCCTTCCATGCCGGGAGCCAGCACGCTGGCGGCGTCACGAACGTCGCCCTCGACCAACTCGCACTCGGCCTCCTCCAGAGGGAGAGTGTCGGCGTGGGGGCGGTGAAGTGCGACCACCTCATGCCCCTGACTTCTGAGCTCTGACGCGAGGTGGGACCCAAGAAGCCCTGTCCCCCCGGTCAGATAGACGCGCATGTGGTTGTAGAGCCCCTTGACGGCCTCAGCGGGCGGCCAGGAACACCTCCGCGACGCTTAGCAGGTTGTCTGTGATGCCTGAGTGATCGACGTATTCGAGTAGCTGACGCGCCATCTGGGACGCGTACACGTCCGCGATGTGGCGGTAGTGAGCCGCGGCCTCGACGTCTCGTCCGAGCTCGGCGGAGGCCTCCGCGGCAGCTTGGAGGCCGAGCAGATGGTCCGGATCCCGGTCGAGGATCTGCTGCGCGCTCTCGAGCGCCTGGTCGATCAAGCCAGCGTTGCGTTGCAACATGGAAAGGTGGAACAGGCCGTCATGGTCGAGGGGGCGCGCCCGCTCGTAGGCGCCGACCGCCATCGGCAAGAACTGTTGGGCCTCAGAGGAGTCGCCCCGCGATACGGCCTGCATCACGCGGTTGTACAACCGGTCTGCGGCCTCAATTGGCGTCATCGACGAGATGTCCGGCGGAGCGCCCGCCGCCGACTGAACAGGGGCCGGCGCGGCCGGCCCCGCTGGGCCGACCATCTGCGTGCCGACCACAATGATCAGTCCTAACATCGTGATCCCCGCGATCCACCACGGCAGGTTCTGGCCGCCGACGGTGGCGGCACGACGGCCACCCCCGTCCCCAGTCTTGTCACCGCACTGGTTGCAGAACTGCGCGTTGGGCACGACCTCGGCGCCGCACCGATTGCAGAAGCGCCCACCAAGCTCGGCGCCGCAGTGCTGGCAGAAATTGCCTGTCGCGGCCTTCCCGCACTCTGGGCAGGACGGCGTTCCGCCACCGCGCTTGCTCACTTGCGCATCGCGTTGAAGAGAAGCGGCCACGTCGCGACGGTCTGCGCACGGTAGTTGGGCTGGAACCCGAAGAGCACGACCGAACCGTCGCTAATGTCCGCCTCGAGGATCGCCGGCTTGCCCGCGATGTGCTCACCGCCAAGCACCCAACCCGAGAGCAGGGGATCGCCAGAGCCATAGCGGGCCGCGACCCGTACACGGGGATCGTTCACTTCGTACGCCATGCTGGTCCGCCAATACCAGGAAGAAATCTCATTCCTCATGCCTTCGGTGATCTCCGACGACGGGTCGAGCTCCAGGCGGAGGATCGAACCGGGAATGTAGAAGTCGGTGTCGGACAGGCCCACGGTCGCGCTCGACACGTCCAGCTCGAACAGATCCGCCACGAAGTCGGTCGCAGCCTCGATCGCGATGACCCGTCCGCCGTTCCGGACGAAAGCCTCCACGGCCGCCACCCCCTGACGGCCGAGTCCGCCCGTGTACTGAATGGGAAGCTGACCCACGTCGTACCCCTCCCGGATCGACTCGGCGCTTTGCGCCTGGAAGACGAGCACGTCGTAGCCGCTGAGCGCCCCTCCGCGGATGTCCGCGTCATGGAGCGTGTCATACGCCATCTCGAATCTATCGAAGACCCAGCGCTGCCACCCTTCGGGCATCGGCTCCTGCCAGGACTTGTACATCGCGACCCGTGGCGCGTCGGACCCAGCTAGATGATCCGGCAGCCGGAAGTCGAACTCTGGCGCCTCGATCGCTTCAGAGAGGCCCACGCCCACATGCTCGTCAACCGCCACGGCCTCGAAGTCGAAGAGGTAGCCAAACGTGTGAGCAGTCACGTCGTACGGACGCTGGGGCGGACCACCCGGATACTCCCGTAGGTCAGGGTAATGTTGGATCTCGAGCATCGAGTTGGCGAAGCCGGCGTACGGCTGCTTCATCGGAATCACGTAGCTACCGGCCGGGAACCGCATTCCTTCGACCGAGAAGCTCGACTCGGCCTGATGTACTTCGACGTCGGCCATCACGAGCGAACGCAACGCATACTTCACGCCCATCTGGTTTTCCTGCCCGGCCGGGATGATCCAGGCGTCGGGCCACTGATCCCACTTGTCGACCGCGCGCTTGTTCACTCCATAGAAATTCTCCAGCCAATAGCGACGGTTCTTGGCCGCGTTGGTTAGCAGCGCGAGCGCCCCCGAGATCTGGTAGTCGACGATGTCGGGCAAGCCCCAAGCGCCGCCCTTCCAAGGGTTCGGGAAGTTCCAGGAGCGCTTGCTGGAATCGAAGTTGCGGGCCGGTCCAAAGCTCTTCGGCGAGACCGTCGTCGGGGAGGCGAGGCGTGCGGACGCAGTTTCGGAGAGGACACGGGCACCGCCGTGATAGTGCATGTAGGCCCGCGCTGGCGTGAAGGCGTCGAATTGGGTGTTCACCACGATGCCTTTCTTACCCTGAGACATGAGCTCGGCTGCCATGTACGTGCCGACCTGACTGACCGCGGTGGTGAGCGCAGGATCGATGTTCGGCTCCCACGGCTCGATGTAGGGTGGGAAAAAGATGCGCGCACCGTCGCTACCCATCTGGTGAATATCGTGCACGATTTGTGGATGCCACTGGTTCTGCGCGCCAACAGTGTGGATCGTCTCTTTCTGTGTGAACGCGTACCAATCGCGGTTGTTGTCGTGACCCGTGTAGAACTGGTAAAGCCATGGCAGGGGAGCAGCTTCGAACTCGGTACCCACGTGCTCGTTGTACCAGTTCACGACCCACTGCAAGCCGTCGGGGTTCAGCGACGGAATCTGGAGGAGGATCACATTGTCGAGGATCTCGAGGATCTTGGGGTCGTTCGAGGACGCCATCATGTGCGCCAACCGTGCTGCCCCCTGACTCCCGCCGACTTCCGTCGCGTGGATGCCGTGCGTGATCATCACCACGGTCTTCCCCAGGTCGAAGAGGCCTCCGAGCTCGGCCGCTCCGGAGATGGTGCGCGGATCTGAGAGCTTCATCTGGATCTCGTGCAAGTCCTCGAGCCGAGCGTGGTTCTGTGCACTCGTGATCGTGAGCATGACGAACGGCTGGCCGAGCGCTGTCGGGCCGAGCGACTCCATCGCCACACGCGGGCTCCGCTCTGCCAGGATCTCGTAATACGCCGTAAGCTGATCCCAGTTGGCGAGCTTCCGGTCCTCACCCATGTCGAACCCGAATTGATCGCGTGGAGTAGGAACGCTCTGGGCCGCGAGCGGGGGGACCAAAATCGAGAGGGCCACGAGCGCCAAAGTTAGTCGGCAAGCCATCGATACTCCTGTTGTGAGACACGCGGCGGCGGACGCGTCGCTCGCAGCGGTTCATGCAGTGCCGGGATACGGTACCGCAGCTCTCCAAAGGCGGCAACGGATCGGGGCACTCGGGGTGCCACCCGTGCTCCTCTTCCTCGCTCTCAGCTGCTCGACTGGCCTTTCCGCCCCGGCCCCTCATGGCGCAGGGCAACGTTGCGCACGATGCATACCAGGACCCCTTCGTCGAGGCGCTCGTGGCTCGAGTGCGCGCCAATCAGGAACTCGAGCAAGACATGGCCGAGGACCTACATCGCGGTATGGTCCGCTACAACCGGTAGAAGGGTTCGGCGTCCGCACCACGCTCACGGTGCCCCTAACGCCAAACTTCGACTTAGACGGCAACGCTCGTGTCGGGAGCGCGGACGGAGAGCTCAATGCGACTGCGGACTTCTGTGGGGTCCCGAGGCGGACCGGTGGACGCTCAGGAGTCCATCGGGTAGAGAGGTTCGAAGCGAGCGGTGAAATGCCGTAGCACCGGTGCTTGCTCCACGAAGCGGAATCCGCCGATCGACTCCCTGCGTGCCCACACCGCCAACGTCACGTCGATGACGTAATCGATTTGGCTCTTCGTATAGACACGTCTCGGGATCGCGAGGCGGACCAATTCCAGCTTCGATGGCACCTCTTCACCGGTGCTCGGGTGGGGGTGCCCGAACATCACGGTCCCGATCTCCACGGCCCGCAATCCGCCCTCGAGATATAGCTCGGGCACGAGAGACTGACCCGGCAGATCCCTGGGCTGCACGTGCGGTAAGAACTCCGCGGCGTCGATATACACGGCGTGCCCACCCGGCGGCTGCACGATGGGGACCGCGCCCGCCGTCAGGTGGTCTCCAAGATAACGCGTCACCTCGATGCGGTATCTCAAGTAGTCCTCGTCCAACACCTCCTCGAGGCCCACCACAATCGCCTCGAGGTCCCTCCCAGCGAGGCCACCGTACGTCGGGCCCCGGTGCCCGAGTCCGTGAGCAAGTCGATGAGTACGTGCTCCGCCCTCAGCCTGAACATGTTGTAGCCAGCTTCCTTCAGGTGAAAGCGGCGCTCGGCCGAGGTCGTCGTCCCGATCGGTTCGACGACCTTGATGCGGAATGGCTCGATGATTCGAGTCACGTCAGCTCACCGTGATCGGGGGGGTGCCGCGGCCACCGTCCGTGATGCTGGGCTCATGGCGTCGCTACCACGCGGATCGCGGCCCCCGGAGCGAAGGGTCGCTAGTGCGGCTTCGATCTGCTCAATTCTCGGAACATCACGCGACCGGAGTTGAGCGTCATGGCGTCGGTGCTGTATCCGACCCGGCCCTCGACAAGGGAACGCTACCAATTCCCTTCACGGCACGATCCCGGGAATCTCCCGCGGGCCTGTGCAGGGAATTTTCCCCTGGGAGCCACCAACAATGTTCTCGGGACTTCACCCACAGCAGTTGTCACGGCTACGCTCGTGCGTGTACCGTTGCACGTTCCCGATACATCTCCGGAGGTAGCAAGCGTGCGCCGCGCTTTCATTTTCTCGTCGCTCGTAGTCATCGTCGCGTGCGAGGCGGTTCCCGACGCCAGTCAGGGCTCCAACCTGGCCCAGGATATCCCGGCGCTGGACGGGACCGCGATCGCTCAGCACATGAGGGCGCTCTCGTCCGACGATTTCCTGGGGCGGGCGCCCGGTCAGTCAGGCGGGGATATCGCGGCGGCCTACGTCGCTGAGCGGTACGCGGAGTACGGTCTGGCAGCACCGGGCGGGTCGTACTTCCAGACCGTTCCGATGGTCGGACCGACGACGAACGCGGCCACGGTGTCGCTCTCCTTCTCTAGGCCGAACGCTTCCGTGACCCCTCGCTACCTCACCGAGTTCGTGTTGAACGCGGGTGATCCGGTTGCCGACGGCACTAGCGGCGACGCCGAGTTGGTCTTCGTCGGATACGGGGTCGACGCTTCCGAGAACGAGTGGAACGACTTCTCTGGGGTCGACGTTGCGGGCAGGTATCTCATGATCCTCGTCAACGATCCGCCCGCGCCGGCCGCCGAGCCGGATCTGTTCGGTGGCCGGGCCATGACCTACTACGGACGGTGGACCTACAAGTATGAGGAGGCAGCTCGCCAGGGGGCTCTGGGGGCGCTAATCGTGCATGAGACGGAGCCGGCGGGATACCCCTGGAGTGTGGTACGTGGCGGCTGGTCAGGCGAGCAGTTCTCCCTGCCACCGGACCCGAGCGGCCCGACGCCAGCGGGCATGGTCGGATGGATATCGCTCGACGTGGCCCGTGCTACGCTCGCCTCCGCGGGGTTGGACTTCGACGAGCTCAAGGCCCGCGCCGCCACACGAGTGTTCAACGCCGTGGAGACTGGCATCACGGTGTCGGCAAGCGTAGAGAGCTCGGTGCGCATGGTTGAGACGAAGAACGTCGTGGGTCTCATCCCCGGTAGCGCACGTCCGGACGAGTGGATCACGGTGAGCTCGCACTACGATCACTTCGGTGTCGGTGAGGCGGTCGAGGGCGACTCGATCTACAACGGCGCATACGACAACGCCTCGGGCACGGCGATGCTGCTCAACCTCGCTAGTACCGTTGCCGAGATGCGACCGGGCCCTGAGCGTTCGATACTCTTCATCGCGACAGCAGCGGAGGAGCAGGGCTTGCTTGGCGCACAGTGGTATGCACAGTCACCGTTGCACCCCTTGAGCCAAACTGTGGCCGAGATCAATGTCGACGGCGCAAACCTCTGGGGTGAGACGGACGACATCATCGTGCACGGTGAGGAAAGGAGCACTCTGGGTGCCTATGTGCGCCCGCGCGCCGCGATGCTCGGCCTGACCATCAGTCCAGACGCCGAACCGGAAAAGGGCTTCTTCTTCCGTAGTGACCACTTCCCGTTCGCGAAGGCCGGGGTTCCGTCTCTCTACGTCGAGCACGGGCGACAGTACCGAGGTCGCCCCGAGGGATGGGGCTCCGAAGTCCAGGCTGAGTACACGGCGAACCGCTACCACGCGCCGTCCGACGAGTACAGCGAGGATTTCGTATTCGACGGTGCGGTGCAGCAAGGCGCGCTCGTGCTCTCGGTTCTGCTCGATGTCGCCGGCGACGACAGTTGGCCAGAATGGAACGACGGTCAGGAGTTCAAGGCTGCTCGGGACGCGATGATGAGTGGGAGGTAGGCAGCGCCTATAGGCCTGTCGGCTGATCCACGAACTCCCAAGGCAGACCGAATCGCTCCTCGAGATGGAGCCCAAGCGCACGCACCCCGAAGGTCTCAGTAGCGTAGTGCCCGCCGAAGAGCAGCGTGATGCCGAGCTCCATCGCGTCGAAGTGGCTGTGGTGACTGCCTTCTCCGGTCACCAACGCGTCCAGACCCGCGGCGACCGCGTCTTCCACGAAGGACGCGCCGCCCCCCGTTACCACCCCGATCTTTTCGACCCGCTCCGGCCCGCCCTCGATGACGTGGACCTGTGTGCCGAGCACGGCCGCGAGTTGCGCGGAGAGACCGGAGGGGGTCGTGGCCTCGGGCAGGGCGCCCCACCAACCGATCGGCGTTCCTTGATAGTCTCCGAACTGCCCCTGCAGCTCCAGGCCGAGAGCACGAGCGAGCAGAGCGCAGTTGCCCACTTCCGCATGGCTGTCGAGCGGTAGGTGGCAGCTGTAGAGGGCGACACCGCCTTCGATCAACATGCGCACCCTCCTGAAGCGCCTGCCGGTCAACGGTTCGAGGCCCCGCCAGAAGAGGCCGTGATGCACGATCATCAAGTGCGCGCCCAGCGCTACGGCTTCAGCGATCGACGCTTCGCATGCGTCCACCGCCACCACCACCTGCTCGATTTCTGCCGGCCCAGCGACCTGGAGCCCGTTCAGCGCCGTCGAGTAGTCGGGATGTTCAGCAACCGCAAGGTATCCGTCCAGATACTGAAGGATAGATTCTAATTTCATGCGATCGACTTCCGGGCGTGACGGAGTAGGCGTGGACAACGTGTGGAAAAGTGATGGTCATGTCGATGGGCGGTCGACCACCGGAGGTAGCGATCGCGGCTATAGCGTTGCACAGCAGGCAGTTGTGGCACTACGGGGCCTCTTGCCAACTAACCCTGCGTCGAGCCAACGGGTTGGGGAAAAGTCTGTTTATTACTTGATCCGTCAGCCAGTCCCGTCTCGGCCCCGCTGGACGCCTCCGTGCCCTGACCACGGTCTTCGCCCACGTGGACAGTTCCGTTGAGGAGCGCACCTTCCTCGAGCTGCATGCGGCGTGCCCTGATATCGCCCTCGACGAGGCACGTGGCCTGGAGTTCGAGCCGTGACTCGGCAACCAGCGTGCCGATCACAGTTCCCGACACTACCGCGTCTTGCGTGACGATATCGCCGGTAACCACACCATCCTTGCTTACTACCACGGCTTTGCCCGCACGCACGCCGCCCTCCACGGTGCCTTCGATTCGGATCGTACCGTCGGTTTCGCAATCGCCGACGACCCTCATGCCCGGTCCGATGATCGAGATCACCGACTCCGGAGATGCACCGTTTCCGCTCCGGTCACGTGCCATGCGTACCTCTGCATCAACTGAGAACTGGAAAACAAATGTAGCGTTGCGCGCCCGCTACGCTAGCAAGAGGCGCGCGCGCCACCTCCACTGAGGCTTCCTAGGAAGGCTGGTCCACCATGGTCAGCGGGTCCACAGCCTCCCCCCTGAAGAGGATCTCGAAGTGCAGGTGCGGAGCCGTGGACTGGCCCGTGGATCCGCTCAGGGCGATGACTTCGCGCTCTCGAACGCGTTGCCCCCTTTCCACGAGATGCAGCGAGGCATGGGCATAGACGGTTGAGTACCCTCCACCGTGGTCGAGCACGACGAAGCGGCCGTATACCTTGTCCTCTCCCAAGTCGACCACGGTGCCGCCCCCCGCCGCGCGGATGTACGAGTCCGTGGCCACGGCGATGTCGAGTCCGGGGTGGTCGTCGTTGCCAGAGGCGCCTTCGATCAACGCCTGGGTGACAAAACCCCTTTCGCCGAGTGGCCAAACCGATGGCGGTGACGCTCCTGCCGCCGGCAGCGTCTCAGCGCCGCGGCCCCGGCTCGAACCGCTGGCCGGTGGAAGCCAGACATCCGACTCGGTACCAGACCCGGCTGTACCGAACAGGTCACGGATGTTGCCGTACTGCGCCTCGATCAATTCGAGCCGCCGCACCAGGGTCTGCACGCGGGCACGATCACCGTCGACCGCCTCGAGCTGGAACTCGAGATCCGCCACACGGGACGCGCGAGCGGCCAGGTACCACCAACTCCCCGCCATGACCGTGAGCGCGAACGCCAAGCCGGAAGCTCCGGCCGCAAGGACCCTGAGCCACTTGTACGGAATATGAAACGTGCGGCTCTCAGGTCCCCCATCTGGCATCACCATGATCGTGAGCTTCCGGCCGCCGTTCCTATTCATTCGACGACGTCCGAGACCTCGCGGCCAGTGATCAGCGCGAAGACCCGCTCGAAGTCCTCGGCGCCGTGGTACTGGATATCGATGCTGCCCTTCCCGCCACGCTTTTGTTTGATGGAGACGCGAGTGACGAGCGAATCGCGCAGCGCGACTTCGAGCTCGCGAATCAACGGGTCTACTGCGGTAGTGCTTTTGCTACGCCCTTTGGGACCCGCACTGCGCGCGCGTTTCTCGGCCTCGCGCACCGACCAGCCTTCCTTCACCGCCGTACGAGCCAGATCCCCCGCCCGAATCGGATCCACAACTGACAGAAATGCTCGCGCATGGCCCATCGAGAGCGATCCGTCTTCGACGAACCGGCGGATCGAGAGCGGCAGTTTGAGCAGACGAAGCAGATTCGCGACCGTCGAACGATCCTTCCCCACCGTGTCCGCAATGTCGCTCTGGCTCATCCCGTACTGCTCGGTGAGCACGGCATAACCCTGCGCCTCTTCGAGCGGGTTGAGCGCCTCACGCTGAAGGTTCTCGACCAGAGCCAGTACTAACAGTGTCTCGTCGCTCGCGTCCCGAACGAGGACCGCGACGTCGGCCCACCCAAGGCTCGTCACCGCCCGTAGGCGACGCTCGCCCGCGACGAGCTCGTAGCGGCCGGCTGCTGCGGGAGCAGGCCGTACGACGAGGGGCTGCAGGAGTCCGTTCTCCCGGATAGAAACCGCGAGTTCCTCAAGCTCGCCCTCCTTGAAGACGCGCCGAGGCTGAACCGGGCTCGGGACGATGACGCTCACGGGGAGCTTTTGAACTTCTCCACTTTGTGGTTCCGGCTCCAAGTACTCCCCGAGCAGCACCCCCAGGCCCTTGCCGAGTCGATCCCGCGCGCTCAACCGACCACCTGTGCGCGGCCATGCTCAGCGGCGCCTGCGCTTTGGGTGATTAGTTCCTGTGCGAGCGCGAGATAACACTGGGAACCCTTCGACAGGACGTCGTAGAGCACGATCGGCCGCCCGAAGCTCGGCGCTTCCGCAAGCCTCACGTTTCTCGGGATCGAGGTTCGGTAGACCTTCGCGCCGAAGTACTCTCGAGCCTCGGCCGAAACCTGACGGGAGAGGTTCAGCCGCCCATCGTACATCGTGAGCAGGACACCCTCGATGTCGAGCCCCGGGTTCAGGACCTTCTGGACCAAGCGTACGGTGTTGAGCAGTTGGCTCAAGCCCTCCAAGGCGTAAAACTCGCACTGGATAGGGATGAGCACCGAATCCGCCGCTGTAAGCGTGTTTAGGGTGAGAAGCCCAAGAGACGGCGGACAATCGACCAGGACGTAATCGTACTGCTCGCGAATGGGTTCGAGCGCACGGCGCAGGATCGTCTCTCGTCGCCGAGCCTGCACCAGCTCGATCTCGGCCCCCACCAGGTCCCGAGTAGAAGGAATGACGTCGAGACAACGGAAGTGCACCTCATGCAAGATGCTCTCGTCTACCGAGCAGGCGCCGATCAGCACGTCGTAAACCGTGGACAGCGACTCTTTCACCTCCACGCCGAGGCCGCTCGTCGCGTTGCCTTGCGGATCGATATCAACGACGAGCGTTCGTTTCTCAGCGACCGCCAGGGAGGCCCCCAGGTTGATCGCTGTGGTGGTCTTCCCGACGCCACCTTTCTGATTCGCTATTGCGATGACGTGCGACATGACCACTCGGAAGGCGTGAATGCGCGCTCGAACAAGCGCGGGCGAAGAATATATCCACTTCGGTCGTACCCCGGAAAGCCAGGGGGGCGCCTTGACCACAGGCTTTGAGGGTGTTGACCTTGAGTACGACTTCGAGACAACTCAACGGATGGTCGGGACGGCTCACACGCTTTACAGCGTCCCTAACTCGTTGCAGGAGCCGCACATGAGGCGTCGTTGCGTGGGGGTGATCGTACTCGCGGTAGTACTCTCCTCGTGCGGAGACGACGAACCGTTCGCGCCGGACGCATCACTGGCCGCATTCGTCGGCGACTGGCGCGCCACTTCTTTGGTGCTCGCCAGCCCGGCGGCTCCCTATATCTCGGTGGATTTGATCGATATCGGCTCGTCGTTCGTTCTGAACATCCAACCGAGCGGTCACTACACCGCGATCCTGATCTTCGCGAGTCAGGGGCAAACGGAAATCGGACAGATCTCGTTGTCAGGCGCCTCTACGGTGATCCTAGAGCGCGAGTTCCCGACTCCCTCGCGGGACATCTCGACCTTCATGTTCGAAGGTCCCGATCGCCTCATTCTGGAGGGTGACACGGAGTTCGACTTCAATCTAGACGGCACGCCAGAACCGGCGCTTTCGCGCTTCGTTTTGCAGCGGCGATAGGTGACCTTTCGGCTGTTCCACGTGGAACAACCCGTGCTCGACATTGATCAGGTGGCATCTGTTTCACGTGGAACAGGCCTCGAGAATGACTGAGAATCGAGTGCCGTCAGCCCCCATATACCGTGTTCACGTCAGCACGTAGTACGACCTATCGTGTTAGGGCGCTTGCTCGAGTCACGACGGGTCTCAGACGGGCCGGCACCAACCCTTCGAACCTCGAGCAGCAGATTCTGCAGATCCGCCGGTGATACACCTGGAATCCTACCCGCCTGTGCGAGCGTTTCCGGCCGAATCCTTTCGAGCTTCTCCCTTGACTCGTAGGAAAGGGTTCCGAAGTCCATATACGGGAGGTCGTCGCGCAACCGGAAACCGGCTTGTTTCCTCAGCTTGTTGGCCCGCTCCCGCTCTCTCGCGACGTATCCCTCGTATTTGAGCTCGACTTCGACCGCACTGAGCACCGAGTTAGGCAGCCGATCGAGTGATTCCCCAGCACCCTCGAGCAGGCAGGCAGCGGACACGCGTGGTCGCTTCAGCAGCTCAACCGCCCGCGTCGGTTCCAAGACCGGAGTGGACTCGGCCGACTTCAGAATCGGGCCTGCGACCTCGGGTGGGATCATCGTCCTCCGGAACCAGTTCAGCACTCGCTCCTCCTCCCGTAGGCGGTGCGCGAGCGACGCCACCTGAGCCGTGCTCAATAGCCCGCGCTCACGCGCAACCGGACCGAGTCGGCGCGGTGCGTTGTCCTGCCGGAGCAGGAGCCGAAACTCAGCTCGCGAGGTGAAGAGCCGATAGGGTTCGTCCACACCGCGCGTCACCAAGTCGTCGATCAACACTCCGATGTATGCCTGATCTCGCTCCAAAACGAACGGCTCATCCCCCTTCACTCGGAGCGCCGCGTTGATGCCGGCGACGATTCCCTGCCCCGCGGCCTCCTCGTACCCGGTCGTGCCATTGATCTGGCCAGCGAAGTACAGACCCGGAACCGCCTTAAGCGCGAGCGTGTGCCGCAGTTGGTGCGGGGGAAAGTAGTCATACTCGATCGCGTAGCCCGCCTTTGTCATGACCACATCTTCCAGCCCTGGAATCGTGCGCAGGAACTCGAGCTGTACCTCCGCCGGCAAGGAAGTCGACAAGCCGTTCACGTAGAACTCCGTCGTATGCAGTCCCTCAGGTTCCAGAAAGACCTGGTGCCGTGGGGCGTCGGGGAAACGGACGATCTTGTCTTCGATTGACGGACAGTAACGAGGCCCACGCCCGGCGATCTCCCCTCCATAGAGCGCACTCTTGTGCAGATTATCAGCCACAACCTTCTTGAGGCCCTCCGCCGCCCATGTGACCCAACACGGTCGTTGCTCGGGGATCTCCTCCCGAGTGTACGCTGAGAACCGATACGACTCAGGATCCCCGTCTTGCCTTTCCGTGCGCTCGAAGTCGATCGTGCGTCCATCGATTCGCGGCGGAGTTCCCGTCTTGAAGCGCGCGACCTCCAGCCCCAGGGCTTCGAGCCCCTCGGCCAACGCAATCGACGGCGCCTCACCCGCACGCCCCGCACCCACACCGGCCTCACCGCCCACGTGGATCATCCCGCGCAGGAACGTGCCGGCCGTCACTACCACGCACGGCGCCTCGAAGGTGATGCCTCCGCGCGTGCGCACTCCGCGGACCTCACGACCCTCCATCAGGAGACCGCTCACCAGATCCTGGTAAAGGTCCAAGTGCCGGAACCCGTCGAGCACTCGACGTACGCTGATCGGATAAAGCGCCCGGTCGCACTGTGCCCTCGGACCCCACACCGCTCTCCCCTTGGAGCGGTTCAGCATACGAAACTGGATCCGAGATGCGTCCGTCGCCCGGCCCATCACGCCCCCCAGCGCGTCGACCTCGATCGCCACGACCCCCTTCGCCACACCACCGATGGCAGGATTACAGCTCATTTGCCCGATGCGCGCCAGATCCGGAGTCAACAGCAACGTGCTCACGCCAGCTCGCGCGGCGGCGGCCGCCGCTTCGGTGCCGGCATGTCCCCCGCCCACGACGATTACGTCGTACGACGTATGCATTCTCTCACGCATGTTATCCGCAGCGTCTGTCATCGTAGTACGATATCGAAACTCACGCGTGACATATCCCGGTCTGGTTCTATGTACTCGACTGAAGTCACCTGTGAGAACGGGGGGCCCTCGGCGATCAGTCGCTCGAACTTCGCTAGCACGTCGGGACGACCCGCAGCGTGAACCTCGACGGAGCCACTCGACAGATTACGAACGTGACCGCCAACACCGAGCCGATCCGCCATCGACCGCGTCCACCACCGGAAACCCACGCCCTGCACGCGCCCGTGGACCCGGTATCCGCGCAGCAGCGGATCGCCACTTGGTACCTCTCTCATTTCCCTACGCAGAACTCGCGGAAAACCACGTCGAGCACATCCTCCACGGAGATCACACCAAGTACTTCTTCGAGCGCGGTCTCCGCAGGACGAAGATGGGTCGACGCGACCTCCGGGGGGAGCCCCTCCTCGAGCGCCTCACGGAAAAGGTCGACCTCGCCGCGCGCGGTCTCGAGCGCGAGCGCGTGTCGCCGCCTCGTGATCACAGGAGCCTCAGCACCCACTCGGAGCAACGCCGAGTACGTGAGTTCGGGAAGAGCACTGCGCAGTTGGTCGAGGCCCTCGCCCGACTGCACGGAGACATCGATTACGCCGACCGCGTGTGCGGGCAGCTCTCCCTCAGGGGAGCCCTCCCGAAGGTCCGACTTGGTCCGCAGCACCAGCACCGGCGCCTCGATCTCTTCGAGGAAGGCTCGGTCACGTCCAGAAATCTCCTCGTGGACAGGCACGCACAGCAACACGACATCGGCGTCCTTCAGGTACCGCTTGGCTACATCGATCCCGAGTTGCTCGACGCGGCGGTCGGTCTCCCGCAAGCCGGCGGTGTCGACCACGCGGAACGGAAACCCTCCGATTTGCACCATCGCCTCCAACGCATCCCGGGTCGTGCCAGGCTCCTCGGTCACAATCGCCCGCTCCTGTCCAAGCAGCGCATTGTAGAGGGACGACTTGCCGGCATTTGGCCGGCCGGCGAGCACGGTCAATGCACCTTCGCGGAGCAGTTCCCCTTCCGGCGCCGTCGCTAGTAGCCGCTCGATCCGTTGAGCGACGGCGGCGGCTTCCGCAACGATCTCGTGCACGGGTACCGGTGCGTCGTCTTCCTCCGGAAAGTCGATGTGGTGCGCCAGAAGCGCTTCGAGGCGAACAATCCGCTCCCGCAACTCCGAAATTCGCCCCGACAGCCCCCGCTCCAACTGCCCGAGCGCAGCGAGGTGGAGCGCGCGACTGCGTGTCTCGATCAGATCCGAGACCGCCTCGGCTTGCACGAGGTCCAGCTTCCCTCTGAGATACGCACGTCTCGTGAACTCACCGCGCTCAGCCGCGCGCGCGCCAGCGCGCAGACATGCATCCAACGCCAATCCCGGAATCAGCCACCCGCCGTGGCACGAGAACTCCACAACGTCCTCGCCGGTGTAGCTCTCAGGAGCGGCGAAGTAAGTGACGACCGCCCGGTCGATCACCGACTCATCGTCCGGGTCCCGAATCTCCGCGAGCGTCGCGTACCGTGGATCCGGCATCACTTCGAGCCCAGGGAGGAGTCGCAAGGCCACTGAGGAAGCCTCCGGTCCCGACACTCGAACCACGGCGATCGCACCGAGGCCAGGTGCGGTCGACACGGCAGCGATTGTGTCGACGTCCAAGGTCATTCGATTCGGGGCCGGAGGAGAGCGCAGCGAGCGCTGCTCAGCCTAGTCGCCCTTCATCTTCAGAGGAGGCTTCCCTTTCATCTTTAGCCGCTCGCGCGCGATCCACATCTGCTGGGGGATGGTCGCGATGTTCGCGGTTGCGTAGTAGAGGTTGAGGCCGCTCGCGAGCCTGAAGAAGATGAACACCATCATGATCGGCATGAGGTACATCATCATCTTCATCTGTGGGTTCGGCGTGTCGAGCGACTTGTAGCTCACATACTGCATGAGGAACATCGACAGCCCCATGAACACCGGCAGCAGGTAGAGCGGATCCGGGGCGGACAGGTCGGGGAGCCAGAGGAACACCTCGCCCCGCAGTTCGATCGTGTTCTGGAAGACGAAGAAGAGCGCGATGAGCACGGGCCAGGGAAGCAGCATCGGCAAGCAGCCGGCCAACGGGTTGAAGCCGTGCTCCTTGTAGAGCCGCATCATTTCCTTCTGCAGCTTCTCCGGTTGGTCCTTGTACTTCTTCTGGATCTCCTGGAGCAACGGCTGCACAGCCATGTTGCGGAGCTGCGCCGTCATCGCCTTGTGGTTCAGCGGAAAGAGCACGACCCGCATCATGACACCAAAGATGACCAGCACCCAGCCGTAACCGACGGATAGCTTCGTGTGCAGGTATACGAAGATGGTCATGATCACGGACACGATCGGTCGCACGATCGGCTGGAAGAACTTCCACCCGTAGGGGTTCACCTCCTCCATGCTCTGCCCGAGAGAACTCAGCAGTGCGTACTCCTGCGGACCCAAGAAGAGCCGATAGGCGAAGCTCCCGTCGTTCGTCAGCGGTTGGGCTGAGGCGACACGGACGACTTCGGCAACCGCGGTCGGTTGCACGATCAACCCGCCGAGGTAGCGCGAGTCGCTCGCGGCTCCGTCGCTCTCACCCGCAAGCAACGCCATGACGAAGAACTTGTTTTTGAACGCTGCCCACAGCAGCGGACCCTCCACGATGGTCGGCTCGGCTTTGCCCAGGAGCGTCGATTCGATGCCCTCCTGCAGGTGGTTGGTCACGAACGCCATCGTACGGGACTCGCCCACGGAGTCGGCCTCGGAGTATGCAAGCCCCTCACCCAGGTCGGTCAGCAGCAGCGGCCGCCCGAGGTCTCCCTCCACGCTCCCTCTCACCCCAACCGCGTAGTCGTCCGGGTTGAATTCGTACTCGAGGATGAAAGCGAAGGGACTCGTCGGATGCTCGTAGACGAACCGCAGCGTACGCGCGCCAGAGCCGGCATCCATCGTCAGACCGTCCGCCGGTTCCGCCGTGAACGGCACGCGCGTGAGGTCCACAGTATCCGAGCCAACGAGGAGCTTCTGGCCCATATACCCGCCCGACCCGTCCTTCACGAGATCGACGATCCCCTCTCTGTTGAGCGCTTCGAACTCCAAAATCTGAGCAGACATCACGCGCGCGCCATAGTTCGAAAACTCGTAACGGTAGAGCGGCCCCTCGACCGCGATCCTGCGCTCGGACACGGCGGTCGGATCGGCCGTGCGCTCCACGGTCACGGCGTCGCCCTCACTGGGAATTTCCGGGACGCCAGCAGTCGGGATCTCGGGCACCCCGGCTGCCGCGGTGCCATCCGTAGTGGCTGAGGGATCCGCAGCCGATGCCGCTCCTCCCACCGCACCGGCCGAAGGCGTGCCCCCGAGACTGTCAGGCAACAGCGCCCCTTCCGGGACCACCGGGGGGAACAGAAGGTTAGTGCCGACCAGCACACCCAGCATCAACAATATGGCCAGCAAAAAGCGGACTTCGGTCTTCATCTGGATTGTCTATTCATTCGAGGCGGTACCGGATCCAATCCGAGGCCACCCCACGGATGACAGCGACCCACCCGCTTCACGGTCAGCCAGCCTCCACGGGCCACACCGTGCGTACCGATGGCCTCGATCGCGTACGCGGAGCACGTCGGCGTGAAGCGGCACGTAGCCGGCGTCCACGGTGAGACCCCCTTTTGATAGACGTGGATCACACCTATTAGGATTCGTCTGAGCACAGCGCCTCCACCGCCTCATGCACATCCAACCGCAGTTGCCCGAACGCCGCGTCGTACGCTGCCTTGCGCGCTCGGATCAACAGGTCCCCTCCTCTTCCACCCGCGTCCAATTCGGGGAGGACTTCCCTTCTAGCAATTTCACACAGCCTTCTCTTCAATCTGTTTCGCTCCACGATCTCCCGCCCCTGTTTCGGCACAATGAGCCCGAGGCGCGAACGCGAAGCGGGGGAAGGCGCGAAGAAGACGTCCACGCTCGTCGTCCTCTTGCGCTTCCCCCGCTCCAATAGCGCGCGGATGTCTGTGCTGTGCCGGATGCGCGCGCTCCGCGGCAGGCGCTCTCCCCGCTCCTGCGAAACCGCGGCTACTTCCGACCGATCGTGACCACCAGACGGGTCCGACCTCGCCTCCGACGACGATTCAATACCCTGCGACCACTCTTCGTGCTCATGCGCTCCCGGAACCCGTGCTTGTTCACGCGCTTGCGGTTCCGGGGTCTGTAAGTCGGCATCATGGTGAGTAATCCAGCCCATCGGTTTGGTACGGTCAGAAAGAAGCCTGGAAAGATAGCCGAGGGTGTCAGAACGCGTCAACGACCTCCCCACCGTAGGGAGCGAAACCGTTCAAAACGCCCGTCCTGACTGCCGGTTTGACTTTCCCACACACGCTTGGTAGCTTCGGCGCCCCTGCCCCGGGGAAGACACTCGCAAGCATCACGTTTTTGGCATCCGCAAGCTCCACACATGCCCGTAGCTGCCGCTCGCCCCTCAATACATTCGGCCGCCCCGACCGAAGAGAGGCACAGTACACGAGAGGTGGAATGGAGCTGACCGCGGCCGAGCTTTGGGCCCGGGTCCGACAGAGCGCCCGCGCTTACATTCCAGAGCACGCCTATCTCACCTGGGTCGCAACCGCCGAGGCCGTCGCACTGACGTCCGACGAACTCCAGGTCGAGGTGCCCTCACGCTTTCACGTCGAGTGGCTCGAGGACAAGTTCGGCTCGGTGCTCGCCGGGGCCGCGGAGCGCATTCTTGGACGTCCGGTGAAGATCACGGCCTCGTGTAGCGCCGAGCCGTCCCCGATTCCTATGCCGTCCGTCGAGCTGACCACGCCTTCGCCCGCCGCTGAGGGGACCACTCCCGGTGCTTCCAGCGCCCCGCGCGCGCCCCGGCCGGTGTTGAACGAGCGCTACACCTTCGAGCGCTTCGTCGTGGGTGTCGATAACCAACTCGCCGCAGCAGCGTCGCGGGCGGTCGCCGACAAGCCCGCCAAGATGTATAACCCGCTCTTTCTCTACGGCGGGGTCGGCCTTGGCAAGACACACCTGATGCACGCCATCGGGCACCAAGTCTTGGCAAGCGATCCCACACGCAGGATCTGCTACCTCTCGTCCGAGCGGTTCACCAACGAGCTGGTCATGTCGATCCAGCAAGGGGCGATGGCTGCCTTTCGTAGACGGTACCGGGAGATGGATCTGCTCCTGGTCGACGACGTGCAGTTCCTGGCGGGAAAAGAGCGAACCCAGGAGGAGTTCTTTCACACGTTCAACGCGCTCTACGACGCGCAGCGACAGATCATTGTGACTAGTGACCGACCCCCGAAAGACCTTCCCGGTCTTGAGAATCGTCTGGTGTCCCGCTTCGAGTGGGGCCTCGTGGTCGATGTGAAGCCGCCCGACTACGAAACACGGATGGCCATTCTCCGCAAGAAAGCAGCCGACGACGGCTTGTCCCTCG
The DNA here is from genome assembly GCA_965226625.1 of Longimicrobiales bacterium. Taxonomy (GTDB): domain Bacteria; phylum Gemmatimonadota; class Gemmatimonadetes; order Longimicrobiales; family Gaopeijiaceae; genus UBA1138. The sequence continues at coordinate 494,575 of CBDDDK010000002.1, forward strand.
ACGATGAGGTCATTGACATGATCGCGCACTCCTGCACCTCCTCGGTCCGTGAGCTCGAAGGCGCAGTGATCAAACTGCTTGCGTTCTCCTCACTCACTCATCGAGAGATCACGCCGCAGTTGGCGCGCACAGCACTTCACGGTGTGCTGGGTCGCCACCGTGAGGAGGGGCCGGTCCTATCTCCCGAGCGCATTCGCGAGACTGTGGCACGACGCTGGCGGGTCCGCGCGGAGGCGCTTGCCTCGAAGCGCCGTACCAAGGATCTGACAGTACCGCGCCAGGTCGCGATGTATCTCATCAAGGAGACTCTCGACACATCGCTCGTGCGGATCGGGGAGCTTTTCGGAGGTCGGGATCACTCGACCGTTATTCACTCGATCCGGAAGGTCAAAGACCAGATGGAGCGCGATCCCCTATTTCGGGAGCAGGTCGATGCTGCGCGGGCGGAGTGCAAAAGCACGGAATAAAGTCCGAGCCAAGAGTACAATCCGCCCTCGCGCGGGTTGTGTGGATACGACGAGGGAAAGCCTGGTTATTTCCCACATCACTCCCTGAGCCAGGTCCCGGCTCGTGGCAAACACTGAAGATGTCGACAGAGATTCAACCCTACCCCAACGGGCTTGAAGTCGTTGCAGCCGAAGGACGACCGTGACGTGCGCACAGTCCCAATTCACACATCCACAGGTACTACTACTACTATGTTTTTCTAATGAGAAGAGAGATAGTATCTAGCTCCGTTGAAAACGGCATGATCCTGGGCATACGAGGAGCTACAGCTCGATGAACTTCACGATCACCAGGCAAAATCTTCACAACGGTCTCGCCGCCGTTTCGGCAAGCATCCCATCCAAAACGACGCTTCCGGTTCTCTCCAACATCCTTTTCGAAGCTAAAGAAGATGGTGTCTGGATGAGCGGGACCGACTTGGACGTTGCCGTGCGCGTGAAGGTGCCGGCCGACGTCAAAGAACCGGGTCGCCTGACTGCGCCTGGGAAGAAACTGCAGGAGATCACGCGCGATCTTCCCGAACAGCCGGTTGAGGTCGCGACCCGCGGTGAGCAGATCGAGCTGAAGTGTGGAAGGAGCCACTTCAAATTGAATGGCTTACCAGCCGACGAGTTTCCAAGCCTTGCGGAGGTAGACTTCAGCGAAGGGTGGAGGGTGACGGGGAAGGATGTAACTGGACTCATCCACCACACCGCGTTCGCGGTGTCCACGGAAGAGAGCCGTCCGATCCTGAACGGTGTGCTGTGGGAGCTACGAGACGGATCGATGCGTATGGTAGCAACCAACGGGCATCGTCTCGCTCGGATGAGCGTGCCAGCAGAGTCGAGCGGTGCCCCGTCGGCGGACTTCATCGTGCCGCCGAATGCACTTCAACAGGTGCAACGACTCTTCAAGGATGACGATACCCTCGAGGTTGCGCGTAGCGGGAATCATATCGGCTTCCGAGCCGACTCCACCGAAGTATATACGCGCCTCATCGAAGGTACGTATCCGAACTACGATCAAGTGATCCCGCGAGACAACGACAAGGTCGCGACCATCGACAAGAAGGCGTTGGAGTCCGCGGTCCGCCGTATGGCGGTGGTTGCGTCTGACCAGACACACCGGATCCGGCTGAAGTTTGAGCCTGGTCGTGTGCACCTGAATGTGCTCACGCCCGACCTCGGTGAGGGGCACGATGAACTGGAGATCGGCTATGAAGGCGAGGAGTTGGAGATCGGCTTCAACGCGAATTACCTACTGGAGGTTCTCCGCTATATGCCGACAGACGAGGTCGATGTCGCGTTCAAGGCGCCCGAACGGGCAGCGACGATCGTGCCGGCCGGTAACGAGGACATCGACTACCTCTGTTTGGTGATGCCGCTGCGTTTACTGGACTGAGCGGAGCGCTTTACACGCGTCGACTCATTGGAGCGTTCGCGCTGCCGCCAGAATTTCTCCGCCTGAGAAGACCGACAGCAGGGGAAGACCCTCTGCGGCGAACAGGCTAGTCGCATCCTCAGAGCGATCCACCAGCGTCATGACCCCGACGACCGTGGCGCCGTGCTCCTGGACCGCTCGCACCGCCTGAAGCGTACTTCTTCCTGTCGTCATTGAGTCTTCGACCATCAGACAGCGCGAAGCGGCGTGCAATCCGCCCTCTATGCGCTGGCCTGTCCCGTGCTCCTTCGCTTTCTTTCGGACGGAAAAGCCGTCGATCCGACGGCCGTCGAGGGCGCTTCGGTGGGCGATCGCGTAGGCTATGGGATCAGCGCCCATGGTGAGTCCCCCGACGTGCGTCGGCTCCAGGCCGCTGTTCAGAACTAACTCGAGGGCCACGTGACCGACGAGAACCTGACCTTCGGCACTCATCGTCGTGAGACGTGCATCGATGTAGTAGTTCGAACGTGCCCCGCTAGCGAGGGTAAAATCCCCGAGTCTCACGGACCGTTCTACCAGAAGCTGCTTCAAGCGATCACGATGATTCATCGGCGCCACTCTGCTCCAGCTCTGCTCGGGGTCCTAAGCAAACCGAATCGTGTACTGCGATTCGGGGTCGGCCACGCCTGCGCACTCATGATAGCAGTCTTCGGGGCCGCGTGTGGAGACGACGATGGGACCGGACCCGAGACGCTGAGGTTCGGCCTCTCGGGGGGTGTCACGATCCAGCTGGAAACGCCGCTGCGCTTCGGGGTCGGGACACTCTTCCAGCGGCTCGAGTGGCAGTCCTCCGGGGCGTGGAGCGTGCAGGAGCGGATGTCCTACCGGGGCCTCGTTGGTGACGAGACGCTGACACGAAGCTCGGGGGAACCCTTCGCGTCCGTCGGGGCGTACGTGCAGTTCATCACGACGGTAAGCAGCGTCGCGGGTCTGGAGCTCTTCATTCCCGAGCTCCCCATCGGGATTACGGCGGATTGTGGGCCGACCCGGACCCGCATCACGTTTTCGATCATCGATCTACCCAGGGACTCCATCGCGACATGGACGCAGTGTGGGGATGGTTCCTTATCCGAACTGCGCACCCTGAACGCCGGCCCGGAGCCCGCGGCGGCGCGACTGGTCGCGGCGACGTTGGCGGCGCGCGACGCGACCTGGGGACCCGCGCGCCTGTCGGCGTACCACGGCAGCGTTCCGTTCGGGACGCTCGCTCGAGGCGAGCAGACGATGGCCACTCCGGCCGCCTCGTTCGTGGTCCTGGATGACGCGGCGTGGAGCGCCTTCTGGCTCGAACATGCCGGCAGTGCGGAGCCTCCCGATGTGGACTTCGACAGCGAGATGGTCATCGTCGCTGCCGTGGGTCAACGCGAAGAAGCGGGCGACAGCATCGAGGTCCGTCAGATCCTCCAGGTTGACAACGGCACGTTGACGCACCTCTTCGAGCGCGTGCCCGGTGATTTCTGCTCACCGGTGGCGCGCGCGCATTATCCGTTCCACATCGTGGTATCGCCGGTGACACCGCCCCCGATCCGTTTCGCCGACATCGCCCTCGAGTTCGTTTCCTGCGGCGGATGATGCACTGAGTGTCGCTCCGTAGACGCTTCGTTCTCGTGATGGTCGCCTTCGCGATGGTCCTGGGTGCCATCGGCGGGTACATGGCTTGGTGGCAGGCGGAGAGGGCGCTGAAGGCAGAGCTCGATACGCGCGTGCGATGGGTTGCTCGAGCGGCTGCCGATATCGGGCTGACGGCTTCCAGCCTCAACCTTCTGCAACCGGGGTTCGAGGATCTGTTGGTATGGACGTCGATGAATCAGAGGCTCAGGCAGCTGCGATCCATCGTACCCGAGTCGTACATACTCGGCGAGGACAACACGGCCTTGGTAACGAGCTTTCCGGCCGACTCGATCCCAATTGGCGCTCCGCTGCCACAGTTCGATCTTCACCAGCCAGCGTTGGAAGAAGCGCGCGCCTTGGGAGATGCCTCGTCGTTCCCGTTTTCTCACCCAGACGACGGCCGGCTCGTGCAGTGGGGCTTCGCGCGGCCTCGACGACCAGAGAATGGTCTTCGCAGTGCTCATGCCTGCGGACCACCTGGTGCCGCTCCTGCAACTGCGGCGCAACCTGTTCCTCGGATCAGCCGCGGCCGCCGCGCTCGCGGCGCTTCTCGCGACGGGGCTCGCCGCGAGCGTGGTGCGGCCGATGGAGCGCCTGTCACAACGTCGCGATCCGGATCCAAGGCGGACACATGGACGAGCCGGTGGCCGGAGAGGCCGGCCACGAGGTGGGACGCCTCGCGCACGCGATGGAGCGCATGCGACTGGGCATCCTGGCGCGGGACGAGCAATTGCGGCTGATGCTTGCGCAGGTCGCACATGAGATTCGCAATCCACTCGAGGGTCTCGAGCTCTTTGCGGCTGCGGCGGCTGAGACGGAGGATCCCGAGGAGAGGGCGCAACTCATATCGCGTGTGCGCACCGAAGTCGCGGCGCTCAACGTTATCATCAGCGAGTTCCTGAATTTCGCGCGGCCCATGAGCAAGGCCGAGCACGCAAGCGACCTACGCGCTCCGATCCGTGAGGCCGTGGAGTTGGTCGGGGCTGAAATGGACGACCGCGGCGGGACGCTTGACTTGATTCTGCCGGAAACGCCGCTGATGGCTCTCGTGAGAGATGAGCACGTGAAGCGCGCGACGCTGAACCTGCTGCGCAACGCTGCACAGGCTTCGCAGCACGTGCGACTCGATGCGCGCATCGAGAACGCGGAGGTAGTCATCGCCGTCTCCGACGACGGCCCCGGCGTGCCGCAGGACCTTCGGAACAGCGTTTTCGAACCGTTCGTGACGGACAAGGAGCAAGGTGCCGGCCTCGGTCTCGCCATCGTGAAGAAGGTCGCCGAGGCGAACGGCGGGAGGGTGGAGCTGGCCGACAGCTCAGAAACAAATGGTGGGAGGGGTGCCGAGTTCCGCCTATATTTTGACAGCTTGGAAGATCCTCCCCGTGAGATCGCGCGCCCGGAATAGAGCTGTACTTATGGCTGAGATCCTCATCATCGACGACCACGACTCCGTACGGTAGGGGCTCGAGCTCCTCCTTCGGCGCCGCGGTCACCGTACGAGATCCGCCGAGAGTGGACAAATCGGACTCGAGCTTCTCGAGGAAGAGGAAGCCGACCTGGTCATCACGGACCTCAAGATGTCCCATATGGACGGCATGGAGGTGCTCGAGCGAGTCAAGACTTGGACGCCTGAGACCGAGGTCATGGTCATCACGGCGCACGGCTCCATCGAGAGGGTCGTCGAGGCGATGAAGCTCGGCGCCGCCGACTTCATTACCAAGCCGTTCTCGTCGGAGGAGTTCGGCGTCAAGGTGGACCGGCTTGTCGCGGATCGCGCCGAGCGACAGCGCCTTCGTCGCGAAAACGTCGCGCTCCGTGTGTCGCGCTCCGTGTCGAGAACACCTACCTGCGGGATGAGACGGTCGCCCGATACGGTGAGATGGTGGGAGAATCGCAGCCCATGCAGGAGGTCTTCCGGTGGATCAGCAGGGTCGCCCCCAGCGAGTCCAGCGTGATGATCTACGGCGAATCGGGCACGGGGAAGGAGTTGGTCGCGCGCGCCGTTCACGCCGGCTCCAAGCGCAAGGACAGACCCTTCATTCGGGTCAACTGCGGCGCGCTTTCCGAAGGTCTGCTCGACTCCGAGCTCTTCGGTCACGAGAAGGGCGCTTTTACCGGGGCTGAGCAGCGGCGCCGGGGACGCTTCGAGCTCGCAGATGGAGGCACGCTCTTCCTCGACGAGATCGCGACCGTCCCGCGGGCGACTCAGGTACGGTTGCTGCGTGTTCTGCAGGAGCGGGAACTCGAGCGCGTCGGGGGCGAAGAGACGATCCCGGTAGATGTACGCATCATCACCGCCACGAACACGTCACCCGCGGCGCTGCTGTCCGATAGCGCCTTTCGTGAGGACCTCTTCTATCGGCTACATGTGGTTCCGATGGTTCTGCCACCGCTGCGTGAGCGAAGTGAGGACATCCCACTATTGGTGAACCACTTCATCGACAAGTTGCGGGACCGTACCGCTTCTCCGGTTCGCGCGGCTAGCGCGGACGCCTTGCAGCGACTTGCGGCGTACACGTGGCCCGGAAATGTGCGTGAGCTCGAGAACGTGATCGAGCGGTCGCTCGTGCTCGCCGATTCGACTGAGTTGGACGTGCACGAGCTTCCGCCTCTTGGAGGCAACGGCGCCGCGAGAGGCCTCACCGGTTTCGACACCGGCGCAGAGACCGAGTTGCCCATGGGAGGTTTGGATTTGACGCAGGCCGTGGAGGTGATCGAAGAACGGCTCCTTCGCCAGGCGCTCGAGCAGGCAGACGGAGTGAAAGCGGAAGCCGCGCGACTTCTGAGACTCAAGGCGAGCGCTCTCTATTACAAGCTCGAGAAGTACGGGATCGAAGCGTGAAGTCCGGGCGCCAAGACCTTGGCGTGCTGCTCGCAGTGGCGGCCGGGCTAGTGATCGCCGAGCCAGGGGCCGCACAGTCGACCGATGCGCTGCTCGGCGAACTCAGGCTCGAGTACCAGGGTGCTTTGTCGATGCACGGTGCAGCACAAACCGCTCTGACGCTTATCGATCGTCAATTCAACGCCGCGTTGATCGAAATCGATCGTGCAAGGCGCGCTCGCGACGACGCGGGAAGGAGTCGCGCGCTGTCCGACGCCCAGGCACGCACGGCTCCCCTAGCGGACGCCAGGAACCGAGTCGCCGATGCCGCAGACAGTTTGAGGTCTGTGCGGCAGGCCTTGATCGATGTGCTCATAGTGCGGCAAGTCGAACTCATCGAATTGGCCGCCGCCGCACCGAGCGCCCAACAGAGGCGCGGCTTCGACAACCTGCTGCGGGTGGTGTCGAACGAGCTGGCCGCCTTCGAGGGCGACGTCGAAGACGACGCTCTCGATCCGGTGGCGATGCCCGACATCTCCGTCGATCCGCGGGATGGACCGGCCGAGATGCTCGGCAAGGCGCAGATCCTCGAACGCACCGCCGCGCGAGTAGATACCCTAATCCTGAGCATCGACAACGACATCAGCCAACTCGAAAGCCGGCGGGAAATGCAGCGGCGCCATCGCGACTTCATCGCTGGGACAGGGCGCTTTGGTGACCTCCGGCCGCCGACCGGCACCACAGCCGGGACCGATCCGGCGGTACAGGCCGCGGACAGCACCACTGTCGGTGGGCGACCGGTGACGCTGGACGAGCGCATCGAGGCGCAACGGGTTTACCGGCGGATACTTCTCGACCAACGTAATCTTCTCCTCTTCAGGGCGAGGGACTTCCGCGCCCTGGTTAGGAGGCGATCATGAGGCGCGGTGGAGCGTTCCGGACCTCGTTACGCGCACCGGCCTCCTACGCCCGGTGGACGGCTATGCTCGCCGCTGTGCTCTTGCCCCACCAGGCGGCTGGGCAGGTGCGTTGGTCCGACCTCGTCTTCACAATGGGCGGTTCCGCCGAGCGCTACACTGGAAACTTTTCGGCGGTCACAGTCGCCGTCGTCGACAGCACCGATCAAGCGACCGCCGCAGGGGGCGAGGTCGGCGTTAGGGGTAGGCTGATCTTGCTCGAGCGGGAACGTCAGCGGCTTACGCTCGACCTGGACGGAGGCGTGCGGCAGGCTGCCGCGCTGGGCTTCAGACTCCGAGACTACGCGCCTCGTGAGTGGGTTGGGAGTAGCTCCCTGGAGTTCCAGCAGACCCTGGGCTCCTGGGCGACCGGATCCCTTCGCGGCGGCATTGACACCCGTTCCGTCCGGGATCGTCCTCCCATGCCGCTCTTCATGCAGCCTGGGCATGCCACCGTGAACGGAGCGATGGGGCTCGTGACCCGATCGTTCCAGGGCGTGGCCTTCGACCTGATCGCAGACATCGAGTCTGCCGACTACCGGGCGTTGCAGTTCGTGCCCCAACTCGACCTGCTCGATCGCCGCGCGTCCGGTTTGGAGCTGGGAGCGCGTTGGGGACGTGAACCCTCGATGATTCGCTTCTTCGGCGGTGTCCGCTGGAGCGAGTACGAGCACCAGGGGAGCTTCGACCCGAACGATCCGTTCCGGCGTGATCGCACGGTGCGAGCGGGACTCGGCTGGACTCATGTTGGCGAGCTGTTCGTACAGGTGGGGCTCGAAGGAACGCTGAACCGCTCGAACTCGAACCGGCCGGAGTACGATGCGCTCAGCGTGTCTGCTGCGCTGACCGCTCCCCTTCCCGCGCAGCTGACGCTCAGCGTGTTGGCTCTGCTCACGACTAAGAGTTACGTGAACGATACCGACTTCGCGCGCTTGGTCCCCGGCGAGGAGGCCGACAATGCGTCGATCGTGTACGCCGAGCTGGTGCGCTCGATCAGAAGCAATCTGGATGGCGGTGTCCGACTGGGGTGGACCCGCGCTGAGACCGACATCGGAAACGCCTACTCCCAGCGCTTCGGGCTCTCCTTCCTACTCAATTACCGGCCGAACGACCGCTAACGGGGTCTAACCACCGCTAGCGAGCCGCAGCCGCGCTGCGTCCCGGTTGCACCGAGAACGCCCAGGCGATCCAGTCTCCATCGTGCGAGAGGGAGACATCGACCGTGCCCCGTTCTCCGTCCACCAATACGGCCGGTGGCCGGCGGCCGGCCTTGCCGGGTGCGCAAACGATCTCGAGCCGCTGCTCATCGACGGCGAGCACGTCAGCGATGGCGATGCGTGCGGCGATGCGGACAGCCACCGAAGCCTGCGAATGCACGGCCTCCAACTCCCGGGCCGTCAGCCTGCGCACCAACTCCGTGAGCGGACCGGACCAAGCCGCTCCGGCCTCATCGAGTCGTGCTAGTCCGCTATTGAGCTGGTCGTCCTCCCGTGAACGCGTGGTATTGCCAGCCCAGCCGACCACATGCACCGTCTGTCGGTCCCAAGCCGACTCGATGTTGATGATCGTCGACTCGTAGTGGACGTAGCCCGACCGAGGCCCGTGCGACGCGCCGCGCTCACTGGGGTGAGCCCACGACACGACGAACGCCCGATGTGCGAAGGGCGGGGGACTCCCCCGCAGCTTGGACACCGCCTTATACGCCGTTTCCTTTGCGGCCCACCGTTGCCACAGCTCGAGGTCCGGGTCAGGAGCGCTGACGATCGCAGCGCGCTCCTCGTCGGCGAAGATCCGCTCCAGGAAACGAGTGTCTGATGCCTTCCCAAGCACCCTTGGATCGGTGAGGTCGACGACGTCGTTTCCGACGATCACCCTTTTACTGTCCTGTTTCCGACGCTATTTGTCGTCCGCGGCAGGTGTGGACCACGACGCCCGGGTCGTCCGCCCGGACGATCTCCTGGGTGACCCAAGAGAATCCGGCCAGCCGCATTGCCTCGAAGCGCGCGTGCTCCAGATAGGTGAGGAAGACCGCGTGGTTCACAGCCCGAACGAGTCGAGCTCGGAGCTGCACACATCGATCACGGTTTCGGCGACAGAGACGCCCTCGCTTGTCGGTGTCATGGCGGAAAGGACGCGAGATGGAGAGGGCCCAGCAAGTGGGGACCTTGCCGCGATGTCGTGCTGTTGGGTACCGTGGGCGGCCCGTGTCTGCCGTTGCCCGAGTATCCCGTCCGCGCTGTTGTGCCCGTGCCCTTCATGTCCCTCACGTCCGTTTGACACGGTGGGTCGTGGCGTTATGTCTCCTTCCGTTCCTTCGGGCGGAGGCCGTCGCTGGCCAAGCAGCGCGCGCTACCCTCGAGCCGACGGTATGGTCGGAGAGGGCTGTACCTGATTCTTCCCTGTTGGTTCTGGCGGCCTCTTCGCTCGCGGACGTGCTTCCCCGGCTCGCCGACGCGTGGCGGCGCACGGGGGGTGTCGAAGTGCGGTTCTCGTTCGATGCCACCTCGCGACTCGCGGTGCAGGCGTTACAGAGCTCTTCGGCGGATGCGTTCTTCGCGGCCGACCGCGAGTGGATGGACTGGCTCGAGGAGCGCGCGACCGTGCGCGAAGGCACGGCAATGGTGATCGCGGGCAACGAACTCGTGGTGGTCGTACCGGCTGACGCGAGTCCACTCGCCGCGCCCGCTGACCTCACGCGCTTCCCCCACATCGCGCTTGCGGGGGAGAACGTGCCCGCAGGCCGCTACGCACGCTCAGCGCTTGAAGCGACGAGTGTGTGGGCCGAAGTGGCGGACAGGGTAGTGCGTGGTGGCTCGGTGCGCGGTGCCTTGGAGTGGGTAGCCCGGGGGGAGGTGCCCGTCGGCATTGTGTACCGGACGGACGCGGCCGCCGAGCCGGGCGTTCGCGTCGCGTTTACATTCGAGGCGAATAACCACCCACAGGTCCTGTATTGGGCTGCTCGGTTGAGCGCTTCGGATGCCCCGGAATCGACGGACTCGTTCCTGCGCTTCGTGGTCGGCGAGGAGGGCCAAGCCATTGTCGGAGCTTCGGGATTCGCAGAAGCGAGGCCTTTGGCAGCGCAGCCTACGCCAGCCGGCGTTTTGATCCAGGCGCCGGCTATAGCGTCCGCGATACGGCTCTCGCTCATGGTCGCGTTGCTGGCAACGCTTGCCGGGTTGGTTCCAGCCGTCGCCCTAGGGTGGTTGCTGGCCCGCCGGGAGTTCCGGGGCAAGGCTCTGCTCTCGACGCTGGTCATGGCGCCGTTGGTCATGCCGCCGGTCGTAACCGGCTTTCTCCTCCTCAGTGTGCTCGGCGCGGGAACGCCCCTGGGAAGCCGGCTCGCGTCCTTAGGGCTGCCGGTTCCCTTCACGATCTTGGGCGCCGCGATTGCCGCGTTCGTGGTGGGTCTGCCTCTGTACGTAATTTCGATCCGCGGCGCTTTCGAGGCCGTGGATCCGATGTTCGAGGAGCTGTCGTGGACGCTGGGCGTTCCCCCACGTCGGACCTTCTTTCGAGTCTCCTTGCCGCTTGCGCTCCCGGGCATCGCGGCCGGTGCCGTGCTGGCGTTTGCTCGCGCCTTGGGCGAGTTCGGCGCAACGGTGGTGTTGGCCGGGAACGTGGAGGGGTCCACAAGGACGATCGCGCTCGCGGTTTACACACTGCTCGAATCGCCCTCTGGCCGGAGCACGATTTGGGTGCTGGTCGGCGCCAGCGTCGCGATCTCCATGCTGGCTCTGCTCGGATTCGAGACGCTCTCTCGCCGACAGAAGCTTCGATTGGAAGACCGACATGGCTACTGAGGCTCAGCACAGGCTCGGCCTGGATTTCGAGATTCCCCTGGGGTCGAAGACGATGCGAGTGAAGCTCGCCACCGAGAGCGGCGCGATCGCTATTGTGGGTCCCTCCGGGGCGGGCAAAAGTACGATTTTACGCGTGCTCGCCGGCGTGGAGCGACGTGCGCGCGGGGTCGTGACGTTCGACGACCAGCGATGGCAGGATGACGACACCGGCACTCTCGTGCCGCCATGGCGGCGGCGAGTCGGGTGGGTTCCCCAGGAGGTCTTACTCTTCCCTCACCTGACGGTGCGGGACAATCTGGGCTACGGGCGCTCTTCCGGCGCCGCCGTCGAGGATACCGCCCACCTCTTGCAGATCATGGGGCTGCTTGAGCGGCGACCACGACGACTCTCGGGCGGGGAGCGGCAACGCGTGGCGCTTGGACGGGCACTGCTCGCCGAACCGAAGCTCTTGTTGTTGGACGAGCCCTTCTCGGCTCTCGACCGACCTCTGCGCGCTGAGCTCGCTCGCGTCGTGGGCCAATGGTCCGCGCAGCGCGGTGTCCCGCTCGTGCTCGTCAGTCACGACGAAGCGGACGCCGAAGTGCTCGCCGAGGAGCGGTGGCACCTCTCGGACGGTGAACTCGTTCGCGAGTAGCGTCCGTGCGTAGCGCCTCCTCGTCGCCAGGTAGCTTCTTCACCCGGCGCTGCGTCGAGCGCGGCTGACCCAGTACGTGACACGCGTGACGTTCACTCGCCCCGAGTCGCTGACGTACATGCATCACGCACCTGCGTCGGCGCTCGGGGCTCAGAAGTTTCCCTTGGTCGCTTCCTCCAGGATCAGCTTGTCCACCGTCAGGTTCGCCACCGCTCGCTTTAGCCGTGCGTTCTCCTTCTCCAGCTCCTTGAAGCGTCGAGCTTGATCCACCTTCATCCCCCCGAACTCCTGCCTCCACCGGTAGTACGTCTGCTCGCTGATCCCCAACTCCCGGCTCACCATCGCCACCGTTTTGCCGTTCGCCAGACCCACCTCCGCCTCTCTCAATGCCGTGATGATCTGCTCCGGCGTGTGTCGTCTCCTACTCATTCTGACCTCCTCCCTGATAGCTGCGACCAAAGCCGCATCCTAACATCAACTTTGGTCTCGTTTCAGGGGGTCACGTCAGGTGGACTTGGAAGGTCATCAGTGGGTAATCTCCCCGGGTTTCCTGGTTTTAACCTCTATTCTGCGGAACGACAGCCCCTCGAGCCGTACGCAAGGTGACGTAGCACCAACACGGCCATGACGTAGATGTAGCAGCCGTTGGAAGCAGCCAGTTTCGGTGTGTATCTTCCCACGTCCCACGTCTTTGACTGTGGCCCGGTCCGACCCGGCGGGGCGGTCGCGCGGATCGGGTCCACGATATAGCGCGTTATGAAATCGGCGTCGGCTACCGCCTGGCCCGCAACGCAGGGCTGCTCGGGACGTTCCTGCACCATGAAAACGAAGAGCTGGTCGGAGGGGATCCTGACGACGACCTCTTCACGGTCCGGCTGTGGTGGGCTTTCTGACGTCGCAGAATTCGGTGTCCACATTACGGTAGAGGCCCGGGCGTCGGTCCCTATGTTTCAGCCATGATTACACACGACCTACCCACAGACCAGGTCATGCTCGAGGCCTTCCTCGCGCGTGATCCCTCCTACGACGGAATTTTCGTCACTGGTGTCCGGACGACCGGGATCTTCTGCCGACCGACGTGCTCGGCCAAGAAGCCCCGCCCGGAACATCTTGACTTCTTCGGCACCGCCCATGAGGCGCTGCTTTCGGGTTTTCGGCCGTGCATGCGGTGCAGACCCATGGAGCCGAGCGGCACAGCTCCGGAGTGGCTACGACCCCTGCTCGGCCGAATCGAGGCCGACCCGGGCCGCCGCTGGACCGACCAGGACGTGCGTGCGGCCGGTGTGAGTCCGACGCGTGTGCGACGTTGGTTCAAGCGGCATCACGGTATGACGTTCCACGCTTATAGTCGCGCCAGACGCCTTGGTGCAGCCCTGGGGCATGTGAAGAACGGCTCACTCGTCAGTCGCGCCGCCTTCGATGCGGGCTACGACTCCCTCTCGGGGTTTCAGGCGGCGTTTCGACAGTACTTCGGTTCGAGTCCGACCGAGCTGGCGCGCGCGACGGTCGTTCGAGTACAGCGGATCAGCACTCCACTCGGACCCATGATGGTGGGAGCGACGGATGATGTGCTCTGCCTGCTAGAGTTCGTCGACCGCCGCGAGCTGCCCGCGCAGGTCGCAAGAATCCGCACGGGTCTCGGTGCGGTGCTCGTGCCTGACCGGAACCCCGTCGTCGACCGGACGGCGCGCGAGGTCGAGTCCTATTTCTCTGGAACGCTAGAGGCATTCTCTGTCCCAACGACTGCCCCGGGTACCGACTTTCAGAAAACTGTGTGGGGGGCGTTGGCGGAGATTCCATACGGGGAGACTCGCAGCTATGCGGAGTTGGCCCAGGGAATCGGCCGTCCCTCTGCGGTGCGTGCGGTCGGCCGAGCGAACGGCCTGAATGCGCTCGCGATCATCGTCCCGTGTCACCGGGTGGTCGGCGCCGACGGCAAGCTAGTGGGATACGGCAGGGGCTTGTGGCGAAAACAGCGCCTATTCGAGTTAGAGATATCCGTAACTCGCAGTCGGACTTAGGGTTATAGCCTCTCAGCTAGCCTCGGCGACCCGTCCGAATCGCCGGTTGCGGCTGGAGAACTCAGATACCGCCCGCGCAAGGGCGTCGCCTTGGAAATCCGGCCACATACGGTCAGTGAATACGAGCTCCGCGTACGCACACTCCCATAAGAGGAAGTCGCTCAACCGCTTCTCGCCGCCCGTTCGTATCAGGAGGTCGACATCCGGTGCGGGCTCCTCGGTGTGCATCGCTTGGCCGAGCAACAGAGAGAGCGAAGCACGATCGAGGTCTGTGCCGGCTGTTGCCTCACGGACGGCGGACACGAGCAGGTCGCGGCTGGAGTAGTCCACGGCTAGTCGTAACGAAAGTCGGCGACCCATGGCGGTGGCGTTCTCCGATTCTTCGATCAGCTGCACGAGGTCCGGCGCGAGGCGATCTCGTCGACCGATGACCTGGAGGCGCACGCCCTCCGCTGTCAGCTCGGCGATCTCACTCTTCAAGTACCGGCGGAACAGCTTCATCAGCAGCCGGACTTCCGGCTCTGGCCGCTGCCAGTTGTCGGATGAAAACGCGTACAGGGTCAGCACGTCGATGCCGAGGTCGGGTGATGCCTCCACCACGTGGCGGACCGCCTTCGCGCCCTCGCGGTGACCCCACTCGCGGCGGCGTCCGCGCCCTCGGGCCCACCGCCCGTTCCCATCCATGATGATCGCCACATGCAGTCCGTGTCGATCGGCAGTACGAAGAGTACTCTGTGTCATAGAGCCTTGCTCCCAAAAAAAACGGGGGACGTCGTGATGCAGTCGTCAGGCATCGCGCGTTGCCTGGATGATGGCCTCCATGTGATCGAGGTAGTGTTGCAGCTCGCGCCGACCCACTTTGGTCAACGCGTACTCGGTCCTCGGCATTCTGCCCTCGAACGATTTTTCACACGTCACGTACCCGGCATCCTCGAGCCGTCGCGCGTGCGCGCTCAGGTTACCATCCGTGGCTCCGAGCAACTCCTTGAGGCCGGTGAACGTGAGCGAACCGTTTACTGCGAGTGCGCTCACGATACCGAGCCGGACCCGCTCGTGAATTAGCCTATCGAGCGCCAACGCTTCAACCTGCGCGTACTGTTCACGGCCTCCCGCCAACGAGGCAGACCGAGCACGTGTTCCGTCCCGGGGCAGTGCCCCCTGTCTAGCCGCCATGCTTGCTCCAGATGACGATGCCGAACAAAATGTGCAGGCCTCCGAAGCCGGCGGCCATGAACGCGTTACCCCACGCGGCCGGGGCGAAGAAAGCGATGGTTCCCAGACCCATGAATGCGGCACCCATGAGCGGAACAGGTCGAACGGAATACGAACCACCGGTGACGATGCCCGTGCCATAGAGCAGTAGCCAGGCTCCCGGTAGCTGGTCGAGTAACGCGGCTCGGATGAATACGACGGTGAGCACCGCCCCGACCGCCAACGGTGGGATCACGTTCCAGGCGAATTTGCGGCCTGGGCCCGTAAGCAGCCCCTCCCCGGCGGCAGCGGACTTTCGCGCTATCGAGAGCGTGGCGACCGTGAGAGAAGCGACCGCAGTTACGAGCCACGTGACCACCCACGCCGTCGGGCTGGCGGCCTTGGACGCGATCAGCGCGGCGGCGATCGCGATCAGGCCCATGAGCACGCCACCGATCCCCGAGACGTGGGTGAAGGACGCTGAGCGCTGCATCGTCTCGCGGATGAAACGCAGATTGTCCATCGCGCGATCGTGTAGAGCCACGGGCTCCCGATCGGGATCGCTGAGTTTTCGGGCGGGCAGGCTCATGAATACAACATGGGGCTCGGTTCACGCATGAACACTTACTTTGTATCACAAAGTAGCAGGACTGGCTTCCAAGCGGCAACCTATTCTCACGTCGACTTCGGCGCGATCACCTTCAGGGCGGCAGGTAGAATGCGTGCCTCAACCGTGCGCCCGGCGGATCGCCGCGTTTCGCCGTCTAACTCGAAGCGCTGAGGGGTGGAGAACTCGATGCGGAAACCGCTGTCGTCGAGCATCTCTACGTGATCTGAGGTCACGTGTCGACCGCGCTCGGCCAGGTTGAAGAGCCGGAGGCGTGAGAGCGGAGATGCGTCGAAGATCTGGCACGCGTGCAGCTTCTTGTCTTGTACTGTCGCCCCCGGTGCGATGGGGAACCCGCCTCCGAAGAACGGCGCGTTCGATACGGTGAGCATCAGGTATCGCCCGTCGCGCTCTTCACCGCCCGCGCTCTTCAGTCGCAGCTCGAGGCCCGGGAAGCGAAAGAGTTGCTGCAGTGCGGTGATCTTGTAGAGCAACTCACCCTTGAGAAATCGTGCGCCGGCGGCCGCGTCGATTACCGCGACGTCGAAGCCGAATCCGATGAGGTTCAAGAAGTAGCGCGTCTCCCAGTGCTCGGGCGCGTGTTCCGAGGTGCTCTCGGTCTCGACGCGCCCGACGTCGACGACCTCGGTGTTTCCGGCCGCGAGGATCCTGACCGCCGCCTCCGCGTCTGACGGGATCAGGCCGAGGCTCCGGCAGAAGTCGTTTCCCGTACCGTTCGGCAAGATCCCGAGCGTGACGTTGTCGCGTCCGCTCGCGAGGAGCCGGTTCGCCACATTGCTCCACGTGCCGTCCCCACCGACTGCCACGACGACGTCGTACCCGTCTGCCGTGGCCTGTTCGGCAAGGGCGACCTCTCCACCCGGCCCTGCGGACTCGGCGAAGGTGACATCGTCGAGCTGTTCGGCGAGCAACTGCCGGTAGACTTCGATGCGCCGCCTGCCGCGCCCCCGGCCCGACGCCGGATTGAAGATGACGAAGTGGCGCGGCACGGCGCTCAGAGCTCGAGCAGGGGCTCGAAGGTCTGCACGCCTGCTTGATACCACTGCTCACGGAACGGGTAGGTGTTCACGTCGTCGATCGTGAGCCCCTCGGTCATCGGGTGCTCGTGGAGCGTGAGCGAACCATTCTCTTCCTCGTGCTCCGAGTGCGGCGCCTCCATGTAGATGTTCGCCTTGAACTTCCCGTCGGCGCCGTCTTCCACGGTGAATGCGTTGTAGAGGTTCTTAGTCGGCGCGTACTCGTGCCTGGTGACGATGAAGTCGAGTACGGGGGTGTCTCCGTCCCGGACCGTGACCTCCATGGCATCGGTGGATTCGGTCATCGTGATGTCGAGGTCCGACATGTAGTGCGGCAGATGCCAGCGCTCGATCGCGTGCAAGCGTGATGCTTCCGACGAGGTCCCGATGCAGAACGGGAAGAACGCAGCCTTCGGCAGCGGCTTGCCGGACTCCACCATCGGCGGCACGATCACCGCGAGAACGACCTCGAAGTAATGCCCTACCTCGCTTTCCGTGAACTCGAAGCAGGTGAGCGCGAGGATACTCCGTTCGTGCTGCATCTCCAGCGGCTCGAGGTGGGATGGCAGCAGCTTGCGGGCGTCCGCTGTGGGCATCTCGAAGAAGGCTCCGACGCAGTTTCGGAAGCCGTAGTAGGTGTAGCCCATGTCGCTCATGTGGATGCTCGTCTTGATGCTGGTTGGCGCGATCGGTTAGCCTTCGCCGTCCACGGCACGTCCGTGCGAATCGTTATTCGTCCTGCGCTCTCAGAGGCGTCTCGCTTGAAGCTCCGCGGCTACCTCGCAATCACCGTCGTCGGCATGGGCGTCCTGCTCTGCGATCCGATCCAGCGTTTCTTGATCGTTCCCTGGGCCTGGCTCTTTCCCTCCCGCCGCGACCGCCTTCTGGCCGCTTGGGCCCATTGGTTGAGTTGGATGTCAACGGCACCGTTGTCCTGGATCGGTGGGGCGTCGATCCCCGAGCCGGCGAAAGTGCCTTCCGGGCCGGGGGTTCTGATCTTGATGAACCACCAATCGCTCATCGACATCCCGCTGATGGTGAAGTGCGTCGAAAACGGATATCCCCGCATCGTCACCCGCCAGCGCTATGCGCGTTGGATTCCGCTAATCTCGAACATGCTCAAGCTATATCAATTTCCGCTGGTGGACCCAAGCGCCAAGGCGGGTGAGGTCCGCCGGATGTTGAGATCACTTCGGGAGGCGGCTCGAACGTCGGACGTGCCGGTGATGATCTTTCCGGAAGGGACTCGGACCAAGGACGGCGAGATCGGTCCGTTCCAGATGACTGGTCTGCGGTTGATCCTGAGGTCCCGGCCCTGGCGGGTTCATGTTTTCGTGGTGGACGGCTATTCGAGTTACCCAAGGTTGTTCGATTTTTTCGGCGGGATGGCCGGACTCAAAGGGCGGATTGACCTATTGGGCGTGTTCGACTGGTCGGATCCGAAGGCCGACTCCAGGGCGTTCATTGGCGAGCTCCGACAGTTGATGGTCGATCACCTCGCCGAGATGCGGGGGGCTTCGGTCGCGTGAGGGGCGCGTCGGCTCCGGTGGCCAGCGAGCTGGCCGACGCTCTGGTGGGGATTAGCGCCGGCTCCATAAGGTCGATTCTGCTGTATGGGTCGCACATGTTGGACGCGAATCCAGACCGGCACAGCGCCTTCGATTTCGTGGTGATCGTCGACGAATACCGACCGTTCTATGCCGTCCTCAACGCCGCCGGTGAACTGCACCGGCCCACCTTGCTACTTTCGATGATGGCCCAGTTCCTGCCGCCGAACGTCATCGCCTTCGCCCCCGAGCACGCCCGCGACGCGATCGCCAAGTGCATCATCGTGAGCCGCGCTCATCTGGAGCGGGGGTTGGGGCCGAATCCTCCGGACCACTTCCTGCTCGGCCGACTGGTTCAAAAAGTCGGTCCGGTATACAGCGCGACCCCTAGCGACGCCGAGTGGGTCGAGCAGCTGTTGGCTTCGGCCCGTGACCGGGTTCTGGGTTGGCTTGAGCCGTACCTCGACGCGCCGCTCGATGCGGAGGGACTGGGCCGACGCATGCTGGAAGTGTGCTATCGGGGCGAGCTACGGCCCGAGTCCGGACAGCGGGCGGCCCGGATCTTCGAAGGCCAGGCCGATCACTTTCGAGAGCACTTCGGCACCGTGCTGGCACGCGGCGTGGAGCAGGGCGTGCTCGTCGAGCGCACCAACGCCGAGGGAGACCCCCCCGGGGCGCTCGCTACGTACGAGTTGGCCCGGCCAGCGTCCATGGCGTTGCGGCGGAAGTGGCGTCGGTACTTTCGGAAGTCGAAGGTCCGAGCAACTGCCAGGTGGTTCAAGCACATGGTCACCTTCGCCAACTGGCTCCCCTACGTCGTGCGCAAAGTGGAACGGCATAGCGGTGAGCGCATCGAACTCTCCCGGCTGGAGAGACGACTTCCACTCATCTTCTTGTGGCCGCGGGCGATCAAGGTGCTGTTGACTCGACCGCCGAAGGAGCTCTCCCGGTGATCCTGGACCTCACCCGTCCTGCTCGGTGCGCCCACGCTCGCCGCGATGCCGGAGTATGCGGTGAGCGCCGTCCCCACCACCGCGGACGCACACTAAGCGATCTTCAGGATCGTGTGGATCACGCAGCGACTGTCCTAACACTCAGTCGGACTGCCACTTAGAGTGCAGACAGCCCCCACGGAGCTCCTGTCGCTCTTCTACGTACGTGGGCCCACCGGCAGCTCTACGTGATAGTGCGTACGCACTACGTCGAAGTGTGTACGGCACGGCCCGCGGCCTGGAGCGATCCTCCGAGCATACCTGAAACATGGAGGGGATCTGATGTGGCAGGCTTATGTCCGCGATGTCCACCCGATGGGTTCACCAAGCGCCGTGAAAACGGTCCCGAACCGCAGTGGTAAAAGGACCGTCCGTATGGGGTCGTTCCTCGAGGTATCCCACCTCGTTGATCGTCGCACGAATTCTTCTACTGCCGTGCGTCGCGTCGCGCTCCCAAACAAGCCGGGTGGTTACAGGCTCGGCTCCCGCGAGTAAAGCCCTCCTCTCAAGCAGCAGGTGGGCCTCATGCGGTACAGTCCACTACCTGACGCGAGATTCCTGCGCGTCGAGGCGTGGGCTCGTCCATGCGGAGGCCACGCTCAACATCAGAACGAACCAAACGTGTCTTTTTTTCATGATGGGATTCTTTGCGGCCTGTTGACGTGTCTAGGAAGCATCAAGAGAATGCAAACCCCTGGAGTCGATGAACAAGATGGAGAGGTATCGAGATGGGACACGACGCTAACATGACGAAGCACCTATTCCGTTCTGCGCTGCTCACGATCGCGGGTCTCCTCATCGCGATGCCCGCCTGGGCCCAGCACCGGGTTACGACGCCGGAAGAGCAGTTCGGGCATGAGATCGGTGCGGACTACGTGCTCCCCGACTACGAAGCCTTACACGCGTATTGGATCAAGCTGGCTGGTGAGTCCGACCGGATGATCCTGGACACCATCGGCTATACCGAGGAGGGTCGGCCGCATTTGCAGGCGATCATCACCTCTCCGGAGAACCACGCTCGCATTGATCGCTATCGTGAGATTTCGCGCTCGATGGCAAAGGCTGAAGGAGTCAGCGAGGCGCAGGCGCGAGCTATGGCGGCAGAGGGAAAGGCGACAGTTTGGATCGACGGTGGTCTGCATGCCACCGAGGTGCTGGGGGCGCAGCAGCTCATGGAGCTCGTGTATCGGCTGAACGACTACACCGATGCCGAGACGATGCGCATCCTCGACAAAGTCATCATCCTTGCGACGCACGCGAACCCCGACGGCCACGCGCTCGTCGCCAATTGGTATATGCGTCAGGACGACCCCACGGAACGCAGCACGAGCGGGGTACCGGTGCTCTACAACAAGTACGCAGGGCACGACAACAACCGCGATTTCTACATGGCCGCACTTGCCGAGTCGCAGAACATCAATACGTCGATTTATCGCGTCTGGTACCCTCAGATCGTGTACAACCATCACCAGACAGGCCCGCAAGGAACGGTGATGTTCGCGCCGCCCTTCAGGGATCCTCCGAACCACTACTTCGATCCACTCATCATCACCGGGCTCGATCAGGTCGGCTCGGCGATGCACCAGCGCTTCGTACGGGAAGGCAAGGGTGGTACCACGATGCGTTCCGGTTCGTCGTACTCCACATGGTGGAACGGGGGTCTGCGCACCACGCCCTACTTCAAGAACATGATCGGGCTGCTCACCGAGACCATCGGCAACCCGACCCCGGTAGAAATTCCGTTCCTGCCCAGGCAACAGATGCCTAGGGGGGACCTGCCCCTTCCGGTCGAGCCCGGTCCATGGCATTTCCGTCAGTCGATCGAGTACTCGCAGACCGCGAACTGGGCGGTTCTCGACTTCGCGTCACGGAACTCGGATCACTTGCTGTTCAACATCTGGCGGATGGGCACCAATGCGATCGCGCGGGGGAACACCGACTCATGGACCACGATGCCCTTCGAGATCGACGCGGCTGCCGAGGCGATGGAACCCGGTACCCCCAGTACTCGAGAAGACTGGCAACGCGTCCTGCGCGATCCGACGGATCGCGATCCGCGCGGCTTCATCATTCCGTCGGATCAGCGTGACTTCCTGACCGCGACGAAATTCGTCAATACGCTGCTCTACAACGGCGTGGACGTGCACCGAGCCAGCGCGGACTTCACCGTCGCCGGCACTCGGTACGCGCAGGGATCCTACGTGGTGAAGGGCGCTCAGGCGTTTCGGCCGCACGTGCTCGACATGTTCGAGAAGCAGGAGCATCCGAACGACTTCGCCTACCCGGGCGCGCCGCCGACCGCGCCGTACGACAACACCGGCTGGACGCTGGCCTGGCAGATGGGCATCGACTTCGATCGCGTCATGGAGGGCTTCGACGGACCCTTCGAGCTCATCGACGACATCATTTCGGCTCCCGTGGCCGGCGTTGTGGCAGGGGCCTCCAACGCTCGCGGCTACGTGGTAGACCACATCAACGACGCCTTTGCCGCGGTGAATCGTGTGCTCGCGGCGGGCGGCAGCGCGTTTTGGTATACGGACGAGCTTGATGTGGGCGGGCAGAGCTTCGGCGCCGGCGCGTTCTACCTCGAGACCGATCACGCCACCGTCGAGACGCTGGCGGCGGAGAAGGGACTCAGCTTCATCGGCGTGGCGAGCCGCCCTACGGGGAACACGATGGAGCTCGAGCCCGTGAAGATCGGACTTTGGGATCTCTATGGCGGCTCGATGCCGTCGGGATGGACGCGCATGATACTCGAGGACTTTGAGTTCGACTTCGACGTGTTGTATCCGCCGGACCTGGACAATGCCGACCTCTCCCAGTACGACATCCTCGTGTTCGAGGACGGAGCGATTCCAGGCGTGGAGGACGGCGGCGGCGACGGCCGTGGTCGTGGCGGACGGCGTGGGCCGGATCCGAGCACCGTTCCCGAGGAGTACCGCGTTCGCATGGGCAACGTCTCACGCGACGGCACAGTGCCCAAAATCCTGGACTACGTGCGTAACGGGGGCGCCGCGATCACGATCGGCTCCTCGGCCAGCCTCGCGCAGTACGCCGGCTTACCGGTGAGCAACCACCTCTTGGAGAACGGTAGCCCGCTCACGCGCGAGCAGTACTTCACGCCCGGCTCGGTCCTAGACATGAAGATCGAGCATGGCAGCCCGCTCACGCACGGCTTCGGCGAGCGCGTGAACGTGCTCTTCAGCCACAGCCCGACGTTCTCGCTTGATGCTGATGCAGAGGCGCAGGGTGTGCGCCGCATCGGCTGGTACGACACCGAGAGCCCGCTCAAGAGCGGTTGGGCCTGGGGTGAGCGGTACCTGCAGAACGGTGTCGGTGCGATCGAGGCCGACTACGGTCAGGGCAAGCTCTTCATCTTCGGCCCCCGGATTACGTTCCGGGCGCAGCCGCACGGGACGTTCGGTTTCCTCTTCAATGGGATTTACTACGGGGCGGCGGACAACAGACGGATTTCGTAGGGGGCCTCGCCGACAGGTCGCGACCGCGTGGCAGATCGGTGCTCGGGGGATGCGCGGCGTAGCCCCCTCTACTCCCTTAGCAGAGCGTCACCCTCAGGGGTCGAATTTGTGTGGCCCGAGCGAAGCCGTGGGAGAACCGTTACGCATGGGATCGGTCTCGATGGCCTGGCCTGAAGCGTGGAGGACCCGCAAGTTGGTACCCACCCCGAGTCACCCAACGGAGGCCGCAGCCATGCCCAGACAGGTGCCGCCCACGCCCACCGATGAAGAGCTGGACAGCTACATCCGCACACGGTACGCGCTGCTCGGCATCGACATCTCGGTTCTGCCCGAGTCGGATGAGGACGCCCCGATGGATCGGGAGCGGCTCCTGGCCAACGGTAGGTCGATCCTACGTCAGGACGCCACAGCCGCCGACTTCGAGATCGATCCACAGTTCAACCTTCCCGTTCCGCATCCCGCGCCGTTCACGGCTTGGACCGAAGAATGAGCGGCGGGAGCGAGGTGAGCCGTGCTGGACCGGCGGGCGACACGAACACGCGGGGAGCTGCCGATCAGCCGCCTCCGCAAGATGTCGCGGTATCGCGCCGCTGGTTCGTGAACCGGATGGCGTGGGTGTCCTCGGCGGCGGCGGCCGGAACCTTGCTGTCGCCCAGGCCTGCCGTGTCGAGCCGCCGCGGGCCGAGGGTCGGCGAGGAGGCCTTCGCGACGATGGTTCGGCCCCAGGCCCAGGAGGATCTGACCGAGGCCACACTGTCTGAGAGCATGACGCTCCTCAGGTCCGGCACCATCACTCCGTCCGACCTCGTCAACGCGCACGTCGACCGGATCGAGCGGTTCGACCGAATCTATCAGGCCTTCGCGGCCCGCCCGTCCCGGGAGAACCTGCTCGCTCAGGCAGAGCGAACTCCCCCGGGAGGCGTTGACGCACCGCTCCGTGGGATCTGCCTGGCCCCGAAGGACAACTTCTATACGGCCGACCTCCTGACCGAGGGCGGATCGCTCGTATACGAGGGCTTTCAGCCCGACTACGACGGCACGGCCGTGGCGCTCATGCGAGCCGCTGGTGGTCTGGTGGTGGGCAAGGCTCAGATGGGGAACCTCGCCGGGGGCCGTGCGCGACGGTATGGAACGACGATCCCGACGACCCGCAATGCGTGGGCGCCCAACGACGAGCGTTTGAGCCCCGCCGGCTCTTCGTCAGGAACCGGGGCCGCGGTCGCGGCCCGTCTGGCGGTCGCCGGTATCGGAACCCAGACGGGCGGATCGGTGCTCGGACCGGGGAACGCCGAGGGTCTGACCTGCATAAAGCCGACATTCGGGCGCATTTCGCTTCACGGCGTGATCCCGCTCAGCTACACGCGCGACCACGTCGGACCCATGGCGCGGACCGCGCTCGACGCCGCGATCCTCTTCCAGGTGCTGGCCCAGCCGGACCCGAAGGATCCACGCACGCTCGGCCTGCCACCTGCCCCGAACTACGTGCTGGCCGCGACGCCCTTCCCGGGAGACAGCCCGGCGGTCCGATGGCCCACGAGGATCGGTATCTGGCCCGACTACCTGTCGGGAAACAGCGAACGGGTCGTCGAGCTTCGTCGTGAGCTCATCGCGACGCTCGAGCGGAATCCATCGGTCGACGTGGTGGGAGAAGTGACGCTGCCCGAGCAGTGGGACGAGCTGACGTCGCCGCCGCTCGGCGGCTCACACGGCGACCCCACGGCCTTCTTCATCGAGGACCTGCGCAAGGACGTACGCAACTTTGCCGACCGGCTTCCGCGATTCCTTAACGGCATGCTGCAGAGCGCCGACACGTACGTGAAGGTCCAACAGGCCCGGAACCTCCTCCTGCATCGCATGCTCATGCAGCTCTTCAACCAGTGCGATGTCGTGCTCACGCCCGGGACGGAAGCCTTCGACGGAACGGGGCTCCCGGCCATGTGCATGCCGATCGGCTTCGACACCGACTCTGCCACCGGACGCGAAGTCCCCAGGGGGGCCACGTTGGCCGCCCCGCCGTTTGGCGAGGAACGCCTGTTCGCCGTCGTCGCTGCGTACCAGGCGGTGACGGACTTCCATACCGTGCGCCCGGCAGACCCGGAGTAGGCGCACGAGTCACTCGAGAGTAGCGAGCCACGCTCCACCGATCGGCGACGTATCGGTGCGGAATAACGGGTATGGCGGGAACGGCTAGGTAATGCAACCGCCCCATCGACGCGGGAGGTGCGGTAGGTCGTAGTGTGGCATGGGGCAGGGAGGGTCGAACTCGTCGGGCAGCGACTGGTCGAACACGAATTCTTAAGACACCAAGGGGAGAGAACCATGAAAGAGAGGCACTGTTTTCGGGCTGCGCGATGGAGAGCAGGGATCTGGGCCGCCAGCATCGCCGTCCTGCTCTCAGCTCTTCTTGTGGAGAAGGGCCGTGGACAGACGGGGAGCGACCGATTGAACACCCTTATCGAGCGCGCCGAGCGGGGAGAAATCATCTTCAGCGGCGAATCTTACGCGATGTTGCCCGATCTGGAGCACGATCTCTTCGGGCTCCTCAAGCTCGATTCAGCGCTCGTCGCGCTTCGCCCAGAAGGGTCAACCCGACCGACGCTTGCGCCGGTTGTCCGAATTGGCATGGAGGCAGGTGAACAGAGCAAACATTATGTCAAGCAGCTCCTCGATGCCGGCCTCATGGGGCTCATTCTCCCGCAGGTCCGGACTGCTGAGCACGTGCGCGAGTTCGTCTCGTCGATGCGCTATCCGCCGCAGCAGGGAGGACGGTGGTTCGGGGGGGAGCCCGTGGGAGGACGCGGGTTTCTCCCGGCTCGAGCTGCTGCATCATGGGGAGTCAGTCAAGACGAATACGCCCGTATCGCCGATGTGTGGCCGCTCAATCCTGAGGGGGAGCTACTGGCTATAGCTATGATCGAGACGAAGGAGTCTGTGGATAACATCGAGGAGATCCTTGAGGTGCCTGGCCTAGGAGCTATCCTTCTTCCCCTAGCTGACCTCAGCATGTCGCTAGGTGTCGGGACTCCGGCCGCCAATCCGAGCCACCCGGAGGTCATGGAGGCCGTCGATCGGGTGGCGCAAGCTTGCGCTAACCATAGACGAAGGGGAGGAAAGGTCATATGTGGCAGGTACCAGACCCCTGAGGGGGTCGAAGCGGCGGTTGCGAAGGGGTTCACCATGTTTACGGGAAGGCGCGGAACCTTTCGCCCAGATCTACGTGACTAGTGTACTGCCTCTTTATGCGCCGGAGCCTCACCCGTGGTGCTGGTCGACGACCTCTCTCGCCTGGCTCGCGACAACTATCTCATGCTCTCCGTGATCGCGGAGCTCCATTTCGAGGGCGTGCGTGTAGCGTCGGTGGCCGACGGCCTCGATAGCGAGGACGAGGAGGCGACGCTCGGAATCCAGATCCGCGGCATAGGACGATGACCGCACTACACGGTGCTGGACAGCCTGGTGAACGGTCCCAAGCCGGCGCCACACCTCAGCTGAGCCGTACCCCCGTCGGCAGCCGCCGAGATACCCTTGCACCCGCTGACAATGTGATCACCCTCCGCACCTCTCGGGGTCCGCCGCCTGATAGGCCCGCTGCAGTGCAAGGCTGAGGGGATCGGCGCAACTGCTTGTCCCTGATGCTCTCAGCTCAACTCCGGCGACAGGACTCGAACCTGTGACCCGCTGGTTAACAGCCAGCTGCTCTACCAACTGAGCTACGCCGGATCGGCACCGTACACCGTCGTACGGAGTGGCGAGAGAAATAGAGATCGACTGCGCGGGGGTTGTCAACCGGGACCGGCAGCGATGACCCTCCGGCGCGGGCGGGCCTTCGAGAGGATGCTCCAGACGGCCGGCCCGATGTCGTGCGCCGTCTCCCAGAGTTCCGCGTGTCTGCGCCCTGCGACCCGTGCGGCCTCAACGAAATGGAGGGAGGAGAGCGCCGGACCGCGATGCGGGTACGGACGCTCGAACCAGTGAAATCCCGTGAGCACTGCGGACGGTCCGCCCGCGTTGGAAAAGACCGAGAAGTCGGGAGACCAGCCCGCCAGTGGCGCCGCGCGCACCTCCAGCTGGCCGGACTCGAGCATGCGCTGCAGAAACGCGAGGCGGGGCGCGCGTGCCGGGTCGTTGATGAGGCCGCGGGCTTCGGAGGTGAGCTGGATCGCGTTCATCTCGGCGACGAGCACGCGAAACCGCTCGACGCGCTGCAGCTCTGAATCCGTGAGGTCCATGGTACTGAGGCGGACACGAGTGACCGCGGTCGCGATGCCGGTCGATTGGCTTGCCAGCGTTCCGAAGGCGTCCCGGAAATCCGGCCGCGTGCGGTCGTCTAGCAGCGCAGCCGGCTGGGGCGTGATCCCGAGCAGAGGTGAAGCCATGAACCATCCTGATCGCGTGGGTACGACCGGACGATCACTCCGGGCCCGGGGCGAAGGGATAGCGACTTGGGACGGCTCTGAGCGCTGTGGCGCACGGGCTCCTAATTGCCGAGGAAGATCACGATCGCGACGAGGTTGGCCACGAAGCTGATAAGCCCCCCCCAGAACTGGAGCTCGTCGCGGACGCGTGAGCGGGCCGCGTTGGGGACGTGGAGCCAATCACCCGATCGGATCGGCAGGTGTAGGATCGAGTCCACGACTTCGTCCGGGCGGAGGTTCAGCACATGCGTCACGCCATCTCGAACGAGCCGGACTCTGCTCTGATCCGCGGGGATGCTAGCCCCCCCGAGCCCGGTTATCTCCGGCGCCATTCCCCCGGCCTCGGCGATCGCGTCGAGGATGCTCGCGGTAGGCGGCAGGTGATAGCGGCCAGCGGTCCGAACCGATCCGGTGACCGAGACGCTCAGCTCTACCTGAACGTCCAAGACCGGGTCGGAATAGAACTCCGAGTACAACCTGGTCAGCATCAGGCGAAGTGTGCCCTGGTCCATGCCAAGTACGTTGACGGGGCCGACAAAAGGCAGAAACACTTCTCCATTGACATCGAGGTAACGCTCACCCCGCACGACCGCGACTTCAAGCCCGGCCGAGGTGTACATGTCGATCTCGATCAGGTCCCCGGCACGGAGGGCGTATTCGGGGCCATCGGCATAGGGCTCCTGCGCTGCACCTGTCACCGGCAACGAGGCAACGAGTAACAGCGCCGCGAGCGCTCGGGGTAACATTAGAGGACGGGGACGTTTCATGGATCGATGCGCACCGGGGCTGGGTGAGTCGACATGGCTAGTTTAGTCGCACCCCTTCCGCGTTGTCTGCCAGCGCCGGATGATGGGCGGGCCCTCCGCACTGCAAGCAGAATCGGAATCTGCTCCCAAAAAGGCCCAGGTATGAAGATCTGGCTTCATCTCCACCGCGGCATCGCGCTCATGGCCGGAGCGCTTGTCGGGGTGTCGAGCGCCTCGGGCCAAGACACCGCCGCCCCGTCGCTCGTGGTCATGATCGTCGTGGATCAGCTCCGTGGGGACATGATCGATCATTACGAAGAGGCGTTCTCGGGCGGTTTTCGGAGGTTGCTCGACGAAGGATACCGGTTCACGAACGCTGCGCACGCGCACGCGTGCACGCACACGGCCGCGGGACATGCGACGCTCTCGACAGGGGTCTTCCCTTCGCGCTCGGGCATGGTTGGGAACGAGTGGTTCGTGCGGACCGGTGAAACCCGGCAGAGTGTCTACGCGGTCGAGGATCTCGACAGCCCGATCCTCGGTTTCGAGAGCGAGCGGACACTTCCGGGTCGCTCGCCGAAGAACCTACTGCGTACCGGTTTGGCCGATTGGGTGCGTGCCACGGACCCCGATGCGCGGACGATGTCGATCTCGTCGAAAGACCGCGCCGCGATTCCGCTGGCCGGCAAGACCGACTCGAACGTGTACTGGCTCCTGCCACGGCTAGCCCGCTTCATCACGTCGACGCACTACGCCGACCGCTACCCAGGTTGGTTGACCCGCTTCAACGAACGGGTGATGCCCACTATCGTGGGCGACCTCGTGTGGGAGAACGCAGTACCGGAGCGGTTCCGGTCTCTGGCTCGCTCCGACAGCGCGTCCTACGAGGGGGCGAACGGGGGGCGAGGAGGCTCGACATTCCCGCATCGGAGTTCGGAGGAGGCTGTGACCGCGGGGCTCCCGGCTCACTACCAGTGGGCCGTCAGGCACTCCCCTGCCGACGCTGCGGTGATCGCGCTGGCCGAGGCCGCGATCGAGGAGTTCGAGCTCGGGCAGCGTGAGCAGGTGGACTACCTCGCGATCTCGCTTTCGGCGACGGACTACGTCGGCCATGACCATGGGCCGTTCAGTCAGGAACAACTCGTCAACCTCATGCACGTGGACCGTATGCTCGGCGAATTCCTCGAATACCTGGACGAGGAGGTAGGCGACGGGGCGTGGGTCGTGGGCCTGTCCTCCGATCACGGCGTCGTGACCATGCCCGAGTATGAGAGAGAGCGCGGCAACATGAGGGTGGAGCGGATCCGGCGACGGGATGAGGAGCAGAGGCTCTCAGCGGCGGGAGGGGCCGCGTCCGACCGGGGGGGCTCGCCAGCGGAGATCGCTGAGCGGCTGGCCAGAAGCCTCGAGGCCGAGGGGACCGTTGCAAAAGCCTACACGCACGTCGAGTTGACGCGGGGCGAGCCCGCAGACTCGTTCGCCGTGCTCTTCCGGAACTCGCACTACCCGGGTCGGGCGCACGATGCGCTCTCGCTGTCCGGCGTGGAGATCCGCTACCGCGAAGGCGATCTGGTGCACTTCCGGAGGGGTACCTCACACGGAACGCCGTATTGGTACGACCGGCACGTGCCGTTCATCCTGCTCGGCGCGGGCATCGAAGCAGGATCATCGGATGCGCCCGCGTACACGGTCGACATGGCCCCGACTCTCGCTGCATTGGCAGGCATCGAAGCGCCGTACGACCTCGACGGACGTGCAATCTACAGAAGATAGATCCGGCGCACTTTTCCAAAAAAGCTTTCAATTTGGTACGCTCTCCCGTCAGGTGGCGGGAGGGCATACCCGTTGCTGCCATTTGAATCTTGACAGATCCGGACGTGACCCGTATAGGTATCCCCCATCCCATAAACATATGAACCTGTTCGTTCCGAGAGTGGACTTCGGGGCCGGAGCCTCTAGGGTGCCGGTGCTCGGATTTTTGTCGGGAACGACGACGCGCCACCCCCCGCGCGTCCGCAGTTAACGAGCGGATGGCGGGAAGGTCGACGGCGACGAGGCAGGTTTCCGCAGGACCTCCCCACGACAGACGAAGATGGAGTAGTGCGCAGGCGTCGAGCCGAGGGACACGCGATGACCGTGGAGGAAGAACGGGTTGGCTGGACCATACATGAGGCCGAAGGGCTGCTCTTGTCGCTCAAGGGCGTCGTGTCGGCCCGACTCGTCACGCGTCCGGGCGGCGAGGTGGAGGAGGTCCACCTCCTGACCACTGATGAGGTGAAGCTAAAACAGACTGTGCGCAACGTGGAGTCCGCCCTACTCGCCCACCTGGACCTCGAGGTCGATCACCGGAAGATCTCGGTTGCGCAGACGAAGGAGCGGCTGCCCGAGCCTGCGGAGCCCGAGCGCGCGGTCATTCTCCTTCCCGAGCCGTCCGCTGGTGACAGGCGCCTGCTCTTCTACAGTCATCAAGTGGAGACGGAACGCTCACACCGCGTGCGGCATCTGGTGGAGATCGAATGGCAGGGTGATCGATATTCCGGTGAAGCCACCGCCGCCGATCTGCCCCGTGCCAGACTCGAGGCTGTAGCGGCAGCGACGCTCGCAGCCGTGTCTAGCGCCCTCGACGATGAGATGGAGGAGGACGGACAGGCCGTCGCGCTCGCTGTCGATGGAGTGAAGGTGGTCGACGCTTTTGACCGCAGGTTCGTGCTGGTCGCCGTACACGCGATCTCGGGACGTGACGTGACGTCGCTCGCGGGCGCGACCGTCGTGGACGAAACCACAGACCGCGCGGCGATCCTATCAGCGCTGCAAGCCACGGACCGTTGGGTCCGTGGAAGAGTCTAGAAGCGGGGCCCGCGGGCCCTAGAACGAACCCTCAGAACAAGGAGAAGGGAACCCCCTCGGTCTGCCCCTGAGCGAAGAAGAGCGGTGAGCGAAGCGCATGCGGCTCCCACAGCGGAATTCGGGATGCCGACATCTAATTTTAAAGGAGGTCGCGCTATGTTTAGCTCTCTGTTCGACTTTTTTGGCAGTATGCTGTCCCTACTTGGGTACGGCTTCGTTACTTGGCGAGACGACCCAGAAGGGCCGTAGTAAGGGCAGATCCGAGGGGGCATCCCCCTTTGATGAAGGTTCCAGGAATCCGCATCTATGTGGGGCTGATGTGCGTGGCCGCGGTCGCAGGCCTCGTGCTGACCCCCTGGTCCTCGCTGATCGACCTTCCCGCATCGAATCAGGCCGCGCTCGTGGGTCTGGCGGTGATCGCCCTCCTGTTCGAATCGGTTGCGATTCGCCTGAGTGTGGGCGAGAAGGTCGGGAGTGCGTCGTCCATCGTGTTCATTCCGCTCCTCGCCGGTGTTCAGTTATTCGGTCCCGCCACCGGCACTGCACTCGTCACCATCACGATACTCTTCGGAGAGTTCGTCGTGCGACGAAAGGGACTGCAGCAGGGTGCCTTCAACGTGGCCCAAGCCATCGTCGCCGCGACCGTGGCGGGATGGGCGTTCACGTTGCTCGGTGGAATCCCGCTCAAGAGCCAGCCGGGCGGCTCCATCACCATCGCGAGCCAGCTTTGGCCATTCATCACTTTTGGCCTGGTTATCCTCGCTCTTAACCACGCGGCCGTCTCTCTCGCAATCACGCTCAGCCAGGGGCTCCCATTCAGGCAGGTCTGGGCGAAGATGCTGCGTCACTCCGGCGGGAGCCTGAACGACATCCTGATCAGTCCGATAGCGCTCGCGGTGGCGTTCCTGTACGTGCAGGCCGGGATTGTGGGAATCCTCGTCCTGCTGCTCCCGATGGTGTTCATACGGTATTCCTACCTCGCGGCGTCTAGGGTCAGGGAGGCGAATGAGGACCTGCTGAAGGCGCTGGTAAAAGCGATCTTTGACCCGGGATCCGTACACCTCCGGCCACTCACTGCGCGTCTCGCATCTGGCGGGCCGCGTCGCAGAGCAACGCGGGCTCAGCGCGCCAGTGGTGGAGCAGATCAAGATGGCCGGCCTGCTTCACGACATCGGTAAGATCGAGCCGATTTTCATGGACATTCTGAGGAAGCCGGGTTCGCTGTCCGATGAAGAACGGGCCATCATCGAGTCGCACGTCACGAAGGGCGTAGCCCTGCTTCGGGATCTGTCATCTGTCCCCGAATCAGTCATCAAGACGGTGCGCCACCATCACGAGCGTGAGGACGGCACCGGATATCCCGATCGGCTGCTGGGAGACGAGATCCCTGTCGGGGCCAAGATCATCGGAGCGTGCGACGCTGTCGACGCGATGTTCTCTGACCGCCCGTACAGAAAGGCTCTGCCGCTCGGTGTGGTCCGTGAGCAGCTAGCAGAGCACGCCGGCAAGCAGTTCGATCACCGCATCGTCAGAGCCATGATGGCTTCGGACGTTCTGGACGACTACGCGGATATCATGCGGCTCGGTCGTGAAGCCACTGAGATCGTCGCAGAGCGCGGGCCACTCGCCGAAGTCCCGCCGCGTCCGGTTACTCGGACGCCCAAGTCGGCACGTTGGACCCGATACCCAGGGCCGCCACTGCGATAGTTGTTCCGTCGAGTCCCTGGCGCGTTCGCGCGGTCTGCTCGCTGGGGTCGTGAGCCGCGCCGAGATCGAGCTCCTGTACGCCGCTGGGTTGGATAACAAAGCCGTCGCCGAGGAGGTAGGGACGAGCCGCCAAACGGTCGGCGAGTGGCGCGAGCGCTTCCGAACCGCCGCCTCATAGCCTGTACGACGAACGCCGGGCGGGTAAGCCTCGCACTGGCGAAGATGACGAAGTCATGGTGCTGCTGCGCAACACGCTCGAGACCGAGCCTCCCAACGGCAGCACGCACTGGAGCTGCTATTCCATGGCCGTCTATAACCCCGATGCCCGCCCCTTCATGTGGACCGCCACCACTGATTCCATCCTCAACAAGATCCAGAGACGATGTACAGCTATCTCAGAAATATGTTGCGAGAGAACGCGTAACAAACATATATAGAACAGGCATTCTATTTCATGTCGGAGGACGATGGCTTTCGCTTCGACCGACAAGACCAGTGTCACCCCACCCCAACAGACGCGATCTCGTCGCACGTTGGAGCGGATCGTCAGCGCCTCGCTCGCTATCCTGGATGAGCAGGGCCCGGCAGGGCTCACGGTCCAGGCGGTCGTCGCCCGCGCGGGCTCGTCGGTCGGGTCCTTTTACGCCCGGTTCAAGGGCAAGAGTGATCTGCTCGACTACCTGGGTGCGCGGGTTTGGCAGGAGGCCCTCGGGCGTTGGAGCGAAGCCCTGGAGTCCCGTGACTGGTCCGTTCTGGAGCTGCGCGAGCTCGCGGCTGGGTCCGTGGGGTTGCTCTTCGACGCCCAGCGCTCCCGGTCGTCCTCCCTGAAGGTCCTCGACCGAGCGGCGCGCGGCAACGAGGAAGCGTACACGGCTTTCCGCGAGCAGCTGCTCGATGGCATCTCGGAGCTGCTGCTCGCTCGGAAGCACGAGATCGATCATCTGAGGCCGGAGCTTGCCGTCCGTCTCGGGCTGCTAGCCGTGCTCGGCGTCGTCGACGCGGAGGATCCGAGCAGCGGTGAAGCGCTGGCCCGTTCCGTGCTCGTCAAAGAGGCGACGGACCTGCTGTTG
The DNA here is from genome assembly GCA_965226625.1 of Longimicrobiales bacterium. Classification (GTDB taxonomy): domain Bacteria; phylum Gemmatimonadota; class Gemmatimonadetes; order Longimicrobiales; family Gaopeijiaceae; genus UBA1138. The sequence goes on from CBDDDK010000002.1 coordinate 527,982, forward strand.
GGCTACTTGGCGCCGGCTGGCCCGCCGGGCTCCTCCCAGGGCGTCGACTTCTTTGACATCTGGGGGTAGCGAGGGGGATACACCCTCTTCCCGACTCTGCCCATAGTCCTGGGGCTTCCCTCTTACGATCTTTTTTCGATGGTCTGCAATCGTGTCGAGCCCGCACCTGGTGTGCTTGTGCTGCTCTGCCTGTTTTCCTGCCCGGGCACGGCGTGGCGCAGGACGATCTAGTGGGCGCGTACCGGATCCGCGCTGACGCGGGCGAGTCGGTTCAGCTGGATGGGCTGCTGACCGAGCAAGTTTGGTCCAGGGCCGCCACGCTCGGCGGCTTCACGCAACGTGAGCCTGAGGAGGGCGTTGCCGCGACCGAACAGACCGAGGTGCGAATCGCCTATGACGACGCGGCGCTGTACATCGGCGTTGTGGCGTACGATTCGGAACCCGACGAGATCGTCGCGCGCATCTTGCAGAGGGACAAACTGATCGAGCCGCTGTTCTTCGGGGCGGGCATTCAGTTCGCGGGCGACGACGCGATCGCTATTCTGCTCGATCCGTTCCACGACCACCGAAGCGGGATGATCTTCGCGACCAACCCCAATGGGGCGGAGTTCGAGGCGCTCATCACCGACGAGGGCAGTGAGCTCAACATCGACTGGCGGGGCGTGTGGGAAGTTAAGGGCGCGCGCACACCGGATGGGTGGAGCGCCGAGTTCGCGATCCCTTGGCGGACGCTCCGCTACCCGGAGGCGCGTGGGGACCAGCCGTGGGGCATCAACGTCTTCCGCATCATCCGCAGGAAGAACGAGGAGACACTCTGGCAGTGTCTTGGCAACGGGAGGGTGGTGGCCTTCACCGCGTGAGCCGCGCGGGCCATCTCACCGGGCTCGACGATCTGCCGCAACAGGGGCTCAGGCTCGAGACCAAGCCCTTCCTACTCGCCGGGGGACGCCAGGAGGCCAACGACCTCGGCGTGATCACGTCGTCCACCCAGCGAAAGGTCGGCATCGACATCAAGACCGAAGTCCGACCTGGTCTCGTGCTCGACCTGACCCTCAACACCGACTTCGCGCAGGTCGAGGTGGATGACGCCCAGGTAAACCTCACGCACTTCAGCCTCTTTTTCCCCGAGAAGCGTGATTTCTTCCTCGAGAACTCGGGCATATTCGACTTCGGGTTGGCCGCGGACCCGATGACGACTCCTCCGTACCAGATGTTCTTCAGCCGCAACATCGGCATTTCGGAAGACGGCGAGGTGCCGATCCTCGCGGGCGCACGCCTCACGGGCCGTGTCGGGGGTCAGACCGTGGGTCTGCTCAATGTCGTGACCGAGGAGGCGTTCGGTATTTCACGCGAGAAGTTTTCAGTAGCGCGCATCAAGCGAGACGTCGGAGAGAGCGCCTACGTTGGCGCGATGATGGTGGACCGGCGCGGGTCCGACCGCGCGAAGACCACTGCCGGTGTAGATGGACAGTTCGCCATCGGCGACGCCTGGATCTGGGACTGGGACGCCGCGCAGTCATTCACCGAAGGGCAGGGCGGCGACGGTTACTCGTACAACGTGGGCTACGACTACGAGGGAGAGACCTGGAGTTCGTTCTTCGACCACTACGCCATCAGCTCCGGCGCGGATGCCGGTGCAGGTTTCATCACGCGCAGCGACCTGCGGAACACTAATCTCTATGGTGGTCACAAGTGGAGGCCGTCCGTACTCGGCCTCCGTGACATCTCGTTGTTTGCTGGGGGTAGCTACGCCACCACGGTTTCCGACGGGCGCCTCCAGGACTGGGTCGGGGGCGTGGGCCTTAGGCCGGTCTGGCAATCGGGAGATGAGTTCACCGCCTTCTTCAATGCGTCCGACACCGTGGTGGACGAGGCGTTCGAACTTTCGGATTCGGTGGAGGTGCCGGTGGGGCGGTACCGGGCGGACCACGTTTTTTGGTTCGCCAAATCGAGTTCGAGTCGGGTGGCCGTGCTCGGCTCGACGGCGATGATCTCGCAATTCTATGGCGGTACGCTCGTGAGCCTGGGTGGAACCCTCACCGTCGCGCCGTCGCCGCATATCTCGCTCACCGCCGGGTACACCCGCAATCAGGTCGACGTACCGGACGGTGCGTTCAACGCTGACATCAGCTCGCTGCGCGCCGTCTACTCCTACTCGACGAGGCTCTCAACCAACCTGCTGGTGCAGTACAACACCTTGGAAAAGGCGCTCTCCACCAATGTGCGCTTCAACTTCACCCACCGCCCGGGCAGCGACTTCTTCATCGTATTCACGGAGAACCGCGGAGACGACCGCAGAGTGTGGAACCTCTCCGATCGCGGAATAGTGATGAAGATCACCTATCTGGCGCGGATGTAGGCCTACGTCTTGCTCGTCTCGAAGTGCGCGCCGGCGATGGAGCCTGCGAACTCGGTTAGCTCCGTGACGTTGCCGGGATGCCTGGCGATGTACTGCTGCACATCCGGGTCGGCGAGGATGAAGCTCGACGGATACGGCTTCTCCGCAGTGATGCGCACGTCGTCGAAACCAGCGTCCCGGAACTGCTGCAGGTAATCATCACGGAAGGTCGGCAGGCATGCAGCCACCGCATCTACGTTGCCGGCGAGCACCTCTGGCACCGGTACTTCGGAGACCATGTCCGAGACCACGACCCGCCCGCCGGGCTTCAGCACGCGCCACGCCTCGCCGAGCACCTTGTCCTTGCGGGGGCTGAGGTTGAGCACGCAGTTCGAGATGATCACGTCGACCGTCGCATCGGCGAGGGGAAGCGCTTCGATCTCACCGAGTCTGAACTCGACGTTGCCGTAGCCCCCGCTCAACGCGTTGGCTCGGGCCCTGTCGATCATCTCGTGAGTCATGTCGACACCTATCACCTTCCCGCTCGGCCCCACCTGCGTCGCGGCGAGGAAGCAGTCGATGCCGGCGCCGGATCCCAGATCCAACACGGTGTCCCCCTCCTTCAGCGAGGCGATGGCGGTTGGATTCCCGCACCCGAGCCCGAGGTTCGCGTCTTCGGGTAGGTCAGCGAGCTCTTGCTCGGAGTAGCCGATCGACTGACTGATCTCGTCGGCCTTCGTCGTTGACGCCGGGCTGCAGCAGGAGGGCTCGCAGCACCCGGCACCCTCGGCTGCACGGGCATACCGGTCCCGTACCGCCTGCTTTACGTCTGCGTTCGCATGCGTCGTCATAGTCTTTCTCCCTCTAATTTTAGTTGCGTACTGCAACTTTATATCTGACAAGAATCGTGAGTCATTGGGGGCTACGCGTCAGCTCACCACGCAGCAGCTACCACCCGCTGCCTGTACGCGTGCCGTGAACGACCTCCCGAGCCGAGCCACCAGGCGTGTGATAGCGGCCCGGACCTCGGGATCGAAGTCGGACAGCATGTCCACGTATTCGCGGGTGAGGTCCGACTCGATGGTCGAGCACAAGGACGCGCCCTCCGGCGTTGCCACCAACCGCACTACCCGACCGTCCTCCGGGTCCCGTTCGCGAATCAGGAGCCCTTTGTCAACAAGGCCGTTCGCTACTCGGCTGGCGGTACTCTTATCCAGGTACAGGTGGGCGGCGAGGTCGTTGACGGTCAGTGCGCCCGCGTCGATGACTCGCTTGAGCGCGTAGCACTGGCTCACGCTGATGTCGTAACAGCACGCGCGGTCGCGATCTCGGAACTGGATGACTCGAATGAGCTCGCCGAGCGCATCGGACAGGTGTTCGGCGTCAGCCCGCAACGTGGGGTCAGCCGCGGGATCCGCCATGAGATCCTCGATTGGCAGCGCGAGGGACACGCGTCCCCGGTGGTCGATAATAGTTGGCATATGCAACTATTTAATCGAATGTTGATCTCGGGTCAACCCTGAGGGTGCCTGCACGTTGCCGCGTGGTGCGAGAGATGCGGAGCCAGGAACGCGGAGCCTCTCCTGTATCGAGGAGCGGCGCGTGCGGGGCCGAGCCGATCGAGCGTGCCGATACGGCGGCCAAAAGGGAGGCGCGAGCGACCTACCGATACGGATTGTCATGCGAGAGGTGCTGCTCGACGTAGTCTGCCACTCCTTCTTCGACGGACCTCAACGGCCGTTGGTATCCGGCGGCGCGTAGGCGTCCCATGTCGGCCTGAGTATAGTACTGGTACCGGTCGCGGATTTCGTCGGGAGTATCCATCCAGGTGACCTTTAGCTCCTGACCGACTGCCGAGTACAGGGCAGCCATCAGCTGCAGCCACGTCTGCGCTCGTCCGGTGCCGAGATTGAAGAGGCCGCTGACATCACGGTTCTCCATCAGCCACAGCACGACGTCTTCACAGTCCCTCACGTAAACGAAATCGCGCATCTGCCCGCCGTCCTCGTAGTCGGGGTGGTGCGAGCGGAAGAGCGTGACGGCGTCACCCCGTGCGGCTGAACAGTGGTTCTTCAGGATCGCGCTGCGCATGTGCCCCTTGTGGTGCTCATTCGGCCCATAAACGTTGAAGAACTTGAGGCCCACCCACTGCGGTGGCTTCGGACCGGATCTCGCGACCGAGCGCGCTACCCACCGGTCGAAAAGGTGTTTGCTCCAGCCGTATGGGTTCATGGGCACGAGGTTCGCCAGGCCCTCGGGCGACCCATCGTCGTCGAATCCCCGGGCGCCATCGCCATAGGTCGCTGCGGACGACGCGTAGATGAGGGGCACGTCGTGTTGTGCGCACCACCGCCAAATCTTCTGCGAAAGACGCAGGTTGTTGTCGATGATGAGGTCGGCGTCGTTCTCAGTGGTCACCGAGATCGCGCCCATGTGGACGACGTAGGAGATCTCACGTCCCCGTGAGTGGAGAAAGTCGTCGAGCCCCGCGGGATCGACGAGCTCGTCGAGCTCCCGGCCGCGCAGGTTCTTCCACTTGTCGCCGGTCCCGAGATGGTCCACGATGCACATCCGACCGGCGCCGGCCGCCTCCAGCCCGGCCACGATATTCGAGCCGATGAACCCGGCTCCTCCGGTGACGACGATCATGGCTTGAAGTTGCTGGTCGAAGGCTCAGCGCGACAGCATGTTCTCACGACCCCTGTGGGGATCGCTCGCTTGGCGTCGGCACATCAGCCGTTTGACGTTTGGATGGCTGAGGAGGAGGCCGAGGGCGAAGACTTTCGGGAACACGCTTCGGTCAGCGCCCGCCTACTCCCGGGGCGGGAAGACTCTCGCTTGCCACTGCTGGTATTCCTCTTCCGTCAGCGCGCCGCCTTGCTCGATCCACACCTCGTCGCCCGCGGCCGCACGCGCGAGGAGAGTCTGCCCGGCACCCGCCCCTACCACGTAGCGTAGCTTCGGCTCCGAGTCGTCCAGCGCGCCCTCGATGGCCTCGGCGACCACGCTCGGCGGATCCGCATGCGCGCGTGCGTGGGCGTACATCGCCCGCATACGCCCCAGCACCTCGATGTAGGGGCCGTCCGCTTCGAGGGGCTTGGCCCTTTCGAGCATGGGCGTGGCAATGAAGCCCGGCTCGATGATGATGACGCGGATGCCATACCGGCGGGCCTCGATCGCGAGGGCCTCACTCATCGCCTCGAGCGCATGCTTGCTCGAGGAATAGAGGCCGTGGCCGCCACTCACGAGACGCCCAGAGATCGAAGTCACGTTCACGATGGCCCCGGCCGCGCGCGCGCGCATGCTCGGCAGCACGGCCTGCATGGTGCGCAGCGCCCCGAACACGTTGGTCTCGAAGATCGCCTTCGCGTCCTCCATCGAGACCTCCTCGATGCTCGTGAGGCTCCCAATTCCCGCATTGTTTACGAGAACGTCGATGTGGCCGGACCGCTCCATCGCCGCGCCGATCGCGTGCGCGACCGAGTGGTCGTGATCGACGTCGAGCGCCAGCAGCGTAACGTCGAGCCCTTCAAGCTGGGCGGCGGCGCGGAGCTCGTCCCCCGAGCTGTCCGGCGTTCGCATGGTCGCGTATACGGTGTCGCCCAGGCGCGCGAAGTGCAGCGCGGTGGCTTCCCCAATGCCCGTGCTCGATCCGGTGACGAAGACGACGCGGGCCGCCACTAGTTGGCCTGTGCGTCGACGAGTGGTTTCCGGTCGCGCCGTGAGCTCGAGGTCGGTAGGCAGCTCACACTCTACTCATCCTTTGTACCGCCCCCGGGGCTCGCAGGCGCACCCTCCCAAGCCCGAAGAAACTCCTTCGCGCTTTCCGACGAGTGGAGATATGAGAAGCGCGCGACCTGCCGTCCTACCTCTAACGTGCTCTCTCGTAGGTCATCATCTCGCAGACGCCCAGCATCATCGAACATTCTCCAGGCTTCAGCGATCGAGGCCTGCTCCGGGACAACCCACGCGTGGAGCGCTCTCCCGACACCACGCAAGCCGTTGAGAGCATTGAGCGCTCCCAGCTTGCCACCGGACACGCCGACAAGGCCTACCATTTTTCCCCCAATCTCGTCGAACCCCATGAGATCCAGTGCGTTCTTCAACACGCCACTGAAGCTGCCGTGGTACTCCGGGGTCGCGAGTATGAGACCCTGTGCACGGCGCACCTCTTGGCGCAGCCTGAACACGTCTTTCGGGTATCGACCTTCATCCTCCCGCCCGTCATAGGGGACCAGCTCATACTCGCGCAGATCGAGCAACTTCGTCGCGGCTCAAACTTCATGTGCCCCTTCCAGGCTTATGCGCAGCGCACTGCGAGAATAGCTACCAGCCCTGAGACTGCCGCAGATACCTACAACTAAAACGCCTTCACCAACACCAGCTTCGGCCTGGCTCATCTCGGGATCTTTCATCGCCACCAGTTTCTAAAAAGAGGCTGGACCACTTTCGGTCAGGTAGACCGGCGCCAGATCAGACCGAGGCAACATCCCACGCGCCGCGTGGGTGGGCAAGCGAGACCGAAGGATGCCACGGCCCGGAGTATGCGTTGGCTCGACTCAGGCTCCGGCAAGTGCGTACCCGAGCAGTCGAAGCGTCCGACATGGATGCCGATGACCGCTTTCGCCGCTTGCTCTGGGCGGAGAAGCACGACGAGGATGCGATGCTCCGAGGGGCCCTCCAAGGCACAGCAGGATCTGGTCGTCTGCCGGCCGCTAGAGCCGCCCTAGCTCGCAACGCATGAGCGTCATCGACCCCGGCCCGCCCATGGGCCCACCCTCCGAGGTCAGCGCGACGAGTCCGTCGAGCCCTATGCTGACCGCCTCGCCCTGGCTCTCCTGCAGTGTGCGCAGGTTGACGAGTTCTCCGTCAATGGCCACGAACGTGTCGCCGTCCATGCGGTAGAACTGGAGCGACTCATACGTCCGCAGCGCAAGCACCGCCCCCCGCGGGTCGACCGCACCACCGGTCACCTGGCGCGGCACGATCCGTGCCCGGCTGGTCAGCTGCTGGACTTCCTCGAGCGTGACTGTATCGGGCCGCAGCGGTGGTGGATAGCGGTACACGGTAACGGCGTGATTGCGGCCCTTCGAGACCACATACACGCGCTCGCCCGGCAAGACCAACAACGCTTCGATGTCCCGGGGGCCGTCGGGCAGGCGGATTGGGAATGACTCGGTCGGCAGCCGACCGTCAGTGTCGACTTCGGCCCCCGAACCTGTCGGGTCCGGTTCCGGGACGCGACGGAGGCTTATTCGCCCGGCCGCCCGCTCCTCGTAATTGTCGCCGAGGTCGGCCAGATAGAGGCACGAGCCATCTTCCGGGCATGTGGAAACAGCGAGGTCCTCCCAATCGCGTAGGCGATCGGCGAGCGGGAAGCGCGCCGTGATCGATCCCTCACTGTTCACCGCATACAGCACGGAGCCGGCGTCGTTGTGCGTCCAGAAGGTACCGGGGTGACGAAGGCTGACCGCGACACCGCTCGACTCGCGGAGTTCGTCCGGAAATACGATGCCGGACGACATCGGCCGACACCCCGGACCGGCCGTAGCGACGGGTCCGCACGCCATGGTCCACAGTGCACCGGCGAGCAGGACTAAGGGGTGCTTGATGGGTGGCTTGCTCAGCTACCACCTCCCTGAGTGGCCTGGGCGTGCACGGCGCTCAGAACTTCGCGGAAGGTTTCGGTAGGCAGCGCCCCCTGGATTGGCGGATAGCCGAAGATGAAGAACGTGGGGGTTCCGCGAACGCCCGCCGCGCGAGCCAGGCCCGTCGCCTCTGCAATGCGATCCATCCGGCGGTCGTCGGCCAGGCACGCGTCGAACTCGGCGAGATCGGCGCCGGCGTCGCCGGCCATGGTCCGCACCACCGCCTCGGGCTCAGCGCCGCGTTTCCAATCCGCCTGATTCGTCCAGAGGCGCTCATTGAGCTCGTCGAACACTTCGGAGCTCTGAAGGAGTGCGCACTCGGCGGCCTCGGTTGCCGTCAGAGAGTTCTCGAACATACCCGTGATAAAGGGCATGAATTTCCACTGTACCATGCCGGACTCGATGAACTCCGAGAGCAGCGTGGGGAACGTCTCGAGGTGGAACTGGCGGCAGTAGCCGCAGCCGTAGTCGGACATCTCCACCACGCGGACGGGCGACTCCGGGTCTCCTAGGTTGTAGCCGAGTGATGATAGGTCGATGGCCCCGCCCGAGACTGGAGGGAGGTCGCCGTTTCCCATCGGACTCGAGGAGCCCCTTGGCATACCGCTGAGGAGACCCGCTGCCGTCGCGCTCGTGTCGGGGGTGTCCGAGCTCCTCGAGCTCCCCGATCCGCACGCGGCGACCGTGAGCGCGGCCGCGAACGCTGCGGTCCGTACGATCAAGCACCTCATGGCATCTCCAGATTAATCAGCTGGCCCAACCCGGCCAGAAACGCGGTCATGGTGGCGAACCGACCCGTAGCCATCAAAACCCCGATCACGACGAGCAGGGTTCCGGCCACCCGCCCCAGCGGCACCATCCACCCTTTCAGACGCTCCGTTCCGGCGAGGAACCAGTTGAACGCCACCGACGCGATCACGAAAGGGATGCCGAGCCCCAGAGCATAGGTCGCGAGCAGCAAAGACCCGTGCGCCATCGTGGATTCGAGACTCGCGTAGAGCAGAATCGAACCCAGAATCGGCCCGATGCAGGGTGTCCACCCCGCGCCGAACGTGATTCCCACCAGGAGTGAGCCCAAGGGCCCAGCCGGTCGCGACGAGAGATATACACGCCTCTCGCGGGCGAGTGCCGGAAGACGTAATGCTCCCACCATATACAGCCCGAAGACTATCATCACGATCCCTCCGGCGCGGCTGAGCCAGGGAAGCGCGCGAGACACAGCCTGGCCGAACGAGGTGGCCACCCACCCCATGGTCATGAAGACCGCCGAAAAGCCCACCACGAAGAGCACCGAGTTGATCAGCGCCGCCCTGCGCGCCTGCGCAGCCGTGCTCTCGCGAAGGTCCGCGAGCGTCAAGCCGGAAATGAACGCCAGGTAGCTCGGCACCACCGGCAGGACGCATGGAGACAAAAACGAAACGAGGCCGGCGATGAATGCGAGCGGCAGCGATACCTGGACCTCGAGGGACATGATGGTGAGCTGAGGGAGCAGCCGTCAGAGGCGGAAGTCCGTGAGCAACCGCTTTTCCTTTTCGCCCACCCTAGCCTGGATCTCCAAGTACTCCTCGAGCCCGCTGCCATTGAGCTTGTTGCGGAGCAATTGGTCCAACTGAAAGAGGCCTGCCGAGTTCGAGAGCTCCACCGTCACGCAGATCGGCTTGTCCGCTCCGGGTTCGATCTTCACGCTCTCCACGGCGGCGGCGGACACCGCGTGGATCGAGAGAGAGCCGGAGGAGAAGGGAATCCGCGAGCGCCCCTTTGCCATGTCGAGAGCGTCCGCAGTGCGCACCACGCCGGCCTCGAGCGTCAGCGGCTTGCCGCCAGACCGGTGGGAGATGATCGCGTGGAGGATCTCCGCACGGACGATCGTCGCGTGGCGTGTGTCGTAGATCTCCGGCAAGATCCGCGCGAGCTTGTCCCGGGCCACGAAGAGGCTGAACGCTTCGTGGTCCGCGCGCTGGATCGACATGCCTACGTCGTGCAAGAGCGCGGCGAGCGCGACGACGACCTCGGCGTCGGTCGCTTCCATCTCGTAATTGCGGACGATTCCGGGCTCGACACCCGCTTCCACGAGCAGCCGCAACATCCGGACCGCGATGTTCATGACGATCTTCACGTGCACGGGGCCGTGGTCCGTCATGCCCAGCCTCTCGACCGCGTTCACGTTGGCCGCAATCCACAGTCCATAGAGGTCATCGTCCGCGTTCACGAGCTCCATCGCCTTGCGGAGCTTGGGGTTTCGGCGGTCGGGCACCGCCATGACGATGCGTTGCTCGAAGCGGCCGTCCACACTCCGGACCAGGTCGCCTGCTTCCGGAATGGCCTCGGTATCGAAGTATTCCTTGCTCACAAAGCGTACTCCCGGTCGGCGACCTTTTCGGCCCCCTTCTCGATGACCACCGTGCCCACGAAACCCAGCGAGCCAGCGAGTCTAGCGATTGCTCCGGCGAACGGCATGCGAGGGTCGCGGTGTGTTGAGCGCGCGCTCATCTAGGCTCGCGACTACTTCTCCTCGTCCAGAGGACCAGCGCGAGCCCCACTGCGGCACCGAGTAGGGCGCCACCCACGAGCGTGCGTGCCCGGCGGCGATCGAGCGGTGTCGGCATGATGACCTCGTCCTCGCCCGCGTAGAGCGGAAGCGTCACAGCCCCCTCTCCGCCAACAACGACAGTCTCATCTTCATCTCCTTTCCATGCACACTGCGCGCACGAGAACACACCCCGTTCGCGTGCCGTACGGTTGGCGGAGACGACCTCTTCACCACAGACGGGGCATCCGAGCCCTCCGGGTAGCGGCTGAATCATCCCGTACAGCGCACCCTTCGAGAGGTCGAGCTGCTGGGCGATCTGATTTACGCTATGCTCGGATCCCCAATACAGTTCGTTAGCAGCCGAGGCCGCCTCCTGCATGCGTTCAGAAGTGTCCGTCATGTGGTGTCCGCCGTTGCCTTGACCCTTTCGGGCAGTGCGATGAAGATAGCTTCGCTCTGCCGGTACTGCACGACGTCGTCCGCCGCCGAACCGGCCTGCGCCGCATTCATGGAGCGGTCCCTCGCGCATGCACATCCCGGCTTCACACGGTCGACTCGAGGCGCTGGTGAAAGAGCCGGTGGGCCCCGCACGCGGTGCGGCGGTAGTATGTCACCCACACCCACTTCACGGCGGCGTGATGCATACCAAGCCCGTGTACCGGGCCGCCCAGGCCCTCAACGACGCGGGGCTCGTGGCGCTACGGTTCAACTTCCGTGGGGTGGGCGCGAGCACGGGGAGCTACGACCAAGGGATCGGAGAGCGAGCCGACCTTGAGGCGGCGCTCGACTGGCTCGGGGCGGAGTACCCCGAGTTGCCGCTCTTCGCGGGCGGCTTTTCCTTCGGATCCTTGGTCGGACTCTCGGTCGGAGTGGACGACGAGCGCGTGGTCACGGTTTTTGGCCTCGGCCTGCCGGTCGACATGGATCGTTACGACTACTCGTTCCTCGCAGACACCGATAAGCCGATCCTCGTCGTGCAGGGCGAGAACGACGAGTTCGGTCCGGGTGATAGGGTCTCGAAGCTGCTCGCTCCGTTGGGCGCGCACATCACGCTGGCGCGCATACCGGGGTCGGACCATTACTTCACGGATCGTCTGGACGAGCTCCGTGCCACCGTTTGCGGTTATTACGAATCGGGCCCGGGCTCCCGTTTTCTCGCGATCATCTAGCGAGGGGGAAGCAATGCGCAGTCGCGACCGAGTGCTACAGAGCCTCGAGAAGGTCTATCGGGGTGCCTTCCGTGCGGCCGAGGAAGCCGGTGACGCGGAGGCTATGGCCCGCCTCGACACCGGGTATCAACGGGATCAGCTCGAGTTGGAGTTGCTGCTCGACATCCGTGATCTGCTGATGCCGGAAGAGAAGGACCAAACCACCTCCCTGCTGGAGAAGGCCCAACAGATCCGCAAGCTCACGAAACTCAGGTGAAGATCTACACGAAGACCGGCGACGGGGGTGAGACGTCTCTCCCCGGAGCGGGTCGCGTCTCCAAGGCCCATGCACGCATCGAGGCGTGTGGCTCTGTCGACGAACTGAATGCGACGCTCGGGTGGGCTGTGGCGCATGTGACGGACGCCGGAATCGTGCAACGACTCGGAGCGATGCAACACGATCTCTTTGCACTCGGGGCCGAACTGGCGTCGCCGCCGCCGACCGACGGGCGTCGGCGCCCGGACACGCCGAGCCTCCCCGTCGCTCGTATATCGGAGATGGAGTCGTGGATGGACGAGGCGGACGGCGAGCTGTCCGAGCTACGGGCGTTCGTGCTTCCGGGTGGCACGCCGGGCGCGGCTGCCCTGCACCTGAGTCGGACGACGTGCCGCCGCGCCGAGCGCACGGTTGTACGGCTCGCCGAGGCAGAGGCGGTGAACGAAGATCTGGTCCGGTACCTAAATCGCCTCTCCGATGTACTCTTTACGTTCGCGCGTCTCGAGAATCAGCGATCGCACACGTCGGACGTCGAATGGAAGAAGGAGGGCGACGAGGCATGATCCACCTCCCGTTCACTCGCGATCCGCGGCGAGGAGAGACGATTCGTGGGGAAGTCCGTATTCCCGATGGGCCGCCGCCGACATCCGCTGTCGTCGTCGTGCACGGCTTCAAGGGCTTCAAGGACTGGGGCTTCTTCCCCCATCTATGCCAGCAGCTCGCTGCGGCTGGGCACGCTGTGGTCTCCTTCAACTTCACTCGGAACGGCATTGGCTCCGACCCTCTGGAGTTCACGGAGCTCGACCGCTTCGGCACCAACACGCTCAGCATAGAGTTGGACGAGGTACGTCTGATCCTAGACGAGATCTTCGCAGGAAGCCTGCTGCCCCGCGCACCGAGGAAGGTCGGATTGCTCGGTCACAGCCGGGGCGGAGGGCAGGCTATTCTGGCGGCTGCGGAGGAGCGTCGCGTCGACGCGCTGGTCACCTGGGCGGCCGTCTCTCACTTCGATCGTTGGTCGGACGAGACCAAGAAGGAGTGGCGCGAGCTTGGTCGGCTCTGGGCCATGAACACGCGCACGGGTCAGCAGATGCCTCTGGACGTTTCGTTGCTCGAGGACTACGAGACGAACAGCGCGCGCCTGGATGTGCCATCGGCGGCGAGCCGCATCGCGTCTCCGTGGCTGATTCTCCATGGACTCGAAGACGTGACGGTGCCGCCGGACGAAGCAAGAGCTCTGGCCAAGGCGGCAGCGAATGCACGTATGGTGCTCATCGAGGACGCAGGTCATACGTTTCAGGCTCAGCACCCCTTCGAATCGTCGCCCCCCGAGTTCGACGAAGCGGTACGACGTACCATCCAGCATTTCGGGCGCCACCTGATTGCGACGGCGACCTGACATGGTGGATCGCTTCCACTGAACTGCGTGGACCGCGCGGTAGCGATGTCCACGTCCGTGGTGAAGGCGTTGCGGGCGATGGGGCTCGCGGACGATGCGCTCGACTTGGTCCGACGTGCCCACGATCTGGCCATGAGACGAAGGGTGGATCTACTCGAAAACGACCATGATTCGGCCTATCTGCACCCGGGACGGTCCGTGCTGATCCTCGTACGTGATGTCGAGCACTCGGACGCTCCGTCTCTCGCCGCCAGCGCGTTGCTGGAGTCTGAATCCGAGTCGCTGCGTGTGGCCTTGCCCCAGGTCGAGGCGGAGATCGGCGAGCACGTTGCCCGAGTGCTTGCAGAGATCCCCGCCCCGGGAGACGAACGGCTCGTAGAGCGTCTCGTTATGCTCCCGGTGACCTCACGGCTAGCTGCGCTCTCGGAGCGCCTAGATCAGCTGCGCCACGCGCACCTGCACCCGGATCAGGCGTGGTGGGCCGCCATCCACGAGGAGACGACGAAGGCTTGGCTCCCTGTAGCCGAACGCACGCACGAGCGGGTGGCGCAACGGTACAGGCACTGGCACCGGGCTTTTGTGAAGAGGTTGTAAACGTGCTTGCCTCCCGCAGTGGCTTTGATTACACCTACGGCCCCGTCGTGCGCGGTATGACATGAGAGGACGTGCTGGACCATGACCTACATCATCGCCCAGCCCTGCGTTGACCTCAAGGACGCCAGCTGTGTCGAGGTGTGTCCGGTCGATTGCATCTATGAGGACGACGATCAGTACTACATACATCCCGACGAGTGCATTGATTGCGGTGCCTGTGAACCAGAGTGTCCGGTTCAGGCGATTTTTCCGGATACCGACGTGCCCGCCGAATGGAACGTGTTCATCGACAAGAATTACACGTACTTCGACTGCGCCGTACCGGCCCACGGTTGAGAAGCGGCGGGGGCCTCAAAGGTCTCCGCCTACAGACCGAGCTCCCGGATGCGCTCGAGTGAAATGGTCGCGGGCTCGCTCTCTCCGGCCGGGACGGCTTGAGCCGTCGGCTTCTCGACCTGCTTTTGCTGGAGCACCAGGAGGATCGTCGTCGCTAGCGCTGCCGCGCTGAGCAGACCGACTGCCAACTTCCTCATCTCTTACCCCTCTGGTGTAGTACCGACCGTATCGCTACTGCAGCAGGAACCGTGCCGCGGCAACTATTCGGGACAGTCAGCTGTATCCGCACTGTTCACACCAGTTTACGCTGTCGCCCTTCGGGCCTTACCATCAAAAACCGTCAGATTTTGGCAGGCCACCCTCGGAAATTTGTTCCGGTAGGAAAGACATGCGCGACTCCTTGAGCGATGAGGTGCTCGAACGAGCCAGTCGCGGGGACCCGGTCGCGCTCTGCCGAGCGATGGTAGCGACGGATTCGGTGAACCCGGTTTTGGCGCCCGGCGGGAAGGGTGAGCGGGCCGTGGCCGAGCTGGTAGCAGAGTGGCTCGATGCGTGGGGTCTCGCCCCAGACATGATTGAAGTCGCACCGGGCCGGTTCAATGTCGTGGGACAGCTAGAGGGCGATGGGCCGACCCTCCTGCTGAACGGCCACCTGGACACCGTTGGGGTGGAGGGCATGACCATCCCTCCGTTTGCGGCGAGGCTCGAGGGTGATCGACTGTTGGGCCGGGGCTCGTGCGACATGAAGGGTGGCAACGCCGCGATCCTCGCTGCGGCTGCCCGGCTCGCGGAAGGGGGGCCCAGACCGCGTCTCGTCGTCGCGTTCACGGCGGACGAGGAGCACGCCAGTCTGGGAATGGCTCACCTGGTGGAGTCGGGCATCCGTGCCGATCTCGCCGTGGTGTGTGAACCGACGAGCCTGGCGGTGATGCCCGCGCACAAAGGCTTCGTGTGGATCCGCGCGCTGTTCAGCGGTCGCGCGGCACACGGATCACGACCGGAAATCGGGATCGACGCCATCCGCCACGCGGGACTCTACTTGGCCGCGCTGGACGGATACGCGGAAGAGCTAAGTGCCCGCCGGGCTCACCCGCTGCTCGCGTTCGGATCGTTGCACGCGGGCACGATCGTCGGCGGCACGGCCGAATCGGTATATCCGGAGTCGTGCGAGCTGTTGCTCGAGCGGCGAACCATGCCTGGGGAGGAACCGGAGGCGGTCGTACTCGAGTTTAGAGCCGTGCTCGACGCATTGCTCGAGCGTCACACCGAAATGGACGCCTCTCTCGAGATGACACTCGCGCGGCCGGGCACTGAGGTGCCTGAGTCCTCCGAGCTGGTTAAGGGGTTGCTAGTCGCGGCCCGGGAGCGGGGCGTCGAGCATCGAGTAGAGGGCATGACCGCCTGGGTCGACGCGGCGTTTCTGAATGAGGTGGGCGTTCCGGCGGTCTGTTTTGGTCCTGGAGATACTGCGCAGGCGCACACCCGGGACGAGTGGATCGACGTCCGCGAGATCCGCACCTGCGCAGAGGTGCTGGAGACTTTCGCGCGGGGATTGGTGGGCTGACACGAAGAAACGCCGGGCCGCGATCGCGGCCCGCTTCCCCAGCGGGGTTGCGATCGGCTACTATCTTCGCGTCGTGATGAGGATCGCCCCAGTGTCATAACCAGTTCCGAAACGCATCGTCGCGCTCGAGGGATCCAAGTATTCGGCCTCTTCGACCTCCGAGACGCGAAGCCTCCGGAGTTCATCGAAGCCGCTCTGACGCGGAGCGCCGTCCACCACTATCCGGGGTGTTCCGCGGCGGCCGCGGCCGGTGAGCCAAGGCCTCCGAAGCTGGCGGATGGCGTCGTACAGGTATTCTTGCTGATGTTCGACCAGATCCTCCGCCACGAGCCGGGTCGGGCTTCCTCTCCTTCCGCTCCCGCTCACCCCCCCACTGCCCTCGCTCCCCCCCCCGCCACCACTGGCGCAGCCGGCGAGACCAATCATCAGCGCGAACGAGGCCACCATCAAACGCTTGTACGAGATGACAGGCATCGTCCCCTCCTTTTCTCAGTTTCGGCTAACGCATAATGTCGGGCAGGTCCGTCTTGCGCCACCTGCTTCACAATCCGCGGTTTCTTGCCGTGTGGGAATGCCTCGGATAAGCTCAACGTCCGCTTGAACCCGGTACGACTTTGGAAGCGTAGGCGTAGGCGTCACTGTTCGTGATTGGAATGGCGGTTTCAGGAGCGTACCGAGAGCGGGAGGTGTCGACCCATCGATGGAGAACGAAAGCGACTCTGGCCCGGAGCCCGTTGCCAACACACGCCAAGTGACGATCGACGCGCTGTGCGAGCATTTCGCCAACGACATCATGAGCGTCGAAGAGTTCGAGCGTCGCGTGGACGCGGCGCATTCGGCAACTTCCGTCGAGGCCCTCGAGAAACTGCTGCGCGATCTACCGGGCGGCGGCCTCCCCGCCGTGGTTGAGCCTCACACGACTCCAACGCCCGCGCCGAGTCCCCAGTACACGGTCACGTCGCCTGGGCAGGTGAAGGACAAGGGCTTCATTGTCGCCATCATGGGCGGCAGTGCCCGTAGGGGTCGCTGGAGTCCGGCAAGGAAGAACTACTCCATCGCCGTGATGGGCGGGTGCGAACTCGACTTTCGCGACGCGCTGCTGGCTCCGGGGGTTACCGAGCTGCGAGTCGTCACGGTCTGCGGCGGCGTCGAAGTGGTTGTTCCCCCTGGGCTCAACGTCGAGAGCCACGGCATCGCCATCATCGGTGGGTTTGAGCACGTGGCTGATGAGTATCACAATCCGGACCCGAACGCTCCCACGCTCAGGGTCACGGGCGTCGCCGTCATGGGTGGCGTGGAAGTCTTGGTTCGCCAGCCCGGTGAGACCGCCCGCGACGCCCGAAGGCGACGAAAGTTGGAGCGAAGAGAGCGTCGTCGGCTGATAAAGGGTGGCTGAGAGCTCGCGAGACGTTGCGATCGTGAGCGTTTCGATCGACCTGGGCGCGGGTCGTCGAGGCGTCGACATGGGCCCCTCGGCCCTGCGGATCGCTGGCATCACCGAGGCCGTCGAATCGCTCGGCTATGCCGTGAGCGAGATCGGCACCGTGACCGCGGGCGGATTCGAGACCACGCATCAGGGCGAGACGAGGACGCGATTCCTCGAGGAAATCGTCGAGGTGGCGCGCCGGGTAGGCACGATGGTCAGCGAGGGGCTGGCCGCCGGCTGCCTTCCCCTCATTCTAGGGGGCGACCACTCCCTCTCCGTAGGTTCAGTGGGGGCTGTCGCGGAGCACTTCCGAACACGCGGCGAATCGATCGGCGTGCTATGGGTCGATGCTCACGGGGACATGAACCGTCCCGAGACCACACCGAGCGGGAACATCCATGGCATGAGCCTGGCGGTGCTACTGGGTCACGGTCATGCCAGACTGGTCGAGCTCTTCGGCGCCACGCCAGACATTCGTGCCGAGAACGTGAGCGTCCTGGGCGCGCGCGAGCTTGATTCCGGCGAGAAGGCTCTGATATCTGAATTGGGTGTGCGGGTCTTCACGATGTCCGAGATCGACGAGCGGGGGGTTGGCGCGTGCATGGAAGAGGCGCTGAAGCGCGCGAACGACGGCACGAGCGGCTTTCACCTCTCGTTCGATCTCGACGCGCTCGACCCCCGGGTCGCTCCCGGCGTGGGGACGCCCGTCCAGGGCGGTCTGACCTACCGCGAGGGGCACCTGGTGTGCGAGAAGGCTGCCCGGTCAGGCAGGCTGCTCAGCCTCGAAATCGTGGAGCTGAATCCGGTTCTGGACGACAGGAACCACACGGCGCAACTCGCCGTGAGCCTTGTGGCCTCCGCGTTGGGCAAGTCGATTCTCTAGAAACCTCCTGGGCTTTCCACACAGCGACCCATGACTAGTGAAGGCACACGCTCCGGCATTTCGCACTTCTTCCTCAACGCGCTACGCATCGTCGTGGCCCTCATGTTCATGCAGAGCGGTGCGCAGAAACTCTTCGCTGTCTTCGGTGCTGAGTCCGCGGTCGAGTTTATGACGCAGGGCTGGTGGGCCGGCGTGCTCGAGTTCTACGGGGGCGGCCTTATCCTGCTGGGACTGTGGACGCGTCCCGTGGCGTTTCTGCTAGCAGGTGAGATGGCTGTCGCCTTCTTCCACGCGCACCTCCCCCGCGGTTGGGTCCCGATCATGAACGGCGGTGAACGGGCCGTTCTGTACTGTTGGATCTTCCTGTTCCTCGCCGCTAACGGAGGTGGTTCGTTCAGCCTGGACGGTCTATTGGCTCGAAGACGTGCGCAGTCCAACGGTTGAGGGGCGCCGCCGTCCGCACCGACGCTTCAGTCATCCAACGTACGATCCAGATACGCTTTGAGGCGCTCCCATGCGTGGAGGGCGGGACCGCTGCGCACGTCCGGGTCTCCGTCCACGTGAAGCCAGAAGCCGTGGTTTACAGCGTCGTAGATGTGCAGGTCGTTCTCGATCCCGGCGGTGCGTAGAGCGGTCTCAAAAGTGGCTACTTGCTCCGGGGGCGGTCCGCTGTCCAAGCGCGCGAACGTGCCGTAGACCTCGTGGTCCATGCGCGCGAGGACCTCAGGGTCCTCGACGAGGCGGCCGTAGAAGATTCCGGTGGCGTCGTGGTCGTCGCCGTCCAGACCGAAAGAGAGCACGATGCCGCGGGCCGCATTTCCCTGGTGTTCGTGGCGGCATCCACTGGATGCCCCGGGACCGGAGCCCCCCGGGCTATGGGATTGGCGGGCACAGCCCGCAAGCTCATTCCCTCAGCAGTACTGCTCGTACGCGGCGCGCAGGTCGGACGCGATGTCTTCGGGCGGGCGTCCCTCGATCTGGTGACGCTCCATGAAGTAAGCCAACTCGCCGTCCTTGAAGAGCGCGACGGATGGGGACGAAGGCGGGTAGCCGGTGATGTAGTCCCGCGCGCGGTCCGTGGCCTCCATGTCCTGCCCGGCGAACACCGTCGTCAGGACCTCGGGCTTCTTCTCTCCCTGCATGGACATGTAGACGGCGGGGCGCATCATCGCGGCGGCGCAACCGCACACGGAATTCACCGCGACGAGAGTAGAGCGCTTCTCGTTCCCGAGGATCGCGTCTACCTCCTCTGGCGTCCGCATCTCCGCAAACCCGACGCGAACGAGATCGTCGCGCATCGGGGCGATCATCATCTCTGGATAGGGCATCCTTGCTCTCCTGTGCTTCCAACGGGGGGGTGGACCGGATTCTTCCTACCTGGGGACAGAAGACTACCCCAACCTTAAGTAGTGTTCCAGGGGGGCAGTTCGGGACGAGTCGTGTTGCAGGCCCCTTCCCGTCCGGCGACCTTATTCTTCATGCGTACGAGTACCGAGATCGCCTGCCTCACGGTCAACGGCGACCGGCGTGAAGTCGGTGTGCCCACTCACTTCACGTTGCTCGAGACGCTCCGATATGTCATCGGTCTCACGGGATTAAAACAGGGGTGCGACAAGGGTGACTGCGGGGCTTGCACGGTGATTCTGGACGGAGAGCCGACGCTCTCCTGCATAACCCCGGTTTGGGAGGCCGAGGGCCGCGCAGTCACGACGGTCTTCACGGATGCCGAACACGGTAGAGCCGGCCTACACGACGAGCCGTCACTGCTCGACTACCGGATTCCGACGAGCCTCGACACCCCGGAGTTTGAGTCGCTGATCGTCGAATCGATCGATCCGGAGGGTCCGTACGGCGCTAAGGAGGCCGGCGAGGGTCCACTGCACCCCGCGATCCCGGCGATCGCCAACGCAATCTACGACGCCGTGGGCGTGCGCATGGACCGGCTACCGCTCTCCCCGCCCAACGTGTGGCGCGAGATCGAGGCGGCTCGAGCGGCGGCTACTCTTGTCAAGCCCGGCGTACCCAGTGGCGCCGGTACTCCGGCGCTCGCTCCAGAACAGGTGCCGGGGGACTGATGCGAGGGACGATTGGCGAGATGATCAAGTATCGTGCGTTGCTCGGGCCCGTGGCCTTGGTCGGCGTCTTCTTCGTGGCGGTTTTTTGGTCACCCTTCGAGCCGCACCGAGCGCCGGTGATGGCTGAATCGGGAGACGAGACGGCTGTGACCGCCGAGGCCGGGTGGGCCGACGAGGACTGGGCTGTCTTCGAGGCCAAGGTCCGATGGGCGCTCGAGCAGCGACTCGACACCCTCCCGCTCGGCCGGTCCATGGCAGAAATCGGTCGCTCGTTCGTGGGCGCAGCTTACGTGCCTGGCACGCTCGAGGTAGAAGGACCGGAACGACTCGTCATCAACTTCCAAGGTCTCGACTGCGTGACCTTCGTCGAGAACACCTGGGCGCTCTCGAGCTTCGTCCGAGCGATCGGCCAAGCGTTAGGGACCGCCGCCGCGAGCACGCTCGCTCAGCGGCCCTTCACCGAGGATCGGTACGAGTCGCTGCTCAGGAGCGTGCGCTACCGGGACGGCACGATCGACGACTACCCGAGTCGGCTGCACTACTTCACCGACTGGATTGGAGAAAACGACCGGGGCGGCCGTCTCCGCGACATCAGCAGAGAGTTGGGCGGTGCTTACGACACCGAGCCGATCGACTTCATGAGTACGCACACGGATTCCTATAGGCAGCTCGCCGATGCGTCATTCGTGGCGCGGGTGACGCTGACCGAGCAGCGGCTCACGCAGACCGGACGCTACTTCGTGCCGGAGGACCGCATCGACGAAGTGGCGGGGAGGATCCAGGACGGGGACATCATTGCCGCGACGAGTACCGTAGCGGGTCTCGATGTCGCGCATACGGGCCTAGCTCTATGGGTCGACGGTACACTCCACTTGCTGCATGCGCCGCTCGTCGGGGAAGAGGTACAGATCAGCGAAGTGTCGCTCGCGGACCGCATCCGACACATCAGCGGGCAGGACGGAATCATCGTGGCTCGCCCGCGGACCGACCCCGAGACCGTAGGTGGGATGGAGCGATGAAGTGCTGAGGCTACCACCGTTCCGGTATCACCGACCGGGCACGGTTGCGCAGGCGCTCGGAGTCATGGGAGAACACGCCGGTGACGCGATGTACGTGGCCGGCGGCACCGACTTGATTCCGAACATGAAGCACCGTCTGTTCGAGCCGGGCCATCTCGTCGCGCTCAAGCGCATCCACGAGCTCGGCGGTATCCGTGTCGACGACGGACACCTTCGGATCGGGGCGGCCGAGACGCTCTCGAGCGTGGCGACGAACCCGGAGGTAGTCAGCCGATTTCCGGCGCTGGCTGACGCGGCCGGGCACGTGGCCGGACCGCAGCTTCGGAATTCGGGCACCATCAGCGGCAATCTGTGTCTCGACACGCGTTGCTCGTACTACGACCAGACCGCGTTCTGGCGGGGGGCACTCGGTTATTGCCTCAAGAAGGACGGTGCGGTGTGCCACGTGACCAAGGTCGGCAAGAAGTGCGTCGCCGCCCACTCGGCGGACACACCACCAGTGCTCATGACGCTCGCCGCCGTGGTGACGCTCGTCGGTCCCGGAGGTAGACGGCAAGTAGCGGTGCGCGACTTCTTCGTCACCAATGGGCATCGTCAACTCGCGCCGCGCGCCGGACGAAATCGTAACGGAGGTGCGCATTCCGTTGGCCTCGGCCGAGCGCAAGCAAGCGTACGCCAAGTTGCGGCAGCGGAAGTCGATCGACTTCCCTCTGTTGACGATAGCGATTGCCGCCGACCTAGAAGGGGATGGCACGGTGCGGTCGATCGAAGGCGTTGTCACCGCCCTCGGTCCGCGACCACGCGTTCTCACGGGCTGGCGTGACGTGGCTGTGGGGCGGGTGCTCGACGACGATGTCGTCGACGAGCTCGCTCGGCGAGCACACAAGCAGTGTCATCCGCTCGCGAACATGATCGTCGATCACGAATGGAGACATGCGATGGTGCCCGTCTACGTCCGTCGGGCGCTGGAGAAGCTGAGCGCCGCGTGAAGTAGAACCCGAGCCTCGCAAAACGACCGAGCCGCCGGAGGATGGATGAGCCCGCTGTTGCCTGTTCCTGTATTCTCTTCGTTTTCACGATACCCGCCGTCGGTCGCAGAGGCCTGATGTGCTTCCGGAGTAGGCTGCTAGGGTATTGTGACGTCCGGTTCCAACGGGGGGAGCATGCGTAGGAACATCTTGCACGTCGGGGCGGGGAACCTGAAGTACGAGATCCGTGAGATCGTAGGTGCGGCTCGTGAGGTGGAGGCGCTTGGAAAGGAGATCACCTGGGAGAACATCGGAGACCCCGTGCAGAAGGGGGAGACCCCACCCAAGTGGATTCGGGACATCGTCTCAAAATTGCTCGACCAGGCCGAGTCCTGGGCCTACTGCGATACGCAGGGGGTCCCCGAGGTCCGCGAGTTCTTGGCGCGCGAGGTCAACAGACGCGACGGCGTACGAGTGACCCCGGACGACATCATCTTTTTCAACGGCCTCGGCGACGCGGTCGCAAAGGTTTACGGCTTCCTGAGTCGGGAGGCACGAATTCTGGGGCCCTCGCCAGCCTACAGCACGCACTCTTCCGCTGAAGCCTCCCATTCCGGTTATGACCACGTCACCTATCAGCTGGATCCTTACAACGGGTGGCTCCCTGATCTGACGGATATTCGCAACAAGGTCAGATACAACGACTCCATCGCCGGCATTCTGCTTCTGTCGCCGGATAACCCCACTGGGGCCGTGTATCCCAGGGAACTGCTCGAAGAGATCGCGGCCATCGCGCGCGAGAACGACCTCTTCATTATCGCCGACGAGATCTACGCCCACATCGTATACGACGGCCAAGGTCGTCTGCACATGAGTGAGTGGATCGGCGACGTCCCGGGTATCGCGATGCGTGGAATCAGTAAGGAATATCCTTGGCCTGGGTCGCGTTGTGGCTGGCTGGAAGTCCTAAACCAGGGAAGGGACGCCGCCTTTTCTCGCTATGTCGACAGCCTGATCGCCGCCAAGCGACTCGAGGTTTCGTCCACGACATTGCCACAACTGTCGATTCCGCTGGTGATGGGCGACGCAAGATACTCCGACCATCTGGCGGTGCGTGAGAACATGTTCTCCCAGCGGGCTGATGAGGTGGTAGCCGTATTCGAGAGTTGTGAGCACGTCATCGTAAACAAGCCGGGCGGGGCGTTCTACTTCACGGTGATGTTCAAAGACGGCGTTCTCCGGAACGATCAGTTCCTCGATATCCCCGAAGCGAGGATCGCGACGACCGTCGAGGGAATGGTGGACGGCGTGCAGCCAGACAAGCGCTTCGTGTACTATCTCATGGGGGCGACGGGGATCGTGGTCGTGCCGCTCACTGGCTTCCAGTGCGCGCATCACGGGTTCCGCGCCACGCTCCTGGAAGCCGACGACGACAAGCGCGCCTGGATTCTCAGGTCGCTACGAGTTGCCATCGATCAGTACGTCGCGAGCAGCGCATAGTCGTTCCGGTGAGTATCGCCTCGGAGGAGGTGATGAGGCGCTCCAAGTGCTCGGCGCCGAGTCTGGCGGAAGAGCCCGGAGGAGGTAACCGTATACTGCATGTGGAGTTCAACGGCCCATGCGCAGCGACTGTGCATTCCGGCATCGGCTTTGTGCGAGATCTGGCATGAGCGCTGAAGAGACCAACGCCCCCGAGCCGACCCCCCGAAAGCCCGCCGACTCGGTCACGGTCGTCTCCGAGCTGATGATGCCCCACCAGGTGAACAATCTGGGACACGTCTTCGGTGGCGTGGTTCTCTCCATGGTCGACCGCGCCGCCGCCGTCGCCTCCATGCGTCACTCTGGGCATCCCTCTGTCACCGTCTCGATCGACCGTGTCGACTTCAAGGAGCCGATCCACGCCGGCGAACTGGTGACGTGCACGGCGCAAGTGAACTACGTCGGGCGTACGTCGATGGAGGTCGGTGTTCGAGTCGAAGCCGAGAACCTTCTCTCCGGCGTGAAGCGACACACGAATACCTGCTTGCTCACCTTCGTGGCGATCGACGACGACCACAGTCCGTGTCGGGTGCCACCGCTAGACACCTCGGATCCCGAAGACGCCCGCCGGTACCGGGAGGGGAAGAGGCGCCGCGAGGTTCGCGAACTGTTGGATCGGGAGTTCGAAGAGGAGAGGTAGGGCGCACCGAGAACTCGTTGCAGCGACTCCCTTTGGACTGTATCTGCCAGGCAGGACTACCGCCGCTCCACCACCATCGCGAAGCCCATGCCCCCTGCTGCGCACACGGTGATCAGCCCGAACTCCACTTCACGCCGTGCCATTTCGTTCAGGATCGTCACGGTGAGTCGGCCTCCGGTCGCCCCGAAAGGGTGTCCTATCGAGAGCGAGCCGCCCATCACGTTGATGACGTCGACGTCCGGATGCCCCACGGCGTCGCTTCGGCCGAGCTCGTCCTGAGCGAACCGTTTGGAAGAGAGGGCCTGAAGGTTGGACAGCACCTGGGCGGCGAACGCCTCGTGCATCTCCATGAGGCCGATGTCTTTCATGGTGAGTCCCGCGCGGTCGAGTGCGAGCGGGGTCGCGTATGCGGGTCCCTGCAGTAGCTGCTTGGCGGGATCCAAGGCTGTCCAAGCCCAACTGCGCACGTACCCCATCGGTTCGATACCCTCGGCCGTTGCGAGCTCCGCGTTCATCAGTACCACCGCCGATGCCCCGTCGGTGAGTGGCGACGAATTGCCCGCCGTCACGGAGCCGTGCCTCCGGTCGAAAGCGGGTCGAAGCTTGGCGAGCTTCTCGAGCGAAGAGTCGGTGCGCACCCCGTTGTCCCGCTCGATGACCTTCTCGTACTCGGGCGGCACATACACCGGGGTGATCTCGGCCGTGAGTCGTCCGTCCTGCGTCCCGGCGGCGGCGAGCTCATGTGAGCGCAGCGCCCATGCGTCCTGGTCCTCCCGTGAGATCGCGTTCTCTTTCGCCATGCGTTCGGCGGACTCTCCCATCGTTTCGCCCGTGGTAGGCTCCGCGATCGCAGGCGTCACGGGTATGAGGTCCTTGGGTCGCACGGACGAGAATGGAGAAAGGCGCTGCCCCAGCGTCTTCCCCTTGGCGGCGACGACGAGCGTCTTCGAGAGCTTGTCACTCACTGTGATCGGGATGTGCGACAACGACTCCGCCCCGCCCGCGACTACCACCTCGGCCTGACCGACTTCGATTAGCTGGGTCGCATCCGTGATCGCTTGGTTCGCCGAGGAGCAGGCCCGGGAGACCGTCACAGCCGGCACTGTCTTCGGGAGGACGGCGAGGCCGACTTCGCGCGCGATGTTCGGCGCCTGCGTATCGTGCACGACCGTGCCGTACACGAGTTGGTCGACGCGCTCGCCTCTCAACCCGCTGCGGCCGAGCACGTCACGCACCGCGACCTTGCCGAGCTCGATCGCAGTGAGGTCGGCGAAGACGCTTCCCGAGCGGGCGAAGGGAGTGCGGCATCCGGCGATGATCGCGGTCTTCAAGGGTGGCTCCTCATGGGGCGTTCCATTCGGGACCTTGTGGCGCCACCAGGGATAACATGGCCAGGAGGCCGAGGACCGATAGCAGTGGAAGCGCACGCATAGGCACATAATATCGTGCTGACCATGTTCAGACACGTTGCTGCCACCGGACGCATGGCTGAGAGGGAGGTTAATTGGCGCTGTATCTGACCCCCCGCGATGTGCCGATCGCGGAATACCTCTACCGCCATGAGGCCGAGTTCGCTGCGGGCTTAATGAAGGACGCCGGCATCCCGTTTCGGCTCCAGACCGACGATGCCGGTGGGGCAGATGCCTTTATGACCGTCGCTCGTCCGGCGCGCTTGTGGGTTCGGGCCGAGGACGTAGAGAAGGTGCGTGAGGTCCTCGAGATTCCACTGAACTCCGATCTGTCTCAAGATTCGTCTTCCGAACCGGCAGTCGGCGCAGCAGCGTCGAGTCCGTTGAAGCCAGAGCAGCCGGACACCTCCAGGACCGTGCTGAGCGGCCAGGAACGCCTGCTCGCGGGCACGCTCAGCATCGCCTTCTTGGCAGTTAGCCTCGGCATCGCGCCGCTGGACATGTCGGCCGGGCTCACTGTCGTGAGCTTCGTACTGGCGCTGATCTTCGGTATCGCAATGGTGTTCGGGCGCAGCGTTGGTCCGTTCCGCCTCGCGTTGCGCGTTCTCTCGGGTCACGTTCCGTGACTGGAGTAGAGATCCAGCTCGAGGAAGAGAAAGGGGATGAGGCGGGAGATCCGCCCGTCGGTGAAGAAGGAGAGCTGATGGACATCGAAGACGTGTCCGCGGGTAAGCCCCGGCGGCGACACCGGGGAGCGTACGCATAAGGATGCGTGCCGTCTCATTCAACGTTACCGTCCCGAGCTTTCTGATCGGGAAGGGGCTCGGTGGACTCACGGAGTCCGCCATCTTCGGCGGTCTTAGCGGCGTCCGTTTCGGCGAAGTGTCCGAGCCGCTCTTGCCCGCGGACAACTGGGTACGGCTCGAGATCCTCAAGGCTGGCATCTGCGGTACCGACATCGGCGCCCTGACGTTCAAGGCGAGCCCGGCCATGGAGCCCTTCGGATCGTTTCCAGCCGTACTCGGGCACGAAATCCTGGCTCGGGTCCTCGAGGTCGGGGCGGGGGTGCGTTCTTTCGAGCCGGGCCAGCGAGTTGCGGTCGACCCCATGATCTCGTGCACGATGCGCGGCTTTGGGGACGACGCTCGGTGCCCCTCCTGCTCGGCAGGCCATCACTGCACGTGCGAGCGCAGCGGAGAAGAAGGCGTGTTGACGGTAGACGGTGCCGCGCTCAAGCGTGGTGCCACGATCGGATACCATGCGTCGTTGCCGGGGGGTTGGGCGGAGCGCATGATCGCCCACGAGAACCAACTGTTCGCGGTCGACGACGACATGACGGACCGTACCGCGGTACTGATCGAGCCACTCGCGGTGGGCATGCACGCGGTGCTCGGCTCGCGGCCAATCGGGCACGGGCCCGTGATGGTGATCGGGAGCGGCCCGATCGCACTCGGCACGATCTGGGCCTTGCGTACGGCCGGGTACGAGGGCGAGCTGGTCGCGCAGATCAAACGCGGGCACGAGGCCGAGATCGCCCGGGGCCTTGGTGTGAGCACGGTAGTTTCCCCGGGTGACGAAGCCCGCCAAGCCCTCGTGAACACTGGTGCCAACGCCTACATGCCGATTGTGGGCGACGAAGTGTACGCCGGCGGCGGATTCCCGTTCATCTTCGATTGCGTCGGCAGTAGACACACTGTCAAACAGTGTCTGCGCTACGCAGCCCCCCGCGGCCGGATCGTGATGCTGGGCTGTGCCGCGGAGATCTCCAAGCTGGATCTCACTTTTGTCTGGGCGCGAGAGCTCGACGTGAAGGGGTACGTCGGCTACGGCGTCGAAGACTGGCGCGGTGAGCGCGTACACACCTTCCAGATCACACACGACATGCTGCTCGAGACGGGGGCACCGGTGGAACCGATGGTGACCCACGTGTACCCGCTCGAGCAGTACCGTGAAGCCCTATCGACCGCCGCCAACCGGAGGCGCACGGGTTCGATCAAGGTACTGCTGGATCCCACGGGGGGGTGAGCCGTCCCTGTCGGTCGGGTTCAGCGGACGTCGATCACCAGGCGTCGCGGAGACCTCATCTCGAGCACACGCACGTTACTGTGTTCTCTGAGGCCGACGATCCAGGTGACGACGTCGTCCGTGTCACAGGATATGCCGCCCTCGTACACCCGCGTGAGCTCGTAGGTCTCGGTCCCGATGGACATGGTGCGGCGACCCTGATCGATGATGTGGGCTGGCCGGAGGCGCAGCACCAGGAACTGGTTTCCGGTGAGTTCGTTTGTGTGCTCGACCTCTGCCCGTGCATCTGCGTCCTCGCCGACATCCGCCTCGACGCCCTCCGTTCCTTCTCCGCATTGCACGGCCACACCAGGCGGTACGACCCGAATTTCGTATCCCGGGGCTGGCGCGTCTGAACTGAAGGTGAACGTCATGCGGTCGAAGCCCTCGTGACCTGTGACCTCGACGCTCTCGACCATGGAGCGCGGTGCCGCAGGTCTGGGGTTGCGATTGATCGCGTTTGTCGTCCACGGCATCTCGACCGAGAGGTCTGCGATCTCCAGACCCACGAGATCGGCCTCAGTGAGCGCTTCGCGCTCGAGCGGTTGGATCACGGTATCCACGGCCTGCTCAGCCTGGGCGCTGGATGCTCCCGGCTCGCTCCCACACGCGGGGAGCGCGAGCAGCAGGAAGAACATGCAAGTGCGTTTTCGTGTCATCGGAGATGCGAGGTCAAGTGAGCTGTCAGGATGATGTCGATGTTCGGACGTCTAGAAGGCTGTTCAACAGCATTCTAGAGGTCCAGGGGGATAACCTCTGGGTACACCTTGCTGTTCGGCTTGTCGCCATCCACATCGATCCCCTCGAGCCTCAGTAGCGCCACTTTCACGGGTAAGCCGCCTCCAAAACCGGTCAAGCGCCCGTCCGAAGCGACGACGCGGTGGCACGGCACCACGATAGGGATGGGATTGGCGCCGACGGCCTGTCCGACCGCGCGCGCCATGTCGGGCTTACCCACGTCCCGCGCGACCTGACCGTAGGAGGCGACGTGCCCATACTCGATGTCGAGCAGTCTGCGATACACGTCGTGCTGGAAGCTCGTCGTCGAAGCGGCGAAGTCGAGCGGGAGATCGAACGTCTTTCGTTTCTTGGTCAGATAGGCCTGGAGCTGCTCCACGGCCTCCCGCAAGTGGTCGGGCCAGGCCTGTGGGAGGTCCGTGTGGTGCTCGCGCGGCAGAGCTCCGAACTCGATTCGGCGGACTCCAGCCGACGACACCCACACGGTGATGGGGCCCGCACGAGTGTCGGAGAGGTGAGCCGAGTGGATCTCAACCCGGGTCAGTGTGGGCCTCCGACACGTGCTTCTTGAGGGCCTCCTGAAGAGCGTCGAATCCAATCAATGCGCACTTGATGCGGACCGGAAATTTGCTCACCCCCTGAAGCGCCCGCAGGTCCCCGAGGCTCCTGTCTTTCGCCACGTCTTCGTCGCCGTGCATGAGGGCGGTGAAGCGCGCGGCGAGCGCTTCCGCGTCGCTCAGGGAGGCCCCCTGAATTTTCGCGGTCATCATGCTGATCGACGCCTGCGATATCGAGCAGCCCTGCCCGACGAACTTGGCTTCCGCGATGTGATCGCCCTCGATGCGCAGTTGTAGGCGGACCTCATCCCCGCAGACCGGGTTGGCCATGTGGATCTCAACGGTCTTCTCCTCCAGCTCCGCTTTGTTTCGCGGATTGCGGTAGTGCTCGAGAATGAGCTGCTGGTAGAGCGAGCTGAGTTGGGGCGTTTCCATCGTTCGATACTCGTGATGATCAGAGTAACAATGTACTCAGCCGAAGACGCCGCGCACTATGTCCAGGCCTTCGACCAGTCGATCCACTTCGTCCTTGCTGTTGTAAAGGTAGAACGACGCCCGAGCGGTGGCGGCGATGCCGAAGTGCTTCATCACGAGTTGCGCACAGTGGTGTCCGGCACGAACCGCGATGCCTTCCACGTCCAGGATCGTCGAGATGTCGTGCGGGTGCGCGTCACCGAGCGTGAACGAGACGACGGCAGAGTGTTCGTCGAGCGACTCCGGGCCGTAGATGCGCACGCCCTGGATCGAGCCGACCTGCTCGATCGCGTACGCCAGGAGCTCCCGCTCGTGGGCGGCGATGGCCTCCATGCCGACGCCGGTCAGAAAGTCCACCGCAGCGCCCATTCCGATCGCGCCGGCGATGTTCGGGGTGCCTGCCTCGAATTTGTGGGGCACCTTCGCCCAGGTGCTTTCATCACGGCCGACGAAGTGGATCATTTCGCCGCCGCCCTGATACGGCGACATCGATTCGAGCAGGTCCCCTCGCGCCCACAGCGCCCCGATGCCGGTAGGACCGCACATCTTGTGACCGCTGAAGGCATAGCAATCCATGCCGAGATCCTGCACGTCCACCTTGGTGTGCACCGCCCCTTGGGCACCGTCGATCACGACGAGCGCCCCGACCTCGTGGGCCGCGGCCGCGATGTCCTTGATGGGATTCACGGTGCCGAGCGCGTTCGAGACATGCCCGAGGGCAACCACCTTCGTGCGCTCCGAGAGCAGGGAGGGGAGGTCGTCCAGGATGAGTCGACCCTGGCCGTCCATCTCGATGTAGCGAAGCGCAGCGCCGGTTCTACGCGCGAGCAGTTGCCACGGGACGATGTTCGAGTGGTGCTCCATCGTCGAGATCAGGATCTCGTCGCCTTCGCCGACGTTGTCCAATCCCCAAGCCATGGCTATGAGGTTGATCGCCTCCGTCGTGCCCCGGGTCCAAACGAGCTCGTCAGCCTCGGGCGCGTTGATCCATTGGGCCACCTTGGCGCGGGCGTCCTCGTACGCGATGGTCGCTCGCCGTGACAGCTCGTGGATGCCGCGGTGCACGTTGGCGTTGTCGCGCCGGTAGTACTGCTCGAGCGCCCCCAGCACGGCTTCGGGCTTCTGGGACGTGGCGGCGTTGTCGAGATACACGAGTGGCTTTCCGTTGACCGTCTGATCCAGCGTCGGGAACTCAGTCCGGATCTTGATAGGGTCGAGTGCGGTCATTCGTGATCGCCTCCGCGCTTCTCAGCTCACGTCGACGTAGATCTGTCCGGCGCGGACTTCCACCGGGAACGATTTCACCGGCTGAGTGGCCGGAAGGCAGATGTTCTTGCCGGTCTTGCAGTCGAAGCGGGCGCCGTGGTAGACGCACAGGATCTCATCACCCTCCAGGTCTCCGTCGGAGAGCGGAAACTCCTCATGGGAGCATTCGTCCGCGACCGCGTAGATGGTCCCTTCGAAGTTGGCGAGCACGATTTCGGTGCCGCCGGCGGTCACTCCCGTGAGTTGGCCGACCGGGCACTCGGTGGAGGTTGCCGCTCGGATCCAGTTAGCCATTAGAGATGCCCCCGGTCACGTCGCGGTCCTCTGCGAGAAACAGGCTGTGACCCTGTGCGATCGCCTTGTCGTTTTCTTGAACATCCCTAGGGATGCTGGGCGAGTTTCTGTTCGATGAGCCGCGTCACCTTGTGCTCGACACCGCCCAACGGGAGCTTGGCCAGGACCTCTCCTAGGAAGCCGAGAACCACGAGGCGCTCGGCTTGTATGAGGCTCAGGCCACGGCTCATGAGGTAGAACCTCGCTTCGGCGTCGAGTTGGCCGACGGTGGCGCCGTGGGAGCACTTCACGTCGTCGGCCTCGATTTCAAGGTTCGGCAGCGAGTCGGCGCGAGACTTCGGGGAGAGTAGGAGGTTCCGGTTGGTCTGGTACGCGTCGGTGCCTTGGGCGCCGGGCAGCACCCGGATGATGCCGCGAAACGCCCCGCGGCTCGCACCGTCGAGCGCGCCCTTGTAGAGCAGGTCGCTCGAAGTGTTGGGGGCGACATGGTCTTGGCTGGTGTTGAAGTCGAAATGCTGGTCACCGTCCCCGAAGTAGAGACCGAGCATGTCCGAGCTTGCGCCGGGACCGAGCAGGCGAACTTTCAGGTCGACCCGTGTCACGGACGCGCCGAGCGCCACGTTGAGCGTATCGAGCGTCGCGTTGCGCTCGGCGAGAGTGCCCTGCACCGATTGGTAGAACACCCCGTGACCCAGGCGCTGCACGGCCACGTACTGCACCTGTGCGCCGTCGCGCGCGATCAGCTCCACCGCGGTGGAGGTATACGTCTGCGACTGGAAGTCGTTGGACAGGACTTCGTCGACATAAGAGATCCGGCTTTGTGATTCAGCCACTATGAGCACGCGGCTGAAGTATGCGATCCCGGCGTCACTCACCCATTGCGTCACGCGGACCGGACGCTCGAGTCGTACGCCTTTCGGCACGTACAGGAAGATGCCGTCGATCCAGAGTGCAGCGTTGAGCGCCGCGAACTTACCCTCCTCGGCGGGGACAGCTTCTGTGGTGAGGTGCTCTCGCACGAGCCCTTCATGGTTTGTGATCGCTTCGGGCAGAGACTCCAGTATCACGCCCTGCGCCGCGAGCTCCTCATCGATGTCGGCGTGCACGACGTGACCATCGATCATGACGACGTGACCCGACGCCTCGCGATCCTCGTCCATGGCCGCGCGCAGTCGCTCGGGCCACGTGGTGGGATCGGCCGAGGGCGCTTCGGCATCGCTGAGCTGGAGCGAGTCAAGGTCGAGCTTCTTCTTGAGGTTCGTGTAACGCCACTCCTCGAGTCGGATCGTCGGCATCGGCGTGCGCTCGTATACGTCCCAAGCATGCGCGCGACGCTCGCGCAGCCACTCGGGGTCGTCCATGCCGATCCGCTCGACCGCCGCGAGACTGAGGGCGGTCGTGACACTGTCCATCAATGCCACGGCTCTACCCAACGGAGCCTTCCATTTCCATCTCGATGAGCCGGTTGAGTTCCACCGCGTACTCGAGCGGTAGCTGCTTGGCGATCGGCTCTATGAAGCCGCGCACGATCATCGCCATTGCTTCATCCTTGGCGATTCCGCGGCTCTCCAAGTAGAAGAGCTGCTCCTCACCGATCTTCGAGACCGAAGCCTCGTGGCCGACGCTCGCGTCGTTCTCCTCGATCTCGATGTAGGGATACGTATCCGTGCGCGAGGTGTCGTTGATGAGCAGCGCGTCGCACTCGACGTTCGAGCGTGCGTGGTGCGCACCCTCGTGCACCTTGCACAGGCCGCGGTACGTCGAGCGCCCATGCCCCTTCGAGATCGACTTGGATGTGATCGAAGAGGTCGTATGCGGAGCCACATGGACCACTTTGCCGCCGGTATCCTGGTGTTGGCCGTCGCCGGCATACGCGATCGACATGATCTCGCCGTGCGCGCCCTCGCCGATCAAGTAACACGACGGGTACTTCATCGTGAGCTTCGAGCCCAGGTTACCGTCGAGCCACTCCATGGTGGCGCCCTCGTGCACCATCGACCGCTGGGTGACGAGATTGTACATGTTGTTAGACCAGTTCTGGATGGTCGTGTACCGGAACCGGGCGTTCTTCTTGACGACGATCTCGATGACGCCCGAATGGAACGACTCGGTCGAGTAGACCGGAGCAGTGCATCCCTCGATGTAGTGCGCCTGCGCGCCCTCGTCGACGATGATGAGCGTGCGCTCGAACTGCCCCATCCGCTCTTGGTTCACGCGGAAATACGCCTGAAGGGGCGTGTCGAGCGAGACCCCCTTCGGGATGTATACGAACGAACCGCCCGACCAGACCGCCGCGTTCATCGCCGCGAACTTGTTGTCGTGCATCGGGATGATGGTGCCGAAGTGCTCGCGGAAGAGTTCGGGGTGGTTCTTCAGACCGTCCTCGATCGAATCGAAGATGACTCCTTGAGCTGCCCACTCCTCGCGCAACGAGTGGTACACCATCTCGGACTCGTACTGCGCGCCGACTCCGGCGAGGACCTTCCGCTCGGCCTCGGGGATGCCGAGCTTCTCGAACGTGTTTTTGATTTCGTCGGGTACGTCGTCCCAGGAGCGCTCCATGTGATCCTGGGGGCGCACATAGAAGTAGATCTCGTCGAGCACCGCTTCGAGACTGTCGAGGTCGCCGCCCCACGTGGGCATCGGCTTCGAGTTGTAGACCTCGAGCGCCTTGAGGCGGTACTCGAGCACCCATTCCGGCTCTTCCTTGTGCGCGGAGATCTGCCGGACCACCGCCTCGCTCAGGCCCTTCTCCGCACGGAAGACCGGCTCGGCGTCAGTGACGAAGTCGTACTTGTACTCGTCGAGGCCGAGATCTTGGATCGTTTCGTTCTGTGGCATGGAGGGCTCCCTGGCGTCCTCAGACGCCGTTCGCTACTGAGTTCGCGTCGCGCCAGTCCTTGTAGCCTTCGGCCTCGAGCGCATGGGCGACTTCCGGTCCACCGGAGCGGACGATGCGACCGTCGACCAGGACGTGGACGCGGTCGGGCTCGATGTAGTCCAAGAGCCGCTGGTAGTGTGTGATGAGGAGGATCGACATTTCGGGATCTTCCTCGGTCAACGTGTTCACGCCGTTGGCGACGACCTTGAGCGCGTCGATGTCGAGGCCGGAGTCGGTCTCGTCCATCACCGCGAGCTTGGGCTTCAGCATCGCCATCTGCAGGATCTCGTTGCGCTTCTTCTCACCGCCGCTGAAGCCGTCGTTCACGTGGCGCTCGGCGAACGAGACGTCCATATCTAGCAGTTCCATGCGCTCGGTCAGGATGTCGGAGAAGTCGAAGATGTCGAGTTCTTCACCCTCGGGCTGGTGAGCCTGAACCGCCGTGCGAAGGAAGTTCGCAATGGAGACACCGGGGATGTCGACCGGATACTGGAATGCGAGGAATAGTCCGGCCTGCGAACGCTCGTCGACCTCGAGCTCGAGCAGATCATTCCCCCGGAAGATCAGGGAGCCGCTCGTCACTTCGTAGTCGGGGTGGCCCGCGAGCACCTTGGCCAATGTGCTCTTTCCAGAGCCATTCGGACCCATGAGCGCGTGAATTTCGCCCTTGCGGATCTCGAGATCGAGCCCGTTGAGGATCGGGAGATCTTCATCGGCAACCTTGGCTTCGAGGCCCTCTATCTTCAGAATGTAAGCGTCGCTCATTCGTTCCTCAGACGGCTCCGCGGAGATCACTGTGGGCTTATTAAGAATGATTCTACATCTCAGCTCCAGAAAGCTAGATGGGCTGACCAGGGGGGTCAAGTGGGGATAGACAGTGCTGATTCTCCGCGTCATTCGGGCGATTCTGCCACATTGCGGGCGCTCGGTGACACGTCCTGGTTGGTGCTCGGTGGTGGGGGTCTCAGAGGGCTCGCGCACGTCGGTGTGTGGCGTGCCCTCACCGAGGCTGGGGTGCGCCCCGCCGGAATCATCGGCACGAGTGTTGGCGCGCTGGTGGGGGCACTCGCGGCGAGCGGCATGGGTTGGCAAGAGATGCAGGAGCGCGCGCTCGCACTCGAGAGATCGGACCTCGTGCGCGTGAATCGACGGGTGGCGTGGATCAACGGGATCCGCCAACTGAGCGTGTTTCGTGGGGACACGCTCGCGGAGTTTTATGCGGAGCTGCTCCCGGATCGTGGTTGGGAATCGATGCAGATACCGCTCCTGGTGAACGCCGTGGATCTCACCGACGGGTCGACCGAGTGGTTTGGCACTGGGGCGAGGACGGACGTTCCTCTGGTGGAGGCCGTGTACGCGTCGTCCGCACTCCCGGTCTTTTACCCGCCGTTCCAGCTGGAGGGGCGAGCCTTCGTGGACGGTGGAACAGCCCATCCGCTGGCGCTGGGGCGTGCGGAGCAACAAGGAGCGACTGGAGTCGTGGGGGTCGACGTCGGCTCCGGGGAGACCGGTGATGTTGAGAGGGTCCTCGCGCAGGGCATCCTCGGTGTGCAGCAACGCATCTTCTCGATCATGACCTGGCGTCGCCGCCGCGACCTGCTCGCTCAGTGGGACGGCCCGCCACTCATGTACGTGCGGCCTCGCCTGGAGGGGTTCGCTGCGTTCGACTTCGACAACGTCGAGTACTTCCTGGAGGAAGGGTATCGAGCGATGAAGGAGGCTCTGGAGGGCTGATGCGCGCTACTGAGACCACATGAGACTCCGCCGCATTGCTCCTGCCTTGGTCGTGGCGATCGCCATTTCGGCGTGCACCGACTCGATTCCGGGCCGCGGCACGATGACCGTGACCCTGGAGGGTCCGTTCGTAACCGAGGGTGCGGCGCTCATCTCGATATTCGGCGACGGCATCACCGGCGTGGCTCAGATCAACGGTCGGGTCTTCGGCAAGCACGACGCCGACTCGTTCATCGTGGTCGTGGTCGCTGAGCCGGCAGTCGAACTATCGTTCGGGCTGGAGGTGCTCGACACGCTCGCCTCGTTCGAGGCTCACGTGCTCCAGGTGGCCGCCCCGCACGACGCTCTGCGTAACATCCTTGCCGAATACGAAGTGGATATACGGCGATGACAGCGGGGTGCAGTAGGCGCGTGTGGGCGCAGGCGGCCATCGGACGACTGTCGATCGGCCTGTTGATTGTCCTACAGGCGCCGGTATGGTCGGCCGGGTCTATCGGGGCTCAGGACATGGAGGCGCTCGCCGACCTCCGCGGGCTGACGCTCCCGCAGAGTTATTACGATCGCGTCTCCAGGGACCGGGGCGCGTTCGAACTACCGAACGGACTCTTTCGTCTGAATGCCCAGGGTCAGGTGGAGCCGGTTCGGAACATCGGTGGGACCCACCGCCTGCTGGTTCTTCCGGCTCTGTTCTCCGACTCGGAAGAGCCGCACATCACGCGTGAGATGATCCAGGCTTCGCTCTTCCATGGCCCGGCGCCGTACGGGACCATAACCGAGGCATACGCTGAGATGTCACGCGGTGAGTTCACGTTGCTCGGTGACGTGCTGCCGTGGGTGCGCACCTCGCGACCCATGGAGGTCGTCGTGGGTTCGAGCAACGGCCTCGGTAGCGATGCCGACCTCGGACCATACTTCGTGGATGCCCTTCAGCTCGCCGACGAGGCGACTGACTTCGGCCTCTACGACAACGACGGCCCGGACAACGTGCCCAACAGCGGGGACGACGACGGCTTCATCGACGCAATGGCGTTCGAGTTCCTCGAGATCGCGGGTTCATGTGGCGGTCCGTCAATCTGGCCGCATCGTTCGGGGCTCGCACCTCGGAACGACGGGGAGCCGTATACCACCAACGATCCTCGCCCGGACGGCGGATTCATCCAGGTAGACGGCTACATCGTGCAGGGAGCGACCGATTGCGGGGGCGAGAACGTCCAGATAGCCAACGTGATAGTTCACGAATACGGACACGTGCTCGGGCTACCCGACTTCTACCACTCCACGGCCGATGGAGGAGCCGCCGGGCGGCGATGGATCCTCGGGTGTTGGGCGCTCATGGCTGCGGGCGTGTGGGGATGCGGTCCGGTCCCGGAGGACCGGGTCCCCTATGGTCCTTCACACATGAGTGCTCGCAACAAGAACGTTCTCGGTTAGCTGGACTCGGGAGTCACCGAGGTGGGTCTCGAGCCGGTCAGCAATCGGGAGTACGTGCTCGATCCGGTGCAGACTTCAGGCGATGCCCTGCGCAT
Organism: Longimicrobiales bacterium; assembly: GCA_965226625.1. GTDB lineage: Bacteria > Gemmatimonadota > Gemmatimonadetes > Longimicrobiales > Gaopeijiaceae > UBA1138. Next base: position 565,309 of record CBDDDK010000002.1, read on the forward strand.
TCATCTCGATCAGAGCGGTAGGGAGTACCTATTGGCGGAATATCGAGCCCAAGTCGGATTCGATCACGGGATCCCGGCCGACGGCGTGCTCATCTACCACCAGGACCTGGGTGCAGCGACGAGACCGAACCCCGGCAGTGGCAACCCGTACTTCCTCGCGTTGCTCGAGCAGGATGACAACGACGGGCTGATCAGGAACAGCTTCGAGGGCGGCAATCGGGGGGAAGCCGGTGACGCTTGGGGTGTCGGCGGGGTGCCGAACGAACTCAGCAGCATCACGTCTCCGAGTACACGCCTCAACGACGGCAGCGTAACGGAGGTGGCATTCCATTCGATCGTCGTGGAAGACGGGCAGGCGCGTATCACGCTGTCGACGCAGCTGGTCGTCGAGGAGCAGCGGATCGTGCAGTTCTTCGGTTGTACGGCGTTGGCGCTGGCTGCACTGGTTGGCACAGAGACGAAGCCCTGAGAAACCTCGGCACCCCAACCCCTTCCAAGAACTCTGCGAGTTCTCCCTATAGATAAGATAAGAGAGAGATCGAGTTATCGCCATCGCTGTCCCTGCTCGAGCTTGCGTACGTAGACAGCGAGGGTAAGCGGAACGGTCGGCTGGACGTGGGAGACCTGCGGCGCTGGCTGAGGGAGCATGGGAACTAAGACGAGCCCCGCCCAGCCGTAGCTGGACGAGGACTCGAATCGGGCCCACTGGTGAGGTGCGTGTGAATTAGTGGGACCCTATATCTCCTTCATCCATCGCGTCGTCCTCGACGGTCACGACGGAAATTGCCGGGCCCCTGTCGACCCCCGCGGTCGCGGCGGAAACCGTCGCGTCCCGGAGGTCCTCCTCGGCCGCGCATGCCACGTGCTCCCCTCTGTCGGCGGTCACCCGCGCCCGCCGCCTGAGGCTATTTAGGGACTCTTGCTGGCCCTCAGTCAGGATAGACTCCAGTCTCTCGCGCTGCTGCCCGTCCCGTCCGCGGGCCTCTTCTTGTCGGTCTTCCATCGCCGCCATGACGTTGCTGCGACGGATGAGTCTCTCGCGCTGCTGCCCGTCCCGTCCGCGGGCCTCTTCTTGTCGGACCTGCGTTGCCGCGTATTGGGACCGTACCTCGATCATTTGCGCCATCTCAGCGGTACGCCTCTGCACGTTCTCACGTCGGATCTCGTCGAGCTGGCCTAGCTGATCTTCGGTCAACTCCAGGCGCTCGCCCAGGCGCATGATCGGCTCGATGCCGCCCTCCTGCCGACCCTGTATGCCTCTCATCTGAGAGTCGCGCCGAGCTTGTTGGGCCGTGACGTCTGTCATCCCGGTCGCGAAAAACGCCGCGAGGACTAGAAAGCCGCCCGTCATGCTCTTCATCGTATGCTCCTTCGCCTTTTGCACCTATGTGAAGCGATAGAGGCAGCCGGGAGCGACTTCGTTAAAGAACCCGCTAGCCGAGATCGGCGGCGAGTGCGTCGCGGAGGGTTCGCGACCACTCCGCCAGGGAGACACGCAGGTAGCGCGCCGGCTCTTCGATGCTTCGGCCGATCGGACCCTCAGACCCACGCTCGACCCTCACGTGCACGAGCGTCGGGCCGGGCGTGGTGAGGATGTCGGGAACCGCCTCCACGTATTCCCTGGGGTCGTCGAAACGGAAGACCCGAGGGAATCCTGTGGCTTCTGCCATCGCTGCGTAGTCGATCGAGCCTGCGGCCGGGACCGGTTGGCTACCGGTGATCTCGTAAGTACCGTTGTCGACCACGATGAGCACGAGGTTGGTCGCCGCGACCCCGGCCACGGTCGCCAACGTGCCCAGAGTCATGAGCATGCTGCCGTCCCCGTTGAAGCAGACCACTGTTCGTTTTGGGCGCGCGAGCGCGATGCCCAACGCGAGGTCGGCCGCATGTCCCATCGCGCTGTCGGCAGAGGCGAAGTCCAGGTCGTGATCAGAGAGTCGTCCCCAGGGGCGAGTGACGCTCATGGTCGTGACGACGACCTCGTTCGTTCGGTAGCGCGCGAGCGGCTCGAGGAGTTGTGCGCGGGTCAGCATGAGCGAGGACCGGGCATCAGTTGAGCGCTCGCGCCACGATGACTGCCCTCGGGCGCTGCTCCGATCGAGCCGACTCGATGGTTCGGGCGAGCGCGGTGGCCGGATTCTGGTCACCCTGGCACCGTTCGAACGGTACGCCCCAAGCATCGAGCGTAGGCTCGGTGAGCAGTGCCGTGGAGTCAACGTCCGCGCGGGTCAGGAGCTCGCTCGTACGCAGCTCGTCCGGCGTGAGTCGGGCGCCAGCCATCTTCCCGTAGCCTCGACCTGTGATCAGGATCGGGATGGGAGCCGCCATGCGCACCGCTGTGCCGCGGATGCTGTCACCCGACTCGAGCAGCCCGGTGTTCTGAATGACGACGAGCGGCCGTGCCCCCCCGAGCCACAGCCCAGAGGCGATTGCGAACGCCTCGCCCTCTCGAGTGACGGTGACCAGTCGCACCGAAGTATGATTCCGGAGGGCGTCGAACAGCGGCGCGGACGTATTATCCGGCAGTCCTACGACGTGCGTGATACGCGCCGCCGCGAGTGTTCGAAGCGTCTCGTTCAGTGTGGCCAGGGTTACCGTCCGGCAGTCGGATCAATTGAAGCGGGACCGGAAGTCTGTCGGGCGGTGATCCAGCACGCCAGCAGACCGACGCCGATCATGGCGCCGGTGAGCGCAACATGCGCCACCAACGCTTCGCCCCACAAGGAAGAGCTGAGCGTCCGCATCGTGATGCCTGCCGAAGTGTTCTGGCACCGCGTGTGCGGCTAGAAGGCTGTTGAAGAAGTCCATGTGCCCAACACCATCGCTGATATGATCTTACGAGTGGGTGGGTTGGGGTGGCACGGCCCCATCTCCGTCGTTGGAACTTCTCGCCGTAGCGACGGCTATGCCTTCGAAGCTCCGCCTAGGATATGGGGCCGTGGCACCCCGGGGACCCGGGCCTTAGCACGGGTGGCGGCCCGCTGTACTTCTTCAACAGCCTTCTAGAGGTCCCCGCTCTCGATCAATACCGCCACGAGCCGGCCAGGTCCGTGCACGCCTCTCACCAGGATCTGCCCGATGTCGGCGGACTTGGACGGGCCCGAGTGGAAGCCGATCGCCGAAGGTAAGTCGTCAGCCAGGTCGATGAGCGCCTCCCGCAGTGTCGCGTATACGTCCCCGGCGTGAACGAACACGACGTGCGTCGGCACGAGCAGCTGGGCCCGCCGTCCATCTCTGGCATCCATGATGAGTGAGCCCGTCTCGGCGACGCCCCCTCTGGCTAGGGACACTCCGAGCGGTGCGGTGTCCGGGCTGCCCGGGGGAAGAGGAGGCCGCAGCGCATGGGGGACGGTTTCGCCCACCGCGCTGCTCTCGAAATCAGCGCAGAAGGACGCGAGCCACGCCGAGGCCGCGTCGACGTTCGGCTGGCGCACGACCTCGCCGCCCGCTGCTTCCAGGAGCTGGATCAGTCCGTTTATGGGTTGCGGCGCGGCCGTTGGCCGCCATCCCTCGAACTTTCCGGGGTGCTCCACGGCGTCTCTGTCGCTCAGCGCCTCCCGCACTCGCTTGAGAATCCGATCGCGCGCGCTCACTCGATGCCCTCCTTCCACATTTGCAGGAAGCTCTTCTTGCTCGACTTCGGCGCCGATCGCTCCTGCATCCACCCGCCCACGACCGGCAGCGCGCGACCCCCGATCTCGAGCGGCACGTGACGCAGCACCGAACCGGCGGCGCGGAACAGCTCGGGGCTCTGCGCGAGCTTCGCGTATGCCTTGAGGCCCATGGTCTCCGCTGCGGGCGTGAGACCCTGTTCGGCGGCCTTCTGTCTCCAGTGCACGAGCAACTCGGGGATCGGGATCCGTACCGGGCAGACGGCGGTGCACGCTCCGCACAGGCTGGACGCATGAGGGAGAGGCATTGCCTCCTCCAGGCCGAGCATGCCCGGAGCGATGATAGCCCCGATGGGGCCGGAGTACGTCCAGCCGTACGCGTGGCCCCCGGTCTGCCGATAGACCGGACAGATGTTGAGACACGCTCCGCAGCGCACGCACCTGAGCGCTTCCCAGGCCGCGTCGTCCGCGAGCAACTTCGTGCGCCCGTTGTCCACCAGCACGACGTGCACCTCTTCGGGACCGTCGACCTCGTCGTTCTTCCTCGGTCCCTGAATGAGCGAGATGAAGTTTCCGATCGGCTGCCCGGTCGCGGCACGCGCCGTGAGCTGGAGAAAGCCGGACACGTCCTCGAGACTAGGCACCAGCTTTTCGATGCCCACGAACGCGACGTGCACGCGGGGCAGCGACGTTGCAAGTCGGATGTTTCCCTCGTTCTCGATGAGCGCGACCGTACCGGTGTCCGCCGCCAGGAAGTTGCCGCCCGAGATCCCGAGATCTGCCTGGAGGAACTCGGCCCGAAGCGCGACCCGAGCTGCCCCCGCGAGCTCGTCGGGTTCTGCGTCGAGTGGCGTGCCCAGCCGTTCGTGGAACAGCCTTCGGCAGTCGTCAACGCTAAGGTGAATCGCGGGTCCCACGATGTGGCTCGGCGCATCCCCCAACAGTTGGACGATGTACTCGCCGAGGTCCGTCTCACGCACGTGCACTCCGAGCCCTTCGAGGTGCTGGTTCATGCCCAGCTCCTCGCTGAGCATGCTCTTGGCCTTCACGGCGCTCTCAACGCCGTGCTCGCGGACGACCTCGCCGAGTACCGCGAGCGCCTCGGCCGCAGTCTCCGCCCAGTGTACACGGGCTCCGTTCGCGGTGAGCCGTTCTTCGGCCCGCTCCAGATACTCATCCAGATTCCCTAGCAGGTGCGTCTTCACATCCCGAGCCCAGTCACGCCATCGGTCCGCGTCGATCTGCCCCCAGGCGTGAACACGATGCGCGTCGAACGTGCGCGTGGCGGCGGTAATCGACGTACGTACCTCGGGCTTCTCGCGAAGCGTCTGGGCGGCCTCCTCTCGATAATTCGCGGGTCCCGTGAAGCTCACCGGGTGACGCCCCGCCAGAGCGCGCTCGCGAGGTGCACGAACGGAGGGCCGGTGCGCCGCCTTGCCGCTCGCCCCGAGAGCTGGAGCAAGCAACCTCCGTCGGTAGAAGTCACGAAGTCGACGCCAGGCAGTGTATCGAGCTTCCGGTCGGCCATCGCGGCGGACACTTCGGGAAGCTTCGTGCTGAAGAGCCCGCCGAAGCCGCAGCACTCCTGGTCAGCCTCCCACTCGACCACCTCAGCCCCACAGCCAGCGAGCAGAGCGAGTGGCTCGTCCTTAACCCCGAGCTCGCGGAGCGCGTGACAGCCGTGATGATAAGCGACGCGACGCCCCTCGAGGCCCGGACCGAGCGTGTCGACTTTCAGCACCTGCCGCAGGAACTGCGACAGCTCGTACGTTCGGCTAGCGAGTGATTCTGCGCGTCCCGGGTCCGCGCCGGTCAGCTCGCCATAGAAGCACCGGATCATGCCCGCGCAGCTCCCCGAAGGGAGCACGACGTACTCGGCATCCGCAAAGACGTGCATCGTATGCGCGGCCATGCCCCGGGCCTCCTTGGGCCTACCGGCGTTGTAGGCGGGCTGTCCGCAGCACGTCTGCCCTTCCGGCACGTCGACGTCGACCCCGAGGTGGCGGAGCAGCCGTACGGCGTCTGCGCAGGCCTCCGCGTAGAACTGATCGCAGAGACAGGTGGCGAACAGAGAGGCGCGCATCCGCTACCGAGTGGGCCTATGCGGCCTTCCGGAGTCTCGCGAGATCCTTGAATCGGATCAGTTGCTGATTCTCCTCGTCCCACAAGGAGAGGTTGATCAGCTTCAGCGTATCGCGAAAGCGCACCTTGGTCACGACGTGGAACTCTTCATTCTCGTCGTGCGCTTGCTGCAGCTTGTAGTTCGGAATCCGGGCACTCATGTGGTGCACATGATGCACGCCTATGTTCCCCGTAATCCATTGTAGAGGTGCGGGCAGCACGAGGTACGAGCTCCCGAGCAGCGAAGCGTCGTAGTAGTCCCAGCCGTCATGCCAGTGCCAGTATGTCTCTTCGAACTGGTGTTGTACGTAGAACATCCAGACGCCCAGCGTGGAGGAGATCACCGTCACGGGAAGTTGAATCATCAGGAAGCTTCCGACCCCGATGGTGAGCCACATCACCGCGACCACCAGCACGAGCGCCACGTTGGTCCACCAAACGCTTCGCCACGCCTGCTTCCACTCCCTCGGTGCGTCCGTCGGGAAGCGGTGCTTGAGCAGGAACTGGTACGAAGGCCCGAGACCAAAGAGCACGAAGGGGTTCCGATAGACTTGGTACTGGAGTCTCTGCAGTCGGGACAGCTGGTAGTACTCGCGCACGGTGATCGTGTCGACGTCCCCGAAGCCGCGGAAATCCAGATCGCCGGAGTGAGAGTGGTGGTACGCGTGCGTCTTTCGCCAGTAGTCGTAGGGCGTCAGCAGCAGTGTGCCGATCACCCGCCCGACCCAATCTCTCGCCCGTCGGGACTTGAAAAAGTTTCCGTGCCCGCAGTCGTGCTGGATGATGAAGAGGCGGATCTGAAAGCCTGCGGTCGGGACCGCGAGCGCAAGCGTCAGCCAATAGCCGTACTCGAGGCTGCGCAGCATCGAGTACCACAGAATCACGAACGGTATCACGGAGGTGAGCAGCTGAGCGACGCTCCGCTTGGTGTCCGCGCCCCAATACGGCTTCAAGATGCGAGTCCATTGCTCGATCTTTGCGCGATCGGGCTTGGCATGGTGCGTTGCAGAACTGCTCTTCCCATACGAGATCTTCAGACGGTCACTTCTTCCTTTTTCTCACAGGTGGCCTGCTACGCTGTTCATTTCTGTCTGCGTGAACAAGGCCAAAGGGTGCGGGGGTGGTAGGAAGGCTGCTAGTCACCCGATAATACGACAGCCACCCTGCACTCGGTGCTGGCGTGCCTCGCATCGATGAGCGCGACGATACCGAGTCTCACCAGCGTGTCCGGGAGCGAGGCCGGCTCTACCCGAAAGAGGTCGGGCAGGTCGGTGCCGTCGGCGGGACTGGGCGCCACGTACATCTGCCAGGCTCGGTCAGCGAGGTGCGCCTGGATCATGACACGTGTGAGCATGCTGTCGGGGATGAGCCATGTGTGATTTCCGACATTCTTCCAGCCGTACCGACGGGCCACTTGCCCCAGATCCCCATGGATCGTCAGGTGTACTGACCCTTCCAGCCCGCGTAGAGCTTCCACGACGTCGGTCTGCGCGTCGAGCAACTCATCATGAGGTTTGTCGGCGATCTCCCAGAGTTCTGCGGTGATGTGCGTGCACCGGTGCTTGTCGAGGATGCCGGCAACGGCCGTCGGCGACGTCTGGGGCCGATGTCGATAACCGGGTGCCCTCAACTCGACGTTGTCCTCGGCCGGGTGGAGCCCACCGCCCGCGAAGATCCACCGGTAGACCACCGTGTCGGCGCTTTCGCAAACGGGACAGGGACGCATCGCGTCATCCCGGTGGGTGATATGGACGCCACTCACGCTCGCTCGGGCCATCACGTCGGCCCGTGACTCCGTCGCGCCGATCACCTGGCCCGACATAATCATATCGACCAAGGCAGGGCCCTCGGCTAGCGAGGGGTCCGCAACATGAGCCGGCACGAGGATACGCGCGGCCCACCACTCGATATCGTAGTCCGTGATTTCGCCGTGCCCGCACAGGAGGCATCGCCACCCCTCGACCGGGGGGTCTGCGAGGTGGACCCATGCAGCCTCGAAGCGCTCGTCGGCTCGTTCCATCGCGAGTTGATAGACGCGCTCCCCGAGTACTGCGAGCAGTCGATTTGCCCACGGTACCTGTATGCGGTCGAGCGCGTGGCCGTTCACGGGGTCGAGGGTGAGGTCGTTGAGCGAGCCGGGGCCGCCGTAGGCGTCCAGCACGGTAGGGTCGATGGGGCCGGAGCGGGCCGTCTCGAGGTGGCCACGCGCCCACTTGAGCCATCGGGCCTCTGCGCTGTACTCCAAGAGGCGGACGAGTCCAGCGAGGGCGAGTTCCGAGCGCCTGTCTTTGACCATCAGAGAAGTAGCTCCGCCGGGTCTTCATGTCCGTTCGCGTCGGCCCAACCGGCCATGCATGCTCCGACCGACCTCAACGCATCAGTCGTTCCGTAAGGCCCCGGCCGGGTCCATGGTTGCGACGGTGAAGGATCATGCTATTCGCCGATCGTGACCGCGCCTTCGGACGCCGACGTGACGAGTCGTGCATACTTGGACAGCACTCCGTCCGGCAGAGGTTTGATCGGGGCCTGCCACTCAGAGATGCGAGTGCGGATCTCATCGGCGTTGAGGTCCACAGAGACGGTGCCCTGCGTGAGGTCCAGCGTGATCATGTCGCCATCGCGCACCGCAGCGATGGGGCCACCGTCCACGGCTTCGGGCGAGACATGTCCGGCCATGAGCCCATGGGTGGCGCCCGAGAAGCGACCGTCCGTGAGGAGCGCGACGGAGGAACCGAGCCCGGCACCCGCGAGCGCGGCCGTGACGGCCAGCATCTCACGCATGCCCGGTCCGCCGCGCGGCCCTTCGCACCGGATGACGACGACGTCCCCTTCCTCAAAGCCACTGTCCTGAAACGCCTTGAAGGCGTCCTCCTCGCTTTCGAAGACCCGAGCAGGACCTCGGTGGAAGCTACGCTCATGCCCGGCCGCCTTTAGCACGCACCCGTCGGGGGCCAGATTACCCCGCAACACATAGAGGCCGCCCCGAGCCTTCAACGGACTCTCCAGTGGGCTAACGACTTCCTGGCCGGGCGCCTCCTGGGCCTCGGCGACCTCCTCCGCGAGCGTGCGCCCGGTGACTGTAGGCACCTCGCCAGCCACGCAGCCCGCCTCAAGCAGCCGGCGAGTAACCAGGGCGACCCCGCCCGCGGCGTGTAGGTCCGGCGCGTTGAATCGGCCCCATGGCTTCATGTCGGCCAGCACTGGAGTCTTCGCACTGATTCGGGCGAAGTCGTCGAGTGAGAAGTCCACACCCGCCTCACGGGCGATCGCGAGCAGGTGGAGAACGGAGTTGGTGGACCCGCCGGTGGCCACCGCCAGCGCGACGCCGTTCTCCAAGGCCGGCCGCGTGAGGATCTGCTTGGCCGCGAGGCCTGTTTTTACCAGATCGACCACCAGACGCCCGCAGCGGCGGGCGACGTCCATCTTCGCCGGGTCTGTCGCCGGAACCGATCCGCTCCCCATGGGCGAGATGCCCATCGCCTCGAAGACCGTCGCCATCGTGTTGGCGGTGAACTGCCCGCCGCAGGCTCCAGCCCCGGGACAGGCGACTTTCTCGAGTGCCGTCAGCTCCTCTTCATCGATGCGCCCCGCCGCATACGCGCCGACAGCCTCGAAGACGTCCTGAATGGTTACGGGGCGGCCATTGTGCATCCCCGGCTGGATCGATCCCCCATACAGCATGAGGCTTGGCTGGTCCAAGCGTGCCAGTGCCATCACCGTGCCTGGGATCGTCTTATCGCACCCCGAGAGCGCCACGACGCCGTCGAACAGGTAGCCGCGGCTCATGAGCTCAATGGAGTCGGCGATGACCTCACGACTAATGAGCGAGGACCGCATGCCCGACGTTCCCATCGTGATACCGTCGGAGACCGCGATGGTATTGAACTCGAGCGGCGTGCCACCGGCCTCGCGGATACCCTCGCGGACCGCGTCTGCCAGTCCGCGGAGGTGGGTGTTACAGGGCGTAGTGTCGGTCCAGGTGTTCGCGATCCCGATGAGCGGACGCTCGAAGTCCTCGTCCTCCAGGCCCACGGCACGCAGCATCGCCCGCGCCGGGGCCCGCGAGGGTCCTTCGAGCAGCTGTCGGCTCCTCAGCATAGGGAGCTTCATGGTTTCCTCCCTTGTTGTGAAGCTTCAGTGTGTGCTCGGGGGCTTCACGGCGCGAACTGAAGGGAACGACGCACCATTTTCCACCTTCCCTGAAGTGATGGCCCAGATCGCTCGGGAAGCTCGCGGAGCCTGTCGGAAGCGTAACCCTCAGATGGTCGTGCTCGCCCTTTAGCTGGCCAGCTCCCGCAGAATCTCGTCGTGCAAGAGGCCGTTCGAGCTGACTCCCGATCCACCGTGCACCGTCGCTTCGCCCTCGAGCGTGGTGAAACACCCGCCGGCTTCGGTCGCGATCGTCAGGAACGGACCCGCGTCCCACGGCGCCGAGACGGGATCGACCTGCGCCTCGATACGTCCGGTCGCGACGAGTGCGTGTCCGTAGCAGTCTCCCCACGTGCGTGAGTACGAGCAGCGCCGCTGAAGGCGCCGCCATCCGTCCCCCTCGGGGCGTGACAGGATCCGCTCCACGTCCGTCGTACAGATAACGGCGCTCTCGATCACCTCGACGGGTGAGACGCGGCAAGCGTCTCGATTCCAGGTACAACCGAGCCCTGCTCCAGCGGCGACGGTCTCATGCAGGGGAGGAAAGTGCGCGACACCGACCACGCTCTCGGCCTCGATCTCGATGCCGATGAGCACGCCGTAGAGCGGGACACCACGCATGAAGGAACGCGTGGCGTCGATGGGGTCGAGAATCCATCGAACGGGAGCACCCGGGTTGGATTCTCCGTACTCCTCGCCAAGGATCGAGTGCTCGGGGAACCGCTGCTCGACCCTCCGACGAATCAGCTCTTCAGCTTCACGATCCGCGATCGTGACGGGCGAGCCGTCACTCTTCGCGTCGTGATCCACAAGTCCCCCGAAGTACCGGAGCGTAAGCGCACCAGCCTCGTGAGCGAGAACGATGGCAAAATCCAACAGCTCGCGGACCTGGTCTGAAGATGGCACGGAACTCCTCAGGGAGACGAGGTCGGAGGGGTTACGCGACCAATGTCTTTAGCCGAATACATATCCATGTCGGCTGCCTGGATCACGTCCGCCGTCGACTCCATTGACGCGGGATCGAACTCCGCGAGGCCGACGCTCACCGAGACGCCGTACTCGCCCAAGACCGCATCAGAGTCGAGGCGCTCGTTGACACGGTGCACGTAGAGGCGGGCTCCGTCAGCATGAATCTCCGAGAGCACCGACATGAACTCGTCGCCGCCGTAGCGCGCGACCAGGTTCATTTCGCGGTTCTCCTCATCGAGGATCTGCGCGAACCCGCGCAGAATGTCGTCACCGACTAGGTGCCCTAGCGTGTCGTTGTAGTGCTTGAAGTTGTCCAGGTCGAAGATGACGACAACCAGGCTACGACCCCGCAGCGCCGCGGCGACTTCCTTGTCCAGATGAATCTGGAGCCTCCGCCGGTTCGGAAGTCCGGTCAGCGGGTCGGTCAGAGAGAGCGCCTGCAGGTTGGCGTGCAGTCGCGAGTTAGTGAGCGCGATCGCTGCCTGGCTCGCCAGCCGCAGCAGAACGGCTGCGTCGTCATCGGTGAAATGGCGCGGACGCCGACTACCCGCGGTGAGGATGCCTGCCACGTGCCCCGAGACCGTCAGTGGGACACCCAAGCCAGAGCCGGCCTCCAGATGCTCGCGGAGGCGGTCGGGCACGAGCGGACTCGAGGCGAGGTCGTCGATAACGACCGACGTACGCTTGTCCAGCAGTTTCTCGCCGAGTTCGCCGTCCATATCCCAGGTGAGGCCGACCGGCAGGCTGATCTCGCCTCCAGCTGCCGCGATACGCGCCACCCTTCCGTCCGGCCCCTCACAGAGCCACACCGAGGCCCCATCGACATCTAACACGTCGAGTGCTGCGGCGACGACCTTACCCAGAATCTCCTTTGCGTCGAACTCGCTAGTCAGCGCCCGTCCGATTTCTTCGATCTGTTCGGCCTCACGCCGGCGCTGCTGGAGCTCGGCGAACTGCTGCGCGTTGTCGACCGCGACGGCGGACAGGTCCGCGATGCTCTGCAGCATCGTGAGATCGTCCTCCGAGTAGGCCTCGGTGTCGTAGCTCTGAGCGCTGATCGCACCGATCATGCGGCCCTTGTGAATCATCGGAGCCGAGATGGCCGAGTTGGTCACGTCTGTGTCGTCCCCTCCGAGCACGAGCAGAGACCTGTCGTCCAGGTGCTCGTTGACCATGGAGGCCCGCCGTGTGCGAATGACCTCAGAATCGGAGCCCCGGTACGACTCGCCCACTCTACTGACTTCGCCGCTGTCCGCGAAGTAGACGACGGTTGCCAGGTCTCGCCCCTGATCGTAGAGGGAGATATAGAACCCGGTGGCTTCCAGAACCTGGGCGGTCTCCCGATGGATTGCCGCGAACAGTTCTTGCGAAGTGAGAGTGCCCGTTAGAGCCCGAGTCGTAGCGAGAAGAACTCGATAGCTCTCCGCGGTATTGGCTGAAACATTGCGACGGGTCGGATTGCTCATGGACAACAGATGACGTTACGGCCGCGCTTCGACGGTCGCGGAGTGGAGTGAGGTTCGGGTTCGCCGCATAATAAGTAGGCGTCGGTAGACGTAAGAACAATGACGTGTCCAATAACTGGGATTCGCCGGCCGAGCGGGAGGATCAGCTGTCCTCCAAGCGATCAAAGTAGTGCCCGATCTCGTAGCCGATGGCGCCGAGTAGGCGGGCTTCCCGCAGATCGGGCTCTGACCGGGAGATGATGGTGCGCAGCGTGCGCATCACCGCGGCTGGCTCCCTGGCCTTGTAGAACTCGATGCGGCTCAAGCCGCGCTCGATTGCCGCGAAGGTCTGCTCGAGCTCCGCTCGAGTGGGGGCGCGCGTCGCCCTGCGACCCAGCGGAAGGTCCTGGTCCGATGTGTCGAGGGCCAGGAAGACTTCGTACGCGAGCACGAGGCACGCCTGCGCCAAGTTTAGGCTCGAATACTCGGAATCCGTGGGGATGATCGACACTGCGTGGCAGAGGTCCAGTCCCTCGTTCGTGAGGCCGCGATCTTCGCGGCCTAGCAAGATCGCGACCGTCCCGTCCTGAGCCCGTTCCGCCATTCGGGCCGCGGCTTCTCGAGGCCAGAGATACTTACGCCCAGCGGTGCGCGGGCGGGCGGTCGTTCCCAGGACGAACGAAACGTCAGCGACCGCATCTTCGAGGGAATCATGCCGCGTGGCTGCTTCGATGAGGTCGCCGCTCCGGTGCGCGATTCCCTTGATGCGGTACGCGTTGAATTCGTCCGGGTTCACGAGGCGGAGTGTGCCGAGCCCGAAATTGTTCATCACTCGGATCACTGCGGCGATGTTCACTACATCCTTGGGGTGATCGAGCACGATCACGACGTTGGATAGACCGATTCTGGGCATGGGCGGAGTAATGGTGCGGCCGGGCCACACCTGCAAACGATGGATCGGGTGGCGAGAGCGCTAGAGGGACTACTCCTCGTCTTCTTCCGGATCGTCCGGGCTCTTCAGCTCGCCCTTGAAGTTCCGGATGCCCGAACCGAGTCCGCGGGCGAGCAGTGGGAGCTTCTTGGCGCCGAACAGCAGCATGACCACGGCGAACACCAGGAAGATCTCCCAGAAGCCGAACATGATGAGGCCCAGGGACGGAGTGAGGTAGCTCATCGCATGAGTGCCTTGGCTATGGTCTGCCTTTGCATGTTCGACGTACCCTCGTAAATCGTACCGATCTTGGCGTCCCGATAAAGCTTCTCTACCGGATACTCCTTCGTGAATCCATAACCACCATGCAGGTCTATGCACGATGACGCCACCCGCTGAGCCATCTCGGACGCGAAGAGCTTGGCCATCGCCGCCTGGATGAGGAACGGCTGACCCGTATCCTTCAGGCGTGCCGCGTTGTAAACCAAGAGCCGCCCGGCCTCGACTTCGGTTGCCATTTGTGCCAGTTGGAACTGAACGCCTTGGAAGGAGACGATGGCGCGCCCGAACTGCTTTCTCTCTTTCACGTAGCGAACGGTGTGGTCCAGCGCCCCCTGCGCGAGGCCGACCATTTGTGCGCCGATGCCGATACGCCCTTCGTTGAGTGTCTCGATCGCGACCTTATATCCTGCGCCGACCTCGCCGAGCACGCCCTCGGGAGCGACTCGCACGTCCTCCAGGATCAATTCCGTGGTCGAGGACGCGCGAATGCCGAGCTTATCTTCCTTCTTGCCGACCGTGAATCCGGCGGAGTCTCGCTCGACCAAGAACGCGGTGATGCCCTTGTAGCCGGCGCCCGGGTCTACGGTCGCGAAGACGATGAACAGCCCGGCCTCGGCGCCGTTGGTGATCCACAGCTTCTGCCCGTTGAGGATCCAGCCGTCGTCGTCCTGGGTTGCGCGACACGCCAGCGCGAAAGCGTCCGAGCCGCTACCGGCCTCGGAGAGCGCGTATGCACCAACGGTGTCGGTAGCGAGTTGGGGATAGTAGCGAGCCTTCTGAGCGTCGGATCCCCAACGTCGGAGGGCATTGGTGACCAAGGTGTTCTGCACGTCGACTAAGGTCGCGATCGCGGGGTCGACCTTCGACAGCTCTTCCACGACCAGCACCGACGTGAAGAAATCCGCTCCGGTTCCTCCGTACATCTCGGGGACCTCGACACCCATCAAGCCGAGTTCGAAGAGCTGATCGATCAGTCCCTGATCCATCTGCTGGGCCTGATCCATAGCCATCACCCGGGGGGCCACCTCAGAGACGGCGAAGTCGCGCACAGCCTCCTGTAACATCCTTTCTTGTTCACTGAGGCTCGTGAGCGCACGCGGGGCATCGTGCATCAGCGTATGCATCCCTTAAACTATAGCCATGGTGTCCGACGCACCTATGGCGTGCACCGCACGCCGGCCTCGGACCGGGTCCGGAGGCAGTGCGGCGGGACGATTCTCCCAAGCAGCGCTTTGAAGCTGAGCGGCGAAATAGGGGGCTCCCGGTGTGCGCCCGGAGCGTCACGGTGCGAGGCTTGACCTTCGCTCAAAAGCCCGTCATCCTCAGGGCTCCCCACCCCAAGAAAACGTTGGAGAAGGTGCATGTCCGACATTCCGAGCGACCTCCGGTATACCGAAGAGCACGAATACTTGAAGTCGGCAGGTGACGATGGGCTCTACTTCGTGGGCATCACGGAATACGCCCAAGGCGAGCTCGGGGACGTTATCTTCGTGGAGCTGCCGGAGTCGGGATCTTCATTCAACCGCATGGAGGTCTTCGGCACCATCGAGGCCGTAAAGGCGGTGAGCGACCTGTACTGTCCGGTCGATGGTACTATCGTGGAGGTGAACGCGGCCCTCGATGACGATCCGTCGTTGGTTAATTCCGACCCCTACGGCGCGGGGTGGATGATCAAACTGAAGGTCGCGGACGACGAGGAAGTGCGCGGGCTGCTGACTTCGGACGGCTACATGGACCACGTCAGCTGAAGGCCAAGACCGTTCGATGACCCGCATCGATGCTCCCGCAGACTTCGAGGCGCGCCATGTAGGGTCCGGCGGCGCCGACGTGGCCGCGATGCTCGAGGCGGTGGGGTACGATTCGCTCACCAGCCTCGTGGCCGACGCGGTGCCGAGCTCCATTCGCATGGAGGGTGATCTCCGGTTGCCGGCGGCCCTGACCGAGGCGGAGCTTCTGTCTAGGCTGCGCGACATCGCCTCGACGAACCGGGTCTTCCGCTCCTATCTCGGCATGGGGTACAGCGACACGTTCGTGCCCGGGGTGATCCTCCGGAACATCATGGAGAATCCCGGCTGGTATACGCAGTACACGCCCTACCAAGCCGAAATCGCACAGGGCCGTTTGGAAGCGCTGCTCAACTTCCAAACGATGGTGATCGATCTCACCGGCCTCGACATCGCGAATGCGTCGTTGCTGGATGAGGCGACGGCCGCGGCGGAGGCGATGCACCTCTCGCACGCAGACACCAAGGGCGACGCAAACACCTTCTTCGTCTCCGAATCGTGTCACCCACAGACGATCGAGGTCGTGAAGACACGCGCCTGGCCACTCGGGATCGAGGTGGTGGTGGGGGATCACGAAGGCTTCGGGCTACACGACGGCGTCTTCGGTGTGTTGCTCCAATATCCATGTACGGACGGCAGCATAGTCGACTACCGCCCGTTCGTGGCTCGAGCGAAGGCCCTCAGTGCGGTAATCGTGGTCGCGAGCGATCTCATGTCGCTCGCCTTGCTCACGCCGCCTGGGGAGTGGGGGGCCGATGTGGTCGTTGGCAACTCGCAGCGCTTCGGCGTGCCGATGGGCTTTGGGGGGCCGCATGCCGCGTTCATGTCCGCCACGGAGTCCTTCAAGCGGAAGATGCCGGGCCGCATCATCGGGGTCTCGGTGGACGCCGACGGCAACCAGGCGTTGCGCATGGCGCTGCAGACCCGTGAGCAGCACATCCGCCGGGATAAGGCCACGTCGAACATCTGCACCGCGCAGGTGCTGCTGGCCATCATGGCCGGGGCGTATGCGGTGTATCACGGTCCGGACGGCATCAAGACGATCGCCGAACGGATCCGCAACCTTACCGGCGTTCTTTCGGCGGGGCTTGGCTTGCTCGGACACGAACTGCTTACGGAGACATTTTTTGACACGATTCACGTACGGCCGACTCTGGACGCCGGCGACCCGCTCGCGCGCGCGGTCGAAGCGGGCATCAACCTGAGGGACTTTGGAGACGGGTCGCTGGGTATCGCCCTCGACGAGGTCACGACGGCCGATGACGTGGACGACCTCTTCCAGATCTTCAACGGTGGCGTGCGAACGGACTTCTCCGCCCGAGAGCTCTCGAAGCGGGGGGCGGCGCCTGAGCTGCCTGTCTGGGCTCGTCGAACCACGCCGTATCTCGAGCACGAGGTGTTCAACCGGTACCATTCCGAGACCGAGATGCTTCGGTACTTGCACAGGTTGGAGTCGCGTGACCTCTCGTTGAAAGTGAGCATGATCCCGCTCGGCTCGTGCACGATGAAATTGAACGCGACCAGCCAGATTGCGGGTGTGACGTGGCCTGAGATGGCCCGCCTCCATCCATTCGCCCCCCTGGATCAGGCGCGAGGTTACTCCACGCTCTTCGCTGAACTCGAACAGTGGCTCGCTGAGATCAGCGGTTTTGTCGCGACGTCGCTGCAGCCCAACTCGGGCGCACAAGGCGAGTACGCGGGCCTGCTGACGGTGCGGGCGTACCACGAGGATCGAGGCGAGCGCCACAGAAACATCTGCCTGATCCCCGCGTCGGCCCACGGCACGAACCCCGCGAGCGCGGTCATGGCCGGTATGAAGGTCGTCGTCGTGAAGAGCACGGACGCTGGCACGATCGATGTCGCGGACCTCGAAGCGAAGGCGACTGAGCACGCCCACGACCTCGCTGCGATCATGGTCACATACCCCTCGACGCACGGCGTCTTCGAGGAAGAGATCCGTGACGTGTGCCGCATCGTGCACGAAAACGGGGGACTCGTTTATCTGGACGGAGCCAACTTGAACGCTCAGGTGGGCCTCGCACGTCCCGGCGACTACGGTGCGGACGTGTGTCACATCAACCTGCACAAGACGTTTGCGATCCCTCACGGAGGCGGCGGCCCGGGGATGGGTCCGATCTGTGTGAACGACAAGCTCGCGCCGTACCTGCCGGGCCACCCGACGCACAAGGTAGGCGGGGACAAAGCGATCGGCGCCGTGTCTGCGGCTCCGTGGGGAAGCGCGAGTATCCTCCCGATTTCCTGGGCCTACATTGCAATGCTGGGACCGGACGGTGTTCGCCGCGCCTCCGAACTCGCGATCCTCGGTGCCAACTACATGGCGAGGCGGCTCGAGACCCACTTCGACATCCTATACCGGAGTGAGAACGGCCTGGTCGCGCACGAGTTCATCGTGGACCTGCGCCCGCTCAAGCGTGCTACGGGCATCACCGAGGAAGACGTCGCGAAGAGGCTCATCGACTACGGGTTTCATGCTCCGACGGTATCGTTCCCGGTGATCGGCACGCTGATGATAGAGCCGACCGAGAGCGAGCCGAAGAAGGAATTGGACCGCTTCGTCGACGCACTCCTCTCGATTCACGGGGAGATCCGGCAGGTCGAGATGGGCATCGCAGACGCCGAGGATAATGCGCTCAAGAATGCGCCGCACACTGCCGCGATGTGCACGGCGGACGAGTGGGTCCACTCGTACCCGAGGTCCCAGGCGGCCTACCCGACTCCGTGGACGCGCGAGTTCAAGTTCTGGCCGCCGGTACGACGCGTGGACAACGCGTACGGGGACCGGAACCTCGTCTGCTCGTGCCCACCGGTCGAGGTGTACGCTGAGGGCGAGGGCGAGTAGGGGCCGACCAGCGCTGCGCCAGAGAGGCCGTGGCCCAGCGTTGCCGTCGACTCCCACGACCTCCATCTTTCCCCTCGAGGCTCACCCCAAGCCACGTTCAGAACTGCTGCTCAATGGCCAAGCTTACCTTCTACGGTCACGCTACCTTCGGGCTCGAGACGGACGACGGCACGAGGCTGGTGATCGACCCCTTCTTCGGGGACAATCCCGCGTGCGACGTATCGGTGGACGACGTGGCAGCCGACTTCATCTTGCTGACCCACGGCCACTACGATCACGTGGCGGACGCGATCCCCCTCTCCGAGAAGACCGGAGCGACGATCATCAGCATCGTTCGAGATCGCGACCTACATGGAGGATAAGGGACGGCCCGTGAGTCCTCAACATATCGGAGGAGGAGTCGACTACCCGTTCGGCTACGTGAAAATGACGCCCGCGCTGCACGGCGGTAAGCTCGATCTCCCCGGTGGCGAAGCGTTCACCACGGTGCCCGGAGGCTTCCTCTTCAACCTCGCGAGCGGACAGCGTTTCTACCACGCTGGGGACACGAGCCTGCTCACGGATATGCAGCTGCTCAAGGGCATGGTCGACGTGGCTGTTCTTCCCATCGGCGACCGCTTCACTATGGGTCCGGCCGATGCGGTGCGGGCCGTCGCCTTCATCGCACTGGACGTCGTTATCCCCTGCCACTACGACACCTGGCCACCGATCGAACAGGACGCCGGGGCGTTCGCGGCTGCCGTCGGTGACCGCGCACACGTGGAAGTGATGGCGCCCGGGGCCCTCTTCGAGTTCTGATGGCGAGTGTCAAGGGGGGCGGCCTCACCTGGCGCGTGATCTTGGACGAGGCGGGGTCCGGCGCGCGCAACATGGCGCTGGACCACGCGCTGGCCATGTCAGCGCGACGTGGGGACGGCGTGCTGCGACTGTACTCGTGGACGTCCAGGACCGTGTCGTTTGGCAGACACGAGCCGGTGAATGGGGTCTACGACCGGGGTGCCGCGGATGCCGCCGGGATCGAGTTCGTTCGGCGGCCGACCGGCGGGCGGGTGGTTCTTCACGACGCCGAGCTGACCTATGGACTGGTGCTTCCCGACCGCACCTACGGTGGCCCCAAGGGCGTCTACACCAAGATCCACGAGGGCCTGGCGCACGGCTTGAACCAGTTGGGGGTCGGAGCTGAGGTTGCGGCAGGCGGCGTCGTGCTCACGCCGGACGCGGGCCCGTGCTTCCAGGTCCCGGCCCCCGGGGAGGTCGTCGTTGGTGGACAGAAACTCGTGGGCAGCGCTCAGGTCAGGATCGGGAACGCCCTACTACAGCACGGTTCGATCATCCTGGACGGGGACCAGAGCGAATTGAATCTGCTCAATTCGACCGCTGATCGAGTCCCGGCTCCCGCGACGCTTCGCGCGTTGGTCGGTGAGGTGAGCACTTGGGACGTCGCCGAAGCGATCACGGGCGGACTTCAGGTTGCATTGGGAGGCGAGTGGAACGAGGGCGAGTATCGCTCGGGCGAGGTCGAAGAAGCTGAATGGCTGGAGAAGGAGCGTTACGGGAACGACGAGTGGACGTGGCGACAGTGACACCTTGTGAGGACTGAGCCCATTCCGCCCGGGGCCGCCATCTCGTTCGCCGCCGCCGGCGGTCTACCGGATCATCGACGTCGTGATGGACGTCTTGCCTAACACGCGCTGACGCTCTCGCTCAGCCTGTTCGCACGGAACGTCTGGGAGTGGCTGCCGTGCGACTACCCCTCGTCATGGATTGCGGCGTCCTCCTCGAGATCTTTGGTCGCCCCGCCTCCTGGATGGGCTTTTCACACCTGGTGCCCGCGCCCCCGGCGGGCCGGGTCTTGTATGCGCTTGCTACCTTCCTGGAGACTAGGGGAACGGAACCTGTCAACGACAATGGGACACTCTACGGGATTAATTAGAGAGCAATGTCCTGTGTGGTGAGGGAAGGGATGGGAGGATTGATGAAGACGGCCTCCGGGAGCGGTTTGGGCTTCGGCACACCTCTGACGAAGCGTTCGGGATGAGCGGCCCATGCTTCGCGGAGCACGGATTTCCTGCCGGCAATGACCTGATCGGCGTTCCCGAAGTGGACCTGCTCGGGGGTTAGCATCGAGATGCCGCCATGGCGGTGCTCGGCATTGTACCAGCGGAAGAACGATCGACAGAACGTCTTGGCTTGGCCCTGATCCCCGAACCGTCCGGGAAACGAGGGATGGTACTTCAAGGTTTTGAACTGAGCCTCGGAAAACGGGTTGTCATCCGACACCTGAGGCCGGCTCAACGAGCGGGTCACGCCGAGGTCAGCGAGAAGTTGAGCGGTGCATTGGCTCGTCATGGGAGCTCCCCGATCCGAGTGCAGGGTCAGGACCCGGGGCTGGACGCCATGCTTCAGGCAGCTCTGCTGGATCAACCGGCCGGCCAGGGCCGAGTTCTCCCGGTCCGCCACCATCCAGCCCACGACGTAGCGGCTGTAGATGTCCATGATGACGTAGAGGTAGTAATAGCTCCACTTCTTCGGCCCGAGCAGCCGCGTGATATCCCAGGACCACACCTGGTTCGGCGCCGTGGCCATCAACTCGGGCTTCTTGTACTCGGGATGGGTGCGCTGCGCCCGGCGTTCCTGAACCGGCACCTCGGAGGCTAGAACACGATACATCGTGCGTTCGCTGCACAGGTAGACCTCTTCGTCGAGCAGCGTGGCCACCACCTCGGCGGGTGAGCGGTCCACGAACCGCTCCGAACACAGCGTGTCGAAGACCTCGCCTCGTTCCGTCTCGCTCAATGCCCGGGCGGGCGTCGGGCGGGGCTGCTGTTGCCCGGTTGATGGGCCTCGACGACGGTACAACGTCGATCGGGAGACCTCGAGGGCCGCGCACGCCGGTTTTACACCGACGTGCTTAGCCAGCTCATCGGCCGCCTTCAAGAGTTTGTCCCGTCGTCGAGGCTTATCCCCAGCAGCCCCGCAACTTTTCCCTGCACGTCGATGATCAGGTGTGCCTTCCTGAGCTCATTCTCGAGCCGTGCGTTTCGCCGCTCCAGCTTGCGTACCTTCTCATCCAGCGGATTTCGCTCCGGCTTGCGGCCGCGTTTCTTCGACAGGGCCTTCAGCGACCCGCTATGCGCCGCCTTGCGCCACGTCGTCAGGTGCGACGAGTACAGGCCCTCTCGCCGCAGGACTTGACCCACCTCGCCGGGCTCGGTGCACCGGTCCGCTTCTTCGACGATCCGCAGCTTGTACGACGGACTGAACCGCCGCCGTAGCGGCCTATCTACTACCTCTGGGTCCGCAGGAGCTGCCGCGCTTCGCTTGGCCTCCCCGGTTCCAGGGGCACTACCATTCTCTTCCATTCTCTCTCGCAGTCCCAACATGTTCGGTTTCTCTGCCTTCGCCCTACTCTAATTCTTTGCGTGCTCCGTGTCTCACGTACGTTGGCAGAGAGGGGAACAAGGCACTTCGCGGCGTGCCCCAAGGTGTCATGGAGCGTCAAAACAGGCTTGACACCCCTCTAGGCGCAGACCATAATCCGACCTCTGCAAGATTTCGCCCTTCCATATGCTCTGTGGAGTGGAGGGGCTAATTAACGCAAACGCAACAGAAAATCGTAGGCTGGAGGTCGCTTTGGCGATGCAACTGTACGGTGCGCTTCTTCAGATCCCGAACGTAGACCTCGAGGTTTCTACGAGCGAGTACTTGATGGAGCTCTGGACTTCCACGGGGTTCATGGTCTATCCCCTCGCCTTTTGCCTAGTCGTAGGCATCATCGTCATCATCATTAAGTTCATCAGCCTTACCGGAAAGGCTGTGAAGACGAAGTCGATCCTCAAGGACGTGGATGAGCTGCTCACTCAACAGCACATTCAAGAGGCTCTCGAGTTGACGCGTGACACCGACTCGCCGGCCGCCAACATCCTCTACGCTGGCCTCGAGCGAAACGAGGAGGGCACCGAGCGCGTGATGAAGGCCATCGAGAACCAAGGCCTGCTCGAGATGAGCAAGCTTGAGTCGGGACTGACGATCCTCGCGACGCTGACCAACATCGCGCCGTTGCTCGGCTTCCTCGGCACCGTGATCGGTATGATCATCGCCTTCCAGTCGATCGAGGCCGCCGGCGAGGTCGAGGCGACGCTCGTGGCGGGCGGTATCAGGGTCGCGCTGCAGACGACGGCCGCTGGCCTGATGATCGCGATCCCTGTTTCGATCGGACACAACTACTTCGTGTCCCGCATCGACGGCTTGGTCATCGACATGGAAGAGTCGGCCCAGAAGATGGTCGACACTCTGCATTCCATCGAGCACGGCCGGACCGGTTGACCGCAGCCGCCGCGAGGCTACAAGAGGCCGCCCCTAACCGGGCGGCCTTTTTTTTGACAATATCCCAAAGGGGTGTGTCCTTGATCTGAGCTCATGACGATTCGACTCTCACTTGCCGTCCTGGCCGTCGCCGCGGTTTCCGCTGCCTCGAGTCCGGTCCGCGTCGTTCGCAGGGTGCCGCTGCCGACCGCGTCCGATTCGGCGATCGCCGAGTTCGAGTCAGGTCGGTTCTGGCACTCGGCTCGCATGCTACGGGCCGAGGGATCCGCGAGCGGCGAGCCCGCCGATGTCTTGTTGCTGGCTCGGGCGGAAGCAGGGTGGAACAACTGGCCGGCGGTCGAGCGTCTGCTAGGCGACGCCGACTGGCTCGATGATGTGTGGAGGGGTGGCGGGCTGTACCTGCTCGGGCGCGCCCAGGAAGAGGCGGGAAAGTGGCAAGCCGCGGCCGACTCCTATGAGTCGTATAAGCTGCTCACGCCCGCTGCTGCCCGACGGAATCAGGCCGCGTCGGTCCGAAGAATCCGCGCGCTGTGGAAGGTTGAAGAGCGGTCGCAGGCGCTTGCGGGCCTCACCGATCTGGCGTACGCACCCCAAGCGGCCAATTGGATCGCACTCGAGCTTGCTCAGCAGGTGGCCGAGGTGGGTGACCTCGACGCGTTGGAGTCCTTGCTCGAATATGTGAGGCATCCAGCGCCGCGGGAGGAAGCGTAGCGCATTCGGGCCGATGCCCTGCTCGCGGCGGGGGACTCTCTTTCCGCGGCGATGACCTTCGAGGCCATTCGCGTCGGAGCCAGTGGGAGTCGTCGCGCGGTCGTCACGGTCGAGTTGGGCCGCCTCACCCTCGCGGCCGGTGACACGATCGAGGCCCGACGGCTGCTGTTGGAGGGCCTCGAAAACGCGCCCCGAGCGGTCCAAGCCCGCGCCGCGGCCTCGCTATCGGACATGGGTAGCTCGGACCGGGAACTGACGCTGCGTATCGCGCGGCTTTTGGATCGAGCCGGAGATGGCAGGCGGGCTCTGCGTGGCTACGATCGTGTGATTACGATGTCCCGAGAGGAGGGCGTAGAGCCTCCACTTCCGATGCGCGTCGAACGGGCGCGGCTCATGGGTACGGTGCGCCGTCGCCAGGGAGCGGCGATCGAAGAATTCCGCGCGATCCGGGAGGTGGCGGATGACGCATCCATCGGTGCGCGTAACCTGGAGTTGTGGGCCCAGCTGAGGCGTCGCCAGGGATTGAGCGACCAAGTGAGTACGCTGCGGCGGTGGCTGATCGAGGAATATCCGAGTAGCGGACAGGCCGCTGAGGTCGTGTGGTCTCGTGCCAGCTCCGCTGATACGAGAGGCAACGTCGACACCGCTCTCGGCCAATACGCCTTCCTAGCCGACAACGCCCGCACCCACGCGCGGGCCGGCCAAGCGCGAATGCGCTCCGGTCAGATTCATCTGGGACGGTCGGACCTGGCTAGCGCGGCGTCGGTCTACGAGCAGTACCTGGCGGAGTTCCCGAGCGGGCGGAGGTGGCAGGAGGCCTCGTACTGGGCCGGACGCGTCCGTCTTGAGTTGGGTGATACGGCCGAGGCGCGGGCGCACGTCGATCGCGTCTGGGCCGGTGACCTAGTCTCCTACTATTCGGTAATGGGTGCAGAGCTGCTCGGCGTGGAATACGAGGTGGACCTGCCCGACGTGGAGGCACCACCGGCTCCGACCTGGTTGACGGACGGTCTCGCACACCTGGATTTGTTCACCGAGGCGAGCCTCGCGCGCGCCGCGGGCTCTGAAATTGGCTGACTGGCCGGTCGCGCCCGCAGCTCGCCGCACGACATGCTGAGCCTTGCCGAGGCACTCATCGAGCGTGGCCGCACGATCGACGGGATAAACCTTGCTTGGGGGCTTCGCGACGACGGGCACGCGTGGGACGCGCGCCTCATCCGCGTGGCCTTCCCGTTCCCGTACCGGGAGCTGGTACGCAGGGAGGCCGAAGAGTGGGACCTCGACCCGATAGCGATGGCAGCGATCATCCGGCAGGAGTCGGCGTTCAAGGCGGACATCGTCAGTCGTGCCGGTGCGATCGGCCTCATGCAGGTGATGCCGCCTACGGGTGCCGAGCTCGCACGGGCACATGGACCCGACGGCTTTCTCCCGGCAAACCTGATGGCTCCGGAGGTGAACCTGCACCTCGGTGCCGCGTTCCTCGTGGAGATGAGTGCCCGCTACGAGGGCAACCTGCCGCTGGTGCTGTCGGCGTACAACGCCGGCCCGACACGCGCGAGCCGTTGGCGGCGCTACCCGGAGGCCTCCGATCCGCTCCGCTTCACAGAGCGGATCCCCATCGTCGAGACCCGTGGCTACGTCAAGAACGTGCGCCGAAATCTCGGTCTTTATCGCGCGCTGTACGGACAAGACTGATCGCGGCCGGCGACACCCGAAGTGCGATCTCCGCTTCAGCGGGTCCTTCGAGCGCAGGTCGCTTGCCGCCGCGCGGATCACGTCCTAAGGTGGATCACCGCGTGAAGCGCGAACGTGTATTACTCGGTCGGAGGTAGCAGAATGAAGGGGACCGTAAAATGGTTCAACGACTCGAAGGGGTACGGCTTCATCCAGCACACGGAGGGTGACGACGTATTTGTCCACTTCTCAGAGATCGTCGGTGACGGGTTCCGGACCCTTCACGAGGGCGACGCCGTGGAATTCGAGATCCGAGACTCAGATAGGGGCCGGCAGGCGACCAAGGTGAGTCGGGCCTGACGCTCTCTTCCGAATAGGTCCCAAGCGCCCTCGGTCAAAGCCGGGGGCGCTTTTTTGACACCAACTAGAGGCCCGGACGGCTGTTGAAGATTCCCCCCAAGACCAAGCCTCGCATCTTTCTCATCGATGCGTACGCGCTCATCTACCGAGCGTATTTCGCGTTCATTCAGCGGCCGCTTACCAATTCCGCCGGTGAAAATACGTCAGCGCCCTTTGGGTTCACGCGTTTTCTGCTCGACATCCGGGAGGACTTCGCGCCGGACTACCTCGCCGTCGTCTTCGACGCGGGAGATTCATTCAGGGCCGAGGAATATCCGGGGTACAAGGCGACGCGAGAGAAGATGCCCGACGACCTGCGCTCCAGCCTCGGCCGGATCCGTGACATCGTGGAGGCGTTCAACGACCCGATCGTCGAGCTCGACGGTTACGAGGCCGACGACGTCATCGGGACGCTTGCGATTCGCGCGAGGGACGCGGGACTGGAGGCCGTGATCGTATCCGGCGACAAGGACTTCTATCAGCTCGTGGGGCCGGGTATCCACCTGATGAACCCGGGGAAAGGGGGGGCTAGCGGGGTCGCGGCCGACTGGGTCACGGAAGAGAATGCGCATGAGAAGTTCGGCATCCCACCTTCGCAGGTGGTCGACTATCTCGCGTTGGTGGGGGATTCGTCGGACAACATCCCCGGAGCACGGGGAGTGGGCCCAAAGACCGCGTTGGCGTTGCTGCGGCAGCACGGCGATATCGAGGTGCTGATAGCGAATGCAGAGGGATTGAAGCCGCCGCGTGCGTCCAAGTCGCTTCGGGAAAATGCGGAGGCGGTCCGGCTCTCGAAACGGCTCGTTACGATCATGACCGATCTGGACGTCGAGTTGGATCTCGAAGCGCTCAAGGTCGGAGAGCCCAACAACGAGACGCTGCGCGACATTTTCGTGGAGCTCGAGTTCAGATCACTTGCCGAACAGTTCGCTGCGCTCGCGCAAGTCGGCGGTGTCGCGCCAGCCGAGCTTGAAGAGGCCGAAGTGATTTACTCGGTGGTGGACGAGGTGTTGGAAGTCCGGAAACTCGTCGATGTGATCCGGGCCGCTGGGCGCGTGGCGATCGCTGCGGAGCCGACCACGGAAGACCCTCTTCGTGGGGAGTTGGTGTCTGTCGGGCTCTCCGTCGAAGGCGGTACGGCGTGGTATCTACCCTTCGCGCACCAACGGCCGTTCGAGCTGACATTCGAAGGAGAGGCGTCTGGGGAGGTCACAAACTTGCCTAGCCTGGCGACCGTCGAGATGTCCGGGCTCAAGGTGTTACTGGAGGATCCGAGGGTGGCGAAGGTCGGCCACGACTTGAAGCGTACCGCGCTCACGCTCTCGCGTGCGGGAGTAACCCTGGGCGGCATCACCTTCGATACGATGGTAGCGAGCTACGTGCTTGACCCGGGACGGCGAGGTCACGAGCTCACCGCACTCTCGGTGGAGTTGTTCTCCCACAAGCCGATCGCCTACGCGGACGTCGTGGGCAGCAGCCGCAAGAGGGTGCCGTTCGCGCAAGCACCCATCGAACGCGCGCGGGAGTTCGTGTGCGAGACGGCGGATCTGTCGTTTCAGCTGGCCGAGCACTTCTATGAGCAGCTGGATGAGCAGGCACTCGGCGACCTCATGGCCGATCTCGAAATGCTGCTCCTGCCGCTCTTGACCCGCATGGAGCTTGCGGGCATCGGCATCGACGAAGGCTTCTTCCGTGCCTTGCGATCGAAGCTGAAGCGCGAGCTCGATCTGATCCAGGAGGAGATCTTCAAAGTCGCGGGCGGTGAGTTCAATCTGAACTCGACGCAGCAACTCCGGCAGGTGTTGTTCGAGAAGCTGGATCTGCCGGTCCTCAAGAAGACGAAGACGGGCCCGTCGACGGATGTGTCAGTGCTGGAGGAGTTGGCAGAGCAGGGTCACGAAGTCCCGAAGCTCATGATGGAGTACCGCGAGCTCGAGAAGCTGAGGTCGACCTACGTGGACGCGCTGCCGCAGCTGGTGAATAGCCGAACCCACCGTATCCACACGAGCTTCAACCAGACCGTGGCCGCCACAGGGCGGCTGTCGTCGAGCGATCCAAATCTCCAAAACATCCCCATTCGCACCGATCTTGGACGGCAGATCCGAAAGGGCTTCGTCGCAGCGCCGGGCAGGGTCTTCCTCTCGACCGACTACTCACAAATCGAGTTGCGCGTGCTGGCGCACTTCTCGGGAGACGAGGCCTTCGTCACGGCCTTTACTCAGGGCATCGACGTGCACCGGCAGATTGCGTCGGTCGTCTTCGAAGTACCGATTGACGATGTGACCGCGCGCATGCGCGGGCAGGCCAAGACCGTGAACTTCGCGACGTTGTACGGTCAGGGACCGTTCTCTCTTGCGCGACAGCTCGGCATCACCCGTGAAGAGGCCAAGGAGTTCATCGCCACGTACTTCGAACGCTTCAGCGGCGTCCGTGACTTCCTCGACGCCCAGGTCGAGATGGCCAGGGAAAAGGGGTATGTGGAGACGCTCATGGGGCGGAGGCGATACGTGCCCGAGCTGCGGGCCGGGAACTGGAACGTCCGGCAGTTCGGTGAGCGCGTCGCCCAGAATACACCGATCCAGGGCACCGCCGCGGACCTCATGAAAAGGGCGATGATAGACGTGCAGACCGCTTTGGACGGAGCCGACACAGGAGCCGAGATGCTTCTGCAAGTGCATGATGAGCTGCTTCTTGAGGTGCCGGAAGTCGAGGTCGATTCGGTCCGTGATCTCGTGGTCAGCCGCATGGAAGGCGCCGTTGAGCTGAATGTGCCGCTCGTGGCCGACTGGGGCATCGGCGCCAATTGGTACGAGTGCAAAGGGTAGCAGCCCGTGGTAGAACGGGCCGCTAGGGTCGAGATCGTCTCGTTCCACCATCCGCCCGCCCCGATTCCGCCTCCATCCTTCGGGCGCAGGGAACGCTCGGGGATCGCTCCGAGCAGGTCGAACCAACACCGGAGGGATTCGCATGAGCCGGTCCGTGAACAAGATCACACTCATCGGGAACGTGGGGCGTGATCCGGACATCCAGCAGACCAAGAGCGGCACGAAGGTCGCCCACTTCTCACTCGCCACTAACCGCCGCAAGCCCGCCAACGGCGAGCAGGAGGAGCGCACCGATTGGCACCGTCTGACGCTGTGGAACCGTCAAGCACAGTTCGTCGAGGACTACGTCCGAGTCGGCGATCGAATCTACGTCGAGGGCCGCCTCGAGTACGACTCGTTCGAGCGGGATGGCGTGACGATTCCGACCGCGGAGGTCATCGTCCACACGGTGGTCATGCTGTCGTCGAAGGCGGGCGTATCGGACGAGGACCTAGAGGAAGCGGCGTAGCAAGACCCGCTTCCGAGGCCTGTCGTGGTAAAGCGCGCCGCTACAGGGGCTCGAGAGGGTTCTTCTCGGGCCCCGTCTTGATTCAGCATCGCTTGGGGGCTGCTACAGCCAGCCGCGGAACCGCGGCACGATCGAGAAGATCAGCTCCCACTTCCCGTCACGGAGGCCGCGTCCCACGTCGAACCGAAGCACGTCCCACCCCAACGCTAGACCTGCGCCCACGGTGGCGCGGAGGCCGTCCGAGTCTTTGGCCGGCCATTCGGTCGGAACGACGCGTGCATCGAGGTAGGTAGATCCCATTCCACCGAAGAGGCGCAGGCTTACCCACGGCGATCGCAGCGGAAGCGTGCCTTCTGCCCGCATGAGCCAGAAGCGGTCTCCGACGAAGTCCCGATAGTGGTGGCCAGGAAGCGTCTCCCGGCCACCGAGCAGAAAGAGCGCCTGGACGGGAGCCTCGTCGCTCACCAGCCCGGCGAAGGCGTGGAACTCCGCGTGCCAGCGCTCATCCCGGTCCTGGAGCGTCCACCGAGCGTTTCCCAGGAACTTGGCGAACGTGTGAGTTTCGAAACGTGCTCCCGTTACGGTGAGTGTGCCGGCGCCGTTCGCAGGAAGCCCGACGGGCAGTGTGACCTCCACTGCGCCCAGGATGCCCTCATCGATGGTGCGAACCGGCCGCAGATCTGCACCCGGCACCTCCGACACGACGTCCTCCGCAGATTCGTGACGCTCCCACCGCAGAGCCACGCTCGGCGTGCCTGCGGCGCGGGAGTTGAACGCGAGGCGTATTCCGCGCGAGAAGAAGGGATCCAAGTAGTCGTTGATGCCGGTCGCGGCGGCGAGGGTGTTCGTGAGCCCGGCCGCGGTCCTGGCGGATCCGAAGTCTCGGATCTGATTCCAGTGCACCTCCACAGTCGGCACCACTGGGTCGGGCCCGCCTGTCAGTGTCGTCGTGAGCGAGGCCTCGCCGCGTCCTATCGCATAGCCTGCGGACGCCCTCAGCCGCACGCCGCCGGTAGTGCGAGCGGTCAGGCCAGCGCCCCAAAAGTTTCCTTCTGCCCGGTTGTAGCGGGCCGCGTTGGACATCGATCCGAGATACAAGCGTAGCGGACCTAGACCACTGAGGTAGCGATCCTGAAACGCCTGTCTGGCCTGTGCCCGGATCTCCTCCATCGTCGGTGACGGCGCGAGGCCTTGCTCGTCGAGGTCGTCGAATAGGCCCCCCTCGAATGGGAACGCCTCCAGCTGCTCCTGGGACAGCGCCGTCACGCGCCGTCCCAGCAGCGCCGGGTTCGCGATCTCCGCGTTGAACTGGTAGTGCCCAATCTCGTAGCGGCCCCGGATGATGCTACCCGCCATGAAGTCGAGCCCGGGCAGCTCTCGGCGGAGCTCAGCTTCCTGTCGATAGGGGAGCCAGTACTTGCCGTCCCACAGCGAGTTGTCGAGCGAGATCCGAATGTAGTCCAGGTACGGATCGACATAGGACGCAGGTGTGAACGTGAAGTTCATGCGCACAATCGATGACGTCGCCCGGTCTAGAAATACCGACCCGATGAGCCCCGGCCGACCGTACTCCTTAGGGCGCACGCGGACTTGGTACACGCGGGTTTGTTCGACGCCTTCCCCATACCCGATCGAGAGAGAGTCCGCCAACAGGAAGTCGTAGACGCTCTCGGCGTCCGGACCTAGCGGGTGGAGCACCTGCTCGACCTCATCTCCGTCCCCCAGACGGATGAAGTCGCCGAAGTCGTCCTGCACCACGGTGAGGTGATCGAGGTGGTACCTGATGTTTGTTGGCAGTAACCTCTCGTCTCTGCGTCCGACGATCCGCTGGCCGGTCTGGTTCGGTGCGCGCCAGAACACCTCCAGTGCGACCTGGTCCGCCTTGAGAAGCGTACGTTCGTCGGAGTCCGGACGATCGATGAAGAAGTATACGTGCCCCCGCGCTTGACCCACGTAGGACCGAAACGCGGCGTCGATCGCCACCGAATGTCTTTCGGCCCGCGCCTGAGCGATGAGCTCGAGCACCCTGGAATCGTTCCAAACCTCGGCGCGTTGCGCGGCGGCAGCGCCGGTCCAGCCCATAAGAACGGCCGGGATGTAGCAGAGGAGTCGCGAGGATGCCTGCTTCAAGGACCTTCCCGGTCAGGGGAGGACATGCACGCTTGGTACGCTCGCTCGCCGAGGCCGGTTCCCCCAACGCGAAGGGCCCCGTCCCGGAGGACAGGGCCCTTTCGTGGACCTTCTTTGCCAGACTAGTCTCAGTTGGGCGTCCAGAAGCCCGACAGCGACTCCCCGTGCGGGCTCTCGCGCAGCTTCTCGAAGGCACGGTTGCGGATCTGGCGGATCCGCTCGCGCGTGACGCCGAGCAAGGATCCGATCTCCTCCAGTGTCCTCTCTTCACCGTCGTCGAGGCCGTAGTAGAGATAGAGGATCTTCCGCTCCCGCTCGGTCAAGTACTGCTCGAACATTGTCTCGAGGAAGTCGCGACGAGCGATGGCCTCCACGTCCTCTTCGATGTCGGACGCCTCGGCACCGGAAAAGCGCTCGCCG
Organism: Longimicrobiales bacterium; assembly: GCA_965226625.1. Lineage (GTDB taxonomy): Bacteria > Gemmatimonadota > Gemmatimonadetes > Longimicrobiales > Gaopeijiaceae > UBA1138. The sequence continues at coordinate 596,454 of CBDDDK010000002.1, forward strand.
AAGCTGGTGCTGTCACGGTCGCTGCGGTCAATGGGGGCGTCGAGACTCAGTTCGGAAGCCGCCACGCGTCGGAGCGCGCGGATGGTGTCGACCGGCTCTTCCATCTCCTTGGCGATCTCCTGATCGGTGGGAGTCCGGCCAAGCGACTGGGTCAGCTGGGTATTCGTGCGCGCGAGCTTCGCCAGGTTCGAGTTCTGATTGAGCGGGATGCGTACGGAGCGTGTCTGCTCCGCCAGCGCCTGGAGGACGGTTTGGCGGATCCACCAAACGGCGTAGGAAATGAATTTTACGCCCTTGTCGGGATCGAACTTCTTCACCGCCTTGAGAAGACCCTCGTTGCCGATGCACACGAGCTCGGCCAGGCCAAGGCCCCTCCCCTGGTACTTCTTCACGTAGGAGATGACGAAGCGGAGGTTCGCAGTGACCAGACGTTCGGCTGCTTCCTTGTCACCGACACGCGCCCGACGGGCAAGCTCACGCTCTTCGCGCGGGTCCTGAATGAGGGGGTACTTCTCTACGTCCTGCAGGTACTGATCGAACGAATCAAGGCCACGGGAGGAAGAAAACATCCGTATTTTCCGTTCCTCGTCTGCGGGTCGATGAGGACCTGACTCTGCGATCCCGACCCCAATAACCCGTGTCTTCCTTGGGTTACGGAGGGGTCGGGATCGTAGATCCCAAGACTTTAGGGTGAGGAAGAAGGTATAAAAGCCTGTTTCCGCGGTAAAGGTTATTTTCCCGGGATGCGCACACCTATACGAAGATGAACTCCGCGCGGAGGCTTTCAGCGCTCGGGCCGTTCAGCGCGAAGAAGATACACGCACGCGTTTTGTCCGGACGCTCCAGGTCGACCCTGCGAAAAAAGCCACTTTCGACGACATCAACGGCGTCTAGGGCACCCAGTTCCACTAACCCGACTTCGTGTCGTCTGCGGAAGACGAAGATCGGAGAGTTCCCTCGGACCACGATCCATCCGGGCACGAAGTGGGGAACCCCGGGCAGTCGATGCGCGCCGACGGGGCTCCCGCGCAGGACGCCTCCTGGCGCCGTCATATCCCCTTCGAGTGCGGTGCGGACCCACTTGGGGAACTCGTCGGTGTTGGTCCATCGGCGTGCCCCGAGTGTCTGAAAGACACGTCCAGCGGCTAGCCGGACCGCGAAAATGAAGGCCCGTACTCGAGACGCCCCTCCGACCGATCCACCGACTGCCATGACGAGGCCAAGCGAGAGCGCCCAAGTCGGCTGATCGATCACGAGCGCTACGATGCACAGAACGACGACGTCCTCGACGAGTGATGTCAGTAGCGGATGAGGGGTGGGTGACGACCCGAGCCAGCGCAGGATCGAGGCACCGGAACGAATCGAGTGCGACGCAGACGCCAGCGCCCCGGCTGTCACGGCGCCGGCCGTGATGACGAGCGGAGCTTGACCGTCGAGCAGGAGCAACGCGAGCAACGTTCCGGAGATCGGCCGGATGACCGTGTGGAACGCGTTCCATACCAAGGTGGCGGTTGGGAAGCGCTCGGCCGCGAACTCCACGAGGTAGAACCCTCCTACTACCACCATGACTCCGAGCGAGTCCAGGTCACCCAGGGCTCCGGGCAACGGCTCGCTCCACCAGGTCGTGGTCGGCATGGCCCCGAGGAGGAGCAGAGTGAGGTACAGGTCGATTCCTGCCGCGATCGCGAGCGGAAGCAGAACCAAGATTTCCGGGGGGAGCCCTGCGGGCATGCGGGTTACCTGCCCAGCTCGGTCACGAGGTAGTCCGGGCCGGCGCGGGTCCGCCGGCTACGCTCGAGCTGAAAGTCCGAGAAGCCAGGACCGATTCCCAGCAGCTCGATCAGGGTAACGCGGAACACGGGACCGTGACTGGTCGCGTCACCCAGTGGCAACGCCAGGTCGATGCGTCCTCCCCTCCTCGACCCGGCGGGTGTCGCGAATCGGAGCCCGAACCCGACGGTACCCTTCCATCCCGAGTCGACCCCGTACGGCACATCTCCAGACCACACGCGTCCCGCGTCAGCGAAGAGCGTAAAGCCGAGATCGAGCAGGTTCGGCCACGGCCACCTCACGAAGATCCGGTCCTCGACTGTGAAGAGCAGGCGGCGAGCACCCGGCGCGTGCTCCTCGCGGAAGCCCCTCAGGGCGTCCCTGCCACCGAGCGTCAACTGGAATGGGCCCTCCACCGACCAACCTCCCGAGGCCGAGGCGCGGAGGAAGACGGTTTGTCCAGGAATTCTCTCGGTCCGCACGTAACTGTAGAGGTCGAACTCGCCAATGACGTCGCGCCACGCGTTGTCTCCGTTCCTCAGCCGACGACCCTCCGCCGCGAAGCGGGCGAATACTAACGAACTGCCCGGATCGTGCCCCGCGAAGAGACGCACCCTGCCGAAGATATCGTCGGGACTCGGGACGCCGTCCAGCGAGAGTAGGCCGATGCTGCGGCCGACGGTGACACCCAGGTCGGTGCCGAGCTGCACGTCCAACTCACCGTCCAGGGCGTCCAAGCCGCGGAGACGTGCGAAGCGCAGGTTTCTCTTCCCGAGCATGATATTAACGCGAGTGGCGGAGCGGGCTTGGGTCTGATTCGCGACGACGTCGTTGACCGTGGCGGGTGCCGCGATCGTGTTTCCGAAGTCATTTTCGATCGTGATCTCGAGTCCGTCAGGGAACTCCTGGAATTCGATGCGCTCCCGGGTCATTCCGACTCCGAGCAAGGTCAGATTGCCAGGCCGCCCTAGGCGGCCCGCCACCGAGACCTCGGCCCACTCGTCGTGATAGGGGAGCAACACGTTGGTGAAGTCCGGGTCGTCCGCCGCAGAGTACGTGAAGACCTGGTCTTGGCGGGTGTACACCTGCCGCAAGGCGAAGCGGCCGACTTCGCCCACGAACGGGTAGTTGATCCCCTGCTCCAGAAAGTCCCCGCTGCGGGTCCGGCCCCAACCGAAGTTCGCGTCGGTGCGAGTGCCGAAGAGACGAGGCTCCTGGAGTCTGAACCCCCTGTCGCGCTGCTCGCGTCGCCTGCGCATGAAGACTTCGGCACGCACCCCGCGTCCCAACAGGTTCTCCTCCGTCAGGTTTATGCGGTCCAGCTGCAGCCCTTGGTCGAACGATACCCCCAGGTCGAATTGGGTCGTCCACTCGTCCTGCGTATCGATGACGACGTGATATGTGCCGTCAGGCTGAGCTATCGGATAGACGTCCGCCGTCCCGATGAACGGGTACGACTCGAGAATCCGGTATGACTCCTCGAGGAGCAGCGGATTGAGGCACTCTCCTTCGCTGAACAGGACTTCGCGCAGGATGAAGCCCTCGCTCGTATTGATGTGCAGCGCGTTGGCGAGGCGGTAGAACCAGCGAAGCGGATCGCGGTCGATTATTTCGTAGATCGACCGATTATCGACGAAGATGTTCGAGATCCGCCCGGTTTCGCACACCGTGGGGGAATCTATGACCTGGGACTGCACATCTTGCGCGACCGCCGCGGTGATCGCTGTGCAGCCCAGCACCCCAATAAGGAAGACCCGCAGGGCAGGTGCGGCGGCGCGCTCGCCGGGCTCAAGGCTCGTGGGGATTGGGCGCTCCCGGGATCGTCGGCCGTTTGCATGGTTTCGTGCGCTCATCTACGCTTCATGGAGCACCGTCCCCACACTCGAGAGTAAAGGTAAACATGCCGAATCGGCGCAAGGAGGCCCTCGCTTATCACTCACAAGGGCGTCCAGGAAAGATAGAAGTGGTAGCCACGAAATCTGTGGCGACCCAACGCGACCTCTCGCTCGCCTACTCCCCCGGGGTCGCTGAGCCGTGCCGCGAGATCGAGGCGGATCCCGCCGACGTCTTCAAGTACACTGCCCGCGGCAATTTGGTCGCAGTCGTCTCCAACGGCACCGCCGTCCTCGGTCTGGGCAACATCGGGCCGCTTGCCGCCAAGCCGGTCATGGAGGGGAAGGGAATCCTCTTCAAACAGTTTGCCGGCATTGACGTCTTCGACATCGAAGTCGATTCGGAGGACCCCCAGGAAATCATCCGCTTCTGCGAGCTGTTGGAGCCTACAGTGGGCGGCATCAACCTCGAAGACATCAAGGCTCCAGAGTGCTTCGTTATCGAGCGCACGCTCAAGGAGACGATGGGCATCCCGGTCTTCCACGACGACCAGCATGGCACCGCGATCATAGCCGGGGCGGCGCTGATCAACGCGCTCGAGGTCCTCGGCAAGAAGGTGGATAGCGTGCGGATCGTGTTCAGTGGTGCGGGGGCCTCCGCGCTCTCCACGGCCAATCACTTTCGCCGCCTGGGCGTATCCCGGGAAAACATCCTGATCGTGGACTCACTGGGCGTGATCTACGAGGGTCGTGAAGCGGGGATGAACGAGTACAAGGAACCCTTCGCGATCCGCACGGAGACGCGCACGCTCGGCGAAGCGCTGGCGGGGGCGGACGTCTTCATCGGGCTCTCGGTGAAGGGGATCATGACACGCGAGATGGTCTCGTCCATGGCGAAGGATCCTATCATCTTCGCGCTCGCGAATCCGGATCCCGAGATCCTTCCCGAAGAGGTGGCCGCGGTGCGCGACGACGCGATCATGGCGACCGGGCGCTCGGACTATCCGAATCAGGTAAACAACGTGCTCGGCTTCCCGTTCATCTTCCGGGGTGCGCTGGACGTCCGCGCGAGGGGTATCAACGAGGAGATGATGCTTGCCGCCACCAAGGCCCTGGCTGCGCTGGCACGCGAGGAAGTTCCGGACGCGGTGCGCGGAGCGTACGACAGCTCGGATCTCAGCTTCGGCCGCGATTACCTGATCCCCACGCCGTTCGATCACCGGGTGCTCTTCCACGTCGCGCCCGCGGTTGCCGAAGCCGCCATGAAGAGCGGGCTCTCGCGCATCGAGGTTGATCTCGACGAGTACCGAGATCGGCTCCGGGGCTCCCTGGGCCCGGGCTACGAGGTCATGCGCTGGATAACGAACCGCGCGCGCAGGGAGCCTGCTCGGGTCGTGTTCCCGGAGGGTCATAACGACACGGTCATCCGGGCGGCGGCGGCGCTGGTCGAGGACGGCGTTTGCAAGCCGGTGCTGCTCGGAAGACCGCCACGTCTCGCGGAGAAGGCGGAGACGCTGGGTGTCAGCTTGGATGGCGTGGAGATCGTCTACGCCGCCGACCTCGAAGAGAAGAGGCTCGAGTTCGCCGTGACGCTCTTTAATGGGCGCGCGCGTAAAGGCCTGACGCTCGCCGAGGCGGAGTGGAATCTCTTCAAGCCCATCTATTTTGCCGCCAGCATGGTCGAGGCTGGCGAAGTCGATGCGATGGTGGCTGGCATCGAGGCCAACTATGCCGAGATTCTGCGGCCCGCACTTCAGGTCGTCGGCCCCGCCGAGGATGCGAAGAGAGCGGCGGGTCTCTACATGCTCGCGTTCCCGAACCGAGAGCTGCTCTTCTTCGCGGACACGACGGTGAACATCGCCCCGGACGCAGAGACCTTGCGGGATATCGCCCTTCAGACGGCTGCCTTCGTGCGTGAGCTGGGCATCCGGCCGCGGGTCGCTATGGTGAGTTTCTCCAACTTCGGATCCGCACCACACGACGAGTCGAGGCGCGTGTCGGACGCCGTCGATCTGGTTCGGGCGGCCGACCCCGATCTTGAGATCGATGGGGAGATGCAGGCGGACACCGCGGTCGACGCGGTCAAGCTCCGGGACACGTATCCGTTCACGTACCTCGAGGGCCCGGCCAACGTACTCATCTTTCCTCGACTCTCGGCCGCCAACTCAGCCTATAAGCTGCTCGACCGGCTGGGGGGGGCTGACGTCATCGGCCCAGTACTGCTCGGAATGGCCAAACCCGTACACATCCTCCAGCGGGGCTGCTCGGTCCAGGCCGTGGTCGATCTGGCTACGGTCGCATCGGTAGACTGGCAGGCCAGAAAGAATGACATTTAGCTCGCCTGCCCCGGACGAACGTCGTTCGGGGTGTTCGTTTTGGAGCAGCATTCCCCGAGGGAGTACACGGTTTGCAACAGCACGGCTTGGACCCGAAGAAGGCGGTCCATTGGAATCTGTGCCCGACGCGTCTCTACGAGGAGTCGTTCGCGCGCACGGATGGTCGCCTAGTTCACATGGGTGCCATCTCGACGGTTACGGTGCCGCATACGGGCCGCTCGCCGAACGATCGCTTTGTGGTACGCGACGAGATGACCGAGGGCGTCGTCAACTGGGGCGACGTCAATGTGCCGATGACGCCCGAACACTTCAATGCGCTGCGTGGCGACATTGTCGAGCACCTGAACGAGTCGGACCTTTTCGTGCGCGACGCGCGAGCGGGCTCGGACGAGACGAACGCTCTGAATATTCGGGTGATCACCGAGAGCCCGTGGCACTCGCTCTTCGCATACAACATGTTCGTCCGCCTGTCTCCGGAGGAGCGCGAAGGCTTCGAGCCGCAGTTCACGGTCCTGCACGCACCGCACTTCAAGGCTGACCCGGCGCGGCACGGTTCTAACTCCGAGACCGCGATCGTGGTGAACTTCCGAGCCCATGAGGTTCTCGTGGCCGGCTCGCGGTACGCCGGCGAGATCAAGAAGGCGATCTTCTCTGTGCTCAACCACCTACTACCGGAGGCTGGGATCCTCCCGATGCACTGCTCGGCCAACGTCGGTTCGCGCGGTGACGTCGCGCTCTTCTTCGGCCTGTCAGGCACGGGAAAGACGACGCTGTCCGCCGACGCTTCTCGCGGCTTGATCGGTGACGACGAGCACGGCTGGAGCGACGACGGCATTTTCAACTTCGAGGGTGGCTGCTACGCGAAGACGATCCGTCTGTCCCCCGAAGGTGAGCCGGAGATCTACCGCGCGACTCAGATGTTTGGGACGATTCTGGAGAACGTCGTGCTCGACGAGGACACGCGAGAGATCGACTTCGACGACACCTCGATCACCGAAAACACGAGGGCGTCCTACCCGATCCACTACATCCCGAACGCTGTAGTGCCCAGCCGTGGTGGGCACCCGAGCAACGTCGTCTTTCTAACCGCCGATGCGTTCGGAGTCCTGCCTCCTATCTCGCGGCTGACGCCCGAACAGGCGATGTACCACTTCCTTTCCGGATACACGGCGAAGGTGGCGGGCACGGAGCGCGGCGTGACCGAGCCACAAGCGACCTTCAGTGCGTGCTTCGGAGCTCCGTTCCTACCTCGCCATCCGGTCGTGTACGCCGAGATGCTGGGTGAGAAACTGCGTGAGCACTGCGCCAAGGTGTGGCTCGTGAACACCGGTTGGTCGGGTGGTCGTCACGGTGTGGGGAGCCGCATGAAGCTTTCCTATACCCGGGCGATGGTGAATGCAGCGCTCGCGGGTGATCTCGAGGGTGCGGAGTTCGCACCGGATCCGGTCTTCGGTGTCGACGTGCCGCTTTCCGTTCCGGGTGTGCCGGCCGAGGTGCTACGTCCACGCGACACCTGGACCGACGGTGAGGCGTACGACGCTTCCGCTGCTGAGTTGGCGGCGATGTTCAAGGCCAACTTCGAGCAGTTCGCGCATGAGCTACGCGATGAGGTGAGGGTGGCAGGACCGCAGTAGTCAACCGGCTCCGTTGAGCTCGATGGCGTTATTCAATGATCTCGGCTCCAACCTCTGAATAGAAGACGTGCGAAAGCTCCTCCGCATCGATCCCCAACCGCGCCCCGTCCTGGAGGAGCTTCCGCACCAACTGTTGGGCCGTCGCGGCCCGCTCCTCGTCCCGCAGGAACGAGGGTACTTCTTGAATGAAGGTGCCCTGGCCGTGTCGCTTCTCGACGAAGCCGTCGGCGGCCAGGTCGCGGTACGCTCGGGAGACCGTCGCAGGGTTCACACGCAGGTCTCTCGCGAGCACTCGAACAGAGGGCAGTGTGTCGCCGGGACCTAGATCACCTGCCGCGACCGCGATGCGAACGCGCGCGGAGATCTGCGCGTAGAGCGGTGTCGGACTACGCGGGTCGATGTCGTCGAACAGCATGCCGCGCTCAGCCCTCCCGCCCAGCACGGTGTGTCGCATCACTCGGAGCTCCTCTCTTCTCTTTCGACCCAGAAGAAGGCGCCTGCGAACACGTACAGTACGGTCATGGTGAGCAGGGTCAGGTTGAAAGTCGTGACCACCGTTTCGCCCGGGCCCCAGATGATAGCGTCGAGGAAGGAGCTGTAGAGTCGTGCGATGAGGACCCCCCACACGAGCAGTCCCGAGGCGAAATTGCCGACCGCTCGGTCTCCGGCGGAGCCATCCGTCCGGAACGGCACGAGCAGCGCAGCGAGGAGCACGACACAAGAGACCCAACCGCCCTGAAGCAACATGCCGAAGAGCGCCCAAACCGTGAGCGCCTGGGCCAGAAATTGTGCTCCCTGCGCGCCGATGCGTCGACCGAAGCTCACGCGGGCACCTCGATGCAGATCACTTTTGGATTTCCGCGTGGGAGGTGCGTTAGTGTATCGGTCACCTGATACACTAAGACGGTCAACCGCTAGCGGCAAGGGTTCGTGGTCGGGGCCCGGTGACTGAGAGAGAACGCTTGTCGTGGGCGACCTGCCAGTCTATCGTGCCGGCGTCATGAGCTACCAAGAACCCCTCTCCACGGCCGTCCCGGATGATCCCGAGGCTCGTTCGGCGGACGCATCGCTGGGTCATCCGAGCGTGGTCCAGGTCTACCGCCTCGGGCGGCTACCGGACCGGACGCTGTATCTGGTGATGCGCTTCGCAACAGGCCGCACCATGGAGGAGCGGCTCAAGGCCGAAGGCCGCATCCCTCCGGCGGCTGCTAAGGAGGGCCTTCATGACATCGCGTCTGACTTGGCGGCTGCGCACGCGGCAGCCATCGTTCACAGCGATGTCCGGCCGGCAAACGTGTTCTGGGATGAGGAGGGTCAGAAGGCGCTGCTAGCCGCGGCATGAGCGTACCGAAGACGGGAAAAGCGTTCGACCGCTCCATAGTCGAAGGGCCTATCCGGGGAGCCGTGTGGAATCTCGCGTGGCCCAGCATGCTCCAGAACATCATCGGTGGTATGCAGGGAATCGTCGATCACGTGATGGTCGGCAACTACGTCGGATACACCGGCAACGCCGCGATCGGCGTGTCCTGGCAGATCTTTCTCGTGGTCATCGTCTTCATCAGCTCGCTTTTCACGGGCATGGGTGTGCTCGTCGCGCGCTTCACGGGTGCGAACGAACCCGACAAGGTGAACCGCACGGTCTACCAGGCGTTCCTGACCGCCGTGATTCTGGTCTTGGTGATCATGGCCCCGATCGGGTACCTCTCGTCACCCGTGCTGCTCGACCTGGTCAACGCGGCCCCGGAGGTGCAAGCAGAAGCGCTGCCATACCTGCGCATCATGTTCGTCTTCTCGTTCGGTACGCTTCTCTTCTTCATGCTCGGAGGCGCGCTGCGTTCGGCGGGTGACGCCAAGACGCCGCTCCGACTCGGCATCGCGCTCACGATTCTCAATATCACGCTCAACGTGATCTTCATCCGAGGCTTGGGCCCGATTCCCGCCTTGGGCACCAAGGGTGCGGCGATGGGAACGGTGATGGCGGGGGCGCTCGTGAGCGGGTACGCGATGGTACGGCTCTTCAGCGCCAAGTGGGTCGTGACGTTCCATTGGGGCATGAACCTGATGCCTGATTGGAACATCATCCGCCAGCTCTTCAGGTTCGGCTTGCCCACGGGTATCCAGGGCATCGCGATGAACATCGGCGGGGTGTTCCTACTCGCCTTCATCGGGTCGCTCGCTATGAGCGCACAAGCCCAGGCCGCGTATGTGGTCAGCTACACCCAGCTCTTTTCGTTCATCACGTGGACGTCGGTCGGCATCATGGGTGCGACGGCCGCGGTTGCCGGTCAGAACCTCGGAGCGGGGAAGCCCGAGCGGGCTAGCCAGGGTGTTCGCACAGCCGCTGGATTCGGTCTCATGCTCGCGGCGGCGATTGGCGCGTCGTTCCTGATCATCCCGGGCGTGCTGCTCGGCGTATTCGGCATGGACGATCCGGTCGTGCTGAGTCTCGGTGTGCAGTTGCTCCGGTATCTCGCCGTTTCGGGTCTGTTCATTACGGTCGCGCTGGCGTATACGGGCGGCTTGCAGGGCGCCGGCGATACCAGGAGCCCGATGTATATCTCGATGGTATCCCAGATCGTCATACCGCTCGGCATGTGCTTCGTCATTCAGACCTTCTCGACACTCGATCCCGTAGACATATGGCTGGCGATCGTGCTCGGTCACTTCACGCGCGCCTTGTTGAGCGTTGTCGTCTTTAGGCGCGAGAAGTGGCGGGAAATCAGGGTCGATCTGGGGGAAGCGAAAGCCTGACGTGCATCTCCCCCGGTGCGTCTCGCCACGGAGCTCCCCAAGATACTCGATGTATACATACACGTGCCGGAGTCGGGTGTTGATCTGGAACAGTGTCCCCGTCATGACCCTCATCGACTCGGTGATCGTCCTGATCGCTGCGGCGTTGGCGGGGGTCTTCTTCATGCAGAGGCGGGCGTTGGTCGATGCCGGCCTCCTGCTGCTTGGCGGGCTCGTGCTCATCGCTGTGTTTTGCGTCGCCGATTACTGGACGATGCACCTGCTCCCGGCTCGGACCTCCGCCATGGAAGCGACGCGAATCATGGCTCGCCTCAACGCCGGCCTCGCCCCATAATGAAGCCCCTTTTGCCGACGACCAACCCGAGGGCACGAGAGCACGCATGCCGAAGCAGTATTGGCTCATGAAGTCGGAGCCCTACGTCTATTCCATCGACGACCTGGAGAAGGACGGGTCGACCTGCTGGGAGGGCGTTCGCAACTACAGGGCCCGTAACAACATGCGGGACATGGGCGTAGGGGACGAAGTGTTGTACTACCACTCCAACGCCAAGCCCCCAGCTGTGGTTGGCCTCGCGCGTGTCTGCAAAGAGGCGTATCCGGACCACTACGCCTTCGACCAGAGGTCCAAGTACTTTGACGCCAAGTCGGACTCGGACAACCCGCGCTGGTGGATGGTCGACGTCGAGTTCGTCGCAAAGTTCGACGAGTTCGTCGACCTCCCGGAACTTAAGGCAGACCCCGCGCTAGCGCAGATGGAGCTAATACGGTACGGGCGTCTCTCCGTGCAAGCGGTGACCAAGAGAGAGTTCGCGCACGTGAAGAAGATGGCAGGGTACTAAAGAGTGAGAATCGCGCGCGCTGTCTTGCTCGTGCTCTTCGCCCCGACTCTGGGCGGCGCGCAAAGAGTACCCGACGCGCGTGCGCTCGGCATCCCGCTGACCGGTACCCCCCGGCCCGAACAACGCGATCACGGACGTCAGGGGTGTGGAGGTGGGACACAGCACCATCATTCGCGGACAGGGGACGCTCGTAGTTGGCGAGGGCCGGTCCGGACGGGTGTCACGGCGGTCCTGCTCCGGGGCCGGAATGCCGGCGATTCCACTTTCGCCGCGTGGTTCAGTCTGAACGGAAACGGCGAGATGACGGGCACGACTTGGATCGAGCACTCTGGCATCCTCGAGAGCCCGATTCTGATCACGAACACGCACAGTGTCGGCGTGGTGCGAGACGCTGTCATCGACTGGATGAGGCAGCGTGACCCAAGCTTCCTGTGGGCGCTTCCCGTCGTCGCCGAGACGTATGACGGGAGTCTCAACGACATCAACGGCTTCCACGTGAAGCCGGAGCATGCATTCGAGGCGCTCGAGAGCGCGAGCGGGGGGAGCGTGGTGCAAGGAGCCGTGGGCGGCGGCACCGGAATGCGCTGTCACGGCTTCAAGGGCGGCATCGGCAGCGCGTCTCGAGTTGTCGGCGAGTACGTAGTCGGGATCCTGGTGCAGTGCAATCAGGGTGCCCGGCGGGACCTTCGTATAGCGGGCCTGCCGGTGGGCGAGATGATGCAAGAGCCTACTGCCTGCTACTCGGACCGGGCGGTTCCCGCGCGGGCTCGGCGTAGCGGCGTGCCGTGGTGTGACACGGCGGGGGAAGCCGGTAGGATGCCCTTGGATGCTGGTGGCGAACTGGAGCCGGTCCCCGAAGTAGCCGGTTCGATCATCATCGTATTGGCGACCGACGCGCCGCTGCTTCCGACTCAGATCAGGCGGCTCGTCACCCGGACGGCGCTCGGGCTCGCACGCATCGGGGGCATGGGCTACAACGGATCGGGTGACATCTTCATCGGGTTCAGTACAGCGAACCGGGGCGCGGCGGCTGAGCGGTCGGACGTCGTCGCTCTGGAGATGCTACCCAACGACGGCATGAACGCCTTGATCTCGGCGTCTGTGCACGCGACCGAAGAGGCGATCTTGAACGCGATGCTGGCGGCTGAAACGCTGACCGGCATCAACGGTTATACAGTGCCGGCGCTACCTCGCGACCGTCTCCAGGAGATCATGGAGCGGGCGGGGCCGGCACTGGGCAATTCACGGTACTAGGGAAGACCCCATCCAGGTGGAGAGCATGCGCACCAAGCTCTGTTCGATTCCGGTTTTCGTGGCTCTGGCCGTGTCGCCAGGCGCAGTCGATGCGCAACGGTTGGCTACGGACGATCCCGTGCTTCAGCAGATCTGGGATCAGGCGATGGGCAACTCACACTTCGAGCAGCTCGGCACCGCTCTGCTCGACTCCATCGGGCCGCGCCTGACCGCGTCGCCCGGCATGGAGCGCGCCCAAGACTGGGCGGTGAAGACCTTCCGGAGCTGGGGCATCGAAGCACGGACGGAGCAGTACGGCACTTGGGAGGGTTGGGACCGGGGAGTGAGCCACATCGATCTGATCGAGCCGCGCGTTCGGTCTCTGGAGGGGCGTATTCTGGCGTGGAGTCCTGGCACGGGTGGGGAGCCGGTCGATGGAAAGGTGACATACCTACCGACGATCACCTCGCCCGCGGACTGGGAGTCCTTCCTGGGCACCGTGAGTGGCAAGTGGGTGATGATGTCGTTCCCCGAGCCGACGTGCCGCGCGGACGAGCAGTGGGCTGAATTCGGCACGCGAACGTCCGTTCGGACCATGGCGGAAAAACGCCAACAGGCCGAGCGGGCCTGGAGCTCGAGTCTGAACGCGACGGGCGCGACCGATCCTCGCCGTCGTGACCTGCACGCTGCGCTCGAGGGTGCGGGTGCCTTGGGCATCGTCACGTCGCAGTGGCCGGGTTCCTACGGCACCACACGCGTCTTCAACGCGTACAACCGAGAGACGCCCACCTTCGAGCTGGGCTGTGAGGACTACGGCCTCGTCCATCGCCTTGCGAAAGACGGTCGCAGCCCGATCCTGCGCGTGACGGCCAAAGCGGAGAGCCGGGGTGAGGTGCCGGTCTACAACGTTGTGGCGACGATTCCGGGAACGGAGCTCTCGGAGGAGTACGTGATGCTCTCCGCGCACTTCGACTCTTGGGAAGGCGGCTCCGGCGCGACGGACAACGGCTCGGGCTCGCTGCTCATGATAGAAGCGATGCGCATCCTGAAGGATGCATATCCGAACCCGAAGCGCACCATCGTAGCGGGTCTTTGGAGTGGTGAAGAGCAGGGCCTCAACGGGTCGCGCGCGTTCACCGAGGACCACCCCGAAATCGTTGGGGGCTTGCAGGCGCTGTTCAACCAGGACAACGGCACGGGGCGTGTCGTAAACATGGACGCTCAGGGTTTCACGAAAGCGGGCGGCTCGTTGGCGAGTTGGCTTTCGCAGGTGCCAGCCGAGGTATCGGGCAACATCGACCTGCGCCTACCTGGAAACCCCGGCGGCGGCGGGTCCGACTACGCGTCGTTTGTGTGTCATGGGGCCCCAGCCTTCAACCTCGGCGCGCTTTCCTGGGACTACGGCTCGCACACCTGGCACACCCACCGAGACACGTTCGACAAGCTCGTTATCGACGACCTGAAGAACAACGCAGTTCTCGCCGCATCCCTAGTATACCTCGCTTCCGAGGACCCCGAGCGAGTGAGCCGTGAGCGCCGCACAATCATCACCGATCGAGCGGGGCGCCCGGCCGCGTGGCCGACGTGCTCGCTGGCGGTCCGCAGTTCGAGCGGGAGCCCACGCATGTAGCGGCTGGGCGACGTGCGCTTAGCGGACGGGCGCCGGATAGTTATCTCGTCCTTCTTGGATCGTGGGAGAACACCTATCAGATGATCCAGAACTACGTGGGCGGCGCGTGGCGTGAGGCCGCGGTGACCGACTCGCTGGCGGTCATGAACCCCGCATCGGGCGAAGAGATCGAGCGGGTCCCACTTTCGACCGCGGCCGACATGGATGCGGCGGTTCAGGCGGCGAAGGCTGCGTTCCCGGCATGGCGCGACACACCCGCGCCGATACGTGCACGCGCGCTGTTCCGACTCAAGGCGTTGCTGGAGGAGCACAAGGAAGAGCTGGCCCGCCTGCTTGTGACCGAGCACGGGAAGGTGCTCGCGGAAACACGCGGTGAGGTGCAGCGCGGCATAGAGAACGTCGAGCACGCATGCGGCGTCCCTACGCTCATGATGGGCGACACCGTGGAGCAGATCGCCGCCGGAATCGACAGCGCGTCATGGCGCCAGCCCTTGGGAGTGTTCGGCATCATCACGCCATACAACTTCCCGCTCATGATCCCACTCTGGTTCTGGCCATACGCGATCGCGACCGGGAACAGTGTGGTGCTCAAGCCGAGCGAGCAGGACCCGCTCACACACCAGAAGATCGTCGAGCTCGCCGAGCAGGCCGGCCTGCCACCTGGGGTGCTCAACGTCGTGCACGGAGGGCGGGAGACGGTCGAGGCCATGTGCGACCACCCGGACGTCGTCGGCGTCTCTTTCGTGGGCTCGAGCCATGTCGCGAAGATCGTGCATACGCGCGCGTCGGCCTCCGGCAAGCGAGTGCAGGCGCTCGGCGGAGCGAAGAACTACATGATCGTGCTGCCCGACGCGGACATGGACGCCGCTCTCGAGGCCTGTTCCGGGTCGATCTTCGGCTCCACGGGGCAGCGCTGCCTAGCCGGCAGCGTGATCGTGGGGGTGGGCGCCGCGCACGCCGAGATCAGGGACCGCATGCTCGACTCGGCCGCGTCGATCCGTCTGGGTGATGGGCTTCAGCCGGACACAGACATGGGTCCGGTGATCTCGGCAGCGCACCGCAACCGGGTCAACGCTTTTATCGACCGGGGTGCGTCCGATGGGGCCAAGCTCTCGCTGGACGGGCGCGGAGCGACCGTCGAGGGGCTCGAAGGTGGATACTGGGTAGGGGCTACGGTCTTCGAGGACGTGCCGCCGGACATCTCCATCGCGACCGAGGAGATCTTTGGTCCGGTCGCGGGAATCAACCGCGCCAAGGACGTCGATGAGGCGGTCCGCATGATGCACGCCAGCCGCTACGGCAACGCGTGTTCAATCTTCACCACGAGCGGTAAGGCGGCGCGGGAGTTCCGGTATCAGGCCGGCATAAGCATGATCGGTGTGAACGTCGGCGTCGTCGCCCCGATGGCGTTCTTCCCATTCGGTGGCTCGAAGGGCTCGTTCTACGGGGACCTGAAAGCACAGGGCAGCGACGGCATCTCCTTCTACACCGATCAGCGGGTCGTCATCTCACGCTGGTGAGCGACTCCAACCCCAGGGCACTCGACATACCATGACTGTTTCGACGGTGAGCGCGGGCGCCACGAGCGCCGAGATCGTACAGGGGCAGAAGGAGTACCTGCTGCCTTCGCTGTTGCACTTGTACTCGGAGCCGCTAGCCCTCGTGGAAGGCGAGGGAATCCGGGTCCGGGACGCTGAAGGGCGCGAATACCTCGATCTGTTCAGCGGCATCCTCACCACCTCCGTAGGCCATTGCCATCCGCGCGTCGTGGAAGCGATGACGTCGCAGATGAACCGGCTCGGGCACGTTTCGACTCTGTACGCGAACGAGCCGCAAGTGGAGGCGGCGAAGCGCATCGCGGACATCTCTCCTGGGGCTCTCAAGCGCACCTTCTTCAGCAACTCGGGCACCGAGGCGATCGAGACCGCGCTCATGATGGCGTGCCTCGCCACGGGACGGACCGAGATCGTGGCGCTCCGGGTCGGCTACCATGGCCGCTCCTTCATGGCGACGAGCGTTACGGCGCACTCCGGATGGCGGCCTCTCGCAACACCGGTGGCGGGCATCAAGCATGCGATGTCTCCGAACCCATATCGATGCCCGTTCAAGCAGCCGTGTGACGACACCTGTGTCGACAAGTTCGTCGACGACCTCGAAGAGGTGATTTACACCACGACGAACGGCCGTCCAGCCGCCTTCATCGCCGAGACCATCCAGGGCGTGGCGGGCTATGTCGTACCTCCCGCGGGCTATTTCCAGAAGGCGGCCGAGGTCATCCGGAGCTACGGCGGCCTGCTCATCATCGACGAGGTTCAGACGGGCTTCGGCAGGTGTGGAACGCACTGGTTCGGCATCGAGCACTGGGGGGTCGAGCCCGACATCATGGTCATGGCCAAGGGCATCGCCAACGGAGCTCCCGTCGGCGCCACGATCACGACGGATGAGATCGCGCACGCGTGGAAGGGCAAGACGATCTCGACATTTGGGGGCACGCCCGTCTCGATGGCGGCTTTGTGCGCTACGCAGGACGTGCTACAGGAGGAGAACGCGCCCGCTAATTCCGAGGCCCGCGGGGCTCAGCTCCGCGCCGGTCTCGAACAGATACGGAGCCGTCACGCCTGGATCGGGGACGTACGGGGCATGGGCCTCATGCAGGCGGTGGAGATCGTGAAGGACCCGGCCACGAAGGAGCCCGATATCGGGCGGACCTTGAAGCTGCTCGAAGCCACGCGGGACGAGGGTGTGCTGATCGGGCAGGGTGGGCTGAACGGTACGGTTATTCGAATCGGACCCTCGATGTTGATCAGCGAAGAGGACATCGCCGAGGGTGTGCGCAAGCTCGGCGCGGCCTGTGATAGGGTGGGTTGAGGCAACGCGCTATGCCAATTCTCGGACTGCCCCTGGACGCCTGGATTCTCCTTGTGGTTTCAGTCGGCCTCGGCCTCGGCCTCGAAGTCGCTTTCCTGAGGGCGCAGAAGCGCCATTCAGCCGCACGCGATGATGGTGCCGGAGCTGTTCAGCACGATGCTGGGGACGTCACGTGACGTCTCTGACCGTCATCGGAGTCCTGGTCGGCTACGCGCTGCTTCTCCTCGGAATCGGCTTGTGGGCGAGCCGGGAGTCCGGCGACCTCAAGGGTTATTTCGTCGCGGGGAAGCGCTTGCCTTCATGGGTGATCGCGTTCAGCTCGAACGCGACCGGGGAGAGCGCTTGGCTCTTGCTCGGGCTCACGGGGATGGGCTATGCGGTCGGCGTGCACGCCTTCTGGGTCATCCTCGGTGAGGTTCTGGGCGTCGCCGCGGCGTGGGTCTTCGTCGCACGACCGTTCAAGGAGTACACGGACCGCTTCGATGCCATCACGGTTCCCGACTACCTGACCGATCGGTTCCACGATACGAGCCATGTTTTCCGGTGGCTGTCGGCCGTCATCGTGCTGAGCATGGTCATGGCCTACACAGCGGCCCAGCTCACCGCGTCTGGGAAGGCGTTCGACTCGTTCCTGGGCACCGGCTATACGCAGGGCGTGTGGATCGGACTCGGCATCGTGCTCTTCTACACCACGATCGGTGGCTTCAAGGCGGTTGCGTACTCCGATTTCGTGCAGGGCGTGCTCATGCTCGGTTGCCTGATCGCGCTGCCGGTCGTCGGCGTCATCGCGGCAGGTGGCTTGAGTGAAATGTTCTCAGCGCTCGGGGCGGCCGACCCCGCGCTTCTGCGACCGATGGGCGAGTTTGGGCTCGGTCCCGCGGGGATCGCGAGCGCGATCGGGTTCGTTGCCATCGGGCTCGCTTTCCTGGGCTCACCCCAGCTGCTCACCCGCTTCATGGCGGCGCGCGATCAGAAGCAGATCGTCGACGGCGGCAAATGGGCGGTTCTGTGTATCATCGGATTCGACGTCGGTGCGGTGTTCGCGGGCATGGCGGGACGCACGCTCTTTCCGGGCCTCGTCGACCCGGAGACGATCTTGCCAGAGATGAGCACCGCCCTGTTCCCGGCCTTCTTCACGGGGGTCTTTCTGGTGGTCGTGCTCGCCGCCATCATGTCGACCGTCGACTCGCTGCTCATCCTGGCTTCTTCGGTAGTCGTCCGGGACG
The DNA here is from genome assembly GCA_965226625.1 of Longimicrobiales bacterium. Lineage (GTDB taxonomy): Bacteria > Gemmatimonadota > Gemmatimonadetes > Longimicrobiales > Gaopeijiaceae > UBA1138. Next base: position 614,573 of record CBDDDK010000002.1, read on the forward strand.
TGGTCCAGAAAGCGCTCGGATCAGGGTGGAGCGAGAAGAGGCTTTCGACGCTGGGCAAGGCGGTCACCGTCGTCATCGGCGTGGCCGGCCTCGCGGTCGCGCTGGGCGAGGTGCGGATGATCTTCTACTTCGTGCTCTTCGCCTGGTCAGGCATCGCGTGCGCTTTTGCGCCTGTCGTTCTCTGTTCGCTGTTCTGGAGGCGCACGACAAAAGCCGGCGCGGTCGCCGGCATGATCGGCGGCTTCGTCGTCACCGTCGTCTGGGTCATCGGGTTCAAAGAGCGCTTCTACGACTTGTACGAAATGATCCCGGGCTTCATGGCCGGATTGGCGTGCACGATCGGCGTGAGCCTGAGGACGGAGCCGAATGCCGATGCGGTCGCGGAATTGGAGTCGGTGCACCATGCGGTCGGGCGGGTCTTGTGACCGACTGGAGCTGCGACTAGCCGCGGCCGACAGGGCCGGCCCGAGGCGGGCCAAGCGCGATCAAGTGCCGAGCTCCGTGAAGACGAGCCCGACGGTAATCGAGATGGAGAGCCCGCTAATTCGGGCTCCAGACTTCCGAGTTCCTTGGATCCAACCGCCGCCCAAGTCGAGCTTGAAACTACCGCCGTCCAGGCCAAGGCCGGCGGCGAACTGCCGGCTGCCCCCACTCTCGACCGCGATGCCCCCGCGAGCGCGCAGCACCTTCCACGCGTGTTGCACCCCGGCCGCGACACGGTCCGTTCCCGCCGGTATGAGCGCGCCTCCACCCCATTTCTTGGCGCCCGTAAGCTGCAATTCGGTTCCGGTGGATGTCTTCCACCCGATTCCGACGCGCATGATTAGGGGTAGGAAGGACTCCTCATACATGTTCGAGGAGGCGGCGTATGCCTCGAGCGTGGCACCGTCCAGTTCGAATTCGGCGGCCTCGAATCGATTGATGATCTCCCGGACGTCGATCGCGCCGATCTCGTTCTGATCGAACGCCGACTGCGAGACAAGGAGATTCTTGCTCCAGTACATGCGTTGCCACAGGTTCTGGATCGCCAAGCTCGCGTACAGTCGGGGGCGCACCTCGTAGGTCATGCCCACATCGAGCCCCATGCCGTTGCCGCCGCGCACTTCGACGGTGGCTGCCGCCGCGGAGAGCAGCACGTTGTCAACGTCGATCTCCGGCTCGAAGACCTTGCCGGTGAGCAGCTTTCGACCGCGCACGTAGCGGACTCCGAACCCGGCCGCGAATCGCGGATCGAAGTCGAAGCGCTTCCCCATGCCTAACGTCACGGTCGTGAGCGTGAAGCTGCGCAGCGCCGTGTTCTTGGCCGCGTATTGGTTGATCAGCTCGGGGTTGAATCCATACACTGCGAGCTCGACCAACTCGCGGCTCACCAGCGCCGAAAGCACAGTCTGGTTCCGCACGACGAGGCCGCCGTTCTTGTACGTGAAGCCGAACGTCGGTATGTCCGCGTTACCTGATGGATCCGGTATGTCGAGCGCCTCGGCGAGCAGCGCCGCGGTCGCCCCTTCAGATACCGCGTCGATGCGCAGCCCGTCGTCGGGCAAGTTGTCGAGTAGCCCCGCCGCTCCGACCCCGGCGGCGGTAGCGATGTCGCTCAGCTCCCCCAGGCTCGCCCCTGTCACCAGCACTCGTCCTCCGTGCAAAGAAGCACCGAAGGAGAACGCGACCGAGTCCTGGATGTATACGTTTGCGGGATTCAACTCGATCGCGGCGAAACCACGAGTGAGCGCGAAATCCGCCTCGGCCATGGAGGCGGAGCGCGCCCATGGGCTGCTTTGCGCGTTCAGCGACGGCCCCCGATCGCGAGCCCCAGAAGCAGAGCGAGCACGGGGCGAATGGCGCTGCCTACGGACTGCTCCGGGGCGAGGCCGATCACCGCAATAGCCGCAGGTCGACAAAAAGGGTTGCCGTCGTCTTCGTGCCATCGTCGTTGTCGAATTCGAGGCTGCGCTCGGCGCGCAGGAGGAGCTCCTGACCGGCGCCCGACGTGCGGATCTCGAAACCGATCGTACGTTGCCCGACGGACGTGTTGTGCAGGGTGAAGGAACGGTCGTTCACCGTGATCGCAGACGTGCCGCCCGGCCCGTTCGTGACGAAGACATCATCGACCTCGAAGGAGGTGATCGCCCGCCCGAGCTGCACGCGCAACGTGCCCTGGATGCTGAGTGAGCCTGTTGCCCTGGTCGGTAGTCCGTTCACGAAGTCGGTGAAATCGAGCGTTCCGGTCGCGGCTGGGTTCAGCACCACCATTTCTGAGGAGAGCCTGTCCCGGATCTCATCCGAGGCCCACAGCCCCATCGCCCCGGATTCGAAACAGCTACTGACGTCGGCGGGATGACCGCATCGGATCTCGAAAGCGCTAGAGGCGGCTGCCCTCGTCAGCGCGGCCGAGCCCGACGGCACCGAGACGCCGACTGGTGCGAAGCTTCCACCGCCCAGGATGGGGGGAGTTTGGGCGACTACGCGCAGAGCGTTGTCCGCCACGATTGCGGCCATCGCTCCCAGGGCGCTGAGCTGCCCGTGCATGATCTCCGAGGTCAGATCGAAGCTGATGCCAGCGGTGGTGATCGGCTCGTCGATGTTCTCCGTCGCGATTCCGAGACGTAACAGGTCCGTGCTCGCAATCGAGTCGGCGAGCACCGCGACGTCCATAGCTACCGGCTGGTTCACGTCGAGCGCGGCTGGGGATATGAGGAAGAAGGTGCCCGGAATCAGGGTGCCTTCCGGGGAACCCGGGAACTCTCCGAGGTTGGCTTCGATCGATATCGTGATCTTGGCCGCGCGCTCCAGCGCACCCGGGGGGAACTCGAGGGAGATTCCCAGCGGATGGCTGATTCGCCCGCCGCCCGGCCCGATCGAACGCTCCGTTGTGTGCTCTGGATCGGTCTCGAATGGGAGGCTCTGGCTCTCTTGGGTGCAAGAGGCCAATAGGGCCGTCAGAAGGGTGATGGCCATGAGGGAGATGGCGCGATGCATGAGAGAACGCTGAAGCCGAACGGGCTCCGAGGCAACAGTTCCACGCGTCGGCTTCTCCGCTGGCCGCATCCTTGAAAGCCCCGTGCGGCTTCAGACGTGAGCCGGCCTCGGGGAATAGCGCTTTGACGTTCGGCTCGGGTGGGCGTTCACAGGAGGTGCCCGAGCGGAGGAGCACGAGGCGTGATACTGAAGGAAAGCCGCGGCATGTGGCCTTTGCTGTGCCTCTTTATGGCGACCGTGGCAGTGCATGCCCGGGAGCCGCCCCCCGCGGGTAGCTCCCCAATCCGTCGGTCTCGCCGCGCCGTCGCCCGCTCAAGTGACCGATCCGCTCAAAGACTTCGTCGCTGCGCAGCCGATCGCCGGAGCCATAGTAGCCGTCCCGCGGCGGCGTTGCCTCGCGTACGTGGAATCGGTCGGCGTTCAGGACGTCGACACCGGTGCCCCCGATGACTGATCGGTCTATCTTTCGTATCTATTCGATGACGAGGGCGGTGAGGGACGATCCCGGGATGCGGTCGATCCCAGCACCGAGACCATCGGCGTTGCGATGTGGCGGAGCTCGCCGGCGTACCCGGGTAGGTCGAGGCAACGGATTCGGGCCTTGGTGCGCCAGGCGGTTCGGAACTGAGGCAGGTCCTGGTGCCGATCGACGTTTCGGGAGGGCATCGCGATCCTTCCGACCTGCATGTATCGTGGGCGTTTCGTTCTCCCTACCCAGACAGACTAGGCCTCCGATGGTTCGTAAAGCGACGCTCGTTCACGGACTCTGCGCGCTTTCGCGCGGCTCCTCTGGCTGGCCCAGCCCTTGCCATCCCGCTTCCCTACCGGCCCGCTACTGACAGGCACGGCGCTCTGTGACTCCCCTACACGTACTCAAGTTCGGCGGCACGTCGCTCGCTTCGGCTGAGCGCATCGAGCGCGTGGGCCAGATCGTGACACGGGCAAACCAAGACGCCCGCGTCGTGGTTGTCGTGTCCGCCATGGGTGGCGTGACCAGCGACCTGATCGACGCCTCGGTGTTAGCTGCGCAGGGGGACGAAGCCTATCTGGCCGTGCTCGATCGCGTCGTCGCTTTGCACGACGAGCCACTTGCGTCGCTGGTGGCCGAGCAAGAACGCGAGCGTGTGTTGGCCGCGTACCAGACCTGGGCCGAGGAGCTCGAGGACAGGCTCCACGGGATCTCACTCGTGGGCGAGTGCACAGTGCGTACGCTCGACGCGGTCCTGGCGTTCGGAGAGCTGGTCTCGTCGACGTTGCTCACCGCCATGCTACGGAAGTCGGGGATGGACGCGGAGGCGTGTGACGCCCGTGCTCTCATCGTCACTGACGATGCCTTCGGAAGCGCCCGGGTCGATCGGGAAACGACCGCCGAACGCGTGCGAGTGCACTTCGCTGCGACCGACGCGATCCAAGTAGTCACGGGCTTCATCGCCTCCAGCCCGGGTGGCGAGACCACGACATTGGGCAGGGGCGGCTCGGACTACACGGCCGCTCTTCTGGCGGCCGACCTGTCCGCGGACCGCCTCGAGATCTGGACTGACGTCGACGGTGTGATGAGCGCTGATCCCAGGCTCGTGCCGCAGGCTTTCCCCTTGGCGAAGCTGTCGTACGAGGAGCTCATGGAGCTGTCTCACTTCGGCGCCAAGGTCGTCTACCCACCATCGGTTCATCCGGCCCGCGAGCGGCGGATCCCCCTCGTCATCCGTAACACGTTCAACGTCGAGTTCGACGGCACACATGTTGGGGAGGACGCGGCGGCAGCGACGGCTGGGCCAGTACGCGGGATCTCATCGATCAACGACGTCGCGCTGCTACGCCTGGAGGGGGACGGGATGGTGGGTGTGCCCGGCGTGGTCGCGCGGCTCTTCCAGGCCCTGGCCCGAGACGAGGTGAACGTCATCCTAATCAGCCAGGCGTCGAGCGAACACTCGATCTGCTTTGCTGTGGCCCCGGCCTCGGTCGCGCGCGTACTTAGGAGCGTAGAGGACGAGTTCAGTTTGGAACGGACAGTTGGCCTCGTCGAACATCTCATCGTCGAGGAAGACCTCTCGATCATCGCCGCCGTCGGCGAGGCGATGCGTGACACCCTGGGTATCGCAGGCCGGCTCTTCTCCGTGCTGGGTCAGTGCGGAGTCAACGTTCACGCGATTGCGCAGGGCTCCTCGGAGCTCAACATCTCGCTCGTCGTGGCGAAGTCTGACGAGGTGCGGGCGCTCCAAGCGCTTCACGACGCCTTCTTCCAGCCGCGTGCGTCGACCGCCCAGGTCTTTCTGGCTGGGGTGGGCAACGTGGGCGCAGCACTCCTGACCCAGATCGAGGAGATGGCACACAAGGGCGACGAGGGAGGGGGGACGGTGCTTCGCTTGGTCGGCGTCGCGAGCAGCCGCCGTAGCCTACTCGACGGGAGCGGAGTCTCGATCGCCGAGTGGCAGCAACATCTGGAAGCGAGCGACCGCGCGCCCGACGCCGTCATCGAGCAGGCGCTCGAGCCCACGAGGGGCGCCAAAATCTTCGTGGACTGCACTGCCAGCGAAGAGATCTCCGGGCGGTACGAGGATCTCCTGGCCTCCGGGACCGCCGTCGTAGCAGCTAACAAGTGGGCGTTCTCCGGTTCGATGGATCGCTATCGGGCGCTCACGAGTCCTGCGGCGGGCAGTGCGCGTGCTTACTTCGAGACGACCGTCGGAGCCGGGCTCCCTGTCTTGCGCACCATCAGCGACCTAGTGGCGACAGGTGACGAGATCGTGTCGGTGGAAGGTGTGTTCTCGGGGACGCTCGGCTTCGTGATCGGCGAGGTCATGGCGGGACGGAGCTTCAGCGAGGCGCTTGCCGAAGCGCGCGCGGGGGGGTACACCGAGCCCGATCCCAGAGAAGATCTGTCCGGGCGAGATGCGGTCAGAAAGCTCCTCATCGTGGCGCGGGTCGCAGGTATGGTCATCGAGCCTGCGGACGTGCGTGTGGAGTCGCTCCTGCCCGGAGACGGGTGGCAGAATAGTGGCATCGACTCGTTCATGTCGAGGACGCCGGAGGTCGACGAGACTTTCGCTCAGCGGCGGACCGATGCGATCGAGCAGGGGCGACACCTCTGCTTCCTGGGTTCCGTCTCACGGGAGGGCGCGACAGTTGGTCTCACCGCTGTCGCCCGCGAGCACCCCTGCTACGGGATCAGTGGCACGGACAACGTCATTATCATTCGCACGGTGCGATATCCGACTCCCGTTGTGGTCAGGGGCGCCGGCGCGGGTCCGGAGGTCACGGCGGCGGGTGTCCTTGCCGATATTCTGGCAGCGGTTAGAGAGTCCACGAACCAGGTCGAATGGTGATGCCACAGACGGGACGAATCCCGGTAGCTGTGCTCGGTGCTACTGGCAGCGTAGGACAGCGGATGCTGGCGTTGCTCGACGGGCACCCGTGGTTCCGATTGGGCTCAGTAACGGCCTCGGAGCGATCTGCCGGGCGTGTCTACGAGGAGGCGGCACGCTGGGTCCTCCCGACGCCGATTCCCGAGGAAGTCGCGTGCATGGAGGTGCGCGCGACGGGTCCGGCGCTGACGGAGGGACTGCTCTTCTCCGCGCTCGACGCGTCGGCTGCCGGGTCGGCCGAGACCGAATACGCGGAGCAGGGTCACGTGGTGGTGTCGAACGCACGGAACCACCGCATGGACCCGGACGTGCCTTTGCTCGTGCCCGAGGTCAACCCGGATCATCTGGATCTGGTGGCGCGCCAGTCGTTCGGAGGCGGAGCGATCATCGCCAACCCGAATTGCTCCACGATTGGCATGGTGCTCGCACTGGCGCCGCTTCACCAGGCGTTCGGCGTAGAGCGCGTGAACGTGGTCTCGCTACAAGCGATCTCCGGCGCCGGCATTCCAGGTGTCGCTAGCCTCCAGATCGTGGACAACGTCATCCCCTTCATTTCCGGTGAAGAAGATAAGCTGGAGACCGAGCCTTTGAAGATCCTCGGCAAGCTGGAGGACGGGCTTGTCGCGCCCGCGTCGCTGACCGTGAGCGCCCAGTGCAATCGGGTGCCCGTCGTGGACGGCCACACGCTGTGTATTTCGGTTAAACTCGGGCGCGCGGTCAGCGCCGAGGCGATTATCGACGCATGGGATGCGTTCCGAGGCGAGCCGACTGCGCTGGGACTACCGTCCGCTCCTGCACGTCCCGTCGTCTATGTCGATGAGCCCGACCAGCCCCAGCCTCGGATGTATCGAGATCTCGGGAGTGGTATGGCTGTGGCGGTCGGAAGGCTTCGCCATTGCCCGTTGCTCGATTGGAAGTTCGTGACGACTTCGCACAACACGGTCCGTGGAGCGGCGGGCGGTGCGTTGCTGTGTGCGGAGCTGGCGGTGGCGCGGCGTGCGGTGGAGGGTCTTCGTGGCTTCGAAGGCGCCCCGCCTGGCTCTTAGCGGCCCGCCATACTTCTACGAGAGGCTGCTAGGGATGATCTGGATTCCCTCGCTCAACACCATGCTGTGGTACCACGGCTCAGCGAGGTGCGGGTCTACAGCCGCCGGCCAGCCAACTCTTCCGCGCGCACGGGCATCCATTACCATTGCCGCGACGAACTATGCCTGTCGAATCCCCGCATCCAACAGCCCATGACCGAAACGAAGAGCTTGGACATCGAAGTCATCCAGCAGAAGATCCAGCAGGAATGTGCGTTCGTGGACCGCCTGCTCGACGAGGTCAGCCGCGTGATCGTCGGACAGAGGGCGATGATCGAGAGTCTGCTGATTGGGCTGCTCGCTGATGGCCACGTGCTCATGGAGGGTGTTCCGGGTTTGGCGAAGACCCTCACGGTGCGTACGCTCGCCGACGCGATCGATACGAAATTTCGCCGGCTCCAGTTCACGCCCGACCTGCTGCCCGCAGACCTGATCGGGACGCTCATCTACGATCCGAAAGATCAGGAGTTCAAGACCAAGAAAGGACCGATCTTCGGCAACGTGATTCTGGCCGACGAAATCAACCGCTCGCCTGCCAAAGTGCAATCCGCGCTCCTGGAGGCTATGCAGGAGCACACGGTCACGATTGGCGAGAACACGTACCCGCTCGATGAGCCGTTCCTGGTGCTCGCGACTCAGAATCCGATCGAGCAGGAGGGCACGTACCCGCTTCCGGAGGCGCAGATCGATCGCTTCATGCTCAAGCTTGCTATCGAGTATCCCAACGGCGATGAAGAACTTCAGATCATGCGCCGCATGTCGAGTGGCGCGCCGGCCGCGATCAAGCCGGTCGTGAGCTCCGAGGAGATCATTCGGGCGCGCAGGGCGGTCGAGATGATCTATATGGATCAGCAGGTCGAGCGGTACATCGTGAGCTTGGTGCTCGCCACGCGCGATCCGGCGGCTTACGGGCTCACGGACTTGACTGACCTGATCTCGTTCGGAGCCTCGCCCCGAGCAACGATTTACCTCGCCAAGACGGCTCGTACGCATGCCTTCCTCAACGGCAGGGGATTCGTGACTCCCGACGACGTTCGGGCGATGGGCATGGACGTGCTCCGCCACCGAGTGCTGCTCACCTACGAGGCCGAAGCTGAGGAGGTCACGCCCGAAGAAGTGGTGACACGAATCCTCAACAGCGTCGAGGTGCCGTGAGGGGCAACGCATGATCCCACGCGAGATCCTCAAGCAGGTCCGACGGATCGAAATCTCTACGCGAGGCCTCGTCAACGAGGTCTTGTCGGGAGAATACCACTCGGTCTTCAAGGGTCGCGGCATGAATTTCGCCGAGGTGCGGGAGTATCAGTACGGGGACGACATCCGCTCCATCGACTGGAATGTCACCGCGCGCACGGGCGCTCCCTTCGTGAAGGTCTTCGAGGAGGAGCGGGAGCTGACGGTCATGTTGGTCGTCGACGTGAGCGCCTCGGGGGACTTCGGCACGCAAGAGCGGCTGAAGGGCGAGGTGGCGGTGGAGATCTGCGCGCTGCTCGCGTTCAGCGCGATCAAGAACAACGACAAGGTCGGGCTGATCATCTTTTCCGATCACGTAGAGAAGTTCGTGCCGCCTAGAAAAGGGAAACGGCATGTGCTGCGGGTCCTCAGGGAGCTGCTCTACCACCGGCCCGAGGGTCGCGGTACGGACATCAGGGCCGCGCTCGACTACCTCAACCACGTGCAGAGGAAGAGGGCCGTCACGTTCCTGGTGTCGGACTTCCGTGACGACGGTTTCGAGAAGTCACTCGGGGTAGCAGGTCGGCGGCACGATCTGATCGCGGTGCGCGTGGGCGATCTGCGGGAGAGGGAGATCCCTTCCGTGGGCCTGCTCGAGCTAGAGGATCCGGAGACGGGGGAACGCCTGGTCGTCAACACCTCGGACTCTCGATTCCGGTCCGCCTTCACGGAGCGCTCCCGTTCCGCACGCCAGGAACTAGATCGCACGCTGCGCCGAGGGCGGGTAGACGTCATCGACATTGAGACCGGTGAACCTTATGTACGGCCGCTGATGCGCTTCTTCCAAGACCGCATGCGGCGACAGCGATGAGACTCCGACGCCGGCTCGCCGGTACTCTCGTGGCCTGCGCGTGGACGGGGGTTGTTGCGCCGCTTGCCGCCCAGGACCCCCGCATCAGCAACGACGTCGATACCACGTTGGTGACGGTTGGTGACCGCGTCCGGATGACGGTCACGGTGGAGCACGCCGTAGGTGCACGCGTCGTGTGGCCCGATTCGCTCGATCTGACGCCGTTCGAGCTAGTCGGAGCGCAGGTGGTCCCCCCTACCACGGAGGGTGGGCGGGCGCGCTCGAGCGCGATTCTAACGATGGCTGCATTCGAATTGGGCGAACTCGAGATCCCCAGTTTCGGTGTCCAGGTGCTCGGTCCGGGCGAAGCCGCCCAAACGCTCTCAACCGACCGGTTCGGCATCGAGGTGGTCTCCGTCGGAGCGGACGAGAGCGGTGACATTCGGGACATCCGCGGACCGCTCTGGATGCCGGTTGGCGTCCTGACCGTGAGCCTGTGGCTGCTGTTGGTGCTCGCGGTGCTCGCCGCGGCGTACGGAGTGTATCGGCGGAGCCGGCGGAGCGGGGAGGAGGACGTGGAGGAGTCCGGCCCGCCCTTGCGGCCTGCGCACGAAGTGGCGCTCGATGCGCTCGCGAGAATCGAGGCGTCGCCCCTGCTCGAGCGCGGCCAAGTGAAGGAGTACCACATCGAGGTATCGGAAGTCTTGCGCACCTATGTCGAAGAGCGCTTTCATGTGCCCTCGCTCGAGATGACAACACGAGAGGTGGTGGACGGTCTCCGCGGTGTGGGCGCGCGGGTCCAGTTCATCGACGGGCTTCGCCGCTTCCTGGACCAGTGCGATATGGTGAAGTTCGCCAAGGCCCGGCCGACGCTCGAGGCTTCGCAGGAGGTCCTGGATCTGGGCCGTGACCTCGTGACAGGTAGCGCGCCCTATCCTGCCGATACCTCGGCGGATGCCGCTGAGCGGAGCGCGGAGGAAGAGGCGTCGCACGCCCTCGAGGGGGTCGCATCATGATGTTCCGTTTCGAGGATCCGTGGGTGTTGATTCTGTTGGCGCTGGTGCCGCTGACATACTGGCTCCGAGGGCGCGGCGCGCGCCGAACCGGCGCGCTCCGCTTCTCGGCGCTGGACACCGTTCGCCAGACCGGTACCGGCATCCACACATGGCTGCCTCGGGTGCCCGCCATGCTGGGCGCCGCTGGAGTCATCGCGGTCATTGTTGCGCTCGCGCGCCCCCAGACCGGGATCACGTCGGAGACCGTGCTGACTGAGGGCGTCGACATCATCATGGTGATGGACGTGTCGAGCTCGATGCTCGCCGAGGACCTGGAGCCGAATCGTTTAGAGGCGGCGAAGGGGGTCGCCGCGGATTTCGTCGGAGGCCGCCGCAACGACCGCATCGGTCTCGTGGCGTTCGCCGGCGAGGCGTTTACCCAGGCCCCGCTTACGCTGGACTACAGCGCCGTGCGGAGCCTAATGGGCGAATTGCGGGTCGGCATCATCGAAGACGGCACCGCAGTCGGCATGGGTTTGGGTACGGCGGTAAAGCGGCTGCAGGCCTCGGATGCGGAGTCGAAGATCGTCATTCTGCTCACTGACGGGCGCAGCAACCGGGGGGAGATCGGACCGGTCACTGCCGCGAGTATGGCGCAGGCGCTAGGCGTACGAGTCTACACCATCGGCGTGGGTACGAGAGGCAACGCGCCCGTGCCGGTAACCGATCCGCTGCTCGGAACTCGCTTGGTGACCATGCGGGTCGACATCGATGAACCGACGCTGCAGAGGATCGCCGAGCTAACCGGCGGGCGGTACTTCCGTGCGACAGACAATGAGAGTCTCGCCTCCATTTACGAGGAAATCGACGAGCTGGAGAGGACCGAGATCGAGGTGGAGAACTTCACGCAGTACGCCGAGCGCTTCGGAGTTGTTCTGGCGTTCGGACTCCTTCTGCTCTTGATGGAAGTCGGTCTTTCGCAGACCGTGCTCCGCAAGCTTCCTTAGAGAGAGACATGTTCCGATTCGGCGCATCCGAGTGGCTCTTCGCCCTGCTTGTGGTCCCGGCGATGGCCGCGGTGTTCTGGTACGCGGCTTGGAGCCGTCGCAACGCCCTTGCGAGCTTCGGGGACTCTGCGCTCATGGACAGGCTCGCGGCGTCGGTTAGTCTGCCCGCGAGGCGCACCAAGGCGATTTTGCGGGTCACGGCGGTGGTGCTCACGCTCTTGGCGTTGGCGCGTCCTCAGTTCGGCACCCGGGTCGAGACGCTGCGGAGCGTCGGTCAGGACATCATGATCGCCGTCGATCTAAGCCAATCGATGCTGGCGGAAGACGTCGCGCCCAACCGGCTCGAGCGGGCGCGCCTCACGATCTTCCGTCTGATGAGTCAACTGGACGGAGACCACATCGGCCTCGTCGCATTTTCCGGTACCGCCTTCGTGCAGAGTCCGCTCACCATCGACTACAGCGCCGCCGGGCTCTTCCTCGGCGCGATGCACCCCCACATCATGCCGGTACAGGGAACCGACCTTGGAGAGGCGATGCGGGTCTCGTTGGACGCGCTGGACGAAGGAGCTCGGGATGCACGGGTGCTGATCCTGGTGACGGACGCGGAGGATCACGAAAACCGTTTTGCGACGGAGATGGGACGCGCGCGACGGAGCGATGTGCAGGTCTATGTCATCGTCTTCGGGTCGACGGAAGGAGTGCCGATACCTCTCTATGACGAACAGGGGCGGAGGGAGGGCTTCCTCCGGGACGAAGACGGGACCGTGGTGACGACGAGGCTGGGAGAAGAAACGCTCGCCGACTTCGTCGGGCTCGCCGGTGCGACGATTGTCAGGGCCGGTGAGGGCGGCACCGGATTCGAGGATCTCGTTGACGAGATCGCGAGTACGGATGGTGAGGCGCTGGACGAGCAACAGATCACGCTGTTCGAGGAGCAGTTCCAAATCTTCTTGGGGCTCGCGCTCTTGCTCCTGATGGCCGAACTCGTGATCTCGGATCGCAGACGGACGCCTGAGGGTTGGCTGGGGAGGTTCGAATGACCACATCGAAGTGGACCGTCGGCGTCACAGTGGCGTTCGCGATCATGATCATCCCGACTCCAGGGTCCGCGCAGGCGGGGCGAGACCAGGTCGCCGAAGGGAACCGGTTGTATGAAGAAGGGAGGTTCGACGAGGCGCACCAGATGTACCTGGAGGCGTTGCGCGAGAACCCCGAATCTTCGCTGATCCGCTTCAACTCGGGGAACGCGCTCTACCAGAGCCAGGACTTCCAGCGGGCGATGGAGGCGTATCAACAGGCGATCGATTCCGGCGACCCGGAGTTGGCTAGCGCGGCCTGGTACAACCTTGGGAATTCGCTGTACCGCGGGCAGCAGTTGGAGCCGAGCCTAGAGGCGTACAAGCAGGCGCTGCGCCTCGATCCTGATGATGTCGACGCAAAACACAATCTCGAGCGCGTGTTGGAGCAGATGCAGGAGGAGGAGCAGGAGGAGCAGGACCAACAAGACGACCAACAACAGGATCAGGATCAGGATCAGCAGGACGACAACGACCAGAGGCAGAGCCAGGACGAGCAAGACCAGCAGGGCCAGGATCAAGAGGACCAGGAGCCTGAAGACCAGCAGGACGAGCAGGAGGACGAACAAGACCAACAGCCACCGCCGGAGGGCGTGGATCAGCCGCCTCCAGAAGGAGAGCAGGAGCGGCAGCCGGGTGAGATGACCCCTGAGGAGGCCGAGCTCTTGCTGGACGCCATCCGGGAAGACCCGGGCGACGTCAACCGGAAGCCCGCAGTCACGCGGGGTCGTAAACCCAAGAAGATCTGGTAGTCCCGGTGTCTCTCCTCGCCCGCTTCCGGTGGTACGCTCCCGTCGCTCTGTGCGAGCTCACGTTGGCTTTTGCGCCCACGCTCGAGGCTCAAGACGTGGACGTGCGGGCGTACCTGACTCCGGCCAATACCGTGGCTGTGGGCCGACAGTTCGTGCTCAACCTGGAGATCACGGGGGTCCGCTCGGTCGATCGAGACCCCGTGCTCCCGGACCTCGCGGCGTTCGCTCAATACCTGGGCAGCGGGACGTCCACGTCGATGGAGATGGCAGGTGGGCGAACGACCGTGGCCCTCACGATTCAATATCGCTTCCAGGCGCTACAGGAGGGGACGTTCCGGATCGAGCCGCTCCAGGTGGAGGTGGGCGGCCAGATCTACAATACCGACGCCCTCCCACTGACCGTGTCGTCAGCGTCTCCCTCACCGGGCGTCTCCACCGGGCGGCCGGAGGTCGACGGCATCGCGGCTGCGGATGTATTCGTGACTGCGGAGGCGTCACGTACCACGGTCTTGCTCGGTGAACCACTCACGATCGAGTATCGGATCTGGACCAGAGTGGACGTCACTTCGTACAACCTCACTTCTGTGCCCGAGCACGAGGGTTTCTGGGTCGAAGATCTAGGGCAGGCCACTCAGCCACAGGTCGAACAGCGCGTACTAGACGGACAGCAGTACGCGACCGCAGTGATCCAGCGGGTTGCGCTCGTCCCGACTGGAGCAGGTAAGCGCACCATCGCACCGCTCGGCATCGAGGCGCAGGTTCGCGTCAGGGGCATGAGAGACCCGCTCGATCGTCTCTTCGGGCGGAGCTCGCTCTTTGGGAGCACCAACGTTTCGACGGCCGTGCTCTCCAATTCGCTGACTATCGAGGTCGAACCGCTACCTCCGGGGCGCCCGGAGCCGTTCAGTGGCGTCGTTGGCTCGCTCGACATCACGGCCGAAGTCGATCGCGACACGGTCGACGCGAATGACGCGGTTACGCTCACGATCCGCGTCTCGGGCCAGGGCCACGTCCGGGCGATCCCCGAACCCGTTCTCGCCTTCCCGCGGGACTTCGAGGTCTTCCCCCCCGAGGTCACCGAGTCGGTCCAACCTTCTGGCGACGGTCTGTCCGGTAGCAAGGTCTTCGAGTACGTGCTGATTCCGCGGATACGGGGCGAGCGGACCATCCCGTCCGTGTCGATGGGCTACTTTGACGCCACCAGCCGCCGCTACCGGACTGCCACCACGAACGAGATCGCCCTCGCGGTCACGGGAGAGGTCACAGAGGCGCCGGTGTCACTCCAGCGTTTCGGGATCACGCAGCTCAGAGAGGACATCCGTTTCATCCGCCTCGGGGATGGTGCGCTGCGTTCCGTTCAGCCGCTCCTGTTTCGGGGAGCCGGGTTCTGGACGCTCTTCCTGCTCCCGATGGCGGCGCTGCTCGGAGCGCTGGGCCTGCGCCGTCACCGGGACCGGCTGGAGGGCGACGTGGCATACGCCCGCGGACGAAGTGCCGGTCGCGTCGCCAAGAAGCGACTTGCCGACGCCCGACGCTTAGTGCAACGAGGAGACTCGAGAGCCTTCTTCGCCGAGGTGGCGAGGGCGTTGCGGGGTTTCGTCGCGGACAAGCTGAACGTCGCGGAGGCGGGGATGCAGATCGCCGAGCTGCGCATGAAGCTCGCGGGCCGGGGAGCGTCGACGGAGGCGACCTCCGACCTCTTGGAATGCCTCGAGCGGTGCGATCGCCAGCGCTTCGCTCCCGTGGGTGCCGATGTGGAGGAGCGTGTCCAGTTCCTCGAGCAGGCCGGTGGGGTGATGACTGCGCTCGAAGGGGAGATTCGATGAGAAACCCGTCGCTTTCCCGGTGGTCGGCAGCCGCATTCGTCACCGCGTTCGTAGTCGCGGCACCGGCGACGGCGCCAGCCTCGGCGCAACAGGAGATCTTCGAGCAGGGCAATCAGTTCTATCAGGCCGGCGACTACTCGGGCGCGGTAGAGGCGTACGAGGCCGTGCGGGCAACCGGCTTCGAGAGCCCCGATCTCCATTACAACCTCGGAAACGCATACTTCAAGACGGGTGAGCTCGGCCGCTCGATCCTGAGCTGGGAACGCACGCTGAGGCTCGCACCCGGTCACGCCGACGCGGTGGCGAATCTGGAACTCGCTGTGCGGCTCAGCGCGGACGCCATCGAACCTCTACCTCGATTCTGGCTGCTTTCTGCGGTGTCCTGGTGGGTTAACCTAGTGCCCCGTTCCGCGTTGCTCGTCGTAGTCGCCTTGGCCTGGCTCGCGTTCATTTGTGGAGCACTCGCCCGGATTATCCTGACGGCCGAGGGCCCTCGGCGCCTAGGTGGCTGGGGAATCGCGGCTGGAGCGGTCATGGTCGTGCTGCTCGGCTTCAATCTCGCGGTGCGCGAGTTCGAGGTCGGTCAGCCGGAACGGGGGGTCATCCTCGCCGAGGCCGTGGCGGTCCGCTCGGCCCCGACGGAAGACGACGACCTCACCGTCTTCGAAGTGCATGAGGGCACACGCGTCCGGATCGACCAACGCACCGAGCAGTGGGCCGAGATCGTGCTCGACGACGGAAAGGTTGGCTGGATCCCGGTCGGAGCGATGGAGGTTATCTAGCCGCCCGTGTAGAAGTCCGGTCGATCTGGCGGTCGTGCGGCTCGGGCTGCGGGTGTCAGCCGCAGCTCAGGCGCCCTCGAACTCACACAGCGCGAAGCAATCACAGCCGAGGGCGCGGAGTCGGTCCACACCTCCCAGGTCGGGCAGATCGATGACGAAGCAGGCCTCGACTACGTTGCCACCTACTCCTCGGATCAGCTCGACCGCTGCCGATGCGGTGCCTCCTGTGGCGATCAGGTCGTCAACGAGCAGCACGTTGTCTCCCTCCGAGATCGCGTGCGCGTGCATCTCCAGGCGGTCCGTCCCGTATTCGAGCTGGTAGTCCGCGCCAACGACTTCACCCGGCAGCTTGCCTGCTTTGCGAATGGGGATGAAACCGACCTCCAACTGATAGGCGACGGCGGTGCCGAAGATGAAGCCCCGAGCTTCGATTCCCGCTACGAGGTCGATGCCCGCACCGGCATACCGATGCACCATGCTGTCCACCGCCGTGCGCAGCCCGCGAGCGTTCTCCAGGAGCCCGGTCACGTCTCGAAAAAGAATCCCATCATGCGGGTAATCCGGGACGGTGCGGATGTAGGACTTGATCGAGCCTCGCGGTGGTTCGGGCGAGCGCGACATTAGGCCACGGGCTCAGCATGACCGTGATGCCGGTGATCGTGGCGGCCCTGATGAAAGACCACGTGCACGAGGGTGCCGCTCACGAACGCCTGGTAGTACTCGACGCCGGCTCCGTACTGGCCGCTATCCGGGCCCGCGGCGAGCACGTACCCGATCAGCGTTGCGAGCACGATCGTCGCGACGCCCGCAACGCCGGCCCACGTGCCATGCCGAGGCCGGATGAGCCACCAAATGACCAGGCTGACGGGGATGCGATGCAGGATCACGGCCAGCCCGAACGCCAAAGTGACCGTGCCTCCGGGTCCAAAGGCGGCTCCTTCCAAGAGCGCGTGCAGAGCCAGACCGGAGAGGCCCACGATGATCGCGAGGTTGTCGGTGTGCGCTTCGAATGCGTGTGACGCTCGTTCGCACAGGTTGGGCAGGAGTAGGCCCGCCACTACGACCAGAGGCACGACGAAGCTGCGATCTTCCCAGGCGAACGGAACGATCTGCCATGCCACGAGCAGCGGCACGGCCAGGTAGACGAAACCGTCAACTAGGCGTACGGCCTTGGGGTGTCGGTGGAGGTGTCCATAAAGCGCCGGCCCGATCGCGGGTGCCGCGAGTGCGGCGACGAGGAACACCATGCGAGAAGATGGCCAGGATGAGCGCCGGCTGCGAGGCCTGGAACGGCCGGCCCTTGCGCCCACCGCCAGGTTATCCGAATTTAGGCACGCCTAAAAGTAGGCGGAGCGGCCACCGGCTCTGCCTCCGTCCAACCAAGTCCGACGGCCGTATGGTCAATCCCGCTCTCGCACTCTCTGTCTTCGCGCTGCTGGTCACGGTCCTCGCGCTAGTCTTCTGGCCGCGACGGGGTGTGTACGCGCGATTCGCGCACATGGCGCTGCTGACCGAGCGTGTCCGTCTCGAGGACGCGCTCAAGCACGTGTACACGTGGCAGCAGGCTGGCCGGGTCATCACCCTCGAGAGCCTTGCTGGGCGTCTCGAGATCTCGAGGGCAAGAGCCGCAACGCTGCTGCAGCGCCTCACTGAGCTGGGTTTGGTCCGCACTGATGAGGAAGGTCCCGCGCTATCTGAGGATGGACGCGAGGAGGCGCTGCGACTCGTTCGCACGCACCGTCTTTGGGAGCGCTACCTGGCGGACCGGACTGGTGTGCCCGCGACCGAGTGGCACGATGAAGCCGAGCGCGTGGAGCACAGCCTCTCTGCAGAGCAGGCAGAGGTGCTGTCCGCTCGGCTCGGACATCCGCGCTGGGACCCACACGGCGATCCGATTCCCACACCGAGTGGTGACTTGCCGGAAGTTGAGCGGCTGAGCCTCGCGGGAGCGCCGGCCGGGCGTACGGTCGAAGTAGTGCACCTCGAGGACGAACCGCCAGAGATCTTCGACGCGCTGCTCACCCAGGGTCTCAATCTCGGCGGGCGGCTCGCTGTCGTGGCACGCGACGACCGACGCGTGCGTATCGCCGCCGGGGGTCGGGAGTGGTCCGTCGATCTCGTCGACGCACGCAACGTGACCGTGCGTGTGCTCGCCGCGGGCGAGACCGCCGAGGGCCCCTCGGAGACGCTGGCCGACCTCGCGCCCGGTGAAGTGGGTCGGGTCCTGGACCTCTCCGCGGCGTGCCGCGGACAGCAGCGTCGGCGGCTGCTCGACCTCGGGGTGGTGAAGGGAACGGAGATCACAGCCGAAATGGTGAGCGCTGCGGGCGACCCCGTGGCCTACCTCATTCGCGGGGCGTTGATCGCCTTACGGCGTGGCCAGGCCGAGTGGGTCTTGATCGACCGTGTCGAGGCCTCCGCGAAGGTCGCTTCCTGATGCCCACGCTCGCTGCCAGCTCGTGTGGTTCCTGCACCCAACATCGCGCGCAGAGCCTCGTTCGACTCGGCCTCAGCCCTGACAAGTGGGACTACCTGATAGCGCTGGCTGGCAACCCCAACGTCGGCAAGAGCACGGTTTTCAACGCGCTGACGGGGCTGCGTCAGCACACCGGCAACTGGCCTGGTAAGACGGTGGTCCGGGCAGAAGGTGTGTTCGCCTACGAGGGGGATCGCGTAAAGGTCGTCGATCTTCCGGGCACGTACTCGCTGCAGGCCGGGAGCGTCGACGAGGAAGTGGCCCGGGACTTCGTCCTGTTCGGTCGGCCGGACGTCACCGTCGTTGTCGTGGATGCTACGCGCCTCGAGCGGAACCTGAATCTCGTGCTCCAGATCAGAGAGATCACTGACAGGGTGGTGGTCTTTCTCAACCTCATCGACGAGGCCCGCCGGCACGGGATCGCGATCGACGCCAAGAAGCTCGAAAATGAGCTGGGCGTGCCGGTGGTGCAGGGTGTGGCACGAGAGAACGTCGGAATCGATGAGCTGATCGAAGCGGTCCACGAAGTCGCGACAGGTGCTCGTTCCGGGCAGCAGATCCACATCGCGCGGCATGCAACGCGAGTCGAGCAGGCGATCGTTGGCCTCGTGCCGGTGATCGAGCGGATCTTCCCCCAGGTACCGAACCCGCGCTGGGTCGCGTTGCGGCTACTCAACGCGGACGAAGCGGTGCAGGAGGCTGTGCGCTCCGGTGAGCTTGGCCAGCTGTCTCGGGACGATTCGGGTGGGCTGGTCGACCTGGCGCCCGAAGCAGGCCGGGAGCAAGTGCTCGACGTCGCCATGCGCCTGCGTTGGGAACTGCCGCCCGACTTCCACGACGTGGTCACCCAACGGGCGTACGACGCCGCGGAGGAAGTCGCGTCTCGCGTCCAAGTGGGTGGCCTCAAGAAGGCCGGATTCGCGTTCGATCGGAAGCTGGACGCGTGGCTCACGAGTCGGGTCTTCGGATTCCCGCTGATGCTGTTGATCCTGGCGGTCGTGTTCTGGATCACCATCGAGGGCGCGAACGGGCCGTCGTCCATGTTGGCGACGCTGCTAGTCGAGAACGGCCGTCCGTGGCTGCACGGGCTCGCGGCGGCGATGTCACTGCCATGGTGGCTCGATGGATTCTTGGTCGACGGAGTTTATCTCGCCACGGCGTGGGTGATTGCCGTGATGCTGCCGCCGATGGCGATCTTCTTCCCGCTGTTCACGCTGCTGGAAGACTTCGGGTATCTGCCGCGAGTGGCGTTCAATCTCGACTCGTTGTTCCAGAAAGCCGGCGCGCACGGCAAGCAGGCCCTGACGATGTGCATGGGCTTCGGCTGCAACGCTGCTGGCGTCGTCGCGACGCGCGTCATCGACTCCCCGCGCGAGCGTCTCATCGCGATCATCACCAACAACTTCTCCCTCTGCAACGGGCGTTGGCCGACACAGATCCTCATCGCGACCATCTTCATCGGGGCGCTCGCTCCCGCGCAGCTCGGCGGCCTGGTGAGCGCGAGCGCCGTGGTCGGCATCGCGCTGCTCGGCATCGTGATGATGTTCTTTTCGTCGTGGATTCTCTCCCGGACGGTGCTGCGCGGAGAGGCGACGAGCTTCAGCCTCGAGCTGCCGCCGTACCGCCCGCCCCGCGTCCTACAGACCCTGTATACGTCGGTCATAGACCGGACTCTGATCGTACTCTGGCGCGCCGTGATCTTCGCGATCCCAGCCGGCGCGGTAATATGGCTCATATCGAACGTCACCGTCGGTGGGCTGACCCTCGCGCACCACTCGGTGACTTGGCTGGACCCTCTCGGCCTTCTGCTCGGGATGAACGGCGTCATCCTGCTCGCCTACGTCGTCGCGATACCGGCGAACGAGATCGTCATCCCGACAATCCTGATGCTGACCGTTCTCACGGGCACTGGAGCGGGAGGCGAGGGGGCTGGCGTGATGTTCGAGTACGGCAGCGTGGGCGTGACCGGGGAGCTACTCCGCACCGGAGGCTGGACGCTGTTGACCGCCGTGAGCCTCATGCTCTTCAGCCTGCTGCATAACCCGTGCTCCACGACCATTTACACGATCTACAAAGAGACACGCAGCGCGAAGTGGACTACGGTCGCGACGCTCATGCCGGTCGCGATGGGCGTCACCGTCTGCTTCTTGGTCACCCAGGTCTGGAGGCTTCTCGGGGTGTAGGCGAAGTTTTCGAGGCTCCGGACCGGGCCCTCGCGCGAGGACTCTGCCCCTGAGTTCAACAACTTCCAGGTCCGCCCCATGCCCGATTTCAACGAAGTCGTCGACATCGTTTTCGAGGTCGTCGCCCAATGGACTCCCAGGGTCCTGGGTTCGCTCCTTCTTCTAATCGGTGGCTGGCTGATCGCCGGCCGCATGAAACGCTTGGCCACGAAGGCGCTGCATCTGCGCGAGGTCCGCTAGCTGCCCGTCACGAACCCTGACCAAGTGGTTCTAACGCCCGCATTTCGCTCGGCCAGACGTCTTTCGTGAATGGACCGCCTCGCATACCTTAGTTGAGAGTCACTTTCATTCTCAGGTAGGGCTTTGCTCGTGGACGCACCTGCACGACTTCCGATCGACTCCGCGACGGCCCCGGACGGGGCGGCTGGGGAAATGCATCTCGGCCAGGTGCCGCTGCGTCGGACGGTGGAGCTCGTTAGCATCGACTTGCCTGCGGACCAGGCCGAGCCCCTGTTCGAGCGTGGAGTCCTTCCGGGATGTCTCATTTGCCCGATCCGCTCGTCCCCGTTCGGAGACCCGATCGTCTCCATCGACGGCTCGCTGCTAGCGCTTCGTAAGGAGACCGCCGCGTGCTTGTGTGTGCGTTTCCTCAATCAGTTCCAGGACGCGGGCTGAGGCTAGACGCCTCCATTGGCTGAGGTGCGCGCTGTCCCGGAAGGCGGGCGCGTCGCCTCTGGCGCCGCCGTCCAGGAAGCAGCTCCGACACCGCTCGTCGCCCTGATCGGGCCGCCCAACTCGGGCAAGACCACCCTCTTCAATCAGCTCACTGGCCTCCGGCAGAAGGTTGCCAACTATCCCGGGGTCACCGTCGAGAAGAAGGTTGGCAAGGTTGCGTTGCCGGACGGTGGGGAACTCGACCTCGTCGACCTCCCGGGTGTCCACGGATTTTCTGCGCGCACGCTCGACGAGAAGATCACGCGAGACGTGCTCGAAGGACGAGTCGAGGGCGTCAGAGCCCCTGATGCACTTGTGCTCATCGTCGACTCCACGCGCCTCGAGAGCCAGCTCATGCTGGTCGAGCCCGTGCTCGAGCTCGAGTTGTCGACGCTGCTCGTGCTCAACATGGCGGACGAGTTGGAGCAGCGCGACGGGCGGGTGGAGGATTCCCCTCTGGCGGAGCGCCTGGGCGTGAAGGTCGTGCGCACCAACGCCCGCGCCGGTTTGGGGATGGATGCGGTGCGGGAGTTCCTCGCGGCGGATGTGGCCGTCGCCGAGCCCGCTGGCACTGTGCAGCCGCGGACTCTGACCAACGTTCCCCGAGGAATCGCCCTGCCGATGGTGGACGCCTTCAAGGCCCGGCGAGCGCGGGTTCGCGAGGTCGTCGAGCAGGCGGGCTTCAGGCCTCCAGAGCCGTCCGGCTTCAGCGAACGCCTCGACCACCTCTTCCTGCATCGAGTTTGGGGCCCGCTCGTTTTCCTCGCGGTGGTGGTTCTCGTTTTCCAGTCGATCTTCACATGGGCAGTGCCGCTCATGGATGGCGTCGAGTTCGCCGTCGGCACCTCGGGCGACTGGCTGACCGCGAACCTGCCTGACACATGGTTTCGATCCCTGCTCGTCGATGGTGTGTGGGCTGGGGTCGGGTCCGTGGTGGTCTTCTTGCCGCAGATCCTCGTCCTCTTCCTCTTCCTGGGGGTGTTGGAGGACTCCGGATACATGGCTCGGGCAGCAGTCATCGCGGACCGTATGATGTACCGAGCCGGCCTCCAGGGTAGGGCCTTCCTGCCGCTTTTGTCGGGATACGCCTGTGCCGTACCAGCGATCCTCGCCGCGCGCACGGTTGAAGACGAGCGGGACCGCCTCGCTACGATCTTCGTGACGCCCTTCATGACGTGCTCGGCACGGTTGCCGGTGTACGCTTTGCTGATCGCGGCGTTCATCCCGAACGAGCCGCTCCTCGGTCCAATCATGGGAAAGCGGGCCGCAGTCTTGCTCGGGCTATATGGCCTCGGGATCGTAGCTGCGGTCACTACCGCGTTCCTGCTCAAGCGCACGCTGCTGAGGGCCGAGCCGACGGTGTTCCTGATGGAGCTGCCACCATATCGCATCCCGTCGCCCCGGTCGCTTGGGCTTCGGCTCGTGGACCGGAGCGGGATCTTCTTGAAGCGCGTCGGAAGGGTCATTTTCACCGTCGCGATCGTGCTGTGGGCGCTGACGCAGGTCCCGCGCACCGAGCTGGGTCCTCCGCTCATCGAAGACAGCGCGCTGGCGAGCATCGGCCACGTCATCGAACCGGCCATCGCCCCTCTCGGCTTCGACTGGAAGATCGGGGTGGGATTGGTGACCTCGCTCGCCGCTCGCGAGGTGATCGTCGGTACGCTCGGGACGATCTACGGAGTCGAGGGGGCGGGCGAGGAGTCGTTCGCGTTGCGGGATGCGCTATCCGAGGCCATGACACCGGCGGCCGCGATCGGGCTGCTGATCTTCTTTGCGTTCGCCCTACAGTGCATGTCGACCGTCGCGGTCATGCGGCGCGAGACAGCCGGATGGAAGTGGCCGGTGCTCCAGTTCACGTACATGCTCGTGCTCGCGTACGCCGGCGCGTTCATCGCCGTTCGCGTCTTCTAGTCGCGGCCCGCTCTACCTCAGCCACCGGCCGCCAAATGGAGGCTTCCTCTGCGTGGCTTTCATCGACCAGCCGGTACCGCGTATACTACGGTAGCCGAATGCGAGGTGCGGCTCCGGCCTGTGCGTCCATTCTTCCCTCATCTCCATCGATGGAAAGAAGCTGATGAGAAAGAGCATTCTGATACTCTCGACCGCGCTGCTCCTTACTGTCCCGGCCGCGGTTTCGGCGCAGGGATTTGGCATCGCCGCGCGCGCGGGCACACTGGGCGTGGGCGGGGAAGTAGCGCTCGGGCTCACCGACGCGTTCGTCATCCGTGGCGGTTTCGGGGTCATTCCGGTCGAGCCGACCGCGACGATCGACGACATCGAGTTCACTCTGACGCTGCCCGAGAAGTGGATCACGATCGGGGCAGATCTCTACCTAGGTAGTTCGTTCCGGATCGGAGCGGGCATGTTGTTCAAGCCGGACGACCCCACGCTCGTGGGTGACATCACGGGCTCGACCTCGGTCGAGATCGGTGACGTGACTTATACCGCCAGCGATGTCGCTCAACTGACCGGAACGCTCGACTCCAAGGATCAGGCGCCCTATGTGCTGATCGGCTTCGGCAGGCACACGGCGAGTGGTATCGGGCTGTTCCTGGACCTGGGTGCTGCGTTCATCGGGGAGCCTGAAGTGGGCCTTGCGGCGACTGGCAACTCCGTGGTCGTCAACTCGGCCGAGTTCCAGTCGGAGCTGCGCAAGCAGGAGACCAACATCGAGGACGACCTGGGCTCGTACATCAAGGTCTGGCCGATCCTCGACATCGGCTTGAGGATTGGAATAGGCGGCTGATCCGGCGGCGTTAGTCCGCTTCGCTGCCACGCACCTGAGCGAGCAGTCGGAAGCAGACGATCGCCGATAGCGCGAGGAAAACGGGCTCTATCACGAACTTGAAGCGCAAGTTCTCCCCCAGCTCCATCACGCACCCGATCACGATGGTGTAGAAGACGATCGCCGCCATGAAGAGCGGTGCCGCGTCACTCCGGATCCGCTGCAAAGCATCCCGGGGACGCAGCTTCCGAGTTACCTGGAAGCCGCACAGCAACAGCACAGCGGGAAAGAGCAGGAAGTAGATTGACCCGTAGTAGCCGCTGCCGAGCTCGTTTTCGAGGCGCGCGACCAGCGGTCGGCCGAGCACGGTTTGCTCGACCGCGACGTGCAGCCTGATGTGGTCGCTGTTGTCCGCCAGATGCGCGAAGTCCGTCGAGGGCGTGGCGAAGTTCCCGTATGCGGTGATCACGTTGCGCAGGTACTGAGTCGGCGAGGCCTTGATGAGCAGGACCGCGCTAGAGCGGTAGTCCCTGGAAATGGCCGGGATGTTGATGTTGTACGCGTCGTTTCCGGATAGCACCGGAATCGGGCTCTCGTCGTCGTATCCGAGGTGGCGGTATTCGATGGGTGGCGAGGAGGCCTCGACGCGGACGACCGGGCTCAGTGTGCCACTGTCGTAGAGATCGTCCAGCACCGTGCGGTCCTGGTCGAAGAGCGCGGTCCTCCACAGCCCGATTCCGTACCAACTGCTCGCGCCGAAGAAGCCGTATTGAATCTGATTCTTCCCGTACCAGGCAGTCGGGAAAAGCGCGAGCACGAGCAGCAGGGCCAGCTGCCGGCGTGTCGGTCGCCCGATGAGCAAGAGCGCAAGAGGGACGACTCCGAGCAAGACGATCAAGTGGTACAGACTCCTGGTCATGAGCAACGCGACGACCACGGCGACGAAACCCAGTGCGGCCCGTCCGCTCGGGTCTTCCTGCGCGCGCGTCACCAGATACGCCGCGCTCGTTATGAGAAACGCAGCGGCAATGGTATACAGCGCGTATGCCTCGAACAGAAAGAGAGCTGGATGGAGCGCGACGACGAGGCCGGCGACGAGCGCGACACGTGGAGCTCGGGTCACGCGACCGACGATCTGGACGCACATGCCGGCGATCATCGCGCCAAGGGCTATGTGCAGAGCTTGCAAGGCTTGCATGTGAAGGGGGCCGAAGAGCTTGATGAGCAGGGCACCCAAGATGTTCCACAGCGGTGGCTGTCCGTGCATGTACCAGATGCTTTCAGCCGCACGGGTACGTAGCAGCTCCGTCGACAAATTCTGCCAGAACCAGCCCCACTTATCGGGGCCGAAGTCATGAACGATCGTGACCCCGAGCACCACCCAGTACAGCACCGCGATTAGGACGTGCACGGCGCCCACGAACACGGTGGAGCGTTCGAGCGGGGCGTGGTCATGAGGCATGGCAGAAGATAGTGTCAACGTATGTCCGCCCAAGCCGCTGACCATCGATTCGTAGCGACACAGTCCTCCGGAGAGGTCTCAGCGATTCTCATACGGCCTGAAGCAGCCCGCGCGCTCTATGTGTTCGCGCATGGGGCGGGCGCGGGCATGCGACACGTGTTCATGGAAACCGCGGCCGAGAAGCTGGCGGAGCTGGGCATCGCGACGTTCCGATACCACTTCCCGTACATGGAAGCCGGCCGGAGAGGACCGAACCACGCGCCGATCCTCTTGAAGACGGTGCGCTCCGCGGTGGCCGAGGCCGCATCGCTCGAGCCCGAGCTCCCTCTGCTGGCTGGAGGGAAATCGATGGGAGGGCGTATGACCTCTACCGCGGCCTCGACCCAGCCTCTGCCACGTGTGCTCGGACTCGCCTTTTTCGGCTTTCCACTACACGCGCCCGGCCGGGTCTCCGATGAACGGGGCGCTCACCTCGCGGACGTTGGCCTACCTATGCTCTTCCTGCAGGGTACCAGAGACAGGCTCGCGAGACTCGATTTGCTCGAGCCGTTGCTGGCACGCGTGAAGCCGCAGGCGACGCTCCACGTGGTGGGGAGCGCCGACCACGGCTTTCACGTCACCAAGAAGTCCGGCCGCACCGACCACGAGGTCCTCGATGAGATGTGCGCTCGCTTCTCCGACTGGGTCTCTGAGGTAGCCTCCGCCTAGCAGCCCACCGTGCTTCTGCCACGGGGGCTCGGCAAGCCGATGGTACCTGGACGGTCAAGGCATAGGACACGTGGAAGAGCCGGTGGGTTACATCGGGGTTGTGGCGCCGTCAGGAGCCGGAGACCGCCCTCACGATATCGTGGCCCAGCACCTCGTCCAGCTCCCGCACCAGACGCTGGGCGTCGGCATCGGAGAACGGCATCGGAGGCTTGATCTTGATCACGTTCCCGTCGGGTCCGTCCGTGCTCAGCAAGACGCCCCGCTTCTTCAAACGTGCCACCGCATAGCTGGCGACGTCAGCTGCAGGCTCCAGTGATTGACGATCGCGCACGAACTCGATGCCGAGGAAGAGCCCCCGACCGCGCACGTCGCCGATTACGTCGTGTTTGCCTGCGAGCAGGCCTAGGCCCGCCTTCAGCTTCCCCCCCACTTCAACAGCGTGGGCCTGGAGCTGCTCGTCATCGATCACACGCAAGACCGCGAGACCGATCGCTGCAGACACCGGGTTCCCGCCGAAGGTGCTGAAGAACTCCATGCCGTTGGCGAACGAAGCAGCGATCTCCGGGGTGGTAACGACTGCGCCCAGCGGGTGTCCGTTCCCGATCGGCTTTCCGAGGGTGACGATGTCAGGCACGACCCCCTGGATCTCGAAGCCCCACATGTGGCTTCCGACACGCCCGAAGCCGACCTGGACTTCGTCCGCGATGCACACTGCGCCGTTCGCGCGCGCCTGCTCGTACGCGGCGGCCAAATATCCCTCTGGTGGCTCGATCTGACCACCACGCGAAAGCATGCTCTCGGCGAGGAACGCGGACGCGGCGTAGCCCGTGGTGGCCAGCCGTTCGAAGCCTTCGCCCACATGCGCAGCGTACCGGCTTGCACGTGCAGGGTCGTCCGCGCGGTACAGACCGCGGAAGGCGTCCGGCATCGGCGCCACCGCCACCCAGGGGGGCGGGCCACGGCCACCCTGTCCCGCGAATTTGGAGTGGCTTACGTCGATGTTCGCTTGGGTACTGCCATGGTAGCCGCCCTCGAGGCAAATCACCGCCTCGCCTCCCGTATGGACCCGTGCCAGGCGCAGCGCGAGCTCGTTGGCCTCACTGCCGGAGTTCACCAGGAAGCAGACAGAGAGCGGGTCGGGGAAGAGCGCCGAGAGCCGCTCCGCGTACTCCAGAACCGCTGTATGCAGGTACCGGGTGTTCGTGTTCAGCACGCCCATCTGACGCTGGCCCGCCCGTACGACGACGGGGTGCTCGTGCCCCACGTGCGCGACGTTGTTGACCCCGTCCAGGTACTCCCGCCCCAGCGAGTCGTAGAGGTAGGTGCCGCGGCCGCGCACGACGTGGATGGGTTCGTCGTACGAGAGACTCAGGTTTTGGCCGAGCACGTGCTTTCGTCGCTGCTCGAGACCGCTGGACTCGACGTACGTCGTCTCTCCGGGCAGCCGGAGAACGAGATTCGGATCGGGGGAAAACGACGCCCAAACCGAACGCTCTCTCGGAAGTGCAGCGCCGGGAAACTCGCCCTCGAAAGCGAGCAGATCCGTCATGATCTGGAAGTGCAGATGAGGAGGCCAATCTCCGTTCTCCGGGTACGGACCTATGCGAGCGATCGTCTGTCCCGCCTCGACCGGATCGCCGGGGATGAGGTCGTCGACAGAGGTGCGCTGCAAGTGGCCGTACAACGTCCAGAACGGCCCTGCGGGCCCGTCGTGCTCGAGGATCACCGTGGGTCCGTAGTCGAGCCGAGCGTCGTTGTCCCGGACGCTCTTCACCCGGCCCCCGAGAGGGGAGCGTACCAGCGCGCCCGGCTTGTCGAATAGGTCGATGCCGAGGTGGATCGTCCGGTGTTCACGAGGATCGCCCTCGCGCCCGGCGAACGCGTCTTTCGGATAGAGAGAGCGCGGCTCCAAGAAGCGCCCAATCCCGAGCGTGATTCCCTGCTCGCGCATGAGACCGAAGATCCGCTCCGTGAATGCGCTGGTGTCGTCGGTGTCGCGACCGGTCAGATTGGGACTGCTTACGCTCAGGTCGAGCACCCCGATCGCGCGCTCGTCCTCGGGCTGTTCCAGCACGGGGCTGAACTCCTGCATCGCCAGCCACTTTCTGAGCGGTGCGCTCCCCGGACAAGCGTCGAAGCCGCATGCGTCGCGGAGAATGCCGGTGGCGATCGCGTCGGGCACCGAATCGAGCCTTCGCAGCATGCGCCACGCCGGCTGCTCGGACACCAGGTGGTACTCGTCGGCCTGGCCCTCTTCGCGTCGCCATGCCGCGATGCACACGCTCTGACCCAGTCGGGCCCGGACGAGCGACATCGTGACATCGAGTTCCTGCTCTAGCAGTCGCTGCGTCCCGTGGTACCCCCGGGTCAGCGCAGCAGCCGCCGCGAACGGGTCGGGAGTGCCGAGTATCGAGTACGCGATGGCGATTGCGAGGTCGAAGGCGCGTGGTGCGGAGTGTGCGTCTCCCAGATCGATGATCCCTGTGACACGGTATTCACCTCCGTGCGTGGGCGACACCAACACGTTGTGATCGTTGACGTCCCCGTGGATCATCTGAGAGCCGAGGCCAAAGAATTCTTGTTCCTTACCACGGAACAATGTGATGGCTCGTTCGATCAGGGCCTTCTGCTCGCCCTCGAGGAGAGAGAGCCCGCGCTCCATGACCTCGCCGGCGTGTCCCAGCGCCCAATGGAAGTCGACGCGGGCCGGGGGGTGCTCGGGGACCGCTCCGAGTGCGCTGTCCAGGTCGGCCATGCATCGCCCGATGTCCACCATGAGTGCTTCGCTACGGGGGCTGACAGTTGCCAGAAGCATACCCGGCAGGAATTCCATGATGCGGACACGGTGCGTGGCGCCTGCAGGGTCTTCGTGCTCGATGAGGGTCTCGCCGGAGCGTGCTGCGACGAGTCCCGGGACCAGGCTGTTCGTATCTGCAGCCAGCCGCTCGATCATGCGATTCTCGAACTCGAGGATCGGCTGAGGCTCGTCGGGAGAACTCACCTTCACGATGTAGCGCACCCCGCCGTCGACCTCGAGCAGGAAGTTGCGGTCCCGTTCTCCGGACAACGGCGTCAGGGTTCCGTCGAGACCGTAGTGCTCACGGACCGCGTCGAGGGCCACAGCCTCGTCAAGATCAGGACGGCTCTGGATACGGATCATATCGGGAGGATATGGGCCACTGCCGTCGCCGGGTAGTGGCGGGCGACTACATGCGCTCCACTACGAAGGTGTAGCTCGTGCCAAGCGTGTAGTGCGCCATCGTGCTGCCCAGGAAATCAACCACTGTGTAGCCCAACTCGGCGTCCTCCGTCACGATCGAAATGCCCAGCAGCACACCGGTCTCGGGGTGTTGAGGCAGTCCACTTGGCAAGACCCAGTTCTCCCAGTCCAGTCGATAGCCCGCTCCGCTGAAGTCGAAGTTATCCGGCAGGAACTCGGCGAGCCCACTGGGAATGTGTCCGACGTAGGTGTCTTCAGGCCACCGTAGGTGCTCGGCTTGATAGTTGAACACCGCGACGCGCACGGTCTGGAACTCACCGACCACTTCGGCCGCGCGAGCCTTGAGAAGCACGTCGTGGAAGGACGGTAAGGCGATGCGCACGAGCGTGCCCATGACCACAGCTACGGTGATCACTTCGATCATCGTGAAGCCGGCAGTTGCGCGCGGCGCTCCCTCAGGTCGCGCAGGACGGCACCGATCGAGCCACGACGGGAGCGTCACCGTTCACCGCCGGGATTGGGGTCTTCGGCCAGCGAGGCAGCTTCACCCACGAACGCCAGCGGGGACTGGCGCGAGTAGTACCGCAGCTCGACTCGGGCCGAGCGCCCGGTGATCTGATATTGACGGTTGTCGCGTCGTCGGTACTCCATGCCCCGAAAGCGTGGGCCGGCTTCGTCGAGTACGTAGGGTAGACGGCCGCGTTCCGTGCGATAGGCCTCGACGCGCTGAGATTGGAGGAAGAGGTTGAAGCGTAGCGCGTTCGACTCATCCGCGACCGTCGGTATCGGGGGCGGCTCGACGGTGAGCCACCCGGGTGTGCCCATCCATATGTAGGAGATGCCGATCCACGTCGCGCCCACGGCTATTCTGCGCGCTGTGCTGATGCGCCGAAGGCGTTCAGCCCGCTTGAGCGCCTTCTGCTGGCGCTCGGTCTGATCCTTCAGGAAGGCAGAGACGGCCTGAGTGCGTTCGTCCACGTCGCTGACGTCCCGCCTGAAGTTGTCTGAACGGGTGGGGGCGTCGTCTCTCATTCAACGGGGGATCACGAGGGTCCAAGTGGTGTCGCGCACGAAGGACAGGCTCGTTCCATAGTGCTTCAATAGACCAGCGAGAAGCGCAGAATTACCCGAGTAGACCGTGAGTCCACCCATCGCGCGGAAGGAGGCCGTCGGTCCCGCGGGCACGCCGTCTCCTGGCAAGTCTTGCTGCGAAAGTTCCTCGGGTTCAGGCGGCAAGACGATTTTGGAGCGGTCGATGATCTCCCAGCGGTTCCATTCGAGCGCATAGCCCTCTACCGCGAGGCGGTACTCCGGGGGGAGGGCCGAAACGAGCTCAGGCGGCATCACGCCCGCCGGGCTGGACCCCGGCCAATCACGGTTTTGGTTCAGGAAAGCGGAGGAGGCCGCGCGCAGAGTCTCGATCGCTGACACCGCGCCATCCAGCTGCTGCTCGAAGGCGCGCTCCTGCAGTCGTGGATACACGAGCACGAGGCCGAGTGTCAAGATCGAAAGAAGGACGAGGATGTCGCCCACACTCGCGCCGGAGCGTTGGGAATCCTTGGCAGAAGGCTTCACGGCCCGGGTCCGTGATCCCAGCCGTTCTCGATGTCCTCGAACGCCGGGTCTGGCTTCGCGGAATCGTAGACGAGAGCCCGTCCGTTTGGGCGCGCTGCCACCAACTGGTAGACTCGGCTATTCGAGCGCACGAAGCGGACGCCCGAGATTCGACCCGGGACTTCGTCCAAGGTGTGAGGTAGGCGACCGTGCCGGGCCTGGAACACCTCGATTTGTCGTGCTTGCATCTGTAGCGCCGCGGCCACGCCACGCCCGAGCTCGGCGCTCGAGACCTGCGGAGGTGGGGCTGCGGCGATCCACGGGGGCGGGGCGAGACCGATGTAGGCGGCGAGCATGAGCACGATGACCGCGAGGGGCCCCTTCCATTGGCCCGTTCGGCGGCTCTCCGGCCAGGTGTGCAGGTAATGGGCCTCTTGGACCTCGGCGTGCGCGACTGCCTCGGCCAGGAGTCGACCTCGGTCTTCTGGCGAGTTGATCCGCTGATCTAGCGGGTCCACATCTTCGATTTTCACAGGCGACCGCCCGGCGTGCGTTTATTCATCAAACCACCCTCAATATTACCCTTTTGGGGCGTGTCTCGCTCAGTCTCGGACCAATTTGCGGTACTTCAAACGATGCGGTTGCACCGCCGCCTCACCCAATCGACGGCGACGGTCGTCCTCGTACTCGGTGTGGTTTCCCTCGAACCAGGTAACTCGAGAGTCACCCTCGAACGCGAGGATGTGCGTGGCGACGCGGTCCAGGAACCAACGGTCGTGAGAGATCACCAGCATGCAACCCGCGAAGTCCAGGATGGCGTTTTCAAGCGCGCGCAGAGTATCGACATCCAGGTCGTTGGTGGGCTCGTCCAGAAGCAACACGTTACCGCCCGATTTGAGCAGTTTGGCGAGGTGCAGGCGGTTGCGTTCGCCTCCCGACAGCACGCCGGCCTTTTTCTGTTGATCCAGGCCCCGAAAGGCGAACCACGATAGGTAGGCGCGAGCGTTCACCTCCGCGCGCCCGAAGTAGAGGACGTCGTGGCCCCCACTGATTTCATCGAAGACGCTCTTCTCGGGGTCGAGCTCCTCCCGGGACTGATCGACGTACGCGAGCTCAACGGTCTGGCCCAATTCGAGCGTTCCCGAGTCGGGCTGTTCCTTGCCGACTATCATCCGGAAGAGGGTCGTCTTACCCGCGCCGTTGCCACCGACGATTCCGACGATCGCGCCGGCCGGCACGTCGAACGAGAGGTCGTCGATGAGCAGCTGATCGCCGAAGCCCTTCCGCAGGCCGCTCGCGTTGATCACGGTGCGCCCAAGCCGAGGCCCCTTAGGGATCAATATTTCGGCGGTGCGTGCCTGTTCCCGCTCGTCGCGATCGAGTAGCTCCGCGTACGCATTGATGCGCGCCTTCCCCTTGGCTTGCCGTGCCCGGGGGGACATTCGGACCCACTCCAGCTCGCGCTCCAAGGTCCTCTGGCGAGCGGACTCACTCTTTTCCTCCACCCGCAGCCGCTCCCTCTTCTGCTCGAGCCACGAGGTGTAGTTGCCCTTCCAGGGAATACCCTGCCCGCGGTCGAGTTCCAGGATCCACTGCGCCACGTTGTCCAGAAAGTACCGGTCGTGGGTGATCGCCACGATCGTTCCGGGGAACGCAGCAAGGTGATGCTCGAGCCAGGCAATCGATTCCGCATCCAGATGATTGGTCGGCTCGTCGAGCAGCAGAATGTCGGGCTGTTCCAGCAAGACGCGGCAGAGCGCTACCCGCCGCCGCTCACCGCCCGAGAGAGTGGTGACGTTGGCGTCCCCGGGAGGCAGGCGCAGCGCGTCCATCGCGATCTCGACCTTCCGGTCCAACTCCCACGCGCCCACCGCCTCGATTCGATCCTGCAACCTCGACTGCTCTTCAATGAGTGCGTTCATTTCCTCGTCGGTCGAGATGTCACCAAACTTTTGGCTCACACCATCGAACTTTCGGAGAAGGTCGCGGATCTCGGAGACCGCCAGCTCGACGTTTTCCTTCACGTCGACGGATTCGTCGAGTTCTGGCTCTTGGGCCAAGTAGCTGATGCGTGCGCCCTTTGCGGCCCACGCCTCTCCGAGGAAATCGGCATCGATGCCTGCCATGATGCGCAGGAGCGAGCTCTTTCCCGCGCCGTTCGCGCCTACGACACCTATCTTCGCCCCGGGATAGAACGAGAGGTTGATGTTGTTGAGGATCTCTCGCTTGGGCGGGACGATCTTTGAGAGCCCATGCATATGGTAGATGAACTGCGGTCCAGACATATGACGGCGGGGTCTAGGAGGGGGGCCGACGAGCTACGGTGTCGCGCGAGCGAGGGACAGATCTCACTGCTTCTTACGGATGTGGTGATGCTCGAAATGGGCGGGCGCGAACTCAGCGTGACTTTCCGTCGCCCGGACGCCCTCGCGCAAGCGCCCTGTAGTACTCTTCGACAAGTTCACGATACCCGTCGGGCACCTCATCGGAGCCGGTGAGCGTCGCGCCTTGCTCGGGCTCTCCCTCCACCTCGCGGCGTAGCCCGAACTCGAGGCGTTTCAGGCTGTTGAGAATGTCCTCGTTGAGTCCCGCGACCTGGGCGGGATTGGCATAGATGCCTTCGCGCTCCAGCCTGGCCATGGCCTCCAGCACCGTCTGGAGATCCTGGGCCGATCCCTGCCCTGCCTCGCGCAGCCGCTCCTGAAGCGCCCGAACCTGATCCATGCGTTGACCGAACTCGCCACGCAGCTGTCGGATCTCCTCATCGGTGAAGGGCCGCGGGTCTCCGCGCACGGCTCCACCGTAGTACGAGCCGCCCAGTCGGTCGGACGCCAAACCGTCGGGCCCGCTACCTCTGCCTGCCTGGTTGTTCTGGTCTCCGCGCTGACCCCCTTGGCTCTGCCCGCCGCCTTGACCTTCTTGGCCTTGCTGACCCTCTTGACCCTGTTGCTGGCTTTTTTGTCTCTGCTGCTGGCTTTCTTGCCGCTGCTGGCCTTGTTGTTGGCCTTCTTGGCCCTGCTGGCCGGCCTGACGCTGGCCCTGGTCGAGGCGCCGGTCCATCGCTTCCATGCCGCGGACTAGCTCGCGGACCTCCTCGAGTGCTTCCTCGAGCGGGTTCACCTGACGTTCACTGGAAGCGCCCGCCGCCCGCCCGAGCTGATCGCGCAGCGCCTGAAGGTCCGACTCTATGTCGAGCTCGAGTATGACCGCGGACTGTGGATCCCACTGCTCGATCGTGCCGCGCGAATATTGCAGCTTCTCCTTCAGCTTGGATTCGCGGATCTGCGTCGCAGCATCCTGGAGTGCGCGCGCCGCTCCAGGATTGTCGGCGCGGCTGTTCGAGGCGGCCTGGTCGAGCTCGCGCTCGAGGTCCTTGACCGTTTCCGTCATCTGGTCCTTGCGTTCCCGGAGTCGGTTGATCGTCTCCGCTCGCTCGGCGCCGGTCGTTGGAAGCCCGCGGACTTCCCGCTGTACCTCTCTCTGTTGCCGCTGTAGCTCCTCGACTCGCTCGATCGCGTTCTCCGCGTCGCGCAGTGCCCGATCCGCGCGTGCCTCTTCGAGTTGCCTACGCACGTCCTCCAGCCTGCGCCGCGCCGCCGCCGCCTCACTCTGCCCGCTTGTCCCTCCTTGCGCCGCGGATTGCCGCATCGCCTCCGCCGCCTGTTGCAAGTCCCGTGCGTTCTGTTCGAGTTGCGCGTCGTTGTTCTCACGTGCCAAACGCTGAAGCTGCCTCGCGGCCTCTTCGACCTGTTCCGCTAGATCCCTCTGAGACTGCCCGCCACCTGACGAACCCTGCTGCGCCTGCGCCCGTCGGCGCTGCCTCTCGGCCTCCTGCTCCTGCCGGCGTGCGAGCTCCTTCAACTGCTCGATCAGCTCGTCTACCTCGTTGTCGGACTGCTGTTGCTGCCCGCGACGGACGGTCTCGTATTGGTTCTGGAGCTTGTCGAGCTCGAGCTCGAACAGGTCGGCAAGATCGTCGGCCGCTTGCTGCCCACCACCACCACCACCACCCTGCTGACTCTGTTCTTGCTGCACGTATCGCTCGTACGTCTCCTCAGCCTGCTGAAGGAAGCGCAACGCGGTCTGCTCGTCGGGCAACGCATTGCGTAACTCCTCCGACGCGAGGTCCTCCTCCGCCCTGGACATCGCCTCGACCGCCTGCGGCAGGATGGCGGACACGTCCCGGAAGCCGGGATCGGTTCGCGTCAGCCCTCGGTTTTGCATGCGCTGCAGGAGCGTCCCGACTTGTTCCCTCAGGCGTCCTTGCGCGAGCGATACGCTCACTACGTTCTCGCTGAACTCGCCCGGGGCGTAGCTGCCCTCCTGGCGGATGAGATTGAAGGTGGCTGAGATCACCTGGCGCTGCATCTCGGACAGCGCTGTCTCCTCCTGCTGGCCACCGCCGCCACCGCCACCGCCACGCTGTTCAGCTTGGCGATACGTGCGCTCGAACGGACGCACGCTCAGAAAGAACATGTCGCTCGAGACCGGCCTGCCACCATCGCGCGTGCGGTTGTCCCGCACGAGGGCGTAGTAGGACACCAGGTCCCCCGTCTCCAACCCCCACTCCTCGAGAAAGAGCGTGTGGCCGGTAGACACCTCCGGTAGGGAGGCACCCGATCCTTCGAAGATCGCCACGGTGTCTTCTTCGCCGCCGTTGACGGAGTAGACGAGCCGGATGTCTCCGATGCCGTAGTCGTCGTCGGCCCGCACCTCGAGGTACACTTCCTCGATAGGCGACGCCGTGATGTCCCGTCCCGGGTCGGAGAATCGGATCGACGGTTCCCGGTCCTCGAGCACGTCGATCGTGTACTCGGGCGATGCCAGCACCATGTCACCGTTGTCTCGTGCGAGCTCGATCGAATAGAAGCCGCGCTCAGCCACGGTGAACGAAGCGAGAAGCGTACCGTCAGCCTCGACCGTGAGGTCCCCCACGGGCCCTCCATCCATGATCAGTCGGCCTGCGGGCGTCACCATGGTGGGGTGAACGCGCACCTCGACGAGGGTGCCTGGGAGGGCCGCGATATCACCGCCGTCCTCTTGCGTTCGGGCGTCGAGCCCCGTGTACCGCGGGAAGTAATAGGTGAGGTCGAGTCGGTCCACGTAGGGAAGGTCCGCGACGTCGATCGAGAACGTGGAGGACCGGATGCCCGCGGACTCGACGAAGTACTCGGTGCGGTCATTCACGGCCAACAGCATGACTTCGAAGCCGTTGGCCTGGTCCGGCAGCATGCTCAGTCGCTGGAACGCCTCAGCGGATCCCGTACGCGTGAACACCGATACCTCTCCGACATCGAAGCCCTGAAGCGTCGCCGTTACCATCTGATCGGAGCCTCGAGATATCGTCGTATCCCCCGGCAGCACGCCGATGGAATACGGGTTCACTGCGGCCGCGTCGGTCGTGGGGAACAGCAGCGCGGTTAGCCCGTGCCGGAGATGGGATGGGCCCATGAGGGCGAAAGCCAAGCCGAACACGGCGACCGCCGTCAGTGCACCCCCGAACCGGTAGAGTGCCGACTGCTCAACGCGGCGCCCGTACTCGACGTTTCGTGCGCGATCGAGCGCGCTCCGCACCAACTGCTCTCCCAGAGCCGGGGAGAAGCTGGCGTCGCCCACGTCGAGCGCCGACACCACCGCGTGCTCGAGGGCCGGCTCGTGCTCTTCGAGGTAGAGCGCCACCTGCTCGTCCGTAACGCGCCTGAGCAATGGTCGCACGATAAACCAGAAGGTGGTGAAGCCGAGGGTGCCCCATGTGAGCAGCCGCAGCCAGACTACGGCCCCGGCTGAAAAGCGCATCTGCTCCAGGCCCATGGCGGACAGGAAGAGGACGGCTCCCGAAACGGCTCCGACCCACGTGAGTCCACGCAGCAAGATCCGGCTACGCCAGCGCCACCGAATGCTGGCGAGCAGCTCCATGAGCCTGCGGTTCGCCATCCGTCTGTCAGAGGCCTTCATCCTCCACTCCGTTTGCAGCCCATTCCCAAAGCTAGGGGGCGATTCAACTG
Source organism: Longimicrobiales bacterium (assembly GCA_965226625.1). GTDB lineage: Bacteria > Gemmatimonadota > Gemmatimonadetes > Longimicrobiales > Gaopeijiaceae > UBA1138. The sequence goes on from CBDDDK010000002.1 coordinate 651,504, forward strand.
GTCGCCACGCCCGCGGCTCCTGCCCTTCTGGATACCCAATTCGAGAGCAGTGTTTCGGCCACGAACAGAGAGAACGCAGCGATGAGGATCCATCGCCACAGCGACTGCCGGCGTTCCAGGTCCTCCATGCGCATCTCGGTCGCCTGCTCGAAGTCCGGTCCACCGTCGGGCCCGGCCGCCGCGGGGCCCACCTGTGCCACCAATTCCTGTGCGTCGATCCTCGCCAAGTTGGACTCCTCGAGCTCGACGTTCACGGCAATCACGAAGGGCCGGTCCGGATCGGATCCGGGAGGGCGCACCATGTAGAAGCCGCGCTCATCGAGCAGCAAATAGCGCGGCCCGTCCCCGGCGGGAAGCCGCACCGACTGCCCGGAAGGTGTCAGCGCCACCTGATCGAGTCCCTCCACCAGGCCCGCAGCTTCCGCGGAGACCAATCCGGCCGTTTCCAGCGCCTCCGGGTCGGCGAGGTCCACGACCTGGCCAGCGACGAACCACGGCAGCGCCTCTGTCCGTCCGCCCACGTATTCGGAGATCCTGTGCACGAACGGCAAATAGACCGGCTGAAGCGCGAGATCATTCCAGAAGTTGTCCAACGCCGACGTCCAGACCAGCACCGTGCCCCGCCCGTATCTCAACTCCGCGAGCGCCACCGAGCCATCGTCGAAACGGGCGAGCACGGTTGCGGAGTCCGCGGGGCTGAAGTCCCGGGCGCGGAAAAAATGTGCGCCAGTGAAGTCGCCGCTGCGCGGGCCCGAGAACGCCTCGAAGATGGGGTGTCCGTACTCGAGGAATCCTAGTCGGCCGCCGCGGCCCTCTACACGATCCTGAACCTGCCCGATGGTACCGGGCAACATGTCCGCGGCGGAGTTCGGCCAGCCTGACGATCGGCCCAGCACGAGTAGCAGGCCGCCGCCCGCCTCGACGAAGCGGCGCAGACGTTCCGCCGAACCACCGTCGACGTTCGCGTCGTTCACGATGACGCCATCGGTCTCGTCGAGATCCTGCGTCCGCACCGCGTTGCTTTGGCGGAAGGCGACGTCGAAGCGTCCGCCTTCGGAGATTTCCAACGCGCGTCGCAGGTACAGGCTGGCATCGCGCCCGGCGGAGCCACCTTCGATGACGAGCATCGAGAGAGCGGCCCCCGGCGAGACGACAAAGTGGCGCGCGTCATCCGCTGACAGTTCGTCGCCTGGCACTCGCACTGAACCGCGGGTGTGGGGCTGCGAGAGCGTGAACGGCTGGAACGTTACGGTTGCGGACCCGTTCGGCGGGATCGTGACCGGACGTGACTGGAGTTCCTGCCCGTCGATCTCGAGGGACACCATCACCTCTTCGGCCTGCTCCCCCCCGCGGCGAGCGAGTCGCGCGGTAGGGGTCACCCTCTCCCGGCCCGAGACCGCCTCACGCGCAAGAGCGACATCTGTGACCTGGATGTTGTCCGAAGTCTCCTCACCGAGCGGGATGGGGGTGACCTTCGAGCCGGGCGGCAGACGGATTCCCTCGTCTCCGACCCATCCGTTGCGCTGGAAGTCGGTGAGCAAGAAGACTTCGCCGCTAGTCAGCTCGGACTCCTCGAGAATCGTCTGTGCGACCTTGAGGGCAGGACCGAACCGCGTTATGGACGAGCCGATCCGGACTGTGTCGAGGGCGCGGCTGAGCCGGGAGCGATCCGCGGTCGAGCGCGCGACGACACGGGCGCCCCGCCCGAACATCACGAGGCTGGCGCGATCCAGGGGACCGAGCTCGTTGAAGATCCTGCGTGCTTCGTCCAGCGCTCGGTCGAACTGGTCCCCGATCTCCATGCTGTACGATTGGTCGATCAGGACGACGACCTCACGTGGGCCGGAGGTCGCTCCCACACCGATGGCGTCCCGCGTGAAGAATGGACGTGCGAACGCGACGGCCACCAGCGCGAGCGCGAGTGCACGCAGGGAGAGCAGAAACCAATAGTGAATCCGCCTTCGCCGCTGCTCCTGGTATGGGATACATTCGAGGAACATGAGCGACGGGAAGTGCACCAGGTTCCGCCGTTGGCGACGTGTGAGGTGCAGGACGATCGGCACCACGACACCCGCAACACCGAGCAGGAAGAGCGGGATGAGAAGCGCCAGACTCATCGTTTCCTGCGCAACCGTTCACGCGCCAACAGGTACTGAAAGAGCGCCAAGTCGAGTGGCTTCGAGGTGTCGAGCAGCGTGTAGTCGATCCGGTTGTCGTTAAAGCGACGCTCAATCTCATCGAGATGGCCTTTCACGAGGCGGATGTAGTCCTCCTTCAACCGGTTCGGGATCACGGGGATCTGCTCTCCCGTCTCGAGATCCTCGAAACCCGACGGTTCTTCGAAGGGAAATCCCAGCTCGGCCGGGTCCAGCACGTGAAAGACGATAACGTCGTGGCCTCGAGCCCTGAGCGGCCCGATCGCCCTAAGGATGGTGTCCGGCTCTTCGTAGAAGTCCGAAATCACAACGATGATGCCCTTTCGGCCGAGCAGCTCCGCCATCTGTACGGAAGGTTCGTAGAGGTTACCCGCGCGTCCGGCCTCGGCCCGGTGGAGCACGTGCAGGATCGTGTCCATGTGCTTCATGGAGGGCGGCACGTAATCCACGATCTCATGATCGAACGTGATCATGCCCACACGGTCACGTTGTCGATGCGAGAAGAAAGTCAGGCATGCCGCGAGGTAGCGGGCGTAGTCGAGCTTCGTAACCTCGTGGCTGCCGTAGCTCATCGACTTCGAGACATCGAGCAACACGACGAAGTTGGTGTTGGTATCAGCCTCGAAAAGCTTGATGTAGTGACGGTCGGAGCGCGCGAAGAGCTTCCAGTCGACGCGCCGGATGTCGTCTCCGGGCATGTACTGCCGGTGCTCGGCGAAGTCCATGCTGAAGCCGAGGTAGGGTGAGCGATGCAGTCCGGTCAAGAAGCCATCGACGACGGTCCTGGCCAGTAGCTCGAGGTTACTGATGCGAGCGAGGACCGCAGGGTCGAGGAACTGACCCCCGCCCCTCGCCGCCGCCGGGGCTCGCGCGTGCGCCGTCACGATCGCCTCCTTACATCTCCGACGCCGGGACCGGCACGGCCTCGATCAACATGTCGACCAGCTGGCTGGCCGTCTTGCCTTCCGACTCCGCGTGGAAGTTAGTGAGCACGCGGTGGCGCATCACCGGCTGAGCGAGCGCCTTGATATCTTCGAAGGAGACGTGGTAGCGGCCGTGCGTGATCGCGCGTGCCTTCGAGCCGAGCACTAGGTACTGCGCCGCTCGGACCGAAGCACCGTAGGCGATCCACTTGTTCACGAAATCGAGTGAGTTGCTGTTGGGGCTGGGGCGGCTCGCTCGCGCCAGCGCCACCGCATACTTGAGCACCGACTCGGAAACCGGAACACGGCGAACGAGCTCCTGGAAGGCGACGAGGTCCGCGCCGCTCACCGCGTGGCTGAACTTCGGGTCGAGTATGCTGGTCGTCGTGCGCACGACCTCCAGCTCCTCGTCCTCCGGCATGTGATCGATGATGATCTGGAACATGAACCGGTCGAGCTGCGCCTCAGGAAGCGGGTAGGTCCCCTCGAGCTCGATTGGGTTCTGAGTGGCGAAGACGAAGAACGGCTCCTCGAGCACGTACGTTCGGCCCTGAACCGTGACCCGGTGTTCCTGCATCGCCTCGAGGAGAGCGGACTGCGTCTTCGGTGGTGTGCGGTTGATCTCGTCGGCGAGCAGGATGTTCGCGAATACCGGCCCCGGCGAGAAGACCATCTCGCGGCGTCCAGTCTCCGCGTCTTCCTGGATGATGTCCGTGCCGATGATGTCCGAGGGCATCAGATCTGGCGTGAACTGTATGCGCGAGAACTTCAGATCCACGACCTGCGCGATCGTGTGGATCAGGAGCGTCTTCGCGAGACCAGGCACGCCCACGATGAGGCTGTTGCCGCCGACAAAGAGCGTGAGCAGGACCTCCTCGATCACGTCCTCCTGGCCGATGATCAACTTGTGGAGCTCGCTGAGAATCTTCTCGCGGCCGCTCTTCATTCTGTCCGCGAGTGCTACGTCGTCTGGGCTGTCGAGGACAACCGTTCCGATCGCGTCATCCGCCAAGATGTTCTCCGGGGTCAGGGGGCGTTGAGGGCCCGCATTGGTCGTTCAGGGAAACCTTCTGCGCAGTGGTCGTGTCGTTCTAGTGCGTGTGCGCATACACGATATAGTTCACACCGAGTTTGTACGCCTCGTTCGAGAGGTCGATGGGAAAGTATCCCATGTCGCTGAACTCCCAATACTCCGCGATGTCGTTGTTGAAGTTGAACATGACCATCATCCGCTTGTTCGGGTCGTTGTCCTCGAAGATCGCGTAGTACTGAACGTCTCGCGGTCCGTAGGGGGGAATCACGGCCAGCGGATCGATACGGAAGAAGGAGTCGAAGATGTCGTGGTCGTGATCGAGAGAGACGATCGAGAGACCGGGCAGGGCGCGCTCCATGTGAAGGGCGAAGTTCTGGTACTCGAAGCCACGTTCACCGCGCGTATCGTCGACGATCAGGAAGCCCCCTTTCAAAAGATACTCGCCGAGCGCCCGCACCTCTTGATCACTCGGGTTCCAGTAGCCCACTTCCACGATGTACGCGATTGGGTACTTGAGGAGCTCCGGATCGTCCAGGGTCAGGACGTTCGAGCCCTCCGCCTGCGTTCCCACGTACGTCGTCTCCTTTAGGATACGCAGGAAGTTGCGCTCCGCACGGGGATAGTCGTGCGACCACGTTCCGCCGCGACGCCCGCGTCGCCCCCCTCCGAAGCCACCACCGCCCCCGTCGTACCGGACCCGCACGAAGTGGTACTTGCTGTCGTACCCGGCGTTGAGGTCGTCGTACGACTGCGCGGCAGCCACTCGCCACGCGGTAGCAGAGCCGACGAAGAGCAGGGCGATCAGGGTCCTCGCACCGCTCAATTAGCCGCCCGCGCACGCGCCCGTAGCTCAAGCAGCAGTTCCAGAGCCTCTTCGTAGTTGGGGGCCGTGTCGAGCGCCTGCAGTACCGCTCGACGCGCGCTCACCCGGTCGCCTGCGTCCCGGTGGGCCACCGCGAGCAGATAGAGCGCCTCCGCCATGTCCGTGGGGATGAGCGCAACGACTGCCTCGCGCTCGCGGATCGCTCCTTCGAAGAATCTCACCTGGCTGTGCAGTTCGGCGAGGCGCAGGTGCAGATCGATGTCGTACGGCCAGATGAGCGCCGCCCTGTCCAGCGCGCGCGCCGCCTCCTCAGGGCGTCCGAGCTTCTCGAGTACGTCGGCTTGCAGCACGAAGGCGTGGTAATTCGACTCTGAGAAGTCAGTGAGACGCGCGAGCGCGGCGGCTGCGCGCTCCAAGTCGCCCTCTGCTCGATGGATCTGGGCCAAATACCAATACGGGCTGTCAGATCCGCCGTACTCGGGGAAAATGCGCAGCGCCGCGTCGAGATGAGGCTTCGCGTCTTCGAACCGCTCCTCACCGATCAGCGCAGCGCCGAGCCGGAGCCGCCCGACCAAGTCGCCCGGATTGCCCCGCACGAAGTCCTCAAGATCGCGAGTACTCGCCGCTGAGCCCGGCGGGTCACCAACTTCCACGAGTCCCCGGAGTGGCCCGCTGAAGCGTGCCTTCATGTAGTCGTCGAACTCGTCGTCGAACTCGTCGAGCGGCTTGTCCAGAACGGACTCGAAGAGATCCGCGGTCGTCTCCCCGCGGCCGTACCCGTCGAGAATGTCGCGGATGGCGTCGAACCCGTATCGATCCTCGATGACCTGAAAGACGAGCGATGCCTGGTAATACGAGAAGATCACCTGCTGCGGATAGTCGGGCCGCATGAAGCCGTCGTTCAGATCGCTCACCCTCTTGAGGTCGCCGTCCCGGAGCGCGCGCAGGAACGGAATGTTCGGCTGGTGACCCCATCCCGGGCGGGCCTTACGCTGTTCGTGCACCGCGAGGCCTTCGGAGAACCAACGCGGGACACGGTGGTCGGTCATGCCCAGGTGGAACGTGTGCGCGAGCTCGTGCCAGAAGACCGACGCCCAGTTGTAATCACCGAGTTCACGCGCGCCGGGAGAGTCCATGACGAGCACTCTGCCGAAGCTAACACCGAGTGCGCCGAGCCCTGGCTCACCGAGAGTGCGCACCGAGAAGTCTGCGTGACTCGGGAAGAGCTCGGCGCGAACCGGTAGCGGCGGTTCGACTCCGTACCGGCGGGAGAGGCTGTCGTACGCCTCCTCTGCAATGGGAACCAGGTACGTTGCGAGCAAGTCCGACTCGGTGCCGTGCAAGAAGAGCTCAAAGTGCTCAGTCGAGATCGACTCGAAGCGCTCGAAGGTGTCCAGCAGGTCGAGGCTGTTCTTGAACCACGGGTTGTAAGGGTCACCCTCGAAGGCGCGCTCGAGGTCTGCACGCCCTTGTTCGATGTCGCCCAGCCGCAGCTCGTTCAAGCCGAGAAGGCCCCACGCTTCCCAGGAGGCCGAGTCGAGCTCAATGGCGGCGTTGGCGCGGACAACCGCCTCGGCGTAGCGGCGGGTCTGGACGGACAGCTCGGCGAGCGTCGCGTCGAGAGCGGCGTAACGGGGGTTTATGGCGAGCGCTCGCGAGCGGACGTCTCGAAACTCCGCGATCTCTCCGGCCAGAAGGTGTGAGCCCGCGAGCACAGTGAGCGCGGAGAGCGAGTTGGGATTCACGCGCAAAGCCGCTTCTACCTCTTGGCGAGCCTCAGCGTGTCCTTCGCGCGTGAGGTGCTGCCGGGCCAGAATGGCCCGCGCCTCCACATGATTCGGGTTCACTTCGAGCAGCCGACTCAGCACGTCGCTCGCCCCCGACGCACCGTCGAACTCGAGAGCCTCCGCGAGCCCTAGCAGTGCGCCTGGGTGACGCGGGTTCATGGCGAGCACTTTCTGAAATTCGGCCTGTGCCGAGGGGCTCTCATACTTGCCGAGGAAGAGTGACCCAGCCCGCACGAGCGGCTCCGGCCATCCAGGCTCGGCGCTCGACGCCTCGTCGAAGGCCCGAAGTGCGTCGCGGAAGAGGCCCGGCTCGGCCCGCCCGAGGAAGCTCATCGCACGCCCCACCGCGACGAGATCCGCCGCACGCAGCCGACCATCCGCGTCGTTGTAGACGTCGAAGAATCGGTCGAAGCCCCGCATGGCCTCGTCGGTATCACCTCGGTTGAACAGTAACTCCGCGAGGTTCACCTCCGCCGTGAGCGCGTCGGCCGCGTGGTCGTCGATCGCGCGCTGGAAGGCCGTCGCTGCCTCACCTCTCCTTCCCATGAGGACGAGCACCTCTCCCATCGCATTCGCGACCCCGACGGGTTCCTCGGCCTCGAGCGCGACGCTTTGTGCTTCGTCGTATTCACCCCTGGTCGCCAACACCTCGATCAGGCCCAAGCGCGCCCTCAGCGAGGTGGCGTCTTCTCTCAGCACGCGCCGGAACGTGCGCTCCGCGTCCTCATATTCGCCGCTGCGCAAGTCTACATATGCGTCGGCTACGGTCTGGCCCGCGACGGGTACCGCCCACAGCAACAAGAAGACCGGAAGCGATCGCACCAGTCTCAAGCGTCGCCTCCTTCCTTCGCTCGGATCTCACGGGTCTTGAGCGCCAACTCGACGAGTAGGTCCTCCATCTCCGCGAGGTAGGCGTCCTCTTCCAGGCTGTCGCGCACCGCACGCAATTGACCTACGCGCTCCTGGATCGCGATGCGCTCTTCGTACAGGCGAGCGAGTTCCGGATCGTCAGGCGCCTGAGCCGCCGTGGAGGCGCTGGCGCCCAATCGAAACGTCGCCGCGAGCGGACCGTCGGGTCCCGTGAGTCCCGCATCGTGACTGCCTTCGCCATCACCGTTGTCGTCGAGCAGCGCGTGCTCCGTCAGGAGCTCGTTCTGTTCCTCGTACAGCCGCTCGACCTCTTGGCGGGCGTACAGAAACGCCTCGAGCAGAGAGATCCGCTCGTCGTGGTCCAGGTCCGCGCCTTCCTCCGTAAACGCCCCGACGAAAAACTGGGGGAACTCGGTCGCGTTGCGCTCTCGCCCGGTGCGGGTCGCGGTGATGATGATCCGATTCGGACCTGAGAGCGGAGTCAGGAAGCCCCCGCTGGCGCTGCCTGTGTGCACGAGCGCCAGGGTCTGCGTCGGGAAGGGGATGAGCCCGGCCTGTAGGTCCGAAGGCGTAAGGTCGGGGCCTGGCAGGTTGAACTGAGCCTCGTTGCGATCCGAGGTCCCGTGTCCAATGAGGACCATGAGCAGGCGATCCATCGACTGAGCGTGCGCGCCAGCCTCGCCCAAGACCCTGAAAAGGTTGGCTCGTGTCGACTTGTGCGCGATCACGTCGGGCGCGTCCTCGGGTCGCTCTCCCAAATAGACGACGTTTTCTGCCGGGATGCCGTGGCGTTCGGTGAGCGCGGTCTTCAACGCGACAGCCTGGCTGTGAAAGCGCTCCCGGTATTCGACGCTGCCACCCAGTCCCACGACGATGATCGCGTGCGTCCTCTCCTGGGCCTGTAAACCGAGCGGAAACGCCCCACTCACCAGAAGCGCGCCGAGAAGAAGGCCCGCGCTCGCGTTGGGCACGCGACCCTGGATCAAACCATGCCCCTCAAACGGCGGAAGCCCCACTCTGCGCCCATGAGTGTGAGCATCAAGAAGAAGAGAAACGGCATGTCCCACAGGGACATCTGTTCGACGAGCGTCACGCCCGCACCGGTGATGCTGATGTCGTCGGGAAGCGTCCCGATGTCCTCTGGAGTGTAGAACCGACCACCCGTCTCGTCGGCGATACGCCGCAGCGTCTGTGTGTGTCGGTTCGCGCCGAAGTATTCCTCGTCGCTGGGAGCCGTGTGCAGGTAGGTCCGGTCGGAGCCGAGCGTCATGCCGTCTCGCTCGGCGGTGATTTCGACCTCGTACTCGCCGAGCTCGCTCGGGCGGAACTCGACCACGTATTCGCCGTCCCGCTCGACGGTCCACTCGACCGGAACCTCCTCCACGAGCCCACTCGGGCTCGTGATGCGTGCGGTCACAGACGCGTCGTTTACCTCGATGTAGGTGGAGTCGCCGACCGTCGCGGTGAGCCGCACGCTTTCCCCGGGCTCCACTTGTTCTTGGTCCGTGATCACCTCGACGGCATCCGGCACACCGTCTATAAGCCACCGCAGTAGCTGCTTCCAGAAGGTCTCGTGACTCTGATCCTCGAGCGCCGGAATCATCTGCCACAGCCAGGAGTCCTGGACAGTCATCGCGATCGACTTGCCCCGCCCGTACCGCTGAAAGGCCAGTACGACCTGATCGTAGGGCAGGTCCCGGCTCGTTCCGGTCAGCAACTCGGTCGCGCCGGGCCTGACTTCCGAGATCGGGTTGACGATCGTGACCGGAGGGAGCGAGTCCCAGCGCGCGCTCACGGCCTCGCCGTCCTGGCCGAGCTGAGCCGCGGCGTGTGCCAACCCCGCTGGCGTAGGCCTCACGTCGATCTCCGCGAAGAAACCGTCTTCGCCGCCAGCGGGCTCGCCCAGCACAATGGGCATCACCTCCTCGACTGGCGTACCAACCCAGCCGCCTTCGGCGAAGGAGCTGCGGCCACCGAGCATGAGCAGGCCGCCCCCGCGCTCGGAGACGAAGTCCGCGATCATCTGGAGCTGATCGTGCGTGAAGAAAGATGCCTCGACGCTTCCGATGATCAGGGAGCGATAGTGGTACAACTCCTCGCGGCTGGCAGGAAAGCCGAACTGAAGCTCGGTACTGTCGCTAATCTCGAGGCGCAGGAACTTGCCTTCAGCGGTGCGTTGCAGGACCACGAGCTGGATATTCTCGTCGTCCGCTACGGCTCGGCGCATGAACTTCACCTCGAAACGGGGCTCGCCCTCCAGATAGAGGATCTTCTCCCGTTCCCCGTGAACTTCGATCTGTACCGCGACCGCGCGCGCGTTGTTTCGCTCGACCCGTTCTCCGGGTTGCGGCGGGATGCGAAAGTGGATACGCCGTGGGCCTTCTCCTTCCAGCTTTAGGCTGATGCGTGCGACGACCGGCTCTCCGTCTGGGCCGAGCTCGACGGTTTCCTCGGCCAGGATCTTCAGGTCGTCTTCAACGATGATCGGCACGACCCTCCGCCCCACCCCGGTCTGCGTCACCACGACGTCCACGACGAGGGCAGAGCCCTCCAGCACGGCTCGGGGCATTTCTACGCGTCCGATCTCGATGTCGGGTGCGATCGCTTCTTCCCCCAGTCCCACCGTGAAGACCGGAACGCCCGCCGCTTGGAGCGGGACCAAGGCTTCCGTCAGGGGCCGGTCGGCGTTGTGCGCGCCGTCGGTGATCATGATGAGGCCCGATAGCGGCACGCCCGACAGCTCCTCACGTGCGGCGTCGAGTGCTCCGCCGAGGTCCGTCTGCGTGCCTTCGAAAGTCAGGTTGCCCAGCCCGTCGATGCGATTGGTGACGTTGGAGAAGCGGAAGAAACGGAGCACGAAGCGGTCGGACAGAGCGGCGAGCACCTCGCTCTCGTCCGGCGTGAACGCCTCCTGCAGAAAAGACGTGCGGGAGGTGCCGTCCTCGTCCGGGAGCAGCATGCTCTGGGAGTCGTCGATGAGCACGCCGACGAAGTTCTGCTGCGGGACCACAGTCGAGAGAATGAGCGCCGGCTGCAGGAGACAGAAGACGAGCACCGCGAGCAGCGCGACGCGTAGTCCGGCCATCATGCCGCGATCGACTACCGTGCTCTTGCCTCGGGCGATCGTGTAGCTCGCGACGGCGGCGGCTCCGACCACTCCGGCAGCGACCAGCCACAGCCGGACGGTACCCGGTGCCGCGAATGTGAAGTCGCCCTGCTCGAAGACGAGCGGCCGGTACTTGAACAGAAATTCGAAGACGCGGTCCATCATGGTCGTCCCAGTCTAGTGGCTCATCGCATAGACGATCATGTTCGCACCCATTTCGTAGGCGTACGTCGAATACTTGAGGGGGTATCGAGGGTTCTCGGCCCACTCCCACGCGTCTCCCAGATCCGTGTTGTGGTTGATTATGACCATGAGCCGGCCTTCATCGTCGTACATGCCTTTGACCTGGGGCTCACACGGCCCACACTCGGAGGTATAGCCGTAGACGGCGTTGTTGATGGCCGGCACCTGCATCACTTGATCGATGTCGTAGTACGCGGAGTAGATCGGGTGGTCGAGCGTGACGTCAACGATCGCTTTGTCCGGGTACACCCGCCGGATATTGTACTCGAATTGGTTCCATTGACGCTGGCCCCAGAAGTCGTCGACGATCAGGAAGCCGCCCGCGTCGAGATAGCCCCGCAGCCCCACGACCTCGGCGTTGCTCATGTCCATATAGCCTGGCTCGACCATGTAAATGACCGGGAAACGCCTGAGCTCCGGGTCGGCGAGGTTGATCGCGTTCTCCCAGTCGTACGCGTCGAGGCGCACGAGTCGCTTGAGCACGATGAGGAACTGTCGATCACCCTTAGGAAAGTCGGTCGCCCATCTGCCGCCGCCCCAGCCGCGGCGTCCGTAGCTCGAGTAGATGGCCCGCGTCCAGTAGAACGGCCAGCGACCCGAGGCCTCCGAAGGATCCCTGCGCGGCCCAAGCTTACCTGTGAATGTCGGGCGTTGGACCTGCGGAGTTTGCTGGGCCATGAGCTCCGAACCCGGCGAGGCGACCTGCGCGGGCTCCTCTACCGCGTCCGCGCGCTGGTCGCATGCTCCGAGGAACACGGAGACGGCGACAACGGCCAGGGTCGAGCTGGCGTTGGAAGAGAGCCTCATGGGCAATGTTTTTCCGGATTGTCAGGCGCGGCGGGTTTCTTTCCTACGACCCCTTCGGGGGAAGGTTCCTGACCGCTCGTAGTCCACACCTGCCGCAACGATGCCCCTGAATTCCCCGGTCTGAACCTCCTTCCTCACCATGACGTAAGGGCCTGTCACAACACGCGCAAACATGATCCCTTATCGACATGTCTCGAAGAAAGCCTCTCACGGTCGCATCTCGGGGTGTCACGCTCCGCGACTTCGCGATGTTCCAGCTCAAGCTGTTGCTCGACGGCGCCATCGATTTCGCTGCGATCTGGTTGTCTGTCGGCGCGATCATCGTCGACTTCCTCGCGGGGCGCGGGAGGCGTCCCCGGCTGTTCTACTCGGTCGTGCGCATGAGCGAGCGAGCCGACAAGTGGCTCAATCTGTACGGTGTCGTCCAGCGGATGGACGAAGTGGCAGCCGAGGACGGGCTGTTCGGTGGTACGAGTGACCCGGAGGAAGACGACCTGGTCAGCGAGATCGAGCGATTGGTGCGGCGCCGAGATGACGTGGAGGGACGGCTGAAACCGGGTGCGGGGGAGTAGCGAGGGCCGAGCCTCGCGGTGACACTGCTCCGGCCGCTAGTCGTCGTTGACCGTCAGCTTCTCCATCACGACGTCCTCGCTCGGCCGGTCGCCGGGGCTCGTGTCAACGACGCCGATCGCTTCCACGATGTCGAGTCCCGTCGTCACTCTTCCGAAGATCGCGTGTTTGCCGTCCAACCAAGGGGTCGCGGCCAGAGTGATGAAGAACTGGGAGCCGCCGGTGTTGGGGCCAGAGTTCGCCATCGAGAAGATTCCGGTTTGGGTATGGGCGAGCCCCGGAGAGAACTCATCGGGAATACTGTAGCCCGGACCACCGGTGCCGGTCCCCGTCGGGTCACCGCCCTGGATCATGAATCCGCTGATCACGCGGTGGAAGATGATGCCGTCGAAGTAGCCTTCTCGCGCGAGCTTGAGGAAGTTTCCGGCCGTCTTGGGTGCGACGTCCTCGAACATCTCCGCGGTGAACGTTCCGAGGTTTGTCTCAAACGTGACCGTTGGGTTGGCCATCATGTCTCCAGAGCGGGAGGTTGAGGCGCTACGCTAACCGTGGCGCCCCCGACCGGAAAGTCCCGGTTTCCGCGTCGTCGACCGGACCGACCCCGACAAAAACATGGTCCTCAACATGACGGTGCGTGTTCTCGAAGGCGTGCACGTAGTGGGCGCTGAACAGGGGAAGGGCTGGCGGCTTACGCTCTCGAGGCCGACTTCATCGACCCGCTTGGGCGTACCGCGATCTCGTTGGCATGACGGATGGGTTCCCCACATGTACGGCAGGCTCACCGTGCCTGCTTCCTGTCGAGCACGTGGGTGCCGTGGCACGCGGAGCACACGACGAGAACTCTGTCGCGCACATAGGAGACGTCGTCCCGCGGGGGAACCGGCCGCAGGTCGAGCGCGATCCCACATCGGGGACAGGTCAACGCGTCGCCTTTCAGGAACGCGTGCTCGATCACGCTCTTGTCAGCTGAAGTGTAGTGGCGCGACTCAACCATGGAGCGACTCAGCAGAGTTGTGATTCCGTGTGTCTTTTGGAGGATACCATACTACGTGGCTCTCGGTCTTCTCGTGAAGCTGAGCTACCGCTTCCGCATGTAGAGGAGCGTATTGCCCGCTCGTTGTGACGTGGATGCAGCAGTGCCCGAACGCCGGCGAACTTCTGGGACGGAATACTAGGTGGGCAAGGACGCGATCGAAATGGAAGGAATCGTGAGCGAGGCCCTTCCGAATGCGACGTTTCGCGTGGAGCTGGAGAACGGACACGAGGTGCTCGCCTACCTCTCCGGGAAGATGCGTAAGAACTACATACGAGTGCTCGAGGGCGACCGCGTTAAGTGCGAGCTGTCGCCCTACGACCTCAGCCGCGGCCGCGTCACATACCGATATAAGTAGTCGCGTCGATATCGGGTGAGGCGGCAGAGTCAGGTGAGGTAGGACCTCAGGCTCTCTATCTGCTCTTCATCGCCTAGCACGATGACATCGTCGCCGGCTTCGATATTGGTGGAGGCCAACGGGTTGAAGACGAAGTGGCGGCCGCGCTCGTGATGCTTGCGCACAGCTATGACGATCAGGCCTGTCTCATGAGGAATACGCAGCTCGGCCAAGGTCTTACCGACCGCGCTCGAAGTTTCTGGCACCTCATCTGTTCGGCCCGCAGCGTCAGCTCCGACGAGAGAGTGGCGATATCGAGGAACGAGACCACCGACGGCCTAAGAAGCACCGACGCCATGCGGATTGCTGCGCTGAAGTTGGGACTCACCACTTGGTCGGCTCCAGCACGGTATAGCTTGTCGATCGACTCTTCTTCGTACGCACGGGCGACAATTGTGAGTTTCGCCCCGAGATCGCGGGCCGAAAGGCACACGTAGAGGTTGTCCGCGTCGGCGCTGAGACACGTGATGAGGCCGTTCGCGTGCAGGAGCCCCGCTTCAATTAGCACGTGGTCGTGGGTCGCGTCACCCTCCAGAACGTGAGCGTCCGGAACGTATTCGGCGAGCTGTTCGATCCGGGTCGGATCGCGCTCGATGATCACGTAGTCGTGGGTAACAGATTCGATCTCCTGCGCGACCTGACGTCCTGTTCGTCCGGCTCCGCAGATGATGACATGATCCTTCATCTTCGCGATTTCCTGCATGTTCCGACGCCTCTTGAGTGCGTCCTTCAGGTCGAGCTCGACGATGAACGACGTGATATTGGCGAACCAGAATCCCATCCACGAAATCCCGCTCAATAACAGGAAGATCGTGAAGGTGCGCCCGTTTGGGGTAAGGTCGAAGACCTCCCTGTATCCCACGCCGGTCAAGGTGATGGCCGTCATGTATAGCGCGTCCGAGAGCGGCTGTCCCTCGATCCAGACGTATCCCAGTGTTCCCAGTGCGACGAGCAACGCGAGAACCGCGAGCGTCCAAAGGGATCGGGGGAGAAACTCCGACACAGTACCTGTAGGTAAGAACTGGCTAGGGCCCAGGGAGTCAAATCGGCGAATCGACAGGGCGCGACCTGCCAGGAAGCTAGGAAACACGCGGCCTTTTGGCCATTTTTTCCCTTGACGCCTCCCCAGGTGTCGCTTACCGTTGGTTCAATTGTGACCCGCAGGGTGCAGAAACGCTTGAGTAGTGCGGCTTTTCAGGTGATCGGCACCTCCTAGGAGAAAGCTCTCCAGGCCTGCACCGTAGGGCGGCTTCGGCCGTGACAGAACAACCCCATTCTTGTTACAGGAGCAGCCAGATGAACAAGTCCGATCTCGTGGACGCCCTCGCAGGGGCAACCGGCATGACGAAGGCCGATGCATCGCGGGCTGTGGATGCGCTTTTCTCGCCGAGCGACGGCATTATCGCGCAGGCGCTGAGGGGCGATCGCCGCGTACAGATCACAGGTTTCGGCACGTTCGAAGCCAAACACCGTAAGGCCCGCATGGGCCGCAACCCGCGTACGGGTCAGACGATCCAGATTGCCGCGACGAAGACCCCTGGGTTCCGTGCTGGTAAGGGTCTCAAGGACGCGGTCAAAGGGGGCTGAGCACTTCGTGGCGGAAAGGTTGGGCTGACCGCCGCACCGGTTAGCACGCCTAGCGGAAAAGAGGCCGCGTCGCTCTCTGGTGGCGCGGCCTCTTTCTGTTTCCTACCGAGGTCGCTTACCCACCACCCGTGACTGCTAGCGTCGTGGTCCCTTTCGGGCGCCGCCGGTGCCCCGCCTGGGTCTGTCGAAATCCGCTCGGACGGCACGACCGCGGATTGTGGTACCGTTGAGCGCTGTGATGACCTTCCTCGCCACCTCGTCGTGCACCTCCACGAGCGTGTGACTCTCTTTGATATCGATGCGGCCCACGGAGGTGCCCGGAACATTGGCTTCGCCGGTGATCGCACCGAGCAGGTCACCCGTGGTGAGACCGTCGCGCTCTCCCACACCGAAGAAGAGCTTGGCCCACGCGGGCGCAGCTGCCCCGGTACTCGACCACTCAGGGGTGGGCGGGGCCACCGGGGGCATCTTCTTTCGGAGCAGCGCGACTGCGGCAGCCGCTACCTCAGCCGGGTCATGCTCTTCGAATAGAGGCTCGAGAGCCAACAAGTAGGGAGCCGTGTCCTCGGCTTCCAGCGCGGCTCGGAGCTGCTCGTGAAGGCCGGCGACCGCGGCAGAGCCGCTGGATACCGCGGGCGGAAAGGGCACTACAGTATAGCCAGCCGAGCGGGCTGTGGCCCGAAGGTGCGCCACCTCACGAGCGAGGATCACGACGATTCCCCCGTCTGACACGCTGTGCCGGCGATCCAACTCGTCCGCATCGGTAGGGGCGTCGCAGCTCACGACCTTCACGCCCTCGTGGGCGTCGACTTCGGCGCGAGCGGCCAGCGCGTCCACGCCGAGCCACACCCGTACGGAATCCTCACCGGGGGCGCCGACCGATAAGCCGTGGAGCGTCAGCAAATCGCCCACGTCCGCCGCGCGATCCTCGTTCCGGCAGAAGACCAGCACGTGTCGCGCTTCATCGGCGAGTAGGGATCCCACCATTTCCAGCACGGCCTCTTCACGAGGCTCAGGCACGATACGGAATCGCACGGTGCCCCGTTTGGGTCCGTTCGGCACCGATCGGTCCTCAGCGGGGATCGTGACCGCACGTTTCACATGGCGTTCGAGGAACCTGGAGACGCCGGGCGTTATCGGTTGGGCTGCAACCACGCGCTGCGCCTCCTTCGGCAGATACTCGAGTATCGCCTCCGTCGCCGCCATCCCCTCGAAGGTGTCGATGCCGGACGCCTGGTCCACGACGATCGCCTCGACAGCTTCGAGGTTGATGCCGCTCGCTTTCGCGGCAGCCAGCACGTCCGCCGGGGTGCCGAAAAGCATCGTCGCCCTCTCAGGAAGCATCCAATGAGAGCCGAGGGCCCCGACCGTGTGCCCTGCACTGTCCGCAAGCCGACCCAGCGACTGAGCGAGCTGATCGGCCCGGTCTTGGGTAGGGGTGAGCACGACCACCCTGGGCATGTCCCCCTCGCCTTCGACGCGGTCCAACAGCGCCGCACCCCACGCGATCGTGACGCCGCTGCCGGGGCCGGCGGCCAGGAAGAGGTTGTTCGCTCGTCGGATGACGGGGAGTGCTGCCTCCTGGAGCGAGGTTGGCTGCTCGAGGCCGTCTGCGGCGAGCGCCTCTACCAGCTCGGGCGTGAGCCCGAGTTCTTCGAAAGATTCCATGTCACGGGACACTAGGTCGGCTTGCCGGACCAGGCGCCCCGTCGGTCTCCTGCTCGTACGGAAGGCGGTTCAGAAGCCCCTGGACCTCGTAGTCCAGCCTGGATGTCCGGAGCCGGTCAGTAGAAGAGCCCACCATCTCCGGGATGAACTCCTCCGCTTCGGCCATGACCTCACTCGGCGAGAGCGCCGTCTTGCGCTGGTATCCT
Source organism: Longimicrobiales bacterium (assembly GCA_965226625.1). GTDB lineage: Bacteria > Gemmatimonadota > Gemmatimonadetes > Longimicrobiales > Gaopeijiaceae > UBA1138. Next base: position 668,713 of record CBDDDK010000002.1, read on the forward strand.
GCCATGTCCGTGCCGTAGGTTTCGGGTAGCGGTGGCCGTCATGCCCTCAACGGCCGTCGAGTAAGGTGCCGATGGCCGCCTGGTTGTGGAAGCCCTGAAGTGTACCCGTTCGCGTGACCAACGCTGGAGCGGATGTCACGCCGGCTTGGACGGCTTGCTGACGGGCTCTCAGGATGTCGACCAGCGCGTCTGCCAGAAGCGATCCTGGTGTGTCGGTCAGCGTTGCGTCGGCTGGGTACGATTCGATCGGCGTACGCACCGCACTAACGTCCCTCTGCTCTTCCGCCGCTATAAGGGCACGATGCAAGGCGTCAAAGGAGAGCGGGTCGACGGCGTCAAAGAAGAAAGTGGGACTCTGGTCGTTCATGGCGCGCCAAAGCTGTTCGTGGCTTCGTGGCGGGACCACCCCGCAGGGTGCTTCCTGTTCGTACGGCACGACCCCATATTTCGACCCCACAGATGACATGATGAGGAATACCCCACGATGCAGTTCAGTGCGAATGTTGAGAGGCTCAAACCCTCCGCGACGATAGCGGTCAGCACGCTGGCGAAGCGATTGGCCGCCGAAGGCCGCGACATCCTGAATCTCGCTGCGGGCGAGCCGGATTTCGACACCCCGGAGTTCATCTCCGAAGCGGGCGTAAGACAGACGGCGTACGGGCTGGTCGGACACGTTACACGCCTCCAGCGGGGCTGCCCGAACTCCGAAAGGCGATCGCGGCCCACCTGAGTGAGCAAGCGGGTCGTGAGTTGGACTGGACCGGGGTCGTCGTGACAGCGGGTGCGAAGCAGGCACTCTTCAACACGACCTTCACGCTCTTTGGACCCGGAGAGGAGGTCCTCATCGCCGCCCCGTATTGGACCACGTACCCGGATCAGGTCAACATCGCGCGGGCCGAGCCCAAGGCCGTGTTCGGGGCGGAGTCAAGCGACTTCAAGGTCACGACGGATGAGCTTGAAGCGGCTCGTTCCGAGCGCACGCGTGGGATTATCATCAACTCGCCCTGCAACCCCACGGGCGCCGTTTATTCGCTGAAGGAGCTCGAGGCGATCGCGGTCTGGGCGCGCGACCGGAGCATATGGCTCATCAGCGACGAGATCTACCGCAACATCTACCACGATGCTGACCGCGACGCTGCGCCGGGTATCTTGGAGCTGCCCGAGTCTGCGCTCGGCGACTTCGTGCTCATAGACGGGGTCTCGAAGAGCTACGCGATGACGGGGTGGCGTCTCGGTTATTCGTACGCGAGCGCTGAACTCTCCAGGAAGTTCACAGCGCTCCAGAGTCAGATCACTTCGAACGTGACAACTCCGTCTCAAGTCGCTGCGCTCGAGGCGTTCTCCAACGCTGAAGAGGCGCGGGCGTCGATCGCGAGGATGGGCGTCGCGTTCACGCGTCGGAGGGATCTGGTGATGGCAAGCATGGCCGAACTGCTGCCAGGGGTGCCGTACACCCGCCCCCAGGGAGCCTTTTACCTATACTTTCGCGTCGACGGCTTTTTCGATGACGAGATCCGGGACGCTACAGCCTGGTGCTCGCGTCTACTCGAGGGGCAGGGTGTGGCGCTCGTTCCCGGGGCGGCGTTTGGAGATGACCGATGGGTGCGGATGAGCTTCGCGGTGTCCGACGCCGTGCTCGAGGATGCCTTCAGCCGTATCGTCGCATTGGTTGCGGCTGGAGCTGCGGCTTAACCGAAGGCGTTCAAGACGCGTGAGGCCGCGGCGAGCGAGCCGCTCGCGTACGAGGCTCCAAACAGGTTGACGTGCACCAACAGGTAGTAGAGCTGATATAGGTCACGCCTGAACGCCTCGTACTCTCGAGTGATAGGCTGGGTCGCGTTGTATGCATCGTAGAAGCGGTGCCCGAAGCCTCCGAATAGCTCGGTCATCGCCAGGTCCACCTCGCCGTCGCCCCGAAACACGGCCGGGTCGATTATCACCGGGGCTCCGTCTACGGTCGCGAAGGCGTTTCCGCCCCACAGGTCGCCGTGCAGTAATCCAGCCCGCTCGACGTCAGCCAGAGCGTCTGGGATCACCTCGATCAGTCTATCCATGGTGTCGCCGCGCAAAAAGCCTTTCGAGCGGGCAAGCTGCAGCTGGGGCACGATTCGCAGGTCCCGCCAGAAGTCGCCCCAGTCATCCCGTTCGTCGTTCGCTTGCGGCAGCGACCCGATCCAGTTGTCCCGCCCCCACCCAAACGTCGGGCTGAGCTCGGCGTGGTGGAGCTCCGCCAGTGAGGCGCCCAACCTCTCCGGGTAGTCCGCCGCTGGCGCTCCTGAGCCCACGTATTCCAGTAGAATCCAGGGCGACGTGCCGTCGCCACCACCCCGGTCGAGGGGCTCGGGAACGCGAACCGTGCAGGAGCGCCTCAACGCTTCCAGCCCGTCTGCTTCGGCCTCGAACATCTCGAACGGTGCCGTGTCGTTCCACTTCAGAAAGAAGGAACCGCCAGCCTGCGTATCGAGCCGAGCACCGTTGTTGATGCACCCCCCGGAAGCAGGAACGCTCCCCGTGATCTGGTGACCAAGCGCCGACTCCACCTGTTGCCTCAGTGGAGTCGGCAGCACATGCATGGCAAGCCGCTAGGAGGCGCGCAGCCGCTCGAGCAGGCCCGTACAGGACCGCTTGACCATCTTGAATACGATCTCGAAGCCGCTCGCCCCCCCGTAGTAGGGATCGGGAACCTCGTCGCCGTCGCGTTCCGCTTCGTAGCTGCGTAGGAGCTCGATATGCGCCCCGGATCCGTTGGTCTCACTCATGCGCTCGAGCGTGCGCAGGTTGTCGCGGTCCATCGCGATGATGTAATCGAAGCGCTCGAAGTCTTCCGGCTGCACCTTCCGCGCGCGGGAATCCAACTCGATTCCGTGTTGCTCGGCGATCAGCGTAGAGCGGGCGTCCGCGCGCTCTCCTACGTGCCACGCACCGGTGCCCGCCGAGTCGATCTCGAATAGGTCCTCCAGCCCTTCCTGCTCAACGAGGTGCCGGAAGACGCCCTCCGCGAGCGGCGATCGACAAATGTTGCCGAGGCACACGAACAGGACGGACGTACGGGACGACGAGGCGCGGTTCACGTCCATTTTGGCGGTCGGGTTCAGTAAGAGTCGCGTGATCAGGTCGAGCGAAGCACATCATGACGCGGCCAAGTTGTCGCTGTGTTACACCCTTGGCAAGAAAGCCGGTTACCTTTTTTCGCCACCTGTCCTATGTGTGTCGAAGCGCTTGGTTTCGGCATGACCTCGGCGCCTTCGCGAGACCCAGTGGACATCGCCCGATTCACAGACATGAAGCTCTCCGACGAGCGCCTTGCGGCGATTGAAGCTCTCGGGTGGGAGATGCCGACGCCGATTCAGGTGAAAGCGATGCCTGCGGGTCTGGACGGCGCGGACGTGGTTGGGATCGCACAGACAGGCACGGGGAAGACGGGGGCGTTCATGATCCCGGCTTTAGAACGCATTCGGGCTGGGGACGGGCTGCAGGTGCTCGTGCTGTGCCCGACACGAGAGCTCGCCCAGCAGGTCTCGGACGACTCGGCGTCGCTTGCGAAAGGCACGAGCATCCGCAGCGAGGCCATCTTCGGAGGCGTGGGCTACGGCCCCCAGATCAAAGCGCTCGAAGACGGCTTCGAGGTGATCGTGGCTACTCCCGGCCGCTTCATCGACCACATGCAGTCTGGGCGAGTCGACCTGAGCAAGGTCGGCTATCTCGTGCTGGACGAGGCCGACAGAATGCTCGACATGGGATTCAGGCCTCAGATCGAAGACGTATTGCGCGGCATGCCAAGGAAGCGGCAGACGATGCTCTTCAGCGCGACCATGCCGCACGGTGTGCACGACCTCGCGCTGCGCCTCACCCAGGACGCTGTGTGGATCGAGGCGACCCCGTCTGGTACCATGGCCGAGGGCATTACGGAGTTCTTCTACTCGGTGAAGCCGGAGAAGAAGCCCGACCTGCTGCTCAAGCTGGTCAGGGAACCTGGATGGGACCAGGTGCTTATCTTCACCCGGACCAAGGCCGGCGCCGATGTGCTCGAGGGGCGCTTGCGGCGTGAGGGCATCCAGGCCGACGTCATGCATTCGAACCGTCAGATGAAGCATAGGACCCGTGCGCTGGAACGCTTTGCGACCGGCAAGGTGCGCATCCTTGTGGCGACCGATGTCGCGCAGCGAGGCCTGGACGTCGAGGGCATCAGCCATGTGGTGAACTACGACGTCCCGCTCGATCCGGAGGACTACGTGCACCGTATCGGTCGGACGGGTCGCGCGGGGGCGACCGGGAATGCGGTCACGCTCGTGACCGCTTCGGACCTTGGTGTGCTGAAGAGCCTGGAGCACCGCTTGGGTCGAACCGTGGACAAGATTCACCTCCCCGAGTTCGACTACGCGGGAACGCCTCAGACCGAGTCGCGTTCGGCCGCACGGCGCGGGCGAAAGTCCCGGTCGCCCCACGGCATGGGCTCCAAGGCCGCCGCCGAGTTGACGCCCGAAGAACTAGAAGCGCTGCTCAACCCCGGGTCCTGATACCACCGTTCCGAACCGGCGCTCCGCGCCCCTAGTCGAGGCCAGCCATGATGCTCCGACGTTACGGTCCATCGTACCAGAGTGTGGACCTCAACTTCGACTCGAAGGCATTGAGCGAGATAGGCTTCCGCCGGAACCTCGAGCATTCGATCGCGGTGGAGGACTTCGACGGTTCCTACGCCCTCGGGGTGACGCATGAGCTCCAAGCGGAGGCCGAGGGTGACGTCCAGGATCACGCCGAGCAGCAGCTCTTGGATCGGCTGCAAGAGCAGATTGAGACGCTGCTGGCTGGGCTCGGCGATGGGGAGGTGCTCGTCGTCGAGAACGAGCAAGGGCACGACTACCCGAAGACCAGACAGCAGACCACGAACGTGATCACCGAAGGCGAGAACCGGCTCCACTTCACGTACACGATAGCTCCGCTTCTTCGCGTCGCCGTGTATCGACGGAGCAGCTGACGCGGACGTGCCTTTCTTGCCCGCGGTACGCGCCACCAACACCGACCCGATGGAGTCGTTTCGCGCGAACTGACACGTACCGTAGATTGTTCACGTTTCTATTGCCAGGAACCTTATACGGGGGCTAGGCCACTCTATGTCCGTACAACACGTCGATACCCTTCCGGCCGAGGAAGTGAGCGCCGGCACCGGAACGAAGCGCCAGGTGCTCATCGGACCCGAGCAGGGGCCCAACTTCGCCATGCGCCGCTTCATCATGGAGCCCGGCGGCGGCATGCCGATGCACACTAATACGGTCGAGCACGAACAGTACGTCCTACGCGGAAGCGCGCGCGTTCAAATCGGTGACGATGTGCACTATGTGCAGGAAGGCGACGTGGTCTACATCCCGGCCGGGGTCCCGCACACGTACCAGGCGGCCGAAGGCGCGGAGCCGTTCGAGTTCATCTGTGTCGTTCCCAACGGTCCGGACACGATCGAGCTCGTGGACTGCTAGCTCGAACGAACCTCTCTAGCGGGCAGTGAGCACGGGCGCGAACTTTCACTGATCCAGGGGAGGGTCGGTGCGAGTACACGGCATCATCGAACGTCTGCGCGCAAACGCCGACGTCTTCGACGCGCTCACGCGAGGCGTGAGCGAGGAGCAGGCGCGGTGGAGGCCGGCCATAGACAAATGGTCCATCCTCGAGGTCGTGAACCATCTCGCGGACGAGGAAGTAGAGGACTTCCGTCACCGGATCGACCTCACGCTCCACCGCCCCTGGGAGCCATGGCCCCCTATCCATCCGGAGGTATGGGCACGAGACCGGCAGTACAACTCGCGCGAGCTGGGCCAATCCGTGGAGCGGCTGATGACGCGGCGGGCGCGGTCCTTGCGTTGGCTCGAAGGGCTGGATCAGCCCGATTGGTCGCTGGTGTACGACCATCCGAGCGAGGGTCCCATGCCGGCGGGCGGTGTGCTGGCCTCTTGGCTGGCGCATGACTTCATCCACGTGCGGCAGTTGAACAGCCTGCACCGGCAGTATCTTGCCGCAGAGCTCTCAGACCACTCTCTGGACTACGCGGGCCACTGGTGATCCGCGGCTGCCTACGCCAGCTCCACTCCTCCCCCAGCCTCCTCCGCGGCGCGCAACCCGCGGTCTGCGGCCTCCAGCAACTCGGATGGGTCCTTCATATCCGGCTGATACATCGCTAGACCGATCGATACGCGTCCGAGGCCGAGCTCGCCCACTGCGCCTTCAATCCGTTCAGCGGCTATTAGGGCGCCCGCGATGTTGCTGCCGAAGAGGAGGATTACGATACGCCCGTGGCCCAAGTGGCCCGACAGATCGGTGGTCCGCGTCGTGTCCTGGATCTGCTCGCCGAGCGTGCGTAGGGCCTCGGGGTCGCTGGACTCGAATTCGCCGGTCCCGAACGAGAGCAACAATACGGTCAGCGCTATGCCGCGGTCGCCAGCTTGGAAGAGGTAGCTGTATACCAGTTCGAAGTGAAGCCGGTTGGCGAGGCCGGTCGGCTGATCCGTAAGCGCCGGGTGGCCGGTCGCGTGATCTCTCATCTTGGCCTCATTGGCGACTCGCTGTCATGTGGTGCATCCATGTGGCGACCAATCGGACACAACGTGAGGGCACGGTCCACGGCTCGCTAGAGCTATGGCGAGCCGTTGCTGGTGACACTGCTCCCCGGTACCGTGTGCCTTCCTGCTACGGACCCTAATGGACTAGAAGGGTGATGGGGAGGGAGGGCGGGGACGCGCGACCCACGCCATACGGCGTGGGTGAGCCGCGCTTGCGCGCGTCAGTCAAGGAACGACGAGGAGAGACGATGGATCAACCGCGCGACCGCCAAGTGCTCGACACCGGTGGCGGCCCACCCTCTTCACCGATCACCCTTTTATACCGATGAAGAAGCGACGGTGGGGAGTCATGGCCGCCGCACTTGCGGCGGCAGCGCTGGTTGTTCTTCTCGGTCCACGGACGCGCTTCGAGGAGCGGTGGAACGAACCGGAGATCGGCTCGGACGTCGAGGCCTACCTCGCCGCACGTGAGTCGAGCGTGTCCAATCTACGCCTGGGGGAGGCGAAAGCGGTGGTGTGGGCGGATCCTGAGACGCGAACCAGGACCCCCATAGCGCTGCTCTATCTGCACGGCTACTCCGCGGACCGCCACGAGGTGGATCCGCTCGTGAGCCGGATCGCGGAGCCTTTGGGCGCGAACGTCTTCTACACGAGGCTGACCGGGCACGGTCGGGACGGCGCCGCGATGGCCGAAGCGACAGTCGAAGCGTGGATGGACGATGTTGCAGAGGCGGTCGCGGTGGGCGTCACGCTCGGGGACCGCGTGGTGCTCGTCGGCACCTCGACCGGGGGCACGCTAGCTGTCTGGGCTGCCGCCCGCGAGGAAGTCGCCGGGCGCGTCGCGGCGCTCGCCGTCATCTCTCCGAACTTCCATCTGCGGGACACATCGTCGCGTATTCTGCTGTGGCCGTGGGGTGCTCAGGTCGCCGGTCTGGTCGTGGGCGCGGAACGGTGCTTCGAGCCGCAGAACGCGGAGCAGGAGCTGCACTGGACCGAATGCTACCCGACGTCGGCGTTGCTCCCGATGATGGCGCTGGTCGAGCACGTCCGCACGATGCCGCTCGACGGCGTGACGATGCCGACCCTTGTCGCTTACTCCCAGGAGGACGCCGTGGTCGATCCGGAAGAGACCCGACTCGCGTTCGGTCGGCTTGGGAGCTCGCGCAAGCGGCTGGTAGAGATCTCGGGGTCGGAGGACCCGGCGCGGCACGTGATCGCGGGAGACATCATGTCGCCCGGTACAACGGACGAATTAGCTCGATCGATTCTGGACTTCCTCCGCCTGACACCAGGCCTGCAGGGCCGATAGGACTGCCGATCCTAGCTGGTGGCCATCTCGGGCAGACGGTCGAACCACGGGTGTGCACGCTCGAGTTGGCCGGCCAGCCTGAGCAGGGAGGCCTCGTCCCCGAAACGGGCGGCGAAGTGCACTCCGATAGGGAGCCCGGCTTGGCTGCTGCAGAGCGGAACGGACATCGCTGGCTGCCCCGTGACGTTGTAGATGGGCGCCCAGGGCGTGAACTCGAATGCCTCTTTGGCCATCTCGTCCAAGAGTCCGAGCGTCCTGATCAACTGACCCGACCCCACCCTACCCAGGATCTTCAACTGCGTCTGCTCTGCGGATGACGGTGCCAACTCCCCGATCTTTGGAGGTGGCGTAGAGAGGGTCGGAGTGAGCAGTGCGTCGTAGTCGACGAAGAAGCGGCCGACGTCTCGTCCGACGCGTTCCTGGACGCGAAGCGCCGTCGCGAATTCGCGGGCCGAGAGCGCGTTCGAGACCAAGCTGAGTGCCCAAGTGAGCGGCTCGAGTTGGGCGGGCTTCGGCTTCCGCCCTAGCACCAGCTCAGCCTCGGCGAGGTCGGCACCCAATTCGGCCGCGACCATTACCAGGAACGCGCGGGCGAACGCAGGCCCGTCGACGGGAGGAGAGGCCGGAACGAGCTCGTGGCCGAGCTCCTCCAACAGCACGACCGCCTGCTCGACCGCCGCGATACACTCGGCGTCCACCGAGGACCCTACGGTCGGCTCGCTCGTCCACGCGATGCGCAGACGACCCGGATCGCGCCCGACCTCGGAAGAGAACGGACGCTCGGGCGGTGGAATCTCATACGGGGCGCCCGCGTCTGGGCCGTGGGTGGCGTCGAGCATCGCTGCGCTGTCCCGCACCGACCGGGTGAGCACGTGTTCGACGACCGCGCCCCTCCAGAGTTGCCCGTAGTCGGGTCCGGTAGGGGTGCGGCCTCTGGTTGGCTTGAGGCCGAAGAGCCCGCAGCACGACGCGGGCATTCGGATCGAGCCGGCCCCGTCACCGCCACCCGCCATGGGGACCATTCCCACCGCTACAGCGGCTGCCGAGCCACCGCTCGAGCCGCCAGGAGTTCGTGCTGTATCCCATGGGTTCAGGCACGGGCCCCACAGCTCGGGCTCCGTGTACGGCATCAGGCCCCACTCGGGTAGGTTGGTCTTGCCGGCGACGGTGACTCCGGTCTCGCGCACGCGGCTCGCGAGCTCCGTGTCGTGGTCGATGACGAAGTCCTTCAGCAAGCGGCTGCCTCCGGAAGTCGGATGCCCCGCGTATGAACTCAGCAGGTCCTTGGCGAGGAAGGGCACTCCACCGAACACGCCGGAGACTTTCTCGCGCGCGGCCGCATCTCTCGCGTCGTCCATCAGGTGTACCACGGCGTTCAGCTTCGGATTCAGCGAGTCGATGCGCGCGAGCGCGATCTCCAGAAGCTCGGTCGCAGTGACGTCACCCGCGCGCACACGTTCGGCGAGCGCGGTCGCGTCATGTCGGAGATACTCGTCGTGGGTCATCGACTCGCGGCGGCTCGGTCAGGCACCCGCTCTCTGAGCACGCGAGCGTTGATCGTGTCGGTCAGCGTGCCATACCTCAATAGCAGGCGCGTCTGGCCCACATGTCTTGCAAGCGTCAGGCCCGCGGGCGTCACCGCGATGATGGACGCATCCTCCGCTGCCCACATGCCCGATAGCCCGGGTATCGTGTCGCGCGAGGCGAAGAGGACTGCCGAGGAGAGCCGGATCGTGTCGCCGACGCTCTGAAGCGTGAGCAGCTGACGGTCTGGCTGGACGAACGCGCCGATCGGACTGAGGGCGATCTCCGCCGAAGTCGTCTCGCCGAGCTGGACACGGATTACGCTACTGCCCTTGAACAGCGCCGCCGTGTTCGCCCGCAGTTCTGCATACACACCGAGGGCGGGGATGCGCTCCTTGGTGTCTAGCTTGAGGCGTACCCGTGCGACACCGTCTTCATTCGTGACGCGGATGACCGTATCGCGTTGCGCGCTGTCGGCCCTCGTGAAGACCAGGTAGACGCGGTCGACCCGATCGAACGCCTCGGCCATTCCCCCCGCGGCTTCCCCCTCGAGGGTAAAGGACACGTCGACGTCCGGGGTCGCGGGCGCCGGGTCCGTGAGCAGCGCCTCGCAAGCTGACGAGGTGGTCGCGACGAACGTGATCGCCCACATACGGACTAGCAGTGTGCGGGCGCTCATCGTCCTGTATCCACCCGCAGCATGACCCCGGCTTCCCACCCGGTCAGGCCCGACTCGGATCCCTCTTCCGCGATCACGTGGCCCAGGCGGTAGCGCGCCGTTGGCGCGAGCGCCACGCGGCGGCCGAAACGTTGGCCGGACAAGATCAGGTCCAACGTCAGGCCTGCGGTGCCGATCCAACCCTGCCCGATGCCGTCGGCGCTTCGAAAGACTCGCATGTCGACGCCCGGAAGGATCGTAGCTTTGCGACCGACCGGGACGCGGACATCGAGACCGCCGGTGAAGAGCTGTTGCGACGGAGAATCGACGGCGCCCTCGAGGATCGATGTATCTACTAGAAGGGCGCCCTTCGCCCTGTGATACGCGCCGCCGTAGAGCAGCGCGCTGCTGCGGAGACCGACCGCGAAGGCGTAGCTGAGTACGGCTTCGATCCGGTTTCCGGAGCGAAAGAGATTGCTGCCGCTCACCTGATCTTCGGTGAAGCGCTGCATCCCGAGCAGAACCGAAAACGTGCCGGACCCCCCGACGTCGCGGTCCAGCGCCAAACGGACTCGAAGCTGGTTACCGGGTCGATACGCGAAGGTCTCTCCCGTGAGCGGCTCATATTCGTTCGATGCCCTGTACCCGCCGGAGAATCCGATACCCCATGCGCCAGACTGGAAAGCGACGGCTACGTCGCCCCCGGCTCCGCCTCCGCTTCCCCAGTTGGTCACCGCGAAGGGGAGAAGCTCGGCCGCCACCACGCCCGCGACCGCGGCTTCCGTAAGCGAGTGCGTGCTCTGCCCAGTAGGCAGCGCCGCACCAGCCGTGAGCACGACCCGGTCTGGTCCGAGTGCTAGTGCGATTCCGACCTCGGTGTCGGTCAGTCCGGAGAGCGTCGCTTCAGAGCCATCCGGCCCGAGCGCTCGAGCATCCGCGAAGGCTCCAGCCGCCTGAATGCTCACGCGGCCGCCGATCGGTAGTGACACTGCGAACGGAGTCGAGAGCAGAGTATATTCGCTGAGTCCGGCGGCATTCGCATCATCGAAGCGATACGACTGGAGTAGCCCGCCGCCTCCCACGGCTTGAGCAGCTACCGACTGGGGTGCGGCTCTGACGAGGGCGACCAGTACTCCGACCGCCAAGCGCGTGCGACGTCTGGCGCTCACTGTTCACCTCCTGGCCGCCGAAATACGAGCTCGAGCAGGATCGTCGTACCGACGCGGTCTTGGCCTAGCACCTCCGCGAGCACTGCCCGCTGGCGTTGACCGAGCCTCTGCAGAAGCTGCTGGCGGACCGACGCTGGAGCGTTCCGGATCGCCTGGACCGCTGCTCGTTGCCTGGCGAGCCTGGACGCCTGGGCGGATAGCTGCCGAGTCGCCCGCGCGCTGCGGGCACGCGTGGCTCGGGCCGCGATCTGCTGACGCGACTGCGCGAGTGCGAACGACGGGTCGAGCGAGGACGCCTCCGCGAAGTAGACCTCGGCCTGCCGGAAGTCGCCGGCGTCGGACGCGCTGAGGCCCCGGCCAAACGCGAGCAGAGCCTGAACGCTCTCCGTTTGCCTCTCGTTGATTCGTGCCCGCTCCGCTGGTGTCAACTCCACGCCCAACTGCGCGTACAGGTCGAGTGCGAGCTGCTTCTCCATGTCGAAGAGGCGCTCGAGAGCGTCCTCGACCGCGATCGGCTCCACCCGTTCCGAGCCCGGAGGGCCGACCTCCACGATCGCGGCGTCCACCGCGATCCGGGTGCCCCCCTCGATCCGGTACCGGCCTTGGACGACGTGCCCGGCACCCAGCAATCGTCCGCTTCGAGCCGCGGTCGTCGGGTCCACGAACGCGGCTTGGGCGAGCGCGAGTTCGTCAAGCAGTACTTGCACCTTCACACGTTCGAGCACGGCAAGGCGACCAGTGATGCCGAGGTCCGTGATCAGGAGCTCCGCGAGCGCGACGCCCAAAGGCTGCCAGGAGGGGTCTTCTCCCTCGTACATGAAGGGGAAGACGCCGACGGCCCCCTGGTCCGGGGTCGTTTGCCGGAGCTCGGCTTCGCGAGCGAGCGATACGCGGATGTCAGCGCGCAGCTCTTCGGCGCGCACGTTATCGAGGCGCCACTCGATCTCATCGCGTAGCGCACCCACAGGGCCGCCGATCAGGAACGCCTCGTAGCGCAGGCGGGCGCTGGAGAAGTCGCCAGCGTCCTCATCGAGCAGGCCGGCCATCACGATCAGCCCGGGATCATCGGGCAACAGGTCGAGCTGGGTGCCGACGAGCGCGCGAGCGTCACCACCGCGACCAGCGTCGCGATACGCGGCCGCGAGACGGAGGCCCGCGTCCACGTCGAACGCGTCTGCGTCGATCTGTGCCTCGAGGGTCGGAATTTCGTCCGGGGTAGCCGCCGGAGGAAGACCGCCGCCGCTCGCACAGGACGTGAGCACGAGCGCGGTGACGGAGACGTACAACGAACGGTGAGCGGTCATGTATCCTGCGGATCTGGTAGCTAGGGTGGTCCCGTGCCCCCGACTCTCATGGATCCCCACAAGCGCCGACCTCTTGATCTCGTCCAATCGATCCAAGTGACCCATTCCTTCTCCGCGCGACCCTTCACGAGCCAGGATACGGAAAACGCTCCGAGCAAGATCGTCTCGAGAAGGAACACCGGCCTGAACCACGCTAGACCGGCTGGCACCGCTCCCATCCCATCGGCTAAACCGTACGTGGCAATGCCGACGATGCAGGAGATCATCACCCACGCACACCTCTTGTAGACCTTGTTTCGCGACTTTTTTTCGCTCGAAGGGCCCTTGGGGTCGGTGGTGCCTCTGGTGAACAGCCAGCCGGAGAAGTAGATGAAGGCAGCGAACAAAAGGAAGGCGGAGACGTAGTGTAGCCACGGCGGCGACCACCACGGCGGTGCCGCAACGCCTTCGGGAGGTCCGGTGGGGAACAACGCCACGCCGATCGCGAAGCCAAAGGCCGCTTTTCCGGCCCACCAGTCAGCGTGATGTCCCTCATATCCCCGGTATGAGAATAAGAAGATCCCTATCGCGAAGAGAACCCCAACGAAGACAGCTCCGGCCCCGGTGTAATAATAGGCGCTGATGGAGGTCTGGATCTCGCTTGTCGACCTCAACCTCGTGACGAGCACCAGCACGGGAGGCAATGCGATGCCCAGGTATCCGATCACCTTCCGGTGGGCGAGATAGCTATACGCTAGCGGCTCTGCATCGCCGGGTGGCCTCGCCGGCTCTCCAGTCCGGTACCTCTCGCTCATTGGCCCTCGCTCCTTCCGCTATAGCGGACCAGTGAGACGAGGTCACCCTCTCTGACCCCCCACGTCCTCCTTGGGCAACCGGCCAGAGCGCAGGTTACGTCGAACGGAAGCGGCGGGCAACGAGGGTGAGACGCGCCCCCTCAAGCTCGCGTGGTCAACACCCGGGTCTGAGTGAATTGCTTGTGCCCGTCGGGGGACTTGTGAAATCCGAACCCGGATTGGCGCGCGCCAACCCACGGGGTTCCGACGGCGCCTCCTGGTGCGCTGTTCACACCGATCATGCCAGCGGTGAGGCGCCGAGCCACCGCAGCCGTGTTCGCTTTGTCCTGCCCGAACACGACGGCGCCGAGCCCGAAATGAGTGTCGTTCGCTCTGTCGATCGCTTCGTCGGCCGAGGCTACGCGCGTCACGCACGCCACCGGGCCGAAGGTCTCGGTGCTCGCGATATCCATGTCCTCAGTGACGCCCGCCAGTACCGTCGGCACGATGAAGTTGTCCCGGTGGCCCTCGCCGCCCAAGAGCACGGTAGCACCTGCTTCCACTGCGGCATCGACCTGCGCCAGCACGTGGTCGCGCTGGCTGGCGTTGACCATCGGACCGACGTCCGGGTTCTCCATGCCGTCACCCTGGGTCATCTCCGACGCGAAGTCGGTCAGCGCGGACTCGAACTCGTCGGCGATCGAGTCGAGTACGAAGATGCGTTCGGTGGAGATGCAAACCTGTCCGGCGTTTCGGAACGAGTTCAGCGCCGCGAACTTGGCTGCCCTCACAACATCGGCGTCCTCGAGCACGATCATCGGATCCTTGCCGCCCAGTTCGAGCACCACGCGCTTCAGCGTACTGCTCGCCTCCCGCATGATGTGCTTGCCAACCTCACGGGAGCCGGTGAACGCGATCATGTCCACGTCCGACTGTACGATGGCCTTGCCCTGGTCGTCGGCGCCGTGCACGACGATGAGCACGTCTTCGGGCAGCACCTCGTTGAGCACGTCGGCGTACGCCTGACCGCAGAGAGGCGTTTCTTCGGACGGCTTGAACACTACTGTATTCCCGGCCGCCAGCGCTGGTAGCACCATCCACGCAGGCATCGACATCGGGAAGTTCCACGGCGTGATCGCTCCGACGACCCCGAGCGCATCGTGGTACACCATCGAACGAAGACGCTCGTCCTCGACCACATCGGGCTGCAGTGCGGTAGCGATCTCGTCGAGCTCGTGGTCGATGTTGGCCAGAGACGTGGCTTCGCCGATGGCTTCATTGAGCGGCTTACCCATCTCCTTCGTCATGAGCTCGCCGTGCGCTTCCGCGCGTTTCACGAAGATCTCCTTGCTCTTTCGAAGGAGCTCCGCACGCTCTTCCAGGCCAAGGGCTTCCCAGGCAGATTGCGTGGCTCGGGCTCGCGCGACCACGGCCGGGATGTCGGAAGCCGGCGTTACCGGAACCTCACCGACGACTTCACCGGTGGCGGGATTGTAGGACTTCAGCGTTTCCATACTCATCTCACGAAAGTGTTGTGGGCGGTGGCGGCGGCGACCCAATACCCGGATGATTGTCGCGGATCCATCGCTTCAGCAAGGGGGACGCCAACGCGGGCCGATCGATCCGAGGACCTCGAAGCGTGTTGACGGAGGTGGATGGATGAAGCTGGACCTGGTAGTCGGACAGACCGCGTCGAGGACGCTTACCGTGACGAGCAAGCACGTGCGCCTTTACACCGAGATCAGTGGCGACAGGAATCCTCTGCACTACGATGAGGCGTTCGTGGCGGGCACAAAGTTCGATCGACTCGTCGTGCAGGGTGGCATTACCACGGGCGTATTGCACGCTCTCGTGGCCCAGAACATGCCCGGCCCGGGAACGGTCTTCCTCAGTCAGGATTGGAAGTTTACCGCGCCCGTATTCATCGGTGATACGATCACGGGCTCCGCGGAGGTCCTCAGCGTTCACGACAGCAAGCCGGTGTGTCGCCTACGCGTCGAGGTCACGCGCGCGGAGGGTGAAACCGTGCTCGAGGGGGAGGCGTGGTGCTATCGATTCAGTCAGGACACCGTCTAGCGCGAGGTGCTAGGCCCCTCTCCGTACGATAGGTACCAGTCCGATGGCGCCGAAGCCGGCCCGTACTTGAGGTCGATGCCAGGGACCGGCGGGAGGCCGAGCGTCACCACGCGGTGGCCGAACACCGAGGCGAGGATGCCCCACCGGCTCCCGTGCTCGAGCTCCAGGGCGCGCATCTCCATCATGACGGCGAGGTGCGCCACGTCGGGTGGCGTGGGCACGTCACTCTGGAGCGACGCGCAGTACGTTTGCACCGACGCCCAGCTACACCCGTGCCCGGCCCCGAGCACGTGCATGAGCTCGTGGATCACGAGTTGGCGATCAGCGAGCAACTCGTTGCTCCCGAGTCGAACGATTCCGTAGGTGATGTCCGCGCTCACCACCGAGACGTTCAGCACATTGCTTCCCGACCACATCGTCGCGTCAGCGGTGAGCCCGTACGTCTGCTCGTCTATGCGATTGATCTCTCCGACGCCACGAAGCGCTACCGACTCGTCCAAGCGCACGACAACCGCGTCTGCTGGCCTGCGAGAGCCGCTCAGGATGCGCACGTCCTCGAGGGGGACTGGCGCGAAGGCGTCCCACCCGAGCGCGGCCTCCATCACCTCCACGTGCTCCCAGAACGCGACGGAGTCCGTTGCGGTGATGTCCCCATCCGAACCGGGTCGGTCGAGCGCAACCGGGATCGGAAAAGCGTCCTGCGGCCATCCCCTGAACTCTGCGGCCCACGCGGCATGGTCGGTGACCGTTTGAAGAAACCCGCTCTGGGAGAACGGAAAGTAGAATCCCCAGAACGAGGGCATGACGCGCCCGTCTGCTGCTAGCTCCGGGTCGATGGGGACTTCCACGCCGGCGTAGTCTCCAGATTCCGCGGTCCACGTTTTCGGTGCGAGCACCACAGCGCTGCGGCCTCCGCCGACGTCGCCGGGAGAGAGCAAGATCCAACCCGGATGCATGGGCTCGGACGGGCCGGGCTCGATCGTGAGCGTACCGAAGCCCGATACGGGGTCGATGATCTCTATGTCGAAGGTTCCGTCCGGTTGGACTTCGGCGGTGAGGTCTTGCGACCCCCAAACCACGCGCGCGATCACGTCGCCGAGACTCGTATCGGCGGAGGTTACCACTTGTCCCCGCAGGGTCCCGAACGGAAGGACTACGTCCTGCGGCCCGGGAGCCTCGTCCCTGCACGCCGCCACCACGATCACCGATAGTAGCACGGTGAAACGCGTTCGCATGAGCGCGGTATGAGTGTTCATGGGCGTCGCGACGGGGATGCGGGGGACGTGATGGTGTTACGTCGAGCGTCGGCGCAGGTTTCTTCTCTGTTCACCGGCGGGGCGGGGCCGCCAGTCTGGACGTCCGCTTCCGACGCTGCGTCATTGACAGGCGAGGCCTTAGTGGCATGACGTCCCCGGGGCATGGTGATGATGGCATCTGCGCCGGCGAGCTCGCGTGGAACGGCTGGTCAGCTTGTCGTATTGGTCAAGCAAACCAGCTCCCCCACTGCTAGGCAGGAGCCATGACGCACGTTCGTCCGACTCTTATCTCACTCCTGCTCTGTTCTTGCCTCGTGGCCTGCCAGGATGCCGATCTCCTCACAGCGCCTAGCGGGAACACAGGAGAAAGACCCACCATCAAGACCAACCCCGCCTTCGCTGCCGACATTATGGAGATATTCGTCCGTCGTGACTGCACGGTCGGCTTCTGCCATGCCATAGGCGAGGGTGGGTTAACCCTCACGGACGACCCCACGACGAGTTACGGCAATCTTGTCGGGGTGTCGGCTTCTATTCAGGACGAGGTCCTCGTCATTCCCAACAACGCGGCCGACAGCTATCTAATAAAGAAGCTGGAGGAAACCCCGGGCATGGTCGGCGAGCTGATGCCGTTGAACCGCACCCGGTTGAACGGAACCGATCTCGAGAACATAAAGAATCTGGATCAACACTGGAGCGGCCAATGACTAGATCTGACCGGGAAACGGTCGTGGTGGCTAGGGTCGGCAAGTCCGTGGCCCTCACGATCGGAGTACTGTCGGCGACCCTCTTGCCGGCGGGCGTGCCGTCTACTGTGGACGCCCAGGTCATCTTCCATTCGCCCCAGTCCGCTAATCTTCCGACAGCGGAGACGCTGCAGAAGGGACACTTGCTCTTCGAGATATCGCATCGGTTCCATCCGCCAGTGGCCGATGGGGCGGATGCGCTGTGGGGCTTCGACGGGCCGGTGATCAACCGGCTGGGACTCGCGTACGCCGCGTCCGATCGTTTGATGCTCGGCGTGCAGCGCTCGAACCTCAGCGACAACCTCGAGCTGAACGCGAAGGCAAGGATCTTCGAAGGGGGCTCAGATGCGGTGCCGGTGATGATCGGCTTAATGGGTGGTAGCGCCTGGAACACCCAGGCATCGACCGGCCCCGACAATCCCGGAGTTGAGGAGAACGAGTCCCAGCAGTATGCCCAGCTGATGCTCAACACGCTGTTGGGCGAGCGCCTTGCGCTGGGGGTCGTTCCAACGGTCCTCCGCAATCCCACCATCGAGGATGCTGACTCGGAGACCGTATTCGTGCTGGGTCTACACGGCTAGCTCTACCTCTCGGATACGGTGAGCTTCCTGGGCGAGTGGATCATCAGCGAGGACCGGAGCGGCCATCATGACCCATGACTCCAATGAGCAGGCCCACGACAGCGGGTCGTTCGGTATCGAGTTCGAGACCCGCGGACACTTTTTCAAAGTGGTGCTATCCAACCAACAGCGCATGAATCCGACGCAGGTCCTCGGCGGCACGACATATGAATTCACGCCCAGCGAGTGGCGGGTCGGATTCAACATCCAACGAGAGCTGATCTTCTAGCGGCTATGCCGGTTGGTCCGGGTCGCTCTTTGCCTACAGGCCCGCCCCGAAGTACTCCACCAATATCACGTAGAGCACCCCCGCGATCACAACGATCGCGGCCATCTTGAGCAGCTTCTTCAGGAGCGCGTAAAGCATCACCGCCGCCAACAGAAGCAGGGGGATGAGGAAGAGCGGGTTCGCCAGAAGGAACTCGACGATGCCTGCCATGGGGTCCTCTCGAATGTGGGTTCAAACCCTGAAGCTACTCCCTACGAGAGACAGCCGCCCGGAGCGCCATCAGGCCGACCCTCCTCCTACTCCGCCCTCAGCGCTTCTGCGGGATCGGTCGTGCTCGCGCGCAGTGCTGGCACGAGCGCTGCGAACCCCCCAGCCGTAAGGAGCGTTCCTGCAGCGACCAGCACGCTCACCGGGTCGGTGGGCTCGATCTCGAAGAGGAAGCTCGAGAGCGCCTTGGAGGCGAGGAGAGCTACGCCCGTGCCACCCATCACCCCCAGCGTGACCGGTAGCATCCCCTGGTGGATGACCGTGCCGAGCAGCAGTGTGGGTTTTGCTCCGAGCGCCATCCGGATCCCGAACTCTGCCCGTCGTCGCTGCACTGAGTACGAGACGACCCCGTACACACTCCCTGGATGACCCTTCCTCTCGGTTACTGAGAGAAGGAGAACGCGGCTCCTCTTGAAAAACAGGGGAGTGCAAGGTATGACGGCAGGAACCGTCCAATGGTTGGCGTGCGGCATGGCGAGGCCCTTACGTTAGCGGCCGTTTCAGATTGAAGTCAGAGTACGGGAGACCGATTTGAGCACCGAGACTAGGGTCGCCGGACCCCAGAACCCCAACACGGGCGGGCCAACGTTCTTCGGGCATCCTAGGGGCCTGTCGACGCTCTTCTTCACCGAGATGTGGGAGCGCTTTTCGTACTACGGGATGCGCGCGTTGCTCACGCTGTTCATGACGGCCGCGACCACTAACGTCGTTACTCAGTCCGATGGATCGATCATCCAGAACCCCGGTATGGGGCTGGACATCGCGACTGCCGGTGCCATCTACGGACTGTACACCAGTCTCGTGTACATCCTGGCACTCCCCGGCGGCTGGGTTGCGGACAACCTCTGGGGACAGCGCAAGGCCGTCTGGGTCGGTGGCTGGATTATCGCGGCGGGCCACTTCACGATGGCGATCCCCTCGACGTTCACGTTCTTCCTCGGGCTCGTCTTCATCATTTGCGGCACGGGGTTGCTCAAGCCCAATGTCAGCACGATCGTCGGCGAGCTCTACCCGGAGGGTGGTGCCCGCCGTGACGCCGGCTTCTCGATCTTCTACATGGGCATCAATCTCGGCGCCCTAATAGGTCCCCTGATCACCGCCTTCCTCGGTGAGGCGCACCACTGGCACTGGGGGTTCGCCGCCGCTGGCGTGGGCATGGTCTTGGGGCTGATCCAGTACCGTTTGGGCGTGCGCCACTTGGGTAACGCGGGACAGCTCAAGAGCGACGACAGTCGCGAGGTCCTCGCGGCGAAGTCGAAGAAGTTCTTCGGTACGTTCTTCGCCGTGTCCGGCGCCATTGTCGCTTTTGCTTTCCTGGTCTCCAATGGCACGGTCGAGCTCACGCTGACGGAAATCGCGCGATGGCTGGGCTACGTCGTCCTGGGGATGGTCGCGTTGTACTTCGTCTACCTCTGGACGTTGGGCGGGCACACGGCCGGAGAGAACAAGAGGATGGGCGTTATCTTCTGGCTCTTCTTGCTGATCGCGATCTTCTGGTCCGGATTCGAGCAGGCCGGCACGTCCTTGAGCCTCTTCGCGCGCGACATGACCGACCGGAATCTCGGCGGTTGGCTCATGCCGGCGGCGTTTTTGCAGTCGGTGAACGCATTCTTCATCATAGTGCTGGCGCCGGTCTTCGGGATGCTCTGGGTCTGGCTGGAGGGCCGACAGAAGGACCCGTCGATCCCGATGAAGGCTGGGCTTGGATTGCTCGGTCTCTCGGCGGGCTTCTTCGTGCTGGCCTGGGGAGCGGCCAACGCGTCGCCGGACAACTTGGTCTCTCCGTCGTGGCTCGTGGTGACGTACTTCCTGCACACCGTCGGCGAGCTCTGCATCTCCCCGATCGGGCTGTCGGCGATCACGAAGCTGTCACCCGAACGCCGGATGGGTCAGATGATGGGCATCTGGTTCGTCGGCGCCGCGCTTGGCAACCTCTTCGCCGGCTTGATCGGCGGGTCGCTCGTGAGCCTCGCTGCGGATGACCTGTTCCGAGCCGTGGCGATGATCATTGGGGGTGCCGGCGTTGTGGGTCTCATAGCCGCGCCACAGGTGAGGAAGCTGATGGGTACAGCCCGCGTATGACCTAGAACGGAAGGGATGGAAACTACGGCTGGGAGGTAAATATGTCCGGCAGCGTTAAGACGCTCATGGGGCTGTACGGGATGACCAACTTCCTCATGCCGCTGGTCTTGGATGACCTGAGCGACGAGGACGCGCGGAAGCGATCGCGCGGCGAAGAAGGCCCGTCGATCGTGTGGACGGTCGGTCACCTTCTGAACTACCGGATCTACGTCCTGAACCTGCTCGGCAAGGAACGGGAGAACCCATATGACGAGAAGTTCGGCAACGCCGCTGCCACCGACGGGAGCGATTATCCGTCGGTCGGTGAATTGTGCGAGGCGTGGAAGTCGGTGGGTGACGACTTCAGGAACGTCCTTACATCGAAGTCCGAAGAGGAGTTCGACTTCGTATCTGAGGGTGGGGCCCACGACGAGAAGTCTCTGCGCGACCAGGTGGTCTTCTTCGCCTGGCACGAGGGATACCACCTGGGCGCGCTCGGCGCGATTCGGAAGTCGCTCGGCCTGCTGGGTCCGGCGGAGAAGGTGATGGCTTTGCGGGAGGACGCCTAGGCTCCTAGACCTCCCCGCTCGATGAGCCGCTTGTACTCGGCGAGGTGCTGGAGAGCGTCTGGCTGCTGCCCTTCCTCCTCGAAGAGCCGAGACAGGTTGAAGTGTGCTACGGCCAGGTCCGCGTCGAGCCGCAGCGCGGCCTGGTACGCCTCGATCGCGCCGGACCGTCGTCCCTGATCATCGAGTGCCACGCCCAGGTTGTAGAAGGCGCGGCCGCTTTCAGGGTCGGCGTGTGTAGCGCTGCGGTAGTGTGACTCGGCTTCCTCGACCCGCCCGCACTCGTGCAGGAGCCGACCTAGATTCAAGTGCGCGTCGGCGTGGTCGGCTTCCAGCGCGAGTGCCTTCTGGTATGCAGCGATCGCCTCGTCGCTGGTCGCCGCTTCGAGATCCAGCGCGGTGTTGAACCAGTCGTCGGCGCTAATGCTGTCCTGGTTGGCGCGCGCCTCCAATGCTCGGCGGGCTACCGGCGCCGCCTTATCCGCTACGTCGGCCGCATCGAAGTCGATTTGCAGTTGGCCGGAGTTCGGCTCCCAGACGGCGTCGTCATCTTGTACGAGGATTCGGTCTCCGACAGCCGAGACATGCACCGCGCTGAGCGGGCGTCCCATAGGGAGCTGTTCCCGCAGCGCCTCGAGTGCCGCGCGGACGCGCCGGGCGGGCACGTCTTGGGCGAGCAGGTCACGCGCGGTGCGCAGCAGTGCGATATCCTGGAACGAGAACAGATACACGCCGCGGGGACCGCGTTGCGGTATGAGCAGTCCGCTTCTGGTCCAAGACAGAATCTTTGAGGTAGAGAGACCCAGAACCTCCGCGACCTCGCGGGTCGTGTAGCCCTTCATCCCCTCTGCGGCAGAGGAGGAATCAGCCCGACGCCGCTTTCTCGCGCGTGGACGTCTTGCTTCCTGATGAGCTCTTGGCAGCGGTCTTCTTCTTTCCGGCGCGTGCCGCCGGTTTGCGCTCCTTCTCGTCCTCCTCGATGGAGGCCTTGAGAGCGGCCATGAGATCGATGATCTGGGTCTTCGATTCCTCGGCAGGCGCGGCGGTGATCTCCTGCCCGTCCACCTTGGACTGGATCAGCTCGAGCGTCTTCTCTCGCACCTCGTCCTTGAATTGGGTCGAGTCGAAGTCGTCATTGGCTGCCTGGTCGATCAACTGGATCGCGAGGGTGAGCTCGGCCTCGTTCACGTCGCCTTCTTCGAGTGGCACCTCGTCGAAGGAGCGGATCTCCTCAGCGTAGAAGAGCTGCTCCAGGAGCAGGCCCTCGCCGTGCGGACGGATCATGACGACATACTGCTTGCCACGTGTCGCGTGCTTGGCAATCGCGACGCGCTCGGTCTTACGCAGCGCAGCGGAAAGCAGGCGATACGCGCGCGCGCCGCCCTTGTCCGGCCCGAGATAGTAGGCCTTGTTGAAGTACAGGCGCCCAACGGTATCCGCGGGCACGAAGCTGACGATCTCGATCTCGTCGGACTTCGGAGCCTCGACGACCTCGAGCTCCTCCTTCGTGAAGAGCACGTACTGCCCCTTCGCGAACTCGTACCCCTTTACGATCTCTTCTTTTGGCACGACGGTGCCGTCCGCCGGGTCGATATACTGCTGCCGGACGCGGATGCCTCGCTCCTTCCAGATCATGTTGAAGGAAACCTTCCGAGATGATTCACCCGTCGAGTAGATCTTCACGGGGAGGGAGACCAGCCCGAAGGCGATGGTCGATGTTCCAATTGCGCGCGCTGCCATAGTGCGGAAAACATATGTTCATGCACAAAACCGGGGCAAGTATTTTCTCCCCCGAAGTGGAATAGGGATTGGGACATTCCCTGGGAATGTGATCCACGGCTCGAGGGCGGGTTATCAGGTGATTGCACCTTGCAACCCGATCGATGATCGCCGCCTCAGCCCGTACCGAGCGTCAGCAAAGGCGCGGGTTCCCCCGGACCCGCCTTGCGTTCGAGCCGCCATGGCTCCCATCCTGAAGCTCACGACGCGATCCGATCATGGTTGATCCTAAAAATGGAGTACCCACCATGAGCACACCGGCATTTTTTCAGAGTTTTCTCGCCCAGGAGCGCGGCCTGTTCGTTAAGGTCATCGGTGCGGCTCTGGACGATGGGCTGGAGTATAGAGCGGATCCCAAGGCGCGTAGCGCGCGGGAACTGATCGGGCATCTCATCGGCCACAATCTCGATCTGCAGGAGCTTCTTGACGATGGAGTGATCAATCATCGAAACCAGGTACCCTTCGATTCGGTGAAGAGCGCCGTGCAGCAGGTCGACGACTCATTCGGAGCACTCGTCGATCGGCTCAGCACCGTGGACGAGACTCAGTGGTTAGAGGTGGGCCAGTTCTATGCGGGCGATCACTTGGTCATGGAGGCGCCGTGCCAGCAACTCGCTTGGATGATGCTCTTGGACTCGGTACATCATCGTGGTCAACTCAGCACGTATCTGCGGCCGATGGGTAGTAAGGTGCCGTCGATCTACGGCCCGTCCGCGGACGACCAGGGCGAGCCTCACTGAACCAGGCGGCTTTGCTTCCCACCCCGTCCTGCTGCGCCCAGAATGAGGAAGCGATCCCTGGGACGTAGCATGAGGCTGCGAGGACGGCGGAATCAAACCAATGTCAAGGATGAGGAGTCCATCGTGGTGAACTATCCGCACAGCGCCGACAAGGCCGGCGAGGTGATCTCCGGGATTCGGTCGGGACAGGGAGGTGCGCTCGCCGTGCAGGCCGACCCGAGCGAGCTGGCCGACGTCGCGGTCTTCGGCGTGGCCGCGCGGCTGAACCCCGGGCTGATGAGCTTTGGGCGGTGGCTCGAGAAGAGTGGGAGCAGGCTTCCCCGGCACTGAGCCGCCTAACTCGACTACTACTTCGGTCTCGCCAGTTCTGTCGCCGACACGATGACGCCGACCCGCGACGAACGCCTCGCGAAGTATCGCGAAAAGCGCTCCGCTTCCCGCACGCCCGAGCCGTTTGGCGGCCGGGTAGTCGCGGGTGGCAGCATCTTCGTGGTGCAGAAGCACGCTGCGCGGAGCTTGCACTGGGACCTTCGCCTCGAGCTAGACGGAGTGCTGCTCTCGTGGGCCATCCCGAAGGGTCCGTCACCGAACCAGGCCGACAAACGCCTCGCGATGCAGACCGAGGATCATCCGCTCGAGTACGCGGAGTTCGAGGGCGTCATTCCCGAAGGCGAGTACGGCGCCGGTGCGATGATCGTGTGGGATAGGGGTGTCTGGGTACCGCTCGAGGACGCGAAGGAGGGCCTGGAGAAGGGGAAGCTCCTGTTCGAACTGAGGGGGCACAAACTGCTCGGCAACTGGACCCTGGTGAAGACGAGGCAGGCGCCCAATTCGTGGCTCTTCATCAAAGAGCGGGACGCCTACCTCGACGATGAGGGGAGCACCGATGACTATCCCGACGACTCGATCTACTCTGGACTCACGGTGGACGAGTTTCCCAACGCCGATAGCCTTGCCGACGAGCTGGCCGAACGCATCGCCACGGTGGGGGCGAAGGAGAGGGCCGTTTCAGCCGACGACGTCAGTCTCATGCTCGCCTCGAGCGAAGAGAAGCCGTTCAGCCGAGAGGGCTGGATCTTCGAGCTGAAGTACGACGGGTATCGCCTCCTGGCGGAGCGCTCGAATCGGGAGCCATGCCTGCGCTCGCGAGCCGGGCACGACATGACCCCCACGTTTCCCGAGATCGCGCGCGCTGTTCGGGGCCTCCCCTACGAAGGTCTCGTGCTCGACGGCGAAGTCGTCGTCAACGACGGGGAAGGCAAACCGTCCTTCTCCCGCCTCCAACGTAGGGGTCGCATCCTGAACGTGGCCGACGCCCTGCGGGCGAGCGTCGAGTTGCCCGCCATCTACTACGCGTTCGATATCCTCGGCCTCGAGCTTCACGATCTGCGGGGACTGCCCCTGCTGGAGCGTAAGCAGATCCTTCGGGACGTTCTACCCTCCGTGGGACCGATCCGCTACTCGGATCACATCCCGGAGCAGGGGGAGGCGATGTACAAGCACGTCGAGTCGATGCGCCTTGAAGGAATCGTCGGCAAGAGGGCGGACGCACCGTACCGGGGCGGGCGCTCGAAGAGCTGGATCAAGGTTCGTACGGTCCGGATCGAGGACTTCGTCGTTGTCGGCTGGACAGAACCCAAAGGTTCACGCGGCGGTTTCGGCTCTTTGCACATCGGCCAGTACGATGGGGAGGATCTGGTCTTGTTGGGCAGCGTCGGAAGCGGCTTCAGGGACTCGGAGCTCGACGGGGTACGTTCGCTGCTGGAGGACATCGAGGTTGATTCGAGCCCCTGTACCAAAGGCCCGGTGCCCAAGGGGAAGGGCCACCACTGGGTTCGTCCTGAGATCGTTGCTGAGGTGAAGTACAAGGAGTTGACCGAGCAGGGCCTGGTGCGTCAGTCGGCGTTCTCTCGATTTCGCACCGACAAGCGGCCCTCGGAGTGTGTTGTCGAGAGGGCGCTCGGGGGTGAGGCCGAGCCGCCTGAGCCGGTGGAGGTGATGGAGCAGCGGACCGTACCGTTCACCAACCTCGACAAGGTCTTCTGGCCCGAGGAAGGCTACACAAAAGGTGACCTGATCGAATACCATCGGCAGGTGTCGGAATGGATGCTGCCCTACCTCGAAGACCGTCCGCTGGTCATGACGCGGTATCCGGACGGCATCGACGGAAAGTCGTTCTTCCAGAAGGATGCTCCGCCCTATGCCCCAGACTGGTTCCGGCGTGTGACCGTGTGGAGCGAGGGTTCGGAGAGGGAGCTCTCGTACTTCGTCGCGGAAGACGTCGAGTCGTTGCTCTACGTCATCAACATGGGCACGATCCCGTTGCATGTGTGGTCCAGTCGGATAGCCACGCTGACTCATCCCGACTGGTGCATCCTAGACCTGGATCCGAAGGAGGCACCCTTCACGGACGTGGTCGAGATCGCGCGCACGATCCACGACCTGTGCGAGGAGCTCGGTCTGCCCTCGTTCCCGAAGACGAGCGGTTCGACCGGGATCCACGTGCTGGTGCCGCTGGGTAGGCAGCTCACCTACGAGCAGTCACGAACCATGGGACAACTTCTCGCCCGAGTCGTCGTCGCCGAGCGGCCGGATATCGCGACGCTCACGCGCGATCCGGATAGGCGCGACGGAAAGGTCTATGTCGACTTCGTTCAGAACGGGCATGGCCGTCTATTGGTCGCGCCGTTCACGGTTCGCCCCAAGCCTGGCGCACCCGTGTCAGCGCCGCTCACGTGGGGCGAGGTCAACAGGAGGCTTACCATCGCGAGTCACACCATCAAGAGCGTGCCCGGACGCATGAAGCGTCTGGGCGATGACCCGCTACGGTCCGTGCTCGAGCTAGAGCCCGATCTCCTGGGGGCGCTCGAACGACTGACGACTTGGTTCGAGTGACGTCACGCAGCGCCGTCTGCGGGTGCCATGACCCGATTCCGCCCCTCGCGCTTGGCCATCAACAACGCCTGGTCCGCCACGTTGTACAGGACCTCGGTCGCCTCACCGTGCTCAGGGCATGTAGCGTATGCGGCGGATATCGTGACGTGCAGTTCGTGTCCGCCCGGTGGCTTGGCTTCACCCACGAGGTCCACCAACCGCTGAGCCAGGGCTTGCGCGAGCTCCGTGCTCGTGGCCGGACAGAGAACGGCGAACTCTTCACCACCGATACGGAACGGTGTATCCGCGACCCGCGTGTGCTCTGTTAGGATGCGTCCGACCCAACTGAGCACCTCGTCGCCGACGTCGTGCCCCAACGTGTCGTTGATCGCCTTGAAATGGTCGAGGTCCATCATGATCAATGAGAAGCTTCTCTCGTATCGGCGCGTGCGGTCGATCTCCTGCGCGATTCGTTCGGTGAACGCGCGTCGGTTCAGCAGCCCGGTGAGTGGATCGCGCACTGCCTGATCGCTGAGCCCGCTGATCTGCTCATCTGCCTGGCGGATGCGCACCGAGAGTGCCTCGAGCAACGCCAAGGCGACACGGGGTCGGTCCAGTACGAGCGCGTGGAACTGGGTCTTGTCCAGAACGATTGCAGAGACTTCACCCACCGAGCGGACCGTCGCGCTGCGTGGCTTTTCATTGAGGAGGGCCATCTCCCCGAAGAACTCGCCGGGGCCCATGCGAGCGAGCTCGACCTCCTCTGTGCGCACTGGGTAGAGCACCTGCACGTGGCCCTCCGTAACCAGATAGAGCGACCGCCCCGGTTCTCCTACCTCGACGATTGCTTCGCCCGGAGAAAAGGTCTCCACGCGGGAGGCTGCGGCCAGTCGTGTGAGATCTTGGGCCTCGAGCGCCTTGAACAGCGGGACTCTGGCCAGGAGTTCTTCCGTGGAGGACATCGGGCGAAGATAGTGCAGCGGCCGTGTCAGGCCAGCAGGCCGGGGTGGCCGCCCGTGTGGAGAAATACCACTCGATCTCCGACGGAGAACTTTCCCGAGCGCGCCCAGGCGATGAGTCCGGCTGCGGCCTTCGACGTGTACGTGGGGTCGAGCACGAGCCCTTCGGTGCGCGCAAAGAGCTCGAGCGCCTCCAACGCCGCGGGCGTCGGAATGCCGTATCCCTCACCCACCTGGTCGTCGAGCGTCGTTAGGTTGCCGAGCATGTGCCCCCTCCCAGCCGAGCAATTCGGCTCCGTCTCGGACGATTGCCAGCGTCCAGGCGGTGAGCCGTGCGGCGCTCACGTCGGCGCTCACTCCGACCAATTGCACGTCCTCGCGTCCGAGCAGGGAGATCCCCAAGAGTAGGCCCGCGAGCGTGCCGCACGATGAACTAGGCACAAAGAGCCAGGTCTGCCCCCGGCGAGGTGTAAGGTCCTCGAGTTGCTTCATCAACTCGACCGCCGCCTGTGCGTACCCGAGACATCCCAGCCCCGTGGACGCGCCAATGGGCACAACGAGCGCATGTTCCCCCCGGGCACCGCATTCGATCGCCACGGACTCCATGCGACCAGTGCGTTGGCTCCGGTCCGGCACCGTCACGATCTCTGCCCCGAGGAGTCGGTGAAGCAGCGCGTTGCCGGTGGGGTTCGTCGGCTCCGGACCGCTCAAGACGAGAGTGCACTTCAAGCCCAGCCTGGCCGCGGCTGCTGCGGTCACGCGGCAGTGGTTCGACTGCGGGCCGCCCGCGGTCAGTAGTCGGGAGACGCCCTCGAGCCTCGTGGGGGCGAGCTCGAACTCGAGCTTACGGACCTTGTTGCCCCCGAGGGCGAAGCCTGTCTCGGCGTCCATCTTCACGTAGAGGTCGATAGGCGAATCGCTCAGCTCTGCGGCGAGCCGCTTGGTCGCGTACAAAGGCGTGGGCAAGTTCGCGGGTACCCTGCGTTCCCAATTTTGTAGCCGCTCGAGCGCGGTAGACGCGCTCATGCGACAGTACCGGTACCAACCTGCTGGGCGGCGGAGCGATCGGGGAGGGGACGCACGAAGTGGTGGAAGTAGTAGGCTGGCACGGGCAGGGCACCGGGAAGCACGTTCGCAGTATAAAAGTCGCCCGGCCCGGCACGCGGGGCAAGTCCACGCCGGGAGGGGCCCGATCAGCAAAGGATGACTTTGTCGGTACTATGGATGGGTGGGGCGGTGCCTGCTTGCGCTCGGGACGCTGCTCGTGATCTGGATTCCGTCGCTCGAGGCTCAGCTGGGCACCGTTCAAGGACGTGTCCGGGGCGAGGAGGGCTCGGCCGTGTACGGTGCGACGGTGCGGCTGCTTGCAGGGAGCATCACGATCGGTGCAGCCGATACCGACCGCCTCGGTTCGTTCCGTCTCGCATCAGTGCCCGCCGGAACGTACCAGCTTCTGGTTCAGGCACTCGGCTATGCCGAACGCACCGAGGTCTTGACGCTCGCCACGGGGCGAACGCTCGAGTACGACCTCCGGTTGGTACGCCAGGCCATCGAGATCGAAGGCATTTCCGTTGAAGCGGAGCGGAGCCGGGAGCGAATCCGTTTCGAGGAACTAGGAGGCGTGACCCTCCGTGAGATCAACCTCTCGGACCTCAAGCAGCTCCCAGGTGTCGTCGAGGCTGATCCGATCCGAGCGATCGAGGTTCTGCCCGGGGTGGTATCCACATCGGACTTCTCGGCCTCCTTCCACGTCCGGGGTGGCTCGGCCGATCAGAACCTGATCCTGCTCGACGGCGTGCCGATCTTCAGCCCGTTCCATCTCGGCGGATTCTTCTCCGTCTTCAATGCGGACATGCTGGACCGGGCCGAGCTGTTGTCAGGTGGCTTTCCGGCGGAACACGGCGGTCAGGTCTCGTCAGTCCTCCAGATCGAGAGCGATCCCGGCGATAGTGATTTCCGGGTCGACGCCGGCATCTCCCTGCTCGCCAGTCGTGTCGCGATAGGTGGCAGTCTCCCCCGCGGTATCGCGAACTCTTTGGGCCTCGCGAACGTCAAGTGGCGCGCTTCGGCCCGGCGCTCGTACTTCGACATCCTGATGAAGCCCGCGTTCGAGTTCCCCTATCACCTCACCGATCTCCAGACAGTGATGGAGGGGTGGACCAACTCGGGCGACCGCATCATGCTGACCGGATACACCGGGAAGGATGTGCTCGATCTCACGCGGCTCGACGCCGAAGACTTTCCACTCCGTATCGACTGGGACTGGGGCAACGACGTAGTTGGCGGCCGGTGGACGCACGCACGCCGCGGCGGAGGCTCGCTGGACGTGCGTGCGAATATCAGCCGCTACGGGACCGGCCTGAGCTTCCCGGACTTCGCCGATACCGAGTTCACGAGTCGGATCGCACAGAGCCAGCTTCGCGTCGACCTCGATACACGGCCCACCTCGACCATGGGCGTCAGGGTTGGAGGGGCGTTCGAGCGCCTCTCGTACCGCAACCTCTTCCAGACGGGAGGCACCGAATTCGGTAGCGGCGAGGGTGACGGGTGGCTACTTGGCACCTATGCCCAGACATCCTGGTCTCGCCCACGCGAATGGTTGCTCGAGGTTGGTCTGCGTCTCGATGCGTGGAGCCCGGACCCCGGCGATCGGATCTTCGAGCTGGCTCCTCGGCTGGCGGCCAAGCGCTTCTTCGATGGCGGCGACGTCGCCGTGAAGGTAGCGGCTGGGCGGTACACACAGTTCCTGCACTCTCTCCAGGACGAGGAACTCCCTCTGGAACTCGATATCTGGGTGCTCGCCGGCGCGAGCGCGCCGCACGTGGTTTCGGATCAGCTTCAGCTCGGCGTCGAGGGATATCGGGACATCGATTGGTTTTGGTCCATCGAAGCCTACGTGCGGTCCTTCGACGGCGTGGTGACTCTCAACGTAGCCGACGACCCCAACGACGACTTCGACGACATTCTGTCGGGTGACGGCCTCTCGTACGGCGTGGATCTGCTCCTGCGCAAGGAGACAGGCGACGTGAACGGCTGGATCGCCGTTTCGTTCCTGCAGGCCGACCGGACCTTCGGCGACGTGTTGGTCCCGGAGGTGCCCCAGCCGTCCATAACATACTCTCCTATCTTCGATCGTAGGCTCGACGTCGACCTCGTGCTGCGCTACCCGCTCCCGTGGGGCTGGCAGGGAGGGCTGCGTTGGAACGTCGGCACAGGCACCCCCTACACGCGCTCGCTCGGGTCGTACGCGTATTATTCGCCGCAGTTCGTCAAGGGCGGTGGCCGCCTCCAATGGGCGGGCGCCGCCGAGAACACCGACTTCGGTGGTTATGCGGTCGCGCTCGAGAGCCGCAATGCGTCTCGATACCCGACCTACCATCGGCTCGACGCCAGCTTCCGGAAGCCGTTCCAGAAATCGTGGGGGACGATCACGCTCCACGTCGACCTGGTGAACGTATACGACCAGCGCAACGTGCTCTTCTATTTCTACGAATACGACCGTTCTCCGGCAACGCGCTCCGGCATTTCGATGTTCCCGATTCTGCCTACGTTCGGCGCCGAGGTGCACTTTTGATGGCGGGGTGGCGTCGGACCCTGGCCGTGGTCGTGTCCTTGGGTCTCGAGGGCTGTGAGCTCCAGGAGATCACGATCGTCGATGTCGAGGACTTGGTCGTGGCGGAAGTGCACGTTCAGATCGGCGAGGGCCTCTTCGGCGGTGACCGCGTGACCGCGTTTCTGCACCGGACCGTCGGTGGCGTGGCCGAGGGCTTCCATCCGGTGCCGGGCGCCAAGATCGTCATTACGCGAGATGCTGGACCGAGCGTAGAACTCGTGGAGACCGCGATCGAGAAGTGTGTAAGCGCGACGCCCGAGGGTGGTACGGGCTCATGTTACTGGATGGCCCCCGCAGCCCTGATGCCCTTCGGTCCAGGGGAGCACCTCCGATTGCGTATAGACCTCGCCTCTGGTGGGGTGCTGACAAGCGCCACGGTCGTGCCCGGGGACTTCGCGATCCTGGGCGTCATTGAGGGGGCCGAGTGTCTACTCCCACCGAGCACCCCGCTCACTGTTCGTTGGACCGCGTCAGAGGGCACGTGGGCGTACGTGAACGAGACCGTGATCGTAGGCATCAAGGATGGGCTCGCCCCGCTTGGAATAGACGTGGAGAGCGACACCTTGGAGCTACTCGGCCTCTCGATCTCGGCCTCCGACACCACCATCGTGTTTCCCGGTGAGTTTGGGATCTTCAGCCGCTTCGAACTCGACCAGGACCTCGCGACGAGCCTCCAGGACGGACTGCCGCCGGGTACGCGGGCCCCGGTGATGATTTCGGCGACGGACCGGAACTACGTGAACTGGGTCCGGGGCGGCAATTTCAACCCGTCTGGGCAGGTGCGCGTGCCGAGCATTCGCGGGGACGGCACAGGGGTCTTCGCCTCTACGGTGACCCGCACTTTCGAGGTTGTCGTGAACCCGACTCCCCCGGGTGGGGCCTTCCCGGCACCCGCCTGCCCAGCGTCTTAGCTGCCCGTCGCCTCTGTACCTCGGGCCGCTAGCATTTTCTGCACACGATCGATCACCAGGTCGACGGCTGCCCTGTTGAAGCCCCCTTCGCGGATCGTGAGGTCAGCGTAGCGCCGGCTCGGTTCCACGAACTCCAGGTGCATGGGACGCACCGTTTTCTCATACTGATCCACCACGGATTCAGCGGTTCGTCCGCGCTTCTCGGTATCGCGTCGCACCCGCCGCGCGAGACGTACGTCGGGTTCCGTGTCTACGAAGACTGCCAGGTCCAGGATCCCTCTGAGCTCCGCGTCCGAGAGCACGAGAATTCCGTCGAGGACGATCGCCGCCGTCGGCTTTACGGTTGCCGTTCGCTCGCGCCGAGTGTGGGAAGCGAAGTCGTAGGTGGGTGCCTGGATTGCGTCGCCTGCGAGCAGCGCTCGCAGGTGCTTCACGAGTAGCTCGGTCTCGAGGCTGTCCGGGTGGTCGAAGTTGACCGATGCTCGCTCTTCGAACGGCAGATGGACGAGATCCCGGTAGTACCAGTCGTGCCGAACGACGGAGACGATATCGTCACCGAGCGACCGGACGAGCTCGTGCACCACGGTCGATTTGCCAGAACCAGAACCCCCCGCGACCCCCAGGATCACAGGCCGTCGCTCCATCCTCAGGCTTCGTCCGGAACGACGAATATTCGCCGGGCGAGGTGGTCTTGGACCGCTAGGGCGACGCCTTCGTCGCCACCGACGATGACACCTACGACCCCGTCCACGTCCTGGGCGGAGTCGACCAGCACGGCAACTCCCGGCACGAGCCCGTCGGCGGCAATTGAGTGGAGTTCGTCGGCTTCCTGGTCCCGGACCTCACGGATGCGCACCCTCGTTCCGCGTTCCGCGTCCGCAAGCGTGGCCAGCTCCGTGGCCTCGATCTCGCCCGCTCGTGTTGGAATGGGAGAGCCGTGCGGGTCATGACTCGGGTAGCCCAAAGCGGTCGCCATGCGTTCGACGAGTTCATCGGATGCTGCGTGTTCCAGGCGCTCCGCCTCCGTGTGCACATCGTCCCACTGGTACTCGAGTAGTTCGCAGAGGTAGGTCTCGATAACGCGGTGGCGTCGCACGACCTTGAGCGCCGCCCGCTCGCCGGCATCGGTGAGGCGGACCCCACGGTAGGGCACGTGCCCCACCAGTCCGGCCTCGGCCAGTCGCTTGACCATGCCGGTTACCGAAGCGGGCTGAATGTCCAGAGCGTCTGCGATGGCGCTGGTGGAGGCTGGATTGCCGCCACTTGAAAGCCCGAAGATGGCCTTCAGGTAGTCCTCGACGGACCGCGAGAGTACACGATGTGGCATGGGTTCGAAGCTACTCAGGCCCGTCGGCATCGTCGAGAGCGCAACGGTCTAAATGCCTGTTCTCAAGGTCGGGAGAAGCGTACTATGAAGTGGATAGCTGGCCGGGTTCCCAGGCGCTCGATTCTTGGATAGGCCTGGTGCCGGGTATAACTTTCAAAGGGTACAGATCAAGCCGCATCGGCGCGGCTCTACAGGTGTTCCGACCCGACTGCGATGAGTTCACAGGACCAAGTACGCCCCTATCACGTGGGCAACAGGACGCCGGGCCAGGAAGCGGCCGACGCCGTTTCGGCCGTGTTGGATCAGGCCGCCCAGCACGATGCGGCCCAGAAAGGAAAGAGGCCTCAGAAGGTGCAGGCGAAGTGGGCGCTTCTGCTGGGCATCAATCTGGGCGTCTTCGCCGTCTACTTGTTGATCGCACCGCCGGCGTGGGTCGTCATGAACCCCATTGAGGCTGCACCCATCGAGGAGCAGATCGACAACATGAGGTTGGACCGGTACGAGTTGATTGCGACGATCGGGACTGAGGTGGTCCGCTACGACTCGTCCGAATCAGCGAACGAGTGGGTCGGCTCCGATGCGACAAGCAAGCTTCGGGGGGAGTCCTGATGAGCCAGATCCAGCGTCCTGATTCACGCCGCGGAGGGTTCACGCTCATCGAGCTGATGATCGTGGCAGCGATCGTGGGTATTCTGGCCGGGTTCGCGATTCCCAACCTGCAAACGATGATCTACCGTGCTCGAGCCACCGACGTCGCGGCGGACATGGAGGTTGTGCGCGTCGCGACGCTGAACTACCAAGCCGATCTATTCGGTTGGCCCCCGGAGGCCGTGGTGGGGGCGATTCCAACGGGACTTGATTCATACCTACCCGAGGGCTTCTCATTCTCGGGGGATGGGTATGAGTTCGACTTCGAGAGCTGGTCGTTGCCCGGTGGTTTGCCGGGAGACCCGAATACGACGGTGCTGATCGGCGTCTCCGTCGTCGCTGCCGAGGACGACCTCGGGAACGCGATCGCGGAGTTCCTTAGCGGGGCGATCGTCTTCTCCGTCGGCAATACCCACACGATCGTAATCGACCGTAGTTAGCAGCCCGTGGGAGAAGTACAGCGGGCCGCGTTACGGTGCCACGGCCCCAGGTCCTAGGCGGGGCGACGACGCCATAGCCGTCGCTACGGCGAGGAGCCACGACGACGAAGATGGGGCCGTGCCACCGTAACCCACAAACTGGTACGTATGTCGGACTCGGTGTTGGGCGCAGGGGGGTCGCGGCCCCGGAGGTCGTTTCTTCTCCTCGCCGTAGAACAACTACGACTCGTCGTCGTGCCTACTCCAGGTCTCGCGAGACCCCTGCGCGCGGCCCACTGTACTTCTCCCACGGGCTGCTGACGGGCTGCGCGCTCGTGCGCTCGGTGTTAGCATCCGTCATGCGCTACGAGCAATCTACCGACGGTATCCGCGTCCGGGTTCGGCCCCGGTTTTCGCTCGCCGACTCCGATCCGGAGGACGGCACGTTCGTGTTCTCCTACGACGTCGTGGTGCGGAACGAGGGCAAGACCTCGGCCCAACTCCTGTTCCGGCACTGGTACATTCACGATTCTTCGGGAGAGGACACCGAGGTCGATGGCGAAGGCGTGGTGGGTGAGCAGCCCATGCTCGGGCCCGGAGACTCCCACGAGTATCAGAGCTACTGCGTGCTCCGCTCACCTGTCGGATACATGGAGGGGTACTACACCTTCGTCCGCCCCGACGGGGAGCACTTCAAGGTAGAGGTGCCACGTTTCGAGTTGAGTGGCCCATTCGTACTGCCGTCGCCGTTGCTCGAGATGGACGACATCGACGAGCCGGATCTGATGAACTAGCCTTCTACCGGCTCTCAGTACGGTTCCAGTGCACGGTCACACTCCCCGCGACGAGCAGTAGCCAGCCCACCAGCATTCCGCTGATCAGCATCAACCGCTTGCGTAATGCTCCGATCCGGTCCAATGGAATGGGTGCGAGCAGAACCATGAATGACTCCCGGTCGATCCTCCGTGCGACGTAGCGCGACCTACCGGCACCAGTCTCCACCACTCCTGAAGTCGTAAAAGAAGGCGGGGGTGCTGGCACCGCTGCCAACGCCGCAGTGTCGCCAGCTAGGGTGGAGGCCGTCACGACACGTCCCTCGATGCGGGCTGCATGGAATCCGCTCAGGGCGCGTGCTCCGGCCGGTGACTCTCCGATGCCCAGCGTACCGACAACGGTCAGGGTCTGGACCAGGTCCCGGGAGACGTGCTCGCGGGCGGCGGCATCGAACGTCCGTTGCACGTGCACGAGCATGCCCAAGAAGATAAAGAGGGGTACACACGCAAGCAGAACCAACGCTGCGCGACCCGGTGCCGGTTCCCCTTCTGAACCGTTCTCCTTCGCGAATAGAATCCAGGCGGCAATCGTCGAAAAGAGCAGGAGCAGGCCGATTACGAGTCGGACCGCCAGCGGGACGGCCTGCTCACCAGGGCCCTCCGGCTGGGCGAGTGCCGCGATCGCGGCGGGGAGTCCTCTGCGCGGGTCCATGGCAACCACGCTTCCGGCCCCGCTCCTTACACCGCCCGGTGTTCGCGATGCCGCAAGGAGCGTCTCTCGGTCGATCGTCTCCACGGACGGTGGCGGGTCCGTGGCGCTCCACAGCTCACCGTTCAGGTAGAGGCCGACGCGCGCTCGAGCGACCCGACCCACCAGGACGGCGGCCCGGGGGACCAACATGCCGTTGGCGAAGCGTATCAGACCTTCAGCGTCCGGGAACACGACCATCAGCTCGACGCCCGAAGCAGTTGGATCGAGGGCGGACACGGTGTCGCCCGCCATAGCCAGCCTAACCGCCTCGATCGTGGTGTCCGGGCTGGGTAGCGGATCGGCCGAGCCTAGCAGCGAGTCGAGGGCGGCTCCCAGGTCCTGCTCGAGCGTGCCGAGAGCCAAGCGGGCGATGCGTACCGCCGACACGTGCGCGAGCTCCTCCCACGCATTGTCGGCGGCGCGAGCCGCGGTCCCGGAGGCGATGCCGCAGGGCACGACGGCCAGCGTGCAGAACACCAAGAAGCGCCGTTTCACTCGGAGCGAATGGTCCATGTTATTATCCCTTGCCGCTTTCACCATCTCATACGCGGCATGATTTCCGGGGGAAACGTGAACGATTCCGTCGCTGTCGACGCCAAGCGCATTCTACTGCGCTACGGAGCGCCGATCGCTGTCTTAGATAACGTGTCCGAGATCCATCGTGTCGAGTTTGCGCGTGAGATCGCGAACACGACGCTGTCCGAGCGAGAGCCTAGGACCAAGGAGCTGCTGCTAGAGCATGGCTATCTCGAAGACGGTTGATGAGCAAGGGCGTATCGATACGGGGCCGGGAGTTCACTGCTCGGCCTCGTCTCCTATTCGGTTCTGAGGTCGAGCGTGCACGGCCCTTCGAGGGGTAGTTGGACACGAACGCGGACACGCTCTCCCTCCGGAATAGCATCGAGGTCCGCACGAGCGTTCCCGATATGTGCTTCGGCGAGGCGCGTCCCCGGGATCGAAGGTTCGAGTACCAACATCGGTGGTACACGAGCCGAAGTCGGCTCGAGCACGAAGCGGTGACGGGTCTTCGAGCGCTCGTATCGAAGCGTGATGGACGTAGGCCCCACACGTAGATTCTCAACGGTGAGAGAGCGCACGTGAGACGGGAGCCGTGGAGCGAGGCGTAGTCGTCCGGACGGCGCGTCGGGCATGTAGCCCAGTACGCCGTGGGAGAACGCAGCGACCATGGCCCCTGCGACTGGAGCGCCGGGTGCCAGCACGTCATCGACCTCATCCCAGCTAGCGGGGCCCGAGGGCCCGCTCACCAATCCTTCCGAGAGGGTCTCTCGCCACCGCCCCCACGCTGCGTCGGTGTCCTCGCCGAATCCGGACCACGTGCGTAGGGTGTCGTCGAGTCTCCGGATGCGTGTCGGGGGAGGGTGGCCCAAGCCTCCGGCCAGAACCGACCGAAGGAAGTCTCCTGCGTTGGGACGCCCGTCGGTGACCATCGGTAGTCGCATGCCGTTGTCGGCCCTGGACGGCAGCTCCGCCGCGAGCGTCCTAAGTCCCGCGACGCTGTCGTCGGTCCCGGTGTAGCGTAAGGCGTGCGCGAGCGTCTCGAGCGCGAACGCCCAAAGGCTCGCACCGTGGGAGGACACCCCTCCGGGAGCCCACGCGCGATCCAAGATCAAGTGGGCGTGGTGCCGGGCGGCCGAGGCGTCGTTGGATGTGAGCGCCAAGCTCGCTGCGAGCAGCGCAGTCATCGCTTCCACGGGCCACGCCGGCTGGCCCGCCTTGAGCTGGCCTTCCAGGAGCGCCACAGCCCGGCTTGCGCTCTCCACATCTGCGACCGCGAGCGCCCCGAGGCCCGACCAGAACACGTGGTGGCCCGGGGTCGTCATCGCGCCGCGCCAGAGTGACGCACGAACGCGGCATGATGCCCAGGCGAAGCCGTCGTCGAGTTCCGCGACTCCCGTCAGGACCCGGACGCCCTCGGCTGTCGTCGATGCGGCCCGCCGTTCATGCACCGGTAGGTGAGCGGCTGCAGCGAGCGCAGAGCGGAGTGCGGCGTCGGGTCCTGCGGTAACCAACAGCGTCAGCGGCCCGTCACCGCCCATCTCGTGTGAGGCGAGCACGCGGCCGTCGCCATCGTCCGCAAGAGTCCACCTCCCTGTGCCACCGTACAGCGCGACCGCGACCGACTGGTCTGGATCTTGGCCAACCGCGCGCAGGACTCCGTCGTGCACGTCGCAGCGGACTCGCGCACCGCCCGGGGTGACCACGAGCCGTAACGCGCCATCGTCTCCCACCGGCGATCTGCTCCACTGCGCAGCCACCAACGGAAGCGTCGGCGTCACGACGACGTTCTCCATGACGGTCCCCATGGGACCCGTCCGTTCCCGCCGAAGCGCCCCCGGCATCAGGACGAAATTGACCCCGAGGGAGTTCCCGACCGTCAGGTCGTGCACGACCACACGGTCATGAATACGGATGCGGTCGATCCCGCCTTCGAGTACACCCTGGGCGGAGGCGGCTTCGCCCTCGATGAGGAACGGCTCGGCGCTCGCGGTGCCGGATATCGCCAGCGCAGGGACTGCGGCGCCCAGTTCCGGGATCGCCGCCGGCAGGTGCCCTCCTAGAGTCGGACTGGGTCTCATCGGGGACTAATCTACCCGCAGGGTGCGCAACCTGTTCAACGCGGCATCCAGCTCGAAGCGCCGGAACTCCGCGAGGTTGCCGACACGACGGGGGTCGAGAACGTCCAAGTCTCCCTCCTCGAGGAGGCTCTCGACGGCGTCCAGCGCGCCGGCGACATCGACCGCGCTGCGGCGGGGCTTGCTCGCTTCAGAGGAGCCCTCCCCCAGGACTCGCTCGGCCAACAGCACTAGAC
The DNA here is from genome assembly GCA_965226625.1 of Longimicrobiales bacterium. GTDB lineage: Bacteria > Gemmatimonadota > Gemmatimonadetes > Longimicrobiales > Gaopeijiaceae > UBA1138. The sequence continues at coordinate 707,443 of CBDDDK010000002.1, forward strand.
CCTGACCGATTGCCCTCATCTGCGCGCGACTCGCTATCTGCTCGACGCCTGCGAGGTCGATGGTCTCACCGCCGAAGATGAGAGTTCGGTCGTCGGGCACGCGCACGTACGACGCTCGACGGCCCCTGCTCGGGTCGACGGAGCGCGGCTGAACGTGACGGAGGGAGAACGCGGTGAGCGGTCGTTTGCGTTCCGTCGCTCGTCCGGTCGGAATCTTCACCGCCACGGTCCTCGCCTCAGCGGTGACGTCCCACGGTGCGTAGTCGGTCATTCGGATCACGGTATCGGCCACGTCCAGATAGTCCCCGCTCCCTCCGAGCACGAGCACGCAACTCACTCCCCGACTTTCGTACAATTCGCGTACGCGATCGACGAAGGGCGTGATCGGCTCGCCTTCCTTCGGAACCAGCTGCTGCATCCGGCGATCACGGATCATGAAATTCGTTGCCGAGGTGTCTTCGTCGACGAGCAGCAGGCGAGCACCGGCCTCGAGCGCTTCGACGATCGCGGCGGCCTGACTCGTCGATCCAGAGGCGTTGTCCGTGGAGAATCGGGTCGTGTCCTGACCGAACGGAAGTCCATCGATGAAGCTCGATATGTCAACCCCCGAGACCGAACGTCGGTCTTCTGCACGCACCTTGACCGCGTCGAATCGGCTGACCACCCGCTCCCTTCCGTCCCCGAGCCGGTGGTTGTAGACGCCGGACTCGATGGCGCGGAGTAACGTACTCTTGCCGTTGAAGCCCCCTCCCACGATCAACGTCACACCTGGCGGAACTCCCATGCCCGACACCGAACCGGCGTTCGGAAGCTCGAGCGTCACGCGAAGCGACTCGGGTGAGCGGAAGGAAACGACGTTTTCGCCCTGTAGTGGTCGATCGTCGATTCCGCTTCGGCGTGGCAGCCTCGAGCCATCCTCCACGAAGGCGAGCAATCCCAGCCCCTCCAGTTGGCTCCTGAGGGCATCAGCGTCTTCGTTGGTGGCTGCATGAGCTTCGATCTCAGTGACGTCGTGCGCCGCGGCGATCAACGTTGAGCGCACGAGCCCCGGGACGCGCACGGTCAGCAATTCGGACGCCTGGCGGCCGAGCACACGGCGCCCCTGCGCAGGTAGCCCGACCGTGAAGCGGGCCTCTAGAACTCCGTGCTCGCGCATGAGCACGGCGGTCTGCAGGAGAACGGTCTGACCTGGATCTTCCATCCGGATCTCTCCGCTTTTGCCGCTGCCCGACCGACCGACCCGGCGGGCGGCCCGCGCGAAAGCCCTAGCGAGGAATGCCGCCGTACCGAGCGCGCGTGGCCGAGTCCGGTAAGCCGACTCCGGGAGGTCGGCGGTGCCCGCAGGAAGCATCAGCCGTACCCGCGTGGGGTCCGCAAACGGGTCCCCCTGCACATGGTCGAAGTGCAGCGTGAAGTCCGAAAACCGCCACGGGCCGGCGATCTCCTTGTATGCCTTGAACCCCCGTCCGTCGATTCGCTCGAGCAGGGTTGCTAGTACGCTCCCGTCACGCATGTCTTCCGCCCATCCGGTTGTCCCGGGACCGCTGCCGTGCCTGTTACCGTGCGTGCGGGCCGGGTACCACACAAGGGGAGACGAGAGGTCTCGAAGAGGGGGGCTCCGGGAGGACGCGCTTCCTACTGGTGCGGGGGCCGCGGTCCATCCGGGGACTGGCCCCACTGAAAGATTTCAGGCCCGCGGCGCCTGCTGCCCCACGAGAACGCTGAGCGGGGATCACGCCGATCGACGTCCGGTACTGCCGGGTGGGGGCCCGACCAGTCGAATCCCGACGGGTGCGCCGGCCGCGTGGAGGGTGTAGGCTCGCTCCCGAAACGGAAGCCGGATCGGTGGGCCGGCGGCTCCGCCGACGGGCCGCGCGGCTCCGGCGGCGCGAGTTCAGCCCAATGGAAGCCGGCGTTCTCCCCGATGAGATCCGCGCCCCAGTGGAAGCCGGAGTCGTGTGCGAGCAGGCGTCCTGGAATGAATTCGGGGCCGTTGCGACCGATGCCCTCCCATTCGCAATCAGGGCACCACCGTAGTCCGATCCAGCGCTTCAACGGCCTCAGCAAACTGGGGAGCAAGACCGCCTGCGTGCGATGCGTGCACGTCGGGCAGAGACGAAGCGTAGGCAGCTGCCTCAACCACGCGACGGTGAGGGCCGCGAACGAGGCAGCGAGCAGGGCGAATAGAACGGTGGAGGCGATCACAGCGGGATGATGTCAGCAGGGTGATGATGTCAGGGGGTGTTCTTGAAAGTTATCCTAGCATCGATCAACATCGCCAGAAAAAAATCCCCGGCTACTCCGGGCGCTTCCCTATACCACTTCGGGTGGCGCTCTACGCCTGGCTGTTATTCGCGCTCACCATGGCTCATGGAGCAGGACCCGTGTGACTAGCAGCACGTGATGTAACTCACGGCTCAGCAGGTCCTCACTCCGACCGGGGATACCGAGCTCAGTCCTAGTACACCACTGCCATCCCGTCCTTGTGCGGCGTCGACCCTCCGATCATCGCACCGGTGAGCCGATCGAACAGGATCAGCTGAGCGCCTCCCACGCCTCCGCGGGTCGTTCTCCGTTGGATCTCGTGACCCCACGCCTCGAGTTGAGCCAATACGGCCTCGTCGATGCCCGGTTCGACGGTGACGCTCAGCCCGCTGCCGTGGTTGATCCGCGGGATCTCGACGGCCTGCTGCGCGTTCATCCCGAATTCGACGATATTGAGGAAGAGCTGCACGTGCTGCTGGGGCTGAACGGCGCCACCCATGGCCCCGAACGTCATGAGAAACTCGCCGTCCTTGAACGCCATCGCCGGGATGATCGTGTGAAAGGGGCGCTTGTGCGGCTCGACGACGTTTACGTGGCCGGGCTCCCGTGAGAAGAGTGCGGCGCGGTTCTGCAGCGGGAAGCCGGTTCCCGGCGCGACGAGGCCGGAGCCGAAGCCCGAGTAGATACTGTAGATGAACGAGACGGCGTTGTGGTCCTCGTCCATGACCTCGAGGAGGACGGTGTCTCCGTTACCGGAGATGCCCGACTCCGGACGTTCCATCGCCCTCGTCGCATCGATCCGCTCGAACTGCCGCCGACCGTACGCGGTGGAAATGATCTCCCGTGTCGGAAGATGATTGAAGGTCGGATCTCCGTTCCACTTTTGGATATCTGCGTACGCGAGCTTTTTCGCCTCGATGATGTGGTGCAGGTACTCCGCGGAGTTGTGGCCCATCGCGCCGAGATCGACGTTGCCCAGGATCTTGATCATCTCGAGCGCTGCGATGCCCTGACCGTTGGGTGGCAGCTCGTAGAGGCGGTAGTTGTTGTAGTCGGCGTAGATGGGCTCGACCCACGTCGAGGTGTGATCCTCGAAGTCCTTCATGGTGAGGAAACCGTCGTGCTCGTCTGAATACGCCACGATCGCCTCGGCGATGGGTCCCCTGTAAAAAGCGTCTCTGCCGCGCTCGGCCAGCATCCTGAACGTGTGAGCCAAGTCCGGGTTGCGGAACACCTCGCCTGCTCTGGGCGCCCGGTCGCCGTTGATGAGCAACGCGGCCCTCGTCGACGGTTCCTGATTCCGCTCGAGCCCGCGCCAGGAGTTGGCGATGATGGGCGAGACGGGAAAGCCGTGCTCGGCATAGTAGATCGCGGGCTCGAGGACCTCGGCCATCGTCATCGTGCCGTACTCGTCGAGCACCTCGAACCAACCGTCGACCGCCCCGGGAACCGACACGGAGTAGATGCCCCCGATCTGATCCATCCCGTGCTTGTCCAGCTTGCCGTTCAGAGCGTCGAGCGTCATCGAGTACGGAGCTCGTCCGCTCGCGTTGAGGCCGACCAGCTTCTTATCCGCGGCGAGGTAAACCATGATGAACGCGTCGCCGCCGAGGCTCGTGCTGTTGGGCTCGACCAGGGTCAGCACGGCGGCGGTTGCGACGGCGGCGTCGATCGCGTTGCCGCCCTTCTTGAGGATGTCGAGGCCGGCGTTCGCCGCGAGCGGCTGACTCGTGGCGACGACCCCGCGGAGACCCATGGCTGGGGACCGCAGCGTCTCGTACGGGAAGCCTTCGTGTTCCTGTGCCTCCGCCTGATTCATGCCGAAACTCAGCAAGAGGGTAGGGGCCAATGCGATGGTGGCCACGAGCTGACGCTCGAAGATGGAGTGCAGCATGGTCTTCTCCTTCGATCCTCTCGGAATCCAGTTCCTTGGATGGTACTCATGCTCGACCTGCCCGTCGAGGCCGGCACGGGCCACTGTTTTTCTACCACGGGCTCCTAGGTGAAGTCCAGATTCCTGGTGATCCGTGTGCCGTCCTCGGCGAACGCCCCCAAGTACATCCCGATCCGCTCTTTTGCCGACGCTAAGTCGGAATTGTCGAGGTTGACGTTGAGGAGATCTATGTACCAGGGGGTCTTCACCTTGGCCTTGATGTAGGCCTCGACGATCTCGCCGGCGACGGGCAGCGTCGTGGTCTTGGAGTTGTCGTGCACGTCGCGGTTGCTCGCGCGGTGCAGCTTCTCCATCTCTTCGACGTGCAGCCGCTCGTAGAGCTCGAAGGTGAAGACGTCGCCGGCCTTCACGCCCGTCTCTGAGTCGTCCTCGGTGAGCTGCCCGCCCTTGTGGAGCCATTCCCACAGGATGCTCAGCCGGATCTCACCGGTGGCCGCGTCCTCCATGAGGTACAGGACGTCGTCATCGCCGAAGAAGTCGGCCGGCTTCAGCGCCGCCGCCTGCATACCCTGGCCGAAGGCGTTCCCGTACTGGAGTGCCACGCTCAGGAGGTTGCGTGCCCCGCGAATGGTGCGCGGCGCCGGCTCCAGCAAGAAGAGATCGGCAGCGTCCTGCTGCGTATAGGTCAGCCGCGCGAACGCCCGGCCCGCCTGGTTAGCGACCCCGACCTTCTCCCATACCGGGCGCACGATGTGCACCATCTTCCAGTGCGCTACCCACTTGCCGCTAGCGCCCTCGCGCTGCTCGCGTTGGGCGCCCTCCAGCGCACGCTTCATGCTGACTTCGATGCCCTTCGCCGAGCCCACCGGAATGTTGGGCTCCATGCCGCCCTGCCACAGCGCGAAGTTACCCGCGCGGTCGGGCGTGTTCGTCGCCCGCCGCACCCGGTCTTCGTAGACTCGCATGTAGCCGTAGGTCATGCCGACGGACTCGATGTTGGGATCGATGAAGCCGGAGTCCCAGCCGACCGCATCGGCCACGGAGTTGATGTAGTCCCAGCGACCCGTGTTGTAGCCCACGAAGTGCCTGCCCAGCGCCGCGCGGATCTCCATGAGCTGGAACGCGGCCTCGACCTGTTCGACGAGCACATACACCTTGATGGTGCCCACGTCGAGGCCCAGATGCGTCTCGAGCGTCGTGAGGACGGTGTTCCACAGAGCCGCCTCTTCGCCGGTCTGGATCTTCGGCAGGTACAAGACCAAAGACCGTCCCGCGTCGAGCAGCGCCTCGCGGTTGTTCACGACGAAAAGGCACACGTCCACGAGCGACGCCGAGAAGCCCGAGCCGTCCGGGTTGCGGATATGTCGGTCGTCGAGGTGCAGCCCGCGAGGGCGAAAGAGGACAGTGGTGAAGCCCAGTTGCTCGCGCCAGTCGGTGACGATGTCGCGACCGAAAAAGCTCTGCGCCCACCTGTTCATATCGCCAGCCACGCCTTCGGCGGCGTCGAGAAACACTTGGTCACGTGCGAGGGCGAGCTTGAGGTTGCGCTGGTTGTCCAGCGCCATCGTGTCGATCTGACCGAGCGCGTCCTCGCCGTCGAACATCCAGCCGTCGGCGCCGCTCAGCAGAGCGTAGGCCACGTTGCGGATGGACCTCTCAATGGGTGAGTGCGGCTTGGCGGCTGGGCCGGTGCCCTGGATCCACTGGCACTCGAGGTCGTGCGGAATCTCACCGCCGACGAAGTTCCCATCGCGCGCATCCTGTACCCTGATGTCAGTGCCCGGGATCGTGGCTTCGGGATCGAGGAACGTGATGCGCCGGTTGTCGCGATACCGAGACGATCGCCGCTCGATGCGCGACGCCATGACCTTCTTGCGATTGTCGTCGAGGGGAGCCAAGGCCTCGATGGCCGCCAACGCTTCTAAGGTGTAGACGTCCGCATAAGCGTCCCGCAGTCCTGTGCGAATCTCGACCGTGCGGGGCCGCCGAGATTCCAGCCCGTCGGACTCTGCCATTGGCTTTCCCTCCGTGCGGAAATTAAGGGTGCCGGCCACTGAGGCCGTCCCTGTCGGCGCACCGTAGACCCCGCTCTCGGAACGTGTCCGCGGCGGGACACGCCTTCAGTCCTGTGGTCGGGGTTCAGACCATCTTGCCTCACCAAAGCACCGCCCGACCCCCGGGGCGCATGCGCCCGCGAGGACCGGCCGGCCCTGGATCAGGAATATCACTAGCGACAGCTGCGGAGACTCCGTACGCCAGCTGGCGCTCGGGGAGTCCTATTTGTGGTCGGCGTGCTTCGACAAGCGTTGCCGGATGGCCTCCACCGTGTAACCCGCCTGGAATTCAACCATTCTCCGACCCAACTCCTGAGTCTTCCACACTGGACCCAAATCCACCCCGTTGATGCTGAAGAGTCCGGCGTGTATGCGAGCCTCCGCCCTCACGGACTGAGGATCCACGGACATCATGGTGGCGGTATAGTGCACGTCGTCGTGGACTCCCTGCGGGACCTCGTGGATACCCTGGTCGGCAATCCAGGCGGCCACCCGGTCGTTGTCGTAATATTCGGGTACGAAGATGATGTCGGTCTCGGATCCGGCCCACTCCTTCGAAAGCGCATCGGCCACGATAGCCATGTCGCGCTGATTCCCCCCGCTGTCTCCCAGCAGGACGACATGGTCGAAGCCGTGGGCTTTCATGCTGCGGGCGATGTCGGTCAGCATAGCGCGGAAAGTTTCCGGCCTCAGGCTTATGGTTCCCGGGTAGCGCATGTGTCCCGTTCGCGGTTCGAGATCACCTTCTGGCACGAAGGGAACTATAGGAGTCACAAGGGCATTGCCCAACTTCCGGGCGACGGCATCCATCGTCGCCCGCAGCACGATCTGGTGCTTATTCAGCGCCAGATACGGGCCGTTTTGCTCTATGCCGCCGGTGGGGATGAGCACCGTGCGCTTCCCCTCAGCCATCAAGTCCCGTATCTCAATCCACGTCAGCTCCTCGAGCCAGACTGAGTCGTGGATGGGGAGAACCCGCGGGGTTTCGGGGTCGGGAACAATGGGGCCCGGGGCCCCCTGAGCGGTGATGGCAACCGGAGTTAGGGCTACCGTCAGAAGAATAGCTAGCATCGTCAGCCGTTTCATGGGGACCTCCTGTAGCAAGTTACGGATTGGACCATCTTAAGGGGCTCGTGAGCAGACCACCATGGCTTCATGGTATCGGTTTGGCCGCGTTGGCGTCCGTCTGCTCTCGGAAAAGCTGGCGCTTTCTGCCGCGTTCGCGTGCATGTATGATGTGGGTGAAGACGGAGCGGCGCGGTGATCAGGATGGGCTTGGTCGAGTACTACTTGATGACTGCGGGATACAACCTGTGAGGACTCCATGATAAAGAAGATGGTTCTGGCCCTACTCGTCGCCTTCCCTGTGGGCGTGAGCGCGCAGGCAGCGGGGGAAGGTTCGGTGTCGCTGGCGATCGGCACGCCGGGGCCGTCAGCCGCGCTGGAGGACTTGGACGGCGCGGCCATTGAGCTGCTCGACTACGTGGAGCACGGCAAACCAGCTTTGATCGAATTTTGGGCGACGTGGTGCGAACAGTGTGAGGCGCTGCAGCCCCAGCTCGATCAGATCCAGGTGGAGTACGGCGACCGGCTCAACGTTGTTGCGGTCGCCGTTGGCGTGGCTCAGAGCGTACGGCGTGTGAAGCGGCATCTCGAGGACCACGATCCTGGGTATCCATACCTGTGGGACGCACGCGGGGCTGCGGTACGTGCCTACAATGCGGTGACGACATCTATCGTTGTGATCCTAGACGGTGAGGGCAACGTGGCGTACACGGGTGTCGGGCCGGAGCAGGATCTCGAGGGAGTCGTGGCGCAGTTGGTCTCCACGAAGTAAAAGCAACAGGCCCGGCGCGGAATCGATCCGCGCCGGGCCTGTTGTCTCTTCGGCGGCAGGGTGGGGCGTCGCCTCGGTGGTTACATCCCCTCGGCCTCGGGTGTGACCCGATCCACGATCTCAGCCAGCTCCTCGTACGCCATCGGATCGTTCTGATTGAACGAATCGATGGCTCCCGCGATCCGGCCATCCGGCCCGACCACGATCACGGAGCGACTATCGACCATGTTGTTGTCCCGTAGACTCCCACCGAACGCTTCGTAGGTCTGCCCGTTATTGCCGGCGTCACTCGCGAAGAGGAAAGGGAAGTCCTCGTCGTGGAGCCAGGATCCCAACTCCTCCGCGGAGTCGTTGGAGATGCCCATTACCACGACGTTTTGTCCTGCATTGAAAAGACTCGCGTACTGATCACGGTACGCCTTCATTTGAATCGTTCAGCCACGCGTTCGTACGCGGAAGAAGAACGCGAGGACGACCGTTTCGCCGCGGTATTCGCTCAGGTGAACGGGTTCGTCGAGTATGCCGTACCGTGTCGCGCCTGGAAGCGCAAAATCGGGGGCCATCTCACCCACAGCGAGCAAGCCGCTGTCCTGAGCGCCAGCGTCGACCGGCCCGCCCATCGCGTACGCTCCTGCGAGAAGAACTAGGCAGAGTGCTGTGCGCATCTGTCCTTTCTCCTGAGAGTTCGGAGGGATGTTTCCCGCAATATTGGGTCTGTTCGGGATCCGTGCCAGACCTGCCCGCTAAGCCCGATTGGATCTGGGCCGCCCTCGATCGGCCAGAGGGGCTCGGGTTTCACTACCCCGAAGATCGGGCTGTCGTATCCCCTACCTAGTCAGCAGGTGTGTGAATTTCACGATCAGCCGACGGTCCCGGTACTCGTTGAGCACGCCGAGCCCGGTTGGGTCATCGAGGTCGCGCCGCAACTCGTCGTACACGAGGTAGATGTCGCTGCCGGGTCTGTAGGTGTAGCGGAAGCGCGCGGTCGTGCTCCACTGATCTGTCGATGAGTTGTACTGGGTGATCGTGCGCAGGGTCATGTCGGGGGACAGCGCGTAGTCGATGCGCAAGGACGCGAGCTCGACATCGAACGCGGCCGCGGCCAGCTGGATGTCATTGCGCGTATACGACCCTTCGGCGGAAAGCCTCTTCGAGATCCGTGCCCCGAGGGTGACACTCATGTCCGTGCGAGTGCCGTCATAGAAGGTCTGCGGCGAGTAGTTCAGCCGGTAATAGAGATTGCGTGACGGATTGCTATTGAACCACAGTTGCAAATCGCCGAAGCTGTATCCGCCCGGAGCGACTGCGACTCCGTCCTGCACCACGAAGGGCTCGTCGAGTCGCTCGTAGTTGAAGTTGTACACCACGTTGAGGAATGCGCCGTTGTCGAAAGCAGTGCCAACCATGGTGTGCCAACGACGCGACACCAAGCGGTTCTGCTGGTCGGTGATGTACATGAGGTTCACCATGGGCTGCAGAACGCGGATGCCGAGGTGGTCCGGACGCGGGTTCCGCTCCACGTGCAGCTTACTCAGTCGGATGCCCCTCCGCGGCAGGAAGCCAACCTCCGGATTGAAGTTGTCACCGAAGTCGGCGAACTCGCCATAGATGCGCCACGCCTGGTCTAGCCACGTGGCGTTCAGGTAGCTGGCCGTCTCACCGTCCGTGATGCCGGGTGTCTCGGTCTTCGCGATGAATCCTGTTACGGTGAGCGCATCATTGGGAACCAGCGCCATATCGACGGCGAACGTGCGGTTGAAGTGGTCGCCATCGGTCTCCCTCTTGTTGATGAAGAGACCACCGATCCTCGAGCGGGACAGGAAGTGCCGACTGTAGCGCGTGACCAGAAAGTTCTCGCCCGATCTATCAAAGGCGTTGTCTGTCTGCACGTTCAACACCGAGATGTCGTTCCTGCCGACCTTACCCGTCAGCCGTGCGCCCGCCACAATCGGGACTTGGTCACCCGACGGCGACAGCCCGATACGACGCGAGAAGAACAGCTCGGCGAGTCGATTGAACACGGTCGCCGAACCGACCTTGAACTGCCCTGCGTTCTCGAGAAAAAAGTCACGCTTCTCGGGAAAGAAGAGCGGGAAGCGGGTTAGGTTGACCTGCTCGTCGTCGACTTCGGCTTGTGCGAAGTCGGTGTTGACGGTCACGTCGAGGTTGAGTCCGGCGCTCAGTCCGTACTTGACGTCGATCCCCATATCACGCTGGAGGGAGTTGTCCACGACCCCCGCGTCCGTGACACGGCTGGCCCCACCGGTAACGAACGGTGTGATGCGCAGATCTCTTCCACGCCCGAGCGAACTCATGCCGGTCAGGGTACCCGCGAGACTCACCTTCGCGATCGCATACGGCCTGGGGATGGGCGCCCAGAACGCCTGCTCGTTCTTGCGCCCGATGTTGCGCATGAGGTTCATGCCCCAGGTCTGCGACTCTGCCTCCGGGAAGCGGAGGGTGACCATGGGGATCGCGATCTCGGCAGTCCACCCGTCCTGGGTCTGCCGGGCCGCGACGTGCCAGACGCCGTCCCAGTCACGGTTGATGTTTGGCGTGCTCATTCCCGGAACGGCGCCCTCTCCCTCGTTGAAGACCTGCTGGTCGAGCTGGGCGCCGAGCGGGTTGGTCACGAACATGTAGCCGGAACGGCCGTCCCTGAAGGTGTCCAGTATGATCTGGAAGTTGTCCTCGCTCAGGATGCGGTCCGAGTCGCGCCTCATTTCGGTTGCGGCGATTCCGGCGGGTGAGGTATCGAACGCCCGCACGCCGAAGTACAGCGTGTTCCGATCGTAGAGCAGAAGGACTTCCGTGCGCTCCGAAGCCAGAGCTCCCTCGTCAGGCTCCTGCTGCGTGAACGCTTCGATACGATGCGCATCACCCCACACGGCCTCGTCCAATACGCCGTCGACCACGGGGCGCTGGTCGACGAAGACGGCGATGACGTCCGACGCTGCCGTGCTCTCCTGCGCTGCGAGCGGGGAGGCGACGGCGGTCGCGATCGCAACAGACACGAGGAACGCCCTTGGAGTGGAGAGCAGGGAGTTTCCTGAGCGTTCCATCATCTGCGCGGCGCGTTTTGTGGGCAAGCTTGTGGCGGACCCCGTGGCGGACCTGGGTGATTCCGAGTCCTTCGACTATAGCGAGTATAGTGAGACTCGCACCCCTGGTGAATTCCCGCTGGCGACGACCCCTTCTCCATGTCTACCTTGAGGCTGGCCGCTACGGAGGTCGGCGCGTGATCAAGAGACATTGGTTCTAGAACATCGATGTAGGGGATGAAGCGGAGCAGCGCGTGCTGCCGAGCGTCTCGCTACGCTGACGATGGTCGCTGATGGCGTCGCGGGGAGAGCGGGCGGTGAGGAAGGCGCCTGCTTATACAACACTACAATACGAGGGTGAGACATGGCGCGACAAGAGATGAGGGAGGAGAGCCGGCAGTCACGTCGTGACTTTGTTCGTAGGGCCGGGGTGACCGCGACCGGATTGGTCTTCGCGCACGGGCTCCTGCCACAATGGCTCGGGGCGGTGGGCGAGCCACGGGGCACGCTGAGGATCGGTATCATCGGGTCCGGGGAGATGGGAGGGGCGGTGGGCCTGCAATGGGCACGGGCCGGACACGAGATCCTCTTCGCCTCTCGCCATCCCGAAGAGCTCACCGATCTGGTCGAGCGGGCCGGCCCCAGCGCACGTGCTGGCCTCCCACAGGAGGCTGCCGCTTTCGGGGAAGTCGTGCTCATCGCGGTGCCGTACGGCGCGCTCCCTCAAGTGGGTGAGGACTACGCGTCCTTGATGCGCGGCAAGGTCGTCATCGACTGCGGCAATCCCCGTGCGGACCGCGACGGACCCATGGCGGACGACGCTATCGAGAGGGGAACCGGCGTCGCTTCCGCCCAGTACTTACCAGGTGTCCGCCTGGTGCGAGCGTTCAACGCGCTCAGCTCCAGAGAGGTCGATCGGGAAGCGCACCGTGAGGGGGAGAAAATCGGAATCCCGATCGCGGCCGATGATGCGGAGGCGGTCCAGATCGTGTCGGACCTCGTCGTCGACGCCGGCTTCGACCCGGTCGTGGTGGGCTCACTCTCGCGGGCGAGGGAGTTCGACCGAGGCACGCCAGTCTACGTGAAGGGGATGACCGCAGCCCAGCTCCGGGAGGCCCTGGGACTCAGCTAGCGTCCCTGGGAGAGCCGGGGCCCGTGCGGGAGACGGGTGCGGATCGCCTGTCCGGGAGACACTCGACGACCACGCTTGCACACGGGTGTGCGGTCCCCCTGCCAGCCGCTAGCTGACCTGAGCACGATCTGGAGCGAGGGGAGTCTGACCAGTCCCCAGCCGGCGGTCCAGAAGATCCTCTGGTCCATTCTGGCGGAGCAGGACGATAGAGTAGCCGCTGACGTGCTCCCAGCATCGGGACCACTTACTATTGCGGCACCGTTGACGGATCCCGAGCTGCTCCCCAAGCTAGCCATGCCTGCGGATCGTGCGTGTGTCGTGACCGAGGCATTGAAGGCTTTCTCCATGTCGCTGATCATCGAGGAATCGGCGTCATTCGCAAGCGTGCGTGGAGGGTGCGCGCGCCGAGATGCGTTTCTGAAACACCCTGTCAGGGAGGGCCAACTTATGAAGCACGGGGTTGCGGCACTGCTGAAGCACGTCGAAGGCGGAATGGTCGATCGGCGCCGGTTCCTCAAGGCGCTGGGGCTGACTGCGACTGCGGGGTTCACCGTCAATGCGTGCGACGGTGCGGGTCCAAACGGTCAGGACCTGCCGGCCGACACACCATCGGGTTCGCTCGGACCGCTCATTGGCGTGCGAACCTTCCCTGCCACCACGATCAACCACCTCTCGTACGCTGCGTCCGACTACGCCAAGATTCGCGATTTCTACGTGGATCTCTTCGGCATGACGGTGACGTGGGACGATGGCCAGGGATGCGCACTCGAGTTCGGAGATCCCCAGCGTCCTAACGGCATGTACGTCCGCAAAGTAGCGGAAGGTCAGCAACCGAACGTGACCCATTTGGGCATCGGAGTTGTGAACTTCCTTCTCTACAAAGATGCGATATACGCCGAGATGATACGCCGGCAGCTCGAAGACGTGGTGCCGGATGGAGAACATGGCTGGATCCTCCGAGACCCCGGCGGCTACTTGCTCGATATCATCGTTGAGAAGAGTACGGCCATGTTCCCAGGTGCGGCCATTTGTGACCTGGCGGACTCGGAGGTATGCCGGTCGGCGTATGCGTCCGGGCGCGGGAACCTCGCGAGCGCCCCGAAGCCGAGCGGGACGGGCTTCAGGGCGTACGCGTTCAGCCACATCGTGCTGAACACACCGGACGTTCCCAAGGCTCGGGAGTTCTATGAGAACATGCTCGGGATGCACGTGATCTACGACCAGCCGGCGGCCCAGGGTCGGGATCCACAGGTGTTCCTGCGGTTCGGTGAGAACGCGCTCATCCTGCGGCAGGCCGCGGAGGACGCGGGCCCGTCCTGCCATCACTTCGGACTGGCGATCCACGACTACGATCCTGTCGCTGTGGAGGCCGAGCTCGGGCGGCGCGGGCTGGACCCCGAGCCCGATTCGAAGATGGCATGGACCATCATGGATCCGGACGGACTGCGCGTCGAGGTCGCGGCCTACGGATATCCGGAGCACATCGGTAGGGACTGTGGTGGGTCGAGCGAGACCTGTCCGGCTGCACCGGGCTGAGCCTTACATACGCTCGTATCCGGGCTCCGGGAGCCTCCGCTTTCCACACGAATCCGAGTCACGACGGCCGCTGGAGCAGGGGTTCCAGGCGATTAGCGAGAAGCTAGGACTGACACGTTGAGGTGGGCTAGCTCGGCTCGCCCCGGAGTGGCCGGCGGACAACAAATCACCTAGGCTTGAAGTCGTCGTAGCGCCTTCGTGGTGAAGGCCCCGGCCTCGGTACCACCTGCGTCTTACACCCCTCTTGCATGATACTCGGCTCGTTGCGTCCATCTCTGCTGACTATCGTGGTTCTTCTGATGGCCACGTTCGAAGTGGCCGCTCAAGAGCCAGAGCTCTCCCTCACCGGCTACAAACGGGCGACGGCTTACGCGACGCCGTCCGGCGGCATTCGCGTGGACGGGCGCCTCGACGAAGACGTCTGGGCCGAGGCTCAGCCAGTCTTCGACTTCGTCCAGAAAGAGCCGGTCGAAGGCGCGCTTCCTACCGAGCGGACCGAGGTACGTTTCGTATACGACGACAAAGCGCTCTACGTCGGCGCCCGCATGTACTCGAGCGGAGGCGGGTCCTCGATCCAGGCACCTCTAGGGCGGCGCGATGGAGGACAGCTGGCGGAATACGTGCTCGTGTCTCTGGATACCTTCCTCGACCGTCGCACCGCCTACACGTTCGGTGTCACGGCCGCCGGTGTCCGCCTCGACCACTTCCACCGCTCCGATAGCGAGGAGGACATCGATCAGGGCTTCGATCCGGTTTGGGAGGCGCGCGTCAGCATCGATGACGAGGGCTGGACCGCGGAGATGTGGATCCCCTTGTCCCAGTTGCGCTACAACGAAACGCTCGAGCAGACGTGGGGGCTGAACCTCCACCGTTGGATCCCGTCGAAGAACGAGTCCGACTACTGGGTGGCGGTGCCCCGGACCGAACGCGCCTGGGCCTCGCGCTTCGGCGAGCTTCGCGGAGTTCGCACGGTCGATCCCGTTCGCCGCCTCGAGCTGCTCCCCTTTGTCGCGACCGGCTCCAGCATCAACGGTAACCGTGATCCCGCCGACCCGTTCGACGACGGGGTGAACTTGGAAGCCCGCGCCGGACTCGATCTCAAGATGGGGATCGGGTCCAACCTGACGCTGGACGCGACCGTCACACCCGACTTCGGCCAGGTGGAGGCCGACCCGGCCGTAGTAAACCTAACGGACTTTGAGGTTTTCTTTCCCGAGCGGCGCCCGTTCTTCACCGAAGGTAGCGCGCTGTTGGACACCAGACTCGCCCCCAACTTCTTGAACTCGAGGCGCATCGGGGCTCGCCCACTGGGATCCGCGTCGGGCGACTACGTCGATTTGCCGGGCAGCGCCACGATCCTGGGAGCGGCGAAGCTCACAGGGCGGCTGCCCTCGGGCACCTCGGTGGGGGTCCTGGCAGCCGTCACCGGCGAGGAGCACGCGAAGACCTTCGAGTCGGAGCGGCAGGTGTTCGACAAAGTTCGTGTCGCGCCCCGAACCACCTGGGGTGTGGCCCGGATCCAGCAGGAGTTCGGGACGCAGGGGTCGACCGCGGGCTTCATGGTGACCGGGGTTCACCGAGAGATGGAACGCGGTGATCCCTTGGCTGCCCTCATGCCCCGAAATGCGGTGACCGTGAACGGTGAGACGCTCTGGCGGCCGGGCAACGCCACGTACGAGGTCTCGCTGATCGCAGGCTGGGCCCACGTCGACGGGGACGAGGGAGCCATCCTGCGTCTCCAGCGCGCGAGCCAGCGGTACTTCCAGCGGCCCGACGCCTCGCACGTCGAGGTCGACCCCGAGCGCACCACGATGGGGGGAGCCAAGGTAAGCGCGCGTGTCGAAAAAATAAGCGGCACACACTGGCTCTGGACCATGTTCGCCGATCTGGAAACTCCGGATGTGGAGTTCAACGATATCGGACGCCTCACGACCGGAGACGCCGTCGCGATTCGGCCGTGGTTGACGTATCGTGAAGCTACCCCCGGACGTCACTTCCGGAGTTACCAGTTCAGGGTCAACCAGAGCACGGAATGGAACCTGGCCGGGAAGCACCAGCAGACGGCCTTGACGGGCAGCACGGATGTGACGTGGAACAATTTCTGGACGACCCGGGCGTCCACCAGGGTGAACTTGCGCGCTCAGAACCAGCGCTTGACCCGCGGCGGACCGTCCATGGGAACGGGCCGAGGCTGGAATACGTCGCTCGAGGTGGCGAATAGCGCATCGGCGGAGATGCGGTGGAGCGTCGGCGTGGACTACGGACGGGACGAGCTGGGGGGACGCAGAGAGAGCGTCAGCGGGCGGGTCTCCTTGGTGCCCGAGCCACGCTGGCAGGTGTCGCTCGCACCTTCGTTCGAGCACGAGGTCAATCCGCGGCAGTACGTCATGACACGGGATGGGGGGGGACCCACGACATATGGGGGCCGCTACATCTTCGCGTTCACCGACCGCACGACGCTCGCGATGGAGACGCGGCTGAATTTCACACTGAAGCCGGACGTCAACCTCGACCTCTTCGCCCAGCCGTTCGCCGCCAGCGGCCGCTTCTACGGCATCGGTGAGCTGGAGGCGGCGGGCAGCCGGTTCCTGCGCACCTACGGGACGGACGGCACCATGATCCAGCGTGGGGAGGACGGCAGCTACGAGGTCTTGGACGGTGAGAACGCCTTCGGCATCTCCAACCAGGACTTTAATGTGCGGTCATTCCGGAGCACGGCCGTTCTCCGCTGGGAGTGGCGCCCTGGAAGCACGCTCTACCTCGTGTGGCAGCAGGATCGCTCGGGGCGCGAAGCCCTCGGCGACCGCGCAGGCCTGAGCGACGTGTTCGGCTCGCTCACGGCGACCGGCAGCAACTTTTTCGTGATCAAGGTGAGCTACTGGTTGGGTGGGGCGGCGGGGAGGTGACCAGGGCCTGCGTGCCCTCTGCCTTCGGCTCACCCGGTCGTTCACCGGGATAGTACAGCAACGCCCGAACCAGATCGGCCGCAGGAAGCGAGACCTGCTCCGCGCTCCTTTGCTTCTCGGCCCGCTTCCACGCATTCTTCTCCACGGCGGCGGGCCCCGGATCAGATCGATAGCGAGGCCGATACGCCCACGCGCAACGACGTCCCGATATCGGAGGAGCTGTCATGGTCCAGAGCCGCAGAGAATTCGTCAAGAGTACGGGCTTGGTCGGTATGGGCGCGCTGGCCGGCGTCCCCTCAGGTGTCCGCTCACGTGCCCTGACCCGTGACCGTCAGGAGGTACGGATGGTCCAAACCCCTGTGCTCAACATCGCATGCGAAGACAGCGGCGACAGCGCGGGCTTCCCAATCATCCTCCTTCACGGCTTCCCTTACGATGTTCGAGCTTGGGATGGAGTGGTGCCGCCCCTGGTGGACGCCGGATACCGTGTGCTCGTTCCGTACCTGCGGGGCTACGGGCCCACGCGGTTCCGCGATCCCTTCGCGCCGCGCGTAGCACAGCAAGCCGCTATCGGCCAGGATGTGATCGACCTTGCCGACGCGCTGGGATTGGACCAGTTCGCAACCGCCGGCTTCGACTGGGGAAACCGCGCCGCGTGCATCACATCGATCCTTCAACCAGAACGGGTGCGCGCCCAGGTTGCCGTCGGCGGGTATTCAGTGCAGAACACCGTGACTGCGTCGCGCCCTGCCTCGGCCGAAAACGAGGCACGCCTCTGGTATCAGTGGTACTTCAACACCGACCGCGGGCGGGCGGGGCTCGAGGCGAATCGACGCGGGATCTGCAGGTACTTGTGGGAAACGTGGTCGCCCGGTTGGCAGTTCAGCGACGAAATATTCGAGCGCTCGGCAGTGTCGTTCGACAGCCCAGAGTTCGTCGACGTGGTGATCCACTCATACCGACACCGTCACAGGAACGCTCCGGGTGAGGAGCGCTTCATCGGGGTGGAGAAACTGCTCGCAGAGCAGCCACGCATTCAAGTCCCTGCGATCGTACTGCGTGGGGCGGCCAGAGGGATCGGCCGAACAGTGCCGGACCCCTCGGCGGATCGCGCGAGGTTCACCTCTCTGGTAGCGCGCCGCATCATCGACGGTGCGGGGCACGATCTGCCGGCGCAGACGCCGGACGCGGTGTCGTCTGCACTGCTAGAGCTCTTGGCGTAGGGCCTTAGCGGAGTTGGATGACGAAGTGCTTCAGAAACGAAGAAGACGCGTGATCTTGACAGCCAACGTACGGTCTTTCAGTTCGGGGAATCCCTGCAACGATGTGTCCCGGCTGTCGCTGTAAACCACGAACAGCTCGCTACCGGGAGAGTACTCCCACCGGAAGCGCACGTTGGAACTCCATGCGTTGTTCCTGGAGTTGTACTGCATCAGGCTGCTCAGAGCGCTGCGGGCCGAGGGGGTGAGAATGGCGCGCACCGTGACGAGCTGCGTGGTGAAGTCTCCGTCAACGAGGTCCACCCAGTTCTGCGACAGGCTGGGTTCGAGTGAGAATCGCGGGGACATCTCGATCCGGCCGCTATAGCCGATCGCGGTCCGGTCGCCGTCGAAGAAGCTGCCGTACTCGGCACTGAGCCTCCCGCTAAGGCGATGCTGCTGGCTGAGCGAATACGTGGTACGCACTGCTTCAAAGTTGTATTCGCCCACCGGAATCACCACGTCTTGGGCGATTTCAAAATCACTGTCGAGAAACTCGAACCGGCGAGTGTACTGGATGTCCCACGTATCGGTGTTCTCCAGCTCTGCCCGGAACGTGACCTGCGCCTGGCGACTTTCGAGGACGTCGCCGCTGGCATCAGTGATGTGATTGAAGCTGGTCTGCCAGACCAGCCTCCGAATCGAGCGACTCGAGAAAAGCCGCGGGCTGAAGCGCACCTGAGCCGAGTTCAGCCGGAAATCCTCGCGGCGCATGAAGCCGATCTCGGGGTTGAATGCGTCGCCAACCGTCAGGTGTCCGAGCTGGAGGCCGTAGCGGTCACCGGTATAGGCAACCTGCGCGCGGTAGCTCGCGTCGGCACCCACGCCCTCCGGTGTGTCGCTCCTGGCGTAATAGCTGTTGATTTCCCAGTCCGTCAGAAATTGAAATTGGGCGTCCAGTCCCAACACCGTGTTCGAGCCGTCCTGGTTTAGCATGCGCGTACGGTGCGTGGCGAGGAACCCGATACTGCTGCGGCTCATGATCTCATGCTTGACTCGTACCACCGAGAAATTCGTTGGTAGAGCTCCTCCGTTCGGAGCATCTCCAGTCTGAACATTGAGGGCGCCCACCGTGACGGGGCCTGTCTTTCCGGTCACCCGGGCTCCGACCCGCACCGGTATGGCCTCCCCCTCACTCAGGCCGATCCGCCGACTGAAGAACAGCACCGGAACGTCGGGGTTGCCGCCGCCGCCACCGCCAGCGCCACGGCCACCACCTCTGCCACCACCGCTGCCTCTACCGAAGTCGTAGGTGCCGCGACCTTCCAGGAAGAACTCCCGCTTCTCCGGAAATGATTGGCTGAACCGAGTCAGGTTTATCTGCTCCTCGTCGGCTTCGACTTGGGCGAAGTCCGTGTTGACCGTGAGGTTCGCAGTGAGGGTCTGTGTCAGCCCGTACCTGAGGTCACCGCCGATGTCGCCGGTCGTGTGGTTCGAGATGGGATCTGCTATATCCAGGTCCGAAGTCATTGCTGAGATGGCGTACGGCTTGATCTCGAGATCTATCGGCCTGTCGGGCGTCTCGAGGCCCACGAGGGTGGCATGCAACGAGATCCTGTAGATTCCACGGTTACCCGAGGACTGCGGTATCGGCGTCAGGAATGACCGCTCGTTCTTCCAAGCCACGAATCGGCGCATTGTGAAGCCCCAGACCTGCGGTCCTGATCCGGCGTAGCGCAAGGATCTGAAGGGGATGACCATCTCGAAGGTCCACCCCTGGTCGAATCGTCCCGTCTTCACCTCCCATACCGTGTTCCAGTCCGGATTCGGCCTTTCCTCCGTGACCTCCTGGTCGCGCAACACCCCGAGTGGATTGGTCTGAAAGTAGAACGCGTTCCGTCCGTCGTGGAACGTGTCGAAAACTACGGAGACGTTTTCACCTTGGTTGATCTGGCGCCCATCGCGCCGCATCTCATTGGCCACCATCCGTTCGGGGTGACTGTCCCAGGCGCGGACGGAGACGTAGATGTTCCGGTCGTCGAAGAAGATCCACCCCTCGGTCTTCTCGGTGGCCGCCTCGCCCTCGAGCGGCTCCTGCTGGATGAAGTCGGCGGCCGGAGGCACCACGCCGTAGATGGGCTCGTCCAGCTGGCCGTCGGTACGCAGGGGCGCGTCCAAGCGAAACGCCCGCACGGTCACCCTCCCCTCGCTGTCGCGCGTCAATGTCGGCTCGGCGCCCAGAGCCGGGGCAGGAGCCGCCGGGTCGGTGGGTGGCGCTTTGATCTGGGCCAGACCGCTAGCGGGCATGAGCGCCCAGCCAGCCGCGACTAGGAGCGTTGCCGCGAGGTGCGAGCGGAGCCGCGCTTGGTGATTTCCGTAGGCCGGCCCTACGCGAGTCCGATACGCTCCCAGCCTTGAAGGTGGCGTTTCGGTGTGATCGTTGAACATCGTGATCCAGTGAGAGGCTCGGTAAGGCGGAAGCAAGATCCCCACGGCAGCTGAGCGGCGCAAGGAAGCGGGGGTCAAGCGGGTGCCGCGAGCCCACAGCGATGGAGCTCGCAGCGTCGGCGAGGGCCGCGAAGGCGGCAGCGAGCGGGGCAAACAGGACGGTGGAGACGATCACAGCGGGACGATGTCAGCAGGCGATGATGTCAGGAAGGTTCCTTGAAAGTTATCGTAGCAATGGATCGACAGCGCCGGAAAAAAGTTCTCTGGCTCCTCCAGGCGCTTCCCAGACCACTTTGGGAGTCGTTGATTGGGCGCAGTCCAGGATTTCCTCGAGAAGCACTATCGCCACTTCAACGCGCGAGAAGTCGTTGAGGCCGCGAGGGCCTATGAGGCGCACATAGACGCAGGCGGCAAGATGCTGCTCGCGATGGCCGGAGCCGCCTCGACTGGCGAGTTGGGGGTCATCCTTGCGCGCATGATTCGCGAGGGCAAAGTGCACGCGATTTCCTGCACCGGTGCCAACCTGGAGGAGGACGTTTTCAACCTGGTCGCGAACCGCGACTACGAGATCGTGTCCTCGTGGCGAGATCTCTCCGACAGGGATGAGCGGGCGCTCCATGAGCGGGGGATGAACCGCGTCACCGACACGTGCATTCCAGAGACGGTCATGCGGCACATAGAGGCCCGGTTGCTCGCGGCGTGGCAGGCCGCGGCCGAGAACGGGGACCGGATGACCCCAGGCGAGTTCCTCATGCAAGTACTTGAGGATCCGACGCTGTCGGACCATTACCAGAGTGATCCCGCGCACTCCTGGATGCTCGCGGCCGAGGAGATGGCGATTCCCGTGTTCGCACCCGGGTGGGAAGACTCCACCACGGGGAACATGTTTGCCGCCAATGTGATCCTGGGCTTGCTGCCAGATCACCTATGCGTGAAGACCGGCACGGAGCAGTTCCAGGCGCTCATAGAGTGGTATCGGGCCAACCACGGAGCCGGTGCGGAGCCGTCGGTGGGTTTTTTCCAGATCGGGGGTGGTATCGCGGGGGACTTCGCGATCTGCGCTGTGCCGAGCCTCATCCAAGACCTGAAGGCAGACGTCCCGCTGTGGGGGTACTTCTGCCAGATCACGGACGCCCAACCATCCTATGGCGGCTACTCCGGAGCTCCCGCTAACGAAAAGATCACATGGGGCAAGCTCGAACCCTCGACGCCCCGCTTCGAGATCAACTCGGACGCCTCGATCGTGGCGCCTCTGATCTTCGCATACGTGCTAGGAGACTGACGGCGGCAGGAACACCTTGCTTCCGCGCGATAACCTTGTTCCGTGCAATAGCCTTGCAGCTCACACTCCGCGTCTTCATGCTGGTCACTCGACAGGATCGCGAATGGTCGCGTTCACCGCCGTCGTCGGGCGGGACCTGCAGAATGAGGAGTGAGTCCGAGGATGAAGAAGCGACGCCGACGTAAGCATTGGAGGGTCGTGGTCGCCGAGGACACCGACGAGGACGCACTCCTGATTGAGGCGGCGCTCGAGCGGGCCAGTAGCATTCCGGTCCAGGTCCACCGGGCTCGGAATGGCGATGCGGTCCTCGGCCTGATCGAGCAGGTCCTTCCCGACCTCATCCAGCTCGACCTCCAGATGCCGGGCAAGACCGGCCACGAGGTACTCGAGGCGATCAAGGAGCACGACGCGCTCTGCCGCATTCCTGTCGCCGTGCTGACGGCCTCCGACAGCGACCATGACCTGGCTCGGAGCTACGGCCTAGGGAGCAACCACTTCATTACGAAGCCTGAGGACCCTGCGAAGCTAGAGCGGCAGCTCCGCGTCTTGCTCGACTACACGGGAGGTCTTTCCGGCCGAAGCGGTAGCGGAAACCTCGAGGCGAGTGCGGTCAGCGCGGTCAGGCCGAACTCCGTCGCACTCCGCGGGTTCCTGCTCAAGGCCGCGCTCGCAGCGACGATCGTCGGCCTTCTCGTATTCGCTTATATCAGCGGCATCTAGGCACATGGATCCGTTTGAGTTCATTATGGTCCTGGTGTCGATCATCATGGGGCTCGGCATCACCACGCTTCTTCGTGGCGTGGTCCGGTCCCTCCGGCCGGATACCGCGACAGTGCCCGACCTCGTTCACACGATGTGGGTCGTTTGGGTGTTCGTCATGCATGTGGGCGTGTGGTCGGGGCGCTGGGCGATTGCGGGCCGGCAGGTGTGGACGTTCTGGGACCTTCTGAGCTTTCTCCTCGTCCCGATCCTGTTGTTCGCGCTTGCTGAGCTGGTATTCCCGCTCGAGGACGTGCACACCAACCTCACTGACTACTACGACGAGATTCGAGGTCGGTTCTTCCCGGTCGCCGCGATGCTGATGCTCGCCATGACGTGGAGCAACATCTTCCTCTTCGACAACCCGCTACTCCATTATGTGAACCCTATTGCCTTTATGGCAGGCGTGATCTTCCTTCTCCTCGCTTGGATCCCCCGTAGGTGGGTGCATGTCGTTGCTTCAGTCCTGATCCTGGTTGCGACCTTGACTGTGTACGGCGCGCAGCTCACGGTGGCTTCGCCTTGAAGCTAGGCCGGGCCTCCTCGGTCCCTCACCTCGTAGACGTGCTCGCCCGCATCGCGCGACAGCACCCCGTCGGCCGAAAACTAGTCGTCTCACCGACGTTCGGCGGGGGGCGCGAACTGCTGAGACGGCTCTCTCTCGAGGGGCTCGGGTGGATCGGCTTCGAGGTCGTGACCCAAGCGCCGTTGGCGCTTCGACTCGCGCGCGGCGCGATGGAGCGGGCGTCGCAGCGTGTACTGGACGCGTTCGACGAAAGAGCACTTCTCGATGAATCTCTCGACGCCGCTATGGTCGTCGAGCGACGGGGCCTCGGGGAGCTTGCTGAAGGCGTCGGCTTCCGTGAGCGCGTGCACGGGGCGGTCACGGCGTTGCGTCTCTCTGGGATCAGTCCTGAGGAGCTCGAACGCGCACGGCTTGCAGACTGGTCGAAGCGGCTCTTCTTGGTACGCGTGTTACAGCGCTACGAGCGGCTCTTGGGCCAACGACGTCTGGCTGACACCGCCTCCGTACTCCGGCTTGCACTCGCATCGTTGGAGAACGACGGTCATCGCATGCCAGACACTCTGGGTGCCGAGGTCGTCGTAATCGTGCCTGGGGTCAGCACCCGGGGATTGAGCGGGCAGCTGCTCACCGCGCTTCAAGCCCGGGGTGCCAAGGTGCTCGAGACGGACCCAGTCGTGGGGATAGACGTGCCGGACTCCGTGCTCTGGAACCGTCACTCCGACGGATCCGCATACTCCTATCTATGCGCCCCGGAGCAGATGGACGGCTACCAGCCGTCCTCCGAGCTCGAACTCTTCCACGCGGCCTCCATCACCGACGAGCTGCGCGAGGTCATTCGGCGGGTGGCCGAGCGCGGTCTTGCGTGGGACCAGGTCGAGATCGTCACACCGGATCCCGCCGCCTACGGGTCGGCGCTCCATGCGCTCTCTGCGCAGCTCGGCATTCCGGTCACGTACGCAGTAGGCCTTCCCGTCGAGCGCACGCGTCCGGGCCGAGTGGTACGCGCCTACCTCGATTGGATCGAGGGAGGCTTTCAGGCCAGCCCGATGCGAAGGCTGCTCGAGGCCGGTGACCTGCGGCCCGGTCGCACGCGCCTCTACCACGCACCGGCCGAGTTGGCTCGTCGGTTCCGCAGCCTCCGCATCGGTTGGGGTCGCAAGCGATATCGCAGTCAGGTGCGCGCGGCCCTGGCTGGACTCGAGGAGCTCGAGCCAAGAAAGTGGGAGCATGCCGAGGCCTTCGAGCGACGGCTTGCGCAGGCGGAAGGGGAGTTGAGGGCGCTGCGCTCGATCCTGTTTCCGACCCTGAAGGCGACGCCGGCGATTCCCGACCGCATGGGAGAGGGCGGCGCGCCGGTCTCCCCAGCCGAGCTAGCACGGGGGCTACGGGCCTTCCTCCGTCGCGTTCCCCGAGGCGACGGTGCGGATCTGAGCGCGCTCGAATGCATCAACCACGTGCTCGAGCGGGTGGAGGCCACACTCCGGCGCCGCACGGACTTCCGCGCGGCGGCGACTGTTCTCCGGCGACATCTCGACATCAGGGTGCGTGCGCCGGGACCGGGTGCGAGCGTCGACGATCCCGGTGCGCCATGGTCGTCCGAGGGGGGGCACCTGCATCTGTCCGACATGGAGCACGGAGGATACACGGGGCGTCCCGCGGTCTTCGTCGTGGGAGCGGACGCAGAGCACATACCGGGTCCGAGCACGCAGGACCCCGTGCTGGCTGACAGCGACCGGCGCGTGCTCGGGGAGGGTATGGCCACGTCGTCTGAACTGCTGCGCAAGCGGATCTTTCGGTTCGCGGCGTTCTTTGCCCGCCTGCACGGCGCCCGCGTCACGCTCAGCTATCGTGCGTGGGATGCGACAGAGGCGCGTTCGATCGCACCATCGCCGGTATTGCTGGCGGTGCTTCGCCTCCAGCGCCGGGATCCGCGTCTGACATTTCGAGACCTGCACGACACGCTTGGCCGCGTCGTTTGCAGCGTGCCTCGCGCGAGCCGCCCCCCGCTGGACGGCGACGACATCTGGATGGCGGGCCTCGGCTCGGGGGCGGTGATGCGGCACGGCGTCGATCGCGTGCGGGCGGCATTCCCCAGGCTCGACGCGGGACTGTCGCTGCTGCTCGAACGCAGCGACGGCGTACCCGGCCCCGCGCACGGCGTGATCGAAGCTAGGCCACAGAAGCTCGATCCCCGGAAGAATCCGTCGCTCGTCGTGTCGGCGAGCAGACTCGAGGACCTGGGCGCCTGTCCGCTTCGGTACCTCCACCGTTCGGTGCTGCGTATCTACCCGCCTGACGACCCCGAGCTGGATCCTGATCGCTGGCTCACCCCTCTACGCCGCGGGGGACTTCTACACGAAGTGTTCGAGACGTCGCTGCGCGAGGCCCGTGCGCGGGAGCTCAGGATGGAGGAGCCGGCCTTCGAAGCGCTCGCGGTGAAGACCCTTGGCATCAGCGTCGAGCGGCTGCGGGCCGAGGTGCCGGTTCCCGGGGAGGGTGCGCTCAGGAGGGAGTTGGTCGCTCTCGAGGAGGACGTGCGCTCCTTCGTGCGCATGGTCCGGCAGCGGGGGGCTCCATGGGTGGCGCTCGAGCTCGCCTTCGGCATCGGCGACGACGAACCGGTCGTTCTCGACCTCGAGCAGGGACAGCTTCGGCTGCGTGGCGCGATCGACCGCGTGGACGAGGACCTTCAAGGCGTGCACGTGGTCGACTACAAGACAGGCATGCCAAGGGGCCTGGAGGGTGACAGCGGGACCTTCGACGGCGGTCGTCGTCTACAGCACGCACTGTATGCGCATGCTGCGGAACAACGGCTCGGCGGTACGGTAGTCTCCGGCGAGTATCACTACCCGACGCGGCGCGGCGAGAACCGAGCGTTCGTATTCGACCGCCTGCGGCTTGCAAGCGTCGGCCCACTGCTGGACCTGATGTTGGACACCGTCGCGTCAGGGAACTTCTTGCCGACCGAGAGAGCGGACGACTGCCGCTTCTGCGATTATGCTGACGTGTGCCGTGCGCGGCAGGCAGGTTTCGGGAAGGTGACGTCCCCGCTCGCCGACTGGTCCGAGCAGCACCTCAACTCCGGGCTCTGGCCGGCGTTCGCTCAGTTGAAGCGCGTGCGCACCTTCGAGGACTAGCGACTTCCGAACCGGTGCGATCGGCTCCCAACTCACTCCAGGGAATGCAGCTTAGCGCGCGCTCTCCACCGACATCAGGTACTGCGAGAGCACTTCCCTGAACTCCTTCGGCAGAGGCCGAGACCGCAGCGTATCCTGCGAGGTACATACCAGCACTTCATGCCCCGTCACGGCGAGCGTGCCGGCCTCGAGGTGTATCACGTCGAAATTGATCTGCAACGAGCTGGTGCCGAAACGGGTGAAATATGCAGCCACCCGGAGATCGTCGTCGAGCCGGGAGGGGTAGTGGAAGTCGGACTGTAGGTGCGCGCGTGGCAACCAGATTCCGAAGCGATCCAAGACCTCCCCGTACGGCACGCCGGCTGCCCGAAAGAGCTCCATTTCCGCGAGTTCGACGAAGCGCACGTAGGCACCGTATGAGGATGGTGCCCGCCTTGTCGACCGCGGACTATCGAACCCGCTCGTCGACGGTGAACAGCTTCTTCTCCATGACATGCTCAGTCGCGGATCTGCACTCTCAGCCCGCTCAGCCCCCCCGTTCCTGGCCGCCCGTCGTAGCGCGCGTCGCGGAATTGGACCCACCAGCTGGTGCCTTCCGGTTCGATCCGCACGTAGGGGTATCGAGACCATTCAAGATAACGAGCGACGTCCGGCTCGAGCCGTGCCAGCGCCGCGATACGCTCCAATTCTGCGACCGGCACCCCAACGGGGCCCTCGATCAGGGGCACGATGTCCTCGGGATAGAGCTCCACGCGGGGGCTCTCCATCCAGCGGTGCACACCGGGCACGAAACCCGAATCGGTAATGACTTCGACCTCCGCGCTGAAGGGGTTGGCGGGCAGGGGGGCCACCATGACGTCCTGGAACGCCAGGCCAGCCGACTCGGCCGCTACACGAACCTGGTGCCGAGCCGCGAGGTCGGCACCTATCATGGTCATGATGTAGACGATGACGATCGCGAGCGAGGTGGCGGGCAGGCGGTGTGGTGCGGGCGACGTGCCGCGGCGTAATCGCAGCGTGGCGATCGTGACGAGTCCGCCGGCCCAGATCGACTTGGCGAGAATGCCGAGCGGAAACGCCAGGACCACCAGCGACGCGAGCGTGAAAAGGAGAGCCCACATGGCGAGGCCAGCAGCGGACCGCGAAGAGGCGAGGAAAACGGCCCCGCCCAGTACGAGCCAGATCCAGGGATCGATGATGAAGAGCGAATCCCCGTACGTCCAAGCTTCGCCGAAGGGCAGTCCCCAGCGCATGCCATACGTGTTCATCCAGTCGAGCGCGGGGTGCGTCAGCACACCCACCATGGACAGGGCGAGCAGGGGGAGGGCCTGGGCCGGCTCTGCCCCCCCGTCCCGTCGTCGGCGCACCGCCCGGTCGTACAGGAGCACTAGACCGACAACCACGAAGGGCAGGACCAGGAGTGCGGGCAACCCGTGGGTGATGCCGCGGCGAAACGAGAGCGCGAAGTACTCGCTGCGTACGTAGCTGAAGACGTCGATGTCGGGGGCGTTCGCCGCGAGCACGAGGGTAGCCGTCGCGAGTGGGGTCACGCGTTCCGCCCCGCCTTTCCCGATCGCGGCGCCCACCAGGCCGTGCGTCAGAGTGTCCAGCCGGATCTCCTGGGACGCTTCGTGGATTTGGGCGCGCCCATGCTACCGTGCTCGCCGTGGTGGCGCGAGTCCAACGCAAGACCGACGTTAGTGCGACAGCTAGATCGCGGCGACCGCACCGAATCATGCGCTAGGACCTCAACATACCCAGATTGGCGCGATGACTGATCCTGCGGTGATCACCCTCCCGTTTCCGGACGCGCAGGCCCGTGCGCGCATTGGCGGCGACCTCGACACGAACTTGCTCGTGGAAGCCGGTGCCGGGTCGGGGAAGACCACGGAGCTCGTCGCGCGCATGGTGGCCCTGGTGGCTTCAGGCGTGGCAACCGTGGACGAGATTGCCGCCGTGACTTTCACGCGCAAGGCTGCTGCCGCGCTACGCGAGCGCTTCCAGATGCATCTCGAGGAACGCGTCGCAGAACCGAGCGAGCCGGAGGGCGACGACCTCGTGCGAGGGCGGCTCGCTACTGCGCTGGACGACATCGACCGGATTTTTGTTGGGACGATCCACGCGTTTTGCTCCCGGCTGTTACGTGAACGGCCCTTGGAGGTCGGGCTCGATCCGGCATTCGAAGAACTCGCGGTTGAGGAACGCTTGCGGCTACGACATCACTTTTGGGAGGCGTATCTCGAACGCGTGACCCGCGACGCGGACCCGATTCTGGAAGAGCTCTCGGACGCGGGGCTGCGCGCGTCGCGGCTGCGAGGTCTGTTCGGCCATCTGGTCGAGAATCCGGACGTGCACTTTCCGACGGACAAGACCCAACCTCCTTCGGGCGAGGAGCTCAGCGAGGTCCGAGCGGTACTGGACGACCTCGTTGATCGCGCGTGGGAACTCATGCCGGATCATGAACCGAATCGCGGCTGGGATCCACTCCAGAAGAAACTGAGGACGCTCCACTTCACCCGCGACGTCACAGGGTGGAAAGAGCCGGCCGACCTCTTCGACGCGCTGTCACGTCTGTGCAAGCCGGGCCCAGGGGGCCATTCGATCACGCAGAACCGGTGGAGGGACGGATCGATGGCGAAGGCGCTGCGCGATCGGGTCGACGAGTTCGGCGTCGGCGACACGGCCCCGCGTGGTCTGGTGAACCGATGGTACGCGCATCGTTACGCACTCGCGGTTCGCCTGGCAGGACACGCCGCGCAGGAGTTCGCCGAGCACCGGAAACGGACGGCTCGGCTCGATTTCCAGGATCTGCTGCTGCTGACCGCCGAGTTGCTCAGGTCGAACCCACACGTTCGCCGGCAGCTGGGGCGGCGGTACCGACGCCTTCTGGTGGACGAGTTTCAGGACACCGATCCGCTGCAGGCGGAGATCATGCTGCTGCTTTCTTCGGATCCCGACGTCGATGACGACGAAGCAGCGCACGAGGGAGGCGGTCCGGCTGAGCGTGCGGACTGGCGCTCCGCGGTTCCCAGGGACGGAGCGCTCTTCGTGGTTGGGGACCCGAAGCAGAGTATTTATCGGTTCCGGCGCGCGGACATCCAGCTCTACGGATTCGTGAAGGACCGTTTCAGCGACTTCGGAGCCGTGCTCGAACTCACGACCAACTTCCGCTCGCGCCCACCGATCGGGGATCTGGTCAATGAGCTGTTCGATGCCGAGGGCTTCTTCCCCGCGTCCGCGACTCCGGAGCAGGCGAGCTTCGAGCCGCTGAACACGCGGCCGGGAGAGCCAACCTCGCGCGAGGGCGTCTTCTGGTACGCTGTGGCCCCCGTCGGTGCCCGAGGTGACGCGGCGGCAAACGACGATGCCGCACGTATCGCGAGCTGGATCGCGACCCGGGTCGCCTCCGGAGAACGCTCGAGCGGAGACTTCATGATCCTCACGAGGACGCGGTCCCACCTCGACAGCTACGCACGAGCTTTGGAGGCCTTCAGCCTGCCGGTCCAGGTGACCGGTGCGGGTGTTGGCGTCGAGAGCGAGCTACGTGAGCTGCAAGCGGTCCTGGCGTGCATGATCGACCCGAGCAATCCGGTGAAGGTCGTCGCCGTCTTGGTTGGGCTCTTCTTCGGCATCGACTACGAGCGACTGGTTCAGCACCGTCTCGACGAAGGTGCCTTCGACGTCATCAGGCCGCGGGAACGCGGGCACCCCGACGTGGTGCAAGCGTTGCGAACCTTGAACGAGTGGTGGCGAGCCTCGACGGTGCAACCGGCCGACATCTTCGTCTCGAGACTCACGAGCGAGCTCGGCCTCCTGCCGTTTGCCGCCGCCGGTGAGCTGGGGACGCTACGAGCAGGCGCGCTCGTATATGCGCTGGACGCGGTTCGCGGTGCGGCTCTCGCGGGTTACGCTTCGTTGCCGGGAGCGCTCGAGGCGCTCCAGGCGGCGCTCGAGCTCGCCGAAGCCGAGGCTCCGCTGGAGCCCGGCCGCCCGGGTGTCGTGCGTCTCATGAACCTGCACCAGGCGAAGGGCCTCGAGGCCGAGGTCGTGATCCTAGCGGACCCGACCGGTTCAGGGACTAGAGCCCCGGAGATTCACATGCACAGGACGGCCGATGGCTCCGCGGTCGGATATGTGCGCGTCACGGAGTTCCGGGACGGTCGTCGCGGACACCAGGTACTGGCGCGACCGGAGGGTTGGGCGGACCACCAGTCCACGGAAAGCCGCTTCCAAAAGGCTGAGGAGGTGCGGCTGCTCTATGTCGCGGTGACCCGTGCGAAGAAGGAGCTGGTGGTCGCGCGTTGGCCGGATAAACCGGACCGGTCGCCCTGGCGGGCTCTCGACCCATGGTTGGACGAACGCGCGCAGGAAGCCGAGCTGGAGGCGCGCCCGCCCGAGCCGCGCGAGCAGTTGGAGCTGACCCCTGAGGTCGTGGAGGAAATGCGACGCGAGGCCGCGGAGCGGCTCGAGGCGCTCGGCACACCCTCGTTCGAGTACCGTTCGGTGACCGAGCTGTCGAAGCGGGGCGAACCGGCTCCGACGGGCGGGTCGGCGGACGGCGACCACCGGGACGACAGGCAGGCCTTCCGCGGCTTCTCGTGGGGAAGCGCGGTTCACGGGGCGCTCGCCGCAGCCGGGGAAGGGACCACGCCGGAAGCACTGCGCGCCGCGTGCCGTGACCTGCTCGTCGAGTATCAGAGGCCGCTGGATGACCACGGCGAGCCGACCGAATTGCACGAACTGCTCGGCGTCGTGGAATCCGTGCGTTCGTCGGATCTGTGGCAGAGAGCGCACCGGGCCGAACGTGTGCTCGCCGAAGTGCCCTTTGCCGTGTCGCGGCCCACCGGCCTGGGCGCCGCCACCGCGCCGGCCGCGGGCCCGCGGCGCGAGGCGCGCGATCCCGATGGGAAGACACTCAAGCAGCTCGACCTCTTCTCCCTGGACACGGTCCATGAAAGCCAGAGCGAGCCTGTGCCCGAAGAGCCTTCCAAGGCCCACCAGGTCCTCGAAGGCGTGATCGACCTGGCGTTCTTGGAGGCGGACGGTTGGGTGATCGCCGACTACAAGACCGACCTGGGGACCGACCCGGACTTCGGAACACGGCTGGACGCCTATCGGCGGCAGGTCGACTTGTACGCGGAGGCGTGGACCCGGCTCACGGGTGACCCCGTGAAGGAGCGCGTCCTTTTCTTCACGGCACAGGGGCGCGTGGAGACCTGGTGAAGCTACCGGCTGACACTGTCCTTGAGCCTTACCCATACCGCCTTGAGCAGTACCCCCACCGCGAGCACAATGAGGAAAGGCCCCAATGCGATCAGGAGGAGCGCATTGCTGAGCCGCTGCACGAACCGGTGTTGCGCCCCCTCGAGGCTCCGGTCAGCGAACGCGGCGAGGCCCATGGAAGCGAGCACACCGTCGAAGAGAAGCGCCCCATAACCGAACACGAATCGACATTCCATATCGCCCACCGGTCCACGCGTGGATGGGAATGGAATGGAGATGCCGCCGCTGCACTGTCGTACGCCGGGCCCGAAGGCCACTCAATGTAGGAGTGACAGGAGACCGATCAATACGAGCGGACCCACGGCGTAGTGCAGCGGCCGAGCGAGCGCAGTGCCCTGTGCAAGGACCCACACACCCACTACCAGAAAAATCTCCCCGGCCGTAGCTACGACCCAGGGCGGTGCGTGGACCGAAGCTGGTTCTGTGGGGATGACCCCGGCCGCCACGGCAGTTATCAGGAGTCCCGCCGCGGAAGAAGCGCCACCCACGAACAAGCGACCTCCGAGGCTCATGTTCTCCAGTGATGGGGACATCAGGGTGGACCCCGGTCTAGAGCTCCTTCCAGAGCTTCCAGTCCGCCCTCGAGCACGCTGCGCTCGCCTGCGACCGCGATGCGGAAGTGCTCGGGGGCGCCGAAGAAGAGTCCAGGAGTGACTCCGACGTCGAACTTGCTCGCTGCCATCTCGACGAACGGCTCGGCGTCATCGACCCCGACTAGGCGGGGGAAGGCGATCGCGCCTCCGATCGGTTGAACCCATTCCAGCTCTGCCCTCGACGCGATGAAGTCGCGCACGATGGCTTGGCCGGGCTCGAGCACGCCACGGGCGCGCTCGAGCAGAGCGTCCAGCTGCTGAAACGCGAGCACGCCGAGCATCTCTGACGGGATCGAGCCGACCGCGTCCACGACGTCGCGCACGCGCAGCGCCCGCTCCACGGTTCCAGGGTCTGCGATCATCCAGCCTACGCGAAGCCCGGACAGGCCGTACGACTTGGTCAGACTGTTCGTGGAGACGAACACGTCGTCTCGTGTAGCCGCCGGGCTCTGGTCCACTCCGCTCAAGGCATCCAAGTAGACCTCATCGACGATCACCTTGGCGCCGACGGCCCGTGCGAGGTCGCCCACCGCCTCGAGAGCATGAGGCGCTGCATAGACCCCCGACGGGTTGTGCAGGTTGGTGATGACCACAGCCCGGGTCTCGGGTGTGAGTGCGGCTTTCACCCGCTCGGGGATCAGCGCGAAGCGGTCGTGCCATGCGCGCTCGAACGTGTTGACCCGCGCTCCGAGGAAGCGAGCGGCGCCGCCTAGGGGGTCGTACCCCGGCCACTCGACGAGCACGGTGTCGCCGGGTCGCACCAGCGCAGCGAGCGCCATGAAGTTCGCTCCGGACGCACCCGGCGCGGTCGCGACCCGCGTCGCGTCGATTCCGTACCGCTGGGCGATTGCGTCCACGAGCGGAGGCCACCCGTCATCGTTGCGATCGTACAGGCGCACCGCCTCTCTCGCACCCGGCAACTCGTCGATCGTGCAAGGTAGGAGATTTGAATCCGTGAGGTCGTACCGAGTCTTCGGGTGGTGCTTCGCCCACGTCATATACGGCGCCCATGTGCTGGGAAAGTGTGCGTTAGCCATCGACATTTCCGGTACCAGGGGAGTCGGCCTCGGCTGCGGCCACCGACGCATCCTTCCAACGCCGATTCCAGAACACGTACCCGGGGATGCCCAGCGCGAGCAGCGCGAAGCCGGCTCCCGAACGCACTGGATTGCTCCAGATCACGCTCCCCAGGATCAACAGCGACACCGCCACGAAGAGAGCGGGCACGATCGGATACCCCGGGGTGGCGAAGACGCCTTCAGCACGCTCTTCGAGCGGGATCTTCCATCGGAACACAAAAAGGCTTGCGCCCGCGAGACCGAAGAAGAACCAGTCCGCGGAAACGACGAAGTCCACGAGCTGGGTGTACGAGCCGGTCAGTACTAGCACGATCGCCCAGACGGTTTGCATCACGATCGCGAGCGATGGTGTGGCATACTTCGGGTGCAGCCGCGCCACCTGTTCGGGAAATAGGCCGTCTCTCGCCATCGCGTAGTACACCCGGGTAGGCGCGAGCATCGTGAGGTTGAGGAAGCCGAACGTGGAAACCGAAATGCCGAGCGTGATCAGGAAATCGCCGGTCCCCCCAAAGAGATAGCTCGCGGCATCGGAGGCGGGCGTGAGCGTGTTGGCGAGCCCGGAGTGCCCCAGTGTCTTCAGGTATACGAAGTTCACGAGACCATAGACGACGAGCACGAGGGCGGTCCCGGCGAGCAGACTCGTGGGCAGATCCCGCACAGGATCCCTCATCTCTTCGACGACGTAGTTGGCGTTTTGCCAGCCGCCGTAGGAGAACATGACCGGGATGAGCGCGGCCCCGAACGCAAAAAGCAGCAGACCCCCGCCTGGTTGTGCGGCGGTGCCGAGATCGGCAGCGACGGCGGGAGCCGAGAGCACACGTTCGGCCCCCACCTCGATGCCAGGCAGTAGAAGGCCCGCACCGATCAGCAGCGCCAGCGGAATCAGCTTGAGGACCACGAACGTGTTGAGCACACGGCTGCCGGGTTTCACACCTACATAATTCACGGCTGCCACCACGATGATGCCGATCACGGCTAGTGTCGGGCCGCTCGCGTCGGGCCTCTCCACCAGTCGGAGCGTGTATTCCGCGAAGGTGATCGCGACGGCCGCGATCGCCCCGCCCTCGATCATGAAGAGCAGGCCCCAGCCGTACAGGAACCCGGCCATCGGGTGGTACGCCTCGCGCAGGTAGGCGTAGTGCCCGCCTGCCCTCGGGAAGAGCGTGCCGAGTTCGGCGAAGGTCAGCGCGCCGGCGAGCGCGACGACACCGCCGGCCAGCCATGCGCTCAATACCAGGGCAGGCGAGTCGAGGTGTTGGGCGACGATGTACGGGTTGATGAAGATGCCGGCACCGATGATGCCGCCGACGACCACCATCGCGGTATCGAATCGGCCCAACTCACGGCGAAAGGACACGGCATCTCCGGTCTGTAACGGTCCGGGCACGGTACGGAGCATAAGGCGGGCTTGGCTAGGGCTGGGGGCTGGTCCCTCGGTTGCCGCGTGCCCACGTGCGCCGCGTTCACGATTCTTGCAGATTTCCCGGTTAGCACCTCCGATCCTCCCCGACCGCCGCGCCCAATGACAGTTATCGAGGCCATCTCGACCCGACGTTCTATCAAAGAGTTCACCGACCGGGAGATCTCTCGCGAAGAGATCGAACGGTTGCTCGACGCAGCTTGCCAAGCGCCGAACCACCGCATGACCGAGCCTTGGCGGTTCTATGTGCTCGGCCCCGAAGCACGCGCCGCGTATGGTGCCGCGCTCGGTGCCCGCAAAGCGAAGCGGGTTGACGAGCCGGCCGCAGCGCAGGCGGTCATCGCGAAGGTCGAACGCACGCATCGGGAGCTTCCGTGCATGCTCGCCGTAAGCGTCGTGCTTGACGAGAACCCGGAGATCTGCGAAGAGGACTTCGCGGCAACCTACATGGCGATCCAGAACCTTTCGCTGGTCGCCCATGCGATGGGGCTCGGCACGCATATAAAATCTGGCGCGATCATGGACGACCCGCAGTCGCATGCCGCGGTGGGCCTCCCCAAGGGTGAGCGCATCGTCGCCACCGTCAACGTGGGGGAGCCCGCAACGGTGCCGGAAGCCAAAGCGCGTTGTGCCGCCGCCGAGCTCACTACCTGGGTGCCGTAGCGACGCTCAGTGTGTCATGGCGTAGGTGATGTAGTTGATCCCGAGCTTGTATGCGTCGTTGGTGATGTCGACCGGGAACCAACTCTCGGCTGACCACTCCCAGTACTCCGCGATGTCATTGTTGTGGTTGATGATCGCCAGCATGCGCTTCCGCGGGTCGTTGTCTTCGAACAGCGCGTAGTAGACGGGGATCACGTTCACCAGCGGATGTGGGAAGTAGATGTCTTCCATCGAGAAGAACGAGTGGAAGATCGGGTGATCAATGTCGATGTGAATCGGCTCGTACTCGGGCAGCGCGCGAGCGAGCTGGTGCAGCGCGTTGTCGAGCTGCCGTCGCTCGAAGTCGTCTAAGATGAGGAACCCTCCCTTCAACACGTACTGGCGCAGAACGACGGCTTGTCGATCCGTCATATCCCAGAAGCCCGGTTCTGAGATATACGCAACCGGGTACTTGAAGAGTTCAGGGTCACCGATCTCGAGCACGTTCGTGCCGCCCGTCTCTGCGTCGATGGTCGTGAGTTCGGTGAGCAGCAGCGAGAGGTTGGAGTCGGCCCGAGGATAGTCGTGCGACCACGAACTGCCGCCGCGACGGAAACCGAATCCGCTTCCACCGTACCGAATGCGCGTGAAGATGAAGCCGGCGCCATAACCGGGGTTCGCGGGAAACCTCTGAACGGACGGCGTCCCGAGCACCGAAGGCTCGGCACGGGGCATCACCGGGGCGCCCGTCGTCAGGGCAACCGCCACTGCCACCCAGGCCGCCGCCATCGATCCGCTCACCTTCATCCGCTCACCCTAGGCCTTTCCCACGACCTACCGCAACTGAGTCGTTTGCGTGTCGGCTTGCGCCGTCCGACTCTTTCCCTTTCCACGCGCAGACACCGGAGGACTAGATCGTCATGAGAATCCCCTTCGCCGCCGCCTCGACCGCCCTGGCCGTCACGTTTGCGGTATCGTCGGCGACGGCCCAAACCACGCCGCCTCAGCAGGACATGGATCTGGCGCGATCGATCTTCTCGGAACTGATCGAAATCAACACGGTCGACTCTGAGCTAGGCAACAACACCACCGCGGCTCGAGCGATGGAGCGTAGGCTGCTCGAGGCCGGCTTCCCGGAGGAGGACGTGCATGTGCTCGTGCCGCCCGACGCGCCGACGAAGGGCAACCTCGTGGCACGCTACCGGGGTAGGGACACCGGCAGGAAGCCGATCCTGTTGCTCGCGCACATCGACGTGGTCGAGGCGCTTCCGGAGGACTGGAGTCCCGATCTGAACCCGTTCGAGTTCCTCGAGCGAGACGCTTTCTACTATGGGCGTGGGGTCACCGACGACAAGGACGAGGCCGCGATCTATACGGCCAACTTCATCCGCATGCGCCGGGAGGGTTTCGTGCCCGACCGCGATATCGTTCTGGCGCTGACGGCGGATGAAGAGGGAGGCCCGCGCAACGGCGTTGAGTTCCTGATCGCGGAGCACCGTGGCTTGATCGACGCGGCGTACGCGCTCAACGAAGGCGGTGGTGGTATGGAGAGGGACGGTCGGAAGATCTCCAACAACGTCCAGGCCGCGGAGAAGAAGTTCCTGTCGTTCTATTTTACCGCGACGAACCCCGGCGGCCACTCGTCGCTCCCGGTCGACAAGAACGCGATCTATGACCTCTCCCAGGCTCTGCTCGCGGTTCAGGCGTACGACTTTCCCGTGATGCTTCACGAAGTCACCGAAGAGTTCTTCGGCGGCTCGGCGGACCTCGTGGGCGGTGAAATGGGCGAGGCCATGCGACGCATCGTGGCGAACCCTGCGGACGCTCAGGCGGCGGCGACGCTGTCCGTCGATCCGGGCTACAACTCGCGTCTGCGCACCACGTGCGTGGCGACATTATTGGAAGGTGGACATGCGCAGAACGCGCTACCCCAGTTGGCGCGAGCGAACGTGAACTGCCGTATCTTCCCGAGTCACGATCCTACGGAGGTGCACGCCAGGCTCCAGGAGATTGCTCGCCCGTTCGACGTGACCGTGGAGCCCCGCGGCAGCGCCACGCCGAGCCCGCCCTCACCACTGACCGACGAAGTGCTCGGCCCCATCGAGCGCATCACGGAGCAGATGTGGCCGGGCGTGAAGGTGCTCCCGGTCATGTCCACCGGAGCGACGGACGGGCTCTATCTGCGCAGGGAGGGCATCCCCGTGTACGGCGTGAGCGGACTGTTCAACGACATGGACGACGTGCGCATGCACGGCCAAGACGAACGCATCAGCATCCAGAACTTCTACGAGGGTCAGGAATTCCTGTACAGGTTGGTGAAGGCGCTTACCGGTGGTGGCATCGTGTAGGGTGGGAACCGTACGACAGCGCTATAGCCGACCCACCCAGCGGCGGACTACTCGTTGCGCATCCCGACGACGGGAGACACCGTCGTCGCCCGCCAGGCCGGCACGAAGCTCGCGCTCAGGCCGACCAGCAGCAGCGAGGCCGTGACGCCACCGTAGATAGCCGGGTCACGTGGGTTCACGCCGTACAACTGGCTCGCGATCACGCCCGAAAGGGCGATCGCACGATCATGCGCACCCCGTACTTGAGATCCTGCATCATATGCGGCCCGCTAGCGGCCGAACACGACCCCGATTCCTTGTTCGAACACGATGTCACGCGGGATCCCCAGCGCGTCGAGCCGATCCAGGTCGCCCTGGAGCTCCGGCGGTACGACTCCCTTTTGTGCCATCAGCTGATCCACGCCCTCGTAGTCACCGTCCCCCTGCAGCGTCAGTATCACCTCGCTCAGGCCGTCGACTGCGGCGCGCATCGCGTCGAAGTCAACGCGATAGGTTCCGGATGCCTCGTCCCGTGTAAACGCGCCTTCCTCCTGGAAGTAGTTGAAACGGACCATGTTGGCCTGTCCGTGCGCGCTCGACGCGCCGAAACGCACGGAGCGGAAGATCCCGGCAAGGAACGTCACGTAGTGGTCCTCGATCGAGCCCTCCGTCAGCTCGCCACGCTGGAAGAGCTGCGTTACCAGATAGAGCCCGACGACGTCCGCTTTTCCTTCCTCCATGGGTGCCGCGTGCTGGCGCAGCGCGGTCCGCACGGTGCCATGGCCTCCCAGCGTGTTTTTGATACCGAGCCCGTGCGCAACCTCGTGGAACATCGTGTTGCCGAAAAACGCATCGAAGGTCACGTGGCCACGTTGGTCTTCGGGGATCAGCTGTTCGGCGAGCGGGACCATGATCTGATCGAACTTGGCCTGCATCGCGTTCTTGAGCTGAAGGCGTCGCGTACCCTTCGCCAGCTGCACACCCTCGTCGTTCGGCAGATTGATCGCGATGGTCTTCGAGCCCGCGTTCGCGTCACCCGTGTAGTAGACGACGTCGTACGCATTCAGGTCGGAGTCGGTGCCGGGGGCCTCAGCTTTGTAGCGTGCGTCGACCGGTAGGCCCCGCTGGAGACTCGGCAGCAGGGCAGCGAACCGGGACAGCCTCCCACTCCACTCCATGTCCTTGATCAGCACGTAGCCCTCGTGTGCGGCCTTGTATCCGTACAGCTGATCTTCGTACGTCTCGATTGGTCCGATGATCACGTCGATCGGGTTGTCTTTCATGTCCATC
This sequence comes from Longimicrobiales bacterium, assembly GCA_965226625.1. Classification (GTDB taxonomy): domain Bacteria; phylum Gemmatimonadota; class Gemmatimonadetes; order Longimicrobiales; family Gaopeijiaceae; genus UBA1138. Next base: position 746,093 of record CBDDDK010000002.1, read on the forward strand.
CACGCCATGTCGCTCGCCCGATAGTCGTCGGTCTCAAGTGCGTCGGCGCGCAGGCGCAGATAGTGGGCGAGCCCCGGATCACTCGCGAGCTCGGCCCCCTCCCTGAGCTTCGCGGCTGCATCCGCATGCGCCTGGGCGAACTGCTCGTGATACGGAACGGCGACCAGCCCAAGCGATGCGTCACGACGGACGAGCGTGTAGAGGCTCCGTAGGTCCGGGTTGTCCACGACCGCGGCGTCGAACTCCTCCGGGGTCATGTCTCGTGGATAGAAGTTCGCTCCGGCGGGCTTGGCGCCGACGTCCTCGATGAACGACTCATCTCCGTGCAGTCGATCCCACGGCCCGAAGTTGACCCGCAGATACTCCAGCGTCGCCGGGTCACCGTGCGACAGCTCCTCCGCAGCTCTCCGATCGCCGTATGACTGATACCAGAAGACGTCGTCCATTGGCTCCACGGCCTGCATGAGGAGACGGACGACCTCCTGGTCGTCGGCGGACAAGTGCGAGACGTCGGCCGCGAGGCGGACGGTCGCGTACTGGTCGAGAAGGGCGTGCATGCGTTGGTGCTCCTCTGCCTCCTCAGGGTCTTCGATCGGCTGGGCGCCGCATGCCGCGAAGGCGGTGGCCGCGAGAAGTAGGAACAGAGATCGAGTTTGGGTTGGCATGTGGGGCTCCGGTCTACCGTTCGGGCGTCTGGCCAAGCTACTACGCCCTCTGGCGTGGCGGAAAGCGCAGCTCATACGTTCCGGGCTCCGGCGGCGGAGTGCCGCAGTCCTGATTTCCGTAGCTCAACCGGCTCCATGTCATGAACACCGGGCGCATCAGCTTCGTCCTGCTCGCGACGGCCTTGCTCGCCATTCCGCCGTCCGCTCCCGTCGCCGCCCAGAGTGAGCGCATGTCGGCCACCGAGCGACTGGAGGCCTTCGCACAACACCGGGCGATGGTCGACGGGTCCCTCTTCTCCACGCTGCCGTGGCAGCACCTCGGGCCGATGAACATCAGCGGCAGATCGACGGACGTCGCGGTCGCAGAGCCCCGGGGCAAGACGTACACGATGTACGTCGGAGGTGCCTCAGGCGGCCTGTGGAAAACCGAGAACGAGGGCGTGACCTGGACGTCGCTCTTCGACGAACAGCTCACGACCTCGATCGGGGACATCGCGATCAGCCCGTCGAGCCCGGAGATCGTCTGGGTCGGAACCGGTGAGGCGAACATGTTCCGCAGCTCGCACGCGGGCGCAGGCATCTACAAGACGACGGACGGGGGCGAGACCTGGACACACAAGGGGCTCACTGAGACCCACACCATCGCGCGTGTCGTCGTGCACCCGAACGACCCGGACAACGTGTGGGTGGCCGCGAGCGGTCACGAGTATCGGGACAATCCGGACCGCGGCGTCTACCGGACGACCGACGGTGGCGAGACCTGGCAGAACGTGCTCTACGTCGACGGCATGACGGGAGCGATCGATCTGGTCATCCACCCCAACGACCCGAACACGCTGTATGCGGCGACGTGGCAGCGGCGGCGGGCGAAATTCAACGATCCGCGCAACGAGCCGGCGTTCACGCAATCGACCGACTACTTCACCGGCTCCGGTGTCTGGAAGAGCACGGACGGGGGCACGAACTGGACGCAAGTGAACAACGGGTTGCCCGAGGCTCGCTACCGCGGCCGGATCGGCATCGACATCGCGCGCTCGCAGCCCGAGACCATCTATGCGTTCGTCGACAACTACGAGATCGCGCGCGCGGCCGAGGCGAGCGCTGAGGTCGATACTTACGGACGGCCCCGCGGCGGTGTGATTCGCGGCGCGACCGTGTTCCGGTCCGATAACGGCGGCTCCTCGTGGCGGAGGACGAGCGAGCACAACGATTTCATGGAGAATCTGGGCAGCACGTATGGGTGGGTGTTTGGCCAGATGCGGGTCGATCCGAACGACTCGGACAAGATCTACGTCATGGGTCTAGGTCTGAACGTCTCGGAAGACGGTGGCGCCACGTTCACACGGCTGACCGGCATGCACGTTGATCACCACGGACTGTACATCGACCCCAACAACTCCGATTACCTCGTCAACAACAACGATGGAGGCGCGTACGTCTCCTACGACGCCGGCGAGAACTGGCGTTTCTTCCGCGGGCTTCCGATGGTCCAGTTCTTCACCGTGAACTACGATCTCGGGCTACCGTTCCGGGTGTACGGATCGGTGCAGGACCACGGCTCATACAGTGGCGTCGTCGACCTGAGCAGCGGGCGCCACAGCATTCCCGCGGTCGAGTTCGATTCTGCGCCGGGCGGCGAGGGCAGCCACCATGCGATCGACCCTCGTGACCCGAACCTCGTATACTCGGCGGGCTTCTACGGTTCGATCTCGCGCCAGAACCTCGAGACCGGTGAGAGCACGTCGATCGTGCCGAGCGCGGGCGCGGGCGAACCGCCGCTCCGAGGTCAGTGGTTGGCTCACTTCATCATCTCGCCGCACGACCCGAACACCATCTACCACGGCATGAACTTCGTCTTCAAGTCGACGAATCAGGGCGACGACTGGGAGCGCATCAGCCCGGACCTGTCGCACAACGATGTCGACGGAATTGGCGATATCCAGTTCCAGACCATCGTTGCGCTCTCGGAGTCACCCATCCGACAGGGCCTTCTCTACGCGGGCACGGACGACGGTCGTGTTCATGTGACCATGAACGACGGTGGGACCTGGATGGATGTGTCGCGGGGTCTGCACTCAGACCGCTTCACCTCCGAGGTGGTGGCGTCGCGCCTCGACGAGGGCACGGTGTATGTGACACAGAACGGGCGGAGGAGCGACGACTTCGCCGCTTATGTTTGGAAGTCCACGGACTATGGCCAGACATGGCAGAGCATCGCGAACGGCATCCCCTTCGGGCCGGTGAACATCATCCGCGAGGACCCGAAGAACCACAACATCCTGTACGCCGGGAACGACGTCGGGGTCTACGTGTCGCTGGACCAGGGCGAGCAGTGGCATGCCCTCAGCCACGAGCTGCCGAGCACTTTCGTACACGACCTCGTGATCCATCCCCGGGAGGACATCATGGTCGCGGCGACCCACGGTCGCGGCATGTTCGCGTTCGATGTCCGGCAGCTCCAACAGCTCACCCCGGCGGTCGTTGCTTCGAGCGTGCACCTGTTCGATGCCGAGGGTGGCGTGGTTGTGAGCGGTGGGCGTGGAGGATTCGGCTTCGACGTGCAGAGCGCCTACGTGCACTACTGGCTCGGCTCGGAGGCCGACGTCACGCTGGAAGTGCAGGACAGCCAGGGCCGGACGGTGAACGTTCTCGAGGCGACAGGCTCGGCCGGGCTCAACCAGGTCGAATGGCGCCTCGACCGCGCGCGCGCCAACCAGGGCGGTGGCGGCGGTGGCGGATTCCGCCGCCGTGCCAACACCGTGCAGCCCGGGCAGTACACGGCGGTACTGACCGTGAACGGCACCGAGCACAGCACGCCGATCTCCGTCGTGCGCGGAGGGAGCTAGTCGACTCTCCCCGCTACTTTCAAGCCAGCGCGTAATGGAGGCAGTGTTCTTTCGGGGTGCCCCGGTGTGTGAGGCAGACGCCGACAGGGCGGTCTACCACACTGTGGCTCTCCGATACCAAGGAGAGAAAGGAGAGAAAAGTGAAGAAGTTTATGTTGCTGCATTTTGGATTCGAGAAGCCAACCCCCGATATCATGAAGGCCTGGGGCGCGTGGTTCGAGTCGATCACCGACCGGAACGTCGACCAGGGCGGCTTCGGTGGTGCCAGGGAGATCTCGAGCGCAGGAACCGAGGATCTGCCGTGGGGGATGGAGTCCATCACCGGCTACAACATCATCGAGGCGGAGTCCCTCGACGAGGCGGAGAAGATCGCGAAGGACTGCCCCTACATTGCGAGCATCAGAGTCTACGAACTCAGGTCGACCTAGGCCGCGTTCACAAAGAGGCCTATGCAAGCGTTGCTGCTGAGGGGGTAGCCAGCCGCTCGTCAGCGGTATAATCGATAGTTAGGCTGAGCACGGGAGTAGCGGTCTCAAGGAGGACAGTGATGTCACGAAGAGATGACCGACGTCTGCCCGCTTGCCGAAGAACCCGTCGATCAAGCCGCTTGGTGTGTCTCTGGACTCTGTTCTCGGTCGCGGCTGGTGTCGGCCTGCATCCGCTGCCCATCGCCGCGCAAACAGATTTGGCGCGGCTGAGAGTGAGCCCGTTCTTATCCCTGGGTTCGATTTCATGTACCCAGCCAGGGCCCTGCTGAGGTGGCTTTTGAGTTGGCCAAGAGGTTGAGCGAGGTGCGGAACAGGTGACACGCGTGAACGTCGACAGCGAGGGGCAGCGGGTGGTCACGCTTATCGCTAGCGCCACGGAGATCGTCGCGGGCCTCGGTTTGGCCCACCAACTGGTGGGGATCTCCCACGAGTGTGATCACCCGCAGGAAGTGCTGGGTTTGCCACGCCTCTCGGCGTCCAAGGTAGATCCGGAGCTCTCGAGCGCCGACATCGACCGGGGGGTTCGCGAGATCGTTCGGGACGGGCTCAGCGTGTACCGCGTGAACGTGTCGGAGCTCGAGCGTCTTCGTCCCGACGTCATCGTTACACAGGACCACTGTGAGGTGTGCGCGGTGTCGTTGTCGGACGTCGAGGAGGCTCTTTGCAGCCTAGACCTTCCCGATACACGGGTGTACTCGCTCCACCCGGGAGACTTGGATGACGTCAGGAGAGATATTCTCAGGGTGGCCACCGCCCTGGGTGTCTCGGAGCGTGGACAGGGATTGGTGGCTAATTTCGACAAGCGTCTCCGGGACGTGGCGGAGCGGGCCGCACAGGCTCCCAAACGAGCGCGGGTTGCGTTGCTGGAGTGGCTGGTCCCGCCGATGGTGGCCGGAGGGTGGATGCCCCGGATCGCGCGGATCGCTGGCGCCGACCCGGTCATCGTTGAGTTGCCTCGCCGGTTCAGTGAGGTGGCTTGGTCCGATATCGCGGCCGCTGATCCCGACCTCGTGGTGGTCCTGCCTTGTGGCTTCGACGTGCCCCGCTCCTTGGAGGAGTTGGCGGATGCCGAGGTGGCTACCGGCATGCGTCGCATCCGGGCCGTGCGCGAGGGTCGATGTTACGTGGTTGACGGGAGCGCCTACTTCAATCGGCCGGGACCGCGGCTCGCGAACAGTGCTGAGATCCTCGCCGCCGTGGTGCATCCAACACTCTTCCCGGACCATCTAGAGCGATACCACGATGTCATCGCCCCGTGGCGGTGACTAACGTCGTCTACGCCCTTTCCACAGGTTCGGGCAAGGACGCGACGCTCGCGCTTCATCGGGCCCGCGCGGCAGACCTCGAAGTGCGCTTCGGCTTGAACCTCTACGACGCTGAAACCGAGCGCGTTGCCTTTCATGGAACACGCCGGTCGCTGGTAGACGCTCACATCCGAGCCCTTGGACTGGAGCCAGTTGTGGTTCCGGTCGGAGAAGAGGGCTTCGAGCCGGCGTTCCTAACCGTGCTAGCCGATCTGTGTGCGCGCGGCGTCGGAGGCATGGTGCTGGGCAACATCCATTTGGCCGATGTCCGGGCATGGTACGAAGAGCGCATCACCGGCGTAGGTCTCGCGCACGTGGAGCCCCTGTGGGGGGAGCGCCCGCCCGAGTTGGCGCGCGAGCTCTTGGGTCTCGGTTACCGGCCCACCATCGTGAGCGTCGACCTCGAGCAGGGTGACCCCGCCTGGGTGGGTAGAGAGCTTGATCTTGAGCTGCTGGAGGCTATCGAGCACTTCGGTGCCGATGCCTGCGGTGAGCGGGGGGAGTACCACACGTTCGTGTCCGATGGGCCAGCATTCCTACAGCCGGTGACCTTCCGCACCGGCGAGACCGTGACCATGAAGGGACACTGCTTGATTGACCTCCTTCCCGTCTGACCGGACGCGATCAAGGCCGTGATGGCCTGTCGTCCCTGCTCCTTGCCACGAGCTGCTCGCCCACAGCGCGATATCCTTCATCGATCGCCGCATCCGTGTGGGGCGTCGCGGCCGCGTCGGAGTTCGCGATCGAGATGCGGCCAAAACGTTGACGGCTGATTACGCACGGCCGGTCATCAGCTTCGAACAACGCCCACTCGATCGGGTTGTCGAGCGTGTCGTACGAGTACGCGTAGCCGTGAGGCCAACGGTTCACCGTGATCGCGGCGATGTCCCGCGCGGGGTCGAATCCTCCCCTCGAGAGAGCGCGCCCGATCTGGTCCCTGATGTTGTGCTCGAAGGTCTCGAAGGTGGTCTCTGCGAGGTCTCGGCGACCGCGCCGATGCTGCTCCTTCCTGGGCAACCCCGGCGCACAGGGTGTGCGCGTCATATGTAGGACCATCGGGTCTTCGGGGGACCGTGGGGGGTTGTAGGCCCCGAGCTCCATGGCGCGTCCCAGGCTGAAATTCGAGTGATACATGCCGGGGCAGGTAACGCTACGGATCCCGAGATTCGCGAACGCCGTCCAGTTCCGGATCAGGACGCTGGTGTACACGATCGGCATGCGCTCACCATAACCGAGCGCGGCCTTTTGCTCACGTGATATCTCTGGACACATGTAGGGGATCATGTCGTTGTGGCATGCCATGACGACGTGGTCGGCGCGAACGGTCGTCGCGTTCCCGTCCCGCTCCACGTACGTGACCTCGACTTCCGACGCACTTTCCGGACTCCCACGATGCCGAACCCGGACCACGGTGCTGTTGAGCCTGATACGCACGGACGAGCCCGCGCGGTCGAGACGTGAGTAGTCCAGGCGAGCCATGATCGAGTCCTCCAGGGTCGACCCTGGAAGCGCGTCTGGGATCATCGTCCGCACGAGGAGACGAGCGAGCGTCGCATTACCGTCGGGAAGCTCGATCGTAGGCCCCCCGTTGAACTGTCGTTCGCGACCATGCTGCCCACCACCGATGTGCGTGAGCGGCCCGACCCGAGAGAAAGGCTGCAGTCCGAGCTGTTGGAAACCCGGATAAGCCATCGCCCAGGCGAAGAGCGCCGGCAGCGCGTCGATACCGACACAAAAGAGGCCCTTCGGCCGGTCGTCATAGAAAGACAGGGCACCTCGCTGCACGCGGGCGTGGTCGAGGAGGAAGGTCTCGTAGCTCATCCTGGCGAGCCTCGTCTTCCGCTCTCCGTCCGACAGCCCGGACCAGCCGTCCGGCGGCGCACCGATCTCCTGAAGCCTGACGATGTCTCGCTGCGCATCCTCGGACATCGGAGTCTGCGCGAGCCACTCCCGCCAGCCACGTTCTGCGGCGCTCGCCCCGAACCCTCCCGCGGAGCCGGTCACCAGTCGATCGTCTCCGAAGACCTGTCGGCTGAAGAAGGTACTTCCCGTCAGGCCCAACGACCTGTAGAAGCTTCGACTCGTGGAGTCGGCCGCCTGTGCCCGCTCGAGATCCAGCCCGACCGCAGCTAGTAAGGTGCGGGCGACCGTCGAGTAATGATGAGTGGCCTCGAGGTTCGACGTGCCGCCGTTGAGCAACAGCGTGCGACCACCGTATGAGAACTCGTTGCGCTTGGCGTGGCCTCCGAAGTCGTCGTGGTTGTCGAGGATCAGAACGCGAGATCCCGGCCCGGCGCTGTCGTGGAAGAAAAAGCCTGCCGACAGTCCGCTCAACCCCCCGCCCACGACGACCAAGTCATAGCTTTCCCCCGAGTCCTCTCCGGTCCATGTGCGTCCGTCACGGAAGCCATGCGCGACCTCGAACGAACCCGGATGGCTGCCCCGCATTCCCGTCGCCGCCGGGGGGTAATACGCCTCCTGCGGCCAAGCGTATCCGAGGTGAGGGGCGGTACGCTCTTCGAGCCACTGCGAGGGCAACATCGACCCACCGACGGTCACGGCGACCCCGTTGAGGAAATCGCGACGGGTGATGTCCCGGCCCATTCCCAGGTCGCGGTCATAGCCGTTCGACATCCTTGTCCTCCTGCGCGCGGATCTAGGTAGGGCGGTCGACACGGCCCCGCCCGAAACGGCAGCTTCGGCGTCCCCGCCAAATTCGAGCAGAGCACTCGATCAAGCCAGCCCCGTTCCGCGATCAGGCATCGATTCCGTCGGCTGCTTGTGTCGATCCATGTCCCGACCTACCGTGCCTCAGGCTCCGCTGAGTCGCTTGGATTTTTGCTCGAGGTAGTAAGCATGCGAACGAGAGTGTCTTCAGTTTCGGTGGCGACTTTCCTGTGTTTGCTTCTTGCCGCACCGGCCCAGGGCCAGCGCGGCGGGAGGGGCCAAGCGATCGAACTGCCGGAGGGACCCGGCCAGGAAATCGTGCAAGGCAGTTGCACTGAGTGCCATGGACTCCGCCAGATCGTCAACTCGACAGGGTACACGCAGGGAGGCTGGCAGGAACTTACCGCCTCGATGGTCGCGCTGCCCAGCCATGAGACCGACGTGATGGCGAGGTATCTGGCCGCTAACTTCCCGGTAAGGCCGGCGCCCGAGGCCGTGCTAATTCCGGGGCCGGTACAGGTGTCCATCACGGAATGGATGGCTCCTTCGCTTGGCTCACGGCCTCATGACCCGCTCGCAGCCGCGGATGGCTCCGTGTGGTGGACGGGGCAATGGTCCAGCATGTTGGGACGGGTCGATCCTGAGACCGGCGCGATCAGGGAGTTCCCTCTGCCTCCGGACTCGGGGCCTCATGGCCTGGCCGAAGACGACGCCGGCAATATCTGGTTCACCGGTATCTCACAGAACTACATCGGCAGGCTCGATCCGAATACGGGTGACGTGACTCAGTACCCCGTAGCCGAGGCCGACGTCCTGCCCGACGGAGCCCGCGGTCCCCACACCCCGATCATGGACCAGAACGGTGCATTGTGGTTCACGCTCCAGGCGGGCATGGTGGGCCGGCTCATCCCGGAGACCGGCGAGATGAAAGTCGTCGCCACGCCTAGCGACAACACATACCCATATGGCATCCAGGTGAATTCCCAGGGTGTGCCCTGGTACGTCGATTTCCGGGGTAACCGCGTGGGCAGCGTTGATCCCGAGACGATGGAAATCACGGAATATACGCTACCGAATCCCGATGCACGCCCCAGACGTATTGCCCTGACCCCGGACGACGTGGTGTGGTATACGGACTACGCGCGCGGCTATCTGGGACGGTTCGATCCCCAGACCGGCGAAGTCCGCGAATGGCTCTCTCCGAGTGGCACCGAGTCCCGCCCCTACGGTATTGCCACAGTGGGCAACGTCGTCTGGTACAGCGAGTCGGGAGTGAGGCACGATACGCTCGTGCGTTTCGACACTGAGACGGAGGTGTTCCAGACGTGGTTGATCCCGTCCGGTGGAGGCGTCGTCCGCAACATGATGGCGACGGCGGACGGCAACCTGGTGTTGGCCTGCAGCGGCGTCAATCGCGTCGCCCTGGTAGAAATCAAGAGCAACTGAGAGAGGAGCGCCGCTCGCGGGAGCCGCTCTACAGGTTTCTCTACATGTTCGGGTTCATCAATCCGGTGAAAACCCGAGCCCAGGTGTGTCGGCCATGCGGACAGGGATCTGCTCGCGGTTCGCTGACCCGCGCCGCATCTTGAGCGCATGAGCGAGGCACACACCCGCCGACTCGCAGCGATCATGTTCACCGACATGGTGGGCTACACCGCCCTCATGCAGGAAGACGAGTCCAGGGCCACGACGTTGCGGGATCGTCACCGGACGGTGCTGCGCGAGGGCATCGAAGCCCACCAGGGTGAGATCGTCCAGTTCTACGGCGACGGAACCCTCAGTGTGTTTCCGAGCGCGGTCCAGGCGGTGGACGCCGCAGTCGACATCCAGCGCCGCTTCCAGTTGGACCCCGCCATCCCTGTTCGGATCGGCCTCCACATCGGCGACATCGTGCACGACGAAGACGGCGTGCACGGCGACGGAGTGAATGTCGCCGCTCGTGTGCAGGGGCTTGCGATTCCGGGATCGGTGCTCGTCTCGGGCGGAGTCCACGAGGAACTCAAGAACCACCCGCGCCTTCCCACGCGGGCGCTCGGTGACTTCGAGCTCAAGAACGTCCATACGCCTCTAGGCATCCACGCGGTCGCCGCGTCCGAACTCGCGGTTCCAACGCGCGCTGATCTGTCGTCAGGAGGTGACCGGGCCAAGAAGTCCATCGCGGTGCTGCCCTTCGTCAGCATGAGCTCGGACCCCGAGAACGAGTACTTCACCGACGGGATCACCGAGGAGATTCTCAACGCGCTGGTGAAGTTCGACGACTTGAAGGTGACCGCGCGCACGTCGTCCTTCGCCTTCAAGGGGAGACACGAGGACGTGCGGGACATCGGCCGGACGCTGAACGTCGGGGCCGTGCTCGAGGGTAGCGTGCGCAAAGCGGGGAACCGCGTGCGCATCACCGCGCAGCTCGTCGACACGGCCGATGGCTACCACGTCTTCAGCAACAGCTACGACCGGGTGCTGGAGGACATCTTCGCGGTCCAGGACGAGATCGCGCGCACGATCGCGCGCGAGCTGCGCGTCCTGTTCCCCGTGGCAGGGGCTCAAACGCCGACCACGGTGCGCAAGCCCACCGAGAGCTCCGAGGCCTACAGCCGATACCTCCGGGGTCTGCACTGCTGGAACCAATGGACGCCGAACACGACTCAGGAGGCACTCACGCATTTCCGCCATGCGCTGGCGCTGGACCCGGACTTTGCCCTCGCCCATACCGGGGTCGCTCGCTGCTACGCCCACCTCGGGTCCTCCGGCCGACTCCAGATTGAAGAGGCCTACCCCGCCGCGCACGAGGCGGCCCAGCGCGCCATCGAGCTGGATCCGGAGATCGCCGAGTCTCACATGTCGCTGGGGCTGGTGAGGCTCTTCTACGACTGGGACGTGGCGGCGGCGCGGAGCTGCCTGGAACACGCCATGGAACTGAACCCCGGATCCGCAGAAGCCCACCACTCGTCCGGCCTCTGTTATATGGCCTCGGGGCAGTTCGACGAGCTGGTCGATACCGCACAGGTCGCCGCGTCGCTCGACCCGCTCTCGTTGCGAGCCCTCGACGGTCTGGGTCGTGCGCACGTCTTCGGGGGAAGTGCGCGGGAAGCTCTGATCCACTACGATCGCGCGCTCGAAATCGAGCCCACCTTCCGCGCTGCCATCGAGGGGCGTGCGTACGCCTACAACCGCCTCGGAGAACACGACCGGGCCATCGAAGAGGTCCAGCGTTACCGGGCGTTGACGCCCGGAGGGGTGGGGGGCCTGGCCTCTGGAGCGTATATCTTCGCGCGCGCGGGCCGGACGGAGGAGGCGCTGGGCTACCTCGCGGAGCTCGAGGAGTTGGAGCGCACCAGCCCGGAACTCACCCTCCATTTCGATTTCACGGGTGCCCTCATCGCCCTGAGTCGTATCGACGAGGCGCTCGCGCGCCTGGAACGAGCCATCGAGGCCCGCCACGGCGCCGTGGTCTTCGTCAGACACAACTTCGTCTGGGAGAAGCTGTGCAACGATCCCCGCGTGGACGAGATCCTGGGCGCGGTGGGCCTGTAGTCTGACCGGGGTGCTGCTTGCGCCGTGCGACGGGCATGTAGGAACTTGCCCCCGGAGTTGGCCGAGATCATTGGGCGGATCGAGGCGCTGCTCAGGTCAGCGCCAGGAGGCTACAAAGTGACGACACGAAGAGAGTTCATCTCCGGCGCCTCGAAGGGGCTACTCGGCCTCGGAGTGATGCCCGCCCTCCGGCGATCGGCCACCGGCACCGGCCTGGTCTACGACGCCCGGTACCTCGACCACGTGCTCGCCCCTCGCCGGGGCGAGGCGCACCCCGAGCGACCCCTCCGTCTGGTACGGATGATGGAGGTGTTCGCTGAGCGTGGTCTCGACCGGGAGCTGATCCCACTATCGCTCCTGGCGGACCCCATATCCCCCATACGAGCTCATCACACCCCCGAGCACGTGGAATCGATCCGCCGCATCGACGTAACTGGTCCGGTGGCTGAGCTCGCCGTGGCGGGTGCCCTCGGGGCGGTGGACGCCGTGGCTCGCGGACAGGTGAAGAACGCGTTTTGCGCGATCCGGCCTCCCGGCCATCACGCCAACAACACAGGTCGAGAGGAGGGCTTCTGCTTCTACAGCAACGCTGCCATCGCGACCCGCTATGCCCAGCAAGTCCACGGCTTCGACCGGGTCCTCATCATCGACTGGGACTACCACCACGGTAACGCCACCCAGAACGCGTTCTACGATGACCCGAGCGTCCTATTCTTCACCACCCATGACTGGCAGGCCTACCCTGGCACCGGCGACCCGTCCATGACAGGAGAGGGAGAGGGATCCGGCCTTAACATCAACGCGCACCTGGATTGTGGGTCCCGCGATGTGGACATGCTGCGGCACTGGGACTCGAAGCTGCTTGCCGCGGTGGGTGGGTTCCGGCCGGACTTCATCATCGTGTCGGCCGGCTTCGACAGCCGCCAGGACGATCTCCTCGGATGCTTCGACCTGACGGATGACGTCTTCAGTCGCATGACCCGGACGGCCATGGACCTGGCTGAGGACTACACGGGCGGGCGGCTCGTCTCCCTACTGGAGGGTGGTTACAACGTCGAAGGCAACGCGCTCGCGGCTGCCGCACATGTGGAGGCGTTGCTCGGCTGAGATATCCTGTCGTCCGTGGCCTCAGATCAAGAAGTCGACAGCGGCAGGGCGAACGAGGTTTTCGCGGAGCACACCCGCCGAACGTGCTATTGTCCACTACCTCAACAGGAGTGAACGCATGGCCCATTATGGCTCCAAGGAACTTGCCCAGAGCTTTCGCACCGTCCGGAAGAACACCCTCGAAGCGGCGCAAGACATTCCGGAAGACAAGTACGACTTCTGCCCGACGCCGGAATGCCGAAGCGTCGAGAAGCTGCTCACCCACATCGCGCTGTCCTATCGATTTCAGCATCGGGTCAACGCCGTCGAGAAGAGGTCCAGCATGGCGGGCTTCGACTTCCTCGCGTTGATGGCCGAACTCGGGGCTAAAGAAGCGGAGCCCCGAACGAAGAGCCAGGTGATCGCCATGCTCGAGGAGGAGGGTGAGATCTGGGCGACCTTTCTCGATGGTGTCTCCGATGACTTCCTGGCTGAGCCCGTCTCGGGTCCACCTGAATTTTCGCAGCCGACCAAGAGCCGGTTCGAGTTGATTCTATCGGTGAAAGAGCACGAGATGCATCACCGCGGCCAGGTTATGCTGGTCCAGCGGATGCTGGGTATTGTCCCGCACCTCACTCGGGAGCGAGAAGCGCGCATGGCTCAGGCGCGAGAGGCTGAGGCTACCTGAAGGCGGGCGAGGGAAGACATTCGAAGGACCTCCGGTCCTCCTGCAAGTAGTGGATTCCGTCCCCCACGTCGACCGTGGTCAGGTTGCTCAGCACCGACTTGCACATCTCTACTACAGGAGGCGGCGTGATCGCGCCGGGGGTCGCGTGAAATAGGATCTTGGGTAGCTCCGACTGCTGCAGCCATGTGAAGTTGGCGTCGACGGCCTCGGAGGTGACGTGACCCCCTGAAACGAGACCAAAGTTGATGTTAGGATGCGGCTTTGGTCGCAGCTATCAGGGAGGAGGTCAGAATGAGTAGGAGACGACACACGCCGGAGCAGATCATCACGGCATTGAGAGAGGCGGAGGTGGGTCTGGCGAACGGCAAAACGGTGGCGATGGTGAGCCGGGAGTTGGGGATCAGCGAGCAGACGTACTACCGGTGGAGGCAGGAGTTCGGGGGGATGAAGGTGGATCAAGCTCGACGCTTCAAGGAGCTGGAGAAGGAGAACGCACGGCTAAAGCGAGCGGTGGCGAACCTGACGGTGGACAAGCTGATCCTGGAGGAAGCGACCAAGGGAAACTTCTGAGCCCCGAGCGCCGACGCAGGTGCGTGATGCATGTACGTCAGCGACTCGGGGCGAGTGAACGTCACGCGTGTCACGTACTGGGTCAGCCGCGCTCGACGCAGCGCCGGGTGAAGAAGCTACCTGGCGACGAGGAGGCGCTACGCACGGACGTGATACGGTTGGCGAGCCGGTTCGGCAGGTACGGGTATCGCCAGATCACGAACCTGCTGCGTATCGAGGGCTGGGAGGTGAACCACAAGCGTGTGGAGCGTATCTGGAGGCAGGAGGGGCTGAAAGTGCCCAGACGGCAACCGAAACGGGGTCGGTTGTGGCTCAACGATGGCTCGTGCATCCGGCTCAGGCCACTGCATAAGAATCACGTGTGGTCCTACGACTTCGTAAGCACGAGGACCCATGACGGCCGTGCGCTGAAGCTTCTGACCGTGCTCGACGAGTACACGCGGCAGTGTCTGGCGATCAAGGTCGGTCGAAAGACTCGAGCTCACGACGTTCTCGAGGTGCTCACCGATCTCTTCGCTCGGCACGGTCCGCCCGAGCATCTGCGCTCGGACAACGGGCCAGAGTTCACGGCGAAACTGGTGCGGAGATAGCTGGCCAGGCTGCGGGTCCAGACCCTCTACATCGCGCCGGGCAGTCCGTGGGAGAACGGCTACAACGAGAGCTTCAACGGCAAACTGAGAGACGAGTTCTTGAACGGAGAGATCTTCTACACACTGCCCGAGGCAACGGTACTCGTCGAGCAGTGGAGGCGGCTGTACAATACCGTTCGACCCCACAGCGCCTGCGGCGGTCTACCCCCCGCTCCGGAGACGATAAAACCATCGCCCTGGTTCCTCAGGATGCCCCAACTCCAGGGACCACCGATGGCTCGGGGTCTAACATAGGAAGTGGTACCGCAACTGGGGGCACCTCAGAGGTGTCCGGCGGCTCGCCCGCGATCGGGAGCTCGTTCGGCCATCGCTGGCACCTCGCTTGCGTGCGTGCGGGTCACGCAGCAGAATCGCAGTCCGTTAGATGGACTCTAGGAGGGTGGCTCTATGAGGACTCGACTCCTGCTTGGCCTTTTAGCATGCGTGGCCTGCCAGTCTCCGGATTCCGCACCTGACGAGGCTGAGACTCAGCTTCCGGGCTCCGATTTCGAGGGCCCCGCGTTCGAGTTTGAGCAGGTCAGCGAAGACGTCTACCAAGCCAGGGGGACAGGCAACGTGGCCGTCGGAGCGAATGCCGCGATAATTATCAACGATGATGACGTTCTGGTCGTCGACTCGCATATCTCGCCCGCCGCAGCCACAGCTCTGACCAACGAGTTGCGGTCTATCACGGACAAGCCTGTCCGGTACGTGGTCAATACACACTTCCACTTCGATCACGCTCACGGGAATCAGATCTATGCGGCCGATGTCCAGCTGATAGGCCACGAGTTCACCCGTGAGGCACTGTCCAACGGCGGCTCAGTGGGCCGAACGTATCAGCGGTTTCAAGAGGCTATGGCTAGCCAGCCCGGTTACGTCGAGGGTCAGGAGGGAATAACCCCCACCCCGCCCAGCACGACGCTCTCTGAGAGGATGACCCTGTTCCGAGGGGGACGAGAGATTCGCTTGCTCTTCTTCGGGAGGGGTCACACCGGCGGCGATGTCGTTGTGCACCTACCTGCCGAGCGCATTCTGATCGCAGGTGATCTGCTGTTACCAGGCATCCCGTACATGGGTGACGGCTTTCCGGCCGATTGGGTGGAGACCCTCGAGCAGCTGAAGGCGCTGACCTTCGACGTCATCATCCCAGGCCACGGGCGACCATTCTCGGATCGGGGTAAGATAGACGACCTCCAAGGTTACCTCCAGGACCTCTGGGAGCGCACAAGCGAGGCTTACGCCAATGGCCTGACCGCGGTGCAGGCATCCGAACAGATCGACCTGTCGCAGCACTCGGCCAACTACCCCTCTGTCGCCGGTCCGGGTGTGCCACTCCCGGCCGTTGAGCGGATCTACGAATTGCTTGAAGCCGAAGGCTCGAATGAGTAGCCCCTGCTGACTGAGCGGTAACCCTGATGGGTCTTCGATAATTCCCACATGAAGCGAGCAGCTAGGCACTTGAGCCAGGTCTGCGTCCGTACGGGCATCGACCGGGTCCTCGCGGGCGGGGCCGACCACCTACGCGGCATCCCCTGCGGCCTGATCTCGCACCCGGCGTCTGTGGCGTCGGATCTGACCTTCTCCGCGGACGCGTTGCTGGCTGCGGGCTTCGACGTGCGCGCGCTTTTCGGGCCGCAACACGGGGCGCGCGGAGAAAAGCAGGACAACATGATCGAGTCGGAGCACTACACCGACCCGGTGACCGGCCTGCCCGTTCACTCCTTGTACCGCGAGGTCAGAAAACCCACCCCTGATATGCTGCACCATCTGGACGCGCTCCTCTTCGATCTCCAAGACGTGGGGGTTCGGGTGTACACCTTCGTGTGGACGATGGCCCTCGCGATGGAGGCGTGCGCGGAGGCCGGAATCCGCTTCATAGTGCTGGACCGCCCGAACCCTATCGGGAGCGATCGCCGCGAGGGTCCGGTGCTCCGCCCGGGCTTCGAGTCCTTCGTGGGCCTGCATCCCGTGCCGCTCCGGCACGGCCTCACGTGTGGAGAGTTGGCGCTCTGGCTCAACGATGTCCGCGGAATCGGGTGCGAGCTCGAGGTGGTGGCCTGCGAAGGACTGCGCCGGTGGATGAGGTGGCATGACACGGGACTACCCTGGGTGATGCCCAGCCCCAATCTGCCGACGGTCGACTCCTGTGACGTTTATCCGGGCATGGTCCTGGTGGAGGGCACCAACCTCTCGGAGGGGAGAGGCACGACACGACCGTTCGAGCTCGTCGGCGCGCCGCGCCTCGACGCGCGCGCCCTCGTGGAACGGCTCACAGGGCACCAGCTACCCGGGGTTCGGTTTCGACCCTGCCACTTCGAACCGTCCTTCCAGAAACACGCGGGCACCATGTGCGGAGGCGCGCAACTCCACGTCACGGATGCCCAAACGTTCGAGCCGGTACGCACGTCGGTAGCGCTCCTCAGCGCCGCGAAGGAGCTGACGCCGGACGGGTTCGCGTGGCGGGCCCCACCGTACGAGTACGAAGAGAAGCTCGCTCCCATCGACATTCTCTGGGGGCACGACGGATTGCGTACAGGTGTGGACTCGGGCGCTACGGTGGACGAAATCCTGCACGGTATCGATCAGGAACTCGCCGACTTCCGCGATAGCGTCGCGCCCCACTTGATCTACGACTAGAAGGCTGCTGAGGGGTAGAGCGGGCCGCCTCTCAGCCTTCTGCCGACCGACGTACGACGACCTCAGGTCTGTGAGCAGTCGCGGCTCTTCGAGAACACCGATTCGATCCTCAGATCGAGAATGTCGCCGGGGTCGACCTCGAGGGTACGCGTGGTGCACTTCGGGCCGGCAAGCATGTCGATCTCGATGCGCAGAGGCTGGCTGAAGTCCCATGGGACTTCCAGCGCCACTTGCTGCTTGCCGCCGACGACGCCGAGGTAGTGGCGCGAGCCTAGTCCAACAGCATAGAGGCGCGCGTCCATGAAGTTGTTGTTCTGGATGTGAACCCGGATGCTTTCCTCACCGACAGGCTCCCTAGTGAAGGGTTCTTGACGCTCCACGACCCGTCCGGGCGTTGCGCAGGCCGTGATCACGACGAGCGCCGCGAGCGACGTCAATGTCCTCTTCATCATCATCATCACCTCGTCATCTCCCGAGCTAGCCACCTCATCATCATACGACGTATCTAGAAGAAAAATAACTACAAGCGGTGGGCACTGCTGTGACGCGAGCCGCACAGTGACGAAACTGGGAGGCCTGAGGCGGGGTGGATGCTGGAGCGCGCCTTGACCAGTCCGAACCGAATGCGCGTCCAGTATCTGAATCTTATCGAAGTACTGCTGGAACAGGAGCTGGCCGACTCCGCGCAGATAGTGCAGCAGGGCTGTCGCCGACGGGTACTAGCTCGACCTGCCACGGGCTGCTACGCCTTGATGAGACCCCGTTGCTTCAGCTCTTCATCGAATGCGACGAGCTCGTAGTCGTCCTCGAATCCGATCTTGTCGAGGGCCGGGAGGTACCGGTCGAAATCGGCCTCACCTTCCGTGAGCTCACGATCGAACAGAGCGAGTTCGCGTTCCCCGGCTTCGATGGCCGAGTCACTGGTAGAGAAGACGATGTCCCCCAGCGTCCGGTTTTCGAGCTTCAATTTCCTACGCACGGTCTCACTGGCGGTGAACTGTTGGCGGAGGGCCCCGAAGCGGTACCTCGTATCTCCGGTGTCATCGACCGCCACTTCTGCGTCGAGCTCGGCCGCCAACGTCTGCATCGCCGCATCTACGTCCGCCCGCCTGACGACCTGTGACTTCAGGCGGGTGACCACGTGCTCGTAGGCTTCTGCCGTGCCGACGTCCCGCTCCCCGTCCAGAGATCGGCTGTAGACCAGACCCAGCAGCACGCGCCGTATGTTGTGCGCTTCCCGCCGTTTGTTCTCCCGTGTGACTCCCCACATCCGCAAGAAGGGGACTCCGTAGAAGACGACGCTGAATACGAGAGGTATCAGGACCAGTCCGACGAACGCGGCTGGACCACCGATGCCGAGCCGAGGGAAGATGAACCAGGGTGCGGTAGCGGCTGCCACCAGCGTGAAGCCGTTCATGCCCGCGACGACCGCGTTTGAGCCGGCGGTATTACCGGTCAGCTCCTGCTTGTGCTCTAGTCTCAGCCATGCAGGATTCGGCTCGCGCGCCTTCGTCCCGTGTGCGCTGAGCATGAGTCCAGGGAAGGCGTATACGAGCTCGCCGTCCGGTGAGACCGCCGCCTCGCCGTCGTAGGCGCCCAGCAGCCGTCCCATTTCGTCCTCGGCCTCCGGGAACGTGAGCGCGGTGTGCTCCACGAGCTCGGCTGTCGTGATGACTCCTTTGCGAGCTCGGATCAGGCGGATCGTGCTGCGATCCAGCTGGCTCTGAGTCGGGTTCGGCTTATCCGGCCCGAACACAAAAGCGAAGACCTTCTTGTAGAAGGGCGGTCGGTCTTCCTTGGCGAGCGTGCCCTCCCAGCGGTGGCCGTAGTATGGTCGGCCAAGCCTCCACCGCGGCGTCCAGATGTAGTACCAGAGCCAAAAGTTGCCAAAGGAGAAGTGGCTGTGACCCCTGCCTCTCCGTCCGCCCAAAACTCCGCCCCCCCGGGAGTCGCTGTTCTTGCTCGCCAAGAGCGCTGCTATCACCAGGGCCACGAAGACGAGGAAGTAGACGACCAGCACGATGACTATCGTCGCCTTGAAGCCCTTCGTGAACAGATCGGTCGCCGTGCGCTTGAAGCGGGCGAGCACCGGCTCGGTTCCGCGAACGATCAGCTTCTCGTCGAACTCGTAGAGCAGTTCGCCGGAGTCGGAGACCGCTAGGTGCCCTTGGTGCGACTCCAGCAGCACCTTGAGGCCCGAGCGGACGTTGTCGCCAGTCAGGCCGGAATCCGCAACCACATCCCCCACGGTGCCTCGGCCCTTGAGGCGCCGAAGTGAGCCGAGGATATCGGCTTGATGTTCGGCAAGGGTGAGTGTGCTCAGGGTCAGGCCGTAGGGTCGGGGAGCGGGGTATGTTGACTGCTACTACGATGTTGTCTCTGAGGTCCTTCCGCCTCCCTCGATCAACGCTACCACTGCTTCGGTCGCCGCGTCTTCCGTCGCCATCGCGAGTCCAACATATACTCCCGTGGACAGCCCCATCGCTGGGAAGATCTCGTGCACGATCTCGGAACCCGGCACGAGGTCCCAGGCCAGGAGCACGATAATCCCGGTCAGGAAGGAAGCGATCACGGCGGTGCCGTTCCCGGGTTTCCAGTGCAGTCCCAGCACCAATGCGGGGAAGAAGCATGCGCCGTAGAGTGCACCGCTGAATGCCGTCAACTCCACGATACCACCCAACGGGTTCAGTGAGATCAGCATGGTGATGAACGCGAAGAGCGCCACCCAGCCGCGCGTCCAGAACATCTCCTGGGCTTCGCTACGGCGGGGCCGGGCGATGCTTACCAGGTCGCGCTCCGTGGTAGATGCCATCACGAGCAGGACGCTGTCGAGCGACGACATCGCGGCGGCGACCATCGCGACCAGCAGGAACGAGCTCGTGCCCCGCCCGAAGACGTCGCTGAGCAGGTAGGGGATCACGAGGTCGGTGTCCGCGATGCCGTCGGGGAAGATCCGCCGAGCGTACATTCCAATCGGGATCAGCAGTGAAAAGACCGCAGCGAAGGTCAGAGACGACACCCACATACCTGTTCGGATCGCCTTGTCGCCCTCCAGCGCGAAGAAGCGCGACAGCTGACGGGGCTCGACCGCGAACTTCACGAGCCCCGCGACCATAGTGCCGATCAAGACCGGGATGGCGACGCCGCCTCCCCACGTGAAGAGCGCTTCGCCGCCTGGCTGCGTCCTAACTTCAGCGATCGCACCCAGGCCGCCCGCCGCGTTCACCGTCCCGAAGAAGAGCAGCACCGCAGCGATCATCATGACGACGCCCTGCAGCGCGTCGGTCTTAACGACGGAGATGAAGCCACCGATCATCGTGTACGTCATGACTATGAAGAATACGATGACGATCGCGAGCTTGTACGGGATCTCGAGGAAGACCTCGAGCAAGTTCCCGATGCCCTTGAACACCGCGGTCATGTAGAAGAGCGAGGCCGCGATTACGATGAGCGCGGCGAAGACCCGGGCCGGCGTGCTGTTGAAGCGAAAGCCGATGAAATCGGGGATCGTCAGCGCTTCCATTTCCGCGGTGAAGCTGCGCAACCGCGGAGCCACGACAATCCACGCGAAGAGGCAAAAGGCGACCGACGTGGGAATGAACAACAGCCAGGGCAGCCCCCAGTCGTACGTACGGCCGCTGAAGCCCACGAACGAGTTCGTGCTCGCGTAGGTCGCGAAGAACGAGAGACCGATGACCCAGCCGCCCATGCTGCGGCCCCCGACGTAGTAGTCGGTGAGGCTCTTGGTCTCCTTGTTCCCGCTCCAGGCGTGGTGTGCGAGTATGGCGGTGTAGAGCGCCAGGAGCGAGTGAACCATCCAGTACTCGCGCAGGTTGCCCAGCACGGCGTCGATCATTCGCTCTCGAGCACTTCGAAGAGCTCGCACACCGAGGGTTTGCTGACCTTTCCCATCGCGTTCCTCGGCAGGTCGTCCACGAGGAGGACCTCCTTGGGCACCTTGTAGGGCGCCAGCCGGTCCCGAGCGAACTGCCGCAGGGCGTCCGCTTCGAGTGGGTGTGCCGAATCGCAAACGACCGCCGCACAGACGCGATCGCCCCAGTCGGCGTCCGAGACGCCGACGACCGCGCAGTCGACCACGCCCGGGTAGGAGCGCAACACGTCCTCGATCTCTAGCGCGGAGATCTTCTCCCCACCCGTCTTGAGGATGTCCACGCTCGAGCGTCCCAGGATGCGGTACGCGCCCTGCTCGACCACGGCCTGGTCTCCAGTGCTGAACCAGCCCCGGTCGCCGAACGCTGCACGCGTCTCGTCCTCACGCTGCCAGTAGGTCGAGAAGACCGTCGGGCCTCGCACCTGGATTTCCCCAGCGGCACCGGCACGCACGCGGCTGCCGGCTTCGTCCACTAGGCGGACGTCGACACCGGGTAGCGGCTGGCCGACATGCCCCGCACGCCTCTCTCCGTCGAGCGGATTCGAGAGCGCCATGCCGGTCTCGGTCATGCCGTATCGCTCGAGCAGGCGCTGCCCGGTGATCTCCTGCCAGCGCTCGAGGGTCCGGACTGGAAGTGCTGCCGAGCCGGACACCATCAGCCGGCACGCCAACGCGCCAGCGCTCCACGCGTCTCTCGTGGGTGGGTCGGCACGTTCCCACGCTTCGATGAGCCGTCGGTATACGGTGGGCACCGCCATGTAGAGCGTGCAGTCGCCGCGGGAGAGGCGTTCCCACACGTCGACCACGTTGAAGCGCGGCAGGATCTCGCAGATGGCTCCGTTCCAGAGCGCCGAAGTGAGTACGTTCGTGATCCCGTGCACGTGGTGCAGGGGCAGGTGCAGCAGGACGTGATCGTGCTCGCTCCAACCCCACGCCGTACTGAGCGACTCGATTTGGGACTGTAGGTTGCGGTGCGTTATCACGACGCCTTTGGGGCGGCCCGTGGTGCCGGAGGTGTAGAGCATCATTGCGGACCGCTGCTCGGTCAGGTCCGGCAGCATTCCGGTGGGCCCTTCGGCGAGCAGCGCAGGTGTCTGAATAATCGGCAGCTGGCGTTCGGCGGCGACCTCCGCGATTATCTCGATCAGGTCAGGATGTACGACGACGGCTTCGGGCCGAGCGTCATCGAGCACGTGGGCGAGCTCTGCCGCCGGATGTGACGTCGCCAGCGGCACCGCGAAGCCGCCCGACCTCCATATGCCCCACTGGACCGAGACGTGGTGCCAGCCCGGAGGTACGAGGAAACACACGCGCTCGGAGTCCAGGTCGTCGCGCCCAGCGAGCAGCCGCGTGGCCACCCGCCCGGAAGTGTCGAGCAGCTCCCCGAACGTAAAGGCCCCTTCAGGGGCTACGATTGCCGTCCTATCTCGAATCCTGGCGGCATGCTCAAAGAGGGGAATGGTCAACGAGCGTCGCTACCGCCGTCGCATGATGAAGAACAGCCCGATGATGGCGAAGCCGATCACCGCCTTGATAATGGCGTCGTTGTCCCACTCCCCTAGTTCGCTGGGCTCCCGTGCACGGATCTCTTGGTCCTGATGGATGGCGCAGAACGGCGACTCACCTCGCGCATCCCTTTTGCACCGGTTTCCCTTTTTCGTGCTTCCACGGCACTGAGCCACGGTTCACCTCCTACAGAGTGTGCAATGCATTCTAATACGGATCTGACCCCGTCGTGGCTCACCGGTGATCCACCGGTCGACTATATTCGGCGGCATGGAGACCAAAAGACCAACCAGTCCGGCCGCGGAAGAGATTCTGGGCGGCTATTTCCCCGCGCTCGATCACGGGTTTGTCGCGCTCGTCGACTACATGGGCACTGACGATGACGTCGAGAGGGCCGCACGCGTCAGCTACGGCTACGGTACGCGGAAGGTGTCGGCCACACGCGGACTCGTTCGCTATCTTCGCCGTCATCGACACACGACACCGTCGGAGATGGTGGAGTTCAAGTTCCACTGCGCGATGCCGATGTTCGTAGCCCGGCAGTGGATACGACACCGGACGGCCTCCGTGAACGAGTACAGCGGACGCTACAGCCTCATGCCGCTGCTCTACTACATGCCCGAGCGGGAGCAGTTCGCGCTCCAGAGCACGCAGAGCCAGCAGGGCAGAGACGTGGTCGCGCCGGACGCGGTGTACGCGGAGGCCATCGAGCGGTGGCGTGGCCTCCGTGAAGCGGCGAGCGACGGCTACACCTGGATGATTGGGGAGGACGTGGCGCGCGAGATCGCCCGCATCGACCTCCCGCTCTCGACGTATACCCAGTGGTACTGGAAGATCAATCTGCACAACCTTCTGCACTTCTTGTCGTTGCGCGCGGACCCGCACGCCCAG
Source organism: Longimicrobiales bacterium (assembly GCA_965226625.1). Taxonomy (GTDB): domain Bacteria; phylum Gemmatimonadota; class Gemmatimonadetes; order Longimicrobiales; family Gaopeijiaceae; genus UBA1138. The sequence goes on from CBDDDK010000002.1 coordinate 769,496, forward strand.
TGGGAGATCCAGGTCTTCGCGGAGATCATCGCGGGCATGGTGAAGCGGGTCGCGCCGCTGTCGTACGAAGCGTGGGTAGACTACGACCTTGTGGGACAACCCATGAGCCGCCGGGAGCTCGAGGTATTGTCGCGACTCTGCGTCGGGGGAGGGGACGGGATCTCTGCCCGTGCCGGGGCGTCCTTTAGTGTGGACGAGCTGAAGGAAGCGGGACTTTCCGCCCGGGAGATCCGCGAGCTGGTCGCCAAGCTACAGGAGCCCGAGCGGCCGGACTTCGAACTCGATCTGACGAAGATGAAGTCGGCGGAGGAGGTCGCGAAGACGATGTTCGAAGCGGTGCCGGGGAGCTTCGAGTAGGCGAGTACGTGAGTAGAGCTCTTCCCATCCTCGAAGCCCCGGCCGTGCCGCTCGCAGCGTTGGATCAGCTGTGGTTCCAGGTCGCGGGCACGGTGTGCAATCTGAGGTGCTCCCACTGCTTCATCTCCTGCTCGCCCAAGAACCACAGTCACTGGTTCCTCGATCGCGAGCAGGTTCGCGAGCACCTCGTCGCTTCGGCTAGCATGGGGGTGAAGGAGTACTACTTCACTGGTGGGGAGCCCTTCATGAACTGGGAGATGCCGGGGATCCTGGAGGACACACTGGCCATCGGGCCCGCTACGGTCCTCACCAATGCGACTCTGCTTTCGCAACGGACCGTGGCTGAGCTGGCCCGAATCGCGCGCGCTTCACCGTACACGCTCGAGTTACGCGTGAGCATCGACGGAACCACCCCCGAGATGAACGACGCGCTCCGCGGCGAGGGAGCGTTCGCGAGGGCGATGGAAGGGATGGAGCGCCTGGTAGCCGCAGGCTTCCTTCCGATCGTGACCGCGATGCAGACATGGGACGACTTCGAGACGCTGGAGGTACTGAGCGCGTTCCGAGAACTACTCGCGGGCATCGGGTACGCCCGCGCCCGGCTGAAGATCCTGCCGCCCTTGCGGATTGGCGCAGAGCAGGGGCGGTCGGGAGGCTATGCCGAAACCGACCGCGTCACGGCCGAGATGATGGCTGGGTACGATCCAGACCTCTTGCTGTGCGCACGGGCTCGGCTCGTCACGGCTCGTGGTGTTTGGGTCTGCCCGATCTTGCTCGACTACGAGTCCGGTCGGCTGGGTGAGACTTTGCGGGAGGCGACGGCCGCCCCGGCGCGGTTGTCGGAGCAAGCGTGCTACACCTGCTACGTCAGCGGCGCGATCTGCGCGAACCTGCCCGGATACGCTCAGGACTATTCATGAGGCCGTGTCGAGCCGCTCCCCGAGATCAGCAGGCGTATCACCGGATTGCCGTTTTCGGCGGGGTCTACTCGAACCATCTCGCGCTCCACGCTGCCATCGCGGACGCACGGGCGAGGGACGTCGACGAGATCATCTGCCTTGGCGACCTCGGGGCGTTCGGCCCTCACCCTGACAAGGCAGCAGGCGTCCTGAAGGAGGCCGGCATCCCGGTCGTGCGCGGGAACTACGACGACTCCGTCGCACGCGGACTGGACGACTGCCAGTGCGGGTACACCGACCCTCGCGACAACCAGTACGCGCGTCTGTCGTATCAGTACACGTTCCAGAACACTTCGGCCGAGCATCGGGCGTGGATGGGCACGTTTCCGAGAGAGCTGCGCTTCCAGCTAGGAGCACTTTCCGTCGTGGCGTGTCACGGAAGCCCTCGGCAGATCAACGAGTTCTTGTGGGAGTCCACCACGCCGACGCACTTCCTGCAGAAGCTTGCGAGCGACAGTGAGGCCGACGTGATCCTCGGCACGCATACCGGTATCCACTGGACGCGGAGGTGGGGCGATCTGAGTGCACCACCTTCGATTCGTGATGCCCCCGCCGGCGCCTATGTCAACGTGGGGGCTCTGGGGCGGCCCGCGAATGATGGGCGAACCGAGGTCTGGTATACCGTGCTCCAGGCCGCGGGGCGCGAGCTGTCGGTCGAACCGGTCCCCGTCACGTACGATCACCAGGCGCTGGCCGTCGAGATGCGGTCCGAGGAGCTGCCAGAGGAATTCGTGCAGACGATTCTCACTGGTTGGTGGACCACCTGCCTGGAGATCCTACCCGGGAAGGAGCGGGCCCGGGGGCGTTTCTGAGCCCCGCAGGACGCTGGCCTCCTTCAAACGGCCAAGTTCTAAAGGGTGAGGAGCCGAGTGTCACAGTCCTCACCGCGGGCCGTTAGCGGCGGTTGCCGCGGCCTCCACGTCCGGGTGGGCTTCACCGGATCGTCGGAGAGAAACGTAGAGAGCGGGCCTCACGCACGAGCTCCTTGAAACGCTCGTCGCGTCGCAGGTCGTCCCATACGGGGTCCCAACGCAGTGTCAGCAAACCTCGCTCGGCTTGCTCGAGCGCGACCCCGAGTTGCTCCAGCGCGGCGTCGTGGTTGCCCGCTCCGGCGTGCGCCGCGGCCAACTCCGCATGCGGTACATCGCGCCCCTCATCCTGAGCCGTCTCGAGGCGATCGATCCTCCAGTTCCAGTATCCTTGCACACCATCCTGCTGGACCGCATCCCGGAGTTGGTCGACGACCTGCTCACCTGGGGCCCCAGTGGCGCCGGTCTGCTGCCACCTAGTCACTACATCGACCGCGCCGGCGACGTCGCCTTCGGACACCTCGGACCTCGCGAGCATCTCCCACGCCCGCGCGATGTGCGGCGAAGCGGTGACGACGTCCTCGAGCACCCCTCTGGCCTCCATGAAGCGACCGGAGCCCATGAGTTGCCGGGCCGCGATCGCCTGCTGCCGGCCGTTGACGACGCCTCCGCGCGCGGCACGACGACGAACCTGCTCCTCCAGGTGCTGACCCAGACCGGTCGCCGCCGAGACCCACTCGGTGTCGAAGCTCGCGACGTCGACCGTGATCGAATCAGACATGCCAGGCATCGTGACCACGCGCACCGTGCTCGCCTCGGTCGCTGCGGACGAAGCTTCCGGGCTCGTCGGTATCATGAGTGGAATGGATCGTTCGATGTACGAGAACACCTCCCTCGCTTCGATCGACTGTGTGTCCATCGCGAGTGCCTCTGTGGCCTCGGACCGAGCCAATTCGAGCTCGCCTGGATCCATCTCACCGTCTTCCATGTCGACCAGGAATCGCGCACCCGCGAGACCCGCCATCGCGGGCGCGAAGTCCGGGTCGTTCTCCAACGCGTCCGAGAAGTAGTCGAAGGCCATGCGGTACCCTTCCAGGGTTCCGCGATCGTACTCGTGCTTGCCCTTGAGGTAGGCCTCCTGGGCTGCCGGCTCCGTGTTCATCGCCGTACGGTCGAACAGCTCTTCGTCGTGCTTGCTGTCGATCTCGCGGGCTACCGCGTGAGCAACTTCGGTCTGCAGCGCCAGTGCGTTCCCGACCTCCCGGTCGAACTGAAGCGTCTGGATGTGCGAGTCACTCGCCGCGTGGATGATCTGGAGTGTGATCCGGACCTGATCTCCGGAGCGGTTCACCGAGCCTTCGATCAGAGCATCTACCCCCACCTCGCGTCCGATCTCCGGCGCCGTCTTCGTGGTGCCGGCGTAGCGCATGACCGAAGTTCGCGACACGACCCGCAATTCCTCGAGCTGACTCAGCTTCGCGATGAGCTCCTCGTGCATGCCGGCCGTGAAGTATTCTTGACTACCATCGGGCGAGAAGTCGCTAAGCGGTAGAACCGCGATCGAACGAATCGGTATCGAAGGATCATACTCAGCGAGCTGCGCTGTCGAGGCCACTCCTCCATCGCCTGCGGTGGCGAAGATTCCGTTTGCCGCCAGAAACGCAGCTAGTCCGCTCACGACACCGACTGTAACGACCAGAAGCGCGAGCCTGGGAATTAGCCCGTCGGTCGTGCCTCCTTCTGTTCGCTTGATTCCCCTTGCGGTTATATCGAAGACCCACGCAAGAACTACCGACGGCAGGAATCCCAGGCCGACGACGATCACGAGGACTCGCAAGGCGAGCTCGCCCATGCCGAACGCAGGGAACACGATTTCCGCCAGCTGTAGGACCACGAACGCCGCCGCCGCATACCCGAGGGAGAAGCGCACCAAATGTCGACGGCGCATCTCGGACACGAATCGGTGCAGGGCTGAAGGATCGTGTCGGTTCATGATATCGTGTGGACGCGGCGGTCGAAGCGAAAGTTAGTACACACCGGCCGGCCGCGTGTTCTGACCCCTAGACAGGCTAGAGGAGGTCGGCCAGGGGGTTGGGACTCCGCCGCCGCAGCACCGCTCGAATCCGCAGCAAGAAACGTGGCGGATCGACGGGCTTGACCACGAAGTCGTCCGCGCCCGCCTCGAAGAGCTGCATCTCTACCGCGGGGTCGCCCGAAGCCGTCGCGACGATCACGGGAAGATCTGCCGTCGCAAGCCGTGACCGGATCTGTTGAAGAACTTCTAGACCGTGCATCTCCTCCATGCGCAGATCCAGCGTCACGAGGTCGAACGGGTCGTCGCCTCGGAGTATCTCGAGCGCCTCGGGGCCATCCGTAGCCTCGGCGACCCGGAAGCCGTTCTGGGAAAGCATCGTCGAGAGAAGTAGACGTATCGAAGCGTCATCATCGACCACCAGGATGCGAGGCCCGCCCTTCGCTTCGTGCATGAGCAGAGGCACCTCGTGACGTAGCCCCTCCTCCTCCGGATAGATGTCACGTACTGCGGCGGCGAGCGATTCGGGCGTAGCCACTTCGAAGTGCACAGTTCGTGACGAGATCTTATGTAACTCGCTCTCGGCTTCCATGCTGACTGGGTCGGCCGTGGCGACCACGAGCGAACGGTCCGTGTACCGCAGCGGGACGACGTTGCGCTTTCTCGCGATAACCCCCGGGATCAGCCTGAGCGCGTGGGGATCGGCCGTGGACAGGTCCGCGACCGCGAGTCGATAGTGCGCCGCGACGCACTCGGCCAACGCGTCGTGAGAGGTCCCGGTGGTCATGCTGACGAGATGTCACGCGCCCGCGAGCTCGGTTTCAGAGTCGACGATCAGCTCTTCCATGCCGGGGAGGTTGGCCGCCTGAGCGACCGGTACCAGCCAATGCTGAATGACGGGCTCGAACGCCACGATTGCGACTCCTAGAAGAGTGTGGGGCGGCCGCCAAGAAACAGGTGAAAACGTAAACTAGGTGTCCCAGGGACACGGGGCGAGATGTCCCGCGTCGTCTAGTCTACCGCGTCCCTGTACCGTGGGTTCGCGACGAACTGGTCGTCCTCCAAGACGTGGTGATCCCAGGGGAGGACCACCTCGGCATCGGTCTCCAGCGCGAAGTAGTCCGGCTTGTAGCCGCGCGTGCGCGCAAAGCTGGTGGCGGTCCGGACCTCGATGGGGTGGGTGTCGCGCACCGCAGCGAGCGCGAGCCGAAGGGTTGCTCCGGAGGTGGTCACCTCGTCGACGATGAGCACCCGTTGGTCCACGACCTCACGGGGAGCCGCTGAGAGGATCTCCGGACGCTCACGCATTTCGTCGTCGTCACCCTTCCTCGAGATTATCATCGAGTAGAAATCGACGCCGAGAATTGTCGCCACGACCGCGCCCGGGAGTGCTCCCGCTCGAGCGATTCCCACTACGACGTCGGGGTGATAGTCCCGCGCCACCTTGAGCGCGAGCGCACGACAAAGTTCTCCGAACATCTCCCAGGAGAGTTCCAGGTACTCGTACGGCGATTCGATAGACGACATCGTTGCGACTACCCCGCCGTGAGGTGATCCTTCCCGCCATGTCCGAAGACCATACGGCCGAAGCCGACCGCCGCCTTCAGGAAGTTCTCGCGTCCTCCGGTGCGCGTGATCCCCGTGAGTTCTACCGGGACAGGCTGCGCGAGCTGAAGAGCGCCGATGCCTCCGCGTATGCCGCGGCGGTTGCCTACTACGAGGACCGGCTAATCCCGGAAATCGCCGCCGGCACCGTCGATCCACTGATCGCGTGGGCCGAGTACGGCCGCATGCTCGCTGAGTCGCTGGCTCCGGGCCGTGCCGTGAGCATAGATACCACCGGATGCGCTCATCCCTACGAGCCACCAGCGTCACGCGACCAACTCGTGCTCCACCTGCCGCAGAATCAAGGCGTGCGAGCCCTCCTGGTAAGCCTCCCCGCCACCCTGAGTCCCGCCCAGCGAGCCACCTACGACGTCCTAGTATCCGGCAAACAACGCCACCAAGGATAGCATCCAGCGCTACTCCCCCCGAGCCATCGAGTCCAAGAACTCCTGATTGCTGTCCGTCCCACTCATCCGTGAAAGCAAGAACTCGATCGCCTCCGCCGGAGGCATGTCCGCCAGAAAATTCCGAAGCAGGTAGATGCGGTTGAGTTCCGTCTCGTTGAGCAGCAACTCCTCTTTCCGCGTACTCGAACGGTTGAGATCGATCGCGGGGAAGATTCGCCGGTCGGAGATGTCGCGATCCAGGACCAGCTCCAGGTTTCCCGTGCCCTTGAACTCCTCGAAGATCACTTCGTCCATGCGGCTACCGGTCTCGATGAGCGCGGTGGCGATGATCGTGAGGGATCCGCCACCATCGATGTTCCGCGCCGCGCCGAAGAACCTCTTCGGCTTCTGTAGCGCATTCGCGTCCACGCCTCCCGACAGGATCCGGCCGGAGTGCGGCATAGTAGTGTTGTGGGCGCGCGCCAGCCTGGTGATCGAGTCGAGCAGCACCACCACGTCCTTACCGTGCTCGACGAGCCGCTTCGCCTTCTCCATCACCATGTCCGCGACCTGGACATGACGCTCGGCGGGCTCGTCGAAGGTTGACGAGATGACCTCGGCCTCGACCTGTTCCTCCATGTCCGTGACCTCTTCGGGTCGCTCGTCGATGAGCAGCACGATGAGATGCACGTCGGGCTCGTTGGTAGTGATCGAGTTGGCGATCTGCTGAAGGATCGTGGTCTTGCCCGCCTTCGGGGGGGACACGATCAGGCCTCGCTGACCTTTCCCGATCGGGGCGATCAGGTCGATGACACGCATGGAGAGACTTCCCTGCTCGCCGAGCACTTCGAGCTTCAATCTCTCCTCGGGGTAGCGAGGCCGGAGATTGTCGAAACTTTCCCGATTCTTTGCATCCTCCGGGTCGAGGCCGTTCACGGATTCGACCTTGAGAAGAGCGAGGTATCTCTCGCCACTCTTGGGGGGACGAACCTGTCCGCCGATCATGTCGCCGGTACGCAGATCGAAGCGCTTGATTTGCGACGGACTGACGTAGATGTCATCGGGACCGTACAGGTAATTCCAGTCCTGCGAACGCAGGAAGCCGTACCCTTCCGCGAGGATCTCGAGGACCCCTTCTCCGCGAAGAACCACCTCCGATTCGAGCAGGCCTCGCTCGATCTTGAATATGAGATCTTGCTTGCGGAGGCCCGTGAAGTTGCTGATGTTCAACTCTTCCGCGAGGTCGTGTAGGTCCCCTACGCTCTTGCTCTTTAGCTCTGCGATGTCCACGAGCGAGGACTCCGATGAGTGCGGACTACCGATTGCCGGCTGAGCCGGGGTACGGTGGGGTGGGAAAGAGGAATCGAACGAGGGGTCGCGAATACCTAGTCGGTGCCGGATGAGGTCTGTTCCCTCAACTCAGGGACCGGCCGAGCGCAGTGGACCTGCGGAGATTTTATGGGATTGAGGCCACATTAATGGCTCTCAGAAAGGCGGTCAAGCCTGATCCGGGCGTGTGGCTGCCTCTTTTGGGCGAGTACCGGCTCACCTCCCTTCTCAACGACACGCTGCTCGAGGGCACGCTCCGCGAGGATCTCACGGGGGCGTCCCCGGAAGTACAAGCCGCTCTCCAAGCGTGGCCGGCCTCCGCCCACCTGAAACACGAGGGCGACCGCACCCAGGTTGCCCTGGTGTACCACGCGTCCGATGAACGAGGTCGGGGGCTGTGGATCCACCTGGCGCTCTTCGCTGCCACGATGGTCACGACGATGGCGGCTGGCGCTCTCATGGTCGGAATCGATCCGCTCGCCACGCAGGTCTTCCGTTTGGGTGAGATGGCGATCCCATTCCCTACCCGTCTCAACTGGAGCGGCCTCGTGCTGGGGGCGCCGTTTGCGCTTCCGTTCATGGGCGTGCTGCTCGCGCACGAGATGGGGCACTACGTCGTTGCTAGAGTCAACCGGGTCCGCGCGACGCTACCGTACTTCATCCCGTTCCCGCCGTATTTCTCGATCATCGGGACCGTGGGTGCGTTCATTCGCCTCAAGGGGCCCACCATCCGGCGAGCGATCCTCTTCGACGTCGGGGCGGCGGGCCCGTTGGCGAGCTTCGTGCTGTCGCTACCCCTGCTTGGCATCGGGCTGGCGCTCTCTTCCGTCGCACCAGGCCGCGCCACCATGGAGACCCCGTTCGTGATCCAGTTCGCCGGTCAGCCCTTGTGGCTCGGGAACGGCGCCCTCGTCCACGTGCTCGCGACCTGGCTCGCACCCGGCGTGCTGGGCGAGACCCCGATCCTTCTGCACCCGCTCGCGCTCGCGGGTTGGTTGGGCTTGTTCGTAACCGCGTTGAACCTGCTCCCGCTCGGCCAACTCGACGGTGGGCACATCCTGTACGCGCTCATGCCTGAGCATCAGGGGAAGGCGGCGTGCCTCTTCATGGTAGCCTTGCTCCCGCTCGGACTTCTTTGGTGGGGTTGGTGGGCATGGGCGTTGCTGATCATGGTTCTGCACCGGGGCCGAATACACCACCCCAAGGTCGTGCAACCAGAGGAGAGTGTTGGACGTGCACGAAGGACCTTGGGGTGGCTGCTGGTCGTGATATTTTTCCTGACTTTTGTTCCAGTGCCGCTGAACATTTAGCGTAAAAATTCAGAAAGGCGATCCTGCGAGACCGTTCCCGGCGTTACGCTTCAGCCGAAGTGACGACTCTAAAACTTGACATTTAGGGTTCGGTGAGAAACATTCGTTTACGCGTTTATTGGAAAACCACCTCTCCAGAGGAGTCGGGTTGGCGCGTCACAATCGCGAGGGCAACGGAGCCGACCAGCGAGGCTTCGAGTACGGCGTGAGCTACCAGCCGGATTGGCTGAAACTGGTGAAGGTCACACGTCAGCTCGAAACAGGTCGCCAATCGACGAAGACCCTCTTTCGGAATCCGGCGAATGGGCCTCGGTCCGAGCTTGGCGGTCGCGTCCGCACGCGGATCGTTTCCCATGACCAGGAGTTGGACTTCGAAGTGGCTCTGACGGACCCGAAGGCCGCGGTGAAGCGGATTCGCATCTCGTACGTGCTCCCCGATGGCCACGGCAGGGGAGAGGAGGTGGAGTTCACGCTCGAGAGCGAGGACGTTCCCGGCGAGTAGGACTCACTCTCCCATGCCTTACCAACCGATCCGGGCCATCGGACGAGCGACGCTGCGGACCGTGGCTGCTGTGGGAAGGGCCGGATACTTGGCCGTTGACGCCGGCCGGGCGCTTCGCAAGCAATCGCTGTGGGCGCCTCAGCTGCTCGAGCAGATGGGGAAGATCGGAGTGGAGTCGGTCCCCATCGCACTCTTCGTCGCGACCTTCACGGGCATCGTTCTCGCGATCCAGGCGTCGTACACATTCACGGGCGCCGTTCCGCTGTACATCGTCGGCACGCTCGTAGGCAAGACCATGGTGTTGGAGCTCGGGCCCGTCCTCACCGGCCTCGCGCTCTCCGGGCGGGTCGGTTCGAACATTGCTGCGGAGATAGGTGCGATGCGGGTGACCGAGCAGATCGACGCGCTCGAGACGCTGGCCTACGATCCCGTCGCGTACCTGGTCGTTCCGCGTGTTCTGGCCGGTGCGATCATGTTCCCGGTCGTGGTGATACTGGCCGACGCGTTGGGGATCGCGGCAGGGCTAGGCACCGCGCTGTTACGGCTCGACATGTCCTCGTTCGAGTTTCTGAAGGGGCTTCGCCTCTTCTTCGAGCCCTGGGACGTATGGTTCTCGATCATCAAGTCCGTGAGCTTCGGCCTGACTGTAACCTCCGTGGGCTGCTTCTTCGGCTTCCACACAACCGGTGGATCAGAGGGGGTAGGGCGCTCGGCGACACGCGCCGCAGTGATCTCGACCATGATCATCTTGGCGCTCGACGCCTTCTGGGCGGCGACCCTGCTATGAGCATCGAGATGTTCGATGTTGAAAAGGCGTTCGGCACGAAGCAGGTCTTGAAGGACTTCACGCTTACCATCCACGAAGGGGAGACACTTTCCATCATCGGCGGTTCGGGTTCGGGCAAGTCCGTCGCGCTCAAACATATCGTCGGCCTTCTCCGCCCGGATGTTGGTGAGGTATATGTCGATGATGAGAATATCAGCCGTCTCGATCAGGAGTCGCTATACAGGCTGCGTCGGAACGTGGGGTTCGTGTTCCAGTTCGCGGCGCTCTTCGATTCGATGACCCTCGCGGAGAACGTGGGCCTGGGCCTGAGGCGAGTGCGGGACACGAGCGACGAGGCTATCGACCAGCGCGTGTCAGAGTGTTTGCATTTGGTCGACCTCGAGGGATACGGACAGAGGCTCCCGTCCGAACTGTCCGGGGGGCAGAGGAAGCGAGCCGGCTTTGCTCGCGCTATCGCCACCCGGCCCAAGTACATGCTCTACGACGAGCCGACGACGGGTCTCGACCCCGTGACCAAGGCAGTGATCGACGCGCTGATCGTGCGCATGTCCGACGAGGTCGGAGTGACCGGGGTAGTGATCACGCATGACATGAAGAGCGCCTTCCAAATCTCAGACCGCGTCGCGATGCTCTACGATGGAGGTATCCGTTTTGAAGGCACACCGGATGAGCTACGCATGTGTGAGGACCCCGTCGTGAAGGGGTTCATCGAAGGCAAGCCGGAGTTGATGGGGCGCGCGCCATGAGCAGCGGCCGCGAGTTGCTAGTCGGCTTGGTGATCATCGTCTCGGGCTTGACTGCGGTGGTTGGCACGCTGTGGCTAGAGGGCACTAGCTTCGGGCGACCGCAAACCGAGGTGAACGTGCTTCTTCGGGGAGTGGGCCAACTCAACCAGGGCAACGCCGTCAAGTACCTCGGCGTCGGGATCGGGCGCGTCGAGGACATCACCGTCGACGGCATAGCGGTCCGCGTCTTACTCTTGCTCGACCAGGACGTGGTATTGCCGCCCGATCCGGCGGTGGTTCTCGGACCTGAGTCCCTGTTCGGGGATTGGCAGGCCGAGATCGTGAGCAGGGTGGAGTTCCCGCGCTTCCCGTTCTACGAGGTCCCGGAGGGCGAGAGCCCGAACGTACTCGGTGGGTACGCGCTGCCCGAGCTTTCCCGTCTGTCGGCGTCAGCCGATCTCATCTCGGAAAACCTCGCGGACCTCACCGACCGGCTCGGTCTCGCGTTCAACGATTCGACCGCGGCTGCGCTCGCCTCGGCGATCGCGAATCTGGAGACGATCAGCCTCGAGATCCGGGACTTGGTCGTGCAGCAGTCGGCGGTCGCGCGCAGCGTCACCGCGCGTGCGGACACCGCGCTGTCCGAGATCGAACGTGCATCCACTGTGGCCCGTCGCTCCTTCGAACGTATCGAATCGATTCTCACCGACGCTCAGATCGACACGATCGTCGCGAACGTGCGAATTGCATCCACTGGGATTCAGGGCATCGCGACCAATCTCGCAGAGTCGACCGGCGGCGTCGCCGCCACGATCGAGCGTGCCGACTCCACGTTCGCCCGTCTCGATCGGATTTCGGCTCGGCTCGAGTCGGGCCAAGGCGCGCTCGGCCGCCTGCTAGTCGACAGCACCCTCGCGATTCGCGCCGAGGACGTACTCGCTCAAATCGACCTGCTGTTGCAGGATTTGCGCGAGAACCCACGCAAGTATGTTCGGCTCACGATCTTCTGACGTTTGACGTGTCGACGAGTCAGCTGATCAGGGTCGAGAAGAGCGCGGGGGGAGTAGTCCTGCGAGAGATCGGGGGGGTGCAGCATGCTCTTGTGATCCGAGATCCGTACCGGAACTGGGGCTTGCCGAAGGGGCACCTCGAGAACAACGAGACCTCAGCCGGAGCGGCGCTTCGTGAGGTGGCGGAAGAGACGGGTCTTGAGGACCTGCGGCTGGGTGCCGAGCTCGTCACCATCGACTGGTACTTTCGCGCTCAGGGCGTCCAGATCCACAAGTTCACCACGTTCTATCTGATGTATTCGGATGTCGGCGACCCCATCCCCCAGAAGGCCGAAGGGATCTCGGACTGCCTGTGGATCCCACTCGTGGAGGCGCACAACAAGATCACCTACGACAACGCTGGCGAGGTAATGAAGGTTGCTCAGCAGGTGGTTATGGAGGGCCTGGAGAGCAAGTGAGCGACAGCACGCAGCTCACCGTCTGGCGCGCTGTCGAGGCAGCGGCGGTTCTCCTCGTCCTCGGCTTCTTTTTGTACGCCACGCGCACGATCCTCAACCCGCTGTTGCTGTTCTTCCTGCTTTGGGCCGTGCTGCTCCCCTTCCGCGGTAAGGAGGGCCACATGGCGCTGCTCGTCACAGCGAGCGTGCTGACGATGATCTGGCTACTCTCCACGACCGGCTCCCTGCTGGCTCCGTTCGTGTTGGCGGTGGTGCTCGCGTACGCGCTCGACCCCGTAGTGGATGTCTTGGAACGGCGGCGCGTGCCGCGTGCGTTCGCGATCGTGCTTCTGACTCTCCCGGTGGTGGGAATCCTGGCAGCGCTGATCTTCCTCGCCGTGCCGGCGGCGCTTTCCCAACTCGGCGAGCTCGCCGGACAGGCCCCGATATTCCTGGCACGTCTCGCAGACTCACTCGAGGCGCTTCGGGAGCGCCTACTCTCCGTGAACCTGCCGTTCGTGGCTGAGGACGCGGTGCTCGTCTGGTTGCGGGGGATCGACTCGGCTGCTGTGGTTGTGTTCTTACAGGAGCGCCAGGAGGCGCTCAGAGGGTGGATCACCAATGGTGTGTTGGGACTCGGGCGCGGCATCGGCTCGCTGATGGGCCTCGCGAGCTACGTGGTTCTGACTCCGGTCCTGACTTTCTACCTGCTCCGCGACTGGGACAGGGTCACCAGGAAGTTCGGCGAACTTTTGCCGCGGGCAAAGCAGGCCGAGATCACTTCGTTCGCGAAGGACTTCGACTTCTTGCTGTCGCGCTACCTGCGGGGTCAGATCATGGTGGCGGCCGCGGTCGGAGTCATCACCGGCCTCGGCCTGTGGATGGCGAACTTCCCGTACGCGGGCACGCTCGGCCTCATGGTCGGCGTGCTCTCGGTGGTGCCGTATCTCGGCCTCGCGCTGAGCTTAGTGCCCGCGTTGTTCATCGCGTCCGTCAGCGGGAGCGTGGTCGCTTCGCTCATCAAGGTGGGTGTGGTCTACGCGATCGCTCAGCTGCTCGAGGGAACGGTGATCAGCCCGCGAATCGTGGGCGAATCAGTCGGTCTCCACCCTGTCTGGGTTGTGCTCTCCCTGGCGCTCGGTGGCTTCTTCTTCGGTTTTGTCGGCTTGCTGATTGGCATCCCCATCGCTGCCGGTCTCAAGCTGCTGGTCGTTCGCGGTCTTGCCCGATACAAAAGCTCCGATTTCTATCGCGGCGCGGGTGTCACTACCCGGACCTGAGGGCCGTTGGGCCGGCTTTGTTGCACGGTTACGTTAAATGCTTGTCGAAGAAGCGGCGTGGGCCGCGCACAGCCAACAGACTTTCAGTGACCTCGTGGCGAACGAAATGCGGCCATTCCACCAATATGAAAGTCTTCAAATAGTAGGAGCACCGTGACGGACACCGGAGGCCGGGAGCGGGAGACCGTCGTCATCATAGGATCCGGACCGGCTGCCTGGACCGCTGCGATCTATGCCGCCCGTGCCCGAATGGAGCCGTTCGTCTTCGAAGGGGCGGGCAGCCGCACCATGGTGCCTGGAGGCCAGCTCATGTTCACGACCGAGGTCGAGAACTACCCGGGGTTCAAGGAAGGCGTGATGGGTCAGGACCTCATGTTGGACATGAGGGACCAGGCGTTGCGCTTCGGGACCCGGTCGGTCTGGGAAGACATCGTCGAAGTCGATTTCGGTCAGTACCCGTTCCGGCTAGTGTCCAGCACCGGCACCGAGGTTCTTGCCGACTCGGTCATCGTCGCGACGGGCGCGAATGCCAAGTGGCTCGGCCACGCGAACGAGGAACGACTAGCGCAGTCCGGCGGTGGCGTGAGCGCATGCGCGGTCTGCGACGGTGCGCTACCCCACTTTCGTGGTCAGAAGCTCGCGGTGATCGGTGGTGGGGACTCGGCGATGGAGGACGCGTTGTACCTCACCAAGTTCGCTGAGGAGGTCGTGATCGTGCACCGGCGCGACGAGCTCCGAGCCTCGAAGATCATGGCCGAACGGGCGATCGCGGATTCCAAGATCCGCGTCGAGTGGAACAAGGCTGTCACCGAAGTGGTTGGCGAAGAGACGGTCACGAGCCTCAAGCTCGAGGACACCGTGACGGGCGAAGAGAGCGAGATCGAGATCGGAGGACTCTTCGTGGCGATCGGCCACACGCCGAACAGCGCGTTCCTCGGAGACGCCGTGAAGCTCAAGAACAGCGGGTACATCGAGACGCCGGTCCCGTGGCGGACGCAGACATCCGTGCCTGGCGTCTTCGCGGCCGGCGACGTGATGGACGATTTCTACCGTCAGGCGGTTACGGCCGCTGGGACGGGCTGCATGGCGGCCCTCGAGGCCGAGCGTTGGCTCGCGCACGGTGGTGGGAGTCTCTGAGCGGTCACTCTCTGGGAGGCTCCGTGGGGCCGAGCAGCAGTCCGCCGTCCACGGCTAGGATTTGGCCTGTGACGAATTCTGCTCCCGCAAAGAAGAGCACGGCCTGAGCTACGTCCCGCGGTGAGCCGACCCGCTGCAGCGGGGCGATATGCGCCAGTGTGTCCCACCGTTCCGGCGGCCAGTCGTTCGGCGGCAGCACCGCTCCCGGCGCGATCCCGTTCACGCGGATCTCGGGGGCGAGCGCACGCGCCTGGATGCGTGTCAGGTGGGCCAGCGCGGCCTTTGCGACGGAATGCGCGGGGTGGTCGGTCCACGGCTGAAACGCGGACAGGTCGACGATGTTCACCACGCTCCCGCGCGTCTCGCGCAGAAGGTCTGCCGCGGCGCGCACGACCAAGTGTGGCGCGCGCACATTGAGGCTCATTACCGTGTCCCACGCCTCGGCATCCAAGTCGAGAAGAGCGTGCTCGTCGAAACTCGCCGCCGAGTTCACGACGAGGTCGAGGCGGCCAAACCTGTCTCCCACCGCGTCGATCACGATGTCCGCCGAGGAAGGCACTCGGAGGTCCGCACGCACCGTCTCGCAGCGCCGCCCCAGAGACTCGACGGCCGCTCGGGTCTCCTCCGCTGGCCCTGCCGAGGAGCGGTAGCTGATCAACACGTCGTAGTCCGCGCCAGCGAGCGCCAACGTGATGGCTCGCCCCACGCGGACGCCTCCACCGGTCACCATCGCGACGCGTTGCGGATTCTGGTCTGCCATGGCCACACTCATAGCCCTTCAGGCCAGAGGCCTGTCTTAATCCAGATACGAAAGAGGTTGAAATGCCCGACCTGACCGGCAAGGTCGCGATCGTTACGGGAAGCACTAAGGGTATCGGTCGGGCCATCGCAGAGCACCTGCTGGCGGCCCACGCCTCGGTCGTCGTGAACGCCCGTTCAGCGGGCGACGTCGAGGCTGCTGCGGATGTCCTTGGAGATCCTGCGCTAGGAATCGTCGCGGACGTGGGTGACGCCGGCCAATGTCAGCGACTCGTGGACGCCGCCGTCGAGCGCTTCGGCCGACTGGACATACTAGTGAACAACGCAGGCTTGGGTATCTTCAAGTCGATCTTCGAGATGACCGTGGAGGAGTGGAAGCTCCAGGTCGATGTGAACCTCGGTGGGGTCTTCTACTGCTCGAAGGCGGCGCTGCCCCACCTAAGCGCCACGGGCGACGGCTTCATCGTCAACATCGCATCGTTGGCGAGTCGGAACCCGTTCTCAGGTGGCACTGGATACAACGCGAGCAAGTTCGGCGTGCTGGGCTTGACCGAGGCGATGATGCTCGACGTCCGGTACCGCGGTGTGCGGGTGAGCATCGTGATGCCGGGCAGCGTCGACAGCTACTTCAATGATCGCCAACAGGTGCCGGAGCGGACGTGGCGGCTGCATGTCGACGACTGTGCCGCCGCTGTCCTGCAGGTCTTGTCGTATCCCAAGGAAGCTCACGTAAGTCGGATCGAGATGCGCCCGAGTCAACCGAAGCGGTAGATTGCGGAATGACCCTCCAAGAGCGACGTGTATCCCATGGCTGACGGATATCGGATCGAGAAGGACTCCCTCGGTGAGATGCGGGTTCCCAAGGAGGCGCTCTACGGCGCCCAGACTCAGCGGGCGGTGGAGAACTTCCCCATCAGCGGTCAGCGTTTTGGGCGCCGCTTCATCGCTGCGCTCGGGCTCGTCAAGAAGTCCGCGGCGCAGACGAACCTGGAGCTCGGGAACCTGCACGCCGACATCGCGGATGCAATCGCCCAGGCGGCAGGGGAGGTTGCGGACGGCAAGTGGGACGATCAGTTCGTTCTCGACATCTACCAGACCGGCTCGGGTACGTCGTCGAACATGAACGTCAACGAGGTCGTGGCTCACCGCGCGACCCAGATCCGCGGCGACAAGGTCCACCCTAACGATCATGTGAACCTCGGGCAGTCCTCCAACGATGTCATCCCGACCGCGATCCATGTGTCAGCACTCGTCGCTGTCGAGCGACAACTGCTTCCCGGACTCGAGCACCTGAAGTCAGCGCTCGCTGCGAAGGCCGACGAATTTGACGGCGTGGTGAAGTCGGGTCGCACGCACCTAATGGACGCTACCCCGGTCCGTCTCGGCCAGGAGTTTCGGGGATACGCCACCCAGGTAGCGAAGGGCGTCGAACGTGTGACGCGGGCGTCCGCTGAGCTCGAGGAGCTGGCGCTCGGCGGAACCGCGACCGGGACAGGGATCAATACGCACGAGGACTTCGCTGGGAAGACCATCGCTCGCATTTCCGAGGCCACGGGCATTTCATTCCGAGAGGCACACGACCACTTCGAGGCCCAGGCCGCGAAAGATGCCGCGGTCAGCACCGCGGGCGCGCTCAACACTGTCGCGACGAGTCTCATGAAGATCGCGGACGACATCCGGTGGCTCGGCTCGGGCCCCACGTCGGGGATCCACGAGATTAAGCTGCCTGCGATCCAGCCAGGCTCGTCGATCATGCCGGGCAAGGTCAATCCGGTCATGTCTGAGGCGATGATGATGGTCTGCGCACGCGTGATGGGGAATCATACGACCATTACCGTCGCGGGAAGCCGAGGTAACTTCGAGTTGAATGTGATGATGCCGGTGCTCGCGCAAGCCTTGCTCGAGTCGATCACCCTGCTGGCGAACATCGCCACGGCGTTCGCCGACAAGTGCGTCGCTGGCATCGAGGTGAACACTGAGCGCGCGAAGGAACTACTCGAAAGGAACCCGTCGATCGCCACGGCGCTCAACCCATACATCGGTTATGACGCGGCGGCTGTGGTCGCGAAAGAGTCGGCGAAGCGTAGGTTGAGTGTGCGGGATGTGGTCGCCGAGAAGGGGCTCTTGCCGGATGATCAGATCGACGAGGCTTTGGACGTGCGGGGGATGACTGAGCCGGGGTTGCCTGGCTGATTGGTGGGTGGGGTAGCGATGCGCGCTCCCCCCTGCGAGGGACCGTCGGGCGATCTGCGTGCCCCTCCTGCCAAATCCGTCACACGGGCGCGATTGCTGTCACCATTATCGGACAGTTCGGTCTAAATGGCAGCGGTTGATCGGCATCTCGGATCCCTTCTCTGTAGGTGTATCTTGGTGATGTATAGGCGGTTACACGAATGGTGACGGCTCCCGGGCTCACTTCGTGACTCGAGCGGCACGGGGCTTGCTCTTTACTGGGCACGGCATGGGGCCGCTGGTACAAGACAAGGGAGCTGGGACGATGATTTATTCACGAAACGAACTGAAGCTGGGAGACAGCGTTGGGCTGTTCAGCCCGTCCGTTGTTATCGTCTTGGCTTTGATTGCCATCGCGATGTTGGCGCGCGACGCGATGGGCTAAATAGATCGGTACTAAAGCGCCACTGAGAGGTCGGTCCGCTGAGGCGGACCGGCCTTGAATCGTTTCAGGATGCTAGTGCCGGGCAGCTCCCGCATATAAAAGACACCTACAAAAAAGCGAGTGACGATAGGTGAAAACACCTACCGCCACTCTTGGCACGCCCCCCCCAGGGCGTGGAAGCCCGGCCCAGATCGGGCGCGGGCGCTATACCGAGTTCACCGGTGTGACTGGCGTTCCCGGCCCTGAGCTAAGCCGCCAACCTGCCCTAAGCAGTCAACTGACTGTCTAGGCGTAAGACCATCTCAGGCGGCACTTCAGCCAGCGACACGCCACCGAGGGGGATCACCCTCGTGCATGAGCCATCGAGGTAGATGGGATAGGCCCAGTGCTCGTACTGAATAACCTGGAGGAGCTGTGGCTTATTAGGGTCTTCCGGTGGGGGCACGGGCTGAGTGATGGCACGCCAGACCCGATCCACGAGGGTCATGCGTTCCGAAACGGAGCCCGCCCACATCGCGAGCCTGACACGCCTGCGCTCCTCGAGCCTGGGGGGGCGGACAATGCGGCGGTGTCCGGGGAAACTGTGGGACAGTAAATAGGAGAGAGCTTCAGCTTCCGGCACCGGATCGACCGCGTGGTCGTGGTACCCGGGTGTCCGCACCCGCCGCCCGTCACTCAAATCGATATATCCATCGGCCGCTACGCGCATCAGGGCCTCCTGCGTATTTCTAGATTGACAGCGCCACTGTCGGCGCTGGTCATATCGAAGGTTCAAGTCCCGTGCCCACATGTGCCAGCGGCGCACACATGTCGAGCGGTACGCGTAACACCTTGTCGGCGAACGAGTTGGAAGGACGCCCGGATCTTCGAGAGCGCGTTGTCTCAATCTCGGCGGGGGGGGTCCTGTTCCGCCTGGGGCAAACTTTGCAGAGTTTCGTGTTAGGGAGCCTTGCCGTCCCTGCGCAAACTCGGCACGGTGATCTTCCCCTCGGGGTGGACGCCCAGCAATGGCCGTAGGCCCGCCCCGATCACGAGGACTACCCCGAAGGCGCACACGAGCAAAGGGCCGGTCGCGATATCGAGGTAGAACGACGTGCCGATGCCTCCCACGATCGCAACCGTTCCCGCCCCCCACGCGATCAGCAGCGCACGACCGAATCGGTTCGTGTACAAAAAGGCGATCACGGCCGGGATGACGAGCGCGCTGAAGACCATGAGGACGCCGGCGATCTCGACTGAGAAGGAGATCATGATCCCGAATGACACGTAGAACAGGAAGTCCCACAACTTGACGTTGCCGGCGTTTCCCGGGTCGAACGTGACGCGTAGAAATCGCTTACGCATCACGAAGTGGAAGACGCCCAGAACGGTGTAGACCCATGCGAGCCTCCGGATGTCGCCCCACCCGACCCAGATCAGCGTTCCGGTCATCGTTTCACGGAGATGTTCCGCGCCCTCTGCCGTGAGTCCCGCGATCAGGATCACAGCCGCCGAGGCAACAACGTAGGAGATGCCGATGATCGCCTCCTGCGGCACCACCGATTTTTCCAGGCGGGTGAGAGAGAAGAGCAACGCGCCGAGCAGCGTGAACCCGAGCGCGAAGAGCAGAGAAGGCGTCGTTCCAAGCTCGATGCCCATCAGTAGGGCGACCGTCGACCCGAGAGCCGCTATCTGGGCGAACGCTAGGTCCACGAAGATCACCTCCCGGCCGATCACGTGCAGTCCCAGATACGCGTGAATCGAGAGGATGATCAGTGCCGCCACTATGGGCGGAATCATCAGGTCCAGCATTCTACGCTCCGCGCGGACATCATCGGCTCAGGAATGCCTTGGCGAGCTCGTTCACCCACGTGTCCACTAGCTTGAAGTAGTCGTCGATCCCCTCGCGGGCACCCGGCGAAAGGGGCACTTGCACCAATGCCGCACCACCCCGGGTGGCCACGGTCTCGACCTTGCTTCTGTCGAAGTACGTCGCGGCGAGCACAACGTCGAGGTCCTCTTCCCGCATCCGCCGCATGAGTCGTCCCACGTGTCGGGGAGTCGGCGCGATGCCTGGTTTTGCCTCGACGTAGTCGGCGCACCGAACGTCGAAGCGGTCTTCGAAATACGCCCAGTTCTTGTGGTAGCAGATGAGCCGTTGGCCGCGAAAGGGCTCCGCAATAGCGAGCCACCCACCCAGTTCCCCGATGAGCGGCTTGCCATCGAATTCCTGCGTGCCGAGGAAGTCGTAGAGCGTGCTGTTGAGCGCCAACTGTTCCAGGGTCTGGCCTCCGAGCAATTCGACGAGCCTGTCGCCGAAGAGGCGACGGTGTACGCGGTCGGTGAAGGCGGCGAGCCCCGCGTCGAAGTGGGCGGCGCGGTCCGGTGCGACCCGCTTGAGACCGACGGTGATGTTGCGTGCGACCTGGATCGTGCGCAGCGGATCGGTCGTCAGGTGGGGGTTACCGAAGATGTGGACGTCGCCCCCACTACGGTCTGAGGTAACGGGGATATCGAGCAGCTCGATTCCCGTGTATGCCGTGATGTATCCGCGCCCGCCCTCCAATACGTCACCGTTGCCGGCGCGGTCAAGGAGGACTGGGACCCACAGTTCCAGATCGAGGCCGGTCGTGACGAAGGCTTCCGCCCGCCTCAGGTCGCGCGCGAAGCTCGGCTTGGGACGTACGAAGTGAGCGTCCTCACTGGGGTTGGCGATGGCAGTCACCTCGACCTCGGACCCCCCGATCTCCCTGACCAATTCCGCGTAAATCGGAAGGGTCGTGACGACGCGAACAGGGTCGCGGAGCGGGTCCGGCGGCTCAGTGGGTGCCTCCGTCTCGGTCAATAGCGCCCCAATCGCGAGTGCGCCGACCAGAATCGTTTCGAACATCATGTTATCTCCATGCCCGAGGGGCTCGATGTCGTCAGAGCCATCGGCTAATAGGTCTCATGCTTGTGTGGGCCCATCGCGAACGTCACCTGGAAGAGCAGGTGTCCTTCACGCTCGGCCGCGAGGCTGCGACCGAGCAGATCGTACTCGAGTCGGATGCGGACGTACTCGCTCTGCCACCACGTCAACGTCGGAGAGACCAGCCAAGCGCTCTCCTCCAGATCTTCCGGGTTCTCCGTGCGATCGAAGCGCGCCCCGACGAGCCAGCTTCGCGAGAGTCGCAACTCGCCCAAGGCCCACAGACCCAGAGCACGTTCGGCGTCCTGGTCGGACGCTTGCTCGAGTCCCACCAGGCCATCCAGAGCCATGATACCGCCGCGCAAGGAGAAGCCGCGATAGCGCGACTGTCCAGGCGGACGCCACGTGAACGCCATCTCCACGCCGTACAGGTTTCGGTCCGCGACAACGGATTCGTGCTTGTACGACCCGCCCACCCAACTGAACCCGATGTCCAGGTCGGTCGACGTCGACAGACTCCAAAAGGCGTTGACGTGGCTCAGCAGTGAGAGGCCTCCCGACTCGCCGAACAGCGTCTCGTTCTCACTTCGGGTCACTTCGACTGTGGCTTCGTAGGTTCCCCCGGCCAGCCCGAAGGGCGCGAGCCAGTGTGCCGAAAGACCTGTTTGTGCGAGCGACTCCTCACCGATGAACACGAGGTGCGGTAGCGAGCGGGTCTGGAAGGGAAGCGCGTGCGAGTGCCAGCGGTTCAGCTGGCCGAACTGCTGGAAGAACTTCCCCAACTTGAGTCCTATGCCTCCCGGCAGGCTCACCCACTCGACGTATCCCTCTTCGACCGCGAAGCCGCCGCCACCCTCTTCGACGCCGTGGGCGCCCCCGTGACCCTCACCCGCGAACGGGGAGAACTCCCCGCCCTCGTGATGTCGGGAGAGAAAGATCTTGGCTCGAGAAAAAGGGTCGAGGTTCGAGATGATCGATATCTCGAACTCCCGAGCGAAGAAGTTGTCCTGGTCCGTATCGTCCTTGTTCACGTGACCGAACAGGTCGGCGTTGACGCTGATCTCGGGGTTCAGGGCCTGCAATGAGCGCTGTCGGCCGACGAATTCCTGTGTGTCGGCCTCCTCCGGTGCGGGCGACCTGCCTGCGGAGGCCGCCGCCTGCGCCGCCGCGCGAAGCCTCGCCAGCCCGTCCTCTGCTCGCGTGTCCGCTCCCGCGTCGCGAAAGCGGGCGACTTCCAGGCTGAGGCTGTCCACCAACGCAGCCAGGCGCGCGAGCTCCACCCTCAACGAGTCGGGAGCTTCCTGCGCGACCGCGGCTTCCGGTTGCGCAAGGATGGGGGCGATCGTCAGGAGTGCACCCCACACCAGGCGGCGGGCTCTCTTCCAACGGGTGTTCACGATTGTAGTGCTTCTCCCTATCCTCGGATACTGACGAGTACGGGACTCCTCTGGTCTCGTACGGCTGGCCGGGGTGCGGCCGGGTGCGGCTCGTCAGGCCAAGGGGGGAGCGCGCGAGGGATGTCCGTAAGCAAAAACGGAGTCGACTGAAACCGGCGCTTCTATGGGCGCGCTCACCCTGAAGACCTCTTGAGTATGGTCGATCAGCGTGGGTGCGACGGTGACAGAGAGGTTCGCTCCGACCTGAGTACACACCGTGTGGTCGTGCGCAGGTGGGCAGTGGGCCGGATCGTGCTCGCTCTCGATCGCAGGCTCGTGCACGAATTCGGCGCGTTCGAGCGCTGGAACGGCGACGCTGAGTGTGAGCAGCAGCGTCGAGAGCCAGACCGAGACGGTCTTCCGGATCCCCTTGCCTCTCGCTTCCATAGGACCTTCAGGCTAATCACGGTCCCCTGCGCATGTCAATGAAATCCGCGACCTGTCCTTCTCAACATTATCTACTGTGGAGCGCTGCCCGACGGCGTACTCCGCGGGCTCGCCGCAAGCGGCGCTGGTCCTGTGCTACAGCGCTGTCTATATTCCGGTTGCGCGTCGGGGGGCATATGAATTGAGCTAACGCACCGAAGCCGGGACTGACTCTCGAGTCGGCCGCTAGGCCCCGGAAGAGGGGAAAGCGAAGTACCCGAGGAGGTCACCAGAAGTTTATCCCGGGCTTCAATCCTCCCCCTCCGATGTGCACGAGAGGGTCGGCGTCCAACCGCTCCCGAGCGGCCCAGGCGTCGGCCCTCTCGCTCCTTCGGCATCAGCGGACGCGAGGACACACACTCATGCCCGTCGTTCGAGCCACGCGCCGCGTGCACTTCAGCGCTGCACACCGCCTGTTCAGGTCCGACTGGTCCGATGAGAGGAACGCGGAGGTGTTCGGCGATTGCTCGAACCCGAGCTGGCACGGGCACAACTACGAGCTGGAGGTCACCGTCGAGGGATGCGTCGACACCGAGACAGGGTTCGTCATGGATCTGAAGCGTCTCAAGGACATGTTGGAGGCACGGGTCCTGTCCGATGTCGACCACCGGAACCTCAACAGCGAGGTCGAGTGGCTGTCGGGAGTGAACCCCACCGCAGAGAATCTCGCGGTAGCCGTCTGGGATCGCATTATCCACGCCGTGCCCGAAGGCGTGAGGCTCGCCAAGGTGGTCATTCACGAAACGCCCCGGAACTCCGCGGAGTACTTCGGGCCCGAGGAGAACGCCGGACCATGAGAGACACCATCGTGACACCCTTGAGCAGCGTCGACTTGTCGGGGGCCTCCTTCGAGGATCTCGTGGCCGAGATGATTAGCCGACTGGGTGACGACCCCCAACGCGAGGGCATGCTCAAAACGCCGACGCGCGTGGCGAAGTCCATGTCGTTCCTGACCAAGGGATACTCGCAGACACCCGAAGATATCATCGGGGATGCGCTCTTCGAGAACTGCCATCGCAATATGGTGTTGGTGAAGGACATCGAGGTCTATTCGCTGTGCGAGCATCACATGCTTCCATTCTTCGGCAAGGCTCATGTCGCCTACATTCCCGACGGGAGAATTCTTGGCATTTCGAAACTGCCACGGCTCGTGGAAATGTACGCGCGCCGGTTCCAGGTCCAGGAACGGCTCACCGAGCAGGTCGCCCAGGCCGTCTGGGACACCGCGAATCCGCTGGGGGTCGGGGTCGTCGTCGAGGCGTATCACCTGTGCATGATGATGCGCGGTGTCCAGAAACAGAACTCCAAGACGATTACTTCGGCCATGCGCGGATCCTTCCTGGATGACCCGAGGACACGCGACGAATTCCTGCGGCTGACGACCAGCGCGCATCAGCCGCTGTCATGACCCAAGACTTCGCGTACACCGTCAGCGCCCAGGCGCACTACGACGCCGCCCACCTTCTTCGCAACTACGAAGGCAAGTGTAGTCGGCTGCACGGGCACAGGTACGTGGTCGAGGCTGCGCTCCAGGCCACCGAGCTCGACGACTCCGGCATCGCGTTCGACTTCATCGACCTGAAGAAGGAGCTACGTGGCATCGCCGACGGGTTGGATCACCAGAACCTTAACGAGCTTCCGCAATTCCAGGACGTGGAGACGAGCGCCGAGAACCAGGCGAGGTACTTCTTCGAGGAGTTGAGCCGAAGGCTTCCGGAACCGATGGCGAAGGGCCTACTCTACGCGCGCATCTGGGAGTCGCCGACCCAGTGGGCACAGTACGGGCCGGCCGGCGCGCCACTGCCGCCAGCGCAGAGTCCTTCGGGCTGAGTCTAGGCGGGCTGCTAACGTGCATCTCCTCCTCACCCATCGCCTGTGATCTCCCGTCTCACCCAGGACCTGCAAATCGTGGGAATCGACGCGGACCCAAGCGCCTGGCCAGCAGATCCGTCTTGGAGCCGCATCGTCTCCCGTCCGGGTATGCTCCCGGATCCTGCGAGGCGTCGGACCGACGGTCGACTCGGCAGGCGCTGGATCGACGAGGCGGCCCGCGTCGTCGCACCCTTGTCCCGGGTCGTGGTGACGGACGCCGCCGGGGAGACTTATGCGTGGCTCGAGGGAGCCGGCCTGAAGGTGATGATGGCTGAGAAGGAAGCCGTTGTCGCGACACGGAGTTGAGCGCTTTTTGCGTTGCGCCTCTCCCCTTTCAACTCCTACCTTCCGACCTACCCCAATTACATCATAGGCCTTCTGCATGGCGTTCTGGAATAAGCTCTTTGGCGGCGGCGAAGCACCTCGCGTCGACTACTACAACGAGGGCGTCGAGCTTCTCACGGACGGCAAGTTCCACGAGGCTCTGACCTCGTTCCGGCTGGCGTTGAAGCTGGCGCCAGGCGACGCAACCGTGCTCCAACAGATCGCGATCTGTTACACCCGGATCGGTATGACCCAGGAAGCCGCCAAAACGTATCGGCACGTCCTGCAAAAAAACCCCGCGGCGGCCGGTGCAAACTATGGGTTGGCGTTCCTCTTGCTTCGGGGCGCGGACCCCGAGAGTGCGATCGAGCACCTGGAAGCCTTCCTCGCCCAGGCTCCCGAGGATGGGGACGCAGAGGACCACGTCGGCCACGCGCGATCGACTTTGGCACAGTTGCGCGGGGAGCCTCACGAGGCATCGGCCGAGGAGCCGCCCCCAGATGAGCTCTTCTAACATCAGAAGGGTCCGGCTCCGGTGGGCCCGAGAAGGGCTCGTCTTCCGGGGCGGCGCAGATGGTGGCCCCGAGACGACGATAGACAGCGATCGCGGCGAGGGCGCGTCGCCTATGGAGCAGTTGCTGTTGTCCCTCGCCGGGTGCATGGGCGTCGATGTGGTCCTGATTCTGCGGAAGTCGCGCGTACCGCTCGACGCGCTCGAGATCGAAGTGATTGGCGAGCGCGCCGACAGCCAACCACGCAAGTTCGTCGCGATCGAGTTGCTGTATCGCGTGAAGGGGCCCGGAAAGGAGCACGAGCCTAGGCTGCAGCGGGCGATCGATTTGTCGCGGGACAAGTACTGCAGCGTGCTGCACTCCCTCCATCCCGATATCGCCTTCTCAATTCGAGTCGAGCGGGCCTGACCGCGGCGGAGCCATGGCATGGCGACCATCACGTACGTAGCCAACGAAACCCCTGTCCCTGAGACGACGCTGACGCGTCTCTTTTTCGACGCGGTCGACCGGTACGGGGAAAAGGCCGCGTTCGAGCGGCTTACGTCCGCGACCGAGCGGACCGGGATCGGCTATGGCGAGACGCACCGCATCGTGAAGGGTGTGGCCGCCTCATTGGCGGAACATGGGGTCCAACGTGGTGACCGCGCGGCGATCCTTTCCGAAAACTGCCCCGAGTGGGCGTTGGTCGACTACGGTTGTTTGTGCGCGGGGGTGATAGATGTTCCGATCTATGCGACGCTAGGCGCCCGTCAAGTCGCGTACGTGCTCGAAGACTCGGGGGCCAAGCTCGTCTTCGCGTCCACCCAGGACCAGATGGAGAAGGCCCTGGAGGCGGCGGGGACGTGCCCTCAGGAAATCCTGATTGTCGTGTTCGAGATAATCCCGGATCTACCCGGCGGAGTGATGTCGTGGGCGTCGTTCCTGGCGGCCGGCGCGGACTTGGCGGATGCGTGGTCGGACGAGGACTTTCGGGCCGCGGCACTGGAGGCGCAGCCTCACGACGTGGCGACACTCCTCTATACGTCCGGCACGACTGGGGATCCGAAGGGAGTGATGCTGACGCACAACAACGTTGGGTCGAATGTCTTGGCGACCCGCATGGTGCTCGAGGTCGGCGACACCGACAACACGATCAGCTTCCTGCCGCTATCGCACGTCCTGCAACGGACGGCTGACTTCGTCTTCTTCCGGAGCGGATGCCGCCTGGCTTATCCGCGCTCGATGCAGACGTTGGTGGACGACATGAGGGTCGTCCGCCCAACCGTGGTCGTGTCAGTGCCGCGCATATTTGAGAAGATCTACAACGGGGTGATGGACACGCGCGGATTGAAGAAGAAGCTCATCGACTGGGCCGTCGATGTCGCCGACCGTGCCTTCGAGGTGACGCTGTCCGGAAAGAAGCCGGGTGGGTTGCTCGCGCTGCAATACCGCCTCGCCGACATGCTGGTGTTCTCGAAAGTAAAGAACGCGGTCGGCGGTCGCCTGAACTATTTCGTGAGCGGTGGCGGTCCGCTGGCGCCGACGCTGAACCGCTTCTTCAACTCGATAGGCATGCCGGTGCTGGAGGGGTACGGCCTCACGGAGACGAGCCCCGTCACGAACTTGAACTCGCTCGAGGGCTTCCGAATCGGCTCGGTGGGGAAGACGGTTCCGGGGACCGAGGTCAAGATTGCGGACGACGGCGAGATCCTCGTTCGGGGCCCGCAGGTCATGAAGGGCTACTACGATGAGCCCGACGCCACTAATGAAGTCATCGATGCCGATGGCTGGTTCGCGACCGGCGACATCGGCGAACTCGACCCGGACGGTTTCCTCAAGATCACGGATCGCAAGAAAGACATCATCGTGACGGCCGGCGGCAAGAACGTGGCACCACAGCCGATCGAGAACATGCTCAAGACGAATCGCTTCGTGGAGCAGGTCGTCATGATCGGCGACCGTCGGCGGTACTGTTGTCTGCTGGTCGTGCCGGCCTTTGCCGCGCTCGAGGCGTGGGCGAGCGAGAACGGCGTTTCTTGGAACGATCGCGCGGAGCTGCTGGCCTCGACTTCGGTGCTAGCGCACATGGAGCACGAAGTGTTCGGCATGCTCACCGATCTGGCCTCGTTCCAGAGGCCCAAGAAGATCGCGCTTCTCGAAGAGGAGTTCTCAATCGAAAATGGCTTCCTCACGCCCACGCTGAAGGTCAAGAGAAGGGTCGTTCAAGAACGGCTCGACTCCCTGATCGACGAGCTGTACTCCGAAGAGGCTGCGGACGCCACGGCGTACTGATCGATGACTGCGCAGCCCACCGACGTCGTAACCGTGATCATGACCGCGCCCAACGCCGAAACGGCGGAGAGGCTCGGGCGGACACTCGTTTCCGAGCGGTTGGCTGCGTGCGCCAACGTGGTGCCCAAGATCGTGTCGATGTATTGGTGGGACGGCGAGCTTCAGCGGGACGAAGAGGCGATGGTGATTCTGAAGACGGTTCAGCAGCGGGCGCAGGCCCTCGAGGCGCGCGCGGTCGAGCTGCATCCATACGCTGTACCCGAGGTACTCGTGCTCGCGGTGTCCGGGGGACACGAGCCGTACCTCGCCTGGGTCGGCGACGAGGTGGGGGCGTAGACGGTGCCGAAAAAGCGGCGGACCGAGGAGCAGGAGATGCGGGCTGAAGACGAGGCTGCGCAGACGGACCTGCTCTCGGACAAGCAAGCGCCGTACGAGGACGAGGACGGCGAGTCCGCGCAAGAGCCGGTCGAGCATGATTCCGAGGAGGCTGAAGCCGCACTTCCAACCGACGAAGGGGAGGCACGTGTTCCCGTCTCCTTCGAGATGGTGCCCGCAGAGGGTGTGGTGGTCCCGGCGCCCCCGGCTGGAGAGCAGCTCGGGCGAGCGAAGGGCCTGGTGCGAGACGGTCGCATCGAGGAGGCGATCGCGTTGTACCGCGACATCCTCGTCCAGAACCCCGCCAACCTGAAGGCGCGCAACAACCTGGGGGTACTGTACGATGAGTTGGGCCGTCTGGAACTCGCGCTCGAGCAGTTCGAAGCGGCAGGGCTCATCGAACCCGAGAACGTCGAGATCTTGAACAACCACGGCTCGGTGCTCGGCGCGATGGGCCGTTACGACGAAGCGGGGGAATTGCTGCGTCGCGCGCAAAGACTAGCCCCCGAGGACGTCTCGGTTCGGGCGAGCATGGGCATTCTCCATTGCCGCCGTGGTGTGTATGCCATGGCGGAGGCAGACCTCGGCTGGGTTTGTGAGCAGGACGATGCGCATGGGTCGGCCTTCTACTATCGAGGCGAGGCGCTCAACCGCCTGGGTCGTTTCGATGAGGCGCTGCAAGCACTGGAACGCGCCACCGTGCTTCAACCCCAAAACGCCAAGGCCTTCTACACACTGGGCCACCTCTACGACCGCAAGCACATGGGCGAGGAAGCGGCGCTCATGTACCGCCGGGCCCGGGAGTTGTCGCGGGGATGATCGAAGTCCTACTGGGCGCGCTCTACGAGCAGGAAACCGAGGGCATCCTCAGGCCGATCCGCTCCGACCTGGTACCCGTGACGTCCGCGAGTCGTGACGTCGCCGAGGGCGCAGGCGATACGATGAACGACAAGCTCGAGCAAATCGGGGCGGTCCCGCTGGGCGGAGCTGTCATCACGCCGGCTGGAGGTCTGAGCGCGGACCTCGTGATCCACGCTGTGGTGTCCGCGCCGGACGAGCCGGAAACTCCCGCGTCCGTCCAGAAGGCGCTCAGGAATAGTCTTCGAAGAGCAACCGATCTGGGACTGGAGTCGCTCGCGTTGCCGCCGCTGGGAACGGGGATTGGGCAGCTCGATGTGGAAGAAAGTGCGCTGGCGATGCTGGAGATGCTGTTCTTCCACCTGGACGAGGGCCAGCCCCCCCTCGACGTGAGGATCGTCACCGGCTCCGAGTACGAACAGCGCGTGTTCGAGCAGCTCGTGGCCGAGATGACGAGCCAGCGCTCGGCGCTAGGGTGATCGGAAAGGGGCCCGCCGCACTGTATTCGTGTAGAGATTCCCTAACGCGGGGCACTTCAGTACGCATTAGACTTCGTGAATGGGGGGGATGGATACGGTGACCTGGAGGACTCCCGATGCGTAGACGGATCCTGAGTGGCGCGATTCTACTGGTCTGGCTTGCTATGGTCGGCTGGCAAGTGCGTCGCGAATATTTCCAGCCGGAGCTCGCGAGCCTCGCCGAGGCGGCTCTCTCGCTCGCGGTGGGGATCCATTTTACACTCTGACGCTGGGTGCCCGTACGGTCGGTCAGGCGAGCTCACGCCTCGACACGTTGCCCGACGGTTTCGAACTCGAAGACCTGATGGTCCTCGAGCTCCCCGCGCTGGGCCAGACCGGCACTGCCATTGCGCGCACTCGAGTGAAGCTGAGCCCTTCGCTCGTCATGGAGACGTTCGTTTTTTCACTCGACAGCGAGGTCGGACGCTTCTCAGCGTCCGGGACGCTGAGGCCGGACACGACGCTCGATGTCACGATCGTTTCCGCGGGAAGTGAACAACACCTGAGTTTTCGGTTGCCCCGCCCGCCGATCTTGTCGAATGTCGTACCGATTCGGGTGGCAATGGGGGAGGGTTGGGAAGTTGGTGACCGGCACCGCCTCCCGGTGTTCGATCCTACGACTCTGAGCACCCGTACCGTCGAAGTGCGTGTGCTAGACTTCGACACACTCTTCGTGACCGACAGCGCGGCGTTGGACGACGCGGGTAGGTGGTCTCCGGCGCGCACGGACTCGATTCCGGCCTGGAAGATCGCAGAGTTGTTCGGAGGGATTCAGATAGAGAGTTGGGTTGACGAGGACGGGCGGATTCTCCGCTCTTCTAGCCCACTCGGGTTCTCCATGGAGAAGACAGAGTACGAGTTGGCTAGGCAGGCTCAGGAAGACGCGAGACTCACGGAGCTGTCGCCGATCGACGACGACGTGATCCTCTCCACCGCGGTCCGGAGCAACGTCGATATCGAGAATGTCGAGGCATTCGAGGAGCTCCGCTTCCGACTCACCGGGGTGGATCTGTCCGGCTTCCAGTTGGACGGGGGGCGCCAGGAGCTTCGCGGTGACACACTCATCGTTCGGCGGGCGAATTGGGCTGCACTCGACCCGGGCTACCGGCTGCCCTACAGCTTCATGGATCTTCGGGAGGTGCTTGAGCCCGAGCCCCTCATCCAAAGCGACGATCCGCGAATCGTGGAGCACGCGCGGAGAATCACCGCCCGGCGTAGCGAGTGGAGGCAGGATCCGAAACGGGTCGCCATGGAGCTCACCCGTTCAGTCAACGGCATGCTCGAAAAGCGCATCACGTTCTCCATACCGAACGCGGTTCAGGTCCTCGAGACCCGGCAGGGGGACTGCAACGAGCACACGGTCCTGTATATAGCGCTCGCGCGTGCGCTCGGGCTTCCAGCCAGGACCGCGGTCGGGCTCGTCTACCTCAACGGCTCGTTCTTCTACCATGTCTGGCCTGAGGTCTGGCTCGACGAGTGGGTTGCGGTCGATCCCACGTTCGGGCAGTACCCGGCGGATGCATCGCACATTCGCTTCGTGACCGGCGGGCTCGCACAGCAGTTCGAGATCGTCCGACTAATCGGCAACCTGGACATCGAGGTCTTAGAAGGATGATCGCCCGTCACCGTTTCGGCGAGATGCTACAGCTTCGGGGCGTGAAGAAGAGCTACGGCAGTTTTTCCGCCGTCAACGGGCTGGACCTGGACGTCCACCGCGGTGAGATCTTCGGCTTCCTGGGCCCTAACGGGGCGGGGAAGACCACGACGATTCGCATGGTGGCGGGGGTTCTCCGTCCGTCTGCTGGACAGATATTCGTGGGCGGGGACGACTTGGGGAAGGAGCCGGAGTCGGCAAAGGCGCGCGTCGGTTACATCCCCGACCGGCCGTTCCTCTACGAGAAACTGTCCGGGGGCGAGTTCTTGCGTTTTGTCGCGGGGCTGTGGGGCCGGGAGGGTGACGCTGTCGAGCAACGCTTGGACCGCCTGTTGGAGCTCTTCCAACTGACGGCTTGGAAGGACGAGCTTATCGAGAGCTACTCACACGGCATGCGGCAGAAGATCCTCATCAGCTCGGCGCTCATCCACCAGCCCGAACTCATCGTCGTGGACGAGCCGATGGTCGGACTCGACCCGCGCTCAGCTCGCCTTCTCAAGGATCTCTTCCGTACCTTCGTCGCCGACGGTGGAACGGTGTTCCTTTCCACGCACACGCTGGAAGTGGCCGAGGTCCTCTGTGACCGGATCGCGATCATAAACGAAGGTGAGATCATCTCGCTCGGCACGATGGACGAGCTTCGCTCCCAGGCAGAGGCGGGGGGCGCGCACCTGGAAGAGATTTTCCTCAAGGTGACGGGCGGCGATGCCATGGCGGATGTCATCGCGAGCCTGCGCGAGGCGATCCAGCAGTGAACGGAGCCGTGCTTCGAAAGAGCCCAGGCTTTCTCTTGCTGTTGACTCCGAAGATCCGCACCAAGATTAATCGCGCCCGCACGTCTGAGGGTCGGCTGTTCAAGGGTCTGCTTCTCGGCTTCGTAGGGCTCTTCTTCTGGTCGCTTATCTTCGCGGTCATCTTCCGGATGCTGATCTACTTTCGGGGCACCCAGGGCATCGGCGATCTGCTCGCTGGCAAGCTGCTCGGGCTCGTGTTCGTCACGTTCCTGATGATCCTAGTGCTCTCGAACGTGATCACCGCTCTCTCTACGTTCTTCCTCTCGGACGACCTCGAGCTCGTCGTCGCGGCTCCTGTGCAGCCGGAGAAAGTGTACGCGGCGCGTCTCGTCGAAACGATGGTGGACTCGTCCTGGATGGTTGCGCTGCTCGCGGTGCCGCTTCTGGGCGCGTACGGCGTCGTGTACGCCGCGGACTGGAAGTACTACATGCTCACGATCGGGACTCTGCTGCCGTTCCTCACCGTGCCCGCGGTGATCGGGTGTGCCGTCACGCTGGTCCTCGTGAACGTTTTTCCGGCGCGGCGCACGCGGGACCTTCTTGCATTGATCGGTCTGCTTGCTGCCGCGGGCGTGCTCGCGCTCTTCCGCTTCTTGCGGCCCGAGCGTCTGATGCGCCCCGAGGAGTTCCAGGACCTCGTCGACTTCGTCGCGGTCCTGCGCACGCCCACCTCAGTCTGGCTCCCGAGTGAGTGGGCCGCGAACACACTCCTGTCCTACCTGAACGGCTTCTTCGACTGGTTCCCGTTCCTCTTCCTGTGGAGCACGGCGGCCGCCTTCCTAGTCTTGGGCGGATTGCTTCACAGGCACTACTTCGAGGCAGGCTTCACGCGCGCACAGGAGGGCGCGGAGCGCAGGAATGGCCGCGTTCGCTCGCTGGTCGTCGACCGGCTGTTCAGGCGTGCGCAGCCGAGCACGCGCGGACTAGTTTCGAAGGAGATCCGGGTCTTCTTCAGGGACACGACGCAGTGGTCACAGCTGATCCTGCTCGGGGTTCTGGTCGCGGTGTACGTCTACAACATCACCGTGCTGCCACTCTATACGGGTGAGGAGGTGTCGTTCCTGCTCATCAACTCGGTTTCCTTTCTGAACCTCGGGCTGGCAGGCTTCGTGGTCGCGGCTATCGCCGCTCGTTTCGTATTCCCTGCGATGTCGATCGAGGGGCACATGATGTGGCTGCTGCGCTCGTCGCCGCTCGACGTGCGCGCGCTATTCTGGTCGAAGTATTGGGTGGGCACCGTGCCTCTGCTCGTGGTGGCGCTGCCGCTCATCGTGGTTACCAACATCATTCTCGAGGCTTCTCCGTTCATCCTGATCCTCACGACGCTCACCATGATCGGGATCACGTTCGTGCTGACGTCGCTCGCGCTCGGCCTGGGTGCGTTGTATCCCAGCTACAAGACCAAGAACGTCGCCGAGATCCCGACCTCGTTCGGGGGGTTACTCTTCATGATGGCGGCGGTGACCTACCTGGCGGGTGTCATCGTTCTCGAGGCTTGGCCGGTGTATCTTTTCCTGCAGTCCCGCTTCCAGAGTGGCGCGGCCCAGGTGAGTTCGATACCCCTGGTTCTCGGCGTGAGTGGAGCACTGCTGCTTACGATCTTGGCGACCTGGCTCCCTCTTTGGGCTGGCGTGCGCAGAGTGCGCTCGATCGACTTCTGAGTCGGAGATTCATCCATGCTCGAGTCCATCAAGAACTTCTTCAAGTCGTCGATGAGCCCGTCACCGGACGCGGACAGGGCGGAGAGCGCTCCGGACATCCGACTCGCGGCGTGTGCACTCCTGCTCGAGTTGGCACAGGCCGACAACGAGTTTACCGACGACGAGCGCCAGCACCTCGAGTCTGCCATTCGGCGGCAGTACGGCCTCGGCCAGGCAGAGGCGGAGAAGCTGCTCGAGCTCGCTCAGGAAGCACGCGACGAAGCGATCGATCTGTGGCAGTTCACGAACTTGATCGCCGAGAATTACTCACTCGGTCAGAAGATGGTTTTGGCTGAGATCATGTGGGGGCTGGTTTACTCCGACGGCGATCTCGCTGAAAAGGAAGACTACCTGATGCGCAAGATCTGCAACCTGCTGCGACTCGAGCCGGGATACCTGACCGAAGCCCGCAAGCGGGCGGGCGATTCCGAGCGTCCGGACCCGATGGACGCGACGGACTAGCCTGCACATATTCTTGAGCCACGCCACTTCAACGAGAAGCCCGAGCGATGCGCGACCTAGTTCCCGGCGGGTACATTTTCACGCATGCAGTGTTTTGGGCCGTGATCGCCCTAGTCGCGGTGGGTACGAACGCGATTGCGATCATTCTTGTGATCGGCCTCGGACTCCTGGTGTTCGAGACGGCTACGAAGCGATGACTTGATTCTCACGTTCAAGATCCTCGGAGCCGTGCTCGCTCTCGCTCTTGGCGTATGGTTTGGCCTACCAGGCAGATATTCGCAGCGGATCGAGGACATCGAGGACGTGATGGAGCGTGGTGGGAGCGGGCGGTCGAGAAGGGCCAAGCGGTCCATCTCGCCGGTTGCGTGGATGCAGCGTCAACCCAAGGTCCGCAGTACGCGTAGGGGCCGTGGGTTCACGCTGGAGGGTCCGGAGGACAGCTGAGCGGGCGCAGTAGAACGGTCCAGTTGTTACCGCAGAAACGTGTCCAGCACGGTCAGGATCACACCGATGAAGGCGCCCAGCACGTAGCCCAATCGAACGATCAGCTTCAGCTCGCGGTGCGTCACGTTTCGCACGATCTCTTCCATGCGGGATACCGGGAAGTTCAGGACCTTCCCTTCCACACGTCCCTCCACGTCGATCTGCGCGACCACCACCGGGACCTGGGTCTCCAGCCAATCCCAGATCGGGTCACTTAGGGCAGCCTCTAGCCGCGCCGACCCGTCTTCCGACAACCATCGTGCTGGGGTCCCGATCGGGCGATCCAGCAGGCCACGAGCGAGCTTTCGGATGCCATCGCCCAGTGCGGTCCGCACGGCCCCTGAGCGTGCGGCGGAAACCAGCGTTTCGGAGATGCGCTCCGGTGGAACGCGCTCGAGCACCTCGCCCCACGTGTGGTCGCCGGCCTTCTCCAAGCCCTTGTGGAGTTTCTCGACAAGGAACTCTCTCGCTCCGGGGTCGCGTGCCATGGCGACGATCCATCCAGCCAGCGTACTGCGTGACTCGATCACGCTCGGGTCGTCCGGCTCACCGAGCACGTCGGACACCGGACGTCGGAGAAAGTCCACGATCGCCTCGTTGACCCCACGGCCCATGGCGTCCTGCACCGCACTGTCTCGTAGGATCTCCGAGAGCCGCTCCGAGCCCTCCGCCTCGATAGTGTCGAGCACCTTGTCGACGGTGTCCTCTGTCATCACGAGGCGAGCGACGACCCGCTGATGGAACTTGAGATCGCTCAGGAAGCGATGGAGAAGGTCGTG
The DNA here is from genome assembly GCA_965226625.1 of Longimicrobiales bacterium. GTDB lineage: Bacteria > Gemmatimonadota > Gemmatimonadetes > Longimicrobiales > Gaopeijiaceae > UBA1138. The sequence goes on from CBDDDK010000002.1 coordinate 804,888, forward strand.
CAGCGTGGACTCGAAGCGCGCACGCGCGGTGTCGTCCTCGAGCAGGCGGCCCAGCCGCTGCGCGGCGAGCGGCAAGTAGCCGGCGATCGCCTTCTCCACCGTCCCGATCAGGCCGGGCGGGAGGATTTCTTCGAAGGTCCGGCCCGGCTCGAGCAGGCGCCTTGCCGCTCGGTCGAGGTAGTCGTCGATCGCCGCTTTGAAGTCCTCGCTGTCGACCGCATCGTGGAGCCACTCCTCGACGGCCGACTCGACCGCCACACCCCTGGCAAAGGTGATCAAACTTCCGATCGGTTCGTCCTTGATCTCCTCCACGAGGTCGCCGGCGCGTCGCTGCATCCACTCGGCGAAACGCTCGGACTCGACGTACTCGCCGAGCTGTGCCAGCGCCTTGTCGATTCCCTCATCGAGCAGCACCTCGATGTCGGGCATTACCCGCTCTGGGATCAGATCGCGCAAGGCCCCGCGCTCGGTGTTGAGGACCCCATCGAGGAAATCGGCCAAGCGGTCGTCGAAGGCCGTGCGGAAGGTCTCGTCGGTGAACGTCTGGGTCAGGTCCTCGACCGTCAGAAGCCGATCGCCCACGGTCTTGCCGATCGCGGCCGCTAGGCGCGGTTGGTTCTTGGGGATGGCGCCCTGGAACAGGCGCAGCCGCCAACGGCCCAGCAGCTTCGGTGGCTCATAAGGGTGAAAGAGCATCCAGATCGCGACTTTGTTCGTGAGACCGCCCGAGAGTGACCCGGCCGAGATGTATAGCGCGGCCTTGATGAGTTGTTCGTTCAAGAGCGGACCGTCTCTGGAGAATGGTTGGCGAAGTCCACTAGCGCCGTTCGTGCCTGAAAAGACCACGTATGGGGAACGTCCTTTCTTCGATGGTCACGGTGCCTTCTACCTCGAACAGCGCCTGCAACGGGAGCACGGGACCGCTGCCTTGCCCGGCGCGCACATCTGCCGAGCTCACTTCGAGCACGCCTTGGAGGTCACCTTCCTGCGAGGAAATGGTCCAGGAGACGGGTACATCGCGCCGTGCGGGTTGAAAGGCACTCGTCTCCACCCAGTCAACCGTCAGGGTGCTCCACTGCAGGTTCGTGAAGTCGAGTCGCCCCCAACCTCGGTATGTGGGCAGCGGCTCACCCTGGTGTTCACTCTCACCCTGTAGCACGATCTGCAGGGAGTCGCCGGAGGCCAGGAACGCCCAATCGCCCGCCCGCGGGGTGTCGGCTGAGGAACTGCGCGCCATGCTGAGTACGATCCCACCGAGCCGCCGCTCCGTTAGATAGAGCGAGCCGTCGAGCAGTTGAAACACCTCTCCACGGGGCCCGCCCCACTCCATCAGCACGCGCCCCAGCGCGAGCTCCAGGTTCCGGCTTCCTTCGTCGTATATGATTCCGTCCACTGCGTTGCCCTCACGCACAACGAGCCTCAGGCTGCCGTGCGGGAGGATGCGAGCGGGTATCCGTGTGGGTGGGGTTTCCCACCGCTCTGCAAAAAACGCGTCCCACGTGCCGCTTCGGTCCAGCCATCCCCGGGCCTCGCGCACGACGGTTCCCGGCTGCGTCGTCGTCTCGAAGAGCCACGGCACCATGAGTAGGCTGTCTCCGGTGACGGTCACGAACACGAAGTTCCGCTCGTACGACCGGCCTGGGAAGTTACGGGGTGCGTCGCTTGGAGCCGCGTCCCGGAGCTCCACGAAGACGTCAGGCGCCGGTTCGGCACAGGCGAGGCCGGCGCAGGTGAGAAGGACGGTGGCGACCCCCCGTCTCATGTCGTCTCCCCCCGAGCGGGGGCGAGCCTGGGGTCGAGGATCTGCCCGGCCTGCACCTCGAGGGCACGATCGAGCTTGCGTAGAAACCCGCCGATCGTCCGTGGATTCCGGCCGAGATCTCCCCGTCCCGCTCGTGAAGCTGAGGTGACGTCGACCCGCGTCTGACCGTCGTTGTCCAGCCCCACAGAGACGTGAACGTCGTCAACGAAGCGCAACACCAGCGTGGCCGATTCTGCCTCCAGCACTCCGAGTTGGTCGTCCTCGGTTGTAACGGTCCAACCCCGCATCCGCTCGCGAGCGACATTCACCGCCTCGGTCCACACCCTGTCGAACGGAATCGTGTAGGTCCGCCCCCTGAGGCGACGGTCCTCGGACGCTGGGTCTGTGTGGGCCCGATTCTGGGTGAAACCTCTCAAGATTCCGCTCAACGCGGCGAGTCTCCAGGTCCGAAAGCGAAGCGCACCGTGACGTTCGCGTGCACGACTTGGTCGCCCGCTTCGACGGGAGTTCGCGCCCGGGCGACTTGCATTGAGCCCAATTGCAGGTTGGGCGTGGGCTGTCCGGAGCTGCCGCGTACCTCCAGGGCCTCCCCGAGATCCTGGCCCAGGGCGTTCGCGATCGCCGTTGCCTTCAAGCGAGCGTCCTCGACCGCGGCCATGAGCGCTTCGCTTTGGGCCGCCTCGGAGCTCGATGCGCTGAACGCGACCCCAGAGATGCGATTCGCGCCGCTCTGGATCGCCAGGTCGATGAGTGTGCCCACCGACTCCACGTCATTGATGGTCACGCGCACGTTGTTGACCGCCGTATACCCGTCTATCACGGGCGCCCGGCTGCGGTCTGCACCCGATCGCATGTACTCCGGGCGGAGCGAGTATCCGAAGGTCGCTATGCTCAAGCCCTCGAGCCCGGCCGAGCGCAGAGTGCTGAGAACACTCTCCATGGCGTCGGCGTTGGCGGCCGCCGCTGCCGCTGCCGCTGCGAGCCGAGTCTCAACTGCGAACGACACGTGGGCACGGTCGGCCTCGAGGGTGACGGAGCCGGTGCCGGTTACTTCGATGAAGCCTGCCTCTTGAGTAGCGGCAGGCGTCGCCGCGCACGCCGTCAGCATCACGGCTGTTGAAACGATTCTTCGCGTCAGCATCACGATCCAGTCCCTTCGAAGGCCCATCACGATACAGCCATCGGTCGGAAGGCCGTTGGGCAAGTACACCTACTATGCTGGCTCGGCACGCCTTATAGTGTGGCGCTGTCGAACCGACCTCGCTATGCCCGGACGTGATGAAAGCCGTCATCCCCCTGGCCGGGAAGGGCATGCGCCTCCGGCCTCTTACGCTCCGTACCCCCAAGTCTCTGGTGAAGGTTGCGGGAAAACCCGTGCTGAGCTTCATCCTCGACGACCTGGTGGAGTTCGGTGTCGATGAGATGGTCTTCGTCGTGGGGCACTTACGCGACACGGTGGAAGCCTGGATTTCGAAGCAATATCCAGATGTGCACGCGCATTACGTGCTGCAGGAGGAACAGAACGGCACTGCTGGCGCGGTGGCTCTGGCGGAACCGTACGTCGACGACGAAGTGCTGATCGCATTCGCCGACGCCGTGTTCGAGCTCGACTACGGAATGATCAAGGACTTGGATCTCGCGTACTCCGGTGTGATCTGGGCGATGGAAGTCGAAGACTATCAACGCTACGGCGTGATTGTCACGGACGACGCGGGCGACATGGCCCACATCATCGAGAAGCCGTCCGAACCGATCTCGAAGCTCGCCAATATCGGGCTCTACTACGTCAGGGATCCCACGCTGCTGTTCGACGGGGTCCGCCACACCATGAGCTGCGATCCTGGCAAGGCGGCCGAGTTCTACCTCACGGACGCTTTCCAGTACATGGTCGATCAAGGTTCCCGCATCCTGCCTGCCCCCGTCGAGGGGTGGTGGGACGCTGGCAAGCCCGAGACCCTGCTCGAGACCAACGAGCACCTGTTGCGGACCGGTCGCGGGGGCGTGGACCCGACGGCTACCGTCGAGGGTGCCCAGATCCAGGAGCCGGTGCGCATCGAAGCATGCGCTGTGGTCAGGGGTGGCCGCATCGGACCGAACGTTACGCTCGAGTCCGGCGCGAGCGCGTTCCAGTGCGAGCTCGAACACTCGGTTGTGGGGCCGAACGCGAAGCTGGAACGGTCACGGCTTCGTCAGTCAATCATCGGGGGGCACTCAACGGTTCGCGACGCGGTCGGATCGTTGCTGGTGACCGATCACTCCGTCGTCGATGGTGGCGCCTGAGTCAAGTGCGAGTACGAAAACGGCTGGCCGCCGTCACCCACCGCGTCAACGACGAGGTCGGCAAGCCGCTGGCCGCGTTGATCGACGGGCTCAACGACAAGATCGGGGCGGCCATCCGATGGCTCACCCTGGTGATGGTGCTCGTAGGCGCCGAAACGGCGATCGTGCGCTATTCCGCTCGTGGGCTGGAGCTGTCGCTCAACCTGACGCCGCTCACGGAAGTCCAGTGGTACCTCTTTAGCCTGATCTTCCTACTCGGCGCCGCGTACGGGCTCAACCATGATGTACACGTTCGCGTCGACGTGCTGTACGAGCGGCTCAGCAAGAAGAGGCGCGCGCTGATCGACCTCGTCGGGACCATCATTTTCCTGATTCCGTTTTCGCTCGTCATGCTGTACGTGTCGTGGCCGGCGGTCACGAATTCGTTCTCGATCCGCGAGATCTCGCCGGATCCGGGCGGGCTGCCCAGGTGGCCGATCAAGATCGTCATCCTACTCTCGTTCGTGCTCCTGACGCTTCAGGGCTTGAGCCAGATCGTCAAGCAGATCGACATCTTGCGGGCCGAGGACGACTCACTCGGAACGCCTGAGGGGACCCCTGATCCGGCACCGGAGGCGCCCTCATGAACCTGTGGGCCCCCGGCATGTTCCTGGTGGTTCTGCTGATGATCTTCACCGGCTATCCGGTCGCGTTCGCGTTGGGCGGGACCGCGTTGATCGTAGCGGGCACGGCGTCGCTGTTCGGATACTTCGACCTCGTTCTGCTGTACGCTATGCCTGAGCGCACGTTTGGCACGATGTCGAACCAGGTTCTGCTCGCCGTGCCATTCTTCATCTTCATGGGCACGGTGCTCGAGAAGAGCAAACTAGCCGAGCAGTTGTTAGAGACGATCGCCGTTTTGTTCGGGGGATTCCGTGGCGGGCTCGCGATCGGCGTGATCTTCGTCGGCGCGTTGATGGCGGCCGCCACCGGCGTGGTCGGCGCGAGCGTAACCGCGATGGGGTTGATCTCGCTGCCGGTCATGCTTCGCAACGGTTACGACGAGAAGCTGAGTCTGGGTGTGATCTCGGCGTCGGGGACGCTGGGCCAGATCATTCCCCCTTCGATCGTGTTGATTGTGCTCGGCGATCAGATGGGGGTGAGCGTCGGGGACCTGTTCCGGGCGGCACTCATACCGGGGCTGGGTCTGATGGGCGGGTACGCGATCTACGTCGCGGTCCTAGCAACGGTGAACGAGGAGGTCGCGCCCGCGTTGTCCGAGGAGAAGCGCTCGAGGGGGGCCGAGCTCGCCAAGCGCGTGGTGCTCTCGCTGCTGCCGCCGCTTGCCCTGATCGTCGTCGTGCTCGGCAGCATCTTCGCGGGTGTCGCGACGCCGACCGAAGCGGGCGCTCTGGGTGCCGTCGGCGCGATGGTGCTCGCGACACTCCGCGGGCAGCTCGGACTGCCCGCGCTCAAGGCCGCAATGGAGGCGACGAGTAGCCTGACCATCATGGTGGTCTTTTTGCTCATCGGGTCGACCGCGTTCACGCTCGTGTTCCGTGGCCTCGACGGCGATCTCTGGATCGAGAGTGCGCTCACGGGCATTCCAGGTGGTGCACTTGGCTTCCTCATCGTCGTGAACGTGGTCGTCTTCCTGCTCGGCTTCTTCATCGACTTCTTCGAGATCGCTTTCATCATCGTGCCGCTGATCGTGCCGCCTGCCGTCATTTTGGGTATCGACCTCACTTGGCTCGGCATCGTGCTCGCGGTGAACCTGCAGACATCTTTTCTGACGCCACCTTTCGGATTCAGCCTTTTCTATCTGCGTGGCGTGACGCCCGAGGGTATCTCGACGATGTCGATCTACCGCGGTGTAGTCCCGTTCATCGCGATCCAGATCGTGGTGTTGGCTGGGCTGATCTGGGTAGCGGTTCCTGCTGGGTAGCTCATGGGGGAACCGAAGCTCACCACCGTTTGGACTCCCGGACGTCGCAAGCTCGGGAAGGACCACGTCTTTGGCCCGTGGGTGAAGCGGATCGGAACCATCCGGCTGCCGGTCTCCCAGATGACGCCGTTCTGCTACTTGGTGCGCGCGATCTGCTATCAGCAGTTGGCGGGTAAGGCCGCTCTGACCATCCACGGACGCGTCGTCGAGGCACTCAAGGGCGATGTGTCGCCGCAAAACGCTCTGCAGGTGAGGGAATCCACTCTGCGTGCGGCGGGCCTTTCGGGAAGCAAGTATACCGCGATCCGGGGCCTCGCGACAAAGATCCGTTCCGGTGAGCTGGATGTTCACGATCTCGACGAGCAGCCCGACGATGAGATCATCCAACGGCTCGTGACGGTGCGGGGTATCGGTGTTTGGACCGCTCAGATGTACCTCATGTTTGGACTGCACAGACCTGACGTGTGGCCCGTCGGCGACCTCGGTGTGCGCGCAGGGTACGCGAAGGTGTACGGGCTCGACGAGTATCCGACCGCGAAGCAGCTCGGGCCGCTCGGGGATATCTACGGCCCGTGGCGCAGCGCGGCCGCGTGGTATTGCTACCGGGTGCTCGAGACGGAGTTGCCTTAGCTTGTCGAGATGTAGAAGCCCAAAGGAGACTCGGTGAGCCTACGCACTAACCATCTGGGCGACGATCTGTATCGATATCTCCTCGACGTTTCGGTTCGAGAGCCCGACGTGTTGCGGCGCCTCCGCGAAGAGACGGCATCCCTGCCCGACGCCAACATGCAGATCAGTCCCGAGCAGGGACAGTTCATGGGTCTGCTAGTCGAGCTGATCGGTGCTAAGTACACGCTAGAGGTCGGAACCTTCACCGGGTACAGTGCGCTTGTCGTGTCGTTGGCGTTGCCCTCCGATGGCCGAGTGATCACTTGCGACCTCAACGAGGAGTCGACGGCCATCGGAAAGCGGTTTTGGGAGGAGGCCGCCCAGGCGCACAAGATCGAGTTGAGACTCGGGCCCGCCATCGATTCGCTCGACGGCCTGGTCGCGCAGGACAAGTCGGGGGACTTCGACTTCGCGTTCATCGATGCCGACAAGCAAGGATATGCGGCATACTTCGAGCGCTGCATGCAGCTCGTTCGCCGCGGAGGCTTGGTCGCGATCGACAACACGCTGTGGGAGGGCAAGGTCGTCGACCCGGAAGTGACGGACGGAGACACCGAGGCCATTCGCCGCTTCAACGAGAAGCTCAAGGACGATGAGCGCGTGAGCTTGAGCCTCGTCCCGATCGGAGACGGGCTGACGTTGGCGAGGAAGCGCTAGCGGTCACGGGCCGATAGGCAAGCGACGGAGCGGAACTGTGGCACCCTCGGTTATCTGGTCTCCCACGTACGAAGTGGAGCTCGGGCCGCACGTCTTCGTGACCGCGAAGTACCGGCTCGCGCGCGAGCGGTTGCTTGCGGATCGCACGCTCACCGAAGACGACTTCGTTTCACCGATTGCGGCAACCCGTGACGAGCTGGCTCGCGCTCACGCGGATGACTTCCTGAGCAAGGTCGAGACGGACTCGCTGTCGTTCGGCGAACGGGCGCGGTTGGAAGTGCCCCTTACGGAGGAGCTACGGGAAGCGATGGCTCTGTCGTGTGGCGGCACGCTTCTTACCGCGCGTAGCGCACTCGAGGATGGCGTGGCCGTGCACCTCGGTGGTGGCTTTCACCATGCGTACGCCGGCCACGGCGAGGGATTCTGCTTGTACAACGACATCGCGGTGGCGGTGCGGGCACTACGGGCGGAGGGCGTAGTCAAGCGCGTGGCAGTCGTCGACCTAGACGTACATCATGGCAACGGAACCGCGGCGATCTTCGCCGAGGACGACGACGTGCTCACGTTCTCGATGCATCAGCAGAACAACTACCCGCCTTTGAAGCCGCCGTCGGATCTCGATGTCGGGTTGCAGGACGGCACGGAGGACGGCGAGTACCTGGATCTGCTCGAGAGAGCGCTCGCGGATGTGCTCGGCGAGCCGGCGCCGGAGTTGATCGTCTATCTCGCGGGCGCGGATCCATACGAGCATGACCAGCTCGGTGGTTTGTCCTTGACGCTGGAGGGCCTGAGGCGGCGCGACCGCATGGTGCTAGAACGGGCCGTGGAGCGGAGCATCCCGATCGCGGTTCTGATGGCGGGTGGGTATGCGTACGAGCTCGACGATACCGTTTCGATCCATGTCGCCACGGTGGAAGAGGCAGTCGGGGTCGGCTGACGGAGGTCGCCGCACTCGACATCTTCTACTGCCGTTAGCCCATGTTCACGTTGCCGATTTTCGGAAACGCAAAGCGGGCATACGAGAGCTCGTTACCGGCGGCGTATGGGAAGGCCATGTCCCGATACGCTTTCCACGACTGGTAGACCCTGTCGAAGCCCGCGTTGTCGGCCGCCTGCTCGGTGAGGTAGGCGTTCGACTCGGTCCACGCTGCCTCCAAGATGTCGACGGAGAACTCCCGCAGGGTGACGCCGTGGTCCCGTACGAGTCGTCGCAGCGCCGCCGGATTGGCCGCGTCGTAGGATGAGAGCGTGTGCAAGAGCGTCTCGCCACACACTGTGCGTAGCACTGTTTGGTAGGCAGCGGGAAGCTCGTCGTACGCTTCTCGGTTGACGAGCAGGCTCACCGACACTCCCGGCTCCCACCAACCGGGGTAGTAGTAGTTCTTAGCGATCTGATGGAAGCCGAGCTTCTCGTCGTCGTACGGCCCGACCCACTCGATCGCGTCGACGGCGCCGCGCTCGAGTGCAGGATAGATCTCTGCGCCGGCGATCACCTGCACGGTGATGCCCAGGCGCGACATGATCTCACCACCGAAGCCGGGAATTCGCATACGCAGGCCGGGCAGGTCCGAGAGGCCGCCGACCGGCTCCCTGAACCAGCCGCCCATCTGGGCGCCCGTGGACGACACGGGGAAGGTGATCAGGCCGAAGTCTGCGTAGATCGAGTTGATGAGATCGAGGCCGCCTCCGTGATACATCCAGGCGATCTGTTGACGGCTGCTCATCCCGAAGGGAACCGCCGTGTCGAACGCCAACGCGGGGTGCTTGCCCGTGTAGAAGTAGCCGGGCGTGATCCCGCATTGGATCGTGCTCTGCATCACCCCGTCCATGACTTGGAGGGGTGGAACGATCTCGCCGGGGCCGAACACGCGGATGTTGAAGTTGCCACCGGTCATCTCTGAGATGCGCTCCGCCAAGCGCTCGCCCGCCCCGTACAGGATGTCGGTGCTCGGCGGGAAGCTGCCCGTCAGCCGCCAGTTCACGCGCGGGCCGCTCACCGTGCTGGCTGTTACCGTACCCGAGTCCGCACCGTCGCCAGCGCATGCGCCGAGCGCGACGACACCGGCGCCGGCCCCCGCCTTCTTCAGGAATTCGCGTCTCTTGATCGTCATCCTGCCACAGCCTCATCTTCTTTGAGCAAGCAGCCTCGCTGGCTAGCGCGATGAAGTAACCAGCGCCACGCCAGCGGGCAATCGCAAGCCCCCTTTCGCGAAGGTTCTCTAGCGCCGTTCGCAGCGAGGCCGGATCTTCCTGGCTCATCACCCGCTGGGAAACGCTCTCTATCGAGGTACCGATGCGCAGTCCCCGTTCTTGGCACGCCGTAGCCCTGCGGACCTTCGCACTGTCGCTGGCGATCCTCCCCATCGATGCCGCGGCTCAAACCGTGGAGCCGGTGCGCGCCAGCACCGGGATGGTTGTCTCGCAACACTGGCTTGCAAGCGAGGTGGGCCGGGATGTGCTCGCGGCTGGCGGCAATGCGATCGACGCCGCCATCGCCACGGGCTTTGCGTTGGCGGTGGTCCATCCATCCGCCGGCAACATCGGCGGGGGCGGCTTCATGGTCGTCCGCTTCCCGAACGGCCAGACGACGGCGATCGACTTCCGCGAGAAGGCGCCGCTCGTGTCCTTCGCCGAGATGTGGCTCGACGAGAACGGTGAGTACTCCTCGAACGTGCACCATCGCAGCGCCAAGTCAGTCGGAGTGCCAGGCACCGTCGCCGGCTTCGACCGAGCTCACAAGCTGCACGGCGACCTGAGCTGGGAGCGGCTCGTATCCCCCTCCGTGGCACTCGCAGAGCATGGGTTCGAGCTCAGTGAAAGTCTCGCAAACGACCTGGCGCGCTTCGTGGCGGGAAGGGCTCGGCCTCCTGCCACTGTCGCCCAGTTCTCCAAGGGCGGTACCGCCTACGCCGAGGGCGAGACGCTTCGCCAGCCCGACCTGGCCAGGACGCTGCAGCGCATCCAGCTCGAAGGTCGCGACGGCTTCTACCGTGGCGAGACCGCGCGTCTGATCGTGGAGGAGATGCGGCGTGGGGGCGGCCTCATCACCGGCGCGGATCTGGATCTTTACGAGGCGCGTGAGAGGTCCACGATTCACGGCACCTACCGTGGCTACGAGATAATCTCGATGCCACCGCCGAGTTCGGGTGGGGTCGGCTTGGTGACGATGCTGAATATCCTCGAGGGATTCGACCTCGCCAGCTTCGGACACAACAGCGCGTCGTACATCCACCATGTGAGCGAGGCCATGCGGCGCGCGTTCCGCGATCGGGCTCACTACCTCGCAGACGCGGACTTCGTCGACGTGCCCGTACATGAGCTGACGAGCAAGGCCCATGCGGCTGAGCTTCGCGCCAGTATCGCGGCGGATCGCGCGTCGGTTTCCGAGACGAGCGACATCGCCATGGGCTATGAAAGTCCCGAGACGACGCACTATTCCGTTGCCGACGGTGACGGCATGGCAGTCTCGGTTACGTACACGCTTGAGAGCGGCTACGGCTCGGGCATCGTCGTGACCGGCGGTGGCTTCCTGCTCAACAACGAGATGGGCGACTTCAACGCTGGCCCCGGTCTCACCGACGACAGCGGTCTCATAGGGACGACCGCCAACCTCGCGCGGCCGCAGCAGCGCATGCTGTCCTCGATGACCCCGAGCATCGTAGCTCGGGACGGACGCTTGGTGGCTGTCGTCGGTAGCCCGGGTGGCCGCACGATCATCAACACGGTTTTGCAGGTCATCCTGAACGTCGTCGACTTCGGTATGAACATTCAGATGGCGGTCGAAGCGCCGCGCATGCATCATCAGTGGCTGCCCGATCGAATACGCATTGAGGAATCCGGTGTGGGCTCCGCGACGGTCCAGCGACTAGAGGCTATGGGGCACACCGTTCAGACGGCGAGTAGTCAGGGAACAGCCCACTCGATCATGATCGACCCGCGCACTCGCGAGCGCCTCGGGGCAGCCGATCCACGCAGTCCGGACGCGCGCGCGCGCGGGCACTGAGCCCGATGCCCGCTCCGGTAAAGCCGGTGATCACCAGCGGCGCATCCTCGGGGCTTCAAGTGATGAACGATACGAGCCTCGCGGGCACGCAGACACCGTTCGTGGTTACCTTGGAACCGAAGCGGATGACGGGCGATTTGTCTGAACGGATGCATTGACCATGAATACGACGACCATCAAATCTGGCTTTTTCGCCTTTGCGGCTATTGGGCTGCTCGTTGCGCCCGCCAAGGCCCAATCCACGGGGCCGACGCATGCGGGATTCGACCCGAATGCGCCCACAGGTGGGCACTATCACGAGGGCGAAGTGGGCGAGAAGCTGCTCGTACTCGAGTCCAACTTCAAATGCAGCTGCGGCTGTGGGCTGGACGTTCACACGTGCCAATTCCAGATGCAGTGCGGGACGTCTCCCGTCTGGTCGCAGCGCATCCGTGAGTCGCTCGAGCGCGGCGAGACCGTCGAGGCGGTCGAAGCAAGTTTCGTGGCCGATTTCGGAAAGACGGTGCTCTTGTTGCCGCCGGCGGAGGGCTTCAACCTGATCGCTTACTTCTTGCCCGTCTTCGCGATCCTAACCGCAGGCATGCTTATCGGCCTGCTCACTCGCGGCGGGATGCGGCGCGAGGACCTCGTCCCCGTCGAGAACTTGACTGACGATGAAGCGGCGAACCTGCGAGAGGCGATGAAGCAGCTCGACGAGCTCGAGAGGCCGGACTGGTAGAACCGGTTACTCGTCAGCCTCGCCTTCCACCCACTCTAGGGCTTACTCCTGCGGGGCGAAGGGTAGCACATTATTCGTCCAGGTAGGTGAGGAACCCGTGCGGGTCGTCGTTCTCACCCCGTACGGTCTCCCAGAAGTGCTTCTGGAGCGAGAGAGATACGGGACCCGCCGTGCCCGAGCCGATCGTGATCCGGTCCACGCTCCGCACCGGCGTGACTTCGGCGGCGGTCCCTGTGAAGAAGAGCTCGTCCGCGGTGTAGAGGCACTCACGCGGGATGTCCTGCTCCCGCACCTCGTAGCCGAGATCACCCGCTATGTGGATGATCGAGTCGCGGGTGATTCCCTGCAGCGACGTACCGTCGAGAAACGGGGTGATGATCACGCCGTCCCTCACGAGGAAGATGTTCATGCCGCTGCCCTCGCTCACGAGCCCAGTAGGCGCGAGTGCGATCGCATCGACGTAGCCGTTCTCGATGGCCTCCATCTTCATGAGTTGAGCGGCCAGGTAGTGGCCGCCGGCTTTCGCGCGCTGCGGATAGGTGTTTGGGTGCGCACGCAGCCAAGACGAGACACACACGTCTACGCCGTTCTGGAGCGCGCCCTCGCCGAGGTACTCGCCCCAGGCCCATGCCGGGATGAACGTCTCGATGGGGCTGCCGAACGGGTTGATTCCCGGCGACCCGTAGCCGCGCAGGATCATTGGGCGGATGTAGCAATTCGTGAGCTCGTTCTTGCGCACGACTTCCTTGCTCGCTTCCGCCAACTGTTCGGGCGCGAAGTCAGGGACCAAACGGTAGATAATGGCCGAGTCCAAGAGCCGACGGATGTGCGCCTCGAGTCGGAAGATCGCCGGACCATTGGGGGTCTCGTACGTGCGTATGCCCTCGAAGACCGATGTGCCGAACTGTACAGCGGTGGAGAGCAGGTGGAGGCGAGCATCCGCCCACGGGATCATCTCACCGTCTTTCCAGATCCATTCCGATTCTTGAAGACCCACTGCGCCCATCAGACTAATCCTTTGATCCAGCCGCCATCGACAGCGATTGATTGCCCCGTCACGTACGAGGCCTGCTCAGACCACAAGAACGCTGCTACCGCACCAAGCTCTGGAGGATCCGCGAGCCGCCCTATCGGGATCCTCCAATTTTCGTACGCGCCCTCAACGGTGATCCCCTCCCGTTCCGCCGCGGCTTCAGCGAGGTGGATCAGGCGTTCCATGCGCGTAAATCCGGTCAGCACATTGTTCACCGTCACGCTGTGCGGCGCTACCTCGTTCGAGACCGTCTTCGCGAAGCCCGTGACTCCCGGGAGCACAGCACCCATGAGGTTAACCACGCGCTTGAGGTTCTGGAATCGAGGGCGACTCGCCCCTCTAGCCCAAGATCCATGTCAGAGCCGCCTCCCGGTCGCTAGGACTCGTCGTGGAAGTAGGAATCAGTGCCGTCGAGCCAGTCCTGACGAGGAGGGCTGAAGACGTCCAGGTCGAGCGTGTCCTCGAGAGCCTCCGCGCGGTGCGGCACGTTAGACGGGATGAACAGAACCTCACCGGTGGAAACCACGAGATCCTGGTAGTCAGCTGAACCCTCGTCACCGAGCCAGAAACGCAGCGCGCCGTCCAGGATGTAGCTGAGCTGCTCGTTCTCGTGGGAGTGCTTGGGTACGATGGCGCCCTGATCCAGGTACACGTGCGCGATCATCATGCGGTCGCCTGTGAACACACGCCGGGTGATATCGTCTTTCACCGTCTCCAAGGGGATGTCGTCCCACTTGGTGTGGCGGACGGAAGAGTCGTTCATTTCGGGGCTCCGGTGTCGATTGGGGGACCGGCCAATCGGCACGGCGGAGTCCGCGCTGTCAATAGGCGCGCAGGCGGCGCCAGCGTGAGGGGCTTCGCCGCAGATCAGCTCCGTGGGCGGCCAGGACGGTCAAGCGCGGTACGTTCTCACGGTGGAAGCCGAGTCCGGATCCGGGTGAGCTCGGAGGGGTAGATCCGTGACGAAGATCGCGTCTTGGAGGAGCCGTGACCGACCGCATCGACAAGACCGACGCCGAGTGGCGCGGGCAGCTCACCGAGGAAGAGTACGAGGTCCTTCGCGAGCAGGGCACGGAGCGTGCCTTCGCGGGGAGATACTGGAACGAGAAGGCCGGAGGCACGTACCGGTGCAAGGGCTGTGGTGAGCCAGTGTTTTCGTCCGACACCAAATATGACTCGGGCTCCGGATGGCCTTCGTTCTACGAGCCGATGGAGGGCTCCGCCGTCGAGACCGAAACAGATCACAGCCACGGCATGACGCGAACTGAAGTGCTCTGCGGGAAGTGCGGCGGACACCTTGGCCACGTGTTCCCCGACGGACCGCACCCGGGCGGGCAGCGTTACTGCATCAATTCCTGCTCACTCGATCTGGACCGGTCGGGTGCGGAAGCCGCGGACACGTCAATCGAGGCCGCGAGCGGGTCCTCCGATCAGGACTGACCCGGGCCGGGTAGGTATGCGACGCCGAGGGTGAACACGCCGACCTCCGTACGCCACAGGACCTCGCCGGCACCGACGTCTATGGCGACCACGCCACCACGGCTCTCGGTATCACCCTCGAAGGTCACGTAGACGATGTTCTGATCGCTCCCGAACACTGCGCCGTGCGGGTGCGCGCCGTCGATCGACACCTTCTTCCCTGAGGAGCTCTCGTCGGAGAGCGTGACGGTATCCTCACCACGGTTCGCCATCGCCCATCCCGCGCTCGTCCGGGCCACGGCTACCTGAGCGGGACGGTCGGCGGCGAGGCCAAAACCGGTCAAGCCGTGCGTAGTGCTGAGCGTAGCCAACCCGCCAGCGCCCTGCAGGGTCACGATGAACTCGCTGGCCGTGGTCCAGGCCGCGTTCAGGGGACGGGCCCCCACCCCGTCACGGTTCGCCAGGTCGGCCACCGAGTACCTCGCCCGTTCGGTAAAGTCGCCACCGTCCAGGAGGACCACTTCGTCGCTGAGCGTGCAAGGCACGGCGATCCAAAGCCCGTCCTCGGAGAATGCCGTGTCGTGCGGCGCGGCGCATACCTCCGGAGTGGCTAGAATCGCCAGGTCGTGGGTGCGCACGAAGGCGACGCGACTCACATCCCCGCCTCCGCTCAACCAGTAGTCGGGAATCGCCACGATCGAGCCGTCCGGAGAAAGCCGCACGCGGGACGCCCCGTTCGTCGGCAGGGTCACGCGGCCCACGAGGCGCAGTCCCTCCACCTCGTACTTCCACAGGGACGGCTCGCCATGCGCGAGTGTGGCGTAGAAGTAGCGACCGTCGCGCGATGCCTCGATGCCATGGGACTCGTCGCGCTCGCCTGGGCGTCGGTCGAGGCTGAGCGAGTCGAGCACCCGCCCATTTTCGGCGTCCAAGACGAAGATCTGGTCCGTAAAGCCCGACGTTACCAACAGGCGCCCTGAAGGCGAGTCGGAACAAGCTGCGAGCGCGGCGAGCGTCAGCGAAGCGCCGGCGAGCCAGCGAGCGACCCGGGAGCTTGCCATCAGCGTAGGGGCTCGAGCGCGATCAACCCTTCATTCATGTCCGAGACCCAGACCAGCCCGTTGTGGAGTTGGGGAGCCCAGGTGCAGGTGTCCTTGCTGGGGAGGTTGCAGGAGCCGAGGCCACCGTTGTACTGGAATCCGACGATCTCCCGGCCCTGTCGGTCGAGCTCTCCCAGCAGGTCGCCGGTCACGTCCAGCGCCCGCAGGCCGTTCGCGTACCACGCCAGGTAGAGGGTCCCCGTCGCCTCGTCGAGCCAGAAGTTGTGCGGTGTCTGGCCGAGTACGGCATAGGTGGCCACTTCCCGGGGCTGCCGCAGATTGCGCACGTCGACAACGTGCATGATTCCTGGCGTCCCAAAATCCTCTTCGCCGACGAACACGTAGCCGGTTTCGGGCCAATACCACGCGTTGTGGATCTGGCCGCCGAGCTCCGCGAGCCGTGAGACCTCGACCGGGGCCTCAGGGATCCCGCCGGCGATGCCATTTCCTACATCGAGGATCACGAGTCCCGCGTTCCAGTGCGACAAGAAGGCAAGCCCGTCGCGTACGTAGACGTCGTGCAGAAAACTCGACCCTGCCCAGTAGCGGGCGACGACCGTGGGCGAGTCCGGATCCGAGATATCCAGTATTCGAAGCCCGTTGCCGTTCCCGTCGACGACGAGGTAGGCGTAGTTCCCCTCGACCCAGACGTTGTGCACCCCCGACTCGAGCTCCGTCGTGAACCGACTCCTGGGGGTGGGCTCGAGTGCGTTCGCCAAATCGAGGATCGTGACTCCATTGAGCCCATCGTTAGAGCCCTCGTGCGTGATGACTGCGAGCGTCCCGTCAGCCCGGACCTTGATGTCGTTCACCGTCCTCGCGTCAACCTCGAGAGAGAAGACTCTTCGGGCAGAAGACGGGTCGTTGATGTCCCAAATGTTGAGCCTGTTGCCGAGGTTGACGTTGGTGCCGACCGTTCGACTACCCCACGTGCCCGCGTAGGCCACCGTACCGTGGAGCCAGAGGTCGGACGTGTGGCGCTCGGACTCCGGAGCTTTGCCCACGATGTTGAACGAGCCGGTGAGCCCGCGTTCGCGCACGTCCAGTCGAAGCGTATCGGATGCAATACCGGCGCGAGCGACCAGTGTGACATTCCCTGTCGCATAAGCGACGAACTGACCGCTCGCTCCCAGGTACCCGGCGGCGGACGGCTCCAGGCTCCACGAGACTCGCGTGCCGTGGAGCACGGTTCCGTTTGCGTTTCGCGCCTCCACCGGTAGCGCGACCACATCGCCCATACGAGAGGTGGTCTGAGTGGACAGGATCTCGACGCTCACTGCCGTGCTGTCGGGGTCGTCGATGACCACGAAGCGCACCCCCGCCTGAGCGCTCGTTTGCGAGCCGCCACGAGCGGTGATCGCGGCGTCGTATTCACCGGGAATCAGGGATCCTTGCACGGAGAGTGAGACACGGACCGCCTGGGTTGCGCCCGCGTTCAACGTGGGAATCTCCTGAGGGTCGGTCATCAGATGCGAGCCCGGAACGGTGGCGCCGTTGGCGTCGCGAACACCCGATACCAGGAGTTCGACCGGGCCGACGGCCCGACCACCCGTGTTACGGACCTCGATCTGGCCCTCCCGAAGCGTGCCGAGGTCGAGCGTGGCTGCCGAGAACTCGAGGTGCGGCGGGGCCTCCGGCTCAGCCGTGTTCGAGCACGACACCCATAGCACCAGAGCGGTGGCGGCGAACAAATAGATGGGAAGTCGTCGCGCGAGCACCCGAGACTAGTCTCCGAAGATGGACACGAACACCCAACGGCATCCGTACGTCGCTGAATGAAATACGTACGAGCCGCGGCGAGTTTGCAAGACGGCCCGAAGGTTCAACACCCCCCGCGCCTTGTCTACCTTACGGGGATGCATCGGCTGCGACGCGGGCGGAAGAGGTTCGATTGTCAGATAGGACGAGCAAGGGAGTTGTGGGTGCACCCGCCTGTACGGCGATTCTCGTCGCGCTGGCGCTCTCCACCTGCGGTGGAAGCACCCCCCCTCCGGGACCCGGCACCTCGATGGGCACGCCGCCGGACTTGCGGGGGACACGAGTGATGGTCTTGCCCGTACAACAGTTACTCGGCGTCTCAGGCGATCCTGACGCGGAGCTCGCGTTCGGGCTCCGGGCCGGGACGCGGGAGGTCACGTGGGTGCTCTGGTATGAAGTGGAGGAGGTCCTCGCACGCTCGCCGGGGATCAACGCGAGAACGCGTGGCCTTCCGGTGGGACAGTTCCTGCAGGCAGAAGTGCAAAGGATCGGAGATTCCCTCTTCGGGGAACTGCGGAGGATGGCGGCGCTCGTCGATGCCGACGCGGTGCTGTTGCCGGTGCAGGCGGCGCTCGCCGCCGACGTCGGAGAAGATCCCAGGATCCGTTGGTCAGTGGCGCTCATCGAGGTCCGGACGGGGCGAGTTCCCTGGTTCGGCGTCGTGGAAGGCGGGGCGTTTCCGGCGGGTGATCCCCGGGGTTTGGCCTCATCCGTCGACCGGCTGGCCCGAACGTTGCTGTGGTACGTGGGTCGATGAAGACGGGATAGCGTACGGGAAAGAGAGACATGATCGCGACACACATGAGGGCTAGAAGGCGCAGGACGGTTCTTGCGGCGATGGTATCGGTCTGCGCCGGCTGTCAGGCGCCCGTGGATCTTGCCGTGCCAACTCCCTCCGAAGTGACGGAATACTACACATACGAGGGTGCGCTGAGCGCCGAGGTGACAGGGAACGTCGTCACGGTTTCCGTTGCACAGGACCCGCAACTGTTACGACGGGGCGGCTCTCTGTGGGCGAAGGTGGGACCGTACATCTTCGTGTTCTCGGACGAGACGCACCATCTCTTCCAGGACTATCCGGGGCTGGCAGGCGTCCGAGTCGTCACCAGCGTCGGAGGTGCGTGGGTGGCGCGCGCGCTGCTCGCGAGGGAGACGCTCAGCGACGTGCTGTGGCGTAGATCGCTCAACATCGCGGGTAAGGCTCGCCGTGACGGCACCAAGCGGGTTACCCTGCTGCAAGACCTCGTGCGTTGGGGTGAGGACCGCACCGAGTACGAATACAATCCCAGGTATACTCGTGGCCGCTGACTTCGATACCGTCGCCCTCGCCTGAGCTACCCCATGACGGAAGACGGCCCGGACTGGCGCGATCGCTACCCGGACGAGATCACATGCGTTCGCTGCCTCGAAGTGTACGACCAGATGTACCTTGATCGGCTGCTCTGGTGTGATCGGTGCCGCTCCCTGGCGCGAAACCGAGCCGGCTGGTGGGGATGGGCTGGAGGCTGGATATTCGGTGTTAGCCTCGCCGCGTATATCTGGGTCTTCATCCGCCCGTCGAGTCTCGTGATCGGTGGCTGGTTCGGTACGGTCGCGATGGGAATCTGGCTCGGCGCAAAGGCTTGCCGCGAACTCGTGTACGGGGTCATCCGCTTTAGGAACGCGCGCGCGGTGGAGGCCAAACCACCCGAGGCGGACAGGCCCTCCGAGTAGGCGGCCGCTCGGCCCTCTTCCGGTCCCATTTCGCAGCGTAGAGGTTATTTTCTCGGCTCCGGACTCGGATCCCGAACTGACACCCGACAAGGACGGAATACGACTGATGGACCGCTTCGATGGCATCGACTTCTATGACGTCGACTCGCTCTTTTCGGAAGAGGAGCGGATGGTCCGCGACACAATCCGTGACTGGGTCGAGGACCGCCTCATGCCGATCATCGGCAAGGCGTACATCGAGCGGACCTTCCCGAAGCAGATCATTCCGGAGCTCGGAGAACTCGGCGTGTTCGGTGCGAACCTGCCGGAGAAGTACGGCTGTGCCGGACTCAACAACGTCGCTTACGGCCTCATCATGCAGGAGCTCGAGCGGGGCGACTCCGGCGTCCGCTCATTCGTATCGGTACAGAGCGCGCTCGTCATGTATCCGATCTTCACGTTCGGGAGCGAGGAGCACCGCACGGAGTGGCTGCCCAAGCTCGCGACGGGAGAAGCGATCGGCTGCTTCGGCCTGACCGAGCCCGACTACGGGTCGGATCCGGGTGGCATGATCACCACCGCGACGGAGAGCGCTGACGGGTGGCTGCTCAACGGCGCCAAGATGTGGATCACGAACGGCTCGATGGCGGACGTCGCGGTCGTCTGGGCCCAGACCCGTGAAATCGGGGACGTGAAGGGTATCCGCGGCTTCGTGGTGCCGACGGACACGCCCGGCTTCAGCGCGCGGGACCAGAAGGGCAAGCTCTCGTTGCTCGCGAGCGATACGAGCGAGATCGTGCTGCAGGACGTCAAGCTCCCCCAGAGCGCCGTGCTGCCCGAAGGCACGGGCGGCCTTAAACACCCGCTGATGTGCCTCACGCAGGCTCGCTATGGTATCTCCTGGGGTACGGTCGGCGCCGCGATGGCGTGCTTCCACGAAGCGCTCTCGTATTCCAAGGAGCGCCTCATGTTCGGCTCGCCCATCGGCGGGAAGCAGATCCAACAGGTCCGGCTCGCCGACATGCTGACTAGCATCACGACCGGGCAGTTGCTCACCTACCGTCTGGGACGGATGAAGGACGAGGGCACGATGACGCCACAACAGGTCTCGCTCGCGAAGCGCGCGAACACGGACATGGCGACGAACATCGCGCGGGAAGCACGCCGTCTACTGGGCGCGAACGGCATCCTCGTGGAGTACCACTCGATGCGGCACATGGCGAACCTCGAGTCGGTGTACACGTATGAGGGGACCCACGACATCCACTCGCTCATCCTCGGCCAGACTCTGACCGGGCTGAGCGCCTTTTAGGACCATATGACGTGCTCGCCCGCCCGAGAGTGAGTCGCCCATGAGGTCCCTGCGTTGGCGGGCCGCGATTACCATCGTCGGTGCGACAGTGGCGCTGGGGTATTTTTGGGCCTCAGGCCGCGCCGGGTACGTCATGCAGATCGACTACTCGTGGGGTGGCGAGTTTCTCGACGGCGCCGAGGTCTTCATCGA
Source organism: Longimicrobiales bacterium (assembly GCA_965226625.1). Lineage (GTDB taxonomy): Bacteria > Gemmatimonadota > Gemmatimonadetes > Longimicrobiales > Gaopeijiaceae > UBA1138. The sequence continues at coordinate 825,407 of CBDDDK010000002.1, forward strand.
CGGTGAAGTCGCGGGCACACTCGAGTTGTACAGTCGCGACACCCGCTCTACGGGCTTCACCGTGGAGGCTGGCACACACACGGTGCGCGTTGTCCACCAACACTGCCCGGGCGGTCGTGAGTACGACGTAACGGTGGGGCGCACGGAAGGTCGCCTCGCCATCCTGATGGCCGACGTCGAGGAAGAGTCCACGTGCAGGGTCGCGCTCTGGTAGCTCGGGCTCGGCTCCGGCGGCGCGGCCAGCCGGGAGGGGGTCGCGGGGCGCGTTGCTCGCCCCGCTCCCCCCGGCTACTTCAACGAATCGTTGCGCTCCCGGTCGGGAAGCCTGACGCGTTGTTGCCCATGGAGTAGGTCATGTGGTCCACCGCATCCGCGGCAATAGGACCCACTAGCGGCTTCAACGTGAAGGGCCCGGACCCGTCGTCGGGTTCGGGTTCGATCGAGATCACCGCGGTGCCGCCGGCGAGATCTGTAGGGAACCCTATCCCGGATGGCGCGTTGACCAGGAAGTCCTCACCCGGGAACGGTGGGCCACCCTCGCTACCACTGAACGGATCGTCGAGGTCGACCGTGTCCACCACTGTGAAACGCCCCGTCGTGACCGGAGTGCCACCGATGACCGCCCAACCCTCATACGCCCAACCGGCGGGCAACGAAGGTAGGCTGAGCCCCGTCGTCGGCGAACCCGTCTCCAGGGACAAGAACCAGATGCCGCTATTCTCGTCGGTATCTGCTCCGTTCGTCGGGGTTGCCAGGATGTATTGCCCACTTGCGCTCAGGAAGTTGCTGCCGAGCGCGGCGCCGTCTCCCGCCCCCAGCGTAGCCTGACCACCCGACACTGCGCCGGCCAGGATGTGCGTGCTCGCCGGAACAGCGTCCGCGTCGCCAGCGGGCTCGATCGTAATGATGATCGCGGTGGCGCTCTCGAGGTCGATCCCAGTTGCGAAGGCTCCGTCGGTGATCTGAGCTCCGCCCACCGCCACTAGAGAGCCGTTCGCATCGAGGTTGAATTTACCCGTCGTCGTGGGCGAACCATCCACTATCGCCCATCCCTCGTAATGATACCCGTTCACTAACGACTCGAGGCCGGTGAACGACAGGTCGAGCGTTTCCATGATGGGCTCAGTCGTGTCGTCGTCGCACGCCGCGAGAGCCAGCGCCGCGACCGCGGTCAGCACCAACAACTTGTGATTCATCGTTTTCTCCTCTGGGTGGGTCTGTCCCTGTCCTTGCGGCGCGGGGTCGCGCCGCGGCTTGGTGGCATCTCTAGATGCAGGCGTCGTGCGAAGCGGTGCGCATGGCGGACCGTCGGTGGATGGTCAAGCGCAGCGCGGCGATCGAGCCGATCCTGGCTAATGGGGGGGCTCAAGCACGATGTTTCCTGAAACGTCGACGAAACGTTCGTGGCGGCCGATGAAACGCCCCCACGCGCCGACGTAGTGTCATTGCGGCGGTCGCGTCGCTCCGGTTTAGCGCCAACAAAGGACGTTCGGTCTAGGAACGCTTCGTGCACATCGGTGGACGACACGACCCCATACGATTCCGGACGGAGAAAGAATGAAGGTCTCTTTGCAACGCGCGCTGCTTCTTCTGGTGGCGGCGGTCCTGCTGATCGGCATGGTCCCGGCCGGGCTGCTGCTCGATCGGCGGCTCGTCGGCGCTCTGGAACAGAGCGTCCGGGACGATCTGAGTCTGGCTCCTCTGGTCCTCCGCGATCGCTTCCAGAACCTTGCGGGTGCCCGGATGATGCACGCCCGAGAAGTTTCCCTGGATGCCCGGCTAGCCACGGCGGTCGAGCGCGGTGACTCGGCGAGGGCCGTCTCCTTAGCGGCGCAACTAGTTGGCGTGTTCCCTGGCGAGAGTGCTGTCGTGGTCGGGTCCGATGGACGCAGTTGGATCGGTCCTTCGATTCCCGGAGAGCTGATCGATGCGACCCGGCAGGGTTCGATGCCGGTCGAAGTCGTCCAGTCCGGAGACCAGCTGGCCACGGTTGCACTCGCACCGATTCAGGTCGCCGACGAGTGGCAGGGGGCCGCAGGGGTCTGGGTACCGTTAGCCGAAGACGAGGCCGCGCAGCTTTCGGTGCTCACGCGGTCGGACGTGCTGATCGGCGCACCGGACCAGGGCATGGGAGTCTACACGGGACGGTCCGAGCCGGCGATGGGACTCTTCGGTCTTCTGGGGCAGCAACCGGTCTCCGAAGAGGTGCGCGAGCTCACGCTCGGCGACGAGCGATATCTGGTCGTGAGTTCCGTGCTCCCGGGCGGGGCGCGGATCACCTTTGTGCGGGCGCTCGCGGAGGAGTTGGCGATCGTGCCGACGCTACGGGCAGTCGGGGCGGGGGTCTTCGCCCTGGCTCTCGTGCTCGCACTCCTGGTCGGTGGGTGGTTCGCCTCCCGGATCGCAAGGCCAGTCACATCGTTAGCGGCTGCCGCGGCCCGTATCCGGGACGGGCACTTCGACAGTTCGGTCGAACATACCGTGCTGGCTGAGGTCGATCAGATGGCCGGCGCGTTCGAAGTCATGCGAGATGCGCTCGCCGCTCGCATCCACGAGTTGGCGGAGGCGAACGAAGAACTGGAGGATCGCCAGGAGCGGCTGAGCATGCTGCAGGCGGAGCTGGTGCAGCGAGACCGGCTCTCGGCGGTGTCCTTATTGCTCGCGCGGTTGGCGCACGAGGTTCGAAATCCCGTCGCGAGTGTGCGTAACTGCCTGAAGGTATTGAGGCGCCGGGTAGCGGGGGATGCGGAAGCCAGCGAGCTCGCCGACCTCGCGATCGACGAGCTGCTGCGCATGCATGAACTCGCCGAACAGATGCTCGATCTGCACCGCCCGCGCCCCGCGGAGGGAGACTGCAACGCTTCCGCGGTCGCTGAGAACGTAGCTGCGGTGGTGCGTATGGGGCTGGGAGAACAGGCGGTTCAGATCTCTGTCGCGGCGCCGGACCCGGTAGCGAGCAAGATTCCCGGAGACGCGCTCAAGCAGGTGCTGCTGAACCTGGTGCAAAACGCCCAAGAGGCCATGTCGGGATCCGGTGAAATCGAAATCAGGGTCGTCGCCGAGGATCGCAACGCGATCATCGAGGTCATCGACACGGGAGCGGGAATTTCGGCCGAGGCGTTGCCGCATGTTTTCGATCCGTTCTTCACGACCAAAGCGGACGTGCGCGGCGTCGGTCTAGGATTGTTCACCGCCGCCGGGCTCGCCCGCAGCCATGGAGGCCGGATTGCGGCTTCGGGTCGGAGTGACGGGCGGGGAGCCCGACTCACCGTGGAGATTCCGCTGGTCGATCCCGTCGCCGTGGAAGTCGGAGCGTGAGCAAGTCTCGCCTGTTGATCGTCGACGACGATCGCACGTTCCGACTCTCGACCGCGGCACTGCTGAGGCAGGATGGGCATGACGTGCAGGAGGCGCGCGACGGCACGCATGCGGTCGAGCTCCTGAAGAAGTCGTCGTTCGATCTGATCTTGCTGGATTTGAGGATGCCGGGACTCGACGGGATCGGCATCGTCGAGGTGCTGCGCACCTGGGGAGACGACACGCCAATCCTCATGATCAGCGGCTTCGGCACCGTCGAGACCGCGGTCAATGCGCTGCACACTGGCGCGGACGATTTCCTCACGAAGCCTGTGGAGCCCGACGTGCTGAGCGCACGTGTCGAGGTTCTGCTGTCGTGCAGGCCGACGACGGCGAACGGAGATACATCCCCACCCGGAGGCCTACTCGGCCGTTCGCCCGGGATCCGAACGGTGCTCGACATCGTGGAGCGCGTTGCGCCCACGGATGCTACGGTCCTGGTGACTGGCGAGACCGGTACGGGGAAGGAGCGCGTAGCACGCGCACTGCATGATCGCTCCGGTCGTGCCGAGGGCCCGTTCGTTCCAGTGAACTGTGCCGCCTTGGCGGAGGGCCTGCTCGAGTCCGAGCTATTCGGGCACCTGCGAGGTGCGTTCACCGGGGCCGTGCGCGACCGGAGGGGTCTTTTCGAGGCTGCGCAGCAGGGCACCATCCTGCTGGACGAGGTCGGCGACATGTCCGCAGGGATGCAGCACCGGCTGCTGCGCGTGCTGCAGGAGCGCGAGATCACGCCGGTGGGGTCCACGCGAGCGCTGCCGATCGATGTCCGTGTGGTTGCCGCGACCAACCGAGACCTTCGTGTCGAGATGGAGGCGGGTCGATTCCGCGACGATCTGTACTACCGGCTGAACGTCGTGCGCATCGAGCTGCCACCTCTGCGCGCGCGGAAGGAGGACATCCCTCTGCTCGCGGACGCCTTCTTCCGGCAGGTCGACCGACGTCCACACTCGGGCTGCTCGCCGCTCGCGATGAGGTTGCTGCAGGGTTATGCCTGGCCGGGCAACGTGCGGGAGCTCTTTGCCACGCTGGAGAGTGCTCATATTCAGGCCGCGGGCCGCCGGATCGAGGCGCAGCATCTGCCCGTAGAGGTGCGTGGGGTAGACGGCTCCATGCCGACCCCCGAGCGCTACCGCCTTGAGCGACCGACAGAGCAAGAGCGCGAGGCAATCGCGCGCGCGCTCGCCGAAACCGGAGGCGCTCGAGGCGCGGCGGCGGAAAGTCTCGGCATGAGCCGGACGACGCTGTGGCGGAAGATGAAGGAGTACGGGTTGGGGGCCTAGCAGCCCCCTACCGCCTCCGTGGCGTCGTCCCGTTGCCGAGCTTCGCGACGCGACGTGCTTTCATGTCGTAGGCGTCGCCGGGCGCCAGCACGAAGTACGGCTTCTGCCAGGGCTGATACGCACGCGTGTTGTCGTGCACCGCGACCATCCACTTGCCCATCACCTCGAACGTGTCGCCGGTGACGATGATCGCCGTCCCCTCCGAGAGGCCGATGCCGAGCAGATGCGTCTGTCGCTCGATGACCGGGATGATGTCGTCCCAGCGATTGCGCGCGTTGATGTGCTGATCGATCGCCGACTTGCGCAGGAACTCGAAGCCGAGTTGATGATTCTGCTCGTCGGTCATGACGATCTGTGAGCCCTCCGTGGCACCGCGCACGAGGTATTCGCCCTGGATCGTCGCGCCGGCCGAGCTGCCGCCGATGACGCCTCCGCGCTCGAGCACCGCGTGGAAGAGCTCGTACGTGCGAGTGCCCGCATACGAGTCGACGATGTTCCATTGGCGGCCGCCATTGAACCACACCGCGGTCGCCCGTGCGAGCTCTGTCCCGAACGCCTCGGTGTCGGCGATCTCAGGATCGTGCGTGTGCAGCATCGACACGTTCGCCACACCGCGTTCCCGCCATGAGCTCAGGACCCGGTCCTCCTCGAAGACCCGTAGCTTGCCCTCCAGGTCGTAGTTGCCGCCCGCGGTCGGCACCACGACGAAGCGGCCCTCTTCGGCACCGCCTCCCAGCTCGATGAACTTTTCCATGATGCCGGTCCCCGCCATCGATCCACCGCCGGCGATGACGAGTATGCCGTTCGCCGGGCCATACTCGGTGGATTCCTGGGCGGCGATGGGGGCTGACAGCCCGATGGCTAGCGTCAGCGTCAAGAGCAGGAAGAAGCGGATTCGCGTATTCATGGCTATTCCTTGGTCGTCGATGCCTGGCCGCGGTGAAGTTATGGCCCGTGTTTCCAGGGAGCCATGGGAACGTGGTCTCGCCCCAAAACGAGGAGTCGCAAAGAATGAAAACGCCCAGGATTCCCTACATCGTGGTGGCTCTGTTCCTCGGCGGCTGCGCTCCGCCGCCGACGGTCGACGCGGACATGGAACTTGCCGCGCTACGTGATGCCGCCACGGCCTACCACGCGGCCGCTAGCTCAAAGGACGCCGACGCGGTCGTCGGCATGTACGATCAGAGTGTGATCATGGTCCCGCCTAACGCTGACCTGGTGGAAGGCCTCGACGGTGTGCAGAACTACCGTTTCGGGTTCATCGAAACGCCGGGCGTCGAGCTGGAGTTCGAGATCGTGCGCGCGGAGGTCTCGGCGGCCGGGGACATCGGTTGGACGCTGGCGATCGGCGAGATCACGATCAACCAGGCCGAGGGCCCGCCCGGCAGGGACCGTGTGAGGGATTTCCACACCTGGAAGAAGCAGGCGGACGGCTCCTGGAAGGTGGTCGTCGACGTGTGGAACTCGGGGCTGGTGGACGGGGGCTAGTGGAAAAACAGATACCCGATGAAGATCCCGGCCACGATTGCGGTAGCGTCGGCGATTAAGCCGCAGGCCACGGCATGCCGCGTCTTTCGTATGGACACTGATCCGAAGTAGAGCGCGATGATGTAGAAGGTGGTGTCGGTGGAGCCCTGGAACGTGCTCGCGAGGCGGCCGATGAACGAGTCTGCGCCGTGCGTCTGCATGGCGTCCACCATCATGCCGCGCGCCCCGCTTCCGCTCAGAGGCTTCATCAACGCGGTCGGCAGCGCCTCGATGAAGTCGGTGTTCAAGCCCATGAACGTGAAGCCGCTTCCGATGCCTGCGACCAGGATGTCCATGGCGCCGGAGGCGCGGAACACGCCGATGGCGACGAGGATGGCCACGAGGTAGGGGATGATCTTGATGACTACGGGAAAGCCCTCCTTGGCCCCCTCAATGAATGCCTCGTAGACGTTCACCTTGCGCACCGCCGCCATGAATATGAAGAGGGTGATGATGCCGAAGAGCAGGACGTTTGCTGCCACGGTCGACACCAACTCGACCTCTTCCGGGGGCAGGTTGGAGAAGTAGTAAATGATGGCCACGATCACAGCGGTGAGGCCGCCCAGGTACGCCACCACGACCCGGTCGAAGAGATCGATGCGCTGCACCGCGGCCACCGAAATCAGCCCCGCTATCGTGGAGAAGAAGGTGGTCAGGAGGATGGGCAGGAAGATGTCCGACGGATTGGCGGCTCCCATCTGGGCGCGGTAGACCATGACGCTGATGGGGATCAGCGTTAGCCCCGAAGTGTTGAGCACCAAGAACATGATCTGCGCGTTGGACGCCGTGTCCTTTTCCGGGTTCAGCTCCTGGAGCTCCTGCATGGCCTTGAGGCCCAGAGGCGTCGCCGCGTTGTCGAGGCCCAGCATGTTCGCGGCGAAGTTCATGATGATCGAGCCGTGCACTGGATGGTCCCGCGGAATCTCCGGGAAGATCCGGTGGAAGAAGGGCCCCACCACTTTCGCGAGAGCTCGGATGACGCCGCCCCTTTCGCCGACCCGCATGAGTCCCAGCCAGAGCGTGAGCACACCGGTGAGGCCCAAGGAGATCTCGAACGCGACCTTGGCCATGTCGAAGGTGCTCGCGACCATGGCGGTGAAGACCTCGGTGTCGTGCAGGAACACGAGCTTCACCCCTGCCACGACGAAGGCGACTAGGAAGAAGCCGATCCAGATGACGTTGAGAACCATGGATGCGCGCCGGCGCTACGACTGAATCGGTCGAGTGAGTAGGTCTACGAGTACAGGCACCTGCTTGCGGATCGCCTCGTCTGGGGTGACGAGCCCGAACTCGTACGTCACTACGGGCAACCCCTGTTCCCCGCCCCAGGTGCCGAAGGAACCCGGCGTGGGGTAGCCGACGTCCGGTACCAGCGGTAAGCCGCTGCGCTCCGCGATCCACTGTCCTAGCGCGCTGTTATTCGGGTCGTCGATGCAGGCGAGGGGCGCGTGCAGCGCCACGACTGCCTCCGGTTCCAGCTCCCGGATCAGCAGAATGAGGGCCTGGGTCTCGGGCTCGGAGCCGGGCGAGTCACCCGGACTCAGCGCGACATCCCTGGGGGCATCGAGCGTGGAGCGGTGCAGCACGGGGTCTCTCTGCCAGTCGCTGGTGGGGAAGTTCCGGTTCAAGTCCACGCCGCGGGCGTTCCCGCGGGTGCCGCGGATGAGCCCGTCCGGGTTGGCGGCGAGTACCACCGCACAGTGGGGCGATGGCTGAGTAAGGGATCGAAGCGCCTTGGAAAGCGCGGTGGTCGTCTCTCCTTCCTCCCCGTGGATCGCAGCGAAAACGAGCAGCCGGCAAGGTCCCGTGGAGCGCCAGACCTCGAGGGGGCTCCCCAGGTGGGAGCGCCCGTACTCGTCGTGTTCCCACGGGATCGTGCCCTGTGCCTGTTGCGGGGGGAGGCTCAAGAAAGACTCCTATTGGTGTTGATGACGAACCGCTGGTAGATGTCCTCCAGGTGTTCAAGAACTGTGCTCTTCAGTTTCAGGTCTGACGCGGTCAGGCTCGCGCGGAGAGTATCGATCGTGAGCCCCCGTTCACATGGGGCGGCGGTGGGCGCGTGGCTCAGGTGCCAGCGCTCGGGCGCCACGCCTTGTCGGTCCTCGTCGTAGGGGCGATAAAAGCCATGCCCAGTCCCGGCGGCAAGCCCTTCGTCGAGCCACTCGTGTAGAGGCGCGAACACGCCCCCCGTCTCGACCTCCTCCGGGACAAGCTCGATCTCGTACCCGAGGGGGCGAGCATTCTCGTCGTAGACGTCGATGTCCGTGCCCCAGTGGTGTCGGGACGCGCCGGGCAGGGCCGACCATCGCAGGATCGCGTATACGAGCTCGCGTTCGCTCATACGCTCGATGTCCAGGGGCACTGCCTGGGAATCCAGCACGGCTAGCTCGCCGGTGGCCTTCCGGTTCCAGATGGAGCTTTGGCGGTCGAGGCTCCGGAAGCCACTGGATATGCAAAGGTCGAAGCCTGCGGACCGGGCGTCGTCCCGGAGGCGCAGGAACGGCTGCACGACTTCCCGGCGGACCTGGGCACCGAGCCGCTGGCCGTCGGCGGACGAACAGAGGTGGCTCTCGGTCTGCCCGATGAGCGACGCGGGGTCAATCTGCCTCACTCTCTTCCTCCTCGCCTTCCGCTCGTTCGTCCTCCTTCTTGATCGTGACGAAGTTGATGCTCTGGAGGCGGGTAGCTCTCCGCTTGGACCGACGGACAAGCATGTCGATCAGAAAGAGCGTCATGCCGCTGAAAATGGCGATGAGCGGAAAATTCCACCTCGTCTCGCCGGAGGCGGGGATTGGATGCGGGAGCCCTCGAAGGCGGGCACGTCGCACGCAGCGGACCCGACCAGCAGGGCGAGCACGAGGCGCCGTGATGCGCACGCTCCCGGGTTGGGTGCCGTATGGCGCATCATCCTTCTCCGGTGATCGCAGGAGTAGCCAATCGTCTCAGAGGAGTCTAGCAGTCCGTGGTCTGCCCAGGAATGGACGATGTAGAGCATCGAGCTCACCGAGGCTCGGCCCTGGTGGGGAATCGCAAGACCAGGTGCGCGGAGGCCCGCCAGACCCCATTTTCTCCATCCCTTGCCACTGATCGCTGGAGATACACCATGCGCCGTTTCGCCGCCGTCGCCATCGTTGCTCTTGGCACCCTCGGGCACACGGTCCCACTCGCCGCCCAAAACTTCGACGCGGTTCAGATTCGTGCCCAGTCTCTGGGCGGCGGCATCTACATGCTCATGGGACAGGGCGGCAACATCGGATTGTCGGTCGGCGAGGACGGGGTCTTCATCGTGGACGATCAGTTCGCCCCGCTCACCGACAAGATCCTTGCGGCGATCGCGGAGATCACCTCCGAGTCCGTACGCTTCGTATTCAATACACACTGGCATGGGGACCACACGGGGGGCAACGAGAACCTGGGGCGGACTGGTGCGCTCATAGTGGCGCACGAGAACGTGCGCGAGCGGCTCAGCGTGGATCAGGTGCTGGAACGCATCGGGCGACCGGCCGCCGAGAGCCCCGCTGTTCCCGAGGGAGCCCGGCCGGTGGTCACGTTCACCGAAGACGTGACCTTCCACCTGAACGGTGACGAGCTGCACGCATTCCACGTCGAGAACGCGCACACGGACGGTGACGCCATCGTGCATTTCAAGCGCGCCAACGTCGTGCACATGGGGGACACGTTCTTCCGTGATCGCTTCCCCTTCATCGATACCGCGACCGGGGGCTCGATCGACGGTATGATCGCCGCTTCTGGGACTGCGCTCGCGGTCATGGACGGCGAGACCCAGGTCATTCCCGGGCACGGTGGGCTCTCCAACCGTGAGGATCTGCGCCGATACCGTGATGCTCTCAAGACCATGCGCGATGCCGTCGCGGATCTCATAGAGCAGGGCCGTTCGCTCGAGCAGATCGTTGCGGAGCGCCCCATCCGCGCGCAGGCCGAAGCATGGGGGCAGAGCGAAGAAGCGGAGGCATCCTTCGTAGCGACGATCCACTACGGGATTGGCGGACAGTAGGCGGCGTGCCACGAATTCTCGTCGACGCGGACGCCTGCCCGGTCAAGGAGGAGACGTACCGCGTGGCCAAGCGGTACGGCCTGCACGTGGTGCTCGTGTCCGCGCAGTGGCTGCGGGTGCCCCCAGAGCCATGGCTGAAGCTCGAGGTGGTCAAGGATGAGGGCCAGCTGGACGCAGCCGACGATCGCATCGTAGACGTCGCGGAGCCTGGAGACATCGTCGTCACCGAGGACATCCTACTGGCGGGGCACTGCCTCGAAGAAGGAGCGCAGGTATTGAGTCCGCGCGGAAGAGTCTTCACCGAGGACTCGATCGGCGAGGCGATCGCAACTCGCGAGCTGATGGCCGGCCTACGCGAGTCCGGTGAGATCACGGGGGGACCGGCGCCGTTCGGAAAGCGGGACCGGTCGAACTTCCTGCAGGAGCTCGACGCGGCCGTGAACAGACTCCGGAGGTCGGCGCGCTAGCCGCTGTTCGCAGGACCGAATCGACCGGCGGCACGGCGCCAGCTCAGGTAGGCTGCGACACTCTTCCGGAGGTTGACCACCAAGCCTCGGTGGGTAGCTTTCTCGGCTCTCGACCGAATTGTCTCGGTCGCGTTCGCCCTGCTAGCTCAACTGGCTAGAGCAACTGACTCTTAATCAGTAGGTTCGGGGTTCGAGTCCCTGGCGGGGCACTGGCGTAAATCCTTTAATTACAAGGGTTTCCGCTTAACGGAGAGGTGGCTAAAGGAGACCAGGCTCAGACTCAAACGGGCTGTCGATTTCTTTGGCGTGGATAGGTCACTCACGACCATCCGGCCGAAGGATGTCCGCCAGTGGCTGACGCGGTTCTTGCACCTCTCGCCGAGCAACCAACGTCACCACCTCTATGTCCTTTCGGGACTCTATGGGTACGCCCAGGAAATGGAGGCGGGTGTTGCGGTGCGCAATTGCTGCGATGTTGGATTGATTTAGAAAAGTCCGGGGGTTGAGTGATTTAGAAATGTGCGGTGCGCAATTGCTGCGATGTTGGATTGATTTAGAAAAGTCCGGGGGACTCTATGGGTACGCCCAGGAAATGGAGGCGGGTGTTGCGGTGCGCAATTGCTGCGATGTTGGATTGATTTAGAAAAGTCCCCCCCCCCCAGGGCGTTAAGGTGAATCAAGAGACTCCCTCCATCGAGGGAGTCGAAGCCGACGGCCGCGAAGTGGCAGTCGTAGCGCGATGCCGAGCGATGGCGCGCGGATTTGCGATGAGCCTGCCGTGCTTACGCCAGGGGTGATCGGGTCCAGGTTTGGGCGGCGTGGGACGTGACTTCGCTGTCTTGGCCGTAGAGAGCGTCTTCTTGGTTCGGGGCGGACGAGAGTTTTGGGGTCTGGGCTTGGGCAGCTCCGCGACAGGTTCGAGATCGAGATAGCGCTTCTTGAAGCGGAAGCGGGTGGAGCCATCGATCCGGAGTTCGACGGTGATTTTGTGACGGGGCCGGATCCCTCGGGCCTGGCACTTGGAGATCTGCCATCTACGGCTGCTGTATTGAATGGTGAAGTCGTTGCCGACAGAGCGAGTGAGGGTCTCAGCGAAGAGCGCGTCGAGATCGGGCCTCTTCGAGAGGCGACGGTGTGCGTTACGGGACTCAGCGGGCTCGACCGCGAAGCGTTCGTTCCAGAACGGGAGGTAGATGTCGTCGAGGTAGCGGTTGGCGTCTTCGAGCGTCGAGATGTTTGCGACCCTCAGCTCCTTGACCAGGCGGTCCTGCGAAGTGCCGAAGTTACGCTCGACGCGACCCTTGGCCTGGGGCGAGTGTGCGAGGATCAGCTCGACGTTGAGCTCACGCAGGGCCTTGCGAATAATGGACTCGGTACGCTTGGTGTCGCGCTCTTCGAGCGGGATCGCCGAGACAGGCCGGGTCCACTGGCCAAAGTGGCCCGCCTTGTCGGTGTAGAAGGCGATGGGACGGCCATGGCGGCGCAGGTAGTCGATGGCGATCTGCCGGTTGGCTGCTCCCGTGTCGCGTGGGACGAAACGGGCCATCATGAGCTGGTTCGTGGCATCGTCATGCATCTGAATGAGCACGAAGCGGCCAGCAGCGCGGTCCTCGAACCAGGCGTGCTCGGAGCTGTCCCATTGGATGAGCTCGCCGAAGGCCGCCCTGCGCGCTCTGGCCTTGCGATGCCTCGCCCTCCTGCGCTTCGGCTTCCAGGCACCCTCCTCGATCATCCACTTGCGCAGGGTGCCGGCCTTCAGCGGCCCGATCTCAGCGTCGCGTGACAGGTGCTCAGCGAGCAGCGTCGGCCCAAAGCCCTCGAACACAGGCTCACGCGCCCGCTTCAACGCTCGGCCCCGCATCTGCGACGCCTTGGCCCGATTCGAGCGTCGGCCGCGAAGCCCATGGATCACCACTCCGTCTCCTGCTCGCTCCCATCTCCTGCGTAGCCTGCGGAAGTGGCGTGAGGTTATGCCCAGCAACTCCGCCCCTCGCCTGGCCGCTACTAGTCCCTGCTCCACCTGCTTCAGTACCGCCAGTCGGTCTCGATCTCGCTGGCTCAATGTCAGCATCTCCTCCCCCGGTTCCGTTTGCTCGCTCCACTCCGAACGAACAAACTCCGAAAGAGGACATTTCTACTTCAACCAAACCGGACATTTCTATTTCAATGCTACAGCGCAATTGCTGCGAGCTTGCGTCGTCTCCCCGCCCGACGGATACTGGCCCCGGTTCTAATCTTCTTGTGGGACTCCTGATCGTTCGGCGTTGTCCCACGTTGACGTGACCCCCTGAAACGAGACCAGTGCGGATGTTAGGATCCGGCATCTGGTCGCAGCTACAGGGAGGTCAGCAATGGGCAGGAGACGGCACACGCCGGAGCAGATCATCACGGCACTGAGAGGGGCTGAAGTTGGGCTGGCGAACGGCAAGACGGCGGCTATGGTGAGCCGTGAGCTCGGGATCAGCGAACAAACGTACTACCGGTGGCGGAAGGAGTTTGGGGGAATGAAGGTGGATCAGGCTCGGCGGCTGAAGGATCTGGAGCGAGAGAACGCGCACCTGAAGCGGGCGGTAGCGAACCTGACGGTGGACAAGCTGATTCTGGAGGAAGCGGCCAAGGGAAACTTCTGAGCCCCGAGCGCCGACGGAGATGTGTGCATGTGCGTCAGCGGCTCGGGGTGAGTGAGCGTCACACGTGTCGTGTGCTGGGGCAGTCACGCACGACGCAGCGGAGGATCAGGAAGGTGCGCTCAGACGAGGCGGCGCTCCTGGGGGACGTGGTGCGGCTGGCGAGCCGTTTCGGTCGCTACGGCTATCGCCAGATCACGAATCTGCTGCGCATCGAAGGGTGGCATGTGAACCACAAGCGCGTGGAGCGGATCTGGCGTCAGGAGGGCCTGAAAGTGCCCAAACGCCAACCTAAGCGGGGTCGGTTGTGGCTCAACGATGGCTCGTGCATCCGGCTTAGGCCGCTGCACAAGAATCACGTCTGGTCCTATGACTTCGTGAGCACGCGAACGCACGACGGGCGCGTCCTGAAACTTCTGACGGTGCTCGACGAGTACACGAGGCAGTGTCTGGCGATCAAGGTGGGGCGGAGGACCCGAGCGCACGACGTACTCGAGGTTCTGGCCGATCTCTTCACTCGGTACGGTCCGCCCCAGCATCTACGTTCGGACAACGGGCCAGAGTTCACGGCACATCTGATTCGGCAGTGGTTGGCTCGGCTAGGTGTGCAGACGCTCTTTATCGAGCCGGGCAGCCCGTGGGAGAACGGCTACAACGAGAGCTTCAACGGTAAGCTGAGGGACGAGTTCTTGAACGGGGAGATCTTCTACACATTGCCCGAGGCGGTCGTCCTCGTCGAGCAATGGAGACGGATGTACAATACGGTCCGCCCCCACAGCGTCTACGGCGGCCTACCCCCGGCTCCAGAGACGATAAAACCATCCGCTTGGTTCCTTAGGATGCCCCAACTTCTAGGGCCACCGGTGGCTCAAGGTCTAACATAGGGAGTGGTACCGTACCGGGGGGCACGTCACAGGGGCACTACCATTCTCTTCCATTCTCTCTCGCAGTCCCAACATGTTCGGTTTCTCTGCCTTCGCCCTACTCTAATTCTTTGCGTGCTCCGTGTCTCACGTACGTTGGCAGAGAGGGGAGGGGCAAGTGCTGAGACTCAAGGAGCATCGGTAGTCTACCTGTGGGACTTTCAGTCTGACTCAGTCGGACCCTCATGGTCGACTCAGGTTATGAACGACCGGAAGCGGAGAAATGTGACGAGTCACGATTACCTTCTGGTCTATTGGGATGTGGACCGAGACTTCATGGTGACCGAATCTGAGGCGATGGTCGTGAGCAAGCCCGAGGATATCCGCGACCCGATGTCAGCGCCGCGGTATATGGATATTCCCACGTTCATGCGGACTCCGCTAATCGATGATCCGGCGAAGTTCGACATCGCCCTGGTCGGGATTCCATACGACGGAGCTGTGACGAACCGCCCGGGTGCCCGACATGGGCTGCGCGAGGTCCGTAACGCGTCGAGCATGATGCGTTCGATCCATCCGACAACGCGCATCAATCCGTATGAGTTGCATCGAGTAGGCGACGGCGGTGACGTTCCGTTCACCCGTCTATACGATCCTGAGGCGGCCCATGCGGATATCGAGGATTTCATCTCCGGCTTCCACGCTGCCGGTGTCGTTCCATTGGCCGTTGGAGGTGATCACTCCGTCACTCTTCCGGTGCTTAGAGGATTGGTCTCAAACGGTCCGGTGGGCCTGATCCACGTGGATGCCCATACCGACACTTGGGACGAGTTCATGGGATCGCACTATACCCACGGCGCTCCTTTTCGCAGAGCTGTCGAAGAAGGTTTGATCGATCCTCTCCGGACGATACAGATTGGAATCCGTGGAGCCCAAAACTCGACGGAGGGATGGGACTACTCCGCCTCCAGTGGGATGCGCGTCGTCTTCATGGACGAAGTGTCTCGGGTGGGCGTAGAGGCGGTGGCGAAAGAGGCCATGCGGACTGTCGGTGATCGACCCACCTATCTGTCGTTCGACATCGATAGCATCGATCCGGCGTTCGCCCCCGGGACTGGAACGCCCGAGGTGGGAGGCCTGACATCGGTCGAGAGTCTCACGCTTCTCCGCGCGCTTCGAGGTGTCTCATTGATGGGCGCAGACGTGGTCGAAGTGGCTCCACCGTTTGATCCGGCAGGAATCACTTCGCTGTTGGCAGCCACGGTCATGTATGAGTTGCTCTGCCTTCTGGCGGAGTCTCGCGCCTAGCTGGGCGACGAGCCGCCGGAACCATGAGGACCGTCGGCTACATAACAAGCGCTTGCTACTGACGTGGAAGAAGGCGTAGGAAGCGCTACGCGCTTGTGCGCGGGCCGGCGGCGCAGCAGAATCGCGAAACGTTAGACGGAATCGGTAGGCAGCGTGGGCTGACGACGGTCAGTTCATCGATGGGTCATACGGCATCCGGGACAATTGCCGGTATTCCGGTCCCTTCCGCTCGAGCACCCGACTCCAAAGCAAGTCGGGCACATCTGTGAACACGTCGTCCTCGCACGCCGGCTCGATGATCCAAGTGTCGGCGGCCATCTCGGCCTCGAGTTGGCCGGGCGCCCACCCCGAGTAGCCCGCAAACACCCGGGCCCTGAGAATGCTCGCTTCGATGTCCGCCGAGACCTCGCCCACGAGAAAACCCACGGACCCGAACACCGGGATATCAGCCAACTCGGGATGCGTCAGTTCGGCGAGGAGCACCGGGCTGGCTGGTCGGACTGGACCGCCCTGGAAGAGCGGTTCTCCGGCCGCCACCAAATCGCTCAGGGCCGGAAGGGCTTCTTCGACCGTGGCGTCGAGGGCTCGGTTCAAGACGACGCCGAGTGCTCCGTCCGTGTTGTGCTCCCCGAGCAGCACCACGGTGTGGTGGAAGTTCGGATCGATCAAGCCACCGCTGGAGATCAGTAGACGGCCCCGCAGACTTTCCATCGCCCTACCTCGTCTCGACGTTCGAGGGCCCGCACGCCCTCTGCTGGCAACGTAGATTACACGGGAGTACACCGCCACGAACGGCCGCAGGAATTGCTGTCCTGCGCATGGGGAGTCACAGTTACCCTCCAAACGCCCCAGCCCGTCAGCCGTCCGGCAGATTCCTCCTAACGACGGTGGCCGGAGTGGCGATAGCGGGAGTGCTTTTTCCGGTCTATGGACGCCAGCAACAGTAGCGCTGAGTCATGTCCCGCTCGATCCGTGCTTCATGCACAACGCGGTTCCCGAATGTGCCCCAGAGACCCTCGACCAGGTGGGCTTTCTTACCATGATCGGGTAGTGGTCAGTTTGACTGACCCACTACCGATGATCGAGGGGGGAGGCCAAAATTACTACTTAAGTATATCTTTGGAACTAATCAGTAACGGTCATGACTGGGCGACCTGGTCAAGGGGGCGAGCTGAGTCACGAGCGCATCGCCCGGAGCATATGGAACCTATTCGATGATCAGTGGTTTGGGTGAGCGAATACGCTTCGGCCAATCCAGAGTTCGGTCCCTCGGAAGGGCATCGATCCTGAGAGTGCCCGTGCTATTTTTGTCTTCCGGGCGGTCAACCCACCTAACGTCAGTACGCTTCGAGGCCACGGCTTGGAAACGCTAACACTACCGTCACGTCACGATCTGCCGACGCGGTTGGCGGATTTCCCCACCCTTGCGGATGCGTTGGACTATGCGGCCCAAGGGGCAACGGGACTCTCCTTCCACGACGCTCGCGGTCGGCTCCAAACCTCCCTCTCCTACCGAGAGGTCAGGCAGCGAGCACGTGCATTGGCACGTCGGCTTCTCGCATTGGGACTGTCGCGCGGTGACCGTGTAGCCGCGATCGCCGAAACCAATCCCGAGTTCGCGGTTCTCTTCTTCGCCTGCCAGTATGCTGGACTCGTGCCGGTTGCCCTACCGATTTCGCTGAACATGGGCGGGCACCGTGCTTATGTGCAACAACTGCAGGCGTTGCTTCGGGAGGCTCGGCCGACATTGGCCGCGGCATCCGGGGAGATCCTACCATTCCTGCGTGAGGCTACCGAGGACACGCCTTGGGTCCCCACCTACGCCAGCGAGGCACTCGAAGCGCTGCCCGACCGAGACGTGGAGTTGGTTCCCACCCAGCCCGACGAGATCGCCTATCTGCAGTTCACGTCCGGGAGCACGAGCGATCCCCGGGGAGTCGTGATTCGGCAGTCCGCCGCGATGAGTAACCTGCGGCGGGTCGTACGCACGGGACTCGAAATCCGCCCAGGCGATCGGGCCGTATCCTGGCTTCCCTTCTACCATGACATGGGCCTCGTCGGTTTCATGCTGGGGCCCGTTGTAAGTCAGGTGTCGGTGGATTATCTGCGCGCTCGGGACTTCGCGATCCGTCCCCTCTCATGGTTGCGGCTCATCAGCCGGAATCGGGCGACGATCGCGTTCGGACCTCCCGTGGCCTACCAACTTTGTCGCCAGCGTCTGCGTCCAAGCACCCTCGAGGAACTCGACCTTAGCAGTTGGCGGATCGCGGGGGTCGGGGCTGAGATGATTCGTCCGGGGACCTTGAACGATTTCGCGCGCGCTTTGGAGCCCACGGGCTTCGATAGGCGTGCGTTCCTCCCCTGCTACGGGCTCGCCGAGTCGACGCTTGCAGTGGCCTTTTCGCCGGTGGGCGAAGGCATGAAGTGTGAGTCCGTCGACACGGACATTCTAGCCGAAACGGGTGCCGCGGCACTCGCTGACGCACATACCGAGTCCGTGACGGAGATCGTCAACTGTGGTCATGTGTTGCCGGACCACGAGATCTGGATCCGTGACGAGAACGGTCAGGAGCTGGGACCGCGGGTGACCGGAAGAGTCTTGCTTCGGGGCCCGAGCGTTATGGACGGCTACCTCGATGATCCCGCGGCTACGTCCACCGTCCTGGATGAGGACGGGTGGCTGGACACCGGCGATCTTGGGTACCTGACCGACGATGGTCTGTTCATTACCGGCCGCGTGAAAGACCTGATCATTATCAACGGTCGCAATATCTGGCCCCAGGATCTCGAGCATCTAGCCGAGCAGGAGACTGCCGTCCGGGTCGGTGACGCGTCCGCCTTCGGAGTGACACATGCGGAGGGGGGAGATACGGCCGTCCTGGTGGTACAATGCCGCCTCACGGACCCGGATGAGCGTGAGGGTATCGTCACCCGGATCCAAGCGGCTGTCTACGAGCACTTCGGGCTCCACTGCATGGTGGACCTGGTATCTCGAGGTACACTGCCCAAGACCTCGTCGGGGAAACTGTCACGTGCCAAGGCCAGGAGAGACTTCCTGTGTCGCACGCAGTGGGGACAACTCGAAGCTGCGGTCGGAGCGCTCGACTCCTGACCCCCAGGAGAACCTCAGCACCGCTTTCCTAACTGCCCGGCATTTCGATGCCGGTGGACCGAGTCCACGCGTGACAGCCGGATCTCGCTCTTGCACGTCTAGGACCTGGTGCGCGCCGTGATGGCTTGGCTAATCAGAGGCGAGACGATCACGGGCGTGTTCGAGCTTCACGACGGCCCTCCGGACGGGTATAATTGGCTGCGGATCGCCCAAATCGCAGGGTCGGTTCTCAGCCGTCCGGTTCGCACGGTCCCGGTGCCTGCCGGCGTGCTGTTCACGCTTGCCAGGCTCAACCTCATACTGGCGCGCATTCGGGGTTCGGGAGCCCCGCGTCGATCTCGCCACAGCGTTGCGCCAGAACAAGGCGGTCGGGTCCTGATCAGAGCTCAGGGAGCCATGGTTCACATCGAAGACGTTCTCGCCCGCATCTTCGCCCACCTCCAACCGCTGGCTCCACCCGACCTCGTTCTCGAGGAGGATACCGATCTCGTGGGCACGCTGGGGCTGGACTCGGTCACGGTGATCGACATGGTCCTCGAGCTCGAGGACGAGTACGACGTTTCGGTTCCGCTGAACGCGCTCGTGGACGTCCGCACGCCCCGCCAACTGGCACGACTCGTCCACGGTCTCTGGGAGGGGAGCTGATGCCTCTCCTCGCCCCTCTGCGCGCGCTCGGCCGAAAGAGAGAGCAGTTCTTAGGTAACGGTGACGAGACCGACCCGTTCGGAGTACCCATCGGGTCGGTGAATTCGGCCACCGAGGCCCGAGTGGCTGGACGTTCCGTCGTACTGGCCGGTACCAACAACTATCTGGGGCTCACCTTCGATTCCGACTGCCTGGCGGCGGCCCACGAAGCGCTGGACGATTCGGGCACCGGCACCACCGGATCGCGGATGGCCAACGGCAGCTACGCCTACCATCTCGACCTGGAAACGGATCTGGCCAACTTCTTCGGGCGTCGGTCAGCCATCGTTTTTTCAGCGGGATACTTGAGCAACCTCGGCATGATCGGCGCCGTGGTGCATGCGGGTGACGTGGCCATGATCGACACCGACTGCCACGCGAGCATTTACGACGGGTGCACCCTCAGCGGGGCCGATGTCCTTCGCTTTCGACACAGCGACCCGGGGCACCTCGAGCGTCGCCTCGAGCGTCTCGGTGAGCGCGCTCCGAGGACCCTGATCATCGTCGAAGGCATCTACAGCATGTTGGGGGACCGCGCGCCCCTGGAGGAGATCGTCGCGCTCAAAAAGCGATACGGTTGTTATCTGATGGTGGACGAAGCCCACTCTCTCGGTGTGCTGGGGGAGCACGGCCGGGGGCTCGCAGAGGAGACCGACACCGAGGAGGACGTCGACTTCGTCGTAGGCACGTTTAGCAAGAGTCTCGGAGGAGTGGGCGGCTTCTGTGTCAGTAACCATGCCGAACTCGATTCCGTCCGCTTGGCCAGTCGAGCCTACATCTTCACAGCGTCTCCCCCGCCATCGGTGGTCGCGTCGACGCGGGCCGCGCTGAAGATTCTCGCCGCACGGCCGGAGCTCAGAACGCGCTTGTGGGACAATGCGCGCCATCTCTACTCCAGACTCCAGGAACTCGGTTACCGCTTGGGACCCGAGGTGAGCCCGGTGGTCACAGCCCGTTTCGATACTCCGGGCGAGGCGCTGACCTTCTGGCGCCGGCTCATGGACCTCGGAGTGTACGTGAACCTCATGGTCCCACCCGCGACGCCGGGTGATCAATCACTCGTGCGGTGCAGTGTGAGCGCTGCGCATACGACCGAACAAATAGATCGGATCTGCGAAGCGTTCGCGGCCCTGAGGAATGAGTGACCTAGGGCACAGCAGGGAACGTTCCATCTACGGTCTGGCTCCGCCGGCCGCGCTGCTGGAGGAGATCGCACGCCAGACCGCTCGTCCGGTCGGGCCTGAGGGCGCCCTGTTCGTGGACGTTTTACAGGAGCGCTTCGGCGCATCGTTGGCGGGAGTCCTGCTGTACGGCTCCTGTCTTCACTCGGAGGATCTCACCCATGGTATCGTCGACTTCTACGTCTTGGTCGACACCTACAAAGCCGCTTACCCGACTTGGGCTCTGCGGCTCGGGAATGCGGCACTTGGACCTAATGTCTTCTACCTCGAGGACTCTATGCACGACCCACCGCTCCGGGCCAAGTATGCGGTGATGTCGCTAGACCACTTCGAGCGGGGATGTTCCCGGTGGTTCCATTCCTACCTTTGGGCCCGTTTCGCCCAGCCTGCGCGTCTCGTTTACGCGCGCGACGCGACCGCTGGTGAACGAATCAGACAGGCCCAGGTCCAGGCGGTGATGAGATTCCTGGCCGAGGCGACCCCTGCGTGTGGCGGCGGAGCATTGGAGGCGGCGGATCTCTGGGGTACCGGACTCGCGCTGGCGTACGCTTCGGAGCTCCGCACCGAAAGGAACCCGGAGGGGATTCTCACGGAGATCAACGGCGCACAATTCGACAGGCTCACCGCGCTCGTTGCGCCGGCTCTGGCACCCCTGCTGCTATCGACCGGCGACGGTCGGTATCGTGCGGGCGCGGACGAAGGCCAGCGGCGTCGGGCCCGTCGCCGCTGGCGCATGCGGCGTTGGCAGGGGAGGGCGCTGTCGATCCTACGTCTGACGAAAGCGGCGTTCACCTTCGATCGGGGTGCCGACTATCTGGCCTGGAAGATCGAGAAACACACCGGTGTGGTGATTACCGTGACACCTACGCTGCGCCACCACCCGATCCTGTTTGGGCCCAAGTTCCTGTGGCGCCTTTTACGGAAGGGAACCGTTCGTTGAAGGGATCCCCGCCATGGCGTCCTGTGCTGCGTACCACGAGTTTCCCGGGACCCGGACCCACGAGAGAAGTTTGCGGCCCTTGGGAGGCGCGTTGACCACCGACCTGAAAATACTGGTGGGCCTCTTGGCACTTGCGATCTCGACGATGCCCGTGTACTCGCTCAGCGGCGCTCGACGGAAACCAGACCGGTTGGCGTCAGCGGCACACGGCAGCTTCGTCTTGGGCTCCTTTCTGAGCGGGTGGTTGTACTGGTTCACCAACCCGGTCGTACGTGCTTCTGTGGTCCTGCGACTCAGCCCGACCGCGTTCAACCTCGTCGGAGTGGCCTTTGGGTGGGCTGCGGGCTTCCTTTTCGCGACAGAACACGTAGCGCTCGCCGGCTGGAGCGTCTTGCTCGGCGGCGTTGCGGATGTTCTGGATGGCCGCATCGCGCGTGCAATGGGTATCGCCGACGCCCGCGGAGCATTCCTCGACTCCACGCTCGATCGCTTCGCCGAAGTCGGTGCCTTAGTCGGACTCGTGCTCCTCCTAAGAGACTCCGCACTCGGAGCAGGGCTCGCCGCGACCGCCCTCGGCGGATCGCTGCTCGTCAGCTACACGCGTGCCCGAGGGCAGAGCCAGGGCGTCGTGTGTAAGATTGGCGTGATGCAACGTGCCGAACGGCTTTTGCTCGTCGGCTTCGGGGCGCTCCTCGACCCCGCGGTCTCAGCCCAGTGGGGATCCGGGCGTCCGGGCACCCTGTTGGTCCCGTTGCTGGCACTGATGGTGGTAGGGACGCTCGGCACCGCGATTTTTCGCACGCTCTGGATCGCCCGAGAGCTTCAGGACACGGACTCTCAGTGAGCGTCGAGATTCGGGAAGCGAAGAGTCGGACCGAACGCAAGGCCTGGGTGAAGTTCGTGTTCTCCCACTACCGCGATCACCGCTTCTACGTGCCGCAGATCATCTCCGACGAGGTCGCCTACTTCGACCCTCGAAAGAACCCGGCTTTCGATGTCACGGACGTGCGGTTGCTCACGGCGTGGAAGGACGGAACGCCGGTCGGGCGCGTGTGCGGAATCATCAACCGACTCGAAACGGAAAAGCTGGGTCGCAAGGTGGGGCGGTTCGGCTGGTTTGAAGCCGTCGATGACAAGGGCGTGGCGCACGCGCTGCTCGACGAAGTGCGCGACTGGCTGAGGGCGGAGGGATGCGTCGAGATGACCGGTCCCCACGGGTTCACGGATTTCGATCCCAGCGGAATCCTGATCGAGGGTTTCGACCTGGTACCCACCATCAGCGGCAGCTATCACTACCCCCACTACTCCGAACTACTGGAATCGTGGGGACTCGAAAAGGACGTGGACTACGTCGAGTTCAGGATAGACGCTACGAAGCCGGTTCCCTTCCTTGAGCGAATTCGGGACCGGATAGATGACGGCCGATACTCCGTAATGTCGCCCCCGACCCGAAAAGCCCTCATGGCTCATAGCGACGCGGTGTGGAGCATCCTCGAGGAGGCCTATGTCAATCTCTATGGAGTCACGCCTCTCACCCAGGCTCAGAAGGAATTCTACACGAAGAAGTATCTCTCCTTCCTCGATCCCGAGTTCGTGAAACTCGGATACAATACCGAGGGCGACCCCGAGGGGTTCCTGGTGGGAATACCCAACCTCAGCCGGGCCTTTCGACGGGCTAATGGCCGGCTGTCTGCGTTTGGTCTCGTTCACATTCTTCGAGCGTATCGGAAACCGGATACAGTCGATCTACTCTTGGCGGGGGTGCGAAGCCATCCGGCCGCGAAGAATCTGACGGCTCTCGGACTGCTGCGGATGTACGACACGCTTCGTAAGCGCGGGGTGCGATTCATCGAGACCAATCGTGAATTGGAAACCAATACCACGGTGAATCGCTTGTGGAGGAAGTTCGACGTGGTCGCCACCCGGAGGACGCGAGTCTATCACATCGTCCTCGACGGCTAGAACCTTTTCCCCCTGAGCACGACATGAGTCTGCACGAATGTTGGGTGTGATCGTGTGCGGCGTGGAGTCCAAGTGACCGTGGCCCTGTCGAGCCCGACCGCGGCAGTCCTCGTAGGACTCGCTCCGAGTAATCCAGACGGGGGGACCCAATCGGCGGAGACTCCGACGGCGTGGGGCGCTCTTTCTCCGATTCTGGGTCGCTCGCCCTTCCAGAGGCACGTGCGGCAGCTCGTGGAGCTTGGGGTAAGCCGAATCGTGATTCCCGTCCCGGGGCAAGACACCTCCGAGGCCCTCCACCGACTGTGCCGGAGGCAAGCCGCCGAGGTGCTGTCGGTGTCCCCCGACCTGAGCTTCCCGTCCCTCGCCGGCGCCACGAAGTCACTCGGCCTCGAGGCCGACGAGCCCGTCGCGCTAGTCTTGGCTGGGCAGGTAATCGATCCACGCCTCTACCGGGCGGCGTTCTCCGCCGACTCGTCAGTGTGGATCGGAGACCATGCCGTGGACTCGAGCGGCCAAGCGGCCGGCTTCGACGTCGTGGGGCTTCGCATCGCCCGTCTCGATGTGCCGGAGAGCCCTGCGGAGGACCCGTTAGAGTGCTTGAGGGGCACCGACCAGGAGGTGCTGCTGGTCGGGGACCTGGACGCGTACATTCCGAACCTTCGGCGAACGCTGCGACCGTACTGGACCCACACGCGGGACGCTGGCGATCGAGAGCGGGCGGCGAGCTTGCTCCTAGATGCTACCCAGAAAGGTGTGCTCGACTTTCCCGCCCGCTTCCTTCATCCGCCGCCGGAGAACTTCCTCGTCCGGCTGCTATCCCGCACACCGATCACCCCGAACCAGATCACCGTTCTGACCGGCGTGATCGGTTTTGCGGCGGCCGGGCTGTTCGCCATCGGGTCCTACGCTCCGGCGCTCGCCACTGCGCTTTTGGTGAACGTCCTGGACGGCGTGGACGGAAAGCTGGCCCGGGTCAAGCTCCTTGCCAGCCGCTTCGGTGACCGCCTGGACCACATCCTAGACGTGCTCTTCGAGTTCTCGTGGTACCTGGGACTCGGGTGGGGGCTCTCCGGCGGAGACCCGAGCGGGACCCCCTTCCTTCTCGGGGTGGGCCTGATGGGGGTCATGCTCGGGTCCCGGGCGATGTCCGGCGTATACAAACGGATCAGCGGCAGGCAGATTCACGATCACCGGGCCTTCGACCGGGGATTCCGCTTGGTGGCAGGCCGTCGCAACATCTACATCGTGATCCTGGTGGCTGGGGCGCTGCTGAGGAATCTGTCGGCGACGTTCTTGTTCTGCTTCGCATGGTCGGTGGTAACTCTCGGCGTCTATATGTTGCGATCGGCCATGGCGGCGGTAGGCTGGATCGAAGGGGGAGAGGGCCAGTTGGCGTGAGGCGCGCGGATCGCTCGACGTCGGTCGAAATCCTACACGAGAACGAAATCGTGGAGGCCGTTCGACGAGCCCGTGAGAACGGTGGAGGTGTGCGGGCGACCGGCTCCGGGGGATCCAAGAGCCAGGTCACCTCGATTCCGGATGTGGCACTCCGCCTCAGGGCGCCTGACCGTCTCCTCGACGTTAGCGGTAGTCGCGTAACAGTCCCGGCCGGAATGACCAGCGGTCGGCTCCAGGAGCTCCTCCGCGCTGAGCGACTCACCCTGCCCACCGTGGGCGAGTGGAGGAACGCGACGGTGGCGGGGGCCCTAGCCACGGCGACGCACGGCGGGTCGGCACACCACGGGATCATGCCGACCTCGGTGTGCAGTTACCGAATGGTCACCGGAACCGGGGAGAGCAGGGAGATCTCCGGCCAGGACCCGGACTTCGAGCATGTGGGGGTGTCCCTGGGCGCCTTCGGCATCGTCTTTGCGGTGACGTTGGAGTGTGTCGAGCACTTCTCGTTGCAGTTGGAGACCGACGTAGTCCCGTTCGCCGATTACGTCGCAGACCCGGTGGCCCAGGAGTCGAGGAGCGAATTCCATTCCTCGGTCTGGGTGCCGAGCGCCAACCGTGTGATCCGGTTTGCGGCTGACCGGACGGTGCGTCCGTCCAGTGCGATTCGGCGCAGGACACGCTTCGGAAAATGGATGGCCTCCGCGAATTTCCTTGCCCGCCGCCTCGGCTTCCACCGTGCCGTGTCCTCCCGCTTCTTTCGCAGGACCGCCGTGGGTGACTGCGCCGACATCCTCTCGCCCCTCGATGTTCCGCCGAGGGTCGCGCGCTTTCGCAACGTGGCCAACGAAGTCCGCCGCCGTCGTGCCACGGAACTCGCCGTCGCCTCCTCGCGCGCACCCGAAGTCCTGACCCGCTTAGATGCGTTCTTCCGGGATCACCGGGATTCCCTCAACAATCCCATCGGGTTGCGCATGAGCTCAGCGGACGCGTTCAGCCTGAGCCCTTGTCATGGCCGAGACACCCTCTGGCTCGACCTCTTCTACGACGCCGGAGAGCCCTTCGAGAGTGGGTTGGCCGATTTGGCTGGGGAGCTTGGGGCCCGCTGCCACTGGGGCAAGGCGCTACCGCTCTCCCCCGAGGTGCTCCGGAAGCGCTACGACAGGTGGGACGCCTACCGGGCCGCCCGGGCACGCTTCGATCCGGACGAAGTCTTCGCGAACGCCTTCACCGACTTTTTGGGTCTCACCGCGGCAGCGGAGGTCGGATGATCGCGGTCACCGGTGCGAGCGGCTTCTTCGGTCGGGCGCTGGAGCCACAGCTGGCCCCCAGAGATCGACTCCGAGGCCTCTTTCGTACCCCCTCGGAGGTGAGTGAGCTCTGGCAGGCCAGAGGGCACGAGGTCGTATTCGGCGACCTCGACGACGAAGCGACCCTGGCTTCACTGGTTGCAGGCGCGGATGTGGTGCATCATCTGGCCGCACGTATGGCGAAGGACGACACCGAGGCCAGCTGGCAGGTGAACGTGGGGGGCACCGAGCGGTTGGCTCGGGCAGCCCATGCCGCGGGGGTTCACCGGCTGGTCTACGTCAGCTCCATCTCGGTCTACGCTGCAACCGAGTCGACGGGCCCAACCGTGACGGAGGAGACCGAAACCCAGCACATCGACCTGTTGAACCCATACAGCGCTACGAAGTACCGAGGTGAGGAAGTAGTCCGGCGTCTAGCCCGTCGTGGCGAGGGCCCGGAGTACACGATCGTCCGGCCGACGAACGTGTACGGCCCCTGGGGACGGTCCTGGTTCCTGGATTGGGTGCATCGTCTCGAGCGAGTCCCTGTGGCGATCGGGGGCAATATCTCCGTGGATCTGGTTCACGTGGATGATGTCGCCGCTGCCCTGATCCAGGCTGGCGAATCGGAGGGGGCGGCCTGTGAGACGCTCCACATCGGCCACGAGACGATCGCCTTAGGCGAATATGCTGCTCTCCTGGGCACTGTGATCGACCGCAAAATCTGGCGACTCCCGGCGGCCCTCGACTACCTAGCGCGACTGACCATCGACAAGGGACACCGCCTGCTCAAGGGCGACCGGATGGCAACTTCCCTCATGCGCCAGGTCCGCTATCCGCATGCGAAAGCAAGACGGGTGATCGGCTACGATCCGCGGATTTCCCTCGAGGACGGGATCGAGTCTCTGCGTCGCTGGTACCGGGAAACGTACCTCCCCACGACCCGCTGAGCCTGGCCCGCCCACCGTCTCGGGCGAGGCCGATATTACCGAAACCGGGCCAGCACGCGCGCGATTTGAGCTTTGTCTTCCGGGGCGAATCCCAGCACGTAGAGCATCCCCAGGTAGGTCCCGAGCAGCAGCGGCAATCCGGCCAGGCTCGCGACCATCGGTGCGCCACCGAGAGCCCAGCGCACGGTAGACACGACCGCCGCAGTCGCGGCGGCGGCGGTCAGCGGTTTGAGGAGCCCGAGGTCGGCGACGCCCATACCGAACATCCGACGGCTGGCCAGCATACGAGTGCAGTTGACCACCACCGCGGTGATGAGGACCGCCAACGCTGCACCCTCGGCTCCGAAACTGCGCATCAAGATCGCTCCGATCGTGGTCGTAAGAATCAACATCGTCGCCCCGAAGGGGATGTTCGCCGCCGGTCGAAGATATACGAAGGGCAATTCGCTCACGCCCAGGCTGCCGTTGACGGCATCGCCCATCATCAGCAGAACAACCACGACCGCCGCGGCCGCAAAGCCAGCGTCCACGAACCCGAGGATCGCCTCTCCGAAGAATACGAAGACCAGGACGAGGAGGAGTTCTGCCGTCATGATCCAGCGTGCCACCAGCGCGAGCTGCTGACTCGCTCGCGCGAGATCGTTTGCCGCGATGCTCTCCGAGAAGACGGGTGGCAGAATCCGGTCGAAGCCGGCGCGGATCTTCTTTGTAATGGTGGAGAACTGCCGCGCCATGCCGTAGACCCCCACGGTCTCGACCGGTGCGATGTACGACACGAGGAAGATGTCGGCCTTATCGGCCAGCATCAGAAGGAACTCATAGCCGGCCGTGGGTCCGCTGAAGGTGACGAGGCTTCTGATCTCCTTCCACCGGAGACGTATTCGAAGGCAAGCGGAGAAAGAGTAGACGCGCACGAAAAAGATGGCCGACCCGACGGCCGCGGCCGCGAGCGACGTTACGTAGGCGACCGCCAGGCCGAGCTCGCGCACCCCCGCCCAGTACACGGCAATGAGGGAGAGCGTGAGCACGATCGGCTCAATCAGGCTTCGTCCGTAGACCTCGAAGCGCATCTGCCGCGTAAAGCGAATGGCGATGAGGAGGATATCCGAGATCACGATCATCGGAATCGCTAGCGTGAGGACGAGGAGGGGGCGGGCGGCGGAAGTCAGCCCAAAGGCCTGGGCGAGCGCCCCTCCCGCCACAGCCACCAGCAACGTGAGCATCGTCCCCGCGACTACGGCGAACGCGATGCCGGTGGCGACGGGCTTATGAACCGTCTCGCCTCGCGCCGTCGCCTCGCTCATGAAGCGGAACAGCGAGCGCTTCATCCCGAACAGTGCGATGGCGGCCGCGGTCTCGACCACGGTAATACCGAACGTGTAGGCTCCGAAGCCCTCCCGCCCGTAGAGGCGGCCGGCGAGCACCAGAAACACCGCGCGCGGGGCGATGCGGGCAATCGACCCGACGTAGTTGGCTACCGCCCCGCGGGCCAGATCTTGGTTGTCGGTTTCGGCCGACGTCCGACCGTGGTGCTCCGGTCCGTCGGCGTCCGACGTCAGAATCGGCCTTCGAGGTGGCGTGGCTCGGGAGCCATGAATGTCAGATGTCGGAGGAGGTCAGGTCCGGTACCCGTCCGCGCCGCTGACGAAGCCACGAAGACACGTTGACCTTCAAGGTGGCCGGGAAGAGCACCAACGTCGCGCCCACACCCCAGATGAGCAGTGCGAGCGGAAGTTGTCCGGCGACCGCCAAGGCCAATGCGAGAAAGGCGAAGAAATCGCGCTTGCCCAAGAAGTGCACGACACGCATGAACCGGCTTCCCCAGCCGGTCCCGTCCTCGTACCCGTACCGAACCGACAAGAAGCTCCCAGAACGCTTCTGCCGGGCCACAGAGGAAGTCAGGTTGGTGATACTGCCGGCCGCCGCGATGAATCCGACGATACCGGCCAGCGCATAAAAGGGAGGTAGCCCCGAGCGGTGGACTCCGATTATGAGACCGCCTAGAAAGGCGAGGTACGACAGGTTGTCACAGACCGTGTCGATCCATTCTCCACGACGACTGGCCTGGAACTTGAGCTTGGCGATTTCGCCATCGGTACCGTCCACGATCGAAGCGATTTGGAAGAGCACGCCGGCGACGAGGAAGTTCAGGTATCCCCCCGCTGCAGCGAATCCCGCGCTGATCAGGCTGATGACCAGTGTGGATACGCTGATCTGGTTCGGGGTGACGGGCGTGTGCACCAGAAGGCGACTGAGCGTGGTCGACAGGGGTCGGTTCAGGTACCGAGAGATGGGCCCGTCGGAGTCCTTGCGGACCCCGGTTAGCAGTCTCCGACTTGCCTCGGCGAGATCGGCAGGCGTGTCCACATCCTGCCACATGAGCCCTTCTATGTCGGTGACCCACGCCCGATCGTTTGCCGCCAAGCGCTGGACTCCGGCCGAGAGACTCGCTTCGCCGCTCTCTTTGGCCTCGCGGATCGCCCCGAACAGTGATGGTGAGGCGAGGAATACCCCCGTGTCGATGGCGTCATACTCGCTCAGAGTCTTACCGATGGCTGCGATGCGGCCGTCCTCCACTCGCACCTTGGTGGCGTCGTCGAGATCCAGTACGCGATCGATCTGGTAGTCCACGGCCAGGTTGATACCCGTGCGCGCCCCGGTTCGCGCCAAGGCGGTGACGACGTCGGCCTGGAACAGGTGGTCGGACATGGAGAGAAAGAACGGTCCATCCAGCTCAGCTTCGGCCGCCAGGACCGAGGTGCCGTTTAGCTCGTGCCAATCGGGGTTGAAGATCCAATGGATGGTGAGTCCGGCCCGGTACCACCGCGCCATCTCGCTCCGTACCATGTCGGCCTCATGGCCCACCACTACGTACACGTCGGTCACACCTGCGCGCTGGAATGTGTACCATGTGCGCGCCAGGAGCGGGACCCCGAGCACAGGCTGAAGCGGCTTCGGTTTCGCACCCTTCAGACGTGAGCTCAGACCGGCTGCGAGAACGAGCGCTTGGGTAACGCCCTGTGAGGTATCGGTCATCGTGTCGTCGTTTGGAGGCCGGAGTACCGCCTAGAGAATATAAATGCGGGGCTCTAGTTGCGGTCGGTGACTTCCAGCAAAGCCGGGAGTAGAAACAAGGCGGTGACCAGCGTCGCGGATAAGCCGACCACAGCTAGCTTGCCTATCGACTCTAGCCCGGGATGGCTCGCCATGATCAGGCCCGTGTAGCCCACGATGGTCGTGATAGTGGCGATGGCGACGGCTGGCCCTGTTCTTCGCAGCACAAAATAGAGCGATCCTCGTCCCTCGGTACTGTAGCGGTGACGAAG
Organism: Longimicrobiales bacterium; assembly: GCA_965226625.1. GTDB lineage: Bacteria > Gemmatimonadota > Gemmatimonadetes > Longimicrobiales > Gaopeijiaceae > UBA1138. Next base: position 855,690 of record CBDDDK010000002.1, read on the forward strand.
GTGCACTCCGGTGTCCACACCGATGCCCACGACGCTGGGAAGCACTACGATATTGAAGAGATTGAGCTTCATCCCCAGCACGAACATCAGCCCCCCCATCCACATGAGCCCGAGGACGAGGGGGCTCATGATGATCAGAGTCACACGAACGCCGCGGACATCCGCGAGCACGATCAGGAACACGATCAACAGCGACAGCACCACGGCGATCCTGCCCTCGCGGATCACCGTCCGGAGCAGATCGGCGATGATGAGGTTCGGGCTCGCGGCGTGAAGAACCTCCCCCGAGGGCAGCGTGATCGTTCCGATGTCTTCGGAGAAACGGATGCTGTTTCGCCCGTCCCGAAGAGGCACGCTGGGGTATATGAATACGAAACTGCCCACGCTCCCGTCGCGGGTCAGGAACGGCCGAATCTCGTTGGAGGGTACATCGGCGAACGTGATCGGCGCGTCGACACTCAGGTATCCTTCCAGGCGGTCCAACCGCTCGAGGTCGTCTCCCGAAAGCAGGTCCCGTGCGTTTTCAACGTCGATCAACTCACGGATCGCCCGAATCCGCTCCAGTCGCGGTTCTTGGTCCTGCGGGACCAACGAATAGACCGAGCGCACCTGGTCGACCGTGGGTGTCAACGTGTCGGCACGCATCGTCTCGCGGACCTTCGCCTCGACCGCTTCGGCCTCATCGGACGATGCGGCCAGTACCAGGGCAGGCGACTCCGAACGAGAAAAGACGCCATCGGTGAACTCGTTCACCCTCTGCCGCTCCGGAGTCACGATACGCAGGTCCGTGAAGTCGAACTCGAACTGCACCTGTGACAGGCCGGCAAGGGCGAGTCCCGTTACCAGCGCCCCAGCGATCAGATGTTGGCGCGCATGGCGAAACGGTCGCGGCTCGAAGGTCAGGCTCTTCCCGGATACCGGAGCGATGCGTAGAAGCCCGATGTGCTCGGAGGCGACAATCAGACCCGGAAGCAGGAAGAGCATAGCGACCAGGGCGAACACCAACCCCAACCCGGTGATGAAGCCCAGTTCCGAGAAGCCCTTGAAGTCCATCAAGAGCAGGGAGAAGAACGCGGCAGCCGTTGTGAACGTGGTGGTGGCCAGAGCGCGTCCGGTCTCGCACACCATGTTGTGCAGCCCCTGGGATTGATCCCCGCCAGCCTGCCGGGTCTCGCGATAACGGGCAAACGCGTGAACCCCGTAGTCGATGCCCAAGCCGAACAGGACCACGAATAGGAATCCAGTGATCGTGTTCAGTTGTCCGATCACCAGATAGGTGATTGCGAACGTCCACGTAAGGGACGCGGCCAGACTGAGAGCTATCAGGATGGGCGGCACCAGGCTGCGGAAGTACAACGCCAGCAGCAGCAAGACTCCGGTTATTCCGTAGACGGCCGTACCGAAGATATCGCTTTTTAGCGCCTCGAATTCGTCGATCCGGTTCTTGATGTTGCCGCCGTAGACGACCTCGACATCGGCGGCGTAACGGCTCGGCTGTGCCGAGCTCACGATTCTCTGGACGGCCGCCAACATCTGTCGGCTGAAGTCGAGATCGACGCCCTCTCGGGCGGCGGCGACCTCCATGACCAGAACCGTGCTGTCGGCATTGGTAAAATAGGGTTTGGGTTCGGAGTCGCTGTAGGTCGCCTCCCATGCCGCCAGATCGCTGGCTTCCGTGTCCTGTTCCTGCGGAGGAGGCCCGAACAGATCGTCGATCATGAATGGATTGAGTTTCTGCTTTTTGTCGTCGATGGCCTGTGCGACCGCGTCGTACAGAGAGTCGAGTTCGGCCCGACTCAGGAGCAGGAGCGCATTCTTCTTGTAGAAGTCGACCTCGTTCTCGAACTGCGCGTACAACACCTCCTCGCTTTCTTCCAGCCTCGGCTTGAGGTCGTGTGCGAGCCGCAAGAGGCCTGGGAAATCGGAGCTCTTGAAGACGATGCGCAGCTTGCTTACCGCCCCGCCCACCTCCGCCTGCATCGCATCGAGCGCCTGAACGCTGGGGAAATCGCTCGGCAACAGAGCGGCGAGGTCGCTCTCCAGTCCCAGCTTGGACGTCAGGTACGCCCCCGCGATGGTAGCGACCGCTGACAAGACCATGACCCATCGGTATGCGCGAGGAATCAAGCGACACCTGTGACGGGTCATGGAAGACGGGGTCGGTTCGGGGCGGTGGCCGAAGTCAGATCAGATTGCAGGGCGTGCAGGTTGATGAGCCCTGGCCTCCACCCTTTCGAGCCTCTCCAGCAGGCGGGTGTACATGGCCCCATAGGAGGTCGCCCTGATCTCGCGTTGAAAAGAGTCCTGATACGTTCTCAACGTGCTCGATCCCTCGATGATCACATCGTAGGCCTTCCACTCGGCATCGACCCGGTGCATGAGGTACACGATCTCGACTTGATTGCCGCCCTCGTGTGCCACAGTGACGACCCGGCTCTGATCTCCATCGGTCTCAGGGGGCTCATAAGTGGTGCGATCGACCTCGTAGACCTCCAGCTTCTGAACCGACGAGTTACGAACGAGCGAGCGGAAGACCTCGACGAACTGTTCTCGCTCTTCGGGGCTGCGAGCGTCCCAATGCTGCCTCAGGGCACGCCGAGAAAGCTCCCGGAAATCGATCAGTCCGTTGATGACGTCCTTGAGTTTTTCTCGGACTTGCTCCGATATGGAATCGCCCGCCGCGTCCAGCGCCGCCTTCACGGCCACGTTGCGCGAGCGCACCACTTCATCGGGCGACTCCTGGGCGGTACCCGCCGCCGCCGCTAGTGCCATTACACAGGTCATGGCGAGCACGACGGAGCTGAAGCGCATAGACCGTCCAGTATTTCTCGCCATTGTTCCCATCCTCTATCCGATATCCCGCCCGATTCGCTGGCTCAACTCAGCGAGCTTGGAGTTAAACGTGGCGATATTACCAAACTGCTCGGCCGCCATGCTCACGTTGGATTCGAACGCACTGATCACATCCTCGACGGCACCGATCCCGATGTCGAAGGTCTGTAGCTCGGCACGCAGGAGATTCTCGCTCGCCTGGAGCGCGTCACGCCCGTCCGCCACGTCCGCGCGGGCCCGTAAGACGTCCAGATACGCCTCTCGGACCTGCTGCTCGACCATCAGCGTGAGCGGCCTCGTCTGGGCCTCGACTTTCGCCACCTCCAACCGCTCCACACGTGCTCTGTCACCCGTCTGGCGAAAGTTCAGGTTCCAATCGACTCCCAGAACCAGGCCCGGGCGCGCAAAATTGGTCGGATTGTTCACGAACGGATTGCGAGAATCGAAGCGACCCGGTGACTCGTTCAGGGAGAACTGCCCCGCAAGGAAGAGTGTGGGTCGTCCCTCGGCTTCCGCGGCTTTCACGAGCGCACGGCGCGCCGCGAGGCCAAACTCCAGCTGGTCGAGTTCAGCTCGATTGCCCAGAGCCTCTCGAACGTATTCCGGCAGGCTGTCGAGCGTGACGTCGAGTGCCTCCAGCGACTCGGTGGCTACCCTGACGGGGACGTCGTCGGGGAGCCCTATCAGGGCCCGAAGGGCGGAGATAGCCTTCGCTCGACCCGTGTCCACCTCCCGAGACTGGCTGGAGACCTCGTACTTGAAGAGCCGGAACTTGAACAGGTCGTTCTGGCTCGCCGACCCCTCATCGTACAGCTGTTGGAGCCGATCTTCCGCCTCGGCCACACGGTCGCGCACCGATGCGGATATGCCCGCGAGCTCGGTGCTCAGCACGACTCCCCAGTAGAGTTGACGCACCTGCATCACGACGTCGGACCGCGTGCTCTCTAGATCGGCTCGAGTCATTTCGACCTGATACCGCACGGCGTCGAGCTGCGAGCCGATCTTCCCGAACGTGTACAGCGGTTGCACCAGATTCAGGTCCACCTGCGTGAACCAGGTCAGATCGCGCAAACCGGCCATGGTATCAGGAGAGGTGAGTACCCCCGCATCCGTGAACACACCACGGGCCCGTGGCACAGGGCCCCACGTGTTTCGGAGGTTGAGCTCCGGGAGGAAGCGCGCGCGGCTGGCCTGAGTCTCCTTAGCCCGAGACAATTCGAGAGAGGCCAGGGCGAGCTCCAGAAGCGGGCTGCTCTCGAGGGCCATTCGCTCGGCGTCTGCGAGACTCACGACGAGGGTGTCGGCTTGATCTGCGCGGACCGGGGAGGTCGTCAACAAAGACAGAACTGTGGCGACCAGTGGGCCTCCGTATCGAGGGCGATTCATCGTTCGGCTATCGGAGGCATGATTTCGGCCACTCCAGAGGATACGCCGTCGGGCGCCATACGGAGCGCACGGATGTCGTCGTAGTCCGCGTACGCCTGCGAGTTGAACGAATTCGCATCGGAGAGCACGCCGATCCCGACAGACCTCGAGGGCGGATTTCCACCGAAGGTGTCCTGGTACGCCTCTCTCAAATCGAACACGTAACTACGCCATTCACCGAGGCCTGCCTCTCCCGATCCGAACACGACTTGCCAGGGGCGACCGATCCCTTTTCGTCGCACAGCGGCACCGACAGGCAGTGTCGAACTCCACACGTATTTCACGGATTCAGGGATCTTGCCGAAGAACTTCTTGTTCAACGTAACGTACAGGCCCGCCGCGCTGTCCACCTTGCGGTCGTCGCGCTCGTCTCCCCCGGCAGGGATACGGTTTACCCGCACACGAAAGGAGATGTACGGAAACTCGTCCAGGTTCCACCGTATTTCCCTCACCAGAATCACGGACTCTCCCTCGTCGGTTGCCTCGAGATAGTGATTGCCGTTCTCGACCTGCACGCGGTACGGCTTGTTCTTGTCCTTGTCCTGGTCCCGCCACGTCCATTCGGACGGCAAGGTCCCCTCCTCATCGTCCTCGAAATCAGCGAGAATCACTGAGTCGTACTCACCCAGCGCCGCAATCATGTAGGGGAACGAATAGTCCTCGAGTTGGCGTTTCACACGATCGCGCAGCGAACCTAGTAGCGTGCGATCGCCCTCCCGGACATCGAGGATTCTACACGAACCATCGACCTCGGAGAGCCGGAAGGTGAACGGATCACTCCGATCGGACGTCACCAGCCAGTAACGGGCTCTGGTAGAACCACCGTCCACCCGCCACTCCTCGGCAGCGGGGCGTAGCAGCGGCAACTCCTCTTGGGACTCGAAGTAGGGAAGGAGGATCCCGCGTAGGGCCCGCACCAGCGCGTCCCTGAATTGCTGTCGCTCGGACTCCCGCAAACCGCCCCAACGGTTACCCAGAATCTCGTCTGCCATGTCATCGACCGCGAAGATTCCGGCCACGACCTCCTCGGCCCCCCGCTCGACCTCAGTCCCGGACACCATTTCGCGGTTCCGCACTACATCGGTCCAGCGCGCAAAGACGGCATCGATCCGAGCGGCACCCTCGCTCTCGCACGACAATGCCGCTGCCAAGCCTCCGTCCACCGGACCGAGCGGTGCAGCCATGGTGCGGTGAGCGACCCGCCGCGAGCTCGGGCTCGCGGGCATCACCGCGCCCACAAGCAGGACGCTCCCGAGAACAGCGAGGCCTCTCGGAACTGGGATGAACCGTTGGACAGACATCCTCCGCCGCGTGAAGTACCGGTCGATGATGCCGCTCCTTTTCGCGGGTGGGTGTCCCGGGTCGATGTCATGCCTCGAACACCGCTGCCGACACGACGGTTCCGGGCCGAACGGGCTGCATGTCGAGCCGGATCCGGGCGTGGCGGCCTCTCGAAGGAGCCCGCCAGCCTCGGTCGCGAGCTTCCGTGACTACTGGAAGAGTCCCTGAGGATCCCCGAGCAGGGCGAGCATTCCCACTGCCAGCACGCCGATCCACACCAGAGCGAAGAGCGGAACAAACCGCTGTCTCCACTTCCGGAGTTCCGGGAAAAGCGGAGCCTTGTCCTGGAACTTCCCTCGCGGTCGGCTCGGGAAAAAGAATGTCTTGTACGTCTCGATCGTGGCGACCGTGTACCCGATCGCACCGAGGAAGACGAACGCATACTCCGTCGTAAGGGCGGACATCGCGACCCCATACATGAATGAGATCGATGGACTCCGGAAAAACTTGAAGGTCTGGAAGCCCTCGATCGGAGCGTCCTTCCATGCGCCGCCAACCGCTGAGATCCAGCCGCCGGCACTGCCCACGAGGAAGATGACGAGTATGAGCGGCAGACCGGAGCCCCAGTCCGGGGCGTTGTGGGCGGCGACAAGGACGGTCACCCCGATCACTACATAGGCGGCTCCTACGCCCAACCGTATCGCCGGGCTCTCCACGACTTTTCCCCCGACTGCCAACTGCATCGGGATCGTGTATTTCGACTGGTCCTCGACCCGCAAGAACGACTTGTAGACCTCGAGGCAGAAGCGCTCGAGTCCGTAGACGACGCCGAACAATACGACCACACCGGCCCCCGTGGTCGGATCAACTTCGGTCCACCAGACGACACCGATCGCGATTACCGATGCTACCATCGGACTGCGGAGGTACGTCCCCCACGTGAAGCCCTCGTGAGGCACGTCCTTGTACATCCCCCAGGTGGCGCAGTGCAGTCCAGCGGCCAGGCCGGTCAAAAGGGCCATCACCAGTTCCCTCATCACGTCTGCATCCGGTCACTTCCCCTCGGATGGGGGAGGCTCGGCTCTGCCTGCAGCGCTGCCAGCCTCGGTAGCACCAGGTGTATTTTCTTCAAGAGAGCGATAGATGTCGCGAATGAGCCGAACATCTCGCTCAGCTAGATCCAATGTCATGGCGGGCTCTCGCCCGGTACGCAGTGCGTCGAGGAAGTCTATCCACATCCCCCGATAGCCTGCGAGGTCCCGAAGGCCGGGAACGAAAAACCGCGTCCTCGAGCTGCGCGCGACGACGAAAATACCATTGGACTCGAACCACACGGAGCCCCGCCGTCCGTAGAGCGTCGACATCCTCACCCCGCGTAGGGGTGACGGCACCTCCCAGGAAAAGGCCAGGGTCCCCACCATCCCGCCACGATACTCCAGCGCCACGACGAGGCTTTCCTCGACGCCCTGGCCGTCTTTCCGCCCTGTACCAGGGTCCGCGCGGGTGCTCCCCGCCCGGTATGCGGACACTCGCTCGACCTCCATCCCCAGGTTGGAGATCAGATTGATCCAGTGGATGCCCCCCTCGAAGAGTCCGCCGCCTCCCGCCCGAACCGGATCGGCACGCCACCCCTCAGCCCTCTGGCGCTTGAGGGCATTCACGTGAAGAAGGAGCGGCTCGCCGACGATGCCCTCTTCCAGAAGACCGACAAGCCGATGGCGCAACGGCTTGTAGAAGTAGTTCTCCGCTACGAAGACGCGACGGCTCGCTCGCCCAGCTGCCTCCCGTACAATGGCAAAGTCCGCCGGTTCGAAAAACGCGGGCTTCTCGACGATCACGTCCTTTCCACCAGCCAGAGCTGCCAGGGTCAGCTCCAGATGTCGATCGGGAGGCGTGGTCACGACCACGACGTTTACGCGGGGATCCTCGAGCGCAGCTTCGTAGGAGGGGAACGCGCCCGCACCCCCCAGGGCGCGGGTGAACCGGTCCGCCTTGACTCGGTCGCGGCTGGCGAAGTGCAGGCCAATACCGCGATCTACGCCTCGCAGTGTACGCGCCTGCGTTCTGGCCGCCTGACCGCAACCCAGGAAGGCGATCTCCATCGGCTCTGGGCTCTGGCCCATCAGCCATGCACTCCGGTTCGCAGGTCTTCGACCATGATGTCCCCGACTCGGTGGGCGTTCGCCGCGATCGTCAGACTCGGATTCACGCCCCCGGCCGTGGGCAGGGCGCTCCCGTCTGCAACGTACAGGTGCTCGACACCTCGAAATCGTCCGGCGACGTCCAGCGGGGCGCTCGCGGGGTCGCTACCCATACGCACCGTTCCCAGGGCGTGGGAGAAGGTGTCGATGACATGGGTATACGTCGCCAGCGCGCCCGCCGAGCGGTGAATCGCCCGCGCCCTCCGGCCGAGGAAGCGGCGTGCCTCCAGGTCGCGGTCGGCATATCGGTGTTGCACGCGCATACGGGGAACTCCGGAAGCGTTCGTCTCAGACGAGTCGAGCGTCACACGGTTGGTATATCGAGGTCGGTCTTCCGCGATCACCAGAAGTCCTGTGAGGCGTCGGACGAGCGGGCCAAGCAGGCCCCCCGCCACGGCGCCGAGTTCCTCGCGCACGGTGCCCACCTTGGGAGTCTGGCTCTGTTGAATGTTGCCCAGGGTCCCGGGCGGGGCACGCCCGTCAGGGTCACCGTGATAATAATCGTTGAGGCCTATCTGCTTGTGAAAGCGTCCCTCGTGACGGGGTATCCACGTGTAAGCCCCAAATCTGATGGCGCTGCAATGCCGAGTGAGGTAGCGGCCCACGGCGTCACCCGCGGGATTCAACTCCTCGAGTCCTGAGGCCAGCAGTAGTTGCGCGGACCCCAGAGCCCCTCCGGCCAGGACCACCCGGTCGGCCGTCGTCGTCGAGCGCACGCCCGACCTCCGATCCACGTACGATACGCCGACGCACCGGTGCCCTTCAACGAGGACCTCCGAGACGGCGGTCTCCGGGCGAAGGTCCAGGCCCTTGTGCACGAGCGAACGAAGTACGCGCACCTCGATGTCGTTTTTCGCTTCGATGGCGCATGCGAAGGTGTCGCACGTAGCGCACCGGGCACACGCACGGCGGTTCGCTCCCTCGGCATAGTTGATCGCAAGCGGCAGACGGAAGGGCCGGAGCCCCCGCGACTCTGCCGCGCCCGCCATGATTCGGGACACCTCCGAGAGCTCGTTCACAGAGACCGGGTAGTCGGTCGATCGTGGGGGTTCCGTCGGGTCTTCGCCGGCACGACCCGCCACTCCGAGAATTCGCTCGACTCGGTCGTAATAGGGACTCAATGTCGCGTAGCCGAAGGGCCATTGAGCTCCGGAGTCCGTGATGATTTCCGGGCAGGGATCGAAGTCTCGGACGCGGAAGCGAAGTGACACACCTCCGTAGAACACCGACGGCCCACCGACACAGGCGTAGGCATGCCGTTCGGCCACACTGCGATCCGTGTCGGCAGTGTAGCTCGGCCCTTCGGTGTAGCAGGGCGTCCGCATTATCGTCTCGCTGGGCCTCCAGTTGTGTGGTCCCCGCGGGACGGCAGACCCCCGCTCGAACATGACCACGTCCAAGCCCGCCTGAACCAGGGGCCATGCTACCATCGCTCCCCCGAACCCGCTTCCGACCACGATCACCTCGTGATGGGGCGAGGGACCGCTCACGCCAGAACCATCCAGTCCACCACGCGGGGCGCCGTGAGCACCACCGCTCCGTCTGCCGAGCGAGCCTCGAACAGTTCGCCGTCCACCACGAACGGACCGTCGAACTGAAACTCCAGGCGATGGCCGTTGCGGCTGATGTATCCGCGCTCGGGCGTCAGCCGACGCCCCGGGCGACCCAACCCCAGGCGCCATAGACTCCGCCATAGGGCCTTGGCGTCGCGATCGACGAGGGTCAAGTGGAGGGGGGCGTCTTCACATCCCCAGTACGGACGCATTCCCAGCAGCAGCCGGTGCAGCGTGCTGACCAGGCCGAGTATCGCCTGCTGCTCGAACTCCTCGCCGTCATCCACGCGGCACGAGAGCCGATCGCCACCGGCATTCGCGGGACCGCCCCTGGCTAGAGAGAACAAAACGCGGAGGATCGCGAGTGACGACAAGCCTTCGCTCGCAACGCTCCGACCACGCAGACGACGGCGAAAAAACTGCACCCCCTCAGCAACCATGTTGGTGCCGAAAAACATGCCACACAGTGGCCTATGACCCGGGCGCTCTACGAGAAGCAGCGGCCGCTGCACCCTTGTCCCCTCGGCACCCTCACCGGCTCTCCAACTGCGAAGCATCGCCACCGTTGCCGCCAGGGTCCCACCCGCACCGAGGTCGAGGGCCGTCATGTTGGTCGATCCGGCGCATAGTGGAATCAGCAAAGGCCACTGCGCTTCGGGCATCATCGAGTGTAGCGCCGTTAGCACGGCCTGAGTCGTGCCGTCGCCACCGATCACGGCCAGAGCCTCTCCGCGACCCAGAGCAAGTTCCTCGAGTGCGGCACCCACGTCATCGGGCGTAGAAGCTTCTCGGTACGCAGCAGGGCCCACGTCCGTGCGCAGATCCCGAACGGATGCCCAGTCGCGACGCACTCGGCCGCTCAACGGATTACAGAGGATCGCCACACGGGGATGGCCCACGGACTCTATTCCAGACAATCGAGGTGATACGAGCGGCTCAGGCGCTCCAGGTGCTGCGTGGTTCTGCGTGCAATCTCGCCCTCGAAGATAGGGAGGGCAGCCGAACGGGAGCAGTGGCCCCATCTTGGGCGTGAATCATCTTGATAGGGATCGCTGTCCACAAGGACAGCTCGATGTTGGCGATGTTCGAGGATGGACCCCGGGAGGCGCATCCTCTGAAGGTGCTGCGGGTCGATGAGCGTTGATCGGTACCTATACCTGGTCCTCTCTTGCGCTCCAAAGTGCGAGCATCGAGCTTGCCAAATTGGGGCCAGTCTCGCCTCGACCCGACGGGATTGAGAATGAAGCGGGCTTGAGAATGAAGCGAAACATCTGCCTTGCCGTGGCGACCCTCGGGTCGCTATTCGCGCTCTCGTGCACCGCCGGGGATTCTCCCACGGATGCCACCGACCTGAGCAACATGGCGTCTTTGGCGATCGCTCCGGTTTTCGCCGGTGATTCCAATTCGACCACGGTCGGGGAAATCAGCCGCATCCGAATCACCGTCCTGCAAGCCTCCGACGGGAGTGTAATCGAGACCAGGGTGGTGGAGGTCGACCCCACTGAGGTGCCCCCAGTTGCGGTACCACTTCCTATGTTAGACCCCGAGCCATCGGTGGTCCCTGGAGTTGGGGCATCCTGAGGAACCAGGGCGATGGTTTTATCGTCTCTGGGGCGGGGGGTAGTCCGCCGTGGGCACGATGGGGTCGGACGGTATTGTACAGCCGCCTCCACTGCTCGACGAGTACCGTTGCCTCGGGCAGTGTGTAGAAGATCTCTCCGTTCAAGAACTCGTCTCTCAGTTTGCCGTTGAAGCTCTCGTTGTAGCCGTTCTCCCACGGACTGTCCGGCGCGATGTAGAGGGTCTGGACCCGCAGCCTGGCCAGCCATCTCCGCACCAGTTTCGCCGTGAACTCTGGCCCGTTGTCCGAGCGCAGATGCTCGGGCGGATCGTGCCGAGCGAAGAGATCGGTGAGCACCTCGAGAACGTCGTGAGCTCGAGTCTTTCGACCGACCTTGATCGCCAGACACTGCCGCGTGTACTCGTCGAGCACGGTCAGAAGCTTCAGCGCACGGCCGTCATGGGTCCTCGTGCTTACGAAGTCGTAGGACCACACGTGATTCTTGTGCAGTGGCCTGAGCCGGATGCACGAGCCATCGTTGAGCCATAACCGACCCCGTTTCGGTTGCCGTCTGGGCACTTTCAGCCCCTCCTGCCTCCAGATACGCTCCACACGCTTGTGGTTCACCTCCCAGCCCTCGATACGCAGCAGGTTCGTGATCTGGCGATACCCGTACCTGCCGAACCGGCTCGCCAACCGTATCACGTCCGTGCGTAGCGCCTCCTCGTCGCCAGGTAGCTTCTTCACCCGGCGCTGCGTCGAGCGCGGCTGACCCAGTACGTGACACGCGTGACGTTCACTCGCTGTCGCCGTCAACGCGACAACGATCCCTAGGGAGGGAACGGGGATGTGATCGAGGATATCGACGCGAACCTCAGGGTCAGCCGTGAGTGTGACCTCGATGCTCGCGACCTCCCCCGTGACGGTTACTGCGACCTTGTTGCTGGTCACACCGGACGCCGACGCCGCGATTTCCGTGGTGCCGTCGGCCACTGCGGTGACCGTGCCGTCGCTGGCCACCGTCGCCACGCCGGTGGCGTCCGAGGTCCAGGTGAACGTTACGCCGCCGATGCTGGCGCCTCCCGCGTCCTTCGCGACCGCGCTGAATGAGTGCGTCGCGCCGATCGACGTGAGCGTGACTGGCCCCGTCGGTGTGACCTCGATGCTCGCGACAGCCTGCGCGACGGTCACTGCGACCGGGTTACTCGTCATGACGTGACCCCCTGAAACGAGACCAAAGTTGATGTTAGGATGCGGCTTTGGTCGCAGCTATCAGGGAGGAGGTCAGAATGAGTAGGAGACGACACACGCCGGAGCAGATCATCACGGCATTGAGAGAGGCGGAGGTGGGTCTGGCGAACGGCAAAACGGTGGCGATGGTGAGCCGGGAGTTGGGGATCAGCGAGCAGACGTACTACCGGTGGAGGCAGGAGTTCGGGGGGATGAAGGTGGATCAAGCTCGACGCTTCAAGGAGCTGGAGAAGGAGAACGCACGGCTAAAGCGAGCGGTGGCGAACCTGACGGTGGACAAGCTGATCCTGGAGGAAGCGACCAAGGGAAACTTCTGAGCCCCGAGCGCCGACGCAGGTGCGTGATGCATGTACGTCAGCGACTCGGGGCGAGTGAACGTCACGCGTGTCACGTACTGGGTCAGCCGCGCTCGACGCAGCGCCGGGTGAAGAAGCTACCTGGCGACGAGGAGGCGCTACGCACGGACGTGATACGGTTGGCGAGCCGGTTCGGCAGGTACGGGTATCGCCAGATCACGAACCTGCTGCGTATCGAGGGCTGGGAGGTGAACCACAAGCGTGTGGAGCGTATCTGGAGGCAGGAGGGGCTGAAAGTGCCCAGACGGCAACCGAAACGGGGTCGGTTGTGGCTCAACGATGGCTCGTGCATCCGGCTCAGGCCACTGCACAAGAATCACGTGTGGTCCTACGACTTCGTAAGCACGAGGACCCATGACGGCCGTGCGCTGAAGCTTCTGACCGTGCTCGACGAGTACACGCGGCAGTGTCTGGCGATCAAGGTCGGTCGAAAGACTCGAGCTCACGACGTTCTCGAGGTGCTCACCGATCTCTTCGCTCGGCACGGTCCGCCCGAGCATCTGCGCTCGGACAACGGGCCAGAGTTCACGGCGAAACTGGTGCGGAGATGGCTGGCCAGGCTGCGGGTCCAGACCCTCTACATCGCGCCGGGCAGTCCGTGGGAGAACGGCTACAACGAGAGCTTCAACGGCAAACTGAGAGACGAGTTCTTGAACGGAGAGATCTTCTACACACTGCCCGAGGCAACGGTACTCGTCGAGCAGTGGAGGCGGCTGTACAATACCGTCCGACCCCATCGTGCCCACGGCGGACTACCCCCCGCCCCAGAGACGATAAAACCATCGCCCTGGTTCCTCAGGATGCCCCAACTCCAGGGACCACCGATGGCTCGGGGTCTAACATAGGAAGTGGTACCGCAACTGGGGGCACCTCACGTTGCGTCGTCGTGCTGTCGCCTAACTGGTTGCTGCTGTTCCGCCCCCAGCAGTACGCGGTGCTGGCGGACGTGATCCCGCACGTGTGATATGCTCCCGCTGAGATCGAGGAGAACATGAGTCCGCCGCTCACCGCCGTCGGCGTCGTCCGATTCGTCGTCGTGCTGTCACCCAACTGGTTGTTGCCGTTCCACCCCCAGCAGTACGCGGCGTCGGTGGACGTGATCCCGCACGTATGGTTTATGCCCGTTGTGATCGAAGCGAACGTGAGCTCCCCGCCCACCGCGGTCGGCGTCGTCCGGTCCGTCGTCGTGCCGTCGCCCAACTGGCCCCTGACGTTGTAACCCCAGCAGTACGCGGCGCCGGCTGACGTGATCCCGCACGCATGGCCGTCGCCCGCCGTGATCGAAGCGAACGTGAGTCCTCCGCTCACCGGCGTCGGCGTCGTCCGCTGAATCGTCGTGCTGTCGCCCACCTGGCCGCGGTTGTTCCGCCCCCAGCAGTGCGCCGCGCCGCCGGACGTTGTGGCGCACGTGTCAAACTTGCCTGGTGCCACCATGGCCCACTGCACCAGCACCGCGACAGTCACGCTCACCGCGTTGCTGGTCACTGCGCTCGCCGAGGCGGTGATGTTCGCAGTTCCGTTGGCCACTGGGGTGACTGTGCCGTTGCTAGCCACCGTAGCCACGCCGGTGGCGTCCGAGGCCCAGGTGAACGTTACGCCGCCGATGCTGGCGCCACCCGCGTCCTTCGCGACCGCGCTGAATGACAGCGTCGCCCCGATCGAGGTGAGCGTGAACGGCCCCGTCGGCGTCACGTTGATGCTCGAGACCGCCTGCGCGACCGTGACCGCTACTGCGTTCGAGGTCACTGCGCCTGCCGAGGCCGTGATGTTCGCAGTTCCGTTGGCCACTGCGATGACCGTGCCGTTGCTAGCCACCGTAGCTGCGCCGGTATTGTCCGAGACCCAGGTGAACGACGTCACGCTGCTGATCGCGGTGCCGCCCTCGTCCTTCGCCACTGCGCTGAATGACTGCGTCGCGCCGACTGAGGTGAGCAGGACTGGCCCCGTCGGTGTGACTTCGATGCTGTCGAGCACCTGCGCAACCAGAAGCGTTGCGCTGACCGTCACGGCGCCTGCGGACACCGAGATGTTCGCGGTGCCGTTGCCCACGATCGTGACCACGCCGTCACTAGACACGGTTGCTACGCTGGTGTTGTCCGAGGCCCACGTGAACGTGACACCGCTGATTGTGGCGCCCCCCGTGTCCTTCGCCCCGAGTCGCTGACGTACATGCATCACGCACCTGCGTCGGCGCTCGGGGCTCAGAAGTTTCCCTTGGTCGCTTCCTCCAGGATCAGCTTGTCCACCGTCAGGTTCGCCACCGCTCGCTTTAGCCGTGCGTTCTCCTTCTCCAGCTCCTTGAAGCGTCGAGCTTGATCCACCTTCATCCCCCCGAACTCCTGCCTCCACCGGTAGTACGTCTGCTCGCTGATCCCCAACTCCCGGCTCACCATCGCCACCGTTTTGCCGTTCGCCAGACCCACCTCCGCCTCTCTCAATGCCGTGATGATCTGCTCCGGCGTGTGTCGTCTCCTACTCATTCTGACCTCCTCCCTGATAGCTGCGACCAAAGCCGCATCCTAACATCAACTTTGGTCTCGTTTCAGGGGGTCACGTCACCACCCGACCCCGCGCGAAGGACGACCCCATCAAGGTTGAAGCAGCGTATCCGCGGAGCGTATTGGCTCCGCCTAAGAACCAAGCGCGTTGGACCGGCGCGTCGCCCCAGGTGGTTCCGCCACCCGCCTCGATGCCCAAGCGCCAGGTCGGATAGACCACCGGCACGGCCGCACGCACGATCGCACTGGCCCGCGCGTAGTCCGTTTCGGCTCTCGTGAACGTAGTCCTCCAGCGGGCGCCCTGCCCGTACAGTTCGAGGCCGAACTGTGCGCGGAAGGGCTCGCCACCCCACCACGGAGAGAGTCGCAGTTCGGCGCCGATCTCCTCGACCTCGTCGGCGTCGATGTTGGGTCGGAAGTCCCAGCTTAAATCAAGCGCGTGGTATAGCGCGAAGCCGATCTCGGAGGAGACCGATTCCTGACGCTCCGCATAGGCCCTGAACTCGAAGGACGCGCGGGCACCGACCGGGGGACGCCACGTGAAGTCGGCGCCCGTGGCCCGGTAGTACTCTCCCTCGTCCCGTCCGAACAGGAGCGCGTGCACCGAGTTGCCAAACTCCAGATATCCTCCCCGGGGGTCGGCGGTGGTGAGCTCGCTGTAGATGCCCAGGCGCAGCCGACGCCGAACAGAACTCCGTTCGAAGTCCAGGCGCACTTTCGCATCGAGATCCGCGAGTCCGAAGAATTCCTCGGCCTCGAAGGTGTACGGCCCACCCAGGCTCGCCTCGAAGCGACCACCCGCGGCCGGTCCCTCCACGCGGTTGTACCGGACCAGGTCCTGTCGGGCCCAGCCCCAGTTCGCCGACCAGGGAATGCCCTGGATGGTTGGCGCCGGCAAGTCGGCCAGGATGTCGACGTAGTCCTCGAGCTGGTCGTCCGACGGGAAACCCACCGCGTCTTCCCAGATCGGAGGTGGAAGATGGGGACTGGTGGCGACCAAGCTCCGTTCCTTGGGCACGATCATCGAGGACTCGCGTTCCCGCGCGAACTCTTCGTCGGCGGCTTCGTATTCGATGCCGTCCTGCTCGGACAACAGTTGGGCGATGAAGGTCATGGCCTCGGCGCGGCTGTCGAAGCGCCGTTCTATGAGTCCCGACTGTGCGGCCGTTTCCGGCTCAGCCAGGTCCGACTGGCTGGTTACCGACTCCATCGTATAGGAGAGGTCCATCGACACCGGCATCTTCAGGATGCCCGCGCTGACCTCACCCTCCATGCGCATGCTGCGCGGGAGCCAGACCTCGAAGTCTCACAGGGCATAGTTCTACGGCCACCATCGTCAGGTCGAACGTCCACGGTTTGAACAGGCCTGGCACGTACTTGAACGATCCTTTGTCCTCCTCCTCCTGGAGCTCGGCGATGTCGCGCATGGCATCGAAGCGCCTGCTCAGCCGGTACGCCGCGCGCACGAGCGCCCCGGACTCGGGCTCGATCCACAGGCTCCCCGTGATCCGGTGCACATCGGCCTCCCGAGGGAGTACGTCCAGCTGAACGATGAGGAGCCGACGCCCATCCGGAAGGGATAGCGTAAGCGTGTCCCCACTCTCGTAGCGGTACAGGGAGTCGGCCCCGTTCGCCAACGGGTGCGCGACCCAGTAGCCGTCCTCCTCGTTCGACTCGAAGGCGCTGTCGTCCTCGTCCGAAATGCCGAGGAGGAGGCGTTCGCCGCCCGGCTCGAAAGGCTTGTCGAACGGGAGGTCGTCCAGCCAGTCCATATCACCCTCCCTCACCGCGATCGACCGGCCCGGATACTGCGAGTGCGTGCCCAGGACCTGGACCACCGCGTCATGATCCTGGTCCCAGAAAGCCCGGACGGCGGTCTCGTTGCGGTAGATGATGCGATCCTTGAGCGGGGTCCGAATCGCCGCCGAGATGCGCTGCTTGATGAGCGCCGTGTACCGTACCACCGATGCGTCGACGGATCGCCAGTTCGTCTGAGCCGCCTCGAAGAGCGTGCGCGCTGCAGGATCGACGAACGTGTCCGGTGCTACCTGTCCGGTGGCGCATTCAACCGAAAGCCCGAGCGAGGTCAGGGCGCACGCTCCGATGCGAACCAGCGCTCGCGCTCGTATCATGAGCCCGGCCTCCGACTGTCGTCCGTCACATCGTGTGTGAAGCGGACTTCACGGAAGTCGTCCCACGGAACCACCCGCCACCGGGACCCGTCGGGGTCGCTCGGGCGGCCTGCACCGATCGGGGCGATGAGAATGCCCTTGTTGTCCCAGTCGACGTCGCTGGAGTCGTCCAGCTCGAAGCTTCGTCCATCCAGGAGTGTCACCTTGGCCCCGAACGCGTCCCCTCGCTCGATCCGGCTCACGTAGCCGAGCTCTATTGTGAAGACCACGTCGTGCGCACGACCGTTCAGAAATTCCCACGACCGGGCCTCGTCCGCGTCCCACCGAATCACGCCTTCGATCTGCTCGCCCGACTGCGTGACCACGGTGCCCCGCAAGAGGTGGCCTCCATCGAAGGCGTCGTAACCAACGACCGAGTCCGCCTCGTGAAAGCGCAGAATCTGGAAGTCCCGCCACTCGACCTCGACCATGCCGAGGCTCGGATCCGAGATCTGAATCCCGCGGTTTCCGCGGTCGACGTCCCTCGAGCCCGTGAGGTCCAGCTCGTCCCCGTTGACCAGCACGACCCGAGCCCCACCGGCGACCCGCGCAATAGAGGTGATCTCGTCGAATCGAATGTTCAGGTCGTCACCCCCGTCCATCTCTTCGCCGTCCAGCACATCGGACTCGAGGATCTCGTCCAGATCCCACGAGACGTAGCCTGTGAACCGATCGCCCTCACCGTCTTCGACGGTTCCGTACAGTCGGCTAGCGGAGGCCCGGGCTCCAGAGGGCGCCGCGGAGAACACGACCCGATCGAGATCGCCCTAGTCGAGCTCGACTCCACGCTGCCCGGGCACGTCCACCACGAGCTCACGGATGGCAGGTCCCAGATCCGTGGAGCCGCCCTTCAGCTCCACTAGCTCGCCAGAACGCAGGGTCAACTCGACCCGGTCCGGACCGACGATGCGGAGAGACGTCAGGTGCCCGAAGCGAATGCCCGAGGCTGTGGCGGATGGGAAGTCGGGGTCGTCCTCCTCCCAGGAAATCCGGTACCCGTGCAGGTCGATGGTGCGGACCGGCGGTCCTTCTTCACCGATCGATTCGACCCACGCCAGGTAGTTCTCTTCGGGGATCTCCTTGGAGCCGTCCAGAATGTCCACCCAGCTGCCCTCGTTACGGTCCCAGCGGATGAACCCCTCATGCACGTCGCCGGAGGTCGTGTAGACTTCGCCCCAGATCCGGTGGCCGTCCTGCGCCCACAGCGGACCGGCGAGCCACATCGCACACAACCATGAGCAGGCAAACGTACGAGACAGCGCCATGTGCTTCCTTGCTGAAGCGAAGGCCGAAACCTGCTTACTGGTACGGCGCCGCGGTCGAGGGGGTTTCGCCGTCGCGTCGCTCTCCATGCGAGCGCGCGCGGCGGCTCAGAGCGTCCTCGCCAACTCCACGGTCGTCCGCCCGCCGCCTCCGGGACTCAGCGGCCTCCGAGACTCAGCGGCCTCCGGGATTCAACGTCAGACGATGAACCGCTACTTCTTCTACGGCCTCGCGAGTGAAGACGAGCGGGAAGTACTCCCCGTTCCCCAGATTCTCGACGAGGTTGTCATAGTACGGGCTTCCCGGCTGAGCAGACTGACCGGGTGAATTGCTGGCCACGGAGCGGTCCAGGTCGGCCAGGTCGATGATCCTCCGGAAGTTGGCTCCCGTGGCATTGAGCGTTCCCGAACCACCGGGCCGCTCGACCGTGGGCAAGTTGAATGCAGAGGCCATGATGTGGCGGAGCTCACTGTCGTGAATCCTTCCGTATCGCCACCCCGTTCGGTCCGATCCGAGGTCATGGGTCAAGCGCTCGAGGGCGGCCCTCAGGCCCTGCTCGACCAATGCCCGCCGTTCGCCGATCGGAGTTGCCGAGCTCCTTGCTCCAGCGTCGACCAGGGCGGCCCAGCGTACATAGACGGCCCCTGCGCTACTCTCTCTCGTGAGCACCGCATCCCACTCTGCGATCGAGGCTCGCGCCCACTCGATATCGGGGTCCTCAGATGCCCAGCCTTGGAAGGCGGGCAGGTCCCGCGCGGCCCGCAAAGAGTACGCGTCGAGCTGGACCTGCATGTGATCCTCGAGGGAGAGCTGTTCCCCGGATCCCAGGATCTGGTGGAGTCGCGTGATTCGTGACGTTTCCACACCTCTCGTCGAGTGATAGAAAACCGGTCGCCCTTCGTAGCCCGGCGGATGCACGTTGTTGTTGGCGGTGGCGATGTATCCGCGGGCTGGATTGAACTCGCGGGAGAGATCGGTCCGAAATCCACGCCACTCGTACTCACCGGTGCCGGGAACGGGCAGCCGTCCGTTCCACCCGTCCCGGTCGGGTGTGAGGCCGGTCACCTGGAGAGCGATGTTGCCGTCGACGTCTCCGCAGATCAGGCTGTGCGTGGGCACCTTCCAAAACATCGCGCGATCGAAGAAGTCCTCGCAGCTGTTCGCTTGGGCCAGCTTGAAGCTACCCTTATAGGCGGCCGTGCCCGGGTATTGCACGACGGACTGAACCGCGTAGGAGCGGCGGTTCTCCAGGTCCTCGAAGAAGACGGGGCCGTGACGGCTGAACTTCAACTCGATGGTTTGCGGTGCCTCGCCTTTGACCTGGATCTCCTCCTGGATGACGGTTAGCCGCTCCCAGCCATCTTGCCAGCGCACGAGGTTCGGGTCCTGCGGGTGGAGCTCCTCGACGAAGACATCGACCATGTCGGTGCCGGCGAAGGTGAAGCCCCACGCCATACGCTCGTTGTTCCCTACGTCCACGCCGACGAACGGGGGCTCTCCGCCTCCCGTCACATTCCAACCGGGGGCAACGAGGTGCACGAAGTAGCGGAGCGCCGGCATCTCGATGCGCCGATGCGGGTCATTCGCGAGGATCGGCACGCCGGTCGGAGAACGAGCACCACTCATGACCCAGTTGTTACTCCCCTCGGTCGGGATTTCCCGATTCGAGACCTGGGCCGTCCGTACCGTGGGCATGAGGGCCCGATAGGCTTCCACTACTTCGAGGTCGGGTAGCCTACCTGCCACGAACGGATCCGAGTCCCCGGCGCGCATCGCGTCGAGCATGTGCTCGGAGATGATGCTGACGTCGAGGCCCTCGGGGATCTCCAGATCATCCCACGGATCGGGCGCGACGCGGCGATTGGCCTCCTCGGCTCCGTAGCGCGCTACGTTCATCGCGAGCTGGATCTCGTTGATCGCATGGCCCCGAACGCTCGGTACGGCGAGTGCGGCCCAGCGCAAAACCACCGTCCGGGCGGTCCACGGGTCGGGCACGATGCCGGTGAGTTGGAACTCGACTGGGAGGTTGTCCCGGTTCTGCTCTATGTAGGCGTTCACGCCGTTTGCGTACGCCGTGAAGATGCGCTGTGCGTCGGCGTGGTAGCTCGTCCATTCGGAGTCGTCCCACGGCCCGCGAAACATCATCAGCCGTGTGCGACGGTCGTAGTCGAGCGCCTCGGGCCCGAAGATCTCGGCGAGCCGTCCTTCATGCCAGCGACGCCACATCTCCATCTGCCAGAGCCGGTCCTGCGCCATGACGTATCCCTGGGCCAGAAAAAGGTCATCGTCGTTCTGCGCATAGATGTGCGGAATGCCCGCTTCGTCCCGAATGACTTCGACCGATTCCCGCAGGCCCGGAACGTCCAGCTCGCCGTCGATCTGAGCGAGTGACATGCGAGCCAGTTCTGCGAGTGATTCGGGCCCGGAGGGCCCATCGCAACCGGCGACGGTAGCTGCTAGGGCTACCAGCGCGACTCGGGCTGCAACTGTTCTGGGTGCGGAAGACTGGGGGACGGACAAGGGGACCTCCCGACGAGGGCGAGCACAGCCGGCTATGGCTCGCTCACATTGCGTCCACGCCTACGGCACGTCAATCGAGATCCGGCGCCAATCCGACTCGAATGAGCGGTAATCAATAGATACGACGGCCGTCCAAGTCCGCGGGAATCGGAATGCCCGCGAGCCCAGCGAGGGTGGGCGCGAAGTCCACGGTGTAAACCGGCACGTCCGAAGTGCCGGACTCGACGCCCGCGCCCATGAAGATCATCTCCACGTGACGGTCGTACCAATACGGCGTTTCGTGGTTCGTACCTGTGGGAAAGCCAACGAGGTCTCCCTCGCCGAATCGGACCTCCACGCCCCAGCGCGATAGCGGCCCCCAAGCGCGCCCCGCGTAGTGCGAGTTCCGAAAGAGAACCGCGAAGGAATCGGCGGGCTCACCGCGCGTCAGTTCCGCATGCGTGTACGCCTTTGCTACGAGCCCCCGCGCCTCGACGAGCCGAGCGAGCCGCTCTGCGATCTCCTCCGGGGAGCCACCGGCGCGCATCGATTCGATGAGCACCTCGGAGAGCCGTGCGTGCCTCTCGGTGTCCGGGATTCGTACGGCGTCCGGGTTCGTGCCCATCTCCACCTGTGCCTCGGGGATCGTGACGACGCCGTGGTCTCCGGCGAGGCCGATCAACCACTCTCCTTCGCCAACCTCCTCGTCCAGGTACTCGAAGAACTCCCCGAGAATCCGGTCGAGGTGGATCAGGTTCGAGAGCTGCTCCTGACTGAAGGGGCCGTAGGCGTGCCCGATGCGGTCCGTGGCGGAGAGTGAGATCGCCAGATAGTCCTGATCGCGGCGCTGCCCGAGCTTCAGCTCGTCGATGACCTCATGCGCCAGCGCCATGACCGCGGCATCGACGCGTGACTGCTCGAAGCCCCACACGTTGTGGACCTGTGGGTGGTTTTCGGTGTTCTCCAGCGAGCTCACGTGCGGGAACGTCGAGTGAACGCCATCGAACTCGTATGTCGCGGTATCGGGACGCGCGAGACTGCGAAGCCGCGCTGGTACCTCCGTGTTCCACACCGTGTCTTTCGCGATGTCCGGCATGACGCGGCCGTTGAAGCGGATGAGCCACTCCGGATAGCTGTTCAGGTAGTGCGTGGAGGTGATGAAGCGACCCAGCTCGGGCAGCAGCCAGTACACCTGTTCGCTCGTCTTGCCACCCATCGGGATCGCGGCGCGATCCTTTTTCGAGATCGATACCCGGCGCGACTCCTCGTTCTCGGCGCGGAGCCAGTCGGGAAGACCTTCCCGGATCATGGTCTTCGGAGAGCGTCCTTCGAGGACCTGCACGGTCTCGAAGCCTAGGATCTTTCTCGAGGTGTCGGCGACGGCGTATGAGCTCTCCCACTCACCACCGACATGCTGGAACCAGGAGTTCGCTACGACGGCGTGGCGGGCGGGAAAGACCCCGGTGGTGAGCGTCGCGTGACCCGGAGCCGTGCTCGTGCGTGCGTGCGCGTGCGACGCCTGCGTGAAGCGGAACCCCTCGTCGAGCAGACGGCGGAAGCCGCCGGTGAAGGCCGCCTCATAGCGGTCGAGAAGATCTCCACGAAGCTGATCGACCACCAGCATTATCACCAGCCTCGGACCACCGTCCTGCGCTGAAAGGCTGGGCGCGACTAGAGCACTGAGCGCCAGCGCCAGAAACTGTATGCGGAGGAAGCTTGTCATGCTTCTGTTCTCTGAAGAGTTCGAGCACGTAGCGAACGACTAGATTACGCAACCCGGAGTTGTGCGTACCATGATAGACCACATCGAGATCCGTACACGGGGCAAGGGCCTCCTCGAGATCACCGGCACGGTGCAAGGCGTCGTCCGTGCCAGCGGCCTGGATCGAGGGCTGTGCACGTTGATGGTCCAGCACACGTCAGCGAGCCTCACCATCCAGGAGAACGCGGATCCGTCCGCCCGTGACGACCTCGAGCTTTGGCTGGAGCGGCTGGTGCCGGAGGGCGACCCCAACTTCACGCACGTGCACGAAGGTCCAGATGACATGCCGTCCCACATCAAGGCGGCGCTGACCTCGACCACGTTGTCGATCCCCATCGAGCGAGGCGCGCTGGCGCTTGGCACGTGGCAGGGGATTTACCTTTGGGAGCACCGTCGACGTGGGTCGGTGCGGCGGTGTGTGGTGCATGTTGGGGGGTAAAAGTGATGGCAGGCGGGGCGTTCCCGGACTGACCCGCGTCAGGACGGCCGCCTCTTCACCATGAAGTCCCAATAAGCCTTCACGTCTTCGACGCTCAGCAAATCCACGCCGGCATCCAGTAGTTGACTCCACACGGCGTCGGTGCGTCGCCTGCCGGGGGAGGGGATGTTCCAGAACCGAAGGCGGTAGCCTCCTCGATGAGCCTCCTCGATTAGTAGCGCCAGCCGGCGGGAGTCGCGCTCGGACAGGCTTCCCAAGCCGCGCCAGCTGAAATGGTCTTCCCAATCGGCGCTGATCATGGAAATGAAGTTTGCTGGAACGCGCGCCGCCGAGTTCTCAATGTCCTCGAGGCGGCCGTCATAACTCGCGATTCGCACGGCCTCGCTCATCATCGACCTGCGCGGCCGATTCCCTGAAACGACCGCGGAGACCGCTCTCCTGTGAACCCGAGTCTCAGAGTAGGTAGTGAACATCTCCGAATACTGGGTGAGTACGCCAACCAGGGCTTCGTACGTGGTTCGTGCATCCGATTTGATGTCGATGAGAAGGTCCAGCGAGTGCTGGCTCGGGTAGACCCAACCGTCACGCTCGCGCACATGATCCCTGAGCGGATCCAGGTAGAGCGACTGCAGCGTCTTGCTCGGTTCGAGATCCTCTTCGTCGTGACCGACGAGCAGCGCTCCTCGAACCAGATAGATGTCGACTTCGATACTGATGAACCCGAGCGATAGTGCGTCCCACAACGGCGTTTGGCGCAGATAGTCGTTGTGCGAGTGCCCGGAGGGCATCGGCTCATTCGGGATCGCAACGGTGGCACCCGGATCAACTTGTGCCCAAGCGCCGGTAGCGCCGCAAACGAAGAGTGTCAGAAGGGTTAGCACGTGCTTCATGTCGGTCAGTGCCGATTCAGGTTCAGGCCCGTCCCGAGCCCCAGGGTCGAGCGTGACGACAGCCCGAAGCCGAACTCCCTGCTCTGGGTGACCGTGGCCCATAGGCCCAGTGACGCGAAGGGCCCGGGCAAGACGCCTGGATAGACGTTCACCCCGATGAAGTTATGTGCATCGTACCCCAGCACCACGCTCGCCAGCAGCGAGTCGTCCCGATCGACGTAGAACGCCCCCGCGGGTCGCGGCTCGATGCTCTCCTGGCCGGTCTCAGGGTCCACGATGCGGAGGTTGCCGTCGATTCCGCCTGCCACACCGAGGCTCAACCCGCTGTCGAAGCGGTAGGTGAGCCCGCCCAGCCCCTGCTGCCCGAGCGTCAGCAGTAATCGTGTCCGCTCGAGGAAGGGGAGGCGGATCTTGTATGCGATGATCTGGCCCACGTTCTGTACCCGCGTCCCCGGAAGCGTCACGGCCGCCTGTGGGGACCAGTCGGTGGCGTGCAGCTCCTCTCCAAAAAATCGCGCTAATCCATCGATCCGGAAGAGGATGATGCCGAGTGGGTCGAAGATCAGCATATCGGCAACTCCAGACCCGGACCCCGTCCCGTCCGGATGCTCGATCATCTCATTGACCATCATGACGCCCATCAAGTAGACGGCCGATGAGAGGGCGGGCATGGGAATTCGGTTGGCCACGAACCATTCCTCCAAATACCGGGAGGTGATGCCGCCCGCGATGATGTGCCCTCCGTAGTTCGCCGCCCACGCCCACTCCCACACCTTGGCCGTGGGAAGGAACTCCCGCTTCAACCAAGTCCCCCAACCGCCCGCCCGGTCGATGGCTGTCCGCGGGTGAGTCAGCCCGTCGACGACGGCGCTGAAGCCGTTTCCCCACTGGACTTCGCGGATGTCCCTGGGCTGGTCTCGAAAATGGAGGAGTGAGAATCCCCGATTGAACAGGACGTTGAGGGGCCCCATGACCGAAACGCTGCCGAAATTCAGGTCCGGTCGGTAGAAGAGTGGGCTCGGCCCGGAGGTCGAAGTGGCGGAGGAGTCCGCTGACGCATCACCCACTTGTTTGAGGTGCCCCCAGTTGCGGTACCACTTCCTATGTTAGACCCCGAGCCATCGGTGGTCCCTGGAGTTGGGGCATCCTGAGGAACCAGGGCGATGGTTTTATCGTCTCTGGGGCGGGGGGTAGTCCGCCGTGGGCACGATGGGGTCGGACGGTATTGTACAGCCGCCTCCACTGCTCGACGAGTACCGTTGCCTCGGGCAGTGTGTAGAAGATCTCTCCGTTCAAGAACTCGTCTCTCAGTTTGCCGTTGAAGCTCTCGTTGTAGCCGTTCTCCCACGGACTGCCCGGCGCGATGTAGAGGGTCTGGACCCGCAGCCTGGCCAGCTATCTCCGCACCAGTTTCGCCGTGAACTCTGGCCCGTTGTCCGAGCGCAGATGCTCGGGCGGACCGTGCCGAGCGAAGAGATCGGTGAGCACCTCGAGAACGTCGTGAGCTCGAGTCTTTCGACCGACCTTGATCGCCAGACACTGCCGCGTGTACTCGTCGAGCACGGTCAGAAGCTTCAGCGCACGGCCGTCATGGGTCCTCGTGCTTACGAAGTCGTAGGACCACACGTGATTCTTATGCAGTGGCCTGAGCCGGATGCACGAGCCATCGTTGAGCCACAACCGACCCCGTTTCGGTTGCCGTCTGGGCACTTTCAGCCCCTCCTGCCTCCAGATACGCTCCACACGCTTGTGGTTCACCTCCCAGCCCTCGATACGCAGCAGGTTCGTGATCTGGCGATACCCGTACCTGCCGAACCGGCTCGCCAACCGTATCACGTCCGTGCGTAGCGCCTCCTCGTCGCCAGGTAGCTTCTTCACCCGGCGCTGCGTCGAGCGCGGCTGACCCAGTACGTGACACGCGTGACGTTCACTCGCCCCGAGTCGCTGACGTACATGCATCACGCACCTGCGTCGGCGCTCGGGGCTCAGAAGTTTCCCTTGGTCGCTTCCTCCAGGATCAGCTTGTCCACCGTCAGGTTCGCCACCGCTCGCTTTAGCCGTGCGTTCTCCTTCTCCAGCTCCTTGAAGCGTCGAGCTTGATCCACCTTCATCCCCCCGAACTCCTGCCTCCACCGGTAGTACGTCTGCTCGCTGATCCCCAACTCCCGGCTCACCATCGCCACCGTTTTGCCGTTCGCCAGACCCACCTCCGCCTCTCTCAATGCCGTGATGATCTGCTCCGGCGTGTGTCGTCTCCTACTCATTCTGACCTCCTCCCTGATAGCTGCGACCAAAGCCGCATCCTAACATCAACTCTGGTCTCGTTTCAGGGGGTCACGTCAGCGGCTTCCCCCCCGAAATGAGGATCGGCAGCGCCGCGACTAGGAGGGCGCGTCGAAGGAGGATTCGATTGGGGGTGGTCATAGCGCTTGCCCCATACGCCCCGCGGTGATCTACTATGAAAGCCGAAACAGCCGGATCTTAACTGAATGGAGGGGAACTGCCCGTGTCCAGCTCTGAGCTCGACAAACGCGACATCGGTGATCCCACTCTCGAGGCGGACAATCGGCTGAGCGTTACGCTTATCAAGACTCTCTTGTGGTGTGGGGGAGGACTCTTCGTGATATGGATTGGGGCGATTGGGCTCTTCCTCTGATCGGTGTGACATGAGCCGCGTAGTCTAGAGGCGCGCGGCCAGCCCGTTAGCGCAGGCCCGAGCCATGCGACGCCACCGCTCGAGGGGCGACGTTCGCGCTCCGCCATTTCTTAGCGAAAGCAGTCAGGTTGTGGCTGACCAATCTTGGTGAGGACAATCTGGTACAACTGCTGGTACCGCGCGCGCGCTGCCCCTGCGGCCGTGAGTAAATAGAAACGCCACATCCTGCGGAAGCGCTCTCCATAGCTCGCCTCCAGCGTCGGCCAGGCTCGTTCGAAGTTCTCGTACCACGCCAGAAGGGTCCTATCGTAGTCCGGGCCCAAGTTCTGTACGTCTTCGACACTGAACAGCTCTTCCGCTGCCCTCGCCACCTGCGCCAGGGATGGGACCAGCGCGTTGGGAAATATGTATTTTCCGAACCAGGGGTTTATGGCCCTGGTGCTGCGGTTTCCACCGATCGTGTGGAGGAGGGCGATTCCGTCGTCTCTTAGGCAACGATGAACGACCTCCATGAAGGCGCGGTGGTTCTTGTAGCCGACGTGTTCGAACATCCCTATGGAGACAACGGCATCGTAGGAACCGGTGGCCTCGCGGTAATCGTCAAGACGAATGTCTATGGGAAGTCCCTTGCATGCTTCCCTACCGAGCTGGACTTGGTCCCGAGAAACCGTGAAGCCTGTAACCTCGACACCATAGCGCTCGGCCGCATACTTGGCGAAGCCGCCCCAGCCACAACCGATGTCGAGCACTTTCATTCCCGGCCGAAGACCGACTTTTCGACAGACGAGGTCGAGCTTCGCGGTCTGCGCTTCTTCAAGGTCGCTCGCTGCACGCCAATACGCGCACGAATAGAGCATTCGAGGGTCGAGCATGGCCTGGTAGAGGTCGTTTCCCAGGTCGTAGTGCTGCTCACCGATCTCAAACGCCCGGTCTATGGCCTGCAGGTTCAGCGTCTTGGCCCGCAACACGTGAAAAACGCTGCTCCAGTTGGCGCGGACCTTCTTGTCGATCTCGGCACTGACGAGTTTTACTGTCAGATCGTCTAGAGCGTTGCAGTCCCACTGCCCGTCCGTATACGACTCGCCGAAGCCAAGCGAACCGTTGCTAAGGATCCGAGTGTAAAGTCTCCTGTCGTGAACCTGCATGTCCTCGGGACGGGCACCGTCGGTGCGGATATCCGCGTCTTCGAACAAGCGCACCATGATTCGTTCCGATTGCGCGTCCACGGAACGCAGGAGGGCGTTGCGGGCGGGGTGCGGCGATCGTGTGGCGTTCACTTGCATGGTTACTCATTCCGTTGGTCCGAGCGGTCACGACTCGGAAGAAACGAGCAGAATTCGTACTGCGATCTCGATTGCGTCGCCAGTGGGAATGCTTGCGCGAGCTGAGGCGCGCAGTACCACCGCGCCTTCGTCATCCCCGGGCCCGCCAACCTCAGTTGTTCGGTCTCGTCCACCCAACACAAAAATCGGGCCGCCTGCTCAGGCGAATCCGTGCCATTCGGCTGTGACTCCGCGTCCTATGGGGAAAGGGTCGCACTGCCGGCCCAACGCCGAACAAGCGACGGAGGTTCCATGCCTGCACTCATGATCGTGATACTCAGATTCGCCTCGATCCTCGGAGCGCACTCCTCGCCGAAGGCGGTGGCACCGCTCGGCGGCGGGGTTGCGGTCTTCGTCACGGGCTCGGTCGTCGATGCGTCCTCGATGCAAGCCCTCGCAGGAGCACAGGTCTACGTCCCCGTCGCCTCGTCCGCGGCTCTCACGAATTCCGGCGGCCGGTTCATGGTCTCGCTGGACGACGGCTACGTCGGCCAGGAGGTGGAGGTAGTCGCGCAGCTCATCGGGTACGCGAGCCAGCGAATCACCATTCGGTTGACGGAAGGGGAGAATGCGCTCGACTTCCGGCTGCAGGCGGTGGCCGTGGAGCTCGACGAACTTGCGGTAGCCCCCGGGCGCGAGGCGCGCTCGTCGATCGTTTCCGGCGGCCTCTCCCTGAGCGTGGCGTCTGACCGCGGAGTGGTGCACAATACTGAGGCGTACGCCCACATCGGGGAGAGCGGATTCCGCCCGGTGGCCACGGCGCTGCTGTCCACTTTTTCTATCGATGTCGATCGGGCTTCCTATGCGAACGTCCGCCGGTTCATCCAAGAGGGCCGGAGGCCGCCCCTCGATGCCGTCCGGATCGAGGAACTCGTCAACTACTTCCCCTACGGGGGCGCGGAGCCGCAAGGAGATGCGCCCTTCGCGGTGACAACAGAGGTCACGCGGGCCCCCTGGGCACCGGATCATCACCTCGTGCGCATCGGTGTGCGGGCGCAGTCGATCCCGATGGATGATCTGCCCGCCAGTAACCTGGTCTTCCTGATCGACGTATCGGGTTCGATGTCCGCAGAGGACAAGCTGCCGCTGCTGCTGCGTTCCTTCCGACTGCTCGTGGATCAGCTGCGACCTCGGGACCGAGTGGCGATCGTGGTATATGCCGGCGCGGCCGGACTGGTGTTGCCGTCGACTCCCGGGTATCGGAAGCAGGATATAGTGGCGGCGCTCGACCGCCTGCGGGCCGGCGGCTCGACCGCTGGCGGTGCCGGGCTGCACCTCGCCTACCGGGTCGCTCAGGACAACTTCATCGAAGGCGGCAACAACCGTGTGATCCTGGCCACCGACGGTGACTTCAACGTCGGCCCCTCGAGCGACGGGGACATGGTTCGCCTCATCGAGGAGAAGCGCGAGCAGGGAGCCTTCCTCACAGTGCTCGGCTTCGGTCAGGGCAATCTGAAGGACTCCAAGATGGAGCAGCTCGCCGACCACGGGAACGGAAACTTCGCGTATATCGACTCTGAGCTCGAGGCGAAGAAGGTCCTAGTCAGCGAGATGTCCGGCACGCTCTTCACGATCGCAAAGGACGTGAAGATCCAGGTCGAGTTCAATCCGGCTCGGGTCGCTGAGTACCGCCTCATCGGGTACGAGAACCGGCTGCTAGCCGACGAAGACTTCAACGACGACACCAAGGATGCGGGGGAGCTCGGCGCGGGCCACACTGTGACCGCTCTCTACGAGCTCATGCCCAGGGAGGCGGGGGTTGAGCTCGCACGCGTCGATCCGCTCCGCTTCCAGTCCTTCACCGCGACAGAAGCCGCCGACTCTCAGGAGCTGATGTACGTGAAGCTCCGCTACAAGGAGCCGAACGGTGAGCAGAGCCTGCTCATGGAAGTTCCCGTATTCGCCGGAGACGTCGATGTGGCCTCGCCCGACCTACGCTTCGCCTCAGCGGTCGCGGCCTGGGGAATGATCCTTCGGGATTCCGAGTACACTGACGCGTTCAAGCTATCAGAGGTACTCGAGCTGGCTCGCGGAGCACTCGGTGAGGATGTGGGCGGCTACCGGGCCGAGTTCCTACGGTTGGTAGAACGCACGCGCGTCATGGAGCTGACGGCGAGCCGGCGGGACTGATGAGCAGAGTCACGATTCCGGGACCGCGATCGTTCCTTCGGTGTCGAAACACACGGTACGGAGCCACCGGAGGAGAGCGATGCGAGACCGTAGTCGATGTGGAACGAGGCCCGCTGTTGCAATCCTCCTCTTGCTCGCCGCGTGCGGCTCGGCGGACCTACTCGGACCTGGCTCCCCCCAGGGTATCGATGGGATCGTCCTCTTGGGGCCGCAGTGTCCGGTGCAAATGCCCGGAAACGCCTGTCCCGACCTCCCTCACCAGGCGTGGATCGACGTTCGCCGATCTGCCGGAGGGTCCGTCACGCGCATCCGGTCAGGGGAAGACGGACGATTCCGCGTTGGCCTGCGGCCCGGTAGGTACGTTCTCGATCCAGAATCGGGGGACCCGTTTCCAACCGCGAGCGAGCAGGAAGTGGACGTCGAGGACGGTGTGTACGCGGAGGTGATCGTCAGCTTCGACACGGGAATCCGGTAGAAGAGGGCTCCTTCAGGTCGAACGCCGTCCTCTCATCCACCATCGCAGCGCCACGAAAACGGCTGCAGACTCTCCTGCGATCCATCCCCACCACGGGTAGCTCATCGTTGGCAGTGAGACTTCCTCCCCCAAACGTGTCACCCCGGCCAGCGCAGAGGGCACTATGAATGTCGCGAGCAGCATGCAGCCCGCCGCTGCCATGAGCGACCACTCCCACGCGCGAGGTGCAATGACTCTGTAGTCCAGCGGCCAGAGCACCCAGGCCGCCGCCGACATGGAGAGGCCGATCAGCGAGGGGGCCCACACGGGCCCGATCCAGACGACGGGGATGAGGAAGAGCACATCCGGCTCGCCGAGAGACACCGGCCAGCCCAGCAGAATCCACAGTCCGACGTAGTACACGATGTCCCACACCCCGAAGACGAGCGCGAAGCCGGTCAGCGTCTGCCAGCCGGAGCGGGCTGCCGCCCACGCGATGGCGAAGATCATGACGACGGTCGCGGCCTCGCGGCCGATCTCCACGGCCAGGATCCCGGCGTCCATGGGCTTCAGCGGAAAGGAGAATCCGTCGGGATAGTAGATGGCGCGAAGATAGACGACGACTGCGGCTTCGAGATAGCCCATCGCGACGGCGTAGAGAAGCAGCGCTGTCCGAGGGCGGTTGAACATCCGGTATGCCTCCGGGCACGGGGCACGCGTTGGCAGTGGGGCGCCAAATGTGCCCCTCGGAAAAGTCTAGCACTTGACAACGCCTCAGTGTTCATACAGACTGGTCGGTATGTTAACGAAAGAAGCCACCTCGACCCCGACACTTGGGCGCACTCGCGACCCCGAAGGCACGCGGGCGCGGCTCGTGGAGAACGCGTTCCGCGAGATCCACGCCCACGGGTACGCGGGAGCGAGCCTCGAGCGTATTCTGGCCAATTCGGGCGTCACGAAGGGTGCGCTGTATCACCACTTCAAGAGCAAGGCCGACTTGCTGCACGCGGTCATGGACGAAGCGATCCGGCCGATGGTCATCGAGCGATGGTTGGCGCCCCTCGAACAGTCCGACGATCCGATCCACGGGCTGTCCGAGTCGATCCGCGCAGTGTTGGGAGCCTCCACGCCGGAAGGGCAGCGGTGCGGGTGTCCGCTGAACAACCTCACGCAGGAGCTCGCGGGTGAGGACGAGGCCTTCAGGAAACACCTCGATCAAATCGCGGATGATTGGAGGGCAGGCATCGAGGCGGCGTTCGAACGCGGTCAGGAGGCCGGCAAAGTGCGCAAGGATGTGGACCCCGCCGCCGTGGCGAGCCTGGTATTTGCCACCTACCAGGGTCTCGTCGGTTCGGTGAAGACGTCGCGGGACCTCGAGGCCGTGATGGCCGGAAGCGCGATATTCTTGGACCTACTCGAAGGACTGCGACCGTAGCAGTGACCCGTGAGCTTCGTCACGGGTTTTTTTTAGTTCCATAACATACCAACCAGTCGGTTTCTAATTAGGAGGCGAACAGGATGAGCGACACGACGACGAGCACTTCTGCCGGACGCGTAGAGCGCTACGCGCGTTGGGTAATCCGCAACCGATGGTGGGTTGTGCTGAGCGCTCTGCTTGTGACGATGGCTTCGGGATCCGGCATGTCGAAGCTGGGTCTGGCCAACGACTACCGCGTCTTCTTCAGCGAAGACAACCCCGATTTGAACGCCTTCGAGGCGGTCGAGAACATCTACACGAAGAACGACAACGTGCTGTTCATCGTGAAGCCCAGGGCGGGCGACGTGTTTACCGCCGCGAACCTCGACGTGATCCGATCGCTCACCGAGGACGCGTGGCAGATTCCGTTTTCGACGCGCGTCGATGCGATCACGAACTTCCAGCATACGTGGGCGGACGGCGATGAGCTGATTGTCGAAGACCTCGTGGGGCGCGGCGACATCAGCCCGGACGTGGTGGAGCGCGCCCGGCGCGTGTCCCTCGCCGAGCCGCTGCTAGTGGGACGGCTGATCGCGCCCGACGCGCGCACCACCGGCGTGAACGTGCGCATTTCGCTCCGTAGTGAGGCCGTCGACGAGCTGGCTCAGACCGTGGCATACGCTCGCGGCCTGGTCGCCGAGTACAGCGAGGCGCATCCGGATTTGGAGATCCAGGTAGGCGGCCTGTCCATGCTCAACTGGGCCTTCGCCGAGGCGCCCATGCGGGACATGCCCGTCGTGATGCCGCTGATGCTCCTGACGTTCATGATCACGATCGGGCTCTTCCTGCGCTCGGGCACCGCGCTGGTGGCGACGCTGGGCGTGATCGGATTCTCCACGGCGACGGTGTTGGGGATCGCGGGGCACATGGGCGTGTTTCTGGATCCGACCAGCGCCTCGGCGCCCACGATCATCCTGACGCTCGCGGTGGCGGACTCGGTGCACATTCTGGTATCGCTGTTCCAGTCGATGCGCCAGGGCAACCAGAAGCTGGACGCGCTCGTCGAGGCCATACGTCTCAACGCGAAGCCGGTGTTCCTCACCAGCCTGACCACGGTCGTCGGTTTTCTGACGCTCAACTTCAGCGACTCGCCGCCGTTCCAGCTGCTGGGCAACCTGACCGCGGCAGGTGTGGTGTTCGCCTGGATCTTTTCGATGACGCTGCTGCCCGCGGTGATCGCGATCCTGCCGGTGAGAGAGCGCCGTGCGAGCGGTAGCCGTCTGAGCGCGGACCTCGACCGCTTCAGCGACATGCTGGTGGCGCGGCATCGCCCCGTCCTGGCAGGCATGGCCGTGGCGACCGTGGGCCTTTCGTTTGCCGTCACGACGCTGGAAGTGAACGACCACTTCCTCGAGTACTTCTCCCCCTCGCTGGAAATCCGTCGCGCCAGTGACTTCGCCATCGACAACCTGACGGGATTCTACGCCACCACGTTCTCTCTCGAGGCCGGAGGCTCGCAGGAGGTGAGCGACCCCGAGTACCTGGCGAAGGTCGACGAGTTCGCGGATTGGCTCGACGCGCGCCCGGCCGTGGTGCACGTGAACAGCTTCACGCGCACCATGAAGACGCTGAACATGAACATGCACGCGGACGATCCGGCAGAGTATCGCTTGCCGACCGGGCAGGATCTAGGCGCGCAATATCTGCTGCTGTACGAGCTGTCGCTTCCCTACGGCCTGGACGTGAACGACCAGATCGATGTCGACAAGAGCTCGCTGCGGGTGAACGTCACCTACGGCGACGTGGACGTGAAGGTCGTCGATCGGGAAGTGGCCATGGCACAAGCCTGGTTGGTCCAGAACGGAACGCCGAGCATGCGGGTCGCGCGGGGCACCGGCACTCCGCTGATGTTCGCCAAGATCACGCGGCGCAACATCGCCTCGATGCTGCTGGGTACGGGCCTCGGATTCGCGCTCATCGCGGGCATCCTGATGGTCGCGCTGAAGAGCGTGCGCCTGGGAGTGATTAGCCTCATACCCAACGTGCTCCCGGCCCTGATGGCCTTCGGCGTGTGGGCGATGATGGTGGGCCAGGTGGGCTTTGCGGTCTCGATCGTCTCTGGCCTGTCCATTGGGATCATCGTGGACGACACGGTGCACTTCTTGAGCAAGTACCAGTATGCCCGCGGCACGATGGACGCGCCGGACGCCGTCCGGTACGTCTTCCGCACCGTAGGGCCCGCGATCCTAGGCACGACGCTGATCGTGGCGATCGGTTTCGCGATGCTCGGACTGAGCACCTTCCGCGTGACCGCATACATGGGCCTGCTCACGTCGCTCACCGTGGCGTGCGCCCTCGTGGTGGACTTTCTGCTCCTGCCGGCGGTCCTGCTCGCTTTCGATAGGCGTCCGGCGAAGTACCCCGTGCCAAATGCCGCACTCGCGGCTGCTACGTCAGGCGCGGACTGAATCCCAACCGTAACGAGAACATTCCAAAAAGAGGACAAGAACCATGAAGACGACGATGATCCGGGCGGCGATGTCGGCTGCCCTCCTGGCCGCGGCGATGATCGTTTCGCCGGACGACCTGTGGGCTCAGGACTCCGAGGCGGCGCGGGGCCGAGCGATCGCCGAGGAAGCCGACCGACGCGACCTGGGCTGGGGCGACAACTCCAGCACCATGCGCATGGTTCTGCGCAATCGGAACGGCGACGAGAGCGTGCGCGAACTGCGCAGGCGTGCCCTCGAGAGCGACGAGGCCGGAGCCGGTGACAAGAGCGTGATCACGTTCGACGCGCCGCGTGACGTGGCGGGCACCTCGCTGCTGTCGCACACCAAGATTCTGGATCCAGACGACCAGTGGATCTTCCTGCCTGCGCTGAAGCGCGTGAAGCGCATCTCCTCGGCGAACAAGTCCGGGCCGTTCGTGGGCAGCGAGTTCGCATTCGAGGACCTCGTATCGCAGGAGCTGGGCAAGTACGACTACCGATTCGTGGGCGAGGAGGCGTGCGGCGACCTGGAGTGCTACATGGTCGAGCGTCTGCCGCTGTACGAAAACTCGGGCTACACCAAGCAGGTGGTGTGGTGGGACAAGGACGAGTACCGCATCCAGCATATCGACTTCTACGATCGTAGGGATGCGCTGCTCAAGACGCTCACGTACCACGCCTATGGGCAGTATCTCGGTCAGTACTGGCGCCCCGATCTGATGGCGATGGAGAACCATCAAAACGGAAAGCGCACCGACCTGGAGTTCAGCGAGTGGACATTCGCCGCCGGGCTTTCCGATAGCGATTTCACGCCGACGCGTCTGCGGCGCGGCCGGTAGGGGGGGCGTGCTCGTGAAGACCTCAGCGAAGGGCGCCCGCACGTGGGCGTTGATTGCGGCCGTCGCCGGAGGCCTCGCGGCCCCGGCGGTGGACGCCGTGGCCGGGCAAGAAGTCAGAGGCTCGATTCTCGTGGAGACCCGGATCTTCCCGAACGATCCGTTGTTCCCGGAGCAGAGCGGCGCAGTCTCATCTCCGTCGATCGGCTTCGAGCCCGAATTCATCTGGTTCCTGGATGGTGGTGGGCCCGAGCTACGACTGAGCCCGATGCTGCGTCTGGACGCGCACGACGCGAGCCGCACCCACTTCGACCTGCGCGAGGCCAACGCGCTGTGGCTGCGCGATGGCTGGACGCTCATGGCGGGTGTTGGCAAGGTGTTCTGGGGCACGACGGAGTCGGTGCATCTGGTCGACATCATCAACCAGAGCGACGCGGTCGAGGACATCGACAATGAGGAAAAGCTCGGCCAGCCCATGGTGAATTTCACGCTGGAGCGGGATTGGGGCGCCCTGGATCTGTACGTGCTGCCCTTCTTCCGGGAGCGCACGCACCCGGCGAGCGAGGGCCGTCTGCGCGGGCTGGCACCCGTGATCGACGATGCCGCATACGAGTCCGATGCCGGACGCTGGCACACGGACTTCGCCGCGCGTTGGTCACACGCGATCGGTGATGTAGATGTTGGGGTAGCGGCCTTCTACGGCACGAGCCGCGAACCCTACCTACTGCCCGCGGCGACCGAGCATGGCCTCGCGCTGCAGCCGTACTACACGATCATCGATCAGGTCAGCGTGGACCTCCAGTACACGCGTGGCGCCACCCTGTGGAAGCTCGAGGTGATGATGCGCGGCAGGCACGGCGACCGCTTCGCGGCGAGTGTCTTCGGCGTGGAGCACACACTCTTTTCGGTGGGGCCCGGGCCAGCCGACCTGGGACTTCTGGCCGAGATGACGCTGGACGGGCGGAGTGACCAGGCGCCGTTCACGGTGTTCGACAACGACGTTTTCGTGGGTTTTCGCTGGGCGTTCAACGACGTCCAGGGTACGTCAGTCCTTGGCGGGCCGATTGTGGACCTGGACAATGGGGAGACGATAGCGTTTCTGGAGGCGGAGCGCCGACTCGGGGAGCGTTGGGTCGGTGCGTTCGAGATGCGCCTACTGCTCAATACCGAAGCCACGACCGCACTGCATACAATCCGGCGAGACGACTTCATGACCTTCAGGCTGAGCCGGTTCTTCTAGCGCTCATCTGCCGCAGGGACATGCGTGTTCACCTTGTCACAGATCACGGTGAACGACGCGTTCGTCCATTCGTTTTAGCTTCTTCCCCCATGATCTCCGTTTCAAACCTCGAAAAGTCGTTCGGCGACCGCACGCTGTTCACCGGCGCCTCCTTCCAGCTCAACCCGGGGGAACGCTACGGGCTGGTGGGCGCCAACGGGTCGGGTAAGACCACGCTTCTCAACATCCTGTGCGGCGACCTGGAGTCCAGTGACGGCACGGTCTCCGTGCCGAAGCATCTCCGGATGGGAGTCCTGCGCCAGGACCAGTTCGTGTATGAGAATGAGGAGATTCTCAAGGTCACCCTCATGGGCAACCCGGAGCTGTGGCACGCGATGGCGGAGAAGGAGGCGCTGTTGGCGCGGGCCGAGCAGCACTTCGACGCCGACCGGTTTTCCGAGCTGGAGGAGACTTTTCAGCGGCACGACGGATATACCGCCGAAGCCCGTGCCGCCACGATTCTGGAGGGTCTGGGCCTCCCGACGGACGTGCATCGCTCTCCCGTGTCCACGCTGTCGGGCGGGTTCAAGCTTCGGGTCCTGCTCGCTCAGGTACTGGCTAGCGCCCCCGACATCCTTCTTCTCGACGAGCCGACCAACCACCTCGACATCATTTCCATCCGCTGGCTCGAGATATTCCTGCGCGACTTCAAGGGGCCGGTGGTGGTCATCTCCCACGACCACCGATTCCTGGACAACGTGATGACGCATGTCCTGGATGTGGACTACGAGACGGTGCTGCTGTATCACGGGAACTACAGCGACTCTCTGAAGGCGAAGCAGCTGGAGCGCGAGCGCAGGGAGAAGGATATCGCAGCCCGAGAGCGGGACATCGCGCATCACCAGAAGTTCGTGGACCGGTTCCGGGCGAAGGCGAGCAAGGCTCGGCAGGCACAGAGCAAGGTGCGCATGATCGAGAAGAAGGCGGCGGCGCTCACGGGGCTGCCCATCAGCTCGCGGCGCTACCCCACCTTCCGATTCGAGCAGAAGCGCGACAGCGGAAAGGAAGTGCTCAGCGTCAAGGACGTCAAAAAGGCGTTCGGCGACAACGAGGTGCTGCACGGCGTGGACATCACCGTTAACCGGGGCGACCGGCTGGCTATCATGGGCCCCAACGGCATCGGCAAATCCACGCTTCTCAAGGTCATCATGGGCGAGTTGCAGCCCGACGGTGGAGAGGTCGAGTGGGGGTATGAGACCCATCGCGGCTACTTCGCCCAGGACCACCACGAACAATTCGAGTCGCCGAAGCGCACGGCCGAGGACTGGGTATGGGATTTGTGCCCGGACAAGGACATCGGCTATGTGCGCGGTCGGATGGGGCTGATGTTGTTCTCGGGAGACGATGGCAAGAAACGTCTGAGCGCGCTCTCCGGTGGAGAGGCCGCGCGCTTGGTCTTCACCGGGTTGGCGATCGCGCGCCCGAACGTCCTGGTGCTGGACGAGCCGACCAATCACCTGGATCTCGAGTCGATCGAGTCGCTCGTTGAGGGACTGAGAGCCTTCGAGGGCACGCTCCTGTTGGTCTCGCACGATCGCTGGTTCGTGAGCCAGCTAGCTACCCGCGTTGTGGAGATCAAACGCGACGACATCGTCGACTACCTGGGCACCTACGAGGAGTACGTGCACTTCTGCGGCGACGACCATCTGGACGCCGACCGCGTGATCCTCAAAGCCAAGCGGGAGAAGAAGAAGAAGGACAAGAAGGACAACGGAGATCGGTCCGACGGGACGGTCAACCGGAGCGGGCGCGGGCCGGAAAAGGGCCGGCGCGGTGTTTCGAAGGCGCAGAGGAATCGCATGCGCGAGAGCCTCGACACGCTGATGGCTCGCATCGACACGGCCGAGGCGCGTGTCCTGGAAATCGACGACCTATTCTGCCAACCTGGCTACTACGAACAGACTCCGCCCGACGACGTCAGGGCGCTGGAGGATGAGCGTTCACGCCTGAAGCGTGAGGTGGCCGACCTCACCAGCGAGTGGGACCGGACCGAAGAGGAGTTGAGCGCCTTGCGGTAGGACACTAGTTCCAGCTCTGTGGCGGTCTCCATCACGAAGCGGCGGATCCCGACCTCGTCGAAGACCCCACCGCGGACAACGACGTTTCAGGCGGGTGTGCCCGGCTCCATGAGCACCTTCGTTTCAGACCGCCCTTCCGCACACGGAGCCCGTCACCGTGTCGCCGCCGCGCGGAACGCTCAGGCTGATGAAGCAGTTCCCCCGGGGGATGAGGCCTCCGGTGGGTCCCCTCTCGTTGATCCCGATCTCACCGACGAGCGATAGACCGACTCCCTCGTCAGTGTTCCCCGCCATGGTGAGCGTCAGAGAGCCATCGAGGATGACCCCGGGCGCGACTTGCAGTCGTTGAGGTTGTTCGTCAGATCGCTGATCTGGAACGTGATCAGCCCGAAAATCGTGCCGATGGCGTTGTCGATGTCGACGCTGACGGTGACGTTGCCGGTCCAGGAAATGCGTCCTGAGACTTGGCAGCCCGATTGTCCGTTGAGGGGGAAGTCGATGGCCAGGGCCCCAGCCCCGCTCGGGGCATTTCCCACCTGGAGGGCAAGGCCTGACTGCGCGAGCGCACCTTGGGAAGCAAAGAACTCCATGTTGGCGCCGTCCATCGCACCGATGAAGGCGTTCGTGACCGCCAACTTCTGCGACTCCGTGAGCTCGGAGGAATCGAGTGGATTGAAAATATCCCCGCTGTCCCCGCTGCCGCAGGCCGTGCTCACGAGCAGGGCCGCGATCGTTGGGATAATCAATCTCATGTCGGTTCGTGTCGTAGGGTGGCTCGCTCAACCGCGTGCACCTCGTCAAGATACGCTGCGGGGCAAGCGCATCCTAGCGACCAGACCCCGACAGATGACGACGAGTCGTTAGCCGTCGCCGATCGAGGCGAGGGCGGTGCAGAGCTGGACAGCTACATCCGCACACGATGGTTCGGCCCCAGGCCCAGGAGGATCTGACCGAGGCCACACTGTCTGAGAGCATGACGCTCCTCAGGTCCGGCACCATCACTCCGTCCGACCTCCTCTGCCACCGGATGCGAAGTCCCCAGGGGGGCCACGTTGGCCGCCCCGCCGTTTGGCGAGGAACGCCTGTTCGCCGTCGTCGCTGCGTACCAGGCGGTGACGGACTTCCATACCGTGCGCCCGGCAGACCCGGAGTAGGCGCACGAGTCACTCGAGAGTAGCGAGCTACGCTCAGTCCTCGCACTCGTCGCGCAGGGACTGGTCGAACACTAGGTCCGGCACGGGCTCGGCCTGGGCCCGGTTGGCAAGGCTGGCTTCTCGAAGGAGGCGCCGCGAGCGAGAACTGCTCTGTCGTGCTCCCACCAGCCCCAGTACGTTTTGTGGAGTCGGCAAGGACGCGGCCTCGGTCGTTCTCGAGGCTGGATCCCCGTGCAAGAACGACCCCGACGCCACGCCACGCTGGACGCCCCCTTGGACACGCATCGAACGATCCTCTTCGCGGACGTGCGCGACAGCACCGGGCTCAACGAGCGGCTCGGAGACTTTGAGGCCTGGCTGCTCATGGCCGCGCTGCTGGAAGAGCTGGGTACGACCACCTCCGCCCACAACGGAGCGGTCATCAAGCTCATCGGCGACGAAGTCATGTCGGCGTTCGAGAAGCCACGTGACGCCGCTTTGGCCGCGATCCAAATGCAGAGCGATATGGCGTTACGACCCGCGGTGGGCGGTGTTCGACCGCAGATTGGGATCGGCCTGAATGCGGGCCCTGTCCTGATCGAGGACGGTGACGTCTTCGGCGACGTGGTAATCGTGGCGGCGCGCCTGGTCACCCATGCCGTGGCAACGCAGATCCTCACCACTGGATCGACCCTCGAAGCCATCGGGGACCCTGACGTCGCGACACGCAGCCTCGGGGAGCACGTTTTGAAGGGCAGAGAGGAGCCCGTCGATCTCTGTGAGATCCTGTGGCGTGGTGAGACCGCGCAGCTGACGACTTTGGGGGCCAAGCTCGCACAGCTGCCGCGCTCGTCGCTGGAACTGAGGCTTGGATCTCAGG
The DNA here is from genome assembly GCA_965226625.1 of Longimicrobiales bacterium. Lineage (GTDB taxonomy): Bacteria > Gemmatimonadota > Gemmatimonadetes > Longimicrobiales > Gaopeijiaceae > UBA1138. Next base: position 896,285 of record CBDDDK010000002.1, read on the forward strand.
TGGTCTGCACCAAGAGCGACGCGATGGAGTCGATCGTCTTAGGACGAAGCGATGAATGCTCTATCGTGGTGCCGGGGACCTCTGCTTCGCGCAAGCACGCGAAGGTCACATCGCGCGGCGGACGCTTCTACCTGGTCGATCACAGCACCAACGGCACCTTTGTACGGCAGTCAGACGGTCGGGAGCTCGTGGTCTATCGCGACGAGGTATTGCTCGCGGGGACGGGCCACATCCGTCTCGGCGATCCTCTGACGGAGATCGGACCGCTCGACATCGCTTTCGAGACCTCATGGGAGGGCGAATAGCGAGTAGAAGCTCGTCGGCCCCCTAGGGAACGCGGCGTGCCCTACTTGTGCAGAGGTTCCCCTAGGAGCTGGGCCTACGCGTAACGCCCGCGAGACGCCAGCCAGAGGGAGATGGCCGTAGCGAGGCGATGAGTCGAACGCCCCGTCTGCTCTGCGCCCCCCGCGCATCCCGCCAGGACATTTCGATGTCGAACTCGACTGCGGCTCCGTCCGTGGTCAGCTCCGGCTGACCCAACCGGACGAGCCGGGCCGAGAAATCTCCTGCGCGCATCCGGGTAATGAGCTCGTCACTTCCCCTCGCCCCGCGGCCGAAGATTCGTGAAATCGCTGCAGCGTTAGCGTTTTGTAGCGAGTTCACGAAACGTTGAACCTGCTGGAGTGCCTGCTCTCGCCCAGGTAGCTCCAGCGTGGGGGCCTCGACGGTCACATCGAAGCGGCCGCGGACCCCGGCGATCGACGCCGAGATCGTGGCGCGACCCGCGCCGGTGGCCTCGACCCTACCCCCATCGACCCTCGCGACCCGTGGGTCGGAAGAGCGCTACTCCACCGACGGAGCATCGACACGCTGGCCGCTCGCGTTCAGCGCCGTGGCCGTTAGCGTCCGCGAAGTACCTGCTTCGAGCACGCGAGCTCCGCCTTCGATACGGACCGACGCGACGGCCTCGTCGATGGCGGGAGAAACCTCTCCGGCTGGATCCCCGGCGGTCTCCGCCGTCGACGGCCGCCCCGGCGGGTCTGAGGCAGCGTCGACCACGGCAGCGGGCCCGGACGCCAGCGAGTCGTCTGTCGCCGGCGTGTCAGCTCCGCGCGCCGCGGTCGTCGTCGATCCGGCCGGCGCGTCGCCGTCCCTACCCAGCACTTGCGTGAGGCCGAACGCGATCCCGATCAGCGCGACGAGCCCGACCCAGCGAGCCCGGCTCCGCTTTTTCCTGGCCGCGCGCGACGCCCTTGCGAGTGCTGCCGCCGACTCGGCCGCTGCGCTCCGCCCCCCTGTCCTCGATCGTGCCGGCCTCGCCAGCCCCACCGCGCCGGCCGCAGCCATCGGCGCCCCGGTCACGTCGAGTATCACCAACTCCGAGACGTCGCCGGAGCTGGCCGAAATCTCTACCCTGCCCGCGGCCTCTACGTGCACGTCACCCGCGTCGGACACCGAGGCGATCGACGGGTCGTTCGAGCTCCACGTCACCTCTCGGATGAGCGCTTTTCCGCTGCGGTCCAGGAGAACGGCCTGGAGCGCGAAACGATCGCCTTTTGCGGGCGCGTCGGGCGCGCCGGCGATGGCGATCGATGCCACCGGGGCGAGATCAACCTCCACCTGGATCGATGCCGTCCTGCCGCCGCACTCTGCGCGCAGAGTAGCCGAACCGGTCGCCACCGCCACTGGACGGCCCCCTTGGATGGCGACGACCTTCGGCTGATCCGAGTGCCACGTGACCGTGCGCTCCAACGCAGCGCCGCCGCTGTCCGCGACCAGGACGTGTAGCGCGAGCTCGTCTCCAACCTGGATCACGCCCGGCACGTCCGTGATGGACAACTCGTGCACCGCGGCCTGTTGGACTTCGATCTCAGCGCTCGCCTTCACGCTGTCCGCGTCGACCGTGATCTGCGTGCTTCCGGATGCTACCGCGGTTACCATGCCGTCCTGCGAGACCATCGCGATGCCCGCGTCCTCGGTGCTCCACACCAGCGGGGTGCGCAGCGGCTCGCCCTTCCGATCGACCACCTCGGCCTGAAGCGGGATCGAGCCGCCGGCCTCGATGAGCACCGTCCGGGGGCGCAGCGAGACTTCGGCAGACCTACGCTCGCGCACCGACAAAATCACAGTGCTCGCGACCGCGCCCACGGTGGCCGTGAGGGATACCGAGCCGGGAGCCTTGGCCCGAACCGCTCCGTCTTCGACCGAAGCGACCGCCGGGTCGCTCGTGAACCACGTGACGTCGGTCGCATCGCGCGCCGGCCCGGTTCCCCTTCTGGACTCCACGCCGAGGTCGAACTTGTCGCCGGGCTCGACGATGTCGGGGAGGCCCATGATTGTGATCGTCTCGTGCGCCGCAGTGCCGGGCACGGGGCTCAGGGGCGAGCTGTCATCGAGCGCCACGAGGTCGCTCGATATCGATTCGGCGAGCTCGATGATCGCGTTCTGGATCGGGTCGCTCGGTCCCAACGGCCGTCCGCCCAGCCCCGCGACGGCGGCCTCCATGTCCGAAAATCGCTCGGCGGGAGACTTCGCGAGCATGCGCATGACCGCCGCCTCGACCTGGGGCGGACAGTCCGAACGCTGTGCCGTAATCGACGGTGGGGGTGATGACGCGTGCGCCATCATGATCGCATAGGCGGAGCCAGTGAAAGGCACACGCCCTGTGAGCATTTCGTACGCGACGATTCCCAGGGCGTATTGATCCGATGCTCCGGTAAGCTCGCGATCCATGCACTGCTCGGGGCTCATGTACTCCGGCGTGCCGATCGTGGCTCCGGTCTGCGTGAGCCCGCTTCGGCCCTCGCCAACCCGCGAGATCCCGAAATCCATCACCACAGCGTGGCCCTCAAGATCGACCATGACGTTGGCGGGCTTGACGTCGCGGTGTATGACGCCTCGCCCCCGGAGGTGGGCGTAGTGGAGCGCGCCGCCGATCTGAAAGAGCAGGGCTTGCACAACGGGGATGTCGAGCGGCGCATGGGCCTTCATCAGGGACCGGAGTGATGGCCCGTCTATGAAGTCCATAATGAAGTAGTGGAGGTCTCCGAACTCCCTTACCCCGTACAGGTTTACGATGCTCGGGTGGCGAAGCGCGGCGACCGTTTGGGCTTCGAGGCGGAAGCGAGCGACAACCGACTCGTCCTCGAGCAGGTGCGGTGCGATCACCTTGATGGCCACACGGCGGCTGAGCGCCACGTCGCGCGCCAAGTATACCGAGCCCATCGCCCCGTACCCGAGTCGCTCGAGGATATCGAACTCGCCAGCTGTCGCGCTGGCGAGGCGCTCCGTGGTGATCCTCTCGAGCGATCCTTGCGAGGGAACCGTCGCGTCGATGAGAGTCTCGGTCTGGGAACTAGCAGTCCGGGGCACGTCCTTTCCACAACTCGGACAGAACTGGTCACTCGGTGAGACGCCGCCCCCACAGGACTGGCAAGTGTTGTTCCCGGGCATTGTCGCGTGTAGCTCTCCGTCGGTTGTCGACCGACGCTGGATCGCACTGCCACCAGCCGGTGGCGATCCGAGCGTCCATAACTGTCCACAGCTGTCCACGGTCTGTCCACCAAAAGATGAGCGTCGTTCCCGGAGGCGACAACTGGACGTGGTGGAAACTGGCTCCCTTCCGCATCTTTCAGCACCTCCTCGGACACGCCGTGTCCCCGTGTCGGCGGCTCTTGAACCACGACCTGCCGAGGGATAGTGTTACGTGAGCCGGCGCGCCGCGGCGTTCACCTTCGAAGGAGTGTTTCGATGAGCTCTTCTATTCGGTTTCCTTTAGTGGTCGCCGCGCTAGCGATAGTAGTGGTCGCCGCGCTAGCGATAGCCGCGCCGGCTGCCTCCTCCCGCTTCGAGCTTCCGAGTGCCGCACCCCATTTCAGGCTTTTGGAACCCACCTCTTGGCTCATCGAAAACGACCGCGGGGACCCGCAGAAAGCAGGACCTTGCGGGGGTACCAATACCGATTGGGGCGAAGCGAGCCACGTCATCAACCAGGCTGTAGGCGGGCAGTTGCTGCATCTCATGGTTCAGGAGACCATTTACCACCCGGGGCACTACCGGGTAGCGTTGGCCGTTAACTCACCCACCGAGTTGCCGCCTGACCCGGAGACCACTACGAGAGATAGCGACCGGGGGCCACGGTCTGTGTCGGCTGTCATTCAGGACCCGCCGCAGATTCCCGTGCTCGTTGACGGCCTGTTCGTCCATTCCACACGGCCGACTGATGGGATGCAAGTCTTTGAGGCGGATATACGGCTCCCGAACCTCAGCTGTGAGAAGTGCGTTCTGCAAGTCGTGCAGTTCATGGCCGAGCACTCTTTTAACAATCCGGGCGGATACTCGTATCACCATTGTGCGGATCTGCAGATTACGGCGGACCCGACGATGCCGCTCGACGCGGGGTGGCCGGCGGAGCGTTGATCGGACCGGCGCGGCGCTCATGAAGTTGGCGTTGGGGTCGGGGTCTCGGGGTCCGGCACCCAGGCTGGCCGAGGGAGGGAAGGAAAGAAGGAGATTGGAGCTGTAGAAGATCGGTGGGCTTGTGGGCGTCGATGGAAGCTGATCGGGCACGTTGGGAGGGTGTCACAGCGATGCTCCTGACTGCGGCTATGCACATCTGCTACGGCTTCGGGACAAGACGATCCAGCGCCATCATGTCGAACACTGTGCGGCCGAGCTGGAGCTGTTCCTGTATCTCCTTCTCCTTCCGCGCCGCCTCACCGGCGGCTGCGACGACTTCGGCAAAGCGGTTCGCCGGAACGGCCAAGATGCCGTTAACGTCGGCCATGATGATGTCTCCCGCGTTCACGGTCAGCGAACCGCAGCTGATAGGGACACCGATTGCGCCGTACTTTCGCTTGTCTGCTCTCCGTGGTGTAATGCCTAGCGAAAACACGGGATATCCGAGTGCCTCGATCTCGAGTACATCCCGTGCCGGACAATCCAGAATCGTGCCTTTGAGGCCTCGCTCTTGAGCGGACATCGACATCAGCTCGCCCCATAGCGCCGCCTCGCGGCCGCCTGAACCCGAAACTACGAGAACATGATCGGGCGGAGAGATGTGTAGGGCGTGGTGAAGCGTGAGATTGTCATTCGGTTGGCAGAGGACGGTTACGGCTGGTCCCCAAACCCGGAAGCGAGGACTGAGCGGCCGGATATCGGTCTCCATCGGCCACGCCGGTTCGAGACAGTCTGCGAGCTGACAAAGTGAGACGCTCTGCGCTAGCTCCGATAACTCGGGATTCGCACTCATGGGGCGAGCCTTTGTTCGCCACACAACGCGAAGGCCTCGAAGCCATGCGCACCAATTCGCGCGGTCATCGTGACGAAGACGTCGAAGGGGCGTCGTGGACCGGGTAGCGGTTGTCGGGCGCAGCGCTCCGGTTCTCCTCCTGGGCCGCTTTCCGCTTCGATTCGAGCGGAATGAATAGTACGATCAGAACCGCTGCCAGAACCTCGAGTCCCGCGACAACATGAAGGCCGGTGGAAGTCTTGCCGGTCAGATCCATGAACCAGCCGACCACGGAGGGGCCGAGCCAGCCCGAAAGGTTGCCGATCGAGTTGATGAGCGCGATCCCGCCTGCCGCCGCGGCGCCCGTCAATAGCATGGTCGGCATCTGCCAGAACGGAGCGAACGCGCTGAGCACGCCCGCGACCGCGAGCACGAGCGCGGCAAATGCCAGAGGCGGACTGTTCGAGAAGACACCAATCAGGATCAGACCTACGCCAGCGGCCAGGCACGAAAGCGCACAGTGGTATCGCCGTTCGAGCATCCGGTCCGAACTCCTACCCACCAACACGACGGCAACCATGGCGGCAACGTAAGGTACCGCTGACAGAAGTCCTATCATCATGTTGCTCTGGACGCCAATGCCCCGGATGATGGTCGGCCCCCAGAACCCCAGCGTGGGATTCGCGCTGACGAGGCAGAAGTAGATGAGGGTCAGAAGCCATACCTGCGGGAGACGGAGGGCCTCGGCGAAACCGTGCCGCCGGGGACCGGCTCGATCTCGGTCTTTCTCCAGGTCCTCCAGAACGAGGCGCTTCTCCCGGTCGGTGAGCCAGCGTGCCTGATCTGGAGTGTCGACCACGACGAACAGCGTCACAAATCCGATCAGGATGGTGGGGATGCCCTCGAGGAGGAAGATCCATTGCCAGTTGGCGAGCCCGGACTTGCCACCCATCGTACTCATGATCCAGCCAGATATAGGCCCGCCGATGATCCCGGCGAGTGGAACGGCCGTCATGAAAAGGCCCGTCATATGCGCGCGCCGCGTGGTGGGAAACCAATACGTCAGGTAGAGGATCACACCCGGGTATAGGCCGGCCTCGAACGCACCCAGCAGGAAACGCAGAACAGTAGAACCCGGTGGCGTTCGTCACGAATATCATCGAGGTGCTCGCGGCACCCCACAGTATGGCGATGCGGGACAGCGTCCGGCGCGCGCCGGTCTTCTCCAGGTAGAGGTTGCTCGGAATCTCGAACAGCAGGTAGCCGGCGAAGAAGATGCCCGCCCCGAACCCGAATACCGCCTCGCTGAGGCCGAGGTCGTCGAGCATCTGCAGCTTGGCGAAGCCGACGTTCACCCGGTCCAGCCACGCCATCACGAACAGGAGGATCAGAAACGGTATGATCCGCTTCGCGATCTTCGAGTACGTAGCGTCGAGTTCGCCGGCGGCATCTAGCCTCGATTCAACCACCTGCTCGCCGGACCTTTCCATTCCTGCGAACTCCTCTTTTACTATGCCCGTCAGTGTCGAATCGGATCCTCACACCTAGGTCTCCCGAACTCGAGACCGTATGCCCAACCTCCGAAAAGAGTTGGAGGATGCTAGGCTATCGGCACTGACCATCGTGAGTAACTCTTCTTCGGCCATCGGTTCCAGGGCTCGGGCAGCAGATGGCGCTCCGCCTCAGGAGATATCGCCCGGCGGGGTGCGCGCGCCACCTCATCCGGGGAGAGACGCCCGGCTGCAGCCCCTCTGTCGGCCGGTGTGGTTCCCCCCGATACTGTTGGTCCTGTTCCGAATGCATAACCATCCGACGAGCCGATGAACGATTCCGGGCAACACGAGTCAGAAACGCTTGACCCAGCATCCTTGGGGCCCGCTGGTCATGATCCGATCGTGTTTGAACTGTTCAAGAACGCGATATTTTCGATCGCCGACGAGATGGCGCTGACCGTGTTCCGCACGACCTACTCGGGCGTGCTGAAGGACAACATGGACTACTCAACCGGCTTTGCCGATGCCGACGGAACGCTGGTTGCGCAAGGGCTGACCCTGCCCGCGTATCTGGGCTCAGTGCCGACTGCCATGCGGTCGATCATGAGACGTTTCCGCGACGATATACATCCGGGGGACGTGTTCATCATGAATGATCCGTTCGACGGCGGAATGCACCTGCCCGACATTTTCGTGGTCAAGCCACTGTACCACGCGGGCGAGCGTATCGCCTTCGCCTGCACGGTGTGCCATCACGGCGACGTCGGAGGACGAGTGGCGGGCTCGAACGCCTCCGACTCGACCGAGATCTACGCCGAGGGGCTGCGCATCCCCCCGCTCAAGTTCTACGAGCGCGGCCAGCCGAACCGCACGCTGATGGCGATAATCGAGAAGAACGTGCGCCTGCCGGTGCAGCTGTTCGGCGATCTGCGAGCGCAGCTTGCGGCCTGCCACATCGCCGAAACGCAGTTCGCGGAACTGGTAGCACATTACGGGCTCGAGCAGACGCGTTTTTACATGAACGAACTCGTCGAGTACGCCGAGCGCCTGACGCGGGCTGCGCTGGAGAAGCTGCCCGACGGCGAATGGAGCTTCGAGGACTGGATCGACGACGACGGCGTCGACTACGGCAAGCCGATTCGCCTGTTCGTGACGATCACAAAGACGGCCGGCCACATGCGGGTCGATTGGACCGGCACCGCCCCGCAGGTACGGGGCGCGATCAACAATACGCTATCGTTCACGCAGGCCGCCTCCTTCACTGCGGTGCGCTCGGTGCTGCCGTTGGGGATCCCCAACAACGAGGGTGTGTTTCGTGCGATCGAGGTGATCTGCCCGCCCGGCACGATCGGCAACGGTGTGCTGCCGGCGGCTTGCGCCGCGCGCGGGCTGACCGGCTTTCGCATGACGGACTGCATGTTTGGCGCGCTCGCCATGATGCTGCCCGATCGAGTCAAGGCCGCAGGCGACGGCGGCAATACCGGTGTCTCTATCGGCGGCTATTATGCTGATCGCCGGCCGTTCATCTTCGTCGATTTCACCTGCGGCGCATGGGGTGCACGCCCCTGGGCCGACGGCCTGGATGGCAACTCGCACATGTTCACCAATATGGCGTCGCAGTCGATTGAGGTGATCGAATCCGAGCACCCGATACAGTTGCTCGCCTACGAGTTCGTTGCCGACAAGGCAGGGGCAGGCAAGTACCGCGGCGGCGTGCCTTTCCGCCGCGACTACCGCTTTCTCGAGGACGAGGGCGTGCTGCAAGTGCGCTCGGACCGACGCGACCACCGGCCCTTCGGTCTGTATGGCGGCAGCCCGGGCAGCCCCTCGGAGAATTATTTTCAGCCCGATGGGGAGAACCGTGTGCTGCCGGGGAAGTTCACGATGGACATCAAGCGCGGTGACGTGCTGCGCCACGTACTTGCGGGCGCGGGCGGATGGGGTGATCCGCTCGAACGCGATCCGGCCGCCGTGCTGCGGGACGTGCGCAACGAACTCCTCTCTGCAGAGAACGCGCGCAACGACTACGGTGTGGTGATCGATCTCACGCTCTGGACTGTCGACGCCGAGGCGAGTGCACGCGAACGCGAGCGCATCCGTGCTGTGCGCGGCTGGAGCGAAGTGCCAAAGGTCCAGCGCCAGGATCCGTATCCCCGTACGCACACAACAGGGTAGCGCGCACCGATTCCTGTAACCGCCCGCCCGCAGCATCCGCTGCCGGCGGTGCACACCGACCCACCATGAACCCAACCACGACCTACCGCGTCGGCGTCGATATCGGCGGCACTTTCACCGATATCGTGCTGCTGGGCTCCAGCATCCGCTGCCGGCGACACGATCCGTACCTGGAAAATATCGTCGAGCGTCGATGACTATGCTATGCGCGCGCCATAGTCGAGGGGCTTGCCGAGCTGTTCGCCGAAGCCGGACTCACCGGCGGACAGATCGAAGAAATCCGCCACGGCACCACCGTCGCCTCGAATGCGATACTTGAACACAAGGGCGCGCTCGTTGGGCTGATCACGACCCGCGGATTTCGCGACGTGCTCGAGATTCGCACACTGCGCATGCCCCGGCTCTACGACCTCGCCTGGACGAAGCCCGCACCGCTGATCGAGCGCTACCTGCGTCGCACGGTCGACGAGCGCATTGACGCCCGCGGCACGGTCGAGCGCCCCCTAGATACGGCTGATGCGGAGTGCCAGGTCGATGCGCTGCTCGCCGAGGAGGTCGAAGCCATCGCGGTGTGTCTGCTGCACTCGTTCACGAATCCGGTGCACGAGCAGAAGATCGCCGCGATCATCCGGCGCAAGGCTCCGCGATTGCCTTTGAGCGTGTCCTGCGAGGTGCTGCCTGAGATCAAGGAATACGAGCGTACCTCGACTGTGGTGGTGAACGCCTATGTGATGCCAATCGTCGCACGGTACCTGCGTGCGCTGCGCAAGGGACTCGACGCTGCGGGCATCCCGGCGCCGCTCCTTCTGATGCAGTCCAACGGCGGGTTGACCACTGACAGCGCCGCTTCCGCGCGACCGATGAATATCATCGAATCGGGCCCGGCGGGCGGCGTGATCGGCGCGCAAGCGCTCGCTCGTGCGCGTGAACTGCCGAAGATCATCACCTTCGACATGGGTGGCACCACCGCCAAGGCTTCGATGGTCGAGCAGGGTGAAGTGATGCGGGCCGCCGAGTACTCGGTGGGCGCGGACATGATGGTCGGGTCACGCCTACTCAGTGGCGCAGGCTACGCGCTGAAGGTGCCGGCTATCGACTTGGTGGAAGTGGGCGCGGGCGGTGGCTCACACGTCTGGATCGACGACGGCGGTGCGCTGCAGATCGGCCCGGAGAGCGCGGGTGCCGTGCCTGGGCCGGTGTGCTACGACAAGGGCGGCACGCAGCCGACCGTCACGGACGCGAGCGTCCTGCTCGGCTACATCAACCCGCAGCACCTGGTCGGCGGCACGCTGAAGCTCAACGCCGGCAACGCACGGCGTGCGTTCGAACACGCCATCGCCGTACGACTTGGCATGAGCGTCGAGCAGGCGGCTTACGGCGCGCACCAGATCGCCGCCTCGAACATGATCCGCGCTATCAAGGCGGTGTCTACCGAACGGGGGCGCGATCCGCGCGAGTTCTCGCTGTTCGCGTTCGGCGGTAACGGGCCCTTGTTCGCCTGCGGCATGGCGAGCGCGCTCGGCATCGCGCGGGTCATCGTACCGCCTTCGGCCGGGGTGTTTTCCTCTTTTGGCCTGCTCTACGCCGACGTCGAGCATCATTATTCGCGTAGCCTGCGGCGGCTGCTGCGCGGAGCCGGCATCGCGGAGATCGAGCGCGCCTGGAGCGAACTGGAAGGGCAGGCGCGTGCCCAACTCGCCAGTGAAGGTTACGTCGGTGCGCGCGCGCTGGTGCTGCGCTCGGCTGCGATGCACTACTACGGCCAAAGCTTCGAGCTGAGCGTGCCGGTACCTGGGAGTCCGCTCGACGCCACGGCGGGAGCGAGTCTCGAGGAAGCCTTTGCACAGGAGCACGAGCGCACCTACGGTCACCGCGCGAGTGCCGACGAGCCGGTAGAGCTGGTGTCGATCCACGTGGTCGGGCGCGGACTGCGTGAGAACGCGGGCGTGCCCGAGCGGGTGCACCCGAGCCGCGGCGGGCCGGTGCAAGGTGAGCCGCGACAGGCCTGGTTCGGACCCGGAATCGGCTGGGCTGAAACGCCGGTTCTGCGCCGCTCCGATCTCGAGGGCGGGCGCGCCGGGCCCTTGGTCGTCGAGGAATACGACTCGACCTGTCTGGTGCCGTCTGGTGCGCGCGCGGAGCTGGACGCTGGCGGCGACATCGTGATTGCGCTCAGCTAGCCGCACCTCGACCTTGGCGGTTACCGCGGCCGATACCTCGCGCACGATTGGTCGACACAACGATACGACACTGCACGTCTTGTCTATTAATGGAGGGGCTACCATGAACAGAAGCCAGGTGCTAGTGGGTCTACTTCTCGCCCTGCCAGCTGCTGTCGGAGCGCAGACCGCATCGCCCACAGTTCATGAGCTGAGGGCGTCGCCTACCACGATCCATAGATGGTTCTTCGACGCGTCGTTGCCGCCGGTGCTGAGCGTGAATTCCGGTGACTTCGTGCGACTCTGGACCGCGACCGGTAACCCTCGATACTTCGAGGCGATGGGAATGACGCGAGAGCAGATACCACCGGAGCTCTATGCGGTCTTCCAGGGTGTCGAGGGTCAAGGACGCGAGGATCATACTTTGAACGGGCCCATCGCGGTCCGTGACGCGCTCCCAGGAGATGTCCTGGAGGTTCGGATTCTTTCGGTCGACGTATGGCTCCCGCTCGCTGGAATCGGATTTACGGGAGGAGGGGTGCTGGCGGCCCAGTTTCCATATGTGGTTGATCGACCGCTGCGATTCACTGAAGACAAGCGGGCCATCGCCTTTGCGCCCGGCATCGAAATTCCCACGAGGCCTTTCTGGGGCATTATCGGCGTAGCCCCGCCGATCGTTCGGGGGCGGGTACCTAGTCCGGCCCCCGGACTATTCGGCGGCAACATGGACAACCCCGACCTGGGTGCGGGCAGTATCGTCTATCTCCCGGTGCACGTTCCGGGCGCGTTGCTGTCGGTCGGCGACGGGCACGCCGCCCAAGGGTATGGCGAGGTCGCTGGCGGTGCTGCGGAAGCATCACTCGAGGGTGAGATTCAGATCATTCTGCACAAGGATCGTCGGATACGCTGGCCGCGTGCTGAGACACCCACCCACTACATGACCATGGGCCTCCATGCGGATCTGGATGAGGCCGCCAGGATCGCAACCAGTGAGATGGTGGCCTTCTTGGTGGCGGAGAAGAATCTCACCCCCGATGACGCCTACCTCATTTGCAGCCTCGCCATGAATCTGGTGGTGACCCAGGTGGTGGACGGCACCAAAGGGATCCACGCGATGATTCCCAAGGCAATCTTTACGAGGTAACGGCGAAGGTTCCTTCGGCAAGTGTGGAGTTGCAGCGTCGCCAAGCCATGGATAGGCGATTCAGCCTGTAGTTCGGCCCTCGGCGCCAGGACCCCGAGGCAGACCCGCTGAACTTCCTGACACGCGTCACGCTTCCCCTCGAGATGATCCACGGCGAGTTCGACCTGGCCTTACGCTGGAGCCCGACCAGCTGCCGATGTATCGGCATCTTGAGCGCCTTGCGGTAATAGGTCCAAGAAGGCTAACAGTCCCCGTTCCCTGCCACCGGTAGGAGGATCAACAACTGCACCGTCGATATCGGGTCGACAACGTCCCTCCCATACTCCGAATTCCGTTCCTGGTCTACGGGTACGTTCTGGGGGGGCTCTGGTTCGCCTACATTCTGCTGCTTCGACTTACCCTAAGAGTCCGAGTCACGGGCGCCGAAAATGTGCCGAACGGCTCGAACTTCATCCTTTGCCAGTGGCATGAGTCTGGCCCATTGTCGGCTGAAGTGTGGGCGCCGCGTCTTCCGGCCTACTTGCGGCAGCGGCCGCACGCCTGGATCGTGCATTCGGACTGGTATACGAAGCCGGTTTGGGTGGTCTTGAGTTTGGTCGGTGTCAAGCAGCTCGTTCCTTCATCGACGGGGAATGGCCGACGCGAAGCCGCAGAGGAGATCGTGAGCTACCTCAAGAAGGGGTACTCCACGTTCGTTACCCCGGACGGTCCGAATGGACCGCCGCGCACCCTGAAGAAAGGCGTGCTTCACATGGCCGTTCAGAGTAGCGTGCCGATCCTTCCGGTGCGCATTTCGGCCAACCGCTTCTATCGAACCGCCTCGTGGGATCGAAAGATGCACCCGCTGCCCTTTTCAATCATTCACGTGGCCGTCGGAACTCCGATCGCCGTGACGACGAGCACCTTCGACGAGAGCATCGAAGCACTTACCGACGCCCTGGGGTAGAGGAAGAGGCCCGCAGATCCCTAATCGGCCCACATGACCAGCAGACACCTGTTCAAACCACTGACCTGTGCACTTCTGGTCCTCTCCGGTTGCTCGTCACCGCCGCCGAAGGGAGCGGAGTCCGTAATCGTCCTGCATGGCCTGCGCCGTACCTCTGCCTCGATGGTGATTCTCGTGGCGCGCCTCGAGGATGCCGGTTACGGCGTTACCAGTTTTGGGTATGCATCGACGTCGGAGCCCATGGAATCTCTCGTCGACCAGCTCGAAGCCACGGTGGCGGTATGCTGTGCTGACCATGCGGACGACGTGCATTTCGTCACGCACTCGATGGGAGGGGTGTTGGTCCGGAGCTATCTCTCCGAGCAGCCGGAACCGCACAAGGGGCGTGTCGTGATGCTGAGTCCCCCGAGCCAGGGTAGCGAGATCGTCGACGCCTTCTCGGACTCGCCACGACTTCGAGCCCTATTCGTGGGCCCTGCCGCATCGCAACTAAGGACCGACTCTGCGGGCATCGCGACACAATTGGGACCGGCACGATTCGACCTGGGCATAATCACCGGCGACCGAAGCCTGAGCCCGATAGGGTCATGGCTCATTCCAGGTCCAGATGACGGCAAGGTCGCCGTGGGCCGTGCCAACGTCGAGGGTTCGGCAGACTTTCTGGTCATCTCCGCGACGCACACGTTCATCATGAACCGCAAAGATGTCGCTAGACAAGTCGTGCACTTTATACGAAACGGTAAGTTTAGTGCGGCGGACCGTTAGCCCCTAAGCCACAGGAAGTCCTTCGACCGCGTCGCGCGCGGCTAGCTCTCCCGCGTGCGTGCACGGATCTTCCGCCACCCCTGGTCCGCTGCCGATGCGTTGCGGTTTCGTGTCGGCGCTCCAAGAGTCTCCGGGGCTCAGCATGCCTGCAATAGTGTGCGCCGCATCTGCGCGCGCGACACGGATTTCCATCGATTCTCGTTCGTGAAGTCCATCGACCCGCTCGTCTCAGACCCGTAGGCCTCCGCCCGACATCTCATCGAGCCGTCTCATCCAGCCATCCCCTCATGGAGTGGCAGGCCACATCGTTGGTTCAGCCGTATCTCGCTCGAGCGGGACGTGATATTGCGCTTGGTGATTCGCGATGCGGGGCTTCATCCAAAGGAGGTAGGGAATGCGCAAATTGACGGGGGAAGAGTTGTCGGCGGTCCGCGGTGGTAGGCCCGGCCTGGGCTCGGCTTGCGGCTTCGCTGCGGGCACGGCGTGGTCGGCGTGGCGTTGGTTTGGAAGGGTTCCGATGTGGGGCTCCTCCATCGTCGCCTATTCGGTCCTGATGGCGGGGACGACATGCCTAATTGACGCGTTCTTCTAGGCTTTTCTGACACTCTTCGATACAAGGAGTTGGTTATGACGCATATGACAACAGAGCAGCTGGAATCGGTGCAAGGCGGCGGCTTCTTCGATGGCTTCCTCTGCGGCGCGGGCATCGTCGCGTTGATCGCTGTTGCGACGGGCTCGGGTGGAGCGGCGCTCGGCCCCACCTCACTTTTCTTCTCCCAGGCTGGCGTCCTAAGCGCCCGCCTCAGCGCGCTGAGGTAGGTACACGTAGTCCAATGACCGGAGCAGACATGGTCCTGAGAGTGTTCGGACCGACCAGCCGCCACGGCGGGGCATCCCCCGCCGTGGCGTCCTCCGCTGTGGTGATCTTCCGCGCCAAACGGACCATGGAGGCTCGGAGATTCTTCCACGACCTGCGGACAACGTTGAGCGGGAAGCTCGTGCTCTTGTATGTGATTCTCGCTGTTCTTCTCGCCCTGAGCTATCTGACTGGGGACAGCGAGATGTTTGGGGTGGTGGGGCCACACCAGGAGCTTCAGTTGCTCCGGGTGGCCAACATCGTGCTGCTCGCCGTGACCTGCGTTTCGGTCTTCACGGCGCTGGCCATGCAGGTCGCGAACTTCCAGGACACGGAGCCACTGATGCATTTCCCGGGGGCCGTTCCTGGCCTAGCGGCCTACGTTCTTCTGGTCCCTGGCATAGGTGCTTCGATCCTGCTTCTGGGGGTCGTTCACGCCATGGGGTATGGGAGGCTGCTCATCTCCCATACGTCAGGTCGCCTGGAGCAGGTCCTGGCTACTAGCTCGATCCTTGTGCTCTCGCTCACCCTGCTCGGCCTCGTGTCTGCGGGAGCGTTCAGAGCGGTTGTGCTCCGAGCCGGCGCGCGATTCAATCTTTGGGGGCTCCGGGCGTCGGCGGGTTTGGCCGGAGTGGTTGTATTCCTCGCGCTCATCGCCGTGCCCGGCATCGTCGTTTCCCACGGAGGGGAGGCCTTAGCCGCGAACCTAGCGTCGCTCGATTTCGTCACGCCCCTGGCACAGTGGATCGTCTCTGGGCCACGGACTCGGTGGCCCCTCGTCATTGTGCCTCAGGTAGCCCTCATCACCGTGGCGTTGGTGTACGCACGTACCTGGCTCGGAACCGCGCAGGCAGACCTGACCCTCGACTTCGTGCCGTATGACGCGGCTCCCAGATCCAACGTGATGAGGAGCGGCTTGGTATCGGGCCTGCTGAGCGGCGTGGGGGTCCTGATGCTCAAGGATCTCATTGGTGCCTCCCACCGAAACGTCGTGATCTTCGTCGCTCGGCTGTCCCTCCAGGGAGCGGGTTTCTCGTTTGTGGCCGCGCTTTGGATCGTCGGCTTGTCACGGTTCTCGCTCCCGGGCAGCCCACAGGAGATCGTGATGTTGGGGCTGGCGGGATTCATGCCGTTCGGCCTCGGTTTGGTGCACGGCCTGCCAAGCGTCGGTGGGGAGGGCTCAACGCTCGCGATGCTGAGGCCGGTCTTTTCTTGGCGGGAGCTCTATGTCGCCAAGCTCGCCGGCAACGCGACCGTCATCGCCGTTCAGACAGCAGGATTAGTGATGCTCGCGCTGGCCGGGGCGTGGATTCTCGGGTATCCCGTGATGCACTTTTGGTGGAGCGTGATGGTCGCCGCATTCAGTGCCGCGATCGCCGCGTTCGGCTCCACGGCGGCCGCATTCTGGTTCCCTGACTTCCGACCCACGCGTGGGGTCACGCGCGTTGGGCAGTCCTTTTACATCTCGTGCTCCTTCATCAGCTACGCGCTTATCGAGGTCGTCGGAATCACCGGCGTCGTCCGACGGGATGATGTGTCTACACTCGCCGGAGCCCTCACTTTCCTGAGCCTTCTCACGATCGCGGTGGCGGGTGGCATGGGTCTGTTCGCTGCCAAGCGACTCGGGGAGTTGGAGATATGACCGCGGCGCTAGTCTACTAGTCCGTCACGAAGTACTACGACGACAAGCTAGCCGTCGACGGCCTCACCCTCGACGTGGAACCGGGAAACGTCTTCTGTTTTCTTGGTCCGAACGGAGCGGGGAAGACGACCGCGATCCATATGCTCATGGGTCTGAAGCATCCGTCGAGCGGTGACGTCAAGATCAACGGTGTGAGCATCGCTTCACGTCAAATCGGCATCGAGCGCAAGAAGATCGGGTATGTCGCCGAGAATCCGAAGCTCTATGACTTTCTGACCGGCGCAGAGTTCGTCGACCTCATTGCGAAGCTCTACGGCCGCGACTCCCGCTCCTCCCGAGGCGCCGAGTATCTCCAGAGATTCGGTCTCGGCAAGGACGTCGACCGTGTGATTCGGGGCTATTCCCTCGGGATGAAAAAGAAGACCGCGCTCGCTGCTGCCCTCTCTTTCGATCCCGACATCTTGGTGCTCGACGAACCGACCGGGGGGCTCGACGTATACGGCGCCCGAGAGGTCAAGGCCGTGATCCGGGAAGCGGTCGATGCGGACAAGACGGTGTTCTTCACCACGCACATCCTGGAGTTGGCCGAGCGACTAGCGGACCGCATCGCCATCATTGCCGAGGGCAGACTGGTCTCGTCCGGGACTCTCGAGCAGTTGAGAGAGACACACGGGAGTCCCGCCGCCTCTCTCGAGGACATCTTCGTCGGCGTGGCGGGACCCGGAATTGAAACGTAGCACATCGTTTTGAGGTCCGACGGCTGCCAGGGAGTGTTTCGCCGTGCTGCGTAAGCGATATCCGGCGGTGCGGCAATACGACCGGGTCGACTGCGGCCCGGCTGCCCTCTTGAGCGTGTTGAGGTTCTTTGGCGGGGACTTCCCCTTGCCGGATGTGCGGCGATTGGCGGGCACGACAGCGAGCGGAAGCTCAATGGCCGGTCTGACCAACGCCGCCCGCCACCTTGGGCTCAAGGCCGAAGGTGCCGTGGGCACCTTCGACGAGCTTCGCGCCCAGGACCAGATGCCCTTCCTCCCCCATACCGTGCGCGAGGGGCTCTTGCACTTCCTCGTCGTATACGAGCTCGGCGATCGGTACGTCTTGGCCGCAGACCCCGCCCAGGGGTTGGTCCGGATGCGCGTGGAGGAGTTCCAGGAGTGCTGGACCGGAGCCGTCCTATTCGTGTCACCGGACGGACCCCTGCAGCGGAAGAGTCCTCCTCACTGGACGCGTTGGATGCTGGAGCACTGCCGGCCCATTCTGGTCTGGATTCAGCAAGCCCTCTTCCTGGGGGTGGTCTACTCGGGGCTCGGCATCGTCATGTCGCTATTCATCCGATGGTTGCTGGACGGTCTCATCCCGTCTGGTCATGCGAACCGAATCGTGGTGGCAGGCTTCGCGCTGCTGGTCGTAGGCATCATTCAGGCGTGCCTGGGACTGCTCAGACAGCTCTTCGTCCTCGACATCTCCAGGCGACTCGGTAATTCCGTCACGGGCGAATTTCTCGAGCGGCTGTTTCACCTTCCGCACGATTTTTTCGCCAGTCGCAGGATGGGAGACCTGACAGCCCGAGCGCACGACATCGGACGCATCCAATCCGCGGTAGCGGATCTCGTCGGCAGCTCAGTCCTGGCTGTTACCGTTGCGGTGACGTCTCTGATTGCGGTGTGGGTCATCGCTCGCCCGCTCGCTCTCGCCGCCGTTTTCCTGATTCCCGCCTACGCACTCATCCTGGCGACCTTCGCGGCACGGTTGAAGTCCGAGCAGCGCGAGGTCATGAAGGCGTTCGCTAACACGGAAGCCACGTACCTCGACCATCTCTCCTGTCACGAGGACATCCGACTCAATGGATGGGTCGAGTGGGCCGTTTCCCGGACCGTCTCCGCCTACCGCGGTTTTCAGGACTCGGCGTACGCGCTGGGTCGTCGACACGCGCAGGTCGGTGCCATTGCGCAAGGGTTCGGGTCCCTCCTCACGGTCGCCCTACTCGTGTTCGGTGGCCGCCTGGTGGTTTCTGACGGCCTGACAGTCGGTTCCCTCGTGGCGGCCTACTCCTTACTCGCCGGAATCGTCGCTGGTGTCTCTCACGTCGTGGGCACTTGGGTGTCATATCAGGGAGCCAACGTGGCCGCGGAGCGGCTACGTGACCTCCTTCTCGTCGAACCCGAGTCCACAGGCGTCGGATGCAGCCTCGAGCGCATGTCGACGGTGAGCCTGCGCGGCCTTTCATTCGATTGGCCGTCCGGAGATCCACTCTTCCAGAATGTCGACGTCACGCTCGAGCCGGGCGTGGTCGCGCTTGCGGGACGCAACGGCGTCGGGAAGAGCACGCTCGCGCGGATTCTGACACGACAGCTCGCGCCCTCTTCTGGAGAAGTCCTCATCAACTCGGCTCGCGCCTGCGAGTTCGAGCTCGCTTCCTACGTCGCCCAGGAGTCCCGGCTCTTTCGCTCGACCGTGCTCGAAAATCTGAATCCGACGGGGGCCTACAGTATGCGGCGCTGCGTCGCGGTTGTCGCCCAGGAGTCCCGGCTCTTTCGCTCGACCGTGCTCGAAAATCTGAATCCGACGGGGGCCTACAGTACTGACCATGTGCGGGACTCGATCATGAATCTGGGTCTCCACTCGG
Organism: Longimicrobiales bacterium; assembly: GCA_965226625.1. GTDB lineage: Bacteria > Gemmatimonadota > Gemmatimonadetes > Longimicrobiales > Gaopeijiaceae > UBA1138. The sequence goes on from CBDDDK010000002.1 coordinate 915,321, forward strand.
CGTTCCACCGACCGGCGCTGGACTTGGGGCGGCCTGTAGGTGAGCGCGGTTGCTCGATCTCGGCAGGCGAACGCCAAATCATCGGGCTCACCAGGGCCCTTCTCACGAAGCCGTCCGTGCTCATCCTGGACGAGGCCTTGGCCGTGCTGGATATCGGACTCCGGAAAATGGTCTTCGAGACCCTGAGGAGATACGCGCGGAAAAACATCGTCCTGCTCATCTCACACCACGGCGACCAACTGCGCTCGGCCGACCGACTCCTCGTTCTCCATGCCCGGGGGATTCAAGAGCTGCCCACCCCGTCTCGAATCGACGATTCGGAGCTGGTCCGGCTGGTCGCATGAGCGACATTCGCAGGAACACTGCCGGTCTGCTGCCGGGCCGGCCGACCTGGGCTGCCGTGGGGGTTCAGCTGCTCCTGGTCGTGGCGACTTCGACTGTCATCTTCTGGGTGAACCAGGAGTTCATCGTGCCGCGTGGAGCTCGAGCACACTTCATGGCATCCCTGCTGTCGACGTCTGCGGCGGATCCCGTCGATTTCCTGAAGAAGGCGGACCGGCTCGGCATTCTTCTCCTCCCCGCAGCTGCTGTCGTATGGATCGCCTTCGTCGCGCTGGTGGCGCAGCTCGCCGTCTTGCTGCAAGGGAGGATTCTGTCGCTGGCAGAAGCGGTTAGGGCTGCCACATGGGCGTTCTGGGGGGTCGTCTACGGAATGGCGGCTCAGAGCCTGTGGCTTTGGAGACCGGGTATGGGTCACGTCACAGTGGATGATTCTTCAGTCGTACCGGAGTTCATCGCACACGTTCTCCAAGTGGATATCGACAGCTCGTTGACCGTCTATCTGCTCGCGGTTCAGTTCAGTATCACAGCAGTGGTGTGGCTGTTGGGCTTGGGCTTCGGACTAGCCTTCGCGGAGGGCGTTGATACACGTGTGGCCTTGCGGTCCATTGCCTTCGTCTGGGTGACCGTTCTTTTCGGGACTGCGTCGTTAGCGCTGCTGGGTCGCGTCTTGCTCGCGTGAACGGAGTCTTTGGCGCCGAGAGTCGGTGTCTCGGGCCTACTCGAACGCTTTCGGTCTCTTCTTCTTGAGGTCCGGATACGGCGTGCGCACCCTCCAGATCATCCCGAGCGCGACCAGCAGGCCTACCAGACCGAGCACCAAGCCCCACCACGGAAGCACCGTCTCCTCCGTGACCCACCCCATGTGAGCTGGCACGAGCCCGATGGCATTGTTGGCGAAGTGCCAGAGCATCACAGGGAAGATGGACCCCGTGAGCAGGACCACCGCGGCGAAGACCACCCCGAGGTAGGCCGTCGGGATCAGCCGAAACAAGGACACGTGGAAGATCCCGAAGATCGCCCCCACCATCAGGCAGATCCCGACGGGGCCGAACGTCTTCCGGAGCCCGTGGAGGAGGACGCCGCGGAACGTGAGCTCTTCCAGGATGCCGGGCATGATGGTGAGGAACAGCAGCAGCTGCCAAAGGGGCATCTGGTCGCCCAGCAGAGTGTCGCCGAAGGCGTCGAGCACGTTCTGGGGCACGGGGAATACGTAAGTGTTCACAAGCTCGGCAAGGCCGATCCCAACGATATAGCCGGCGGGAGCCCCGATGACTACGGCCAGCCAGACCAGCGGATGTACCGGCCGCAGAGCGAAGGCGGCGCGCGGCTCGAGCCCGTACCGCCCGACCATCAGGAGAGATCCGCCGAAGAAGATGAACACCAGGTTGACTACGACCTGCCCCCGCACGCCGAGGTCCTCGCCGAACCACAGGGAGATGACCAGGAAGGTCACCCACATCACGCCGAACCAGCGGAGCACGTGCCGCGGGAAGAGCGCGGGTCCGCCCACGAGGTCCGCCTCGTCGAGGTCGGACTCTGATATGAGTCGCTCGGTGGAGAGCGTGCGTTCGGTGAGCCGCGTAGCCCACCAGGCCGCTCCCCCCGTCGAACTGAAGGCCAGCAAGAGGAAGAGCCAGTCGTGCTCTCCCACCATGATCTCGCGCACGGCCACGCCGATCCCGGCGATGGGCACGAGTGCGATGGCGGAACGCAGATCCATGCCGGGCAGCATGCCTGCCAACGATGGTACCAGGAACACCAGGAAGAGAGGGAAGAAGTAGATCTGGTATTCCTTGTAGGTCTTCGCGTAGCCCGACAGCAAGAGCAGCGCGCTCGAGATGAGCACCGTGAGCGGAAGAAAGAGGATCAGCAGCAGGACCAAGTCCAGCGCCGATAACGCCACAGCGAAGTTCTCCGGAAGGTCCACGATGCCGAAAACGACATAGATCAGGAGGTTCAGGATGTTGACGACCGCCACGGAGATCCCAACCGCGACGATGCCCAGCAGCTTGGCGGTGACGATGTCCGACCGCGCCGCGGCGGTCGTGAGCAGCGTCTCCAGCGTACCCCGCTCCTTTTCGCCGCTGATGGCGTCCGCCGCCATGATGGAGCCTCCCGTAAGCATCAGGAGCAGAAGGAAGGGCGTGAGCGCGAGACCCAGAAGCGCGCCTCCCTCCTTCTCGGCGCTGGCGGTGTTCTCGGTCTCCACGGTGGCGATCTGCTCCGGAGCCACCGGGAAGCCCCGGGAGGTATAGACGCTGTCCCTGAGCTGCGAGCGCAACTCGACGATGCGGGCGTCGAGCCGAGTGGAGGCGTTCCGGGAGAAGTCACTCTGGCCTCGGAAGCTAACGCGAAGCGTGCGCAGTTGCGGAGCCGCTTCTTCTTCCTCCTCCGTGTCAGCGTCGTCCTCGTCCGCCGCGGTGGTGTCCGCCGCGGCCTCTGCGGCCCGGATACTCTCGTACGCCTCGGGCGACAGCGCTTCGACCACCAGGTGGATCTCCGCTGAGCTCAGCAGTGCGTTAGCATCGCTGACCTGCCGCTCCTCGAAGCGCACGCGCGCCCGAGAGGTGTCGGGGTCGTTGGCCTCGAGCTCCAGTGCCGCCGCCACGATCTCTCGACCCCACTCGGCCTCGTCCCCGACAAGGACGAATTCGTAGACGGTCTCAACCAGCCTCCGCTCCTCGGACCGTTCTACCGAGCGCAGGACGAAGATGATGAACGGGAAGAGGACGAGCGGCGCCACCACGGCTATGAGGATCATGCGGGTGTCGCGCAGGAGCCGCTTGATCTCGTAAAGGAAGAGGGTTGCTAGCACCCCCCGGTCGCCGGATAGCTTCCGGCTCACGGGCCGCTCTCCAACTCGCCCGGGCCGCCGTCGCTAGTTGCCGCATGTCCGCCGCCGTCTTCCACTGCCATGACCTCATGCACGAAAATGTCCTCGAGGTAGTGCTGCCCGGTGGCCTGCCTGTGCTCTTCGAGCGTTCCCAGAGCCAGGATTCTGCCCTGGTGGATGATCGCGATGCGATCACACAGCTTCTCCGCCTCGCTCATGATGTGGGTGGAGAAGATGATGGTCTTGCCCTCGTCCCGGAGCTCGCGGATCACGTGCTGCATCTCCAGTGCCGCCATTACGTCCAGGCCGACCGTGGGCTCGTCGAAGATGAGGACGGGCGGATCGTGGACGATGGTTCGAGCGATGGAGACCTTCTGTTTCATGCCGCTGGACAGCTTCTCCACCCGGGCGTCTGCGTATTCCGCGATCCCGAATCGCTCAATGAGCGTCTCAACGCGCCCGCCTACCTGGTCGGCAGAATATCGGTTGATGCGAGCGAAGAATTCCAGCGTCTCGCGGCCGGTCAGACGCGGATAGAGTGCCGTCGACGCCGAATAGAACCCGAGGCTTTGCCGCACCGCCTGGGGCTCGGCGAGCACGTCGTGGCCGTTGATGGACGCGTGCCCCCCCGTGGGCTTCAAGATGGTCGCCAACATGCGGAGCGTCGTCGTCTTCCCGGCTCCGTTCGCGCCCAGGAGACCGAAGATCTCACCATCCCGGCAGTGGAAGTCGATGCCGTCGACGGCGCGGACCTCTCCTCGGGACTCGTCCCAGAAGCTCTTGTGGAGCGCTTGCACGCGAACGCTGGCTCCTTCCATCATCTCGTGTCCTCGTCCTGTCGACCCGACGCTGATCGAGTGTCCATGTCAGTCGCCTCCTGATCCTACTCCGGCCACATCGGTTCGCTCTTTTACCATCAGGCGCTCCTTGGCAAACCGCCAAAAACTCCCGTCGAAGGACCCGATCAGGAGGTCCTCGAACTGGAGCACTGCGCGGGCGAGAAGCAAGCAAGCCGCCACCATCACCAGAAGCACCGCCAGTGTCTCGGCGATGAGTGGCCAGATGAAGACGCCGTTGATGGCGTCCCGGATCATCCTCGCCGCGTTGGCCACCGGAATCGCGGCGATGGCCGGCGTGAGCGTCTGATCGGTTTGCTGCCCGAGCAGGATCGGGAGCAGCGCCAGCCAGTACACGGGAGTGACCATGGCCTGACCGTCCTTGAAGGTCCTGGCGAAGGCGGCAAGGATCATCATCGCTGCCGCGAAGAAAAGGGCCAGCGCGACGGCCGCCACGATCATGACCGGCAGCGCCAGGAGCGGCAGGCTGAACTGGAATGCGTCCGCTTCGGCCCCCGCGTCCGCCAGTAGCGGTCCCACGATGGCGCCCAGCGACACGAACATCGCGATCACGTTGAGCACGCCTGCCAGGATGCCCAAGGTGGCCACGTAGAAGTACTTGGCGGTGACCACGCTCAACCGCGACGCCGACACCGTCATGAGCGTTTCCCACGTGGAACGCTCTCGCTCGCCGGCGGTGCTGTCGATGGACGGGATCAGGCAGCCCAAAGCCACCATGAGCACCAGGAAGAGCGGAATCACCATGCCCATGATGAGCGCGCCCATCTGTCGGCCGCTGGAGACGTTGTCCTGAACGATGCGGAACTGCTCGTGGTCCACATCGGATATGTCGAGGGCCGCGGCCTCCCGCTCCACCCATCGACGCCGGTAGCCGGCCACGATCCTCTCGACACGGTCCCTCGCCCGGCGGCTGCGCTCCACGGCGCGATCGTATCGGATCAGGACCCGGAAGTTGTCGTCCAGGGCTCGGGCCTCGGGCTCCGGCGGCAGGAACTCGACCAGCGCGTCCAACTCCCCGACACGGATTAGCTCCACGGCGGAGTCGGGGCTGATGACGTCTTCCCGGATCTCGAGGCTCGTCCGCGCCTGCAGCGTGTCCATGAGAGCGGGGTGCGCGGAAGGTGAGTCGAGGATCACGAGGCGCGAGTTCGTACGCTCGGCCAGGCCCGCTACGAATACGATCCCGGTGAACATCACCCAAAGCATGACCGGATAGAGGAAGAGCGGCATGATGATGCTGTTCACCACGATGGCCCGTTCGCGCAGCGCGGAGCGAAGCTCATGGCGGTACAGGATCCAGATGTCGTTCCAGTCCATCGAGGCTCCGGGAGCTGAGGCGGCCAATATCATGAGGGTTAGGCCACGAGGTGCGGAACGCAGAATGGGCAGCCCACAGGCTCCCGGCCAGTGAAACGTTGCGCGGCCCTCCAGCGAACACGAGCGTGGCATCACGCCTGCTCGGAGCGAGCCATCCGCACCTGGATGAAAGATGCGGGCTTCACGGACCACGCGTCGACGCATTGGATGGGGATCGGCATGTGTTGACCGCGGTGCGGACATGACGCGGATCGGCCTCTGGCCTCAAGGCTTTTCGTTCTCCGCCGATGCTGTTGAGGCTGGTGACCCGTAACGGTCAGCTTCTCATAAGTAGGACCCATGTCCACACGAATCGCCGTAGCAGCCTCGGCTCTGCTGTTCCTCATCTCGGCCCCAGTCAACGCCCAGCTCACGGTCCATACGATAGAGGGCGTCGGGGGAGGCGCGATAACACCAGTCGCGCTGGTCGTGAATTCCGGAAGGGCGCCGGCATTCTCCACCACGGCCCTGTCTCTCAATGACAAGAACCTGCAGACGTTTGCCGTCACGCAGTCTTTCGGTGGCTGGTTCGAGTTCGGTTACGCCACGACTCGTCTTGGGCTCGGAGACCTCCCTAGCGACATTGCCGCCGCCGCCGCCCGCCGCCGCCGTCGACATCAATCGCAAATCGTTCGGGATTCAGTTCAAGAACGAGTTCTAGGCGGGAAGAGCGACAGGCAGGAGGAGTTCGGAGTCCTTAGATAGATTGGCCGCGGCGGCATCGTCCCCGGTCCTTCAGCGTATGCAGCATACGAGCCGAAACTCGCTGGGGTCGTTTCCCCGTAGGCCCGCGACCAGGAACAGCAGGCTGTCGGGCCCCACGAACTCGGGGATCGTCAGGCTCCTGGATGTGCTTTGGGGGATGCGCGTCGTCTCACCGGTGTGCCGGTCCACCACGTATATGGCTGGACGCGCGTCTCCGAGTTCGGTCCGCTGTCCGTCACGTGAGCCGAAGGCCAGCAGCGCGCCGTCGTAGCTGAAGGTGGCCTTGGTGGTCTGCATCCCCGAGTCGAACACCTCGCGACACGCGCCGTTCGGGCCTAGCCGAAATACTTTCGTCGTGCCGGTCTTCTCGTCCCGGGCCGACATCTCGCGACCGTCCTTCGAGACGATCGGCAGTGAGAGCTGCAGGTCCCGGCACGGGGCGGTCTTGCTCCCCATGGCTACAATATCGGTGATGGCGCCGTCGCCGTCGAAGCCGAGCTCGTAGTCCCGGTACTGCGCTCCTTCTCGCCAGGCGGTGAGCACGCGGTAGCGGATGCGGCTCCCGTCCGCTTCGCGGTCGAGAATGCCTACGGACGGATATTGGTCGCGTAACGACTCGTCGACGACCAGTGGCGCGAGGGAGCGAGCCTGGCTCTGGGCGCCGAGCCGGAAGAGCTCACGCGCGCTGTAGAACTGGAGGCCGGAATAGGGCGCTCCCGGCGTGACGAAAAATGCGCCGTCCGGAGACGGGACAAAATCCAATTGGCCCGGCGCGCTGAAGCGCTCATTGGACTCCAGGTGCTGGAGATATACTACTCCCCCCAAATCGAAGGATATGTAGCGAGTGCCCGGGGCTCTGCGGAAGAACGCGCCCGGCCTGCTCGATAGCGGGTACGAGCCGAGCAACTCCACGTCGCGCATGGGCATGTCGCCCACGGCGGATGCGGTGGGCGCGGGGGGTGTGGTGAGTGCTCTCTCCTCGAGTGTCCCGAGTCGCCGGTCGAGCATCGCCTCGTATACCTCGGAGGGCTTGTACCCGACGAAGGCGTTGCCCACCGGCGTACCGTCGTTCACGACGACGACCGCGGGAAAGTGGACCGTGGCTCCTGCCTGGACCAGGACCATGCGAAGGGCGTCGAGCCTGTGCTCGGCCGCCGGCTCGAACAGAGCGCGGGCGGGCAGGATGCTGAGCGGGACGTCCAGTGCCCGTGTGGCTTCGACAATCTCGGGCACGCCCAGCTCGGAGAGCGGCATCCCGGGGGAGCGCACGTAGACCACATGCGTGCACGGGCCCCGCGTCGCGCACCCGGCGAGCCGTCCGGCGAGCTCGCGGAGCGAATCGACCTCGGGGCCGCGTGATGCACCGGAGACCATGGCCCCGAGCCCGAGTCCGATGAGCCCAACCGTCGACAGGACCACCAAGCCCGTCGCCACCGAAGTGAGCTTCATTGGAGACCTCCCCGCGTGCGGATCCCACGAGACGATTCTGTCCTACGGCCCTCATCCCGATCATTCGCGGTCTCGACCCGAGACGAAGGTCATCAGCATCCCCACCGCGATCGGAACGTCTCGGAAACCTATCGATGGGGGAGCGGCCGCACCTCGTCGAGGAGCTCGTGGATCGACACCGCGCAGAAACCCTCCTGAAGAGGATAGCTGTCACGGCGCGACTGGACGATATGCACCAGCTCTATGCCAAGCGTGTCCCGGGCGCTCCTCATTCACTTGGGCACCTTGGGATGCGATGCGTCCGGCCAGAGACTCTGGATCCCCGCCGTAGCAGCGACGGTGACGCGCTGCCCAGGATGAGGACGCGCGCCGCACGCCCGGGGCGGTCGGTAAGGTCCCTCAACGAGCGGAAGAGATCCGGACGTCGTCGGATCTCGACGATGACCAACAAGCCAGGCGGACGGACCCCTCTAGCCGGCTATCCCTCCAGTCCCAGCTCGGCGAGAAGCCTAGAAAAGCCCGGATCGGCGCGCAAGCCATCCAGCGACGGCTGCTTGAGCTGCATCGCCAGGCCGAAGGCCCTGCGCTCGACGGCCGCGCCGAGCGAAACAAGCGCTTCTTCCTGTAGTCCGACTACCGCGAGATACATCGCAGACGTACTCGGGTTGGTCCCGATCAGCTCCTCGAGCCCATCCGGGAGCGCTCCTGGGCTGCCCGAGCCGGTGTACTCCTCGGCAGCACTCACGAACGCCGCGAAGGGAGCGAGGTCGGCTGCCGTCAGCTCGGCGAGCCGCTGGAAGGCGTTGCGCGCATCACCGAAGCGGCCGGCCGCCATGAAGAGGAACCCCATGTCCGACCACGTCCGGGGGTCGTCCGGGTCGAGCTGGATCGCCTGCTGCGCCTCTCGGATCGACTCCTCGACCCGTCCTGAAGCGGCCAGCACCCGCGCTGCGGTTCGCCGCAGGGCCGGAGAGAGAGCGTCGTTCAGCTGGGCGGTCCGGATCTCTGCGACGGCCTGTTCGGCATTGTCGGTGACGATCAGGAGCTCGGCATAGCGCGCGCGCGCCAGCGAGGACGTTGGGTCGGCGCCCAGAGCTCGGCGGAGCTCGATCGCGGCTTCTTCCCACTCGTATCGTTGGTATCTGAAGAACCCCAGCGCCGAGCGTGCTGCGGCCGAAGCGGAGTCCAACCTGAGAGCCGTTTCGGCAGCTATCAGTCCAGCGGCGATCGTCTCGTCCGGGTTCGTATCTGAGAGCTCGAGCGCCTGCGCGTAGGACTCTGCTAGCCCTGACCAAGCCGGTACGTACGCCGAGTCGAAGCCGACAGACATCTGGAAGTTGCCGATCGCGTCGCGGACACCGGCGGCGGTGTGCCGGTTCAAGTTGAAGCGGCCCCAGAGATACTTGTCGTACGCCATCACGTTCGTCGTTGCGATGTCATCGACCGGCATCAACTCTCCCTGAGGCAGGCGCAGCTCCAACGCGCTGATGATCGACGAGGCCACCTGGGACTGGACCTCGAAAATGTCGTCGACGAGCCGCTCGTATTCGGAGTTCCACAGCGCACCGTCGTCGACCGACATCAGCTCCGCCGTCACCCGAACCCGATCCAACTGCTTCTCAACCGTGCCCCGGAGTACCGCCCGCACCCTCAGTTCTCTCGCGACCACGGTGATCTCCGCCGTCTGCTTATGGACCTGGAACGACGACGCCCGCGCCGCGACGTCGAGGCCCCCGATCCGGGAGAGGAGTGAGCGCAGCTCATCCGCGAGGCCGTCGGCAAAGTAATCGTCCTCGGGATCTGGTCCGACGTTGTCGAAGGGCAGAACCGCAATGGACCGGATAGCCTCCGCGCCTCCAGAACCCCCGTTGGCAGCTCCGGTCGCCTGGGTCAACCACCATCCCGCGGCGATCGCGACAGACGCTCCGATCAGGACGACGATCGACCCTGTGCTGAACCAAGTAACAGGCTGGCCCGTGGGCGACGTATGGGACCGGGTCCGAACGATTCCCTCCGGGCTGACGTCGAACAGCCACGAAAGAGCGACCGTGATGGGGAACCCGACGAACGCGGTGATCACGAGGAGGCTCAGCAGCCACTCCGGAAGCTGCAGCGCGCCGATGATGAGGTCGGCTGCCTCCAGCACCGCGTAGGCGACTGCGGCGTAGAGGAGGGCGACGCGAACGACCCGGCGACGCTTCAGCTCCATAATGAAGGCTTGAAAGCCGAAAGGCGCTTGGCTCATGTCCCCCCAGGTCCGACACCTCGAAGATCTACTAGAGTCAGTCTCGGTGGTCGTCCCTGAATCCGCAACGGAACCGGCGAAAGATCCCCGCTCCCCCTACATCATCCGGCCGACGAGCTTCTCTCCCTGTTCGCTGGTGATTCCGAGCTCACGGTGGGCGAGCGGAGGCCCTTCGGCGATGACCGGTTCGAGCGAATCGAGGGAGGGCCGGTCGTTCTCGATGAAAAGCCCGATGTAGATCTCGTCCCCCCACAACATCGCCTTCTCGCAGGCCGCCTTCCAATCGCTGGTGTCGTGCCCTTCGTCTTCCAGCTTCTTTATGCGCGGCTTGAAGAACGCGACATCGTTGTCGTGGTTGAACGTGACACAGGGGCTGAAGACGTCGATGAGGGAAAAGCCCCGGTGCTGGATGGCGTTCTTGATGATCTCCGTCAGGTGCTTTACATCGGAGCTGTAGCCACGGGCGACATAAGTCGCACCGTTCATGATCGCGGACGTGATGGGATTGATGGGGTACTCGAGGTTCCCGAACGGCGTGCTCTTCGTCTTCATGTCCGGGCGGCTGGTGGGAGAGACCTGGCCCGTGGTCAGGCCGTAGATCTGGTTGTTCATCACCAGGTAGGTGAGGTCGAGGTTGCGGCGTGCGGTGTGCATCAGGTGGTTTCCGCCGATGCCGTAGCCGTCGCCGTCGCCGCCGGTGGCGATGACGGTGAGCTCATGGTTCCCGAGCTTGGCTCCAGAGGCCACCGGGAGAGAGCGCCCGTGCAGGGTGTGCATCCCGTACGCGTTCAGATAACCCGGCAGGTTGGACGAGCAGCCGATGCCGCTGACGCACAGGATCTCGTGCGGCTTGAGCCCCAGCTCGAAGACAGCACGCTGAAGCGAGTTCAGCACACCGAAGTCTCCGCAACCGACGCACCAGTCGGGGTTGACCCTGCCCTTGAAGTCCTTGGCCGAGGTCGGGGACTGGGGAAGCTCGCGGCCGATCAGGCCCAAGGTGCTTTCGGCGGTGCTCATACGATGATCTCCTGATACGGTACGTAGAGGTCGGAGTCGGCGTCGCCCACCAGCAGCTCGAGGACCCCTTCGACGACATGGTGCGGCATGAACGGCTCTCCGTCGTACTTGCGGATGTGGCCCTGTGCGGCGAAGCCCGTCTCGCTACGTAGGTAACGCGCGAACTGACCCGAGTAGCTGTTTTCAACGATGAGGACCCGGTTCGATCCGGACAGAATTCCGGCGACGATATCACTGTGGAACGGGACGAGCCACTTGATCGCGAGCTGATTGGCGATGACGCCGCGTTCGGCCAGCATTTCGATCGCTTCCCGGATCACGCCGTACGTGGAACCCCAGCCGAGCAGCGTCACCTGGGCGTCGCTGGGGCCTTCGAGTTCCGGCGGAGGCACATCGGCCGCGACGCCCACGAACTTGCGGGCCCGCTTCTCAACCATCCGACGCCGCTTATGCGGGTGGGTGAACTCGTCGCTGATCAACACTGAGTCCTCGTCGTGCTCGTCCGTCGCCACGACGTGGACATATCCCTCGGTGCCCGGGACCGCGCGCGGCGAGATCCCGCTCTCGGTGTCCTTATAGCGCAGATAGTTTCCGTTGGGCTCCGGATCGACGAGAAGGGCTCCTCTATCGATCTCAGGCTGGAGATTGATTAGCGTCGGATCCACGGTGTACGTCCCCTCGGAGATGAGGAGATCGGAGATGATGATTCCGGGGCACTGGGCGCGGTCCACCAAGTTGAAGAGCTCGGGAACGGTGTTGTACGCGTCGAGGGTGTTCAGCGGCGCTACGATGAAACGCTCGAAATCGCCCTGGCTGGCCCCCAGAACCTGCCAGAGGTCGCCCTGCTCCGTCTTCGTGGGGACGCCCGTCGAAGGCCCAGCACGCATCACGTTGATGTAGACCACGGGGATCTCCATCATCGCCGCGGCCCCGATCGCTTCGCTCATCAGAGCGAAGCCGCCACCGGAGGTGGCGCACATGGCACGGCAGCCTGCATGCCCCGCGCCAATGACCATGTTCGCCACGCCGATCTCGTCCTCTACCTGACGCACCATGATGCCTAATTCGCGCGCGTTCTGCGCCATCCAGTGAAGGACTCCCGTCGCGGGGCTCATCGGATACGCGGCGTAGAAGTTGACCCCAGCCGCTGCGCCGCCCATGGCCAATGCCTGGTTGCCGGTCCATATCGCGAGCGGCTTGTCCCCGGTGGGTAACGGCGTGGGGAAGGACTCGAATTTTGCGGCTCCGTGGTCATAGCCGACCTGGGCCATAGCGACGTTCTCCTCCACCACGGCGGGTCCCTTCCGCCCAAACAGGAGCTCGAGGGCCTCTTGCAATACTGAGAAGTCTACGCCGATCAAGGACATCATGACGCCGAGAGAGACGGTGTTCTGGATGAGCTTGTTCTTGCTGCCCTCCGTCAACTCCTTGATGGGCATCGGGCAGAGGATGACGCCGTCCGGCATGTCATCAGGCTGGATCTTGTCGGCATTGAAGAGCACGCGGGCTCCCGGACCGAGGATGCCCAGGTGGCGGTCCATCGTGTCTTGGTTGAGGCACAATAGTAGGTCGATTCCATCGCCGTGGGTCTGTAGCTCCTCTTCGCGGACACGCACCGTCAGGAAGATGTGCCCTCCCCGGATGATCGACTGATAGGCGTTGTACGCGTACAGATGCAGACCACGCCGCGCGAAGATGCGAGCGAGGATGTTGCCCGGCGTTGCGATCCCCTGGCCGGCGGCTCCCCCGATGGCGAGGGTGAAGTCGAGACCACTATCGCTCATGCATTTCTCCTTGCATTACTCGCGTACTCCTGCGCAGTACGGGAGAATGGTACCAGTTCGTGACCGGCTTCGATGGTATCGGGCTCTGGGGAACTCGCCCTGGCAGGTCCTCAGTGGGCAGGCAGATCTACTTCATAATAGTTGTTATGGATAGGGGCGGAAGGGGTCCCCTTCGAGCCGCACGTGGTAGACTCTTCGCTTCCATTGCGAGACCGTCCACCGGTCGACGACTTCGAGCCATGTTACGATACGCGTCCTCCGCAGCCCGAGTGGGCGGGCCATGCGGACGTAGCCCGCTTCCGACTCGTAGATCAGCGCAAGCCCGGCCACGCTCTGCAAAGCGGGAGGGGATTCGGCCCGAGTGACGAGCAGAAGTCGGTCGGAGCGGACCCCCGGCGGCACGAGGCCTTCCGGGCGCTCACCCACCTCCAGGCGGATGCCGTCTATGGATGGGTGTCGGTAGACGTTGGCACGGAGCTCCCGCACTTGGTACGGATCCTCGAGCGTGTGCAGTACGTATACCGGCGCGCCCCCGGCGTGGTCGGATGCCTCCCAAAGCGTACGGAAATAGTGCCAGTCGAACTCCTTGTCTCGGTGGATCGCGGGGGTGGCGAGCACTGCGAGCAGGAGGAGGTTTTGTGCACCCAGTGGCCACACGATCCCGCGCCTCCACGTACGCACCGGGAGGATGCGGTCGAGCGCGGAAGCCGAGTAGGCAACCAGAACCGGGATCGCGTAGAGGAGTGGGAACAGGAACCGGAGTTCTTTGTGGCCGATGACTGAATGCCCCACAACGAAGGCCACGACGCCCCATACCCAGGGACTCCCGGGTCTCAGGAAGGCCGCGGCCAGAAGTAGGAGCGCCAGCGCCAAACCCAGCGGTGGTACCGTCCACAGGACGAACTGAACCGGGTAGAAGTACCACGGAGAGGTCCCGAACGACGACGCTACGCCCTCTAGGAGATTCGCCTGGAAGTAGGCCCAGGGCGTGAGAACCCACTCTCCGTAGAACCACGAGTCCACGGCTACCGAGAGCACGACGACCGCGCCCGCAATCGCCACCACCTGCCCAGTTCGCTTCCAGCCACCGCCCTCACGCACAGCGAACCAGACAAGCAGCGCCGCGATAGCGAACGCCATCTGGAAGCGGAATACGAACGCGAGCCCGAGCAGAACTCCCGAGCAGGTCGCTCGAAACGGCCCTGCCCGCCCGATCAGGGGGACTGCGGCAAAGAACGCCATGCCCGCGAGGTTTTCGGACGAGAAACGGTGGTGGAACAGCGGGAGGAACCACAGGAAGAGGCTCGTGAGCCACAGGGCACGACGCCCCGGCCGGTCCAAGGATCGGGAGGCTGCACTCGCGATCCACACGACAGTCGCGATCGAGAGCGCAAGAGTCCCCAGCTTCAGCACGAGGACCCACAAGAACGGGCTGGTGAGGCCGATCGCACGCATGGACACCAGCAGGATGAGCGCGAGCGTGGGCTGGAGGGTTGGACGGATCCGGTCCTGGAACTCCCACGGAAGTTGCTCCATGGAGGCGAAACCCGCCCTCGCCCAGGCAGGCTCTAGAATCTGGAAGTGCTCGTCTGGATGCCATGGGTTGACGGCAAGAAGCGCAACGACGAGATGGAGGCCAGTCGACACCGCGAGCAATAGCGGTAGGGGTAACCCGGCATCCGCTGCCTGGCGCCCGAGGAAGTTGCTGATCCTCCTCCAGAGCCTAGTGAGGCTCGCCATCGAACAGATTCCCAGCGGACATATCCCGGGAGAAGTAGGATGATCGATGGCCGGCGGGCCCTTCAAGGCCCGGCCGCACGGTTGGGGAATAGGGCGTAATATTCACCGGCACATGCAGACCATCAATACGGTCCCGGATACGACTTCATGACGACCCGGCCCACCGACCCCATGATTTCGGTGACTCGCGGGCACGCTCGTCAGGCGCCCACCATCTGCACTCCCACCGCGATGCCGTGGGACACGCTGCCCGCCAGCACAAAGACATGCCAGATGGCGTGGGCGTAAGGGATGCGGCGGTTGTGATAGAAGAACGTGCCCGAGGTGTATGCCACCCCTCCTGCGAAGAGCCAGGCCAGCGCAAGGGGAGATAGTGCCCGGATGGTGGGGACGGCGGCGATGACGATGAGCCATCCCATCGCGATATAGAGCGCCGTCGAGACCTTCGGGAAGCGCCCGGTCCAGAAGAGCTTGAAGACCACGCCTGCCGCGGCCAGCCCCCAGATAACGCCGAACAAGCTCCACCCCCAGGTGCCTCGGAGGCCCACCAGCGTGAAGGGCGTGTAAGTGCCTGCGATGAGGATGTAGATGGCACAGTGGTCGAGCACCTTGAGGCGCACTTTGGTGGTCGATCTTCGGGTCGCGTGGTAAAGCGTGGACGCCGTGTACAGCAGGATGAGCGAGCCTCCGAAGACCGACGCTGCCACCACGGCCGTCGCGCTGTTGCCCGCCGCGAGCACCACGAGCACCGCTGCGCCAGCGGCGCTGGCGAGGATGCCGGCGCCGTGCGTGAGGGTGTTGGCGATCTCCTCGCGGGGGGAGTATGGGGGGGCGGTCACGCGCCGAGATTCTCCGTCACGCTGGATGTGCTATCTCCCGAGGAAAAAGGCCAACGTGGCAACGAAGATCAGCGTGCCCAGCATGAGGTTTGGCCACCGGTTCTGAAGGAAGACGAGGGCGTGGGTGTCCCACCCCGCCCACGAATTACCCTCGATATGGTGAACGAGTGCCTCGTTGGCGCTGCCGTGGCCATACTCACCTGAAGTAAGAAGGCGCACAGCCGTGCCTCCGTCGAGCCTCGCAAAGACACGCGACAGATGCAAGGAGCCGGTGCCGCACATTATTTGGAAGTGGCGAGGCACCCACGGCCTTCCCCAACGACGATATGAAACCGAAAGCTCATCTAGAAGACTGCGAAACAGCGGATGGTGTGCGGTAGCCGCCATGAGGTCGTTCGACAGGCCGAGCGGTTCCGTGGGTGCGAGCACCAGGTCGGCGTCGGCAACGCGGCTGAAGCTGCTCGCGCATCGGATGTCCAGGTCGGCGTACACGCCGCCGAACTCGTGGAGGATGAGGTAGCGAGCCGCATCCGCACGCTGCACCCAATGTGGATAGGCGCGATAGAGGGTGTGAAGGTCGGGCCGACGGGAAGCGAAAAGCCGGTCGACGTCTGCGGCGTCCCACAGCCGATACTCCCAGTCTGGATGGTGGTCGCGCCACGTCGCGGCTGCCTCGCGGAACCTCGGGGGCGGATCGAGGCCGCCCGACTCGCCGAGCCAGATCTGGTGGATTACCCGCGGGATCAAGGTGAGGCCTCCGCTCTGTCATGGGCAGCGCGCATGGGCTGCCATGTTCCATATGTGAGTGTGCGCCACACCCATTCGGCGGGACCGTATCGGAAGCGCCTAATCCACCAGACGCTCAGCGCCATGAGTGCGGCGTAGAGGGGGATGCTGAGCGTCATGGTCAGCCCCGGCCCGAGCCGTTGGTATAAGCCAAATCCCCAGCCCATGAAGAGTGACGTGACCCCCTGAAACGAGACCAAAGTTGATGTTAGGATGCGGCTTTGGTCGCAGCTATCAGGGAGGAGGTCAGAATGAGTAGGAGACGACACACGCCAGAGCAGATCATCACGGCATTGAGAGAGGCGGAGGTGGGTCTGGCGAACGGCAAAACGGTGGCGATGGTGAGCCGGGAGTTGGGGATCAGCGAGCAGACGTACTACCGGTGGAGGCAGGAGTTCGGGGGGATGAAGGTGGATCAAGCTCGACGCTTCAAGGAGCTGGAGAAGGAGAACGCACGGCTAAAGCGAGCGGTGGCGAACCTGACGGTGGACAAGCTGATCCTGGAGGAAGCGACCAAGGGAAACTTCTGAGCCCCGAGCGCCGACGCAGGTGCGTGATGCATGTACGTCAGCGACTCGGGGCGAGTGAACGTCACGCGTGTCACGTACTGGGTCAGCCGCGCTCGACGCAGCGCCGGGTGAAGAAGCTACCTGGCGACGAGGAGGCGCTACGCACGGACGTGATACGGTTGGCGAGCCGGTTCGGCAGGTACGGGTATCGCCAGATCACGAACCTGCTGCGTATCGAGGGCTGGGAGGTGAACCACAAGCGTGTGGAGCGTATCTGGAGGCAGGAGGGGCTGAAAGTGCCCAGACGGCAACCGAAACGGGGTCGGTTGTGGCTCAACGATGGCTCGTGCATCCGGCTCAGGCCACTGCACAAGAATCACGTGTGGTCCTACGACTTCGTAAGCACGAGGACCCATGACGGCCGTGCGCTGAAGCTTCTGACCGTGCTCGACGAGTACACGCGGCAGTGTCTGGCGATCAAGGTCGGTCGAAAGACTCGAGCTCACGACGTTCTCGAGGTGCTCACCGATCTCTTCGCTCGGCACGGTCCGCCCGAGCATCTGCGCTCGGACAACGGGCCAGAGTTCACGGCGAAACTGGTGCGGAGATGGCTGGCCAGGCTGCGGGTCCAGACCCTCTACATCGCGCCGGACAGTCCGTGGGAGAACGGCTACAACGAGAGCTTCAACAGCAAACTGAGAGACGAGTTCTTGAACGGAGAGATCTTCTACACACTGCCCGAGGCAACGGTACTCGTCGAGCAGTGGAGGCGGCTGTACAATACCGTCCGACCCCATCGTGCCCACGGCGGACTACCCCCCGCCCCAGAGACGATAAAACCATCGCCCTGGTTCCTCAGGATGCCCCAACTCCAGGGACCACCGATGGCTCGGGGTCTAACATAGGAAGTGGTACCGCAACTGGGGGCACCTCAATATCCCTATTGTGCGAAACGTCGGACGATGTGTGCGGCCGCGCCGACGCCGGTTTCTCGGCAAGGTCCGCGGCGTTCGATCTGACGTCGGCAGGCAGCCCGGCCCGACTAATCCGGGTGAGCTACGTCGAGGGCCTCATCGATGGCGACGTGAACCCGCTGCTGGAGCGCAATCAGGGACGGCTCCTCGCCGACGGATGGACGGGGGCAGGTGAGGCGACTGCCGATATTCAGCTCATTCCACGAGTGGCAGTCCAGGTCCGACCTCGCGTGTGGTATTCTCGCCCTACCGGGACGTCCAGCGATGAAGGTGCGACGCTTCTGGACGCCTACGTCCGTGGTGTATTCGCTGGGATAGCTTTAGAGGTGGGTCGGAACCATGTCGCCAGCGGTCACGGCCGGTTGGCCGGACCCTTGCTCTCACACAACGCTCGCGGACTCGACATGGTGCGGGTGTCTCACGACCGCGCGGCACGACTTCCTTGGGTTCTTGGAGCCCTAGGGTCGTTCACTGGAGCCGCTTGGATCGCAGACCTAGGCGGCGACCGTCTGATACGGCACGGCAAACTGATCGTCTTCGAGGCGAGCCTACGCCCCAGCCGGTCCGTGGAAATAGGCCTGACCCTGCTGAACAACCAGGGAGGCGAAGGTGCCCCCCCTGCAACAGTGAAGGACCGACTCAGCGACATCTTTCTCATCAAGCCACTGGGTAACGAGATTTCGGACAAGGTCGTTATGGGCGACGTACGCGTCACGTTGCCTGGCAAAGGTTTGGAGTTCTACCTCGAGGGACTCTCGACGGATTTGGACGCGACAGTAATCGCTCACGCTCAGTCCTTCTGGGGCGACGCCGCCTGGACCCTCGGAGTGAAGGTCGTGGGGCGGGGTCGCGAGGGACATCTCGACCTTTGGCTCGAGGGTCACAAGGCGGGCATGCGCGCGCATACTCATCACCAGCTCGGCGACGGTCTCACGGTCGGTGGACGTCTGATCGGGTATGCGATCGGTCCTCTCGCTACATCGTGGCAGGGTGGCTTGGATTGGCGAGATCGGTTCGATGTCGTGAGCGTTGCCGGCGCGTGGGAGCGATACAGCGGGGATGATTGGGCCATGCCAAAAGGCGAGATCCCCCGGCGACGAACGGCCGACAACCCCGACGAGATCCGCCTCAGGGCCATCGTCGACTGGACTCGCGAGCACGTCGGCTCGGACCTGCGCACGTCCGTCCGACTCGGGTACGAGCGTGTCACGCGCTTCAATTTCACAGATCAGGACCGGTCGAACTATCTGGCCCAGGTTAGCTTGGCCTGGCTCCCGAGCTAGAAGCAGCCGCAGCCCGGTCCTCGTCCGGGATGAACTCGCTGGGTGCTGCTTCCCACCCGGCAATAAGTTTCCCCATCGGCAAAGATGTGTCGGTCTCGGGACGCTTCCGTTCCCAAAATGCCTGGTAAAGGGCGATTCTCGTCTTTGGCACGGTTCCCGCAACTGTGACAGGCGTCGCGTGGATTATGACCCCCCACCGACCGACCCCCATCTCGGGGCTGGTGCGTAAGGGGGGCCTCAGCATAGAGGCCCTACCCAGGCGCTCAGCACCGGGATTTCGGTTCTTACCGCCCCCAGGGACGTGACGACGGCCGCAGTCTGGCCGTGCACATGGACTCACGTCCGCCGGTTCGAGTCCTCGAACCGGCGAGAGGAGCGGTGGCACTATGATTCGGGGAACCGGTGGATTCTCGATGGTCGAAACGACCCTCGTGTGCCTCATCGCCAGCGTCCTGATCGGCGCCGGCTTCAGGTCGGGAGGGAGAGTCCTGGACAAGATGTCCGTGGACTCCTCACGTAGAGCGTTGCTGGCGCTGCACGCTCGAGCCCGAGCGCGTGCCATCGAGCATGGGACCGTCACACGGCTGATCGTCGATCCCGCCGGCGACAGCGCTTGGGTCGTGGACGGAGCGTTGGTCGTCGAGCGCGTGGACTTCGCCACCTCCCGCGGCACCGACGTCGTCGGCGACGAAAGGCTCCTACTGTGCATGGCACCCAACGGAATCGCCGACACCGGGTGTAATTCTTTCGACTCTTCAGTCAGCATCACATTTGCTCGGGGTGGCGAGAGCAAGGAGCTCACATTCCGCCCGCTCGGCCAAGTGATGGTGGGAACATGAGCGCGCGCATTAAATCCGCTGACGGCCACTCCGGCGGGTTCACGCTCATCGAGGTCGTGATGTCGATGACGATCCTGACCTACGGTGTGCTCGGCGTGGCCGCTACCACCCTAAATGTGGTCCGCCAGGTGCAAATCGCCGAAATGGACACGGACCGGACCGCGGTGACGCAGTCGGTCATCGAGCGCGTCCGCGCCGAGGCGTTCGATACCTACCAGACCGCCAGCGACTCGACCGGCGCTTACACGGTAGAGTGGGAGACGTGGCGGGAGAACTCTCGTGAGAAGGGGCTTCGTGTGGTTACGACCGGGCCCGGGCTAGTGAACAACGGTGGCCCCGTGACGATCGCGGCGCAGGCAGCGGATACCGTCGAGTACCGACTGGTGCGACGATGAACGCGGAGAAACGGCGTGGGTTCAGTCTGGTCGAGCTGACCGTCGTCGTGGTACTGGGATTGCTCGTGCTGACGGCGGTGCACACTACCCTGACCACCAATCTGCGGGCGTATACCGTCGTGAACTCGAAGGTGCGCTCGCAGCAGACGATCCGGGGCGGTTCCCAGATCCTGTTTGCCGAGCTCCGCGAGCTGAGCCCGCGGGGCGGTGACCTCATAAGCATGGCCGCCGACTCCATGACCGTGCGTAGCTCATCGGCCTTCGAGATCGTCTGCGGTGCGGTCAAGTCGGCCAAGATGGATGTGATGCGATACGGCCGTTGGATCGCCATTGGCGACTCGGTCTTCGTGCTCGCGGACAACGATCCGGCCAGGACTGCGGACGACGTGTGGCACGCGGCCCGGGTGAGCGCGGTCGATACCACCGCCACATGCGGCGGCAACGAGGCCCATAAGATCACGTTGCAAGGCATGAAGGCCGCCTTGGCCGCCGACTCCGTGCTCCTGGGCGCGCCAGTGAGAGTGTACCAGTACTACAGCTACTCCCTCGCGTTCGTGGACGGGAACTGGTATCTGGCGCGGAGCGATCCGTTCGGAGAGGCCGAGCCTCTCGTGGGCCCGCTCAGGCCGCCCGGCGAAGACGGGCTGCGCATCGAATATCTGGACTCGTTGGGTGTGACCACCACGATCCCGGCCGACGTGGCACAGTTCCGAATCACGCTCAGATCGGCGCCGGGGGCCGCGGGGCCGAATGGGGAGCTGATTGCGGACACCATCGTGACCCGGATATACGCCAGAAACTGACCGGTCCGACCGGTCGGAGGGATAGACATGAACGCACAGGATGAGCGCGGGTTCGCGCTTCCACTGGCCATCTTCGGCATGCTGCTCGCGGCTGTGATCATCGCGGGCGCTACCTTCCTCGGGCGCCAAGAGCTCCGTGTGGGGATCGCGAACAGCAATGGGATCCAGGCCTTCTATCTGGCTGAGCGCGGCCTCTCGAACACGATGATCGCATGGGACTGGGAGGCATTCTCCAGCCTTCCGCTGTGGAGCGATACCACGCTCACCGACACGCTGGAGACAGGTGTCGTGGCGACCGCGATCACTCGTGTCGGATCGCGGATCTACCTCTTGGAGGCCACCAGCACGGTGACGAAAGGGGGGGAGGTTCTTTCCGGTGCCAGCAGGCGCGCGGGATTGCTAGTTCGGCTGTTCACCGCTGATATCGATCCCCCGGCGGCGTTGACCACACGAGGAATTACCTCATTCGGAGGCACCGCCGAAGTCCACGGTGCGGACGTGGACCCCGCCGGATGGGGCGGTTTATGCTCCTTCCCGGTCCAGGACAAGACCGGCGTGCTCGTAGACGACGCAGGGAACGTGACGACATCGGGCTCGTCAGAGCTCACGGGTAACCCCGCTGTGGAGGAGGACACCACGATGACGGACAGCACGTTCACGCAGTTCGGAGAGATGAGCTGGGACGACCTGCTCGAAATGGCCGATCTGACCCTCCCCAGCGGCACGATCACCGGCACTGGCCCGGAGGTCGTGAACGGCGTGTGCTCGACCAGCGTGCTGACGAATTGGGGTGACCCCCTGAATCCGACGGCCCCCTGCGGCGGTTACTTCCCGGTTATCCATGTGAACGGCGATGCCCGCCTGCAGTCCGGAGGGGTCGGACAAGGCGTGTTGCTCGTCGATGGTGATCTCGAGCTGCGGGGTGGCTTCGTCTTCCACGGAGTCATCATCGTACAGGGCACCTTCGAGACACAGGGAAACGGGAACCGCGTGTTCGGCGGTGTGCTCGCCGGCAACGCAAGCCTCAACGCCCAGACCCTGACCGGTGGCTCCGTGATTCAGAACTCGACCTGTGCGATCACCCGGGCGATCCTCGATAGCAACTCGCTGAACAGGCCGCGCCCGTTGGAGCTCCGCAGCTGGGTCGACCTGTCTTCGACGGGGAACTAACGGGTTCGTGGAATCCCCGGCGCCATACGGCTTCCTCGACGTTCATGGGATCACATCCGGAGGAGCCGGTTCACCTTGATCACGAGCCCCCGGTTCTCCAGCTTGGAGAATAGGTCCAATCCCGCGTCGGCGCTGAGGTCGTTCCGGGATTCGGGATCGGTGGTCAGGTCGGTCGCGAGCCCAGAAATGCCATACGGCTTGAACTCTACCACCCTGCTCGACAGTGGTGCCTCGAGCCCGACCAGCGTAGCGGACCTCGACACGCGCATCGCGAATGCCGGCCCCGCTGGAGCTGCCGACCTGGGAATCAGCGTGAGATGGCTCCACTCGTTCTTCCGACGGATGGCGCGTCTCATCTGGACGCCCCAGACCTGCTCGGAGCCCCCTTGGTACCGGAGCGACTTGAAGGGGATCTGCATCTCGACCGTCCAACCGCCGTCAAAGCGACCCGTTCTAACGTCCCAGACCGGGTTCCAGTCGCTGTTCGCGTTGCCTTCGTTCGTGATCGCGAAGTCGGCGAGGGCGCCGAGCGGGTTCGTGTAGAACATCACCCCGTTTCGGCGATCGTAGAACGTGTCGAACATGACCCCGAAGGTGTCGTTCTGCCGGAGCTGACCGGTGTCCCGCCGCAGCTCGTTCGCCACCCATTCGCTCTCAGGAGCGGAGTCCCACATGCGCGCGGACACATAGATGTCCGTGTCATCGAAGGTGAGCCAAACCTCCGTCCGCTCGGTAGCGGCTGCACCCTCATCGGGTAAGCTCTGTATGAAACCCGAGAAAGAGGGGGTCACCTCGTAGAAGGTCTCGTCCAGTCTGCCGTCGAGCTGGATCGGTCGCCTCAACCGGACCGCCCGGACGGTGGCGCCGCCGCGGTCGTCGCGGGTGATGACGTCGGGTGGCGTGGGCGGAAGGGGACCTTCAGCCCCGACCCGGTTGCTCCCCTTGGCACCTCCCGCCTGGGCAGCGAGCCCTTGTGGGCGCTCGAGCATGGCGGAGGCAGTGACCAGCGCGAAGACGGCAATCCAGACCTGCGAGGGTCCAAGGCGAGCCATCATAGCCATTCCCTTCATGCTGTCGGCCCCAAGTGTGCAGAAGAGTCAGAACGTGCTGAGTGAACTCGACACCGTTCAGAACGGTTTCGTTGTGGATCGACAGCGTTTGGCCGTCCCCCGTCCCGGCTTCACCGCCGAGACCACGTAGTATCTAAGGGCTCGACGGGGAGATGAGATACGCCCCCACCTCCCGGATCGCCTGCATTCCCACGACATCGCGGGACAGCAGCGGCACCCTCACGCGGGGGAGCTTGGCGAAACTTCTGTCCACGCGCTCCAGGTACGCCGCTTCCTGCGCCCGCCGGCTCTCTAGGAAGTCACCCAGGGGTACATCGGGCAATACCCGGTTCACGACCACTCCGACCACCGGGACCTTGTGGTTGCGGAGGTCCTTGAGCGTCTTCTCGCTCTCGAGAATGGGAAGCTTCTCTGGGATGAGGACGAGCACAAAGGCCGTCACCTCGGGGTCCAGCAGTAGCCGTCTGGCTCGGGAGAACCGGCGCCGGCGCTCCACTAGCACCTCGCGGATCTTCCGAGTACGCTCGTCCCCGGGGGCCTCTTCTACGTCGTCGAACCAGGACATGTCGTGGCCGGTGGATGCCTTGCGACGCTGGAGCCGGTCCACCGCCTTGCCCAGAGAATCGGACCGGTCGCGGCTCCGGAGAAGCCCCTCGACCCACGCAGCCATGATCTCCGGGAGCGCGAGCAGACGAAGCGTATGGCCCGTCGGTGCCGTGTCGAAGATGACGCGATCGTGGCGCTTCGGCCCCTCGTCCATCAGTGTCGTAACCCGGTCCATCAGCGCGGCTTCCTCCGCGCCGGGAGAATGGCGGGTAAGCTCGATCTGACGCTCGATCTCGGAGTACATGACAGGTTTCGCGTACTGCCTCATTGTCGCCTTCACGCGAGCGAGGTAGCTCTCCACCTCCGCTCCCGGATCGATCTCCAGGGCGTCGAGCCCGGGAAGGATCTCGCGCTCTCGGTTGCCTACAGACGTCCCGAACAGGTCACCCAGAGAGTGGGCGGGGTCAGTGGAGACCAGGAGGACGCGCTCTCCCGCCTCGGCCATGCCAACGGCGAGCGCCCCTGCCGTGGTGCTCTTTCCCACGCCGCCCTTGCCGCCCACGAAGAGGATCGAGCGACCTGCCAGATCAAGAGGGGTCATGGCCTGGTGGGCGTCCCGATGTACTGCATCCTAGACAGCTCTCTAGCAGCAGCGAAGGTGCTCGAGGGGCGAGTGACTCATGCCCATGCGGATGTGCCACTCATGAAACCCCTCGTACAAGAGGGGCAGCAGCTCCAGCGTGTAGTAGCTCGACGGGTTCGCGATTCCCATCATCTCCGAGAAGACCAGGAGCATGAAGAGGTCGTCCTCTTCTCGGCGCTCCCGCGCGAGTGATCCGCGGTGGCGCACCTCGTAGAACTCTCGCACGAGCTCTCCAGCCCGCGCCAGGCGATCACGCAACCCCACCCGTGACCTCCTCCCGACCGGCTGGCGGGTCCCCCAGCACGGCATACACGTCAGTGGGCTCGGGCCACCGCCCCCTTGCCAGGAGGCGCCCATTCACGATGACGGTATTCACCTTGATGCGGAGCAGGGTCCCAAGGGCGTCCATGATGCCGACTCGGTGGGCGCGAGCGTCGCGCACAAGCAGGGCGATGAGGGAGATAAGGTTCCGCGGATCCACCACGTTGATCTCAAGCGCGGTACCGTAGCGCGAGCGCAGGTCTCGGTACAGAGGGCCCATGGACTCCATCACTACGCGCCGCTCGGGAAAGCACCGTTCTCCCCGTTGCACGAGGAAGTCCCCTTCCAACCGGCCACAGCACCCGGAGGAGGACATTTGCATTTCCCATTCCCGGATCAGAATGACGCTCGGCCGGGCGCTCGCTTCCGTCTCTTGCATGACTCGTCAATACCGCACGAGCGTGCCGGGTTTCACCCGGCGCTCGTCAGGGCGTCTGCAGAAGCCTATGCTGCCTCCTCCACTGGGGCGCCACGTGCCCTCACCAGCGCGGCAAGAGACTCCAGCGCCACCCAGATCGTGGCTGCGAGGATCACGACATCGAGGGCGACGAGGAAGTAGCTGCCTTGCCCCCAGAAATCCCGGAGCTGCCAGAGCAGCGCGAACACCGTCATGCCTAGGATGAAGACCATCGGCGTAAGTGTATAGAGCGTAGGCCGGCCCTTCTTGAGAAGGAAGACGCTCAGTACGAGCAGCGTGAGTCCAGCCAGGAGCTGATTGGTGGTGCCGAACAATGGCCAGATGACGAGGCCGCCTGTGCCAGCTCCGCCCCCCGCTCCGAAGGCCAGGACCAGGCAGGAGCCGACCGCCAAGCCGGTGGACAGCCCTTTCCTCGTGAGCGGCGCGATATCGTAGATCGTCCCCCACTCCTGGACGATCATGCGCTGCAGCCGCACACCGGTGTCCATGGTCGTGGCCGCGAAGAGGATCGCCATCACGGCCAACAGCGTCTCGCCGAACGCAACCGGAAGCCCCAGCCCACCGGCGAGGATGCTCCCGCCGCCTTGCACGAACGCCGGCAGTCCGCCCGAGGCGAACGAAGTGTAGTAGGTCTGCCAGTCCACCTGCGTAGCGAAGCCTGCGGTGCAGGCGATGATCGCGGCTAGCGCCAGAGCGCCCTCGCCGACCGTACCCAGGAAGCCTACGAAACGTACGTCTTGTTCGTTGTTGATCTGCTTCGAAGTGGTCCCCGACGAGACCAGCCCATGGAAGCCGGAGATGGCGCCGCACGCGATGGTCACGAAGAGCAGCGGGATCATCGGAGGCACGTCGCCCGGGAGTGATGAGTTGAAGGCCGGCGCGACCACGGTGGGGTTCGCGAACAGGACCGCGAGGAAGAAGACGCCGAGCCCGATGAAGAGTTGGAGTCCGTTGATGTAGTCGCGAGGCTGAAGGAGTAGCCAGACCGGGAGCAGCGAAGCAACGGCGGCGTAAGCGAACAGCAGGATCACCCACATGCCTGCCGCTCCCAGGCCGAACATGGTCTCCGGAAGGCTCAGCGGCACCGCGACGCCCAGGAACATGGCCCCGTACAGGAGCGAGACACCAATGATGGAGGGCCACAGGAGCGGGACGCCCTTGCGGTAGAGCAGGTAGCCGATGCAGATCGCGACTCCGATCACGAACCAGGCCGGGATTACGCTGCTCGGGAAGCCCACGAAGAGCCCGGCGATGATGATGGCGAATACGGCGTTCACCATCAGGAGCAGCAAGAAGATGACGATCATGAAGAGCGCGCGGGCCCTATCCCCGACCACAGACTCGGTCAGAGCCCCGATGGATTTGCCCTCGTTGCGGACGCTGGCCCACAGGGCTCCCGCATCGTGGATTCCAGCGAAGAATACCGTGCCCAGGGTGACCCATAGGAATGCGGGCAGCCAACCCCATATCACCGCGATGGCGGGGCCTACGATGGGCGCGGCGCCGGCGACGGAGGTGAAGTGGTGTCCCCACAGCACCCACCGGTTGGTGGGCACGAAGTCTACACCGTCCTCTAGGGCGTGAGCCGGCGTCTGGAAGTCCGCACTCAACTGGAAGACTCGCGCAGATATGAAGCGCGAGTAAAAGAGGTAGCCTAGCGTGAACGTCGCGAGCCCCGTGGCCATGAGCAGAATCGCGCTCATCTATTTCTCCGTCCTTGCTGTGGTCCACCGTCGTCGAGCCCCGTGGACCTTCGGGCGCGACGCGGAAACTTCCGCCTGCGGGAGGCGGGGCATTATCCGGGACTGGCGCCGGTCGCGCAAGTCGGATCGCGAGCCAAGCCCCGCGGCGCCGCCTCGCGATCGAGCAGGCCGGACACGTCAGAAGCGGTCCGGTCGCTCACTTTCCTTACTGAGGGTCATCCGCACGTACCTGTTCGTACGGCGGCACGAGTCGTCGGTGGAGGTTTCGGCTCGCGTCAGCTCCCTCGCCGCCGGTCGGCTGGCCATGCCGGGCCCATGTTACCCGCGACCGAACCCATCCCCATGTACTTGAACTTCTGGATGCGCTTACCCTCGTACGTTTCCGTCGTATAGATATTGCCCTGGGAGTCCACGGAGAGGGAGTGTACCGCGAAGAACAGCCCGGGCTGCCGACCGCCGTCGCCGAAGCTGTACAGGATCTCGAGCGACCCTCGCTCGATGACGTACACCTTCATGTTCTGGCCATCGGCCAGGTACAAGAACCGCTGCTCTTCGTCGTGGGAGAAGTCGATATCCCACGTCGACCCCTGCGACAGGGTCGCGGGCTCGATGATGACTTCTTTCACGAAGGTGCCATCGGTCTGGAATACGGAGATCCGGTTCGACGGGCGATCACACACGTACAGGAGCCGATCGTTCGAGAGCTCCGCACAGTGCACCGGCGTGCGGAACTCCTGTGGCGGGGTCTCGCCCGGCTCGTAGCGGCCCGGATTCTCGCTCGCGTCGGGAGGATCGCCGTAGGCGCCCCAGTAGCGCTTGAGCGCCCCAGTGCTGGCGTCTAGAACCGCCACACGCCGATTGAGGTACCCGTCGGAGATGTATGCCTCGTTGTCCACGGCGTCGACGAAGATCTTGGCCACCCGGCCGAAGTTCGTTGGGTCGTCGCTGTCGGCCACGAAGCCACCACCGCCATCACCAGTGCGCGCGCCAGAGCGACCGTACTGCGCTAGGAACTGGCCATCACGGGTGAACTTCAGTATGTGCGAGTCCGCTCCGCCGTTGCCACCGATCCAAACGTTGTCGTTGTGGTCCACGGTGACGCCGTGGTTGGATGCCGGCCACTCCCACTCACCCGTATCTGTCGGACCTCCCCACGAGCCAACCAGATTGCCGTCCGGGTCGAACTCGAGCACGGGAGGCGCGGGCGCGCAGCACTCGCTCAGCACCGGGTCCTGTGCTAGGCCGAGCTCTGTCCCGGCCGCGAACTGGTCGGGAGTGTTCCGGTGCACGAGCCAGACGTGGTCACGGGAATCGACGTCGGTGCCGATCGTCGCACCCATGATCCAGTGGTTGGGTAGTGGTTTCGGCCAGAACGGATCGACCTCGAACGTCGGGGCCATCCCGCCCTGGTCCATGGCCATGTCGTCGAGCGCGTCTGCGGCGCAAGCGAGGGCCGTAATCGCGACCGCGAGTGCTAGAGCGATGGTCAGTTTGCGCTTGGGCATCATCCATCTCCCGTACAGCAATGGGCAATATTGTGACGGAACCAAGCGGTAGGCTACGCCGCGGGACGCGATCGGGCAAATCGGCTGCGCCCCCCTGTCTTCCTGCCGTGCATGGCCACCCCTCGGCGGCTCCCCGTCGTCAGAAGTTATCGCGGCAATCGCTGAGTCGCGGAGGGCGGAGGAGAGTATTGGCGCATAGGCTGCCAGAATGCCTTGCGTAAAGGGGTCCTGTAGCCTAGGCTCCTCTAGTGTGCTGAGCAGCTACCCGCCTCCTCAGGCATGGCCGCCGCCGAAATCCGGTGCAGGCCGCTTTTGAGGAATGGCTGCGTTGCACCTGGTGTTCCCTGGGCGTCAGGACACGAAATATAGGAGTCGATGAGCGTCTTGCGCCCAACCACTTGGTATACGAACTGCGGCTTTCCCGCGAGGGGAGCCGTCGGGGGCGTACGCCGATGTAGGCGCGAACGCATGCACTGACCGAGATCCAACTCGGCTCCCCAACCGGCTCGCTTCCGCCTGGGGGCCGGTCCTTTTTCGCCCAATTATAGAGTAAATATGATCCATGATTCCGGCCTGCGGGCCCGGGTGTTCTACCGATCCGCCCCGACCGGGTGGGAAGGGTGACGCGCCACGGCGATCTGCCACCACTCTATAACCCGGCCTTCGAGCACGACGGCTGCGGCACGGGGTTCGTCGCCAGCATCGACGGCGAGGCGAGTCACCGGGTAGTCGAGTTGGCAGTGCGGGCGCTCGTCGGCCTCACGCATCGGGGTGCCGTTTCGGCGGACGCGGCATCCGGTGATGGCGCCGGCCTCACCATCCAAGTTCCCCACGCGCTGCTGGCGGAGGACGCCGCGCATTGGGGTCTCGGGCCTGACGAGCTCGACCGCCTCGGCGTGGCGATGGTCTTCCTTCCCAATGAGACCAGCGCCCGTCCCCGAGCCCGGAAGCTCCTGGAAGCAGCGGCGCAGCGCAGCGGCCTCGACGTGCTGGGATGGCGGACCGTGCCTGTAGACCCTTCGATGCTCGGCGGTGTGGCACTGGAGTCGCTTCCTGGAATCGAGCAACTCCTGCTCGCGAAGGCGCCGGATCTGTCGAGCATCGAGTTCGAACGGGTACTCTACCTTGCGCGCAGGCGGGCCGAAGCCGCGTATCGCGAGCATGAAGTCGACGCGTACATCGTATCGATGTCGGCCCGGACGGTCGTCTATAAGGGCCTGATGGTCGCGCCCCAGCTCCGGAGTTTCTTCCCGGACCTCGCGGACGGGCGCACCCAGTCCACTCTGGCGCTCTTTCACCAGCGCTTTGCCACCAACACGCTACCGAATTGGAAGCTCGCTCAGCCGTTCCGATTCATCGCGCACAACGGTGAGATCAATACGCTTGTCGGGAATCGCAACTGGATGTCCGCGCGAGAGCCTGAGCTCGCGTCCCCCGTCTGGGGAGAGAAGCTGCAGGACCTGATTCCAGTAATCGAGCCGATCGGCTCCGACACCGCCTCCTTGGACGAAGCTCTGGAACTGCTCACCACGTCGGGGCGGGATGTGCTGCATGCGATGGCGATGCTGGTTCCCGAGGCGTGGGAAAACATGCCCGACATGGATCCCCAGTTGCGTGCGTTTTACGAATATCACGCTTGCCTCATGGAGCCGTGGGACGGCCCCGCGGCGACCGCGTTCACGGACGGAGTGGTCGCGGCCGCCGCGATGGATCGCAATGGTCTGCGTCCCGCACGTTACCAAGTCACGTCGGACGGCCTCGTAGTGATGAGCTCGGAGGTGGGGCTTCTCGGACTGCCGCTCAAGGAGATCGTCGAATCCGGACGCGTGGGGCCCGGAGAGATGATCGCCGTGGATACGGCGGAGCGTCGGTTCCTGCGCAACGACGACATCAAGCTGAGGCTCTCAATGGCCCGGCCCTATGGTCGCTGGGTCCAGGGCAACCTCCAGCACCTAGATCACGCGCCGGTTGACCGCGAGGGCCGAGCCCGCGTCGTCGTGACATCCGACATTCCGAAAATGCAGGTGCTGCACGGGTATACGCGGGAAGAGGTCAGGGACGTACTCACGCCGATGGCGCGAGACGGCAAGGAGCCCGTCGGCTCTATGGGTGACGATACCCCGCCTTCGGCCCTCAACGACAAGCGGCGGTCGCTCTACACCTATTTCCGGCAGCGTTTTGCGCAGGTGACAAACCCACCGATCGACTCGATCCGAGAGCGGATCGTCATGTCGCTCTACACTTATCTCGGCGTGCGTCATTCGATCCTCGAGGAGAGGCCGGAGGCGGCTCGGCTGCTGCACCTTAGAAGCCCTGTACTCTCCGCCGCGGAGTGGGCGTCTTTGCGGCGCACCCCCCCCGAGCGGCTCAGCTTCGCCGACTTGTCGGCCAGCTTCCCGGTAACGGACGGTTGTGACGGACTCACGCACGCGCTAGACGAACTGTGCCAGGCTGCGGCATCGGCTGTGGACGAGGGGCACAGCGCGCTCGTCATCAGCGATCGTCTGGTGGATGAGCAGCGAGCGCCAATCCCGATGTTGCTCGCGGTTGCCAGCGTGCACCACCACCTGATCCGGACCGGCCGGCGCATGCGCGCCAGCATTCTGGCCGAGGTGGGCGACGCGCGCGACGTGCACCACCTGGCCGCACTAATCGGCTTCGGAGCTTCGGCGATCTACCCGTATCTCGCCCTGGAGACGGTGGGGGCTCTAGCCGACGCAGGAAAGCTCGGGGAGAGCGACCCTGAGGAGGCCGTACGGGTCTACCTCCTGGCCGCCGAGGCCGGCATCCTCAAGGTGATGTCCAAGATGGGTATCGCCGCCGTGTCGTCGTACCATGGAGCTCAGATCTTCGAGGCGCTGGGGCTCGGCGACGAGGTGATCCAGCGCTCCTTCCCGGGCACCACGTCCCGTATTGGCGGCATCGGATTTCGCGAGATCGCCGAGGACGTGCGCGAGCGCCATCAGCGGGCGTTCTCTGGGGAGGCCCTGGAGCGCGGGGGCTGGTACAAGTACCGCCGCGACAGCGACTATCACGCCAACGAGCCGCCGGTCTGGAGGGCGTTGCACGCGGTCGTCCAGGGGGGTGGCCGGGAGGAGTACCGCGTGTACTCCGAGCTCGTTCACTCCCGCCCGCCAGCGGCCTTGCGCGACCTCCTTGAGTTCAAGACGGACCGCAAGCCGATAGATATAGAGCGAGTGGAGTCGGTAGATCAGGTGCTTAGCCGATTCCAGACGGGCGCGATGTCGCTGGGTGCGCTGAGTCGTGAGGCCCACGAGGACGTGGCTCGCGCCATGAACCGGATCGGAGGGCTCGCCAACACCGGCGAGGGAGGTGAGGACCCCCGCCGCTATGCGCCTGATGGCGATAGGCGCGATGCGAACTCGCACATCAAGCAGGTCGCCTCGGGTCGTTTCGGAGTGACTCCGGCGTATTTGGCCGGGGCACGCCAGCTCGATATCAAGATGGCGCAGGGCTCCAAGCCGGGGGAAGGCGGACAGCTCCCGGGCCACAAGGTGACCCCGTACATCGCGAGCCTCCGGCACGTGCTCCCGGGAACGCCTTTGATCTCTCCGCCTCCGCACCACGACATCTACTCGATCGAGGATTTGGCTCAGCTGATCTACGACCTCAAGACCGCCAACCCAAAGGCGAAGGTCGGCGTGAAGTTGGTCGCGTCAGAGGGTGTCGGGACCATCGCCGCGGGCGTAGCCAAAGCCTACGCAGACACGATCCAGATCAGTGGCGCGGACGGTGGTACGGGCGCCTCGCCACTGTCGTCGGTCAAGTACGCGGGGAACCCCTGGGAGCTCGGCCTGGCGGAAACGCAGCAGACCTTGGTCATGAATGGACTCCGGGGGCGCGTGACCTTAGCCGTCGACGGTGGATTCCACACCGGGCGCGACGTCGTCATGGCCGCCCTCCTGGGCGCGGATGTATTTGGCTTTGGCACGACTGCGTTGATGGCCATCGGGTGCAAGATGGCGCGACAGTGCCATATCAACACCTGCCCGGTGGGGATCGCCACGCAGGCTGAGGAGCTCCGCAAGAAGTACTTCGGCACGCCCGAAATGCTCGTCAACTTTCTCACTCATGTCGCTGAGGAGGTGCGCGATATCCTGGCCGAGTTGGGCTACGAGCGGCTGGAGGACCTCATGGGTCACGCGGACCTCCTCCGACAGATTCCCGCAGAAGAGGACCACCGGTGGAGAGCTATCGACCTCTCGAAGCTCCTAGCTCCGGCGGCGGGAGCGCCTCTGCATTGTGTTCAGGATCGCAACGATCGCCCCGGTGCTCCGCTGGACGACCACATCATCGAGCAGCTCGGAAGCGCGCTCGAGGACGGCACGCCCTTCCGGGGATCGTACGGGATCGAGAACACGGACCGTACAGTGGGCGGGCGCGTCTCGGTGCGCATCGCCGGCGTCCACGGCGACGCGGGTCTGGCGGCGGGTACGATCGATCTGAACTTCAGCGGTTCCGCCGGACAGTCGTTCGGCGCCTGGCTCGTGAACGGTGTGCGTCTCCGCCTGGTGGGCGAGGCCAACGACTACGTCGCAAAGGGGATGAGCGGGGGCGAGATCGCCATCGGGCTGCCGGCCAGAGCGGAGTTGCAAGGGGCCGATGCCACGCTCGTCGGCAACACGGTCCTCTATGGCGCGACGGGTGGAAGCCTCTTCATCGCGGGTCGCGCCGGCGAGCGCTTCGCCGTACGCAACTCGGGCGGCGTCGCGGTGGTGGAAGGCGTCGGTGAGCATGGGTGCGAATACATGACGGAGGGGGTGGTGGTCGTCCTGGGTGAGGCCGGCCGTAACTTCGGCGCCGGTATGTCCGGCGGCCTGGCCTTCGTGCGGGACCCGCGCGGCGACTTGCTGACCCGCGTGAACCGAGAGTCCGTGATCTTGGAACGGACCAGCGAGGCTGGAGAGATCCAACTGCTGAAGGCGTTGATCGAGTGCCACCTGGGGGCGACGGATTCTCTACTCGCCCGCGAGATTCTGAACGACTGGCCGACCGCGGTGGGGAGCTTCTGGACGGTGACTCCCAATTCCGTCGCGATGGAAGAGGGGCGGGTCGATCTGGTGCTTCGCCAGCTAGAGACGCTTCAGGAGCGGATTTCCGTGGCGGACCTCGGGGATGCCGCGCCTGCGCCCGGACAGCTTCGGGGTCTACATGGACGCCGCGCGTCCGGTTCTCTGATGGAGCCTCCTAGCGCGCCCTGAGCGGAGCGGGACCCTCCCGACGCGGAGGTTGGTCAGTGCTCACCGGAGCGTGTCCTCATTTCAAAGCCAGCGCTGCTATACCGTCCGCCAGTTGGATGATGACGTGCTGCTTACCCTCATGCACCCAACTCGACATGCCGTACATTGTTCCGCCCGGCAGCTCCACCGCGCCAACCCGCTCGCCGGTGGCCTTGTCGATCGCGAATAGGTGAGGTGCGCCGTTACTCGTCTGGCCTGAGGCCAACAGCAGCGTAGGAGTCGCCAACATCGCAGAGGCTCTTTCCCGGCCTTGGTTCACCGGAACCCCGCTGATGCCCCGAAGCAGGGCATGGTTCCGGATGAACTCCTGCTCGTCGTCCGGCGCATCGCCGTTCGGGATCATCCAGAGGTGCTCACCCGTGTTCAGGTCGATGGCGGTGATCCTGCCGACGGGCCCCTTCCAGATCGAGAGGCCGTCGATGGTAGACGCTGCCGCGCCGCCGCCTCGACCGCCACCGACGGCCCGAGACCATTCGGACCGGGTGGTCCCTGTCTGCCGGTCCCTGTCCAACGGGGACTCGACGCCGGGAGCCAGGTAATAGCGTGCGCACCCACTGATCGACGTGACGAAGATCACGCCCTCCACAGGATCCGCTACTGGCGGCCCGGTGATGTTCGCGCCGCCGTTACCGCCGGGGCAGACATGGGCGGGCCCGGCCGGGTCCCCCACATGCGTCGGCGGATTGAACAGCGGTGCGAACAGGTTGCCGTTCCGTGCCACTTCCTTAGCGCGTCGGAGGATCTCGGGGGAATAGTCGATGAGGTGGTCTTCCGTGCGTCCCTGGAGGTCGAACGGCGCCGGCGTGCTCGGGAAGGGCTGCGTGGCGGACAGCTGCTCGCCAGGCACCCTCGACTGCGGTACGGCGTGCTCCTCGATGGGCCAGATCGGCTGGCCCGTCACGCGGTTGAGCGCGTAGAGGAAGGCCTGCTTGGTCACCTGGAAGACTCCTGGGACCTGTTCGCCATCGACGGTGACGTCCATCAGGATCGGAGCCGTGGGAGTGTCGTAATTCCAGATGTCGTGATGGACCAGCTGGTAGTGCCACGCTCGTTCGCCGGTCTCTACGTCCAGAGCGATGATACTCGTGGCGTAGAGGTTGTCACCCGGATGGAAACCCCCGTAAAAATCGATGGTCGCGCCGTTGGTCGGAATGTAGACGAGGCCCAGCTCCGGATCGGCCGACATCGGCGCCCACGAAGAGACATCACCCGTCCACTCCCAAGCATCGTCCTCCCAAGTATCATGCCCGAATTCGCCCGGACGCGGTATCACGTGGAACTTCCACTTGAAGGCTCCCGTGCGAGCGTCGTACGCCATGATGTCGCCCGGGACCATCTCTTTGCGCGTCTGATTGTAACCCTGCTCGGCGGAGTTCCCGACAACCACGACGTCATTGACGACGATGGGCGGTGACGAGGCGGTGATGTAGCCGATCTCCAGGGGAATCCCCTGGTAAGGGTCATACGTCTGCTTCAGGTTCTCCCACGGGCCCCAGTCTTCGATCAGATCCGCGACGAGATCAACGGTGCCGGTGGAGGGGAATCCCTCGATGGGAACCGCCTCACCCCAGCCCTCGATCGGCCTTCCGGTTTCGGCGTCCAGAGCATGCAGGAAGAAACCAGGGGTCGTGATGTACACGACACCTCTCCCGTCGATTTCGCCGTAGGTAATCCCCTTGCCGTAGCCCTTGCGCATCGAGTATTGGTAGCGCTCGGTATCAGGCTCGGTGAAGCTCCACAGGAGCTCCCCCGTGGACGGATCGAGAGCTACCACGTGCCGGCGCTCACCGGTGACCGTAATGAACTTGCCATCGACGTAGGTCCCCGTGGCTTTAGGCGTGCTCGGACCGAAACTGGCCGCCTGCCATTGCCACACGACTTCGAGGTTCTCGAAGTTGGCCGCGGTGATTTCTGTCGCCGGCGTGTATCGCGTGTGCCACGCGTCCCCGCCGAGGAACGTCCACTGACCGTTCTCAGTCCCCGGTCCCTGAGCCGCTACCGTGAACGGCGCGGCGACCAACACGCCGAGCGCCATCGTAAGCCAGAGGAATGGGGACGGCGAGCACTTGTCGTTTGTCATAGTCGTCTTGCCATCCGGGTTCGACCCACTTTTTGACCCGTCCCAAGGATCTGGATCTTCACTGCTACGGTCCCGATCGTGACCGATTGATGCAGGGTGCGCAAGCTCTATCAAGCCAAGGTCGGTGCTACGAGCGATCGTTGACGGCCCACGGTGGCGATGGAGTAGGGGGGCGCGGCCAGGGCCCTGCGCAGCCCGTCGTGCATCTCGTCGTCCGGACCCCAGGGTGGGGAGTGGAGTAGGCCCCTACGGGTAGATCGTGACCACCGAACCAGGGCTGCTATGGAATGGTGAGAACCAGGCTCAATCGGGAGGGCATCGAACAAACACTGGGCCACCTAGAGCATGCAGATCTCCTTCGCACTCTGAGAGTGATGGAGGGGCGGGAAGGGGCGAGGATTCTGCTGGGTGGTCAACGCGTCGTCGACTTCTCGTCGAACGATTACCTTGGTCTCGCCAGCCATCCGGACGTCACCGCCGCGGTCGTAGACTCACTCGAGTGCGGCGGTGTCGGAGCGGCGGCTTCGCGGTCCATATCCGGGAACCACGTGCTTCATGAGGCGGTTGAGCGGGAACTTGCCGCCTTGAAGGGAGTTGAGGCGGCCCTCCTGTTCAGCTCGGGATATGCCGCGAATGTGGGGGCCTTGCCGGCCCTCGCGGGGCCGCACGACGTCATCTACTCAGACGCCCTCAATCACGCGTCGATCATCGACGGGTGTCGGCTGTCTCGCGCCGAGACTCGCGTCTTTCCCCACGGCGATCTGGTGACGCTGGAGCGTCTGCTCATCGAAGACCAGGGAAAATACGACGGGCGACTCGTGGTGGTGGAGGGCGTATACTCGATGGACGGGGATGTCTTTCCATTGCGGGAGCTCGTCTCGCTTTGCGATCGCCACGAGGCGCTGAGCTATCTCGACGACGCTCACGGTACCGCGGTGCTGGGCCGAGACGGGTCAGGCTCAGCTGATCATTGCGGCGTGCACGGAATGGTGCATGTTACCATTGGCACCTTGGGCAAAGCGCTTGGCGTCTCTGGAGCGTTCGTCGCGGGCAGCGAGGATCTTAGGCGCTTCCTGCTCAACCGCGCGCGGTCGTTCATATTCACGACGGGCACGCCTCCGGCCTTGGCAGCCGGTGTGACTGCTGCGCTCGAGGTTGCCAGACGTGAAGAGTGGCGTCGCGATGCGTTGTGGGCCAACGTCAAGTATCTCCGTGAAGGGCTCCGAGGGATTGGGGTACCACTTTCTACGGACATACCCGGACATATCTTGCCGCTCGGCATCGGGGACTCGAAGCGGACGAGCGCGATAGCGAATGAACTCCTGGCCGCCGGATACCTGGTGGGTGCGATTCGGCCACCGACAGTCCCCCGGGACACAGCGAGATTGAGAATCACCGTGAGCGCAGTTCATACGGACGCTGATCTAGAGGGTCTTCTCCTGGCCTTGTCCGGAATCCTACCACGAGTATCTCCCACCCCGAGAAAAAAAGAAGCTCGATGAACTCGATGGACTACGATGGGATGGCCGAAGAGGTCATCTCGGGCTCCGCGCTAAGTCGAGAACAGGCGATGGATCTCGCATCCAGCCCGGATGTGGAGATCCTCACGCTCTTGAGTGCCGCGTTCAAGATACGGCGCCGATTTCATGGCCGAACGGTGAACCTGCACATTCTTCAGAACGCGAAGAGCGGCCTCTGCCCGGAGGATTGCAAATTTTGCAGTCAATCCACGCGGTACGGGGGTGATGCAGAGCGATACCCGATCAAGACGGTCGAAGATCTTCTTGCGGGCGCACGCACCGCCCTAGCTTCCGGAGCCGTGACCTATTGCATGGTGACCAGCACACGAGGACCGTCTGCCAGGGAGCTTCAGACCATCTGTGAGGCGTCCCGCCAGATCAAGGGTGAGATGCCTGGTCTCAGACTCTGTGCGTCCTTGGGGCTGCTCGCCGATGGACAGGCCGGTGAGCTGAAGCGGGCTGGGGTCGATCGGTACAACCACAATCTAGAGACCTCACCGCGCCACTTTCCCGAGATCGTTACGACCCATTCGATCCAAGACAGGGTCAGTACCGTGAAGCTATCCAGAGCGGCTGGCTTGGAGGCATGCTGCGGCGGGATCCTCGGTATGGGTGAGGACGTGGAGGATTGGGTCGATCTGGCGCTTCTTCTTAGAGAGCTCGAGGTCGAGTCCGTTCCTGTCAACTTCCTTGATCCGAGGCCCGGAACTCCCCTCGGCGCGCAGCCACGCATGAGCCCCGTGGCGTGCTTGCGCGCCTTGTCCATGTTTCGGTTCGTGCTTCCGAAGGTTGACCTCAGGATCGCTGGTGGACGTGAGGCTACGCTTCGGTCCATGCAGCCGCTCGCGCTGTTTGCCGCGAATTCGATGTTCACCGAGGGCTATTTGACCACACCAGGCGCCAAGTCATCTGTGGATTTGCGGATGATTGTCGAGGCGGGCTTCGAGCCCGCAGTGGCCCCTCAAACTCCGACCTCGCCTAGGAACGATGGAGCTCCCCGACAAGGACACGCTGATCGCGTGGGATGACGCGCACGTCTGGCACCCTTTCACGCAACACTCGACGTATCGACAGGACCAACCTCTCATGGTGGTCGAAGGGGACGGGCACTATCTGATCGACGTGGACGGCAACCGGTATCTGGACGCCGTGGCTTCGATTTGGTGCAGCCCGTTCGGCCATCGGCGGCATGAGATCGACCAAGCGATACGGGACCAATTGGACCGGATAGCCCACGCCACCTTCCTGGGGAACGCTTCCGGTCCCGGAGTAGTTCTGGCAAAGCGCCTGGTCGACCTTGCACCCGCCGGCCTGACGCGGGTTTTCCTTTCGGACAATGGATCGACCGCCACCGAAATCGCCATCAAGATGGCGTATCAGTTCTGCCAACAAAGTGGTCGGACCGGTCGCGATCGCTTCATGGCGCTTGGAAACGGCTATAACGGGGACACCGTCGGTGCGGTGTCCGTCGGGGGCATCGATCTGTTCCACGCCAGGTTTCGCCCGCTGCTCTTCGATGTCCTGCGCGCGCCTTCACCCTACGTCTACCGTGATCCCGACACGGATCATCTGGCTGAATTCGAGAGAATCTTCTTGGAGAATTCGGACCGCCTGATCGCGGTGATCTTGGAGCCGGGCATGCAGGGTGCGGGAGGCATGATCCCTTACCCTGAGGGCTACCTGCGGCGAGTACGTCAGTTGACCAAGGAGCACGACGTACTCTTGGTCTTCGATGAGGTCGCGATGGGCATGGGGCGTTCCGGCCGCCTCTTCGCCTCAGAGAGGGAAGGTGTGACACCAGACCTTCTCTGTATCGCGAAAGCGCTGACGGGTGGCTACCTGCCGCTTGCGGCGACCCTCACCACGGAAGCGATCTTCAGCGCGTTTCTCGGGGCGCCGGAGGACGGCCGCACCTTTTTTCACGGACATACCTACACAGGGAATGCACTGGGTTGTGTCGCAGCGCTCGCGACCTTGGATATCTTCGAGAACGACGACATCCTGGAAGGTCTCCCAGCCAAGATTGCCCATCTCGGCGAGGAGTTGGAGTCACTTCGGCCGCAGAGCCACGTTGGAGATATCAGGCAGTATGGATTAGCTGTGGGCGTCGAGCTCGTAGAAGATCATGAAACCCGATCCCCCTTCCCGGTCGCGGAACGCCGCGGATTTCGAGTGTGTCGGCATGCTCGGGATAAGGGCGTGTTCCTGAGACCTCTCGGTGATGTGGTTGTGCTCATGCCACCGCTCTCCGTAACGCTTCCCGAGATCACTCAGATCGTTGCGGCACTAGCACACGGCCTGGAGGTCGAGTTCGGTTGAGACTCGTGGTCTCGGGCTCGGGTACTGGAGTCGGCAAGACATTCGTCACGGCCGCTCTCGGGCTGGCGTTGTCCGAGAGGCTCATTACGGTGACCGCGATCAAGCCCGTGGAGTCAGGGGCAGACACGGTTCCGCCAGATTTGCGGGACGGCTTCGTGATCGCTGCTGCAACTCATCAGGTTGAGCCGCTGGAAGCGTTGACGATCCTGTCGAGACCAGTTGCACCACCGGTTGCGGCCGATGAGGAGGGAAGGATCCTCGAGTGGTCGAATTGGCTGAAGTGTATCGAGTCCTCATCCACGGACGTCGTGCTGATAGAGGGTGCGGGCGGACTCCTGTCGCCGCTGACTTGGAGCAAGACTTCACGCGATCTGGCGATCGAGCTGTCTGCGCCGGTATTGATCGTCGCCTCAGACCAGCTCGGAGTATTGAACTCCGTGCTTCTCAGCATCGCCGTGGCGACTTCGGCTGGCGTCGAGGTTCTGGGAGTGGTTTTCTCGGCCCCGTCAACGCCTGACGAATCGACCGGGAGCAACGCCGCGGCCCTCGAGAAGTTTCTCCTAGCGACCCCTTGGCAGCTCGGTGCGGCTGGCATCATGAGCCTCCCTCGCTGCGCGTCTCTTCGGGACGCAGTCGCTCACCTGCAGAAGCTGGTCGGTGTCCTGAGTCGGGGTCAGGGGTCGCCCCCACGAGCCCCGGCGGAGCGCTAGAGGGACTTGCTGTCGTGCCCCATGTCCAGAGCGCCGCCTCCGGAGGCGCACTGCCTCGCCCCGCACACCCGTCAGAACATCTCTGAGGCGTCGGGCTGCTCGGGCTCTTCCGCGTCGTTCCGGTTGGGAATGAAGTCGCCGGTGATCATGTCCCGATAGGAGAGACCTGGCCCCACCATGGGGTATACGCCGGCCTCCGGGTCGATGATCACCTCCAAGAAGGCGGGGCCGTCAAAGTTCAGGAATTCCTCGAGCAGTCTGGGCACATCCTCCTTGCGATCCAACCGCCTGGCATAGGGGAACCCGTCGGCTTCGGCGGTCTTCACGAAGTCCTTCTTGCGCAGGGACTTGTCACTCCCCGACAGCCGTCCCTTGAAGAAGAGCCTCTGCCACTGCATGACCATGCCGTCACCGTAGTTGTTCAGCACCATGACCTTGATCGGCAGATCATAGGTCGTGACGGTCTCCAGATCGCCGAGGTTCATGCGCATGCTGCCGTCGCCGTCCACGTTAATTACGAGCTTGTCCGGGCAGGCGAATTGTGCGCCGATTGCTGCCGGCAGACCGAAGCCCATCGTGCCCATGCTGCCCGAGGTGAGCCACAGGCGTGGCTCCCGGAAGTCGCAGTACTGTGCGGCCCACATCTGATGCTGGCCCACGCCGGTCGAGATGATTGCCTCGCCCTTGGTGATGCGGTTCATGGTCTCGAGCACGTAGTGGGGCTGGACGAGTTCGCTCTCGCGGTCGTAGTTCAGTGCGTACGTGGACTTGAGGTTAGCGATCGCGACGTGCCACTCGGAGAAGTCTCCCGAAAACCCCGTTCGGGCACCGTAGGTGACGAGAGAATCGAGCGCCTCCCGCAAGCGCCCCACGTAGTGCCAGTCGGCCTTCTTGACCTTGCTGATCTCCGAGGGATCGATGTCGAAGTGGAGGATGCGACGCGCCTTGGCCGCGAATTGTGTCGGGACGGCCGCCACACGGTCGTCGAAGCGAGCGCCCATCGCGATCAATAGATCGCAGTCGTCTACGGCGTAGTTGGCATACGCGGTCCCGTGCATGCCCAGCATGTGGAGGGAGAGCGGCCGGGTCGTATCTATGCAGCCCAGCCCCATGAGCGTGGCCACGACGGGGATCTCGAAGGTCTCGGCCAGAGCGCGAAGTTCCCGACTCGCCTCGCCCTTGATGACCCCCCCACCGGCGTAGATCAGCGGTCGCTTGCTCTGGGCGAGCATAGCGAAGAACTCCGCACAACGGTCCTCGTCCATGGTGTTGGCTTGGACGGCGTCAAGTCGCTGCCGGTAACCGGGGATCGCCAGTCGGCCCTCACCGCGAAAGGGGCCCTCCCAGTTCTGCACGTCCTTGGGAACGTCCAGCACCACCGGGCCCGGACGTCCCGTACGGGCGATCTCGAAGGCCGTGCGCACGGTGGCTTCGAGCTGCTCTGCGTCCGTCACCAGAACCACATGTTTCGCGACGGCGCCCATGATGGCCATGACTGGCGCTTCCTGGAAGGCGTCCGTCCCGATGGATTGCGTCGGCACCTGCCCGCAAATGACCACGATGGGGATGGAGTCCGCCATGCAGTCGCGGACCGGGGTGACACAGTTCGTCGCCCCCGGACCCGAGGTCACGATCACCACGCCCACGCCCCCGCTTGCGCGCGCATAGCCGGCGGCCATGAAGCCGGCACCCTGCTCGTTGGCCGGGACAACGAGGCGCATGGGCTCGACGTCGCCTTCGGCGTGCTCCTGGTTGTACCGGAAGACGGCGTCGTAGGTGGGCAGAATAGCGCCGCCACTGTAGCCGAACACGGTCGCGACACCCTCGTCGGCCAGCACTTGCACGAGAATCTCTGCACCGCTCATTATCTCGCCGGAGAGCGCATGTGGCGGGTCTGGCTGCGTTGGATCCTTGATAGACATGAGGGGTGCAAGCTCCACGAGGACCAGGCCCATTGCAATAGCTACGCTTCCGAGCCCAACTTCCCAAATGCGACACGTCATCTCGATTCTACTCGAAAATCAGGCCGGGGC
This sequence comes from Longimicrobiales bacterium, assembly GCA_965226625.1. Lineage (GTDB taxonomy): Bacteria > Gemmatimonadota > Gemmatimonadetes > Longimicrobiales > Gaopeijiaceae > UBA1138. The sequence continues at coordinate 957,376 of CBDDDK010000002.1, forward strand.
GCTGTCCCGGGTCGCCAACCTCTTCTCGTCCCGTGGCTTCAACATCGACAGCCTGAACGTGGCGCCCACGGACGACGCGGCGGTTTCGCGACTGACTCTGGTCACGGTCGGTTCGGACGACGCCATCCGTCAGATCTCCAACCAGCTCGGCAAGCTGGTAGACGTCGTGAGCATCGCAGACATGACGGGCGTAGACCATATTGAGCGCGAGCTCGCCCTGTTCAAGGTGCGTGCGCCCGAGAATTCGCGAGCGCGGCTGGCGGCGATGCTGGAGGAATTTGGCGGGCATGTCCTTGGTTACGACGAGGGGCATGGCACCTTGGAGCTGATCGGTAGTGGGCCCGAGATCGACCGCTTCATGAAGGACCTGGCGCGCTTGGCTGAGATCGAGTCCGTGGCGCGGAGTGGCGCGATTGCAGTGGCTCGGGGTTCACCGATTTTCGATGCGCTCGCCCAAGACTAGTTTCCGCATCAACCCATCGCTCACGTCTGGCGACGCGAGCACACCGAGGCACAGGAGACATGGCTCAGATTCAGTTTGGCGACGAGTTGGAGAACGTGATCACTCGAGACGAGTGGCCCTTGGACAAAGCGCGTGAGTGCCTGGCGAATGAGACCATCGCGATTCTCGGGTATGGCGTTCAGGGACCCGGACAGTCTCTGAACCTCATGGACAACGGCTTCAACGTGATCGTCGGGCAAAGGCGCGGCTCGAGGAGCTGGGACAAGGCCGTCGCAGACGGTTGGGTCGATGGGGAGAGCCTCTTCGAGATCGAAGAGGCGGCCGGGAGGGGCGACATCATTCAGTATTTGCTTTCCGACGCTGGTCAGATCGCGCAGTGGAGTACCATCCGGCCCCACCTGACGCCAGGAAAGTGCTTGTGCTTTTCCCACGGCTTCGCCGTGACCTTCAAGGAAGACACGGGGGTCATCCCCCCCGAGGGCATCGACGTGGTCCTGATCGCACCGAAGGGTTCGGGAACGTCGCTGCGTCGCTTCTTTCTTCAGGGAAAAGGACTCAACTCGAGCTATGCCATCTTCCAGGACGCGACGGGTCGAGCGAAGGATCGGGTCGTCTCGCTCGGCATCGGGGTCGGCTCCGGATACTTGTTCGAGACGGACTTCCGTAAGGAGGTTCTCTCCGATCTGACGGGCGAGCGCGGCATCCTGATGGGCGCGATCGCCGGTGTGTTCGAGGCACAGTACAATTGCTTGCGAAAGAACGGGCACTCGCCATCAGAGGCTTTCAACGAAACGGTGGAGGAGCTCACTCAGAGCCTCATGCCTCTGGTGGCCGAGAACGGCATGGACTGGATGTACTCGAATTGCTCGACGACAGCCCAGCGTGGGGCGCTCGACTGGCGGCATCGGTTCAGAGACGCCGTAGCTCCACTCTTCGACGATCTGTATGAGAGTGTCAGCTCGGGGAACGAGGCCCGGATCGTGATCGAGACGTGCAGCGCGGATGACTACCGAGAGCGGTTGGAGATAGAGTTGGCTGAGCTCGCCGACGAGGAAATCTGGCGTGCGGGTAAGCAGGTGCGCTCATTGAGGCCGGAAGCGCCCGGAACCCAAGGTACCGAGTAGTCGTGAAGGACCGCCTCGGATGGGGTCGCTCGTCCAAGCCGATGCTGCCGTACAGCATGAACCTCGATGCGTCGAATGGCGGGGCGGTTGTTAAGCATTTGGGCATCTCCCCGGCAGGGCGCTTCCTTGCCCGGCCTTCCCACGGCATCTAATCTGCCCCATAGTCTACCCCATTCTGGTCAAGAGCAGAGGAAACTCTGTAATCAGGTGAGGAGCGTCGTGACGGTCATCCAAGAGCTGAAAGAGTTCAGCAGGCCGAGTGGCATCGCCACGTTCTTGATCGACGGAACAGTCGCCGCTTATCCTGATTGCTCGAATCCGGAGGGAGTGACTGTGGACGCCGCAGGCAACTTGTACGGAGCGGTCGTGTCAGGTCGGGGCGCGTTCCTCACATCCGTCAGGCTGTAGAATCAACTCCGCCCGGATGCGTTCTCGACTCTGCTGCCTCGGGCTCGCCGTTGCGATGGGGTTTCTGGCCGGCTGCTCCGACCCGCCGCCGCCACCGCCCGAGCAACCGATCGCGTTCAATCATCGGACGCACGCTGAGAACGACATCGGCTGCACGCGTTGCCATCAGGGCGTTGAGACCCAGGCGCAAGCCGGGCTGCCCGCGATTTCGTCCTGTGCCGTCTGCCACCGCCGCCGCGCCATACCGGACGATCCAGAAGTCCTGAAGTTCATGGAGCACCTCGAGACCGGTGAGCCGCTGCTGTGGCGCAAAGTGAACGTGATGCCAGCGTCCGCCATGATGCATTTCAAGCACAAGCCGCACATTCGAGCCGAGATCGACTGCGCTACGTGTCACGGCGACGTCAGCCAGATGGCGGTGGCCCAGCGGGTGATCAACACGGCGGACATGGGCTGGTGCCTGTCATGCCACAAGGAGAACGACGCAAGCACGGATTGCCTCACCTGCCACCACTGAGAATCGCAGCGGGCGACCAAGGCCCGAGTATCGCCAGCACCGAGTCGAGTATCACCGAGGATCACTAGGGGGAAGGTTGCGCAGACGGGATTTTCTGAAGGCATCGGCTCTGGGAGCCGGAGTATCACTGCTCCAAGCCTGCCGGGGTCAAGACGAGCAGTTCATCGCGCAAGTGCCCAGGCGTCCCGGTGTGCTCCAGGGCGAAAGCGTGTGGCGCGTCTCCGTTTGCCAGCAGTGCGCGGCCGGGTGCGGGATCCACGTCCGGGTCGTGGGTGGAAATGCCAAAAAGATCGAAGGCAACCCCGATCATCCGGTGAACCGGGGAGGTGTGTGCGCCCTGGGGCATTCCCTCCTGCAAGAGCTTTATAACCCCGATCGTATCTTGGACCCTCAGCGACGCGTCGGGGATCGCCGGCAGGGGAGCTTCGAAGGCCTCTCGTGGGAAGAGGGACTGGCCGAGGCCGTAGACGCGATAGCAGGTACGCCCGCGGACAGAATCGCCTTTGTGGGTGCCGATCGTTCAGGTCTTACAGGTGCCGTGTTGGGTCGTTTTGCTGCCACGCTGGGTTCACCTCCACCGGCTTTTCTCGAAGCTCCCGAGCTCGAGGTGGAGCGGCGGGCAGCGCACATCAGCTTGGGCGTCGACGACATCCCCTATTTCGACGTGGGGCGCTCGGACTACGTCCTGTCCATCGGCTCACCCATACTCGACCGCTGGCGCAGTCCGGTCCACTACACCCGGGCGTTCGCCGAGATGCGGCGGGGCCGTTTGGGCCGCAGGGGTAAGCTCGTCCAGGCGGAGGCTCGCATGTCGCTGACCGCTGCGAACGCCGACGAGTGGCTCGCGGTGCGCCCAGGCACCGAGGGGGTCCTGGCGCGAGCAATGGCCGGCGTCCTGTTGTCCGAAGGCCTGGTTGGCAGCGCGGCGCGGGGCCGGTACGGCCGCCTCTTCCCGGATGACCCGCCCAATCTCGACGAAGCCGCCGAGCTTTGCGACGTAAGCGCGGAGAAGATCCAACGCATCACTCGGGAGCTGGGCGCGGCAGAGAACCGCGTGGTCGTGGCCGGCGGTTCGGCGGCCGCCCACAGCAACGGGCTCTCCAACGTGGTGGCGGCGCTCGGGCTCAACGTCCTACTCGACAATCTGGGTCGGCCCGGAGGCGTCTTCGCGCCGGTACACCTGGAACTGGCGAGGGGCATCGCTTTGTCGGAGTCGATACCGACATCGGTGGCGGAGCTCACGGCACGACTCCGCGGCGAGTCGGGCGCGCCCGTGCAGCTCTTGTTCGTAGTCGACGCCGATCCTCTGCACGCGCTTCCGGCGAGCTGGGGACTGGACGAGGCTCTGGCCGACGTCGAAACCATCATCGCCCTGAGCAGCTTCCGCGACGACACGACGCTCCACGCCGACCTGGTTCTGCCGTTGAACAGCGAGCTGGAGCGCTTCAATGCGGTGGAGCCGGCGGCCTCGGTGGGCTTACCAGTGCTCGGCCTGAGTCGAGCCGTGATCGATCCCCTCGGCAGCGGGAACCATCCAGCCGACGTGATTCTTGCCCTCGCCACCGCGCTGGGCGAGCCGGTCGCCAGCAGCTTCCCGTGGTCGAGCTTCGAGAATCTCGTGCGTACACGGATCGAGGAAGATCTCGATCGTCTGCCCGGCGCGGCCGGCGCAGACGCATCCGACTACTACTCCGAGGCCTTGGCGCGCGGGGGCATCTTCGGCGACGGAGGACCACAGGTCGCGCCTCCGGGCCCCACCGATACAGCTCCGGAGCCATCACTGAGCCGCTTCGAGGGCGCCGCCGCCGAGTACCCCTATTTGCTGCTTCCCTTCGAGTCGTTGAAGACCGCCGCAGGGCGAGGAGCGAACCGGCCGTGGCTCCAGGAGCTCCCCGATCCGATGTCCACCGTCATGTGGAACAGCTGGGCTGAGCTGTCCCCAGCGGATGCGGAACAGCTCGGGGTGCGCGACGGAGACCATCTCCGTATCGACTCGCCCACGGGGTCTCTCGAGGCGCAAGCCGTCGTTGACCCCGCGGTCCGGCCAGGGGTGATCGGCATGCCGCTAGGGCAGGGGCATCGCGAGTACGGTCGATACGCCCAAGGCCGTGGGGCCAACCCGCTGGACTTGGTGGGACGGCTCCAGGTCGAGGACACTTCGGCACCGGCGTGGGCGGCGACGCGGGTCCGCATCGAGCGGCTCGGCCCCGGTGAGCTCGTGCGATCCGGTCGCAGCTACACCGACCAGAGTGAAGGTGAGAGGATCCCGGTGGGCTGGGCGCCGCAGGATACGGGCGGGGAGGACGTCGGATGACTCGCTGGGGCATGGTGTTCGACACCGACCGATGCACGGGCTGCGGCGCGTGTGTCGTGGCATGTCACGCGGAGAACAACATCCAGACCGTGGGCGAGGACGAAGCCCGTAAGGGTCGCGCGATGCACTGGCTGCGCATCGAGCGACACTACGAGGGCACCTTCCCGGACGTGAAGGTTCGTTTCACTCCTGTGCTCTGCCAGCACTGCGCGGCGGCGCCCTGCGAACCGGTCTGTCCAGTTTACGCGACCTATCGCACGCCCGAGGGGCTCAACGCGATGGTGTACGCCCGCTGCATCGGTACTAGGTACTGTGCCAACAACTGCCCCTACACGGTGCGCGTCTTCAATTGGCACGCCGGGGAGTGGCCGGAACCGCTCGAACGGCAGCTGAATCCCGATGTCAGCGTGCGCCCCACCGGGGTGATGGAGAAGTGCACCTTCTGCGTGCAGCGCATTCAGGACGCACAGTCCCTCGCGAAGGACGACGAGCGGGAGGTTGGGGACGGCGAGATCCAGACGGCGTGCTCGCAATCTTGCCCGGCGCGCGCAATCGTCTTCGGCAATCTGGAGGATCCGGCAAGCGAGGTCGTGCGACTCGCGAGGAGCGAGCGCTCCTCACAGCTACTGGAGGACCTGGGCACTCGCCCCTCGGTCTTCTACTTGAGAGGTGGGGAGTAGCGTGGGGAGACTGGCCGACACGTCCAAGGAAGAGGCTCTCTTACGGCCGCTCAGCGGCATTCGACCTGGACTGATCGCGGGCAGTCTCGTGACCGGAGCGATCACGGGCCTGCTCTTCTTCTCCTGGGGCTACCAGATCAAGAACGACATCGGGGTCGCGGGCATCAACCGTCCCGTGTTCTGGGGCTTCTACATCACCAACTTCGTCTTCTGGATCGGCATCAGCCACGCCGGGACGCTGATTTCGGCCATCCTGCGCGTCACCTCCGCCGAGTGGCGGCGGCCCGTGACGCGCTGCGCCGAGGCCATCACCGTCTTCGCGCTGTCGATCGGTGGTCTCTTCCCGCTGATCCATCTGGGCCGCCCTTGGCTCTTCTGGTTCATGATTCCATTCCCCAATTCGCGTGGCCTGTGGCCCAATTTCCGCTCACCACTGGTCTGGGACATGATGGCGATCGGCACGTACCTGACCGGGAGCGTGCTCTACCTGTTTCTGCCCCTGCTGCCGGACATGGCGATCCTGCGCGATCGAGCTCTGGCCGAGACGCCGGCGAGCCTAAAGGCCCGCCTCTATACCCTCATGGCGCTTGGGTGGCGAGGGACGACCCAGCAGTGGCACTCGCTGGAGGCTGGTATCAAGGCGATGGCGATCATCATCATCCCGGTCGCCGTTTCTGTTCACACGGTGGTGTCGTGGGACTTCTCCATGACGCTCGCGCCCATGTGGCACAGCACCATCTTCGGTCCCTACTTCGTGGCCGGCGCCATCTATTCCGGGATCGCGGTGCTGATGGTCGCGATGTACTTGCTACGGCGTGGCCTGAGGCTCGAGGAATACCTGACCGACAAGGTCTTCAACAATCTCGGTTTGCTTTTTGTCGCGTTCACGGTCATCTGGACCTACTTCACCGCCGCGGAGCACATAACGGTTTGGTACGGACACGAGCCGTCCGAGATGGCCGTCTTCTGGGAGCGAGTATCGGGCGAGTACGCGCCGATCTTCTGGGGGATGGTGTTTGTCAACGTCGTCGTGCCGCTAGGAGTGCTCTCGTTCCGCTGGGGAAGAAAGCCGTGGGCGACCGCGATCGTCGGCCTGGGCGTTCTGGTTGGCATGTGGATCGAGCGCTTCCTCATCGTCGTCGGAACCCTTCGTCTGCCCCGCATGGACTTCATGGTGGGTACCTATTCGCCGAGCTGGGTGGAGTTGGGTGTCCTGGTCGGCTCCTTCGGCATGTTCGCGATGCTCTACTTCTTGTTCGTTCAGCTCGCACCCATCGTATCCATCTGGGAGGTCAGGGAAGGCGATCACATCGCGAACCCCCTTCCGGCGAGCCCGCAGCCTGCAGGGGAGGAGGTCTAGATGAGTTGGCTTCACGCGGCGTTCGATTCCGCCTCCGACGCGCAGGACGCGCTCGAACAGCTCGCCGAGGCCGGCGTCGCCGCCAGCGAGATCGAGGTGCGCAGCTCGATCCCGCTCGTTCACGAAGTGTGTCCTGTGGGGCTCGAGGTCCGCTCGCGGGTCCCGCTCATGGCGGTCGTCGGGGGACTGGTGGGAGCGACGGTCGCGTTTCTGCTGGTGAGTCTCACATCTCAGGCATACCCGTTGCCGACGGGAGGCATGCCTATCGTCCCGCTGCCGACTGCTGGCGTCATCACTTTCGAGGGCGTCGCGCTGGGAGCGATCCTGTGCACCGTGGCCACCGTGCTCTACGAATGCCGGCTTCCTCGCCTGGGATGGCGGTCGGGTCCGCTCGACCACCATCTCGCGTCCGGGAGCATCATCGTCGCGGCGAAGTCGGACGCGGGGGCGTCCGACGCGTGGGCGGCGAAGGCTAGGGCCACCGAGGTGCAACCAGCGGCCTAGGCACGGACGCCACAGCTTCTCGTAGTCACAGACCGGCTACCGAGACATCGATACGCGAAACCCGATGAACGGCCGTCGAGCCCCTGGGTCGGCACGCCCGCGGTTGGCAGCGCGGACGAAGCCCTCGGGGTCCCCGAACGAGCCGCCGCGCATCACCCACAGCGCCTCCGCCTCAAGGCCGTTATCGTCGTCCGTCACGTCGTAGGGGTAGGGCTGATAGGGACTTCGGGTCCACTCCCAGACGTTGCCGGCCATGTCGGAGAGATCGAAGGCGCACTCCGGACATTCGTAGCTGCCCACCGGCGTAGTGCTTCGTCGGCCGTAGTTGGCGCGGTCCCGCCTGGGCTCGTTCCCCCACGGATACACTCGGCCGTCGGCGCCCCGCGCGGCCTTCTCCCACTCGGCTTCCGTCGGCAAGGTGATCCGCCACCCGTCGCGGAGCAGCGCCGCGAGTCGTGGCGGCGTTGCTGACGATGCTCGGAGCGTTGCTTCGAGCCAGCGGGTGTAGGCGAGCGCATCGGGCCAGGAGACGGACTTCGCAGGATGATCGGGAGGCGCCCGAAGCGCCTGCGGGTCAATCGTGTACGCCGTGGCCTCGATGAACGCACGGAGCTGAGCGACCGTGACCTCGTACCGCGCCATGTAGAAGGCGGGGAGGTCCACCGTCCCCTGAGCGCGCGCGCTGGACCACCGCTCGATGGCGAAAGCGCGCGGATCGACGCCCGGGTCACTACCCATCAGAAACACGCCGGCCGGAATCTCCACGAAGCCGAGCAGCTCCTCGTCGGGGAGAAACCAGGCGTCCGCTCGAAATCCGGCTACTTCGTCGAGAGCAGCAGGGGGCGGTGTGTCGCTCGCGGCCTGCGCAGGCGGCCTCTGCGAGAATCTCAGGGCGATCCACACCGAGGCGACGATCGCTAAGAAGGCGAGCGGAACCGCGCCTTTCATCGACCGCACGCGAAAGCCCAGTCGTGATCGCACGCACGGGCGTACAACTCCGGCTCCGACATCTTCATCAGGTTCTGGCCTGCCTCTCGCAGCAGCAATCTGAGATCGAGCAGCCGGGGGTCGGTGCGGTTGAAGCCGCCCGGGTCTAGCAGGTTGACGCACGCGGCCTGCATCCGGAGTTCGCAGGCTCGCGCGAGGTAGCCGCGGGCTAACTCGGAATTGGAGGCCACGATTTCCCCCTGAGTGAAGTGTATGCCGAGCTCGTTGCACGCCCATGCCGAGTTGTCGCCGCAATACGTGGTCTCCAGCTGGATCAACCGGGTGCAAGCATTGGAGCGGCCTTCCGCACACGCCTGCTCCCAGAACGGCAGACTGTCACCGGTGTGCTTTCCGTCGGTCTTTCCCATCGCGGTCATCGCTCCGAAGAACACGATCCAGGCGACCATGTGCGCCCGGTTGGCGCGCAGCGGAGCTCACTTGAGCGGCCATCGGGCGAGCGCGGGACTTTCCCGGGCGAGGTCAACCAAACTGTCGATCCCGCGAACGCTCAGGTTCAGAAGCGGGACGGCCAGAAGCTTGTCGTAGAACGTCGGTGCTCCGGCGGCTCCCAGGACCATGTAGAGGCCGAATACACCCGCTCCGTACGAAGCTCCGAAGAGGAGTTTCCCAGGTGATGTCCGCGGCGACGTGGACGGGTCGGTTATCAGGAGATGGAGGCCGAGGAAGACCGCGGCGGGGATGTCGGAGTCGAGGAAGTAGGGGACCCCCGTCAGAGACGCGTACAGTGCGCTCAGTCCGAACAGCACGACTGCTGCGGAGCAGGCTACGAGCGTGATCGAGAAGAAGTACATCACGATCAGGCCCAGCAGGAACAGGTACAGGTAAATCAGCGGCGCGAGCGTCAACGTCGAAGCGATCTCCTGTCCCCACGTGAGGTCGGTGGTGCCCGTAGTGATCAGCACGAGCGAGAAGAGCCCGAGCGCGAAGGCGGATGGGTTGAAAATGTGCACATTCCGGCCTCCGCGGCGCCAGCGAACGAGCTCCTTCCCGAGGAAGCCGACCCCGATCATCAGGAACTGTAGGTAGAACCAGTCGTCCCTGAACCAAAGGAAGAGGTTGATGCTTAAGATGATCGGGAATGGATCGAAGCCGAGCACGTACGTCTCGCGCCGCGACCACGCGAGCAACATGTCGAAGACGTAGGCGAACACTAGCTGCGCGGTCAGCAGCAAGGCGAAGTCGCAGACGGGTCGCCAGTACCATCCCCAAAACGCGAACACCGTGATCTGGACCATCGCCTGCACGTAGTGCTGTGGCCGGAGTACGCTCTGGAGTGACCGGCCGACGGAAGCACTCCGGAGTCGCAGGAAGAGTACGGTCTGCCAGATCAGGAGCGCTCCGGCCGTACCCCAAAACGACCACGCGAGACGGAGGTTGCCCTGCACGCGAGGCAGGAGCGAGAGCACCAGGAGTCCGAGCGTCAGCGCTAGGGGCAGATAGAGCACCTGCCGCGAGGTCGGCGTCGGCGCAGCCCGAGCTTTTACGGCGCTCCGTCCTCGGGCAGTTGCCATGGAGCCTCTGGTTGCGGGGATCGGACCGCTCTCGAAACGGCGGTCGTGCCCTTTCAGGTCAGTCTACCTAGATATAAGAGATCGAGCCGGTCGACCCATTCGAAGCTTTTCCCGACCTTAGTTCACCGTGGGAGGCCCGGGAGGGGCAGGCCTACGACACGCTTGAGGCGCGTGCCCGCAGGCACTACTGCGTCCGGCGCTAGACGATTCAACCCCGCGAGCTCCTGGACGGAGACCGGACCGGGATTTCGGCTGTGGAAGTCTCGAAGCGACATATCCTCAGACAGCGCAACCACTTCCAACCTCCACGGTTGCACCTCGAGCACCTGCCGGTCCGTGAGTCGGGTAAAGCTCGAGAGAGATGCTCCCACCACGCCCGAGTACTGCCGCCAGGTGACGTCGTTGGCAAACCCCAGCAGTTGATATACACGCCCGTCGAGACCAATGAACCCCACCTCGCCACGCAGAGTGCCATCGTCGGACACGGCGGTGAAGGTAGCGCGGCTGACCGAGATTCCGTCCGTCTCACGGTTGCGCACGGCGCTGCCGGAGATGCCGTCCTGGCCGAGAAAGGAGCGCAGGGCGGCGCGTACGTCGGTGGCGTCCTCCGCGAGCCGCAGGATCACCGCTGCGTCCTCCGCGGGACTCAGCGCTGCCGCGTACGAGCGTTCGTTCACCCCCGTCCAGCCCTCCGGGAACCCCACGTCGAACTCGAGGTCAGGATGCACGAAACGGTCGCCGATGAAGTACCCTTCCCGCGGGTTCGGCCCGTACATGAGGCCGCCGAGACGATCCAGGTACTCGCCTCTACCGACCGTGCCCCCGGCCGCTCTCCCGGATGCGGCGATCAGCTCACGAATGTCGGTCTCGCGGTTCTCCGGGTAGGGGTGCGTGAGCTGCCACTGCGGAATCCGTTCCCCCTCCCCTCCGGATACCGCCGCGAGCATCTGGAAGACTCCGATCATCGACTCGGCGTCGTAGGCGGTCCGGGTCATGTAGCGCACGCCCAGTTCGTCGGACTCGGACTCGTTCCCTCGCGAGTATCGGAGATTCATGAGCTGGAGGCCCACGCCCAGGACGTCACCGAAGCGACGGACGCTGGACGAGAAGACCATGCCGACGCCCAGCCCGATCTGTTGAAGCTGCTGCCGACTCATCTGGGACACAGAGTGCTTCGCGGTAACGTGACCGATCTCGTGCCCGAGTACGCCTGCCAGCTCCGCCTCTGACTCGAAGTTGGCGAGGATGCCGCGGGTCACGAAGATGAATCCCCCGGGCAGCGCGAACGCGTTGACGAGTGGATCGTCTACGACCTTGAAAGACCATGGGAGGTGGGGGCGCTCGGACACCGCGGCCAGACCGTGTCCGATGTCGGAGACGTAGCTCTGGAGCGCGGGGTCGTCTACCAGTCCGAGCGAGGCGGAGATGTCCGCGTCCGCCTCTCGGCCCATCTCGATTTCCCGACTCTCGCTGATGAGGGAGAACTCCCGACGACCGGTGGCCGGGTTCACGGCGCACCCGGCTAATATCATGACGAGCGACAGACGTAGCAGAGTAGTCATGTGTGAAAGATACCTCACGCCCCCGATGTTTCGCTCCTGCGCGCGTGATGCGCTACTCGCCTCGAGGACCTTGATGGAGCCGATCCGCGTCGCACGCAGCGCAGGGATGAGCCTCGTCGCTATCGCAGCGGACCCTCATCGGATGGGTCCAACTCGTCGTATACGTCACCGAGCACGACCACGAGAAGCACCACCTCCCCGACCAATACCGCGAACGCCATGAGCGCTGCCGGGATCGCGGTGTAGACGCCGAGAAGGGGGAAGAGGCGGAATGCGACCGTGCCGCCGGACAGCACCGGGACCAGCCATGCAATGACGAGCATGATCCCCGTGAGCAGCATGGAGACCATCATCCCTCCCATCTGATCGATCCCCTGCGACTTGCTGGGGCCGTACTCCATCCAAGCTGGAAAGACGAGCACGAGCCCGTTCTGGATTCCCATCGCAACCGCACACAAGAACGGGAGCAGGAGCCAGGTAGTTCCGAACGCAGCCCAAGGCTGCCATTCAAGGAACGGTTGAGCCGTCGACAGATTGAAGAACACGAAGGCCAGCGTGAAGCAGTAGCCCGCGACTACTGTCAAGCTGGCCGCGGAGCCCAAGATCTCGGCTGCGACGACATCGCGGCCGGTCAGGGGCAGGGTCTTCAGGATATCGAGCCGCTGGAGGTCGGTGCGCAGGTCGTTTCGCAGGAACAGGGGCCCGATGAACAGCGACATCCCGCCGAGCATGAACATAACTGCCATCAGGATGATGCCCGCCTGCTGCGGGTCCGGGTCCAGGAAGAGCAGCAGAGTCCAGAACGCGAAAAAGAGGAGTGTAATTGCGACGCCCTGGCTCAAACCCGTCGTGCGCGTGAAGCCGGTGAGCCCCTTCCAGAAGATCGCGACGGCAGGGTGTCCGCTTGGACGTAGGCGGAACCAGGGCGGCTTGATGCGCTGGTTCTTCCCGGCCTGAAGGATCCCCAGGCGCCCCTCCTTGAACGCGGTCGTGATCTCCTGGAGCTCGATGCCCGCCTCGGCGGCGGCTTCTTCGAATGCCGCGTCGATGCGCACGATCCAGACGTAGTGCGCCGCCATCAGCGCGAGGCTCCCGGCCATAGCGACCAGCCAACTTGTCACCCCGACCGCCATTGCCGGTCCGAGGGCGATGCTGAAGGGCAGGAACACGGCCACTGCCGCAGGGTGGCTGAGCACGATTTCAACCGCTGCCAGGAACTGCGCAACGCTCGTGGCAACCTGGAACGCCGCGCCCAGCTGCCAGAGCGTCCACACCAGCGCCAGCACGGCGGCGCCCAGCACGAGCATCGGGATCCATTGGCGGCGTAAGCCGGCGCGGCCCTGGCTCGTCCAGCTCGAGCGGATGAGCCCGGCCGCGACCTGGTGAAGGTGGATGGTCGTGAACAGAAGCCATAGTGACGGCATCCCCTTCAGGGGCGGTGTGGCGATCGCTGCACCGAAGAATACCGCGCCAAAGATCGATACGGCGACGATAGACACCTGGGCTCCCAGGAGCTTGTACTGGAGGAGCGCCTCCCGCTTTATGGGTGCCTGGAACAGGAACTGGCTTTCAGCCGGAGTGAAGGCGAGCGCCATATACGTACGTCCGCTCACCCACCATCCGACGGCGAGCACCGCGAGCAGGACCGGCAGCAGCGTTTCTGCCAGGCTCGGGAGTCCGGGCTGGACTGGGCCCCCTTGCCGAGGCCCAAAACCGACCCACCCCATCCAGCCGAAATACGCCACGCCTACAACGAGACCGAGCGCGTAGCGCGGCTCCTTGAGGCGAGCGGCCTTCGCCTTGACGCGGTTCACTCCCGAGCGGCACCACAGGAACGTGAGCGCCGACCAGGGGCGCGGGGCCGACGGCGTCAGCCGAGGTCCTCCGCCGCGTTCGACTCCGAAGTCAGCGCCAGGAAGATGTCCTCCAGACCCTGTCCCTCGAGCTCCGGGCGGTGCGCGCCGATCTCCCCGATCGGACCCAATGACACCATTCGGCCGTAGGCCAGGACGAGCACGTGCGAGGCGAGCTCCTCGATGAGGTGCAGAAGGTGAGACGAGAGCACGATCGCGGCGCCGGCCGCTGCCTCGTCCTTGAGCGTTGCCTTCATGCGCCGCATCCCACCGGGGTCGAGCCCCGTCAGAGGTTCGTCGAAGAACAGCACCTTGGGCCGGTGCAGCAGCGCGCACGCGATTGCGAGCTTCTTTCTCATACCGCGTGAGAGCTGAGACGGGAGTTTGTCCCGTTTCTCCTCGAGCTCGAGCCGCTGCAGGAGCGCGGAGCCGTGCTCGTCGGCGTCCTCGACGTTGTACAGGCGAGCCATGAACCCCAGGTGCTCAGAGACGGTGAGGTGTTCGAAGAACTGCGGATCGTCCGGGATGAACGCGAGCTCCTGCTTGGCGGCGACGGGGTCGTTCTTCAGGTCGTGTCCGGCAATGCTCACCGAACCGGACGTGGCCGGGATGATCCCGGTCACGCTCCGGAGCGTCGTGGTTTTGCCGGCCCCGTTCGGTCCCAGCAGCCCCAGAATCGTGCCAGCCTCGACTTCGAAGGAGAGGCGGTCCACCGCGGTGAAGTCGCCGTATCGTTTGGTGAGATCTTTGACTCGAATCACCGTCGTAGGGCCCTTGCTGTTCGGGATGGTAAGTGGAGCGAGCTGCCGTGAGGAAGCGAACCATACTCGGGCAGCTCGGTCTCGGGCAGCCCCCTACTGATGGCTATACGCCAATTGGAGTGCGGTGTGGCGGGCGATGATGTCGACGTGGTCGTTGACACGGACCGCCAGCCTCCAGTCGCTGAGACGCGGCCAGACGGGCGCACAACAGTGAAGTTGAGATAAATAAAGTCGACCCAGAGTTTCATGGAAGTCGGTAAAGCGATTGAACCAACGTGACGACGTATGCGTATAGGTATACGGATGGAGTGGGGTGGTGAGGTTGACGATAATTGTGAGGGATGATGAGAACGACACTTTTGGTGACCATGGCGCTCGCCATTGTGCTTCCTGCCTTCGCGCAGCAGGTGGGGTCTGCGCCGCTCTTTGCGTCGGAGGAAGCGATCGAGCTCACCCTTACCGCGGACTTTGCGCTGCTGAAGGATGACCGGCGCGAATCACCCGAGCGTCCGGCCACCGTCACGGTGACCACCGAAGCCGGCGGAGACGTCACGATCGAGGCACAGCTCCGTACGCGCGGTCGCTTCCGCCTCGACAAACGGAGCTGCAGCTTCCCGCCGCTCAGGCTGAACCTCAAGAAGAAACAGACGGAGGGCACCGAGTTCGAGGGGCAGGACAAGCTCAAAGTCGTGAGCCCGTGCCGTCCGAACCGGGACTCGTACGAGCAGCTGGTTCTGAACGAGTACCTCGTGTACCGCACCTTCGCCATGATCACTGCGACGTCCTTCCAGGTGCGTCTCGCGCGCATCACGTACGTCGACGAAAGCGGTGACGAAGACCCGTTCACACGCCTCGCTTTTTTCATCGAGAACGACGACGCGCTCGCCGCGCGGGTCGGTATGGATTTCGAGGTCTTCGACATCCCGGAGGACAAGAACCTTCCGCACAGCGTCTTCGAGCCGACCACAACCCAGACCATGGCGATCTTCCAGTACATGATCGGGAACACGGACTGGTCCGAAGTGGCGGGGCACAATGTCGAAGTGCTCGGCATCGGTGGCATCGCGGTGCCCGTCCCCTACGACTTCGACTTCTCAGGGATTGTGGAAGCGCCGTACTCGGTCCCCGATCCCTCGCTCGGCATCAAGCGAGTTCAGGATCGCATATATCGGGGCTGGTGTCGCAGCAATCTCGATCCGGAGCCGATCCTGGAGCGGTTCCGCGCGGCCGAAACCGACATCAAGGCCCTGTACCGCGACTTCCCGTACCTGGAAGACGGTGAGAGGAGCCGCAGCATGCGCTACCTCGAGGACTTCTTCGAGGATATCGCGACGCCGCAGCGCGCTGATCGCAGGTTCTTGAGACACTGCCGGCAGCTGCCCACGTAGGGAGCCTACTTCCGCTCTCCGTGCACGGGCCCCGAGCACATGGGGGGAATGGCGGATCACTCGCATGGGTAGATGTACGAATTGTCCCTAGCCTGGTACGGCTCTACCGTCGACGTTGCGAAACAGACCGTGCGACGGTAATCGCCAGGGACCCTTCGGCTTCGACACTAGGATTCGACACCGGAAATGTCACTCTCGATTCCACACGCTCCCCTTCACACCGTGAATGGCGCATCCATGACCTGGAGCATCGACCGGCGGGCGGATACATGAGCCGTCTTGGTGTCGTCTTGCTCGCATTCGGCGAGCCTGAGGGGTCGGACCCCGAGCTTGTGATCGATTTCCTGGAACGCATTTTCCTCGCGAACCGCAGATTGGAACCCGGTTCCGGCGCCGAGCGAGCACGGCAGCTCGCCGAGGCTCGTGCACCTGGACTGATGGAGGCATACGAGGAGATCGGCGGCTCCCCGATGAACGCCCACGCGCGCGCTCACGGCGAGGCCCTCGAGGCGGCCCTGAAGGAACGCGGTCATTCTGCCCACGTCTTCGTCGGCACGCAGTTCACGACCCCCACCATCTCGGACGCGCTGCAACGGTGCCGCGAGAGCGGAGTCGAGCAGCTCGTGGCGCTTCCCCTGTACCCGGTCAGCGGGCCGACCACGACGGTGGCCGCGCTGGACACGGTGCGCAAGGAGCTCGACGAGCTCTCCTGGCTCGTGGAAACCGCGTTCATCGGGGGTTGGCACCGCAACTCCAAGTACGTGGACCTCCGAGCCGACGGCATCCGAACGCTGATGACCGAACGCGGTCTCGACGCTCACGACCCAGGCGTGTGCCTCTACTTCTCGGCTCACGGCACTCCGATCTCCTATCTGGAAGAAGGGAGCCAGTATCAGGCGCACGTGGAGGAGTCGTGCCGACTGATCGCGGACGGCGTCCGCGTGGATCGGTACGAGCTCGGGTACCAGAACCACACGAACCGGGCCATCGAATGGACCGAGCCGTCGAATGCGAAAATGATGCCGACGATCGAAGCCGAACACGTCGTGGTCGTCCCGCTCAGCTTCATCCATGAGCAGTCGGAGACCCTGGTCGAGCTCGACCTCGAGTTTCGGGCGCTCGTAGAGAAGCTGTGCATGGGATTTCACCGCGTCGCGACCCCACACGATCATCCGGACATGGGTGCTGTGCTGGCGGATCTGGTCATCGACGCGCTGGGCACCAGTGCAAACGCGCCACTCACGTCCCTGACCGCCACATTATGACCGAGCGCCCACGTTCGGCCGGAGACGGCGCCGTAGACTGGGTATCTCCTGAAGTGGGAGGGCTGGAAGGCCTCACCCCGCACCGTGACGACCATGAGCCGGCGCTCATCGAACTGTGCGTGGGAACGAGCCTGCGGGTCGCGCCCATGGAGTTCCTGGAAGCCGCCGTGACGATCGTGCAGGAGGCGATGGAAGGCTCCGAGCTCCACGCGGGCGATGGCGCCATCTGCCTCAGACCGTCCAACATGGCCGTCGTGAGCACGTGCAATCGGGTGGAGTTCTATCTGGCTGTGGAGGCCGACGCGGTCGACGAGATGATTCATTCGATCGATGCGGAGATATTCCTGAAGGCTGCGGACTCAGTGGACGTGGACCCCGAGGCGTTCGTCTACGTGCATCACGGTTCCAACGCCGTGCGTCATCTGTGCAGAGTCGCCGCCGGACTCGACTCGCTCGTGGTCGGGGAGCACCAGATCGCGGGTCAGGTGTCGAGTGGATTCGCGCGCACCGTCGATACGGAAGGGTGGAACGTCGGGTTGATCGCTATGGCCGAGGCGGCGCGACGAGCGAGTGGGCGCGCCAGGACAGAAACCGGCATCGGTCGGGGACGCATCAGCCTCAGCTCGGTGGCGATCGAGCTCGCTGAGCGCGAGCTGGATTCCCTCGAGGGCAAGAGCGTCCTGGTCGTCGGCGCAGGCAAAGTCGGACGACTCGCGTGCGCTTCGATCGAGAAGGCCGGCGGTGCCGTGCTGACGGTCGCGAACCGTAGCGCCGAACACGCGGGTGCGTTGGCCGACGACTTTGGCGGCAGCGCGGCCCGGTTGGGAGAACTCTCCACGCTGCTGCCGGACAGCGACGTGGTGCTCGCGACCACGGGCTCGATGGAGCCGATCTTGACCCGTGACCTCGTGGCGCAGGCCATGGCGGGACGCGCGCCGGACCAGCCGCTCATCATCGTCGACCTTGCCGTGCCGCGCGATGTCGAGCCGGCGGTGGGCGAGCTCGACAGCGTGCGACTCTTCGGGCTCGACGACTTGCGGACCATGAGTGACGCCAACCTCGAGGGACGGCGCCGAGAGGTCGGATTGGCCGAGGTCATCGTCGAGCAGGAGGTCGCCCAGTACGATCAGGCTCGGGCGATCGGGCGCGTTCAGCCCGTGCTCGCGGCGTTCTGGCAGCGAGCTGAAGGGCTGCGGGAGAGCGAGATTGCACGCCTGTTCGGCGAATTCGAGGGGATCGACCCTGAAACCCGGAGCCGCATCGAGCACTTCAGTGGCGCTCTGGTGCGCAAGCTCCTACACGAACCGTCGCTGCGGTTGCGATCGGCATCGGCCCACGGTCACTTCCACGAGTATTCCAAGGTTGTGCGACAGCTCTTCGCTCTCGACGAAGAGACCTAGAATCCCACTCAGCATGCCAAAGGCTTTCCGAGGAGACCTCCTGCTCGGAACGCGTTCGTCCGCACTGGCCCTCTGGCAGACCGATCACGTCTCCCAACGGCTGAACGAAGCGTCCCCGGACCTCCACACCCGCGCCTTTCCGCTCTCCACGCTCGGAGATCGAGAAGTGGGCGCGGTGCTGTCCGATCTGGGCGGCGCCGCGTTCTCGTCCGAGATCGACCGCGCTCTACTCGAGGGACGGGTCACGGTCGTGGTCCACTCGCTGAAGGACCTTCCCATCCGGGACAATACCGGCATCGTGACCGCCGCTATCCTGAGCCGTGACGATCCGCGCGACGCGCTCGTATCTACCCGTGAGGGTGGGCTGGCTTTGCTGCCGAGCGGTGCGAAGGTGGGGACCTCGAGTCCACGCCGGCGTGCGCAGATCCTTGCGTTTAGAGACGACCTGGTGGTCGAGCCCGTGCGTGGCAACGTGGAGACGCGCGTCTCGAAGGCCGTCGACGGCCCGCTAGATGCGGTCGTGCTCGCCGCTGCGGGCCTGAACCGGTTGGGACTCACCGAGCACGTGAGGGAGCTCCTGCCCATTGAGACGTTCTTGCCCGCTCCCGGACAGGGTGCGCTCGCGGTCCAGTGCCGCGAGGACGACCACGAGGCGCGGGCCCTACTCGCGCTGATCGACGAGGCGGCCGTGCGCGCTGAGGTGGATTGTGAGCGGGCCTTCTTATCCGCGCTGGGGGGTGGCTGTTCGCTGCCGGTTGGCGCCCTGGCTCGGCACGTCGAGGGAGCGCCGCTGGAGCTGCACGGTTTTGTCGGAGCGTTGAGCAATGGCGAGAGCATTCGCGTATCGTCCGTCGGCGGGGATCCGCTCGAGCTGGGGCGCGCATTGGCGGAGGAGGCGTTCAGCCTGGGCGCTCAGGAGCTGCTCGTATGAACGCGCTCGAGTCGCGCCGGGTCGTGGTGACGCGACCGGCTGCCCAGTCCGCCGAGATATGCGGGCTTCTGGAGGCGGCGGGCGCGGTGCCCATTCTCGTGCCCACGGTCTCCATCGCTCCGCCGCCCAGCTTCGAGCCGCTCGACCGTGCATTGCGCTCAGCTGCGGAGTACGACTGGCTGGTGTTCACCAGCGCAAACGGAGCTCGGTCGGTTTTGCAGCGCGCCACTTCGCTGGGGCTGGACCTGGGGCGTGTCGCCAACCTGCGACTGGCTGCCGTGGGGCCGGCGACGCGGGCGGTACTGAGCGACGCGGGGCTGACGGTGGTTGCGATGCCCAGCTACCATCGGGGTGATCAGATTCCGGAGTCTTTGGGCGATGTGGACGGGGTCCGGATTCTGCTGCCGCGCTCTGACCTGGCCGACGACACGCTGCCCGCCCTGCTCCGGGACGTGGGCGCTGGAGTCGATGAGGTCGCTGCTTACTGCACCACGCTGCGGGCGGTGACCGAGGCTGGCCTCGAGGCGCTGGACGAAGGCGTCGACGCGATCACCTTCACGAGCCCGTCGACGATCCGAGGGCTGGTCGAGGCTCTCGGTGTGGCCCGTGCGCACGTCATCGAGGAGAGTGTCGTCGCGAGCGTCGGTCCGGTCGCGAGCAAAGCCGCCCGAGCGCTCGGCGTGCGTGTGGACGTCGAGGCGAGCGAGTCGACTTCGCTGGGGCTGGTGGACGCGCTGAGTACGTACGAAGGTTGGGTCCGTCAGACCTCATCGACTGCACCATGACATGAGCCCAGACTCCCCCCGGTACACGAGCCAGCGACCACAGCGTTTGCGTCGCACTGCCGCCCTACGGGCCCTCGTCCGCGAGACGCGCCTGGCCGTCGAGGACCTGATCCTGCCGCTCTTCGTCGAGGAAGGCGGCGGCGTGGCTGAGATCTCCTCCATGCCCGGCGTGTTCCGACGGTCGGTCGAGGAATCCGCCGCCCACGCCGAACACGCAGCGGGTCTCGGAATCCGGGCAGTGGTTCTGTTTGGGATTCCGGAGCACAAAGACCCCGCGGGCAGCCAGAGTTGGGCCGAGGACGGCGTCGTGCAACAAGCTGCACGCGCGATCCGCGGACGCTGCCCCGACCTGGTCATCATCGCGGACACGTGCCTGTGCGAGTACACCGATCACGGGCACTGCGGCCTCCTGCGGGACGACAACTCGATCGATACCGAGCCGACGCTCGTCGCTCTGGCTCGGATCGCCGTGTCACAAGCACAGAGCGGTGCCGACATCGTGGCGCCCTCAGGCATGATGGACGGCATGGTCGGCGCGATCCGTAAGGCGCTCGACGGGTCGGGTTTCGGCGAGATCCCGATCATGTCGTACGCAGTGAAGTACGCGTCGGCGTTCTACGGACCGTTTCGGGACGCCGCGGACGGCGCGCCCACGTTCGGAGATCGTCGCTCGCACCAGATGGATCCGGCCAACGCGGGCGAGGCACTGCGCGAGGCGAGGCTCGACGTCGAGCAGGGCGCCGACTTTCTCATGGTCAAGCCCGCGCTCGCGTACCTCGACATCGTGCGCTCACTCCGGGACTCGTTCCCGTCCCTGCCGCTTGTCGCATATAACGTCAGCGGTGAGTATGCCATGCTCAAGGCGGCGGCCCTCGCCGGTTGGCTCGATGAGAAGGCCGCAGTGATGGAGTCCCTGTTGGGCATGAAGCGAGCAGGGGCTGACCTCGTGATCACCTACCATGCGGAGGAGGTAGCCAAGTGGCTACGGAAGACGACACCGTAAAAGACGAGCTAGAGAGCTCACTCAACCATTTCGGTGTCTTCACGCTCACCGAGGAATACTGGCGCCTGAGTGAGGACGAGCGCGCGGACCTGCAGGTAGCGTGGGCCGAGACAACGGCCGGCGTGGCGGAAGGCGTCCGACACTATCGGACTTCCCCCACACGAGTCGGTACGGACTTCATCCTCTGGTGCGCCGTACGCATGAATGAGAACTCCGACCCCCAGAATTTCTTCGATGCGTATTCAAGCGCGTTGCGTCCGTTCCGCCGGTACGTGAGCATGGTCGACGTGCTGTGGGGCTTCACGCGCCCGACCCAGTACCGCGGCGCTCGGGAGGCGGGGCGGATCGACCCGTTCGGTTCCGACATCCTGCCTTACCTCATCGCGTATCCGTTTTCCAAGACGGCCGAGTGGTATCTGATCCATCAACCCGGCCGTCAGGCGATGATGAACGAGCACATCAGGATCGGGAGGACCTATGAGGGCATCTCACAGTTGCTTCTCTACTCCACCGGTCTGCAGGACCACGAGTTCGTGGTGGTCTACGAGTCCGATGATCTGCCCCGGTTCTCGGAGCTCGTGCGCGACCTTCGGGCGACGGCAGCCCGGCCGTATACGCTCCTGGACGCCCCCGTGCACGTAGCTACGCACGCCCCCACCGATCAGCCGACAGAGCTCTGGCCGTGAGCGAACCTCGCCTCATCGCCGCGTGTAGGCGGCAGCCCGTCGACTGCACGCCGGCGTGGTTCATGAGGCAGGCGGGACGCTTCCTGCCCGAGTACCGGGCTGTGCGCGAGAAGCACACCCTGCTCGAGATCTGCGCCGCCCCCGAGTTGACCGCCGAGGTCACGCTTCAGCCGATCCGTCGCTTCGGCATGGACGGAGCCATCATCTTTGCGGATATCCTCCTGCCGCTCGTCCCCATGGGGATAGATCTGACATTCGTGCCCGATGTGGGCCCGTCGATCGCGAATCCGATACGCACCGCCGAGGACGTGACGGCGCTCCGACCGATCGATCCTCGCGAGGCTCTCGCGCCTACGCTCGCGGCGCTCGGTATGGTGCGCGCGGAGCTTCCGGCGGACACGGCGTTGATCGGCTTCGCGGGAGCTCCGTTCACGCTGGCCAGCTATCTGATCGAGGGAGGCCCGACGCGGGACTTCATCAAGACGAAGAGCTTCATGTACCACGAGCCGGATACGTTCCGCGCGCTCATGGAGAAGCTCGTCACGCTGACGATCGCATACCTGAGCGCGCAGGCCGACGCCGGCGCCCAGGTGCTGCAACTCTTCGACAGTTGGGTTGGCTATCTCGGTCCGGAGGACTACTGCCGCTACATCAAGCCACACAGCGCGGCCATCTTCGAGGCGTTGAGCGACCTCAACCGCCCCACGATCCACTTCGGGGTCGGCACGGGAGAGCTTCTCGAAGACATCAGCGAGGCTGGCGGCGACGTCATCGGGCTCGACTGGCGCGTTCCGCTCGATGAAGGGTGGGCGAGGATCGGTGAGGGCAAAGGCGTGCAGGGGAATCTCGATCCCACGGTGCTCTACGGGCCGCACGACTTCATCCGCGAGCGCGTGCGGCGGATCCTGACTCGCGCGAACGGGCGCCCGGGGCATGTCTTCAACCTCGGGCACGGCATGAATCCGACGACTCCGATCGACAGTGTCTCCGTGGTTCTGGAGACTCTGCGTTCCTGGAACGGTGTGGCCGTCGGCTGATCGGCCTGTCATGGTGTCCCGTTCCGAGGCCCGGCGCACCCCGACCGTAGCGGTGGTCGGCGGCGGCCTCGCGGGCCTCACCGTTGTGCACCGACTGCTGAATCCCGGGGCTCGCCTGCCCGGGCCTCACCTGGAAGCGGAGCCCGTCGATACCACTCCCTTGAACGCGCGCGTCGTCCTACTCGAGCGAGACGACCGGCTCGGGGGCAAGATTCTCACCGAGTCCTTCGACGGCTTCATCGTCGAGGCAGCCGCCGACGGTTTCCTGGCGCGCAAGCCGTGGGCCCGCGCCCTGGCCGAAGAGCTGGGCCTAGCTGATGAGCTCATCGGAAGCGAGCCGGGGTGGCCGCGCGCCTTCGTTCGCAGGGCAGGGGCCCTCGTGCCGTTTCCCGACGGGCTCACGGGTCTCGTCCCCACCAAGCTCGGCCCGCTGTGGACCTCGGGGATTGTCAGCCCTCTAGGCTGCGCCCGCGTCGCGATGGAGCTCTGGATCCCCAGGCGAACGTCCGACCGCGACGAGACCGTGGCGTCCTTCGTGCGCCGCCGATTCGGCTCCGAGCTCTACGAGAGGTTGATGCAGCCTCTGCTCGGAGGATTGTACGGGAGCAGCCCCGAGGAGTTGAGCATTGCGGCGACGTTCCCTGTGCTAGTGCAAGCTGAGCGAGAGTCGGGAAGCGTGACGCGCGGGTTGAGGGCCCTGACGGGCGAGGGAGCAGAGTCGATCGGCAGCCTTCGCCCCGGTGTCCCGTTTTTGTCCCTGCGTGGCGGGATGGGCCGACTCATCGAGGCGCTGCAGGCGTCGCTCGAGGCAGCCGAGCGGCATCTCGACGGGCGGGCCGGAGCGCACTCCGATGGCGACGCCACAGGGCTTATCGAAGTACTCCGCGGGGTGAGCGTTGAGGCGATCCGACGCTCCCCCGACGGCTGGACGCTCGACCTGCTCGGCCGGTCCCCGCTCGTTGCCGACGCAGTCGTAGTCACGACTCCGGCGCCACTGAGCGCACGCCTCCTGGCCGAGGAGGCGGACCTCTCAGCGGCACTTGGCGGGATTCCCTTCACGTCGACGAGCGTCGTGACGGCGGCGTACGACGCGGGGAACTTCCCTCGCCCCCTGGAGGGGCACGGTTACCTGAACCCGCTGTCCGAAGGACGGAAGGTCGCGGGCGTGACCTGGTCGTCCCGGAAGTTCGGTGGACGTGCACCAAACGGTCGGGTTCTGGTGCGCGGCTTCGTGCGCGAACCCCACATGCCACCGGCCGGACCGGAGGGGAAAGAGCAACTGCTCACCATCCTCACCGACGAGCTTCGAGACGCCGTCGCACTCGAGGCTTCACCCCAGTGGTGGCGCGTCTTCCGTTGGGAGAACAGTATGCCGAGCTACACGGTCGGGCATCTCGCGCGTGTGCGGACGATCCAGGATCGAGTCGCGGCACTTCCGGGCTTGTTCTTGGCGGGTTGTTCGTACACTGGCGTTGGGATCCCAGACACCATTCGCAGCGCCGAGCAGGCCGCTCTTGGACTCATGGACTACGTTTAGTGGCGTGTAACGGATGATCGCTGCAGGTCATTAACGAGGGGCCGGCGATGGACTCGGAACGTTCTCGAAGACTCTTCGATCGGGCTCTGCAGCGCATTCCCGGGGGCGTAAACTCGCCGGTCCGCGCGTTCCGGGCTGTGGGCGGTGATCCGCGCTTCATGGATCATGGCGAGGGCGCCTACCTGGTGGACGTGGACGGCCATCGGTACGTCGATCACGTCATGTCATGGGGCGCTCTGATTCTCGGGCATGCGCACGCGGGCGTCGTGGCGGACCTGACCGAGACGCTGCATGGAGGCACGAGCTTCGGCGCTCCTTGCCCAGCCGAGGTCGAGCTCGCCGAGCGGATTTGTGCTGCGATGCCCGCAGTGGAAAAGGTCCGCATGGTAAACTCGGGCACAGAAGCGGTGATGAGCGCGCTGCGTGTGGCCCGCGCGTTCACGGAGCGAAAGAAGATCGTGAAGTTCGCTGGTTGCTATCACGGGCATGCCGACATGCTGCTGGTCGAGGCCGGTTCCGGGGTGGCGACACTGGGCTTGCCCGACTCCCCCGGTGTGCCCGAGGCGACGGTCGCAGACACCCTGGTGGCACGCTACAACGACGCAGACTCGGTGGGCGCCATCCTCGAGGCGTTCCCGGGTGAGGTCGCCGCGGTCATCGTCGAGCCGGTGGCGGGCAACATGGGGCTCGTGCTTCCACAGGAAGGCTTCTTGGAGGCACTGCGCGCGCTGACCTCCGAGCACCGGGCTCTGCTGGTGTTCGACGAGGTGATGACCGGCTTTCGAGTGGGTCCGGGTGGTGCTCAGGGCCGGTTCGACATCGCGCCGGACATAACGACGCTGGGGAAGGTGATCGGAGGGGGACTCCCCGTCGGCGCGTTCGGTGGCCGTGCCGAGATCATGGATCTGGTGGCGCCCGCCGGTCCGGTCTATCAAGCGGGCACGCTGTCTGGGAATCCGCTGGCGATGCAGGCGGGTCTGTCAACGCTCCGAGAGCTCGACGAGCCCGACGCATGGTCGCGGCTCGAGGCGTCCACCGAAGCGACCGTCGACGTGCTACGAACCTCGGCGCGCGCAGCCGGTCTCCCCGTCTCCGTGTCGAGCGTCGGGGCCATGTTCGGCTACTTCCTCGCGGAGGACCCGGTCACCGACTGGGACTCCGCGGCCGGGCTGGACCGGTCGCTGTTCGCGCGCTTCTACCAGGTCATGCTGGAAAACGGGGTCTACCTCGCTCCGTCGCCCTTCGAGGCCGGCTTCGTCTCGACCGTGCACGGAGACGCCGAGCGCGTGACTCTGCGAGAGGCGGCCGACCGGGCGTTTCAGGCGGTCGCGGCCGGGGAGTAACAGATGACGTGCAACTGAGGCACACGCGTGAAGTGCCCTTCAGTCCGAGTCGCCACAGGCGTTTCAAAGGCCAGGGCCGTCGCGGCGATGCAGAGGTCGTTCGCGTTGACCCACCAATGTGTCCGCGTAGCGCGCTCGTTCATGCGAGGTCCCGCGGCCAACTCATCCGCGAGAACGCTCCCCCCTGGACCATCCCAGGCTGTGACGGTCAGCGCACGATGACCTCGGTACCCTCCCCCTCGGTGGTCACGATCGTTTGTTCGCTGCGCGCGGACGCATCGACGCTCCACACCTTCAGCGTATACTCGCCGGCGGGAACTCCCGAGGCGTGGAACGCGCCATCCGGTTCGGCAAAGACCGCATACGGAGCGGACGTCACGAAAATGAATGCGGTCATGCCCGGGTGCACGTCACACTTGACGTCGTAACCACCCTCTTCGTCGAAGACGAAGCTCGCACTCTGGCCGAGCATCGTATCCTCGTTGAACACTGTGGAATCGCCCGACATGGAGCGGACATGGACGTTGTGGGCGATCGACTCACTGTTCTCGAAGCGCACCGGCTCGCCCACGCGCACCAAGAGGCGTAGCGGCGAAAACTGCAGTCCCAGTTGATCCATGAGGAATTCGGGTGCCTCACTTCTGTCGAGCGGCGCTTCGGCCTCGAGCGTGATCACGGAAGGGATCCCGCCCAGCGCCGCAGGCGCCTGACCGAACACGCCCTCAGGCGGCGTCGGCTCCGACCGTGGGGCGTCGGGCTCGGCATCGGCGCAGCTACAGAAGAGCACCGCGGCGCCGACCCCGATGGTGACCCCTGTCTTCACTCGCACGCCCGTGGTCAGAATCGCGTCCCACGTACCTGCCACTCGCCGTCGCTTTGAGCGGCTCCCACGACGGGGAAGAGAAGCAGGGCAAGTAGCCCTGCGGCTGAGCGGCATGCCATACGTTCGGATCCGGTCCGCGGGAATGATTCGAGACAACCTGCTCGTGCCGCACGGACGCCGCCAGAGCGGTCGGTAGCCCCCCGCACCAGATCCGATGGATCTTCTGGGCGCGGTCGTCGTCTCTCCGACGACCAGCACGTCTTTGCGGACCCCTCTAGGATACCCCCAAGTCACGAGCAGATAGCCCCCTGTCCTATTCGCGGCCTCCCTGATTTCCGAGGAGAGGACGCTCCACCCCCTCCCGGAGCTGACCGGGCAGCACGACCCGGGGTCGAGCCGCGATCGATGCGGCAACGAGAACCTCGGGGAAGTGAGGGTGGGGTGCTGATCCGCGGGGATCGATGGATCACGGGTCGCCGGCGGACGCGGGTGGACGTCGTTCAGCCCGGAATTTGGGCTCACCGTGCTTTTGGGACGCCCTTCTAGTGTCAACGGATCTTGAACGTACGCCTCAGTGCGGCTCGGGCCGCATGGTATCCACACATCCCGTGCACGCCACCGCCTGGTGGGGTCGATGCCGAGCAGACGTATAGGTTGCTGACCGGGGTGGCCCACGGGCTGAGCTTCCACCGATTCGGCCCGAAGGTCTGATACATGGTGAGCGCGCCACCGTTGATGTCCCCACCGACGAGGTTGGCGTTCCATGCTTGCAGCGCGGCGGGACCGTGTATCCGGCGCGCGATCACCCTTGCGCCGAAGCCCGGTGCGAAGCGTTCCACCTGCGCTTCGATCGCTGCGGTTGCATCATTCTTCCAGCCGTTCGGCACGTGGCAATAGGCCCAGGCTGTGTGTTTGCCCTCAGGCGCGCGGGTCCCGTCGAATCGAGACGGCTGCGCCAGCAGCACGAAAGGCTTGTCGGACACCCGGCCCTCCCAGGGAGCGCGCTCGGCGGCTGCGATCTCCTCGAGCGAGCCACCGAGGTGCAGCGTACCGGCAAGCTCGCACTCGGGTGCCTGCCACGGGATCGGGCCGTCGAGTGCCCAGTCAACCTTGAAGGCGCCCGGGCCGTACCGCCAAGCCTCGAGCTGAGCTCGGTGGCGGCCAGGGAAATGCTCGCCAGCGACCGCCGCGACCTGACCCCACGTGAGCGCCAGCAGCGTCGCCTTCCGGGCCGGTAGTTGTTCGAGCGATGCGACGGGGGCGTCGGTCTCGATCACGCCTCCCAACGACTCGAATAGTGAAGCCAACGCCCGCGTAAGCGCGCCAGAGCCGCCCTTGGGGACGGGCCACCCCACCGCGTGGCCGGCAACCATGAGCACCATCCCGATCGCTGCCGAAGGAGCTGCTTCCAGTCGGATGGCGGAGTGCGCGGCGCACCCGGCGAGGAGGGCTTTTGCCTCCTCGGTCTTGAACCTCGACGCCAGCGTCGTCGTCGACTGGATCGCACGCAGGCTGAAACGACCCATCAGCACCGGGTCACGCGGCGGCCGTATGGGCGTCGTCATCACGTGATCCGCGAAGATAGGCCATTTACGCACGAATGGCTCGACCAACCGTCGGTACGCTGGCCCGTCCTTGTCCAGCCCGGTTACGGTATGTGCGACCGAACGCTGGAACACGACGGCGTGCCCGCCATCTAGCGGGTGGGCGAACGGAACCGGTGGGTGAACCCACTGCAAGCCATGTTCTTCGAGCGGGAGTGAGTTGAAGAACGGCGAGCCGATGGCCATGGGGTAGACGGCCGAGCCGACGTCGTGAAGAAAGCCCGGCTCGGTCAGCTCCTCGGTGCGGGCCGCGCCTCCGACCGTGGATGTGGCCTCACGCAGCAGAACCGAGAGCCCGTTGCGCGCGAGCTCGATCGCGGCCGAGAGCCCGTTCGGTCCGGCTCCGACGACGACGGCGTCATACGACACGACTTAGCGCAGCCAACTCTTCGGGTTGCTAGCCCTCGGACGGATCCCCGAAACGCGGCAGGACGGTGCTCACGGCACCGCCGGCGATGGGCGCCATGAGAAGCAGCGAAGCGACGACGAGAAAGGCACGACTATTCATGGGTAGTCTCCAAGGGATGCTCAGGTGGAAGGAAGCTAGCCGCAGCCTATGTCTGGGGCGATGCAGGTCGCGGCCGCTCGCGCGTGCGGGTCGGAGTGCATAGTCACCCGGTATACGAAGGACTTCCGGCGGTCTGCGATACGTGCCTCGACGTCGGCCGAGGCTCTCAGCGCGCTTACCCGAAGCAGCGTCGAGCATTAGCATTACTGTGAGCGTGCGAGTGAGGATCGCCGGTAGTTTGTGCTACTGGAGGAAAGTCCGAGCTCCACAGGGCAAGGTGCTGGGTAACTCCCGGGCGTCGTAAGGCGACGGAAAGTGCAGCAGAGAGTAGACCGCCGATGGCCGCCTCGCGGCACAGGCAAGGGTGAAAGGGTGCGGTAAGAGCGCACCGGGCTCCTGGTAACAGCGAGTCGCTGGCAAACCCCACCTGAAGCAAGGCCAAATAGGGAACGAGGAGTGGCCCGCTCCGCCTGAGTTCCGGGTAGGCCGCACGAGGCTGTCGGTAACGGCAGTCCCAGATGAATGATCCTCCCCCGCAAGGGGACAGAACTCGGCTTATTCCGCGCGCTCACCTGACGGGGCCCGTCGCGAAAGCGGCGGGCCCCGTCCGCGTGCGCCTATTCGAACCGCAGCGCGTCGATCGGGTCCAGGAGCGAAGCCCGCCGGGCTGGCCAGATCCCGAAAAACAGACCGACCGCGGCCGAGAAAGCGAGCGCCGCAATCACCGCGTCGAGCCGGACTGCCGTATCCCATCCCGCGACCCGCGTCATCACTTCCGAGGCGCCGTAGCCGGCAGCGACCCCCAAGAAGCCGCCGAGTGTGCAGAGGAACAGCGCCTCAACCAGAAACTGGGACATGATCGCTCGCTTCGACGCGCCCATCGCCTTGCGAATCCCGATCTCGCGCGTGCGCTCCGTCACCGACACCAACATGACGTTCATGATGCCGATGCCGCCCACGAGCAGGCTCACCGCCGCGATCCCCGCAAGCAGCAGCGTGAACGTCTGGCCAGTCTCGTTGAACGTGGCGAGAAGGTCCGAGGAGTTGCTGATGTTGAAGTCAGCATCGTCACCCGGTCGGACACGGTGTTCCCGGCGCATGATTCGGTCTATTTCCGCGTACGCCTTGTCGAGCTCGTCAGTCGTCGCCGTCGCTGCGTAGATCGCCCTCAGCCGGTCCCGCCCTCCCATCACCCTGTACTGAGCGGTCGACTGCGGGACGAAGATCTGATCGTCCGGGCGGACCCATGCTGCGTCGCCCTTCTCCGTCAAGACGCCGATCACTTCGAACGGAACGCCTCGCACCTGGATCGTCTGGCCGATCAGAACTTCGGCAGGCGTTTCCCCGAGCGACTCCGGGAGATTATTGCCCAGCACTACGACGCGCCGGCGCCCCCGCACCTCACCCCATGTGAAGAAGCGCCCGGCGACGAGCTCGTGGTTGTAGATGTCGAAATACTCGGGCCAGACGCCCATCACCGTGTTGCTCGAGTTCCAGCGCAGGTACGCGATCTGCATCCGCGACTGCTGCTCAGGCGACACGGTCAGTAGACCACTCGAGCCGTCTCTCAGGGCGGCCGCGTCATCGACAGACATTTGCGTGTCGCCGCGCGAAACGCCGTGCATCATCTGCTGTCCGGGCCGGATAGTCAGAACCGTCGTGCCTAACCGGTTGATCTGATCCTGGACCGTCTGTTGGGCGCCCTCGCCGAGCGCGACCATCGTGATCACCGCCGCAATCCCGATCACGATCCCCAGCGTGGTGAGCACCGATCGCAACGCGTTGGCGCGGATCGCACTCATCGCCACCATCAAAATCTCAATAAACAACATCTCGTTACTCCCGGGACGAGGAGGAAGCCTCCGAAGCTCACAACCACCCCGAGGACTGAGAGCGCTCCCACCATAAGGTAGCGTCTCACTCGGCGCTCCCGGTAGGAAAAGCCCGAGCCCAACAGCAGGTCGCTGGCATCAACCCACCGATGCGAATTAACCTGTGCCATGAACGCGGTTTCGCGCGACTTCATCTTAGGTCTGCCCAAGGCCGAGCTCCCAAGGCGGGACTCATGAGCGCCAATGAAGAGAGTGCGCCCCACGGAGGTTCCTTCCTCGACGGGCTCACGCACGCCGGCATCAAGCCGCTCAGGGGCGCACTGATCATGGCCGTTGCGCTGCTCGTCTGGTTTGTGGCACCGGTTCCCGATGGCCTCACCCTACAGGCCTGGCGCCTGTTCCTCATCTTCATCTCGACCATTGCCATCGTGATCGCCGACGCGATGCCGATCTTCGTCGCAGCCATCGGTGCCCTGGCCATATCCATCCTGACGGCTGTGCTTACACCGTCGCAAGCTTTTTCGGGGTTCTCGGATGGCCTCATCCTCCTAATCGTTGTCGCTTCTCTGATCGCACGGGGGGTCATTAGGTCGGGATTGGGGACTCGGATCGCGTACTTGATCATCACGAAGCTCGGGAAGACGACCCTCGGGCTGGGTTACTCCATGGTCGCCACCGACCTGCTCATCGCGCCCGCGTTCCCGAGCAACACGGCTCGGTCCGGGGTGTTGTTTCCCATCGTCCAGTCGCTGGCGCTGGGCTCGGGATCCCTACCTGACGAAGCCACGCGCATGAGGACGGGCGCATTCCTGATCATGATGTCCATGACGGGCCTTTCGATCTCTTCGGCGCTCTGGCTCACGGCAATGGCCGCGAACCCAATGGGCGCGGCGATGGCCAGCGAGGCAGGAATCGAGATCACGTTCGGGTCATGGCTTCTCGCCTCGTCAGTCCCCTCTCTCACGGCCTTCGCAATCATCCCTTACATCCTGTACCGCGTGTTCACGCCCGAAGTTGTTCGCACGCCGGATGCTCCAAACATGGCGCGCGAGCGGCTCGCGGAGATGGGACCTATGAGCGTCCAGGAATGGGTCATGGCGACGACCTTTGTGGGCCTCGTGACTCTCTGGTCTCTCTCCAGCTATCTGGGCATTGACATCACGGCTGTCGCCTTCGCGGGGCTGCTCGTGGTGATGGCGTCCGGGATCTTTTCGGTGAAGGATCTCAAGGGCGAGGGCGGGACCCTCGAGGTCTTCGTGTGGTTCGCCATCCTGTACACGCTCTCTCGATCCCTCAACGAGTTCGGCTTCATGACCTACCTCGGTGACCAGATATCCCAACTGATCGCGACCTTTCCGTGGCCAATCGTCTACGTGGTGCTCCTCACCAGCTACGTTTTCCTCCACTATTTCTTCGTCAGCCAGACAGCTCAGATGCTGGCTCTCTTTCCCATCTACCTAGCAGTGGGAGTCGCGGCCGGCGTGCCGCCAATGCTCATGGCCCTCATGCTGCTCTTCGCCACCAACTTCTTCTCGTGCATCACTCCCCAGGGCAGCTCCGCCAATGTCATCTTCGTGGGAAGCGGCTATGTCACTACGGGCGAGGTGTACCGGAACGGCACCATCGTTACGTTCGCGAACCTTCTGGTCTACGGGGTCGTGGGTACGGTGTGGATTCTCTACGTGTTCTAGCTCGCCGCCGCACACGAGCAACATGACGCTTTTACACCTCACCGGTGCGCTAGCAGTTGTCTGGCTTGACGTCGATGCTTGTGATGGGATCTATGAGCTTCCAGCAGGGCGCGAGGCAGGCGGATGGAAGATGGTAGCGACGCTGAAATCTGCCTACCAGCGGGCCGACGCCGAGACTATCTTACGCGTCGTCATGGAGCCCGTGCAGTTGCGAGAAGTGCGGTGATGCTGGGCGAAAACCCCGCGTGCCATTGCTGCAAGCATACACTTTTGCGCCCGTAGCTCAGTTGGATAGAGCGCATGCCTCCGGAGCATGAGGTCACAGGTTCGAGTCCTGTCGGGCGCGCTTGGCTATTCGATTGCCCCGCTTGAGGTTACAACCTTGAGCGGGGCCTTCGCTTCCTGAACAATGAGCGACCCCCGCCGTTGGACTCCCGCTATTGGTGGCCGTTGGAGACCGTAGCTCGGGTCATGAGTGCCTCTCTCAGCTGGTCTTGATTAGGGCGTTGGTAGCACTCCACGATAGTCTCCATTCCCCTCCACCCCCCGAGCTGGCCCAGGACCTTCAAGGGTTCGTGCATGAGGTCCGAGGCGAATTTCCGCCTCAATGAGTGCCAGCCTCAGCCTTCAATGCGCTCCAGTTCCGCGAGAGCTTCAGCCCGCTCCCACCAATCTCTGACGAGATGCCTGGAGATCGGTTCTGATGCATCGCGGGGTGCTGGGAAGACCCATGCCTCTCCGATACCGGGGAATCGTCTCCGGTGTCGCTCAAGAGCTGCAACACCCTCGCTGCTGACCGGCGCGACATGCTCGAACCCGCACGGAGTTTTTTGGTGACGAGTTCGTGGCGCGGCTTGAGGCGCTCCTTGAGTCCTGGTGAGTTGGAAGAACTTGGGGGTCGTCGGGGGGTTCGCCTCTGAGAGCCTCGAGGTGTGCGGCGTGCTCGCGGCCCCGGCTTTCCAGGTGCGAGCCCTCGGTGGCCGGTTCCATTATGGGATGCGGGGTGAGGGTAGTTGATGTATCCGGGCCACACCTGCCTCGCCGTGCGAAGTGCCCCTGCTGCGACCATTGAGAGCGGGGTCCAATGATCTCTACCCTGCTTGTCGGCACCTGTTCGAGCCCGGCTGGCTTCGCACCGGCATCCACTTGGGTCAGGTGGCCAAGCGGAAGGACAGTGACCTATTCGGTGATGCGGTGACCTCGCGAGCGTTTACCCACCCCCAACCTCGACCGGCTCGCCAGGCTCCGCAGGCAGAAATCCGCTGATCGGAGAAACCACGGCCGCAGCTCCGCCCGCATGGCCAGCCGTAGCACCACCGGTGATGCCCAGCGGAACCTGCGATGGATGGAGCGCGCGCGTGGTATGCCAGCCGGACACCATTATTTGGAACACGGCCAGGTGAGTGAGTGACCCGATGGCCAGCAGCGCCACAAGCGGGTGTCCCAGCGCAGCCCCGACTGCGATGGCAAGAATCCGAAGATCACGACGCTTGAGCTTGTTTACGAGATTATTAGGGTACGGACGTTGAAACCGAATCTGGAATTCCTTGGTGGCATAGCTCGCCATGAGGAAGCTGGCCGTTGCAGCGAAGCCGGCTGGCCAAACCCAGGCTGCGTCGTGCAGCTGTGAAGCGGCGAATGTCACGGCAAGCCCGACTGCCATGTCAGAATACCGATCCAACACCGTATCAAGCCAAGCACCTTGTGGACTCTGAAGCAACTTGATCCGCGCAATCTCACCGTCGCACCCATCCACGATAGAGGCGATCTGAATGAGGATCCCTCCGGCGATCCAAAACCACGGGTCCGTTGTGGCCAAACCGACGGCGCCAAGGAGCCCCATGAAGAAGGATGCCAATGTGATGTGATTCGGTGTCACCGGCGTTTTCGATAGAGCCACCGACAGGCGACGCGAGAGCGGACGATTTATGTATTGGGAGATGAAGCCATCCGCTCCACCTTTCGCTATGGCCGCGTCGATCTGGTGCACTGCCTCCTGAAGAGCTTCCGGGTGGTCCACATCGAGCCAACGCTCACCGGTCACGTCGATCGCTCTAACCCCTCCTCGGGCAGCGCATTCTCGGACCCCGTCTGTCAACGAGGACTCGCCCCGCTCATGCGCTCGCGCCAGCCCCTCGAATAGCCTTGATGAACAGTAAAACAAGCCCGTATCGCCCGCGTTCCAGGTCGCGAGATCTTTTCCAATCGCTACGATTCGCCCTCGCGACACCTCCACTTTGGTGAGATCGGGAAGGTCGAACACGTTTTCTGTGTCATGATCGACGGCGAGCGCGATTTCGTCCTGTGCTCGTGGAGCAGCCAGCACACTCCGGATCATTTCCGGGGGTAGCAGGTGATCGACCATGGTCAACAGAAACGGGCTGTCGCCGACCAATGGAGCGGCGGCGGCCGCGGAACAGCCATTGCCTTTTCCCCAGTCCTCAGCCTCAACGAAGGAGATCTGGCAGCGACGTCGTCTTGCAACTCTCTCGAATTCGTACCGGACAGCTGCCGCGTCACACCCGAGAACGACCACAAATCGCTCCACACCAGCCATGAGCAGTTGGGCTATCGATCTCTCGGCGATCGAAAGACCTCGCAAGCGGACAAGTGGTTTCGGCACGGCCGAACGAACGCCCCGAAAGCGACTCCCCTCGCCGGCCGCAAGGATCACGGCCAGCGGAGCGGCCATTCCCCGGCGTGGAACTCTATCTAGCGAGGGCATTGATGATCTCCTCGCCAAGCTCTTTGGTCGATGCGGCGACGAGAGTTGTGCGATCCTGCAGCGATTGAAATGGAGCGAGTGGCCCGCCGTCGAGACGACAGATGTGGCCATCCGCCTCGGTGACGAGTAACGAGGCCGCGAGAAAACTCTCAGGCGTCAATCGGCTCCGAACGTCGATATGGGCGTCCAGCGCCCCCTCTGCCACCAGGCACAGAGCGCGTGAAGCGCAGCCGTAGACGCGTATGCCGGCGCTGGTCCGCATCAGGTTGGCGAGAGACGTGTCCGGCGCCCAGTGGTTCAGCTCGCAGGAGACAAACGCGTCGCGAAGACGTCGAGTCTCCGATGTGTGCAAGCGCCGGCCGTCTGACGCGTAGGCTCCGTTTCCGCGCGCCGCGACGCCGCCGCCAGAGCCCGATGCGTCACCCACGGACGAATAAATGACTCCGTCCGTGGAGAGCGATGTCTGGCGCGGAAGCATTGCCAGCGAGATTGCGGACAGCGGCAGGCCCCGCTCGAAGTTGTCGGAACCATCGACCGGGTCGACGATGAAACGGTAGCCTTGGTTGCCGCTCCCGAACTCGAATGCGCCCTTCCGCTCCTCAGACTCCAACACGCCGCTTTCGAAATGTTCCGAAAGCCACCGTCGGATCCATTCGTCAGCGGAGATGTCAAAGTGCTTCTGGTTGTCGCCCTTGGCATTCACACCGACGGCTTGGCTGTGCCCCAGCCTAGGTCGAACCTGGGCGAGAAGCTGCCGGGAATCCACCTGAAGCTGCCTCAGCAATGCCAGCATCTCCTGAGAGTCCGTCGATGTGTCGTGGAGCGGAGCGACGCTCACGCCGTCCCGCCCTCGATAGAACTCTCGCGCTTCCGTTGTGGAGGCGTGGCAGCACTGACCAAGAGACGCTCGCGGTCTGCCACGCGAACTCCCGCGAGATCCGCTAGTTCGTTGAATCTGGGGGTATCGATATTCCCCTGATGGAGTGCACTGGCCGCGAGCGCCGCCAGTCGAGAACAGAGGGAGTCCATCTCATGGGGTGCTGCCTGCAGCGCAAGTTCCCCTTTGATCGGTGCACGCTTCTCGCTTTGCAACACCGTCACGAGTTGATCGAGTTCAGCGTCTGTCAGGAGTCGGAGGTTTCTTAAACGATGTGCCGCCACTCTGGGGCTCGTGCCGAAGTAGTGAGCCGTGCGCAGGACGTCCGACATGGTGATCGGATGACGACCGCTGCGCTGGCGACCATCCACTCGACGGCTCTCGCCCTTCTCGTTGCGACCGTCGCCCTCTGAATACACGGCGAGTACCGTGGGACCAGCACGTCCCAGTGTCTCTTTGCCGAGGGTCTCCACGTATCGACGTAGGCCGTGCTGGGGAATCAGAAAACCGCTGGCGAAAGCGTCGGCCCTCACCTCCGCAAAGTCAGGCGGTCCGCCAGCATTGCACACGCGCCACGGCCCTTCGGTATCGAACAAGAAGTGGGCAAGTCCGTGTGCGTACCTGAAGCGGCGGTGTTCGAGACCAAGGCTATCGTCGACCACAACAAGAAGCCCGTGATCCGGTTGAGCGATCGAAATCGATAGGATTCGGGTCGGCAGAGTCGCCTTGGCCGAACGAACGCCCGACGTCATAAGCAGTTCGTCAACGAAGCGGACGGGCCCCTCTCCCAGTGCTAGGCGACGCCGTTCATCCTCCGCAATGCGATATCCTTGCCGGGCCGCTTGCCACCCCGTAGTCGCGTGCTCAACTCGGTACAAAGGAAGCGAGTGTGCAACGGCGTCGATCTCAAGTCTTGCTTCCAGATCGGTGAGAGCTCTCGCGATCGCGCACGCACTGACGAGGGAACTCGGTCCCTGATCTTCCGCGAGATCAGGATGGGAGCGGAACAGCTCGGCAACGCCATCCACTTCCTGGGCGTCGGTAGCCGGGGGAAGAAGCTCGCTGAGGCTACAGCCATAGAAGGCAGCTAGCCGAGTCAGATCTTCGGCCTTCAAGGATCGCCGTCCTGTCTCGATCTGGGCGACAGTGGCTCGCGATACACCAAGCTGAGGTGCGATGTCAGCCTGGGTGAGACCGCGTGACGTCCGCGCTTCCCTGAGAACGCTACTGATATCCTTCAGCTTCTTAGCCATCCTGGTGAACTCGTTCCACGTCGGGGGAATGATATCTAACACATAGGCCCATGCATGCCAATCATGTCAGATATTCTTACATTACGAGCCCGCCTCATCGGTCGTGTGACCATCGATAGCGGCAGATCGTGCAGCCCAGTAAGGACTTACGTCGTTTCTTGCCGTGATTCAGGGGGTTCTCGCCATGCCTCCGGAGCATGAGGTCGCAGGTTTGAATCCTGCCGGGCGCATTTAGTAAAGCAAAGTGCCGCAGAGCTTTATGGCTCCGCGGCACTTTCTTTTTTCGCGGTCAATTCGTAACTGTGCCTCAAACGTGCCTGGGATTGAGCATAAAAAATCAGCCGACGTCGAATTGCCCGATGCGCTGGACGGCGCCGAGGACGCCCTTAGCCTCAGATTGCTGGTAGATCCGCCGAACGGTCTCGACGTTCTTCCAGCCGCTGGCCGCTGCCAGCGTCATCCATCATCGATCTCAGACAAACGCTTCCGAGTTTTCTCTGAACTAACCGTGCGGCGAGCTACGCTCACCGCCTTGAGATCACTCCGCCCGCTTGACCCGGTCCTCCTTAAATGGCGTTATATGACGTGACGCTGCTTACTTCAACCACGGGGTCCACTCGCGCCCTTCGCCCCGTTTGAGTATCTCACGCTGAATGACCAAGAGCAGCGACCTATCGCAGTCCGGTACCGCACCTGCTTGGGCAGCGCCTCTCTGGCGTTGGTGGGCGTCGGTCAGCGTCGGTCAGCGTTGGAAATGCTGGACTCTTGCGTCAGTTGCGTCGGTGAGCGTCGATGGGTAACGACGCAGTTCTTGGCACTGTCTGATTCGACGACCTCGAAGTCCCACAAAGACCGCTTGCGCCATCCCGTGCGGGCATGGGATGTTGGCCTCGATCCGATCGTGCCGAGGTCCATCGCGACACCGGACGCAGTATTCGTCTCAACGCTTCGCTGGAAGGCCGCCAACGCAACGAGCGCGAGTTCGGTGGGGCTAACCCAAGGAGTTTTTCGTCTCATGAGATTCCGTTCGATTGCCCTCGCTCTTGCCGGAAGCCTCCTACTGTGCGCCTGCGGTCCGGCAGAGGAGAAGACGCCTCGATTCCAGATCGAGGAGGCCACGATCGCGAAGATCCAGGCGGCCATCCTGGGGGGTGCACTCACCTCGACGCAGGTCGTCGAACTCTACCTGAACCGGATCAAGGCCTACAATGGAACGTGCGTCGACCAGCCCGAGGGGATTCTCGGGCCGATCGCCACCATCCCGCGAGCGGGCAAGGTCAACGCGCTGATCACGCTAAACCTCCGGCCGGATGAGCGCCTCTCCCGAGGGTTCGACGAGCGCCGGGCGCGCAGCATGACGGATGCCGCCGATGACGATCCTACGATGCCCGACGCGTTGGAGGTGGCGGCTGAGCAGGACGCCTACTTCGCCTCGACCGGCAGGCTCATCGGACCCCTACACGGCGTGGTGATGGCGATCAAGGACCAATTCGACACGTTCGACATGCGCACCACTTCGGGCGCCGACGCGTTCTACGCGAACGATCGTCCTCCTCGAGATGCCACGTTCGTGCAACGGCTGCGGGACGCCGGTGCGGTCATCCTCGCAAAGGCGAACATGGGAGAGTACGCCGCGGGAGGCGTCACGGGAGTCCGGAGCTCGTTCGGTGGGACGAACTGCAACGCCTATGACACCGAACGCGATCCTGGGGCATCGAGTGGAGGCTCGGGTAACTCGGTGTCGGCGAACCTGGTCACGTGCGCCATAGGCGAGGAGACGGGCACCTCGGTGCGCGAGCCGGCCAAGAACAATGGTGTCGTCGGTCTCGCGCCGACCCGGGAGCTGGTCAGCGCAGACGGGATGATGCAGAGGGGGATCACGACCAGGGTTGGACCCATTTGCCGCACCGTGGAGGACGTGGCGCACGTGCTGGACGCTTACGCCGGCTTCGACCCCAGGGACGAGCTGACCGCGTTCAGCATTGGCCGGCGGCCTTCACAGCCGTACCAGAGCTTCGCGAACGAGGAGCGACTCGACGGGGTGCGGATCGGGGTCGTACGAGAGTATATGGACCGGGACCTCTTCACGATCGCCGACGCGGAAACGATCGACATCATCGAGCGGGCCATCGAAGATCTGCGCGCCCTGGGAGCGACGGTTATCGACCCGGGCCCGCAGGGAGCCCTGTTTCAGGACGCGGTCGACAAGTACAGCCCGGGATGGCGGAACCAGCTCTTCATCGGCCAGTTTTCCGAGCAGTTTGCCGAAGGGTCGGATCACCTGCCTCTCCTGGTGGACATGTTCTTCGAGCCGTCGCTCGTACCGCATGACTCGATAGGGCGGCCGAGCATGCGAAACCTGGGGGAGGGCGGTGGCGACGCCGGAGGGGCCCGGTACAACATGAACCTCTATCTCACGGAACGGGGTGACGCGAACATCCGGAGTCTCACGGACCTGATCGAAAAGGCGAACTTCTGGGACGATCCCATAATCCGGAATCGGAAGGAGAGCCTTCAGAACGCTGACTCGGCCACAACGTTGGCTACTGCCAGCGCTCTACAGAATCGGTTCACGGTGCAGACCATCGTCCTGCAGGTGTTCGCGGAGCTGGATCTCGACGCCGTGATCTATCCGACGGGCAACATTCCGCCTGCAGTCCTCACCAATCCCCAGGAGCCGAACAAGAACAACCGGAGTTCGGGGGTCTGGACCTACCTCAATAGCCGCGGCTTCCCCGCGATCACGGTCCCGGCCGGATTCACCACCCAAATCTACGATCGGGTGCGTGACCCCACCGCTCCCGACAGTACCCGCCTGGCGGGGTCCGTGCCGGCACGGCTTCCCGTCGGAATCGACTTCCTCGCTCGACCCTTCGGCGAGCCAACGCTCTTTCAGATCGCTTCGGCCTACGAGGCGAGGACGAATCACCGCGTCCCCCCGTCCGACTTCGGACCTCTTTCGGGGCGGTGACCGCCCAGGGGCGCAGGCCAGTCCCAGTTTCGTCTGCTCCGCATGCGTCGCCCAGGAGCGATCTGATTGGCGCGACCGAACGCACGAAGTCATGTCATATAACGATGCACCCCGACGACCGTCGCGAAGTCGGCATGGCAGCGCCCCTTCGCGGCGTGTATCGGAAGCATAGTCACCGTTTCTCACGGTACTCTACACAGCCTCACTACACTCGGCGAGACCGACGTCCGGTGCTACTCCCGCCAATGATATCCGTGAGAACCCGCCGAGCTGGCGCTCTGCGTTGCGTCACCAGCGATGGCCCGGGGTTGGGCGGGCCAGGTGGCTACCGCACCAGAGACCACCAGATACCCGCTCGCGAGTCGCGTGGGAATGGAGTACCAAAACAGCCCGAACATGGAGAGAAACATGTACACCCCACACCACCACACGGGACACGGCGACTCAGTAACCACGTGGTGCTCATGCGGTTACATCCAATGGGCGCTGCCGGACTCGAACCAGCGACCCCCTGCTTGTAAGGCGCATCTCAAAAGATGTGAATCACAGCAAGAGACGACGTAAACCCTTACTGGGCTGCACGATCTGCCGCACTTGCCGATTCGCGATGCCGGGATCTGCCGGGGTTCAACAGCGGGAAAACGGGATCGAACAGCGGGAGTTAGAGCGGGAGTCATAGCAATGAGACTCACCGTGATCGGCCACTAGCCGATCTTGCCCCACTCCCCTCTCGCGCACATCCTGCGGCATGACCGAGCAACCCTCCGGCAAGCTCTACACGGCGGTCACGAAGTATTGGCCGAGGATGGCTGCGGGTCCTTGCATCGCCGGACCCAGGCTCGGCATTGCCACAGTCGTCGCGCTTTCCTTCCTCGCCAGTGCCTCTAACCCTCCGCTGGCGGCCCAAGGCACTGCTTCGGTCGGTGCAGGCGACCGAGTGCGAGTGACCACAGCACGGGGCACAACTCACGACGGTCTGGTTCACACGCTGAGGCCCGGTGCCCTCGAACTCGGAGCGGCTGGGGAGTCAGTCACGCTCCTGATCACCTCTGTCGAGCTGCTGGAAGTGCATAGAGGCACGCGAGGGCGCGCTGGCCGTGGAGCTTTGATCGGGGCTCTTGTCAGCGGAGTAATCGGGGCCGTTTGGGCGAGGCAATGGTGCGTCACCGCCTCTAACTGCGTGCAGCACAGGCTTGTAGTGGCTGGATTCGGCGTTGGCTTATTACCCGGTGCCTTGCTCGGGGCGGCGGTTGGCTCCCTAGTCAGATCCGACCGCTGGGAGGAAGTCCCCCTCGAGCGACTGCGCGTGAACTTCGCACCGCAGGGTGACGGTCGGATTGCGCTCGGCTTTGCGGTCAGGTTCTAGTGCCAGCCCTTCCGCTCGATGGGCTTCGTGAGCGTGATCATCGTGAGCGGGCTGTCCACGCTGGGGCTGCCGTTGGTGTTGCTGTAGGATCTCGCGCTCTGCTGACCTACGTCGCATCTTGAGTCCATGAGCGACCCCATCACCCGCCTGAACGCCGCCCTCGGCCCACAAGTGGGACTTGCTCTGGGAGGCGGCGCTGCCCGCCGGGGGAACGCCACGCCCTCCACCTACATGGTGGACGGGAAGCAGTACATCGTGATCGCGGCCGGCGGAGGAAAGAACGGTGCACCGAGCGGCGGAACGTACGTGGCGTTCGCTTTGCCGAAATTCGCCCCATGACCCACACCCGCTCTGCGCCGTTGCCAGCAGCCCTCGCTCAGCTTGCGGCACTCGCGTTTCTCACCGCGTGCAGCGCCCCCGACACGCCGCCCGCCGACTTCACGGTCGTCGAGTCGAACATCCTCGATCTGCAGGCCATGATGGACGCGGGTGATCTCACGTCCCGCGACCTCGTAACTGCCTACCTAACGCGCCTCGCGCTCTACGAGGACCGCCTTAACGCGGCGATCTACGTGAACCCGAACGCGCTCGCGGAGGCGGATGCGCTCGATGCCGAGCGCGCCGTGGGCGACGTGCGGGGCCCTCTGCACGGGATTCCGGTCGCGCTCAAGGACAACATCCAGACGACACACCTGCCCACGACCGGCGGTGCTCTGGCGTTCGCGGACTATGTTCCGCCGTACGAGGCGACGCTTACCCGCAACTTACGCGAGGCGGGGGCGATCATCATCGCGAAGGCTGGCCTCACCGAGTTCGCAGGCTTCATAGCCGGCGCCCCGAATCAGATGCCGGGCAACTACAACGCGCTAACGGGCTTCGGCTTCAACCCGTACGACCCCAGACGTGATCCACGCCCCGGCCGCTCCGACGGACGACCGGTCCTGGGCACGGGCGGGTCGAGCTCGGGCATCGGGACCGCATCGAGCTTTTGGCAGGGCAACGTCGGCACGGACACGGATGGCTCGATCATCAGCCCGTCGAACGCGAACATGCTCGTGGGAATCCGGGCCACACTCGGACGCATCAGCCGCTGGGGCATCGCGCCCGTGACGCTCGATCACGACATTGCCGGACCCATGGCGCGCAACGTTGCCGACGCGGCGATCATGCTCGGCGCGCTGGAGGGGATGGAGCCCGACCCGAACGACCCGGCGACGGGGGTGTGCGAGCCCCTCGCGGACGGGGACTACACGCCGCACCTACGAAGCGATGGGCTCGCCGGCGCCCGCATCGGGATTCCGCGGGCGTTCTACTACGAGCCCATCACGCTCGAGGGCCGGTCGATGGGTGGCCTCGATGAAGCGGGGGCCGCGGTCATGGAGGAAGCGATCGCAGCCCTGGCGGCGGCCGGCGCCGAGATCGTCGACCCGGTCGCCGTGCCGAGCCTCGTCGACCCGGACCCTGACAGCAATTTCGCGGCATGGGGCTTCTGCCTCGGGGGCGACCAGGCAAA
Source organism: Longimicrobiales bacterium (assembly GCA_965226625.1). GTDB lineage: Bacteria > Gemmatimonadota > Gemmatimonadetes > Longimicrobiales > Gaopeijiaceae > UBA1138. Next base: position 999,979 of record CBDDDK010000002.1, read on the forward strand.
GGGCTCCGACTTGGACTGCAATGTGAACTTCAAGTACGGCATGAAGAGGGACTTCAATACGTGGCTCGCGAGCCTAGGCGCGTCGGCACCCGTGCGGTCGCTGACGGAGCTGCGTGAGTGGAATCTGGCGCACCGCTCGGCAGGCTCGATCAAGTACGAGCAGTCCCGCTTCGACATCTCCGACGAGATGGACGTCGAGGCGGACCGGGCCCGCAACGAGGCCGACATGGCCAAGGACGAGCTGCTCAGCCGCATTCGCGGCATCGACGCAGTCCTCGAGGAGCATGACCTCGACGCGATCCTGACGCCGGGCAGTCGCGGCGCGGGACTTGCGGCTCGGGCAGGCACGCCGATCATCGTCGTCCCCTTCGGCTTCGTCGAAAACGACAGAGGCCCACCGTTTCCCGAGGGGTTCGAGCCGCAACAGGCGCCGTTCGGTGTGGGCTTCAACGGAGCGGCGTGCAGCGAGCCGCGTCTGATCGAAATCGCTTATGCGTTCGAGCAAGCCACGAAGCGGCGCGTGGCCCCGGCGCTGTTCCGATGACTCGCAGCGTGAGGCTGCCATAAATCGACGTGATGCGATCCGCACCGCGAAGGCGGGTACCCCTACATTGGTGTGAGCCCGCCACGGGCCGCGAAACGACAAAAAAAGGGGGCTATCCTACGGCGGGAACGCGCCCTCGTCGCTGTGAAGGGGGTGTGAGGGCGCCTCTCAGCGCAGGTGACTCAGACCTTCCGGCTAGGCTGAGTTTTTATGGGCCTCACGGCACTAGCGGGTGCGGGCTCCGCCAGCCGACCTAGAACGTGATCTTCCTCCCCGGCTTCACGTAGGTGTCGAACCACTCGATCATCTCGGCGAGCGTGTGCATGACCGACTCACGACCGCGGTAGCCGTGAGACTCGTTCGGGAGCATCACGAGTCGGACGGTCGCTCCGTGCCCTTTGAGCGCGTGGTACATGCGCTCGGACTGGATCGGGAACGTGCCTGAGTTGTTGTCCGCCGTACCGTGGATCAGGAGCAACGGCTCGTTGATCTTGTCCGCGTTCATGAATGGAGACATCTCGAAGTAGAGCTCGGGCGCCTCCCAGAACGTGCGCTGCTCGCTCTGGAATCCAAACGGCGTGAGCGACCGGTTGTACGCACCGCTGCGAGCGATGCCGGCGGCGAACAGGTCCGAGTGCGCGAGCATGTTGGCGGTCATGAAGGCGCCGTAGCTGTGCCCACCGATGCCGATGCGATCGGCTTCGGAGATCTCGAGCTCGACGAGCAGATCCACGGCCGCCTGGCCACCGGCCACGAGCTGTTCGACGTAGGTATCGTTCGCCTCGTCACCTCCGACGATCGGGACCGCGGCGCCGTCCAAGACGGCGTAGCCCTGTGTGAGGAAGAACAGGTGCGAGTAACCGCCGATGCGCGTGAAGCGGTACGGTGAGCCACGCACCTGCCCCGCGAGGTCATCGGTCTGATACTCACGCGGGTACGCCCAAACGATGGACGGGACCTTATCGCCGTCTTCGTACTCGGGCGGCAGATAGAGCGTGGCCGAGAGCTGCACGCCGTCGTCGCGCTCGTAGGTAATGAAGCGCTTCTCCACCTCATTGAGCTGGGGGTGCGGGTTAATGAACGCAGTGATCTGCTCCCCGTCTCCACCGCGGGTGTCGCGAATGAAGTAGTTCGGAAAGTCGCCCGGGGTCTCGTAGCGCGTAAGAATCCTGCTGCCCTGGTCATCGAGCATCTCGATGATCGCCTCGTACGACCCAGCGGACGCCTGCCACAGCCGCTCGGTCACTTTCGTGCGCACGTTGAAGCGATCGAGGAAGGGCCGGTCCCCGTCGTCCGAGCCACCGGGCCCGGACAGGAAGATCCAGTCACCGTCCTGGATCATCCGATAATCGCCCTGTAAGTCGGGTGCCATCATCGGCCGGCCCGGGTCGTTGTACCGATCCTCGGTGTTGACCTCGTGCATGAGCTCGGGCTCGGAGCCGCCGGCCAGATCGATCTTCCACGTGCGCCGTGTGCGGCTGGGGCGTTCGGACTCGGACAAGAAGGCCATGGTCCCCTCACCGCGCCGGATGCCCGAATAGCGGAGGGTGGTGCGAGCGATTTCGCTGCCCGTCCCCGCGAAGGGAGCCTCGAGCCGCATCAGCTTGTCGCGCTCCGGGGCGGGCGCCCGCGTGTTACCGCCGTCGAGCGCTTCCACGTAGACGATGGCATGCTGCTCTCCGTCCAGCCATCCGAAGCTGCGGCGTCCGGTTTGCACACCGCCGATCGGCACGGTCTCCCGCAACGGCACGTCAGCGAGCGTGGCGACCACGGTGCCTTCGGCATCCCACACTTCGACGTCCATGGGGAAGAAGCGATCGGTGACCAAGTAGCTGAACGGCTTCTTCCTGCGCTCGGCGAGGAAGTGGTCTCCACTGGGGGAGGCCACGAGTCCGGCATAGTTGCCCGAGACCCCGATCGGGCTCGTCGAACCGGTTTGGACATCTACCAGAATCGGCTGAGACGCCATGTAGTAGTCGTACAGCGCGACGTCGTGTTGGTCCTTGAGCAGGTCCTGATAGGTCCGGACCACCGCGACGACACCCAGGTTCTGCTGCATCACCGGAGCCGCCGGCACGGCGGGCTCTTGAGGCGCACTTCCACGTCCATCGATCACCTGATGACAGAGTAAGTGCTCCGAGTCCGGCATCCACTGGCAGCCGCCGCCTCGCGCGGTGTTCAGGACCGGGCCCGGAATTCGCTCTGCCGTGGCAGCCTGGACGTCCCCGATCCAGAGCTCGACGCCGGAATCATTGTCCCTGGTCACGAAGAAGCGGGCGCCGTTGGGAGAGAAGCCCGGGGAGCCCCAGCCGTCCTCATGCGGCAGGTCGATCGTGCGCTCGTTGCCATCCGACATCCGCATCACCGAGAAGCCGGTGATCAGGCTGGGGCTGAAGCGCCCGTTGGTCGCTGGGTTGATGCGCCGGCCACCGATACGCAGCATCGGCTGGGACATGTCGGCCAGCGAGGGCATGTTCTTGCAGTGCACGAGCATCAGCCACTCGTTGTCCGGGCTCACGCTCACGGATGGAGTGTCCGGCGCGTCCAGGATCTCGACGACCTCGGGCGGCGGCATGCGGTACCCAGCCTGCGCACCTAGTGGAGCCGCGACGAACGACGCGAACAGCAGGCACACAAACAAACGACAACGACTCATGGTATCCCCCAGGGTCCGACAATCTGTGACCGACGTCAGTGTCCTGTGACTGGGCCGGACGGACATGATCAAAGAGAGATCCGTGGCTGGCAATCCCTGAGCAGAAGTACGAGGCGGGTTGCTACTCGGTTCTCAGCGAGTCCACCGGGTTCGCGGACGTGGCCCTCCGGGCAGGTAACCAGGACGCGAACAGGGTGACTAGGTCCAGCAGTGCACCCACACTCTAGCCTACTCGCGACTGCCGCGATCGCTTGTAGGCAGCAAACCTTGAATTCCGCGGATACTCAGTTCGGCCGCATTTCTATTGATCTGACCAGACCGCCAACTCGTTTCCGCTAGGATCGGTGAAGTGAAAACGGCGTCCGCCCGGAAACTCAAATATCTCCCCGACGATCTGCCCCCCGCTCTCAGTGATTCGGGCTTCGATCTCTGGTAAGTTCGTGGAGTAGAGCACCACTAACGGACCGCCTGCCTGAACCTCCGGCGCCACACTGAAACCGCCGGATAATCGACCGTCGCTGAAGCTGGTGTAATCGGGACCGTAGTCAGTGAACTCCCAAGCGAAAACCTCTGAGTAAAACCTCTTGGTCTCCTCAATGTTCTTGGTCCGAAACTCGACGTAGTCCATACGACAGTCCTGTTCGGCTTGGCTCACGAGTTTGTCTCCCCTGAGGTCTCCGCAATCTGGCCCGGAGTCTTGCTGCCTAACTCCTTATGATGAACGCTCTGGACCCGCTTCAGCATCCACCTATCGGGCGGTATTCACAGTGAACAGGATGCGCCGGATAGTCGGGTCAGCGCCAGACCCACCACCCCTGAGAATACTCACTGAGTATTAAATCCAACCCGTAGATGGCTCGGGAGGGTATGACATCCATAAGAAGTCTCTAGAGGGCGCTTGGGGGCGCGACAGGCGAACGAGCCCTGGGCGCAACGCTCCGCTGAGGCCTCGGTATCCCACCGGTCGAAAACCCGCTGAACGATCGGTACGACCTCGCTGAAGTCGATGGGCTTCTGCTTGAATTCCCACACGCCCAGCCTAAGCACTGCCGAGCGATACTTAGCGGCCTGCGGGGTTCAGGATTGAGCTGATTCTAAGCCATGTGAGTCCAAGCTGGCTAAAATCCGGGGTCCTTCCGTTCAGGACGCGTCCACCACCTGCCGCATCGTTTTCGCGGTCTAGCTCGTCTCGTGCTTGCGAACAGGCCACCGCGCACAGGATGTTGACCTCACATGAATCTACCGGCCACGAGGAGTGCAAGATGAAGCGACTGACCCCGGCTATCGTGCCGATTTTGGCGTGCGTGGTGCTTGCCGGTCCTGTCCACTCGCAGACGACCGATGCCCAGAAGGCCGCCGTAGTCACCGCAGCCGCGTACCGCGTCGTGTCGAACGTCGTTTACCACGTCGCGGACGGCTTCGAGGCGAAGCTCGATTTGTACCTTCCCCGAGGCCAGCAAGAGCCGGGGCCGGCGCTGATCCAGATCCACGGGGGAGGGTGGGTCGGCGGAACGAAGGAGAGCAACTCGCTGAGATTCCTGCCGTCTGAGAGCCAAGGGGATCGGTGTGGGCAAGAACCGCGTGCTGCGGCTCGAGATGGGGTGGGCTGTCATCAACGTCGAGTATCGGCTGGCCCGCGTTGCGCTCGCGCCTGCTGCCGTCGAGGACTGCCTGTGTGCACTGCGCTGGATCGAATCCGTACACCCGAGGCCAGCAAGAACGTCATCAACGTCGAGTATCGGCTGGCCCGCGTTGCGCTCGCGCCTGCTGCCGTCGAGGACTGCCTGTGTGCACTGCGCTGGATAATCCGAGCAGTACAACATCGACGCAAGCAAGTTGGTCGTGACTGGCTACTCGGCCGGCGGGCACCTCGCTCTGACCACAGGCCTCGTTCCCTCGTCCGCCGGCCTCGCCCGTCAGTGCCCAGGCAACGAGCCGCTCGAGGTCGCAGCGATTGTGAACTGGTACGGCATCACCGATGTCGGCGACTTGCTCGACGGCGAGAACATGAGGGGCTACGCCGTCGAGTGGATGGGCAGCATGATCGACCGGTACAAGATCGCGGAGCGGGTTTCTCCGCTCACCTATGTGCGGGAGGGCTTGCCACCGATCCTGACGATTCACGGTGATGCCGATCCTACGGTTCCCTACAGCCATGCGGTTCGGCTGCGTGAGGCGCTGAACGGGGCGGGAGTGCCGAACCAGCTGCACACGGTTCCCGGCGCCGGCCACGGCAACTTCAGCGTGGACGAGTATCAAATGGTCTACGACGTGATCCGCGGGTTCTTGAAGGAGCACGGACTGCGGTAGCGATGTACCTAGATCCGCCGTTCTCGCTCCGACTCCCTCCGGGCTTCGCAAGCGTGATCATCGTGAGCGGGCTGTTCGCGCTGAGGCAGCTGTTGGTGTTGCCGTAGCTGGATCTGCTCGCGGTCTGCTGGCTTGCGCCGCATCTTGAGCGCATGAGCGACTCCGAAGCCATCATCCGCCTGACCTCATCCTTAGAAGGCCACCAACGCACGTCTCAACCCGTAGGAACCACGCCCCGTCTACGTTCGCTCGGCCAAGGCTTCTGTATGGTCATGTTCATTACCTTCGCTCTGTCGACAGAGGCTTGGGGCCAAACCTGCCACCGGGCCATCCTTCAAGAACCCACTCCGTTCATGGGGAACGGTGGCGAAATCATTCAATTGGATGACGGCAGTTATTGGAAGGAGGTCGGCTATCAATATCTCTTCCTTAATGAATACTCTCCTTCAGTAACGATTTGCCCCGAACAAGGAACGCTAACTCTTGGCGACAATAGCTTCTCGGTGGCTGCGGTCGAATGTCGCAAGGCTGTGATGCAGGAACCGACACCGTTCAGGGGAAACGGCGGTGAGCTAATCGTGTTGAACGATGGCACCTTATGGAAAGATGCGAGCTACCAGTATCTGTATCTGGATGAATACCACCCGAGTGTGGTCATATGCCCTGACGAGGGGCTACTTGAAGTCGGTGACAATCAGTTCAGGGTATCGCAGATCGAGATTGGATCGATCGCCGGTCGCCCGGGATAGGGCGAGGGAGTTGGTTGGGCTATGAGCGATCAGCTAACTCCGAAGGTCTCTCGGGTGCGGATCAGGGCCCAGATGGCCCGGTCGCGGGGCGAGATGCCACTCCGGAGCGGCCCAGGACGGGCCGCCCCGAAGTTGCGGGCCTAGGAAACCCTCGCGTACGAAAGGCCCAGCGCGGCACCGATAGTCCAGTCCACGAGAGCCCCCGGCCACGTCTGAAGACGATCGGTTGTGTGCTGCTGGCGGGAACCGACGGCCTCCGCGACCAGAATCACATCACTCAGATCAGCCTGCAGGTGGTCGGGGATCTCGAAGCTCGCCGTGCTCAGCCCCGTGACGCTGCCGAGGGGCCAGAGGCCCCGATTGTGTGTCCCTACGTAGATCCGCATGCTCAACCAGTTCTGGTTCCTCACGTGCACCGTGACCGGCTGGCGGGCTCCGTCAGGAGCCGGTTCGTTCTGGGCGACTGGAACGTCCTGTTCCTGGGTCTGTGCCTGTAGGGACACCCCAGCCGAACCTCCGACGAATAGTGCTAGTAATGCCGTGTAGAGCGTTCGCCTGGTCATTATAGTCACTCCTCACCAAATCTATTTTTCAAACCGCCGGCTCGCCGACGGTGCGGGTTGTCTACCACTTGCCAGTGAGTGAGCCGAGGGCGGAATTCGTTACACGCGTCATTGGGCGGGGGCCTGCCAATGCGCTCGCAGGACGGTATCATGTCCCCCAGCTGAGTGCGTGTGTGTTGACCGGTCGTCGCTTGCGGGAGGTCCGATTGAGCCACGAGAGGTGGCTTTGCATCAACGCGCCGATGTTCTCCGGAACGGCCAAGGGACCGTATCGAGTGATGGAAGAGGTCGTTGAGCTCATCAACCAATAGACCAAGCGCCGTGGCTGCGGCGGGCTGGGGCGGAGGGGCGGAGGACGACATGCAGTTGGCGATGAAGCAGGATTCGCCGATGTTCTCCAGTGACGGAGGGGCGTGGGCTATTGTGAAGGAGTCGGACGCGCCCGGGACTAGTCATCCCCGCTCTTTGGCTATTCAAGCCAGAGTGCTCAGCACGTCTGTTCGCGAACAGAAGGTTTTGACGTTGGAGAATGCAATCGATGTAATAAGAATGACCTCCCTTCCGGCCCGCTTCCTTCGGATACATTGGACGGTTCGGGGATCAGGGCCAAGCCAAGACGTTCTGTCGATCGTTCTTCCGCTGGTACAATGCCGAGCACCGCCATGGCGGCATCTCGATGCTAACCCCCGAGCAGGTCCACTTCGGGAACGCCGATCAGGTCATTGCCGGCAGGAAATCCGTGCTCCGCGAAGCATGGGCCGCTCATCCCGAACGCTTCGTCAGAGGTGTGCCGAAGCCCAAACCGCTCCCGGAGGCCGTCTTCATCAATCCTCCCATCCCTTCCCTCACCACACAGGACATTGCTCTCTAATTAATCCCGTAGAGTGTCCCATTGTCGTTGACAGGTTCCGGACGACATGCAGTTGGCGATGAAGCAGGATTCGCCGATGTTCTCCAGTGACGGAGGGGCGTGGGCTATTGTGAAGGAGTCGGACGCGCCCGGGACTAGTCATCCCCGCTCTTTGGCTATTCAAGCCAGAGTGCTCAGCACGTCTGTTCGCGAACAGAAGGTTTTGACGTTGGAGAATGCAATCATAAGAATGACCTCCCTTCCGGCCCGCTTCCTTCGGATGGAGGATAGAGGGCTGCTCCTGAGCGGATACATTGATACGCTCCAGCCGAAGCTTCTCACGCCCCGTGTGAAGGCACGGGGGGAGTCTGCCAAGTAGTTGATCGCGGTGTCACTCCCTCCTCCCCTGGTAACGCCAATCACGCGACCTATCACGCTCCTCGCAGCGCTGGTCCTTGCCGTCTTACCGGGTGACCTGACGGCCCAGAACGTCGACCAAGTGTCGCCGTCGCTCCTCCAGCAGGTGATGCCCGAAGCCGATCGATTCTCCCCGGCCGGCGGCGAACCGATAGTCAAGGAGGCCTACCGGGGTGAAGACCTCATCGGGTACGTCTTCCTGACGTCCGACGTGCCTCCCACGCAGTACGGGTATAGCGGTCCTATTGAAGCTCTCGTAGGGATGACCGTGGACCGGACCCTCACGGGTGTGCTGGTGACGGACTACAGAGAGTCGTACATGCAGAACAGAGGAGATTTCCTCAGAACTCCGGGCTTCCAGGAGCAATACGCCGGGAAGTATGTCGGCGAACCGTTCCGTGTGGGGGGCGACGTTGACGGAATCTCGGGGGTCTCGATCAGCGTGCGGGCGCTCTCCCGCGGAGTGCGGGATACTGCACGTCGGGTCGCGAACGCGTACTCCGGTGCGCTTCTCCCCTCCGGCCCCGTCGCGGACGTCGTGAACCTGTCCTGGTTCGAGCTGCGCGGACGCGGCGTCGTCGAGCAGATGGACGTGACCCTGCCGGGAGAGGGATCCACTGCCATCTCGATCGCTCACATCTCGAGCGACCGGGTCGGGGAGTACCTGCTCGGCGAGGACCTGTACGAACGGGCACTCCGAGCCGTCGAGAGGAGGGGGGGAAGCGATCACCTCATGCTCTATGGTGTGGGCGGGCGCCTTCGGACGTTTGTGCGGGAGGGCTGGGCGATCGAGCAGGGCGGGGATACGATCGCCATCCCGCCGGGCAATATCGTCCTGCTGGGTATGCCCACGGGGGGCCGCGTGGACGGAGAGGCCACGCTGATCGGCATCATGATGATCGATGGCACCGTCGACATCGTCAAACCGTTCAGCTTCCTCTACGACCTCGGTCCCGAGCTCGGTTCCTTCTCGTTGGAGTACACGACCCAAGAAGCACGCATCGTCATGGCGGAGGATGCTGCCGCAGCAGCAGAGGCAGAGGCAGAGGCCGCCGCCGCACGGTCCGCGGCAGCTGAGACGGCTACCGGGGAGCCCGGCCGGCTGGATGAGCCCGAGTCGGTGGAAGAAGCGGTCACGCCAGCGGTGTCCCTACCGCCCGAGACGCCAGCCGCGGACTTGCCCGCAGTCGACGCCCGGTCCGCCTCGGCCGGCCAGATCGAGCGGCTCGACTTCACGCTCGTCCAGGAGGAGACACTCCTCGAGCGGATGCTCTCCAGCGCGTCGTGGACGCGAGTCGCATTGATCGTGCTCGTTCTCGCGTTCGGCACGGCCGCGTTCTTCACCAAGGCGACCGCGCTTCGCTGGATATCACTGGGCGTCACCTTGGTGGTGCTCGGTTTCGTGGACGGGGGCTTTCTCTCCATATCGCACATCACGAGTGGCATCTGGGTCGGCCCCTCGGTCTTTCTCGCAGACCTGCCTCTCTTGCTCATGGTCGTGTTCACGGTGGCGACCACGCTCGTGTGGGGGCGAGTCTTTTGCGGATTCCTGTGCCCGTTCGGCGCGCTCCAGGATTTTCTGGACCGCATCGTTCCTAGGCGTTGGCAACGGACGCCGTCGAAGCGCGCCCATGAAGCCGGGCTCAAGGCCAAGTACGGGGTCCTCGCGATCATCGTGATTCCTGCGCTGGCGGGGAGCCAGGCCAGCCTCTACCAGTATTTCGAGCCGTTCGGGACGGTCTTCTCGCTCAGCTCCAGCGTCCTGCTATGGACCATCGCGGGTGCCGTCATCGTGGCTTCAGCGATCGTGCCGCGCTTCTACTGCCGTTATGCGTGTCCTCTCGGTGCGGCGCTGGCGATCGGGTCCCTGATCTCGCTCAGGAGGATCCGGCGCGTCGAGCATTGCGACTACTGCAAGGTGTGCGAGCAGAGGTGCCCGACGGGAGCGATCGAGGGGTCGGAGATCGACTTCAAGGAGTGCGTGCGCTGCAACGTCTGCGAGGTCCAGCTCATCGAGCAGACCGGCGTGTGCGGCCACGACATGGAAGAGATCCGCCCTCGGCTCGTCGACTTGAAAATCGGAGCTTTGGCGGGAGCGGTCGATGGACGGTAACGACGGACGCTCGGTCAGCCGGCGCCAGGCTCTCCGGATCACCGCCGTGACCGGTGCATCGCTCGCGCTGGGCGGGGGTTTGGTGACCGGCCTCCTGCGCAGAGCAGGTCTCCATCGAGTCAGTGAGACGCGCACGCAAATGGGGACGGTCGTCATCGTCACCGTGGTTGACCCGGCCCTGGAGGTGGCCCGGAGCATGGTGAGGAACGCTTTCGGCGAGATGGAGCGACTCGAGAGCCTCCTCAGCCGTCACCGTACGGGCACGCCCATGGCCCGGCTCAATGCCGACGGCATGGTTCGAAAGCCCCCCCAGGAGCTCCTCGAGGTCATGCGGAGAGCCCGGACGTACTCCTCGCTGACCGTCGGTGCCTTCGACGTGACGGTCGCACCGCTGCTGACGCTGTACGAGTCCCGCTTCGAAGCGGGCGGGGCGCCGCCTTCGGACAACGAGATCGATGCGGCCCTCGAGCTCGTCGACTACCGGCGGGTTCGCATCGATGAGCACGCCATCACCTTCGATGACCCGCGGATGTCCGTTACGCTGGACGGCATTGCCAAGGGATACATCGTCGACCGTACCGTCCGCACCCTGGTGAACGAGGGCGCCGAACGCGTCCTGATCAACGCGGGTGGAGACATGGCCTCGGGCGGCCGAGGGTCCGCCGAGGACCCATGGACGGTCGCCATTCAGGATCCTCAGGACGTGAACGCTTCGCTGGCGCTCGTGCGCCTCGGCGGGGAGTGCATCGCGACGTCTGGGGACTATATGCAGGCCTTCACGCAGGACCGGCGCTTTCACCACATCATCGATCCGAGAACCGGTCGCTCGCCCGACCAGGTCAGTGCCGTCACGGTGGTGACCACCAGCGCGATGGACGCCGACGCGCTCTCCACGGCAGTCATGGTGCTCGGTCCCGCCGAGGGTCTCGAGCTGATGGACCGCCTCGAGGACACCGAAGGCGTGATCGTTACGAAGCCGAACCAGCAGCTCAGGACCTCCGGCCTGAGACGACTCTCGGCCTAGTCGAAGTCGAAGGCGACGTCGAGCGCGGGAGCCGAGTGAGTGATCCATCCCACGGAGATCATGTCGACTCCGGTCTCCGCGACTTCTCGGACGGTGTCCAGGCTGATGCCTCCCGATGCCTCCACGAGGCAGCGACCAGCGATGAGATCGACCGCCTCACGTATGACCTCGGGCGGCATGTTATCGAGCATCACGATATCGGCACCGGCCGCGATCGCGTCCTCTAGTTGATCGAGCCTGTCGATCTCGACTTCGACCCGGACGGCGTCACCCACGTCGGCCCGCGCGTGCCTCACGGCCTCGCCGACCGTGCCGACCGCCGCGATGTGGTTGTCCTTGATGAGAACAGCGTCGTAGAGCCCGAGCCGGTGGTTGGTGCCCCCTCCCGCCCGTACGGCCATCTTCTCGAGCGCACGGAGCCCGGGCGTCGTCTTGCGGGTGTCCACGATGGTGGCACCCGTGCCGTCAACCCGGTCTACGAGCTCGCGAGTTGCGGTGGCGACGCCCGAAAGGTGGGCCAGCACGTTCAGGGCGACCCTCTCGGCTGCCAGGAGCGAGCGCGCAGGTCCGGCCACGAGTGCCAGCTTCGTCCCGGCCCGCACGACGGTCCCGTCGTCGACGCACGCTTCGGTCGCTACGGTCTCGTCCACCAGCGTGAAGACGCGGAGGGCGAGCTCGAGACCCGCGACGCACCCCGGATCGTGCGCCACGACGGTTCCGGCGGCCTCCGCCCCGGCGTCCACGGTTGCTCGAGAGGTGAGGTCTCCGGCGTCGCCGAGGTCCTCGGTGAGCGCGGCGCGAAGAAACTGGTCCGACTCCTCGAGCGTCACACCCTCACGTCCAGCATCCGCTCCACGGCTACCCGCGCACGCGCGGCGATCGCCGGCTCGACCAGCACCTCGTGCCTCAGCTCGCGCAGGCTGTCGCGGATGCCGCCCAGCGTGATGCGCTTCATATGGGGACACAGGTTGCACAGACGCACGAATTCGGTCCCCGGTGACTCCGCCGCGACGTTGTCGCTCATCGAGCATTCCGTGACCATGACGACCCGACCCGGCCGCTCTCGCTTGAGCCATCCGATCATCCCCGCGGTGGATCCCACGAAGTCGGCCTCTTCGAGCACGTCGAGCGGACACTCAGGATGCGCGATGATCTGGACGTCCCGATGGAGGGCCCGCTGGGCCCTCAGCTCTTCCCCCGTGAATCGCTCGTGCACCATGCAGGAGCCCTCCCAAAGGATGATGTCTACGTCGGTGTTAGACGCGACCCACCGCCCGAGATACTGATCGGGGAGGAAGATGACGCGATCGACTCCGAGCGACTTGACGACCTGGACCGCGTTGCCGGACGTGCAGCAGATGTCGGACTCGGCCTTCACCTCCGCCGAGGTATTCACGTACGTCACGACCGGAACGCCCGGATAGCGCTGGCGAAGGAGGCGGATGTCCTCGCCTGTGATCGACTCCGCCAACGAGCATCCGGCGAGGAGGTCCGGGATCAGCACCGTGCGCTGCTCGTTGACGATCTTCGCGGTCTCGGCCATGAAGTGGACGCCCGCCATTATGATCACCTCGGCGTCGGTCTCACCTGCCATGCGTGCGAGCGCGAGCGAGTCTCCGGTGAGATCGGCCACGCCGTGGTAGATATCCGGCGTCATGTAGTTGTGGGCCAGAACCACCGCACGACGCTGCTGCTTCAGCTCCTCGATCTCCTCGATGAGGGGCTCCAGGACGGCGATCTCCACGTCCGGCAGGATGCCGGAGAGACGCTCCGCTGGACTGGTGATGGAGGCAGGGCTCACTTCAGCTCCCGTGAGGTGTCGGACCAGACCTGAACGGTAGCAAGTCTCGGTATCGGATCAATACGCGACAACCCCTCGCTGGCGCCACCAAGACGCAAAGTTGTTGTTGAGCAGCCGCTAAGTCGGCGCAAATTTCCACAGACGTCTGGTCGAGCTAAAGAACCGTACGATCCGGGCAATCTGTTTCCGGATGAGCCAGAGCATCCGTGCGACGGCGTGAGCACGCGACGGTCCTACAGACCACCCACGCCTCTCAGCCGCAAGCGCTCGACCCCCGACATCCAGGTCAGCTCACCATCCACGATCGAGGCCAGCGCCTCCGCCTCGCGCCAGTATTGCTCCAGCGATCCCATCTCCAGGCGGAGCAGTCGATTCTCTCGTGCCTCGTTTGCGGCGACCTCCAGAGCGATCGCGCCGACGGGAGGCATGTCCCCGAGTTGATTGGATGAGCGCAAGAGGAGCCCCACCAATTGCGTCTGGCCTTCACGCTCGATGAGGTTCGTAGCCGCTTTGATATCTTGCCTGGCGGCACCCGCGAAGTGCTGGTAGGCGAGCACGCGCCGTAGCGTCTGCTCGGCCGCCAAACCCGTCAGATGCAGTCCCCCCTCCACGAGATCTCTGCAGGAGGGGCACTGCCGCGAGAGCGCGGGCCCGATATGCTCATCTCCCTGAGGGTGGAGCATCAGGATCTTCCGGTCGAAGAACGTGAGTCGCCGGATCGAAAATCGACAGATCCGACATTGTTGGCGACCCGACCAAGCGCGGTCGCCGAACCTGAGCCAACGGCGCACCTCCGTCGGATTCCGGAACGTGTAGCGCCATGGCAGTGTCCGCGTCAGCACGCCTCCGACGATCGCAGCGCCCAACGTCACCGCATGCCCTCCGCTCACGCTACTGGCGGCGAGCCAGCGCTGCCGGACGTCCCGGCCGTAGCGCCATGCCGCCTCCTCGAGGCGGTTCGAGTTGCCGATGCGGACGACCTCGAGCCGTTCGAATCGGAATAGCGCGATGTTGTCGGTGCGGGACAGGAGACGCGTCCGCCCCCGCCCCCGCCGCACGCGAGAGCGCGTGACGATGCCTTCCAGCTCCTCCACCGTCTCCCAGCGCTCCTCGATGGGGGCCAGGCTCCACGAGCGGCACGTCCCGCAGATAGACCACAACCGGCCCCGCTCCGGATCGTAGGCGATCCGGTCGCCAGGCACGGGCCGGTCCAGGACGCCCGGTTTGGGAAGCTTGGCTTTACACGACAGGCAGTGCGTGAACATGACGACGGGACGCTGTCATGTCCGAGCGAAGAATCCCATACTACTAGTCTGTTGCTAGTACCCCTTCAACGCCACCATGGGATCCACGTACCGGCCCTGAGCACTGGCAACGGCATCAGATCCCGCGCCCACAGAACTGCCCATGTCCATCATCTTGGTGATCGTTGCAGTAGTGCTCGTCGTCATCGTAGTCCTCAAGGTGGGACAGGTAGCAGAGGTGACGCCTGGCGATCCGGTCGACGTCGCCGCCAGCGTTTCGGCGCGCGAGAGGATCGTAGGAAGCAAAAGGTTGGAGCGCCGTGCGGAACTTGACGCGAGCCAACGGCCTCGCGCCGAGAGGCTGTGGAATCGCGTGGAAGAGGAGGTCGATGCCTTGGCAACCATCGCTCGCGCTCGCGGCATCGAGGTTGCCGAGGTCGACCTCGGCGTCCGTTTCGACACCGCGTCACAAAGCCTCCACGTGCAAGTCGACTTCTCGGAAGCCGACCCCGAGTTTCTCGTTTGGACTGAGGAGCGCGCTACCGGCGACTCGAGCGGCTTGCGGCGAGTTCGCCGGGTTCGAGCGATGATCGAGCAGGTCTCGGAGTGGGTGGAGGGTCACGTGGTGTAGGCGTTGTACGCCACGGTTCAGCGCCGCGTGCAGGGGTAAGCCGAACGCCGAGAGTCCCTCAGATGGCAAAGACAAGAGGTGTTAGCACGGCTTGTCTCAGCGCATAGCGTCGAAGAGCCGGATGTGCGCTCCGACTATGCGACGGCGCGCTTCCTCGTCGGGCTCGAGCGACCACTCGCCCTCCTGCGCGGTCCCTCCTAGGACGATGCCGTCGGCTCTCGGCTGCATATGGATGAAGTCGCCGGCTCCAGGGAGCCCACCGAACGTCGTGTAGTTCACTTCACTCTGGGGCACGAGCACCGTCAGCTGACCCTTCAAGGGCCTGAGCTCGAGGTCGCCGAACAGATCGTGCGATCCGAGTCCGGTGCAGTTCACGACGATCGCTTCGTCGAGGGACGTCAGATCGCGAGGCGTATCGAACTTTCGGATGACGATCCGACCTCCGAAGCGAAGGAAATCCCGGACCAGAGCGTCTAGATAGATCGAGGGCTCGATGCGGAGGGCGGTGCCCTGACTCGCGTAACGTGTGGGGAACGGGTGCTCTCCCGGACCCTCTCCCGGACCCAGCAGCAAGGATCCGGTTCTGAGCTCAGGAGGCAAGAGCGGGCTTGGGTCCTCGGCTTCCGGTCTCTGCCTGAACGTGATGCGGAGGGCGGTGCCCTGACTCGCCGATTCGCAGCAAGGATCCGGTTCTGAGCTCAGGAGGCAAGAGCGGGCTTGGGTCCTCGGTCCGGTCTCTGCCTGAACGTGCCGATTCGCGCAGCGCGTACGAGTCGATCCAGGAGACTCCGTACTCGGGGCCGATGAGCAGCTGCAGTTGCTGATAGGCGATTCCTGCGGCCTGCCTGAGCTGAGTGTCCCAAGCCGGCGTCCGGAGATCGGGGTCCACGAGTCCCGAGGTGGGGGTCCAAGCGGCGAGTGACATGTTCGAGGTCGTGTCAGGTGGGACGCTCATCGCGTAGATCGTCACGTCGAATCCGCGGCGTTGCAGCTGCCTACCGGTCGTCAGGCCGACCACTCCGCATCCTACCACTGCGGCTCGTCGCTCGTCTCGCCCCGAGGCGATGTCCGCCGCCATCGAGCCCGTGCCCCAGGAGAGCGACATCCCCGAGCCTCCGTGGCCGTAGTTGTGGATGAGCGTCTTGCCATCGAGTCGCTCGGCTCTGAGCACGAACCCCCGCGGTCGGTACGGTCGAAGTCCGACTGTTGTTCTGATCACGCGGCTCCAGGACGCTCGTACAGGTGCCAGACGGAGTCGCGGGGATAGTACGGACGTGCCCGACGTCCGTGAACAGGCCCCCAGGCCCATCCCGAGCAAACCCATGCCGCCGGCCTTGAGCAGGGTACGCCGATCCATCGTCATACCCCTCCCCAGAATGGTCGCTCGTCTCGCACGGTGACTCCCGCGCGCTTCACCGCGGTGTCGCTCATCGAGCCAAGGAGTACGGACCCGGCATCTCAGACGGTGATCCACAGACCACAGCGGGAAAGACGCAGGTGCGGCGCTGGGCCGCCGGAGAAGCGAGCACGCAGTCCAGGAACAGCATGGAGAACACAGTGGCGCGACGGGTCATGGCTCGACTTCGAGGGTTTCGGCGAGGGGTGAAGGTATGCTCCACTTGGCGGACCTTCCAGACGCCACGTCGTTCCCGGCCGAACAAAAGCGAATCCGCGCGCGCCCCGAGCGGGTAGTATTCGGTAGCAGCGCCCGCCCCTTTCACGTCAGCGACATGAGCGTTCCTCTTTCCATCGTAGTCGTCCTGGCCCTGCTCGCCTGCCTGGTTCTGATCCCGCTGGGCCTCCCCGGACTGTGGATCATCGTCGCCATCACCACGGGGCTCGTGCTGCTGGGCTGCCTGTCCTGGACATTCGGGCTCGTCGTCGCGGGGGTGGCGCTCATCACCGAGATTGCCGAGTTCGGGGTGCTGAAGAAGTTCGGCGACGCGTACGGCGGATCTCGAAAGGCGTTCTGGGGAGCCGTGCTCGGTGGCATGGCTGGTCTCTTCGTCGGCCTCCCTGTCCCGATCATCGGACCGATGATCACGGCGTTCCTGGGCACCTTCATCGGAGCCGGGCTCGTGACCTACGTCGAAACGCTCTCGCTCAAGACGTCGGTCGAGGTCGCGTGGGGCATGTTGTTCGCCCGCACCGCCGCCGTGGCGCTCAAGATCGCGGTGTCCGTGGCGGTCACTGCGGCGGTCGGTGTCGCACTCCTGCTTTAGGCGGTGGTGATCGAGGCCGGCTCTCTCGGCGCTGAACTGAGGCTACTCTTCGTCGTTCAGCCGCAACCAGGTGCGTAGTTTCTCGACCGCCGCTGGGTCGGCCACGATATAGCGTCTGGCCACGTCGATCGGTTTCGGACTCTGCCGACCGGCGATTTGGGCCATGTCCGCCGACATGAATACCACGAGCTCGTCGCCGTCACCGACGAGGGCCTCGCACTGATCGAGCCCCTCAATGATCGCGTAAATGCCTTGGATGACTCCTTTTGTGGTCTGTTGGACGAAACCGAGCTCACCGTGCTCGTCGACTACCTGGACCGCATTCGGGCGTACGTGAACCAGTAGGCACCGCCGACGCGTTGTTCGGATTGAAACCGCGTCTGGCATGGTGCACAAGGATTCGATTCCTGCTGCTCGGCGCCAACGCATCGACATGGGTGAATCACGGGATTCCCCGATCGGTTGATCCGTGTATTCTTATCCGCTGCTGTGATTCTTGGGGTCCGCTCAGGAGTCCGAACTTCGACAGGACGATCTGCAACGATGAAGCGTATATCCGTGGTCCCGGCCTTGGCCTGTGCGGTGGCTGCGTGTGGTGGTGGCGAGCCGGCTGATGGTGGTGCTGCTGACGCCACTCCTTCTGCCCCGCCTGCTGCCGCGACTAGCTCGATACCGGTGGCCCCCTCCGGCCCGATGACCATTCCGGACTGGTTTCGCGTCGATGCCGATGCGCAAACGGTCGACATGACCCTCACTTCGGGCTCGACGCCCGACAACAACTACTGGAACTACAACGGCGCCACCAAAGGCGCCATGGCGATCACGGTTCCAGAGGGATATACCGTCACGATCGGTCTCATCAACGATGATCCCATCATGGCACACAGCTTGGGGATCTCAGCGCAGACCTCGAACTTCAGTGGGGTGCCGGAGCCGGTCGCAGTGTTCGAGGGGGCGATCACGGAGAACCCCACCTCGATGGTCGACGGCACGATGCCGGGTGAGACCGCGACCGTCACTTTTGTAGCCGATACCGCGGGAAACTACTCGATCGTCTGTTATGTCCCCGGTCACTCTCTGACCGGCATGTGGCTCCTCTTCAACGTCTCGAGCGACGGCTCGGTCGGAGTTCAGGGAGCGTAGAGCCGCTCCGCCGGAGTCCGGGGGAGTTACACGCGCCCTAGCACGGGCCGCTACCTAGCTTCCTCGGAGTCGGGTAGGGTAGGACCGCGCAGGTGCACCGGCGCGTGCTTCGCCTTGACCCGCAGGTTGAGCACTTCCACGAAGACGGAGAAGCCCATCGCGAAGTAGATGTACTCCTTCGGTACGTCCTGCCCCATGCCGTCGGCCACCAGCGCCATGCCGATGAGCAGCAGGAAGGAGAGCGCGAGCATCTTGAGCGTCGGGTGAGCGTTCACGAAGCGGCTCACGCTGTTGGCGGAGACGACCATGAACGCTCCAGCGATAACTACCGCGGTGACCATGACCGCCAGATCATCGGCTACCCCGACGGCGGTGATCACCGAATCGAGCGAGAAAACGATGTCGAGTAGCGCGATCTGGACGAGGACGGAGGCGAGCGTCGCGCGCTTCACCGTCCCGTCCCGTTCTTCGTCCTCGCCCTCCAGCTTGTTGTGGATTTCGCTCGTGGACTTGAACAGTAGGAACACGCCGCCGCCGATCAGGATGAGATCGCGACCGGAGAACTCGTGCCCCACCACTGAGAAGAGCGGCACGGTTAGCCCCATGATCCACACGATCGAGAAGAGCAGGAGGACGCGCACTCCCACCGCGATCGTCAGGCCGATCTTACGAGCCTTCGCTCGCGACTCCTTATTCACTCGCTCCGCCAGGATCGCGACGAAGACGATGTTGTCGATGCCCAGGACGATCTCGAGCGCCGTGAGCGTGAACAGAGCGATCCAAGCCTCTGGGTTGTGGATCCAGTCCATGTCTTGCGTCGGATGGAGTGAGCGGCGCCGCTCGGCCGATTAGCCGGGCTGAACAAGCTACCCTGTGTACGGGATCACGCCAAAGCAGTTCTCGCTATCGGGAGTGCCACGCCGGCGAAACGGCGTTTTCCGCGCACCCGTAGGGCTGTCCGACGCTCAAGGAACGGGTCGCGGTGCTGGCCCTCACGCTCGGCATCGCGGCGAACGCCACGATGCTTCGGCGGTGGTGGGCCCGGCATGGGCGATGACTTGGAGGTGAAAGTCCTCCCGGAACCTGGTCGCAGGGACCGAAGGGAAGCGCAAGGCGTTCGTCGTGAGGCGTACGCTGAACGAAGCGTGAAACGAACCCGTGAGTCGACGAACAGGAACCGGATACGAGGCGCTGCGGACCGGGGCGAGCGGACCACTGACCGCGAAGCTCCTGCGACCAAGGGGAAGCGGCGTAGATCCGGCGATTGTGCGGGGAAGGTCATCGTTCTTACCCGGGGAGGTCTCGCCTGACGCCTGAAAGGGCGACGCCGGCATTGCGCTGTTGGGCCTGCCGGCGGAGCGAGAAGTCAGCAGAGGCCATAGTAGGCCGACGAAGTGCATGATGCGCTTGGACCCAGCTTTGTCGGACGAAGGGCCGAACGGAGAGGAGAGTGTGACGACCGTGGATCTCGAGAAGGCCATGCGCCAGGAGTCCAGGCAACTGGAACTCCCGCTGGAGGATAGGGGTGAAGCCCCGAAGGTAGAGGGGAGTGGCGAAGCCGGAACGGTGGCCCATGGAGACGAGCGCTCAGGAAGCGAGCATCTCCTGATGGAGGAGGTGGTCGGGCGTGCCAACCTCGTAGGAGCGTTGAAACGCGTGCGGCAGAATAAGGGCAGTCCGGGCATCGACGGGATGAGCGTGGAGGAGCTGCCAGAGTACTTGCGCAGGCACTGGGGGGAGATCCGACAGCGGTTGCTGGCGGGGACCTACCAACCGAAGCCGGTACGAAGGCAGGAGATACCGAAGAGTGGGGGAGGGGTCCGGGAGTTGGGGATTCCGACCGTGCTGGACCGGTTCATCCAACAAGCCATCCTGCAGGTGCTGCAACCGAGGTTCGACCCGACGTTCAGTCGGCACAGCCACGGCTTCCGGCCTGGGCGCCGAGCACACGATGCGGTGCGCGAAGCGCAGCAATACATCCAGGAAGGGAGACGATGGGTGGTGGATGTGGACCTGGAGAAGTTTTTCGACCGGGTGAACCACGACGTGCTGATGGGGCGGCTGGCAAAGCGGATCGAGGATAAGGCGATGCTGCGGATCCTCCGTCGCTACCTGGAAGCCGGAGTCATGGCGAACGGGGTGGTGATGGAGCGGCACATGGGGACGCCTCAGGGCGGACCGTTGTCGCCGTTGCTGGCGAACGTGCTCCTGGACGAAGTGGACAAGGAGTTGGAGCTACGCGGACACGCGTTTGTCCGGTACGCCGATGACTGCAATGTATACGTGCGGTCGAGGCGGGCAGGACAACGTGTGATGCAGGCGCTGAGGCACTTGTACGGGAAACTTCGGCTTCAGGTCAACGAGGAAAAGAGCGCGGTGGCGCGAGTGTGGGATCGACAGTTCCTGGGCTACAGCTTCTGGGTAGCGGCAGGGAAGGTCGTGAAGCGCCGGGTCAGCAAGAAGGCCCTGACGAAGTTCAAGGAGCGAGTCCGGCAGATTACAAGCCGGAGTGGCGGGCGGAGCCTGCAACAGGTGGCGGAAGAGCTACGGCGCTACGTGCTGGGGTGGAAGGCATACTTCGGCTTAGCGGATACACCGGGGGTTTTCCGAGACCTGGACCAATGGATCCACCGCTGGCTGCGTACGTTGCAATTACGCCAGTGGAAACGGGGAAGGACAGCGTACCGGGAGTTGAGGGCTCGCGGTGTGAGCGAGAACCTCGCCTGGCGAGCTGCTCGGTTCGCGCGAAGCTGGTGGCACGTGGCCGCGCACCACGCCCTGCACACGGCCTTGCCAGGGGCGTACTTCGACGAGCTGGGTGTGCCCCGGCTCACGCCGTACTGACCTCAACTCACCGAACCGCCAGGTGCGGACCCGCATGCCTGGTGGTGTGGGAGGGGAAGGACCGGGATCGCCGGTCCTCCCCTATCCCGATTCCGAAACCGTCGACCTGCAACTATTCGACGGTAGATCCCGTCTATACTCATACTTGACCTCACGGGGCGCGGCTTCGCCGACCTCGCCGATCGAGGCACACGGGACGGGAGATACAAGCATGGCTGGAGATCATCCGCTGATTCACATGGAGGGCCTGAGCAAGGTCTTCTACACGGAGGAAGTGGAGACACACGCGCTGTCGAACGTGAACCTGTCGATCGCGACGGGTGAGTTTGTATCGATTGCCGGGCCTTCGGGTTGCGGCAAGACGACGCTGCTGTCGATTTTGGGTCTGTTGGACAGTCCGACGAGCGGCGCGTACTTGCTGGACAACACGCCGGTGGAGGACCTGACGGCGAGCCAGCGGGCGAGGATCCGCAACCAGGCGATCGGGTTCATCTTCCAGGCGTTCAACCTGATCGGTGACCTGACGGTATACGAGAACGTGGAGCTACCGCTGACGTACCGCGGGATGCCGGGGGCCGAGCGCAAGGAGCGGGTGCAGGCGTCTATGGAGCGCGTGGGCATGGCGCACCGGATGGGCCATTACCCGAGCCAGCTATCGGGTGGTCAGCAGCAGCGCGTGGCTGTTGCGCGCGCGATCGTGGGCAAGCCGCTGATCCTACTGGCGGACGAGCCGACGGGTAACCTGGACTCGAAGAACGGCAACGCGGTGATGGAGCTGATGTTGGAGCTCCATGCCGAGGGCGCGACGATCTGCATGGTGACGCACGATCCGCGCTACGCACACATGGCCGACCGGTCCGTACATCTGTTCGATGGCCAGGTAGTCAGCGAGGACCAGGCTCAGAAGCATGCCCTAGAAGAGGCGGGCTTCGACATCGCCTAGTCGTTCGGAGCGCGCTCGCTAGGACGGGTGGTGGTGAGGTGGGGATGGAAGAGGCCCGGGGGAGCCCCCGGGCCTCTTCGCCTTTTTCGTGGCCAGGTGACGAGCGTGGGGGTAGTTTGCGCTTCCGCAAACGGATTCCACGCTGCCGGAAGAGTGCTGAGGTTTGCTGCTTGGAACGCGTTCACGAAGCTCGTTCTCGTGTCTCTCGTCATCGCACCTTCCCTGTTGGGGCAGGCGTTCAACGACTTGCTCACCCGCGCGGAACGCACCGAGTTCCGGGAGACCAGCTCGTACGACGAGGTCATGGAAGTCTCCCAGCGACTCGCTGATCTCTCCCCCGACATCCATCTCACCTCCTTCGGATACACCAACGAGGGCCGGTCTCTGCCGCTGCTGGTGCTCGGGGCCTCGGACGCCAGTCCGGAAACGGTGCTCGCGACGGGCAAGACTCGGGTCTATCTGCAAGGCAGCATCCACGCCGGCGAGGCATGTGGGAAAGAAGCCCTTATCATGCTGCTCCGGCGATTCGTGACGGGCGACTACGCGGCGTGGACCGATGATCTGGTCTTACTCGTTGCCCCGATCTACAACGCGGATGGGAACGAGCGCGTTTCACTGAACAACCGTCCGCGCCAGTACGGTCCGATCGGCGGCATGGGAATACGCTCCAACGCTCAAGCTCTCGACCTCAATCGAGACCACACGAAGCTCGATTCTCCCGAGGCCCGCTCCTTCGTCGCGATGTTGAACGCGTACGACCCTCATGTCGCGGTGGATCTGCATACCACCAACGGGACTCGGCACGCGTACTATCTAACGTACTCGCCCCCCTTGCACCCTAACACACCCGCGTCGATCGACATCTTGCTTCGCGATCGTTGGTTGCCCGAGTTGACCCGCCGGATCAAGGAGAAGCACGGCTGGGACTACTACTACTACGGCAACGCGGGTGGACGAGGTGATGGTGGTGCGGCTTGGCGCACCTTCGACCACCGCCCCCGCTTCAACAACAACTATGTCGGGCTGAGGAACCGCATCGCGATCCTAAGTGAGGCCTACGCGTATGCGAGCTTCGAGGACCGGGTTCGCGGCACGCTCTGGTTCGTCGAGGAGATCCTCGACTATGCCGCGCAGAACGCTTCCGAGATTCGCCAGATCGTGGAGGCCGCGGACCGTCTACCCGTTGTGGGCACAGAGCTCGCGACTCGTGCGGAGGCCCAACGGTCTGCGGAGAAGGTGACGATCCTCATGGGTGAGGTCGAGGAGCAGCGCCATCCGAACACGGGGCGGATCATCCTTCTTCGCCGAGATGTCGTAAACCCGACGCTCATGTACGAGTACGGTACCTTCACTGCGAGCGAGACCGCGTTCGCCCCCGAGGCGTACTACGTGCTACCGGCGGCGGACGCCGCGATCGAGCGACTAGAGGCTCACGGGGTCACGGTGGTGCGGTACGCGACTGAGCGGGAGCTGCCCGTCGAGCGCTTCCGGATTGACTCCACGACCGTTGCCGGTCGCGAGTTCCAGGGGAGGACCGAGCGCACGATCTACGGCGAGTGATTCGCGACGATTGAGACGCTTCCGGCGGGCACCGCCTACGTCTCGGTCGATCAGCCGTTGGGGCGCCTGGCGTTCACGCTACTCGAGCCGCGCTCGGACGACGGTTTCGTGGCGTGGGCGATCTTCGACCCGCAGATCGAACAGGGACAGTTCCCGGTGTTCAGGGTGGCGGCTCCGGGTATGTAACGCCCGGATCGACCGCCACCCGGCGAGCTACAGCTCGTCCACTCTCTAGAAGATCTGGACGTTACGGTATTCCAGGTGTTTGATCACGGAGTCGAAGCACTCGGCGTTGCGTCCCACCACCTCCGGCGGAGCCACACCGGGTTCGGTCCATAACCCTCGTGCGACGAGGCGCGCCATGCCGGTACACGTGTACCCGATAGTGCGCGCCAGAGACGACGTCTCCGTGTCCGTATTGTAGTAGTCGAGCAGGTTGTATGTGTGGGGAATGGCGTGGTCGTCCTTCGCGCCCTCGATCACGATGCGCATTACAGTGAGGTCGGGCTCGCCCTCATCGAAGCGCCACGCGCCTATGAGTAGTGCTTCAGCCACATCGCGCCGCCTCGCTTGGCCGGATGCGACGAGGGCGTTCTCGGTGGAGAAGAATCCGGCCTCGCGGAGCATCTGCATTTTCTCGGCGTGTCCCGGGCAGCGCATGGTCCTTTCGACCATCTCGGGCGTTTTGCACGTTCTGAGCAACGAGCGCAAGCCGTCCGTGTTGAAGGCTTCGAGCGTGCCGAGCCCCGGGAACTCGACCAGCTCGACCTCAGAGAGTGCGGGTAGCGTGACCTCGACCCCGTGGCGGCGTAGGCGGGCGGGCCGCGTGTAGATCTGAATCACGTCTCCGGGGCTGAAGGGGGTCTCGTACTCCCACGGCCAGTCCCGCTCCACGGGGAGTATCCCGACGAGACAGTGGTAGCTGTAGGTCTCTCGTCTCAGTGCTCTTCGAGTCGGCCCAAGACCATGTTGCTCAGCCCGGGTGCGACACCGCAGTCTACGAGGCATGGGACGCCGGCCTCCTGCGCGAGCTCGTCCAGGCCGAACGTGTCTTCTCGGAAGAAGGAGATATCCACTACAGGGCGTCCTTCCTGAAGGACACGCTCGACCGTCGAGTAGCCCATGAAGCGGGGCACCGCACTCACAACGAGGTCGGCGTCGGCGACCGCCTTCGACACTGTCTCCGGGTCCGACAGGTCCGCGACTACACCGTCGGCTCCGTGCTCGGTCAGGCGTTCGACCGCGATCGGGTCGACATCGACGACGAGTACCGAAAAGTCCGCTTCCGCGGCCAGATCACGCACGATCGCGTTTCCGACCCGTCCGCCGCCCAGTACCACGATCTTCACGGTCGCTCCTCCACGAGATGCAGATGTGCGAACCAAGAATGAGGCCACAGCACTTCGTGTGTGCAAGGGGGCATGCTTCGTGCGTCAAACAGGGCGAAGGAACCTGCCGGACGGGGAGGCGCGCGATGTGGGCGAAGTACCGGGAACGAACAGTGACGGGCGTACTCGCCGTGCTTCTGTTTAGTGCGTCGTCTCTTGCGGCGCAGGGCTGGATCGAGCCTCGCATCCTCCGGGGCGGGTTCTCCATCGACAAGACGCGCAGCGACGTACGCGTTCATGTCGAGGGACGGGTCGCGGTCGTGGAGGTATCGGAGTGGTTCCAAAACGATGGCGAGGGAATGGCAGAGGGTGACTATCTCTACCCACTGCCGGGAGAGGCAGTCTTCCAAGGCTTCTCGCTCTTCCAAGGCGATACGGAGCTGCGCGGCGAGATCATGGATGCCGATGAGGCTCGTGAGATCTATGAGGGTATCGTGCGTCGGCGTGGCGACCCGGCCCTCATCGAGCTGGCCGGGCATGGGCTGTTACGCGCTCGTGTCTTCCCGATCCAGCCGGGACAAGAGCGACAGGTCATGCTGCGCTACACACAGGTCCTACCGCGCGCGGGCAACGCTCTGCAGCTGGTGTACGCCGGCGCTGTTCAGAGGACCGACGGCCCCGTGGGCGACGAGTCACTGGAGGGGCGCCCCTTGCCCCTTCCGGTAGAAATGTCCTTCGAGATCGATGTTGCCGATGCCTCGCGGTTCCTGGAGCCGTTCTCGCCCACGCACGAGATCGGAGTCAAACGGCATGGCGACGCGATGGTCGTCACGATGGAAGAGGAAGTGCTCGGGCGTTTCTCGTTCTTCTTGCCGTTTGCCGACAACGACCTGGGGCTCTCCGTTGCGACCCATCGGCCTGTTGGTGAAGACGGATATTTCATGCTCACGTTGTCTCCGGGGCGGGTCAGGGGCGACGCCACACCCCGGGATGTGACCGTGGTGCTCGACGTTTCCGGTTCGATGTCGGGTGACAAGATCCACCAGGCCAAGCAGGCGGTCTACCAACTGTTGGCTTCGCTCGACCGGGACGATCGATTCCGACTGCTCTCGTTCTCGAATGCCGTGGGCATGCACAGCGAAGGCTGGCTCCACGCGACCGGGTACGAACTCGCACGCGGCCGCGAGTGGATCGACGAGCTCGTTGCGGACGGCGGCACCGACATCGGAGCCGCGTTGAGCGAGGCGTTTCGCTTGCGGAGTCTCGAGGGACGCCTACCGATCGTCGTTTTTATGACCGACGGCCTGCCCTCCGCCGGTGAGCGGTCTCCAGAGCGGCTCGCGGACCAAGCGGAGAGGCAAGCGCACCGAGCGCGGGTCTTCGCCTTCGGCGTTGGGCACGACGTGAACACGCACCTGCTCGATCGGCTCGGTAAGGCGGGTCGTGGCAGCACCGACTACATCCAGCCTGGCGAGAGCGTCGAGCGCGCAGTCGGTCTACTCGCCGCCAGGATCCGGTACCCCGTTCTGACTGACCTCGAGCTGGACGGAGGGCCGAACCGCTTGATCGAGTTGTATCCCACGCGTATCCCCGACGTGTTCGCCGGGCAAGAGCTCGTGCTCTTCGGGTGCTTCACGGGGGAAGGCTTGGGGCAGATATCAGTTGATGGCATGCGTGCCGGCAGCGCACTCGAGTTCACCACCGAGCTGCGATTCCCTCAAGCGAGCGTGGCCAACTCGTACATCCCGCGGCTGTGGGCGTCGCGCAAGCTCGGTCACCTAGAACGGCAACTTTGGACCGAGGGTGAGACGGCAGCCCTGATCAAACAGATCCGTGACCTCGCGCTGCGATACGGACTCCCGAGTCGCTACACATCGTACCTCGTACAAGAGCCGGCCGTCGCCGTGTTGCCGGTTGCCCAAGCGGCGCCACGCGAGGCGGTTTCGGCGACCCCAGGCGTGGCTGTGTCCGCGGTTGTGCGGGCGGTCGCGCACCAAGATCGGGCGTCCGAGTTAGCGGCCCGCCGCGCCAGCGGCCAGGCGGCAGTGCGGCAAGCCGTTGTCGCGCGTGCCCGTCGGGTGCTCACCAATATGAACGAAATGCGAGCGATGGACACGGAGCTGGACGCTTCGCTCCGGGAACGGAGGGAGAACATACGTGTCCTGGCGGGTAGAGTCTTCATGCTAGACGACGGCGTGTGGACCGACGAGGCCCACAGCGAAGACCAGACCGTGATCGAGGTGAAGGCGTACAGCGCTGTATACTTCCAACTGGCTGCGGCGTTGCCGGAGATCGGACCGGTGCTCAAGGAACTCGACCACGTATTGATAGCGGGGGCCGCGGTGAGCCTCAGCGTAGCCGGCGACGGGATAGAGGAACTGACCGACACGACGTTGCACGAGTTCGTGCAACAGTTCCGGGTCGGAGGGGACACACCGTGAGCGCAGACTGGACGGAGGTATATCGCAGCACGTTCCCGGACCTGGTCCGGTTCCTACACCGCAAGGTGTGGGACCTGGAGCGAGCCCAGGATCTGGCTCAGGAAGCCTTCGTCCGGGCGCTCCGCCACGAGCCGGAGAAGCCGCGCGCCTGGCTCTTCCAGGTCGCGTCCAACCTCGCCCGTGACGAGGCTCGTACGGCGATCCGGCGGAAACGCCATCTCACCCTCCTGAAGAGTGAGACTGAAGATCGACAAGACTCCGCGCCGGACCCGGCGCGTGACTTGGCGGAGCGTGAGCGCATGGGCCATGTCCGGGACGCGCTCGACTCGCTCAGCGAACGAGATCGTGAAGTCCTGCTCCTCTGGGATGCGGGACAGAGTTACACGGAGATAGCTCGGCAGGCGCGGCTGTCCGTAGGTGCGGTGGGCACGATCCTCGCGCGTGCACGTCGTCGCTTGGCCGAAGCCTACAGCCAGAAGGAGCACGTCGATGTCGCACGTTGACGAAGGCGCTCTGCATGCTTATCTGGACGGCGCTCTCGACGAGCTGCCATCGGGCGGCGGGCGAGCGATCCGCGAGCACGTCTCGATGTGTCCCGAATGTGCAGCGCGTCTGGAGAAAGAGCAGCGGATCCGAGAGCAGGCCATCACGATACTCTCCGGCCCACTGCCGCAGGTCGAGCTACCGCCGCTCGAGGAGCTGCGGTTGCGTGCGGAGGCGACGAGCCCGCCGAAGGCTTCCCGTGGTGGACGCATCCACCGGATGGGGTGGGCCGCCTCGGTCATTCTGGCGATCGGTGCGGGGTGGGCTTTGCATGGTGGTCAGTCGGGTCCTTTGAGAACGATGGATCCCATCGACAGCCCGAGTGCGCCCTCGGCGCTCGTGCTGCCAACGGTTGCGCGAGACGTGAACGCGTCAGCTAGTAAGGTGCTGGTCCAGGCCCTGGATCAGGACGAGAGGGGTGCCGATGTGGTCACGGATACGGGCCGACCAGTGCTCTTTCAGGAGGTCGCGGCCGTAGACCTGGTGGCGCTCCAGGATCGGCTCGAAAGCGTGCCAGCGCGGCCGTCGCTCGAGGCGAGCGAGTTGGTGGACCTTCGTTCGAGCACGGCCATCGTGACTCCGCTCTCAGGCACGCTTTCCGCTCCGCGCGTGGTGGCCGTTCGCGCGGCGAGCACCGATACCCGTGATGAGCGTGCGGAGCGGAGCGGACGGGCCGTTGTGACGAGCGCGATTCGCCCGGCGGCGGGAGCCCTGTTCTCCACCGGCGACGCATCGATGCGACCACGCGAGGAGCGCCATTCCGGGCGGAGGGGCGGGGACGAGGGTCCGTTGGTGGTCCTCGGGTTCGAGGTCATCGTCATCGAAGCCATCGAGGAGGGTCCTGCCGCAGGAGGCACTCGTGCTCTCCAGTGGCTCACGCCGGTAGACACGTTGGAGCTTCTGCATCTGCCGGAAGGCGTGGAGCCTGCCGATCTGGCACCGCTCGAGGAGGACGGAGTCGCAGAGCTCGTCGTACCGAGAGACGGGTTGTGGTTGGTCATGCGGGCCCGCCGTTCTGTCAAGGAACTCGAGGTGTTGCTGGAGCGGCTGGACGCGAACCGATAGTTTGCGCGGTCTCGTTCGACGACCTTCTTCTTGCGACACAATGAAACAGACCTTACGCCGAGCCTTCTTCGCGCTCGTGGTCCCAATGGTCCCCATAGGCACCGTAGTCCCCATGGCGCCAGCCGCCCAACAGCAGGGGCTAGAGCAGGCTGCCGCCACGATCACACCGGACGACTACGCGCGGGGCGTCGGAGTCATCGCGCACGACTCCATGCAGGGTCGCGATACGCCGAGCCCCGGCCTGGACAAGACCGCGGACTGGATCGCCTCCGAGTTCCGGCGCATGGGACTCCGTGGTGGGGCCGAGGACGGTAGCTTCATTCAGAGCTATCCGCTTCGGCGGGTAGTGGTCGACGCCGGTACCTCGATGCTTACGGGAGGCGGGATCCGACTCACTTTTGGGGAGGACCTGCTGCCCGGTCCCCGTATGTCGGCGGGCGAGGCCAGCGGGGGTCTCGCGGTCGTATCTGGCGCGCTCAACCTCCAGGCCGCGATCGAAGGGGGGGAGCTGCTCGGCAAACATGCGGTAATGGTGCTGCCGGAGAGCTCCCTGGGCCTGACTCGGGCGGGGATCGCCGCTCTCCGGAGCGCGGGAGCGCTCTCGATCATGACCGTGACGGATGCTGGAGATCAGGATTGGGATGCGGCGGTCGCCCGTGCGATGCGCCCCTCGATCAGTAGGGGCTGGGGTGAGCAAGGCGCCGGCAGGACATCGGCTCCGAGCCTGCAGATCCGCCAGTCGTCTTTGGCACACCTCGTCGCCGCTCGTGGCCTGGATCTAGCCTCGCTGCGGGGGCGCGGGGAAGCCGACGTGAGGGTCGACGCTATCGCGGGGCTCGAGATCACGCTCACCGTCGATTTGCGCGACGAGATGGTCGCCGCTCCCAACGTCGTCGGCATCCTCGACGGAGGTGACCCGGAACTGAAGGACGAGTATGTGGTCTTTTCGGGGCACATGGATCACGTCGGTATGGGCAGCCCCGATGCGAACGGAGACTCTATCTTCAACGGAGCGGACGACGACGCGTCCGGCACGATCGCAGTAGTCGAGATCGCGGAGGCGATGGTCACACTGCCGGCGCCGCCGAAGCGCTCCGCGGTATTCCTCTTGGTTAGCGGCGAAGAGAAGGGTCTGTGGGGCAGCGAGTGGTTCGCGAACAACCCCACGGTACCGATCGAGCAGCTCGTGGCGAATCTCAACACGGACATGGTTGGCAGAAACTGGCCGGATACGGTCGTGGCGATCGGAAAGGAGCACTCGGACTTGGGTGAGAGCCTCAACCGAGTGAACGGCGACCACCCGGAGCTACGCATGACGGCCATCGATGATATCTGGCCTGAAGAGCGCTTCTACTTCCGGTCCGACCACTACAACTTCGCGCGCAAGGGAGTGCCTGTCCTGTTCTTCTTCAACGGCACCCACGACGACTACCACGGTCGGGACGACGAGCCCGACCGCATCGACGCCGAGAAAGCGGCTAGGATCGCGAGGTTGGTCTTCTACCTCGGGGTTGATATCCTGAACGCGCCGGAGAGACCGAAGTGGAATCCGGAGAGCTACGCCAGAATTGTCCCTGGCCGCTAATCAGACTGCACGGGCGTACACTGTGGTAGACGAGAAGAGCTTCCTCGAACTGATCGAGGCGTGGGACGGCGTAGGTGTCGTGGTTCGGCATGACGAACTGACCGGCTCCTGGATCTTCATTGCGCTGCACGACGACACCCTCGGTCACCCGGTCGGTGGGTGCCGGATGAAGAAGTATGCGCGCCCTGAGGACGGACTTCGCGACGCTATGCGTCTCGCACGGGGCATGACCTACAAGTGGGCGGCGCTCGACCTCCCGTGGGGGGGTGGCAAGTCGGTGCTCGCGATCCCGGGACCGCTCAGCGGTGGAGACCGACGGGGCCTGCTCCGCAGATTCGGGGGACTCCTGAATGTGCTCGACGGTGCCTACGGCACCGGTGAAGATCTCGGCACGACCCCGGAGGACATGCACGTGGTGGCGAGCGTCTCTAAGCACGTGGTCGCCATTCACGGCATCCATGACGCCCCATCCGATCCTGGGCCGTTCACGGCACGAGGCGTCTTCGCCGGGATCCGAGCCGCGCTCCGCCACCGGCAGGGCAGCGACGCGCTGACCGATCGGACGGTGCTCGTTCAGGGAGTCGGAGACGTTGGTGGCCCGCTGGTCCGCATGATCTCCAAGGCGGGCGGTTCGGTGCTCCTGTGCGATGTCGACCAGGACCTGGCGTTCGCGATGTCCGTGGAGATCGGTGGCAGCGTGGTAACTCAGGACAACGTCTACCAGACCGCGTGCGACGTGTACGCGCCGTGTGCGGTAGGTGGCACTCTCAACCCTGATACCATACCCCGCCTACGCTGCGATATGGTCGTGGGCTCGGCCAACAACCAACTCGAGTCGGACGCCGACGCGGTCGCGCTTGCCGAGCGCGGAATCTTATACGCTCCGGACTACGTCGTGAATGCGGGCGGTGCGTTGGCCTTCGCGCTCATCCATCAGGGAGAGCGCAACGTCGCCGAGATCGATCGCCGAGTGCGGGGCGTCGGCGATGCTCTGGACGAGATCTTCGCCGAGGCTGACGCTGCGGGGGAATCACCCTTGAAAGCCGCGGAGCGGCGGGTCCACCGAGTCTTGCAAAACGCTAAGAAAACGTGCTGATCCCGGCACTCCCAGCTGCAGTTCGTCCTCTATTGAGGACACTTCGTTCTGTACCGAGCATGCGCTAGGACGCCTCTGCGCCCCCGGGGCACTTGATTCGGTATGTGGCTCAGACCAGAAGGCTGTTGAGCCTTCTAGTGCATCTTGCCCGAACCGGGATATACCCGGAAGAGATGGTCCAGGCCCAGGGCCCGCAGTACGCGGGCGGTCGTTGGATCGATCGCCCGCACCCAAACGCTCTTGTGGAGTGGGGTTTTGAGGCGCGCCGTGAGAACGAGCGCGAGATCCGCTACATCGGGCTTGCGGAGCCCGGTAAAGTCGAAGACGACGTTGTCAGGTGCGCCGGATACTTCCTGCCGTGTTTGCAGGCGCTCTTCCGTCGCTCTCGGCTGGTCGCTCCCGTCCCTTTTGTCCTTCTTGTCCTGTCTCATGGCTGCCTCCCGTTTTGATTCCCATCCCCGGTCCACCGAGGCTGCGCCGGTCTATAGATCAAGACTCGTGCCACGAGGGAGGAATTAGCTCCTGTCACCGTGACATAATTTCGCGCTGGTCTCCGGGACGCCGCGATGGCGCGATGCGACCCTCTGGCCTGATTCGTGTATCAGACTCATGATTGAGCGGGAGCCTAGATTTTTGTGGGAGGATGGTGTGGTCACGATCCGACGTAGCGCCCTGCTGTGGGTCGCTCTGGCGCTGGTCGCCACCGGGGCTGAGGCACAGGAGCCCGACGTAGCTCAGGAGGCGTACTTCCGAGCGGTCGGAGAGTTCTTCGACGTGCCTTCGTCCGAGCTCGAGATCCTTCGCGACTGGAGCCTGCCCCCCGACGAGATCCCCGTGATCCTGTTCGTTGCGGACCGTGCCGGCGTGGTCCCCGAGGCTCTGGTCGCGCTGCGCCGCTCGGGGGAGAGTTGGACCCGCCTGGCGCAGCGCTACGGTGTTGGCGCTCCGGAGCTCCACATTCCTGTCCCCGACCAGGCCGGGACGGGCCCACTGACCTCGGTCTATCAGGGCTTTCGCGACCTTCCCGCCAGCCGCTGGAGAGAGATCCCGCTCGCTCCGGAGGACATCGTGGCTCTGGTCAACCTACGCTTGCTTTCGCAGACTCTGGGCGTATCGCCCGCGGAGGTGCTTTCACGAGCGGGCTCCACGAGCTCGTTCGTGCAGCTATACGGCGAGTTGATCCGATAGCGGAAAGGAGTCTTTATGGTGCGTGCCCGCTTCGTGCCTCTCTCCACCTACGAAGAGCTTCCGGTCGATGCCATGCGTCGTGAGGCTGCTGCCTTCCTCGCGACGATGCGTCGTCGACGCACAGTACGGGAATTCTCCGACCGCTCAGTGCCTCGGGACGTGATCGAGCAGTGTCTGCTTGCCGCCGGCACAGCGCCGAACGGTGCGAACCGCCAGCCGTGGCGTTTCGTAGTCGTTGGTGACTCTGACACCAAGTCGCGGATCCGCGAGGCAGCCGAGAAGGAGGAGCGCGACTTCTACAGCGGCAGGGCCCCGAAGGAATGGATGGACGCCCTCGCACACCTGGGCACGGACGAGCACAAGCCGTTCCTGGAGCGAGCGCCCTGGCTGATCGTGATCTTCTCGGAGAGCTACGAATTGATGGACGACGGGACCAAGGCGAAGAACTACTACGTGACCGAGTCGGTCGGGATCGCGACGGGCATGCTGATTACGGCGCTACATCACGCCGGTCTCGTTACGCTCGCGCACACGCCGTCCCCGATGAAGTTCCTCAACAACCTATTGGATCGCCCAGTCAACGAACGCGCCTTCCTGATCCTAGTGTGCGGCTATCCAGACGAGAGTGCGACCGTACCCGAGATCACCAAGAAGCCGATCGAGGATATCGCCATATTCGTGGAGTAGCGGTCGTCGCCCCACGGGGACATTCGCCGGCGCAAGTGGTATCGACCCGGGTGAACCGGGTGGAGCGGGGACGACCCGGGGCTGATCGAGCACGAGTACTGGTGCTCGGGACGCTAGCTGACGGGGTCGCTGTTCTTCAGTTCGCCCTCACCGCCCGTTCCTTCGCCCAATCCCGCATCTTCTGGATCTTCTCACGCATTGTGACAGAGAGCGGCTTGGTCGCCACGATCTCACCGCCCAGCGCCGCCGTATCGAGAGCGGTCTCGTTCGAGAACGTGGTGTAGAGCGCCGAGACCACTACCTCTTCGATCTCTGAGCCGCTGAAGCCATCTGTCTGGGTGGCCAGGGTCACCAGATCGAAGCCGCTGGCGTCGTGGCCGCGCGAGTCCAGATGGATCTGGAGGATTTGCTCGCGGGTCTCTTGGTCGGGCAGGTCGACGAAGAAGATCTCGTCGAAGCGGCCCTTGCGAAGGAACTCGGGAGGAAGCGACTGGATGTCATTCGCCGTAGCGACTACGAAGACGTCGCCGTGCCGCTCCTGCATCCAGGACAGGAAACTGCCGAGGATGCGCTGCGAGACTCCCCCGTCCTCGCCGCCACCCGACGCGAACGCCTTTTCGAGCTCGTCGATCCAGAGCACCACGGGCGCCATGCGCTCCGCCGCGCGCATCGCTCGCTTGAAGTTGCTCTCGCTCTCGCCGATGTACTTGTTGTACAGATTCGAGGGATCGAGCTTGAGTAGCGGGAGCCCCCACTCCGACGCCACGGCCTTGGCGGACAGGCTCTTGCCGCATCCGGGCACGCCGAGCAAGAGTATTCCGCGTGGGAAGGTCAGCCCGAACTTCTCGGCGCGTTCGGAGTCCTTGACCACCGCTTTCCGCTTCGCGAGCCACGCCTTCAACGTGACCAGGTCAGCGACACTCGCCATGGTTTTGCTCGCTGGGTAGTACTCGAGAAGACCCTCACGCTCGACCACGCGGCGTTTTGCTTCGATGACGTGCTCGATGTCTTGTGACGAGAGCGCTCCGTCTTCGATGATCGCCTTGGTCAGAATCTTCTCGGCCTCCATGAGGGTGAGGCCCGAGAGGTGCTGCACCAAGTGGGTCGTCTCCTCACGTGAGAGCGCGACCTCGACGTGCTGCGCCTTGGAGATGTCCTGCACGATCGACGCGAGCAGCTCACGGAACTCGTCGTCCGATGGCCCCGGAAGGGTGACGTGTGCTGCCAACTCCTTGAGTTGGCTAGGCAGGTCCACGCCTTCCCCGGTGAGCACGAGAGAGCCCCTCAGCTGCTCGAGGCTCCGCGTGGCGTCGCGCACGAGGGAGGTGAGGAGGTCGTCGCCCGCGAGCGTGTGCGCGAAGGAGCGGAAGTGGTATACCGCGTCCTGTCGCGCGCTGATCACATGCTGCACCGCCTTCGTCGCATCAGGGCTTTGGTAGATCATGTCGCCGAGGTCGGCGCGGGAGAGTCCCTGGGATCGCGTCCAGGTGAACAGCGGCACTCGGAGTCGATCCGCGACGTGCTGAAGCAGCACGTTGGCGCGGTCCTCCTCGCTTGTGTCGAGGTATATGAGACCGTATCTCGAGCGGATCAGCAGCTCGATGTCGTTGAGGGCGTCCTTTGGCATGCTGGATCTTCGTATCTAATCGTCACTCACCGCCAGGTACCCCTCGCGGATCTGGCCGCGATCGCTGAGACCCATGATACGTGTGGGCAGCGCCGTCTGCGAGCCGATTGCGGCCTCCACGGAGAGTGCTCGGGCGGTCAGCGACACGCCAGGGAGTGCTCGAGGGCGTCGAGGATGTCGGCGACCGGAACATCGCTCCCGGCGATCTCGAGCATCTCCCGACCGTTAGCGGGTGCACGCCGCTCTCGGAAAGGTGGTAGCGGACTCGGTGCTCGTAGGTCGGTTGGTACCGCTCCCTGCGGAAAGGCGATTCAGGACACGGCGGGAGGTAAACGGGCAAGCGCTAGTGGGTCACTGAGGAGCGAGCTGCGCTTAGATTCCCACATGCGAAAAGTTCTCTTGGTGATTCTCGACGGCTGGGGCCATTCCGACTTCGAGGGTCCCGCAAGCGAAGGCAATGCGATCGAACTCGCTAACGTCCCGCGGTTTCGTGCGATGTACGGCCACCGTCCGCGCACAAGGCTCGCGTGCTCCGGTGAGGACGTCGGCTTGCCCGCCGGCCAGATGGGCAACAGCGAGGTCGGACATCTCAACCTCGGCGCAGGCCGCGTAGTGTATCAGGCCATCGCGCGCATCGATCGCGCGATCGAAGACGGCTCTCTGAGGGAGCGATTGGGGCTCGACGCCCTCGTCGCCGGGCTTCGCGAGCGCGGAGGTGTCCTACACATCGTCGGCCTCGTGTCGGACGGCGGCGTTCACAGCCACGTGCGGCACTTGGCGCCTGTCATGGAGCTGCTGCCGGAAGATCTTCCTGTGCATGTGCACTGCATCACCGATGGCCGCGATACCTCACCGACCGGGGGGATCGAGTTCGTCGGGGAGGTGGATCGGCTGTGCACCCGTAGCGACCACTGGTCGATCGCTTCCGTGACGGGCCGGTACTGGGCAATGGACCGCGACAAGCGCTGGGACCGGACTGAGCGTGCGTTCGCGCTGATCGTCGGGGGCCAAGCAGACGCGTGGTCTGACGGCCTCGAACTGCTGCGACACAGCTACCAGGCGGGTGTCACGGACGAGTTCGTCGAGCCGACCGGAATCCGGGGCGTTGGAGAGGCGGGGGTCGAAGAACGCGACGCGGTCCTGCTTCTCAATTTCCGCTCGGACCGGATGCGGCAGTTGACCGCCGCGCTCACGCTTCCCGGCTTCGACGGCTTCGAGCGGGTGCGCGGACGGCCCGTCGACGTAGTTACATTGACCGAGTATGAGTCTGCCCTGCCCGTCTCGGTTGCGTTCCCGCCGGAGCACGTGAAGCCATGTCTTACGGAGCTGCTGGCCGACGCGGGACGGGCCCAGCTCAAGGTCGCAGAGACCGAGAAGTACGCGCACGTCACCTACTTCTTCAACGGCGGGGAAGAGACACCGTTCGAAGGCGAGGACCGCAGGCTGGTTCCCTCGCCCAAGGTCGCGACTTACGACCTACAGCCGGAAATGAGCGCCCGCGGCGTCGCAGACGCCGTGCTCGAAGGCATGCGCACCGGGTCATACGACTTCATCCTCGTGAACTTCGCCAACCCGGATATGGTCGGTCACACGGGCTCGATCCCCGCGGCCTCCTCCGCCGTTGAGGCGGTGGATGCTTGCCTTAGCGATCTGCTCGACGCGATCCACGAGAGCCCCGAGTGGGTGGCGCTCGTCACGGCTGACCACGGCAATTGTGAGATGATGATCGACGGAGAAGACGACGTGCACACGGCCCACACTACAGAGCCCGTCGACTTCGTCTTAGTCGATCCGCGGAGTCCTGACCGTCGCATCGGCGGACCCGGAAAGCTGGCCGATGTGGCGCCGACCGTGCTCGACCTCATGGGCATCGCGGCGCCGGCGGAGATGACGGGAGTCAGTCTGGTCGTCGCCGCTGACGTCCAACCCGATTCACTCCGCGCGCATCTGAGGGAGTGTCCCTAATGGTGCCATTCGAGCGCGGCAAAGGAGTCCGTCCGTGAGCAGACTCACGATTCCGGTTGAACGCCACAGCCTGGACAACGGCCTCAAGATCGTGCTTTCGCAGGACCGTACCGTGCCGGTCGTAGCCGTGAACCTTTGGTACGGGGTCGGATCCCGGAACGAAACAGCGGGCAAGACCGGCTTCGCCCACCTCTTCGAGCACATGATGTTCCAGGGCTCGGCGCACGTGCCCAAGAACAAGCACTTCGAGTTGATCGAGCGCGCTGGGGGCACCTTGAATGCTTCGACGTGGTTCGACCGTACGAACTACTTCGAGACCGTGCCCTCGCACGACCTGGAGCTCGCGCTCTGGCTCGAGTCGGATCGCATGGGCTGGATGGTGCAAGCCATGGATCAGGAGAAACTCGACAACCAGCGTGACGTGGTGAAGAACGAGAAGCGCCAGCGGTACGACAATCAGCCGTACGGCGATTGGGACGAGCGGCTGCAGGCGTTGGTATACCCACAGTCACACCCCTATCACCACTCGGTCATCGGGTCGATGGAGGACATCGACGCTGCTACGCTCGACGACGTGGCTTCGTTCTTTCAGACCTTCTACGTGCCGAACAACTCCGTCATCACGATCGCGGGCGACTTCGACCGCGATGACGCGCTCGAGCTCCTGAAGAGATATTTCGGCGAAATCGAGCCGGGGGAGCCGATTCCACCGCTGCCTGGCGACCCGCTGCTCGATCCGCTGATCGGCGAAACGGTCCGCGAGCACGTTCTGGCAAACGTGCCTCTTCCGCGTGTGGTCATGGCCTTCCGGATCCCGCCGTACTCGTCGGACGACTTCGCCGTGGCGGAGGTGTCGAGAGGGCTGCTCGGCATGGGACGCGCGTCACGACTGTACCGGCGGCTGGTACGTGAGCGGCGTGTCGCGAAGGGCGTCGTAACGTTCGCGTTCCCCCTGCTCACCGGTGCGTCGATGCTGCTCGCATGGGCCACCGGATACCCAGGCGCTTCTCCAGAGGAGCTAGAAGCGGCGCTGGCCGAGGAGCTCGAGGGACTCGCTGATGCGGACGCTGTCGAGGTCGAGCGCGCGATCGCGTTGACCGAGACCGATCTGGTGCGGGCGCTCGAACGCGTGAGCGAACGCGCCGACTCGCTCTCGATGTTCGAATTGTACTTCGACGATCCGGACCGGCTGAACCGGGAGTTACACAGGCTACGCTCGGTCACCGTAGACGAGATTCGAGCGTTTGCGAAGGAGCGGCTCGGCCCTGACAACCGCGCGGTGCTGACCTATGAGCCGAAGGCGCCGGCATGAGTGGGCTCGATCGTACTCAGCCACCAACGAGCGGCTCGATCCGCAAGTTCGACTTCCCCGACGTCCAGCGCCGCACGCTGTCCAACGGGCTCGACCTCAGGGTGTGCAAGCTGTCTCGCCTGCCGGTGGTGAGTACCAACCTCTTCTTTCGAGCCGGCGAAGGTCGGCTCGTGGAATCGCGTGCGGGTCTAGCAGTTTTGACTGGCGATGCGCTCGAGGGTGGGACCCGAAAGCGGAGCGGTACAGAGCTCGCGGAGGCGTTGGAGCGGATCGGTGCTCGGCTCGGCGTTTCGACCGGGTGGGAGGGCACGAGCGTCTCGATGTCGTGCTTGGCCGATCGACTCGAGGAGGCTTTGGGCCTGCTCACGGAGGCCGTGCTCGAGCCCTCGTTCCCGGAAGAGGAAGTGGACCGAGCGCGTGAGCAGCAGTTGGCAGCTATCCGGCAACGAGCCATGGATCCTTCGGCGCTCGCCTCGATGGAGGCGGGGCGTCGATACTTCACGGCCGGCATTCCTTATGCCCGCTCCCAAGACGGCACCGAGGAATCGATCGGGACGGTGAAGCGCGGTCTGCTGAGCGACTTCGCGAATGCTTGCTACCGTCCCCTGGGTGGTGGGCTGATCGTCGCGGGTGATCTCGATCCCGACGAGATCGAGACGATGGCGAACCATCGGCTGGAAGCTTGGACTGGCGCGCCTCCGACGGCTGAGGAATTCCACGTCGATCCGGCCACGAGGGAACGTCGAGTCTGGGTGGTGCACCGCGAAGGATCCGTGCAATCCGAGGTGTGCGTCGGTCATGTGGGCACCGACCGCGCGACGCCCGACTACTTCCCGTTGTCGGTGGCGAACATGCTCTTCGGCGGCTCGTTCACCAGTCGGCTGAATCTCAATCTGCGTGAGAAGAACGGGTTCACGTACGGCGTACGTTCACGCTTCGGCTTTCGCTCTCGCCCTGGCCCCTTCTCGGTCTCGACCTCAGTCGGCACCGATGTGACCGCACCAGCGGTCCGCGAGATCGTGAGAGAGCTTGAGCAGCTCGTCGAGGGAGGGCCGACCGACGAAGAAGTCGCAGCGGCGCGCGACTATACGGCCGGGATCTTCGGGCTTCAGATGGAAACCGCCGGGCAGATTGCATCTCGCATCTCGCAGCTCGTTGTGTATGGCCTGGAGGACGACTACTACCACACGTATCGGGACCGACTGAGGGCGGTTACGACCGATGAAGTCGCGGCGGCGGTGAGAGCCCACATCCGTCCCTACGAGGTCCAGGTCGTCGTAGTCGGGGATGCCGATGAGATCGTGGCTCCACTCGAGGCTCTCGGTCTGGGGCCGGTCGAAGTTTCTCGGGCATCGTGAGTTGTCACATTCCGAGCCCTTCGGGCGTCACATGAAGTGGACGGAGGAAGACGAAGTTGCCCGCCGTGCTGGGCCAGAGGGCTCTTTGTCGTGGCACAGACCGTGCTTCAAAAGAGTGAGTAGCGGGTGCATCCCTGCCATTCGGGCGGGAGAATAGGAGAGACGGAGGCGGAGACGTGGCGAGGGCATGCAAAAAAAAGATCGTCGAAGTACCTCGGCCGGGTACGGGAGAAGCGCGCGAGCACCGGCATAAGCTGCGGGAGCTTACCGATTCTCAAGTGGTTCAGGCGTCCCTCGATGGGGACTCTCGGGCGTTCGGAGACCTGGTACGCCGGTACGACCAGAGGCTCCTGAACTTCGTCTACCGTACGATCGGCGACAGGGAGCGTGGTCAGGATATCGTTCAAGAGACGTTCGTCCGGGTGTATCGGCACCTACACCGGTTCGACCAGACGAAGAAGTTTTCGACGTGGATCTACACGATCGCGAGCAACCTGGCGAAGAACGAGTTGCGCAACCGGTCCCGGAATCCGTTGGTCCTGTTTCAGACGATCATGAAGAACTGGGACGCGGACCATCGACCGCTGGAGTGGGAGGATACGCAGTACAAGCCGGATGATCTTTTCCGAAAGCGCCATCTCAGGTCCAAGGTCGAGGAGGCTGTGAAGCGATTGCCGGAACACCACAGGATGGTGTTCGTGCTTCGTGAGATGGAAGGGAAGACGTACGACGAGATCGCCGACATTACCGGCTGCAACCTCGGGACGGTAAAGAGTCGGTTGAACCGTGCGCGGAACAACTTCGCGCAGATCATCGCTCCGATGATCGACTGATGTAGTAGCACTGACATTGCAGTGAGGGGACGGGGTGGGTTTGGCGGCCCCGCCGGGTAAGCCCGGCGGGGCCGACTGGGTATGGAACCCGGCTGGTCCGCCCGCAGTATCAAGGCCCTATGAACTGCTCGGACTACGTCGTCGCCCTCACCGACCTCGACGGGGGTGCCCTCGAGGAATATGTGTGCGGGCTGGAAGCACACCTCGAATCATGCCCGGCGTGCAAGCGATATCGGGCAGTTGTCGAGAAGGGCGCGGAGCTGCTACGCGCGCTTCCGGAGCCCGAGCTCACCGAGGACTTCGGCCCGCGACTTCAACATCGCCTGTACGACGTCGACGGAGAGATGGCGCTCTATGGTGCTGTTTCGGCGACCCCCGCGATGACCGTATTCGGTATGGCCTTCTTGCTAACAGCGATCGCGTGGTCGCCGACACTTTGGCAGAGAGTTCCGGAGATCGTGCTGGAGCCGATCGTAGTGGATCAGCCTCCCGTGAAACTTCCGGTACGGCCGGCGAGCGCGATGCCGGGTGGCATGCCGCCCCGGCCTGTTTCCGACTTCGAGCGTGGCCTCTGGGACGATGCTCACAACTTGCTCTACGAGTACTCTCCGCTGTCTCAGCGGTATCGGCAGGGGGGCGCGGTGCGCCGAGCCGAGATCGATCAAGACCGGTAGTTTCCTGAACGGCCTCTCCCCCCGAGATTGTCCAGGTGAGCACCTCTGACCTTCCCCCCGCGTTGGCCCGCGCTGCGGGCGGCGCGTTCTATTTGCATGGCGAGGACCTGTTCAGCAAAGAGCAGGCCGTTCAGGTGCTGATCGCAGCTCACCTCGATGAGGCGACGCTCGATTTCAATCTCGATCGCTTGCGAGGGACCGAGGTCGATGCGGAGACGCTGGCGTCGGTCTTAGCGACTCCGCCTATGATGGCCGAATGGAGGGTCGTCGTGATCCGGGAGGTCGAGGGTCTGGCCGGTAGCAAACATGCGCGCGAAGCACTTGTCGAGGTCGTCGCGAAGCCGCCACCTGGATTGGCCCTGATCTTGAGCTGCACCGTGCCTCAGGGCTCGAAAGCGAGGTTCTACCGAGACCTGGCGAAGGCGGCACAGTCAGTGGAGTTCAAGGAGTTCACGGCAGCCGACGTGCCAGGGTGGATCATGGCGCGTGCCAAGGAGGCGCATTCGGTAGACTTCGACGCCGATGCCGCTCAGGCGCTCGGGGCTGCGATCGGCACCAACCTCGGCGTGCTCTCCCAAGAGGTGAAGAAGCTCGCCGAGTTCGTCGGTGACCGGGCGCGGGTATCGGTCGCCGACGTCGAGGCTGCGGGCACGCAACTGCCGTGCCAGGACCGATGGCGCTGGTTCGACCTCGTAGGCGAGCGGCGTTTTCACGAAGCGGTGGACACGCTGGGTGTGCTGATGGGCCAGGGGGAGTCGGGCGTGAGCCTCGTGATCTCCCTTACCACGCAGTTCCTCAGACTCGGCCTAGCGGCTGAGAGTGGCCCCCGCGAACTCGAGGCAGCGCTGCCTCCCCATCAGAAGTGGTTGGCCAAGACGGTCGGACGGCAAGCGAAGCAATGGCCGCGCCACGAGATCGACGCTGCACTCGAGCACCTTCTGCGCGCGGATCGACTGCTCAAGGCGAGTCCTCACACGGACGAGCACTTCGTTGAGGAGTGGCTACTCGCCACAATGGCGCGGGCGACGGCAGCGTGAGCACTCTGAACCGTCGAAGGGTGATCGGAAATGGAGGTGGGCCGCGCACATGGCGCTTGCCGCGTTCAGGCAAGGAACGACGAGGAGTCGTAGCCGAGCGGGCACCGCCGCCGAAGGCGGTGGTCCGACGAGGAGAGACGATGCATCAACCGCACAACCGCCATGTGCCCAACACCAAACGTGACAATATCTTACAAGCTGATGGGTTGGGGTGGCACGGCCCCATCTCCGTCGTTGGAGCTCCTCGACGTAGCTA
The DNA here is from genome assembly GCA_965226625.1 of Longimicrobiales bacterium. Classification (GTDB taxonomy): domain Bacteria; phylum Gemmatimonadota; class Gemmatimonadetes; order Longimicrobiales; family Gaopeijiaceae; genus UBA1138. Next base: position 1,042,588 of record CBDDDK010000002.1, read on the forward strand.
CGGCTATGCCTTCGAAGCTCCGCGACCCGCGCCGGCGGCGCGGGTTCCCCTCTGGGGCCGTGGCACCCGGGGACCCGTGCGACAGCATGGGTGGCGGCCCGCCCCCCTTTCCGATCACCCTTCTTGGACCGTCGTGCTCATGACCGTGATGAGTCTGGCTTCGCCCTGCTGGCTCCCGGCCCAGGAGCGCTCGCTCGTCCAAGTGGAGCAGCTCGCGAGCACCGGTCGTGCTGAAGAGGCCCGCGCGATGTTGCTCGAGTGGTGGGGAACCGACCGTTCCAACGCCAGCCGCCGGAATCTTCAGCTCGGGCTGTGGCTCCGCGGGCGGCTTACGGTCGATCCGGGGCAGGCCGCTCGCGACTTCCGGCGGCTCGTCATCGAGTATCCGGGGGGGCCGTACGCCGACCGGGCACTCTTTCGGCTGGCCCAGGCCGCGCACGCCCAAGGCGACCGGGAGCGAGCCCGCACCTACATGGCGTCCCTGACGCGAGACCATCCGGGCTCGCCAGTGCGCGAGCAGGCCGAGGCGTGGATGGCCCGGGCCTCGATGGCTGGCCCGCCGCCCGTCCTCAGGCTGGTCGAGGCAGAAGAAAGCGAAGACCAGCGAACGGCGGATCCGCCCCTCGAGGAGTCCATCGCCGAACTTACTCCGACGGTTCCAGCTCCTTCACGGGACTCGACGGCGCCTGCGCTCAGTTCTGGCGCCCGCTATGCCGTTCAGTTGGGTGCGTTCTTGGACGAATCCCGGGCTAGGGCGCTGCTCGAGCGCGCTACGGAAGCGGGCCTGGACGTGCGCTCGGTGCGCGTGGAAGGTAGCCGCCTGATGCATGTACGCGTCGGCCTATTCGACTCATCGTCCCAGGCGAGTCTATCTTTCCAAAGCGTTACGGCTATTGGCTTTATCGCCGTGATCGTAAGCGACGCACAAAATGAGGAGCCTGCCCGGGGATGAAGAGGAATCAGGGACGTCGTCAGTGGACTGTCCTACTTGCAGAGGACAATGACGATCACGCTCTTCTGATCCAGATGGCCCTGGAGCGAGCCAGTCGCATCCCCGTCGAGGTCCACCGGGCTCGCAACGGTGATGAGGCCATCATGATGGTGGAGGATGTGGTTCCCGACCTCATCCTGCTCGACCTCAAGATGCCGGGCCGCACCGGCCTCGAGGTACTCGAGGCGATCAAGGGGGACGATGTTTTCCGCCGCATTCCGGTTGCCGTGCTGACGTCCTCCGACCGCGACGAGGACGTCGCTCGGAGTTACGGGCTCGGGAGCAACCACTTCATTACGAAGCCCGAGAACCCCGCGGAGCTGGAGCAACGGCTCCGCTCCCTGCTCAAGAACATGGAAGACCTCTCCGGAATCCGTCGCGGCAGCGGAAGCCTCGAAGCAACGGCGGTCAGCGCCGTCAACCCGGGCAGCGTCGCGGTCCGTCAGTTCCTCTTGTGGGGCGCGCTCCTGGCCGTGATCGCCTTCCTAATCGCGTTCGCGTACAGCGTGGGCGTGATCTAGAGGACTCTTGCGAGCCATCGTCGCCAAGCGGATCCGCTCGACAGCCCGCTTCGTTGCGGTCGGTGCCGCGGTCGGTGCCGGCGTGGGCCTTCTGATCCATCAGATCGAAGGTGGCCCTCCACTTCCGCACGCGTCACGAGGAGTCGCCGCTGGAATCCTGATCGGCATACTCGTCGGGATCGGCGAGGAGTGGATCTTCGTGGGCAGGATACGGTGGCGCCGCTATCTGTGGGTGACTTCGGCGCGCATCGTGCTCTACACCGGCGTGATCGTCATGACACTCGTGCTCGTCAACGGAGGCTGGACGGCCCTCACGTCCGACGCGGGTCTATTAACCGCCATGGGGATCTACGTGACGGGTGACACGATGGCGCGCGACCTCGTCCTGTCAACGGGCGTGGCGGTTCTCGGCACGGTGTTCCTGGAGGTCCGGAATCTCCACAATCCGGGGGACATCCCCAACTTCTTGCTCGGGCGGTACCGGTTCCCGGTGGAGGAGAGCCGCATCTTCCTGTTCGCGGACCTCGCGGACTCGACCTCTATCGCGGAGCGACTTGGCGACATCACGTACAGCCGCTTCATCGGTGATTGCTACAGAGATGTGGCGGAAGCGATCCTCGCGTGGCGCGGGCAGGTGTATCAGTACGTTGGCGACGAGGTGGTGATCAGTTGGCCTCTGGAGATGGGCTTGTCGGACGCGGCGTGCGTCCAGCGCTTTTTCGCGATGACCGACCTGTTGGCGTCCACCCGAGCTCGGTACGAGGAGATCTACGGAGTTACACCCAGCTTCCGCGCAGGACTGCACGGCGGCTCGGTGGTCACGACGTGGGTGGGGCTCGCCAAGACCGAACTAGCGTTCCACGGCGATGCCCTCAATGCGACCTCGCGCATACAGGGCCTCTGCAGGGAGCTCAGCGAGTCGTGCATCGTATCGGCTACTCTGATGGACAGCCTGACGCTTCCGAGCCACCTCCGCGCCCGATCTCTCGGCGTGGCAGGCCTGCGCGGGAAGACCGAATCGATGGAGCTATTCGCGATCGAGCAAGCGACGGTGGGCGTGGATTGAGCCTTGAGCGCGAGCGACTCCAGTCTACCTTCACACATGGCCGAAGACGACACCCCTCTCATGCGGCAATGGCGGGCAGCAAAGTCCCTCCACCCTGACTCACTCCTCTTCATCCGCGTGGGGGATTTCTATGAACTCTTCCACGGCGATGCGGAGGAGGGCGCGCGTCTCTTGGGACTCACTCTCACATCCCGAAACAATGGGGCGGCGGCCAAGGTCCCGCTGGCTGGAGTGCCGGTCAAGGCTCTCGATGGCTACCTGTCTAAGCTAGTGCGCCTCGGTCGCCGAGTAGCGATCTGCGACCAGGTCGAGGACCCCGCGCTCGCAACGGGCATTGTGAAGCGCGAGGTCACGGAGACTGTGACGCCCGGCACCGTGCTCGCGGACGATCTGCTTGCCGAGCGGAGAAACAACTTTCTCGTGGCGCTCGTGAGGCCGGCGGCCGACCTCTTTGCGCTTGCGGCACTCGATGTGTCCACCGGCGAACTCACGGCGCAGATGGTGCCGGCACAGGAGCTGCGCGCGGAGTTGGGTCGAATCGAGCCCTCCGAACTGCTCTTGCCGCGCTCGCTCGAGGACGCACCAGAGGTGGATGCCGCCGCTGCATCGTCTGCCGTGCTGCGCACCGTCCGTGACGACTGGATGTTCGAGGCGGATGTCTCGACGGATGAGCTGCTGCGCGTCTACCGGCTGCAGTCGCTGGACGGGTTGGGCTTCGAGCCCGACGAGCAGCCGCTCATTCGAGCCACTGGCGCGTTGGTACGGTACCTGAAGGAGATTAGGCCGGCTGGCGTGACCCACCTCCAGCCGCCGCGTCTTCGCCGTCGGGGCCGACTCATGCTGCTCGATGAAATGACGCGTCGGAATCTCGAGCTGATCGAGCCGCTCCGCGGGGGGGAGGAGGGTGGCACCCTGCTCGACGTGCTCGACCTCTCCGTGACCGCGATGGGGGGGCGACTTCTCCGGCGCTGGATCCTCGAGCCGCTCGTGGTCGCCGACGAGATCTGGCAGCGGCAGGACGCCGTTCGCGCCTTCGTGGAACACCCTGAGCTGCGTGAGCGCCTGCGAAACGCGCTGTCTGATGTCACGGATTTGGAGCGCTTAGCGGGCAAGATCGGCACCGGGCGCGTGGCTCCAAGGGACCTGCTCGGACTGAGGCGCTCACTAGAGCGACTGCCCGCGATCCGGGCGCTCGGAGCCGAGGCCGAGGCCGAGATGGTCGTGGATTCGTGCGGAGAGCTCGATTGCATGGAGGAAGTGCTCGACTTGCTCCTGCGAGCGATCTCGGACGACCCGCCGCCGGCTTTGCACGACGGTGGTGTGATCCGCCAGGGATGGTCCGACGAACTAGACGACCTGCGCTCCGTCCGTGATGGGGCTCGGGAATTCATCGCCACTCTTCAGGCCCGCGAGCGGGAGCGCACCGGCGTCTCCTCGCTCAAGGTCGGCTTCAACAAGGTCTTCGGGTACTACCTGGAAGTAAGCAAGGCGAACACCGCCAAGGTCCCCGAGGACTACGTGCGCAAGCAGACCCTGACCAACGCCGAGCGGTACTTTACGCCCGAGCTGAAGCAGTGGGAGGAGAAGGTCTTCGGAGCGGAGGACCGCATCATCCAGCTCGAGACCGAACTCTTCGCCGAGGTGCGTTCACGGGTCGGTGGGGTGGTCAGCCGACTCCAGGACAGCGGAGCCCGGCTCGCCACGGCGGACGTGCTTGCCGCGTTCGCCGAAGTCGCGACCCGGCAGGGATACGTCCGTCCGATAGTCCACACCGGCTTCGATCTGGTGGTGCGCGGAAGCCGGCATCCGGTGGTCGAGACCATGATGCCCCGGGAGGAGTTCATTCCCAACGATCTGGCACTGACGGAAGAGGGCTGGATCGTCGTGCTCACTGGACCGAATATGGCGGGCAAGAGCACCGTGCTGCGCCAGATCGGGCTGATCCAACTGCTCGCCCAGATTGGGTCGTTTGTGCCCGCCGATGCGGCCAAGCTGCCGGTCACGGATCGGATCTTTACGCGGGTTGGGGCTTCGGACAACCTCGCCCGCGGGCAATCGACCTTCATGGTCGAGATGAGCGAGACCGCGGCGATCGTGCACGGTGCCACGGACCGTAGCCTCGTGTTGCTCGACGAGATCGGCAGGGGAACCTCGACCTACGACGGGGTCTCGATTGCGTGGTCCGTGACCGAGCATCTGCACGAGAAGATCGGAGCCAAAGTCATTTTTGCGACGCACTACCACGAGCTTATACAACTCGGCGATCTATTGGATGGTGTGAAGAACATGAACGTCTCGGTCCGGGAGGTGGGAGACGACATCGTGTTCTTGCGGCGACTCATGGACGGAGGGGCCGATCGCTCCTATGGGATCCAGGTCGCTCGGCTCGCGGGACTCCCCGACGGGGTCGTCGCGCGAGCGCGGGAACTTCTCGAAGAGTTGGAGGGAACACATACGAGTGGCGGGGAGGGTCTCGGCCGGCACGGCGTGCACCGGCCCGGCTCAGAGGCTCCGCTCGATCAACTCTCGATGTTCCGGGTGGAGCACCCTCTCGTGCGTCGCCTGCGTGCCCTGGATCCCGATAACCTGACTCCGAAGGAAGCTCTTACACTCCTCTACGAACTGAGGAAGGCCGCGACAGGCGGTGACGATTGAAAATTCGCGACTCTTGGTTGCACGATTCTAGCAGGAGCCTCGTCTCACAGGCTGCCCTCGGTGCCGCGCTGGTGCTAGGCCTCGCATGCGGAGGCGAAGGCGAGATAAAGCAGCCGACGCCGCTGTACGGGGACGTGCCCATCGGCTATCCGATCCAACTTTGGGATCAGGATATGGAAGGACAGACGCTGCTACGGGTACGCGTCTCGGACACGGGTGCGGTGGACTCGGTCGAGGTTGTGGGGTCGTCCGGATACGAGGCCTTCGACTCCGCGGCGGTCGCCGGGGCTCGCGATCTGCGCTTCATCCCCGCGCGCCGAGACGGTGAACGCATTCGGGTCTGGGCGACTGTGCCGGTGCGTTTCTCGAAGCGTCCCAGACCGGATACGGCACGCGTCTTGCCAATTACAGACGCGTGAGCACGCCCCACTATCCCGTCGATCACTGAATGTCCGAACGCCACCAAGAGCCGTACGACTCCATCCTCGACCTGATCGGTTGGACACCGATGGTCCGACTCTCGTCAGTCACCGACGGAGCGCGCACGCCCGTGTACGTGAAGTGTGAGTTCATGAATCCCAGCGGCTCGATCAAGGACCGGATTGGACTCGCAATGTTGGAGGCTGCGGAGCGGGACGGGTCCCTCGAGCCCGGCGGAACGATCGTTGAGGCGACCGGGGGAAACACAGGCCTCGCGCTTGCGATGGCCGCATCGCTCAAAGGGTATCGCTGCATCTGCACGATGCCGGACAAGATGAGCGGTGAGAAGGTCAAGCTGCTGAGGGCCTTCGGCGCGGAGGTGATCATCACGCCGACCGCGGTACCGCCCGACCATCCGGACCACTACCTGCAGAAGGCGCGCTCGATCACGGCGGAGACACCGGGTGCGGTGATGGCGGATCAGTTCTACAACCAAGCGAATTCCGATGCGCATCACGACACGACCGGCCGCGAGATCTGGGAGCAGAGCGGAGGGCGCGTGACCCACTTCATCGCCTCCGCGGGTACCGGCGGCACGCTCAGCGGTGTGAGCCGCTACCTCAAGGCAAGGAATTCGTCGGTGAGGATCGTCGGGATCGATCCGGAGGGTTCGATGATCGCTCCCTTCTTCAACACGGGAGAGGTGGTAGAGGGACACCCATACAAGCTCGAGGGCATCGGAAACGACAAGATCCCGGGTACGCTCGACCTCGACACCGTCGACGAGTATCGGACCGGGGACGACGGTGAAGCGTTCCGGATGGCTCGGCGCCTGACCCGGGAGGAGGGACTGTTCGCGGGCGGCTCCTCCGGATTGCTGGTGCACGGTGCGATTCAGATCGCGAAGGAGCTGGACGATCTGGACGCCTTCGTGGTCACGGTCCTGCCTGACTGGGGAGAGCGCTACCTCAGCAAGGCGTACGACGACGACTGGATGCGGGACAACGGCTTCCTGCAACGGTCTCGGCGCTCGACAGTTGGCGAGTTGGTGCGCGCCAAGGAGGGAGATGTTCCGGAACTTATCATCGTCGAGCCTGCCACGTCGGTCCGGATCGGCCTCTCCACGATCACCGCGCATGATATTGGGCAGCTGCCGATCGTGCTCGAGGGCGAGTGCGTCGGCTCGGTCACCGAGACCCGGTTGATGGCCCAGGTGATCGAAGACCCATCGCTGCTCGACAAGCCGGTTGAGACCGTCATGGGCGCTCCCTTTCCTGTCGTGGATGGCCATGTCGACTCAGCGGAAGTTCGACATCTGCTCACTCGCGAGAACGCGGCGTGCCTCGTCCGGGAGAACGGGTCCCTCTCTGGGATCATCACACGCTACGACGTCATCCGTGCTCTGACCGCATGAGGATCGCCGTCCTGATGGGCGGGATCTCGGACGAACGCGAGGTCTCCCTCTCGTCTGGGGCGCAGGCCGCGTGCGCACTGCGAGAGGCGGGTCATGACGTCGTCGCGGTGGATACCGCACACGGACCGCTCAGCCGAGACGAGGAGACGCGCTTGCTGAGTGGGGGCGTGCACGCGGCGCCACCCGATGCGAGCGATCTGGCGCGTCTCGATGAGCGCCACACCGTGGCGCTGACGCGCGACCCGTCACTCCAGGACGTCGACGTCTTCTTCTTGGCGCTTCACGGAGGCTCGGGAGAGGACGGCACTCTCCAGGCGCTGCTCGACGTCGCCCGCGTGTGCTACACGGGCAGCGACCGGCTGGGGTGTTCCTTGGCGATGGACAAGGAGGTTACCAAGCGACTCCTACGTGACGCGGCGGTCCCGACCCCCGATTGGATGACCGGCCAACCTACGGAGGTGGAGGTGGTCGAGGCGCTTGGTCTACCGGTCATCGTGAAAGCGTCAGGCGGTGGCTCGTCGTTGAGGCTAATCCTCGCCCACGACCGCCCGGAGCTCGTTGCGGCCATCGAAGAGAGCCGCGGCTGGGACGACGTGGTGCTATTCGAACGATATCATTCGGGCCGAGAGCTAACGGTCGGGGTGTTGGGAGACGAGACTCTACCGGTCGGGGAGATCATTCCCGAGCACGAGATTTTCGACTACGAGTGCAAATATCAGCCGGGTATGGCCCAGGAGATCTTCCCGGCTGACGTCCCTCAGGCGCTTTCGGATCGGCTCGAACTGCTTGCTCTGGCGGCGCACCGCGCGCTGCGTCTGCGGGACTACTCTCGGGTCGACTTCATTGTGGACGCGGACGGTCAGCCCTGGTGTTTGGAAGCGAATGCGCTGCCCGGAATGACCGCGAACAGTCTGCTTCCCAAGGCGGCGCGTGTCGCCGGAACGGAGTTTACGGAGTTGTGCGACCGGATCACCCGGCTCGCGTACGCAAGAAAGAGGGGCCATCTTTCGTAAGCTGGGGTAGGTAGGGACAGCCCTCGTCGTGCCAGGAACCTGACCCGAGGGCAGGGGTTTGCATAAGTCCCCTAGACGTACGGACATTCGAAGAACGAAGATGGCGTATTCAAGCAGAAGCTACGGCTTCAGTTTCATGCTCACCCCGATGGTGAAGCGCCTCATGATCGCGAATGTGGCGGTTTTCGCCATAACGCTGATCATCGGGCAGCGCTTCGCTTTCGAGTGGCTCGCCTTCCAGCCCACGCGGATCTTTTTCCGCCCGTGGGGGCCGCTTACGTACATGTTCCTGCACGGCGATTTGATGCACCTCGCCGTGAACATGCTCATCCTGTTCTTCTTCGGGCCGCCGCTCGAGGCACGTTGGGGCGAACGGGAGTTCCTCCGTTTCTATGTGATCTGTGGCCTGGGGGGCGTGGCGCTGAGCTACCTGTTCCTCCCCAACATGGTCATCGGGGCCTCAGCCGCGATGTACGGGGTCATGCTCGCGTTCGCTATGAACTGGCCGGACGCACCGATCTACGTTTGGGGCATCTTCCCTGTCAAGGCGAAGTACCTGGTAGGCTTCTTCTTCGTGCTCAGCGCGCTGAGCGCGTTCCAGAGCTCGGGCGGTGGCGCAGGCGCAGGCGGTGGAGTAGCCCACTTCGCCCATCTCGGCGGCCTGATCGCAGGCTTCCTCTATATGAGGTCCGACTGGCGGCCGGGTGGGCAGTTGGCCCGCATCAAGAAGGCCGCCTCGCGTTCACGTCGGCTCGCGATCGTGCCTCGGGATGAGAGCGTCGAAGAGCATCCGGGTGTGGATGCGCCAGCGCGCCGACCCCGAGAGGAAGCGGTGCTCTACGAGAAAGTCGACGCCGTCCTCGACAAGATTTCCGCGACGGGAATGTCGTCGCTAACGCCGGGCGAACTCAAGCTGCTCGACGAGGTCTCGAAGCGGCACCGCACGAACTAGAAGTCTGTTGAAGAAGTACAGCGGGCCGCCACCCGTGCTAAGGCCCGGGTCCCCGGGATGCCACGGCCCCAGATCTAGGGGGAGCTTCGAAGACATAGCCGTCGCTACGGCGAGAAGTTCCAACGACGGAGATGGGGCCGTGCCACCCCAACCCACACACTCGTAAGACCATATCAGCCATGGTGTTGAGCGCATGGTGGTTGCGCGGTTGATCCATCGTCTCTCCTCGTCGCCGTAGCTAGGCTACGACTTCTCGTCGTTCCTTGCCTGAACCGCGCAAGCGCCATGCGCGCGGCCCACTGTACTTCTTCAACAGCCTTCTAGGGAGCTGCATAAGTAGGGTGGGCCGCGTTGCCACCGCAACGGGCGCGCGCTTGCTTGTTCCCCTTCAAGTCGCTTGCGAGGTTATCGGGTCCCGTCCTTCTCGGCGGGGACGGTATTTACAATGAGATCCAGAGAGGTCCGCATGGTGTCTTGGGAGACGAGGATCCGTTCACGATGGGTCCCGGCGCTCGCCGGTGCGCTTCTACTCGCGTCCTGCGGAGGCTCAGCTCCTCCGCCCCCTACGCCCTTGCTACCCGTTGGGACGGACGCGGACGCCGACGTGGTGCAGGCGCCCGCCGCCGAAGTGCCGCAAGCGGGCCCCACTCCGTTCGTGTTCGGAGTCGATCTCGACACCGTTCAGGCAGGCGTCTTCGACCAGGGCAAGATGTGGACGTTCGAGTTCCCTCCGGTCGACTACATCGCCCAGACGCACGGATTTGTGCCGGAAGAAGCTTGGTTCGAGAGAGCTCGTCTCGGGGCACTGCGCATTCCCAGCTGTTCGGCCTCCTTCGTATCACCGAACGGTCTCGTGCTGACGAACCACCACTGTGCACGTGACTTCGTCGCACAGGTGTCGGGCGAAGGCGAGTCTCTCCTGGACGACGGCTTCCTGGCGAGGGACCTTGCCGATGAACGTCCGGTCGAGGACTTCGAGGCCGACCAGCTGGTCGAGATCATCGACGTCACCGAAGAGGTGAATGCTGCCATCGACGCAGTCAGTGCCGATGAGCGGGCCGAGGTACGCGAGTCCCTGCTCGAAGAGATCGAAGCGCGCATCCTCGAGGAGCAGGGTGGGGAAGACTCAGGCTACGCCGTCGAGATGATCTCGTTGTACAACGGGGCGCGCACGTCCGCGTACGTTTTTCGTCGGTATACCAACGTGAAGTTGGTCATGGCTCCCGAGCTGGAGATCGGTTTCTTCGGCGGCGAACCGGACAACTTCACGTTCCCGCGCTACAACCTCGACTTCTCGCTCTTCCGTGTGTACGACGACGACGATGACCCGCTCGCGAGCGAGAGCTACTTCCCGTTCGACGCGGACGGCCTCCAGGAAGGCGATCCGATCTTCATCGTGGGCAACCCGGGTTCGACCCACCGGCTCCAGACCGTCACGGAGCTCGAATTCCGCCGGGACGTCGGGGACCGATATCTGCTCGAGACGATCCGTCGGCGCATGCGTGTGCTCGACGCGTTCATCCAGGCGAACCCCGAAGCGACCGAGCAGCATCATCTACGCAACGAATACTTCGGCCTTGCCAACTCGGAGGAGGCGTACGACGGACAGATCAGGGGTCTCGAGGATCCACTCATCATCGCCCGCCGGAAGGACACGGAGCGCGACTTTCAGGCGGCGATCGAGGCAAACCCCGACCTTCGGGGTCGGTACGAGGATGTGATCGAGCGCTTGGCAGCGGTACAGCAGCAGAAGCGGGCCGCGGCACCCGTGATCGGAGCGCTCTCTGTCTTCGGCAACCCGTACCTCGACTCTTCTACACTCATCAGGGGCTTCTTCGCGCTGCAGGTCATCGGGATGCGCCGGAATCAGGCGTCGGCAGAAGAGATCGATAACATGATGGAGAACGTGATCGGAACGCCCCAGATGCATCCCGATCTGGACGCCGCGCTGATGGCCGACCGGTTCGCGCAGATGAGCGATTATCTGGGCGCCGACCACGCGGTCGTTGCCGCGGTCCTTCAGGGGGGCACTCCGCTGGAGGCTGCGCAACGGATCGTTCAGGGCTCGATGCTGAGCGACTCCGCTATCGCGGTTACAGCGCTGCAGGACGGCAGCGCGACTCCCCAGGACGCCGCGGTGCGAGCCGTCATCGCCTTGTTGCCGGCGTTCCTGGAGCTCAACACCCTATATGTTGAGGTCGGCCCGCTCGAAGAGGAGCTCGCGGCCGAACTCGGTCGCGCCCGCTTCCAGATCTACGGGACCGACGTTCCCCCCGACGCCACTTTCTCGCTGCGCATCGCCGACGGTGTCGTGACCGGATATGAGTACAACGGCACCGTAGCTCCGGTCTTCACGACGTTCTACGGCCTCTACGACCGGCACTATTCGCATGAGGGCAATGCGGATTGGGCGCTGCCGGAGCGTTGGCTGGATCCGCCGGCGACGCTCGACCTCAGGACGCCGATGAACTTCGTGTCGACCGCCGATATCATCGGAGGGAACTCAGGCTCGCCGGTGCTGGACCGGGACCTCGAGGTGGTAGGCGTGGTCTTCGACGGGAACGCGGAGAGCCTGCCCGGCGACTATATCTATCTGCCCGAGAAGAATCGTTCGGTCACGGTCGACGTACGCGCGATCCTGGAAGCACTCGACGAGATCTACGACCTCGACCGACTCGTTCTGGAGCTTACCACGGGCGAGCTCGCCGCTACGGAAGCGGAGGCGGACGCAAGGCGCTAGCTCTTCGAGGCTGGCCGTTTCGCCCCTGAGATCATGGCCAAGACGTTCCGCCCCAAGCGGTAACAGGGCGTCTTGCCGGGGCCATGGACCCCCTCTAGAATCTGTGTCCCCAAATGATCAAGAACGGTGCCTCCTGCCACCTAGTGGGGGGGCGAATCATCGAAGAGCCGGGAGGGTTCTGAATGACATCGGGCAAGGAGTATACCACGGACCGCGTCAGGAATGTCGCGGTCCTGGGCCATGGTAGTTCGGGTAAAACCAGCTTGGTGGACGCGCTCTGTTTCGTCGCGGGCACGTCGACGCGTCACGGCAGCGTGGACGACGGCACGTCGCTCACGATGTACTCCCCAGAAGAGCATGCCCACGAGATTTCGATCCAGATGACGCCGGCGTATGCCGAGCACATGGGGACGAAGATCAACCTGCTCGACACTCCCGGTTACCTGGACTTCACCGGTGAAACACTGGCGGCCGTGAGAGTTGCTGATGCCGCAATCATTGTGGTTAGCGCCACCTCGGGAGTCGAGGTGGGCACGGAGCGCGTCTGGGAGTACTGCGAGACCCGGGGCATCCCCCGGGTCTTTTTTGTTTCGATGATGGACAAGGATCACGCCGACTTCGACCGCGTCGTCCAGCAGATCAAGAAGCTCGCCGCCGGCGCGCTTCCGGTGGAGATCCCTGTCGGTGAGGGACCCGCGTTCTCCGGCATCATCAACCTCTTCAGTGAAAAGGCGCATATCTACAAGAAGGGCACCGCCACGGGCGAGTATGACGAGACCGACGTTCCCGGCGAGCTCGCGGACAAAGCGGCTCAGTGGGAGACCGAGCTTCAGGAGACGCTCGCCACCACCGACGAGTCACTGCTGGAGACGTACATCGAGGGTGGTCATATTTCGCGAGCAGAGGCGATCGACGCGATGGCCCGCGGCATGGCGCTCAACGAAGTCTTCCCGGTGTTCTGCGGCTCGTCGCCGCAGACGTACGGTATCCGGGCGCTGCTCAAGAAGCTCGTCGAGCTCTGCCCGAGCCCGGCGGAAGCCGGTGCCGAAGTCGTCGGAGATGAAGAGCTGGTCGCCGACGACAGTGGGCCCCTCGCCGCACTGGTCTTCAAGACCGCGGCCGAGCCCCACGTTGGCGAGCTGTCGTACTTCCGGATTTTTTCTGGTTCAGTGGCCAACGGCGCGGAGGTCGTGAACGCGTCGGACGGCCAGAGCGAGAAGCTCAACCATCTGAGTATCCCGATGGGCAAGGAGCGGCACGAGGTATCCAACCTCCACGCCGGAGACATCGGCGTGATCGCGAAGCTCAAGCACACGCACACCAACGACACGCTCAACGACAAGGGCAGGAAACTCCCTGTGGACACGATCGAGTTTCCTAGCGCGGATATTGCGGTGGCGATTGTGGGGGAGACGCGCAACGACGAGGACAAGCTAGGCGTGGTCCTGCCGAAGCTGCGCGAAGAGGATCCGACGTTCTCCGCGAAGTTCGACGCCGAGCTGCACCAGACGATCGCTCGCGGCGTCGGTGAGCTGCACCTCGAGGTGCAGTTCGAGCGCATGGCGCGCAAGTACGGGGTGAAGGTCAACACCGAGCAGCCGAAGATCGCGTACCGTGAGACCATTTCGGCGAAAGGCGAAGGACAAGGGCGCCACAAGAAGCAATCTGGCGGCCGCGGCCAGTTCGGAGACTGCTGGATCCGCTTGGCGCCTAAGCCTCGGGGCGCGGGTTACGAATTCATCAACTCGATCAAGGGTGGTGTGATCCCTTCCAAGTATTTGCCCTCTGTAGACCGCGGTATTCAGGAGGCGGCACAGAAGGGGACCATTGCGGGCTATCGGCTCGTGGACTTCAGCGCCGAGTGCTACTTCGGGTCGTACCATGCGGTCGACTCATCCGACATCGCGTTCAAGCTCGCTGGATCGATAGCCCTGAGGGCGGTTGCCGAAAAGTGCAGGCCGGTGCTGCTCGAGCCTGTGCTCGAACTAGCGGTGACTACGCCGGACGAGTACCTGGGCGATATCATGGGCGACCTGACGTCGCGGCGAGGTAAGGTGCAGGGCATGGATCCGTCGGCCGGCCGCACCACTGTACGGGCGCTCGTGCCCGAGTCCGAGCTGTACAAGTATGCGGCAACGTTGCGTTCGATGACGCAGGGGCGCGCACACCACAGCCGGAAGCTGGCCGGCTACGAACCTGCGCCTCCGGACGTGGCGAAGAAAGTTGCGGCGGAACGTGCTGAAGGGGGCGCGCACTAGCCCTCTTCTAGCTTCGCTGGGGTTATCGGCCGAACTGCCGTAAATGGTGGTCGACGTGCCGGTAGCCCCAACGGCCCCATTCGGCGTTCGTCATCCGCCCGAAGAGGGGATGACGCGGGAAGGGACTCGATCTCTGCGCGGCGAAACGCTCCATCAGATCCTTGAGCTCCGCGACGTCCTCCGCGAAGGTCCCTGGCGGAGTTCCATCCAACTCCTGATCCGCTTCTGGCAAGGTCTTCACGCCGTGCGGCCACCGGAGCGGCGTCCAGAACGCTACGAATCTGATGATGGTCTTCGTCACGAGGTTGCCGCGGTCGCGCGTCTCGCGGTCGCCGACGGCCATGCGGAATGCGTCGCTCAGGTGGCAGACCATCCCTCCGACGGACATACGCCCCCACTGGCGCGCCGATTCGGGACGGAGATGGTCGATGCGTGTGGTCAGAGCAGCAGCCGTGGACGGCTCGAACAGCGTGTTCATGTCGTAACTTTGTGCCGGGGTGTCCCTGATGCCATATCAGCGCATGGAACTCTCTCCCGATCGAGTCGCCTGGCGTAGATCCCGTCGGACGCAGCGGGCGGAGTTCGGTCTCGCGTGACCTCTACGCCACACCTCCAGTGAATCGCCGACGGTAGCGATTTCAGAAGCGCGTTGAAGTTTCCGAGCACAGGTGATAGGCTGCGTGGTCAATATCTTCAGAACAGGCCACGGCGCCGGACGGATCCTGCACTTCGTGAGGGTCCGACGCTCTGCCGCTGGGGCGATCCAGGAGGCGCGTGGACACGGTAACCCATGACGTATTGTTGGTCGGAGGAGGCGGAGCCGGTCTGCGCGCAGCGATCGCAGTGGCTGAGACGAACCCCGGACTCAGCGTGGCGGTTGTCTCGAAGGTCTACCCCATGCGCAGCCACACCGGCGCCGCCGAAGGGGGCGCCGCCGGGGTCGTGCGTACCGAGGACAGCCTCGACGCGCACGCCTACGACACCATCAGCGGTGGGGACTGGCTGTGCGATCAGGACGCCGTCGAGGCGTTCGTCCAGGAGGCGCCCAAGGAGCTGATCCAACTCGAGCACTGGGGCTGTCCCTGGAGTCGTCAGCCTGACGGCCACATAGCTACGCGTCCCTTTGGCGGGATGAAGATCGAGCGAACGTGGTATGCGGCGGACAAGACGGGCTTTCACATGCTGCACGCGCTCTTTCAGACGACGCTCCGCTACCCGCCGATTACCCGCTATGACGAATTCTTCGTTACGCGGCTGCTCGTCGACGACGGTCGTTGCCAGGGCGTGGTGGCAATCGAGCTGGCTTCCGGGAGGGTTCAAGCTCTGTTCGCGAAAGCGGTCATCGTGTGCAGCGGGGGCGGTGGCAAGGTTTTCTCCTTCACCACGAACGCCAACATCAAGACCGGTGATGGCATGGCGCTGGCGTACCGCGCGGGGGTGCCGCTCAAGGACATGGAGTTCGTCCAGTATCACCCTACGGGGCTGCCGTTCACGGGCATTCTCATCACGGAGGCTGCGCGTGCCGAAGGAGGTTGGCTGCTCAACAAGGACGGATATCGCTACCTGCAGGACTACGATCTGGGGACGCCCGAGCCCAAGCCGGTGAAGCGCTCCATGGAGCTTGGACCGCGCGACAGACTCTCTCAGGCTTTTGTGAAGGAGAGCCAGGCTGGGAGGGCGGTTTCGAGCCCATACGGAGACGTGGTCCATCTCGATGTCCGGCACCTGGGCGAGGCGGAGATCGACAAGAAGATTCCGTTCGTGCGCGAGCTCTGCATGAAGTACCAGAAGGTCGACCCGGTCAGCGAGATGATCCCGGTTCGGCCCGTGGTTCACTACATGATGGGCGGGATAGACACTGACATTCACGGCGCGACAGTTCTCGACGGTCTGTTCGCAGCGGGCGAGGTCGCCTGCGTGAACATCAACGGCGCCAACCGCCTCGGGTCCAACTCGCTCACGGAACTGCTCGTCTTCGGGGCGAGGGCCGGTCGTGCTGCCGCGCGGTTCGCGGCGAGTCAGCCTGCGCCGGGCGAGGCACTCATCGTGCAGGCACAGGACGAGGAGCGCCGGCTAAAAAGGGAGTTCCTCGACGCTTCCGGGCCTGAGCGAATCGCGCCGCTAAGGAAGGAAATGCAGGAGGCAATGGAGGCTGGGGCCGGCATCTACAGGAGTGAAGAGGGGCTCACCGAGTCCGTCGAAACGGTAAAAAGCGTACGGGAGAGGTTCCAGCGCATCGGCCTGGACGACCACAGCCGCACCTTCAACACCGAACTGGTGTCGGCGCTCGAACTCTCCAATCTGCTCGAGGTCGCCAGCGCGATGTTGGAGTCGGCGCTCGCACGCAAGGAGTCCCGCGGAGCACATCAACGAACGGATTATCCCGAGCGGGACGACGACGAGTTCCTCGCTCACTCCCTGGCGTCCCGCTCGGACGACGGCGTGCCCAGGATCGAGTTCAAACCGGTGACCGTTACGAATTGGCCACCGGGCGAAAGAGTCTACGGGAGGTAGGCCTTCGATGCCCGAAACCGTCACGCTTGAAGTGTTCCGCTATCGCCCAGAAGAGGAAGCGGAACCCACTTTCGACAGGTTCGAGGTTCCATACCGTTCGGAATGGATGATCCTCGATGCGCTCAACTACATCAAGGACGACCTGGACGGGAGCCTGTCTTATCGATGGGCGTGCCGGATGGGTGTGTGCGGCAGCTGCGGAATGCTGGCCAACGGGCGGCCCGTGCTGACGTGTGCGACTTACTTGGAAACTCTGCTCCCCGGCCCCATCCGTATCGAGCCGCTGGAAGGCTTTCCGGTGATCCGCGACCTGGTAGGGGACATCGGGGACTTCATGGGCAAGCTCAGCGAAGTGAAAGCTTGGCTCGTTCGGGATGAAGAGAAGCCGTTGGAGGAGGGGGAGTACCTGCAGACGCCGTCGGAGCTCGCCGATTACAAGCAGTACTCTATGTGCATCAACTGCATGCTTTGCTATTCCGCATGTCCCATCTACCGCCTCGAGCCTGAGTTCATCGGCCCGGCGGCCATAGCGCTCGCCCAGCGTTACAACTTGGACTCGCGGGACGAAGGAGCTGAGCAGAGGATGGACGTGCTCTCGCAGCACCATGGCATCTGGGGGTGCACGCTCGTGGGTGAGTGCTCGGAGGTGTGTCCGAAGAACGTCGACCCGGCCGGCGCGATCCAGCGCTACAAGGTTGCAGCGACCGTGGACTACTTCAAGTCGCTACTCATGCCGCGGAGCTCCTCGTGAACCCGAAATACCGGCCGTATTTACCCCAGTGGTACCGTAAGCCTGTTCCCATCTTCTGGTGGCTTCGCAAGCGGCCGTATGCGGCGTTCATGGGCCGTGAGCTAACGAGCATGTTCGTGGCCTATTCCGCCATCATTCTCGTGGCGCTCGTGCTCGCCATGGACCGAGGAGAGGCCGCCTACGTGGAGATGATGGACTGGCTCGCCGCCCCTCCGGTAATCGCGGCCCATGTTATCGTGCTCTTCATCGTCCTCTTCCACACGATTACCTGGCTCAACCTGGCGCCGTTGGCGATCGTCGCGAAGATCGGAGGTCGGAGGGTGCCTGCCACGGCTGTGCTGCTCGGCCACTACGCGGCATGGGTCGTGTGCACGGGTTTCGTGGTCTGGGTCCTGATCTGGAGGTCGTGATGCGGCGGTCCAGAGAGCCCATCATCTGGGCACTGTTCGGTGGTGGGGGAATGGCCTCGGCGCTGTTTCTTCCGGCGCTGATCGTAGTGCTCTTCATTGCCCTGCCCCTCGGGTGGGTGGAGGGCCCCGCCTTTGGGGACCTTCAAGCGCTGGTGAGACACCCGCTGATGCGGCTGGGCGTGTTCGTTTTTGTCTCGCTGTGCTGGTTCCACTGGGCGCACCGGTTTCGGTACACGCTCTACGACGGTCTTCAGCTCTCCCATCTCAACCAGCTCATCGCTGTGGTGACCTATGGGATCGCGACGGTGGGCACGGTCGTCGGCGCGTATCTGCTTTGGGGGGTTGGCTAGCCAGCTGACGCCAGCTGCGCGTAGTCGCTCGCGCTCGTCCCAGGCGCGCCGAGAGCTGCTCATCGAAGACCTTGATCGCGCTAGAACTCAGGACACATCGCGCACTGTAGGATCGTGGTTCCGAGGTCCGCTTCGAGCCCCTACCTTTCCACTAGCGGGCTGCTGTGGTTCTGGCTCAGCCTCTGCGCGTCCGCGTACGGCTGGCGCCGTCCGTAGGCTCGGATCCGGGAGGCACAGGCGGGCCGACATCGCCATTGCCGCGCCCTCTCTGAAGTCCGCGACGCACTTGGTCGGCGGCGTCCGAGGGTGGGCGACCCTGGCGGATGAGGCGCCGCACTTCAGCCGGAATGTCGAGCATCCGGTCCTCCCGAGTCCGTTGCGCGGTCGCCTCACGCAGCACCGCCACCGCCCGGTCCGTGGGGACGCCGGTCTCATGGAGTTCGGCGAGTACCAATACCGCCATAGGCGAGCGGCCCGCCTCGGAGTCGAGTGAACGGAGCGCATCGGACGGGACGCCCCGCTGGAGCGCGTCGGCTCCGGCCACGAGCAACGGGACCGTGGCAGTGGGTCCAAAGGCGGTCCGCGCCTCCCCAAGGCGCCCAGCGTACGCCTCGATCGCCGGCATGAGCCGAGCCACGGGCACGCGCTTGGCCACGCCCTCGAGGGCTTTGTTGAAGAGCGGCTCGTCGAGAATCCCGGACGAGCTCACGTCGGCGGCCAGCGCCGACACGTTCTCGAAGACGGAAGCTGGGAGCGTGCGCTGGGCTCTCTCCCGCGCAGACTCCTGCGCCTGCATGGCAGGCGTCATGAGTACGGCGAGCGTGAGCAGCGTCAGTGGGGTGCGTGTCATTGTCCGACTCCTTCGATTACCAGGGTCGCGCTCCGGCGACCCCACTCGTCCGGAACGACATCGCTTGCATCGTCCGGCACAAACCATTCATCGTCGACCAAGAACCCGAAGTGATGGGTTCCGTTGCCGATCTCGAGCACCGCGGTCCATCGGTCTTTCTCGCGCGACATTGGCACGGGATTCCACAGGCTGAAGTCGCCCATGACTTCGACGCGGGTGGCGGTCGCCGGAGCTATGACGCTGATTCTGACGCGAGCACCGGTCTCGGTGCTGCCGACGACCTGGTAGAGGGACGCTCTCCGTGTGGTGGTGACGCCGCGGTACACGGTGCGCCCCAGCAGCAGGCCTCCGCTCCCGCTCCCTGGCTCGGCGAGCGTCATCGGATCCGGCTCGCTCCTGCCAAGGAAGCCGCGCAAGCTCCACCTGCCTCTCACCGGAATGACGATGGCGAGGCCGCCGGTCGTCTCGGTGCCCACGGGCGTTTCCCACGCGTCGACGCGCAGCTCCGCCGCAGCCTGCGTCCCGCCTAGGATCAACCTCAGTCCGCCCGCCGCGTACGTACCTCCGCTCGTGTGATGCGCGCCACCCTCGAGGCCGAACCACGTGCTCCCGGACCGGACCAGGAGCTCGGTGGTCCCTCCCACGCGCCAGAGGTCTCGGTCGATCGTGCGGACCACCGGAGAATCGGAGCGCCGACGAAGCTGAAGGCGTGACGTTCCGATTCCTACCAGGCCGTCGACCTTCACGGAAACTCGCCCCGACCGGTACCGCAACATCGGGCCTCCCTCGGCGGCGAGCGCCCGATAGGGGAATGGCGCACGTACCTCGAAGCCGAGGGCTCGCACGTCGAAACCGCCGGTCCAGGCGGCGCCCCAGTCCTGCCGCAGAGTTCCGCCCAGTGTGCCGGAGAGGAAGTCTCCCCCGGTCGTTGCGCCGAACGAGCGCCCGACCAGAACCGAAGTGAACAATCCCGATCCATTGCTCGAGTATTTTGAAGCCCGTACACCTCCGACGGCGAAGCGCGCGGTCGCGGCGTCGACGCCTGACGGTGGTCCTACCAGCGAGGCTCCCAGCTCAAAGGTAACCTCGCTTTGGGAGAGAGCCGGTGCTGGCCCCGCGAGTGCCAGGACGACGATGACGAGGGAGGCGGGCATGCTTCTCATCCTACTCGCTCGCGGCAACCGCGAGCACCGCGTTGCGGTTGCCGAAACCGTCGTCTTGGTAGCGGTCAGCCCGGGGATCGGTTTGCCATTCAGTGCCGTCGATCAGGAACATGTACCCGTAAACGCCGGGGCGTACGGGGACACGCGCAGTCCACAGGCCGTCCTCGTCTTGATCGGCAAGCCTGACCGACGCCTCCCAATCTGAGAAGTCACCGGCGAGCGACACCGACGTGGCCCCCGGAGCCTCCAGCATGAACTGAACGTATACGATGGGTTCGGCGCCTCGGGCAGCCGGCGCATCGCCTGGCGTTTGGCGAGCGACCTCAGGCGTGGCCCGGGGCAGTAGGAGCACGACGGCAAACGCCCCGAGCACCAGCGCCGTGGTGAGCGGCGACACGCGCACGGGCGTCGGGTTCATGAGCCACTCCAATGCTCTTGCCAACGCCCCTGGGAGAGGCAGCGCTTCAATGTCGCCCATGACCTTTTGCTCGAGCCAAGCCGGCGCCACCGCACGTGGTGCGGTAGTGCGGAAGGACTCGACCATGCGGTTCCATGCTTCCGCATCGGCGCGGGTCGTGGCACCGAGCGCGTCGGCTCCGACCTCGCCGTCGAGGTAGCGATCCAGGTCGTCAGTCATGCGTATTCCTCCAACAGTCCGCGCAGCGCCTGGCGTGCGCGGTGTACCCTCATCTTCAGCGCTGCTACCGAGAGGTCCATCACCGCAGCAATCTCCTCGTACGACCGACCCTCGACGTGCTTGAGCACGAACGCTTCACGCTGCTCCGGCGTGAGCGCGTCGAGCGCACCCCACACACGGCTCCGCACCTCCCCCCCCTCCGCATCCGATGCCGGGTCGGAGCGGCCGCGCAGCACGCCCGCCATGGCGGTGAGGGAAATGTCACTGCGCCGTGGGCTGCGGATGTGGTCCTTGCAGAGGTTGGCCAGGATGCGGAAGAGCCACGCCCCGACGCGGTCGGCGTCGCGACACGTCCGGAGTTTCTGGAACCCCTGCACCAGCGCGCGCTGCACGAGGTCGGCCGCGTCGTCCTGACTCGCCGCCATCCGCAGTGCGTGGCCGTAGAGCACGTCCCCGTACCTGCGCACCAAGAGCCGATAAGCGTCGCGGTCTCCGGCCAAGACATCGCGGACGACCTGCGCATCGGTTCGTTCCACAGGTGACACCATGGACAAAAGATATCGGGACAGGCGCCGCCCCCCCAGCGGGGACGGCGCCGGGACCCGATCGTCAGCCGATCAGCCAACTCGAGATCACTGCACCTCTCCACAGCGGTCCCATGCCTCGTTGCTTCCCTTCGGCGATCATCTTTTCGCCGAGCTCGATGAGCCGTCCGGCCCGCTCGAACATTGCGATCTGCAGCTCGGTCGGGGCGTCGCCGATCGCGCCTCGGGCCTCTTCGTGGAGTGAGTTCGCCAGGTCGATCATCGCGCGCATCTCCTCATCGGTGATGCCGCCTGGCAGGACCACGGCCTTGAGTGCCGCCCAACTCGCGGCCTCCGCGAAGTGCACGGCACGGCCATAGTGGCCCTCGGCGAACGCCGCTCGGGCCTTCCCGAGCAGTTCGTGAGCGGTCGCGAGGAACCTCGATTGCTCGTCGCTCACAACGTCGGTCTCCAGAAGGCGCTCGGCGAGCGTGACTGCAGTAGCGCCCAGCTGGATGGCGAGCTCCGCGCGGCGTGGTCCTACGTCACTCCCCCGGTCGTTGCCCGGCCGGCCGGTCCGCCGGTCGCGGCTTCGGTCGTGAGCTCGGCGGTCATGCGTGCGTTGATCACCGAGGACTGCACGCTCGCCGGCTCGAGTGGTGTCACCGCGTGAAAGCGCGGCGCGAGCGGACAGCGCCAGTCGGTTGAGCTCGGTCGCCACGTCCGTCGGATCGTCGAAGGAGTCGACGTCCTCGCCGATCGTGGAAGCAATGGCCTCCAGCCGCTCGACCATAGCGGCGACGGCACGACCGCCTCCTGTGGCCTCGATCGCTCGCACGACGAGCCGCCGAGCGTCCCGGGCCTTGTCGAGCGCCCCCCGACGATCTCCGCGCGCCAGATCGTCTTGTGCGTCCGTGAAGCGTAGGCGCGCGCGCTCGTGTAACTCCCGACCGTCTTGGGCGCGAACGTCTCCGAGGCTACTGGCGACGTTGTTACTCGCGTCGACGAGCTCTAGTGCTACGTCGATATTCGCCATGCTCGCGAGCACCTCCAGCTCGATGGTCTCGTCCAGCGTGAGCAGTTCGTCCGCTATCGGTGCCGTGGGCGTGCCATCCTCACAGGCGGCCACGGCTAAGATGCCGAGGAAGGCCAGCGTCGGGTTGGGTTTCGGGGTCTTCATGTCTTGTCTCCGTAGGGTTGGACGCTCTGTCGTTGGGTGGGCGTCAGAGACAAGACGGTCGAAGTCGCGAAAAGGTCACGCAGAGAGGTTGAGGGTCCATCCGTGCCCGCTTGATTCCTCCCCACCCCCGCGCGACAATGGCGCTCCGCGACCGACAGAAGAGGAGTGACATGATCTCATGACCAAGGCCCCTGCGACGTGAATCGAATCCTCGTGACCGGCGCCGGCGGGCAGATCGGTTCGTCGCTATTACCAGTCCTCCGTGAGCGGTACGGGGCCTCCAGGGTCCTCGCCACCGACGTGCGCCGTCTCGGTTCGGAGATCGCGGAGTCCGGCCCTTTTCAATTGCTCGATGCCACGGATGCCATGGCAGTCGGCCAGGCTGTGATCCGCCACGACGCGGACACTGTGTACCACCTCGCGGCGATCCTTTCTGCCGTGGGAGAGCGGGACCCACGCTTCGCCTGGCACGTCAACATGGCTAGCCTGCAATCGGTGCTCGACGTGGCCCGCGAACAGAAATGTGCGGTATTCATGCCGAGCTCGATCGGGGTGTTCGGGCCGGACACGCCCAAGGATCGAACGCCGCAGGATACGCTGATGCGGCCGGCCAAGAGTTCTACACGACCTGCCACCTCATGGCGGGCGGAAAGCTGGAGCCAGAGGAAGCGAAGACGCTCGCGGGCGGAATCGAGCGGAGGCTCAACGAGTTGCTCGCCGAGATCAGTGACACGGCCCCTGCCGAGAGAGAACGGGCTTAGCCGCGCCTCCGACAGACCTCCTCGAGCCGGCGCACACAGACGGACCCGGAATCTCAACTTTCGCAGACGGACCCTACACGCAATATTTGAACGGTAATGGATGCGCTCCCCAGGGTGTGTCATGACGGAGAACTCACACAATGGCGTCGCGGCTCTTCGAGAGATCGATCAGGATTTCGATCGGTTCTTTGAGATGGGTCCGCTGGCGTTATCTACGGTCGGCCCGGACTCCCGCTTCCAGCGGGTGAACCGACTTTTCTGCGGTCTACATCGAGACCCACGGCGACCTACATCCGAAACTACCCCGGGGAAACCACTGCCGGGCTGGCGATGATCGGGGACATCTCGGAACCACAAGCGGCCGAAGACCGGATCAGCGTGCTCAACCAAGAGTTGGAGGCCCGCATCTCGGAACTTGAGGTCGCCAACGAGGAGCTTGCTAAAGCGAACAAGGAACTCGAGGCGTTCAGTTCGACGGTCTCACACGATCTCAAGGGACCGCTGATCAGCATCGCCCAGTTCAGCCAGCTCTTGCTCGACAGGGACGCTGGACCGCTCACCGATCAACAGGAAGATCTCCTTCGCCGGATACGCATGTCGGGCCTGCGGGCGAAGTACATCATCGACGACCTTCGAGATCTCGCGGACGTGACCCGTCGGGAAATATTCGCCGAAGAGGTGGATATCTCGGAGATGGCCCAGCAGATCATGGGCGAGTTCGCGGCGCTCGCACCCGACCGCGACGTCACTTTTACGGTTCGCGCCGGCCTACGGGCGTACGGAGACCCTGCGATGGTTCGCCTTCTCCTCATGAACCTCTTGCAGAACGCGTGGAAATACACCGCCCGGGAGGAGCGTGCGATCATCGAAATGACCACAGAGCGCGGAGCCCTTCGGAACGTCTTCCACATCAAGGACAACGGGATCGGGTTCGACAACGCGCACCGCGATCGGATCTTCGAGGCGTTCGAACGGCTGCATAGCGAAGAGGAGTTCGCGGGAACCGGGCTCGGGCTAGCGACCGCCTCACGCATTGCCCACCGTCACGGGGGAGATGTCTGGGCAGAAGGCAGCCCGGGTAACGGAGCCTCTTTCTCCTTCTCGCTTAAGCTCGGAGCTTCACATCCCTAGAACCCTCGCCGCGCTGGAGGTGGAGGCAGCATGAACGTGTTCGGGCGAAGCACTTCCACGATCGCAGCCGCCGTGGGCCGCGCGGCCCTGGTTCTTGCTTCGTTTCGACTCGCCGCGTGTGAGATCGCACCGGGCTCCTCTGACTTTTCTCCGGTCTTCGATGGCACCGGTGGCCGCTGGGTCGACCTCACGCACTCGTTTTCCGAGTCGACGATCTATTGGCCTACTGATACCGCCGGGTTCCAGCTCGACGAGCAGTCGTACGGTGTCGTGGAGGGTGGCTGGTTCTACGCCTCGTACGCGTTTTCAGCGGTGGAGCACGGGGGCACACATCTCGACGCGCCGATCCACTTTGCGGAAGGGCGACTTACCGCGGACCGTATCCCGCTGACCGGATTGATCGGGCCGGCGGCGGTCGTGGACGTGTCGGGGCACGCGACGCCGGACTACCTGCTCACGGTCGACGATCTGACCGCGTGGGAGGACGAGCACGGAATGTTGCCAGACGGAGGCATTCTGCTCGTGCGCACGGGTTGGGGAGTCCGTTGGACGGACAGGACCGCGTACCTCGGGACCGACATCGTCGGTCCCGCAGCGGTACCCGCGTTGCACTTTCCAGGCATTGGTGCGGAGGCGGCCAGCTGGTTGGTAGCTAACCGGGGGATCGTTGCCGTGGGAATCGACACGCCGAGTATCGACTACGGCCAGTCTGCCGACTTCCAGGCGCACGTGATCCTGTATGCCGAGAACATCACTGGCTTCGAGAACGTCGCGAACCTGGAGGCGCTGCCTGAGACGGGAAGCTACGTCGTCGCACTCCCCATGAAGATCGAGGGCGGCAGCGGGGGTCCACTCCGTATCGTTGCTTTCGTTCCCACGGAGGGATCGTGAGGCGCTACGCTACGGTTTGCCAGCGCTGAACGTCGGACGCATGCTGCCCTTTCCGGGGCCGCGGTCCCGGATGCGCGCCCGTGGCGCACAAAGGCTCGCTGGCTGGCTCCAACGTTGAGGCGCTCACGCTTCTCGACCTGTTCCTCGACGGCGGGGATCGAGTATCCGACAGTGCGAACGCGGCCGATTTCACAGGACGGAGGAGCAGGCACATGAGCGCGAACGGCACCGGCGTGGACATGCAACGCCGTGACTTCCTGAGAGTGGCCGCCGCAGCCGCCGCGGCCGGCGCCATCGACCCGGTATCTCTCGCGGCATCCGAGCCCGCGCTCGCCGCCGCGATCCTGCAACAGCAACAGCAGCCCCCCCCTCCCGTACCGCTGGGCCAGGGCGAACACCCCGCCGTCGTCTTCCAGGCGTATCCGGGCGGAACCGGCTCGCTCATGGAGAAGCTGTGGCGGGAGCACGGTCCCTCGATGTTCGAGCGCACGCCGATCGATATTCCGGCGTGGTCCGGTCCGGTCCCGAGCAACGAGGAGGACTTGGCGTTCCTGCCTGTGCACAGGTTGTCTGCGCTCGTTCGGGATGGTCACACCTCGTCGGTCGATCTAACCGAGATCTATCTCGAGCGCATCAAGCGCTACGACCCGGTTCTCCTGTGTGCGGTCTCGATCCTGGAAGATCGTGCACGCGAGGAAGCTCAGCAGGCCGATGCGGATCTTCGTCAGGGCAACTGGCGTGGACCGCTGCACGGTATTCCGTACGGCGTGAAAGATCTGTTCTCCGTCACGGGTGCGCGCACGACATGGGGCTCCGCCGAGTTCCAGGACCAGGTCATCGAGGAAGACGCTGAGCTCGTGGTGCGGCTGCGCGATGCTGGCGCAGTGCTGATCGCCAAGCTCGCGACCGGTGAGTTCGCGCAGGGCGATCGTTGGTATCGCGGTCGTACCAAGAACCCCTGGAACATCGAAGAAGGCTCGAGCGGATCCTCGGCCGGTCCAGGTTCGGCGACCGCGGCCGCGTGCGTCGCGTTCGGGATCGGTACTGAAATGCGTGGCTCGATCGTTTCGCCCTCACGGCGCAACGGCTTGAGCGCCCTGCGGCCGACCTTCGGTAGGGTCACCCGCTACGGCGCCATGGTGCTCTCGTGGAGCATGGACAAGACGGGGCCGATGTGCCGTTCCATCGAGGATTGCGCCTTGGTCTTCAACGCCATCCACGGCGCGAGCGAGAAGGATCCCGCGACGATAACGGCGCCCTTCGTCTACGACCGGACGGTGGACCTGAGCACCATGCGCATTGCTTTCGACGAGGACGCGCCAGAGTCATTCCTGGAGAAGCTGTCCGACCTCGGCGCCAACCTCAGAGAGATGAACGAGCTACCGAGCGCAACAATGAACCAGCTCGACGCCGAGTCGGCGGCGGCGTTCGACTATCACATCGCTCCCGATGGCGTGGAGCCCGAGCCACTGCCCGAAGACCTCGAACCTGCCGACCTCCGCCGCCGCGGTCGATTCCGGCGTGGACGGAGCATGCGCGCTCTCGACTACATCAACGGCCAGCGTCGCCGGCTCATCCTCATGCAGGAGATGGCCGAGGCGATGGACGGGTTCGACATGTTCGTTAGCGGCTCCGGGGCGGTCGGTCTCACGAACGATACCGGCCATCCGGCGGTGATTGTGCCGTACGACTTCGGTGTCCGGAATCCGGACGCCGACAGCCCGACGACCATGCCGCTAACGACCACGATCGTCGGAGACCTCTTCGCCGACGATAAGATCCTCAACGTCGCGCAGGCGTTTCAGGCCGAGACCGACTGGCATCTGCGCCGGCCCCCCATGGACTACTAGCACGGTCGGTCTCTGGCGATTCCAGCTGGATGGGAAGCTGCAGCACGGGCAGCGCTCCCTTCCGCTGTCTTCGACGCCCGTGAAGCGTGCCCCGGTGAACGCCGATCGCTCCCGCGACGATGATCCCGAGCGCGAGGTGCGTCCAGGCGAGCACCTCGAGTGTAAGCCGCGACGTCATCGCCTGGAGCAGGTATCCGCTCAGCACTAGGGGTCCGAAGACATACGTCGCGATACGGCCGCTACGCCGTCCGGTAGGGAGGCTGGACTTGAGGCTCCGCCAGATGTGTGGTGTCGTGATCAGACCCACAGCGAAGAGCATCAGTGGAGCGCTGAGGATGTGTGCCTTGAGTGCCCAGGGCTCCAGCGGGTGGTTGATCACTGCCCACGGGTCCGAGGGCTCGAGGAAGCGCTTCATGGCGAAGTATGCTATACCACTCGCGGCGGTCGCGGCCGTAGAGCCGTACAGGAACCAGCGCTGGAATCGGCTCATCGCGCGTTTGCATCGAAGGGGTCGATTATCGCATGGAGCGCCATCACACGGCGCGTTGCTCGCGTCACCGCTCCGGCGGTCAAGGTGGCGCCGGTGAGGTTGGCGATGCCTCCTTTGAGAGAGAGCTGGTCATCGAGCGCACGACCGTGGAACTGCATGAGCCATCCGTCGGGGGCTCGGTACTCCGGCGGTTCTCTGAAGCTGACGGTCTCGACACGAGCAAGCCGGCCATCGGTACCGACCACGATCATCAGCACCTGTCGGAGCGTGCGCACTCGGTCGGCGTCGAAGTAGGCTACGCCGGCCGGCTCTCCGGCGCGCTGCGCGACGTAATAGCTCACCACGGTCGTTTCGACGTCCACGTCGGGACCCGCGAGCGCCGACGCGCGCGAGATCTCGTCGTCATCCAAGAACGCGGTGCGTCGCTCGACCTGCGCGTCCCCGAATGCTAGAGCCAACGCCTCGTCTTGGGTAAGCGTCTGCGCCGAGACCGAGAGAGCACAAGCCAGAGTCGCGATGGTTGCCGCCGCCATCCTCGAGTACATCAAAAGAGCCATCCCAACGAGACATTCATCTGGTTCACACCGGTGTCCGCGGCTGTCGAATGGAGTTGATACCCAAGCTTGGCGATCGCCTGCGGAATCGGCCTCCACGCCGCGCCGATCGACGTTACGGTGAGGTCGTTCGCCGGATTCGCCGAGAAGCCCTGCGCGACCCCGCGTTGGGTGTTCACCTTCTCGTAGCGCACGTAGGGTATCAGTTGATGGGCGGATCGGGAGGTGCTCAACACGTCGTAGCCCGCCTGTATGTACCAGCCCAACATGTCCGTTCCGATGCCTTCCGCTCCCTCGAGGTCGTTGAGCGCGTTCATCGCCACTACATCGCTAACTTGTGCGCCGGCGACCAGCGCGCGAACGTCCCAGCCGCGCCTCTTGTAGTCTAGGTGGGCGTCCAAGATGCGTACACGGCCGCCCACGGACTGGCCGTTGAGTTCCTGACCTTGAGCCGTCTCTCCACTGTACGCCGAGAGGCCGAGAAGCAATCCGGGGCTGCCTGTATAGTCGAAGCGCCCCGCTACTCCCATGTCCTCGGCGAGCGCCTTGCCGCCCTTTTGTCGACCGCCCCGAAGGCCCGCAGCGCTGAACTTGGCGCTGTTGAAGGAGTTCATCAGGTAGAGGCGCCAGGAGAAAGCGTCTCCGCCACCGAAGAAGCCGATGCCGTTCTCCCTCCACGTTGTGGGTATGATTCGGTTCTCGGTAACCGGGCGCTCGGTGCCGAGGAAGACCGGCGGCTCGTGCAGCTCGTTCACCAGACCCAGCGGCGCGAGCAACATTCCCGCGCGGACGCCTATGTGGTCGGTCAACAGGTAGTCGAGGTACGCGAACTCGAGGAAGCTCTCCTGCGCGTGCTCGATCTCGAGTTCCGAGTTGAAGAGCAGGCGATCGTTGAACTTGTAGCCGACGTACAGGATCGCTCGCAGCGCGTCGAACCTGTCGAGGGCGCCAGAACGGGAGTCGTCTTCCCGTTCGGCAGCGAAGTTCTCGTATAGGAACTCACCGTAGCCGCCCAGCGAGACGCCCTGGTTCACCCGGTAGACCTTCGAAGCGGCGGGCCCCAAGCCTTGGATCGAAGAATCCGCCTCGACGACGTCGCCGCCGAGCTGCATGCGCTCCAGCTCGCGCGTGACCGCCTCTATCCTACGCTCCAGCACCGCGAGGCGTACAGAATCGGCGTCTTGTGCATCGAGTCGCGGTGCGGACGCGACCGAAATGACTAGGGCGGCGAGCGCGCACACTACTCGGCAATCCAACCCTTCCATGCGCTTCATTTCCATGCGTTTCATCGGTGGTTAGCGTCTTGCTCCGTTTGCGTCTGCGAATGAGGCGTCGAGGAAACGGGACGGTCGATCAACCACTGCTCCATACCGCGAGTCCAACTAGCGATCAACGCACCGTCGTCCGCCTCCAGGAAGAGCGCATCCAACTCAGGGTGACCCGCAGCCCATGCCATGCCTGCCTGCGGGCCCATGACATAGAGGGCGGTGGCCAGGGCATCGGCTTCGAGCGGGTCCGCGCTGACCACGGTCACGCTTCCCCATGCTGGCGAAGGGTGCCCGGTCCGAGGGTCGAGGATGTGTCCCCAGCGCACGCCGTCGATCTCGATGAAGCGTTCGGATGCACCGCTGGTGGCGACCGAAACGCCGTGGACGTCGAGTCGCGCGACTGGACGTTGGCGCTGTCTAGGGTGAGCGACATACACGGACCAGGGCTTATCCGAGCGCCCGTGCGCCCACAGTTGGCCGCCGAGATTGATGAGAGCTCGGTCTACACTAGCCGAGTCGAGTCGATTGGCTGCGGCACGAAGTGCGGCTCCCTTTCCGAAGCCTCCAGTGTCGATCCAAGCGGCTGCCATGTGTCGCGTGACAATACCGGTGTGCTCGTCGACTGAGATGGACCTCGGCCCGGTGGCCTTGCGGGCTCCCAGCAGGGCTCCCACCCCCGGTACGACTCCGGCGCCGCGGAGGTCCCACGCGTCCACGAGCGCTCCGATTCGAGCGTCGAAGGCGCCCCCCGAGATACGGGAATATCGTTCTGCCTCGGCGAGCAAGAACGCGAGTTCCGCCCCAGGGGAGATCGGTCTGCCGACCTCCCCGGTGTTGATGGCGTGCACTTCGCTGTGCGGATCCCAGGTGCTCAAGATGCGCTCGAGCCGTTCGACCTCACGGATGACATTCTCAGTGGCCTTCCTCGCCTCGGACGCTGAGGCTGCTTCCACCACGACCCCGAGCCTCGTGCCCATCACCCATGCCTCACGTGCGACCAGCTGCGACGAGTCGCTCGGGGCGGCCTGAAGAGTGGCGACCAGCGCCAAGGCCGAAAAAATAGGAGGATGCACTGCGAATCTCCGAGCAAGGATTGCGAGTGAGAGTCGTTCTCAACTAATATCGACTGATACTATGCGATTTCTTAGAGCCGTTCAAGGGAAGAGCCATGGTGGGCGGCTATCGGGCGACGGGGATTGCACCTCGGCCGGTGATGGGGCATCCTCAAGTCCCTTGACCCCGATGTCGGACCGGTGCCTTCGGTGGTCCTTCACTCACGTACGGAGCTTCCCATGCGCCGATTGATTCTTCTCACGCTCTTCGGGGCCATGGCGACGGCCACCGCCCCGGACGTCGCCGCGCAGGCCGACTCTCGCCTGGCTGGGCTCAAGGACGAGGCAGAGCGGATGGT
This sequence comes from Longimicrobiales bacterium, assembly GCA_965226625.1. GTDB lineage: Bacteria > Gemmatimonadota > Gemmatimonadetes > Longimicrobiales > Gaopeijiaceae > UBA1138. The sequence continues at coordinate 1,073,353 of CBDDDK010000002.1, forward strand.
CCAGGCTCGGGCCCAGCAAGTGCAGCTGATCATCGATCATCTCTTTTCGTTCGGCGAGCTCGGGATGCAGGAGTTCGAAAGCCAGCGTTACCTGACCGAGCTGCTCGAGTCGGAGGGCTTTCAGATCGAGTTGGGTGTGGCCGGCATGCCGAGCGCGTGGACAGCCCGCTGGTCGAACGGCACTGGCTCGCCGGTGATCGCGATGGGCTCGGACATCGACGGGATCCCGCAGTCGAACCAGAAGCCGGGCGTCGCGTATCGCGAAGCGATCGTTCCCATGGCGCCGGGGCATGGCGAGGGGCACAACTCGGGTCAGGCGGTCAACATCGTGGGCGCTCTGGTCGTGAAGGAATTGATGGAGCGCGAGAACATCGACGGCACGCTGCTCCTGTGGCCCGGCGTCGCGGAAGAACAGGTCGCGTCGAAGGCGTTCTTCGTACGTGAGGGGACCTTCGACGGCGTAGACGTGAATCTCTTTTCGCACGTCTCGGACGGCTTTAGCATGAGCTGGGGGCAGTCTGGAGGGAACGCGCTCTGGTCCGTTCAGTTCCGCTTCACCGGCGAAAGCGCTCACTCGGCGGGGTCACCCTGGCGGGGTCGCTCCGCGCTCGATGCCATCATGCTCCTGGCGCAGGCGTGGGAGTTCAAGCGCGAGCACCTGCGGCCGGCGGCGCGGTCGCACTACATCATCGTCGAGGGCGGCGACCAGCCCAACGTGGTTCCTCAGACCGCGACGATCTGGTTCTACTTCCGGGAGCGTGACTACGAGCTCACCAAGGAGCAATACGACGCTGCGGTCCTGATGGCCCAAGGCGCGGCCCTGATGACGGGCACCCAGGTCGACACGATCATGACCGTCGGATCGGCCTGGGGTCGGCACTTCAGCAAGCCGGTCGCGGAGGTCACCCACGCCAACATCGAGCGCGTTGGCATGCCGGAGTGGAGCGACGACGACCGGCGCTTCGCCGAGGCATTCCAGGCCGAGATGGGGGTCGAGGTCACAGGTCTCTCGGACTCGATCGGCGCTCTTATCGGTCCGGTCGACCTGTCACTGTCCCTCGGTGGCGGCTCGGACGACATCGGTGACGTTTCCTGGAACATGCCGACCGTGACGCTCCGCTATCCGGCGAACATGACTGGTGGCCCCGGACACAACTGGGCGAACGGAATCGCAATGGCGACCCCGATCGCACACAAAGGGGGAGTCGCGGGCGCGAAGGTCCAGGCTCTGACCCTGCTCGACCTCTTCCTGGACGGCGAGACCGTCGAAGCTGCCTGGGAATACTTCAACGACGTTCAGAGCGTTGAAACGGAATACATTCCGTTCATCGCGCCGACGGACCAACCTGCGATTTGGCTGAACGAGGACATCATGGCGCGCTGGCGGCCCCAAATGCGTCCGTTCTATTTCGACGCCACGCGCTTCGACACATATCTCGAGCAGCTCGGGATCGAGTATCCGACGATCCGCACCGGGCCGATCTTCGAAGATGACCCGAGGCAGGACGGGAGCTGAGCTTGCTGGCCTTGCGTTAGTGGGCCTTGGCGGGAGCGATGTGTGCGTACCCGTCGCTCGCCGCCGCTCAGTCGATCGACGTCGTGGAAATCACGGTCGACCAGATCCACGCCGCATACGCGGACGGGAAGTACACGGCGGTGGAGCTCACGCGCGCCTTCCTCGATCGCATCGAACAGTACGAAGACTCTTACAACGCGTTCATCTCGATGAATCCAGACGCGTTGCTTGCCGCCGCTGAACTCGACGAACGATACGCCTCTTCGGGGCCGGTCGGCCTGCTGCACGGCGTGCCGGTAGTCATCAAGGACAACATCGACCAGGCCGGACGAGTCACCACGGCGGGCTTCGAGGGTTTCAGCGACGCGACCGGTGGCGTCGACATGATACCCGACGACAACGCGGCCGTGGTCGACCGCCTCCAGGCGGCCGGGGCGATCATCCTCGGAAAGACGAACCTGCCCGACTTCGCCGGCCACGGGACGCGCACCGAAAGCACTGTCGCCGGGGTGACGCTGAACCCGTACAACGTGGACAAGGTCCCGGGTGGATCGAGCGGTGGGACCGCGACCGCGATCAACTCGAGCTTCGCGGTGCTCGGGCTCGGGACCGAGACGGGTGGTTCGCTGCAGAACCCAGCGTCCGCTCAGGCGCTCGTCGCAGTGAAGCCCACATACGGTCTCGCTCCCATTGAGGGTATCGTGCCGTTGAGCGGAACCTACGTCGACGTGGTAGGCCCGTTGGCTCGCACGGTGCGGGATGCCGCCCGGACGCTCGATGTGATCGCGGGTCCCACGTCCGAGGACCCAGCGACCTATGCGGCGGTGGAGCACATCCCCGAGGGCGGCTACCTCGCCTCGCTCGACCGTGCGACGCTCGAGGGCAAGCGCTTCGGGCTCGTGGGTCCCGGCTGGCGCAACCAGTGGCTCCCGCTCGATCCGCTAACTGAGGCTGAGTACCGCGACGCGGTCGCAACGCTAGAAGGTCTTGGTGCCGAGGTCGTGGAGGATCCGTTCGAGGGGAGCGGCTTCATCGAGTTGTATAGCGAGCGCCCCCGGGTCCCCTCGCAGCGCGCGTACGACATGCTCATGTACATGCACGGGCTCGGGCGGAACGCTTCGTTCAACAGCGTCGAGGAATGGGAGGCTCTGAGCGGCCGGGAGTTCCGGCAAGGACGTGGGCTAGGTGGGCAAGGCGGGCGTGGCTCGGCGCCGCCTGCGCGGCCGAGTGCGACCGAATCGGGGGATGCCTTTCAGGCGTGGCGCATGCGGATGCGTGAGCTGTATCGCGGCGTGCTCGAAAAGCACGTCCTGGACGGGCTCTTCTTTCCCCAGGCAGGCGCGCCGAACCGCGATCTGATTGAAGATCCGGAGCGTCCGGATTACAAGCCGAACAATTGGCCGGAGCTGCCCAGCAACATCATCAACGACTTCGGGGTACCGGTTGTGACTGTTCCGTACAACTACTACGGGGACGGTACGCCGTTCGTGCTTGCCTTCATCGGGGATCTGTGGACCGAGGCCGAGCTGCTCGGATACGCGTATGTGCTGGAGCATGCGACGAAGGCGCGGGTTCCTCCTCGCTTGTCGGTGACACCCAGGGGTTAGGATCGATTGATCCGCCACCGCACCACGGCGTACTTTTGACTTCCGAACCGATGCGACGAGAGCAGGACATCCGGAGGACTCGTGTCCGGCCATAACAAGTGGTCCAAGATCAAGCGCAAGAAGGGCGTCAACGACGCCAAGCGCGGGGCCCTCTTCACCAAGTTCATCAGAGAGATCACTGTCGCTGCCGGCGACGGCGGAGGCGACCCCGAGTACAACGCGCGCCTGCGGCTAGCGGTCGACACCGCGAAGGCCAACTCGATGCCTGCCGAGAACATCGAGCGGGCGATCAAGAAAGGCACGGGCGAGCTCGAGGGTGTGAACTACGAAGAGACCACCTACGAGGGTTACGGCCCCGGCGGTGTGGCTCTCTTCATCGAGTGTCTCACGGACAACACCAACCGCACGGTCGCGGACGTGCGCCACGCGCTCACGAAGTTCGACGGTAGCCTCGGCACCGACGGTTCGGTCGCCTGGCAATTCGACCGGAAGGGAGTGTTTACTATAGACGCCTGTCGCTACAGCGAGGACTCGGTTTTCGAGGCGGCGATCGATGCGGGCGCGGAGGACGTCACGGACGATGGCGACGAGTTCGTCGTCATGGCTGAGCCTGCCGACTTCATGAGCGTTCAGGCCGGCATCAAAGAGGCCGGGATCGACATAGCGTCGGCCGAGCTCACGCGGATTGCGAAGAACGAGATGGCGGTGACCGGCAAGGACGCAGTGAAGCTGCTGAAGCTGCTCCACTGGCTCGACGACCTCGACGACGTGCAAAAGGTTCATTCCAACGCGGATATCGACGAGGCGGTTCTCGCCGAGGCGATGTGACGCGGGCCGAGCTCCAGCGCACGTGACCGACGGGCGAAGCTCGGAAGAAGTAGTCATCCTCGGTATCGACCCCGGTACGGCGGCCACAGGGTACGGCGTCGTCGCTCGCCGACGTGGCGGCGCCGTATCGCTAGTGGAGTGCGGGGTCATCCGGACGTCCACCAAGGAGACCCTGGCAAACCGAATTTGTGAGATCTTCGAGGGTGTCGCCGGCCTCATCGAGCGACACGAACCCTTCGCGGTGTCGGTCGAGGACGTCTTCCACGGCAAGAACGCGCAGAGCGCGCTCAAGCTCGGGCACGCGCGTGGGGCCATCCTGCTCGCCGTGGCCCTGCGCCAAATCCCGATTGCCGAGTACGCTCCTCGGCAGATCAAGAAGGCAGTGGTCGGTTCCGGCAACGCTACCAAGGACCAGGTCGGATTCATGGTGAAGCAGCAGCTGCGATTGAAAGACGCGCCGGCTCCCTCTGACGCGGCGGATGGGATCGCGGCTGCGCTGTGCCATGCTCTGATGGGGAGCTTCCCGGCATGATCTCGCGCCTGCACGGGACTCTGCTCACCCGTGACACCGACCGGATCGAGCTCGAGACCCGGGGTGGTGTGGTCTACGAGGTCGAGGTGCCGCTAACCGTGCTCCAGCGGCTGCCCGGGCCGGGAACCGCGCTGGAGTTGAGAACACTTCAGGTCATGACCGATTCGTCGGTAGCGCTCTACGGCTTCATTGAGGCACACGAGCGCTCGCTGTTCCGGCGCTTGCTCACTGCGTCGGGAGTCGGAGCCAAGCTCGCGCTCGCCATGATGTCGACGTACTCGGCGGAGCGGCTGGCCCGCGCACTCGTCGAGAAGGATACGGCTGCGCTTCAGCAGATCAGCGGCATCGGTAAGAAGAAGGCCGAGAAGATCGCGCTGGAGCTCGCTGACAGGGTCACCGACCTCGCGATCCCGACCCCGAGTACACCCGGGCAGACCGGTGGAGCGCAAGCGGCGGTGCATGCGCTCGTGGCTCTCGGCTACTCCTTTACCGATGCGGATCAGGCGGTGCGCCGTGTGCTCGAAAGCGGCGCCCCCGAGTCGACCGAGGACTTGATCCGACAGGCACTCGCGAGCGGCTGACGCGGACTTACATTCCCTGCCATGACCGAGCACACCCACATCACCACCCCTGAGACGCTCGCGGACGACACGCAGGCAGGGCCGACGCTTCGCCCGCACCGCCTCGCAGAGTTCATCGGGCAGGCCAAGGTGCGCGAGGCGCTTTCGATCGCGATCGAGGCCGCGAAGCAGCGTCGCGAAGAGCTCGATCATCTTCTCTTTCACGGCCCACCGGGACTCGGCAAGACCACGCTGGCGGCGCTCATTGCTCGCGAGATGGGGGTGAACATCAAGTCCACGTCCGGCCCGGTCCTCGAAAAGCCGGCTGACCTGGTGGGCATCCTCACCAATCAGCGTGCCGGGGACATTCTCTTCATCGACGAGATCCACCGCCTTCGTCCTGTCATCGAGGAATTCCTCTACCCGGCGATGGAGGATTGGCACGTAGACATCCGACTGTCCGACGGTCCCAAGGCCCAGACAATGAAGATGAAGATCGAGAAGTTCACTCTGGTGGGCGCGACGACGCGGTTCGGCCGGCTCACCGCGCCGATGCGGGCCCGCTTCGGCATCGTGCAGCGCCTCAATTACTACCCGTTCGACGAGCTCACCACGATTGTGCTGCGCAGCGCGAAAATCCTCGGCATCGAGGTGTCCGATGACGGGGCCGCCGAGCTCGCGAAGCGCGCACGCGGTACTCCACGCGTCGCCAATCGCCTGCTCCGTCGTGTCAGGGATTTCGCGCAGGTCAGGGCGGATAGCCGCATCGACCTGAGCGTCGCAGAGGACGCGCTGCGCATGCTCGACGTCGACGAGTACGGTCTCGACGAGATGGACGCACGTGTGCTGAAGACGCTCATCGAGAAATTCGAGGGGGGCCCGGTCGGCTTGAACTCGCTCGCGGTCGCGATGGGGGAAGATGCGACGACGCTCGAGGAGGTGTACGAGCCGTTCCTGATCATGGAGGGCTTCCTGATGCGCACGCCCCAGGGTAGGGTCGCGACGCCGCGAGCGTTCCGTCGCTTCGGCTACACCGTTCCCGACGCGCAGAATAGTCCGCAGGGCACGCTCTTCGTCGAAGAATAGTTTGCTTCGCCGCGACGGCTCACTCGTGTCTGATTACGAGTACGAGCTTCCCGCTGATCGGATCGCGAGGTATCCCGCCGCACGAAGGGACGAGAGCCGTCTACTCGTCGTTCCACCGGGCCGAGCGCCTTCCGAGCACCGCCGCTTCCACGACGTAGTGGAACTCTTCGAGCCCGGTGACGTGCTGGTCGTGAACGAGAGCAAGGTGTTACCGGCTCGTCTTTTGGGGCGAAAACCCACTGGCGCGCCGGCGGAGGTCTTTCTCATGCGGCCTGCACCGGAAGAGGACGACCCCTACCTGTGGGAGGCGCTGGTGCGTCCCGGAGGCAAGCTCAAGCCGGGGCGTAAGGTCGTGATAGCGGACGAATTGGCCGTGGAGATCGTGGATTCGGTTCCGGGCGGTGGACGCCTGGTGCGGCTCATCACCGATAGCTCGGTCCTGACGGCGTTGGAGCGACACGGACATGTGCCGCTGCCTCCCTACATCGACCGGGACGATGAGCCGCTCGATCGCGAACGGTACCAGACCGTGTACGCGTGCGAGCCTGGCTCGGTCGCCGCGCCCACGGCGGGTCTCCACTTCACCGAGCAGCTATTGAGCGCGCTCGAGGCCAAGGGGGTTCGCCAGGCAGCGGTTACGCTGCACGTAGGCGTAGGCACGTTTCGCCCCGTCGAGGCGGACGATCCCGCGCTGCACGATATGCATCACGAACGGTATGTGGTTTCGGACGCTGCCGCCGCGAGCATCAACTCAGCGCGGGTGGCCGGCGGGAGGGTGTGGGCGGTTGGGACGACCGCGGTTCGAACCCTCGAGTCGGTCGCTTCGGCAGACGGCGTCGTCAGAGCGGGCAGCGGGTCGACGCACCTGTTCATCCACCCTCCCTACGCGTTCAAGGTCGTCGACTGCCTGCTTACGAATTTTCATCTGCCGCGGTCGACGTTGCTGATGCTGGTTGCCGCGTTCGGCGGATACGAGCGTACGATGGCCGCCTACGGGGAGGCCATTGCTGGTCCGTACCGTTTCTATTCATATGGCGACGCCATGGCAGTCGTGCGTCGGCCGTAGCTCGATCAGGCGATCGGCGTACATTCTCGGCAGCTCGGTGCTTCTGGTTCAACCAGGCGCGACGTCCGCGCAGATCGCCCGCATCGCAACGCGGCCGGCCACGGGCTGCTAGCTTCACCGATCAGTTCTGCGAGATGAGTTCTTGTTCGACTTCCGCTCTCCCGTCGACCAAGTCGAGCCCGGAAGCGTCGAGAACCTGGCCCACCACCGCCATGATGTGAAGCATAGTATGCTCCACAGTGGTGTCCGTGGATGTGATGGTGGGGCGGCGAGAAGGTTGGAACGGTGCGGTGCGCGTTACATTCCGCGACATGTTCGAATTCAGCCTGCAAGCGAGGAAAGGCGCGGCGCGCTCGGGCGTGCTCGAGACCCCACACGGCGGTGTGCTCACGCCGACGTTCATGCCGGTGGGCACCCAGGGCACGGTGAAGGGCCTGATAATGGAAGAGGTTGACGCGCTGGGCGCCCAGATGGTGCTGGCGAATACGTATCATCTGTACCTGAGGCCGGGGCACGATCTCGTGGCACGGCTCGGCGGTCTCCACGACTTCATGCGCTGGAGTGGTCCGCTTCTCACGGATTCCGGCGGCTATCAGGTCTTCTCTCTGGCTGAGATCCGCGACGTGCACTATGACGGCGTCGACTTTCAGAGCCACGTCGACGGATCGAAGCACCGCTTCACGCCAGAGTTGGTGATGGAGATCCAGCGCACACTCGGTGCGGATGTGATCATGGCGTTCGACGAGTGTCCGCCGGGGGGGGCGGATCACGCGACGGCCAAAGCGACGAACGCCCGCACGCTGCGCTGGCTCGAGCGCTGCCGAGAGCGTTTCCGAGCCCTCGAGCACGAGATGCCGGCGCCGAGTCAGGCGCTCTTCCCGGTGCTGCAAGGCAACGTCTTCGAGGACCTCCGACGCGAGCACGCGCGTGACTTCATGCAAGCCGGCGATTGGTCCGGATTCGGGATCGGTGGGCTGAGCGTTGGCGAGGCCAAGGAAGACATGTGGTCGGTGCTGGAGCTGCTGCACGAGGAGTTGCCTGAAGATCGTCCTCGGTACCTGATGGGCGTGGGATATCCTGACGACCTGCTCGAAGCCATAGCACGGGGCTGCGACCTCTTCGACTGCGTGGCACCGACCCGAAATGCGCGGCACGGGACCGTCTGGACGAGCGAAGAGGGCCAGGTGAACTTGAGGGGGGCGCGCTTCCGTGAAGACACTCGCCCGGTCGATCCCGGATGCGACTGCTACACGTGCACGTTGTACGATCGTGCCTATCTTAGGCACCTCGTCGTTTCCACCGAGTGGCTGGCGGTGAGGCTGCTCTCGATCCACAACCTCCGCTTTCTGGTGCGCCTGGCCGAAGAAGCCCGACGCAGGGTCGCGGGCGGCTCCTTCGAGAGCTGGTCGTGCGATTGGTTAACGAGGTATCGCAACGCAAAGGACACTATGGAGAAGACTCAGTGACACTGTCGGTCCTCGCCCTACTCGCGGTTCCCCGGGAGGGGGGTGCCGGAAGCACCATCTTCATGGTCCAGATGGTGCTGATCTTCGCGATTTTCTACTTCCTCATGATCCGGCCGCAGGCGAAGGAGCGGCAGAGGCACGAAGAGATGCTGAAGATCCTCAAGAAGGGCGACGAGATCGTCACCAGCGGCGGCATCATTGGCAAGGTCGTTCACGTGGACGAGAATCGCCTCACGGTGAAGACGGGTGACAACACACGCATCACCGTCGACCGAGGCCGAGTGGCGTCCGTGCTCGACGTCAAAGGCAAGCCCAAGGAAGAGGAAAAAAAGTAGGGAGGGCAGAGCGGACCGATGGCGGCACGTGAGATCGTGTTGATGGGGGACCCCGTACTACGGGAGGAGGCCCAGGAGGTCACGGACTTCGATCGCGAGCTCCGGACTCTTGTGCGGGACATGTACGAGAGCATGTATCACGCGGAGGGCGTCGGGCTCGCGGCGCCTCAGATCGGGATCTCCAAACGCGTCATCGTGATCGACCTGCGAAAGGACGACGAGCCAAACGTGCACCTCGCCCTGATCAACCCGTGCGTCGTCTGGCACAGCGACGCGAGGGACAAGTCAGCGGAGGGGTGTCTGAGCGTCCCGGGCCTCGAGGAAGTCGTGGAGCGCGCCTCCGACGTTCACGTCGAGGGAGTGGACCCGGATGGTCTACCCATCAGGGTCGAGGCCGAGGACCTCCTTGCTCGTGCGTTGCAGCACGAAATCGATCATCTCGACGGCATCCTCTTCCTGGACCGCGTCAGCGGGCTCAAGCGGCGCATGCTCATGAAGAAGTGGAAGAAGCTGCGGGCTGAGGCTGAATCGTGAGATACGGGCCGAGCCGTACCTAGTGCCCTGTCCCAGAAGTTCGCCGGCATTCGGGCACCGATGCATCCACCCTGGCTGCGTTGCTCCTCCTCAAGATAGCCCCGCTATTCCTCGTCGTCGCGCCTTGCCGGGGCGGCTCCTCGGCACCCTCAGTGCACACCGAACTTCTGGGACAGGACGCTAGGAAGCCGTCCATGCGAATTCTCTTCTGGGGCACACCCGCGTTCGCGGCGCCGTCTCTGCGCGCTTTGTGCGGCGAGAGGATTGAAGTGGTCGGTGTCGTGACTCAGCCGGATCGCCCGGCGGGCCGGGGGCGCAGGCTTCGGCCTTCGGCTCTGAAACAAGTCGCGTTCGAGCACGGTCTCCATGTCCTCACGCCTGAACGCCCGCGAGGCGACGAGTTCTTGGAGTCCATTGGTGCGCTTGCACCGGACATGTCGGTGGTGGTTGCTTATGGCCACATCCTCAGACCCGAGGTGCTCGACCTCCCTCCACTGGGCTCGATCAACGTGCATGCGTCTCTGCTACCGGCACTGCGCGGTGCGGCGCCCATCAATTGGGCCATCGCGAGAGGATACCGAGAGACCGGCGTGACCATCATGCGCATGGTCGCCGCGATGGACGCGGGCGCGATCATCCATCAGGTCAAGGAACCAATCCTTGAGGATGAGACCGCTTCGGGGCTTTCGGTACGGCTCTCAGAGTCAGGTGCGAAGGCTCTGCTCGAGGCGCTCACGCTCCTGAGCGCGGGCGGTGCACAAGAGGTCGAGCAGAACGACGAGGCGGCTACGTTCGCGCCCAAGATCGACAGGAACGTCGCACGCGTCGATTGGAATCGGCCGGCCACGGACGTTGTGCGGCACGTCCGTGCAATGGACGCGGTGCCCGGGGCGTGGTCAATGCTGGGGGGCCACAACGTGAAGCTTTTCCGGCCACACACGGTTCCGCATCACGTCGTAGCGCCGCCGCTCGAGCCGGGCACGGTGCTCGCCGTTGATCCGGCCCAGGGCGTACTGGTCGCGACACCGGACGGAGGTGTTCTGATAACCGAGGTTCAGCCTGCAGGGAAACGGCGCATGCAGGCGCGTGACTGGATCAACGGGCGAGGGGTCGAACAGGGACAGCGCTTCGAGTGATCGGTGTGCCACGGCTCCACGTCGTCACGGACGACCTGGTACTGACCCGAACCGACTTCCCGCATGTCGCGCGGGCTCTGATGGAGGCAGGTGGCGACGCGTTGGTTCTTCACGTGCGTGGTCCGAGGACAGCGGGGCGAAGGCTCCACGAATTGGTTCGTGAACTGGTCACGCTAGAGGAGTCGGGCGCCCGCGTCTTCGTCAACGATCGTGTCGACGTCGTGCTCACAACCGGGGCCGCCGGCGTGCATCTGGGCCGTCGGTCACTCTCCGTGGACCAAGTTCGGGCGCTCGTCGGTTCGGCCGTGCCCGTTGGGATATCCGTGCACGACGCACGAGAAGCTACCGAGGCCAGCCAAGACGGTGCGGATTACGCCTTCGTGGGTACCCTCTATCCGACGCCGACCCATCAGGGGCAGGTAGGCGGTGGCCCCGCTTTGCTGGCCGAGCTGGCAGAGGTCGCCAGGGGGCTGTCGCTCTTGGGCGTTGGAGGTGTGACCCCTGAGCGCGTTTCGGCAGTGCTGCACGCGGGGGGGCACGGGGTGGCTGTTATCCGCGGTGTCTGGGGCGCGGACGATCCTGTCCGGGCGGTGGGCGAGTATCTTTCCGTTCTAGGAGATTTTACGTGAGCGCAACCCACACGATTCAGGTGCGATTGAACGGCAAAAATCGCGACGTCGAGCCAGGGCAAACGGTCCACAAGCTACTCGAGTCGCTCGATCTGCACCCCGGAATGATTGTCGTAGAGCTCAACAAGGAGATTTTGGGCCGCGACGCGTACGACGAACACCAGGTCCAGGAAGGTGACACGATCGAGCTCGTGCACTTCGTGGGCGGGGGCTAGGCTGACATGGTCACGCGAGCCCTCGACGGCCCACTCGACATCGGCGGCGTGGAGTTCACCTCCCGCCTGATTGTCGGCACCGGCAAGTATGAGAGCAACGACGTCATGGTCGAGGCCATCAGGGCGAGCGGCGCCGAGATGGTGACGGTCGCCGTGCGCCGAGTCGACCTCGACCGCACGAAGGAAGAGGCCATTCTCCACCACCTCAGCCCCGATGAGTTCTTCCTGCTCGCCAATACAGCTGGATGTTATACGGCCGAAGACGCCATTCGGTACGCTCGCCTGGCCCGAGCAGCGGGCTTCAACGAGTTCGTAAAGCTCGAAGTGATCGGTGACGAGACGACGTTGCTGCCCGATGTGCAGGCGACGCTCGAAGCCGCAAAGACTCTCTCTGACGAGGGGTTCAAGGTGATGGCGTATACGAATGATGACCTCATCACCGCGCTCCGCCTCGAGGACGCCGGCTGCGTCTCGGTCATGCCGCTTGCCAGCCCGATTGGAAGTGGGCTCGGCGTTGTGAACCCGTACTTCATTCGCGAGATCAAGCGGCGGCTCGAGGCACCTGTGATTGTCGATGCGGGCGTCGGAACCGCGTCCGACGCGTGTGTGACGATGGAGCAGGGCGTTGACGGTGTGCTCATGAACACCGCGCTGGCGGCCGCGGACGATCCGGTGTGCATGTCCCACGCGATGAGACACGCTGTTGCCGCGGGTCGTCTGGCGTTCCTGGCGGGGCGAATGCCATCCCGGGAGATCGCCGTTCCGTCGTCACCCACGAGGGGGATGCTCGACTGACCTCTCTCGGTCCCGGGCGCCTTGCGGCGTTCCGAATCAGAGAACAGGTCGAGCGCGGACGTAGGCTCGACGTCGCGCTCGCCGCGACGGTTTCCGACCTCGAGCCCAGGGAACGCGGGTTCGCACACGAACTCTCGTACGGAGTCACGCGACTGCGGGGCCGGATCGATCAGTTGCTGTCGTCCTGTGTGCATCGCGGCCTCGACTCACTCGACCCGAAGGTGCTCGAGGTGCTGCGCCTAGGAGCCTATCAACTCCTCTATATGGGATCGGTACCGCCGTACGCGGCGGTGTCCGAGTCGGTGGAACACGCGGGCACGGTCGCGGGGAAGGGGGCGAGCGGCCTGGTCAACGCGGTGCTGCGCTGCGTGGCCGACGCCGGAGACGGGGCCGAGCTTTTCCCTGACCCAGGGATGGCGCGTGCCGACTACCTCGCCACATGGGGGTCCCATCCCCGTTGGCTCGTCGACCGCTGGCTCGCCCGCTGGCCGGCTCCCGTTGTGGAGGCTCTCGTCACGGCCAACAATGCCCGGCGAGCGCTCTATCTAGTGCCGCTGGAGCATCCGGCGTCGGAGGCCGTGGCCCGATTCGCCGAAGCGGGCATCGAGGGTACGGAGATCGGCTTTGGGACCGACTGTGTGGAGCTCGAACCCGGATCGAGTCCCCTCGCCGCGCTCCGGGCGCTGCCCAGGTCGATCGTGCAGGACCCTGCGGCGCGCCTGGTCAGCAAGTACGCCGATGTAGGGGCGGGCACGAAGGTTGCAGATCTTTGTGCTGCCCCCGGCGGCAAGGCGCTCGCAGTCGCGGGGCGCGCCTCTTTCACACTGGCTGCCGACCGCTCGGAAGCACGCATGCGGATGATTCGGGAGAACATGGACAGGACGGGACAGCGTCTGGGATGCGTGGTTGCGGATGCCCGGCACCCGCCCATTACGCGTGCCGACGTGGTGCTTCTCGACGTGCCGTGCACGGGGACGGGGACCTTCGCTAGGCACCCTGACGCCCGTTGGCGCCTGACGCCATCTTCCGTGCAGGAACTCGCCGTCTTGCAGGCGGAGTTGCTGGGGGCGGCTGTCCGGATCGTCTCGCCAGGCGGACTCCTGGTATACTCGACGTGTACGCTCGAACCGGAAGAGAATGAAGAACAGATCGATGCCTTCCTGGTCGAAAACGGCGACTTCCATGTCGAGGCCACAGAAGCCGTGCACGCCCGCTTCCTCGATGATCGGGGGAGGCTGGTCGTGAACCCCCACGAGACGGGCTTCGATGGGGCCTTTGCAGCTCGCCTGAGGAGGAGCACATGAGGCTTGGCAGCTCGCTTGCCAGGCGGCGCGGTGGGCGCGGTAGACGTCCCTCGCAGGCAGCCGCTAGGTCGAAGAAGCGCGGCTGGTGTTTCCCTGAGGTCGGTTTGCGTTGGTTCGCCGCGCTCGGGGGTCTGGCGATTCTCGGTTGGACGGGCGGATACGTGATCTCTACCCAACTGCTCTTTCCCGCGCCTCCCCTGCCGGGCGACCTGTTCGACGTACCGGATATCCGGGGCCTCGGGCTGGCGAGCGCCCGCGAGCGGCTCGCGGGTGCGGGGCTACGGTTGGGTGTGATCGACTCTCTGTTGCACCCCGTCGTGCCTCAGACACTGATCGTGGGTCAGTCGCCGCTTCCAGGGCAGGTCGCCACGCCCGACAGCCCCGTGCGTGTCACCGTCAGCCTCGGTCCGCAGATGCGGTCGGTGCCGGACGTAACCACGCTCGATGAGGACCGCGCCCGCATCGTTCTGGAGAGCAGTGGTTTTGTGGTCTTGATGGATACCGCGCAGTCGCAAGTGCCGCGCGGACGCGTTGTGGAGATCTTTCCGCCCGCGGATACCATCGTGGCGTTGCCGGCCGAAATCCACATGGTCGTAAGCACGGGTCCCTCGCTCGTTCCGATGCCTCTCGTGCTCGGGCTGGCGGAAGAAGAAGCCGTGCAACTGCTCGATTCTCTCGGGCTTGTGGTGTCCGATGTGCAGGAGGTCTTCCGGTTCGGCCGTGACCAAGGCATTGTGGTCGAGCAGGAACCCGCGGCGGACATCGAACTAGAGCGTGGATCCGAAGTTCAACTGTCCGTTGGACGGCGGGGGAGGCAGACGGAACATTGACTCCCTTGGACCGTAGCATTCGAGGCTCTGTGAGGGATCGTGAACCGTTGTCCCACAAGGCTTTCCTAGGCGTCTGATGAAGCGCAGTTTTGTTCGCTCGCCGTATCTCTGGGCCATGCTCGGGGTTGCCGCCGTGGTGGCTGCGGCATGGGCGGGTCGGGAGAGTTATCGGCCGGTCATCACTGGCTCCGTGGCGCCGGACTTCGCAATGACGGCCATGGATGGATCGACCGAGACGATTGAGCAGTACCGCGGCAACGTCGTGCTGTTGAACGTGTGGGCGACTTGGTGCGGTCCCTGCTTACAAGAGATGCCGGCAATGCAGCGCCTCTACGAGGCTCTGGAGGGGACCGACTTCGAGATTCTCGCGGTGAGTGTCGATGCCCGCATCGGCGAGACGGATCTGGTGGGGCGGCCCGGGGGGGATCTGGAAGCCTTCGCCCGAGACCTTGGGCTCAAGTTCCCGATCCTCCACAATCCTGCGGGTGACATCCAGCGAGTCTATCAGACAACGGGTGTACCCGAGAGCTTCGTGATCGACAGGCAAGGCATGATCGTGAAGAAGATCGCGGGGCCGACCGAGTGGGATGCGCCTGTGAACGAGGAGCTCATCCGCCGGCTCCTCGGCAGCTAGCCGCCACCGATGGCTAGCGCAGCCGGTGCCGTGCTCCACAACTGGCGCCTGAAGCTGTCAGCTCTGGGGCTCGCGATCTTCCTATGGTGGCTGGTGCAGACCGAGCCCCGTAGCAGTGAGACGTTCTCTTCGATTCCGATTCTGGTCGAGGTCGCAGATAGCGCCTGGACGCTTTCCGGTCCCCCGACGCCCGCGATGGCCGAACTGCGACTCGGGGGCCCAGCTCGTGAGATCTTCCGACTCGCTCGGGCCGGTACCACCTTACGCGTGCCCCTGGAGTCGGTGGGCTCTCCCGACACGCTCATTTCGCTGCGCCGCGAATGGGTCGGGCTCGGAGAGGGAACCGGCCTCACGGTCGTGTCGGTCTCGCCTGCCAACATCAGGGTGTCGCTCGAGCCGGCCATCACGTTGACGCTTCCCCTGGCCCTGCGCGTGCGAGGCGAAGTGCCGAGTGACCTGGCGCTGGCGTCCCAACTCGTGGTGAGCCCGAGCTCCGTGCGTATCCGAGGCCCGGCCAGCCGACTGGCTGGGCTGGACTCGGTGCCGCTCGTGCCCTTCGACCTGCAGTCGGTGGAGCAGTCCGGGATCTTCAACGTTCCGATCGATACCACCGGATTCGTGGGCTCGATCGTGGTCCCCGCGACCTCCACGCTCACCGTTCGAGTCGAAGACCAGGTCGTGCGGACTCTCCCGGCGCTGCTCGTCCGGGTGGACGCCGAGAGCGTCGGGGCCGAGCTGATCGTCGATCCGCTCAGCATTGCGGTCCAGCTCACCGGAGCGCGAACGTTGGTCACCGCTCTCGACCCCAACCTTGTGCGTATCTGGGTGCAGCCTGACCAGCTGCAGGGCATGGCGGAGGGCGAAGAGAGGCAAGTGCGAGTCCAGCTGGAAGGCGTGCCGGAACTCATCACCGCCGTGCCGGAGCCCGACGTCGTCACCGTGCGTAGAGCGGCGGACCTGGACGTGGGTGGCGCAGGGAGCGGAAGATGAGCGAGCCGCGAGCGCCTTATGTACTAGGGCTCGAGACCTCCTGCGATGAGACCGCCGCGGCCGTGCTCGATTGCGACAACCGCATCCTCGGCCACGTCATTTTGTCGCAGGACGATCACGAGATTTATGGCGGTGTCATACCGGAGCTCGCGGCCAGAGCCCACCTGCAGAAGATCGACTCTGTGGTGGACGAGACACTCTCGCGAGCCGGCTTGACCCTAGACCGCATAGACCTCATCGGGGCTACGGCTGGCCCGGGATTGATCGGTGCGCTGCTCGTCGGGGTCTGTTGGGCGAAGGCCGTTGCGTTCGCGCTGGGTCGCCCGTTCGTCGCGGTTCACCACATGGAGGCGCACCTGTTCGCTCCTTCGCTCGAGGACCCGCGCGCGGAGCCTCCCTTCATCGCGCTTCTGGTTTCGGGTGGACATACGATGCTGCTCCACGTTCTGGCCTGGGGGGAGTACGTTCTGCTGGGCGAGACCCGCGACGACGCCGCGGGCGAGGTGTTCGACAAGGTCGCGAAGCTGCTCGACCTCCCCTATCCCGGCGGCCCGGAGGTCCAGCGCCTGGCTGAGGCGGGTGAGCGCACACGGCACCCACTGCCAAGGCCCATGCTGCGTCGGAACCAGCGACCTGGGGATCCGGGTTATTACGATTTCTCGTTCAGTGGTCTGAAGACTGCGACAGTCGAGCTCGTTCGTGGTCTGAACGCTGATGGCGTGCTGGGGCCTCAAAAACCGCACGTTGCAGCGGCGTTCCAGGAGGCCGCGATCGATGTGCTCGCCACGAAGACGTTGCGCGCGGTGGCGGAGACGGGATGCCGTCGCGTGCTGATCGGCGGAGGTGTGAGCGCCAATCAGCGCCTGCGCGACGAACTCGAGCTGAGGCTCGAGGGGGAGGGACGGCTCTTCTTCGCGTCTCCAAGACTCTCGGCGGACAACGGCGCCATGGTAGCCCGCGCCGCCCGCTTCCGCTTTGACGAGGGTGGCGCGGCGACCCCCGATCTGTCGGCTTCAGCGCGCTTCGTTTTCCCCGGCCTCGTGCGGGGTGTCGCGTGAGTGGCTTCCGGCGGCTAGCCTGTTCCGGCCGACACTCCGTCCCGCCACGTTAGGCACATGTATCCCGTCATCTTCAACCTTCCGGACTGGTTCCCGCTGCTCGGCGGTGAGGCGATCACCTCGTTTGGGGTCTTCATGCTTTTCGCCTTCCTCACGGGTGGCTACGTCATCCGCGCCGGCCTGCGCGAAATGGGCGAGGATCCGGACAAGGCGTGGGACCTGGTGTTCATGGGGGTCGTGGGGGGCATCGTGGGCGCCAAGCTCTACTATGTGCTTCTCAACTATGAGAGGCTTGCCAGCGACCCGGCCGGGTTGCTCCTGTCGCGCGGTGGCCTGGTCTGGTACGGGGGCTTTCTGCTAGCGACGGCGCTCGTCATTTGGGAAATCAGGCGCCAGAAACTGTCCTTGCCGAAGTCCGCGGACATTATCGCGCCCGCGCTGGCGCTCGCCTATGCGGTCGGGCGCATGGGCTGCTTCTTAGTCGGCGACGACTGGGGCCGTCCTACCGACTCTTGGCTCGGCATCGCGTTCCCGCGCGGAACTCCGGCGACCAGTGTGGACAACATTGAGCGCCTGGGCGTGGCAGTGGACCCCGCGTTGGTCGAAAAGTACGGCCAGATCGTGCCCGTACACCCGACGCAACTGTACGAGGTCGGCCTCAGCACGCTGATCTTCTTCCTCCTCTGGAAGATCCGCGGCGACGGTCGCGCCGCCGGATGGCTCTTCATGCTCTGGTTGGCACTCGCGGGAGTCGAGCGCTTCCTGGTCGAGGTCTTGCGGGCCAAGGACGACCGTTTCTTCGGCGCACTCACCCTCGCGCAACTTATCAGCCTGGCGATCATCGCAACTGGAATCGCCGGCATGACTCGCGTGCGGCGTGAGCCCGTGGCTGCTCCCACGTCATGAGAACGAGCACCCTGAAGATTCTGCACGCCTCGGACTTGCAGGTCGGGAAACCGTTCCGGCCCAGGGCGGCTGAGGCGTTTCGGCGGCTCGCCTTCGAAGTGGAACCGCACCTCATCGTCGTGTCCGGGGACCTGACTCAACGCGCCAAGCAACGTGAGTTTCGGGCGGCCTGGGAATTCCTGCAGCGGTTGCCCACCGTTCCGCTCGTGGTGACGCTCGGCAACCACGACGTACCGTTGTACCGCTTGTGGGAGCGGATACTCTTGCCGTATTGGCACTCGAGCCGTGAGATCCCCCGCGATCGCGACTCGGTTGCGCGTGTCGCAGGTGCGATGATCATCGGACTGAACTCGGCGTCTCCTCTTCGGGCGATCGTGAACGGCCGCATCTCATCCGGGCAGCTCTCGTTTGCTCGGAGGAATTTCGAGAACGCTGATCCTGGCGGCGTGCGCGTGTTGGTTATCCACCACCATATGATCAGCGCTCCGGGTGAGGAAGTCGGAGCACCGATACCGGGTGCCAAGCGCATCTTGAAGCACATCGAGGAAATGGATGTGGACCTCGTGCTAGGCGGCCATCTGCACATGACGCGAGTCGCATCGTCCCGAGACCTGATCCCGGGAGAGGATTCCGGTGTCCCATTGATCACGGCGGGTACCACGACGTCCCGCCGGGGCAGGGGCGAGGAGAGGCGACGGAATAGCACCAACGTGGTGGAAGTACTCGACGACCGAATCAGCGTGACGCCGCACTTCTTCGAGTCGCGGGGAACAGCTTTCGAGCCAGGCGAGATGGTTACTGTAGCGCGCCCCGGGATGCCCGAGCCGGCGCCTCGCTTCGGCGGGGGCGGGACGTAGGGGTGCGCTATCTCCGGAATCGCCCCGATCGTGGTGAAGACTTGCGCGCCGTCGTCATCTCTTCCGCGGTAGCGGCGAGCGTCGGTATCGTCACGTTCTACTTCACCCGGCTTCTGCTCGCGCGAGAGCCCCTGGGCATGGAGGTCGACGGGCGGTCGGGCGAGCCGCAGCAAGGAGACACGTAGGCGTGCGCCGGTGCGCCCTGGGGAGGATTCTCGCCTGGGCAGTGATCGGGGCGACGTTTCTCGTGCCGCCCCCTGCTTCCGCTCAGGTCGGGCGCACCGAGATCGCGTCGGTCCGCTTCCACGGGAACCAGTTGTTCCCGGACGACTCCCTGGCCCGAGCGATCGTAACGCGAGAAAGCGAGTGCCGATCGGCGGTACTCAGCCCTTTTTGCGTCTTCGGCGCGGACTTCGCAGTGCAGCGCTTCTACCTCAACGACTCCCAGATCCCGATCGACGGGAACCGTCTGGTTGCCTGGTATCGGGTTCACGGGTTTCGTGAGGCGATCATCGAGCCGCCGGTCGTCGACACGCTGGACGGACGGGCACATGTGTCGTTCACGGTTGTCGAGGGCCTACCGGTCGTGGTCGACAGTATCGGAGTGCTGGGCGTCGAAGGCCTGGGCGGGGAAGGTCTGTTGGAGGACCTGCCGCTCCAGCGTGGTGACCGAATGAGTCTGTACGCGCTCGATGCCACACGCGATGCTCTCGAGCGGCGACTTCAGAATCGCGGATATGCGTACGCCGAGGTGCTGATACGCTCCATGCTGCCCGCGGACGCACCATACAGCTCGGCGGTGACGTTTGATGTCGATCTCGGGCCGCTCTCCGAGTACGGCCTGATCACGATCGCGAACAACCAGAACCTCAGCGAGTCGACGATACTTCGGACCGCACAGATTCAGACGGGTCGCCTCTTCCGAAGAGACCAACTCTTGGAGTCGCAGACCCGCTTGTTCGGTCTCGACATCGTCAGCAGTGCTCGCGTGGAGCCGTTCGACATCCCCATCGCCGAGTGGGAGCTCCGGCGCCGGGACCTTTCGGCCTCTCCCGATTCGGTGATCCCCGTGACGCTGCGGGTCCAAGAAGGGGATCAATACCGGCTCCGCTACGGAGCGGGTTGGAGCACGGCGGAGTGTCTCGACGTTGAGTCCCGCGGCACGGCCCGCAATTTTGCGGGTGGCGGCCGTATTCTGCAGCTCCGCGGCCGGGTCGCGAACCTTCTTGCCGCAGACTTCCACGACGTTCTCTGTCCGTCGAGTGGGAGCGGCTCGTTCGCGGAGTTGAACTGGCTCGCCGCCCTCGACTTCGCTCAGCCGTGGATCTTCTCCACGCGCAATTCGTTCGTGGCTTCGGTGTTCAGTGAGCGGCAGAGCCTTCCCGATGTCTTCGTCCGGCGTGCGGTGGGTCTCGACCTCGCGCTGACCCGTGCGATCGGGCCGCAGACCCCGCTGACGATCTCGTACCGACCTGAGTTGTCGCGTCTCGATGCGGCGGACGTTCTGTTCTGTACGGGATTCCTGGTATGTACACCGGACGACATCGAGATCCTGGAGAGTTCCAATTGGCTCGCTCCATTGGGCATCAACTTCACTCGTCTTCTCGCTAATAACCCGCTCAATCCCACGCGCGGGTACAATCTCGTTGTCGACATCGAGCATGCGGCGTTTTGGACGGGCTCCAACTTCCGCTACGATCGGGTGGTCGCGGAAGGCACCTGGTACGCCAGCCAAGGGTCGGGGGTGCTGGCGGCCCGGGTGCGGGGCGGGTGGGTCGGAGCAGGGCCGTTCAGCGAGTTCGTCGGTGCGGGGGTGGGCGTCGACGTCGTGCACCCACAAAAACGGTTTTACGCAGGCGGTGCGAACTCAGTACGCGGTTTTGCGCAGAGTCGCCTCGGGCCGAGAGTCCTGACGGTCGATCCGAACCAACTCCTGGATGAGAGGAGCAAGGGGGGTGCGTGCACGCCCGAGCAGGTGATCGAACTCAGTTGTGACGCGATGGGGCTGCAAGAGGGGCGCTTCATGCCCCGCCCGACCGGCGGTACCAGAGTGCTCGAGGCCAACCTCGAGGTCCGATTCAGACTTGGCTCCCGCCTGCAAGGAGTCACTTTTGTCGACGCAGGACAGCTTTGGGGCGCGACCGAAGCGGTCGACCTCGGCGACCTCGAGGTCACCCCCGGCGCCGGCGTTCGCTTCCTGAGCCCGATTGGCCCGCTCCGGGTCGACGTTGCCTACCGCTTTAGGGGCCGAGAGGCCCTATCCGTCGTGACGTCGCAGTTGCGGCCGTTTGCGGACGGGCAGTATGAGCTCGAGGACCAGATCCTCGTGGGTGGAGAGAGACTTCCGTTCGTACGGTCGAACGAACTCGCAGTGCTCGGCCCGAGGGTCTTGTTCGGGGAGTCGTCCGCGCTGTCGTTGCGTCGCTTCCAACTCCACATCTCGATCGGCCAGGCGTTCTGATGAGCGATTCGACCCGGCCAACGCCGGTGCCGGAGTTAGCGGACTCGCCTCACCAGGCAGCCCCGAAGAGGAGCCGGCGCCGGCGCATGTTCGCGATGGCGGCGGTCCTGGTTTTGTCGCTGGTCGGCGTCTCCGTCATGCTTGTGAGAATGGGCCGTGCCCAACGCTTTGCGCTGGACGCGATGCTGGACCGGGCGCGCGCTTCGCTCGCGGGCGACCTGACGGTGGACGGAATTAGCAGCGGCACTTTGTTGACCCACGCGACGTTGACGGGCCTCAAGCTCGACGCGGAGGACGGCCGCCGCTTCCTGTCCGCGGACTCCGTCGAGCTTCGCTTCTCCGTGTTCCAGCTTCTCGACCCCGATCGGCGAGGACTCTCTTCGGTCATCATTTGGGGCCTCGATCTCGAGGTCTCCCGCTACCCCTCCGAGCGGCTCCCGAACATCCAGCGCGTGCTCAAGACACGAGTGGATCCGGTCGTAGGTGGGGAACCCGAGTCGGACTCTACGCCCGCCCCCTTCGGGTTTGGCCGTGTTGCGGTGCGGGGCGGGACTGTACGGTTGCTCGCTCCCGTTGGGGACGACACCACAGGTGTCATCGTGCCGTCGCCAGACGGGGAAGGACTTCTGAGGCTGCTCGCCTTCGACGAGCTCGATCTCGACCTCGAGAACGGTGTACTCGACCTCTCCAACGCGGCTCGGCTGTTCGCGGCCCGGCTCACGTCCCTGTCCATGACAGCCGCGGTCGTCGCGGAGCCCGTTAGTCTCGAAGAGGCGTCCGGAGATATCGTGTACGGCTCAGCGGGAGTCTCATTCTCCCAGGGTAGATTTCGTCTGCCGGGCTCGGTATTGCGAGGTGAGATCGCAGCGGGTCCAATCGAGCCAGATGGTGCGTGGTCACTCGCCGCCACGTTGAGCACCGACGGGGATGGCGACCTCGAGGACCTGAAGTGGCTGGACGACCGCATTCCGTCCGGTTCGTTCCGCGGCGGTGCCCGTATCTCGGTCGCGGGGTCGGCGGAAGTCGTTCTAGAGGAGGTTCACATCGAGCTGGAGGCGAGCAGCGTCACGGTGGGCGGCCGGGTCGTGTTCGGTGAACAGATCTCTTTGGAAGCCCTCGATGTTACTGCGAGCCCACTCGCCCTCGATCGGCTCAAGCCTTGGATCGGCCGGGATCTTTCGCTCGACGGCTGGCTCAGCGGGGAGGCGCGCTTCTCCGGGACGCTGACCGACTTGGTGACGAGCGGTCGGATGACGCTCGTCCCCACCGGGTACGGGGGTTCTCCGACGACCGCGGACTTCAGCGGCACTCTACATGGAGGGACGAACCCTGGGGCGACGGCCTTCACAGCGCGCTTGGACCCGCTCAACTATCAGCTGCTGGGGGTCGTCGTCCCGGATGTCCCCCTGGGCGGATCAGGTTCGCTCGCGTTCGAGGTTTCGGGCCGGGCGGATGAGGGGCTGCAATTCGTTGCCGACGCCTCGCATCAGGGAGACTCGTTGCTGACTTCGCGCGCGCGGGTGGGTGGGGGGTTGAGGCGAACGGAAACGGGCCAGTGGATTGCGGATATGCAAGTAGATTTCGCACCGCTCTCGCTACGAATCTTGGGGCAGTTGCAGCCGGATCTCGAGTTCGGCGGTGAGGTCACCGGCCGCCTGCGAGGTGTGGGCCGCTTGCGCGACCTTCAGGTGTCCGGCGACTTCGACGCTGCGGGTGGAAGGGTTGGGTTGGACGGTGTCGTGGACATGCGAAGGCTCGGATCGTTCTACCGATTCGACGCTGCCGCCGAATCCGTTCCGCTCGATCGGTTCAGCGCCCGGCTTCCGACTCCGTCCGTATGGAGCGGCACGCTCTCGGTGGAAGGCCGCGGTATGCACGTCGGTTCCATAGATGCGGCTGCGACACTGTTCGCATCTCGGTCGCGGATTGGGGGTCTGCACGTCGACACAGTCACGGCTCATTTGAGAGCCTCGGCGGGGATCCTGACGCTCGACAGTCTCGATGCCGTGCTCGGCGGCGTGGTGGTCTCGGGCGAGGGACGCCTCGGCATGGCCGCGCCGCTCGACGGGGAGGTCCGGCTCACCCTCTCGACGGACTCGCTCGGGGGCCTGCGCCCGCTCTTGCTCGGCGACACAGTAACCGCCAAGGACACCCTCAGTGCTCTGGAGTCGGCGCGCCTGAGGTTCGAGGGTATCGACGTCGAGGCCCTCCCCGACACCGCGGACGTGCGCATGTACGGGTCGGTAGACGCTACCATAAGCCTCGTCGGATCCGTCGACGCGCTCGATGTCGAACTCGATATGGACGTACGCGGGGCCGTGTACGGTCACAACCGCATCGACAGCGCGAGCGTGCACCTGACCGCGGAGGAGCTCCCCGACTTCTCGGGGGAATGGGACGTGTTTCTGGATGCGTTCGGCGTGGAGTATCAGAGCCGCTCGTTCGAGCGGGCCCATGTGGCCGCCGACATGACTCGGCGGCGGGGACGCGTGGCGCTCGAAGTCGAGCGGGGCCCGGGCGAGCGGCTCGACGCCAGCGGCCAGTTCGACTTCGACTCGTTGGGGGGCTCGGTCCGGCTGGAAGAGGCGACGGCGACACTCGACTCGCTCGTATACTCCCTCGCGCATCCGAGTCGCGTGGTTTGGGACGAGCGATCGGTCTCCATCGAGGGCTTCGAACTGCGCCGGGACGATCACGACCACATGAGAATCACCGCCGACGGCACGCTTTCGCGCTCGGATGTATCCGACTTCGACTTGGTGATCGAAGGCCTGCATGTTGAGCGCGTGGCCCGTGTAGTGGAGCTCGACGACGTTACCATGAGCGGTCACCTCGACCTCACGCTGTCGGTGAGCGGGCCCGCCGACGATCCAGTCATTGAGGGACGCTTCGAGCTCGAGGAGCCCAGCCTCGCGGGCGTTCTGTTCACCCGGGTCGCGGGCGAGTTGGAGTATCGGGGCAAGGAAGCGGATGTACGCGTCGAGGCCTGGGAGGGTGAGCGACGGGTATTGAGCGCCGTTGGCCCGGTACCGATCGATCTGTCTCTCGCCGAGGTCGAGCGTCGGCAGGTCGCGCAGCCGATGGACCTGCGAGTGGTAGCTGACTCCCTCGATGCTGCCGTAGCGCTCGCGTACTTCGGGACGCTCGAAGACGTGGTCGGTACCGTGTCAGGGGAGGTGCGCCTAGGCGGTACCTCCGAGACGCCAGAGCCTGAAGGAGTCATCACGCTTTCCACGGCGGGCTGGTCGATCGAGGTGCTCGGCGTTCGCCACTCAGATGTCGACGGCACGGTGACGCTCAAGCCGGACCTAACAGCCGAGGTCGACCTGTCGTTGAACGCGACCGGCCGTACCGAGGTCACGGGCACACTGATGTTGGATCCGATCTCAGACCCCGGCCTCGACCTTCAGTTCACGTTCGATGGCTTCCAGAGCGTGCAGCGGAGGGACATAGAGAGTCGCGTGAGTGGAGCGCTCACTCTGAGCGGCCGATACCGCCGCCCATTCGTACAGGGCGATCTCACTGTGGACGAGGCCGCGATCTTCGTAGACGAGTTCGCGAGGAACGCGCAGATCGTGGATCTCTCGAACCCAGGTCTCTTCGGTGCCGACACAACCGTCTTCTTGACCCAGCCGTTGTTGCGCGACCTCCCCTTCCTCGACTATTTGCGAGCTGAAGTGACCCTCGACGTTCCTAGGGCCACCTGGCTTCGGTCCCCCGAGATGGACGTGGAGATCGGTGGGGTGCTCCAGGTTCGGTACTCACGGCGCGACAGGGACCTCGTAATGATCGGGGAGCTAGAAGCGTTGCGCGGCTCGTATGCGGTGCTGGGGCGTCGCTTCCAAGTCGCCGGTGGTACCGTCGGCTTCCCCGGGACGCCGGGCATGAACCCGACCCTCGACATCCAGGCGGTGAGCCGGATCCGGCGCATCGAGGGTGAGCCTCTGGAGGTCAATGCCAACGTCGAGGGCACGCTCGCGCTTCCCCGGGTCGCGCTTTCGACGGAGGAGGTGGGGCTGGTACAGTCCGACCTCGTGAGCTATCTCGTCTTCGGGCGCTCCAGCGCGGAGCTCGCGACGGGGCAAACCGCGTTCCTCGAGGGGGCCGCCGGCTCCGTCGTGACTCTCGTCTCTGGAGCGGTCGCGTCCCAGATCGGCGCTGCGCTCGCTCAAGGGATCGGTATCGACTACTTGTCGATCACGCAGGCCGGCGACTTCGCGTTCGCCTCGGGGCTCACGAGCTCGCTCGCGAATACACAAGTGGAGATCGGCCAGTACGTGGGACCGCGCACGTTCATCGTGATCGTCTTCCGGCCCCTGTTCGGGCAGGCTGCGGGCGGCAGCTTCTTGGGAGGAGCGCGGATCGAATGGTCGCTCTCCGACGACTACACCGTCGAGGGATTCTTCGAGGACCGGTTCCTGCGGAGCGGCAGCGGCGGCTTCGGGCGTTTTGGAGTCCCACCGCCGAAGGTCGTGGGCGTGTTCATCTTCAGAGAGTTGGGTCGCTGACGCTGGCGTAGCCCCCCTCTTTTTCGCCTCGCGGCTCCATTTTGTGCCGCACCCCCAGGATTGAGCGCGACTCGCACTCGCGGTTAGATTTCCAGGCTATGGTACGATCTAAGGTCGCCGAGCCGCCCAGCAGCGAGAAGCTCATCGTCCGCGGCGCCCGCGAGCACAACCTGAGGGACATCCACGTCGAGCTGCCGAGGGAGCGGCTCATCGTGATCACCGGACTGTCTGGTTCGGGGAAGTCCTCGCTCGCGTTCGATACGATCTACGCCGAGGGGCAGCGCCGGTACGTCGAGTCACTGTCCGCGTATGCGCGTCAGTTCCTCGGCTTGATGGAAAAGCCCGACGTCGATTCCATCGAGGGGCTCTCGCCGGCGATTTCTATCGAGCAGAAGACGGTGAGCCGCAATCCGCGCTCCACGGTGGGCACGGTCACTGAGATCTATGACTACCTGCGCCTGCTCTGGGCCCGCGTCGGCACGCCTCACTGCCCGACCTGCGGCGAACCCGTGGTACGACAGTCGGCCAGTCAGATCGTAGATGCACTGCTCAGGATGAAGGAGGGCACGCGTGTCGAAGTGCTGGCCCCCCTGGTGCGGGGCCGGAAGGGTGAGTTCGCCGCTGTGTTCGAGCGCGCGCGCAAGGATGGTTTCGTACGGGTTCGGGTTGACGGCGAAACGTATGACCTACGCGAACCGCCCTCGCTCAACCGCTACGAAAACCACGACATCGCGGTGGTGGTCGATCGCCTCGTGATCCGCGCGGTGGACCGCGATAGGCTGGCTGACTCGGTGGAAACCGCGCTTCGAACGGGCGACGGCGTGCTCGAGGTGATCCAACACCGGAAGCGGACCGAATCGGTCGGGCACGTGTTCAGCGAGCACTACGCGTGTGGAAACTGCGGCACCAACCTCGCTGAGCTCGAACCCAGGCAGTTCTCCTTCAACTCTCCGTACGGGGCATGCGAGGAGTGTGGTGGTCTCGGTACTCGCAAGGAAGTGAACGTGGACCTGCTCATCGCGGATCCGAGCGTCTCGATCCTCGAGGGGGCCATCCTCCCGTGGGGTGATCCATCGGGGCATCTGCGGCGCTCTGTCATCCCCGGATTGGCCGAAGCGTACGAGTTCGCAGCTAACACGCCGTGGGGAGAGCTCGACGAGTCGGTGCGCCATGCCCTGATCCACGGTTCGGGCGCGATGAAGATCCGCTTCCCGTACAATTCGGGTAGTGGGAAGTTCAAGGGCCACTACGAGGATCGCTGGGAAGGAATCCTCGCAAACATCGATCGCAGATACCGGGAAACCACATCGGAGGCGATTCGGAACCAGCTCGACGACTATATGTCGACGCTCCCTTGCGGGGCGTGCGAAGGTAGCCGCCTGAAGCCCGCGTCGAGATCGGTCACGATCGGCGGGCGCTCATTGGGCGACCTCGTGGAGCTTCCGATTGCGGATGCCCGCGCCTTCATCGATTCGTTGCCGGTGCAGGGGGAGCGGAACGGCAAGAAGGGAAAGAAGAATGGGGCTCCTGGCCCGCCGCTGTCCGCCGAAATCGCCGGCCCGATCCTGAAGGAAGTGGGAGAACGTCTACGCTTCCTCAGCGACGTGGGGCTCGACTATCTCACACTAGGCCGTGCGGCCGGTTCACTCTCGGGTGGTGAGGCGCAGCGGATCCGGCTCGCCACCCAGATCGGAAGTCGGCTCGTGGGGGTCCTCTACATTCTCGACGAGCCGTCGGTCGGTCTCCACCAGCGGGACAACGCGCGACTTCTCGGCACGCTCGAACACCTACGCGATCTCGGAAATACTGTACTGGTCGTCGAGCACGATGAGGAGACCATCCGGCACGCTGACTACATCGTAGATCTCGGGCCCGGCGCGGGGCGTCACGGTGGGGAGGTCGTCGCGAGCGGTACGATCGAGGCGCTTCTGGCCGAAGAGAGGTCGCTCACCGGAGCCTATCTGCGCGGTCAGCGTCGGATCGAGGTTCCGGCGCGCCGCCGACCGGTCGACGCCGGGCGCGCGCTCACTGTGCGTGGCGCCCGCAGCCACAACTTGCAGGGGCTCGACGTGAGCTTCCCGCTCGGAGCCTTCGTATGCGTGACTGGCGTGAGCGGGTCCGGAAAATCTACGCTCGTCAACGAGACGCTGTACCACGCGCTCGCACGCCACTTCTACCGGAGCAAACTCGTCCCAGGGAGCCACGACACCATCGAGGGTCTCGAGTTGATCGACAAAGTTATCGATGTCGATCAGTCGCCGATCGGACGAACGCCGCGCTCGAACCCTGCGACGTATACGGGTCTGTTCACCCCCATTCGGGAACTCTTCGCGAACCTGCCCGAGTCGCAGATGCGTGGGTACGGGCCTGGGCGCTTCTCGTTCAACGTGAAGGGTGGACGCTGCGAGTCTTGCCAGGGCGATGGGCTCGTCAAGATCGAGATGCACTTTCTGCCCGACGTCTACGTTACGTGTGACGTGTGCCGTGGCCGGCGCTACAACCGTGAGACGCTCGACGTCTTCTACAAGGGCAACAATATCGCGGACGTCCTGGAGATGACCGTCGAAGACGCGCTCGAGTTCTTCGCCGCCGTGCCTCGCATCAAGGCGAAGCTGGATACCCTGCACCAGGTGGGCTTGGGCTACGTGCACCTCGGACAGTCGGCGACGACGCTGTCCGGCGGCGAGGCGCAACGCGTGAAGCTCGCGACGGAACTCTCCAAGCGGGCGACCGGCCAGACGCTGTACATCCTCGATGAGCCGACGACCGGCCTGCACTTCGAGGACGTACGCGTTCTCCTGGAGGTCCTGCACTGGCTCGTAGAGCTCGGGAACACGGTCATCGTGATCGAACACAATCTTCACGTCGTGAAGACTGCTGATTGGATCATCGACCTCGGTCCAGAAGGTGGATCGGGTGGCGGCCGTGTCATCGTCGAGGGCACCCCCGAAGATGTGGCGGCGACCAAAGCCTCCTACACGGGTCAGCACCTGGCGCCAATGCTTGGGAGTTGAGGAAGGCTGCATCGGTGGCGCTTACGCTTTACCTTTCGGGCCCGGTAGGATTTCGGGCGAGCCCGGGGCGAAACCGGGTTGGCGTGGGCTCGTAGGGTCGACGATAGGCTAGAAAGTCCAACCTCCGGCCCCGCGGACACTCAGATAACGGAGACGGTCATGGTAACCCGAGAGGATCTCGAGAGCTTCTTCATTAGGATGGATCTCGAGTACGATGAGGTCGATGAGGGCATGTTCCTCGTCCAGGGCCCCAACAGCGGTTTTCCGGTCGTGGTACATCATGCGGACGCGCTTCTCCTGATTCGCATGAAGGTTATGGACCTTCCCGAGTCGATGGAGGACGAGGTTGAGTTCTTCCGTACACTCCTGGAGTTGAATGCTACGGACGTTGTGCACGGGGCCTATGGTCTCGAAGACGGTGAGCTGATCCTCAGTGACACGCTCGAACTAGAGACGCTCGACTTCCACGAGCTTCGGGCCTCGACGGAATCGATTGAACTCGCCGCTACCAGTCACATGGAGCGGATCCGCGCCCTGGCCGGCGTCGCCAATGATGGCGAGGCCGACGACACAGGCACGGAAGAGGCGGAGGGCTGACGACATGGGCATGTTTACGAAGCTGTCGACACTCATCAAATCCAACATCAACGATCTCATCTCCAGGGCGGAAAACCCCGAGAAGATGTTGAACCAGATCATCGTCGACATGCGCGACCAGCTGGCGAAGGCCAAGCGCGAGGTCGCCGCGGCGATTGCGGACGAGCGCAAGCTGAAGGCGCAGCTCGATGACGAGGTGAAGCAGGCTCGCGACTGGGAGCATCGAGCGATGCTAGCGGTGAAGGAAGGTCGCGACGACCTCGCGAAGCAGGCGCTGATCCGTCAGCAGGAGCACGCTGAGCGCGCCCAGGCGATCCAGCAGACCTGGAAGGAACAGGCCGCCGAGACCGAGAACCTCAAGGGCTCCTTGCGCCAGCTCAACGACAAGATCGAAGAGGCGAAGCGCAAACGGAATCTACTCATAGCCAAGCAGAAGCGGGCACAGGCACAGCGTCGCATCCACGAGACGATGTCCGGTCTGTCCGACACCTCGGCGTTCGAGGCGTTCAACCGGATGGCCGACAAGATCGAGGAGCAGGAACGCGAGAGCATCGCGCACGCCGAGGTCACCCAGGCGCTGGGGGGCGACACGCTGGAGCAGGATTTCCTGAGTCTCGAAGCCGGCGGAGCGGACAGCGGTGCGGACGTGGAGGACAAGCTTCTCGCGCTCAAGAGCCAAATGGGTCTGCTCGCCGATGGCTCGACCGAAGAGCCGAAGCAGCTCGAAGCCGGCGACGAACCCGCGTCGGCTCCGGCGGTTGAAGAGTCCGCTCCCGCAGTGCAGGACGCCGAGGTCAAGGAAGTCTCCGAAGCTCAAGCCGACTCGATTCCGGAGGCGCAGCTGATCTCGGAGTTCGAAGAGCTCGAGGAGAAGCAGGCAGAGTCCTGATGCCGTTGGAGCCTACATGAGCGTCGTCTACCTGAACGGCGACTTTCTCCCCAAAGACGAAGCGAAGATCTCTCCCGACGATCGCGGCTTCCTGCTCGCGGATGGAATCTACGAAGTAACGCCTTTCTACGACGGCGCTCCGTTCTGTCTGGACCGTCACCTCGCCCGTCTCGAGCGCGGTCTGGGCTGGATGCGGATTCGGCAGCCGCTCGACGGGCTCGAAGAGGTGCAACGCCGGCTCATTGCACAAAACGGCCTCGACAGCGCTGACACGTCGCTCGTGTACGTCCAGATCACGCGGGGCGTCGCGCCCCGCACGCACTACTTCCCGACGGACCCCGTCGAGGCGACCGTGTACGCGTACGCAAAGGCGTGGGATCGCCCTTCCCCCGAGCGCTGGTCGCAGGGCTTCACGGTGGCGACGGTACCGGACCGTCGCTGGAGCCGGGTCGACGTGAAGACGATCTGCCTCCTGCCCAACGCACTTGCGTTTCAGGACGCGATCGAAGCCGGAGCCGATGACGCTCTGCTGATCCGTGACGGTGTCGCGATCGAGGGCGCCCACATGAATTTCTGGGGGGTCTTCGACGGCGTGGTCGTCACGCATCCAACGACCCATCACATACTGCCCGGCATCACCCGTGGCGTGGTCCTGGACTTGGCTGCCGCAGACGGCATCCCGGTCGAGGAGCGACCCATCCAGGTCGAGGAACTCGGCGAAGCCGAAGAGCTTTTCTTCACGGGTACGACAGGCGAGGTGCGGCCGTGCGTGCGAGTGGACGGCACCCCCGTGGGCGACGGAGGTGTCGGGGTGATCACCAGGCGGCTCTCCGACCTCTTCCGGGCGGAGGTCGAAGCTGTGAAGGATGCGGCCAGGGCGCCGGTCGCTTGACGTGGTCGGGGCTCAGCGGGCTCTGATATACGCCGGTGTCACGACAATCTCGCTCGCGGGCTGCGTCACCG
Source organism: Longimicrobiales bacterium (assembly GCA_965226625.1). Classification (GTDB taxonomy): domain Bacteria; phylum Gemmatimonadota; class Gemmatimonadetes; order Longimicrobiales; family Gaopeijiaceae; genus UBA1138. The sequence continues at coordinate 1,104,669 of CBDDDK010000002.1, forward strand.
GCGCGGTAGGACCGGGCACGACCGCCAACGTCGATCTGACTGGCCCGGGCGACGCCGATGTCGTGCGCTTCGTCTACCTGGGCAGCGGTGGCTGGATCATGGAACGCGGGGAAGATTAAGTACTGGCTGCGCCGCTGTTCTCTAACCCGAGCCTGGTGAGAACTGGACTGCTACCGATCCGGTCGGACACCGCGCTCGTGGACCGCTACATGTCCCGCTACGACGTCACCGCGGCCAAGGCGATCCTGGTCGGGCACGCGCACTTCGACCACCTGATGGACGTGCCGCGCGTGGCACTCGCGCACGCGCCCGACGCGCGCATCGTCGGCAACTTGACCGTGAAGAACACACTCGGCACCTGGTCCGGGATCGGCGATCGTGTGGACGTCGTCAACGACATCGCCGGCGATCAGCGCACGGTCGGCGAGTGGCTGCGCTACGGTGACGGCGTGCGTGTGATGGGGCTCCGCTCCAAGCACGCCGCGCACTTCGACGGATACACGCTGTACCGCGGGACGCGCGACCGTCCGTTGACGACGGAGCCGCGCTGGGTGACGGAGTGGCTGGAAGGGCGAACCCACGCCTATCTGGTCGACTTCATGGATCCGGACGGTTCCGTCGCCTTCCGCGTGTACTACCAGGACGCGGTCGCACCGGCACCAGCGGGCTTCGCGCCGGAAGCGCTCATCGACGAGCACCCCGTCGACGTAGCCATCCTCGTACCGGCCACGTTCGATCAGGTCGACTGGCACTCCGAGGCGTTCGTCGAGAACCTGCGTCCCGAGCGGGTGCTGCTCGGTCACTGGGAGGACTTCTTCGTGCCGATCGAGGCGCCCACCAAGTCCGTATTGCTCACCGACCTCGGCCATTTCGAAAAGCGACTCGCTAGGGTGCACGACGGCGCGTGGTGGCGCCCCGACCTGTGGACGGAGTTCCGGTTTCCGGTTCGTTAGGGATGTCACGACAGAGATGAGCAACTATCGTCGCATCATTGGTCCGAGGGAATTCGTCAGTAGATGAGGTATGGACGCCGCAACCGCTCGAAGTCCCTCACCCCTTCGTCCCACGCTGCAGTCAGCGCAGCGAGGTCTCGTCCCGCTTCGATACCCAAGCGGAGCGCGTCTGTCCCCGCGAGACGATCGAAGTGGACTTCGCGCCAAGCCCAATTATCGCTGGACAGTGCGTAGGCCTCGAGCAGCATGGCGACGGCGGCTTTCGACGCGTCGTAGTTCGTGGATTCATGGACCAGGCGAACCCCCTGTACTTGCTCGCCTTCGAATTTGCCGTCACCCGCATCCGTCGGTGTGAAGGTCACGGCCTCGAAGCCCACACCCTCGAAGCCGTATCCGTTCAGGGCCTCCGCGAGCGCCGGACCATCCAGCCACGGGGCGCCAACCCACTGGAACGCGAGGTCGGTGCCACGGCCCACAGATAGTGGAGTGCCCTCGAACAGGCACGTTCCGGGATATGCGAGCGCACTCTCGAGCGTCGGGATGTTCGGTGACGGAGCCACCCACGGCAGACCGGTGTCTGAGAAGGTCATGTCGCGCCGCCATCCGTCCATGGGCACGACGTGCAGATCCACGTCGATGCCGAACTCTCCGACGAACATGCGAGCCAGCTCACCTACGGTCATCCCGTGACGCATTGGTACTGGATAGAGCCCGACGAACGTGGAGTACTCCGGGTCGAGCACGTTTCCCTGCACAACGTCGCCACGGATCGGGTTCGGCCTATCGAGCACGACGAACGGGATTCCGTGCTCTCCGGCGGCTTCCATCGCGTACGCCATCGTGGAGACATAGGTGTAGTAACGTGCCCCCACGTCCTGCATGTCGAAGACGAGAACCTCCACGCCCTCGAGCATCTCAGGCGTCGGTCGTAGCGTCCGGCCGTATAGCGAATGAATCGGTAGACCGGTCTGCTCATCGACCCCGCTCTCGATTCGTTCGCCGGCCTCCTCCTGTCCGCGAATGCCGTGCTCAGGGCCGAACAGCGCGACGAGCTCGACCTCGGGTGCTTGGTGCACTGCGTCGATCGTGCTGCCGAGCTTTGGTGAGGCGCTCGCCTCCTGGCCTATCGCCTGCCAATAGATGCCCGTGTGGTTCGTTACGAGGCCGACTCGCTTCCCCTGAACGAGGTGCAGTGAGTCGGAAAGCAGCACCTCAACTCCTGCCCGCACTGTCGCGGCTGCCTGGGCTCCGGTACCGACAGAGGCGTCGCCGCCAGGAACGCCGCAGGCGGAGAGGATAACACTCAGGAACAGGGCGGGGATAAAGGATTGTGACGTTTTCCGGGAGCCGGTACTTTCCCGTCCGTCAGCGCTTCGGTGGAGCGCGCGCAATCGTCTTGTCTGTGTCATGCGGCAAGCTGCGGGGTCGCGCCCAACGCCGTCAACGACCCCCTGACCGAGTCGTGCCAGGCGATGCCGCCACCAGCCACTCCCATACCCCGAATCGTGGTCCGGACTCTGCCCGGGTGGATTGCCGTAGCGGTGCTGGTCTCGTGTGCTTCTCCTCCTGCCGTGACGGCTCCGCCGCCGGTTCTCGACTCCACGGCTCAGGCGCCGGCCGACGACGAGGGAGGCGGCCGACGGCGGACCCCGCCCCTCGATCCACTGATTCACGCGCAGGCACCCGGGGAGGAAGCGGCCGAGACACGACCGTGGTCCGAGAGCATGCTCGACGGCATGACGCTCCGCCAGAAGGTCGGGCAGCTCATCATGCCGTGGGTGCTCGGCGACTTCGCGCCCGACGGTACCCTGAGTCACGAGCGCATGCTCGGCTACATCCAGGACCAGCAGATCGGCGGCGTGATCATGTCGGTGGGCTCCCCGACCGAAGTGGCGGCGAAGCTGAACGACTTCCAGGATCACTCGGAATTTCCACTGCTGGTCGCCGCCGACCTCGAGACCGGAGCGGGCTTCCGCATGCGTGGCGCGGTTCAGATGCCCGGCACCATCGAGCTCGGCGGTGCCACGGACTTCCCGTCGTTGATGGCGCTCGGCGCTTCCGGAGACGCCCGGCTCGCCTACGAGATGGGCCGGGTCACGGCCGTCGAGGCGCGCGCGGTCGGCATCCACGTGCCGTTCGCGCCGGTGCTGGACGTGAACAACAATGCCGACAACCCGATCATCAACGTGCGCTCGTTCGGGGAGGATCCGGAACAGGTAGCGCAGCTGGGCGCCGCCTTCGTTCGGGGCATTCAGGAGCATGGCGGAATCGCGACGGGCAAGCACTTTCCGGGTCATGGCGATACGGAGATCGACTCACACCTGGCGCTGCCGGTCATTAGCCACGATCGGGCTCGCATGGACTCCGTCGAGTTGAGGCCGTTCCGGGCGGCGATCGAAGCCGGCATGGGTGCGGTGATGACAGCGCACATCTCGGTGCCGGGCATCTCGAACGGCGACCGTGCGCCCTCGACACTGAACCGCGCGATTTTGACGACGCTACTCCGCGAAGACATGGGTTTCGACGGGTTGCTTTTCACGGACGCGATGGACATGAGCGCGATCGCGCGGCAATACAGCGCCGAAGAGGCGGCCGTGCGTGCCGTGGAAGCAGGCGCCGACGTGATCCTCATGCCGCCTTCGCCCGCCCGCGCGGTCGATGGCATTGTGGCGGCGGTCGAATCCGGGCGCATCTCGGAGTCGCGGATCGAGGCGTCAGTTCGCCGCCTGCTCCACACCAAGGAAGCGATCGGACTGCACCTGAACCGGAAGGTCGCCATCGAGCGGGTACAGAAGTCGGTAGGCATCCCAAGCCACACGGAGCTCGCAGCCGAGGTCGCCGAGCGCTCGATCACGGTGTTGAGGAACGGTCGGAACTTGCTGCCGCTGCTCGGGACCCGCACTGCCCGTGTCATGTCGGTCTCGTTCCGCAGGTCGTCGGACGTGCTCGCCAGCCGGTACTTTAACCGGCGTTTGAGGGCGACGTACCCCCGCCTGTCGACCGTCGAGCTCGATCGCGACGTGAGTCCGACCGTTTACCAGCGGTTGCTCGGCGCTGCCCGCCGGCAAGCGCTCGTCGTCGTGAGTACCTACGTGACCGCGGTCTCGTACCAGGGCTCGCTCGCGCTGCCGGAAGAGCTGGTCGAGTTCATCGAGGGCCTCGAGGGGATCGGTGTCCCGCACATCGTGGTCTCCTTCGGCAATCCCTACCTGATCGAGTCTTTCCCTAACGTGCAGGCGTACATGCTGGGATGGAGCGGCTCGGAGGCGAGCCAAGCGGCAGCCGCGCGTGCGCTCTTCGGGGAGTTCGACATCACCGGCCGCACGCCCGCGAGTATTCCGCCACTCTTCGACATCGGTGCCGGGATGACGATTACACGGAGGCGAAACGCCGGTGGCGGGCGCTGACCGGGCGTCGGTCGGGGAGGGTGACGCCCGGATGAAGTGGGGGCTAACGGGCGTGGGTTCGAGGCGCGCATGTACCGTCGCGGCGCTCACCCTTACTACAGCCTGCGGCGGTTCAGCCCCCATCACCGTACCGGTCCCGTTGGGTCGCGGGGTCGGTCTCGACGCCGACGCCCGCCGCTGGGTCGACGAGACGCTCGACAGACTCACGCTGGAAGAGCTCGTGGGTCAGCTCGTCATCGAGTGGATTCCGGGCGGGTACGTGTCGCCCAGCAGCCCGGATTTCGAGCCGCTCGAGCACTGGGTGGTAGAGGACCGGATCGGTGGCGTATCCCCCTCGATCGGGACACCTCATGCGTATGTGGCTAAGCTCAACGCCCTACAGGCACGCGCGGAGATTCCGCTGCTGGTGACCGCCGACTTCGAGAACGGCGGACCGGGCATGCGCATCAACGGCTCGTACGCGTTGCCGTCCATGCTGCCGCAGGGCGGTGGCACCGAGTTTCCGCCGACGATGGCGTTCGGCGCGATCGGTGACGAGCGCTTCGCGTACGAATATGGGCGTATCACAGCCGTCGAGGCACGCGCGAGCGGCGTGCACTTGCTCTTCGCGCCGGTGCTCGACGTGAACAACAACGCCGACAACCCGGTCATCGCGAGCCGATCCTTCGGAGCCGATCCCGAACTGGTGGCGCGCTTGGGTGCGGCATTCATTCGCGGCGCCAAAGAAGGCGGGGCGTATACGACCGGAAAGCACTTCCCCGGCCACGGGGACACTTCGGTCGACTCGCACATCGGCCTTCCCGTGATCTATGCGGACCGTGCGCGTCTGGACTCCCTCGAATTGGTTCCTTTCGACCGGGCGATCCAGGAAGGCGTCGACGCGATCATGACGGCACACGTAGCGCTGCCCAACGTGCTCGGTCCCGACGGGCCACCCGCGACGCTCTCGCCAGACATCCTTACCGGCTTGCTGCGCGCGGACCTGGCCTTCGACGGCGTGCTCTTCACGGACGCGCTCACGATGCGCGCTATCACCGACGCGTACGGGATCGGCGAGGCTTCCGTGCGTGCCCTCGAGGCCGGCGCCGACGTTATCCTGTCGCCCACGGACGTGCCCGCCGCGATCAGCGCCGTCGTACAGGCTACGCGGAGTGGACGACTCACGCTCACCCGTCTCCGTAACTCGGCACGCAGGCTGCTGGAGATGAAGGCCGAGCTCGGCCTCCACCACAACCGCTTCGTCTCGCTCAACGCGGTCGACGAGGTGGTCGGGTCCGGAGCACATCTGGCGCTCGCGGACTCGGCGGCTGTGCGCTCGATCACGCTCGTACGCGATGATGGCGCCCTGGTCCCGCTGCGCGCGGAAGCGCCGGTTCAGACCGTACACGTGCGCTATGCACGCTCTAGCTGGCTGTGGGCGAGTCGGGCGTTCTCCCGAGGCCTGTTGCAGCGCGTGCCCGGGGTCCGGGAGGTGCGCCTGGACGAGCGCAGCGATGCGGCGGCGTACGCTGCCGCGGCCGAGGCGGTGGCGGCCGCTGGCCGGGTCATCGTGAGCGTGTACGTGCCGCCGTCCGTGGGCTCGGGCGAAGAGGCGCTGCCTGAGTCCTTGCGAGCTCTGGTGAACGAAACCGCGACCGGCAAGCCGACCATACTTCTTTCGTTCGCGAGCCCTTATTTGGTAAGGGCGTTGCCGGAGGTGAGCAGCTACCTGGTGGCGTGGGGCGACCGTGAGGTCTCGCAGCGTGCGGCGCTCGGGGCGCTGTTCGGCGAGCAGGCGATCACGGGCCGGCTCCCGATCCCGATTCCGCCGCTGGCCAGAATCGGAGACGGCCTCGACCGAGCCAGGACGACGACGCGAATCGTTACCCGCACGGTCGCTGACCCGCTGGTAGCCGCAGGTATCGTCGATGGCGGAGATCGCCGAGCGTTCGGGCAGGATCAGTCCGTGGCGGACCCCGTGTCCGTCGGCATGTCCGTCGAGGGCCTCGCACGCGTCGACTCAATCATCGAGGCCGCGCTCGCCGACTCGGCGGCTTCGGGGGCCGCGTTGGCGATCGGACGGCACGGCCAGCTCGTATCGCTGCAGGCGTTCGGGGAGCTCGCGTACGGTAGCGGCCGGCCCGTCACCACGACGTCGATCTGGGATTTGGCGTCGGTCTCCAAGGTCGTCGGCACTACCACCGCGGCGATGATGCTGGTCGGAGAGGGTCTGCTCGATCTGGACGCGCCCGTCGTGTCGTACCTGCCGTATTGGTCGAGAGGTGACGATCGAAAGAGCCGGGTCACGGTGCGTCAGCTGCTCCTTCATCGTACCGGGTTACCTCCGTTCCGGCGCTGGTTTGTCGACATTGCGGGGCTCGAAGCATATAAGGCCGCCGTAGCCGATGAGCCGCTCGATCTCGAGCCCGGTGTCGAGACCGTCTACTCGGACATCGGCATCATGACGCTGGCCTGGGTCATCGAAGAGGTCGCGCAACAATCACTGGACGACTTCCTGAATGATCGGCTGTGGCAGCCGCTCGGGATGCGCGAGTCTCGATATCGACCCAGGGCGACGCTGCGACCGCGCATCGCGGCGACCGAGATGGATACCACGTGGCGGCACGAGCTGGTTTGGGGATGCGTGCACGACGAGAACGCCGACGCGATGGGGGGAGTTGCGGGACACGCTGGCCTCTTCAGTACCGCGGTCGATCTCTCCGTCTTCGCACGTATGATGCTCAATGGCGGAGTCGCTCCCGCGTGCCGACCGGAGGAGATCGCTGGAGAGCCGTGCCCCCTCGCCCGGGCCAGCGCTCAGAGGCTGGTCGAGCGGAACGTGCTCGAGATGTTCACGACGCGCTTCGACGACTCGTCCTCGCGGGCGCTCGGTTGGGACACGCCGTCCGCTCGTTCATCCGGCGGTGACTACATCACGGCGAGCGCGTATGGCCATACCGGCTATACCGGCACGTCGATCTGGCTCGATCCCGAGTTGGACCTCTGGGTGATCCTGCTCACCAACCGCGTGCACCCGACGCGAGAGAATCAAAAGCACATCCCGCTGAGGCGCGCCGTGCACGACGCTGCGGCGCTCGCCATCACCGACCAGGCCATCAGAAAGCGAGCTCCGTGACGTTCCTAGATTGGGCGATCATCGCACTCTACTTCGTGTTCGCCGCAGGGATCGGAGTCGCCATGTCGCGGCGCGCCGGCTCGTCCATCACCGAATACTTCATCGGTGGGCGCTCGCTGCCCTGGTGGCTGGCGGGCACGTCGATGGTCGCTACGACGTTCGCCGTGGACACACCGCTCGCGGTCACGGAGCTCGTCGCAAAGTACGGTGTTGCCGGAAATTGGCTGTGGTGGAACATGGTCATGAGCGGGATGTTGACCGTCTTCTTCTACGCGCGACTCTGGAGGCGGGCGGGCGTCATCACCGACGCCGAGTTCAGCGAGATCCGCTACGGTGGCAGGCCTGCCGCGATCCTGCGCGGCTTCCGCGCCGCCTACTTGGCGTTACCCATCAACCTCATCATCATGGGTTGGGTCAACCTGGCCATGATGGAGATCGTGTCGGTCGCGCTCGACATCTCGGACGTGGCTGCGCTCGGGCTGTGTTTCGCGCTTGCGGCTGCGTATTCCATCTTGGCGGGTCTTTGGGGGGTTGTCGTCACCGACTTCTTCCAGTTCGGTCTCGCGCTCGGCGGAGCCGTCATCCTTGCGGTCTTCGCCGTGGAGGCAGTCGGCGGCATCGCCGGTATGCAGACTAGTCTCGCTGATATCTACGGCTCCACGGACGCCGCGTTGGCGATGCTGCCGGCCGAGAGTACCGCGTGGATGCCCGCGATCACTATGGCGGTGTACCTCGGCGTGAACTGGTGGGCGTCCTGGTACCCCGGGGCGGAGCCGGGTGGGGGCGGCTACGTCGCTCAGCGCATCTTCGCGGCGCGCAGCGAGCGTGATGGCGTGCTCGCCACGCTGTGGTTCAACATCGCCCACTACGCGGTGCGGCCGTGGCCCTGGATCCTCGTAGCACTCGCATCGACGATCCTCTATCCAGGTCTCGAAGATCCCAAAGAGGGTTACGTGCTCGCGGTGATGGACCTGCTACCCCCAGGCCTGACCGGCCTCGTGCTGGCCGGGTTCGCGGCTGCGTACATGTCGACGATATCCACTCAGCTGAATTGGGGCGCCAGCTACCTCGTGAACGACCTGTACGGACGCTTCGTCCGCCCGGACCTGGAGGAGCGGGAGCTCGTGAAGGCTGCCCGCATCAGTACCGCAGCGTTGATGGTCGCCTCGCTCGTGGTGACGTACTTCCTCACCAGCATCGAGGGCACGTGGCGGTTCTTGCTCGCGATCGGAGCCGGCACGGGGCTCGTACTCATCCTCCGCTGGTATTGGTGGCGAATCAACGCGTGGTCGGAGATCAGCGCTATGATCGCCTCGCTCGTCGTCAGCGTCGTGCTCTGGTTCGGCGTCGGCCTCGACCCCGATGATCCGATGCAATGGGCGTGGATCATGCTCGCCACGGTAGGCGCGTCCACCGTCGTCTGGCTCGTGGTCACCTTTCTCACTCGTCCGGAAGACGACGAGGTCCTACGCGCGTTCTATCTGCGCGTGCGACCTGGCGGCCGCGGCTGGAGGCTGATCGCTGAGACGGTCGGTCTGCCTGGTGAGCCGATCGACGGTGGCCCGCTCAATTGGACCAACTGGGTGGCCGGAGTCGTCTCGGTCTACTCGACTCTCTTCGGCGTGGGGCAGCTCATTTTCGGCGCCACCGTCCGGGGTGCCCTGATGCTCTTCGTTGCCGTCGTTTGCTTCTGGTGGATCGGCAGGAACCTGCGACCGTCGCGCGCCGCCATGGATCAGGTGCCGGGCGTCGTGTCATGACGAATGCGAAGCCATCGCGCGGAAAGGGCCTTCGGTGACCGCTTTCACAAGGCTCGATGCGGTCGTGCTCGCCGCGTACCTCGTCGCTACGACCGTCTGGGGCGCTTGGCTCGGACGGGATCAGGAGAGTGGCACCGACTACTTCCTCGGTAGTCGCTCGCTTCCGTGGGTGGCGGTGATGCTCTCGGTCGTCGCCACTGAGACGAGCACGCTCACGTTCTTGAGCGTCCCTGGTGTGTCGTACGTGGGCAGCCTCGTCTTCCTACAGCTCACCTTCGGATACCTGGCTGGCCGAATCGCGGTGTCGGCGATCTTCCTGCCGGCCTACTACCATGGCGAACTGTCTACCGCGTACGCGCTGCTCGAGGACCGTTTCGGCCTGGGTGCCCGGAGGGTGACTTCCGCGATTTTCATGGTCACACGGCTGCTCGCCGACTCGGTGCGGCTCTTCGCCACTGCGATCCCGCTGGCGCTGATCACGGGGTGGCCGTACCCGGTCTCGATCGCGGTGATCGGTGTGCTCACTGTCACCTACACGTATTTCGGTGGCATCAAGGCAGTCGTTTGGATAGATGTGATGCAGATGTGTCTCTACCTGCTTGGGGCCGTGGTCGCGATCATCGCGCTCCAGGTCGCGCTACCCGGCGGCTGGTCGGGCGTCTTGTCGAGCGCCGGCGCGGCCGGGAAGATGCAGGTCGTCGACTTCACCTGGAGCCTGACGATAACGTACACCATCTGGGCCGGTGTCATCGGTGGCGCGGTCTTCACGATGGCGTCGCACGGCACCGATCAGCTCATCGTGCAGCGCCTGCTCACATGCAGCGATCAGCGTGCCGCACAGAAAGCGCTCGTCGGCAGCGGCATCGCGGTCATCTTCCAGTTTCTGCTCTTCTTGATGGTCGGACTTGGGCTTTGGGCTTTCTATGGCGGCCGAGAATTCGACAGCCCGGATGAGATCTTCGCGACGTTCATCGTGCAGCAGTTGCCGCCCGGATTGACCGGGCTCCTCATCGCCGGGGTCTTCGCTGCTGCGATGTCGTCTCTTTCGTCTTCGATCAACTCGCTCGCGTCTGCGACGGCGTACGATTTCTGGGCACCGCTCGTTGGCACCCGAGACGACGAGTCACGGATTCTGAAGGCGGGCAAAGCATTCACGCTGGTGTGGGCGGCACTGCTGATCGGCGGCGCCATCCTGTTTATCCCGTTGTCGGAAGGCACCTCAGCGGTCGAGGTCGCACTCGGCATTGCGGCTCTGGTATACGGCGGGTTGCTGGGGGCTTTTGCGCTCGGTGTGTTCACCAAGCGTCCGGGTCAGAGCGCGGCGATCCTGGGGATCGTCATCGGCATCGGGACCGTCGTCGTGTTGAGGGACCGCATGGCGTGGCCGTGGTACGTACCGGCCGGGGCGACGGTGACGCTTGTCGCGGGTTCTCTCGTGGGCCTCTTCCAGAAGCGAGCCGCGTGAGCCGCTTCGTGGTCGGCGTGGATGGGGGCGGCACCAGCACGCGCGCCGTCGTTCTCGACGATAGCGGAGCGGAAATCGCTCGGGTCGAGCGAGAGGGCGCGGTCGTGACCGTCGAGGCTCCGCACGAGGCAGCGTCTGCGGTCATGGCCGCCGTCCGTGCGGCCGCTGAGCAGGGTGGGGTCACGCTGCCGGTCACAGCGCTGTGGGCTGGGCTCGCGGGGGCGGGTAGGGAACCGGCCCGTGATGCGGTGACCGCAGTACTCTCCGGGGTGGGTCTCGCGGAGTCGATCGAGGTCGGGACCGACGTGGAAGCGGCGTTCCACGACGCGTTCGGCGACGGGCCGGGCGTGATGCTGATCGCGGGCACCGGCTCGATCGCCTGGGCCCGTGACGAAAGTGGCGTCATGCACCGCGTCGGTGGCTGGGGTCAGCACGTCGGGGACGAGGGCAGTGGCTATTGGATGGTCATGGAGGCGCTCCGGCGCGTGACCGGTGCCGAGGACGGTCGAAGCGCCGCGACGGCGCTGCGAGAGTCCGTCTTGGAGAGCCTCGGATTAATCGATCCTACCGAGCTGGTTGCCTGGGTCGCTTCGGCTAGCAAGGGGGAGATTGCCGCGCTGGTTCCCGATGTTGCTCACGCCGCCTCTGCCGGAGACGCGGGAGCCGTAGACATCCTCGGACGTGCGGTCGAAATGCTGGCTTGTCACCTCACCGCCATTATCGAGCGCTCGGGCCCGTGGTCGCACACGCCTCGTCTCGCGCTGTGGGGTGGGCTGATCTGGCAGGGCGGCCCTTTGCGCGATCCTCTCTTGACGGCGATCGCTGGCCACGACCTTCCCCTCCTCGACGCGGAACTCGACCCCGCGATGGGTGCGGCTCGTATGGCGCTCGGGCTCGCCTTGTCTGATCGGCAGTAAAGGCATTGTCCAGAAGCCAATTTGGCAGACGATCGACCTTGTAACCCCTTGTCATAGTTCAATTTGACAGATTTGGTCCTCGTTTCATGTGGCACGCCGATTGCTCTCTTGCGGGCGTCTGAACCACACACATTAGGAGGCATCATGGCCATCACGAAATACAAGTTCCGGCACCCGAGCTACTCCCCTTGGCGTGACCTCGAGGAGGTACAGAACCGGCTTGCCGGCTTCTTCGACAACCCGTCGGCGGGTCGGCGGAGCTGGACGCCGTCCGTGAACGTCGCAGAGACCAAGGAGGGTCTCGTGGTCACTGCCGAACTGCCCGGGCTCTCGGAGGAGAACCTCTCCATAGAGCTCGAAGGCAACCTGCTCACGATCTCAGGTGAGAAGACCGAGCAGGTCACGGAGGGCGCCGAGGAGCGCCGGTACCACGTCTGGGAGCGCAGCTACGGTTCGTTCCGCCGCTCCTTCTCGCTGCCGCGGACTATCAGCGGCGACGACATCGCGGCGACGTTCGAGAACGGAGTACTGACCATTCTGCTCCCGAAGGCGCCGGAGGCGAAGGGCCGCACGATCGAGATCGCCAAGAACTAGGTCGATCTCAGGTGGGGCGACGAGGTGGTGGGAGGGTCGCTGAGCTGAGGAGTGGAATGAACGCTTTCTCGGCCAGCGACCCTCGAGTCGGTGCCGGTCGAACAATTCGTGAACTTCATGCCGCTCATCACGATGATGAAGCCACTGACGCGCACGAGCTTGTAACATTCTGTCACAAGCTGGCGCACGTGTTCGACCCCACGCTCTTCGCCATTTTCAGGGATCAGCTCCCCGTGATGCTCGCCGCGCGCCACCGGAGTGATACGCAGGTGGAGTCGTTCCCGGCGCTGCCTACTTCGGGAGCGTTTTCCGCGGTGAAGAGTCGACGTCGACGTCCGGTGTTAGCGGTAGCCTGAGTTCCGGTCCCGGTCCGCCGCGGTGCCAGTGATCGGGTACAGGTGGGCGGTCCCACTGGGGTAGGGGGGAAGTTTCAGAGAAGCGAGCGCAGCTCGTCCAGCAACTCCACAGAGTTGGCTCCGGTCACCGGGCCTGGCTTGAAATCCAGCGCGCTCCCGTCCGGGCGAGCGATCACTCCGCCCGCCTCCTGAACGAGTACGATTCCGGCCGCGAAGTCCCACGGCATGAGCGTTCTTTCCCAGAACGCGTCGAGCGAGCCCTGAGCCAGGTAGGCGAAGTCGAGGGCGGCAGAGCCGCCTCGACGCACCCCCGACGCCGTGCGCAATACGCGATCGAACTCCCCCAGGTATCCCGGAAGCAACTCGAGCGCCTTGAACGGGAAGCCCGTGCCGACCATCGCGCGCGACAGGGGGCCCACCGAAGACACTTGGATGCGGCGACCGCCCTTGAATGCACCCGAGCCCTCAGCCGCCCACCACCGCTCCCCTGTCGACCCGCTCGTCACCGCCCCGGCCACGGCCCGGCCGTCCACCGCGACGGCCACAGACGCGCAATACTGGGGATGTGAGTGCAGGAAGTTCGCCGTCCCGTCCAAGGGGTCGACGATCCAGAGTGGGCTACCGTCCCAGCGTGCGAGCTGATCTTCGACCGCCCCGTCACTCTCCTCCGCGAGCACGACATGGTCCGGATGGCTCCGCTCGATCACCGCGAGCGCGGCTTCCTGGGCATCGAGGTCGGTCTTCGAGACGTAATCGGCTCTCGCCTTCTCCCTCGCATCATCGAGCCCGACTTTACCCGCGTCACGGCGGTGGATCGACACGGCCGCCTCGGCCGCCTCGCGCGCAGTATGGAGAAGTGCGTCCAGCCGAAGCTCAGCCCCCACGCTTGGTCCAGATCCCGACCCTGCAGCACGACGACGTTGCGTAGTCCGGCGGAATGCTGCTCGCGCTCGGGAAGACCTCGATAACCTCGACGTCGAGCGTCGTCATGGCGAGGAACCAGCTGGAGCCGTGCGAGCTCCTCACCAGTGTGCTAGGAACGGTGGCGGATAGGCGTGACGTATTCATACAAGCTAAGTTAGCGGGCCCGTTCGTGTGCGAAAACGTACGGATCCGCAGCCTTTCATTCCGTCTCTCATGATTGACACCCCAAGCAACGGTGCACAGAAGCGTATCTTCAGCGGCATGCAGCCCTCCGGAGAGGCTCATATGGGCAACTATCTGGGCGCGCTCCGCCGCTGGGTGGGCATGCAGGATGACTACGACTGCATCTGGTGCATCGTCGACGAGCACGCGATCACGGCAGGTGGCGACCCCGCATCGATGCCTGCGATGGTTTTCGATCTCGCGGTGTCATACCTCGCGGTCGGGCTCGACCCTGAAAGGGCGATCATCTTCGTTCAATCCGACGTGCCCGAGCACACCGAGCTGGCATGGCTATTCAACGCGGTAACGCCCGTGGGCGACCTCGAGCGCATGACTCAGTACAAGGACAAGTCACGCAACCTGGAGTCGATTCCTGCCGGGATTCTGAATTACCCGATCCTGCAGGCAGCGGATATCCTCCTGTACAAGGCGGATGGCGTGCCGGTGGGTGTGGACCAGAAGCAACACCTCGAGATGACCCGCGAGATCGCGAGGAAGTTTAACGCTGCGTACGGCGACACTTTCCCGGTCACTGAACCACTCATCGGTGAAGACGTCGGTCGCATACTCGGGCTCGACGGCAAGACGAAGATGAGCAAGTCGCTCAACAATACCATACCGGTCCTCTGCGAGCCGGACGAACTGCGGGCCCGCGTGCGCACCGCGGTCACCGACCCCCAGCGAGTGCGACGGGACGACCCGGGACGCCCGGAGGTCTGCAATGTGTACTCGCTGCATGCCTTCTTCACGGACGATGCGACGCGGACGGACATCGAGACGCGCTGCCGTGCGGGCAGCATCGGGTGTGTCGACTGCAAGCGCATCCTCTCCGACAACATCGCCGACGCGTTCGCGCCTTACCGTGAGCGCGCTAAGCAGTACGTGGAGAATCCGGACCAGGTGCGCCGCGTCCTCGACGAGGGAGCACAGAAGGCCCGCGAGATCGCCAGCGGGACGCTTGCTGAAGCAAAGCGAAAAATGGGCCTAGACTGGCGGGAGGCGCTGGGGTAGTCTGCCCATTATCTTGGGTGGTGCCGAGTAAGTTTCGAGGTACGGGAGGACACTTAATGCAGGAAATGTTCAAAGCCGCGGTCGAGCGGGGGGCGAGTGACATCCACATCAAGGCGGGTGACTTCGTCCGTGCTCGAATCCATGGTGATCTCCAGCCGCTGACACAGCAGAGGTTGTCGGCCGAGCAGGTGAAGGCGATCGCGCTATCGCTGATCCCGCACGAGGATGACAAGGAGAACTTTGACCGGATCCTCGACTACGACTGCTCCTGGGGGATTCCGGGCGTGGGCCGTTTCCGCGTCAACATCATGAAGCAGCGTGGCTCGCCGATGATCGTCATGCGCGCCATTCCCATCGAGATTCCGTCGATCGAGGATCTTGGGTTGCCGCCGATCATCAACAAGCTCTCCGCCCTCGAGCGTGGCCTGATCCTGGTGACCGGCGTCACCGGCTCGGGCAAGAGCTCGACCATGGCCGCGATGATCGACTGGATCAACCAGCACAAACGAGCGCACATCGTCACCCTCGAGAACCCGATCGAGTTCTTGCATCGGGACAACAAGTCGTCGATCACGCAGCGGGACATCGGGACCGATACCGAGTCGTTCGCGTCGGGCCTGCGTGCTGTGCTGCGTCAGGATCCGGACGTGATCCTTATCGGTGAGATGCGCGACAAGACAACGATCGAAACAGCGCTCAAAGGGGCGGAAACCGGGCACTTGGTGGTGTCGACCCTGCATACGAGGAACGCGGTCCAGACGATCTCCCGCATCATTGCGGTCTTCCCGCCCGAAGAGCAGGAGATGATCCGCATCCGTCTTTCCGAGACCATGCAGGCGGTGATCTCACAGCGCCTCGTTCAAAAGCTGGCCGGTGGCCGCGTGGCGGCGATGGAGATCATGCTCGTGACGGCGACGATACGCGACTGCATCCGGGACCCCGAGCGCATCGACGAAATCGGGGATCTGATCGCGGAGGGCAGGGACCACTACGGATCTCAGACCTTCGATCAGCATCTCATGGACCTCGTGCACGACGGCGTGGTCGACTTCGATCTCGCCAAAGCCGCCGCGAACAACCCGGCGGACTTCGATCTGAAGATGCGCATGTTCAACGCACCGGGCGCGACGCAGCCCGGCATCACTAAACTCCCGGACGATGCGCCCCAGGGGTACGGAGGCTAGCAGCCACTCATGGTCGACTTAAGCGGAACATTCCTACCGGTAACCACCCCCTTCGACCCGGTGACCGGCGACGTCGATGTCATCGCGTTTCGGGCGAATCTCCGGCGTTGGTTCGAGAGCCCGATCCGCGGAATCGTGGTAGCGGGATCGACGGGCGAATCGGTCTTCCTCGACGAGGACGAGCGCATCACGCTGCTCGAGGCGGCGCGCGATGTGGTGCCTGAGCATGCGTTGATCATCGCGGGCACGGGGGCCGAGTCCACGCGCCACACGATCCGCTTGACGCAGCAAGCCGCGGATGCGGGCGCCGAGGCGGTGCTCGTGAGCCCGCCGGCGTATTTCAGAGGAGCGATGTCGCCGCAGATCTTGGCGCGACACTACAAAGCCGTCGCGGATGCCTCCCCGGTTCCGGTCATTATCTACCAGGTGCCACTGCACCTGAGCACGCTCGAGTTTCCTACCCGACTGATCGCGGAGCTGTCCAGGCATCCCAACATCGTCGGAATGAAGGATTCGCGCGGCCAGCTCGCATCGCTGTCAGAGCTGGTCGAGGCGTGTGTCGGCGACTTCCAGGTGCTCGTGGGCAGCGGCGCGTTGTTATACGGCGCGTTGGAGATCGGGGCGGTCGGGGGTATTGTCGCGGTCGGGCTGATGGCACCCGCCCAGGCTGCTGAGATCTCAGTGGCGTTCCAAGAAGGACGCAGCGCCGACGCCGGACGCCGGCAGGAGCAGATAGCTCCCGTGCACAAACAGATCGTAGGCGGCATGGGCGCCCCGGGCATCAAGGCCGCACTCGATCTGTTGGGTCTTGCGGGTGGAGGTCCGCGCCCGCCACTCGCCCCCCTGCCGGAAGCTCGCGTGGAAGAAGTGCGCGGGGTTCTCGACGCCGCGAGTCTCCTGACCGTTGCGGGCGTCTGAATGTTATGACGGGCCGTTGTCCTTCCACCTGGATGGCAACGGTTCGAGGTGGACGTCGTGAGTGTCCTGGTGGCAGGTAGTGAGCGGCCACCGGCCCTGACCGGGCGGCTTCGACCCATTGCGCCGTCAGAGGGGACCCTGAAGCGAGGCATGCGGCCAGGGCGAGCGCATCGCTGGAACCCGACTCCTGGCCTCGCATGTGCGAGCTTCGTTGACACCTCCTCCTGGCGCGCCTAGCTTTTCCCAAAGGAAACATCGGTCAACGGGCTGTCCCCCGCGCGGGGGAGGCCCGTTTTTTTTGGTGCCTGAATTCCCGCGCCCACCACCGCCGCCGCGCCAGGGAAAGATGCGATCTCAGGGTTCCTGCACCGTCGTCGTCGGGTGTCAATGGGGAGATGAAGGGAAGGGCAAGATTGTGGACGTGCTCGCCGAGGACGTCGACATCGTAGCCCGCTACCAGGGCGGGGCGAACGCCGGTCACACGGTGCACGTCGGCGAGCACGAGTTCATCCTCCACCAGATCCCGTCAGGAGTTCTGCACCAGGGCAAGCGCTGCCTTCTCGGCAACGGCGTGGTTCTCGATATCCGCCAGTTCTTCGAGGAGTATGATGCGTTGCTTGATCGAGGTATCGAGCTCGATGGGCGGATAGGGGTAAGCAGGCGTGCCCAACTCCTGCTGCCGTACCACATACTCCTCGACAAAGCGGTCGAGAGGGCCGCCGCCACAAAAATCGGCACGACCGGCCGCGGTATCGGGCCGGCGTACGAGGACAAAGCGGGTCGGCGCGGACTGCGCGTCGCAGACCTGGGCAACCCGGAGTGGCTCCTCAAGCGCGTCGCCGCCGCGCAAGAGCGCGTCACGCGTCGTCTCGAGCAGCTCGGCGCGAGCGCTACCGACGAGCTCGCCGCCGCGATGCGAGAGGCGCTGGACCTGGGTGAGCGCCTGCTCTCGATCTCCACGGACGCCGGGCCGGAAATCACAGACGCGCTGATGGCCGGCAAGAGCGTGCTTCTCGAAGGCGCGCAGGGCACCGCTCTGGATCTCGACCATGGCACGTATCCATTCGTGACCTCGTCCAACACGACGGCTGCGAGTGCAGCGACAGGGACAGGCATCGGACCGACGTTGATCGACACCGTGGTCGGTGTCGTGAAGGCGTACACGACCCGTGTGGGCGAGGGCCCGCTCCCGAGCGCGTTCTCGCCCGAGATGGACGAGCATGTT
Organism: Longimicrobiales bacterium; assembly: GCA_965226625.1. Classification (GTDB taxonomy): domain Bacteria; phylum Gemmatimonadota; class Gemmatimonadetes; order Longimicrobiales; family Gaopeijiaceae; genus UBA1138. The sequence goes on from CBDDDK010000002.1 coordinate 1,122,720, forward strand.
CGTGCTCTGGGGGGCGAATTCGGCGCGACGACCGGCCGGCCTCGCCGCTGCGGTTGGTTCGACTCCGTGCTGGCGCGGCATGCCGCCCGGGTAAACGGCCTCACAGGTATCGCGGTGACGAAGCTCGACGTGCTCGACACGCTCTCGACGCTCGAGGTCGTGACCGCCTACCGGATGCCTGACGGCAGCATCACCGAGAACTTCCCAGCCGACACCTGGTCGCTGTCCAGTGTCGAGCCGATCTACGAGTCGCTACCCGGCTGGGAGGCGCCGACGGGGGACGTGCACAGGCTCCAGGGTCTTCCTGCCAACGCGCGCGCCTATCTCGACCGTATCCAGGAGCTTTCCGGCGCGCCCGTGCGATGGGTCTCGGTAGGGACGAAGCGGAGTCAGATCATCCCGGTTGGCTGACGAAGATCGCACCTACGATCCGTACCACCCATCCCACAGATATGATCAGCGTCGGCAGCAGGGCGAGCCCAACGGAGAAGGTGAGGCCGATCCGGTACAGCACGGCTCCAGTCGGAAGTAGCTGGTCTCCCCAGATCTTGGTGATGAGGATCTCGGTTATGGGCCCGAACAGGTAGCAGACGTTTGCCATGACCCCGAAGACGACGATCGGTGGCCAGAAGAGTGGCATGGCTTCACCGCCCGGTGGCAGTGCGATGATGACGTGGGAGAGCGCGAGCGTCAGCGCGCCGGCACTACCGACGAACAGGTTGTAGGGCAGCCTGCGTCGCTCCCACCACTTGATGATTCCCCCGGAGGTCAGGCGAGCCGGTGTCGGAAATAGGAATTCGCCCAGCGCGGTCATCGACTGCCTCCAGGACCTGGGTCCATCTGTCTCTATATTGTCAGAGTACTTTATATGGCAAAGTCTGTGCCCACGAAAGGCAAGGTTAGTTTAAGGTCCGTGCACGGTTGCTGGAGCCGAGACCCGGTTGGCGGCGGAGATGGGAGGTTTCCCGCTCGATGTTCGACGAACTCAGTAAGAAACTCGATGGGGCTCTGAAGAAGCTCCGGCAACGAGGCGTGCTCACAGAGCCCATGATCAAGGAAGGGCTCAGAGAGGTGCGGCGCGTGCTGCTCGAGGCCGACGTCAACTTCGAGGTCACGCGCGACTTCCTTGCGCGTGTGCAGGAGCGGGCCCTTGGCGAGGCGGTGCTGAAGGCCGTCTCGCCCGGCCAGCAGATCGTGAAGATCGTGCACGACGAGCTCGCCCACCTGCTCGGAGAAGGTCGTCCGACACTTGCCACTGCGGCTGAGGACCCCACGGTGATCCTCCTGGTCGGGCTCCAGGGGTCGGGGAAGACCACATCCGCGGCGAAGCTGGCGCGGCGCTTGGGCCGGGAGGGCAAGACCCCCATGCTGGCTGCGTGCGACCTCCAGAGACCCGCGGCGATCGAGCAGCTCCAGACGTTGGGCAACGAGATCGGGGCGCCTGTCGTCGCGGGCGAGTTCGGAGGCGACCCGGTCGCCGCCGCCGCTGCCGCGGTCGAGAAGGCACAAGAGCGTGGGCACTCGGTGTTGATCGTCGACACCGCCGGTCGTCTGCAGATCGATGAGACGCTCATGGACGAGCTAACAAGAATCCGGGACGCGGTCCGGCCCACCGAGATCCTGCTGGTCGCGGACGCGATGACGGGCCAGGAGGCCGTGAAGATCGCGCAGGGGTTCGACGACGCGCTCGGAATCACGGGCATCGTGATGACCAAGATGGATGGTGACGCGCGTGGTGGAGCGGCGCTCTCCATTCGGGGCGTGACCGGCAAGCCCATCAAGTTCGTGGGCTTGGGTGAGCGCCTGGACGATCTCGACACCGCCGATCCCGAACGCCTCGCGGGCCGAATCCTCCAGATGGGTGACGTGATCGGCCTCGTCGAACGGGCCCACGTCGCGTTCGACCAGGAGGAGCAAGAGAAGCTGCAGGAGAAGGTGCTCGGGCAGGGGCGCTTCACGCTCGAGGACTTCCTGGTCGCGATGCGTCAGGTCCAAAAGATGGGCCCGCTCGATCAACTGATGAAGCTGATCCCCGGGGCCACCCGCATGAACATTCCGGCTGCGAATCTCGACCCCAAGCGCTTCAAGCACGTCGAGGCCATCATCCTTTCGATGACCCCGGAGGAGCGCCGCAAGCCTGCTGTCCTCAACGGTTCTCGGCGTGCCCGCATCGCAAAGGGGAGCGGTCGTCCCGTCTCGGAGGTCAACCGCCTCATGAAACAGTTCAAAGAGATGCAGAAGTTCATGAAACAAATGAAGGGAATGATGGGTGGTGATGGCTTTCCGAGCGCTGTACAGCCACGCTAGACTCGTATATCCTTTCCAGTCTGTCCAGTCTGGCCCCGATCGGGCCGATGGATGCGCCTGCGCGCCGCGTGCGTGGCGGATATGTCGTCAGAACCCAGAGAAGATGCCCGCAAAGATTCGTCTCCGGCGTACGGGCCGGAAGAAAAAGGCCCACTATCGTGTGGTCGTGGCCGATAGCGCCTCGCCCCGGGATGGCCGATTCGTCGAGACGCTCGGTTATTACAAACCCTTGTCGCACCCGGCACGCCTCGTGCTCGATCTCGAGCGCGTCGATCATTGGCTGGGGGAAGGTGCGCAGCCTTCCGCCACGATGAAATCGCTGATCGCCAAGGCCCGCCGAGGCGGTGATGGGAAGGTCGCGCTAGGAGAAGTAGATCCTGAGGAGCGCAAGGCGAGTCGCGCGGAGAAACTCGCCGCGCGCCGCGCCGCGGAACAGAAGGCAGCCCAAGAAGTTGCAGCTACCGAAAAGGCCGCTGCCGCCGAGGCTGCAGAGGCCTCCGAAGAGCCGGCGGCCGAGGCAGAGGAAGAGGCTGCTCCCGTGGCTGAGGATGAGGAGGGGCCGGCGGCCGAGGAGGAGAGTGAGGCTGCTCCCGTGGCTGAGGATGAGGAAGGGCCGGCGGCCGAGGCAGAGGAAGGGGCTGCTCCCGTGGCTGAGGATGAGGAGGGGCCGGCGGCCGAGGAGGAGAGTGAGGCTGCTCCCGTGGCTGAGGATGAGGAAGGGCCGGCGGCCGAGGAGGAGAGTGAGCCTACCGCGGAGATGGGGGCTGACGCCGAAGCTGAGGAAGCTGACGATGAGGAGAAGTCCGAGTAGGCTTCGGACAGCTCTCAGTCATGGGTCGGGAAGACCCGCGATTTCTCGTCGTGGGGCACATCAACAAGTCCCATGGCACAAAAGGTGAACTCTTCGTGAGCCCGCTGACGGACCACCCCGAGAGCGTATACGCTCCCGGGGTGGTTCTGCGTCTGGGCGATGCGGACTCCGACGGGCCCGCTCCGGACCTGCCACCGCTGCGCATCGAAGCCGTTCGTGCCCACCGCCAAGGCTACCTGGTTGTCTTTAGGGGAGTTGAGGACAGGAATCAGTCGGATCTGCTGCGCGGCCGGTATCTCCTCCGGGAGACAGAGGCGCTCGAGCCACTGGCGGAGGGCGAGGTGTTCTACCATCAACTGATCGGGATGAGCGTAGAGACGACGGACGGCGCCTACGTCGGCGAGATCACCGAAGTGTATGAGCTCAGTCCCGCGCACATGCTCGACGTTCGAGGACCGGACCGGGAGCTTCTGATCCCCTTCCTGGCGGACGTCATCGTCGAGGTGGACACGGAAGCGAGGCATGTAGTGATCGATCCACCGGATGGTCTTCTGGATCTCTGACTGCTATGCGCATCAACATCGTTACGATCTTCCCGGATTTTTTTGTGGGACCCCTCGGGCTGTCCATCCCGAAGCGGGCGGCGCAGGCAGGACTGGTCGAGTACCGGCTTGTGGATTTGCGGGACTACACGCACGATAAACACCGCACGGTAGACGACGTACCGTACGGTGGGGGCGCCGGCATGGTCATGAAGCCGGAACCGTTCTTCGAGGCCATCGACGATGTGAAGCCCGATGGACCGATCGTCCTCCTGTCTGCTCGGGGCTGCGCGTTTCGGCACACGGATGCCGTTCGCCTCAGCGTAGGGGAGGAGCTCACGCTCTTGTGTGGCCGCTACAAGGACGTGGACCAGCGTGTGGCGGAGCACCTCGCGACCGACGAGATCTCGATGGGGGACTACGTGCTGTCTGGAGGTGAGATTGGTGCGTTGGCGATCACTGACGCCGTCGTCAGGCTGCTACCGGGGGTACTAGGCGATCACGACGCCGCGGCGACCGATTCGTTCTACGACGAGGGACCCGTCAGCGCTCCGTCCTATACGCGACCACCCGAGTATCGCGGTCATGAGGTGCCGGAGGTGCTGCGCTCTGGGGATCACGCCAAGATCGAGCAGTGGCGGAGCGAACAAGCCGAGCGGATCACGAACGAGCGGGGAGGCCGCGAAGGCAGCACTTCACGGTCTGAAAAGTCGTGATTAACTTGAAGGCCTCTCAAGACACCGCCTCAGGCGTGCCGTGGAGTCGACGATGTCTGACGTAATCAAAGAAATCGAGAAGGAGCAACTCCGGAGCGACGAGCTTCCCGAGTTTGGTCCTGGCGATACCATCAAGGTGCTCTATCTCGTTCGGGAAGGCGCGAAAGCGCGCATCCAGGCGTTCGAGGGTGTGTGCATCGCGCGCAAGCACGGTGGCGTCGACGAGACCTTCACGGTCCGCAAGATATCGAGCGGTATTGGCGTCGAGCGTATTTTCCCGCTCAACGCCCCCACGGTTTCCGGGGTCGAGGTGGTACGTCGTGGGCGCGTGCGCCGTGCGAAGCTGTACTACTTGCGTGGCCGGCGTGGTAAGGCTGCCCGCATCCCGGAGAAACGTACCGCTCGCTGAAGCTAGCGCCGGCATGAAGCCGGACGAGAACGGGACGTCGCGGCCCCAGGACATGCTCGAATACGAGCGACGGTTCTGGGGCCGCGGTCTCTCCGTGGCAGGAGTCGACGAAGCGGGTCGGGGGCCCCTCGCGGGACCGGTCTTGGCTGCCGCCGTGGTGCTTCCCGAGGGCATGTGCATCGACGGCGCCGACGACTCGAAGCAACTCAGCGGGGAGACGCGCGAGCGACTCCATTCGGTGATCTTGCGGTCGGCGCGTGCGGTCGGAGTGGGCGCAGCTTCCGTGAAGGAGATCGACCGCCGCAATATCCTTCGTGCCACTACCGTGGCGATGCAGCGCGCGCTGGACCATCTCCACGCGTCTCCCGGCCACGTCGTCGTCGACGGCCTCCACGTGAAGTACCTCGGCCGCGAGCACGAGGCCGTCGTGGACGGCGACGCATTCATCCATTCGATCGGCTGCGCGTCGATCGTGGCGAAGGTGATTCGCGATAGACTCATGCGGCGCCTGGCGTTGCGCTATCCCGGCTACGGTTGGGAGCGGAACGTCGGGTACGGCACCGCCGAGCATCGCGCCGCGATCGCCGAGTTGGGCGTGACCCCCCATCATCGCCTCACCTTTACCGGGCTTCAGTTCTCGCTCGACCTTTGAGATCGTGGGGAGTGAGCCGACTTGGGCCACACTCGACGTTCGGGGACCCATTCGACGACGGATCGCGAGACGCTAGATCGTTTACCTGTAACCGGATAGGATATGGCAGACCCGGTAGCTCAGCTGGCAGAGCAACGGACTTTTAATCCGTAGGTCGTGGGTTCGAGACCCACCCGGGTCACTTGGAAAAGAAGCTCTCGCATCTCGCCAATGGCACCCAGCGCCATTATCTGCATGCCCTCTCGGGGCTCTACCGCTACGCTCAGGAGCTTGGAGTGGTGCCGGTGGGGTACAACCCTGTTGGCGGGCTCTATCGCAAGCCGTCCATCGTCAACAAGCGCCAACGCACCGATGAGTTCTTCGAGATCAATGAAGCTGCCCGGTTCCTCGATGCTGCCCGAAGGCTAGATCTGCATCATGAGTTGATCGCCACTTATCTGCTCACTGGTGGCAGACGCAACGAGGTGTTCGGGCTCCTGGTGAGCGATATCGATTTTGAGAATAAGCTCATCAGGATCCAGCCCAACGAGCACCGAAGGCTGAAGCGGGTGTGGAGTGAGCGAGCAGTGCCACTGTGGCCTCAGCTAGACGAGATCCTTCGGCCCTACGTTGATGGGTTGGCCCGATCAGGAGACGAGCTGCTATTCCCCGGCCAAACGGGCGAGATGATCACCGACCTACGGAAATCTCTCGGAACGATTGCTGCTGGGGCGGGGATGGAGATGCCTCGACTCACCAAGTTCCGCCACACCTACGCCACCGCTCGGCTACAGACGACCGATGGTGGTAGCCAGATTTCTCTCTGGACGGTGGCGAAGGAGATGGGGCACAAGAACGTGTCACGAGTCGAAGACACGTATGGCCACGCGAGCCACTATCGCCCGAGAGGTGAGGTGGTCGAGTATCGGATCGATCAAGAGTAGGGCAGGGGAGACTACTGCACGTTCACCCTCTCCGCGTCACTTCAGATCCACCACTGCCCCCCATGGGCCCCTCGAGACTCCTTTATGGATGTTATACCCTGGCTCGGCATCTGGCAGGTACGGTGACTGACGCCTCCATACTTCACTACAGCCTTATGGCTGAAGCTGAAGTACGTTGTTGGAACCAAGTGTTCATGGTTCTTCTCTGAGCTGGATCTCAGGCGATGAAAAGATTCCGATTCCCGGTCGCGCTAACGGTGGCGACTCTCTTGGTCGCTTGTGCCTCGAGCGGCTTGAGCCGCGCCCGCGGCTTGGGAAACGTGCTCACGTACGATGAGCTCGTCACGACCAATGAGACCGATCTGTTCAATGCGATACAATCACTGCGACCCCTGTGGCTGCAGCCCAGGGGCCAGACGAGCGTCGTCGGCCGGACGGTTGTCACCGTCTTCTTCGACGGATCTCCGCGAGGTGACGCCTCGGGCCTGAGAGGCATGCGGCTCACCGGCACCGACATCGTCAGCGCAACCTACCTCAGCGCCAGCGACGCGATGTTCCGTTTCGGCACCATCGCGGGATCTGGCGGCTCGATCGAGATCGAGACCCGCCGCTGAGACCATGCTAGGCGGGAAGCCGCCTACGCGGTAAAGCAGCTTTCCTCACCTTCAGGGCTTGTCAGGCGGCTGTCCAGCATCCGAAGTCCGACGGCACCTCTGTCCGTGCCCCTGGCGGCACCGCTGCTCGTCCCGAGGGCTGACCGAGCAGCATCTTCACCGTCTCCGCGCCTCCTCAAACCCACCCGATGCCCCCCAGGGCCGGTCAGAGACTCTTTTAGTATCTTTACACCCCCTGCCGAGTATTTTTTTGAAAAAATTTTATACTCAGTGAGTATAAACAGCGGTGCTGTCCTCTACTGATTAGCAGGCCACATCCGTCCACGCCTGAACGCAGCCCTAGAGGGCCACTACCGCATCTACCACGTACAGCAGGAGGCAACGATGGTGCGCATGATGCCGTGTTTGATGCCTAGTGGAAGATTGATTCTTGCATGGCTATTCTTGGCGCTGGCCACCCAGGCGGTTGCCCAGGAGCCGGCCGACATGGTCATCCGCAACGGCCTGATCGTGACCGAGGCCGGACGCGTGCAAGGTGACCTTCGCATCCGGGCGGGCGTCATCGCCGAGATCGGGCAGAACCTGACCCCTGGGGAGGGTGCGCGGGTCATAGACGCGACCGGGAAGCTGGTTCTTCCGGGGGGCATCGACACCCACGTGCACTTAGCACCCATCCGAACTGCCAACACACGCAAGGGCGCGGACGACTTCACGTCGGCATCTCGTGCGGCACTCGCCGGAGGCATCACCACCATCGGAGCCTTCTTCGGCCAGGGGCGGGATCCCGCTGTGTCGGCAGCACAGAGACTTGCCGATGTTGTAGACGTCGCGACTCGTCAAACTATCGCGGACGCGATCCTACACTTCACGGTCGGTGATCCAACGCGGCTGACGCCCGCGGATGTTCCGATGCTCCGCGAGCGGGGTGTCTCACTCAAGATCTTCATGAGGGGCCTCTCGTTCGATCAGCGCGTGGATGAAAACCTGAAGCTGATTGAGGCGGCTGGGAGAGCTGGGGTGTTGACTCTCTTACATGCGGAGGACGCCGCTATCATAGCGGGGGCGATGGACCGTCTAGTGTCGGAAAGACGGACGGCCCTGGTAGGTCAGAACTTCGCCGACTCACACCCTATTGCTGCCGAGGAGGTGGGTACGCAGCGTGCGATCGGCTTCGCCGAAGTGACAGGCTCTCCGATCTATCTGGTGCACATGTCGTCGGAGCGGGCAATGCGGGTTGCAGAGGCCGCGCGAGCACGCGGGCTACCGGTGTTCACGGAAGTACGATTCATCTACCTGCACCTCACGAGGGACCGCTTCAATCAGCCCGATGGCCCAATCTATACTGGCGCGCCCCCCCTCCGAGACAAGACTGACCAGGATTACCTGTGGGGTGCGATCGCACGAGGAAGCGTTGACGTCGTGAATACCGACCACGTCGGCTATACGCGTGCTGAGAAAATGGATCCTGAGAATAGTGTTCTTCGCCCGCGAGAGGGCGCCAACTTTCTACAGGACCAGATGCCGCTCCTGTACTCCGAGGGTGTCCGGAAGGGTCGGATCACTCTTGAACAGATGGTCAAAGTTACGGCGACCAATCCTGCCAAGCTCTTTGGATTGTACCCGCGCAAGGGCACCATCGCCGTGGGATCCGATGCGGATGTCGTGATCTGGGATCCTGACCTCACGAAGACGATCCGGGACGAGGACATCCTCTCGAACGGAAAGTTCTCGATCTTCGATGGCTGGGAGGTGACCGGTTGGCCGATCCTCACGGTCCGGCGGGGGGAAGTCGTCTTCGAGAACGGGGAGATCGTAGCGTCGCCCGGCAGCGGGATGTTGGTGCCTCGGGGACGATGGCAGAAACCGAATTGAGAGGCTCTTAGCCTGCGGCCTGAGAGCAGGCCCTGAGTGCTAGGGCATGTTTGCACCGAGGTGTTCCTGCAACCAGGCAGCCCATCGTCGGTCCCGATCGCGCCGATGAACCGGGTCCGTGGGGTTGTGGCCGGCGACAGGGTAGGCGATGAACTTCGTCTTCACGCCATTGTCCCGAAGGATGTGGTAGAGGGTGAATGATTCCGATATCGGAACACGCTGGTCGCCCGTGTCACTGAGCACAAGCGTAGGTGCCTTGATGCGCGTCGCGTAGGTTATCGGAGCTTGTTCGCGGTACGCCTGGAGGCGCTTCGGGTCTGTGAACGGTGAGCCGCCGTAGTAGGTAGCGACAGGCGAGTGAATGTCGCTGAGAACGTACTGATCTATGTGGTCGGTGACAGAGGCGCCCGCAACCGCGGCCCGCCAACGGTCGGGGTAGTTACCGAGCAACCATGTGGTCATGTACCCCCCGTAGGACCAGCCCGATACCGCCATCCGGGAGGGATCCGCGATGCCTCGCTGGATCAGCAAATCGACTCCGGACATAACGTCACGTCCGGGCCCAGCACCCGCATCGTTCCAAATGGCAGCCTGGTAGTCATTTCCTAGATTGTCGCTGCCGCGGTAGTTGGGCTGGAATACCACCCACCCATGCGACGCGAGCCACTGGACGCGTGCCGAGAAGCCCAAGGTGGAAGCCCCGCGCGGGCCCCCGTGGATGTGGAGGACGAGAGGATACGCCTGGCCCTCCTGATAGCCTGGCGGGTAGGTCAGGATTCCGTCCATCTCGAAATCATCCGCACCGCGCCAGCTAATGGACTCCTGCTTTCCAAGCTCGAGCGCCGCGATGTGTGCATTGAAGTCTGTGAGCCGCTGGAACTGGCTCCCGGGCGCAGCCTGAAAAAAGAGCTCAGTGGGACGATCCGGCTCGCTGGCGAGAAGGGCTATCTGACCGGAACGTGAAACTGTCACGGCAGATCCGGGGACCGCGCTCCCCGTATTCAGCCGGCGTGCGGGGCCGTCGAGCGGCTGAATCCAGAGTCCTGGCGTCGTGCCATCGTTGGCTTGCACGAGGAGCGAGCGGCTGTCCGGCATCCAGTGAGAGGCCCTGAAGTTCCGATCCAGAGCACGGGTGAGGCTCCGTCCGTCACCACCTCCCACTGGGGCGACGAAGATTTCGTTGACAAAACGGCTGTCGCCGTCGCGCGGGGACGAGTAGGAAACAAATTCACCGTCCGGCGATACCGCTGCGCCGGACATGCGCTGCTCTAGCTCGTTGAGCGGGCGGATCGATCCGGTCGCCACGTCGAGGATGCGGATGCTGACGTCCGTAATGTACCTCGGCCCGGGCCCGGGTTGCTGCGCGAAGGCAAGTGACTGGCCGTCCGGAGACCACGAAGGCGCTCCCCCACTGCCGCCCGTCAACCCAGCCGCGACCGACCATTCACCTGACGTCAGCCGCCTGGATTCTCCGCCATCGGCCGGGACGAGCCAGAGATGGTGAGCCCGCGGCGCCTCCGTCAGGAGGTAGTTCACGTCCGCTTCGAAAGAACGGTTGTGGCGCTCCGGGCCCTCGCGCTTTTCGAGTTCCTCTTTCGAGAGGTAGGCAAAAGCCTCGCTGTCCGGGCGCCACGAGTAGGCCCCTACTCCCGCGGGCGCTTTCGAGATCTGCGTCGCTTCGCCACCATCGATTGGAATTACAAAAATCTGGGCCTTCCCATCCACCGGTGAAAGGAAAGCCAGACTTGAACCGGAAGGAGACCAGCGGGGCTGTGAGGCCTGCCGGCGCGTTATCACTTTGTGGGCGCGCGAGGCCACGTCGATGAGAACGAGTTCGACCTCGTAGCGGTTGTCATCGAAGTTGGCGCGGGAGACCCGCACGAGGACAGAGCGGCCGTCGGGTGCGATCCGCGGATCGGAAAGTTGCACGATCCCGCCAATGTGCTCGAGCCTGAATTGTGCAGCGGCAGGCGCGGAGACGCTCAGCAGAACCGACAGAGTAACGAACCGAAGGAACATAAGCATTGCAGAGCCTCCAAAGGGGAGAATGCACGCTATTACCAATAGCCCGGTTCGGTCAACCAGGCCGACTTCAACGACATTCCCATTCTCCCTTTGAACGGCGTTCGCGGCGTCCCAGCGAACATCAGGGGCCACGGATAGGAGATCCAACCGGCCTTTTGGTCCAAGAGCCAAGGAATGGCGTGCAGTGATGGATGGGCCAGGTGAAGGGATAGGCTTGTTTCCCATCAAGACGCCTCGGCTTGCCCCGCATGACGTAGCGGGGTCCCGCTCCGCGCAGGGCAGCCCGATCTTCCGGATTGAAGAGCGCACATTGCTCCAGGGAGAGGCAGCCGCATCCGATGCACCCGGCGAGCACGATAACAACACAATGCGCACACTTCGGGGCTAGATGCCGCGCACAATCACCATGCCTTCCACGAAGACGCGAAGCCAGGGGAACGCGCTCTCGATGATAGCCTAGCTCGCCTTCAGGCAGTTCGCACCAGCCTGAACTCCACCTGAGTAGTCCGGTCCTTTACGACCTCGACCACCTGCTCCAGTGGATCGGATCCTTGGACGTATCCTTCTGGAGGTTTTGGCCGGAAGGGGGGCCGCATGGGAGAGAGAGACTCGGCGATCCAGGTCCGTCTCATACCCACCGGCACTGGATGCTCCATGACGCCATCGCTTTGCGTGAACGCGCACGCGAAGCTATTGCTGCCAAGGCTGGCGCATGAAGTGACGTTAGGAATCGGAGCCCCTTCCTGATCTAGAACCAGCACACGGATAAAGCCCATATCAGGGAGATCCTCGCAGCTTCCGGTTGGAGTGTCGCATCCACCACAAGCGGTTAGGGCTCCCGCGAGAGCGATCCCCACAACAGCTAGAACGATCCAGCGTCCTCTCTTCATCATCTCGATCTTCCTCCATTACGTCGTGAGTGTCTACGGGGAAGATGCTTTCATTCGCGTTTCGATTTGATACGTCGAATTACGTAGCAGCGAAGCGCCTGTCAGTTCGCGCTGTGGCCAGAAGCACAGGCCGCGCAGTAGAATCGCGAGACGTTAGGCAGTCGCTGCGCCAAAGGAGTAGCAACCTCTAGAGGAGAGCGATGACACGGCGAGACCACGCTTCTCTACCGGCGTCGCGAAGGCCCCATTGCTCGCGCTCGCTGAGATTCTGCTGGACTGTCTTCGTGGTGGCCGTGGGGTTTGGCCTGCATCCGCTGCCCATCGCCGCGCAAACAGATTTGGGGCGGCTACGGGTGAGCCCATTCTTACTCCTGGCTCCGGCTCAACCCTTGATCGGGTGGGTGCAAAGTGAGGACCCCGAATCCTCCGCATTCGTGAAGGGTGTTCTAATCGGAGCTGGGATCGGTGCCGGTGTCGCGTTGCTCGCGCTCGAGATCTTCCGCTTTTGTGACCCGGCGGACAACTCACCCACCTACACATGCACCATCGATAAAAACCGAGGTAAAGGGTTGCTACGGGGGGTCTTAGCCGGGGCAGGAATCGGGGCGGCGATCGGCTACGTGATCGGCGAGGTCACCGGTTCGAGAGGCTCGAGTCAGGAGTGGAGCCCGGTGCCGGCGGCTAGGCGCTTCCCTGGACGGAGGCTGGGCGCTGTCCCTCTCCATTCCGACGGGCGCCCGGGGTCTTTTCGCCGGCGGGCCTAGTTGAACTCTCTTCGCCCCCCGCTACATTCCACGCCATCATGGCAAGCTCAGCTTTGCGCAGTTCGTTGAGTTCGCGAGCAGAGGGCGGTGATACCACAGCTTGAGACAGAACTGCCCCCCTGTATCGCTCGGGAGAAGAGGAATGCGGCAACTACCCAAGAAGCACCGGGGCACCGGATTGAACCGTCGGGAGTTTCTCGGCGTTGGGGCCATTCCACTGGCGGCTGGATTAGCGGCCAGGAATTTCGGCGCCCAGAGAGGAGGCATGGAGGACGAGATGAAGACGGTGCCGTCGGCACAGGCCATTGTTCGCATCGGCATCATCGGTGCGGGCGGTATCGTGCAAAGGGCCCAGCTTCCGAACTTTCGACAGATCCGGGGATGCGAGGTCGTCGCAGTGGCGAATCGCAGCTTGGCCTCCAGTCAGAGAGTTGCAGACGCGTTCAACATTCCCACGGCTTACGCCAACTGGAAGAAATTGCTGGAGGAAGAGAGCATCGACGCCGTCATGATTGGCACCCCGCCCTACATGCACCGCATCCTGACTTTGGAGGCGCTTGCGAAGGGGAAACACGTGCTGTGCCAGTCTCGTATGGCCATGAACGCACGAGAGGCCAGAGACATGCTGGAGGCGGCGCGTCGCCACCCGGACTTGGTCTGCCAGGTGGTCGTGGGCCGGGGCCAAGGCGCTTTGAAACGACTGATCGAAGATGGATTCCTCGGTGAACTGCTCTCCGCCGAGATCAGCAGGTTGGGATCCGACGCCACCCTCGGGGGCTCTCCCGACCGACGACGCGGCTTCGTCGAGCTCGGCGCGGATCTGCACTGGCGCGTAGACCCTGACTTCAACGGGTTCAATATCCCATTGGGCCTGGGGTCTACCTATGAAAGCATGAGCCGTTTGTTGGGGCGGGCGACACGGGTCATGGCGATGTCCAAGGTGCATGCGCCGTACAGACGCGCTGCGGACGGAGAGATGGTCTCCAAGGGCGGGCTGGACCACGTGGATATTCTCTACGAGGTCGCCAACGGGGCACAGGTTCACATGAGGGTGAGCACGACGACGGGACTGGCGGGCGGAAATCAGACCTGGCTCTTCGGCAGCGAGGGAACCATCCACGTTGACGGCCGTCGAATCCTCGGCGGACGCCGCAGCGACTCTCAGCTCCGTGGTATGCCTGACCCCCTGGAAGAACCGGCCCCTCGGCGGGTCGGCGTGGAAGAGCTGTTCATCAGTACGATTCAGGGAACCGAAGAAAACACTACGGAATCCCTTGAAATCGGTGTCGATTACATGGAGTTCTCGGAGGCTGTGCATCGCAGCGCGCAGACCGGTCGGGCTGTGAATCTACCGTTGTAAGTTCCGGGTCGTGCGAAGGTGTCGCGCAGTCCTGGAGGGCCGCTACCGCATCGAGTCCGAACTCGGTCAGGGCGGCATGGCGACCGTCTACTTGAATGTGCGTGTCAGCGTCCCAAGGTCTGGCGCCAAGCCGACCAGTCGACGCATCCTGTTCGCTGTGAACGCCTCCTGATACATGGATGCTGAAGCGGGTCGGGAGTGTTCGATAAAAGGAGTTATGTAGCCTTAAGCAGGTCTAAGCCATGCCGGACGTTTGGGGTCAGATATACCGTGATCATTGGGCCGGAATCGTCGAGCCTCACGTAATCGAACGAGACGATGGGCGTGAGCACGAGTTTGAGTCGGCGGCAGCGTACTTCGAGGCTCCTCGTTCAAATCCGAAGCGGGAATTCCTGACCGTGCTTCGTGGTCCGGTCATTGATCTCGGCGCGGGTCCCGGATCTTACACATTGTACCTGGAGACTCGTGGCCTTGAGGTCACTGCTTGTGATCTATCCCCTGGTGCCGTGGAAGTATGTCTCGCTCGGGGATGTCGTGAGGCCCACGTGCTTGACCTGCGCAGCGTCACCCTGGAGGCGTCCGCGTTGGGGGCTCGATCATCGTCATGGGCAACACGCTCGGGGCGCATCAGACGCCTGAGAGCCTACCCACTCTCCTCTCTTCATTGCGACGCGGCGTGAAGTCCGGGGGGCAGCCTCTGGCCCAGATGCTCGACCCGCTCGACACCGAGGATCCGATCCACCACGAATACCACGAGCGGAATCGCCGTCGCGGATCGCCGCCGGGCCTAACGAGGATCCGACTTCGATATCAAGACCTAGTCGACGAGTGGATCACCTTATGGATGCCGACGGACGCAGAATTGCGCGATGCGACGGAAGGAACAGGGTGGGCACTGACCGAAACATGCCGTGTGGGTCCGCATCGTGTACGGCTCTTCGAAGCGCGGGCCACATAACAAGCGATTGCTGCAGTCGCCGGTTGAGGGGCTAGCGGGTCTGGAGCACTCGCCTTGCAGCTCGCGACCTGGGCAAGCATTCTGGTCCGGCAGTAGAATCGCGAGACGTTAGGTGGAAGCTGACCGGGCGGGTACCTTGTCCAACTCCGATATCCACTTCCGCGAAGAGGATTCCATGCGATTCCGAAGCCTTACAATCCTTGCTCTAGGTGGCATCGTCGCGACTGCCTGCGCCACGGAGGACCCTGATTCCTCGATCGACCTGACCGCAGAAGCTACCGCAGTCAAGGAGACTTCGCTGAGATGGCTTGAGTTTGCTCGGGCCAAGGATGCGACCGGAATCGCCGGGCTGTTCGCGAGTGACGGTGTCATTTTTCTGGAGAATGAGGCACCCGTCGTCGGACCGGCGGCGATTGAGGCCCGTCAGGTCCAGGCCTTCGAGGAGAATCCTGATTTGGTCCGGAGCTTCGGCAGTGACCGTATCGAAGTTGCCGCCTCCGGAGACCTCGCCGTGGAAGTCGGCTCCTGGGGTCCCGAAGGGTCCGACAGGAACTACGGGAAGTACATCACGGTCTACCGCAAAGTCGATGGCGTCTGGAGAATCGCGGCAGATATAGGCAACAGCACGAAGCCAATATCTGAGGGCTCGGCCAACTGACGCGAGGTCAAGAGGATCAATCCCGAGGTGTGTGCTTGCCCGGCTGAGTTGTCGCGAATAATCTGAGGACATCTCCTGTTCGGGCACTTCTTGGGAGACCTCTATTCTACAGATCGGCGAATGATCGCCAACGATAGAGGAGACGGTGCGGCGGTGGTGGTGGAGTAGCGTTCTGGCTTGCGCCTAATCCTGCCGTAGCGTAATCATTGGTTTGCTGGTTTCCAGCCGCTCTCCCCCCCAGCGGCCGAGCGAGGAGGTAGCAATGCGTAGAGCCACACTCCTAGTAGCCGTCCTCGCTGTTGCTTGCGTATCCGTGGGCAAATCCGTGCTCAACACGTCATTCCGAGCGAACCCAATCGAGCGGGACAACGTCTACGTGTACGTAGAGGGGGATAGCATCCCAGAGCATACCCGCATTGCCATTCTCGACGCGAGGGGTGATAGCGACATGACCGATGAAGGCGACCTCCTAAACAAGATGCGGGAGGAAGCTGGGAAGCTCGGAGCGAACGCCATCATCTGGGGTGACTCTGAGGAGCCGGGTACGGGAGCACGTGTT
The DNA here is from genome assembly GCA_965226625.1 of Longimicrobiales bacterium. Taxonomy (GTDB): domain Bacteria; phylum Gemmatimonadota; class Gemmatimonadetes; order Longimicrobiales; family Gaopeijiaceae; genus UBA1138. Next base: position 1,138,780 of record CBDDDK010000002.1, read on the forward strand.
GCTAGAGCGCTTCTGGGGACGAGCTCCAATCGGACGAGTCGGGCTATCGCCATTTTTGTCCCGTCGCTCGGCGGAGGCGGTAGTGACAACAGATAACCCAACCAGCCGCCTACCGTTTTGAGGTGATGCGCAGCAGAATCGCGAGACGTTAGGCAGTCGCTGCGCCAAAGGAGTAGCAACCTCTAGAGGAGAGCGATGACACGGCGAGACCACGCTTCTCTACCGGCGTCGCGAAGGCCCCATTGCTCGCGCTCGCTGAGATTCTGCTGGACTGTCTTCGTGGTGGCCGTGGGGTTTGGCCTGCATCCGCTGCCCATCGCCGCGCAAACAGATTTGGGGCGGCTACGGGTGAGCCCATTCTTACTCCTGGCTCCGGCTCAACCCTTGATCGGGTGGGTGCAAAGTGAGGACCCCGAATCCTCCGCATTCGTGAAGGGTGTTCTAATCGGAGCTGGGATCGGTGCCGGTGTCGCGTTGCTCGCGCTCGAGATCTTCCGCTTTTGTGACCCGGCGGACAACTCATCGACCTACACCTGCACCATCCACTGGGGTAGAGCCGCACTGTCGGGGGCCGGAGCCGGGGCAGTGGTCGGCGCGCTCATTGGTTCGAAAGGCTCGAGTCAGGATTGGACCTCACTGCCGTGGCTGTTCGCTTCCCTCGACGGAGGCTGGGGGCTCCACATGTCCATTCCGTTGGGGCGGTGAGTGAGGCCCGGACGACCAAGGCTCAGCCTAACAACCGATTTCTGCAGTCGCGGTAGGCATGAGGCTCGCACACTTTGCCTCTAGTCACCATTCTTGTCGGGCAGCAGAATCGCGAGACGTTAGGCGGCGGCAGGCTATCCAGCCCGGGTGGCGTAACCCTGACGTGACCCCCTGAAACGAGACCAGTGCGGATGTTAGGATGAGGCGCTGGTCGCAGATTGAGCGAGGAGGTCAGGAATGAGCAGGAGACGACACACGCCGGAGCAGATCATCACGGGATTGCGCGAGGCTGAGGTGGGTCTCGCGACGGGCAAGACGGCCGGGATGGTGAGTCGGGAGCTCGGGCATCAGCAAGCAGACGTACTACCGGTGGCGGAAGGAGTTTGGGGGGATGAAGGTGGATCAGGCTCGTCACCTGAAGGACCTGGAGCGTGAGAACGCGCAGCTGAAGCGAGCGGTGGCGAACCTAACGCTGGACAAGCTGATCCTGGAGGAAGCGGCCAAGGGAAAATTCTGAGCCCCGAGCGCAGACGCCGGTGTGTGGTGCATGTACGTCAGCGGCTCGGGGCGAGTGAGCGCCACGCGTGTCGTGTGCTAGGCCAGCCACGCACGACGCAGCGAGGGGTGAAGAAGGTGCGGTGTGACGAGGCGGCGCGGTCAAGTCCCGAGTTGTGTGTAAAAGTGAGAGGAAGCTCCTCGATGCTTCGGTTAGGCTGCCTTGGCGACCTCCTTGGGTTCGAGAAGCGTGAGATCGAGGTAGCGGCGTTTGCTCCAGACCGCAGTAGTCCTCAGAGCAACCGCGGTGATAAGGCGGAGCGCACTGGCTCGGTCGGGGAAGGCGCCGGCGCTCCGGATCCGACGCTTGATCTCGGTGTGCAGGCGCTCGAGGCTGTTCGTGGTGCGTAGCCTGGCCCAGTGGGGCTCGGGGAACGCGTAGAACTGGGTGGCGGCCGTGAAGCCCCGCTCGAGCACCTTCATTGCCTCGGGGAGCTCCTCTTGCCAGCGCGTCGTGATCTCGGCCAGGCGCTTCTTCGCCTCAGCGAGCCCGGGGGCCCGGAAGACGGCGGCAACCTCGCGCGCCACACGCTTGCGCAGGCGATGCGGGACCTTGGCCAGCACATTGCGTTGCAGGTGTACGGTGCAGCGCTGACGGCGCACCTCAGGCAGGAAGCGGCGCACCGCAGCTGCCAGGCCCGCGTGCTTGTCGGCGATCACCAGTTCGACGCCGCTGAGACCTCGCTCCAGGAGCTGCTCGAGGAGCTCCGACCAACTGTCCTCTGACTCCTCAGGGCCTAGCGTGATGGCCAGGAGCCGGCGGTGACCGTCCGGATCCACCGCGTAGGCCACGAGCGCGCTCACGTTCTCGACCTTCCTGGCCCAGCGCGCATCGAGGAACGTCGCGTCCAGATACAGATAGGGGTGAGGCCCCTCGATGGGTGCGCTCCGCAGCGCTTCTACAGCCCCATCGAGCCGCTTCGCGACCCGGCTTACCGTCGAGCGTCCCACGCGCTCACCCAGCAGTGCTTCAGTCACGTCGCCCATCTTGCGCTGCGACACACCGCTCACGTAGGCCTCCACCATCATCTCGTCCACTTCTTCACTCCTGCGCCGGTAGCGGCCGATCACGTCGGCGGGCGAGCCGCCTTCCCGGCTGCGCGGCACCATCACGTCGATCTGACCCAAGCTCGTGAGCAGGCGCCTGAGGTACGTGCCGTTCCTGTGATCCTTCCGGCTGCCGACCCGCTCGAAACGACGCGCTCCGACCATCGCTTTCAACTCCTCCTCCAGCACCATCTCGAGCGTCACACGAATCGCGCCCTGAAACAACGACTTCAAATCCTGCCGTAACTCTTCTTGCGTGGCCCGCTCAACTTCAACCATCTTTTCCATGAGGAAGCTCCTTTCCGGTTCCGGACCTGCTGGCGCAGGCCCGGACTCCCCGGGTTCGTGTCATGATGAACATTCACAAGGAGCTTCCTCTCTCTTTCCCGGGCTGTCCACCCTCCCCGGACCCCTCACCCCCTTTTACACAAATATCGCGACACTACCGGCGGCGCTACGAACGGACGTGGTGCGGTTGGCGAGCCGGTTCGGTCGGTACGGCTATCGACAGATCACGAACCTGCTGCGCATCGAAGGATGGTATGTGAACCACAAGCGCGTGGAGCGGATCTGGCAACAGGAGGGGCTCAAGGTGCCCAGGCGGCAGCCGAAACGAGGCCGGCTGTGGCTCAACGATGGCTCGTGCACCCGGCTCAGGCCGCTGCACCGGAATCACGTCTGGTCCTACGACTTCGTGAGCACACGGACGCACGACGGTCGAGCGCTGAAGCTGCTGACCGTGCTCGACGAGTACACGAGGGAGTGTGTGGCGATCAAGGTTGCTCGAAAGATCCGAGCCCACGACGTGCTCGAGGTTCTGGCCGAGCTCTTCGCTCATCACGGTCCGCCCGCGCATCTACGCTCGGACAACGGGCCAGAGTTCACGGCTCAGCTCGTACGGCGGTGGCTGGGCAGGGTTGGCGTACAGACGCTGTTCATCCAACCCGGAAGTCCGTGGGAGAACGGCTACAACGAGAGCTTCAACGGCAAGCTGAGGGCCGAGTTCTGGAACGGTGAGATCTTCTACACGCTGCCCGAGGCCGTTGTCCTCGTCGAACAGTGGAGGCGGCTCTACAATACCGTCCGACCCCACAGTGCCTCCGGAGGACTACCCCCCGCCCCGGAGACCATAAAACCATCGGCTTGGTTCCTTAGAATGCCCCAACTTCTGGGACCACCGATAGCTCAAGGTCTAACATAGGGAGTGGTACCATACTTGGGGGCACGTCAGCGAGGCTGCGAAATCGAATGGCACGGAGCGTCTTGAGCCGCCGAGACAGCGTAGTGTGATCAGGGATCGGCAGATCGACATCGAGCAGCTCTGCCAGGCACCGGAGGAAACCCTCGGTCTGGCGAAGCGGAAGGTGGAACACCATGCGGATCGTCAGCGCGGCCTCGATCGCGATGTCCGCGTAGGTGCGCTGGCCGCCCGGCTTGCCGTTGGCCGGGGCTCGCCAGGAGTTGAGTGCGTCTTCCGAAAGCCAGACGGTGAGGTCGCCACGACGCTGGAGGCCGGCCTCGTACTCAGCCCAATTCCGTACCCGATACCGGGACTTCGCGTACTTGTACCTGGCTGCGCCTCGGATACTTCACGGGTGCTGACTCCAGATCTGGGGCTTCGCGTCACCCGGAAGCTAAATCAGGAGCCATGCACCAACGCTACCCACGACATCCCGGTCTTTGGCACGCTTACCGACATCCAAGAGCCTATTCAAGTAATCTAATAGATTTTATAATGTCTCTGACAAGCTGTTTCTGATTTTCACCAATAGGTGAAAACTGTATATCAATAATACCACCATTCGGATGCTCAATCCAAGCGATGGCTCTAAGCTGCCCTTCTTTTAAGAAGCTACTTGAATATTCGATATATGTGTATATATTTTCTGATAACTCAATAGTTTCACAATCCAAATTTAATATTTTGACCTTAACTTCATCTTTACATGTCATGGTTAATGACGAGGCTTGCTCGGGGGAAATAAACCTGACAGTCAACCATGCCTCACTGCTTAATGAGGACTGAAATCTATACATCGTATTCTCTTGAGGGGGAGTTTCTTGGGGAATAAGAAGACTCTTTGGATAATAGAAACTCACATGATAAACTTCGCTTTCAAAAATAACTACATCTAATTCATCCAACGTTTGTCCCAAACAAGAATTTACGGAACAAAGAGAAAAAACAGCAACCGTCAACGATATTACTTTATAAGTTTGTATTTTAATCACGAACATCCTTAATTGTCCCTTCTTGAGGTTCTAACCGGGAACACGAGAATGACGACCCGTGGGGTACCTTCCGGGAGGCCGATATATTGGTGTAGCTCCGCTACTGCCAGTGCCGTGCCGAGCGCCGTCGCTCCGTATGCAACTGCCACCCGCCACACTCTCCGCCGCTTCAGCTCCAACCAGAAGCTCACGTGTGTACACCTCCACAACCATGATCTGCTTCTTGGGGCACGTTCCCTGCCGTATGGATGACGATGAGGACCAAACCGAGGCCAACATCCGATACGCACACTGGGCGCACAAGGAGCGTCCGTCTAGAATCTGAGGGCCTCCTAGAGCCGCCCCGATGCGTTGGGCACGGTCGTGCTCCAGCTCGCCTCCTGCAGAACACGACACGGTACTACTGGCTCACAGCAACGGCAACGGCACCCCAGCGCGGAACAACGCGCTCACGGTGATCACGCTCACGACTCCCGCCATAACTCCCGCCATTCAATGCCGTTTTCCCGCTGTTGAACCCCGGCAGATCCCGGCATCGCGAATCGGCAAGAGCGGCAGACCGTGCAGCCCAGTAAGGACTTACGTCGTTTCTTGCCGTGATTCAGGGTGTTCTCGCCATGACTCTTAATCAGTAGGTTCGGGGTTCGAGACCCACCCGGGTCATTGGGCGGAAGTCCAGGAGGTAGCTGGGCTCCCCAAGTGGAGTGGGAACTCTCCGTCGAGACGCGTCAACGCCATGTCGCCACGGCGAAGGGCGTCCATGATGTGCGGGTTCGAATAATGAACGAGGGTCCATTCTAGACCCTCATGTAGGCGTAGCTTTGAGAAACCGCGGGGATCAGACCCGGGTCCAGACCGCCGTGAACCCCTGCTGATCCGCGTACTGCGCGCTTTCGATCAGTAGCGCATACTTGGACTCCGCCGCTTCTGCGCCAATACTCGAGAAGAACGATAGACTGAACTGCATCAGTCAGCCGGCGATCCCGACGCCGAGCGTCATCGGGCGTCGCTCCGGAGCTGAACATGCAATACGTGTACTGTGTAGGGTATTCCCCGGGGTGTGGCCAAACTCGCAATGGCGTCGCGGACTTCCGTGTCGCACTGTTGACGTCTTTCCGCGGGAATCTTTGCGAAATGACCGGAAGCTCTCGATACCCACCACGCCCAGTGTCCCTCTAAGCTGTCGTAATGCGTCTCGCGGGACTCGTCGACCTTCACAGGCCTACCGGGAAACGCTTCTTCGAACAACGCCATGGTGGCTGGGAGCGTGAGATGCTGACGCATCCCCGTGGACTCGAGGAGGTCACGTGGCCCCATGTACTCGAGCAACACGGGCGTCGTATTGGCTCTGAACTCCTGTCCGGTGTCGCGGCCCGTGAAAAACAGATCCATCTCGCCGTCTGGTCCCAATACGCGTGCGAGCTCATTCGCTGAGGCTTGCAGATCCATGACCCAATGAAAAGCCATGATACTGACCACGTAATCCACCGCAGCTGCGTCGAGCGGGAGTGCCTCGAACCGCCCGTCGACGACCCGAACCCGATCGAGCTCCGCCAAGTTCGAGGCGGCACGCAACCTCATGTTCTCCGCGGGCTCGATTCCGGTGAATTGCGTGCCATCGCGATGGTTGGCGGTCAACGCTCGTGTGGCCAACTCCCGCAACGCGTGACCAGCGCCGCATCCTACATCTACAACGCTGCGATAACGGTCTTTGAGTTGGATCTCTGAGAGAAACCTTGTCGCCAGCTTTCCCCAGCAGGAATCCAGATTGGCGTCCTGGTCGTACGCGCCGGCACTTTCGGAGTACGCTTCGATGACCGTGCTCGAATCTCGCTCTGCGGAAACTGGAACGGCAGCACGGATATGACAGGAGAGGCTGCGGACCGTTGTGAGGCTCTCGACACCGATCTCCTCGATTTCGATATGATGGCCCGTTATGTCTTCCACGAACTCCAGAAGCTCCATGAACCCCAACGAATCCAGCACCGAATCTTCCATGAGATCGGTGTCTAGATCGACCCGTACGTTCCCGTCTCCTGCTAAGTTCGCCTCCGTCTGCAGCCATTCGAGGAGCGCGGATTCGAGGTCCTCGGATTTCGTTGTCATGTGTGCGCCCCAATTGACTTCTTCACCACACTATGAGTGCCATTGACGCTGTGCAATCTGTGTGCCGAGGCCTTGAAGCTGCCGACCCCGCAGCGGGTGAGCGCGCGTATAATGATACGCGACAGCCTTTTCGGTTACCGATTCGTTACCCGACCCCCGGGCCCACTGACTCTTAATCAGTAGGTTCTAGGTTCGATTCCTAGGCGGCGCACTGCATAAGTGCATAAATAACAAGTGTTTAACTGCTAATTCGATGGTAGTGTAAGGCGAGGCTATTTGTTGCGGCGTCCATATGGCGTCCATGTGCCTGTAACTGGGCCAAGGATGAGGTGCCGGAGCGGCAGAGTTGAGCCCGGGCAAGCGACGGAGAATGACTTATGTCTATGCGGCCAACCCAGACCTCCGGGACCAGGTGGTGCTTGTTAGCGAGGCGAAGGCCGACGTCGAGAGGGCGATGGCAAGGCTCAAGGCAGAGCGCTGAGCAGGGGTACTCCCGAGATTCGGCGTGTCTTCGCTGAACAATTGACGGTTTTACCCGATCAGATCCGCCTCCGCCTGCCGCACTATACCCTCTCATAGCAGTGTTCCGGCTAGCAAGCTGGCCGAAGACTGTTGCCTCAAGGACCCTCTAGCGGACTCCGCGCCGTCAGTTGCAGAGGAAGAGAAAGCTCGTCCGACGGGCAGTTCAAGGCAACGCCCCGGGCGGGGAGGCGACTGTCCCCGCCCGGGGCGGTTCTCCGTGTTCTCCGGTCGGAATCCTTATCGCGTACCCGCGGGCAGGATCTCGACCCTGCGGTTCTGGCGCCGTCCGTCTTCCGTGGTGTTGTCGGCTACGGGTTGAGATTCACCCGCACCGGCAAACCGGAAGCGATCCGCGTCGAGCGCCGGGAAGTTGCCTGCGAGGTAGTCTCGCACCGCCTGCGCGCGACGCAGGCTCAGTACTAGGTTGTAGTCCTCCAGGCCTACGGAGTCGGCATGGCCGACGACAAGGACGCGCTCGTTCGGACGGTCCGACAGCGCGTTTCCGGACTCGTCCAAGATCGAACTCGCTGTGGCGTCGAGCTCCGCGGAATCGTGCGCGAAGTGGACGTTTCCAAAGATGAGCTCGGGCTCCGGTTCGGGCTCCGGCTCGGGCTCCGGCTCCGGCTCCGGCTCGACGACAACAGGGCATCCGGCCGCATCCACCTCGGCGCCGGAGGGTGTGTTCGGGCAGCGGTCGAGACCATCGACGACGCCGTCGCCGTCCGCATCCGTCGGACAGCCGTTCTCGTCCACTTCGGCGCCGGCCGGCGTTGCGGGACATTGATCTGCGTGGTCGGCCACCCCGTCCCCATCGGAGTCGAGCGCACACCCCCGTTCGTCCACACCAGCACCCATGGGTGTTTCCGGACACGCGTCCAGGCCATCAAGCACACCATCTCCGTCCCCGTCTCGCTGCGACTCTCCTCCGAGGAAGTACGAGGCACCGAGCGAGAGCCCCCAACCCCGAAAGGTCTCCGACGGGGCTGCGGAGCCGGCCAGTTCGGCAGCCGTATTCGCCAGTGCGTCGGGGATCTGGTGCATGCGCGCCTCGACCCGCAGGGCAAGGCGAGGCACGACGCGGAGTCGCACCCCGCCGCCGTACACAAGGCTGAGGTCCGTCTCGGGGTCGAGTTCTTCAGGCCTCCAGTGCGCAGCTCCGAGGCCGACCACTCCGTAGGCTTGAAGCCGGCCGCTCAGGGGTAGGTTGTATCCCACGCCTCCGCTGAAGTACGCCAGGTCCAAGTCCACCGTGCCTCTCGTCGGGATCCTCATGTCGAACGGCATGTACCCGCCCTCGAAGTCGGCGAACAAGCCGGAGGCGAAGTTGTAGGCGACATGCCCGCCGCCCGCGATGTTCCGGGCGGGGTCGACGAAGATGGAGCTGCTGCCGCCCGGATGGAATTCCGGCACGTCGTCGAAGAGGCCGATGTAGGGGGAGATCTCCCATCCCGTGGGCACCCAGCCATTCAAGTCTTGCGCGGTGAGGGCCACCGAGGGCCGGAGAAGAAGAAGCGTCACGGCCACGGCTGACAGTGCTCGATTCATGGTGGCGGTCCTTTCGCATTCCCGGTTTTTGGTCCTAGATCACACCTAACTCGCGTGTCGTCGTCAACGACGCCGATCGCTCAACCTTCCCTGGATCGACTCTGGTGCTGCCTCACCGTATTGCGCATACAAGCCCGAAAACATCCGAACAGGAAACATGTTAACCCGTCACAAGATGTCCTGTAAATAGCATTAATATGTGATGTCTATGGCATAGTATTCCTACGTCAAAGGGGGGACTCAGACCGAGGCCATGGGCCTTTACGCTATTTGTCGGAAACGTATTGCCGGAGCGGGGGCGCTCCGAGGTTTCCCGCCCCCCCCCTCGCACCATGAGCTGAAGGCGATGGTGGGAGCAGGCCAGTTCGACGCGCAGAGCTGCGGGAGACGGGGGTCCAGAGTTGTGCCAAGGCTCACCCGCAATGTCGAAGGACCCGGAGGGCCGCACGCCGTATCTGGTCTTCTAGGCCGGTCTCAACGACGCCAGGAAGGCCGCAGAGGCCAGGAAGGAGGAGGCCAACACGAAGGCGGCCTAGAGGTAGCTCCGGCGAGGGCTAAGTGTCAGGCAATTGCCGTCCCTGTACGGTGAGTACGATGCCTGCAGCCCCACATTTGCAGTGAATTTCCCCGGGACACCTATGGGTTGGCCCCCTCTCGGCCCTCAGTCCCAGTCGCCCTCGGCGTCCCTCTTGAGCGCGTCGGCGAGGTCGGGATCGCCCTCTCCGCGGCGGACGGAGCGCTCGGCGAGATCGACGCATCTATTGACGTTCAGTAGCGCTCTATGAAAGCCCAATAACACCTGATATACAACGAGTTAGGAGATTTCCATACTCTGGAGAGACTCCATTTCATCCCTTGACAGCCGGTAGTTTTATGGGGCACTATTCCGGGGCATACTACCGTATCCCTCAACCGGTGCCCCAACATACCGCTGACCGACACCGCCATCCGAAAGGCCAAGCCCCGCGACAAGCCGCGCAAGCTCTACGACAGCCGCGGCCTGTACCTCGAGATCGCCCCGCGCGGCACCAAGGCCTGGCGCTTCAAGTACCGCTTCGCCGACAGGGAGAAGCGGATCTCCATGGGCATCTATCCCGAGGTCTCGCTGAAGCTCGCGCGGGAGCGGAGGGACGAGGCCCGCAAGCTTCTGGCCCGGGAGATCGACCCGAGCGCCTACCGGAAGGCCCAGAAGCAGTCGAAGCGGCAGTGGGCCAGCAACAGCTTCGAGGCCGTGGCCACGGAATGGCTCGCGAAGCATTCGCCCAATTGGTCCGCCCGCTACGTCTGGCGGATCGAATGCGATCTGGGAAAGGATGTGTTCCCGTGGATCGGAGCGAATCCGGTCGCGGAACTCACGGCGCCGGAGCTGCTGGCCGCGCTGCGCCGCATCGAGGAACGCGGCCACCTGGACATGGCGCATCGCACGCTTCAGCTCTGTGGGCGGATCTTGCGCTACGCGGTGGCGACGGGCCGGGCCGAGCGGGACGTGTCGTGGGACCTGCGCGGGGCGTTTCCTCCGGTGAAGCGGAGGCACTTCGCGGCGATCACCGATCCGAAGGAAGTCGGCCCCTTGCTCCGGCTGTTGGACGGCTACGTGGGAACGCTTCCGGTACGCTGCGCCCTGCGTCTGGCACCGCTGGTGTTCGTGCGCCCCGGAGAATTGCGCAAGGCCCAGTGGCCCGACATCGACCTGAACGGGGGAGAGTGGCGCTACACGGTGACGAAGACCGACACGCCGCATGTGGTGCCCCTGGCACGTCAGGCGGTCGAGATCCTTCGCGAGGTTCATAGCCTGACCGGACACGGCCGCTACGTCTTCCCGAATGTACGCTATCCGAGCCGGGAGCGGCCGATGAGCCGCGCCACACTGTGGGGCGCGTTCCGGGCGTTGGACATCCGGCGGGACCGGATGACGCCGCACGGCTTCCGGGCGATGGCGCGCACCATCCTGGACGAGGTGCTCGGCTTCCGGCCCGACTTCATCGAGCACCAGCTGGCCCACGCGGTCAGGGATCCCAACGGCCGGGCCTACAACCGGACGGCGTTCCTGCCCGAGCGTAGACACATGATGCAGGCTTGGGCCGACTATCTGGACCGGCTCAAGACCGGGGAAGAGATCGAGCCCGGAACTCTCGAACCGGGACTTTCCCTCATCCCAACGTCTCCGGGGATCCGAAACGCCGACTCATGGCTCGACGTTCCCGGCAGCCCACGGTCTGGCGTTCTCCGCGGGTCCGCGCCCGGTCCTCTGGGCTAGCGCAGACACACCGGCTGGACGGCTGGCGAACTGGCGATCCGCCGCCCCGCAGCGGCGCTGAACGGCCTTCCGGCACGGATATCTGATTCGGGAGCGACCCCCGGCGGAGGATGGCATGGGCGTGCACATGCCACCTTCCCCGATGCCGTACCAGGCATCCCGAAGGGGGGGTCGCTCCCGCCACGGCCGCACCCTCCGGAACGGCACCGCCGCTCCCGTGGCCGTGGTGCAACCGCAACGCGGCCAGCGACATGTGGAACCGCTGGCGCGCACATGGAAGCGGCATTTTCGTGCACATGCACGCCGATGTCGATGTGCACGCGCGGTACGCCACCGACCCCCGCCGATCGGCGGTCAAGATCCGCCCCCCGGAAGCCGGCTCGAGCGCCATGTCGTGAACCCGTCTATCGCCGTTCCGGGCCGCGAGGACCGGAGCAGGTCCTTCAGCTCAACGATCCTCTCGAGGCAGCCCTGCAGCCCGCCATGCTTCTCGATCACCGCGTCGTCCATGCCGCGGATCGCCTGCTCGATCCGGTCGATCTCGCAGCGGGCCGCGCGGCCGGGTTCGCGGGCGGTGGGGCCGGAGGCGGTGGCGGCATTGGCCCATTTCCCGAGGATCGTCCGTGCCCGTCCGAGTTCCCTGGGGGTGCGGACGACGGCCACGACCTCGACGGATCGGCCCTGTCTCTGGAGCGCGTGCCAGAGGCCGCGGTGCGCGCCGCCCCACGAGCGCCACCGGCAGTTTGACTGGGAAGTAGCGGCGTGTGCTTCCGGCGGCTCCCCGGTAGACCCTGACCGGCAGGAGTCCGCGCTCGATGCCGAGCGCCTCGAGCGCGCCGACCTTCTCGTGCTCGGTCGGCAGCCACGGCAAATCCGAGTGCTCGATCACATGGTCGAGCGAGAGGAGGCGGCGCATCAGCACTTCCTCGGAGGCGGTCCTGCGGTGGCGAATGTGCTCGGCGCCGAGCGCGCGGTAGGTCCGCCGGGCGAAGATCCGGCAGACCCTCCGGCCCCCAAGCATCTCCTCCTCCGCCAGCCTTTGGTCCGACATGGCGCGGACGAACCGGAGCGCCTTCCAGCGGTCGAGGCCGAGATGGGCCGAGAGCTGGGTGCGGGTGAACACGCCGCTGTGGAGGCAGACGAGCGCGATCCACTCCGCCTGGCTCGGAGACGAGGAACGAGTAGATGCGTCCCGACTCGCAAACGAGCGCGATGTTCGTCTCGGCGTCCGCTTCGAGGGGCTTGAGGTACGCGACGTTCGCCGCGCCGGTCAGGGTGCCAGTACTCCGAGTCGCCGACCACGAAGTCGAGGACCCTTTCCCCGGCGGGGAACCCATCTAGCCATCGTCCCGTACCGACGCTGCTACGAAAATAATGGCGTGCGACCCTCGCAGAGTGTATGTTACATGTCGCGACATTAGGTGACACCATGCGACGCCTTGAGACAGCGAGTGACATGGCGGTTGAGCTGGATGGTGAGGTGTATTGACCTGCCCCCAAGAGCGGTACCACATCCTATGTTAGTCCCAGCACCTGTGGAGGGCCGTGAAGGACGGGCATCCTCAGGAACCAGGGCGACGGCTTAATCGCCTCAGGGGCCGGGGGAAAGCCGCCGCAGGCGCTGTGGGGTCGGACGGTATTGTACTCGCGCCTCCATTGCTCGACCAGCACGGCCGCCTCCGCCAACGAGTAGAAGATCTTCCCCGTTCAACAGCTCGTCCCTGAGCTTGCCGTTGAAGCTCTCGTTGTAGCCGTTCTCCCACGGGCTGCCCGGCTCGATAAAGAGCGTCTCGACGCCCACGCGCCCCAACCACCGCCGCACGAGCTTCGCGGTGAACTCCGGTCCGTTGTCCGACCTCAGATACTCGGGAGGCCCGTGTCGGACGAACAGATCGGCCAGCACCTCGAGCACGTCGTGGGCTCGGATCTTGCGAGCCACCACGATCGCCAGGCACTCCCTCGTGTGCTCGTCCAGCACTGTCAGCAGCTTCAGCGCACGCCCGTCGTGCGTCCTCGAGGCCACGAAATCGTACGACCAGACGTGGCCCCGATACAGCGGCCTCAGCCGGATGCACGATCCGTCGTTGAGCCACAGCCGACCTCGCTTCGGCTGCCGCTGCGGCACCTTCAGCCCCTCCTGCCTCCAGATCCGCTCCACCCGCTTGTGGTTCACCCCCCAGCCCTCGATGCGGAGCATGTCCGTGACGCGTCGGTAGCCGTAGCGGCCGAATCGACTCGCGAGTCGCACGATATCACCTCGGAGCGCCCCCTCGTCACTCGCCACTTTCCTCACCCGGCGCTGGGTCGTGCGTGGCTGCCCGAGCACCCGGCACGCTCTCCTCTCCGACGCCCCGAGCTGCTGACGTACACACACCACACAACGTCGTCGGCGCTCGGGGCTCAGAAGTTTCCCTTGGCCGCTTCCTCCAGGATCAGCTTGTCCAGTGTCAAGTCCGCCACTGCTCGCTTCAGGCGCCCCTTCTCGCGCTCGAACTCCTTCAGGCGCCGTGCCTGGCTCACCTTCATCCCGCCGTACTCCCGCCTCCACCGGTAGTACGTCTGCTCGGTGATGCCCAGCTCCCGGCTGATCAGCTTCACGGATTTGCCGCGGGCCAGACCGACCTCTGCCTCCCGCAGTGCAGTGATGATCTGCTCCGGAGTGTGTCGCTTCCTTCCCATCCTGACCTCCTCGCTGAAAAGCTTCAGACCAGGTCGATCCTAACATTGCACCTGGTCTCGTTTCAGGGGGTCAGGTCACTTGCGGGAAGGCGTTCGAGCCGCCGAGAGAGTCGGTCGATCATGCTGCGGTCGAGCCTCTAGATCTCTCCGTTTCTGTCGTAAACCCAACGAGTAACACGACTTACGACCTTCGGACACACCATGTGATACACGTCTCTCACAAGGTGTTGCCAAGTCTTTGTCCCATAGAGACTTGCGAAGACTGATCCCGGCTTCCCGCTCAAACTGCCCATCGCGCTGGACTCGGGCCGCGCCGTGTTCGTCTACGTCGATCCCGGCCACGACACCGCGACCGCGCTCCGCTCCTGGGGCGCGGCGCACCGCGGGCTCTGGCACGCGCTCCAGGGACAAGGCCGGTCCGTCGAGGTCGTCGCCGTCGCGCGCACCTCCTGGGAGCTCGAGCGAGCCCGACGCCGGGATCCGCGAGGAACTGGCCCGGATCGATGGGGCGATCCTTCAGGGCGCGGTCCAGATCCTGGAGGAGTTCGGAGGCCTGCAGGCCGCCATGAAGCGTAGCGTCGTGCTCGAGAAGCAGGTGCGCCGGCAGCCCGGACCCGGGTCCATCCGGCGGGCCAGCACCTGGCGGACGGTGCGTCTCGCGGGGGCGCGCTACCGATGACCGGCGCGCGACTTACGGCCGCACTGGAGTGCGCAAACGACGCGGGGGGCCGATGCGCACTTTGGCCCTCCGGCGATGTGACGTGACCCCCTGAAACGAGACCAAAGTTGATGTTAGGATGCGGCTTTGGTCGCAGCTATCAGGGAGGAGGTCAGAATGAGTAGGAGACGACACACGCCGGAGCAGATCATCACGGCATTGAGAGAGGCGGAGGTGGGTCTGGCGAACGGCAAAACGGTGGCGATGGTGAGCCGGGAGTTGGGGATCAGCGAGCAGACGTACTACCGGTGGAGGCAGGAGTTCGGGGGGATGAAGGTGGATCAAGCTCGACGCTTCAAGGAGCTGGAGAAGGAGAACGCACGGCTAAAGCGAGCGGTGGCGAACCTGACGGTGGACAAGCTGATCCTGGAGGAAGCGACCAAGGGAAACTTCTGAGCCCCGAGCGCCGACGCAGGTGCGTGATGCATGTACGTCAGCGACTCGGGGCGAGTGAACGTCACGCGTGTCACGTACTGGGTCAGCCGCGCTCGACGCAGCGCCGGGTGAAGAAGCTACCTGGCGACGAGGAGGCGCTACGCACGGACGTGATACGGTTGGCGAGCCGGTTCGGCAGGTACGGGTATCGCCAGATCACGAACCTGCTGCGTATCGAGGGCTGGGAGGTGAACCACAAGCGTGTGGAGCGTATCTGGAGGCAGGAGGGGCTGAAAGTGCCCAGACGGCAACCGAAACGGGGTCGGTTGTGGCTCAACGATGGCTCGTGCATCCGGCTCAGGCCACTGCACAAGAATCACGTGTGGTCCTACGACTTCGTAAGCACGAGGACCCATGACGGCCGTGCGCTGAAGCTTCTGACCGTGCTCGACGAGTACACGCGGCAGTGTCTGGCGATCAAGGTCGGTCGAAAGACTCGAGCTCACGACGTTCTCGAGGTGCTCACCGATCTCTTCGCTCGGCACGGTCCGCCCGAGCATCTGCGCTCGGACAACGGGCCAGAGTTCACGGCGAAACTGGTGCGGAGATGGCTGGCCAGGCTGCGGGTCCAGACCCTCTACATCGCGCCGGGCAGTCCGTGGGAGAACGGCTACAACGAGAGCTTCAACAGCAAACTGAGAGACGAGTTCTTGAACGGAGAGATCTTCTACACACTGCCCGAGGCAACGGTACTCGTCGAGCAGTGGAGGCGGCTGTACAATACCGTCCGACCCCATCGTGCCCACGGCGGACTACCCCCCGCCCCAGAGACGATAAAACCATCGCTCTGGTTCCTCAGGATGCCCCAACTCCAGGGACCACCGATGGCTCGGGGTCTAACATAGGAAGTGGTACCGCAACTGGGGGCACCTCACAGCTCGTCCGTATTGAGGAAGCCTCCCTCAAGTAAGGTTTTGTTGACTTCCATCGTGCGCGAAGTACACTGCTTCGACAGGGTGGCTGGGGAACTCGGTGCTTGGCCCGGGTTCGGTCAGATCGCCGATTGCGATTGAAGGTGGCCCGTGAACCCGGGTGACGGTTGGTGCGCGATCAGCCGCATCGTCTTTCTGGAGGGCTCATCATAAAGAGTAAAGCTCTCTCACGTATGCGACGAGCGATCATTGGCCTACTCAGTGCTGCGCTGGCAGTGTTATGTGTGCCCCCATCGGCTCGGGCACAACAGCAACGATCATTGTGGCGTGGCCTAGTTGTCGCGCCCGAGCAGCGCTGCTCTGCCTACAACGCGGACGACTACCGGTACCCACAGTCTGTAGAAGATCAGATCGTCACCGAACTCGGCGGTGTCTATGGTCCCTACACCGGCCGATGGTTCGCCAGCCAGTTCGAGACCGACATCGAGCACATGGTCGCGCGCTCAGAGGCGCACGACAGTGGCCTCTGCACAGCAGACGAGGCGACCCGGCGTCGCTTCGCAACCGACCTGCTCAACCTGACGCTGGCGGCTCCCGGAGTGAACCGTAGCCAGAAGGGTGCCCGCGACGCCACCGATTGGCTTCCCGATCAGAACACTTGTTGGTTCGCTGGTCGCGTCATCGCGGTTCGTCAAAAGTACCGGCTCACCATCGACCGGCGCGAAGCCGATATCCTTGAGCGCGTACTGGCTGGTTGCACCTCGACCAGCTTGGTCATGGTGGGTCGTGGCACCGTTCCACCCGCCTCTGCTGGCGACTCCCCTGACGCCGTCGGCACGGACAGCGCTGCGCTCGCCCAATGGGATGACAACGGCAACGGCCAGATCACCTGCGCCGAGGCCCGCGCACACGGGATCGCGCCGGTGCCCCGCGGTCATCCCGCCTATCAGTACATGCGCGATGCTGACGGGGACGGCATCGTGTGCGAAACGGACGGCCGTGCGGACAGGGGCAGCACCGCGCGCCAAGTGCCGGTACCCTCGACGGTAACCCGGGGTGGAGACGCGCTCAGTCAGTACGACGATAACGGCAACGGCCGGATCACCTGCGCTGAGGCCCGCGCACATGGGATTGCACCGGTGCCCCGCGGTCATCCCGCCTATCAGTACATGCGCGATGCTGACGGGGACGGGATCGTGTGCGAGTGAAAGCGACGATCTAGCCTATCCGCCACGATGGAACGCTTGGTCCCGGATCACTCACCTGTTTGATCAATCGGCGAGACTGCTGTCCGCCCGCCCGCGCCCTCTTCTCCCTGTCAGGAGGATCCGATGTCACCCGCAGACCAGGCGGTCGCCGAACTCGAGAGCACTGAGCAATTCTTCAACCGCTCGACCCGCTCGCTCACCGAAGAGCACTCGGGTGTGAAGCCCACGCCAGATGTGATGACCGCCGCGCAGCAGGTGGCCCACGCGGCCCAGACGAATCGACTGGTTCATCGAAGGCGCGTTTCGGCGTGAAGGTTTCGACACGAACTTCCAGGCTCACGCCAAGGCCATCGAGAACTGCACGTCGCTCACCGACGCGCGGGCTTGGTTTGCCAAGGCGGTGGCCGTTGCCAAGGCCACGCTGTCCTCCAAGAGCAACGCGGAGTTGACGGCGCCGATCGCCGACAGGCCGATCATGGGCGGCGCACCCCGCATGGCCATCATCAGCGCCATCACCGACCACACCGCGCACCATCGCGGCGCGCTGACCATCTACGCGCGCGTCAGCGGGCTCGTGCCGCCCATGCCGTACATGGACTAGTAGGGCCGTCCTCGTCGCTGCCGGTGAGAATCCTGGATAATCCGAGCCTGGGCTATCCCTCCCGCGTTTCGGAGCCTGTCAACCCGGATGAGACACTCTTGGGAATTAATTAGAGAGCGATCTCCTGTGTCGTGAGGGAGGGGGTTGGAGGATTGATCCAGACGGCCTCCGGGAGCGGTTTGGGCTTCGGCTCACCGGAGACGAAGCGGTCGGGATGAGCGGCCCAGGCCTCGCGTAGCACGGCCTCCCTGCCGGCGATGACCTGATCTGCATTCCCGAAGTGGACCTGTTCGGGGGTCAGCATCGAGATGCCGCCATGGCGGTGCTCGGCGTTGTACCAGCGGAAGAACGAGCGACAGAAGGTTTTGGCCTGGCCCTGATCCTCGAACCGTCCAGGAAACGAGGGATGGTACTTCAAGGTCTTGAACTGGGCCTCGGAGAACGGATTGTCATCCGACACCTGAGGTCGGCTCAGCGAGCGGGTCACCCCGAGATCGGCGAGGAGCTGAGCCGTGCATTGGCTCGTCATCGGAGCTCCTCGATCCGAGTGCAAGGTCAGGACCCGGGGCTGGACGCCATGCTTCAGGCAACTCTGCTGGATCAGGCGCCCGGCCAAGGCCGAGCTCTCCCGATCCGCCACCATCCATCCCACGATGTAGCGGCTGAAGATGTCCATGATGACGTAGAGGTAGAAGTAGCTCCACTTCCTCGGCCCCAGCAGCCGTGTGATATCCCAGGACCAGACCTGGCCCGGGCCCGTCGCCACAACCTCGGCCGGGGACCGGTCCACGAATCGCTCCGAACACAGCGTGTCGAAGACCTTGTCTCGTTCCTTCTCGCTCAAGGCACGGGCTGGGGTCGGGCGGGGCTGCTGCTGATGCCCGGTCGATGGCCTCCGACGACGATAGAACGTGGCTCGGGCGACCCTGAGCGCATCGCACGCGGGCTTTACCCCTACGTACGTGGCCAGCGCCTCGGCCGCCTTCACGAGTTCGTCCCATCCTCGAGGCTCAATCCCAGCAGCCCTGCAACTTTTCCCTGGACGTCAATGATCAGGCGCGCCTTGTCGAGTTCCTTCTCCAGGCGAGTGTTCTCGCGCTCCAGCTTGCGCACTTTCCCCTCCAGCGGATTCCGTTCGCTCGGCTTTCGACCTCGTCTCTTCGACAGCGCTCTCAGCCACCCACTCCGCACCGCCTTGCGCCATGTCGTCAGGTGCGACGAGTACAAGCCCTCGCGTCGCAGGAGTCGCCCTACCTCTCCGGGCTCCGTGCACCGGTCCGCTTCTTCGACGACCCGCAGCTTGTACGACGGACTAAACCGTCGGCGCGTCGGCTTATCTACCACCTCCGCGTCCGGAGCAGCTGCCGCGCTTCGCTTACCCTCCCAGGTTAGTGGGGCGATTCCATTCTCTTCCATTCTCTCTCGGTGTCTCAGCATCCTCAGTTTCTCTGCCTTCGCCCTACTCTAATTCTTTACTCGTTCCGTGTCTCACCTAAGTTGGCAGAGAGGGCACCGGCTGATCGGAAGAAACAAGGAAAACCATCGCTAGCAAGAATATTTGTTTCATTCTGCCCTCTCTCCTAAGCTGTCTGAGTGTACCAAAGTTCTCGGGGCTTGGCCTGCATACTTTGCATGCCCGGTTGGCCTCAGAAGGGGATCGACATGCGCAGCGCCCCCTCGACTAGTGTTGTGTCCCGGAAGTTCCTACCGAAACCCAGCGAAGGACGCACCGTGTCCGATACTAGCTCACACGTTTGCCGAACGCGGTCGACGAACAGCAGGAAATCCCTGAACCCGACTGCCCCATCCTCATTGAGATCGAATCTGGCGTCGAAATCGTCACTTGTAGTCGACTTGCCGAACGCGACCGCGAACAGCAAGAAATCGGAGAACCCGAACGTCCTGGCGCCGTCGAAGCCAGGAGTAGGACGTGTAACCCTGCCCCGCTCAGTTTCCCGTCCCGGTGTATGCGTGCTCAGGATAAATATAACCGGGATCTAGCGTAATCCCATCCTTCGGCATGATGCTCAGCAGATTCGCCCGACCCACCTTGTCAGCTAGATTTAGCCCAAGATCCAATAGAAGAGCGTCATACCTACGCACCGTTTCTTCATATCCGTCGTACCGTCCCACCACATCGGATCCGATCACGAAGTTGTTCGGATAACGACGGATGAGGTCTGACCATGAGTCCAGGTCCCTCACTACGTAGTCCTCGTAAACCACCCATGACAGGCCGACGTATACGTGGTCCTGATGCTGGTCGAGAACCGAATCGAGGATACCAGGAAGGCTTGCCACCGTGATGCGACGGCTGATTCCCGAGTGAGACCAGATGAAGGTAGTGTTGGGGAACTCCTCGAACGCCCTCAGAATCTCGGGGAGATAGTCTGGGTCCCTAAGTTCCTCGCTGGGAGAGATGGGGGCGATGTTGTGGTGGATAGTGACCGGCATTCCGACTCTACCGGCGAAGTCGAAGATTCGGAAAAACGCGGGGTGGTCCGCTCGAGGGCGTTCTCCTGTCGTAAGGTTGGTCAGGTCGTCGTGGCGCGACATGGCCTCCCCGATTGCCTTGAACATGCCGGGGAATTCCTTGATCCGCTTGACGATCATATCGACGGCCCCAAGGTCAGTCGCATCGAACCCTGAAATAGACGGAAACAATCGCGCGAGAGCGGCATCGGCTGTGGCGTCGTCCTGGGAACGCCGGTAGTCCTCAAGGGCTAGGGCGAGCACGTAGTCAGTGTCACGAGCACGGACCATGCGCGAGCTGCTATCTAGGTAGTACAGAGGCCGGAAGGCATCACTCGATCCCCACTTCTTCAGGAACGGCATGCCCATGATGACCGCGTGGCTCACGTTCGCTTGATCCATCGCCCACAACACGGCCTCGATGCGCTTCCCGCGCTCACCCGAGGGGAGGGTGTTTGCCGGAGAACTGTAGACCAGTCGACCGCCATCCAGATATTCACCGTTTTGCAGGAAGTCGAGCATGTGGAAGTGCGCGTCCGTGGTTACAGGAGCATCGGATAGGACCTGGGATGTGAGCGTTGTCCAGGGCAACGCCGTGCCTAGGAGAGAGCTGGCGGCACAGATTATCAAGCCTCGAAAGACAGGCCGTCTCTGGTGCTGACTCGGAGACATCTGAGGCTCCTCGGGACCGGTGATCACCGTAGGCTTTCTAGAATCGGCGAGAGGTGAGATGATTCTTGCCCGATGCCGGGGCAGACGTCAACAATGTCGAAGACTTCGCTTACGTCGATCTTGACAAGTAACGCCTATTTTCGCCCCCGGTCAACAGAGCTCCAGCTCCGACCTGGGGGCCAGAATGTCCGGATCGTCCTTTCTGGACGCTGTTCACCCTGGTGCTGACAGCGCGCCTCTCGTAGGGGTCCGCGCAGGGTGTACGCACCAGCTCGAGGAGCCACGGGACGGGCGACGTCGGATCGAGCCAGTCATCGAACCGGTCGGAGTCGATGATCGCCGGTTGCCGATAGCGGCAAGCCGCGGCGCGGTCGCCGTCGTGATGATAGTGAAGGACTCCAAGGATTCTCCGTCCCTGCTCCAGCGCTCCGACAGAGCGGCGAACGACAGCGGCGATCCATCCGCGAGCGCCAGGAAGAAAGGCTGCTTGCCGCGCCCGGTCCGTTGCCACTCGAACTACCCGTTGGCCGGCACCAAGCATCTTCGTGAGCGGAATGCGTCGCTGAACGATGGCTTGGTGTGAACGGTCTCTGCCCGGGCACTGATGCAGTGTGTGTTCATCCGGCTGTCTTTGGCCCAGGCGGGCACCAGCCCCCAGCAGAGCTGGGCGATGGTACGGTTCCCGTCCTCATCGAACTGGACCGAGTGGTGATTTACCTCACCCTGGAAGGGACCCCGAGTAGTCTAATGAGGCTCGAACTCGAACCTTTCGATGGGGAAGTGGACCCAGACCTAATCACCGCACTCGCACATCATCCTCATAGCCGAGATGTCACCGTAGACGGGGAGTCCTGGGAGCTCCTTACGCTCAAGCGGGGGAGTTTGCCATGGGCGTCGGACGTGAATTGCCGCCTGAACCTGACCGGCCCCCGATAGTGGTACCACCTACTGTGTTAGTCCAACGGCCTCCTGAAGCCTGGGGTGAGGGCCGTTAAGCTTGGGCAGATTCAAGAAGAAGGGATCGGGCCGTAGCGCTTCGGGGACTTCGGGGCAGGCGCGACCTTCGGCCCCAAAATGCGATAGGTGCCGGTGCGGGTCTATTACCATCGACAGCTGCTCCGACGGTGCTACTTTCGACTTCGACATAGCGTGGGCTCCTCCCCCTCGTGGGTGGGTCATCTTGCAAGGACGACCCAAGGTAGCCTGCGCCATGTCGCGTTTACTGGAAAGCTTTGGACATCGCCCCAGAGGCGATGCGGTGCGAGATCGTGGTCCGCTGTCCACTGAGTCGGGAAGGCTTTATGCATCGTGCGAGACTGCTTGCTCCAGTGCTCTTGTTCGTCGCCGGGTGCGGCGACGGTGGAAGTCAGACGCCCACCAGCCCTCCCGCACCGCCCACGAACCGGGCGCCGACAGCGTCGACCACGATTGCAGGCCAGAGCGTGGAGGAGGGAGCACAGGTGACGGTAGACATTTCCGGGGCGTTTTCCGATCCCGATGGGGACGCCCTCAGATACGGGGCCACCTCGGACGCCTCAAGCGTTGCCACGGCGAGCGTCTCCGGAAGCGATCTCAAGGTGATCGGCGAGGCTCCGGGGAGCGTGACCATCACGGTGACGGCGACCGATCCCGGCGGCCTCAGCGCCACCCAGACCTTCGGGGTCACCGTCAACAGCGCCAACCGGGCGCCTACGGTGTCGGGTGCGATTCCGGACCAGGTCTTGGTAGAGAACACGGAGGCACCGGTAGACATTTCCGGGGCGTTTTCCGATCCCGATGGGGACGCCCTCAGATACGGGGTCGCCTCGGACGCCTCAAGCGTTGCCACGGCGAGCGTCTCCGGAAGCGATCTCAAGGTGATCGGCGAGGCTCCGGGGAGCGCGACCATCACGGTGACGGCGACCGATCCCGGCGGCCTCAGCGCCACCCAGACCTTCGGGGTCACCGTCAACAGCGCCAACCGGGCGCCTACGGTGTCGGGTGCGATTCCGGACCAGGTCTTGGTAGAGAACACGGAGGCACCGGTAGACATTTCCGGGGCGTTTTCCGATCCCGATGGGGACGCCCTCAGATACGGGGCCACCTCGGACGCCTCAAGCGTTGCCACGGCGAGCGTCTCCGGAAGCGATCTCAAGGTGATCGGCGAGGCTCCGGGGAGCGGAAGACCATCACGGACGGCGACCGATCCCGGCGGCCTCAGCGCCACCCAGACCTTCGGGGTCACCGTCAACAGCGCCAACCGGGCGCCTACGGTGTCGGGTGCGATTCCGGACCAGGTCTTGGTAGAGAACACGGAGGCACCGGTAGACATTTCCGGGGCGTTTTCCGATCCCGATGGGGACGCCCTCAGATATGGGGCCACCTCGGACGCCTCAAGCGTTGCCACGGCGAGCGTCTCCGGAAGCGATCTCAAGGTGATCGGCGAGGCTCCGGGGAGCGCGACCATCACGGTGACGGCGACCGATCCCGGCGGCCTCAGCGCCACCCAGACCTTCGAGGTCACCGTAGAAGCGGGCAGCGGTGGAGCGGACCTCGACGCCCTTTTTGCCCCGCCCACGGCGGATGAGATCACACAGGTAAAGGAGGAATGGGATACCCGAACCCCCGAAGTCAGCGGGGTTCGCCCTGAACTGGACTCTGAGGTTCCCGCGGGATTGGGATCCGTCAGGGTCCGGATCCTTTCTCACACCGTGGGTGGGCTCAGGCATTACGGGGCCGTGGTGACTCCGGTGGGCGCGGAACCCGGCTCGCTTCCCGTTATCCTCTACGCCCACGGCGGGGACGGCGGCGTGGAGATCGAGGATACGTTCTTGCTGAATCAGATCCTTCAGCTCCAGGGTCTGAGTGCGGCCTTGGTAATACCGTCGTATCGGTCGGAGCCCCTCCGGCTCGGGGACCAGGTGTTCCTTTCCGAAGGTCCGCCTAGCCCCTGGGACCGGGACGTCGACGATACCATCTCACTCCTTTCCGTCGCACTCGAGCAGGCGCCGGAGCTCGACGAGGAGAGGGTGGCCATCGTGGGGTTCAGCCGGGGGGGCGGTGTGGGTCTCCTGACGGCTGCGCGCGATCCGAGGATCGACGCTGTTGTCGAGTTCTTCGGCCCGACGGACCTGTTCGATGAATATGCACGTGAGATCTTCGAGGAGGCCCTCGACGGCGAGCTGCGGGATCTCCCCGGTCTCGATTACCTCAATGAGATCCTCCTCTTGCCCTGGAAGCTGGGTGTTCTCTCCGATGCAGAGGCTCGGCTCGAGCTCGTCCGCCGTTCCGGAGTGTACTTCGTGGATCGGCTCCCGCCGGTCCAACTACACCACGGGACAGAGGACACGGTCGTGGCCGTCAGCCAGGCCTACCGGTTGATCGAGGCGATGGATGCGGCGGGAAAGACAGATCAGGACTTTGAGAAGTACATCTATGCTGGTGCTGGCCATGACATCACCGCCCTTATAGGGGAAGGGGCTCACACGCGCGCGATCGAGTTCCTTCGTCCTTTCCTCTTCGAGCTCCCGTAGGCCGCATGGATGAGACCAGCAGCGGATGGCGCCAAGCGCCACTGCTACAGACGGGCTAGTGGTATCCTCACCCTGGCGCCAAGGTGCTGGCCGAGTCCACGACCCCGGACCAGCGAACCTGAGAGCAGCGCGCCAGGAACATCAGGTTGCCGCGCGAATCCGCCTGGCAGGAGACCGCAATGAGAAGTTCGAGAAATTTCGGACCCGGCCGGACAACCTTGCAGCTCGGAGCGTCGCCAATGCCCTCGATGAACGCGGTCGCCCGCGCCACGGTGGAAGGCGCATTTGAACATGCGCCGATGCGTCACCACCCGCATGAATTCCGTAACATCCAGATCCTTGGCGCGGCGCGCGGTCAGCAGCTGCGGGAGTCCGCGCTGGCGGCGACGTATGTCCCGGCCCCATTTCGGAGAATCAAATACTTATGAACCCCGAAAAGCATGAGAAAGCCAACCTGCGACAGAACCCCCGAGAAAGCCACGACATGACGACGAGCTCGACCGCCAGGGCAGAGCGGACCGAAGAACTCAATCCGTATGCGATTGTGCAGCGTCAGTGCGACAATGCGGCCCGATACCTGCCCGAGTTCGATCCCGGACTCTTCGAGTTCCTGAAACGGCCCGACAAGCTAACGATCGTGGAGTTTCCGATCTCCACTGAACTCTGGAGAGGTCATAAACTTCGTAGGGTACAGGTGTGGCGAGCCCGTGCATATAGGAGGGTCCCGCGGCCGGGAAAAGCTCTTTACCACCCTACGAGCGCTTTCCCACGGCATCCTTCCCGGCTCGCCGGACCTGCAGGGGCTCTCGGTTGTCATTCAGGGATTCGGTAACGCCGGAGCGTCCCGGGACCCGGAGGTCGTGGATAAGCCGCTCCGCCGCCGGTTCGCTCCGTCGTACAAGCTGCGGATCGTCGAAGAAGCGGACCGTCGAAGAAGCGGACCGCTGCACGGAGTTCGGAGAGGTCGGCCGACTCCTACGGCGGGAGGGCTTGTACTCGTCGCACCTGACGACATGGCGCAAGGCGGCGCGTAGCGGGTCCCTGAAAGCGCTGTCCAAGAAACGAGGCCGTAAGCGCGAACGGAATCCTCTGGAGGAGAAGGTGCGCAAGTTGGAGCGCGAGAACACTCGCCTCGAGAAGGAGCTCCACAAGGCGCACCTGATCATCGACGTCCAGGGAAAAATTGCAGGGCTGCTGGGATTGAGCCTCGAGGACGGAACGCACTCATGAAGGCGACCCAGGAACTGGCCAAGCATGTAGGGGTGAAGCCCGCGTGCACTTCACCGCTTCGACGCTCCGGAAGGCGGTGAGCGGCGAGTGAGTCAGGAAGTCGTCCCAGTAGGGGGTCGTCCTGCGGCCCTCCGGGACCGCCGTCCCTGGGCTATACGGCCTCGACTATGGCCCGGTTACGCTCCCACAAGGCTGCTACAGGGCCCGTGTGAGACGCTCCCGTAATGGCACTAATCATAAGCAATCGAGGACCGTCAACTCATAAGCAATCGAGGACCGTCAACCGCTTGCTATCGGTCATGGACATCGAACCGCTTGCGGCACGTCACCCGCAACATCGTGGAGCGGATCTCGGTCCAGGTCCGAATCGCCGATGGGCTCGTGGGCCGCTTCACTCGGGCGAGAGCTCTCAGAGATCCGGAGGGGGAGCCAGGATGTCGTCCACGGTCGCGACAGTCCTTGCCCCGTATTCATCAGAAGCTGAACATCCCCGCGTCTGACTCTGTGAATTGAGCTCCACATGCCTGCCCGGTGAGGGTCGAAGTGAACCCGGATGGGCCGATCTCCGCCTCTATGTCCAGATCTATCCGGCAGGATCCGCTCCGACCGTCGTCCGTGGCCCAGCGAACCGTACCATCCACCTCGCCGCTCAAGGCGAACCCAAGGTCGCCCATGATGGACAGTGCGAGACTTATGGCCAGGTTGGGCGCGCCGTTCAGGGTGAGCGCGAGCCCGGTATCCTCGGGCGTGATCACGCAGTCCGAGT
The DNA here is from genome assembly GCA_965226625.1 of Longimicrobiales bacterium. GTDB lineage: Bacteria > Gemmatimonadota > Gemmatimonadetes > Longimicrobiales > Gaopeijiaceae > UBA1138. The sequence goes on from CBDDDK010000002.1 coordinate 1,164,914, forward strand.
GTATCATGGTCATCGACAGGGACACGGAAACGTCTTCGTCGCTGTCTGGATCTCCCATGAACTCGGCCTGTAGGTTGTTCACAGTCACCGTTCCACCCATCAAGCAGGGCGCAGTGAACTCTTCCTGGATGAGGTTCCCAGGGTCTAGGATCTCGCCCTCAAGAGCCGAGTTCTCGGTGATGACTTCAAATCCCGGGCTCGTCGCCGCCTTCACGAGCGCGAGCGCCTCCTCCCGGGTCAGTGAGTCTTCGTCGGGCCCCGTCGAGTCGTCACCGCATGCGACCAGGCCGATCGCAGAGCCCAGAACCAACCCCGCCAAAACAAGCCGCATGAAATACCTCCTCTGGTCATATGACCTTATGACCTTATAGGCAGCGTGCATATCGTATTACTTAGGTGATCGGCCCGAGCTGTCGTCACGCGACGGGGCATCTGTTCGGGCAACGCTCTCGCGCGGCCGGGCTAATCATAACGACGTGACCCCTTATGATACCAATATTAGGGTCATGATGTTTACGGTCATTATGAACCCTAACATCCGGACGCACCTGATCCGCGCCGTGCCAGAGCTGGCCCAGGAACGCGTCGAAACCGCGACGCGCGTCCTCGAAGAACACGAAGGTCGCATGAGTCGTCCTGTTCCGTGTCGTGTTCACAGGAGCTCCGGGACTTGATCGGCCAACAGTACATCGACACCCTTAAGGACTTGAATTCGCCGCCAACTAATTGCGATCTGAACAAATGGCTCGTGTTGTTGAGGGTCTGAGAGAAGGGACGGACTGCAACACTTTCGTTTTTCAGCAGAACCTTGTCAGGGGACTAAAACATCATGATACGAAGCCGCTGTCTGTATTCTCTCAGCGTGACTTGTACCGTGCTCTTTCCCATGGCCACGCCCGCTCTGGCACAAGGCGAGCGACGGTTCTATGTGGGCGCAGAACTAGGAACTCTCTTATCGTCTGCGGTGACCATGACGGGTGACAGCAATGATCGCGCCAGCATCTGCGATGAGTTCATCAACCCGCTATATGCGTCCGTACCTGGCTGCACCGACGCGGCACGTGGCGTGGGAGACAGTTGGAGTGTGCCGTTCGATGGAGCCGGTGGCGTTGCGATGAGCGCTGTGATGGGATACCGGCTGCACGGCATGGTGCGGGCAGAGGTAGAGTACGTGATGAGGAGCTCCAACTACTCCCAGCGGTCCGGGGTGCTCGCCGCCCAGGGGGTCAATGCCGACAAGCTAAGCGACGAACTGTTCTTGGCGCAGGAGTGGTTGGGTCTCGTCGAATCGAAGAGCCTGATGGGCAACGTGTACCTGGACCTGCCTGGCGTGGCCGGGGGCTTCACGCCGTTCGTGGGGTTGGGTATGGGGATTGGGAGAACGAATGCAGACTACGCGAGCGTGTGGTCCAGAAACACGGATCCGGTGGCCATAGACACGGGTCGAGACCAGCCCAACGCCGATCAAATCGCGCGCAATCTAGCCGGCACGTCCAGCTCGGCGCAGGCTACCATGGGGGATACACAGACCAGTTACCAAATTCTCGCTGGATTCGATTACCCGGTGTCGGAAACGGTGTCGGTAGGACTCAGGGCTCGCTGGATGAGGTCGGGTGAATTTGCAGATACCGTGGTCTGGGATCCGTTGCGCAGCCATGTGCCGAATCTGCGGCGCGATGGCAGTGAGCCCGTGGACGGTACGATGTCGACCGACGGTTTTTCCTTTGTGGGAGTCAGTCTTGGAATGAAGCATCATTTCTAGCTACAGCCAGACCTGACCCGCGGGAAAGGCCCGAAAGCTCCGGTGCGTCTCCAGGGTTCGGCACATACATTGGCCCCGAGGTCTTAGAAGACACCACCACTTAGGGCTTTTCCTATCGTTTCGTAGCGGTCGGCAAGTGCCAAGGAAAGACACATGAGTCTGCCGGACACACCCAGCGCACCACCCAATGCCCAGGTACCGAAGCGTAAGAAAAGCCGTCTGACCCTGTATATCGGCATTGCCATCGTGGCCGCTGTCGGGCTCGCGGTTACGGCTCCGCAGGTCGCCGTCCAATTTGAACTGGGCGGCGAGATCTTCCTGCGCCTGCTTCTGATGATGGTCGTTCCGTTGGTCGTCGCGAGCGTGATGAGCAGCATCATCGGTCTCGGGGACATCCGCAAACTGGGGCGGCCGGGCGGGTTTGCGATCGCCTACTACCTGACCACGACGGTGATGGCGGTCATCGTGGGTCTGATCATGGTCAACGTCATCCAACCGGGCATCGGCGCGATCGATGCGGATACGCTGGAGACCATGGCGGCGCAAGGCCAGGAGATCACGGCAGGTCGCGAGGACGAGGGCTTGGGCTCGATCCTAAGCAACCTGGCGCTGATGCTGTTTACCGACAATCTGTTTCTCGCAGCCGCCGAGAGTAGCCTGCTGCCGCTCATTTTCTTCTCCATAATCTTTGCCGGCATGCTGACGACAATGGGCAGCAAGGTGCATGCGCTCACGGAGATGATTCTCCAGATCAACAACGCAATGCTGTCCTTCGTCCTGCTGCTGATGAAGGTTGCGCCACTAGGGATTTTCTGTCTCGTCACGGCGCGGTTCGGACAAGCCCAACTGGAGGGCGTTCTCCTCGATGTCGTGGGCCAGACCGGGGCCTACTTTGTGACCGTCCTGGCTGGCCTGGGGACCCATGTGCTCCTAACCCTCCCACTTATCTACTGGATGTTCACCCGCAGGAATCCCTTCCGGTTCATGTACCGGATGTCCGAGGCGCTACTCACGGCGTTCTCGACGGCCAGCTCGAGCGCAACACTTCCGATCACGATGAAGTGCGCGGTCAAGAACGCAGATGTGTCCAAACAGTCGGCGGATTTCGTGTTGCCACTCGGCGCTACGATCAACATGGACGGGACCGCCCTGTACGAGGCGGCCGCGGCGATCTTCATCGCGCAGGCTCTCGGTTTCGATCTGTCGCTCGCAGACCAGCTGGTGATAGCGGTGACGGCGACAATGGCGGCGATCGGAGCGGCAGGGATTCCGGAAGCCGGCCTGGTCACCATGGTGATCGTCCTCAATGCGGTCGGTTTGCCCGTGGAATACATCGGCTTGATTCTGTCTGTCGACTGGCTCCTGGACCGCTTCAGGACCGCGGTGAACGTCTGTGGCGATTCTATCGGTGCCGCCGTGGTCGAGAAGAGTTTCACTGCCAGCGCTGCTACGTAGACCGGTGCTTCGAGACCGCTGGCGCGTGCCTGGGCCTACACCTAGGGAATTAGACGGACGAGCCGCTGGCGCGACCCCCGAAAACTGACCCGATTCTCGGCGTTTGCGGGAAGCTTCCAGGTACCGAGGATCCCGAATCCAGCGGCGAATCCGATCCCGGCGCCAATCAGGATCCGCTTTCAGCTCACGGCCCTCCGCATCGTTCTGCGGTACCGTCACAGCCGAGATCGTACATGAGTTCGAGGCGGGTTTGGGCCGAGACGTTCCCCAGCTTGCCCCGTTCACGGAGTTCCTGCCGGACTTGCCCGAGCGCGGGCGAGGCGGTGCAGGCTAACGCGGCCGCTAGTATCAGAAAGCGCATACGCGGAATGCTTGGCCCCTGGCCCACCCGATTGGCCGTAAGGCCGGTGGGCATGAGGGGGCGTGTGGGAAGGCCGTCCGGAGGCTCGAGGGCCGGGAGGGGCGAAGCGAGGCGCTCCGAAAGGCGAAACCCCCGACCGGCCTTGGCTCCGATCGAGGGCTCCTAGCTTCGCCGAACCGGCGCGAGAGAGATCAACCGGAGACGGTTCCCCGGGGCGGCCCTACCGGCTGGAGGCGTACCGGTGCTGGCCTTCCTGGGCCCGACCTTCGAGCGGTACGGGCGGGGCCGGTTCAGGGTCCAGGACTCGGCGAACCGCGCGAGCATCCAGGACAACTGTTAGCGGCGGGTGAAAATTTCCCATTTGTGGCGGACGAAAAGGTTACAGCTCGGCGTCCGAGAACCGGACGTGGAGGGTAGGCTGCCGATGACCGAGTAGCTGCTCTTACGTCCTATCGGCCACCTTGGCACCTCCACTTGAAGAAGCGGAGGTGTCCGTGATCGGATGGGAGCGGCGCGTGTTGCTGAGACACTACCTAGAGCAGGGCATGACGAAGACGGAGCTGGCCGAACGGTTCGGCATCAGCCGTCAGACGATTTATCGCTGGATCCGCAGTGGAGAGCTGGACCGAGATCTGAGCGCCGCTGGGGTGCATTATTCGGCCCGGGCGCCGGTTGCCACCAAGCTTGATCGGTACCGAGACATCCTCGTCAGCCGACTGGGTGAGTACCCGGATCTGACAGCGGTGCGGCTCTTTGAGGAGATCAAGGCGGCCGGATACGCCGGCGGTTACACGCAAGTGAAGGAGTACGTTCGGAAGGTCCGGCCTCGAGCGCCCGAGGAGCCCGTAGTCCGTTTCGAGACGCCACCCGGCCACCAGGGTCAGGTCGACTTTGCAGATTTTCGGCTGCCTTGGGGCAAGCGGTATGCGTTTTTGGTTGTTCTTGGCTTCTCCCGCGTGCTGTGGCTGCAGTTCTTCACACGACAGACGATGCTGCATGTGTTCGAGGGCCTGGAGGCGGCCTTCACCTTCTTTGGTGGTGTGCCTCGTGAGCTGCTGTTCGACCAGATGAAGGCGGTCGTCACTAAGGATGAGCGAGCGGCCGGAGGTCGCGTCACTGAGAACGCCGAGTTCCTACGCTTTGCGCATCACTGGGACTTCCGCGTCCGAGCGTGTCGTCCCTACCGGGCGAAGACCAAGGGCAAGGTCGAGCGACCGGTGAGCTACGTGCGCGTTCGAGCTTCTTCTATGGCCGCACCTTCACGTCGGACGACGATCTCAACGCGCAGGCCCTTCATTGGCTTGAGACGGAAGCCAATGTGCGCAGCCACGGAACGCTGAAGGAGCGGCCCCTCGATCGCTTCGAGCGTGAACGACTGCTCCTCGAGCCCTTGGCGACTCGCCCGTATCACCCCCTCGTCCTGCCTCCGGATCGCTCCTCACCCGGCACGACGTCCTTGCCGGCCATCCACGTCGAGCGACGTCCCCTCACGGCCTATGCCCAGATCGCGGGAGGGGACCGATGAAGGCTGCCGCTCGCTCTCGCCGTGACCGGATCCGAGCCCAGCTCGCCGATCTCAAGATGCCCGGTGCGCTGGAGGCCATCGACGACGTCCTCACCGGGGTCGATGGCGGAGGCGTGACGGCCTCGGAGGCCATCGAGCAACTCCTCGGTGCCCAGATCACGCTGCGCAACAACCGCCGCCTTCAGGCTGCGATGCGCTCGAGCCGGTTACCAGGCATCAAGACCCTCGACGACTTCGACTTCAGCTTCCAGCCCTCGATCAAGCGCGAGCAGATCGACAGTCTCCACGAGCTCGGCTTCTTGGAGCGTAAGGAGAACGTGATCTTCCTCGGCCCTCCGGGCGTCGGCAAGACGCATCTCGCGATCAGCCTCGCCATTGCCGCGGCTCAGAGCGGGCGCAGAGTCTACTACGGCGCTCTGGCCGACCTCATCACCTCGCTCGAAGAAGCCAAGACCACCGGCCAGCTGGGACGCCGCCTCAAGATCCTCACCTATCCTTCGCTCCTGGTCATCGACGAGATCGGCTACCTGCCGGTCAGCCAGACCGGCGCCATGCTCTTCTTCCAACTCATCAACCGGCGCTATGAGCGCGCATCCACTGTGCTGACCTCCAATAAAGGCTTCGAGGAGTGGGGCCAGATCTTGGGCGACGAGGTCATGGCCGCTGCGCTCATCGATCGCCTGCTGCATCACTGCCATATCGTCAACATCCGCGGCAGCAGCTACCGGATGCGCAAGCACACCGACCTCTCCAAGATCCTACACTCGCCTCCTGCGCAGTCGAGCCCTTCACCCCCGAAGAGATGAGGTGCCCCCAGTTGCGGTACCACTTCCTATGTTAGACCCCGAGCCATCGGTGGTCCCTGGAGTTGGGGCATCCTGAGGAACCAGGGCGATGGTTTTATCGTCTCTGGGGCGGGGGGTAGTCCGCCGTGGGCACGATGGGGTCGGACGGTATTGTACAGCCGCCTCCACTGCTCGACGAGTACCGTTGCCTCGGGCAGTGTGTAGAAGATCTCTCCGTTCAAGAACTCGTCTCTCAGTTTGCCGTTGAAGCTCTCGTTGTAGCCGTTCTCCCACGGACTGCCCGGCGCGATGTAGAGGGTCTGGACCCGCAGCCTGGCCAGCCATCTCCGCACCAGTTTCGCCGTGAACTCTGGCCCGTTGTCCGAGCGCAGATGCTCGGGCGGACCGTGCCGAGCGAAGAGATCGGTGAGCACCTCGAGAACGTCGTGAGCTCGAGTCTTTCGACCGACCTTGATCGCCAGACACTGCCGCGTGTACTCGTCGAGCACGGTCAGAAGCTTCAGCGCACGGCCGTCATGGGTCCTCGTGCTTACGAAGTCGTAGGACCACACGTGATTCTTGTGCAGTGGCCTGAGCCGGATGCACGAGCCATCGTTGAGCCACAACCGACCCCGTTTCGGTTGCCGTCTGGGCACTTTCAGCCCCTCCTGCCTCCAGATACGCTCCACACGCTTGTGGTTCACCTCCCAGCCCTCGATACGCAGCAGGTTCGTGATCTGGCGATACCCGTACCTGCCGAACCGGCTCGCCAACCGTATCACGTCCGTGCGTAGCGCCTCCTCGTCGCCAGGTAGCTTCTTCACCCGGCGCTGCGTCGAGCGCGGCTGACCCAGTACGTGACACGCGTGACGTTCACTCGCCCCGAGTCGCTGACGTACATGCATCACGCACCTGCGTCGGCGCTCGGGGCTCAGAAGTTTCCCTTGGTCGCTTCCTCCAGGATCAGCTTGTCCACCGTCAGGTTCGCCACCGCTCGCTTTAGCCGTGCGTTCTCCTTCTCCAGCTCCTTGAAGCGTCGAGCTTGATCCACCTTCATCCCCCCGAACTCCTGCCTCCACCGGTAGTACGTCTGCTCGCTGATCCCCAACTCCCGGCTCACCATCGCCACCGTTTTGCCGTTCGCCAGACCCACCTCCGCCTCTCTCAATGCCGTGATGATCTGCTCCGGCGTGTGTCGTCTCCTACTCATTCTGACCTCCTCCCTGATAGCTGCGACCAAAGCCGCATCCTAACATCAACTTTGGTCTCGTTTCAGGGGGTCACGTCACTCTCCGTGCGCTAGCGAGTGCTCAGCTTTGAGGTCGGAAAGGGAAAGTTTGATAACCCTGAAAAAGTAGACTACAAGCAGCGTACAAGCTGTGCCGATATACTTAAGAGGCGAGAAAGATTGGCGGTGCGTTCACCGTATAAGCCCCAAAACGAAAGCCTGGAGGCGTTGTTGGCTAAACGTGAACTGACCACAGAGCTGCTCTGCGACGAGGCCCGGGAGTTCTCCGAGATGGAGTCAACGCACGGCGAACCCTCTCTCTTCGGTGTGACCGATGGAAAGGCTGTGGGCACGTACCTAGAGCACAAGCTCCAGGCCGCCCTTCACCACGGTTACATCTACCAGGGGGGCAGCTCTGCCAAGGGCATCGACTTCCCTGGGCTCGGTGTGGACTTGAAGGTGACGAGCCACAAGCAGCCCCAATCCTCTTGCCCATACAAATCGGCCCGTCAGAAGATCTACGGGCTCGGCTACTCGCTTCTCGTGTTCGTGTATGACAAGACCGACGATGAGGAAGAACTACGTGACCGCCCACGACCCGGACAGTGGGAAGCGGTGGCGGCTGAAAGGAGCGCTGTACGAGCATGACTTCCAACGCGAACGATTTGAGCGCCCGATGGCGCGCCTGGGGGATCCCAGTGCGATGCGGGGCGGGCATGGTGGCCCTGCAAACCCTCCTCGCGCTCTACCGCTTTGGAGACAGCACGGCCCTGCTGCAGTTGGTGAATCCGCTGATGTGGATCGGGCTGGGTCTGTTCTTCGTCACGGGCTGGGTCATTGGCTGGGTGGTGGAACGCCTTCTCCACGGCACGACCGGTCGGTTCCGCACGCTGCTGCTGGGCGCGACGTTCCTGGCCACCCCCGTGGCGGTCGCCGGGAGCCTCGTGGGGGGGCTATTCGGCCCTCCGGGGGTCCTGCTCTATGGCCTGATCCCGTATCTCCTCCTGGTGGGGATTCCCAGACTGATTGGGGTCGTGTGGACCCGGCATGGCTCCTGAGCTTCCGGAAGCAGAGTACGAACAATTCGAGGCGGTGTAGGACCTCCCACCAGTTGGACCGCCCTCCTGATTCTGAACGAACCTGGGCTGGCCTGACCTACCCCCAAGAGTGGCACCACCTAGAGTGTTAGTCCAACCGCCTCATTTTGCCTGGGGCGAGGTCCGAGTAGCAAGGGTAGGTTGAGCAGCTTCGGGTCGGGCCGAATGGCTTCAGAAGCGGGGGGTAGATAGCCCAGAGAGCTGTGGGGTCGGACGGTGTTGTATTCACGGCGCCACTGCTCGATCAGCACCTTCGCCTCCTGCAGCGAATAGAAGATCTCGCGCCTCAACAGCTCCTGCCTGAACGTGCCGTTGAAGCTCTCATTGTAGCCGTTTTCCCAGGGGCTGCCGGGTGCGATGAATAGCGTCTTCACACCCAACCCTCCAAGCCACTGCCGAACCACTCGGGCCGTGAACTCCGGACCGTTGTCGGAGCGCAGGTTCGCCGGTGGGCCATGCTCAACGAACAACTCGCTCAGCGTCTGCAGGACATCGTCCGACTGAAGCCTACGGGCCACCACGATCGCCAGGCACTCGCGGCTGTACTCGTCCAGGACCGTCAGCATCTTCAGTGGCCGTCCGTCGTGGGTCCGGTCGGACACGAAGTCGTACGCCCATACGTGATTCTTGTGCAGTGGCCTGAGCCGGATGCACGAGCCATCGTTGAGCCACAACCGACCCCGTTTCGGTTGCCGTCTGAGCACTTTCAGCCCCTCCTGCCTCCAGATACGCTCCACACGCTTGTGGTTCACCTCCCAGCCCTCGATACGCAGCAGGTTCGTGATCTGGCGATACCCGTACCTGCCGAACCGGCTCGCCAACCGTATCACGTCCGTGCGTAGCGCCTCCTCGTCGCCAGGTAGCTTCTTCACCCGGCGCTGCGTCGAGCGCGGCTGACCCAGTACGTGACACGCGTGACGTTCACTCGCCCCGAGTCGCTGACGTACATGCATCACGCACCTGCGTCGGCGCTCGGGGCTCAGAAGTTTCCCTTGGTCGCTTCCTCCAGGATCAGCTTGTCCACCGTCAGATCCGCCACCGCCTGCTTCAGTCGCTGGTTTTGCTTCTCGAGCGCCTTGAGCCGCTTCGCCTGGCTCACCTTCATTCCCCCGTACTCTTTGCGCCACCGGTAGTACGTTTGCTCGCTCACCCCCAGCTCCCAGCACACTTGCTTGACCCTCTTCCCGTTCGCCAGGGCCACTTCCGCCCTGCACAGTTGGTTGATGATTTGTCCCGCGCTCAGCTTCTTTGGCGCTGCCATCTCGACCTCCTCCCGGTCTCGACCCGTCCAGAATTCTAAAACTGGACTTGTCTCGTTTTAGGGGGTCAGATCACAGTCCCCTCGGACAGGCTCGCCGCATCACACTGCGTTCGGCCTTGAAGCCCCGTTGGGATCCCGCGTGAACTGAGAGAGGCGGCAAGGCAGCCCAGCGTTGGTTGCGGCTCCCTCGGGGGGCGACTAATGTGATGCTCTGAAGGCGGATCACGGCCTCCGCGTATCCTCCAGTAACCGCCACCCCCCGAGATGGAAGCCGTATGCAGGAGCTGTTCTTCGGTCCCGTCGCCATCTGGTTCACCGTGCCAGCGATTGCCGGCACCGTGTTCTTCTCCTTGCGTACGCTCCTCATGCTCGTCGGGGGTGCCGATACGGGCGTGGACGTCGATGTGGACTTCGATGTCGATGTAGATCTCGATGCGGGAGCCGATATCGACGTAGATACCGGCGAGTCCTCGTACGCCTTCAAGGTCCTGTCCGTCCAGGCGATCGCTGCTTTTCTGATGGGCTTTGGCTGGGGAGGGCTGGGTGCGTTCCGCGGCGGAGGCTGGGGGGGCACGATCAGCGTCGTCTTCGCGGTGGCGTGTGGAACGGGCATGGTTTGGTTCCTCGCGAAATTGCTCACGGCCATGTATGGCCTCCAGAGCAGCGGCAACGTGCCCATATACCAGACCCTGGAGGCGGAGGGCACGGTGTACGCGAAGATCCCCGCCAAGGGTCTCGGGAAGGGGCGCGTGCGTGTCCTGATCGACGACCGCCAACGGTTCTACAAAGCGATCACGGAGGGCGAGGCACTGCCCCGGAGCGAGAAGGTCCGCGTCGTGAGCATAAATGAGGACAACTCAGTAACAGTAACGAAGGCATGAACTCCAGAGGGGGATAACACGATGTTCCTGTTCGCCACGGTGGCACTCCTCCAAGTGGGCGCGTTCGAGGGCGATTCGAGGGTGTGGCTCGGCTTGATAGGTGGGGGTCTGCTTATCCTCTTCTTCGGCATCTCGTTCTTGGTGAAGCAATACAAGCGCTGTCCTTCCAACAGGATCCTGGTCATCTATGGGAGGGTCGCGGGCGCACAGGCGGCACAGTGCCTCCACGGCGGCAGCAAGTTCATAATCCCGCTGTTGCAGGACTACGCGTTCTTGCCTCTCGAGCCGCTGGTCATCGATATCCCCCTGGAAGGAGCGCTGTCGCTCAACAACATCCGGGTGAACGTTCCCTCGACGTTCACGGTGGGCATTTCCACCGACCCGGTGCTCATGAACTCAGCAGCGGAAAGACTACTGCACCTGGATGAGAACCAGATTCGCGAGCAAGCCCAGGACATCATTCTGGGTCAGTTGCGGCTGGTCATTGCGACCCTGTCGATCGAAGAGATTAACAAGGACCGCGAGAAGTTCATGAATCTCATCAACACGAACGTAGCCGAGGAGATCAACAAGGTGGGGCTCGCGCTGATCAACGTGAACGTCCGTGACATCACCGACGAGAGTGGCTACATCGAAGCCATCGGGAAACGTGCGGCGGCGGAGGCGATCAATCGCGCCAAGGTGGAGGTCGCCCAGCAGGATCGCGACGGCGCTACCGGGCAGAAGGATGCCCAGCGCGATCAGCGGGTGCGCGTGGCTGCGCTGGAGGCGACCGCGATTGAGGGCGAGGTGAAGTCGAAGCGCGACTACGAGATCGCAACCGCCGAGCGGGAAGCCGAGACCATCGCCGCTAAGAAGAACGCGGAGCAGGAGCAGCGGGTGCAGGTTGCCGCGGCAGAGTCGACGGCGGTTCAGGGCGAGAACTCGTCACAGGGAGAGATCGCGAACTCAAACGCCCAGCTCGCAGAGGTGCGGGCCGAGGCGAAGCGCAGGGCTGAGATCGCGGCCGCACAGGCGGACGAGGCGATCTTCGGGGCTCAGCGCGAGCAGGAGATCGCCCGCTTGGGCAAAGACGAACTGGCGCCTCAGGAGATCGAGAAAAAGCGGGTCGAGATCGAGGCCGAGGCGACTGCGGAGCAACTGCGGCGCGAGGCGCGCGGTGAGGCCGACGCGATGCTGGCTAAATTCGTGGCCGAGGCGGAGGGTACGCAAAAGGTGTTGGAGGCCAAGGCCGCGGGGTACCAGAGACTGGTCGAGGCCTGCGCCGGGAATCCGCAGATCGCTCCGACTCTGCTCATGATCGAGCAGCTTCCTACCTTGGTCGCCGAGCAGGTGAAGGCGATTCAGAACCTCAAGATCGACAAGATCACTGTGTGGGATTCGGGGAACGGTGGTCGTGGATCGAAGCACGGCGGTGGAACGGCCGATTTTCTGTCGAGCTTGATCGGGTCGCTGCCGGCGATCCACGAGCTGGCCGAGCAGGCGGGCATTGAGTTGCCGGCAGTGTTGGGCAAAGTCATCCGCAATTCGGCCCGGTCGGAACCCACGGAGACGAAGGTTGTTGAGGTAGAGGAGTTGGTGAAAGCCGACGAACCGTAAGCAGAAGACTGACCTGACTGACCTGCCCCCAAGAGTGGTACCACATCCTATGTTAGTCCCAGCACCTGTGGAGGGCCGTGAAGGACGGGCATCCTCAGGAACCAGGGCGACGGCTTAATCGCCTCAGGGGCCGGGGGAAAGCCGCCGCAGGCGCTGTGGGGTCGGACGGTATTGTACTCGCGCCTCCATTGCTCGACCAGCACGGCCGCCTCCGCCAACGAGTAGAAGATCTCCCCGTTCAACAGCTCGTCCCTGAGCTTGCCGTTGAAGCTCTCGTTGTAGCCGTTCTCCCACGGGCTGCCCGGCTCGATAAAGAGCGTCTCGACGCCCACGCGCCCCAACCACCGCCGCACGAGCTTCGCGGTGAACTCCGGTCCGTTGTCCGACCTCAGATACTCGGGAGGCCCGTGTCGGACGAACAGATCGGCCAGCACCTCGAGCACGTCGTGGGCTCGGATCTTGCGAGCCACCACGATCGCCAGGCACTCCCTCGTGTGCTCGTCCAGCACTGTCAGCAGCTTCAGCGCACGCCCGTCGTGCGTCCTCGAGGCCACGAAATCGTACGACCAGACGTGGCCCCGATACAGCGGCCTCAGCCGGATGCACGATCCGTCGTTGAGCCACAGCCGACCTCGCTTCGGCTGCCGCTGCGGCACCTTCAGCCCCTCCTGCCTCCAGATCCGCTCCACCCGCTTGTGGTTCACCCCCCAGCCCTCGATGCGGAGCATGTCCGTGACGCGTCGGTAGCCGTAGCGGCCGAATCGACTCGCGAGTCGCACGATATCACCTCGGAGCGCCCCCTCGTCACTCGCCACTTTCCTCGCCCGGCGCTGGGTCGTGCGTGGCTGCCCGAGCACCCGGCACGCTCTCCTCTCCGACGCCCCGAGCTGCTGACGTACACGCACCACACAACGTCGTCGGCGCTCGGGGCTCAGAAGTTTCCCTTGGCCGCTTCCTCCAGAATCAGCTTGTCCAGTGTCAAGTCCGCCACTGCTCGCTTCAGGCGCCCGTTCTCGCGCTCGAGCTCCTTCAGGCGCCGTGCCTGGCTCACCTTCATCCCGCCGTACTCCCGCCTCCACCGGTAGTACGTCTGCTCGGTGATGCCGAGCTCCCGGCTCATCAGCTTCACGGATTTGCCGCGGGCCAGACCCACCTCTGCCTCCCGCAGTGCAGTGATGATCTGCTCCGGAGTGTGTCGCTTCCTTCCCATCCTGACCTCCTCGCTGAAAAGCTTCAGACCAGGTCGATCCTAACATTGCACCTGGTCTCGTTTCAGGGGGTCAGGTCAGTTTCATGGCATGAACGGAAACAGGTTTTATGGCATGAAGAGAGGGGATCCGGCGTGAAATGGGCCGAGCTGCCCGGCCCCGTCGCATGGCGAAAGGTGTTCCCGAAAAAAGCCTCCGACCCTGGCGGCTGGCTTCCCGCTCCCCCTCGCCTCTTGCGCACTTCCGGGTGTTGGCGGTAGTCTGTGCCGTCACGGACTCTTGAAAAGAAAGAGGGTCGAGCGCATTTTACATCTCGTGTCGAGCGCATGTTTCATCTAGAACGGAGTAAGGGCCATGAAGAAGTTTGTTCGATTCGCAGGTGTCGCACTACTTGCGCTCACCATAGGCGTGGTCGGTTGCGATGACGATGCCGCGCCGGTCGCGCCGACGGTGACGGTGACGGTGCCGACGCCGCCGACGCCGCCGACGCCGCCGCCGCCGTCGGTCGTGGTCACGATGTCTCCTGCTTCACAAACGGTCGGGGTGGGAGGTACCGTTGTCTTCGCCGTCAGCGTCTCGGGTGGGGTGGCGGGCGAGGCGGCTAGCTGGACCTGTGCCTCGTCGGATGAGAGCAAGGCGAAAGTGACTCTCACCCCAGTGGGCTGCGCGGCAACGGCTGCCGCGGCAGGCGTAGTGACGATTACCGCCGTCGTGACGAAGGGTGGCGCGACCGTCAACACGGCCGCTGCGCTCACGATAACCGAGGACATGGCTGAGCGTGCCTTCCTGCTCATTGCCTCGATCAAGGACAGTGACAGTGACACTGACGAGGACGACGAGGTCCTGAGCCGCAGGGTAAGCGTCACGCTCAGTGTCGAGCTTGGCGACCAGATGCTCACGCAGTTGTCCGTGCTCGTGGACGGGGTGGTGGCCGGAAGCCTGTCTTCTGGCGGTGCCTCGGTGGTGGCGGCGGCCCCGGAGGGCGAGGAGGGCGAACGGGCGGCGCAGCAGGCCGTACACCCCTTCGTCCTGTCGTTTAATTCGGCCGACTACAATACGGTCACAGGTGAGCCGACCTACATGAACGGTGAGCGCACGATCTCGGCAGAGCTCATGGTTGCGAGTAGTGACGAGCCCATCGAGTCTCTTTCCCATGCTCGCGAATTCGGCAATGACAACGGCGTGCACGTGACCGTGAGTGGTCTCGGTGAAGGCGCGATGAACTCGACGACGGGCCGGAGGTGGTACGGTGGCCCGAAGGCCGCGCTTGAGATAACCGCTCTGCCGGTTCTGTACTCGGGGGGCAGCGCTGCTTCGGTGACGCTTCTCACATTCTGTGGCGCCGATGCTGCCACCAAAACTTCCGAAACTTCAGTCACGTTTACTCCGGAATGCAGTGAAACAAGCAACACGGCTGCGACTGAAATTGATGGAGTCGTTACTGACCCGGCCGGAGACTCCGCTAGATTCGTCATTGCGGATGCAGAGGTAGATATTCTGAACGATGACGTGTTCCCGCTTTACCTGGACTATGAAGGCCCGGACGCACCGTACTTCAACGCCAACCCCAACGGGCGTGAGAAAGGTTGGGTCAACCTGTCCGTGGACTTCTTGGGCAAGTTCAACAAGACCAGCAATAAGGATGGGTGGCTCCATTACGGCAGTGCCGGCGGTGGTGTCGGAGGGTATACACCTCTGCTGAGAGCCTCCACAACGACTCCATCAATTGTAGATGGCGCGACCGCGGTAGTAGATCCCTTGGCTACGGTGTTGGCGCCGGAGGTGATCGCTGCGGGGTCGAAGATCGATGCCATCTGCGTCGTGGCTACCGCCGTGGACCTCCTCGGAAACGAGTCTGACCTTCCGTCGGACGGGGAAGACTGTGGGAAGGCAGACGCCTACAAGATAGCCTACACAGCCTACGCTTTGGCATTAACAGAAGAGGTAGCAGAAGACGACCTCCCCCCAGTCCCCGCAGGGCTCCGAGGCGGCCTGGATACCCAAAAGCCGACGATCGAATTCTCGACCGCTAGTCCGAAGGAAAATGACTCTGAGCTGATAGAGTTCCAGGTGCAGGTGGCGGACGTAGGCGGGCCCACGGGCAAGTCTGGTCTCCACTCTGATGAGGTGCTTGCGAAGATCGAAGTCCGAGATGCGGGTGGCAAGATGATCTGCGGCAACGACAAAGCCGTGGGGGGCGCGGCTGGAGCGGAGTCCGTGTCAGGAGTGTGCGAGCTCGCTCCGCTTCTTGGTGAGGGTACATTCAACCGTCCTCTAGCTACGACATCGGGCCTCAATACTGCCGAGACGGTTGGCTACTACACCTTCACGGCGGTGGCACAGGACATGGCCGGAAATCGGTCTGTGGAGGCCGTGAGAACGGCAGCCAACGACCCCGAACCCCCGAATGCTGGTGTGATCATTGGCGGCTACGCCGACGGCTCCTACTCTCTCACCGTGACGTTGACGGACAACCTCTCGATCAAGAATTACTGGACGGAGGCGAGATTTGGTGGGATGGCGCTCACGGATGACGTAACCATTGGTGGCCAGGCCATCACGAATGGTGGCCTCTTACTGCCGAGGGAGGGTGGTGTGGAAGTCGATGCCTATAACGTCGACGGCGACCTGTCGCAAAGTAAACTTGAATCACCCAAGGTGCTGACCTTCCGAGGCCTGCAGGCAGCTGATGGGGTTATTACGCCACTCCAATCGATAGGGATTGTCGCCACTGACCATGGTGGAAATGACAGTAAAGGGACCGGCCTTGCGATGAGATTTAACCCCCCCTTGACTACGGCTCTTCTCAACAAGGGTCTCCTTATCGGTAGCGCTACCACGGTACCTTTACTTTTGCTGAGCAGGACGAGGACGATGCCTTCGCCTACGACGAGGTCTTCCAGACCTTCGAGGCGACGGCCTCAGTAGAAGACGATGTGATCGAGCTCAGGGCAAAGATCACAGGAACTGTTGGGTACGAAAGCGCGGCGATAGCGCCGAGTCGCCCCAGACATTGTCGGTACGAGCGGCATGGAGGGGCTTGAGAATAGCCCGGTGTCGCGCGTGGACTTCTACGCTAGGGTTTTGCACTAAGAGAGAAATGTGCCGCCGATGGGGGGGGTGACAGAGTGCCCCCGGTCCCCTATGGCGCTGGGCTTGAAGCACTCCGTGTTCATCGGTTCGGCGGATGCTCACGCTGCAAAAGACATCGCTGCAGTAGGTGGTGTGGTTGCCATGCGCGAATTCGCCTGGGAGGTCGACGTGAGCAGGGCCGAGTTCCTGGCAGCTGTGGGAGGGGGAGGACAGGAGCTACACTAGAGTGGTCACATCATTGCCTTCGCTGTGAATTCCGACGGCGTGGCACTGCATAGGGGAGTCCCTCTAACCGTATCTAAGTAGGTACTTGCCGTAGAAGTCACCCTGTGGGACTGGAAGGGTCCGGCCGAAAGGCCGGGCCCTTTCTTTTGTGGTGGGCCCGGCATGGGCGATGACTTGGAGGTGAAAGTCCTCCCGGAACCTGGTCGCAGGGACCGAAGGGAAGCGCAAGGCGTTCGTCGTGAGGCGTACGCTGAACGAAGCGTGCAACGAACCCGTGAGTCGACGAACAGGAACCGGATACGAGGCGCTGCGGACCGGGGCGAGCGGACCACTGACCGCGAAGCTCCTGCGACCAAGGGGAAGCGGCGTAGATCCGGCGATTGTGCGGGGAAGGTCATCGTTCTTACCCGGGGAGGTCTCGCCTGACGCCTGAAAGGGCGACGCCGGCATTGCGCTGTTGGGCCTGCCGGCGGAGCGAGAAGTCAGCAGAGGCCATAGTAGGCCGACGAAGTGCATGATGCGCTTGGACCCAGCTTTGTCGGACGAAGGGCCGAACGGAGAGGAGAGTGTGACGACCGTGGATCTCGAGAAGGCCATGCGCCAGGAGTCCAGGCAACTGGAGCTCCCGCTGGAGGATAGGGGTGAAGCCCCGAAGGTAGAGGGGAGTGGCGAAGCCGGAACGGTGGCCCATGGAGACGAGCGCTCAGGAAGCGAGCATCTCCTGATGGAGGAGGTGGTCGGGCGTGCCAACCTCGTAGGAGCGTTGAAACGCGTGCGGCAGAATAAGGGCAGTCCGGGCATCGACGGGATGAGCGTGGAGGAGCTGCCAGAGTACTTGCGCAGGCACTGGGGGGAGATCCGACAGCGGTTGCTGGCGGGGACCTACCAACCGAAGCCGGTACGAAGGCAGGAGATACCGAAGAGTGGGGGAGGGGTCCGGGAGTTGGGGATTCCGACCGTGCTGGACCGGTTCATCCAACAAGCCATCCTGCAGGTGCTGCAACCGAGGTTCGACCCGACGTTCAGTCGGCACAGCCACGGCTTCCCGGAACCTGTCAACGACAATGGGACACTCTACGGGATTAATTAAAGAGCAATTTCCTGTGTGGAGAGGGGTGTGGTGGGAGGATTGATCCAGACGGCCTCCGGGAGCGGTTTGGGTTTGGGAACGCCTCTGACGAAGCGTTCGGGATGGGTGGTCCATGCCGTGTTGAGCACGGTTGTCCTGCGGGCGATAACGTTGTCGGCGCGCCCGAAGTGCACTTGTTCGGGGGTCAGCATCGAGATGCCCCCGTGCCTGTGCTCGGCATTGTACCAACGGAAGAACGATCGACAGAAGGTCTTGGCCTGGCCCTGGTCTCCGAACCGTCCGGGAAACGAGGGATGGTACTTCAAGGTCTTGAACTGAGCCTCGGAAAACGGGTTGTCATCCGACACCTGAGGCCGGCTCAACGAGCGGGTCACGCCGAGGTCGGCGAGAAGTTGAGCGGTGCATTGGCTCGTCATTGGAGCTCCCCGATCCGAGTGCAGGGTCAGGACCCGGGGCTGGACGCCATGCTTCAGGCAGCTCTGCTGGATCAACCGGCCGGCCAGGGCCGAGTTCTCCCGGTCCGCCACCATCCAGCCCACGACGTAGCGGCTGTAGATGTCCAGGATCACGTACAGGTAGTAGTAGCTCCACTTCTTCGGCCCCAGCAGCCGCGTGATATCCCAGGACCACACCTGGTTCGGCGCCGTGGCCATCAACTCGGGCTTCTTGTACTCGGGATGGGTGCGCTGCGCCCGGCGTTCCTGAACCGGCACCTCGGAGGCCAGAACACGATACATCGTGCGTTCGCTGCACAGGTAGACCTCTTCGTCGAGCAGCGTGGCCACCACCTCGGCGGGTGAGCGGTCCACGAACCGCTCCGAGCACAGCGTGTCGAAGACCTCGCCTCGTTCCGTCTCGCTCAATGCCCGGGCGGGCGTCGGGCGGGGCTGCCGTTGCCCGGTCGATGGGCCTCGACGACGGTACAACGTCGATCGGCAGACCTCGAGGGCCGCGCACGCCGGTTTTACACCGACGTGCTTAGCCAGCTCATCGGCCGCCTTCAAGAGTTCGTCCCGTCGTCGAGGCTTATCCCCAGCAGCCCCGCAACTTTTCCCTGCACGTCGATGATCAGGTGTGCCTTCCTGAGCTCATCCTCGAGCCGTGCGTTTCGCCGCTCCAGCTTGCGTACCTTCTCATCCAGCGGATTTCGCTCCGGCTTGCGGCCGCGTTTCTTCGACAGGGCCTTCAGCGACCCGCTATGCGCCGCCTTGCGCCACGTCGTCAGGTGCGACGAGTACAGGCCCTCGCGCCGCAGGAGCTGGCCCACCTCGCCGGGCTCGGTGCACCGGTCCGCTTCTTCGACGATCCGCAGCTTGTACGACGGACTGAACCGCCGGCGTAGCGGCCTATCTACTACCTCCGGGTCCGCAGGAGCTGCCGCGCTTCGCTTGGCCCCCCCGGTTCCAGGGGCACTACCATTCTCTTCCATTCTCTCTCGCAGTCCCAACATGTTCGTTTTCTCTGCCTTCGCCCTACTCTAATTCTTTGCGTGCTCTGTGTCTCACGTACGTTGGCAGAGAGGGTCCGGCCTGGGCGCCGAGCACACGATGCGGTGCGCGAAGCGCAGCAATACATCCAGGAAGGGAGACGATGGGTGGTGGATGTGGACCTGGAGAAGTTTTTCGACCGGGTGAACCACGACGTGCTGATGGGGCGGCTGGCAAAGCGGATCGAGGATAAGGCGATGCTGCGGATCCTCCGTCGCTACCTGGAAGCCGGAGTCATGGCGAACGGGGTGGTGATGGAGCGGCACATGGGGACGCCTCAGGGCGGACCGTTGTCGCCGTTGCTGGCGAACGTGCTCCTGGACGAAGTGGACAAGGAGTTGGAGCTACGCGGACACGCGTTTGTCCGGTACGCCGATGACTGCAATGTATACGTGCGGTCGAGGCGGGCAGGACAACGTGTGATGCAGGCGCTGAGGCACTTGTACGGGAAACTTCGGCTTCAGGTCAACGAGGAAAAGAGCGCGGTGGCGCGAGTGTGGGATCGACAGTTCCTGGGCTACAGCTTCTGGGTAGCGGCAGGGAAGGTCGTGAAGCGCCGGGTCAGCAAGAAGGCCCTGACGAAGTTCAAGGAGCGAGTCCGGCAGATTACAAGCCGGAGTGGCGGGCGGAGCCTGCAACAGGTGGCGGAAGAGCTACGGCGCTACGTGCTGGGGTGGAAGGCATACTTCGGCTTAGCGGATACACCGGGGGTTTTCCGAGACCTGGACCAATGGATCCACCGCCGGCTGCGTACGTTGCAATTACGCCAGTGGAAACGGGGAAGGACAGCGTACCGGGAGTTGAGGGCTCGCGGTGTGAGCGAGAACCTCGCCTGGCGAGCTGCTCGGTTCGCGCGAAGCTGGTGGCACGTGGCCGCGCACCACGCCCTGCACACGGCCTTGCCAGGGGCGTACTTCGACGAGCTGGGTGTGCCCCGGCTCACGCCGTACTGACCTCAACTCACCGAACCGCCAGGTGCGGACCCGCATGCCTGGTGGTGTGGGAGGGGAAGGACCGGGATCGCCGGTCCTCCCCTATCCCGATTGCCAGGCATGCCCCGTGTCTGGAGTGAGAGTCTCCAACGGACGGAGGTAGCACCGAACCGGATAGCCGAGGACACGGGTGCCCGTCGTGAGGCGGGATCTGAAGGAAGCCGGAGGCGAATCGCGGCCCCGACGAACAGGAATCGGATAGAAGGCCCATGACCGTGGAGTGAGCCGGCAAGATAATACGGTACAGCCCGACAGCTGCCCGGACGCGGCGGGGGTTACATGGAGGCCTCGGGGTGCCGATTCTCGACCGACAGTCGGCCCGGGTCGCGGGCGCCTGACCCCGACAGAGAGAGGGGATGGGGGAGGCCTCCAGGACGGTTCGCTTGAGGCTCCCGTCCCGGAGCCTTATCGAACAGACAGAAACAACCCCCTATCCCTGGGGCGACGCATTGAGTGGTTTGAGATCACCCCCCCCCGAAAATGCACGGCAGTTCGACGAAGAAGCTGACCAGGTGGTGTTTCGCAACCTCGGCGCGTGGTGGGAGAGCCACCGTCAGGACGACCCCCCCCTTCCGCTCGTTGGACACGTATGAGCGCGCGAAACGCTACACGGTGGGTGAGGACGTCTATACCTGGGAAGGCGACTGGAAGGAGTTCTGGCGTCAGTCCGGATGCCCCACCCTGAAGAGTCCGGATGCAGCCTTCCTAGGCTTCTGCAAGGCCCGCTACGCGCGGCGACACTAAGGCATTAGCCCACACCTCCTCGAAGTGCGCTTTCCCCAGCCCGCGCCACCCCGCCGCTACCGCTGCTCCAGCTCCTCGCGCCGACCGCCCCAGAAACCGTAAGCGTTCGGTCGTGCCGTGGCGGGGGTCAGAGGGGGACGCCGAGGTACACATCCCCACACGCAAGTACCTTCCGCCCAGTCGAACCCCGTAGAACAGCACCGAGATGATTCTGATCGTCTGCTCGAAGTCGACCCGGGTCCATGGCTCGCGATCGAGCCAGCCGGCCATCCAGTCGTCGGCCCTGATCAGGACGTAGACGCCGGCCTCGTCGACGTAGGTGTCCGGAGGGAAGTCCTCCCGGATGATGATCTTCACGAAACTGAGCGGCGTCGTGGCGCCCCGGGAGTACGCACGGATGGAGTAGCTGCCCATGAACCTGACAGCACGCTCCTCGCCCACCCGATCCTTCACGCGCTCGAAGAGGTCTTCGGCCTGCTTCCTGAACTCGGGGTCGTACCTGTCGAGCGCCCGGGTTTTGTGCGCGGGGTGATGCGACACAGGCTACCGATACACGTGCAGGCGATCGGAGCGATCCCGACCGAAGCCAGCCAGCGATGACGGGTGTCGTCCACGACCCGCCCTGACGTCCCCTCTTTCGCCGCGCCGCGGGAGGGGGGGGGGGGGGGGTCGCCCACCAGCCCGAAGGCCGTTAGGGGCGATCCTACGGCTTTGCGGCGGGGATCCGAGGGCCGGGAGACCCTCACTCCCCGTAGAACCGGGCGACGGCCCCGCGTGCGGCCAGCTCGCCCCGAGCGTAGTGGGCTGGCATCCGGGCGGAAGCCCACCGACCCGCGATCTGGACGGCGACGACGGAAGCCCCGGCGGGCACGAGATCGCGGGCCATCCCGACGCGGGCGGAGTGTCCGGAGAACGCGCCTTCGAGCCCGGCGGCCCTTGCCATGGCGGCGAGGCGGCGGGCCACGGAGCGTCCGGAGCGGAGGCCGAACACGCGGGCGTCCGGATCCGGGTTCTCGGGGCGGATCTCCCGGAGAGCAGCGGCGGTCCCCTTCCCGAGGTACTGGACCGCTCCCTCGCCTTCCTGGTCGGTCTTCGAGCGACGGATCGTGAGCCGTCCCGATCCATCCGGCCGGAGCTCGAGATCGGCCCATTCGAGCGCGGCCGCTTCGGAGCGCCGGAGCATGGCGTCCCGCATGACGGAGGCGAGGGCGATGTCCACGGCTCCCCGGATCCGGGCCGCTTCGGGGGATTCCGTCCGTCCGGTGGGACCCGCGCGGGGAGCGGCGGCCGTGGCGCGGATCGCGGCCAGCGCTTCGGCGGTGAGCGCGGCCGCCTGACGCCTCCCCTGCCCGCCCGCTGACGCGAGAGGCCCCGGAGGACGCGCCGGACGCCTTCGGAGGCGGACGGGTCCGTCTCCCCCGCCTCGATGTGGGCGGCACGGATCGCTTGGCGGGCCAGATGGAGCGAAGAGAGGGAGCGCCCCGCTTCGGAGCGGGCCGCGAGGTAGGCGGCGACGGCGGCGGGCGCGGCCGGGAGGGCCTGGAACCCTTCGCCATCGGCCCACCGGGCGACCGCCGCCCATGCGGTCCGGTAGGCGCGCCGGGTGTTCGGGGCGAAGGCATCGGCGGCGGCGGCCCGGATGCGTTCCACATGGGGCTCCATGGCCGCCTCGATGGCCGGCAGTTCGCGGGCTTCGCGGGTGGTCGGGACGTTCGGGCTCATCGGTATCCGCTCCGGGCGGGGGTGTCGGTGTCCGTTATGTGTAATTATCGGACACGAAGATAGCGCCGCGCGCGGCGCATGACGGCATGAACGGCTTTCCATGCATGTCCCCTAAGTGATATGGTTGAGCCATACGCAACGGTGTTAGCGGGCTTTGCCATGAAAACCACGCTCAATCTGAACGATCAGGTTCTGCGCTCGGCTAAGGGGCGGGCGGCACGGGACGGGATCACGCTCACGAGATTCGTCGAGGACGCGCTGCGTGCACGACTGACGGACGCGGGTAGCAGGAAACCGGCCTTCCGGTTGCGGTTGGAGACCGTGACCGGGGACGGGCCACCCAATGTCGACATCTCCGACCGGGACGCGCTTTATGACGTGATCGACCGCGCGTGATTGCCGTTGACACCAACATTCTGATTTACGCACACCGTGGCGAGACCGAACTGCATGGCGCGGCGGCCTCGCGGCTCGTCGCTCTGGCCGAGGGGGCAGAGCGCTGGGCTCTCCCGGTCTTCTGCGTTACGGAATTCATGCGGGTGGTGATGCATCGGCGCGTGTTCAATCCGCCTTCCACCGTGGCACAGGCGACCGCGTTCATCGAGAGCATCGCCGACGCTCCGAGCTGCGAGGTTGTCCAACCGGGTCCGGAATTCCTCGAACTTCTCATCGCGGTCCGCTCGCCAGGCAGATTCGCGCGGCAACCTGATGTTCGACGCGCAGATTCCCGCGCTCTGCCGAGAGCACGGCATCGGCACCATTCTTACGAACGACCGCGACTTCGAACGCTTCGAACCATTGCAGGTGCGGCACCTGAACTAGCGGCCTGCCGGTCCGGCTTTCCATCGGCCGGAACGTCGCGACCCGGTCGCGAGCCCGGAGAGGCTCCAATCCGTCCTGGAGGATGAGCTTCCCGGGGTATGGTATGGCCCGTCAGCGCCGGCGATCGCCGCGCTGACGGGCTCTGAGGGACTCGTCTCGGCCCTCCCGGGGCCGCTGGGACCTCTCGGGACGGATTGACGGGATCCTACGGGGTCGGGCGCGGCCGAGATCGCCGCGCTCCGGGGCTCTGAGGGCTCGTCCATCGGCCCTCCTGGACGTCCTGGGCCGTCTGGGGGGGACCCCTCCCCCGCGCTTCGAGGACATCCAAGGCCTCTCGTGGCTCCTCTGGAGGCACGTGGGGGCCTCCCAGCGGCGGAATTTTCACAGGAACGGCAGCGGCGCCTGCTCACGAGCTTGGGTCAGATCGACGTGATGGTGCCGCGCAGCCGGGGGGGATCTAGCTCTTCGGATCCGGCTCGAGGTCCTCGAGCTCGGCCGCGACGGGCCGGCCTCCTCGTTGATTGCCCACAGAGCGGGGGGGAGAGAGCTCCCGTAAGGCTTCGTCATCGCTCGAACCCTCCGCCGCGCTCTCGCTCCGGCCCACGGGGCGGCGGTCTGACGCGCACCGGCTGCGAAGTGGACGGGTGCCACGATCAGCGCCTGGTGCTTCTCCAGCCCCAGCGCCTTCAGGCTCTCGTCCACGGCCCGGCTCATCTCCCGCCGGTCCGGCGTCTCGTCCGGAGCCCAGTTCAGCGAGTAGTGGCACACCGGCTTCTCCAGCTTCCGCCCCACTGCCGACCCTCCCGCCATGCGTTTGAGTTCGGGGGCCGCCTCCGCGGTGGCCGCCGACGTCCGGCGCACAGCCGCCGCCTCAATCGCCTTGGTGAACGAGGCGCGCTCCGGCTCGTCTTGCAGAATCGCGAGGAAGGCCGATGTGTCGATGACCATCAGCGGGGAAGGCCACTCTCGTCGTACCCGAGAATCTCTTCAGCGGGCCGCCCATCATGCACCGGAAGCTTCGCGCACCGGCGGCCGAGCTCGTCGAGCTCGTCGGACAGCGTTCGTCCAGACCGTTCTCGTCGAAGTCGTTCTAGATGATTGCGAATGGCTTCGGTGACCGCCGCGGTCTTCGTTTGTCCGGTCAGCTTCGATTCATGCGGTTCGCCCACAGTGGCCTCCTAGACAGACAGGTGTACACACTGGTACACGATTACTTGCTGGCGATCGTGGGGAGACGTCGGCTCTGAAAGAGTAAATCAAGCGCGGGTGCTAGCGCTCCCGGACCGCTACTTCCCGGAGCGGCGTACGAGTTCGATTTCCGAGCGTCGCCGGGATCCCAGCTCTCATTTGCGACGATGTTCGTGCATTCCAATGACTTCTTCTATGCGCCGGATGGTGAGGGGATCGAACTCTTCGACGCCGAAGGCCAGCCGATCACCGGTGACATCACCGACCAAGTAACGCTGTGGGACGCGGGAACGGAGATGGATCAGGTGCCTGGTGGTAGCGACCAGCCTCCAGCGACGACGAATGTCGGGACGGATATCGGCCCTGACGACACGAATCCTTTGGTGCGGCTAGCGGATGCTGATCATCTTCCAGCGGTGGCAGACGTCATAACTGTGACGCTGGAGTCCACCGGCCCGAACGCATTCCGGGCAAGCATCGAAAATGTGAGTGCAGGTGTAACGTTCCCGCATCCGGCAGGCATACTACTTGCTCCAGGGGTCTGGGTCGTCCACACGGCGCCCAACCCCATCTTCACCGACAGTGAGCCCGATCGAGGTGAGGGTCTAGAGATTCTGGCCGAGGATGGGCACAATAATATCCTCGCTGCAGCACTCGCGGAACGCACGGGCATCACAAGTCCCATCGCATCGGGCGTCTTCGCCGTACACACTACGCCGCTCTTCGCAGACGGTCTTCCCGACTTGGGAGTGGGTCTCGAGGCCCTCGCCGAGGACGGAAATCCTAGTACCATTGCCGCGACCTTCGCCTTCCTCGCCATGAGCCCCGATTCCAACGTGCGATCGGCCGGGGTGTTTCACACACCCGAAGGATCGGACGGACCCAGGCCCGTGGGTCCCGGCGCTGCATACACGTTCTCGGTCACAGCCATGGAGGGCGACCGCCTCTCGTTCGCCACCATGTACGTTCAGTCGAACGACCTCTTCTTTGCACCGGATGACACAGGGCTTGATCTGTTTCCCGGAGGAGCCCCGCTGAGTGGAGACGTCTCAGAAATGATCCTGCTGTGGGACCTGGGGACCGAGGTCAATGAAGCTCCGGGATTCGGGCCAAACCAACCCCTTCGCCAATCCGGTGCCAACACGGGTCCGGACGAGGGTGGTGTTATTCGGGAGGTCGACGACGGCTTCCGGTATCCCGCAACCTCTGAATTCTTGCGTGTGACTGTCAGCCCGGCCAACTGAGGCGGCGAGGTGACCTTTCACGAGGAGGACCTAGCGAAGTTGCTCGGCGGCAACTTCCTCCGGGTGTTCGCCGAGATTCTCTAGTGCCATAGCGCTGCGATCCAGAAAACCTCCCGCCTCCAGCAACACGATGTCGTCGCGCTTCCGCAGCTCGCGCAGGAACGGACTTTTGTGCCACCCAATTCCAGCCACAATAAATTTCAGGATACCCATTAGGGAGACGCGCTACGCCCTGGGAACGCGTCCAGCCACTCGGAAGCTCGGTGCACTACTTCAGGTCCATTTCCGCCTCCAGGATCTGGGCGTACCCAGAGCCGCTCAGCGGATGGGGCGATAGTCCCGCTCCGGTCCGCCGCGTTCCGGCCCACGGCGCTGCGGCCTATCGTGCGACCGCGGCTGGCTGGCCCTCTCCACGGCCTGCGTCATCCTCCCCTCGGGTCTTGAGAACGACGGGGACCTACTCGCTCACCGAGTGCTTGGCCGTCTCGTGGTTCAGGAGGCCCTGGACAATGGCCCGGCACTCCGTCCAGGGATATTCCGGTCATTTAGCTCTCGATCGATGTCCTGCAGGGCACCTGCAGACGTCCTCGAGGAGCGCGTGTCCGGACACGCGTATACAACTCGCTCGTGTACAATTCTGATCTCCGAGCGGGTCACGCGCCTCGCGGGGCTCGATGTCGATGACCTCTAGCAAGCGGTTGACGGTCCTCGACCGCCCCTCCGATTACTTATGATAATTCCACTTATCACAACCAATCGGAGGGCCCGGCATGATGGGATCCGCACTCGAAAGGCACACCGTGGGACGCGACCTTCCGGCCGTCCGGGAGAAAGTCCGCGAGCTCGCCGCCGCTTCGGTCAGCGCGAACACCCGGCGCGCCTACGAGGGTGCGGTCCGCCGCCTCCGGGACGGGCTCGCCGGGCGCCCGCTCGACGACGCCACCCTCGCCGAATACCTGGCCGCCCGCTTCGAGGCGGGCCATTCCCCGGCCGTGGCCGGCCAGGTCGTCGTCGCCGTCCGGTTCTACGCGAAGCTCGGGGGCCAGCCGTCCCCGGTCGGGCCGGCCACCGGGCGGGTGCTGGCCGGGTTCCGGCGCGAAGGACGGGCCCGGGGCCCGGGGCAGGTAGTGGGCGTCCGGTGGGAGCAGGCAGACGCCGCGGCCGCGGTGGCCGGAAGTAGCGATGGGTCCATCCGGGGGCTAAGGGACGCCGCCCTTCTCGCCGTCATGTCGGACGGCCTGCTCCGGGTCTCCGAGGCCGCCGCGCTCGAGGTCGCCGATCTCGAGGCCGAGGGTGCGAACACCCTGACGGTCCGCCGCTCGAAGACCGACCAGGAGGGCAAGGGCGGGGTCCAGTACATCGGAGAACCAACGGT
Organism: Longimicrobiales bacterium; assembly: GCA_965226625.1. GTDB lineage: Bacteria > Gemmatimonadota > Gemmatimonadetes > Longimicrobiales > Gaopeijiaceae > UBA1138. The sequence continues at coordinate 1,192,058 of CBDDDK010000002.1, forward strand.
GGCACGGGTCCGGGCGTGGCTCTCCGCCGCCGGGATCGCCGGCGGGCCGATGTTCCAGCGCCTCGACAAGGCCGGCAGGCCCCGCGGGCGGCTCAGCACCGTGTCCATTCGGGCCATCGTCCCGCGACGCGCCGCCGAGGCCGGGGTCGAGGGACGCGTGTCCGGCCACTCGCTACGGGTCGGAGGGGCGCAGTCCCTGGCCGCCGCCGGTGCCTCGATTGTCGAGATGCAGACCGCCGGCCGATGGCAATCCCCCTCGATGCCCGGCCGCTATGCCAGGGGCCAGCTCGCCACCCGCGGCGCGGTGGCCAAGCTCCGCTACGGGGCGTAGAGACCCCGGGGGGAGTCTAGGCCTAGCTCCCCCCGATTCCCCCCGTTCGGAGGTCATCTCATCGACCACGCATAGGATTGGTAGGCTTCCTCAAGCTCGCTGGTCGATTTCCCTGTCAGATCAAGCAGCGCCGTGATGAGCTGGTCGTTGGAGACGATCTGACCTGAGTTGATTCGGTAGATCAGGGCATACAAAACGCCTGGCTCATGTGTCTCCAGATAGTTGAACAGCATGCAAGACTGCGAGTATGCTCGTTCGTTATCAGCAAGAAAGGCAGCTCCCTGAGACGGAGCAGCTGCACGAGGGGGATGAGAAGGGCTTCCTGATCATACCGGTGGAAGAGATTGGTGCAGTAAGGGAGTGGCGAGACTCTGAGCGAGCCGTTGCCGGTGAATACACCACCCTCCCAGTACATCGCAGTCCCTTCAATAAACTGACCTGACCCCCTGAAACGAGACCAGGTGCAATGTTAGGATCGACCTGGTCTGAAGCTTTTCAACGAGGAGGTCAGGATGGGAAGGAAGCGACACACTCCGGAGCAGATCATCACTGCACTGCGGGAGGCAGAGGTGGGTCTGGCCCGCGGCAAATCCGTGAAGCTGATGAGCCGGGAGCTCGGCATCACCGAGCAGACGTACTACCGGTGGAGGCGGGAGTACGGCGGGATGAAGGTGAGCCAGGCACGGCGCCTGAAGGAGCTCGAGCGCGAGAACGGGCGCCTGAAGCGAGCAGTGGCGGACTTGACACTGGACAAGCTGATTCTGGAGGAAGCGGCCGAGGGAAACTTCTGAGCCCCGAGCGCCGACGACGTTGTGTGGTGCGTGTACGTCAGCAGCTCGGGGCGTCGGAGAGGAGAGCGTGCCGGGTGCTCGGGCAGCCACGCACGACCCAGCGCCGGGCGAGGAAAGTGGCGAGTGACGAGGGGGCGCTCCGAGGTGATATCGTGCGACTCGCGAGTCGATTCGGCCGCTACGGCTACCGACGCGTCACGGACATGCTCCGCATCGAGGGCTGGGGGGTGAACCACAAGCGGGTGGAGCGGATCTGGAGGCAGGAGGGGCTGAAGGTGCCGGAGCGGCAGCCGAAGCGAGGTCGGCTGTGGCTCAACGACGGATCGTGCATCCGGCTGAGGCCGCTGTATCGGGGCCACGTCTGGTCGTACGATTTCGTGGCCTCGAGGACGCACGACGGGCGTGCGCTGAAGCTGCTGACAGTGCTGGACGAGCACACGAGGGAGTGCCTGGCGATCGTGGTGGCTCGCAAGATCCGAGCCCACGACGTGCTCGAGGTGCTGGCCGATCTGTTCGTCCGACACGGGCCTCCCGAGTATCTGAGGTCGGACAACGGACCGGAGTTCACCGCGAAGCTCGTGCGGCGGTGGTTGGGGCGCGTGGGCGTCGAGACGCTCTTTATCGAGCCGGGCAGCCCGTGGGAGAACGGCTACAACGAGAGCTTCAACGGCAAGCTCAGGGACGAGCTGTTGAACGGGGAGATCTTCTGCTCGTTGGCCGAGGCGGCCGTGCTGGTCGAGCAATGGAGGCGCGAGTACAATACCGTCCGACCCCACAGCGCCTGCGGCGGCTTTCCCCGGCCCCTGAGGCGATTAAGCCGTCGCCCTGGTTCCTGAGGATGCCCGTCCTTCACGGCCCTCCACAGGTGCTGGGACTAACATAGGATGTGGTACCGCTCTTGGGGGCAGGTCAATTCCGCTGACGAATGCCCCGCCGCCTTTGTGATCGACGTTTAGGAGATTGACGATGCCCCGCGTAGCCCTCTTTGTCTTAGTAGCACTACTCACGGTCAGTTGCGAGGGTCCGATCGGACCTACGGGTCCACAGGGGCCAGGGGGGCCACAGGGGCCCCAAGGAGAGACGGGCGAGCCGTTTGACTGGGGTGAGGTTGTTGAGAGTGAGAACCTCGAGGCTGGCGTGTTTGGTATAGGAGTATTGTTCGATCACCCTAGTGGATCGCGTCGCCTATCGGTGATCGGCACCGGATTCAATGCCGAGTACCCCAATGCCCTCTGGACCAATGCCCATGTCGTACAGGGGCTGGAGGAGCGACTTGACATTTTGTCCGACAGAAACCCAGAGGGCGTTGCCTTTAGGTCGGGTAGCATGCTCGGGGGTCAGGACGCGTACGTGATACCTGATCCAGGTTTAATCCATCCTGCCTATGACTCTACAGAGGCCGTCGGTGACACTCCCGATGTCGGGGTATTCTTCCTCGATGACAATCTATCCGGAGAAGAAGAGGTCCTGTCACTCATTCCTCGTGAACAGGTGGATGGCCTCCGTATAGGGCAGCCCGTAGCGACTTTGGGATTCCCCGGTGAGCTGCAGTTCACGGGAGGAGATGCTGATAACACGGTCAACGCCACATTCAAGGATGGCACTATCAGCGCCCTCAGGATCCAAGGGTCAGGGGACGCCGAATATGTCGAGGTGCAATACAACTTCAATACCACGGGAGGCACTAGCGGCAGCCCGGTGTTCGACCAATACGGATGGGTAATCGCCATTAACTATGCGGGCATAGAAGCCAGGGTAACCGATACCGATGGAGATCTCGTGCGTATTGGCGTGGGTAGCCTGGATTTCGGTATGCGTGTAGACGCGCTCTGGGACTTCATCGAATGCTGCACCACTCCTGCTGCCATGCCTCTCCGGGATGGCGGACGTCCACTGCACCAGCGCACCTACCCGTTTACCGAGTACCAGCCGTTCCCTGAGAACTGGAACGGCGAGACGATCGCACCGGATATGTGATCGAAAATGCTACCGGTCACTCGCCGGTGAACCACAAGCGGGTGGAGCGGATCTGGAGGCAGGAGGGGCTGAAGGTCCCGCAGCGGCAGCCGAAGCGAGGTCGGCTGTGGCTCAACGACGGATCGTGCATCCGGCTGAGGCCGCTGTATCGGGGCCACGTCTGGTCGTACGACTTCGTGGCCTCGAGGACGCACGACGGGCGTGCGCTGAAGCTGCTGACAGTGCTGGACGAGCACACGAGGGAGTGCCTGGCGATCGTGGTGGCTCGCAAGATCCGCTCGCACGACGTGCTCGAGGTGCTGGCCGATCTGTTCGTCCGACACGGGCCTCCCGAGTATCTGAGGTCGGACAACGGACCGGAGACCGGAGTTCACCGCGAAGTTCGTGCGGCGGTGGTTGGGGCGCGTGGGCGTCGAGACGCTCTTTATCGAGCCGGGCAGCCCGTGGGAGAACGGCTACAACGAGAGCTTCAACGGCAAGCTCAGGGACGAGCTGTTGAACGGGGAGATCTTCTACTCGTTGGCGGAGGCGGCCGTGCTGGTCGAGCAATGGAGGCGCGAGTACAATACCGTCCGACCCCACAGCGCCTGCGGCGGCTTTCCCCCGGCCCCTGAGGCGATTAAGCCGTCGCCCTGGTTCCTGAGGATGCCCGTCCTTCACGGCCCTCCACAGGTGCTGGGACTAACATAGGATGTGGTACCACTCTTGGGGGCAGGTCAGTCAGGCCGCACTCGGTGGAATGTCGCCGCGCCCGATTCATAGCTATATGCCGGAGTTGGAGGAGTCTCTTCGGAATGAGGAAAGGCTAAGTGTCAAGGAGTTCGCCAGCCAGCTGGGGGTGTTCTTTGCGGAGCAATGGAAGGCCACGATGCCGAAGGACGCTAAGGGCGATGTCGTCTTTCTCGTCGCCGGGTATAATGACGGCGAGCCGTACGGACGCGTCTACGAAGTAAAGGTCCCCAGTAATCCGAAGCCGACTGAGCAGAACGCGGGAAACGAGTCGTTCGGCCTCACCTTCGGGGGCCAAGGCGAGATCGTCAATCGATTACTCGCGGGCATGGAGCCCCGGCTAATCAACGTCGTCAAGGACAGCCTCAAGCTGGACGACAAGGAGACCGTTAAGGTGGCCACAAAGCTTAGCCAGACCTTCCAGATGCCCATACCTTATCAGTTTCTCCCGCTCCAGGACTGCGTTGATCTGTCGATACTACTTGTGAGAACCACGATGGACCTGATGGGATTCATTGTGGGATCAAGGGGGGTCGGGGGTCCCATCGACGTTGCGGTGGTCACACGAACCGAGGGCTTCCGTGCTGTGAAGCAAAAGAAGATCTCGGGTGACAATCCGCGCTGAGCCAACCGCTTACAAACAGGAGGCACCACGATGCCCCACGAAAGCACAACGGTGAACAACATCAACTGGCTGGAGGCCACAAAGCATCTGGAAGTCCGCGTGGCCAACTACGATATCGAGACCGATACCCAGCCATTCACCCGTGACGACTTTCAGAAGGCGCTGAAGAACGTCAGCCAACCAGGCGAACCCCGACCCGACGAAGCATAAGAGTGAACATCGGGGTGGCAGAGTCGCGGTGGTTGTACCGGAACGAGTACTCGTCAATGTACGACTGTAGGTACTCGGGGCTGACGGCATGAAAGACACCGTTGATGCCGCGCTTCACGAGGCTCCAAAAGCCTTCGATCGTGTTGGTGTGGATGTTGTCGCCGGTTACGTAGACCCTGGCCTTGTGCTGGACCTTGCCGTGCTGGAAGCCGGAGCGTCCCAGCTTGTTGTAGGCGGCATACTCGTCGGTGTAAATCGCGCTACCGCGCTCGACGTGCTCCTCAGCGAGTCCAATCAGGGTGCGACCCGTGACGTTCGGGACGACCCGGGCGCGGACACGTCCACCCCGCTCGACCATGCCGACAACGGGCTTCTTGTGGCTATCGAGTCCGGGGCGACCGGAGGGGACGCTATGGCGCTTCCCTCCGAAGTAGGATGCGTCCATTTCGACTTCCCCACGGAGCGGGTCGCCACCCGTGGTCAGGCGCGAGCGGATCAGCTTGCACATCCGGTGCGCCGTCTTGTAGGTGACGCCCGTCTCTCGCTCGACTTGCTTGGCGGCTATCCCGCACCGGGTGGAAGCCATGAGAAAGATGGCGTGGAACCAGATGGTCAGCGGAGTACGCGAGCGGTGGAAGATCGTGTTGGCCGTGGGGTGGATGTGGTGCCCGCAGAACTGACACGAGAACGACGGACGGTCCTTCATCCGATGGTGCTTCGTGACGCGATCACACTTGTGGCAATGGAGCCCGTCCGGCCAGCGGTAGTTGAACAACCAGTCGAGGCAAGCGTCGTCGTCGGGGAAGTCTCTACGGAAGTCCCCAACCGTATATTTGGCGCTCATTCTGTATCCCTTAGCGGTAGGTGTTTACCTGCCTCAACTGCCTAAATCTAACGGGTAATCTACCTACGTCAAAGGGATAGTTACCTCACGCAATTCCAACGACAACCCCGGATCGATTGGCGTCCCCGCCCGCGGCACTTATCGTCTCCAGGCAGCGGCATCGGAAATCCCCCGGCTGATCAGCACCTCCAACCCCGGCCCGGCGGCACGTCCCGCCGCGTCCCTGGCGGCCTGGGTCGCGGGCGGCAGGTCGGCAACGAGCAGTCACACCACCAACCATCCTGGCACGCCGGAGCCGGCCGCGAAACGGCGCGCCACCCGTCTCGGCGAGATCGCCAAGGCCGCACCGGAACTCTCCCCCGTCACCTCCGGATCGATCTCGGAGGCAGCCCGCAGGCCCGACTGGAAGGCTCCCTGCATCCACCCCCGCTCACCCGAGGCGTGCTCGCCAGCGAAGTGAATGCGGCCCTCGGGCGATGCCAGCTCCGGATGCTCCGCGAACGGCGGATCGTAATGGGTGTAGGCCGCCCCAATCCAAGGCTGGTGCTCCCACGCGAAGTAGGTCCCACCCTCCGCGAGCTCGCCCGAGCCCGGGAAGAATCCGTCGAAGCGGTCGATGAACTCGGGAACGATGGTGCCGGGCTCCATCGCCGCGACCGTGCGCGCCCTGTCTCCGAACATGTAGGACATGAGAAGTCCCCGAGGCCCCTCTTGGTTCCAGGTGGGATGCCAGAACTCCTCAAAGGAGGACACCCCCAAGTACAGCCCCCACCCGTTCAGGCCGTGGCCCTCCCAGATTCGGTCCGCATACTGAACGTAGACCCGGGTGACGTCCTCGTAGGGAAGGGCTTCGAAGGCCGCTCGCTTCTCCTCCGAAAGGGTGGGTTCGAACGCGATCTTGTCGATCACGGGGAGGGGGACGGTGCAGATGAGGTAACTGCCCTTCAGCTCCTCCGTGGAGGCGCCGGTTCCGTAGGTGGCCAGCACTCGGGAGTCCTCCTGGACGACCCTCGTCACTGGCGAGCCGTACCGCACACGGTCTCCGAGCGCTTCGGCGAACGCCACCGGCAGTACATCGGTCCCTTCCGGGATCTTGACCCACGTATCCCGCCCACGGAGGAACGAGTCTGGAGTCTCCCGGAAGGGATCCTCCTGCTCGGGAACGATCAGATACTCACCTTCCTGGGGATAGAACGGAGACGTCTCGATGCCGAAGTGATCGATGTAGCCGAGCGTTCGATCGTGGTCGGGTGGGATCCGGGCAGGGCCAGCTTCGGCGATGAGTCCATCGTCGAAGGGCTCACGAAGTGTCCGCGCCCGGCCGCCCCTCTCTGCCAACGTACGTGAGACACGGAACGAGCAAAGAATTAGAGTAGGGCGAAGGCAGAGAAACCGAACATGTTGGGACTGCGAGAGAGAATGGAAGAGAATGGTAGTGCCCCTGGAACCGGGGAGGCCAAGCGAAGCGCGGCAGCTCCTGCGGACCCAGAGGTAGTAGATAGGCCGCTACGGCGGCGGTTCAGTCCGTCGTACAAGCTGCGGATCGTCGAAGAAGCGGACCGGTGCACCGAGCCCGGCGAGGTGGGTCAACTCCTGCGGCGAGAGGGCCTGTACTCGTCGCACCTGACGACGTGGCGCAAGGCGGCGCATAGCGGGTCGCTGAAGGCCCTGTCGAAGAAACGCGGCCGCAAGCCGGAGCGAAATCCGCTGGATGAGAAGGTACGCAAGCTGGAGCGGCGAAACGCACGGCTCGAGAATGAGCTCAGGAAGGCACACCTGATCATCGACGTGCAGGGAAAAGTTGCGGGGCTGCTGGGGATAAGCCTCGACGACGGGACAAACTCTTGAAGGCGGCCGATGAGCTGGCTAAGCACGTCGGTGTAAAACCGGCGTGCGCGGCCCTCGAGGTCTCCCGATCGACGTTGTACCGTCGTCGAGGCCCATCAACCGGGCAACAGCAGCCCCGCCCGACGCCCGCCCGGGCATTGAGCGAGACGGAACGAGGCGAGGTCTTCGACACGCTGTGTTCGGAGCGGTTCGTGGACCGCTCACCCGCCGAGGTGGTGGCCACGCTGCTCGACGAAGAGGTCTACCTGTGCAGCGAACGCACGATGTATCGTGTTCTAGCCTCCGAGGTGCCGGTTCAGGAACGCCGGGCGCAGCGCACCCATCCCGAGTACAAGAAGCCCGAGTTGATGGCCACGGCGCCGAACCAGGTGTGGTCCTGGGATATCACGCGGCTGCTCGGGCCGAAGAAGTGGAGCTATTACTACCTCTACGTCATCATGGACATCTACAGCCGCTACGTCGTGGGCTGGATGGTGGCGGACCGGGAGAACTCGGCCCTGGCCGGCCGGTTGATCCAGCAGAGCTGCCTGAAGCATGGCGTCCAGCCCCGGGTCCTGACCCTGCACTCGGATCGGGGAGCTCCCATGACAAGCCAATGCACCGCTCAACTTCTCGCCGACCTCGGCGTGACCCGCTCGTTGAGCCGGCCTCAGGTGTCGGATGACAACCCGTTTTCCGAGGCTCAGTTCAAAACCTTGAAGTACCATCCCTCGTTTCCCGGACGGTTCGGGGATCAGGGCCAAGCCAAGACGTTCTGTCGATCGTTCTTCCGCTGGTACAATGCCGAGCACCGCCATGGCGGCATCTCGATGCTAACCCCCGAGCAGGTCCACTTCGGGAACGCCGATCAGGTCATTGCCGGCAGGAAATCCGTGCTCCGCGAAGCATGGGCCGCTCATCCCGTTTAGCGCCCCCGATTTCTCTGGACAGTAGATTGGCAAAGACAGCGGGTCCAGAGAGAAAGGGACGTGATGGCCCAGAAGCCGAGGGAGAACAAGGCGACCGAAGGTCGTGAGAAGGTACCCGAGCGGTGGAGTGCCCAGCAGAAAACGGAGGTGGTGCTGCGCCTGCTACGGGGTGAGGACCTGGTGGAGGTCAGCCGCGAGGTACAGGTCTCACCGCCGGAGCTGGAGGAATGGCGGCGGGTGTTCCTGGAGACCGGTCAGCAGGGACTGAGACGCCGGGGCCGAGACCCTGGAGAACGGGAGCTGACCCGGACCCGGGCGAAGCTGGGAGAGTTGACGATGCGACTGGAGCTTGCGAGAGAACTCTTGGAAAAAAGGGGGTACGGGGACGAGCTGGAGAAGCTCTTGAAGCGCGGACGCGGGTGAGTCCGGGGACAGGGCGGCTCTACCCTCTGACGATGATCTGCGAGGTCTGGCGGGTGGGGCGCTCGACGGTCTACGCGGCCCGAGATCGAGAAGAGAGCGACGGGCCGGCAGGGCTGAAGAAGCGAGGACCGAAGACGAAGCTGAGCGACGAGGAGTTGGTGGAGGAGATCCGACAGGTGCTGAAGGAGAGCGACTTCCTGGGCGAAGGCCATCGGAAGGTCCGGGCCCGTCTGAGAGCCAAGGGGATCGGTGTGGGCAAGAACCGCGTGCTGCGGCTGATGCGGGAGAATGGGCTGCTGGCCCCCGTACGGCGCGGAAAGCACCCGCGTGGGGACCGGAGCCACAGCGGCCGGATCACGACGGATGTGCCGAACGAGCTGTGGGGTACGGACGCGACGCGGTTCTACACGAAGGAGGATGGGTGGTGCTGGTTCTTCGTGGCGGTGGATCACTGCGTCACAGACGTGGTAGGCTGGCACGTGGCGAAGAAGGGCGATCGGTGGGCAGCGCTCGAGCCGATCCGCCAGGGTGTACGAACCCACATGGACGGCTACGCGCCCAAGATCGCTCTGGGGCTCGGCCTACGGCACGACTGGGGCCCTCAGTACACCGCCCATCAGTTCCAAGGAGAGCTGGCCTGGCTCGGGATCCGCTCGACGGCCTCGTACGTAGGAGAGCCGGAGTGCAAACGGCGTCGCGGAACGCTTCATGCGGACGCTGAAGGAAGAGTGCCTGTACCTCCACGACTTCGAGAGCCTCGAGGAGGCCAGGCAGGAGATCGATGCGTTCATCGAACGCTACAACCGCGGTGGCTCCTGGAGCGGCACGGGTATCGGACCCCGGCCCAGGTCCGTCAGAGCTCACCCTGAAGGCGGCATGATTAGGCCGCCGACTTGTCCAGGAAACCGGAACCGGTACAGCGGGAGTGTTCCTTGGCGCTGCGTGGTACGACTTCTGCGTGGATTGGTCTTGCAACCAGGTTGGGTTTGCAGCGCTGGGGGTTCTCCTTGGTGGCGCTGCCGGTACGCTCCTCGGGGCTGGAGTCGGTGCCTTGATAACGTCCGACCGCTGGGAGGAGTCCCCCTCGAGGGACTGGTGGTGAGCCTCGCCCCACAGCGTGACGGTCGGCCTGCGCTCGGGTTCTCGGTCGGGTTCTAAGCCGATCGAATCAGTCTCGATATGCCCCGGGGGTGGCTCGGTCGCCATATTCGTACGAAGCACTAGGTCTTCCTGCCCGCAGAGGGTACATGCGCTCGTTCTCTCAAGCCGTCTCTCCCACCCGGATCGCCACGGCCTTGGGGATCGCGGCGCTGCTCGCTTCCAGTGGTAAAGCGTTCAAGGATGCGTTCAACGACGAGTTGATCGACAGCATCTCGCTTCACCTCTCGCGGGCGTGGGCCGACTTCGACACGGACCACTTCGAGCGGCTCGCCAAGGACGGTCTGGGCGAGCTCGAGCTCAAGGCTCGTGCGGCTCACATCGGCGGAGCGCTGCTCGCCACCCTACCCACGGACTTCGAGGTCCGCTGCGACCATCATCGAGCACAGCCTCGATCCCGACGTCGAGGCGGCGATTTCTGCGGACGGCATGGACGGTAGAGGCATCCGCGGCTGGGCCATCATGCCGCTCGGGTGGTTCGTCGCCGAGCGGGGCATCTCGACCCGGAACGAGGCCTCCGGACCCTCAGCGCTCTCACAAAGCGCTTCACCTCCGAGGACCCGATCCGACGGTTCATCGTCGAACATCCGGAGCTGGCCCTCGCGACCCTGACCGAGTGGGTGAAAGATGAGAACCACCACGTCCGTCGTCTCGTGTCGGAAGGAACGCGCCCCCGACTCCCATGGTCCGAACGGCTACCCTCCTTTGTCGAGGACCCGAGCCCGATCCTGCCGCTGCTCCGTGCGCTCCGGGACGATCCGTCCGAGTACGTGCGCCGCTCGGTCGCCAACAACCTCAACGACATCTCCAAGGATCATCCGGACCTGATCGCGGAGCTAGCGGTGGACTGGGCTCGAAGACGCACGCACGGAGCGCCGTCGCTTGGTCGAGCACGCCTGTAGGTCGTTGGTGAAGGCAGGCATCGACGCGCGCTCGAGGCGCTGGGCTACGGACCGCCCGACGTGACCGTCGAAGCGTTCCGGGTGCTGACTCCCATCGTGCGACTTGGCGGAAGTTGGAGTTCGAGCTGACGCTCGCCTCGACGGCATCGGGACCCCAGGGCCTGATCCTCGACTACGTGGTCCACCACCAGAAAAGCGAACGGAACCACGAGCCCCAAGGTCTTCAAGTGGAAGAAGCTGACGTTGGCGGCGGGCGACGCTCACGGCGCGGTGCGCAAGCACGCCATCAGGCCGATCTCGACACGCCGCTACTACGGGGGCCGACATAGAGTGGAAGTGATGGCGAACGGGTCCACGTTGGCCGGCGGTGACTTCGAGCTGGAAATGTGACGCTCGTGTCCACGTCGGAGTGCGGCTGCCCACGTGCGCGAGCGCGACCTACTTGATGATCGCCATCGGCAGCAGGACGACGTAGGCGAGCACGAGCAGCAGCGGCGCCGCAGTGATCGACCCCTGGGCGAGCAGCGCATAGCCGAGTGCCATGCACGCGATTTCCGGCCCCGCCCAGCATCGCGTTCACCTTGGTGAACTTCAGGGCTGCGGGCCGCGCGCTCGCGTTCTTCCTCTTGTTCGCCATGGCAGTAACGCTATCCGAGCGAGCCGAGCGGGTCAATCGCTCGCCAGGTGCTGCTTCAGTGCCTTCTTGCTGATGCCGAGTCGCTTCGCGGCCGACATCTGGTCACCATCGACCAGGTCCACGACATGCCTCACGTGACGCCGGATCGCACGGTCCAGAGACAGGTCTGTGTTCGCGTGTCGCACCTCCTGTCCGAGCACGAGATGGTCCGACCCGATGACCGTCCCGCGCGCGACGATCGCCGCTCTCATGAGAACGTTTTGGAGCTCGCGAACGTTGCCGGGCCAATCGTACGCCTGAAGCCGCTCGATCGCCTCGTCGGAAATACTCCGGATGTCCCTGTAGGTCTCCTCATGGATGCGGCCGAGCAGTGCATTAGCCACGAGCTCTATATCTCCGCGACGCTCCCGGAGCGGAGGCACCGAGATTTCGATGACCTGAGGCGGAAGTAGAGGTCCTCGCGAAAGCGCCCTTGCTCGATCAGCTCTTCCACCGGCCGATGCGTCGCCGCGACCACCCGCGCCTCGGTCGTGCACGGCTGCTCCCCACCCACCGGGTAGAAGCGCCGCTCCTGCAACACGCGCAGCAGCTTCGTCTGGAATTCGGGGATGGTATCCCCGATCTCGTCGAGGAAGATGGTGCCCTCCCCCGCGAGCTCGAAGTATCCCTTTCTGGCGCCGACCGCTCCGGTGAACGCACCCTTTACGTGACCGAACAGCTCGGACTCGAGCAGCGTGTCGGTCAACGCGGTACAGTTCACGGCGATGAACGGCTGCTCGGCGTGCACCGAGTGCTCGTGGATCGCCCGAGCGATCACTTCCTTACCCGTGCCGGTCTCACCGCGAATGAGCACCGTGGCCCGGTTTCGGGCCAGCACCCCGATCGTCTTGTAGATCTCGACCATACGCGCATCCCGCCCGATGAGCTGGCCGCGTGGAAGGGCTTCGGTCTTGGGAGCGACTTTGTCGTCTGCGGCCTGCACCGCCAGCTCCTGCTCCCGGAAGCAATGCTCAGCGAGCCCCTGCAGAGCCTTCGGATCGACCGGCTTGACCAGAAAGTCGAAAGCGCCGGACTTCATGGCCGTGACCGCCGTATCCATGTCGTCGTGGCCGGTCATCACGACGACGTCGACGCCCCTCCATCGCACCCTGCACCTTCTCAAGGAGGTCGAGGCCACTCATGCCTGACATGCGCACGTCCGTCACAATGAGCGCCGGGTCGAAGGCTTTCACACGCGCTAGTGCCTTTTCAGCGCTCTCCGCAGTTTCGACCTCGAATCCCGCATGCGTCAGTCGGGTCTTGTAGACCTCGAGCGCATCGGTGTCGTCGTCGACGACCAGTATTCGTTGACTCATGGTTGCGCTTCTACCCCAGGATGGCCGTCTCCGGATCCACCTTCTTTCCGATCGTCGGTCCAGAACGCCGGCTCGTCGGGTAGTTCGCCAGCTCGCAGGCGCGCCAGGTGCTCACGGTTGCGACCCTGACGCACGCGCCCCATGACGAGCAGGACCAGCGCCAGAAGCATCCAGAAAACCGTGGAATGACTGAGCACGAACAGCCACCCGTACCGTTTCCGGATGTGCTTCTTCCAGTCCTCCTCGAATTGGGCGGTCGTTACGCCGAACGTCGAGCGGAACGCCGTCTCAAAGGAACGAAGGTCCTTCCAGCGCTCGATGAAGACCGCGAGTCCCCGGTCACCGCTGCCGGCCAGGAGGTACGTATCGCGCTCGCGGAGAGCAGGTATGCGAGCTCCGCCTGCGTTCGGCCGGATGGCCATCGCAATTCCAACGAATCCATCGGCGGGGTACGACCCAGCGCTAGCAACACCCGGAGCCGCCAGACCTCGGTGGCATCGAAGCCACCCGAGGGCCCACTGGGCGTACCCTTCGGTGAACCAGCGTGGCGCGCGTAGCCCCCCCAACTCCGCGGAGAGTCCGAGGTGAGCCCATTCGTGCCTGAGTGTGCGGCGCCCTTCGGTGCTGAGCACACTGGGTCCCCCACGCGTGGGCACAACCAGCATCCGTAGACTCGGGATCGCCACGCCCGCCCGCCACTCCGGCACCACCCCTCCCGGTCAGCTCGTCGAAGGCCTCGGACGTATGCGCCAAGACTGCGCGAACCTGGTCGGGCACGGAATCGGGGAGGCCGGGCAGCGACCTCTGTGCGTCGAGGAAGTCCAGCACCTCACGCGCGACCAGTGAATCCAGCCCCGCGTGATACACATCCGCGCGCACGCCCTCGAGCCGCGAGTAGCGCTCGCCGTCGACCGAGGTCGGGAACCTCCTGCGCGCTCCCCCACAGGGGGAAGAAGAGAGCGGCGACGAGGGCCACTCGGGCGGCAGTAAGTGAGCGCAGACTCACCCGCCAGACAGCAACTCCAGATTGGTGCTCACTGCCTCGTTGTGCGGATTGAGGTCCGACGCGCGACGCCAGAGCAGAAGCGCGACGTCCCGGTCGTTGTCCTTGAACGCCATCGTGCCCAATCGCAGATAGACGTCGTCTCCGAGCCGCGGCGACAACTTCACCGCTTTCTCGTACTGGATCCGGGCCCCGTCGTAGTCTCCGTGCGCGTATGCCCGGTCACCGAGGTTCTTGTGCGCCTGGGGAGGTGGCGGGTTCACCGCTACCGCGCGCTTGTAGAGCGCCTCCGCAGCCTCGATCTCACCCCTACGCTCGAGAACAACCCCTGTATTCACTAGGATAGGGGCAGACTCGGGGTAGAGCCCCATGCCCTCGCGGCCCACGGCAACCGCGTAGTCCAGGTCACCCGCGACGGCAGACGCGAGCACGGTGTAGGAATAGTACGCCGGCTGCGGCTTCTTCACGTTCGACGAGGTCCGGTACTGGCGCAGAGAGTCGAGCGACCGAGCCGCGTCCCGAGCCTTCAGGTACAGGATGCCGCGCGCGAGATGCACGAGGTGGTCATCCGGCTTCGCCAACGAGGCGGTGTCGAGTGCCTCGAGCGCTTCGTCGTAGCGCCCAAGAAGCTCGAGAGAGAGCGCCTTGTTGCGCTGGACCGCATAGCTGTCGCGCTGCGATTCGGGCATCGAGCCGAAGCACTGGACCGCATCCTCGAGCCTTCCTTGCCGAAACGCCATCAGCCCGAGCATGAAGTTAGCACGCGCCTGCTTGGGGTCGATCTCGAGCGCCTGCTCGAACTCGCGCCGGCATCCTCCAACATGCCCGAGCGGTAGAAGGCGATACCCACGTTGAGGTGCTGTTGCAGCGCCTCGTCACCCCCGGTCTCCTCTTCCGTACTTCGCTCGCCGGCTCGGCTGACGAACCCCCCCAGGATGAGACCGTACAGCGCCTTGCCGGTCTCGAACTCGACCAGACCCGCTTCGTTCATTATTTCATCGACGGTGCGTACGCCGTCCACGAACGGCAGAACCTTCTTCTGATCCTTGGTCAGCTCGACGTCTTCGTCGGACTCGTCGGGATGCTTGTCGAGCTGAAAGACCACGTCGAACGACGGGATCTTCTTCTCGACTTGACTCCACTCGTCTACGCGCCGAGCGCCCTCCATGAGCAGCGCCTCGGGCGGCACGTTGACCAGGAAGATGCCCTCCTCGTCAGGCACCTGATCGGTGTCGAAGTGGAATGAGCCCTGGTGCCAGGTGAAGAGGTGGTACACCGCCTCCTCGATCTGCATCTGGATGAACGTCTGGAGCTTTTCTTCGGTGATGCTCTCCTGCTCCACCAAGAGCTCACCCAGGCGCTTCCCCTTCTCGAGCGCCTGCCGCTCCATGGCGGCCGAAAGGTCCTTGCGCGTGATGACGTGGTTGCGGACCAGCAGTTCACCCAAGCGATCCGGGCGTTTGAGCACGGAAGCGTGGATGACGCGACCGTTCTTGAAGTAGATGTACCCGAAGTTCGACCGGTCCGTGATGCTCAGGCACCCGGTCTTCATTCCCATGCTCAGCAGCTGGCAGATGTCAGCGAGGCTGACGTCCTGGAGCGCACCCTCGATGGCCATCAGTCGAGCTCTTCGATCAGGAGGTCATCGATCTGCGGCCACATGAGAACCGCGTTCTCCGCCGAAGGGAACCAGGCGCCGCCACTGGTAGGCGCTTGCGTCGCGATCGGCACGGGCTGGGGCGCCGAAGCGCCATCACCTGGAGTGCTCGCATCTATGCCGTCGTCCGGCGCCGTAATGTAGAAGCCCTTCTCAGACTCTGGCTCCTCGACCAGCTCGAGCTCGCCGGTACCTGTCCCGGTTTCGACCTCCACGACCAGGCCACCTTCGAAGCGGGGACCGAAGGCGCTCGTCGATGCCGTCTATACCTGAAGGAGCGCGGTCGCCGACGAGCATAATGCGAGCACCGCGCCGCTTGAGCGCCTCGAAAAGATGGAAGAACTCGTCCTGCACCCGCTCGGTCTCGGAAAGCTCCTTCATGCCGTGCACCATGAGCATGTCCACGGTCCACCACCGCTCGCGCCACGCACCCGCCACCCCTTCGCCCAGAGCCCTGATGAAGTCCTCCGCAAAATCGGCGACGGAGGTCACCGCGACCCTGACCTCCGGGCCCGCACTCTCTTGATGCGTGCGACCTGCCGCGCCGAGTAGTATTCGCCCGAGCTCGGGCTTGGAGGACCACAGATACACGGGGTTGTACTCGGGCTTCTCTGCCGTGACGAGCTGCCTCGCCGCCTTCACAGCCATCGGAGGGAAGTCCTTCAGGTCCTCGAGGGACGGTCCTTCTCCGAGCCTAGGGAACCGGCGCTGACGCTCGCACACCGTCGTCAACAGAGCCTCGGCCTCATCAAGCATGTCCGGGTCCTTGAGAAGCCCCACCGCGGCCTCCGGCCAAGGATTGCCGAGGGCGTCCAGCTGATCGTCAATGGCGCGCAGACGCTGCACGTCGGACTTGAACGCATCGACGATGCCCTGCCACCCGTCAGGCTCGCTTCCGTCCTGGTAGGCCACCAGTCGCTTTGCCTCGAAGCCTTCCCGCTCGGCGGCGTCGACGGCCTCGCGCATCGCTTTCCGCCACGGCTCCTCCTTCTCCTCGACGGTCTCAGCTACGGTTTCCTGTAGATCGTCCAAGAAAGTGCCGAACTCGTCGGACGCGTCACCCGGGCCGACATCTAGGTCCGACTCGCCCATCATCTCGGCGATCTCCTCGGCGGTGACTTCGCGCTCCTCCAGGTCCTGCGTCGCCAAGACCTTGTTCAGGGCTCCCCGAGCTCACGTACGTTCCTGAACGGATAGCGTGCGAGCGCCTCGGCGACTCCGGTCTGCAACGGTTGGCCTCTCTCCGCCGTTTTCTTCCGGATGATCGCGACCCGCGTCTCGTATTCGGGAGCACCGATGTCGACCATCAGCCCGCCAGAAAAGCGCGACAGCAGACGTGCGTCCAAGCCGTTGATGTCCGCCGGCGGCGGTCACTCGCCAACACGATCTGGCTTCCGGACGCGGACAAGTCGTCGAGCGTGCGCAGCAACATCTCCTGTGCCTCGCGCTGCCCGGTGAGGAACTGAACGTCGTCCAGCAGCAGGATCGCAAGATGGCTGTAGCGGTCCTTGAATCCGTCGCTGTCACCCCCCTCGATGGCAGCTGTGAGCTCCTCGAGGTATTGCTCGAGGGCCATGTACTCGACGTCACCGACCGCATCGAGCTTACCGGCTTGATGCGCGATGGCCGTGAGGATGTGAGACTTGCCCAGGCCCGACGCCGAATACACGAAGAGGGGATTGTAACCCGTACCGGGAGACTCCGCCGCGCGCTTCGCAGCCGCCGCGGCCAACCGGTTGGCCGGCCCGACTACGAAGGAGTCGAAGGTCAGTTGGGCATCGAGATCCGTCATAAACCGATGTCGCGGAGGCTCCCTGTGAGACTGTGGCGGGTGGGTGAAAAAACAGACGCTAAGTATCGGGGACACAGGCCGCGAAAAAAAGGGCCGATTTAGAAGGCTGCCGAAGGAGTACAGTGGGCCGCGCCCATGGCGCTTGAGCGCGTTCAGGCAAGGAACGACGAGGAGTCGTAGCCGGGCGGGCACCGCCGCCGAAGGCGGTGGTCCGACGAGGAGAGACGCAGCATCAACCGCGCGGGCACCGACGCAAAGCGTTGGTCGCCATATGTCCAACACCAGGATGAAAGAACACACAGGTCAGTGGGTTGGCGTGGCACGGCCCCATCTCCGTCGTTGGACCTCCTCGACGTAGCAACGGCTACGCCTTCGAAGCTCCGCCTAGGATATAGGGCCGTGGCATCCCCAACGCGGCCCGCTGTACTCCTTCGACAGCCTTCTAGACCCTACCGGGGGTCACCCCGTGCCCAGGCCGCAGCATGCGCCAGCCCCTCCGGCAGAGAGGCTTCGAAATGCATTCTATCGCCCGAAATCGGGTGCTCGAAGACCAATTCCGCGGCGTGCAAGAACTGCCTCGGGACCCGCCGAGCGAACTCCTGTGCCCACGCCCGCTGAGCGCCACCCATCCCCCGCTCCCAACCGACCCCGTAGACGGCATCGCCGACGACGGGATGTCCGATGTGCATAAGGTGCACACGAATCTGGTGCGTACGCCCTGTCTTGAGCGCCACGCGCAGGAAGTCGACGCGGGTCCAGCGCTCGCTGACGACGACACGCGAGAGCGCGGCGAGGCCGTTCTCCGTGACGGCCATCCGTTTCCGGTCCTTGGGGTCCCGGCCGATGGGGGCATCGATGGTCAACTCGTCATCGGGCAGATGTCCCCACACGGCGGCTTGATACAGACGCTTCACGTCGTGACTGCGGAGGGCATCTGAGAGCACGTGATGAGCCTTGTCGTTCTTAGCGACCACGAGCAGCCCGGACGTGTGGCGATCGAGCCTGTGTACGATGCCGGGCCGGAGACAGCCGCCCACGCCGGACAGATCCCGGATATGATACATCAGTGCGTTCACCAGCGTGCCCGTGCGGTGTCCAGGCGCCGGATGGACTACCATGCCCGCGGCCTTGTTCACCACTACCAGCGCGTTGTCTTCGTAGACGATGTCGAGCGGGAGGTCTTCCGCCTCGATCGCAACCGCCTCGGGCCACGGCACCTGGACCTCTACGACCGCACCGGCGGAGACGGCATCGGACTTCTTGGCCGGCTGACCATCCAGCAGTACCATGCCTGACGCCAGTAGCTTCTGCGCTCGGGTACGGGAGAGCGCCAGCTGCTCGGCGACGAAGGAGTCGAGACGACCTACCTCCCCCTCAGCGACGGTGAGCCTGTGTGTCGTGCCTTCCACGCCTTCCACTACGCAGAGACCGTGCGGAGCGCGATCTTCGCCGGCGTGCCGTCCAGGTCGACGTCCCGCACATGCTCGAAGGTCCCGTCGGTGATGTCATCCTCCACTGCGATCGTCAGGGCGAGCGTTTCTCCCCCAATGAAGTCGCGGTGTGCGGTCGCCACCTCACGGACACGTTCCGGGCCCGTGATCAGCAGGTCGATGCGATCGGTGATATCGAGGTCCACATCCCTACGGAGCCGCTGAATTCGGTTCACGAGCTCGCGCGCGAGGCCCTCGGCGATGAGTTCGTCGTCGAGCGTCGTATCGAGCGCGATGGTGGTCGCACCCTCACCCTTCACGATCAGGTCACCCACCGCCTCCTGGACGATCTCGAGGTCGCCCGGCTCGAGCGCGTACACCTGACCGTCGACCTCGAACTCGACCGCCTGTCCGTCCAGGTACGCCGCTAGCGCCTCCTGGGACAACGCGCGCACGACGCTCGCCGCCTCGTTCGTCTTCTTGCCGAACCGCGGCCCCAGCGCGCGGTAGTTCGGTCGCGGCACGAGCGTGACCAGCTCGTCGGCATCGGTGAGGAAGTCGACCTCCTTGACGTTCAGCTCCTCGCGCACGACATCGAGCACCTCCCCAGAGAGAATCCGAGACCGCGGCAGGACCGCCTTCGCCCTACGCAGTGGCTGCCGCACACGAATCTGTACCTCCTCACGCGCGGCACGGCCGAGCGATACGAGCGTGCGAGCAGCGACCATGTCGGCCTCGAGTCCCTCGTCGAGCAGATCCGACGGCTGGGGATAGCGCTCCAGATGGACGCTGTTTCCGGTCAAGGCGCGATGTAGCCAATCGGCCACGAACGGCACGGCGGGCGCCGCGAGCAGCGAGACCTGGTGCAACGCATGCCACAGCGTGCGAAAGGCCGCGCGCATGTCGTCCGAGTCGCCGTTCCCCCAGAAGCGCGATCTGCTCCGGCGCACATACCAGTTCGAGAGATCTTCGACGACGAAGTCTCCCAGCAAACGATACGCCCTCGTGATCTGATAGCCGTCCAGCTCTTGCCTGACGCCCCGGACGACCGAGTCGAGCCGTGAGAGCAGCCACCGATCCAGCATAGGGCGGTCAGCCGCCGCGGGGTCGGTGTCCGACGGCGACCACTCCTCCACGTCCGCGTACAGCCTGAAGAAGTGGTATGTGCTGAAGAGCGTGTCGAAGAACTTCCTCGAGGCCTCCTTCACCGCCCCCGAGTCGTATCGCTTCGGAACCCACGGGTTGGATGACGTGATGAAGTACCAGCGGACGGCATCGGCACCGTGTTCGGCGATCGCGTCCCACGGGTTCACGAGGTTGCCCTTGGACTTGGACATCTTCTGCCCTTCGGCGTCCAGGATCATGTCGTTCACGATCACGTTGCGATAGCATGCGCCTCGACCGAGCAGCGTCGAGATCGCTAAGAGTGAGTAGAACCACCCCCGTGTCTGGTCGAGCCCCTCGCTGATGAAGTCGGCCGGGAAGTGCCGACGAAACTCGTCCTGGTTCTCAAAAGGGTAGTGCCACTGCGCGAACGGCATCGCGCCGGAATCGAACCAAACGTCGATGACCTCGGGCGTACGGCGCATCGTGCCGTCGCAGTCCGCGCATCCCCATGTCAGTTCATCGATGAAGGGGCGATGCGGATCGAAGTCGTTCGGCAGCTCGCCGGCCGCCTCCGCTAGCTCCGCGAGCGAACCGACCCAATGCGTGTGTCTGTCGTCTCCGTCACACACCCACGCGGGCAGCGGCGTGCCCCAGTAGCGGTCTCGTGACAGCGCCCAGTCGACGTTGCCACGCAGCCACTCCCCGAAGCGGTTCTCACCCACTTCGGGTGGATACCAGGAGACCTGCTCGTTGTTGGCGAGCAACTGGCCCTTCAGGCTGGACGTGCGGATGAACCATGAATCGCGGGCCATGTACAGCAGCGGGGAGTCGCACCGCCAACAGTGCGGGTAGCTGTGCGTGATCCGTCCGGCATCGAAGAGCAGGCCGCGATCCCGCAGCGCGTCGACCAAAGCCGGGTCCGCGTCCTTCACGAACCGGCCGGCTACGAGGTCGACGTAGTCGTGAAAGCGGCCCCGCGTCGTCGATCGGATTGAGCATCGGCAGGCCGTGTTTCTGCCCCGCCGCGTAGTCGTCCGCCCCGAACGCCGGCGCGATGTGCACGATTCCCGTGCCGTCCTGGGCGCTGACGAAGTCCTCGCCGACAACCGTCCAGCCGTTTTGGGCGTCGTCCGGCATGGGTACGACTTCCAGCGGGCGACGGTAACGCAAGCCAATCAGGTCCGCGCCCTTGAGAGTACCAACGATCTCGGCGCTTTCCCCGAAAAGCGCCTCGGCCGCGCCTCGGCGACGATGTAGCGATGATCATCGCGCGCGACCTCGACGTACGTGAGCTCCGGATGCACCGCGAGCCCGGTGTTGGATGGCACAGTCCACGGGGTCGTCGTCCAGGAGAGGAGCGCGCGACCGTCCGGTGTGCCATCGTCGTGCAAGACCTCCGCGACGAACGTCAGGGACGGGTCTTCGGTATCCTTGTACCCCTGCGCCACCTCGTGCGATGACAGCGTCGTGCCGCAGCGGGGGCAGTACGGGACGCTCTTGTGCCCACGATAGAGCAAGTCCTTGTCCGCTAAGGACTTCAAGATCCACACACGGACTCGATGTACTCCGGCTCGAAGGTGACGTAAGGCCGCCAGTACTCCAGCCAATAAGCTATCCGCTCGCTCAGCGCCTTCCACTCTTCCTTGTACGTGAAGACCGAGTCCTTGCATACTTGGTTGAACTCGGCGATGCCGAGCGCTTCGATCTCGGGCTTGCCGCTGATGCCAAGTTTCTTCTCGGCTTCGATCTCTACGGGGAGGCCGTGCGTGTCCCAACCCGCGATGCGGGTGACGCTCCGTCCTTGCATCGCGTGGTAACGGCAGACGAGGTCTTTGATGGTGCGGCCGATCACGTGGTGAAGGCCGGGGCGGCCGTTTGCCGTAGGCGGACCTTCGTAGAAGACGAAAGGCTCGCCGTCCTCGTTTGCGGCGAGCGTCTGGCGAAAGAGATCCTCCGTACGCCATCGCTCCAGCATCGCTTCTTCCAGCTCGAGCAGGCTCTCGGGTCGCTCAGGATAGCTCATAGTCGTTCGACGACGCGAGTGATCAGTCGGGTCAGATCCGGCTCAGCTTTCATGGCGGTCGCGATAATCTCGGATACCACAGCGACCTCCAACGCATCGGAAAGCACTCGTCGGTGATGATGCTGACGCCCAGCACGGGCATCCCCATGTGGCGCGCGACGATCACTTCGGGCACCGTCGACATGCGACGACGTCGGCACCCATCGCCCGCAGCATTCGATATTCAGCCCGTGTTTCGAGCGCGGGTCCGGTCCACGCTACGTAGACGCCGCGGTTGAGTCGAATTCCGAGGTCCATGGCCGCGGACATCGTGATCCGCTGCAGTCCCCGGTCGTACGGCTCGGACATGTCCGGGAACCGCGGTCCGAACGCGCCGT
>CBDDDK010000003.1:0-612500 GCA_965226625.1 Longimicrobiales bacterium
AGGATGGGCGAGAGCGCAGGTTAGGAGCAGAAGCTACCTGTGGATGCGACCCTTTCCCCATAGGACGCGGAGTCGCAGCCGAATCGCACGGATTTGCCTGAGCAGGCGGCGCGATTTTCACGTGGGGTCGACGTGCGCGCGCCTCAGCTCGCGCAAGCACTCCCACTGGCGGCGCCATCAAGATCACAGTACGAATTCTGCTCGTTTTACCGACTCGTGACCGATCGCACCAACGGAATGAGTAACCATGCAAGTGAACGCCACACGATCGCCGCGCCCCACCCGCAACGCCCTCCTGCGTTCCGTGGACGCGCAATCGGAACGAATCATGGTGCGCTTGTTCGAAGACGCGGATATCCGCGTCGACGGTGCCCGTCCCGAGGACATGCAGGTTCACGACAGGCGACTTTACACCCGGATCCTCAGCAACGGCTCGCTCGGCTTCGGCGAGTCGTATATGGACGGGCAGTGGGACTGCGACGCTCTAGACGATCTGACGGTAAAACTCCTCCGTGCCGAGATCGACAAGAAGGTCCGCACCAACTGGAGCAGCGTTTTTCACGTGTTGCGGGCCAAGACGCTGAACCTACAGGCCATAGACCGGGCGTTTGAGATCGGTGAGCAGCACTACGACCTGGGAAACGACCTCTACCAGGCCATGCTCGACCCTCGAATGGTCTATTCGTGCGCGTATTGGCGTGCACGCGAGCGACCTTGAAGAAGCGCAGACCGCGAAGCTCGACCTCGTCTGTCGAAAAGTCGGTCTTCGGCCGGGAATGAAGGTGCTCGACATCGGTTGTGGCTGGGGCAGCTTCGCCAAGTATGCGGCAGAGCGCTACGGTGTCGAGGTTACTGGCTTCACGGTTTCTCGGGAGCAAATCCAGCTCGGTAGGGAAGCATGCAAGGGGCTTCCCATAGACCTTCGTCTTGCCGATTACCGCGACGCCACCGGTTCCTACGATGCCGTTGTCTGCATGGGGATGTTCGAACACGTCGGCTACAAGAACCACCGCGCCTTCATGGAGGTCGTTCATCGTTGCCTAAGAGACGACGGAATCGCCCTCCTCCACACGATCGGCGGAAACCGCAGCACCAGGGCCATCAACCCCTGGTTCGGAAAATACATATTCCCCAACGCGCTGGTCCCATCCCTGGCGCAGGTGGCGAGGGCAGCGGAAGAGCTGTTCAGTGTCGAAGACGTACAGAACTTGGGCCCGGACTACGATAGGACCCTGCTGGCGTGGTACGAGAACTTCGAACGAGCCTGGCCGACGCTCGAGGCGAGCTATGGAGAGCGCTTCCGCAGGATGTGGCGTTTCTACCTGTTCACGGTCGCGGGGTCCGCGCGCGCGCGCTACCAGCAGTTGTACCAGATCGTCCTCACCAAGATTGGTCGGCCACAGCCTGATTGCTTGCGCTAAGAAATGGCGGAGCGCGACCCAGCTCTCGAAGAGCTCACCCCGCAGAGGATGGTGCCGCAGCTCTTCCGGCGAGCGGATACCGCGTCCTGTTCCAAAACTCAGCCCAACCGGAAGGCCTGAACTGACGCCAGGTCTGCTCACTCACCGCCGTGCCGCTGCTCGGCCGACCCGCTGCGTTATGGCCTGACGAGTTGAGGGATATTGAACACGCCTTTGCAGATGTTCCTGGTTGTGCTCGACGGTGTTCAAGAACCCGCCTCAGGGGTCTGTCGCTCGACAGGAACGGCTGGGAGGCATCCTCAGCCACTACTA
Source organism: Longimicrobiales bacterium (assembly GCA_965226625.1). Lineage (GTDB taxonomy): Bacteria > Gemmatimonadota > Gemmatimonadetes > Longimicrobiales > Gaopeijiaceae > UBA1138. The sequence continues at coordinate 1,734 of CBDDDK010000003.1, forward strand.
CCGAGAAGCCGCTTGATGGGTCGATCGAATTTTGGAACAGGACGAGCGGCTTTCCGCGGCTTCGCCCGGGCGTTCTCGGCCTACCCGGACCGCCCTTCCGCCCGTCCGAACATCCTCACGTCCCTCTCCATCATCCGAGCCCTGGCCTCGCCTCGCTCGGCGACCGCTATCGGCCCGACCCCGCCGCCCCTCCTCCGCGTCCCACGACACACCCCGACCTACCCGCCTCCCCCGTCGATAGGCCGGTTGCAGTTCCTATCCGTAAGGCGTCGGACCTTGGGGGTTGTAAGAAGCCTGACCGCCCCGCGTATGGTGCGGAGCCAGACCGCCAGAGCGCCATGAGGGGTCCCGTCTTCTTTGGGGACGATCTGTCCCTTCCGGGCGCTCGGCGGCCGGCTATATTCGGTCGCCGTCTCCGGCGACAACGCTCGATAATCTCCCAATGGAGACACGTATGAAGACTTTGGTAACTCGAATCGGATCGGTGCTGGTCCTGACCGTTCTTACTGCTGTCCCAGCCGCTGCGCAGGACATGAAGGCCGCCTTGATGGACGACTTCGAGCGCATGCGCGGGAATGTGCTCGGTATGGTCGACGCGATGCCCGAGACGGGCCTCCGCACCGCGCCCACCGACGGAGTCCGTGACTTCGCGCAGCAGATCGAGCACGTCGTCGGCGGTAACGTGAGCATCATCGGATCCGGCGTCGACCGGCCCGCCTCTGGGCTCGACAATCCCGAGGAGTACCTCAACTCCAAGGACGCGCTCAAGGCCTACGTGAACCGCGGCTTCGACGCCGTCGGCGAGATGCTCGGTGGCATGACGGACGCGGACTTTGACGCCGACACGAGCCTCTTCGGCGCGGCCACAGTGAAGACGTGGAAGTTGGCGCAGACCGCGTACGAACACGGCGTGTGGACGCTCGGCGCTACCGTGCCCTACCTGCGCCTGAACGGTGGCGTGCCCCCCGGATACAACCTGATCCCGGGCAATTAGCGGCATCGCCGAGCCCCCGGCGGTGACACTCCTACACGCGCGCGCGAGACACCCCGGTATCGAGACACCCCGGTATGATGTTCATTCAGAGGTAGCTCATGACTACGCACCGGGCACATTGCCGATAACGGTGAATAAGCATAGAAACGGGTTGCCTAAGCCATAAACGGGGGCATCACGGCGTCCTGTTCCAAAATTCAGCCTAGCATTAAAGCAAGCGTTGACAGCAGGTTAGCTGGCACGAGCCCACGTGTGGTGGGCCGGGCTTCTGCTTTTTGGAACGGGGCAGGGGATGCCGAACACGCCTATGCAGATGCTCCTCGTGATGGTCGCCGGCTGGGTGAACGAGCAGCAGCGCGCAGGGGCTCGGTAACCGGCCGATCGCGGGGGTTCCAAAACCCTCCGAGGGTGCGGTTCTGCGGCACGAGCGCTTGGGCGGGTTGCTCAGCCATTACTACCGGGACGCTGCTTGAATCCCTCGGTCGAGTTTTGGAATAGGACGGGGGATCTGTCCTCAGGTCGGAGCCATGCACCAACGCCGCGTGCTTGTACTGGCTTCGCTTCGGATACTTCAAGCGCTGGCGGCTCCGGGGGCAGAGACCTCGTCTGCCTTCGCCGGGCCAATCCGGCTCCTTCAGTCAGTTGAAGTCTACGGTTGGCGCGTTTCGCGCGTCTGCAGACGTGACTTCGAAATACTCTCTCGCCTCAGCGTCGGTCGCCTTGGCAGTCAGCACTTGCGGAAATCGCCGGATGAAACCGTTGTAGGTTCGCACAGCGTCATTGTAATCCTGCCGCGCCGTCGCGATCCTGTTCTCGGTGCCTTCCAACTGAACTTGCAACTCCATGAAGTTCTGGTTCGAACGCAGTTCCGGATATGCCTCGGATATCACGAGCAGGCGTCCCAACCCCTGCGTAAGGGACTGATTGGCTTCCGCCATCTGGCCCAGCTCTCCCGATTGGATGGCACCACCCAGGCGGGAACGAGCCTCGGCGATTGCAGTGAACACTTCCTCTTCTTGATCGGCGAAGCCCCGGACCGTTGCTACGAGATTGGGGATTAGATCAGAACGCCTCTGCAGTTGCACTTCTATCTGACTCTTGAACGCGTTGATCTCTTCGTCGTAGGTCTGAATGCGGTTGTAACCGCAACCACTCAACGACCCCAGCGCCAATCCAATTACTATGCGCTTCATATAATGATGTCCTTGGTAGAAAGCCCGATCGGTCGTTATGCGTGGTCCACGTAGTGGGTCAACTTCTGTATCTCATCCACGTAGCGAGCGGCAATAGGGTCGTCACTCCGGAGGGATTTCACCTTGTCTCCCGAAATCTTGCCGACGACCCAAGCAAAAGCGTCCACATCGAGGTCCGCGATACTCGCCGCCTGCTCAACAAGTCGCACCGGCTTTGCCTCGGGCGCCTGACCTTCGAGGCGCACCAGCGCCCTCATCAACATGAAGAAAGTAGGAGCCGAGTCGGTTATCAGTCGCGTCAAGGCTCGCCCGTTTGGGGCGAAAGCAGCGTACTGAGCTCTCAGCTGCAGAAGTTTGCCTCGAACCTCCCGCTCCAATTCCTGGCGAAGGTCATCCCGGTTAGTGACAATCCCCTCGAACGGATCAGTTCCTGCGACGAGTTTGTGCGCTTCCCTCATGTCCTCGATTTCGATTGGGAAAACGTCGGTAGATCCTTCCCATTCCGATCGCTCGAAAATAAGCGGAGCTGCATGTCCTTTCTTGACCCATCCAGCAAGTGATTTTTCTATCGGTCCAATCGCTTCGGTTGACGCGTCCTCGACCATCATCATGATGTTCACTTCCTGATGCGCGGGCGCGTAACCGCCCCGTATTGCAGTACCGAACAACACCATCGCATTCAGGTTGTCGCCCAGATTATCGGCGATCTGAGCTGCGACTTTTTCTGCCTGCAGTATCGCGTCGGCCATTCTCTAAAAACCCCCTGACGAACCGCCACCACTGAAGCCACCGCCGCCTCCGAAACCGCCAAAACCGCCACCACCGAAGCCGCCACCGCCGTGGTAATGGCCTCTTCCTCCGCCGAGCAACATGCCGAGCAGGAGCCACCGGCCCGATCCTCGTCCGCCGAATAGGAAGAACACGAAAAGTAACAGCAGCCAAGCGGAGTTTCCTCCCGTGCGCCCCGACGGCCGTCGCTGCGAGACCGGTCGAGCGACCTGGCCCGTCAATGCCACACCGAATTCTTCGGCGTATTCTCGCGCGAGCAGTTGAACACCGACGGCGATACCCTCGGCGTAACTCCCTGATCTCGACGCCGCCTCCCCAATGGCATCGCGAATCCGCAGGGTTTCGGCGTCCGTTATGAATCCTTCCGCGCCGCGCCCGGTGGATATTGCGAGATCGGCCGTGCCGTCCCCCGGCCGCTGACCCGGTACCAGCAACAGAACCACTCCTGCATTGCTCGCCCGCGATCCCGGTCTCCGTTCAGCGCCGATGCCCCACTGGCGTCCGATGTCACGAGCGACATCGATCGATGCTCGACCTTCCAGGTCCCGCAGAGTCACCACGGCGATTTCACCGCCTGTTTTCTGTTGGACCTCGGTTATCAGGGCTGTCATCGCCCCTTCAAGCCGTGGATCAATCGTGCCTGCGAAGTCGTTGACATAGCCCTGTGGGGCGGGTATCTGAAGCTGAACTGCTATGAGCAAGACGTTGATTAGCATGCGGTAATCATAACCGTGCAAGTTCGGTCGTGATCCACAGCGTGGACCCGATGTCGGTCCGCCGCCTCTATCGGCAGACCAGATCCCGGATACGCGCCACCGCATCTTGCTCGCATGAGCGACTCGGACACCGTCACCCGCCTGAACGCAGCCCTAGAGGGCCGCTACCGCCATAGTCGCGCACCCGTCTAACAGCGTTCGTTCGTTTCATGACGCTCATCTACCTCGCACCCAACGGACTCACGCCAGCCGCCGAGGGTCAAGTCCCGAGTTGTGTGTAAAAGTGAGAGGAAGCTCCTCGATGCTTCGGTTAGGCTGCCTTGGCGACCTCCTTGGGTTCGAGAAGCGTGAGATCGAGGTAGCGGCGTTTGCTCCAGACCGCAGTAGTCCTCAGAGCAACCGCGGTGATATAGAGCGGAGCGCACTGGCTCGGTCGGGGAAGGCGCCGGCGCTCCGGATCCGACGCTTGATCTCGGTGTGCAGGCGCTCGAGGCTGTTCGTGGTGCGTAGCCTGGCCCAGTGGGGCTCGGGGAACGCGTAGAACTGGGTGGCGGCCGTGAAGCCCCGCTCGAGCACCTTCATTGCCTCGGGGAGCTCCTCTTGCCAGCGCGTCGTGATCTCGGCCAGGCGCTTCTTCGCCTCAACGAGCCCGGGGGCCCGGAAGACGGCGGCAACCTCGCGCGCCACACGCTTGCGCAGGCGATGCGGGACCTTGGCCAGCACATTGCGTTGCAGGTGCACGGTGCAGCGCTGACGGCGCACCTCAGGCAGGAAGTGGCGCACCGCAGCTGCCAGGCCCGCGTGCTTGTCGGCGATCACCAGTTCGACGCCGCTGAGACCTCGCTCCAGGAGCTGCTCGAGGAGCTCCGACCAACTGTCCTCTGACTCCTCAGGGCCTAGCGTGATGGCCAGGAGTCGGCGGTGACCGTCCGGATCCACCGCGTAGGCCACGAGCGCGCTCACGTTCTCGACCTTCCTGGCCCAGCGCGCATCGAGGAACGTCGCGTCCAGATACAGATAGGGGTGAGGCCCCTCGATGGGTGCGCTCCGCAGCGCTTCTACAGCCCCATCGAGCCGCTTCGCGACCCGGCTTACCGTCGAGCGTCCCACGCGCTCACCCAGCAGTGCTTCAGTCACGTCGCCCATCTTGCGCTGCGACACACCGCTCACGTAGGCCTCCACCATCATCTCGTCCACTTCTTCACTCCTGCGCCGGTAGCGGCCGATCACGTCGGCGGGCGAGCCGCCTTCCCGGCTGCGCGGCACCATCACGTCGATCTGACCCAAGCTCGTGAGCAGGCGCCTGAGGTACGTGCCGTTCCTGTGATCCTTCCGGCTGCCGACCCGCTCGAAACGACGCGCTCCGACCATCGCTTTCAACTCCTCCTCCAGCACCATCTCGAGCGTCACACGAATCGCGCCCTGAAACAACGACTTCAAATCCTGCCGTAACTCTTCTTGCGTGGCCCGCTCAACTTCAACCATCTTTTCCATGAGGAAGCTCCTTTCCGGTTCCGGACCTGCTGGCGCAGGCCCGGACTCCCCGGGTTCGTGTCATGATGAACATTCACAAGGAGCTTCCTCTCTCTTTCCCGGGCTGTCCACCCTCCCCGGACCCCTCACCCCCTTTTACACAAATATCGCGACACTACCCCGCCGAGTCTGCGCTGGGTTATCGTCTGCTCGAGGTCTCCTGTCGGTGTGAGCGCAACGGTTCGCGCGGGGGCGACTCACACCATAGACTGGGCTCGAGGACTGAAGTCACATCGGCCCAGTACGGGATGCTCCGGTGGTCGGGAGCCCTCGCCATGTGACTTTTGGGCCAGGCTCCTGCCTGACGTGTCGTGCGACCCGTCAATCGGGCCACTAGTTAGAGAGGAGCCGGACCGATGCAAGACAGTCTCAATCAGATGCTCGAAACCGCTTGGACCTATTTGCCGAACCTGGCAGCCGCGACGGCCATTCTCGTCGGCGGCTGGCTGGTCGCCCGCATTTTGGCTGCGGTCGTTCGCAGGGTCCTGAATCGTACGGAGATGGACAACCGCCTCGCGGCCTGGATCGGGGGAGAACGTGGAGAGGCACTCCCGATTGAGAACATGCTCGGGAAGGCAGTCTTCTATCTCGTCATGCTCTTCGTCCTGGTCGCGTTCTTTCAGGCGCTCAAGCTGGACCTCATCACCGAGCCGCTGAACGCGCTGCTGACGCAGCTCTCCGAGTTCGCGCCGCGGGTCCTCGGCGCGGCAGGTCTCCTGATCCTGGCATGGGTGGTCGCCACCGCACTCCGTCGCATCGTATCCGGAGCCATGTCGGCCGCGAACCTCGACGAGAGATTGGGCGAGAGAACGCTCGAGGAAGGCAGCAGCCTACCGCTCAGCCGCACTCTCGCAGACGGCGTGTATTGGCTGGTTTTTCTCCTCTTCCTTCCGGCGTTTCTGGGCGCGCTGGCCATCGAGGGGCTCCTCGCGCCCGTACAGGGGCTCACAGATCGAGTTCTGTCTTTCCTGCCCAATCTCCTGGCTGCTGGCCTGATCTTCGCCGTCGGTTGGCTCGTAGCCCGTCTGGTGCAGCGCATAGTCACGAACCTGCTCGCTGCCGCACGGGCGGACTCGCTGCCGGAGCGACTTGGTATTGAGGGCATAGGGAGCTTGAAGGTCTCGAACCTCGTCGGACTCGTGCTCTACGTCCTGATTCTGATCCCGGTCGTGATCTCGTCTCTCAACGCGCTTCAGCTCGACGCGATCACGAACCCAGCGAGCGCCATGCTGGCCAGCATCTTGAACACGGTTCCAGGCCTGTTTGCGGCGGCTCTTGTGCTCCTCATCGCTTACTTAGCAGGCAAGTTCGTGAGCGGACTCATCACGAATGTGCTGGCCAGTGCTGGATTCGACGGCGTTTTGGCAAAGCTCGGTTTCAAGGGCGCGGACCGACCGGGCGGGCGTTCGCTGTCGGAGATCGCCGGCTCGCTGACGCTGGTGGCCATCATGGTCTTGGCCGCCGTCGAAGCGGCCAACATGATCGGCTTCGTGTCTTTGAACGAGGTCCTGAGGGGCTTAATCGAGTTCGGCGGCCAGGTGCTGCTTGGCCTCCTGATCTTCGGGATCGGCCTTTGGCTCGCCGACCTGGCGGCCACGACTGTACGGGACAGCGGCGTCGGGCAGGCCGAGACGCTCGCGATCGCGTCGCGGGTCTCGATCCTGGTGCTTGCCGGCGCAATGGCTCTCAGGCAGATGGGGCTGGGCGAGCGGATCATCGAGCTCGCGTTCGGTCTCTCGCTCGGCGCCGTCGCAGTCTCAGTCGCGCTGGCTTTCGGGCTCGGCAGCCGGGACATCGCCGCTGAACAGGTGCGACGCTGGCGGGACGGCGCTCGGGGCTGAGGGCCCATCCCACGCCAGGTCGTGCGTAGAGGCCCCGCAAGGCACAAGGACCTTCGCGGGGCTTCTGCACACGCCTTTAAGGCGATCCGCGTCAGCCCACCGCCATCAGCGCGCTGAGCGAGCTCACGAGCCTGACGATTCCTCGACCTCGACAACAACCCCGAGTTCACCGACATCCAGCGTCTGCTCGACAACACAGGGCTCGGAGCGGGCGACACTGTCTTCCTTGAGTCCACGAGCGTGAGTCGCGCAGACGTGGCTGCGCTGGAAGCCAAGGGCGTCACAGTTACATCTGGTTGCTAGGTGCCGAATGGAAAGCTCAGATCCCCTGGCTTCGCTTCTTCGTGGAAGGCGTGGTGATCGTCGGCGGTAGGGAGTCAGAGGGCGTCCTGTTCCAAAACCCGTCCTGTTCCAAAACTCAGCTCAAGCGGAAGGCCTGAACTACCAACAGGTCTGCTCACTCACCGCCCTGCTATTACTCGACAGACCCGCCGCGTTATGGACTCGACTTGTCGCAGGATCCGTTCTACATATTTCTCAACAGGTACATCATCGTTTCGACATGGTGAGTAAAGCCGGCCCCGCAACCTCGCCCTCTGGTACAGCCGCCGGGACTGGACCTGGCCGCAGGCTGATCGGCTCGGCGACCGGATCCTCCCAACAGCGCTTCAGTTGTTGGATATAGTCGGCGGTAAGGCGGACGCGTGATCTGCCACCTGGTCTTCGACCTGCTCCGCCGTAGCGTCCGCTTCCGGCGCATCGAGCTGTGTGTCCTGTTTCGGAGCGGTTAGCGCCAGGAGCGCGACCATGAGCGGGACACCGATGAGGGGTGCGCCGAGTACGGCCCACAACGGGGCCTCCCGTCTTTCGCTGAGATGTGTGTTGAGCATCTTCCCTCCCACTTCATAACCCGGGACGCGGCCCCTGCCGCGCTCCCTCATGTTTCACTTCGTTCACGAATGACGTGACCCCCTGAAACGAGACCAAAGTTGATGTTAGGATGCGGCTTTGGTCGCAGCTATCAGGGAGGAGGTCAGAATGAGTAGGAGACGACACACGCCGGAGCAGATCATCACGGCATTGAGAGAGGCGGAGGTGGGTCTGGCGAACGGCAAAACGGTGGCGATGGTGAGCCGGGAGTTGGGGATCAGCGAGCAGACGTACTACCGGTGGAGGCAGGAGTTCGGGGGGATGAAGGTGGATCAAGCTCGACGCTTCAAGGAGCTGGAGAAGGAGAACGCACGGCTAAAGCGAGCGGTGGCGAACCTGACGGTGGACAAGCTGATCCTGGAGGAAGCGACCAAGGGAAACTTCTGAGCCCCGAGCGCCGACGCAGGTGCGTGATGCATGTACGTCAGCGACTCGGGGCGAGTGAACGTCACGCGTGTCACGTACTGGGTCAGCCGCGCTCGACGCAGCGCCGGGTGAAGAAGCTACCTGGCGACGAGGAGGCGCTACGCACGGACGTGATACGGTTGGCGAGCCGGTTCGGCAGGTACGGGTATCGCCAGATCACGAACCTGCTGCGTATCGAGGGCTGGGAGGTGAACCACAAGCGTGTGGAGCGTATCTGGAGGCAGGAGGGGCTGAAAGTGCCCAGACGGCAACCGAAACGGGGTCGGTTGTGGCTCAACGATGGCTCGTGCATCCGGCTCAGGCCACTGCACAAGAATCACGTGTGGTCCTACGACTTCGTAAGCACGAGGACCCATGACGGCCGTGCGCTGAAGCTTCTGACCGTGCTCGACGAGTACACGCGGCAGTGTCTGGCGATCAAGGTCGGTCGAAAGACTCGAGCTCACGACGTTCTCGAGGTGCTCACCGATCTCTTCGCTCGGCACGGTCCACCCGAGCATCTGCGCTCGGACAACGGGCCAGAGTTCACGGCGAAACTGGTGCGGAGATGGCTGGCCAGGCTGCGGGTCCAGACCCTCTACATCGCGCCGGGCAGTCCGTGGGAGAACGGCTACAACGAGAGCTTCAACAGCAAACTGAGAGACGAGTTCTTGAACGGAGAGATCTTCTACACACTGCCCGAGGCAACGGTACTCGTCGAGCAGTGGAGGCGGCTGTACAATACCGTCCGACCCCATCGTGCCCACGGCGGACTACCCCCCGCCCCAGAGACGATAAAACCATCGCCCTGGTTCCTCAGGATGCCCCAACTCCAGGGACCACCGATGGCTCGGGGTCTAACATAGGAAGTGGTACCGCAACTGGGGGCACCTCACGAAGGCTCGGAAGTTTCGTCCGGGTGCCCGACACCGACTGTTACGTCTCGGTTCCCAAGCCCCCACTTCAACAGCCTGGACGACACGAGGCGTCGTTTGGTTACATGGCGATGTCGAGCTTCAACGGACGAGCCGCTCTGAAGGGGCAACGGATGGAGGTGCGGCTCGAGCGGAGAATTCTCAACAACGCTGACCCGTCTCGGAATGCCCGACAGCTACCCCTGCGCGGCAAGAAGATCACGATTCTGAGCGTCCGTTCCGGAACCCGCCTCAGGGCCGGTCGTACGACGGGAACAGCTGGGAGGAATCCTCAACCACTACTACCGAGAAGCCGCTTGATGGGTCGATCGAATATTGGAACAGGACGACATCGAGCCAAAGTCGCGCGACCATGATTCGTCCTCCTCTCCGGCCGGCCTCGCGAGTCGTTGCGACTTCCTGCTCCCGGCTGACTGGTTGGCAATCAGCCTACATGGAACAGTCGCTACCGCTTCTTTCGCCGCGCACCCATGCCGCGAGCATCTGCCACTCCGGATCGTCCCGCGACTGCCAGCGCCTGACGCCATTGTGCGAGTACGATCCGCCGCCGTCCGGGTGAAGAGGCTTGAGCAGCCACCGGCTCTGCACCGGGTTACCTGGCACGATCAGGCGTTGGATCACCTCGAAGCCCCGACGAGCCTCCACCTCGGTCCAGGACGAGCCATTCGCGGGGCGGGGAGCGAAGCCTATCGAGCCGCCGCCGTGACACCTAGTGCACGAAAGCTGGCCGTATAGTGGGTTCGCGAAGATCTCCTGAACGCACGTGCGGTAGAAATCGAAGTCGAGCGTCGGCTCAGGGGACGGCGTGAACTGCGCGGCCGGCAGCATCTCGATCCACTCGAGCACGACCCGGTACTCCGGGTCGTCCGTCGACTGCCAGTATGTGCCGCCAGTGTGACCCTCGCCCCCTGCCTGGGTCGAGAGCGGCTTCGTGAGGAGCTTGCTGCTGGCGGGGTCCGAGGCGTTGACGAGCTTGGTCACGACGTCGTAGTTGAGCACGGACTGCCCTTCGGTCCAGCCCCAGCCATCCGGTGTCTCGGTCATGTCTTCGAGGGCCATACGAAGGCTCGTCTGCCACGTGTGGCACATCACGCACGCGGGGCTTCCCCCACCGTTGGGGTAGCCCTGTGGCCTCGCGAACATCGGCTCGATGTTCTGCCGATAGAAATCGAAGTCGCGCCGAGGCGTGGCCTCGTGCGCGTCTGCCGCGGCCGGGACGGGCGACCCCACCTCGGGCGATGCTGTCAGGCCCAGCGTCCAAAAGAGCCCGGCGCCAGCGCACACGGCAAAGGCCATCACCCGCGCCTCTCGCCTCCGCGGTCCGTTTTCTAAGCTCATCTTGAGCTACCTCCAGGCCAATCCGCCGCCGACTCAGGCGAGAGATCTCGTCGTTCGAACATTAGCATCCGTCCTCTCGGACTAGCGATCCCACGGAGTGCTCACACGATCCCGCGGGAGGATCGCCACGTCGATCCTGGCGGGCCGTGCGCCCGTCTTCATCCTCGCGACGATCTCGAGAGTCTGCAGGTCTACGGCGATAGTGTGGTCGGATCCCGAGATCGCGACATACATGTACCGGCTGTCGGGCGTGGACGTCATCCAGTTCGCCGTCGGCCCCACCTCGACCGCGCCGATGTACTCCAGATCCGGAAGCGACCAGCCGTAGATCCGGCTGTCGAGGCGGCTCGAGGCCCATACCGCCGAGCGATCCGGCAGCACTTCGAGGCCGTGCATCGGCGCGCCTTGGTTACCATCCGCGTTCCGCATCCATGCCGGCAGGGTCGGCGGGAAGAGGATCGTCTCCTTCTGCCGCGTCTCCCAGTCGATCACCCATACTCCGTTCACGCCGGAGCCTTGCGCGAAGATCTTGTTCGTCGAGCCGTCGTCCCCGGCCAAGAACACCATGGGTCGCACGGTGTGGGGCTCCCCCCTATCGTCTACCAGCGTGATCGATCCGACGACCTCATCCGTGTTGGGGTCGATGATCTGGATCGACCCCTCAGACCGCGCGGTCAGGCCCGCGACGACCCAGTTGCCGTCCGGGCTCACATAAACGTTGTGAATGCCGGTCGTCACGGAGACGCTCGTGATCTTCTCGTGCGTGTCGAGGTTGAACACGTCGACGAACGGCGCCGCGGAGATCCCGACATAGATCTTACGGTGCTTCTTGTTGATGGCACCCTTGTTCGGTCTGGCCGTGAGCGGGAGCTGCTCGACCAGTCGCAGCGTCTTCGTGTCGAAGACATCGAGAGTGCTCTCGGTCTCGTTGGTGCAGTAGTAGTACCGCCCTTTGGGATGGGCGAAGAGGTTGTGGGGTCGCGGACACCCCTCGATGACCCCCACCACTTCGTTCGTCAGCGGATCGATGATGTGCTGGACATCGCCGGCGTTGTTGCTCTGGAGGATCCGGACCACCACCCCGTCATAGGAGTCGAGCCTCGGCACGTGCTGGGCAGCGAGGGGCGCTCCGAGGAACGAAATCCCCAGGAGCATCAACAAGAATCGAGTCGGCGGCTTAACGCTCATCGACGTCCTCCGCAGGTTCGGGTCAGCGTGCACGTTCGTAAGTGATCGTTCATTGCTGCGTCATGCAACCAACCCGTCGTAGTGGTGGGCGCGCGGGGCGTCATCCGCGCGGAGGCTTTGGTGCATGGCTCGGCATGGAGGGCAGATCCCCCGTCCCTCGAGCCGGGATCACGCCACTCGGTAGCTGTTCGGCATCCCAAGGCGGGTCATCGTATTGAGAATCTTACACGCGAGCTGTACCTCGACTCGTTGGCCGTCGAAGGTCCGGCTTCGCATACTTCGACCTTGAGCAATCACTGGCGGCTCCGGGGCGAGGGCTTCACGTCACTTTGAAGCTACAATCGGGAGCCATGCAGCAACGCCGCGCCGCAGCAGAATTGTTCCCCTGGCCCTCCCTCTGTCGCAGCGGGCTTCCTAGCCGCATGTTTGCTGCCTTGGTACCGTCGCCGTTTCACGTCCGAAGCGGGAGGACACTCATGCGCGGCATCCTGACCACTCTCGCGGGGGCCTTCCTGACCGCCATCCTTGTGGCCGCGTTCATGGTCCGAGTCCCTGAGCCCCCCCCCGCCGACACAGGCGGCCGTATGGCCACAGCGGCCAAAGCGTACGTCGGAACTCTCGGTAGTGCCGAGCGCGATCGGGGCACGTGGGAGCTGGATGCCGAGCAACGCTTCGATTGGCATTTCGTACCTCGCGAGCGATATGGTGTCCGGCTCAAGGACATGAACCCGGAGCAGCGCACCGCTGCCCACGGGCTGCTGCAGAGCGTTCTCAGCTCGCAGGGCTACCTGAAGGCGACCGGGGTCATGCAGCTCGAGGGGATCCTCGGCCAGATCGAGGGCCGGCCGGATCGACGTGATCCCGAGGACTACTACTTCAACATCTTCGGCGCCCCCTCCGAGTATGGGGCCTGGGCCTGGCGCTTCGAGGGACACCACGTCTCGATGAACTTCGCCGCGGCCGGAGGCACTCCTCCATCTGTGACTCCGGCATTCCTGGGTTCGAATCCGCACGTGGTCGGAGAGGGCCCGCACGCCGGGCGACGCCTCCTGGGATCCGAGGAGGATCTGGCCCGCGAGCTCCTGGCCCTCCTCACCGACGCCCAGCTCCGGACCGTCATCATCGAGGCGGAAGCTCCCCGGGACATCGTCACCGGGAATGCGCGGACGGTGGAACTGGATCGCTTCGAAGGGCTGCCCGCCTCGGAAATGAACGATGCGCAGAGTCACGCGCTGATGCATGTCATCGAGGAATACCTGAACAATGCCAACGCCGACGTCGCCGATGCGGAGATGCAGCGAGTCCACGAGGCCGGACTCGAGAACCTCCACTTCGCGTGGGCGGGGAGCACAGAGCGCGGCGAGGGTCACTACTACCGCATCCACGGACCCACCTTGCTGATCGAGTACGACAACGTACAGGGTGGAGCCAACCACGTGCATTCGGTGTGGCGGGACCCCCAGAACGACTTCGGAGACGATCTGCTACGCCGGCATTACCAGGAAGCGGAGCACCATCAGAACGACGGTCACCCGGCGGGATCTCATGGAGGAGCGCGATGAGGGCCGATTATCAGGACCACGCGGCTCACGCCCTTCGCCGTCTCGTGGGCGGATACGTATTCGGTGAGCCGGATGGACGCACTCAGTTGCAGTAGACGGTCTCACACTAGTTACTGAGAACCCACGAGCCACCAACGACTGCGGACCGGCCCGGACAAGGAGGAGTACTTTGCCGGGCACGAGGCACTCCGCCCGTCCTGTTCCAAAACCCAGCCCAAGCGGAAGGCCTGAACTACCAGCAGGTCTGCTCACTCACCGCCCTGCTGCTCTCGGCTGACCTGCCGCGTTGTGGACCTGACGAGTTGAGGCAAGTTGAACACGCCTTTGCAGATGTTCCTGGTTGTGCTCGACGGTGTTCAAGAACCCGCCTCAGGGGTCTGTCGCTCGACAGGAACGGCTGGGAGGCATCCTCAGCCATTACTACCGAGAAGCGATCGGCTCACACGCAAGGGGCGACTGATTTCGCGCCAACCTGATCTCGGATTGGGTGCTACGGCAAACCCAGACGCGAACCAGGCCCTAGAACACGCCTAGCCGTTCGAGGAGCCATGCCGATAGCGCGAGCGATGGCTTGATTAGGAGAAAGATGATGAGCGCCCACGCAAGCCACTTGAGTCCGCTGCCCGTCGCACCTGGGTTGTATCCGCGGCGCTTAGCCTTAGCGTGTTCGCGCTCAAGCTCCTGTGCTATGCGCTGGGCGTCTCGGTATTCATCTGTCGGGTGTCGCATGGCATGTTCTCCCGAAGCCGATAGTTAGGTGTGAGCCCAAACCCGAAGGCCGCCGAGCAGGGGTTGGCGGACAGCCAATACGCCCTTGGTGATATGCGTTGCCTGGCCTCCGGGGACAAGGACGCCGCGTCCGGGATTATTCTCTCGCCGGCGGTCGCCTGAATATAGATACGACAATTCGGGCTTTCTGGCCGTCCAGCGCAACATAATCACCATTATGCGCGAGTCACGAACGGTTGTTTGCCTTGGTTCAAAACGCGTTTCGGCAGTTCTTGGGCAAAACGCATAGAAATACAGTCGGGAGAGGCCCAGCGACGCTGCATAAACCTGCACCTTTCCGTACCCAGTTCCTTCCGCTCGATGGGCTTCGTGAGCGTGATCATCGTGAGCGGGCTGTTCGCGCTGGGGTTGCCGTTCGTGTTGCTGTCAACTAGGGGGACCTGCTCGCGTACGTAATGATGGTCCCGAACTACGTAGCCTGGCGTACAGAGTCTTGGAGCCAGATTCCGCATCCTTCGAGCGTGAAGAAGCGAACTCTAGGAGGCTAGGTCATGAAGAAGTCAACCACGCTACGCCGCTACCGCCCGGTGGCCCTGCTGATGTTGGTGCTGCACCTCCCTGGGTGCTACTCATGGGAAGCCGCCACGATTGGCCCTCGACAGTTCATTGAGGAGGAGGAGCCTGGGCACATTCGGATACTCCGAGCAGACGGCACGCGGATGGAACTTAGGAATCCGCAAGTTGAGGCCGATTCTCTCACTGCCCGGATCTCCAGTAATTTGCGGACTGGGACTGTAAGGATCGCGCTTACCGATATCGGCGCAGTGGAAGCGAGGCGCCTGAAGTTGGGGGCCACGCTGGCGTTAGGTGCCGTTGTCATCGCTGTGCCAGTTGTCTGGTATCGGTTGGGACCCGCGAGACGTTAGAACGCGCTCAAGCGAGCGGAAGGAAACGTCCTGGCCGAAAAGATCCCCTGGCTTCGCGTCTTCGTGGAAGGCGTGGTGATCGTCGGCTCTACATGTCGGATACCGCCCGGAGGCTAACCCTCAGTCTCTCTGGGCGCGCCGATGCGTCACTTCCGTCTCTCGGAACTCGGATAATGGCCACGCAGCGTGCGAGACGTACATGGCGAATTGGGACACTCGTGTCGAAAGTTTCACGGTGCCGTGAGAGTCCGGCCGCATCGATCATCCCCGCTGCCGAGATCGCGTGATTCTGGCTTGCACGATTCGGGACGTTGACCCATCCTGTCTTCGCAGCAAACGGTCCGCCGTCCTCCCCCCTGACGGTTGGGCTAGTGGCAGGTGTGACTCGGTATCTGCCTTGGGATTGACTCCGCGACGACAAACGAAAGACCAGAGAGGAGCACGTCCGTGATGTGAAGCGGGTGCGCCAGGAAACCTCCGATATGGATCAGTTGTGGGAAGTGCCACCGCCTATCTACAACAAGGCGCCGATCGGTCTTTGCCACTTTGACACAGACCTACGATACCGACACATCAACGAGTGGCTAGCGGCGATCGATGGGATTCCGTCGGGCGAATACCTAGGACGGACGATCACCGAGGCATTTCCGAGTGTCATGAAGGGCGCCGAGCCGCAACTCCGCCACGTGATCGAAACGGGGGAACCGATCGTCCGCGGGTTGGTCCATGCCGAAGTCCCGGCCGAACCAGGGGTGACAAGGACGTTCGAGCACCGCTACCACCCCGTCAGATCGGTCGACGGTACGATTGTGGGGGTGAGTTGCGTGGTTCAGGACATCACCGAGAGGAGGCGAGCTGAAGAGGAACTCAAGAACTCGGAGGAACGGCTCAAAATACTGTTCGAAGACGCTCCTGATGCTATTTCCGTGAGTGATTTGCTCGGAAACTTTGTGGACGGCAATAAGGCCTCAGAGGAAGCGACCGGATACAAGAGAGAGGAGTTGATCGGAAAGAATTTTCTGCGCCTGAACCTGCTACCCCCCCTGCAAGTCCCGCGAGCGGCTGCGGCACTAGCCAAGACTGCATTGGGCCTGCCCACGGGCCCGGATGAATTCACGCTGAATCGGGAAGACGGCGGGCAGGTCGAAGTGGAGGTCAGGACCTTCCCAATAAGAATTCGGGATCAAAGTTTGGCCTTGGGAATCGCCCGGGACATCACCGAGCGCAAGCGGGCAGAGGAGGAGCGCAAGCGGCATGAGGAACAGCTTGAGCGGTCGGTTGTGGCACTCGAGGCTGCGAACCGGGAGCTAGAGATGTTCAATGACGCGCTAGCGCACGATCTGAGAAACCCGTTGCTGACCCTGACCAACTTCAGCGAGTACCTCGAGAAATCCCTCGGCGACTCGCTCGATGAACAGCAGGAAGACTACCTACAGCGCATTCGGGCCGCAGGCCGGCAGATGACGCATATCATCGATGACCTCCTGCGACCTCGGTGACGTGAACCGGTGCCAGCATGGCGAGTGGATTCTATTCTGACCGACCGAGCCCGAGCTGCAGAAGATGATCGACGACGGGGTGACGGACGAGCCGGAGCAGCCGAAGCCGGGGGACTGACCTCCTACGTCATCGAGCGCGCAGGCGGCCGTAAAAGCTCAAGGACCCCTCTTGACCGTGGAGGCAAACTAAAATGACGACGGAACCGGAGCGTTTCGACCGGGCGAAGTGCTCGTGCAAATGGGACTACAGCAGTGGAAAACGTGGACCCCTGGAGGTGGTAAGGGACGTCGAGCCCCGTATCATCAAGTTTGACGCGAACTGCGAGGAAAAGGGGAAACCGGGTCACCCCGTGGACTTCGGTGCGTGATTGACTGGATATTGCGACTCCAGGAGGAGGGATGCTTACTCGTAGGTATGCGAAAGAATGACCCCGTCCTCCTACCCTGTCCCGATTAGGACGAGCTCGAGCTGCTGCGGAGGATCGATGACGGGAAGGACGGGTTTTCGCCATGACGCCATTGATGGAGGCGTGCAGTGTAGATGCGGTTATCCAACGGCCAGGATGTTGCTGCTGGTGTTTGCGCTGCTATCAATGTGGGCGTGCAACTCGGGTACCGAGCAGCTAGAACGGCCCCGGCAGGCCGATCAGGCCACCGCGGAGTCAGCTATGGACACCCTCGCGCGCCTCGAGACGGATCTCTCGATTGCTCGTCTTGGGTTGCTGGGTCCACAGCGCAGGGTAGACTCCATCGCCGACGTGCTCGGCGGCATACCCTCTGCACTAGACACGACCGCGTCAGTCCTAGCCTTTTGGTCCCAGATGGATTCCCTGAACGTCGTGAAGCGCCGAGTCACCCTCGCCGAACGCGAGCTCGACCGCTTCCGCCGGGAATCCTACGTCCGACGCAGGCAGTGAACTGAGTGTTTCTGCCTCACTGGCCGCCGGGGTTCCTTGATTCGGTTCGCGCACTTGGTGGACGGAATGACGATGACGTCTTGGGGGATTCTACTCGACCTGATCGCGGTGATACTACTACTAGCAGCGATCGCGTTGAGCCCTGGGGTCAGTAAGTCAGGCTATTTTCAGCTTTAGTCGTTGGCACCGAACCCTACGGCCCGACTCTGGGGGTCTTGGCTGGGGTGGCTGCTCTTGAGCCTTGGGTTCGCACTCCAGTTTCTCGATTCATTGAAGTGATCACCGTAAAGTGCTGCGGTCGTCGGTGCCGAACGATTCCTGGCCGAGATCAAGATGACCGCCAACCTCCAGAGGCAGGGGTCACGGGAGGGCGAGACGCCCATCGTGAACGCGCGGGGCCGGCTGGCCCGGCTCAGAACTCCTCCAGCAGCTTCTTGGCCTTCTTGGGGTTGTCGCAGACGATGGCGATCTCGATGAGGTCGTCCGTGATCCCGGTGACGTAGAGCGCCTTGAGGTTGATCCCCACGTCGCCGAGTCGGTTCGTGACGGCAGCGAGCTCGCCCGGGCTGTTCTCGAGTAGTACGGTGTGCACTTCGCTCTCCTCGAAACGGATGTTCGCTGCCTGAAATGCGTGGCGTGCTATTTCGATATCGTCGGGGATGATGTGCGCGATTGCGTTGCCGCCGACACTGACCACTGCGAGTGCCCTGATGTTGGCACCGAATCGCGCGAGCGCCTCCGCCACCCGGGCGAGATCGCCGGGGCGATGCGTCAGTTGGATCGAGCAGTCCTTCATGGTCCTCTCCGTTGAGAGAGCGGAAGCCGTGCCCGTCATTCCCCCTCAAGCCTAATTCTTCGGGCACATCCGAAGCGTGGCAAGGCGCGCTGTCGGGCAGCCGCCTGCACCTCCTCTCAATCACCCTCCCCTCATTGCCTACCCGCAGCCTCCTGTAGCATGCACTCAGGGTCGCGCGCTACGCTTCTGGTCGGCAGATTGGGCACGCAGCAGAATCGCAGATTCGTTGGAGAGGCGTAAGAAACACTGTGCCCTCGCGTTCGACAGAAGTGCCCAATGGACCCTCGGACGTCGGCCCGCCAGGGGGCGAACTTGCTCGATTCCCGATGCGCTTCGTCGCCCCAGTGTCCCTCGGTGACGCGTCGGGCACGGTCGATCCCGTCCCCACCAATAATGGCACGATGACGCTTCTCCAGCTTCCAGGCCGGCGTGTAGGCGTCACCTGCCATCACGTAATCGAAGCGTATCGGGAGCAGCGGCTGATGAGCCCGAGCCGTGCGTTCAAAGTAGGTGACCATGCGCTGGACCCCGTGGATCGACTCGTTTCCAAGGACCCGATCCTCGATCTCGCGGTCCTCGATCTAGATGATATAGACCCGGAATGGTTGTCGATCGGGTCCCGTGAGCTCGATTTCTTCGAGCCGGCCGTGTGGCCCCTCGGAAGCGCCGAACCCGGAGAGCCCATCGCCTTGGGCGGATACCCCAGCTTCTATCGCGCGTTGAGCTCTGACCCCGACCGGGACCCCGGCGTCTTTACTCTAGGGACGACGCGCGTGATCGACGTCGGTATCGAGAACATCGTCTGCGGACTTGGCTGGGAGTATTGGATCGAAGGCAGCGGCCCCTACCGGATGGACGAGCACGCGGATCTGGGCGGGCTAAGCGGTGGGCCAGAGTTCGTATGGCGGGGCTCAGAGTTCCGTTTCGCGGGCGTCATCTTCGCCGTCGCTCAGAACCGAGAGTACCTCAGGCTCAGACCGGCTCGCTTCATCAGGCAGGATGCGACGCTTTGGCGGGCTTGAGCCCGAGGAAGTCATCGCGACAGAAAGAGGGGCACCTCCCCTGGGCCTAGATAGTCCGGCTAGGAAGCTGACCCAGGCGTAGTTGAAGGTCTCTGAGAGAGGGAACCTTCAACTACGGACGGGAAAGGTTCCCTTCACCTTTTGAAACCATGTAGGACCACAAAGAATCGCCCTCGACTTCACCATAGTCGTCCGCTTCTTCTGTGGTCATCTCACTGAAATAGAAGTCATATTGTGTTATCCGTTCATGATACAAAGGAGACGGACAAAGACACATTTCATACCACTCAGCCACGCCTGGCTCCGTCAGCACTGCCCTTTTCATCGAAGCAAGAATCTCGGCGCCATCTGGTCTTTGATCGGCGATGGTCCCATCAGTGAGTTTTCGATAAAATTCACCAATCTTATCTTCGATAATTCTTCCTTTGACTTTGTAGATCATTTATCTGCTGCGCCTTCAAGATTCAAATAGGCCGGCGTGATGGGTCCAGCGATGCCACCTCTCGGTGGTGGCCCCAACTGAGGTTTTCACGCCGGCGTGAACTTTCAATATGCGATGCGACCCAGCGACGCCACCTCAGCGTGGTGGAACCAACCAATGGACACGCAAGTCATCCTTTGTCCCTATTGCGGCGAAGAGCTGGAAGTCGCGGTGGGACTGGTCCATCCCTCGGCAGGAGTACATCGAGGACTGCCAGGTCTGCTGTCAGCCGATGATTCTGACCGTGGTGATCGACGAGCACCAGAGTGCCGTTATCGACGTACGGACGGAGGCAGACCCCCGCTAAAGCGCCTGGTGCCGAACTAGCAGCCGATGCCATCACCCGCCTGAACGGTGAGGGATCGGGTGCGAGGACTGTGGGGGGCCTAGGTTCCCCGCGGGTGTTTCAGGTTATAAGAGAGTTAGGGTGCACGGGGCTCAATTGCCCGACTGTTATCGGGCTTGGATTCATAAAGTAAGTGCAACAAACCTTCTAACCGGTCCCTCTAGACGGGACGAGGCGAGCTGGCGACCTCAGAACCTTCCGGCTAGGCTGAGTTTTGGAACAGGACGACCTCGAGCCGCCCTGCTAGACTAGCGGAGCGCGCTCGCTGGTTGGGCACTACTCGAAGAGCCCAGCCGCACGTACAGGAATAGGGACCTCTCGCACCAGCTGCCGTCCGTGCTCATTCTGACGTGACCCCCTGAAACGAGACCAAAGTTGATGTTAGGATGCGGCTTTGGTCGCAGCTATCAGGGAGGAGGTCAGAATGAGTAGGAGACGACACACGCCGGAGTAGATCATCACGGCATTGAGAGAGGCGGAGGTGGGTCTGGCGAACGGCAAAACGGTGGCGATGGTGAGCCGGGAGTTGGGGATCAGCGAGCAGACGTACTACCGGTGGAGGCAGGAGTTCGGGGGGATGAAGGTGGATCAGGTAGTGTCGCGATATTTGTGTAAAAGGGGGTGAGGGGTCTGGGGAGGGTGGACAGCCCGGGAAAGAGAGAGGAAGCTCCTTGTGAATGTTCATCATGACACGAACCCGGGGAGTCCGGGCCTGCGCCAGCAGGTCCGGAACCGGAAAGGAGCTTCCTCATGGAAAAGATGGTTGAAGTTGAGCGGGCCACGCAAGAAGAGTTACGGCAGGATTTGAAGTCGTTGTTTCAGGGCGCGATTCGTGTGACGCTCGAGATGGTGCTGGAGGAGGAGTTGAAAGCGATGGTCGGAGCGCGTCGTTTCGAGCGGGTCGGCAGCCGGAAGGATCACAGGAACGGCACGTACCTCAGGCGCCTGCTCACGAGCTTGGGTCAGATCGACGTGATGGTGCCGCGCAGCCGGGAAGGCGGCTCGCCCGCCGACGTGATCGGCCGCTACCGGCGCAGGAGTGAAGAAGTGGACGAGATGATGGTGGAGGCCTACGTGAGCGGTGTGTCGCAGCGCAAGATGGGCGACGTGACTGAAGCACTGCTGGGTGAGCGCGTGGGACGCTCGACGGTAAGCCGGGTCGCGAAGCGGCTCGATGGGGCTGTAGAAGCGCTGCGGAGCGCACCCATCGAGGGGCCTCACCCCTATCTGTATCTGGACGCGACGTTCCTCGATGCGCGCTGGGCCAGGAAGGTCGAGAACGTGAGCGCGCTCGTGGCCTACGCGGTGGATCCGGACGGTCACCGCCGGCTCCTGGCCATCACGCTAGGCCCTGAGGAGTCAGAGGACAGTTGGTCGGAGCTCCTCGAGCAGCTCCTGGAGCGAGGTCTCAGCGGCGTCGAACTGGTGATCGCCGACAAGCACGCGGGCCTGGCAGCTGCGGTGCGCCGCTTCCTGCCTGAGGTGCGCCGTCAGCGCTGCACCGTGCACCTGCAACGCAATGTGCTGGCCAAGGTCCCGCATCGCCTGCGCAAGCGTGTGGCGCGCGAGGTTGCCGCCGTCTTCCGGGCCCCCGGGCTCGCTGAGGCGAAGAAGCGCCTGGCCGAGATCACGACGCGCTGGCAAGAGGAGCTCCCCGAGGCAATGAAGGTGCTCGAGCGGGGCTTCACGGCCGCCACCCAGTTCTACGCGTTCCCCGAGCCCCACTGGGCCAGGCTACGCACCACGAACAGCCTCGAGCGCCTGCACACCGAGATCAAGCGTCGGATCCGGAGCGCCGGCGCCTTCCCCGACCGAGCCAGTGCGCTCCGCCTTATCACCGCGGTTGCTCTGAGGACTACTGCGGTCTGGAGCAAACGCCGCTACCTCGATCTCACGCTTCTCGAACCCAAGGAGGTCGCCAAGGCAGCCTAACCGAAGCATCGAGGAGCTTCCTCTCACTTTTACACACAACTCGGGACTTGACCGTGGATCAAGCTCGACGCTTCAAGGAGCTGGAGAAGGAGAACGCACGGCTAAAGCGAGCGGTGGCGAACCTGACGGTGGACAAGCTGATCCTGGAGGAAGCGACCAAGGGAAACTTCTGAGCCCCGAGCGCCGACGCAGGTGCGTGATGCATGTACGTCAGCGACTCGGGGCGAGTGAACGTCACGCGTGTCACGTACTGGGTCAGCCGCGCTCGACGCAGCGCCGGGTGAAGAAGCTACCTGGCGACGAGGAGGCGCTACGCACGGACGTGATACGGTTGGCGAGCCGGTTCGGCAGGTACGGGTATCGCCAGATCACGAACCTGCTGCGTATCGAGGGCTGGGAGGTGAACCACAAGCGTGTGGAGCGTATCTGGAGGCAGGAGGGGCTGAAAGTGCCCAGACGGCAACCGAAACGGGGTCGGTTGTGGCTCAACGATGGCTCGTGCATCCGGCTCAGGCCACTGCACAAGAATCACGTGTGGTCCTACGACTTCGTAAGCACGAGGACCCATGACGGCCGTGCGCTGAAGCTTCTGACCGTGCTCGACGAGTACACGCGGCAGTGTCTGGCGATCAAGGTCGGTCGAAAGACTCGAGCTCACGACGTTCTCGAGGTGCTCACCGATCTCTTCGCTCGGCACGGTCCGCCCGAGCATCTGCGCTCGGACAACGGGCCAGAGTTCACGGCGAAACTGGTGCGGAGATGGCTGGCCAGGCTGCGGGTCCAGACCCTCTACATCGCGCCGGGCAGTCCGTGGGAGAACGGCTACAACGAGAGCTTCAACGGCAAACTGAGAGACGAGTTCTTGAACGGAGAGATCTTCTACACACTGCCCGAGGCAACGGTACTCGTCGAGCAGTGGAGGCGGCTGTACAATACCGTCCGACCCCATCGTGCCCACGGCGGACTACCCCCCGCCCCAGAGACGATAAAACCATCGCCCTGGTTCCTCAGGATGCCCCAACTCCAGGGACCACCGATGGCTCGGGGTCTAACATAGGAAGTGGTACCGCAACTGGGGGCACCTCACCACCGCTCAAACCAGGCTCGCTTCTCATCGAGGTCGGGATTCTGGACCCCTACCGTGTTCATGAGAATGAACTTGGTGGGTTTGGTGGGGCGATTCTCTCCGATTGCATCACACAAGCGTCGCGTCGCGTCTGTGCAAAGCCTCCTAGGGTCTCCAAACATCCCCTTTAGGTCCATGACATGTCCCAGGCACGAGACTACGGTGTCACAGTCCCTTACATGCTCGGCCATCTCCTCATCAGTTAGGTCGAGTACACTCGCCTCTATGACCGTCGCGTTTGGGTGATCCAGCACGTTGGCGGGGAGTTTGCGAGGCGAGCGGGCCATAACGCGAACCTTATGACCCTTGCTCAGCAACTGCGCCACTAGGGCTCGCCCCGTCATACCTGTTGCTCCAACCACTAGCACCGTCATGGATGAGGTCCTGCCTCTGTCTGCGTGCGGCTTGTGGGTCCGGCTTAGCTCTCACGCTGCCTCACGGCTCGAGATTCTGTTGCACGGCTAGCCCGATGACAAGGCGCGCAGCGCTTCCGACTAGCTCTTCAATGTCAGTCGCAATCGTTTGTTAAAACACCTCAGGTCCAAACTGCGCCCGCGCCCATTCAACCGTCCTAGCGGCTCCTTCATCGGGATCTGTTGCGCCAACGCCAAACTCGGCGCGGAACCGCGAATCGTCCACCACGAACGGCGCCTCCCACTGATGGAGCATCTCGCCTACCTCGCGGACAATGGGGACGAAGAGGTTTAGCGCCCCCGATTTCTCTGGACAGTAGATTGGCAAAGACAGCGGGTCCAGAGAGAAAGGGACGTGATGGCCCAGAAGCCGAGGGAGAACAAGGCGACCGAAGGTCGTGAGAAGGTACCCGAGCGGTGGAGTGCCCAGCAGAAAACGGAGGTGGTGCTGCGCCTGCTACGGGGTGAGGACCTGGTGGAGGTCAGCCGCGAGGTACAGGTCTCACCGCCGGAGCTGGAGGAATGGCGGCGGGTGTTCCTGGAGACCGGTCAGCAGGGACTGAGACGCCGGGGCCGAGACCCTGGAGAACGGGAGCTGACCCGGACCCGGGCGAAGCTGGGAGAGTTGACGATGCGACTGGAGCTTGCGAGAGAACTCTTGGAAAAAAGGGGGTACGGGGACGAGCTGGAGAAGCTCTTGAAGCGCGGACGCGGGTGAGTCCGGGGACAGGGCGGCTCTACCCTCTGACGATGATCTGCGAGGTCTGGCGGGTGGGGCGCTCGACGGTCTACGCGGCCCGAGATCGAGAAGAGAGCGACGGGCCGGCAGGGCTGAAGAAGCGAGGACCGAAGACGAAGCTGAGCGACGAGGAGTTGGTGGAGGAGATCCGACAGGTGCTGAAGGAGAGCGACTTCCTGGGCGAAGGCCATCGGAAGGTCCGGGCCCGTCTGAGAGCCAAGGGGATCGGTGTGGGCAAGAACCGCGTGCTGCGGCTGATGCGGGAGAATGGGCTGCTGGCCCCCGTACGGCGCGGAAAGCACCCGCGTGGGGACCGGAGCCACAGCGGCCGGATCACGACGGATGTGCCGAACGAGCTGTGGGGTACGGACGCGACGCGGTTCTACACGAAGGAGGATGGGTGGTGCTGGTTCTTCGTGGCGGTGGATCACTGCGTCACAGACGTGGTGGGCTGGCACGTGGCGAAGAAGGGCGATCGGTGGGCAGCGCTCGAGCCGATCCGCCAGGGTGTACGAACCCACATGGACGGCTACGCGCCCAAGATCGCTCTGGGGCTCGGCCTACGGCACGACTGGGGCCCTCAGTACACCGCCCATCAGTTCCAAGGAGAGCTGGCCTGGCTCGGGATCCGCTCGACGGCCTCGTACGTAGGAGAGCCGGAGTGCAACGGCGTCGCGGAACGCTTCATGCGGACGCTGAAGGAAGAGTGCCTGTACCTCCACGACTTCGAGAGCCTCGAGGAGGCCAGGCAGGAGATCGATGCGTTCATCGAACGCTACAACCGCGGGTGGCTCCTGGAGCGGCACGGGTATCGGACCCCGGCCCAGGTCCGTCAGGAGCTCACCCTGAAGGCGGCATGATTAGGCCGCCGACTTGTCCAGGAAACCGGAACCGGTACAGAGGCCGATAGCCCTGAGGGCGATCGATGGTATGCCGCGAAGGGCGATGTCCACTCCCAGGACTTTGGCGAACCGCTCCACTAGCGTACGGCTACTTTCCGCAGGAGCGCAGGGCAGCATCCATGGGTGACCCAGGATTTCGTCCGGACCTGCCCCAAGCTGCTGGAGGCCTTCCGCGACATCGGGGATGAAGCGGTAGGTGTGTGGATTATCCGGGTTGGGAAGGAACTCCGCTGGCTTGCCCGCGAGAGCAGGCACCCAGAATCGGTCGGCGAAGTGGGTTCCCACTCCCCTCGGACCATAGAAATCGGACGCCCGCCCTGCCACCGCCCTGACGTCCCCGCGCTCATGCGCCGCGAACAGAGCCTCAGCGAGACGAGCTCTGATTTCGCCCTTTCGACTCCGCGGATTGACGGGAGAATCCTCATTAATTGGGCCACCGTCTCCCACGCCCATCATATAGAGGTTCTCCAGAACGACCAGGCGTGCCCCGACCGATCCAGCCGCGGCGATGAGGTTGTCGAGGTACTTGGGCAACACCTCTTCCCAGACACGCGTGCTGTAGGCCGGGTTCATGCAGTGGTAGACGACCTGCGCGTCGGCAACAGACGTCTCACAGAACGTAGGATCAGTTGCATCGCCGAGGGCTGGCTCCGCCCCCTCGGAGATTCCGGTGGAGCTCCGCTTCGCGACACGCACTCTTGCCCCCGACCGGAGGAGAGACTCAGTGAGGTGGGAGCCGACCTGACCTGAGCCGAACACGACGTGGACGCCTTCGGTCTCCATTTTGATCTCCGGTTTCAAGGCTTCCTAACGTCTCGCGATTCTGCGGGACAACAGTGGTGACCTCAAGCGTAGCGCCCACTCGCCGTCCACCTTCTCGAGCCGCCACTCCTCGAGGACATCCCCGAGCACCCGTATCCGGCAGGGCGCCCACGGACGGACACGCTCGAACGCCTGCTCCTTCGCCGACTCGGTTCCGCCCCTCCCGCCCCTCCGATGGCACACGCCTTGTGACCCTTTGCTCGTGTCCGATTGGCAGCGACCGGGTCCGAACACCCTCGGATCGCGTCACGCCGCCGTTCTACAGATGAACAATTACGGTGGAGTAAACGAGCATGGTCATGCAACATTTTTCCATATTCGGCAAGAAAGTGGGAAGTCTCGCGCTGGCCGGCGTGCTGCTGGTCGCAGGTGCGTGCAGCGACGCGACCGGGCCGCAACTGTCCCGCGTCCGCGTGGAGCTCACCGACGCACCCTCGGAAATCATCGCGCAGGCCGATGTCTGGATCTCACAGGTCTATTTACAGGGCGGAGGCGCAGAGGCCGACGGGGGCGGCGGGCGCGTCGTCTTGTTCGAGGACTCTGACGAGCCCCTACACTTTGACCTGCTCACGCTACGGGACGGAGTTACCGCGGATCTCACCGGCCTCGTGGACGTCGATGCTGGCACGTACCAAGGCCTGCGGCTGGTCGTCGACAGTGAGGTGCCCCCAGTTGCGGTACCACTTCCTATGTTAGACCCCGAGCCATCGGTGGTCCCTGGAGTTGGGGCATCCTGAGGAACCAGGGCGATGGTTTTATCGTCTCTGGGGCGGGGGGTAGTCCGCCGTGGGCACGATGGGGTCGGACGGTATTGTACAGCCGCCTCCACTGCTCGACGAGTACCGTTGCCTCGGGCAGTGTGTAGAAGATCTCTCCGTTCAAGAACTCGTCTCTCAGTTTGCCGTTGAAGCTCTCGTTGTAGCCGTTCTCCCACGGACTGCCCGGCGCGATGTAGAGGGTCTGGACCCGCAGCCTGGCCAGCCATCTCCGCACCAGTTTCGCCGTGAACTCTGGCCCGTTGTCCGAGCGCAGATGCTCGGGCGGACCGTGCCGAGCGAAGAGATCGGTGAGCACCTCGAGAACGTCGTGAGCTCGAGTCTTTCGACCGACCTTGATCGCCAGACACTGCCGCGTGTACTCGTCGAGCACGGTCAGAAGCTTCAGCGCACGGCCGTCATGGGTCCTCGTGCTTACGAAGTCGTAGGACCACACGTGATTCTTGTGCAGTGGCCTGAGCCGGATGCACGAGCCATCGTTGAGCCACAACCGACCCCGTTTCGGTTGCCGTCTGGGCACTTTCAGCCCCTCCTGCCTCCAGATACGCTCCACACGCTTGTGGTTCACCTCCCAGCCCTCGATACGCAGCAGGTTCGTGATCTGGCGATACCCGTACCTGCCGAACCGGCTCGCCAACCGTATCACGTCCGTGCGTAGCGCCTCCTCGTCGCCAGGTAGCTTCTTCACCCGGCGCTGCGTCGAGCGCGGCTGACCCAGTACGTGACACGCGTGACGTTCACTCGCCCCGAGTCGCTGACGTACATGCATCACGCACCTGCGTCGGCGCTCGGGGCTCAGAAGTTTCCCTTGGTCGCTTCCTCCAGGATCAGCTTGTCCACCGTCAGGTTCGCCACCGCTCGCTTTAGCCGTGCGTTCTCCTTCTCCAGCTCCTTGAAGCGTCGAGCTTGATCCACCTTCATCCCCCCGAACTCCTGCCTCCACCGGTAGTACGTCTGCTCGCTGATCCCCAACTCCCGGCTCACCATCGCCACCGTTTTGCCGTTCGCCAGACCCACCTCCGCCTCTCTCAATGCCGTGATGATCTGCTCCGGCGTGTGTCGTCTCCTACTCATTCTGACCTCCTCCCTGATAGCTGCGACCAAAGCCGCATCCTAACATCAACTTTGGTCTCGTTTCAGGGGGTCACGTCACAGCGCGCGGGTGACACTCATCGAAGGCGTGACCTTCGAGGACGGTACCGACAACGCGACGCTCTTCGTACCTAGCGGAAGCCAGAGCGGGATCAAGGTGAAGCTGGACGACCTGATCGTGGTCGCCGAGGGTGAATCCGTGAGCATCCTCGTCGATTTCGACGTGGACGATAATTTCGTGATCCAGGGCGATAATGGTCCCGGTGGCGTGCGCGGCATCCTTTTCACGCCCTCACTCAAGGAGAAGGGGCGCCTCAAGCCGTAAGGGAAGGTTGGGAGCCCGACCCCTCGCGCTCCCCCGATGGGCTGGCCAGTCCTGTTCCAAAACTCAGCCCAAGCGGAAGGCCTGAACTACCAACAGGTCTGCTCACTCACTGCCCTGCTGCTCTCGGCCGACCTGCCACGTTGTCGAGGGCTTCACATCACTTTAAAGCTACAATCGGGAGCCATGCACTAAACGCCATGATATGACTTCAGGCGGTCCAGTTGCGGTCCAGTTTTGGACTTGAGATCGCCCGGGGCGATGCGATAGCGCTTACGCCGATCCGAAGCGATGAACGGCTGCCACATCCTCGCGAGGCTGACCTTGGCGGAGGTTGAACTAACGACCTCACGCTTATCAGGCGCCTGAGTAGGGGTCGGAATCACGGCAGGATGCCGGAAAACTCAGACGGATCGGGCGATTTGCCGCTTTCGTGATTCTCCGATGCCGTGATCTGCCGGTTTCAATCGACAGGACAACCGACAGGACGCGAGGCCGAGAACCGGCCATGGATCGCCGACCCCTAGATCGACGAAGTTGGACCGACTAGATGCACCCCCGGCGACCCCCTGAACCCCATTCGTCCACAGGATGGGCCGAATCACGGCAAGAAACCACACAAACCCTTGGCAGGGCGCACGATTTGCTACTCTTGCCGCGAGCCGATGCTCACATCTGCCGCTTAGAATCGACTCAAGAACCGGCCCAGAGATGCGACCCGGCAACCTCTGGCTTGCAAAGCCTGGCCCAGGGAGGCCCGTTTGCGATAAGGTTTCGGTGTTCCCTTCTTACCAGGCTCACGCGAACGCCACCAGCTCTGTCGGCTCGGACTTCCCTCTCAGGGTCACGGACCCCATCGCCTCGCCCGTCCACTCATCAGGAAGATCCAAGCGGTGGAAGAGGTCGGCCGACGAAACTAGCCGCCGACCGAGCCGGGCACACTCTGCTTGAATCCGTGAACCGGTGTTGAGCACGTCGCCGTTGAAGATCAGTCCCTTCTTCAGATCTCCGATCTCCGCGGTCATCACCTCTCCCACGTGTACGCCGGCCCTGTACTCCGGCACGACGCCGAATCGGTCGAGGTAGCGCTGCTTCCTCTTCTCGATGATCGCGTCGATGTCGAAGAACACACGGATGCAGTTCGCATCCTTGAGCCCTCGCTCCTCCTTCCAGGTGAGGACGACCTCGTCGCCGACGTACTCGTAAATCTCACCAGCGCTGTCGAGTACCGGCCCGGAGATGTCTCGGAAAAACTCGTTGACCAAGCCGAGATAGGCCTCGTGCCCCAGCTCTTCCGCGAGCGACGTCGAAGACTTGAGGTCGAGGAACATAAAGATGCGGGCTTCTCGGTGGGGGCGGTGATATCGACCCAGCAAGTAGCTCAGTAACACCCCCGGACCGAGGATCCGATCGAGCTGTCGAAAGAAGATGATGATCACGTAGAGAAGGAAACCGATGGCGACCTTGCGGGGGAGGGTGGGTTCTAAAAGAGACTCCCAAAATTCATCGATCGTCAGGCCTTGAAGGAAACCGAAGACGAGGCCGACCGCCGCGAACACGGCAATCAGGGATCCGATGTACGTGATTGCCTTCGCCAGTAGTGCCACCGAGAACGGCAGACGCCGCATCCGCTCGTCGAAGGTGGACTCCTCGAGCAGGGCCAGCGGCATCGCGAGGGCGATCCCGACGACGAGACCGATGATCGAAATCCTCCCGTCGCTCATGACCTCATAGCCAAGGGCGACGGGAACGCAGACCATCATGATCATGATGGCGGTTCTGAACCGGCGTGCTGTTTTCGCAGTCATGATCCCATGCGCGGTGGTTGAGGGTGGCGTCGAGGCGCTGATTAGGTGGCGGCTAGGTGGCTTGCGAATAAACAAGATTGCTGGAGCCTGCGCACGAGAGTCGCGAGCGGTGCTGCAGGTCTCTCCGTATCGTGATCAACGCCATAGACCGTTGCAGGCGAAGAGAGTTGAAGGCGCGAAGACGCCGGCCGTCCAAGATGATCTCGACTACACCAAGAAGTCGGACCTCTAACCGTGCGGGCGGTCCGCCACCGACCCCGCTCGTGTCACTCGGCATGGTGTGCCCTAATCGGTCGAGCAACGTGAGGTTGTCCTATGCGCGGTCTCTCAAAGGTCTGTCCTGGCAGACATAGTAACCACTGGACCAGACCTTCAGGCAACTGCACATCAGGCGAACCGGGAACGCGTCGCGGCAACGCTCGATCGCGGGCTGGGTGAACGAGCAGCACCCCGTCCTGTTCCAAAATTCAGCCCAAGCGGTAGGCCTAAACTACCAACAGGTCTGCTCACTCACCGCCCCGCTGCTGCTTGGCCGACCCGCCGCGTTACGGCCTCCGCTTGTAGCGGGATCCGCTCTACATGTTTCTCTACATGTTCGGGTTCATCAATTTAGTGAAATCCAGCGCTTATTTACCGCAAATCGATGAACTTTTCCCCAGAAGTTCGCCAAATCGGTGAAAATGGGGGTGTTTTCAAGGTGCCTTACAAGCAGGGGGTCGCTGGTTCGAGTCCGGCAGCGTCCATTGATGTAACTGTATGAGTAGCAAGTGGTTACTGCGTCGTAGCCTCCCTCCCAGCCCCGAGGGGTGTAGATGTTTCTCTACATGTTCGGGCTGCTTTGGTGCTCCATTCCCACTCGACTCGCCAAACGGTGATTTGGAGGTCTCTGGCGCGTGAGCCTCATGTCCCGCACGATCCCGTCCTGTTCCAAAACTCAGCCCAAGCGGAACGCCTGAACTACCAACGGGCCTGACGAGTTGAGGCAAGTTGAACACGCCTTTGCAGATGTTCCTGGTTGTGCTCGACGGTGTTCAAGAATCCGCCGTTCGATGCGTGGGTAAAGTCGGACGAGTTTGTGAAAGGGCATGCACAGTCCGGTACGCTTCCGCAAGAAGCGTTCATGCAGCCGAGCCAGCTCGAGTTGCACGAGGTCTTCACGGACTCGAGCCAACCGGATCTGGAGCCGGAGCCACGTGGCAAGCCAGTTGTCTTTCACGGCGCTTAGGATGGCGAGCGCTGAGCTAGCAGCAGTGCGACTTGCCCGGTCCTCGTGCAGAACTCCTTGGAGGAACTGAAGCAGCCGAACGGCGACTTGGCGTCCAGGTGTTCCAAAACTCAGCCCAAGCGAAGGTCTGAATCACCAACAGGTCTGCTCACTCACCGCCATGCTGCTCTGGGCCTACCGCTTGCCGTGGGAAGCATGGCAACGGACGTTGGTGTTCATGGCGAAACTGCGTGTTCACTGGGTAGGGGCGCTCACCATCTCGGTCTTGACCCTTAACGCGCCGGTAGCGGCCCACTCCCAGCAAGACGACCGGCGGTTGAAAGTTGCAGAGCCCCTCACCTACTTCATCGCCGAAGGCTCATCCGAATCGGGGTTCAGGGAGGGCGACCGCACGCTGGCCGAATGGGCACTGGAGGCGTGGGGCAGGCAGGCCGATCCCCCCTTGGACATGGTGCCAGGCCCCGAAGCGTCCGCAACCATTCGAGTCTATTGGGTGGCTGCGGGAGCGGGTCTTTACGGTGAGATGCTAGCGCGACGGGTAGAGGGGCGCCTCGCCGCCGACGTGTTCGTGCGCCCAGATACCGACGGCCTCGGGGGGGACATCGCGCGGAGGGCGAGGCTGGACCCGCTCTTCAGAGATACGGTCGTTTACCTGACCTGTGTTCATGAGGTAGGCCATGCTCTTGGGCTTCCACATACCAGTGCCTTCGAGGACATTATGTACTCGTTCCAGTATGGTGGTGACTTCGGCGCCTACTTCATGCGTTTCCGCGAAAAGCTCGAGGTATGGGATGACATTCGGCAGGCCTCGCCGTTCTCCACCGCAGACGGAGACGCACTAAGGTCTTTGTACCCGCCGAAGCCTATTCGGAGACCCAATCGCCCACCCCAGGTGCTGCTTCCGTCGCAATCTCGATAGCTAGGTCTATGAGGTAGTCCTCGTCGCCCAGGCACCACTCGAGAGCCTCTCAGGAGCCTGGCACCCAGCGAGATAGCGACCCCTGTGGATCGAGGTGGGTGGGGCTCTGGGTGGTTCAGCATCATGGTGGGACTCCTTTGCTTTCGAGCGCCTTCGGCGATTGATGGTTTAGGAGACAACCACCCCCTTGGAGGAACGAGAGCGTCTAAGCGGTACATGGGGTTACGCGTAGCCTGCGTTCGTGACCCACGGTTCGGCTCCGCTCCGTCGGTACCTTCTCGAGGATGAGATCGGCCGATGCGGCGTCCTCCAGGCCTACGTCATCCGAAAGCTCTACTACGTACCATGTCGCATACATCAGGATCATGACTCATGGCATTCTCGTTGAGTGCGGAACAGTCCGCTGCCGTCAACGGGGAGGACACCATGAAGTCGTTACCTACCATCGCAGCCATCGCTTCTCTGGCCCTGGCTGCAACAGCCTGCGATCGCAGTCCGGTCGAGATCGAGGACGACCCCCCGGAACCCACACTTCCCCCGCCTCCGCAGACGCGAGCCATCACGGTGATGACCCGTAACCTCTATCTCGGCGCAGATCTCACCCCGATCATGGGCGCGGCTTCGCCGGAGCAGATTCCTGGAGCGGTGGGTGAAGCATGGAACAGGATCGTGCTGAACGACTTTCCCGCCCGCGCAGACACCATCGCCAGAGAAATCCAAAGCACGCGGCCGGATGTGGTCGGGCTTCAGGAGGTGGCGAAATTCAGGATCCAGAGCCCGGGAGATTTCCTGGTCGGAAATCCCCAGGCAGCGACAGCGGTCGAGTTCGACTATCTGATGCTGCTACTGGATGCCCTCCAGGCGCGGGGTCTCAAGTATACGATCGCTTCGGTGGTCCAAAACGCCGACATCGAGCTTCCCGCGATCACGAGCATTGGCCTGATCGACGTTCGCTGGACCGACCGTGACGTGATCCTAGTCCGGGACGGGATCCAGATCACCGGAGAGACCTCGAACAATTTTGCGCTCAATGTTTCCATTCCGGTCGGGGGCGGGCCGCCTATCACGATCCGGCGCGGCTGGAACCGCGTGGACCTGACGATCGACGACCAGCCGTTCCATGTGGTCAACGTCCATCTCGAGACCGATGAGACGGGCCCCACGATCCAAGAGGCCCAGGCCGCCGAGCTGATCGGCATGCTCTCAGGGGTCGCGGTTCCAACGATCATCATGGGCGACCTTAATGCGTTGCCGGATGCCGCCAGCACCGCTACGTACCCGATTCTGCTGAACGCAGACTTCGAAGACGCGCAGACAAGCGCGATGGCGCGGGGCTCCCTGCCCGGCTACACCTGCTGCTTTGCCCCCGACCTACGAGAGGGCAGGTTGTTCGAGCGGATCGACTACCTGATGGTACGCGGGACGCGAAACCAGACCGTGAACGTGGTCAACTTCGCGATCACGGGAAATCTGGAGGCGGACGAGACGGTAACCGGGCTGAGACCCTCTGACCACGTGGGCGTGTTCGCTCGCGTGGAGGTGGTTGGCAACTGAGCCCCTCGGAGAATGTGGGCAGCGGCCTCGCCCCAAACGGCCTGGCCCGGCGGACGGAAGCTACTCCCGCTCCGCTCGGGTCAGGTCGCTTTCGGCGAAAGACGCCGCGAACCTAAGGGCATTCTGACGAACCAGGGACTACTGCCGAAGGCTTTGGTGCGTGGCTCGGCATGGGGGACAGATACCCCGTCCCCCGAGCCGGGATCGCGCGACTCGGTAGCTGTTCGGCATGCCGAGGCGGGTCATCGTATTGAGAATCCTACACGTGAGCTGTACCTCGACTCGTTGGCCGTCTTCACGTCACTTTGAAGCTACAATCGGGAGCCATGCACCAACGCCAGGCCGAGGCTTTGTTCGCGTCTGCGTAGGTCATCGGTGCTCCTCAAGCCATTCGCGAGACACCCTGGGTTTCAGCGATTTGCCGTTGCTCGACTCGCGCTCTACCAACTCGCCCCGCATATTCTGCGCATGTCTGATCCCGTCACCCGCCTGAACGCAGCCCTGGAGGGCCGCTACACGATCGAGCGCGAGCTAGGCAGTAGAAACTCCGGCCATCCCGTCATCGAGGAACTGAATCAGAGGTGACCAGTCTTGATCTCGACACCGCCCGCACGATCGTTCGGACGACCCTGACGAAGGGTCGTGAGCTCGGGCTGGCGCCTCTGTCTGTGGTTGTGCTTGACGCAGGGGGCCACCTGAAGGCTTTCGAGCGCGAGGATGGGGCATCCAACCTCCGATTCCAGATTGCGCACGGAAAAGCCTACGGCGCGATTGGCCTGGGCGTCGGCTCGCGTGCACTCATGGCCCGAGCTGAGCAGCAACCTTATTTTGTCTCGGCGGCCACAGCAGCGATCGGCGGCGCGCTCATACCCGTTCCCGGTGGGCTCCTCGCGAAGGACGCTGACGGAGTCATCGTCGGAGCGGTAGGGGTCACGGGCGACACATCAGACAACGATGAGGTGTGCGGTCTCGCGGGCATCACCGCGGCTGGGTTGACAGCGGAGACAGGGTGAAACCGGCGCCCCAACCCGCGATTCTGGTCCGGACAGCTAAGGCCAGACCCGACAGCGACCGTCGCTCCCTATGTCCCCCGGCTCTTTGAGGGTCTTCCAGGTTACCCGGACTAGGGAGGGGCCTACGAAGGGGGGTCCGTGGGATAGCACCGAGCCGTCCAGACCCGACCGCGCCTCCCATCGGACCGGGTATAGGCGTGAGCCGCGGAACTCCCCGGAGAAGGATCGCGTGCTGTTCCAAAACCCAGCCCAAGCGGAAGGTCTGAACTGACAACAGGTCTGCTCACTCACCGCCATGCTGCTCTCTGCCGACCCGCCGCGTTATGGACCTGACGAACCCGGGCAGTTCCGGGATGGCGCGGCGAGTGTGCGCTGCAGGACCCGCTCTACATGTTTCTCTACATGTTCGGGTACGTGTTGCCGCACCGTGCCTGCCGCATCGAGCGTGCGCTATCATGTAGTGCCCTGAGCGATAAGATCACACGGGTAGCGATCCGAGAGGTAGAGCGATCATGAACGACCGTGTCACCGCGCGGGAGTGGTTCTCAGCGGGTATGAGAGTCCCGTACGACCCTGTCAGTAAGAAGATCTTGACTTCTGCCGAGAGTACGGTCGCCGCAGATGCGATTCAGGTATTTGAGCGGGTCGATCGTGGTGATGAAGGGCAGGACGATCAAGAAGTATGGACCACGTTCTTGCCGGGATTCCCTGATGGCTCTTTCGGCTGGGCAAGGGTCGACCGGTATCTGAGCGGCAACGGCATGGCGCCAAAACTCCACGTTGAATTTGTTGGGCAAGGCGACTCGGACAAGCCCTCAAACTATCCCTATGGGACGATGGAGCGCGCCGATCTGGTTGAGGCTCAGTGGGAATCGAAGGGGGTTAAGTCCACATTCATCGTGTCGTTTGATTATTCCTCACTGGTCACGCTGGAACTCCTCAGTCGCCAGGAAGAAAGAACGCAAGGTGGCACCGACCTCGGGTTCAAGATCGAAGGTGTCTTGATGGTAAACGGCGGTTACTTCGCCGACGCGCACAGCCACCCGATGCTGACGACCCCAGCGCTGAGATCGCCGCTGGGCGGCATGGTCACGTGGTGCGGCCAACGCTCCCGGTTCCTGGCCAGGCAGTTGCTCAAGTCGATGTTCTCAAAGGAATACCAGTTGTCTTCCGCGGAATTCAACGAAATCTACGACGGGATCAGTCGGCGAAACGGGTTCCCCTTCTTGAGCAAAGCCGCCGGGTTCGTCGCTGAGCACCGTGCGAACTACGGGGAGCGGTGGGATCTGCGCCGCCTGTATCTGGCGCTACAGGAGTCGGTGTCTTTTCACATCGTGGGCAGTGAAGGCGATATTTTTGAACCCAACCAGGTTGTCAAAGCCAGAGAGCGTTTGGGCCATCATGGCCTAGATATCCGCATGTTGCCCGGCGGCCACATGACTACATCCGAACAACCGGAGCAGTTCGCCCGCATCATCGAGGAGGTAGGGCCACCTTCGCGTTAGATCGGACGCCCGCCCTGGCCGTGCGCCCCAGCGCGTCCAAGTAGGGTGAGGGGTATCTCCCGTCCTGTTCTAAAACTCAGCTCAAGCGGAAGGCCTGAACTACCAACAGGTCTGCTCACTCACCGCCCTGCTGCTGCTCGGCCGAGCTGCCGCGTTGTCGAGGGCTTCACGTCACTTTGAAGTGACAATCGGGCGCCATGCACCAACGCCTCGGCCCGTTCCCGGTCTCCGGTTCCGGAACTTAAGACCCTCCCACACGAGCCTCCACATTGTTACTCAGCGTCCCGATCCCCTCGATCGTGCACGCTGTCCGATCCCCTGCCTCGAGATAGACCGGTGGCTCACGGGCGGTGCCTACGCCGCCGGGGGTACCCGTAGCCATGAGGTCACCGGGCTGCAGCGTCACCATGCCTGAGGCAAACGTCAGCAAGTCGACCACGGTGTGGATCATCAGACTCGTCGTCGCGTCTTGCATCAGCTCACCGTTCAGCGAGAACTGGACACCGAGGTCCTGCGGGTCCGGTACGAACGCGGCGGGGACGACGAACGGGCCCAGCGGCGCGAAGGTGTCCTGGCTCTTCCCCATCAACCAGTCCGAGCCGTAGCGCTCGTCCAGGCGGTCTTCGCGGTCCGAGACATCGAGCATCAGTGTGTAGCCGAACACGTAGTCCATCACCTCGTCGCGGGGGACGCGCCTCAGCGTTTTGCCGATCACGACGGTCAACTCGCATTCCCAGTCGATCTTCGTTCGGCCGGGCGGAAGGACGATCGGGTCGCCGTTCCCGGTGATCGCCGACTTGAGCTTGGTGAACAGATACGGGTTCGCGCGCTCATCGTCCGGCGTGCGGGACCAGAGGCCCGGGATGCCCGCCCGCACCCTTTCATCGATCACCGAGGTGGTCCCCGCAGTCCGCCCGGTCGCGGCCATCTCGGCTGCGTGCTCTTGGTAGTTGAGCGCGGCATTGACGATCGCATCCGGGTCGGTGATCGGCGGAAGCGTTCTCAGCTCCGAGAGGTTGTGCGAAAACCCAGGGGGCACTCTCAGCGCGTTACCAGCGAGGCGGCCCAGGCGATCCGCCATGGCCTCGTCCCAACTTGCGATCAGCTCGTGCAGGGTCGCCGGTGCGCCGACGCCGGCACGTGACAGGTCGACCACCAAGTCGTCGCCCGCCACCAATCCGGCGAAGTCCGTGCCGTCCAGCTGGAACATGCCGAGTTTGTATGGCGCTGGCGGCCCTTCCGCCTCCGACCCCGCCGAACAGGCGACGGTCATCGCCAAAGTCAGCGCTCCGAGTAATCCTGTGAACCCACGTGTCATATGCAGCCCCTTGGTTAGACCATCGACTTCATTCTGGCCAGATGGTGTCGTCGGGTCGAGTGCGCTCATGCGTGCGAGAAGCGCGAGAGAGATCATGCGGGCGTGGGAGTCGGGGTCTTGCTGAAGTCGTGAGGCTCTCGGAGCCCCAGCAACTCGAGCACCTCGCGCCTTCCGTCGAGAACGTGCTCGATGTCCTCGGACAGCTCCCGGGCCGCGCTGAGATCGACGGTCATACTCTCGACGCTTCCGGCGCCGGCGTGCATACGCAGCGGCTCGAGACGGATCGTTTCGAGGGCCTCGACTACCTCGGCCAGGCTGGCTTCCGCCGCAGCGCGAGCGTCGCCGGCCGACCAGGGCCTCCTGAAGGGCCAGAAACTCGAGGTCTGGAGCATCGGACATGGAGATACCATGCCTCGCTGAAACGCCCACAGCAACCTGAACTGAAATACGCTACGACGGTCCACCCGAGTTATGAGCGTAATACGGATAGGAGGTCCAAAAGGGGTGCCGTGGCAGGAGGTGAGGCGGGAAGGGGAATAGTGGCGGGCGGCTTTGGTGCATGGCTCGGCTGACCCGGACCGTTTTGGACTCGCGCTGAGCCGGAAGGGCAGGTGAAGGATCCGCTCTACATGTTTCTCTACATGTTCAGGTTCATCAATTTGGTGAAATCCAGCGACCATTTACCGTAAATCGATGAACTTTTCCCCAGAAGTTCACCAAATCAGTGAAAATGGGGGTATTTTCAAGGTGCCTTACAAGCGCCTCACCGGCGTCGGTGGGCGTCGGCCAGAGTCGGTGGGTAACGGTGCAGTTTTTGGTGCAGTTTGGGATGGGGGAGGGGGCGTCTGCGTAATCGGCGGATCTCGATCCATTTGCGCTTCCTCGCGGACCGCTGACGTGCGCCGCATCTTGAGCGCATTAGTGACCCCGCAGCCCGCCTGAACCCCGCCCTCGAAGGCCGCTACAGCATCAAGTCCGACCTCGGTGAACGCGGCATGGGCACCGTCTACCTGGCCGAGGACATCAAGCACGAGCGCAAGGTCGCGCTGAAGGTGCTCAAGCCCGAGCTGGCAGCAGTCGTCGGAGCCGAGCGTTTCCTGGCCGAGATCAAGACGACGGCGAACCTCCAGCACCCGCACATTCTGCCCCTCTTCGACTCGGGCGAGGCGGACGGCTTCGTCTTCTACGTGATGCCGTATGTGGAAGGGGAAAGCCTTCGCGACAAGCTGGACAGGGACCATCAGCTGCCCGTCGATGACGCTGTGCGTATCGCTACGAACGTGGTGGGCGACACGTTATGATTCGCTCGGCCCCACAGATCCGAGGACGAATGAGCGCATCGACGGAACAGCTTCGTGATTGGACCGAGGATGCCCGAGCTCGCACGTTCTCCATGGTGGACGATCTCGACGACGACCAGATGCAGGTGCCGTATCTGCCCACGGTGAACCCGTTCCTCTGGGAGCTCGGGCACGGGATCTGGTTCCAGGAATACTGGGTGTTGCGGCACGCATTAGCCGGGGCGTCGTTGATCGACGACCCGGACCATCTGTTCGACTCGACGTACGTCGGACACGAGATGCGTTGGCACATGGAGATGCCTGATCGAGCCGAAGTGATGCGGTACGGGGAGCGGGTGCGGGACGCCGTTCTCGAGACGCTCGCCGGTGCGGAGCCCAGTCCCGAGCTGCGCTATTTCGTCCTCCTCTCTGTGTTCCACGAGGACATGCACCAGGAGGCGTTCTGCTACATGCGGCAGACGCTCGGCCACCCGCGGCCCCGCTGGCTCGGTGCGCCGCCCCCTCCGGGGGAGCACTCCTCGGCTGACGGGGACGTCGAGATCCCCAGTGGCCGGGTCGAGATCGGAGCGAGTAGGGATGAGCCGTTCGTCTTCGATAATGAAAAGTGGGCGCACCCGATAGACGTCGAGCCGTTCGCCATCGCACGGGCAGCGGTGACGCAGGCTCAGTTCGTCCAGTTCGTGGAGGACGGCGGCTACGGGCGCCCCGAATTGTGGAGCAATCGCGGTTGGCGCTGGAGGCAGGCCTCTGGCGCCGAGGCCCCGGTCTACTGGCGACGCGCGGACGATACCTGGCAACGTCGCGTGTTCGACTCATGGCGCGATCTCGAGCCGGGCCTCGCCGTCAGTCACGTCAACTGGTACGAAGCGTACGCTTGGTGTCGCTGGGCGGGGCGTCGCCTGCCGACCGAGGCTGAGTGGGAAGTCGCCGCGACGGCCGAGGTGGCGTCCGACGCCTTCACCGGCTCCCGACGCGAGTACCTCTGGGGCGACGAACCCGAGCCGGATGTCGAGAGGGCGAACCTCGACGGAAAGGGTGGCGGGCCATGGCCGGTCACGGCTGCGGCCGCCGGCGATACGCCAGCTGGATGTCGCCAGCTGCTCGGCAATGTCTGGGAGTGGACCGCCAGTGACTTCCTGCCATATCCGGGCTTCGTGGTCGATCCCTACGCGCAGTACTCGAAGCCCTGGTTCGGCTGTCGCAAAGTCCTGCGGGGAGGCTGTTGGATGACACGCACCCGCATGCTGCGCCCGACCTGGCGCAACTACTTCACGCCGAATCGGCGGGACGTATTCGCGGGCTTCCGCACCTGCGCCATGGCGCGTTGAAGGTCACCTTGGTCAGCCCCGCCCGGCCGACGTCGCTGGGCGGGAACAAAACCACGGCGCTGCGCTGGCAGCGGCTGCTGGACCAGCTCGGTCACACGACAGCTGTGCGTCGGAGTTGGCAGAGCGACGACGCCGACGTCCTGATCGCGCTGCACGCGCGAAAGAGCTTCGACTCGATTCGCAGGTACGACGAGCAGCGCCCGGGAGCGCCACTCGTCGTCGCCCTCACCGGCACCGATCTGTATCGCGACCTGGACCGGAGCGAGCACGTGTCTCGCGCGCTGGACATGGCGACTCGCGTCGTGGTTCTACAGCCGGTCGCGCTGGAGCGCCTGCCACCGGGCCTGCACGCCAAGGTTCACGTCATCCTACAGTCGGCCGAGCCCACACCCTCGCTCCGGGGGACCGCGTCGGATCGGTTCGAAGTCTCGGTGCTGTCGCACCTCCGGGAGATCAAGGATCCACTCCTTGCCGCGGCGGCGACCCGGCACCTACCCGAGGCCTCGCGTATAATCGTCCGGCACGCCGGCGCGGCGCTGGACGAGGAGCTCGGCCGGCAGGCCCGCGCCGAGACTGACACCAACCCGCGTTATGAATGGCTCGGGCCGCTCCCGTTCGATCGCGCCCGTGAGCTCCTCGCAAGCTCCCGGCTGCTGGTGCTCAGCTCGCGCGACGAGGGCGGGGCCAACGTGGTCTCGGAAGCGATCGTCGCAGGGGTGCCGCTCCTCTCGACCGACATCCCCGGGTCCAGAGGGCTGCTCGGTGACGACTACCCGGGCTACTATGCGGTCGGGGACGATAGAGGCCTCGGGAGCCTCTTGTTGAGAGCCGAGTCGGAGCCCGCCTACATGGCGGAGCTCGACGAACACTGCAGGCGGTTGCGGCCACGTTTCACTCCAGAGCGAGAGCGGGCCGCGTGGCGTGGGCTCCTCACGGGCGTTCTCTCCACGCGGTAGCGATCGGCGCGCGAGCCGAGCGTAACACTTCGTGACTCGAGGGACCCTCTACGCAGTCGGCTCGCTTTCGTCGCCAGACTCGTCTTCTTGACCCTCGGTATACCCGCCCACTGCGTAATCCATGATCGATTCTTCGAGCCGTTGCACCGTCTTCGGATCCGCCGCATCGGCGCTCAAGGCTTCTCGGCCGATACGACCAATCGTGGCGAGCTGAGCGGCATACCGTCGGCAGTGCTTACAGAAGAGGATATGCAGACGGGTCTGAAGCCGCGTGGGCCAGCCAACGTGCTCTAGGCCGTCACTTGCGATGAGATAGGAGACTTCTCGACAGCTCTGCATTTCCTTCACCTCAACCCTTTTTTCTCCAGGCACTCTCGTAGCCTGGTCCGAGCCCGGTGCAACAACACTCCCATGTTAGTGGCTGTGACGTCCAGAATCTTACAGATCTCCTGTGTATCCAGCTCCTCGACCTCACGAAGCACGAAGGCCATCCTCTGTTTGCTCGGGACCGTATCCAGACACCCCTCGATCTCCCGTCCTGTTCCAAAACTCAGCCCAAGCGGAACGCCTGAACTACCAACAGGTCTGCTCACTCACCGCCATGCTGTTCTCGGCCGACCCACCGCGTTATGGGCTCCGCTTGTTGCGGGAGTTGGCAGCCATCGTCGCGCCGTGAGGAGCAGCCGCTCTTCTGCCTCCTAGAAGACGACGCCCGGGTGGTGGGCGTATCAGCCCGCACCGACCGACTCCTAGACCCGAACGCAGGCCGGTTGCTCATGCTGCGATACGGTGGCGGCGCTCGAAGATGATTGGCGAGACCTGGCCGAGCGAGGAATGCCTGCGCCGCGGGTTGTAGAACCCTTCGATGAAGTCGAAGACAGCCATCTTGGCCTCGGCCTGGGTCTGGAACCGCTGCCGGTCCAAGAGCTCGCACTCGAGCGTCGCGAAGAAGCTCTCGCACAGGGCGTTGTCATAGGCGTCGCCGACCGAGCCCATTGAGGGCCTCACGCCGACTTCTTTGCAGCGCAGTCCGAACGCGATCGACGTGTACTGAGTGCCCTGACACCGCTCCTCGGGGAGGATCAGAGGTCAACATCCGACCCGCGCGTCGGATGGCACAAGCATCGCGGCCTTCCTTGCCCGCCTCCGTTGAAGCGGGCAGGTGCGCGCTGCGCTTGCGGTCGGCATTTTGGGCGCGCAGCGGAATCACAGATCCGTCAGCTGCGGGAGGGAGGACTGAGTGCCGTCACATCCTGTGGGAGTTGGCGATCGGATAACCGACGTTCTATCGGTCGTGACCGAGGCCCAACGGGCGCGGGAGAAGTCCAGAGAACAACTCCCCATACGTCAGCTGCGGATAGGCGCGGTCAACGCGGTGGCCGAACCGGAACTTGGGCGGGAGGACCGATTCAAGGACATGCGGTCTGCCAAGAACACTATTGGCGACGCCCTAGCCAGACGCCTCGGCGTGCAGGGACTCGGTGCGTTCGATTCGCTACTCGATGACTGGTTCCGCTATGGGTCAAAGGAGTTAGAGCGTGCCCTGCTGCGGGGGTGCTGGAGTGATGACCAACGGGCGCGGGTGAGGGCTGTTTTCCGGCCAGGCAACTACATAGTCGAGACCGACGGCCGCTTGTGGGTGCTCCACCGCTCTGGACGCTATGGGACGATGGTGTCAGGGGCGACCCTCAAATCCATTCGCGAGCAGGCGTTCGGTAGGCTTCGGCGCTTCGCGCCGTGCTCGTTCCGCGTCATCGGCGAGACACCAGAGGAGTGGCAGCTCGAGAGCGATGAGAGTGAATG
Source organism: Longimicrobiales bacterium (assembly GCA_965226625.1). Taxonomy (GTDB): domain Bacteria; phylum Gemmatimonadota; class Gemmatimonadetes; order Longimicrobiales; family Gaopeijiaceae; genus UBA1138. Next base: position 44,728 of record CBDDDK010000003.1, read on the forward strand.
GGAGCCGGTCGAGCCCGGTGCAATTTCAACCCCAGAATCGGGGAGCTGATAGGCCGGCGTGCCGCCGCGCTCGTGGTTTGCTGACCCACGCCGCATCTTGATCGCATGAGCGATCTGATCACCCGCCTGAACGCAGCTCTGGAAGGCTGCTACCGCATCGAGCGTGAACTCGGTCAAGGAGGGATGGCGGTGTGGGTGGGCTGGGCAGTTCGCCGTCCATCACTCGGCTCAGTAGGTTTTGAATAGGGTGTCTCTTTGGACCCACCGGCAGGGGGCTTCCCCATGAAAAAGTGGCTGAAGCGCATCCGTGGCGCAGTCGGCATGGGGCTGACGTGGGCGGCAGCGTAGTTCGGCTTTGGTATCATCTTCGGGGGGGGGGGGGTACTCCTCGGTGGCGTCGTGGAAGGCGTGGTGATCAAACGATGACGGTGGCGTATGAGCGCGCAGGTTGTGGTTTCAGGTAGATCCCTCTCGAGCTTATCCCATTTCCCGTCGTGACCACCGTCACAGCAGAGTCTCCCGCGGTTCGCTGGGTGATTGGTGTGCTGTCGGTCGCCGCCGTTGGCGCTGTGGTCACCGTACTCTACGGCCTGCCGGGGCGCGGCACGGCACTCGGGACGCCCGGAGTGCTGGCAACGGTCAACGCCGTCCTCAACGGAAGCACGGCGTGTTTCCTGCTAACCGGCTACGTGTTCATTCGCCGAAGGAACATCAAAGCCCACCGGACCTGTATGGTGACCGCTTTTGTTCTGTCGTCGCTTTTCCTCGTCACCTACCTGCTTCATCACGCCCAGGTCGGCTCCGTTCCCTTCCAGCATGAGGGATGGATTCGCCGCGTGTACTTCGCCGTGCTCGTGCCGCACGTCGCGCTGGCGGTGGTGATCGTCCCGCTCGCTCTGTTCACGATCTATCGCGGCTGGACCGGGCGCATCGGGGAGCATCGCAAGATCGCACGCTGGACGCTACCGCTTTGGCTCTACGTTTCCGTGAGTGGCGTCGCTGTTTACCTCATGCTGTATCATCTGTAAGCCCGCCCTGCTCGCGGTTGACTGACCTGCGCCGCATCTTGAGCGCATGAGCGAAGCCGTCAAGCGCCTGAACGCAGCCCTAGAAGGCCGCTACCGGGTGGTCATAGTCGGGGCGGGCTTTGGTGGGCTCTGGGCCGCCCGGACGCTGGCGAACCAGGATGTCGACGTCACGCTGATCGACCGCAACAACTATCACACGTTCTTCCCGCTCCTGTACCAGGTTGCTGCGGCCGAACTCGTACCGACCGACATCGCACATCCGATTCGCTCAACGTTGCGTCGGGCGAGCAACGTGCGGGTAAGGATGGCAGAAATGACCGGGTTGGACCTCGAAGGTCATGTCGTGCGGACCGACGATGGCGACGTTACCTACGATTCGCTGATTCTGGCGCTTGGTAGCGAGCCGACCTTTTTCGACGTGCCGGGTGCCGAACAGCATGCGTTCCCGCTTCGTTGGATGAGCGACGCGATTCCGCTGCGGCACCACGTACTCACCCGCTTCGAGGCGGCTCAAACTGCCGACCCGGAGCGTCGACGCCATTTGCTCAGCTTTGCGGTCGTGGGTGGTGGGCCTACGGGCGTTGAATACGCGGGCGCTCTCTCCGAGCTGATCCATGGGCCCTTGCTCCGGGACTTTCGGGGGGTGGCAGCTGACGAGGTGTCGATAGAATTGCTCGAGGCCTCGGACACGCTCTTGGCTGGCATGCCCCCGAAGCTCGCGGCCTACGCCAGCGACCGACTCCGGCGACGCCGCGTCAACGTCCGGCTCGGAGCTGCCGTCGCAGCCGTAGGGCGGGACTCGGTGCGACTGTCCGGTGGCGAGGAACTCGAGACGGAGACCGTGGGTTGGACCGCGGGGGTCCAGGGCGAGCCACGCGCGTCCGACTGGGGGCTTCCCGTCGGAAAGGGGGGGCGCGTGCTTGTCACGCCTATGCTCGACCTCGAGGGGCAGCCCGAGGTCTACGTGATCGGGGACCTGGCATATCTCGAGGACGCCGAAGGACGGCCACTGCCCCAAGTGGCTCAACTCGCGATGCAACAGGGGCGCCGTGCGGCCCTCAACATACTGGCTCGAAGGCGCGGGTAGCACGCGAAGCCCTTCCTCTATCGAGACCCGGAGATGCTAGCGGTTATCGGGCGCAACGCCGCCGTCGCCCACGTGTTTGGCCGAGCGTTCAAGGGACGGATTGCATGGATGCTATGGCTGGGGATTCACATCGTGTGGTTGATCGGCTTCCGAAACCGCGCCCTCGTCCTGGTGAACTGGGCCTGGAACTACATCTTCTTCAAGCGGGCCGTGCGTCTCATCTTGCCAACCGTGACCGTTCCTTCGGCTCGTGACCGCGGGATGTCGGAATCTGCCGCGTCTGAACAGCGGAAATACGGCGTCGAACAGCGGGAGTAACGGCGGGACTGGCGCCAACTCTCAACGGAGTCGGCTTCCTCCTCCGCGTCACCGACGTAGAGCGCAAGTACTTCCGCTCGATGGGCTTCGTGAGCGTGATCATCTTGAGCGCGCTGTTCACGCTGGGGCTGCCGTTGGTGTTGGTGTAGCGTGACGTGCGTGTGCTCATCACCTTGGGCGGCGGTAGAGTCGCGGGACTTGATTCGGACGTGATCAGATGGAACAGCTTCCAACCGGGCCGGTTGATTCACGACGGCTAGCCGTCATGAAGGCTGACCTGGCGGATCTTGAACGGCTCAAGGGCGGCCACATGGGCGGTGCGTTAGTCGCCACAGCGTTGATGGGTCCGTCGTTGATTCCACTAATGAGAGTGGGCTTCCTGTGGCTCTTACTGATACTTCCCATCCTCTGGGGACCCCTCACAGGGCACTTGTGGCGGCGCTACATCCGGCTCGCGAGGCAGGCGGCACGACTCGGCGTCGAAATCGAGGAGAGCGAGGGTGCGGGGCTGCCGTAGACGGATCTGCTCGCGCTCTGCTGACCTGCGTCGCATCTTGAGCCACTGCTCACGCGAGGCGTCGTTTGGGCCGCTTCTACCTTCACTTGGGAGATGCGCATGGATAGCGACACAGGCCACTACGAGTTCACCGCAGCCCAGAACGAGATTCTCAAGAAGGCGGCCACTTGGGCCGGCTTGCTCGCCTGGATCCTGATGGCTAGCGGGGGCCTCATGGCGATCGGCGGGATCCTGAGCCTCGACGTCGAGCGCCTCGGCGCCCTCATCGCGGCGGCGATCTATTTCATCATCGGTCTCAATTTCCGGGGAGCGGCAGTTTCCATGAAGACCGTGGTCGAGACCGCCGGCAACGACATCGACCACCTCATGACCGCGCTGGACAAGCTCGGCTCGGCGTTCAAGGTGATGGGAATCCTGTTCTTGCTCAGCGTGATCTTGTTCGTCGCATTGGTGGCCTACGGGGCCATGCTCGCGTCTGCGTGAGGCTGACGCGAGGGCGAAAAGCGGCTTTCGCTGACATGAGCCTGGTACTCAACGACTCGCTTCCTCCCCAATGGAGCCAGCCGATACTCCGGCCAACCATCTCCAGCTACCTCTCGTGTTAGTGCTGCCTGGTCGCATCCGGGGGGCAGCGGTTCGACTAGCCCGTATCGATAATCGATGTGCTCCCGACCGTGCTCGACCTGCTGGGGCTACCCCCTCCTGTTCCAAAATTCAGCCTAGCATTAAAGCAAGCGTTGACAGCAGGTTAGCTGGCACGAGCCCACGTGTGGTGGGCCGGGCTTCTGCTTTTTGGAACGGGGCAGGGGATGCCGAACACGCCTATGCAGATGCTCCTCGTGATGGTCGCCGGCTGGGTGAACGAGCAGCAGCGCGCAGGGGCTCGGTAACCGGCCGATCGCGGGGGTTCCAAAACCCTCCGAGGGTGCGGTTCTGCGGCACGAGCGCTTGGGCGGGTTGCTCAGCCATTACTACCGGGACGCTGCTTGAATCCCTCGGTCGAGTTTTGGAACACGACGGGGTCCGCAGTGGGCGTGATCCTTGTCACCCTGGCGGCCTGGTTCGGTGGCGAACTCGTCTATCGCCATCGCATCTGTGTTCAGGACGGCTATAGCGATGAATTGAAAGGGGTCAACGCTTCGATGTGCCCTCATCGGGCAAATCCGGGAGGTGACACTCGGTGCTCTTAGCCAGTGGTTGTTGATAAAGAATCCCACCATGAGGCTGGTTGAGCCCGCCATGTTCGTATATGAAGCCAAAGACTTCTTCTGCCCGTGAAGCAGGCACAATAACGCTCATGACATCCTTCTCCGCTACTTCGCCGACACCACGCCATGCCAGCGGGGTCATGCGCCCGGTGCCACGGGCGTGATGGATGGTGGTGGCGAGGATTCCTCGTTCTTGCTTGAGCGCCTCGAGCACGGGCCGCGCATGCCCATGCGGCATGATACAGGTGATGAGTTTCTCGCCCGTGACTGTTTTCATTCTTCCGGGTCAGCCTTGCCGGCCAGTCTTTCCACCAGTTCGAGGGGGATAAAGGTGGCGATTTTGTCGAGCGCCGCGAGTGTCATGATGCCCATGCCGGGCGTATCGAGTTTGCCTGCCAGATACATGGCTTCAAACACCCGGTCGGCCTGGTCATTGGCGACGATGATGCTGATGACTTCCTTGTCCACTTCAATGGCCAGTCCCATGACACCCAGCCGCTCACGCACACCGACACCCTGAGCATAGTTTATGGTCGCCCCCTGTGCGCCGGCATCCTGCGCGGCCTTCACAATGTTGTCGGCGGTGCCCCGTTGCACGATGCAGGTGATCAGCGATGCATCGGTCAGTACCGTGATTCCCCGTTGTTTCATGTGGCCATGCCCGGTTGCGCCGTTCGGTCACCGGAGAGCAGTTGTTGCTCGCTTGTGACGTGTTTACGCTGAATCTTCCAGTTGATCCACAGGCCGGTACCCATTACAGACAGGATGGGGCCAATGGAGGCCATCGCCAGAATACCAAAACCGTCCATGGCACCAACGGCCTCGCCGAAACCCAGCCCCATCGCCAGAACCAGCGGCACCGTGACAGGACCGGTGGTCACCCCCGCACTGTCCCAGGCGATATTGACGAATTCTTCGGTTGAGAGCCACGTGAAAAGGATGGCAAGGGCGTAGCCGGGGACGAGCAGCCACACCAGTGGCCAGTCGTAGATAATTCTCGAAACGCCGACCGCGATACCACAGCCCACGCCAAAGGAAACGGCGTACATCAATGTCGACTTGGGGAAGGCGCCGTTGGTCAGATTGTCGACCGTCAGGCCAAGCGCATTGAGCGCCGGTTCGGCGAGGGTTGCGCCAAACCCCAGAACCCAGACGAAACCGATGGCAATAAACAGGCCGGCGGCCACGGCATACAAGGGTGAGCCGACGACACTATCCAGTGGTGAAAAGGCGGCGGGTACGAGGCTCCCGGCCCGCGAGCCCAGCACCGACAGCCCGTAGGTCAGACCCAGATTGAAGACGATCATGCCGAGCACACACAAGAAGATGCCATAGGCGGTGATCACCGGCCGCGCCGGTTTGTGTTTGACGACAACCATCAGCACGAACAGCAAGAAGAGGACGAGTGGCACAATGGCGCGGACTCCACCGACAATTTCCGCGCCGGGTGACTGGGTCAGCCAATTGTCGGAAGTGCTCTGGGAGACCGTTTGTGCGGCCAGGATAATCGCCTGTGGGGATTGCTCGTGGACAATGAACAGCGCCAGTCCCTGGACGGCGAGTACCGGAAAGAGCGAGGCGAGCGTGACTATACCGAAGCCGGAAAGTGAAGAGTCGCCTCGGCCCGCGGCGCTCGCAATGCCTACACCGAGAGCCAGCACCAGCGGTACGGTCACCGGGCCGGTGGTCACTGCGCCGGCGTCCCACGCCAGCCCCAGTATGGGCGCCAGGTTGGCATCCTGTGACAGGTAGAGCGTCAGAGCGAGTAGGGGTACCAGGGTGACGTAAACCAAGGGCTTCAGGCTCCAGCCAAACAGGAACCTCAGCGTGCCGAGTAGGGCGGCGAGACCGACACCTATGCCGACGACCAGTACCAATGCGTCGGACCATTCGTTGAGCAGCGCATACAAATAGGGGGCGGTGGTGACGTCGACGAATTGCCCGGCGGCCTTCAATGCGCCAATGGCAGGTTCGGCGAAGGTGACGCCGATACCCAGTAGAAAGACGACCAGCAATACCACCGGCAAGGGCGAATGTACGGGCAGGGTAGTGCCCAGCGTCTCGCCAAAGGGCATCAGGCCGACCTTGAGGCCCTCCATGAACAGCATGAGGCCGAGGATGACAGCGAGTAGCCCGGCAGTAAGCATTCCCGCATCGGCGATGTCCTGCCTGAGAATGAATACCTGGAATAGCAGCAGATACAGCGCCAGCGGGATGACGGCCCGGGCCTGCTCGAACAGGCGGCTGGAGAGATAGGGGGTAAAGAGGCGGTAGGCATCAAGGGGGCGCAGCCTGACCCTGTCCCCAGGCGTGACAGTGTCCATCCCGACCAGATCATTGAAGCTGATGATGTTCTGCCGAACGGTTGCCATGCGGACAAAGGCGCCGAAGCGAATTTCATTACTCATGGTGGACGCCCTGGAGCTCGTCGAGGTGAGTGAGGAGCAACGTATCGTTTTCTAGCCGGATCTCAACACGGATCCGTCGCGAGCTACCGCCGAAGCGGCGGGGTAAAGCAGTCGCCACCGCCCGACTTCTACATCGGTGTCCACGGTCGGGACGCCCAGATGGAATGAGCACCCGCACTGCTCGTCCTTCGCCTCGCTCATGGGCGGCTTCGTAGACCGCCTTGATGTCGTACGCACCGTCCGCGGTGACCGTGGCCACGGAATCAGCAATCTGCTCAAGCAAGGCCGGGACCTGTGCACAGTCATGCGTCCGGTGAGCGGTCAGATCCGACGCGACGATCTCACCTGCAGCTCCTTTGAGGCGCCGGGACAGAGTCGTATGGTTGGGGCTCGGGAGATCGACCTCGAGGAGCTCTGCTACGCAACGGAGGAAGCCCTCGGTCTGGAGAAGCGGAAGGTGGAAGACCATGCGGATCGTCAGCGCGGCCTCGATCGCGATGTCCGCGTAAGTACGCTGGCCGCCAGGTTTGCCGCTGGCCGGAGCTCGCCAGTCACCGAGCGCAGCATCCGAAAGCCAGACAGTCAGGTCGCCTCGGCGCTGTAGGCCAGCCTCATATTCAGACCAATTCCGTAACCGATACTGCGACTTCGCGTGCTTGTACTGGCTTCGCTTCGGATACTTCACGGGTGCTGATCTCGGGCCTGCGTTGTTGAGGAGGCATGGGCTCCAACACCCGGGAGGCGATAGGTTCGGACACGTGTCCAAGGGGACACCTATCGGATGAATCAAGGAGGCATCAAATGAGCGAAGGCATCGGAGTGCGTCTGGTGGCGCTAGCAACCCTCGCGTTATTAAGTGCCGGTGCACACGCGCAGGAGGTCCCGCTCAAGTGTGAGCCACGGGCGAGCGGCGAACAGCTTACGCAACGACCGAGTCCCTATGACTCCGCCTCGGTTCGTGTCGGGAACATGGAGGCTAAGATCTGCTACTCTCGTCCAATCGCGCGAGGCCGCGTGATCTTCGGAGGCTTGGTGCCGTACGACATGCTCTGGCGGACGGGTGCCAACGAAGCCACGACCATCCACCTTCCCTTCGCTGCTGAGATTGCCGGAATTGCCATCGAGCCTGGTAAATACTCGATCTATACTGTGCCAAGTACGAGAGAGTGGGTAGTGGTCGTCAACGCGTCTACGAGTCAGGGCGGGCTCACACGCGACGAGGGCCAGTTCAACAATGAGTACATCGCCGAGGTGCGGGCACAGGAGGTCGGACGCGGACTCGCAATGAGCGAGTCCATTGACGAGCACGTGGAGCAGTTCACCATCCGATCCGAGCAGACGGGGATCGATTCAGCCAACATCATCTTGGAGTGGGAGCGGACTCGGGTTCGCATACCGGTGCGAGTGAGAGGTTCCTGAGTCCAGGCGACCGTCGGCTCCACTCTTCCAGCTCCATCCCCGCCCATCCTCGCATCCCATCGGCGCATTCCACTTCCAAGCTTCCCTCCTCCGTTCCTTGCCTTGGACTGCATCCTGCGTTGGCACGGGTGTGTCCCTGACGACCGCCTCGCGCTATTGGGCCTTTGAACGGGTGTCCCACCGAGTGTACCAAGCCGCCGTGTACGTCTCGCACGCTGCGTGCCATTATCCGGTTCCGAGAGACGGAGTGGCGACGGGGCAGGGGAGGAGGGGCCAGGCACGGAAAGAGTAGAGCCATGATGAAGTACAAGGGATATACTGCGGCGATCGAGTTTGACGACTCGGTAGGTCGCCTACACGGCAGGGTCGTGAACAGCGGCTCCTCCCCTATCGCAACATTTGAGGCGACAGACGTGATAGGGATTCTGACCGGGTTCCTTCGGTCTATCGACGAGTATCTCGCGTCATGCGATGCGAGGAGGAAGGGGTCGAGCCACGGAAGCCGGACTGAGGAGCTGGAGGGGTAGGTGGGACGTCCCACTACTTGTGACATACCCACCGCCTCGGCGAGCAACGCGTGCGCGTGACGCTCCGGCTCATCGGGTGACAGCCGGCAGAGGTGTGCGAGCGAGGCGGACGCGTCGGCATGGACTTCCCGGCTTCCTTCCGGCTCTTACCCGACGACGCGCTCTACATCTGTGGGACTACGGACGCGGTCGCGCGTTACCACGAGGAGTTCCCGGACTCGCGACTGTCACGGCGAGATGCTGAGCACCGGCTAATCCAGCCATCGCCATCGTCGTGCTGCGCATCTTCCTCCAGGCCCTTGCCTCCACGCTTCTCCGCTCCATCGCACCTACCTCGATCTTCCCAACCGGCCTCCTCCCTGACTGCCGCCCTCGGCCTGCGGCTAGTGGTAGACGGCGCTGAAGCGCTCCCGCTGCTCCGCGCTGCCCAGGGCGACGAGCGTCGAGCCCTTAACTAGCCGCTGGTCGGGCGGAAGATTCGTGACGAACTGCCCGTCCTTCTGGACGCCGATCACGTTCAGGCCGGTGCGCGCGCCGATCCCCGCGTCGGCGAGCGTCTTGTCCGCGAGCGACGGAGGGAGCGGCACGTAGAAGAAATCAACGCCCTCGCCCAGCACGACGAGCTCCCGTCCCTCCACGATCGAGTACACCGTCTGCACGCCTAGGGACGCGTAGCTCAAGACGAAGTCAGCGCCGGCGCGCTGGATGGCCTCGACGTTCCGCTCGTGCGTGACTCGGGTGAGGATACGCGCGTTGGGATTGAGCCGCCGGCAGTACACTGTCAGGTAGACGTTCATTGCATCGTCGTGCGTCGTGAGCAGGACGCACGGTGTCTCGGCGATCCCCGCAGCGTCAAGTATGCGCCGGTCGGCGGCGTCGCCCAAAAATAACCGGTCGGGAATGCTCGCGATTTGCGGCTCCAGTTCCGGGTTGCGTTCCACCATGTGTACGGGGATCTCCCGCCGCTTGAGGGCCGCAGCGGCGGCCCGCCCCACCTTACCGCCGCCGACGATGAGCACCGGATTCGGATTGGCGTCGTATATCACCAGCACTTCGTCCAGCTCCGAGATCTGCTCAGGTGTGCCGATCGCGACCGGCACGCTGAGCGGCGAGAGCTCGAGATCCGGCCGCGGGGGCAGGAACCGCCCATGCTCCCACACGCCGACGATCGTGGCCCCGGTAAACTCGCGCAACCGTGTGTCGCGGATGGTCCGGCCCTGGAACGGCGTGTCGTGCACCGGGAACTCGGCGAGCAGCAGGTCATGGAACTTGCCGATCACGTTGGCGTGCGACGTCCCCGCACTCACTCGGTTGGCGAGGTACTCGCCGAGTTGGTGCGTGAGGGGCAGCACGTGCGTGGCGCCGCTGAGCTCCAGCACGTCAATCGAGTCTTCCATTTCGGCCAGCGCGACGATCGGCACCGATTCGGACAGCTCGCGCACGGTGAGGACAATGTTGGAGTTGACCGTGTCCGATGCGTTGGCCAGGACGAGGCGAGCCCGCGCCGCTCGGGCGGCTCGGTAGGTCTCGACGGAGTCGACCTCGCCGGTGAAGACCGGCACGCCGACATCCTGCATGCGCATCGCAAGGTCGCCGTCGGGCTCGATCACATAGACCGGCACGTCCGCCTGTTGAAGGCGGCGGATGAGCCCGGGTGCAATGGGATCGTTGGCGCAAATCAGCACGTGACCCTCGAGGCCGTCCGGCACCGACTGGAGCGAGCGGATGCGGCCGCGGCTCCGCTGCTCGATCCACGGGGCGTACACAACTCGAATGAAGAGGAACGGGAGGATGATGAGGAGCAGCACCATGCCGGTCAGCAGCACGAGGGTGCTGAACGCGCGGCCCAGGTCGCTCTCGAACGTGATATCACCGAACCCGAGAGTGCTCATCACAGTGAGCGCCCAATAGACTCCCGTGAACCACGAGTGGTCCTGACCTTCCCGCGCCATGATCGCATGGAACAGCCAGCCGTAGAACAAAACGACCGCGACGAGGAGGACCACGTACTTCGCGAACGGCGCAAGCTGCCGGCGCAGTTTGGTTTCCCCCGTGAGCAGAGTGGCCAGATGGGAGCCGATGGTCTTCATACAGATATGTTAATACGTGCTGGAGGCGTGCGGTGGGGGACAGGCTTTGGTGCATGGCTCGGCATGGAGGGCAGATCCCCCGTGCGCCGAGTCGGGATCACGCCATTCGGTAGCTGTCCGGCATCCCAAGGCGGGTCATGGTATTGAGAATCTTACACGCGAGCTGTACCTCGACTCGTTGGCCGTCGAAGGTCCGACTTCGCATACCTCGACCGATCATCGTCTTGTATCGAAACACGGTATTTTCAACCATGCTGCGCTTGCTGTAGCCTGAGGACGTGTGCCACTCGCGCCGCCCGAGTTCTCGGATCGAGCGAATGTTGCGATTTCTTTCTTGGAGTGCGGCCGAAGGCTTCGGGCTGAGCTGGGCGTTACGTCTAGGTGGAATGAGCACTCGCACTGCCCGTCCACCACCCCGCCCATGGGCGGCTTCGTAGACCACCTTGCTGTCGTACGCGCCGTGCGCCAAGACCGCTGCGATGGGATCAGCAATCTGCTCTAGCAAGGCCGGGACTTGGGTACAGTCATGCGTCCGGCGAGCGGTCAGCTCCGATACGACGATCTCACCTGACGCAGCGTCGACCGCGAGGTGCAGCTTCCTCCAAGCCCTGTTCTTAGGCGGTTCCTGCACATGACCGACGTGAATCCTGAGTCCTGTACTATCGATCAACAGGTGGATCGGCCGATCTGTCGGGAGCCTCCGGAGCTGGACCTCACTGAGCCTCTTCAGACGCCGAGACAGCGTAGTGTGATCGGGGATCGGGAGATTGACCTCGAGCAGCTCTGCCAGGCAACGTAAGAAGCCCTCGGTCTGGCGAAGCGGAAGATGCAAAACCATGCGGATCGTCAGCGCGGCCTTGATCGCGATGTCCGCATAGGTACGCTGGCCGCCTGGATTGCCGCTGGGTGTCTCGCGCCAGGCATCGAGCGATTCATCCGAATGCCATACCGTGAGGTCGCCACGCTTCTGCAGGCCTCGTACTCAGGCCAATTCCGGACCCGATACTGAGACTTCGCGTGCTTGTACTGGCTTCGCTTCGGATACTTCATCGCTGGCAGCTCCGGGTCCGAGGGCTTCACGTCACTTCGAAGCTACAATCGGGAGCCATGCACCAACGCATCAGCATACATATAAGCAAGAAACGGGAGGTCCCGTTGTGGGCCGCCCTCGGTGCACCGCTCATCGGGGTCCCGCTCATGGTCGCGCTCCTGGCGCTGACCGGACCGAAACAGGAGACGCCGGTTGATGCGCCGGAAGCGGGCGCTACGACGGAGCACTGCGGACATAGTCGCGGCCGTCCTCACGCATCGAGGTCCCAGGTTCCGGCTGGGGGGGTATCGAGAGCACTCATATGAACTTCCCTGCGGCTGAGGTAGGGTCAGGAGCACGGTAGACCGGCCCGGCTCTTCTCGCGAGAGTTTCGCCGGGAGCCAGCTGGAAGGGCCATCAGCTAGTCGACCACGGCATAAGCGGTCTCTCCACCGCCTCGATGAGTCGCTCGTATTGGTCCGTCGTCAGCGTGGTCAATGTGCCGCCTCTAGCTCCTCCGCTAACTTCACGAGCTCCGACATAAAGAGGGGCACCTCCCGAGCCTAGATAGTCCGGAGGGCGATCTCGAGGGCGGAGGCTCTACGCCGATTCGGCTTGGCCTGCCCTACAAGCTGGAGCGGTCGACCTGACCTGCTTGCCGAGTCCTGACTACAGCCTACCCCACCCAAGCCGGATCGGCGGAGTCCGTGGCTGGCTGACCCCCGCGGTATCCGTGGTTGCCCGCGGGTGAGCGGTCGTAGACCGTCTGGCCCTCTCCTTCGTTGAGGCTCCAGTAGCCCTGTAGGCCGACCGAGCGCACGTCGACGCCTGCATCGTGAACCGCCTGGATCTCCGCGGCTGAAAGGCTCCTCGACCACATGGCGGGGTTCTCGATCTCACCTGGGAAGAACCAGATCGGCGGCTTCTTGCCGCCGGGCGGCAGCGGGCCGATCTGGCCATGCGTCGCCCCCAGACTCAGGAACTGTCGGTTGTTGGACGACGGCGTACCGGTCTCTTCGCAGCGGGCGCGCTCCGCGCCGTCCACGTAGAACACAAGGGTGCCGCCCCCGTTTCGAGTGAGCGCCACGTGGTGCCACGCGCCGTCGGCCACGAACATGTCGTCCGACTCGCAAACCCCCTGGGGCACGCAGTCGTTGTTCGGGTAGCAGTAGTTGTCCTCGTTGGACGCCTCGAGCATGGCCTCCAACGAACCCATCCATCCCACAAACATCTGCCAGCTCAGGTTGAAGGAGTTGTCATCCTCACCCCTCGCGATGACCGCCGCTCGCGCGCTCGGAGTCGTCAGCCGTATCAGGGCGGTAGCCGTGAACACCTCGGTCGGGAACGAGGCGTCCCATGGCACGAGGACGCGGTCGTCCACGCCGTCGAACCTCAGGTGGAAGTTCTGCCCGGACTCCGGTGGCGGATCGCCGGGGTCGAAGTCCGAGGTCGTCTCATCATCGTCGATCACAGGTTGCATGGCGTCCTGCGCTCCGCAGGAGCCGGCAGTCCCGAGCATCAATACGATCACCCATCTCGGAATTCGGCGTGGCTCTGGCATCACTGGGCTCCGGTCTCGACCACGAATCGGCCCATCATGCCGACGTCTTCGTGCTCGAGGATGTGGCACATGTAGTAGGGGCTCGCGGAATCCGCGTAGTCGCGAAAGCGCTTCACGATGCGGACCGTCTCGCGGGGTCCCACGAGAACCACGTCTTTCCATCCGAGCTCGTTCTCCTGCGGCGAGTCGCAGCATCTTCCGTCTCGACATCGGGCATCGTATGTACACGTGTGCTCCCGTGACGTGACCCCCTGAAACGAGACCAGTGCGGATGTTAGGATCCGGCATCTGGTCGCAGCTACAGGGAGGTCAGCAATGGGCAGGAGACGGCACACGCCGGAGCAGATCATCACGGCACTGAGAGGGGCTGAAGTTGGGCTGGCGAACGGCAAGACGGCGGCTATGGTGAGCCGTGAGCTCGGGATCAGCGAACAAACGTACTACCGGTGGCGGAAGGAGTTTGGGGGAATGAAGGTGGATCAGGCTCGGCGGCTGAAGGATCTGGAGCGAGAGAACGCGCACCTGAAGCGGGCGGTAGCGAACCTGACGGTGGACAAGCTGATTCTGGAGGAAGCGGCCAAGGGAAACTTCTGAGCCCCGAGCGCCGACGGAGATGTGTGCATGTGCGTCAGCGGCTCGGGGTGAGTGAGCGTCACACGTGTCGTGTGCTGGGGCAGTCACGCACGACGCAGCGGAGGATCAGGAAGGTGCGCTCAGACGAGGCGGCGCTCCTGGGGGACGTGGTGCGGCTGGCGAGCCGTTTCGGTCGCTACGGCTATCGCCAGATCACGAATCTGCTGCGCATCGAAGGGTGGCATGTGAACCACAAGCGCGTGGAGCGGATCTGGCGTCAGGAGGGCCTGAAAGTGCCCAAACGCCAACCTAAGCGGGGTCGGTTGTGGCTCAACGATGGCTCGTGCATCCGGCTTAGGCCGCTGCACAAGAATCACGTCTGGTCCTATGACTTCGTGAGCACGCGAACGCACGACGGGCGCGTCCTGAAACTTCTGACGGTGCTCGACGAGTACACGAGGCAGTGTCTGGCGATCAAGGTGGGGCGGAGGACCCGAGCGCACGACGTACTCGAGGTTCTGGCCGATCTCTTCACTCGGTACGGTCCGCCCCAGCATCTACGTTCGGACAACGGGCCAGAGTTCACGGCACATCTGATTCGGCAGTGGTTGGCTCGGCTAGGTGTGCAGACGCTCTTTATCGAGCCGGGCAGCCCGTGGGAGAACGGCTACAACGAGAGCTTCAACGGTAAGCTGAGGGACGAGTTCTTGAACGGGGAGATCTTCTACACATTGCCCGAGGCGGTCGTCCTCGTCGAGCAATGGAGACGGATGTACAATACGGTCCGCCCCCACAGCGTCTACGGCGGCCTACCCCCGGCTCCAGAGACGATAAAACCATCCGCTTGGTTCCTTAGGATGCCCCAACTTCTAGGGCCACCGGTGGCTCAAGGTCTAACATAGGGAGTGGTACCGTACCGGGGGGCACGTCACCCGGTAGCACCGTAGGTTGGCTGAAGTAGGAGATGTGCCACGACCGCCGTTCGTTAGCTCGTGGGCGCCTCCGTAGCTGAACTACCGACCTCACGCTTATCAGGCGTGGCCAGGAAGGCCGAGATCACGACTACTAGCCGTCTAAACCATTGGGGGAGCGCGCGATCTGCCGTTCTTCGCTCACACCAATGTCGTGATCTTCCGGGATAAACTGGCACGATAACAGGCACAACTGGCACACCAACTGGCTCGCCGTTCCCGCCGAAACACCCACGCGCCCCCCCCCTGAGTGCTCAATGAGCGGGTCCCATTCCAGTTACATGCTCTCAGATCCAAGATTTGGGAGCGTGGAACGCCTAAAAGGTGTGGAACTGGCGACGGGGCTTGGCGGGGCACCTACGAGGTATCCTCGACGGGGAGTGCATCCAGATTGGACTCACCAAGAGCGGCCACTAGCCGATCTTGCCCCCTCCTCCTCTCGCGCTCATCCTGCGGGATGATCGAGCAGTCCTCCCCGGGGCTGGGGCTGCCGTTGGTGTTGCTCTAGCGGCGATTCTGGGCTTCCGAACGGGCTTCTGCTTGCGCATTCCGGCCCGCTCTCGGATGTTGGCCACAGTCTGATCCCGGAGTGCGCCCCGTGTCCGATCCAGTTGTCCGATGCTGTACGGGCGGAACGTAAGGTTCAGTCGTTGAAACCAGACTCACGGGGTATGCGCCATGATCCGAAGACCCTCTCTGACGGTCCTCTACCTGACTGGTCTGATCACCGGTTGTGGTGGTGGGTCCGACAGTACCGGGCCAGGTGACGACCCTCCTCCCGCACCCACCGTCGCCTCGGTAGTAGTGACACCCGCCACCGCCACCTTCGCCACACTTGGAGAGACGGTACGGCTAAGCGCCAGCGCCCGCGATGCGAGCGGCAACACAGTTTCCGGCAAGACGTTCACCTGGTCGTCGTCCAGCGCGAGTGCGGCGACGGTCAGCTCGTCCGGTCTGGTGACCGCCGTAGCCAACGGATCTGCCACCATCACGGCGAGGGCGGATGGGATCAACGGCACGGCCACGATTACCGTTCAGACACCCGAGCTCTACGTAACTAACATGGGAGATGGTTCTATCTCGGTTGTTGATATTGGGAATGGTTCTGTTATCGCTACGATAAGTTGACCTGACCCCCTGAAACGAGACCAGGTGCAATGTTAGGATCGACCTGGTCTGAAGCTTTTCAGCGAGGAGGTCAGGATGGGAAGGAAGCGACACACTCCGGAGCAGATCATCACTGCACTGCGGGAGGCAGAGGTCGGTCTGGCCCGCGGCAAATCCGTGAAGCTGATGAGCCGGGAGCTCGGCATCACCGAGCAGACGTACTACCGGTGGAGGCGGGAGTACGGCGGGATGAAGGTGAGCCAGGCACGGCGCCTGAAGGAGCTCGAGCGCGAGAACGGGCGCCTGAAGCGAGCAGTGGCGGACTTGACACTGGACAAGCTGATTCTGGAGGAAGCGGCCGAGGGAAACTTCTGAGCCCCGAGCGCCGACGACGTTGTGTGGTGCGTGTACGTCAGCAGCTCGGGGCGTCGGAGAGGAGAGCGTGCCGGGTGCTCGGGCAGCCACGCACGACCCAGCGCCGGGTGAGGAAAGTGGCGAGTGACGAGGGGGCGCTCCGAGGTGATATCGTGCGACTCGCGAGTCGATTCGGCCGCTACGGCTACCGACGCGTCACGGACATGCTCCGCATCGAGGGCTGGGGGGTGAACCACAAGCGGGTGGAGCGAATCTGGAGGCAGGAGGGGCTGAAGATGCCGCAGCGGCAGCCGAAGCGAGGTCGGCTGTGGCTCAACGACGGATCGTGCATCCGGCTGAGGCCGCTGTATCGGGGCCACGTCTGGTCGTACGACTTCGTGGCCTCGAGGACGCACGACGGGCGTGCGCTGAAGCTGCTGACAGTGCTGGACGAACACACGAGGGAGTGCCTGGCGATCGTGGTGGCTCGCAAGATCCGCTCGCACGACGTGCTCGAGGTGCTGGCCGATCTGTTCGTCCGACACGGGCCTCCCGAGTATCTGAGGTCGGACAACGGACCGGAGTTCACCGCGAAGCTCGTGCGGTGGTGGTTGGGGCGCGTGGGCGTCGAGACGCTCTTTATCGAGCCGGGCAGCCCGTGGGAGAACGGCTACAACGAGAGCTTCAACGGCAAGCTCAGGGACGAGCTGTTGAACGGGGAGATCTTCTACTCGTTGGCCGAGGCGGCCGTGCTGGTCGAGCAATGGAGGCGCGAGTACAATACCGTCCGACCCCACAGCGCCTGCGGCGGCTTTCCCCCGGCCCCTGAGGCGATTAAGCCGTCGCCCTGGTTCCTGAGGATGCCCGTCCTTCACGGCCCTCCACAGGTGCTGGGACTAACATAGGATGTGGTACCGCTCTTGGGGGCAGGTCAAAGTGTCGGGACGAATCCGGGGCTTGTAGGCATTATTCCCTCACTGAACAGGGCCTACGTTGGCGATCTCGGTGAGAACAACATCCATGTGATCAACACCACAACCAGAGAGGTTGAGGCGTCTATAACCCTTTCGAGACCGTCCGGAGGGGGTGACGTTGACGTTACCAATAGCAAGGTGTTCGTGCTGGATCTTGGCAACGGATCACCAGGCACGAACATGCACGTCATAGACGCCCCGAACAACACCGAGACGGCAGATGTTACCATCGGCAGTGACCTGAGCGACATTCGTATCGATCCTGTAGCGAATCGAGCGTATGTAACCGATTTTGAAGAGGGGTTGAAGGTCATTGATTTGGCGAACAACTTTGTTCTCAACACGATCGCCGTCGCTAATGCCCCTCACGGTCTTGCAATCGATTCTGGTGAGAACATTGTCTATGTCACTCAAGTCGAAGGTAATACCGTCTCAGTCATTGATGTCGTAACCGGGTCCATCTTGGATGTGATTTCAGTAGGTACTGTTCCACAGTGGGTAGCCCTTAACTCATCCCGCACGAAGGCGTATGTGACCAACGAGGGTGACGGAACAGTTTCAGTCATAGACACGAGCACTAGGGCAGTCATCGATACCATAACGGTGGGAACAAGTCCCTTCTTTATTCTAATTGACCCTGGTGCTGAGATAGCGTACGTAAGTAATAGCGGTAGTAAGACCGTCTCCGTGATAGATACGACAAGCGACACTGTCGTTAATACTATCAGTGTAGGGCTCGAACCCGTTGGGCTTGCAATTAATCACTAAAACGGGCACCGGCTTGCGTGACGGCTTTCGGCGGCTGGCCGACGGGTCGGAGGAGGCCCAGCAGCTTTATCGCCGCGATGCGTCCAGCCTTCCCCTGTCTATGTCGCTCGACGGGACGCAGATCCTCGTCTTGGAGAACGCAGGATCGGGTTGCAACCTAGTCATCATGAGCATCGGCTGATGACTTCGGGGGCCGCGTGCCTTCTCGTACCAGCATGCCGACCCCGTCCTGTTCCAAAATTCAGCCCAAGTGGAACGCCTGAAGTACCAGCGGCTTTCCGCGGGTTCGCCCCGAGCGTTCTCGGCCGACCCGGACCGTTTTGGACTCGCGCTGAGCCGGAAGGGCAGGTCAAGGACCCGCTCTACATGTTTCTCTACATGTTCGGGTTCATCAATTCGGTGAAATCCAGCGACGATTTACCGCAAATCGATGAACTTTTTCCCAGAAGTTCGCCAAATCGGTGAAAATGGGGGTGTTTTCAAGGTGCCTTACAAGCAGGGGGTCGCTGGTTCGAGTCCGGCAGCGTCTATTGATGTAACCATATGAGCAGCCCCCGTCTGCCGGCGTAGAGCCGAGCGGCTGGCGTCGAGCTCCTCCTGCGCACCGACGGGATCACCAGGATCCACACAGATCCCATTGGTAGTTGACGGCTTTAGACACACCAGCGATGGTGTGATATGCGACGTGCGCCATCCTTTAGACTCGTGTCAGGTACTCTACTCCTCGTCCTTGGGACGTTGAGCACGGGTCTGCCGTCGCATGATCACGGCGGCGCCCTGGATGACGTCACCGAGATCGTGGCTGCCGATCACCACGACCACGGGGTGATCCTCACGGAGCAAGCGAGCCGCCTTCCGTCTGCGCTCGCAGGTCTGGCTATTCCGGCCCGAACGATAGCGCTGCGAAGTGCTTCTATTCTCGCTGTACCTGAGGCCCGACCGGTCGACCACGCGCTGCCTCACGAGCGACCGCCACCTTCGGCGTCTCCACGAGCTCCGCCGGTCCCCGCCTGATTCTCTAAGCGCTTCTCAGCACTCGGACCCCAACCCGACATACCGGAACGAAGACGCTAAGGCCCTGCCGAACCCGGCAGTGCCGACCCGTCGCATATACCGGAGCCATAACCGTGAATCGCACGACCAGAATCCTCGTGCTTGCTGTCGCGCTCGCGCCTTGGGCTACCACCCTGGTGGCCCAAGGTCCAGCCCGCCGAGTGAGCATCGATGAGGCGCTTCGCCTCTTCGGAGCCAATAACCTTGACCTCCGCGTTGCGAGGCTTGAGCTGGCGGAATCGCGCGGGGTTGCTAGACAGGCGGGAGCCTTCCCCAACCCGACGGCGAGTGTGACGCACGAGCCACTGTCTGGGGGCACTGCGGACTATTCGGAATCGTATTTCACCTTCAGCCAACGCCTCGAACTTCCAGGCCAGCGGAGCGCCCGGACGGAAGGGGCGGCATGGGCGGTGCGGGCGGCCTATGCGCGATTGCGCGCCGACAGCGCTCGCCTCGCATTCGAAGTGAAGCGGACCTACGTGGAGGCGGTGCTCGCGGAGGAGCTGCTGGCCGTGACCGAGCGGGTCGCCGGAGTTTTCCGCGAGGCTGCCCGCAGCGCGGTGGTCCGGGAGGCTCAAGGGGATATCTCTTCCTACGACCTCCGCCGAATCGTCGTCGAGCGTGCGCGCTACGAAAACCTACTGGCGGGCGCCGAAATCCGTGGCTCCTCGGTGCGCCGAAGCCTTGCGCTCCTCATTCTGCCGGAATCAGATGTCGTCGAGGTCTCACCAATGGGGCTCGACGGCGACACCCCGCCGGAGCCGATTCTCGAACCAGCCGCGGGAGAACTGGCTTTTCACCGGCAGGAGATCGCTTCCGCCCAGGCGGAAGTAGAGGCGGCGGCCGCCGCCGTACGGCTCAGGCGCGCCGAGCGACTACCCGATGTCACAGCCACGGGCGGTTACAAGCGTCAGTCCGACGGGCTAAGAGGTGCGTTCCTGGGCTTGTCGATCCCGATTCCCCTATTCGACCGAAATGCTGGGGCCGTGGAGAGCGCCGAGGCACGGGTCGGCACGTTCGAGACGCGGCTCGGCCTGACCCGCCGCCAGGTGGACAACGATCTCCGTCGAGCGATCGAATCCTATGAGAGCGTGAAGCGTAGGGCCGACCTGCGGGGGGACGATGTGTTGGATGCATCTTCAGATCTGCTTCAGATCGCGCAGGTGGCGTACGACCTCGGAGAGATGGGCCTCCTGGAGATCCTGGATGCGGCCGAAGCGTTGAGCGGCGCTCGGAACGCTAGCTCCCAACTCAAGGCTGATCTTTGGACAGCCTATTACAACCTAGAGCGTGCGATCGGTGGATTCGATGTCGCTTCTAAGCCCGCGACGACTGACCCGGAGATGCGACAATGACACGCATTCGACTCAACACCCATAGGATGGCAGCGCTGAGAATCGCTGCCGGTTTGGCATTGATTCTGCCGATCACGGCCTGCGGCACCATCGAGAACGCTTCAGAAGTGCCGGAGATCGGCGCGGTCGTTGTGACGCAATGGGTCGACGGTACCGAACTCTTCCTCGAATACCCGTTTCTCGTTGCTCGGCAACCTACCGGAAACTGGGCGATTCACCTCACGGATCGGGATGACTTTCAGCCGATCCGTGCTGGGACGCTCACCGTACGCTTCATGATGGACGGGGTCGCGGCAGAAACCTTCACGGTGGATGCCCCACTCCGCGACGGAATCTTTCTGCTGGATCCCGTGATACAGCGAGCGGGGACCTACGTCGTGGAGCTGATCCTGGCGAGTCCTCAGGTAGACGGTCGACATGTCGTTTCAGACATTTTGGTCCACGGCAGCGAGGAGGAAGCTCTCGCTCACGAGGTGGCCGAGGAGCTGGCTGGCATCTCGTTTCTGAAAGAACAACAGTGGGTGATCCCGTTCGCGGTTCACCCGGCTGCGGAACACACGGTCCAGGGCACCATCCTGGTCCCGGGCGAAATCGTACCTCCCGATGGCTCACTAGTTCAGGTGAGTGCGCCGGCTGACGGGATCGCTCCGGCCGTGGCCAACCAGGATGCACCCTCGGTAGGCGACCGGGTCAGTCAAGGACAGGTCCTTGCTGTCCTGGCTCCAACCAGCCAGGGCGACGGGTTCGCCCAATCACGTGGGCGGGTGGAGCGACTGAGGCGTGAAGTAGAAAGAGATGTGACGCTCTTTGAGGCGGGAGCGATCCCGGCCAGACGCCTTGAGGAGGCTCGCCACGACCTGGAGATCGCGGAAGCTGAGCTGGAGGCAATGGGGGGTGAGACCGACGGTGCCTACGAACTCACTCTCCGCGCTCCGATATCGGGTGTGATCGCTGAGCGAACCTTCGTGCCCGGTGGACGGGTGGAGGGAGGCGAGTCGCTGTTTACCATAGTCGACCCATCCAAGGCGTGGATCCGAGTGCAGGTGCCGGCGTTGACCGCGAACAACCTGCGTGCGGGTGCGAACGCGCTATTCACTGTGGACGACTCACAGAGCGCCTTCGACGCTCAGTTGCGTTCGGTGGGGAGCGTGATCAGTCCCACGACGCGGACCGTTCCCGTGGTGTTCGAGGTCGCGGCGGGGCAGGAGCGCCTTACGTTCGGGCAGTTCGCCCAAGCTGTCGTACCGACCGGTGGATTGGTAACCGGGATCGCGATCCTCAGTGACGCGATTCTGGATGACAACGGCACGCCGGTGGCGTACGTGCAATCCGGAGGTGAGACCTTCGAGCGGCGGGTTCTCACGCTCGGCGTCACAGACGGTAGACGAACCCACATCGTCACGGGACTCAGACCCGGGGACATGGTAGTCACGGTCGGTGCGTATCAGGTGCGGCTCGCTTCGCTCTCCGGCGGCGCCTTCGCCGGCGGCCACGCCCACTAGGGGGTCCGATGCTAGACCGTGTCATTCGCTGGTCCATCGATAACTACTTCCTCGTGGCTGTAGCCGCAGGAGTTCTTTTAGTTAGCGGAGGCATCACGGCGGTGGGTATGCCGGTGGACGTGTTCCCCGACCTCACAGCACCTACCGTGACCGTCTTGACCGAGGCGCATGGGATGGCTCCTGAGGAGGTCGAAGCTTTGGTCACGTTCCGGATCGAGACGGCCGTGAACGGGGCGACGGGCGTGCGCAGGGTTCGATCCTCTACCTCGCAGGGCATCAGTATCGTGTGGGTGGAGTTCGATTGGGGCACGGATATCTTCCGGGCCCGGCAGATAGTGAACGAAAAGCTCCAACTGGTAGCTGCGGGCTTGCCTCAAGGAGTGGGGATACCGAGCCTAGCTCCCATTTCGTCCATCATGGGCGAGATCATGTTGATCGCAGTTACGGGGAGTGGGTCCGTGACGCCAATGGAGATGCGCTCCCTGGCTGACTGGACCCTGCGCAGGCGCCTGCTCGCGATCCCAGGCGTCGCTCAAGTGATTACACTCGGCGGCGAGGTACGAGAGTACCAGATCCTCGTCGATCCAAATCGGTTGGCCGCCTTCGACGTGACCCTCGAG
This sequence comes from Longimicrobiales bacterium, assembly GCA_965226625.1. GTDB lineage: Bacteria > Gemmatimonadota > Gemmatimonadetes > Longimicrobiales > Gaopeijiaceae > UBA1138. Next base: position 67,198 of record CBDDDK010000003.1, read on the forward strand.
GATGTTGTCAAAGCGGCTGAGGGCTCGAACGTGAACGCATCCGGTGGCGTGTTCATGGAACGTGGACAAGAGTACTTGATCCGGGCCACAGGACGAGTTCAGGCGCTTGAAGACGTCGCTCTTACCGTCGTGGCCTCTCGGAATGGGACCCCGATTACGATCGGGGACGTCTCGACCGTAGGTATCGGGGCCGCCACTCGTCTGGGTGAAGGATCGGCGAACGCCGCGAGGGCGGTCATCCTCACCGTCCTGAAGCAGCCCGGCACTAACACGCTCGAGTTGACCGATCGGATCGATCAAGAGATCACGACCATCGAGGCAACGCTCCCCGAGGGAATGGAGATCAACCGCGGCATTTTCCGGCAATCCGACTTCATCCGGACTGCCGTAAACAACGTCATGGTAGCGCTCCGCGACGGCGCCATCTTGGTCGTTGTGATCCTCTTCTTATTCCTCTGGAGCTTCCACACCACCTCCATCTCGGTGCTGGCGATTCCCCTCTCTCTCATCACCGCCATACTCGTCTTGAAGCTCCTGGATATCACGATCAACACCATGACGTTGGGGGGGATGGCGATCGCGATCGGCGCGTTGGTGGACGATGCAGTGATCGTCGTCGAGAACGTTTTTCGGCGCCTTCGCGAGAATCAGCAACAGCCCCAGGACGTGCGAAAACCGGCATTTGACGTCGTATTCGATGCTTCCAAGGAGATCCTGCTAAGCATCGTAATAGCGACGCTGATCATCATCGTGGTGTTCATACCGCTCCTCTTCCTCTCGGGAGTCGAAGGGCGCATGCTCCAGCCCCTCGGGCTGGCCTACATCGTCTCGATTCTGGCTTCGCTGGTCGTCGCGGTGACCGTTACACCGGCTCTAGCGGCCTACCTGTTGCCGCGCTCAAAGGCGGTGGAGACGGAAAAAGAGAGTTGGGTCGTACACAATCTCAAGCGGGCCTACGGGGCGACGCTCGTACCAGTCCTCAGGCGCCCAGCACTTGTCATGGTGGGCACCGCGGCGCTCGTGGTTTCATCAATGGTGGCTTTCCCGTTCCTGGGCCGCTCGTTTCTGCCGGAATTCCAAGAGGGGTCGTTAGTGATCAGTGCGCTCACGGTACCGGGCACATCGTTGGACGAATCGGACGCGCTGGGGCGGCGAATCGAGCAGATCCTTCTAGACCACCCGGCGGTGCTCGAAACAGCCCGCCGTACCGGCAGAGCCGAGCTCGACGAGCACGCTCAGGGAGTCAACGCGGCGGAGATCGACGCGCGCCTCGACATTGATGCCTATGACTACGAGGTGGTGCTCGAGGAGTTGCGGGCGAACCTCGCGGCGGTGCCAGGGACGCAGATCACCATCGGGCAGCCTATCGGTCATAGGATCGACCACATGCTATCCGGAACCCGTGCTAGTATCGCGGTGAAAATCTTTGGACCGGACCTGTATCAACTACGTCAGATCGCGAGGGAGATCGAGTCGGTCGCCCAGGGCGTGGCTGGCACAGTGGATGTGGCGATGGAGCAGCAGGCGGACGTGCCCCAGATCCGAATAGACATGAACCGGCGGGCGATGGCTCGTTACGCCGTGACGCCGGAGCACCTAGCCGAGGCCGTTGACGTAGCTCTCGCAGGGGAAGCGGTGTCCCAGATACTGGAGGGACAGAGGGCCATAAATCTCGTGGTTAGATTCTCCCCCGAGCACCGAAAGAGCTTAGAGACAGTGCGCAATGCACGCGTCAACACGCCGGTTGGTTCACAGGTCACGATGGGAATGCTCGCCGACGTGCGATTCGACATGGGCCCTAACTCGATCTCGAGGGAGGACGTCCAGAGGAAGATTGTGGTGCAGGCGAACGTGGCGGGCCGTGACGTCGGAAGCGTCGTAGAAGACCTCCGCCGGCAGGTGCAGGAGGAGGTCGATCTGCCCGCAGGCTATTACGTAGAGTACGGAGGCCAGTTCGAGTCTGCCGGGGAGGCTTCGCGCACGATCGGGCTCATGAGCCTGCTCTCTCTGGCAGCCGTTTTCCTGCTGCTCTTGGTCGAGTTCAGCTCCGTGAGACAAGCTCTCCTCGTGATGGTGAACCTACCCCTGGCGCTGGTCGGAGGGGTCATTGCGGTATGGCTCACGGGAGGAGTGTTGAACATCGCAACGCTCGTGGGATTCATCACGCTGTTCGGAATCGCAATCCGGAACGGGATCCTCATGGTGAGTCACTTCAACCACCTGCAGGCCGAGGGCGTTGATCTCTACAGTGCCGTCGTTAGGGGGTCCATGGAGCGGCTGAGTCCAATCATGATGACGGCGCTGTGCGCAGGGCTCGCCCTGTTGCCGCTTGCCCTGTCAGGTGGGGAGCCGGGAAACGAAATCCAGAGCCCGATGGCCGTCGTCGTTTTGGGCGGACTCCTCACATCACTAGCGCTCAATATGGTCGTGGTACCGGTGCTGTACCTCCACTATGGGGGAAACAAGCGGGTGTGAACGTTTGAGACTGCTCTTCACGAGACACCCGTCTCCTAGGCCAGGCGGCCAACTCGAAATCCTCAGCCCGTCCTGTTCCAAAACTCAGCCCAAGCGGAACGCCTGAACTACCAACAGGTCTCGTCACTCACCGCCGTACTGTTCTCGGCCGACCCGCCGCGTTATGGACTCCGCTTGTTGCGGGAGCAGCTCTACATATTTCTCTACATGTTCGGGTTCATCAATTTAGTGAAATCCAGCGCTGATTTACCGCGAATCGATGAACTTTTCTCCAGAAGTTCGCCAAATCGGTGAAAATGAGGGTGTTTTCAAGGTGCCTTACAAGCAGGGGGTCGCTGGTTCGAGTCCGGCAGCGCCCATTGATGTAACCATATGAGCAGCAAGTGGTTACTGAGTCGTAGCCTCCCTCCCACCCCCGAGGGGTGTAGATGTTTCTCTACATGTTCGGGCTGTTTGGCGCACCATTCCCACTCGACTCGTAAGCGGGGATCTGGTAGTCTCTGGCGCGGCAGGCACCTGGCCCGCCCCTACCGACGACCTCAAGCACGTTGTGCCGTCCTGTTCCAAAACTCAGCCCAAGCGGAAGGTCTGAACGGTACTGCCCAAGGGTTGGGGACGGGAGCTCCTTAGGATTTTGGGCCAACCGACCGAAACTTGAAGAGAGTGCTGTACTGGTCCGTGATTTCGTGGATATCGAGGTGTGGGACGATGGGCCGGGAATCCATCCCGAGATCCTAGACCAGGTATTCGAGCCGTTTGCTACGACCAGCCCCCGGGAGAGGGTACCGGCTTGGGCCTGGCCATCTCCCGACGGTTGGCGCGGGGAGGGGCGGAGATCTAAGCGCGAGAAATGCCGAACGGGGCGGAACTGCCTTTACGCTTCGTGTTCGCACCGGACCTCCGGAAGCCAGCGAGGTCGACGAGCCGCTCAAGATCAGCGCCTGACCCGTAGAACGCGGAGTCCTGGCTCGCGCTGCGACGAGGTCCATTGTACTTCTTCAAGAGCCTTGTCGGCGGTCGGACAGTACATCTCAGCACCGCATCTCAAAGATGATCTGATGAAGCTCAAGGTTCCCGGTGGAGTGAACCGTTCCCCCAGTCGTAATCGACAAGTTGACCGGACAGGGTCGTCAGTGACCGGTAAGCATGTGGTGGCGTGACGCCTTCCCACCGTGGCCGTCACGGCATCGGCGTCGGCAAGGTCGATCAGTTCGAGTCGATCTTCCGCTCCGCCGCCAAGACCCGCTTCGAGTATTCGGCCGTTCAGGTGGAGTCCGTGCTCGTCGTCAGCGACCGAGACGAACGTGCCGCTTCGGAGTTCGGCGACCGTGTGCGCTCGAGGCTCGCCGTGCTCGAACGCGGAGAGAATATCCGCTGGCGTGTAGTGCACGGGGGTGAATATGACTCCGTGCCAGCGTTGCTCAAGCTGGTGGAGACGGAGCGTCCGGACCTGATCTGCACATACCGCCACCTCCACAGCGATTCGTGGCAGTGGCCGTACACGTTGGGCGAATACATCGACGTGCTCACGCAGGTCACGAGCACTCCGATCATCGTGCTGCCGCATCCAGAACGACAACCTGTAGACGCCGTACGGGGCACGAAGATAGTGATGGCGATGACGAATCATCTGGTGGGTGACCACGCGTTGGTGAACTGGGCCGCGCGCTTCACGGACGAAGGCGGTCGGCTGGTGCTTTCCAACGTGGAGGACGACTCAGCGCTCGATCGCTTCATTGAGGCGGTCGGTAGAATCCCAAGCATCGACACCGACACTACCCGGATTGCCATCGAGGACCGTCTCGAGCGCGATGTGCGTGATTTCATGCTGAGCTGCTCGGAGGAGATCGTGCGCGCCGCCTTGCCGATCTCCGTCGAGTCGGTGGTCGCCCATGGACACCACCTGAGCGAGTACACCCGACTCGTCGAGGAGCACCGGGCCGACCTGCTCGTCATGCATACGAAGGACGAAGACCAACTCGCCATGCACGGGCTCGCCTACCCGCTCGCGATCGAGGTACGCTCCATCCCGTTGCTGCTGCTGTGATGTCATCGCCAATGCTTGACGTCTTCGCCCCACAGGCCGCCGAGTACATCGCGTCCGAAATACCGCTGGGCATCACGCTGCTCTTTGCCGCCATTCTAGTGGCGCTCATCGTGAGCCTCGCGCTGGAAGAGAAGCTGCACGCGAAGAAGTCTCTCATCGTCGGGCTTTACGCGATCGTGGCGCTGCTTCTCGGCGCGGTTCTGTTGCCGCTCCCGTACAGCCCGTACCTCATCGGCGGGCACGAGATGAGCATGCCCGTATACATCCCGGCGATCGACTGGGGTGTGATCACGGTCATCTTTGGGGCCAGCTTGTTCGTGGACGTCACGTCGCGCTCCGGGCTCTTCACCTGGATCGCGATCCGGCTCACGAAGGCGTCGAGCGGCGACCCGGTCCGACTTCTCTGGCTCTATGGGCTCATGACCGTCGTGTTCAGCGCGGTCCTGAACAACGTGACCGCGATGATCATCGTCGGATCGCTCACGGCAGTGTCGCTCGACAAGCTGGAGCGGAGCGACAAGCTGCTCGGATTCCTACTCGTCGAGGGCCTGCTCACCAACATCGGTGGACTGCTCACGCTGATCAGCTCGGTGCCGAACATCATCGTGGGCACCGCTGCCGACATCAGCTTCATGGCGTTCTTTTACCGGGCGAGCCCTTTTGTTCTCGTCACCACCATTGCGACGCTCCTGCTGGGAGCTAAGCTCTTCGGCCTCGTAGGGCTCGCGGACGAGGACGCTCGTGCCGAGGCGCGCAGCCTCGTGGCGAGCTTCGACGAGAACGACGGAATCGAGAGCCGAGGATTGTTCTGGTTCGGTGCCGCCATGCTCGTGCTCTTCATCGTCGCCATCGCGACGACCTCTGTCATGCCGTACGTCTCCGACCTCGGCATGGGCTTCGTGGCGATGGCGTTCGCGGCGGTGATGCTCATCACATACAAGAGCGAGGTCGACCAGTTCTACCGCGCCGTCGACTGGGATTTGCTCGGCTTTTTCGCCGCACTCTTCGTGGTGATCAATGTCATGGAGCACGCTCAGGTGCTCGCGCTGATCGGGCAGGGCGTGCAGCGCGTCGTCGACCTCGGCCCGACGCTCGGTACCGGCGCCGTGATGGTTGCGACCGCGGTCTTCAGTTCCGTGACGGACAACATCCCGCTTGCCGCAATGCTTGCGAAGATCATATCCGGCATGCCACTCGCCGACGGGCTGGCACGCCCGCCCACGGATCCGCTCTGGTGGGCGGTAATCTTTGGGGCGAATCTGGGCGGCAATATATCACTCCGATCGGGTCGGCCTCGACGCTGGTTGCCGTCACGATCATCCACAAGCACGGGCTACGGCTCTCGTTCGGCGGCTTCGTTCGTAAGGCACTACCCTTCGCTGTCATGCAGATCGCGATTGCGGCGTTGTACCTGTTGTGGGCGCTTTAAGCGGAGGTTCGTCCCGAGAAGCCGCTTGATGGGTCGATCGAATATTGGAACAGGACGCCCGACACGATTCTGCGTTGGCATCGGGAGCTGATCGCGAGAAAGTACGACAGAAGTGCAATGCGAGGCCCCGGACGACCGCCCATCGCGAAAGAGATCCGCACACTCGCGCTGCGCATGGCGACTGAGAACGAGAGCTGGGGCTACACTCGGATCGTCGGAGACGGGCTGTGGATGCGACAGGTGGCCCGGAGCCTGATCGACGACTTAGGCGGCTTCTTGAGAGGAAAACGATTCCTCATCCATGACCGGGACCCGCTCTACGCACTGGGCTTCCACGAAATCCTCGGCGACGCGGGCGTAACTCCGGTGCGATTACCTGCGAAGGGTCCGAATCTGAATGCCTACGCGGAGCGCTTCGTCCTCTCGATCAAGTCGGAGTGCCTCGACCGGATGGTCATGCTCGGCGAGTGGCACTTGCGGCGGGCGGTTGCCAGCTACGTGGAGCATTATCACGTGGAGCGCTGCCACCAAGGCATAGGCAACCGGCTGATCGACGGGGTTCCAGAACTCGCCTCAGGGCCTGTCGTTCGACAGGAACGGCTCGGAGGAATCCTCAGCCATTACTACCGAGAAGCCGCTTGATCGGTCGATCCAATTTTGGAACGGGACGTCGTCGATACGGTCTCGCATCCGATGCGGTAGCGGCCCTCCAGGGCTGCGTTCGGGCGGGTGATGAGGTCGCTCATTCGCTCAAGATGCGGCGCAGGTCAGCAGAGCGCGAGCAGATCCTCTGCACGGATCAGCGGGCTGATCCGCTTCGGGGTCCAGGTCGGGTGGAAGGTGAGTCATCAAGAGCGGTCTCGGGCATGCAGCTACCCAACGGAGCCTTCCATTTCCATCTCGATGAGCCGGTTGAGTTCCACCGCGTACTCGAGCGGTAGCTGCTTGGCGATCGGCTCTATGAAGCCGCGCACGATCATCGCCATTGCTTCATCCTTGGCGATTCCGCGGCTCTCCAAGTAGAAGAGCTGCTCCTCACCGATCTTCGAGACCGAAGCCTCGTGGCCGACGCTCGCGTCGTTCTCCTCGATCTCGATGTAGGGATACGTATCCGTGCGCGAGGTGTCGTTGATGAGCAGCGCGTCGCACTCGACGTTCGAGCGTGCGTGGTGCGCACCCTCGTGCACCTTGCACAGGCCGCGGTACGTCGAGCGCCCATGCCCCTTCGAGATCGACTTGGATGTGATCGAAGAGGTCGTATGCGGAGCCACATGGACCACTTTGCCGCCGGTATCCTGGTGTTGGCCGTCGCCGGCATACGCGATCGACATGATCTCGCCGTGCGCGCCCTCGCCGATCAAGTAACACGACGGGTACTTCATCGTGAGCTTCGAGCCCAGGTTACCGTCGAGCCACTCCATGGTGGCGCCCTCGTGCACCATCGACCGCTGGGTGACGAGATTGTACATGTTGTTAGACCAGTTCTGGATGGTCGTGTACCGGAACCGGGCGTTCTTCTTGACGACGATCTCGATGACGCCCGAATGGAACGACTCGGTCGAGTAGACCGGAGCAGTGCATCCCTCGATGTAGTGCGCCTGCGCGCCCTCGTCGACGATGATGAGCGTGCGCTCGAACTGCCCCATCCGCTCTTGGTTCACACGGAAATACGCCTGAAGGGGCGTGTCGAGCGAGACCCCCTTCGGGATGTATACGAACGAACCGCCCGACCAGACCGCCGCGTTCATCGCCGCGAACTTGTTGTCGTGCATCGGGATGATGGTGCCGAAGTGCTCGCGGAAGAGTTCGGGGTGGTTCTTCAGACCGTCCTCGATCGAATCGAAGATGACTCCTTGAGCTGCCCACTCCTCGCGCAACGAGTGGTACACCATCTCGGACTCGTACTGCGCGCCGACTCCGGCGAGGACCTTCCGCTCGGCCTCGGGGATGCCGAGCTTCTCGAACGTGTTTTTGATTTCGTCGGGTACGTCGTCCCAGGAGCGCTCCATGTGATCCTGGGGGCGCACATAGAAGTAGATCTCGTCGAGCACCGCTTCGAGACTGTCGAGGTCGCCGCCCCACGTGGGCATCGGCTTCGAGTTGTAGACCTCGAGCGCCTTGAGGCGGTACTCGAGCACCCATTCCGGCTCTTCCTTGTGCGCGGAGATCTGCCGGACCACCGCCTCGCTCAGGCCCTTCTCCGCACGGAAGACCGGCTCGGCGTCAGTGACGAAGTCGTACTTGTACTCGTCGAGGTCGAGATCTTGGATCGTTTCGTTGGCAGGCATGAGCAACCCCTTCACGGACGACACCGTGTGAAGATAATAGCGAAACCAAACTGTCTGGCTTACACCGGTGCGTCAAGTTAGTTTGGGATCGATAGCATTGTCGCGGGGGGGGGCACGTGGCCGTTGCTCCGGCAGGAGCACCAGGCTACAGGTAGCGAGGAGGTTGGCGACTCATGAGCGAATACATCGGGATTATCGTCGGTTTTGTCCTTGCCGCAGGGGTTGCGGGCGCGATGCTGGTGTTGGGCTCCACGCTGGGAAAGAAGAATCCCACGCCCGCGAAGCTGGCGCCGTTCGAGTGCGGAAAGGATCCCTTCACCCTCCCGAAGGGGAGGTTGGCGATCAAGTTCTATCTCACCGCGATCCTGTTCATCGTGTTCGATGTCGAGCTAGTCTTCCTTTATCCCTGGGCCGTGGTCTACCGCCGTCTTGGGGTCGTAGGCCTGGTCGAGATGGGGGTGTTTCTGGGGATTCTGATGGTGGGCTTCGTGTACGCGTGGGATGTCGGCGCTCTGGAGTGGAAGTGACAATGGAAAACGTGACATTGGCCTTGACCACCCGCCTCAACGAGGCCCTCGGCTGGGCCCGCAAGTACTCGATCTTCCAGTACCCTTTCGTGACTGCGTGCTGCGGGATGGAGTACATGGCAACGGCCTGCTCTCACTACGACGTGGACCGCTTCGGAGCGGGCTTCCCCAGGTTCTCCCCGCGCCAGGCAGACGTGCTCTTCGTCGTCGGCACGATCAGTCACAAGATGGCGCCGATCCTGGTACGCATCTATGAGCAGATGGCGGAGCCCAAGTGGGTGGTCGCCTTCGGAGTCTGCACGTGCACGGGCGGCTTTTATGACAACTACGCGACCGTGATGGGTATTGACACCATCATGCCGGTGGATATCTACATACCGGGATGCCCACCAAGGCCGGAGATGGTCCTCGACGGTCTGATGAAGCTCCAGGATAAGATACAGGACCAGCACACGACCGGCATGCGGGCCGTGCCGGAACCGCGGCCCAACACCCTCTGAGCATGAGTACCTCCTCGTCCATCGACCAGCCCACAGTCGACGCTTAAGCAATGAGCAACACTACGAAGGCGCCCGTCGAGTTTACGGACCTCGCAAGAAAGACGGTCCTCAGCTTCCTTGAGAGCGACAGCGCCACCAGGTTTGCAGTGCGCATTCACGTCGCGAGCCCCAGTCCGCTTGATCCCCGTTACGACATCACACTAATCGAGCACCATGAGAAGTGCGAAGAAGACCTCGTGTTCGACGACCACGGGTTCGAGGTTGTGATGGACCCCGAGAGCGCGAAGATCCTTGACGGTGCCCGCATCGATTGGATCGAAACCGTGATGGAGAGCGGGTTCAAAGTGGAGAACCCGAACCTGGAGCCGATCGGCTCCAAGCTGTTGGAGGGCTCTCTCGCTGAGCGGGTTCAGCAGGCGATCGATCAATACGTGAACCCCGGGGTGGCCCAGCACGGCGGACAGGTGACGCTAGTGGAAGTCAGGGACAAGATCGTCTACCTCCAGATGGGTGGGGGTTGCCAGGGATGCGGAATGGCGTCGGTAACGCTGAGCCAGGGGATCGAGAGAATCCTCAAGGAACAGGTGCCGGAGATCGCGGGCATCCAGGACGTAACCAACCACTCGGCGGGCGATAGCCCGTACTTCACCGCCGAGAAGTAGCGGGCACCCGTGACTGGAACGGCCCGAAACGAATGTTTTCTTCCTCCCATGGTCTGGATTCGTTCGATCAGTACCTGCAAGACCTAGCGAAATACCCGCCATTCAGGACCGTCGGTGCTCCGAAGAGCCAGGCAAGTTCCGCGGCCCCGTCCTGTTCCAAAACTCAGCCGATCGTTAATCGGTGAGCTTGCAGGGGATTACGTTGTCCCCTCCACGCCATTATCGGTCGGCATGGCGGATTTGGAACCGACGAGTTGAGGGATATTGAACACGCCTTTGCAAATATTCGTGATGATCCTCGCAGGCTGGGTGAACGAGCAGCACCGAGCCGTCAATGCCTACCTGAAGGAAGAAAACCGAGTGCTCCGTGAGCTGCACGGCAACAAGCGCTTGCGCTTCAACGATGACCAGCGGAGGAGACTGGCCGCGAAGGGCCATGCGCTCGGACGCCGGGTGCTGAGAGAATTCGAATCGATCGTGACACCCGACACGATTCTGCGTTGGCATCGGGAGCTGATCGCGAGAAAGTACGACGGAAGTGCAATGCGAGGCCCCGGACGACCGCCCATCGCGCAAGAGATCCGCACACTTGCGGTGCGCATGGCGACTGAGAACGAGAGCTGGGACTACACTCGGATCGTCGGAGAACTGTCGAAGCTGGGGCATCTGGTCTCGTGATCAACGGTACGGCGGATTCTGAAGGAGCGTGGGATCGGGCCCGCACCGGAGCGGTCGCCACACATGCCCTGGTCGAAGTTCCTGAAGGCGCATTGGGAAGCGATCGCTGCGGCCGACTTCTTCACGGTCGAGGTGTGGACCCGGGTGGGGCTCATTCGCTATCTGGTGTTCTTCGTCATCGATTTGTCGACCAGGCGCGTGGAGATCGCCGGAATCGTGCCGGTTCCCAACGGGCTGTGGATGCGACAAGTGGCCCGGCATCTGCTCGACGACTTCAGTGGCTTCTTGAGAGGAAAGCGATTCCTCATCCATGACCGGGACCCGCTCTACACGCGTGACTTCCGCGAGCTCCTCGGCTACGCGGGCGTAACGTCTGGTGCGATTACCTGCGAAGAGTCCGAATCTGAACGCCTACGCGGAGCGCACGGTCAAGTCCCGAGTTGTGTGTAAAAGTGAGAGGAAGCTCCTCGATGCTTCGGTTAGGCTGCCTTGGCGACCTCCTTGGGTTCGAGAAGCGTGAGATCGAGGTAGCGGCGTTTGCTCCAGACCGCAGTAGTCCTCAGAGCAACCGCGGTGATAAGGCGGAGCGCACTGGCTCGGTCGGGGAAGGCGCCGGCGCTCCGGATCCGACGCTTGATCTCGGTGTGCAGGCGCTCGAGGCTGTTCGTGGTGCGTAGCCTGGCCCAGTGGGGCTCGGGGAACGCGTAGAACTGGGTGGCCGGCCGTGAAGCCCCGCTCGAGTGACGTGACCCCCTGAAACGAGACCAAAGTTGATGTTAGGATGCGGCTTTGGTCGCAGCTATCAGGGAGGAGGTCAGAATGAGTAGGAGACGACACACGCCGGAGCAGATCATCACGGCATTGAGAGAGGCGGAGGTGGGTCTGGCGAACGGCAAAACGGTGGCGATAGTGAGCCGGGAGTTGGGGATCAGCGAGCAGACGTACTACCGGTGGAGGCAGGAGTTCGGGGGGATGAAGGTGGATCAAGCTCGACGCTTCAAGGAGCTGGAGAAGGAGAACGCACGGCTAAAGCGAGCGGTGGCGAACCTGACGGTGGACAAGCTGATCCTGGAGGAAGCGACCAAGGGAAACTTCTGAGCCCCGAGCGCCGACGCAGGTGCGTGATGCATGTACGTCAGCGACTCGGGGCGAGTGAACGTCACGCGTGTCACGTACTGGGTCAGCCGCGCTCGACGCAGCGCCGGGTGAAGAAGCTACCTGGCGACGAGGAGGCGCTACGCACGGACGTGATACGGTTGGCGAGCCGGTTCGGCAGGTACGGGTATCGCCAGATCACGAACCTGCTGCGTATCGAGGGCTGGGAGGTGAACCACAAGCGTGTGGAGCGTATCTGGAGGCAGGAGGGGCTGAAAGTGCCCAGACGGCAACCGAAACGGGGTCGGTTGTGGCTCAACGATGGCTCGTGCATCCGGCTCAGGCCACTGCACAAGAATCATGTGTGGTCCTACGACTTCGTAAGCACGAGGACCCATGACGGCCGTGCGCTGAAGCTTCTGACCGTGCTCGACGAGTACACGCGGCAGTGTCTCTGGCGATCAAGGTCGGTCGAAAGACTCGAGCTCACGACGTTCTCGAGGTGCTCACCGATCTCTTCGCTCGGCACGGTCCGCCCGAGCATCTGCGCTCGGACAACGGGCCAGAGTTCACGGCGAAACTGGTGCGGAGATGGCTGGCCAGGCTGCGGGTCCAGACCCTCTACATCGCGCCGGGCAGTCCGTGGGAGAACGGCTACAACGAGAGCTTCAACGGCAAACTGAGAGACGAGTTCTTGAACGGAGAGATCTTCTACACACTGCCCGAGGCAACGGTACTCGTCGAGCAGTGGAGGCGGCTGTACAATACCGTCCGACCCCATCGTGCCCACGGCGGACTACCCCCCGCCCCAGAGACGATAAAACCATCGCCCTGGTTCCTCAGGATGCCCCAACTCCAGGGACCACCGATGGCTCGGGGTCTAACATAGGAAGTGGTACCGCAACTGGGGGCACCTCACTCACCCAGCAGTGCTTCAGTCACGTCGCCCATCTTGCGCTGCGACACACCGCTCACGTAGGTCTCCACCATCATCTCGTCCACTTCTTCACTCCTGCGCCGGTAGCGGCCGATCACGTCGGCGGGCGAGCCGCCTTCCCGGCTGCGCGGCACCATCACGTCGATCTGACCCAAGCTCGTGAGCAGGCGCCTGAGGTACGTGCCGTTCCTGTGATCCTTCCGGCTGCCGACCCGCTCGAAACGACGCGCTCCGACCATCGCTTTCAACTCCTCCTCCAGCACCATCTCGAGCGTCACACGAATCGCGCCCTGAAACAACGACTTCAAATCCTGCCGTAACTCTTCTTGCGTGGCCCGCTCAACTTCAACCATCTTTTCCATGAGGAAGCTCCTTTCCGGTTCCGGACCTGCTGGCGCAGGCCCGGACTCCCCGGGTTCGTGTCATGATGAACATTCACAAGGAGCTTCCTCTCTCTTTCCCGGGCTGTCCACCCTCCCCGGACCCCTCACCCCCTTTTACACAAATATCACGACACTACCGAGCGCTTCGTCCTCTCGATCAAGTCGGAGTGCCTCGACCGGATAATCATGCTCGGGGAGCGGCACTTGCGGCGGACGGTCGCCAGCTACGTGGAGCATTATCACGTGGAGCGGTGCCACCAAGGCATCGGCAACCGGCTGATCTAGGAGGGTTCCAGAACTCGCCTCAGGGGCGGTCGCTCCGCTAGAACGGCTCGGAGGAATCCTCAGCCCTTACTACCGAGAAGCCGCTTTGATCGGTCGATCCAATTTTTGGAACAGGACGGGGGCAGAGACCTCGTCTGCCTACGCCGGGCCAACCCGGCTCCTTCAGTCAGTTGAAGTCTACGGTTGGCGCGTTTCGCGCGTCTGCAGACGTGACTTCGAAATACTCTCTCGCCTCAGCGTCGGTCGCCTTGGCAGTCAGCACTTGCGGAAATCGCCGGATGAAACCGTTGTAGGTTCGCACAGCGTCATTGTAATCCTGCCGCGCCGTCGCGATCCTGTTCTCGGTGCCTTCCAACTGAACTTGCAACTCCATGAAGTTCTGGTTCGAACGCAGTTCCGGATATGCCTCGGATATCACGAGCAGGCGTCCCAACCCCTGCGTAAGGGACTGATTGGCTTCCGCCATCTGGCCCAGCTCTCCCGATTGGATGGCACCACCCAGGCGGGAACGAGCCTCGGCGATTGCAGTGAACACTTCCTCTTCTTGATCGGCGAAGCCCCGGACCGTTGCTACGAGATTGGGGATTAGATCAGAACGCCTCTGCAGTTGCACTTCTATCTGACTCTTGAACGCGTTGATCTCTTCGTCGTAGGTCTGAATGCGGTTGTAACCGCAACCACTCAACGACCCCAGCGCCAATCCAATTACTATGCGCTTCATATAATGATGTCCTTGGTAGAAAGCCCGATCGGTCGTTATGCGTGGTCCACGTAGTGGGTCAACTTCTGTATCTCATCCACGTAGCGAGCGGCAATAGGGTCGTCACTCCGGAGGGATTTCACCTTGTCTCCCGAAATCTTGCCGACGACCCAAGCAAAAGCGTCCACATCGAGGTCCGCGATACTCGCCGCCTGCTCAACAAGTCGCACCGGCTTTGCCTCGGGCGCCTGACCTTCGAGGCGCACCAGCGCCCTCATCAACACGAAGAAAGTAGGAGCCGAGTCGGTTATCAGTCGCGTCAAGGCTCGCCCGTTTGGGGCGAAAGCAGCGTACTGAGCTCTCAGCTGCAGAAGTTTGCCTCGAACCTCCCGCTCCAATTCCTGGCGAAGGTCATCCCGGTTAGTGACAATCCCCTCGAACGGATCAGTTCCTGCGACGAGTTTGTGCGCTTCCCTCATGTCCTCGATTTCGATTGGGAAAACGTCGGTAGATCCTTCCCATTCCGATCGCTCGAAAATAAGCGGAGCTGCATGTCCTTTCTTGACCCATCCAGCAAGTGATTTTTCTATCGGTCCAATCGCTTCGGTTGACGCGTCCTCGACCATCATCATGATGTTCACTTCCTGATGCGCGGGCGCGTAACCGCCCCGTATTGCAGTACCGAACAACACCATCGCATTCAGGTTGTCGCCCAGATTATCGGCGATCTGAGCTGCGACTTTTTCTGCCTGCAGTATCGCGTCGGCCATTCTCTAAAAACCCCCTGACGAACCGCCACCACTGAAGCCACCGCCGCCTCCGAAACCGCCAAAACCGCCACCACCGAAGCCGCCACCGCCGTGGTAATGGCCTCTTCCTCCGCCGAGCAACATGCCGAGCAGGAGCCACCGGCCCGATCCTCGTCCGCCGAATAGGAAGAACACGAAAAGTAACAGCAGCCAAGCGGAGTTTCCTCCCGTGCGCCCCGACGGCCGTCGCTGCGAGACCGGTCGAGCGACCTGGCCCGTCAATGCCACACCGAATTCTTCGGCGTATTCTCGCGCGAGCAGTTGAACACCGACGGCGATACCCTCGGCGTAACTCCCTGATCTCGACGCCGCCTCCCCAATGGCATCGCGAATCCGCAGGGTTTCGGCGTCCGTTATGAATCCTTCCGCGCCGCGCCCGGTGGATATTGCGAGATCGGCCGTGCCGTCCCCCGGCCGCTGACCCGGTACCAGCAACAGAACCACTCCTGCATTGCTCGCCCGCGATCCCGGTCTCCGTTCAGCGCCGATGCCCCACTGGCGTCCGATGTCACGAGCGACATCGATCGATGCTCGACCTTCCAGGTCCCGCAGAGTCACCACGGCGATTTCACCGCCTGTTTTCTGTTGGACCTCGGTTATCAGGGCTGTCATCGCCCCTTCAAGCCGTGGATCAATCGTGCCTGCGAAGTCGTTGACATAGCCCTGTGGGGCGGGTATCTGAAGCTGAACTGCTATGAGCAAGACGTTGATTAGCATGCGGTAATCATAACCGTGCAAGTTCGGTCGTGATCCACAGCGTGGACCCGATGTCGGTCCGCCGCCTCTATCGGCAGACCAGATCCCGGATACGCGCCACCTCGACCTCGCCGTCGATGAACCGTCTACCGAGGTCCCCCTACGCGACCGCGGCGATCTCGTCGGCGCGCAGGTCCGGGCGGACCCCACCGGCCGTCTGCGTCGATCGCCATGATCTCGGAGGCGTCGTCGATCGGATGGATAGGTAATTCTACCGCGTCCTGTTCCAAAACTCAGCCGAGCGACAAGTCGTGAGGCTGCAGCGGGTTAGGTTGACCTCCGCCACGTCACTCTCGGCCGACATCGTACACTTTGGACCGGGACCCGCTCTACACACGAGGCTTCCACGAAATCCTCGGCTACGCGGGCGTGGCGCATGTGCGATTACCTGCGAAGAGGCTGAATCTGAATGCCTACGCGGAGCGCTTCGTCCTCTCGATCAAGTCGGAGTGCCTCGACCGGATGGTCATGCTCGGCGAGCGGCACTTGCGGTGGGCGGTTGCCAGCTACGTGGAGCATTATCACGTGGAGCGCTGCCACCAAGGCATAGGCAACCGGCTGATCGACGGGGTTCCAGAAACTCGCCTCAGGGCCTGTCGTTCGACAGGAACGGTTGGGAGGAATCCTCAGCCATTACTACCGAGAAGCCGCTTGATCGGTCGATCCAGTTTTGGAACAGGACGGCGTCCTGTTCCAAAACTCAGCCTGCTTCAGCTCCTCGAACCCAGAAGCCTGCGCTCAGGTCCGAATCCGGTCCCTGAAGAACGCCTGACCGTGCCAGGTCTCGGTTGCCGGTCGCTCAAGCGCGCCCGCCCGAGCTTGCTCTATACGCGTCAGGCTCGTGTCGAACACGGGCACGTCGGGTCCGATTCCTCCATCTGCCGCGAGAGCCCGGAACTCGGCGCGCGACAGAGTCCGGATCTCGGTCGCGTCCCGGAACGAGACGGGCGCATGATCGATCAGCGTGACGCCGAGCTCTCCGCCAAAATTCCTCAGGCGATTCACGAGCGCGTCAATCGAGCAACCCGAGGGCGCCTCCGCATCGACGTCCACACCCACGAGCAGGAAGCGGCCGTCGCGCAGTTCCCGACCCGATTTCAGGGGCACCCCGTGCGCGGCCCAGGAGGCCAGAAACTCGTCGACCACCTCCAGGCACGCTCGGACCTCGACATCCGTCAGGGTCCGGCTCGCCGGAAAGACCCAGAGGCGGCCATGGCCCGGCAGCGCTTCGAACGGTACTCGTGGCACGTCAGCCCCCTAGCGGATCGGCCCTAGCGCACGGTGAAGGTGACCGTGTCGATAACCCAGGGCTGGAGCGGCACCGGTGTCAAGTAACCACCATGATCGTACAGCCGGGGTGCTGCGCTCTGCGAATCTCTCAAACAAAATGGCTCCTGTTCTTCTCAAGGTAACTGGTCTGGTCGGCTGGAATGTCGGTGTCCGCGAAGATCGCCGTGACCGGATACTCCGGCTCCCACGCCCCGCAATCGATGCACTCGTCTGGGTGTATAAGATTGATCCTCACCCTCGTAGATGCAGTCGACCGGACAGACCTCGACGCAACTGGCGTCCTTCGCCTCGATGCAGGGCTCTGCGATGATGTAGGTCATCCGGTGCTACTCGTAGGGCCTTGCCCATCTTCGTGGTCAGGAGGACAGGGCTCCGGTGGCCGAGGACGGAGGGAATAGTAGCGATACCCTACTATAATTTAGCCCCCAGGAATGTCAATTTGGGGGCCCGCCAGCGGTGAGCGGGACTAAGTGCTCTTGTAGCAGCGTGGTTAGGGAGGTGCGGAATCGCTACTGTGTTAGTAATGGATCAGGGGACTACGGAGCGTACACTCGCCGAGTTCATCATATTTCTGGGCCGACTCGCGTATGGCGGAGGCCGACTCGCTGGTCTCACGCCCGCCAAATGGGCGGTCCTGCGATACTTCGCCCGAGCGAATCGCTTCTCACGGATCGTCTCGAGCTTCGCGGAGTTCCACGCGACCACACGGGGCACCGTATCGCAGACGGTGAAGGCGCTGGTGGAGCACGGGTATCTGAGCCGCACCCGCTCCTCGCTGGACGGAAGAAGTATCCGCTTCGACCTGACGGAGCAGGCGCACGCCGCCCTGAGGGAAGATCCCGTGGAAGACGTGGCCCGGGCGGTCAGTCAGCTCCCTCCCCAGGCGCAAGCCGAGATGGCGGGGAGCCTCCGCCGGATACTGGCTGAGCTCGCCAGGCGACGGGGAGGGAGGAACTTCGGCAGCTGCGCCACCTGCGGCCACCTGAACAGATGCGAGGACGGTGATACGTTCCGGTGCCGTTACTTCGGGGCCGTTATAGAGCGGCCCGAACTGGATCTGTTCTGCTCGAACTTCATGCGGGACGCCTGACCGGTAGTAGCCATACGAAACCACTTCGTCTTTCCCCAGTATGGTCAAGATAGTTTCGTATCACTACTATTGAGACGACGAAAGGCGAGATGGAGTGAGATACTAAGAGGACGTCAGCGCTATGGTCACGATGACGAGTTCGGCGACCGAGAAGGTCCAGGACTTCATACAGGACAACGGCGTCGAGGGTGACGCTGGACTCCGCGTTGCGGTGCTACCCGGTGGGTGCTCCGGCTTCCAGTACGGTTTGACCGTCGAGGACGGTCCCGAGGCGGACGACGAAGTGCTCGACGTCAACGGCGTGAAGATGTTCGTGGACCCGTTCAGCGCGCAGTACTTGGAAGGTGTCGAGATCGACTACGTCACCAGCATGATGGGTCAGGGCTTCACTTTCCAGAATCCCAAGGCTAGCGGCGGCTGCGGGTGCGGGAGCTCATTCACGGTTTGACGCCCCACCGGGGCTGACGAACGGACTCGGCGCTCTGACCTGAGCCAGTCGGCATCGTTACCATCACGGTTCGAGTCGCTCCGGCTCGGGTGGGGTCACGTGCAGTCGAGGAAGGCGAGGCGAACGTGAAGGCCACGATCTCGCTGACGTCTCCGCTCTGTCCGGCCGCAGCACAGATCGTCGACGACGCGAGGCAGGCGATCGAGGGTGTGGAAGGCGTCGAGCGCGCCGAGGTCGAGCTTACCTTCTCCCCGCCCTGGACTCCCGAGCGTATCAGCCCGCTGGTCCGTGCATCGCTGGGTCTGTGAGGCAATGTCGGGCACGAGGGGATGACCGTGTCCGACGGGCATCGCTCGTCGCGATGAGATTCCTGGACAGGCTCGAGCAGCACGGGTCCGAGCAAGTCCAGTGGATTCGCGGATACGGGAGGGGGGCGACCAGAACCAGGCTGGCGTCCTCTTCCAAAACTCAGCTGAACCGGAAGGCCTGAACTACCAACAGGTCTGCTCACTCACCGCCCTGCTGCTGCTCGGCCGACCTGCCGCGTTGTGGAGGGCTTCACGTCACTTTGAAGCTACAATCGGGAGCCATGCACCAAAGCCGGTAGCGCACCTTCGGATCACTCCTCAGCACTTTCCTCTTCCGTCCCGCGCTCGACCTCGATCGTACAGTCAGTCACCATGGCCGCAATCGCCCCGACGGCCGCCCATACGGGCAACAGGAGGGCTCCCGCCAGTCCGATCGAGACGGGAAACTCGATGAGGGTGCGGCCCTCATCGTTCTTGATGACGACGTGGCGCACGTTCCCTTCGTGGAGCAGCTCCTTGATCTTCGCGACTACCCTGTCGCCGCTCACGTTGTGCTTCTCCCGGTCACCCGCTGGGTTCTCGATCTGCCGATCGTCCGGTGCGCCTGTGTCTGTCATTGTCAGTCTCCTCCGCTTGGTTCGCTCCGTCTGTCTCTTGCTCTACGGCTCGGGCTGCCATTGGTGTCGCTGTAAGGGATCTGCTCGCGCTCCGCCGACCAGCGCCGCATCTTGAGCGCATGAGCGACACCATCACCTGCCTGAACGCAGCCTTAGAGGGCCGCTACCGCATCGAGCGTGAGTTAGGAGAGAGCTGGAGGGCGGTATGGTCACCGTCTACCTGTCCGACGATTTGCGGCATGAGCGTAAACCCGATGGAGAGCAACCGAGAATGATCACCGCCATGAACCGGATCCATGTGGTGCCGGAGTACGCCGAGCAGTTCGAGCAGCGCTTCCGGACACGGGCGCGGCTGGTGGACGGGATGCCCGGGTTTATCTGGAACAAGGTACTGCGCCCAGTCAATCCGGTAGACCCGTACATTGTCTTGACACTGTGGGAATCGCGGGCCGCGTTCGATGCGTGGGTAAAGTCGGACGAGTTTGTGAAAGGGCATGCACAGTCCGGTACGCTTCCGCAAGGAGCGTCCCGCCCGATGAGGCGTCATGCAGCCGAGCCAGCTCGAGTTGCACGAGGTCTTCACGGACTCGAGCCAACCGGATCTGGAGCCGGAGCCACGTGGCAAGCCAGTTGCCTTTCACGGCGCTTAGGATGGCGAGCGCTGAGCTAGCAGCAGTGCGACTTGCCCGGTCCTCGTGCAGAACTTCTTCGAGGAACTGAAGCACCCGAACGGCGACGCCTGACACGCCTGTAGTGCAGATTCGCACCCGGTGTCACCTCCTCGGCAAAGCGTGAGCCACTCACTGGAAGAACGAGAGCGTCTATGCGGTACATGGGGTTACGGCCAATACATGGGTTACGTGAACACGCCGCTTGGCCCGACGTTTCGGCTCCGCTCTGTCGGGGCTCTCGACTTAGCGGATCCAGGCTTCCAGTCGTGCGTCGAAGAGCGGGTGACACGACCCGTCTAGGCGTAACGAAATGGAGGCGAGTCAACTCATTGAGTCGTCGATCAAGTGTCTCGGCGACCCGACGTCCTCCGGAGTGGCACTCACCCTCCCATCTCACGTTACGTCTTCTACGCCGCACTGGGCGAGCAATTCGTGGGCGTCTGCTTCCCCGGCATCTGACGGGCCAATCTGCTTAATTGCGGGCCCTCTACGAATCTACGTCGAGCCCCCTGACGTGCGTCCAACCTCTCGGTCAGATCCGGAGTCCCGGCTTCGAGGTGACCCTTCGATAACACGCAGGAGTTTTGCCTATGGGGGCTTCCGAATCTGCCTGGACGAGCTCGAGGTGGCACTCACCCTCCCCAGAGGGATTCACGTTGCCGAACGACTGTGGGGTACGACGTCTTCTACGCTCCGATCACTGGGCGGAGCAATTCGTGGGCGTCTCTTGGGCTTGCCCCGGCATCTGACGGGCCAATCTGCTTAATTGCGGGCCCTCTACGAATCTACTTCGAGCCCCCTGACGTACAGACGTCTGGAAGACGAAATTCTCGTCCAACCTCTCGGTCAGATCCGGAGTCCAAGAACTTCGAGGTGACCCTTCGATAACACGCAGGAGTTTTGCCTATGGGCGATATGCTTCGCGAAGTCAGCAGGGCGGTTCGGACGTTGGCCAAACGGCCCACCTTCAGCCTCATCGCCATTCTGGTGATTGCCGTGGGGATCGGCGCGAATACCGCAATCTTCTCCGTGGTCAACGGAGTCCTGCTGCGCCCGGTTCCGCTGCCCGAGTCCGAGCAGCTTGTGGTGCCCAACGTCCACGACGCCATCACAGACTTCAGAATTTCGGTCTCGATCCCGAATTTTCGGGATTGGCGGGACCGGAACCGTACCTTCAGCGAGTTCGCCGCCTACATGGGTCGGGGCCGCACGCTGACGGGTTTCGATCAGCCCACGGTGGTTCGCGTTCGATTGGTCATCGGTGACTTCTTCGAGACGCTGCGGACGACTCCCTTCATGGGACGTCTGATCACCGCCGACGAGACGTTCGAGGGTGCACCCAACATCGCTGTCGTTTCCCATGGATTCTGGACCAGGCGCCTGGGAGAGGCACCCGATGCGATCGGTCGGTCGATTACGCTGGATGGTGAGGTGTTCACCATCGTCGGCGTTACACCCGCCGAGTTCCGCTTCCCCCTACGAATTGCTCAGCGTCGTCTTGCCGATAGGCGATGCCGCCCTCGAGTACGGGCTGAGCCGCCTGGTGAAGGCAGAACTGCTCTATCAGCGAGGTCCGCCACCGCACGCCACGTACACTTTCAAACACGCTCTCATTCAGGATGCCGCGTACGAGTCGCTGCTCAGGCGTCGGCGTGAGGAGGTGCACGCGAACATCGCGAGCGCGTTGATGGACCACTTCCCCGAGGTGGTCGAGACCCAACCAGGGCTCGTCGCCCACCATTTCACTGCCGCACAGCGCACGGAGGAAGCTCTTCCTTACTGGAAGAGCGCTGGCGAACGAGCCGTCGAGCGCTCGGCGAACGCCGAAGCCGTCAGCCACTTCAGCAAGGCGTTGAGCCTGCTCGAGGATCTGCCCGACGGCCCGGAGCGTGTGGAGCAGGAGCTGCCGTTGCGCGTCGCCTTGGCGACGCCGCTGGTCACGACGATGGGCTATGCCGCCCCGGAAGTGGAGGCGACCTACGCTCGGGCCCGGGAGTTCTGCGAGCAAATGGGCGAGACACCACAACCGTTACGTGTCTTGTGGGGGCTCTGGGCGTTCTACTTGGTGCGAACGGCCCTGGGCACGGCGCCTCAGGTCCACGGAGAACACGACGCAGGCCGGGAGTCCTGAGCGCCCTAAGGGGCTGTCGTGACGCCGATACCGACGCGTCGGAGAGCCCCGCCGCCGACCTGGCTCATTAGGCTATCCCGCGTGCGAGTGCCGAGAGAGCCTCCCTCGGCCTACTACGGTTCGGGGAGTTGGGCCCGGAGATCACCGAGTAAGGACGCGCACAGGGCACTACTGCTTCCTTCGACTGGACTCTTCAGCTGATGCGATCACGAGCGCAGCCAGTTCCGTCCAACGGACGGGAGATGGAGCCAGTTCTTCGAGAATCGCGTCCGCCGTCAGGCCACGAAACTGACCGACGTGATGCTTCGCCTTGGCTTCGCGGTAGGCCGCCACGGCACGGACAACGACGGGTCGCTCAGCTGTTGTCAAATCCATGTTGGAAGGTAACGACTATCTACCTGACGACGCGATGTGGGACCGCTCGATTTGAGGCGAGGCGGCAGAGGCAGAGACAACACCACCGCAAGTCAGGATCGTGGACTCTCGGGCCGGCAAGGTCTGGGAATGGCGGTCGATGCAGCACATGGCTCGCGGAGCCGCATAACGTCTCGCCATTCTGTTGCGCGGCCAGCATGCCGAACCCGAGTGCGAGCCGCAAGGCGAGTGCTTCGGATCCACTAGCTCATATCCGGACTGCAGCAACGCTTGTTAGGCGGGGATGATGCTTGCCCGCTCGCACGCCTTAGACGCATCTTGTCCCTCGTATCGGATGCTATATCCGCTGCCCCAAACTTCGGGTCCGTCCCCGAGCCCGTGCCGATGCGATCCAAGCCTCGATTTGCCGTCGCACTCCTTCTTTTCGTGCCTGCGTCTCTCTCCGCGCAGACAGGGGGCGTGTTGCCCAAGGTCACACAGCTACCGGCTTCGACACGTGCGATGGCGCTGGGCGATTCGTACATGATGAATGCCGGTCACGCTGATGCGATCTTCTACCATCCGGCCTTGCTCACAGGGGCGCGCGGCTTCGGGGCCGACGTCCAGCGATGGGGTGGAGAAAGCAGCTCCGCGGCAGTTTCGGGAGCGATGCAATGGTATGGTGGAGGAATCGGCGTGGGCCTGAGGACACTCCAGTATGGTGCCATCGGTTCCGACGTCGCGGCGACTCCCCCGGGGCAGGACCACCTGTTCAACTCTGGCTCCGTACCCGTTTCTGAGCGGTCGCTTACCCTCGGTTACGCCCACGGAATCTCGTTCGACATCGATGTCGGAGTCGGCGTGAACTTGATCGATGAGCGCGTTGGCACGTCACACGAGAGCGTCGTCCTCTTCGATGTGGGTGCAACCCGCGAGATCGGGCCGGTGGTCGTAGGCGTGACGGTCCACGATCTCGGCGACGAGCCCATTCTCGATACGGGCGTGAAGCCATGGCGGGTCGTGATCGGCGCGGGAAACTACGGGCAGCAACTCGGCTTCCTGGACATCGGCTACACAGCCACCGTGGGCTTCGACGACGATGAAGTGACGTACGGCGGCGGGTTGGAGCTCGGCTATTGGCCCATCCAGGGCCGGACGTTCATAGCCCGAGGCGGATTCCAGGACGTTCCCGACGGCAGTGACTCAAGCCCGGTCACCACAGGCTTCGCCTTCTGGGGCGACAACATCACCGTCGAGTGGGCGTTTCGGCCGTTCAGCGGGGGCGATGAGGGCGGAACGCACCGGCTCGGCGTGCGGTGGCGGTAGCGCGGCTCCCTACCGTCCGTCGACCCGGGCAGCCAGGAACGCCGGATCCAGGTCGCTGAAACCGATCCGGTCGATCGAGACCTCACCCGCGTGGACCCGATCGAAGACGAACCGCACGGCGGTCAGCCGACTTAGAGCGAGCGAGCGATTCTGGGCGACGAAATCTTCGAGCGGAATCGCGAACGTCTGCAAGATCAACTCCCAGTTACGCTCGAATCGTGACTCCTCACGGTCGGCCCGTCGCATGACGTAGGTCTCCAACGGCCTCCGGATCGCACCATATTCCCTTAGGGTGACCCTCGCCTTCTGCCCAGAAGCGTCTTCGATCTCGATGCTGAGGTCTATGTCGGGATCCTCGTCTTCATCGTCCCCATCGTCCTTGTCCTCGCGGTCGTCAACGTCATTCTGCTCGTTCTCGTCGGCGGACGGATTCATACGGGGCCCGGGCATGGAGTTCGTCGGTCCGAGCATGAAGTCGAGCGTAGACGTACCGGACAGCTCCCAACTAGTGGCCAATCCGGACGGAAGCTCGAGAGTGTACTGCGCCGGCGGGCCATGACTGGTCGTGTCGGCGCCGGAGATTCGATTGTTCCACCCAAGGGTCACGGCCTGGTTCTCCTGCGACGCTGACGTATTGCCGCGATTGCTGGACCGAAGCAGAAGGGTCTCCTCTTTCCACGTCGCGAGCGAATCTCCCACGATGTGAACCCCGGGCTCCGAACCGGACGTAACGTCGATATCCTCTTCGTACGCTGCGAGAGGTCGGAATGCGCTCGTCTCGAACCTGGTGATGTACATTGTCTCTGGGAGCCACTGCCCGATGACGCGGTGGTCACGGAAGATCGGGAGGTATCGCTTGTCGCCTTTCGCGACGATGTCGAGGAAGGCCGAGACGTAGATCTGGGCGAAGCGACGCTGATCCTTCTCTGAGATCAGACCTCGCAGATCGAGGGAGCGTGCGCTCCGGGGACCTGCGTCGCGTGGTCCCCAGACCGAATTCCACTGGCCGTGGTTCGCCCGGTAGACATACACCGCCGACTTGAAGTTGAAGTCGTCGGGATCGTTGAACTCGAGCCGATCGTATATGCGCAACCCGTGGAAGCTCGTGACGTCGCCGTCGTGGGAGCCGTGGAACGTCAGGTAGCTCACGTCCTCGACGACGACTTTGCGACCCGTTGGCAGGTACTGCCCATCGACCGGCGCGATGGAAATCAAGCCTTGGATGTCGTAGCCGAAGTCGAACTCGAGCGACGCGTCGTCGGGATAGTACGACAGGTGGTTGAACGCGGCGGCGTTCGCCACGGCCTCACCACCGCGAGAGTGACCGATGAGCACAACGTTGCCCATATCGACTTTACCCTCGAACGGGTTGCCGGCATCGCCATTGAATCCATCGAAGAGCTGCACGTGCTTCAACAAGAACCAGCCGCGGGCATCGTTCTCCTCGCGCAAGCCGTTGATGAAGTTCTCGTCGATGCTCGCAAGGATGTACCCGCGGCTCGCGAGCAACTCGCCGAGGTAGTCGTATCCGGGGTCGGAGAAGTCCCTCATGTTGTGGTTGCCGTGGACGACGAGCACCAAGGGAAACGGCCCCGCCCCGTCCGGATACCAAACCCGTGCGTTGAGCGGCATCTCCTTCGGCGTGAATCCCCAGTAGTCGTTCCGTTCACTGACGGAGTCCGCCACGCTCACCATCTTCGACGCGTCCACCGCTTCGGTGGTGATGGTCACCGAATCACTGTACGCGGGCCGATTCTTGTCCGTGCCCGACCCGTAGTAGAGCGTGAGCACCTCGTACGGGCCCGGCTGACCGGGATCCGGGGCGTTCAACGCCTGTTGCGTGAGGACTACCGCCGCGTCGCTCGGCGTCAGTTTGAGCGCGGGAGTGCACGCCGTCACGCCCAGCGTCGCCACCGCCAGGAACCGCATCTTCTCTATCATGTGCTCCATTCTCGGGAGCGGGTCGAAAGTTGGCAATCGCAGCGGGTCTCTTCTGGCGTTGGCTTCCCCGAAGAATGGGGATCGCCGTACAAAGGCTAGCCCCCCACCGGGTACGAACGAACGCAGTTCTTCTCTGGTCTCCGGGGTAGTTCCTGCAGTGGGTCCGAATGGAGGACGGATGGTGGCCGGATGACGGTGGGCTATCGATGGGATGGATATCGCGGCATCCGCGACCTGTTCCTTCTAGCAGGGTTACGGGGTCAAGCTCGAAGGGTGGAGCGAGCACCTACCGCAACGTCCAACTGTTGTGCGAGCCGTGCAATCGTGTCCTGTTCCAAAACTCAGCCCAAGCGGAGCCTGAACTACCAACAGGTCTGCTCACGCACCGCCATGCCGCTCTCGGCCGACCCGCCGCGTTATGGGTTCCGCTTGTCTCAGGATCCGCTCTACATGTTTCTCTACATGTTCGGGTTCATCAATTCGGTGAAATCCAGCGACGATTTACGGGAAATCGATGAACTTTTCCCCCCGGCTGATCGACGGGGTTCCAGAACTCGCCTCAGGCCTGTAGTTCGACAGGAACGGTTGGGAGGAATCCTTTAGCCACTACTATCGGGAAGCCGCTTGATCGGTCGATCCAATTCTTGCACAGGACGGGATGCCGCGAGAGGCTACGACCCGCGCTGGGTCTTGACGATCCATGCCTCCAACTGCGAACGATCGCGGCGCGTGGTGATGAACGTCAGCACATCTCCGGGCTCCACCCGTGTGAAACCCCTGGGTACCACGACCCGCTCGCCGCGCCTCAGGAGTGCGATGAGAGCCTGATCAGGCACGCTGATCTCACGAATGGGGTGGAAGCATATATCCGTGTGGGCTGTGGTTACGACGAGCTCCAGGTGAACCGAATCGCCCGCGTTGTCCAGCGGTAACGCATCCGTGCGCTTCAGCAGTTGCTGGTGCTCATCCGCTAGTTCCTTGAACGCCCAGATCATCTCTGACCGCTTCAACACGCCTACCACGCTGCTCCCGTCCTCCGGATCCACGACGGGCATCTGGTAGGCCCCGAGGGCACTCAATCGTTCGAATGCTTTGCGGAGTGTCTCGGCGGGAAAGGTCGTCTCCACCGCCGTGGTCATGACCTCGGCGACGGTTAGCTCGTGCGCGCCGGCTAGGATGGAGTGCTCCAAATCCGCCATTGCCACCATTCCTACCAGCCGCTCGTCTTCGTCCAAGACCACCCAACTCCGTGCGCCCTCCGCGCGCGCCAGCTCCGCCAGTTGCTCAAGGTCCATGGACTCGGGCACGCTCCCTACTTCCTCCCCCATGGCGTCGGCCACGATGAGAATGTCGAGCGTTCCCATCTCACCGGCGGACGGGAGGAAGCCGCCGAGCCTCCGCAGCTTGATGGAGTAGATGGAGTCCGGGTGGAGGCGGGAAGCGACGAGCTGCGCCAGCACTACGGCCAACATGAGGGGGAGGATGATCCGGTAGTTGTCGGTCATCTCGAAGAGGATGACGATCGCCGTCATCGGCGCATTGGCTGCCGCGCCGAACAGGGCGGCCGCGCCAACCAGCGCGTATGCTCCGGGGGACGCCGTCACGGTGGGGAACAGTCCACCCGCCACGGTGCCGAAGGCGCCCCCCATCATCGCCCCGATGAACAGAGCCGGAGCGAACACTCCCCCGGAACCTCCCCCACCGAGCGTGATGGAGGTAGCCGCTATCTTCAGGATCACGAGCGCGGCCATCATCCCGACACCGAGAGCTCCGGCGAGCGCCAGCTCGACACCTTCATGTCCGACGCCGAAGATGTGGGGACTCCCGAAGGCCCCGATCACTCCCACGGCCAACCCTCCCAGAAGTGCCTTGGCCCAGGCAGGGAACGACCACCGTTCGAACTGCTCCTCCGTCCGATACACTGCCCAGACAAAGACCAGGGCCACGATGCCCGTGATCACCCCGAGACCTAGGTACAGCCCGAACTCCCAGTTGCTCACGAGAGAGAATTGCTCGACCAGACGGAAAGAGGGTTCCGTGCCCAGAGCCGACTGCACGACCGCGGTGGCCGCCACGGACGAGACCACCACCAATCCAAAGGACCGCGAGGCGAAGCCATTCAGGATCACCTCCATGGCGAAGAGCACACCAGCGATGGGTGCGTTGAACGTGCTGCCAACGGCCGCGCCTGCGCCTGCCGCCACCAGAATCCGAATCTCGCTGGCCCCCATTCCTGCGATCTGGCCCACCGTGCTGCCGATGGAGGAACCGATCTGGACGATGGGACCCTCCCGCCCCACGGATCCGCCCGACCCGATGGAGAGCGCGGACCCCAACGCCTTCACGATGGCAACACGAGGACGGATGCGCCCCCCGCGCTGCCGCACGGCGTACTGGACCTCTGGGATTCCATGCCCCTGCGCCTCCGGAGCCCACCTACGGACCATCCAGGACACGACGACTATGCCTATGGCAGGCGCCCGAGCACGAGCGGTACCCACGCCGGCAGTGGAGCCAGGACGTCGGAAAGGCGGCCGCCCTGATCGAAAAACAGCCACTGCACCGCGGAAATCATCCACCGCAGTCCGATGGCGCCCAACCCGGTGAGGAGGCCGACCGCTGTGGCGAGGGCCAGCGGTCCGGCCGTGGTGGAACGGCGCAACTCGCGTCGTACGCGATTGAGGATTTCGCCGTTCATAAGGGAGGATACAGCAAAGCGACCCTCCACTAAACCAGCAGGTGTGTGGACGCGCCACTCGATACCGCCGTACTCAATTTCGAAGTGCATAGGGTGCCGTCCTGTTCCAAAACTCAGCCGAGCGTTAATCGGTGAGCTTGCAGGGGATCTACGTTGTCCCCTCCACGCCGTTCTCGGTTGACGTGGCGGATTTGGAACCGACGAGTTGAGGATATTGAACACGCCTTTGCAGATGTTCGTGATGATGCTCGCGGGCTGGGTGAACGAGCAGCACCGAGCCGTCAATGCTTACCTGAAAGAAGAGAACCGAGTGTCGGTTCCCAACGGGCTGTGGATGCGACAGGTGGCCCGGCATCCGATCTACGACTTCAGTGGCTTCTTGAGAGGAAAGCGATTTCTCATCCATGACCGGGACCCGCTCTACACGCGTGACTTCCGCGAGCTCGCGGGCCGACGTCCGAGAGTCCATTGGGCCTTAGGGCTCGTCAGGCCCACTCGATTCTCCGCCGCTGCCCAGCTCGCGCGCTTCCGCTTGTACGATTCGGGATGCCGGCCCATCCTGCGACTATGAAACGATCGGTCCACTCTACCCTCCCCCCGACGGCCTCAGCTGCGTCGTAGGTCAGCGCGGACCTAGCTCGACGGAGCGGAGCAGGTGAACCCACGAACAGTCCACCCCTGACTGCTCAGTCGTGGTCGGCCGTCATGAAATTCTTGACGGGAATGTGCATCACCACTGTCCAGGGATTCATGGTCACTGTATACAGAAAGGTTGGAACAAGATCCCGTAAACGCTTGGAGAGAAGATGGCGACCGAAAGCAAATGCCCAGTGTTGGGCGGACCTCATAGACACGCGGCGGTTGGGGCCACGGCGAACCAACACTGGTGGCCGAATCAGTTGAACCTGAAGATTCTCCACCAGAACTCTCCCCTGTCAGATCCAATGGGCAAGGAGTTCAACTACGCTGAGGAGTTCAAAACACTTGACCTGGATGCACTGAAGAAGGACATCGATGAGTTGATGACGACGTCGCAGGACTGGTGGCCTGCCGACTACGGCCATTATGGGCCGCTCTTCATTCGGATGGCGTGGCACAGCGCAGGCACGTACCGCATCCACGACGGCCGCGGCGGCGCAGCCTCCGGCACACTCCGGTTTGCGCCCCTCAACAGTTGGCCCGACAACGTGAACCTCGACAAGGCGCGCCGGTTGCTCTGGCCGATCAAGCAGAAGTACGGCCGGAAAATCTCGTGGGCCGACCTGATGATCTTCACGGGTAACTGTGCCTTGGAGTCAATGGGATTCAAGACGCTCGGTTTCGCTGGCGGGCGCGAGGACGTCTGGGAGCCCGAAGAGGACATTTACTGGGGGTCTGAGACCACGTGGCTTGGAGACGAGCGCTACAGCGGCGACAGGGAACTCGAGAATCCCCTCGGCGCTGTCCAGATGGGCCTGATCTACGTCAATCCGGAGGGGCCGAACGGTACCCCAGATCCGCTCGCAGCAGCCAGAGACATTCGAGAGACGTTCCGTCGCATGGCGATGAACGACGAGGAAACGGTTGCGCTCATTGCCGGTGGACACACGTTCGGCAAGACCCATGGTGCTGCCGATGAGGAGTACAAAGGTCCCGAACCCGAGGGTGCCAGCATCGAGGAGCAAGGCCTTGGCTGGAAGAACAGCTATGGCAGCGGCAAAGCCGGAGATACGATCAGCAGCGGGTTGGAGGGCGCATGGACCACCGAGCCGGCGAAGTGGGACAACAACTTCTTCGACAACCTGTTCGGCTACGAGTGGGAGCAGGTGAAGAGCCCTGCCGGTGCGACGCAGTGGACTCCCACGGACGCATCTGCAGCGGGCACCGTGCCGGATGCTCACGATCCGTCGAAGACGCACCCCCCTACGATGCTCACGACGGACCTCTCACTGAAGGTGGCCCCGATCTATGCGCCGATTTCGAAGCGTTTCCACGAGAACTCGGAGGAGTTCGCAGACGCCTTCGCCAGGGCGTGGTACAAGCTGACTCACCGCGATATGGGGCCCCGCACGCGGTGTCTCGGCCCGCTGGTTCCTGCGGAGGCGCAGTTGTGGCAAGACCCTGTCCCCGAGGTCACTCACGAGTTGATTGGGGAGCAAGACATCGCTGCCCTCAAGGGCAAGATCCTCGAATCAGCACTGTCTATTTCCCAACTGATCTCGACCGCCTGGGCGTCGGCGGCAACGTTCCGTGGCACCGACAAACGTGGTGGGGCGAATGGGGCGCGCATTCGCCTCGCACCGCAGAAGGATTGGGAAGTGAACAATCCGGCCGAACTGGGGAAGGTGCTGAAGACCCTGGAGGAGATCCAGAAGGACTTCAACGGCTCGCAGTCCGACGGCAAGATGGTTTCGCTCGCTGACGTGATCGTTCTGGGCGGGTGTGCGGCCGTCGAGGAATCTGCGAAGAAGGCCGGGCACGACGTGCAGGTTCCCTTCTCGCCGGGGCGCACGGACGCGTTGCAGGAGCAAACCGACGTGGACTCATTTGCGGTGCTCGAACCGACCGCAGACGGGTTCCGCAACTATCTCGCAAACGGACACAAGAGACCGGCGGAGGAGCTGCTGGTGGATCAGGCGCACACGCTGACGCTAACCGCTCCTGAGATGACGGTGCTCGTAGGCGGTATGCGCGTCCTGAATGCAAACGTCGGGCGGTCCGAGCTCGGCGTCTTTACCAATCGGCCTGAGACATTGACCAATGATTTCTTTGTGAACCTGCTCGACATGAACACCAAGTGGCAAGTGTCCCCCAAATCCGAGCACGTGTTCGAGGGACGCGATCGCGGGACGGACGAGCTCAAGTGCACCGGCACCGCCGTCGACCTCGTCTTTGGTTCGAACTCCCAGCTCCGAGCCATCACGGAAGTCTATGCATGTGACGACTCGCAGCAGGCGTTTGTGCGTGACTTTGTGGCTGCGTGGGACAAGGTGATGAATCTTGATCGCTTCGACCTTGATCCAAGTCTGCGGAATGGATCATAGGGTCGTTGAACTCAGTGATCTGCCATACGATGAGCTCTGGGTCATCGTCGGGGCCGAGCACGGCTACTACGCGGTGACGCCTCACCGGGAGGGTCACGCTTTCGAGGGAGTTGAACGTGGTCGACCTACAGCGGGGTACTGAAGTTTCGATCCCCCTCGAGGCCCGCTCGGGACTCGACCCCTGGCAGGAGGGGGAGCTTCCCGCTCCGCCTCGCCCGAAGGGCCTGGCCTGGATGGGGGTGGTAGGCCCGGGTGTCATCGTTCTGGGTGCGTCCATCGGGAGTGGCGAGTTCCTGCTCGGACCTGCCGCGTTCGTGCAGTACGGCCTGACCCTTCTCTGGGTGACGCTGGTCGCGGCCTTCCTGCAGACCGTCCTGAACACCGAGCTGATGCGGTGGACGATCGCGACCGGAGAGCCCGCGTGCATCGGCTTCATGCGCACGAAGCCGTCGGCCTCCTTCTGGGGGTGGGTCTACGCCGGCCTCTACTTTCTCCATCTCGGGTGGCCCGCATGGGCCGGGGCCGCGGCGGGCGCGGTCTTCTTCCTCTTCACCCGAGATCTGGCGGGGCCGGAGCACGCGAGCGTGGTGTACTGGATCGGGGTCGGCACGTTCATCGTGTGCGTCGCGATCCTTCTGTTCGGGAGACGTATCGAGCGCACGCTCGAGATTCTGAACTGGATCCTCGTCGTGATCATCCTGGGCAGCTTCTTCGTGCTGGCCGTGATGTTCGTATCGCCCGACACGTGGATCGCAGGGGTCGCCGGACTGGTCGGCTACGACCCGGCCACCACCAGCTTCCGCCTGATGCCGAGCGGTGTAGACTACTTCCTGATCGGAGCGTTCGCGGCCTATTCCGGTGCCGGCGGCGTCACGAACCTCACGCTGTCGAACTGGGCCCGGGACAAGGGGTACGGCATGAGCAGCCTCGTGGGCTACATCCCGGCCGTAGTCGGCGGGAAGAAGGTCGAACTCGCCCATACGGGATACAGCTTCGCCGTAACTGCCAAGGCGATGCAGCGGTGGCGCGGTTGGTGGCGCATCGTGAGGGCCGACCAGTGGGGCATATTCTTCGTCGGCACGATACTCGGAATGCTGCTTCCTGCGCTGCTCTACGTAACATTCATCGAGTTCGGAACGGACATCCGAGGGCTGTCGGTGGCGGCCGCCCTGGCGGACGCGATGGCGACCCAGGCCGGGGCAGTCTACGGTGGCGTCATCGCGCTGCTGGCCGTCTGGGTGTTGTTCAAGACGCAGCTCGATGTCCTCGACGGAATGACACGGGCTATTACGGACCTACTCTGGACGGGGAGCAGGCGAGTCCGTGCTTGGAGGGGTGGCGACGTCAGGGTGGTCTACTACAGCGTGCTGCTCGCGATCACGCTCTGGGGCATCATCGCTCTCCGGCTCGCTCAGCCGATCGTGCTCCTTCAGTTGGGCGCGAGCATGGCCGGCATTGTCTTCGTGGTGTCGTCCCTGCACCTGCTCTACATCAATACGCGACTATTGCCCGAGGCCCTGCGGCCGCCAACGTGGCGGCGAGCGTGCCTGGTGGCCACGTCGCTCTTCTACGGCGCGTTCGTGTTTTTGTGGCTGCGGAGGCTGTAGGGCCTCACGGCAGCGTAAACGGCCTCGGTGCGTCCCGAGCGGGTTCGCTCATCGCGCTCAGCACGGCTTGTCGGACTTGAGAACGAGCCCGTCGTACTCCCTACTGTCCACGATGGCTTCGACGATCACCGGTCCCCCGATCGCGAACGCCGCCTCGAGCGTCTCCCTGAACTCCTCGGGGTCGTGGGCTCTGTGCACGGGCACTCCGAAGATATTGTCACCGCCGATGGTGCCCGACGCACGAATCGGCGTGCCGAAGACCGGATTGTCCTTCCTCTCCTGCTTGATCCGGATGAGCGCGAGGTCGTTGTCGGTCAACAATACGAAGACGACGCTCAGCTGCTCTCTCACGGCGACCGCGAGCTCCCCCGCGGTCATCAAGAATCCGCCGTCCCCGACCACGGCGCAAACCGGGACGTCGGGCTTGCATAGCTTAGCCGCGATCGCAGCCGGGATCGCGAACCCCATCGACGACCAGCCGTTGCTCATGATCTGTAACCCTGGTCTCGGTGTCGGCCACTTCTGACCCACCAGATGCGTGTGCGCGCCCACGTCACAGGTCATGATGCCGTCGGCCGGGAGCACGTCCCTGAGGACGTCCAGCACCGTGCACGGTCCGAACGCGTCGCCGCTGGGAGACATGCGCTCGAACATCCTCCGGCGGCGATCGGCCAGGGCTGCGAGATCCCAGTCCTTGACGCTCGTGTTCGTGCTCGCGAGAGCCTCGACCGACGAGGTGATGTCGCCGACGACGTCCAGGGCTAGCGTATACGCTTCGGTGTCGAGGTCGCAGGGCAGAATGTCGATGTTGACGACTGGCGCGCCCTGGGGGATCCAGGTCTCGTAGCTGAACTCGATAGGGTCGTAGCCAACCGCCACCACGAGGTCCGCCTGCCGATGCGTTTGGCCCACGACGTCGCTCAGGGCGTGAAACAACACGCCGGCGTAGCACGGATGGTCTTCGGGGATCACGCCCTTCGCCATGGGCGTCAGGACGATCGGTATGGAGAGCTGCGTGGCGATCGCCGACACGGTCTCACGGATTGCGGCACTCGTCGCACGAAGACCCAAGGCCAGGACTGGCTTCCGAGCGGCCGCGAACAGATCCCGCATCTCAGAGATCGTCTCCACGGCAGCGGGGGCCTCAGGTGCGATCGCCTTGAGAGCGACGTCCTCGTCCGCGGTCACCTCTCCACTCATGCCCAGCTCCAGGCCCACGTGCACGGGGCCTGGCCGGCCCGACATGGCGACCTCAGCCGCGTCGAAGAGGATTTCCCGGACGCGGTTCCTCGCCAATCGAGTCGTCTTCTTGGTGATCGGTTCGAACAGGGCTTGATGGTCCACATTCATTTGCACGGCGCGGTTGCGCAGGGCGGGGGCCACCTCGTCGGTCAGCGCGATCATCGGCGACCGGTCGAGCAGCGCGCTTCCCACGCCGGTGCTGAGATTGGTCGCCCCAGGCCCGAACGTGCCGAAGCACACGCCGGGAACGCCGGTGATCCGGCCGCAGACAGCGGCCATGAAGCCCGCTCCGCCTTCGTGGGTCGTCAACACGAAGTCGACGCCGCCGGTATTGCGGATGGCTTCCATGTAGTCCACCCAGCCACCACTCGGTACACCGAAGATGTGCCTCACCCCGATTTCCTTCAGGGTATCAATGACCTGGTAGGCGACCTGCTTTTCACTCATGTCATTCACAACGCTTCACTGGAGATGCGACTCGGGTGCCGAGTGCGCTAGCGCCCGATACGGGTGGTGACGGCCTGTCCGACCATCGAGCGTGATGACGGTAACGCTGGAAGTCAAGCATTGACAGTAGGTTCAGTGACCTGCCATGACCGCGAAAGATTCTGTATTCCCTGCCTTACAACCCCTGCTCAGGGATGCCTCCTGACCGTCCTGAGCTCTCACACAGGCGTCTCGTGGCCCAGGGGGACCCACGCCCGACGGCCTAGTCTGCGCGAAGGGCTACGGCTGGCGGCGTCCGCGCGGCCCGTCGCGCCGGAATGACGCTCGCCGTCGCGGCCACCGCCAAGAAGATAACCGACACGCCCACCAGCGTGGCCGGGTCTGCCGGGCTCACCTCGAAGAGCAGGGAGCTCATCACGCCGCCGAGCGAGATCGCGCCGGCGAGGCCGGCAGCGACACCTAGCATGGCCAGGAGCATTCCCTGCGATAGGATGATCTTCCTGATGGTGCCGGCATCGGCGCCGAGCGCGAGGCGCACCCCCATTTCCGCGGTCCGCTGCGTCGCCACGTACGACAGCACTCCGTAAATGCCCACCGAGCCCAGGAAGAGGGCGATCACCGACGCGAGCACGAGTAAGGACATCGTGAAGCTGGTGCGGCTCAGCGAGTCTGTCAGCAAGCTTTCCATCGACTGCAGGTTCGTGATGGGCAGCACCGGGTCGAGCTCCTCGACCGCAGTGCGGATGCCCGGGATCAGGGTGTTGGGGTCACTGTCTGTACGCACGACCATCATCATCGGACGCACCCCCCCCCCCCACCGAGTCCAACATCGGCTTGTATACGAACTGTTCGGCTGCAATCTCCAGACCTGTGTCATGCACATCGCCCACGACGCCCACAACACGGGCTGGCGCGCCCGCGTGTCGGATTCTCTTGTCCAGAGCGCTCACGACGGGCCAGAACTCCCGCTTGATCGACTCGCTGATTATCAGAGATCCGAGCCGGGAATTGTGGTCGTCCGGAATGAATTCTCGGCCCTCGATGATGGGAATCCCCATCGTCCGGAAGTACCCCGGCATCGCTCGCCTGGCCAGAAACGACGGCGGGAACTCGCTCTCCTCGACAGGGAATTCCTCGATCCGGGCCGTCAAGATTGCTCCCCCCCCCCAGTGAGCGGCAGATTGTTGATACCCGACGCGGAGGCCACACCAGGAATTGCTTCCAGTCGCTCGACGAGTTGGTCGTAGAATCGGGCGGTGGCCTCGGCACCCTCGTACTTCGTGGGCGGCGGAGACAGGCGGAAGGTCATGATCCCTTCCGCGTTGAATCCTGGATCGACCGAGCGAAGCGGCTGGAAGCTGCGCACCATCAGCCCCGACCCGACGAGCAGGACCAGGGCGAGCGCGACTTGTGCGACGACGAGCAGGCTGCGCGCGCGGTGCCGGTCCCGGCCGATCGTGGAGCCCCGGCCACCGTCACGGAGAGCGAGCAAGGCCTTCTTGGAACCAGCCCGAACCGCGGGAAGCACGCCAAAGAGCAGACCGCTGAGAAGCGTCACCGCCGTGGTGAACTCCAGCACGCTTCCGTTGATCCCGATTTCGTGGATCCGGGGAATGCTCGCCGGCCCCATCGATACCAGTACCTGCGTCCCAATGTAGGCCAGCAGAATACCCAGGGCGCCACCGGTCAAAGCCAGAAGTATGCTCTCCGTCATGACGTACTGGATCAGACGTCCCCGTCCGGAACCAAGCGCCATCCGAAACCGCGCGCTCCCGCGTGCGCGCCTCGGCGCGCACGAGTAGCAGGTTCGCGACGTTGCTGCATGCGATGAGCAGCACGAAGCCCACCGTGCCGAGCAGAACGAGTAGCGGCTGCCTCGAGTCACCGATGATCCCGTCCTTCAGCGTGCGCACGACCGCCGTACCGCTGAAGACCCCTTCGAACCACTGAGGTCCGTACCCGATCTCGTCGAAGCGCGCGATGAGGCTTTCGGCATCCGCGACGGCGGCTTCAATCGTGACGCCATCAGAGAGGCGCGCTATCCCGGCCAGGTGATGGCCCCCGAAGTTCTCACTGGCGGGGTCGAGCTGCCGGGGGATCCAGACGTCCGTTTGAGGAGTCGGGAAGTTGTAGCCGCGCGGCATGACGCCGATGACCTCCCGCGAGGTGCCGTTCAACTCGATCGTTTGTCCGATGATGTCGGCGTCCGAACCGTACCGGTCGACCCAGAGTCCGTCGCTGATGAGCACCAGGTCGGGACCGTCCGGGACATCTTCCTCTGCGGCCGGAAGGCGACCGCGTTGCGGGAATGCCCCGATCAGCTCGAACGCGCTCGCCGTCATCATGCCGACATCGACCTGTAGCGGCGGTCCGTCGCCGGTCAGCGGCCATTGTGTGTTGCCCGCGGAATACGCGCCGAACGCCTCGAACGACCGGTTGGCGTTCGCGAAATGCCAGTAGCCGCGATCGGAGAACGGCGCCTTGTCGCCGCCCCCCGCCTGTGGCAACACGCCCGCGGCGACGCTGACGAGTTCATCAGCGTCCGGGTACGAGAGCGGACGCAGCAGAACTCCGTCGACCACCGAGAAGATCGCCGTAGTGGCGCCGATCGCGACGGCGAGTGTCGTTACGGCGGTAATCGAAAACGCGCGAGCCTTGACGAGCGCGCGGACTGCGACTCGGAGGTCCATGAGGAGGGATGACATCAGAATGGCGACCCCTGCCGAGGAAGTGGACTGACGCGTCTGGGCTGGATCAAGGGAGCACCCGGGTCGGCCCCACTCGACCTAGTGATTCCCATTCCTAGACCGGCTGCAACCGTATGTTACAGTGAAGGTGCTATCGGAGGCCATCCGGCCCAGACTCGACTCCAAGAAGGCAACGTGCGGACGCGCGACGACCCGGGTCAGCACCTGTCGCTGTGGCCTTGCCGCCTAAATTGCTATCGTCGCGGTAGGCATCAGGCTCGCGCGCTACGCTTACGGTCGGCAGACTGGTCGCGCGGCCGAATCGGAAAACCGTTATGAAGAAACGGTCGACTCGTCCCATCCGTTGGAGCAGCATCCCGGCCGTTCACCGGATCACGTCCTGGTAGACCTCGACGTACCGACGGGCAATCTTCTGCCAGTCGTACTCGCCACGGATGAGCGCCAGTGCGTTGGCGCCACGGCGTTTTCGTTCTGTCTCATTCGTTAGCGCCTGGTGCAGTGTCGCCGCGAGAGAATCCAGGTCATCGACTTCGCAAAGCCAGCCATTCGCACACGGTCCGGTATCGATCACGAAATCGAGGGGCCCGCCGCTCCGGGTCGCGATCACTGGAACTCCGGTTGCCATCGCCTCGAGGTAGACCTGGCCAAACGGTTCGTTGTAGGACGGCGCAACTAGGAGATCGGCTAGGTTGAGTCCTTCGGAAAGAGCATCGTGCGGCAGCCATCCGCAGAAGAACACGTTCGGCAAGTCGAGGGAGCGGGACACCGTGTGAGGATGCTCGCCTTCCCACTCACCGGGCATCCCGCCCCAAACGAGCAGGTTGAACGGGGGATGATTGCTGCCGTCGAACGATTGATTGACTCGCGCGACGGCCTTGAGCAACAGCGGAACGCGTTTAAAGTCGAGAAAGCGACCCACGAATATGGCAAGCGGCTTCAAGTTGCCTGATTCGTCTTTCAACCTTTCGGTGTCGGAACGGTCGTAGCGCACGCTCCCCGGGACACCGCCTTCTTCCCAACCCTGCGGCTCCTCCACCAGGATCTTCTGAAGAAGACTCCATCTTTCATCTGCGGACCAAGCCAGCGGCTGGAACAGAGACGTGTCCACGCCATTCGGGATCGTGGTGATGTGTTTCTCGTCGATCGCAAGGTGTGCGACTGCCCTCTCACGAATGTCCGGGCTGATCGCGGCAAAGTGGTTGGTCGTGTCGACTGCGTCGGCGAGCATGCCACGCGCCAACTGGTCCAGCTCATCTGGAGTGCCCGACTCCCCACTCAGCTCATCGAGACGCTCCAGCATCTTGAGCTCCGTCCCATGTAGCTGCGTCAGCTTGGGCACCAAGGGGAAGAGCCGCGCCGCGGCCGCATGAGCGTACGTGAGATGGTGGAGGTGGAGAAGGTCGGGCTGGAAGCGCTCGCTCACGTCCTGGAACACTCGGGTCCAGCACCGTAACAATGCTTTGTATTCGGCGCCCGTGAGCTTGTAGAAAACACGGTCAGGCACGCCGGATTTGTCTTCATAACTCGGGTGAAAGGGGACCTCCCACTTGTCGGATAGCGGATCTTCACCCTGTTCGAATCCGCGCCACGCGTCGGTATAGTCGACCAAGGTCAGAGGGATTCCCTCGAAGAAGACGTTGGCGTCGTGCTGCGGGTCGCCGTCGCGCAGCGTGCCCGTGATCAGACGCACTTCGTGGCCCAGCTCAATCAGCGCGCGCGACAGATAGCGGGCCACCTGCGCGCTCCCGCCCCTGGGATAGAAGATGAGGCTCATCAGGATTTTCATAACGCCCTGCTTGCCGAGTCTTCAGCCTTCATGTCCGGCAAAGATGGCACACCGTGGTCGTTCATGGTGTGTGAGGGCGCGATTTCTCGCGTCCGAGGGTCTCGTCGGCTCTCATTCTCGAGGAGGAGGCGCCCCCGACGGTCTCCCCGTCCTGTGCCAAACTCAGCCCAAGCGGAACGCCTGAACTACCAACAGGTCTCGTCACTCACCGCCCTGCTGTTCTCGGCCGACCCGCTGGGATGACAACGGGCGGATCGGTGGGACCGGATTCCCGCGCCGGACTGGGATCCGCAGGCGTCGAGTTCGCTAGTCCTCCACGCCCACGATACTCCAATGAACGGTCCGCTGTCTCGGACGCGTGTCCGAATCAATGAGCACGATCTGCTGCCAGGTTCCCAGTGGCACGCTGCCGTCCACAATCGGAAGCGCCATCGAGGGTCCCACCAACGAGGCACGGATGTGGCTGTGTCCGTTGTCGTCGTGCCACGTCTCTTCGTGCTCGTACCGAGCGTCCCGCGGCGCGATGCCCTCGAGAGCCGCACTGATGTCGTGGTTCACCAAGCCGGGTTCGAACTCGAGCGTGGAGAGAGACGCGGTAGAGCCGTGCACGAGTAAGGCCGCCTGTCCGCGGCTCACACCGGCTCTTGCCACGGCAGCCTGGACCATGCCGGTGAGATCGACGATGTGGTCGTCGCCGCGGGTCTGGCATTCGATGGTCCCATTCTCAACGATCACCGCATTCCTCCGCTCTTCAGTTGCGCCTCCGTATGCCCAACATGGCTCGCGTTCACCCTTGGGTCGACGCGCATGCTAGACTTACCGGCCTCCACCATCCTGTCACCAACCGCTTGGGGCTGCGCCCAGTCCCCTAACTCGGTGCGATGTTCTTGTTCGTGCTGAACACGTTGTCCGGGTCCCAGCGGGTCTTCACCTCGACCAGGCGGTCGTAGTGGGCGCCGTACGCGTCGCGGATTCGGTCGATCCCTTCGTCCTCGGTGAGGAAATTGACGTACGTGCCGCCGGTCGAGAAACGGCGCATCGACTCCCAGGCGCCGCGGGTCCAACCGATGTGGGTCTCGTCCTCCTCGACCGCGTCCCACGAGCCGGTGACGTTCAGGACGTACCGCGCGTTGCGGTTGCCCATCGGCGAGTGACCATCCGGTAGATCGGCGACGGCGCCGCCCAATGCGAACAGGATTATGGCCGAGTGCGGCGACTCGATCTTCTCTCCGTATTCACGATAGATGCGCAGCGCGTCGTCCTCGAGCCCCGCCAGGTATTCCGACTTCCAGTAGTAGCAGCGTCCGTTCGGCTGCGTGGCGTCGAGAATGCTTTGCTGTGTGACGTACGGACGGCGCTGCACCACGCTTCCGACCGGGGCCCCGTGGCCGAGGATGGCAGCGACGTCGGCTTCCGCCTGCTCGACCGGGCCGGAATGACAGATCACGATGCCCACGATCGGTTGCCCATGTATCTCTGGCGGGAGCCACGGCGCAGGTGGCGCTTTGCGCATCAGCGCCGCA
The DNA here is from genome assembly GCA_965226625.1 of Longimicrobiales bacterium. Lineage (GTDB taxonomy): Bacteria > Gemmatimonadota > Gemmatimonadetes > Longimicrobiales > Gaopeijiaceae > UBA1138. Next base: position 107,979 of record CBDDDK010000003.1, read on the forward strand.
CAGGTGAGTTCCCGCGGGGCGGTCGCGGTGACGTCGCGGAACAACTCGAGCACGGCATCCGCGTCCTCTCCCTTCCAAGCGATCAGGCCGCCCACGATCTCTGGCCCCACGGCGTAAACCTTGTGGTCGATGCCGGTCACGATGCCGAAGTTGCCGCCTCCGCCGCGCAGTCCCCAAAACAGATCGGGGTTCTCAGTCTCGCTGGCTCTCACGAGCTGACCCTCGGCGGTGAGCATCTCCGTGGCTGCCACGTTGTCGCAGGTCCACCCGTATTTGCGGCTCAGGTACCCGAAGCCGCCGCCGAGCGTCAGGCCGGTCGCGCCAGTGTTGGAGACGAAACCGAGCACGGCCGCCAGACCATGGAGCTGCGTCTCACGATCGATGTCGCCGAGGGTAGCGCCGGGCTGGGCGCGCACCGCTCCCGCCTCGTGGTTCACCCACACACCGCGCATTCCGGAAAGGTCGATCATCAGCGCGTCGTCCGCGATCGCCAAGCCAGCGATGTTGTGACCACCGCCGCGGATCGTGAACGGGAGATCGTTCTCACGGGCGAACCTCAAGCAGGCCTGGATATCCGCCGTGCCGACGCATTGGGCGATCGCCGACGGTCTCCGGTCGATCATGCCGTTCCATATCGCGCGGGAAGCTATCGTACGCCGGGTCGTCCGGCGAGATTACCTGGCCCCGGATGGCTTGCTGTAGTGCCGCTGCGTTGGGTAGTGACATTCTTGGGTCCGCCCTAGGTAAGGGTCCAAAACGTGCCGCGTGGACACGATTATCTGGCTGAGGCCCCACTAACGCTAGCGAACTCACCGGTTCTCGCTGGGCTGAGTCTTAGCCCAGGACGGTCTCGAGTTGACATTACGCTCGCCGGGGAGGTAGGCTGGCAGCATCATCGTAAGCCCAGGGAGGATCCAATGAGCCACGCGTCCATGAAGCGCCGCGACTTCGCTCGTCTCTTCGCCTTCGGCGGCTCCGCCGCACTGCTCGGACACGTGAGCTTAGAAGACTTCCGGCCCGGCCCGCTCTCCAACTCCTTCCTTCGTCCCAGGGCCGTGGATTGGAACGACATTCGGGCCCAGTTCCTGATGCCGCCGGACGTGTCGGTCCTGAACGCCGCTAACCTGTGTCCGTCCCCGGCCCGGGTTCTGGAGACGGTCGTCGAGTACACGGAGCGGCTGAACCGCGAGCCCGTGCCGAGCTACCGGGGCGAGATCGGCGGTTCGAAAGAGCGGACCCGGGAGCTGCTCGCCGATTTCCTAGGTGTGACTCCGGAGGAGATCCTCATCACACGCAACACGAGTGAAAGCAACAACTGGATATCCAACGGGCTCGACCTCGGTCCTGGCGACGAGGTCCTGATCTTCTCGGACAACCACCCGAGCAACAACGCGGCCTGGAAGGCGAAGGGAGAACGGTACGGATACACCGTCAAGGAGGTCGCACAGGTCAACCCGCATCCCGGCTTCGAGTACTACGTCGAGGCGTTCGAGCGCGCCATCACCCCGAACACGCGGGTGATCACGTTCATGCACTTGAGTAACACAGCGGGAGACCTCTTCCCCGCCAAGGAGCTCTGCGCCTTGGCCCGAGACCGCGGGATCATCTCTATGATCGACGGCGCGCAGTCGTTCGGCCTGATGGATGTCGACCTGTCCGAGATCCAGCCGGACTTTTACACGGGTAGCGCGCACAAGTGGCCGTGCGGCCCGAAGGAGACCGGAGTCCTGTTCGTGAACGCGCGTGTCCAGGATCGCTTCTGGCCCTCGAGCTACAGCGCCTACCCCGGGAGAACAGGCATCTCGCGCACGCACGAGGGAATGGGCCAGCGTGACACACCGGCGCTTTATGCCTTCGGCACGCAGATCGAATTCCTGCAGTCGATCGGTCAAAGCGAGATAGAAGCGCGCAGCCGCGAGTTGGCGAATCAGCTCATCGAAGGCCTCAACGCCATCGACGGGGTGCACATGTGGACCCCGGCCGAACCGGAGCTGCGAGCGGCCGTCGTCACCTTCCGGCCTGGAGAGCTCGACGCCCGTCAGGTACTCGGGGCGCTCGAGGAAGACGGCATCGTGGCCGCCGCCCGGAGTGGGTCCGACCGCGGCGGGATCCGCTTCTCGCCCCACTTTTACAACATGGAGGTGGACATCGAGCGGGGGATCGACGCCATTGGCCGCTATATGCGCCGCGGCCTGTAGCCGGCCCCCCATGAGCCCAGTCCTCTCGCGACCGAGCGGCTGAGGCAAGCACGCAAGCGCGCGCCCCCCAGTCGCCTAGCGGAGATTGCTGGAAAGCGGTTTCCCGCAATGTCTTACGGCCTGACGGATTTTTATTGTTTGAGTGATGATGATAGCGCGTGGTCCCGCATGCGTCGCTTCCCGTGGTCACAGGAGCTGAGAATGAGCGAGATCACCCGGAAGGACTTCCTTGGACTCGGCACCGTGGCGGCCGCCGGACTGGCCTCAGGGTGCGCTCCAGCAGCCAATGTCGGCGGGTTGGCGCCCGACATGGTCGTAGTGAACGGTAACGTGCTTACGCAGGACGATGCTCGACCAATCGCTGGGGCCTTCGCCATCAAAGACGGTCGATTCGTAGCGGTCGGAGCCACCGACGACGTCCAGAACCTCGCGGCCGCCGGTACCGAGATCGTCGATGCCGCTGGCGCCACGGTCGTACCGGGCTTCATCGACGCCCACTCGCATCCATCCGGCACGGGGCTCAACGCCCTCAAGAACGTCGACACGAATCTGGGCAGCATCGCCCGCATCCAAGAGGCGCTGCGCGCCCGCGCAGCCGAGACGCCGGCGGGAGAGTGGATCGTCGGTTACATGTACGACGACACCAAGCAGGAAGAGGGTCGCCCCGTGAATCGTCTCGACCTCGACACGGTTAGCACCGAGCACCCGATCGTTGTGGGGCACCGGGGTGGCCACACCGGCGTGTACAACTCGATGGCATTCGCAACAGCAGGCGTGACGGTCGATACACAAGACCCGTTCGGCGGGCATTTCTACCGAGAGGACGGCGAGCTGACGGGCAAGGTGGCAGAGAGCGCGCGTGGCGTCTTCAATGTCTCGTCGCCCTCCACGCGAGAGGAGCGCGCGGAGGCTGTTGGCATCATCTGTCGTCAGATGAACGCCCACGGACTGACATCCGTGCATCAGGCTGGGACGAGCTCGACGGCTTTCACGGCGTACCAGGATGCGCGCGAGGCGGGTGATCTCACATTTCGCGTTTATGCCATGGCCCGCGGGGGTACGTTCCCGTCACTCAACCGGGCCGGAGTGCGAACGGGCTTCGGCGACGAATGGCTGAAGGTAGGCCCCGTGAAGTTCGCTGCAGACGGATCGGCGTCGGAGAGGACGATGGCCATGAGCACGCCATACACTGGGCGTCCGGACGACTTCGGCATCCTGACCATGACGCAGGAAGAGGTTCACGAAGCCGTCGAGGGCCCGCACCGCTCCGGCTGGCAGGTCGCGATCCACGCGAACGGTGACGTGACCATCGACATGGTATTGAATGCGTACGAGCGCGTGCAGCGCGAGTGGCCCCGAGCTGACGCTCGCCACCGCATCGAGCACTGCTCGCTCGTAAATCCGTCACTGTTGCGAAGGATCGCGGACGGCGGCTTCATCCCCGCTCCGTTCTACACATACGCGCACTACCACGGTGAGAAGTGGGTCGAGTACGGTGAAGAAAAGATGGAGTGGATGTTCGCCCACAGGTCGTTCCTCGACTACGGAATTCCGGTCGCTCCGGCCTCCGACCACAGCCCGGGTCCCTATGAGCCGCTGATGGCGATTCAGTCGATGGTGACCCGGAAGGACTTCTCAGGGCGGGTGTGGGGTCCCAGTCAGCGAATCACCGTGGATCAGGCCATCAAGGTGTGCACCGTGAACGGCGCCCACGCCTCCTTCGAGGAGCGCGAAAAGGGCACGATTACGGCCGGCAAGCTCGGCGACTTCGTAGTCCTGGCCGAGGACCCGCACGACGTGGAGCCAGATCGCATCAAGGAGATCCAGGTGGTTCGCACGGTGGTGGGCGGCTCGACTGTGCACGAGGCGTAGGGACCTGTGCCCCGGGGTGTTAGTGTGCCCACGAACTTGTGGGACAGGTTGCTGAGGAGGGCGTCCTGTTCTGGCGTTCGCCCGGACTCTGGGGTCGATCTTACTTTTTACCCTGCGGCTCTTGGCCCTTGCCGTGGCGATGTTACTTCTAGTTCTCCGAGGAAGGCTTCGATGAACCACTTAGCCACACTACACCGCTACCGCCCCGTGGCCCTGATTCTGTTCGTACTGCATCTCACCGGCTGCTACTAGTGGCAACCAGTCGCGGTTAGCCCTCGACAGCTTATTGAGGAGGAGGAGCCTGGGCTCATCCGAATACTCCAAACTGACGGCACGCAGATGGAGCTTAGAGACGCACGCGTCGAGGCGGATTCTCTCACAGCCCGGGTCTCCAGTAGGCTGCGCACTGGGACTGTAAGGATCGCGCTTACCGATATCAGCGCAGTGCAAGCGAGGCGCCTGAAGTCCGCGGCCACGCTGGCGTTAGGTGCCGTTGTCATCGCTGTGCCAACTGTCTGGTATCGGTTGGTTTCGGCTGGTGCGAGGTAGTGAACATCTGGTAGCCCCAGGACCAAGAACCTCGCTCACGCTGACCCCAAGTTCGGCTCGATCCCCTCGAAGACCGCGCCGTGACTCGCGGATCCAGGAGGTTCCAGAACTCGCCTCAGGGCCAGTCGCCCGTCCGGATGCCGGTGACCTTCTGGGACAGGACACTACGCCCCCGGATTCGTAGCCGCGGACCGTATGGTGGATGGCGCGGTCGAAGAAGCGTACGACGAGCAGTTCGAGATCCAGCTGCTGGCGGAGCTCCAGCATGGAATCGGCACCCTGGGAGTCCACGAACTGCCAGAGGTTGCGACGCGTCAGGAGGAGCGCCATCACAACTTGAGACAGCGGCACGCCCTCCTCGCGCCTGATCTCGCCCAGGTGAAAGTACTCCGCCTCGACCGCGTCCTCGGATGTCACCCCGAGCCAGCCGCCTAGGTTCGCATAGACGCTACGGGCGCGTGCGTCGAGTTCGCTGTCATCGTAACGGCGATACTCCGATGTCCGTGGATCCTTCCGCAGCTTTTGGACGACCCTCGCGGTCAGTTCGTCCGCGTGGTCCTCGATCAGGGCCACCAGTTTGCCTGTCAACATGACTCCCCCTTCTCCCGTGGACCGACCCCAGAAAAGTTTTGTTAGGAGACTGAGCCATCCTACCTGGTCGCGACATACGCCGCCACCTCAGGGTTGGGCCGGGCAGGGTCGGCACCAGCTTGACGCACGAGCGTTCGCTCCGATATATACCTCTCTCCCTGGGTGAGGCGTAGCGTTTTTCTGGGTCCACACTCTCCATCGTAAAGGCGGATAGCCAAAGTGCGACGGTTCAAGAGCATCCTTTTTGTGTCGGACGGCAGTGAGGGCGAGAAGTCGGTGTTGGCGAGTGCGGTGAGGCTCGCCAGCGCCAACAGCGCAAAACTCACGCTCTTCGGTGCACTCGATGCAGACCACGGTGGGCTCGAGGCGCGCCGCGCCGAACTCCAGCGCCTGCGCGAGGAGGCTATCTCGGAAGATCCGCATTTGACCGTTGACCTGACGGTGGAAACGGGAGCCATGGATGAATCGGTGATCCAGGCGGTAGTCGACCATCACCATGATCTCGTCATGAAACCTGCCGCAGCCGATCCTGGGGCGTGGAAGAGGTTGTTCGGCACCGATGACCAGAAGCTGATGCGGAAGTCTCCCGTTCCAGTGTGGATCGTAAAGCACTCGGGGGAGGCAGGCCTCCGCCGAATTCTTGCGGCGGTGGATACGCACCCGCGTCATCCGGAGACGGCGGCGCTGGCCAAGCGGATCATGGAGCTCGCCACGTCGCTGGCTGCGGAGGAGGGAAGTGAGTTGCATGTCGTGCATGTTTGGCGGCTGGCGTCTGAGACGGCGCTGAGGGGGCGGTCGATCGACACGACGGACATCGACGAGATGGTTCGGAGCAGCGAGGCCGCCCACCAATCCGAGCTAGATCGCCTTCTGGAGCCCTACCCGTACGACAAGAGGACCGTTCACCTCATCCAGGGTCACGGTGGAAAGATCATTCCCGAGCTCGCCGAGAGCCTCGAAGTGGACCTTGTGGTCATCGGCACGCTTGGGCGCGGCGGACTCCTCGGGCTACTTGGCGGAAACGAGGCCGAAAGGACTCTGAACGCCGTAGACTGCTCCGTTTTGACCCTTGCGCCGGACGGCTTCGAGACGCCGATTCAAATGTAGCGGGTCAAGAATTTCCCCGGGCGGCGATCCGGCTGGACATCGTGAACTGCGCCGCCGCCTGAGGCTTTGCACGCCTATCGACTCAACACCCGGAGACCACAGGAATGGAGCAGCTAGTCTTAACGAATGCGATGATCGCCTCGGGGATCGTTCTTGCTGTGACGTTCATCGGCATCTTCTCCGAGCAACTGCACGGGATGGAGAGGTCGAAGGTTGCTGCCGCGGGCTCTCTTGCGATGGTGATCGTTGGCCAGATCTACGGCTTCTACACACCGGAGGAAGCGGTCGAGGCGGTGGACTGGAACGTGATCTTCCTGCTCGCGGCGATGATGACGATCGTCTCGATCATGATCCCGACCGGGGGTTTCAGTTGGCTGGCGTTCAAGCTCGCTGCGTTCAGCAAGGGACGCCTCTATTTGATGTTGGTGCTGCTCGGCACTTGTGTGACGGTACTTTCCTTGTTGCTCGACAACGTGACCACTGTCGTGATCTTCGGGCCGCTGATCATCCTGATCGCGAAGGCGCAGAAGATCAGCCCGATTCCTTACCTCCTGGCGGCGGCACTGCTTTCCGACACGGGTGGCATCGGCACGCTCGTGGGCGATCCCCCGAACCTCATGATCGGCTCGGCGGCGGGTATTTCCTTCAACGACTTCGCGATCCGCATGGGGCCACCGGTTGCTCTGGTCTGGCTCGCGGTCCTGTTGTTGCTGAAATTCCTCTTCCGCAAAGAGCTGGCTGTTAAACCGGCCGATATCTTCCATGAGGAGGGGGAAATCAAGGACCCGAGGCTCTGGAAAGCCTCTCTGATCGTCCTCGGCGCGATGGTCGTCGGCTTCATCCTTCACGGGCGTTTGGGATGGGAGCCGTGGTTCGTCGCAGCGCTTGGCATGACCGCCTTGGTGTTCGCGTCCCGAGACCTGTTGATGGATCACGCGGTGGAGCACCTCGAGGTCCCACTGTTGATCTTCTTCCTCGGCCTCTTCATGGTGGTCGGCGGCGTGGAGCACAGTGGGTTCCTCGTCTACATAGGTCAGTTCATCCTGCCTTTCGCCCAAAATGATCTGATGGTAGCGACGGTGGTGCTGATGTGGGTCGCCGCCTTCCTATCGGCCGCGATCGACAACATTCCGTTCACCGCTGCGATGATCCCGATCATCCTCGGTATGGAGACGCAGGGGATCAACGTGACGCCGATGTGGTGGGGGCTCGCGATGGGCGTGGGACTCGGCGGAAATGGCACCCACATCGGTTCGACGGCCAACGTGTTCATCGTCACGATCTCCGAGCGCTTGGCGCGCGAGGAAAACGATCCGAGCTTGGCGATCACTCCGGGCCTGTGGTTCAGAAAGGGCGCGCCGGCGATGCTCGTGACCCTTTGCGTCGCGACCGTGCTCATGATCGTGTTCTGGGGATGGTTCGAGGCTCCCCTGGCCTAGGGGGATCCCTTAGAAGGGATTCGTCGCGAACACCGAGAATTCCGGAATAAAGCCTCGGCCGTCCACCTTCAAGGCGCCCACGATCGCGTCGGCGATTTCATCAGGCCGCAGTTTCTTGTCGGATGCCTCCCGCTCGACGCCGGCCTTTGCTGCGAAGTCGGTCATCACTTCGCTCGGGTTCACTAACATGACGCGCACATTGTGACGCCGGAGTTCATCGCGCCAACACTCCGTCATGCCGCGCAATGCGAACTTCGAGGAACTGTAGGCTGTACGCCCACTACTGCCTTTGAGACCCGAGGTGGAAGCAATATTGATCAGTTCGCCACTGCCTTGCTTAATGAACTGGCGAGCCGCTTCGCGGGACATGAGGAATGGGCCGAACACGTTCGTATGGTACACCCCTTATAATTCTTCGAAAGTCGTTTCGACCAAGGGTTTGAAGACACCATAACCCGCGTTGTTGACCAGAATGTCCAGCCGGCCGTGCTTCTCGACCACGGAACCCACGGTGCGCACCGCGTCGTCCTCGTTCTCCACGTCGCCCACGATCCAATCCAGTCCGAGCTCCTCGCCGGTAGCGCGAAGGGCATCCTCGCGACGGCCGGTAATGGTCACCTTGCTTCCCTGGCCGGCGAACGCCGCGGCGATGGCACGCCCGATCCCCTCACTGCCGCCCGTCACCAATGCAATCGAATCTCCGAGTTCCATCGAATCTCCCGCGTGTGAGACTTCACGACACTAGCAGATGGGCAAGCGCCGTCCTAGTCTCACCCACCATCGCGATTCGCTCTGACGTTTCCCGAAACCTCGATCTACGGGCGCTAGCGACCTTTCGCGTAGAATCGGTTAGGCATCCTCCGCCTTCGGAGACGTGATGAGGCTCTACCTGATGCAGCATGGGAAGGCCCGTCCGAAGGAGGAAGATCCCGATCGGTCACTCAGCGACGAAGGCCGGGCCAAGGTCGGTCGTGTTGCCGGTTTTCTCGCTAAGACGGACGTGGTGCGGAGCTTACCCATCCTTCATAGCGGGAAGACGCGGGCCCGGCAGACCGCTGAGGGGCTGGCCCGAGCCGTCGAGGGTGCCCGGGTCGAGGAGGTGGAAGGCCTCGCCCCGCTCGACGATCCGGCCGTTTGGGCCGGACGGCTCGACGGACCAGCCGATGGACCGGCCGAGGGGGTCGTGCTAGTCGGCCACCTGCCACATCTGGCTCGCCTGACCTCGCTCCTCCTAACGGGCGATCCGGACCGTGAAACCGTGCGCTTCTCCAACGCCGGGGTCGTGTGCCTCGAGCGCGGTGCGAACGGGGGCTGGGTGCTGCTTTGGAGCGTGGTACCCGCACTGTTGGCCTGACGAGGGGCCGCGCTCCACTCCGGAGCGGCCCAGGACGGGCCGCCCCGAAGTTGCGGGCCTAGGAAACCGTCGCGTACGAAAGGCCTAGCGCGGCACCGATAGTCCAGTCCACGAGAGCCCCCGGCCACGTGTGAAGAGCATCGGTTGACCGCTGCTGGCGGGAACCGACGGGCGCCGCGACCAGAATCAGGTCACTCAGATCAGCCCGCAGGTGGTCGGGGATGTCGAAGCTCGCCGTGCTCAGCCCCGTGACGTTGCCGAGGGGCCAGAGACTCCGAGTCCTAGTGTCTACGTAGATCCGCATGCCCAACCAGTTCTGGTTCCTCACGTGCACCGTGACCGGCTGGCGGGCTCCGTCAGGAGCCGGTTCGTTCTGGGCGACTGGAGCGCCCTGTTCCTGGGTCTGAGCCTGTAGGGGCACCCCCGCCGAACCTCCGACGAATAGTGCTAGTAATGCCGTGTAGAGCGTTCGCCTGGTCATTATAGTCACTCCTCACCAAATCTGTCTTTCAAACCGCCGGCTCGCCGACGGTGGTGGTTGTCTACCACTTACCAGTGAGACGAACCAAGGACGGAATTAGTTACACCTCGTCACTGGGCACGCTCGAAGCGGAGCCAGGGGTGTTCGACGTAGAGGAAACGCGAGCGCAGCACGGAGCAGCAATCCATGGGTGACCTGAAAGACCCGACGTGGATGTACGTGAAAGCCATCCTCTTCTTCCTGATCGTCATCATGTGCGCGGGAATGCTCTGGATGCAGAACCCGCAGTGGCAGACGGCACTGCTGATCGTCTTGACCATCTGGGCCGCCGCTCGGCTGTACTACTTCATGTTCTACGTCATCGAGAATTACATCGATGGGGACTACCGCTTCTCCGGCGTCTTCGACTTACTGAAGTACCTGGTCACTCGGCGGCGGCCTCCGACGAACTGAGCCGGGTTCGGCATCGACGCGGCTGCGGTGCATGGCTCGACATGGAGGGCGGATCCCCCGTCCCCCGAGCCGGGATCACGCCCATGCGGCAGCGCGTTCAGAATCCCCGCAGGTCGGTGCTCGTGCGCTGCGGCAGCCCGGCTCGGGGCAACCGTTTCAGCACCCGATACTCGATGCCGTTGGCCTCGCAGTAGGCGCGCTTCTCCGGCCGGTCCCCATCGTCGTTGACCACGAGCATGTCCGGGCGGAACCTCTCGATTTCCGGAACGGCGTCGAGCCAACCCGACCCGGTCGATACCAGACACTCGGTCACGAAGCGTACGGAGCCGACCATGTATCGGCGCTCGCGCTGGGACTGCATCGGGTGTCCCGGCCCCTTGAACTCCGAAACGCTCTCGTCATTGCCCACGGTCACGCACAGCGAGCCGAAACTGGACGCCTCCTCGAAGAAACGAACGTGGCCGGAGTGCAACCAGTCGTAGCAGCCGCTGACGAGCACGCTCGGCGTAGGCAGGGCGGTGGGCTCCACGCTCGGGAGCTCGTCGAGACCAGACTGGCTCACCACCTGGTACGTCAGGCGCTTCCGCTCGCAAAGCGTCCGCTTCCGGGCGGCGTCCTCCCATTCGGGTACGACCCAGATCGTGCCGGGCTCGAGCGCGCTAGCAACCGCCTCGCTCGCGCGCTCCACGATGCTGACCCGATCCACGTACCGGATCGACTCGAGCAGGTATCTGCGTTCCTCCTGTGGGAATCGCGGCGAGGCTCCGGTTTCGGACCGCGCCGCGTCATCCGAAGCGAGCCGAACGTGCACGGGACCGAGACGAGAGGCTTCGTGCAGCAAGCGGACGTCGCGCAGGCGCAGATCGTCGAAAGCACCCGTGACGAGGACGTCGGGCATATCAGCCCCCCGCGCCCTCGGACGCGAGGCGAATGGAGGGATGGAAGCTGCCGGGCACCGTACCGTCGGAGATCACGAATAGGTAACCGCCGCCCGATGCCGACATCGTCGCTCCCGCATAGCGCTCCTGTGCCTCTCCTACGATCGTCGGCCAATCCACGATCAGCGCCGGATGCCGGAGCGTCGCTGGGAAGATCGCTTCCAAACAAGTCATGCTTTCATTCACCGAAGCGCCGAGGGCCTCCGTATCGCGAGCCAGGACCGCTTCGTAGCAGGCATACCCGCTACGACCGAGTCGACCGATCCACTCGGGGTCCAGGTTCTGCTCGCCCAGTGTTTCGTAGCCCGGTGGGCGTGGCGCCACGGGAAGGATGTGGACGACCTGCTCGAGCCAGCGAGCCACTTCGGCATCGTTGCCCGACTCGATGTGCGCCGGGAATATCCCGCCTTCATGGGTGAAGTCGTAGTCGAGCCGCGAGATCCCCGGCTGCACGATCCCGATCATGTCCTGCGAGCCGGACGGTTCGTCCCGGTTGCGGTTCTCCTCGTAGTACAATTCGCGCATCAGGTCGTCGCGCGGCCGGTCCGGCAGCCCTTCCGGCCACAGGCGATTCGCTACGGCTCGAGTGCTCGTCGCGATCCCCGAACGCTCCATGAAGCGGACGGTCGGCCGCAAGCTGACCACCACCATCGATCCGCTCCCGTCCGGGTTGTGACGCGATACGAACGGCTGATCGATCCAGCCACCGGCGAGCAGGATCCGGTACGGGATCGGACCCGCCGGGGAGGGCGCATCGGGCGGCGAGTTTGGCGGCTTAGTGGGCGTCCTGGTCACGCGGGAGTATGCCGCGCACCGCGGGCAGCGATCAAGCGCTACATGTTCGGGCGGCTTTGGTGCTCCGTTCCCACATCCACTCGCGAGCGGGGATCTGGTGGTCTCTGGCGCGGTAGCCACCTGGCCCGCCCCTGCCAGGTACACCGCTGCCGATCCGCGTCAGAGCGCCATCTCACAGGATCTCGCTGGGGTCGCGCGTGGCTGGGGTCCCGTGTCTTTCGGGCTCGCCCGGGGACGTGAGGCTGCGTAGAGCACCCGGTGACCTTATAACCAGGTTTCCGACATGCGTCGCAAAGGATGGCTGCTACGCTGAATTCGCGACGGTTATCGGGAATGAAATCGTTATTGGACATGGGCTTCGGCAATGGAATCAGCGTGCCGATGTCAGCGCGGTCCGGCGGTGTCGCCGGCGGAAGCACCTATGAGGACCATCCTATACATCCTATTGCTGGGGGCTGCCCTTCCGGTCTTTTGGATAGTCGGCTTCCTTGTAGCCAACCCTCTGATCGACCCCGACTTCGAGCCAGTCGACCTCACAGATCCGCCCGTGGACCTCGCCGTCCTAGGCGCGTGGGAATCCGCAGACGGGAGACTGCGCTGCCGGGCGTTCTACTATCGCGACCTGATCGCACACTCAGAATCGTTGCCGCCACTCCGGTTCCGCGTCTCGACCGAGGAGTTGGAGCTGTGCGCCACGGCTTTCCGCGAATTCAGCATCGAGGGGCGGTGGGCAGATGAATTCGAGTGGGACCACCCTGGATTCCTTGCGGCGGTACAGCGCCCCGACGACGATAATCCGAGCCTTTTTGTTGTCACGTATCGACCCGATGTGGACCGTGTCGCCGATAGTCGATATCGAATAGATCCGCTCAGTGGTCAGCCTATAGACCTCGAATTCCGTGGGTCCTTCGGCCCAGCTCAAGGTCTGGGCATGTTGGTACTAGGCGGTGCCGGAGGAACGGCTGGATGGCTCCTGTTGGTTACCTATCTCATCGTCAGGTGGGTCAGGCGAAGACGGGCGGAGCCGAGTGTCACGTGAGTCGAAGCGCTCCAAGCGCTGATGGGAGAGACATCGGCGCAGACCACCGGCCCCTCTGGCCGTGCGTGCACGGCACAGCATACGTTGCCTTCTGCGGTTAGGGCGGGAACTGATCCTGACGCGGTGAGATGACCAGGGAGGACCTGAAATGAAGACGAGAGCCAAGCTAGTCTGGAGCGGGCTTTTTTCATTGGCCGTACTTCTCGGATCGACCGAGGCCGTCGCGCAATCAACGCCCACGGTTATCAGAGCCGAGAAAATCTATACGGTGACGAGCGGGACGCTCGAGAACGGAGAGATCCTCATCGAGGGGGGGCTAATCATGCAGGTCGGCACCGAAGTGGACGCCCCGCCGGGGGCACGCCAATTGAGCGCCCAGGTAGTCATTCCGGGCATGATCGACGCCCACTCCCACGGCGCCCTCGATCGCTCCGGCCAGAGCCGTATACCCGGGCCGGTGACGTCGGAATGGAAGGCGGTTGAGCACTTCAACCCCAACGCTCCGATGATCCCCATCGCGTTGTCAGGGGGAGTGACAAGCATGATCACCCGCTCGGGTAGCGGGGTCATCAGTAGCGGCCAGGCGGTGGCCGTGAAGCTCAGGAGCGACCCGTCCAAGGACATGATCCTCAAGCCCTATGTGGACTTGAAGATGGCCATTCGTACCCTGAATCGGCTTCGGCCGGGCGAGACTCCGGCTACGCTGATGGGTTGGTATGCCACGGCAAGCGAGTACTTCCGCCGGGCACAAGAGTACGTGAAGGAATGGAAGGACTACGAAGCGGGCGGCGTCTCGGACAGACCGGAAGTAGACGAAAGGCTTGAGGCCTTCGCTGCGGTTCTGCGGGGTGACGTCATGCTTCACCTTCACGTCAGCTATCCCGGGGAAACCATGATGGGGCTGCACCTGGCCCGGGAGTACGGCTTCATCGACCGGCTGACCGTGGGCCACGCCGTCGACACCTACCAGATCGCAGACATCCTCGCCGAGAACGACGTCATCGTGGTGGTCGGGCCGTCCTTCATGGGTCGCAACTATGGCGACCGCGTCACCCACAACACACTCAAAGTGCTGATGGAGACCGGGGTCAAGGCGAGCATTCAGACCGACAAAGGCGCGGAGCAGGCAAAGAACTTCCGGGAGTACGGCTCGTTCCACATCCGTCACGGGCTAAAGGAGGAGCACGCGCTCGAGGCTCTGACCATCAACGGCGCCAGGGCCATGATGCTGGACGACCGCATCGGCAGCATCGAGGTCGGCAAGGACGCCGATCTGGTTCTGATGAATGGTCCACCCTTCGACCTCCATGCCGAGCGAATCGAGAAGGTCCTGGTCGACGGGGTCGTGGAGTTCGAGCGCACGCAGTGGAGGCAGACAGCGGTCCCCACCGAGGTGGGACCGTTCCAGCCGGTCGAGGGGAGGCTCGAGGCAGGTGACCGGAGCTTCGCGATTACCAACGCCCACATCTTCACCGTGAGCAGGGGCAACATTGCGAACGGTATACTGGTCGTCGCGGACGGCAAGATCACAGACGTGAGCGCTGGAGGCCAAGCGCCCCGTGGAATGCCGGTGTTGGATGTGGGCGGACGAGTCGTCATGCCAGGCTGGGTGCAAGCCCGTGCCTATCCCAACGATTGGATGGGAGATCCGAAGTGGCAGTTCCAGAACGATGAGAACACCGAGCCCATCGTGCCGGAGATGGATGCCCGGTTCGCGTTCGATCCGTGGTTCCCCTCGTTCGAGGTCCTTCGCGAGATCGGCGTTACAGCCCAGAACATCACCCCCGGACATCTCAATCTGATCGGTGGCAGGGGCGCGGCGATCAAGACGGCAGGCATGGACGTGGAGAAGATGGTCAGGCAGTCGCCGAGCTCGGTGGTGTTCTCGCTCGAGCCGAGCTCCATCCGCTTCTGGGCCGAAGACTCCCAGATCGAGGTGACTCTAGAGACTGCAGCGAGCATGATCCGGAACACCCTGGACGGGGCACGGGAATATCTGGAGAACGACGGGGAGTACAATCAGCGATTCGAGGCACTCCGTCCGCTGCTGGAAAGAGAGATCCCGGCCATCTTCCAGGCCAACACGGTCGACGAGATCCGGGCCGCCATGAAGCTGGCTGAAGACTTCAGCCTGCGTCTCATCATCTCCGGCGGCGTGCAGGCCTACCAATTGGCAGGGGATCTGGCCCGAGCCGACGTCGGTGTGATTCTTGGAACAGGCTACCAGCACGAGACCATCCGGGGCGGTGGCCGGGGCTACAACGACGAAAGCCCGGCACTATTGAGCAGAGCTGGAGTGAAGGTGTCCTTCATCGGAGCCAGCGGCAGCCGCCGAATCATGCCCACCGGAGCCCTCGGGGGGGAGCCCGCTCTCAACGCGGCCTGGGCCTTCCGCAATGGCACGACAGAGCAGGAGGCGCTCAAGATGCTCACCCTCCACGCCGCCGAGATGGCCGGTATGGGGGACCGGATCGGCAGCATCGATGTGGGGAAGGACGCAGATCTCGTGATTCTGGAAGGACATCCGTTCGACTATCGTGTTCTCCCGCAGATGGTCTTCATCGATGGCGAGCTGATTTTTCGGAGCGGAGGATAGAGCGCGCGCGGGGAGACGGCGTCAGGGAGCCCAGGGCGTTGAAAGGAAGGCTCCGCCTAGGCCGCCGGTACCGGGATCGACGCGGTACCTTGAATCCGTAGCTTGCGACGCTTCGTTACGAAGTTTCGCAGCAAGCCGTCTATGGCCTTGTCGAACATGGTGTATGGCTCCCCTGAGACGAGCCGCCTCACAGTGCCGAGGAATCGCCACGGACGGAGCAGGAACTGCCAACCGTAGAACCAGGCCATCCCGCCAACAGTCAGGAACTTGATCTGCCGGTCGGTCAAGTGCTCCGACCATGACAGCATGCCCGAGACTTCGTTGTATACGTTGCCGGAAAGGAAATTCTCATAATCCGGATCGTCTCTGTCGATGCGTCCCTCATCGAGAAGCTGATTAAACAGCTCGCTGTCCGGATAGGGGACGAAGGGAAACACCGCCACGTCCTGAACGCCGACCCAGGCCATCTTCACCATGAACGCGAAAGACTCCCAGACCTCTTTTTTCGTCTGACCGGGAAAGCCGACGATCATGTTGGACTTGACCCAGATTCCCTGCTTCACGGCGCAATGCATCGATTCGAGCATCTTGGTCAGCTTGACCTTTTTCTTGATGCGCTTCAGGGTGGCTGGAGACCCCGATTCCGGAGCGTAGGTCAGCGAATGGCAGCCGCTGGCTTTTAGTGCTTCGAGCACTTCTCCATCCAACGCTTCGGACCGAGTGCCGGAGGGAAGCGCCCAGGTGATGCCGAGGTTCGCTTCGATCAGTAGCCTCGAGAACTCGACGATCCAGTCTCGCTTGACGATCGCGGTAAGGTCATAGAATTCGATGTGGCTGACGTCGTAGCGGTCGATCCAGAGCTCGAGCTCTCGCAGCACGAGCTTCGGGTCTCGCGGGATCCAGCGCTGCGTCCACATCATCGGGTTGGAGCAGAACGTGCACCGATACGGGCAGCCTCGCGAGGCCAGCATCGGCATGTTCCGTCCGCGGACGGAGCCCATGCCCAATCCGTTGTCGAGGTAGGATTCCAGGGGCGTCCCATCCCATGACGGGATCGGGATTTCATCGATTCGGCGTATGCGGGGATGTGGCGGCGTCCGCACGACTTCCCCGTTTCTCCGGAACGCGATCCCGTTGACGGAATCCAGCGGTTTGTGCCCGATGATGGCATCGACCAGGGCAGCGAGAATTTCCTCCCCTTCGCCGAGGACCACGCTGTGAAGCCCTGGACAAGACCTGTACGAGTATTTCGGTTCGGCGGTGAAGTGCTCTCCGCCGCCGATGACCGGCGTGGTGGGGAAGGCTTCGATGATCTTGCGGATCACATCCTTGGAGTAGACCCATTCGTTGGAGTACATGCAGGAGACGCCGATGATGTCCGCGTTCGTGGGAATGCGATCGACGATCTCATCGGCGGTCAACCCGTTGATCAGCAGATTCGTGTCCTGAATCGCGGTGAACTTGTCAATCGCCTCGCCGAAGGCATCGACGACCGAGGTCTCGTGCCCGTTCTTCTTCAGCGACGAGACCAAGTAGGCGATTCCGATCGACGGAACGCCTTGCTGTGTCGTCACCGAACCCCGAGGCAAGATCGTTGGGGGACGGACGAGACAAATATTGGCCAATGGCATGTGCTCCAGCGGCTAGAGGCGGACGGTGCCAAGCCACTCTCATGATAATTGTGCCTGGGCCTCGAGGTTCGGTCAATGGACGGCATGAGGCGCTGACAGGCCCGCCCGGACTAGGACTCCGTCCTCTCTCGTGCCGATCAACCGGTGTCGTGGCCGAGATCGACGGACATGCTAGGAGGGTCTGGCTCCCGTTTGCCGGGTCTCTCGCGTTCGGCTAGCAGGGCTGCGGAGTGCTCTCCGAACTGGAAGGAGACTTCCTGGATCAGACTCCGGCCCCCCCGCTGTCTGCCCTCTGGTTTCGATCAACCGGAGGGTTGCGAGACCGGCGCGTTTCCCACCGCGTCCAGGATGTCGCCGACGACCTTGTTCATGTAGCTGTTGCCGCCGCCGGGGCTCGGGCCCAGCCGCACGATCACGATGTCTCTGGACGGGATGATCATCGTGGTCTGGCCCATGAAGCCGGACGGCCAGTATGCATCGGTGGGGATGCGGTCGTACCGCCCACCAGCGTTCAGCCAGAAGAGGCCTCCGTAGCCCTGATTCCGGCTGGCCGGGGCGGGCGTGCTCACGAAGTCACTCCATCCCTCGGGGAGGATCCGCTCCTCGCCCCACATCCCGTTCTGGATGTGGAGGAGCCCGAAACGGGCCCAGTCACGGGCCGACATGTAGTCGTAGCCGGTCATGATAAAGTTGCCCCAGGCGTCGGTCTCCAGCACGGCATTCTTGATGCCGATGCGGTCGAAGAGGCCGACCCACGGGAAGGCGTGATAACTCTCGCCACGAGCCTCGACGGTCTCGCGTACAATCTTGCCGAGCGTGAGGGGATCCGAGTTGAGGTACTCCCATCTTGTGTTGGGCTCGGCCTCGAGCGGGAAGCTCACCGCATGGTCGAAGACATTGATCCCGTCGAAGTAGATCCTGAAGTGATGGTTCTCGGTCGTGAGGGCTTCGGCGCCACCGAGCCCGTGGTTGTTGAAATCGAGTCCTGAGCTCATGTGCAGCAGGTCCGCGATCGTGATGTCGTGCCGCGGGTCGTCAGGTGCGTTCCACTCCTCGATCGGGGCACGCTGGTCGAGGGTGAGCTCTCCCTGCTCGACGAGCACGCCGATCAGCGCTGCAGTGATGCTCTTCCCCTGCGACCACGACAGGTGGGGCATGTCGCGCGGGATGCCCGGGGCGTACCGCTCTCCGATGACTCGGCCCTTGTACAGCGCGACGACCGCGCGCGTGTTCTGACCGTGCTCGTGGTTCCCGATCGCGTAGTCGAGCGCCTTGTTCAGCGCCTCGGCGTCGATTTCCCGAGGGAGCGGGGCGTCCGGGAGACGCTCACCCGTCGGCCACAGATCCCAATTCTTGAGCGGCCACTCGGCGCCGACGTCCGATGGCTCGAAGTAGATGTCGTCCACGCCGCGGGGGAGCACGGAGCATCCCTGGTCTCCGTTGTGCTGCGCGACCCGCGATGGAACTCCAGGCGCCGACATCGTGACTCTCTTGCGATCCTCGTCGATGGCGTAGCTGAAGCTATCACCCCAGCCGAAGTGGTCGAACCGCTGCAGGTCCGCGTAGGCGTGCACCTCGGGGTTCCTGCCCTGCACCCAGATGCCCGAGCACATGATCTTGGCGTTCATCGCGAGCCGAAACTCGTCGGGCTCGGCGTCGTCGGAGGGCCACTGGGCTTGAAGCGGCCCCGCCGACGCCGCGGCGACGACGGCGAGGGCGATCGCGGATACTTGTGAGCGGCGGGTCATCGTCGACCTCCTCGTGAGCTGCGCGAGCGGCGTACGACGAAGGTCTTGCCCGACCGCCGACCCCGCAAGCGCGGGGCTCACCGCTTCGTAATCGCAAAGCGCCGTGGTCAGCGCTGATCCCACCCCCAGATCCCGTAAGCGACGTCCTTCGACGGCATGTGTCCCGACTGCTTGAGCGTGAGCATGATGCCCCCGCGGTGGTGGCTCTCGTGCGCGATGAAGTACGCGAACGTGGTGAAAAGGCCCTTTCGCATCGCACGCCGTTTGGGTTTGCCCTCCAGCACGTCGGTGAGAAAGGTCGCGATGACATCGGCTGACGTGTTGAGCGCGTCCTTCAACTCCGCGTGAGTCGGCGAGTACTTCGACTCGAACTTATCGAGTGCTTCGGCTAGATCCTTGGCCCGTTGCTCCATCTGATAGACGCGCACGTTATGCAGGTGGGCAAACTGACGCGCGACGTCGCGGCCCCCGCGCGTCGACAGCGAGGAGCGCAGCCCCTCGTCGCTGATCCCGTCGATGAGCACGAGGTTGATGCGGTTGTTCGTGTGCCACGCCTCGAGCAGCTGAACGTCCTGGGACGCCCCGCGCAGGTCGTCCCCCATGGCCCTCCTCTAGTTACCGCCGCCTGGACCGGCAGCCGCCAGAGCGGCGTCCGTCGATGGTCATCACCGCGCCATGGTAGTCTGGTCCGATTCCGTGGCAAGGCCCCTACACCAGATGACACGCCACATCGTGGTCCCCATCAATCGAGTGCAACAGGGGCTCTTCGGTGTGGCAACGAGGCTGTGCGTACGGGCAGCGGGTCCTGAAGCGACATCCCATGGGAGGCGTGGCGGGGCTCGGGGGCTCGCCGGAGAGGACCGTCCGACTAGAGGCCACTAGACTGGACGCCACCCGACCGGGGGCCGCGTCGTCCGGAGGACGCAGCTCGTATACGGCGGAGAACAGAGCCTGCGTATAGGGGTGCTGCGCACGTGAGAACAGGGCCTGCGCGGTCCCGATCTCGACGATCTTGCCGAGATACATGACCGCCACCCTGTCGCAGAGGTGACGGATCACTCTGAGATCGTGGGAGATGAACAGGAAGGTGAGACCGAACCGCTGCTGCACTTCTTGGAGGAGATTCACGATCTGGGCTTGAATCGAGACGTCCAGGGCGGAAATCGGCTCGTCACAGACGATGAGGTCCGGTTTCAGGGCCAGGGCCCTGGCAATCCCGATTCTCTGGCGCTGCCCCCCGGAGAACTCGTGGGGCGAACGTCGCGCCAGCGCCGGCTCGAGGCCCACGGTTGTCATGAGCTCCGCGACCTGTTCCTTCCGTTCCGCGCGGCTCAAGCGCTCATGCTGCTCGAGTGGCTCGCCCACGGATCGGCCAACGCTCATCCGGGGATCCAGCGAGGCGTACGGATCCTGGAAGATCATCTGCATCCGGGGTCGCAAGGTGCGCAACTCCCGGGGGCTGGCCTCGCCGAGCTCCACACCATCGAATACGACCCGGCCGCCGGTAGGCTCGGCCAGCCGCACGATCGTCCGCGCCGTCGTGGTCTTTCCGCAGCCGCTCTCTCCGACCAGGCCGAGCGTTTGCCGGCGCGGCACCCCGAACGTCACGCCATCCACCGCCCGCACTACGCCGACGGATCGCTGCCAGAACCCCCGACGGACTGGGAAATGCTTCTCGAGTCCGGCCACCTCGAGTAGATGCGACACTATACGGCCTCCCGCCTGCGGTCCGCCTCGGCGTCCCACCAGCAGGCGACATACGCATCCGGCCCAACTGGTGACAGCGCTGGCGCCTCCGTTCGGCAGCGCTCGAACGCATGGGGGCAGCGATCGGCGAACGCACAACCCACTGGCTGCTTCGACATGTCGGGTGGCTGTCCGGGGATCGCCGATAGGCTGTCGGCTTTGGGGTCCTCCAGGGTGGGAACGGAGGCGAGCAGTCCTCGCGTGTAGGGGTGTCGTGGAGAGCCGAAGATTTCACGCGCCGGCGCATACTCCACGATCAACCCAGCGTACATGACCGCCACCCTGTCGGCGATCTGGGCGACCACGCTCAGGTCGTGGCTGATCCAGATCATGGCCATGTCGTGCTCGGCTCGATGGGCTGCGATGAGCTCGACGATCTGCGCCTGGATCGTCACGTCCAGCGCCGTCGTGGGCTCGTCCGCGATGAGCAGGCTCGGAGTGCAGCCCAAAGCCATGGCAATCATGACGCGCTGACACATGCCTCCCGAGAACTGGTGGGGATAGTCATCCAGTCGCGCCTCGGGGTCCGGAACGCCGACTGAGCGCAACAGCTCAATCGCGCTCGTGCGGGCTTGCCCGGAACGGAGCCCCATATGGACCTCCAGGCTCTCCGTGAGCTGGCGCCCAACGGTCAGCACCGGGTTGAGAGAGCCTCGCGGGTCCTGAAAGATCATCCCGATCTCCACCCCGCGAATCCTCTGCATGACCTGCTCGTTGACGGACAGGAGGTCGTGTTGCCCAAAGCTCACCTCCTGAGCGGTCACACTCGCGCTTCGTGCGGGCAAGAGTCCGAGCAGCGACAGCACCGTGGCGGATTTTCCGCAGCCGCTCTCGCCTACGAGCGCCAGGCTCTCGCCCCGCCGGAGTGAGAAGCTGACACCGTTGACCGCGTACACAGGACCGCGGGTGGTCAGGAAGCGTGTGTGAAGCTCCCTCACCCGCAACAGCACGCGGGACTCAGGACCGGGGGGCTCAGGACCCGGAGACTCGGAGCCAGTGGGCTTCCCCTCGTGCACGGTCACGAGGCGGTCACCGCAGAAAGCATCTCGGGCGGGATGCCCAGGGTCCCATAGAAGCGCGCGACATCTACCCACTGGCCCGTTTCGATCGACTCGATGCAGGCTTGCACCAGGCCCAGACTCTTGAGGTGGTCGCGTCCAGTGGTAGCGGGCTCCACCTCCCCTCGAGCGGCGCCCATGAATTCCCGGAGCAGCAACCTACTGTCGTCCACGAAGGGGGTGCACGGCTCGAGCTGCTCCGCGATCGTCGGCTCCGCTTCGGCCGACGTCTTGAAGCGAGAGCCCGACCGTGCCAGCTCGGGGCGGAAGCCGATGCGAACCAGATCGTCGAACTGGCGCCGCTGGACCAGCGCGCCCGCCTCGAACTCACTTCGCCACGAGAAGCACATCCGGTTCCAGCTGCCCGTCCAGGTACCGAGGTAGTTCACTCGCGCGCCGTTCTCCATCCGCAACAGAATCGAGGCGCAGCAGTCACCCTCGTAACTGCTCCACGGCGGTCTCCAGGATTCGGCCACCAAGCTCTCCACTTCGGTGTCGTAGCAATACCGGAGCAGATCGAGGTGGTGGATGGTCTGCTCCAGCAGCAGAGGATAGGGCATCTGCATGGGGTAGTCGTTGAGGTCGGCCCGATTACCGTCGCGATGCCTTATGTAGCTGAACTGCGCGTGGCTCAGCGCTCCCAACTCACCCGTCGTGGCGTAGTGCCGAATCCGCTGCGACGACGACAGGTAACGGAAGTTCATGCCCACCACGAGGTGGAGCCCGCGGTCCTTCGCTCGGGCTACCATCTCGACGACCTCGGCAATGGACTCGGACAGCGGCTTCTCGCACAGCACATGCGCGCCCTGGGACAGAGCCTGAAGGACGAGCGCGTGGTGGCTATCCGGCGGTGTTGCGATGATCACCGCCTCCGGCCGGTGGCTGTCGAGCGCGGACGCGAAGTCGGTGTCCCAGGCAGCCTGATGGCTCTGCCCGGACGCCGCGTCCCGGGCGCGCGACTCATCCCGGTCGACTATCCCCACCAGTTCGACTTCCGGCGTCTCGGCAAGCACACCCGCCCAGGTACGCCCCCTCGTTCCCGCCCCAACCAGTACGAGCCTGAGGCGCTTCTCAGCGCTCATAGGCAGCCGATGAACCTCGCCATGCGGGCTAGCGCTTCCGCAATCGACGACCGCGGCGACAGAAGCGTGATGCGGACGTGCTGGTTGGCCGGGTCGGCGAACATCGTGCCGGGGAAGATCATGACCTGCTCCTGGCGAAGCAGCTCGTAACAGAACGTCTCTGCGTCCATGCCCGTGCTGGAGATGTTGGCGTAGACGTACATACCTCCCCCGGGACGGCCGTACGTGATTCCCAATCCGTCGAGTCCGGTCAGGATGAGTTCCAGCCGCTGTTGATACCGCTCGAGCATACCGGCGACGGCCGCGTCTCCCTGCTCGAGAGCAGCGAGGGCTCCCCGCTGTAGCGCAGGCGGTGTGCAAATGCTCAGGGTGTGCTTGATCTCGATCGCGGGCTCCATGAACCAGTGCGGAGCGGCGAGGTATCCCACGCGCCATCCGGTCATCGCGTAGGCCTTGGAGAAGCCGTTGACCGTTACCGTACGCTCGTAGAGCGAAGCCATTCCGGCCATGCTGTGGTGCTGCATCCCGTCGAAAACGAGCTTCTCGTAGATCTCGTCGGAGATCACCAGAAGTCCGGTCTCGTCGGCCAGCTCGGCGATCTCCAGCAAATCGTCACGCCCGGTGAGGGCACCCGTGGGGTTGTTGGGGTTGGCGACCACCAGGAGCTTGCTGCGATCCGTAACGACCTGCCGAATGGCGTCGGCCTTGAGAGCGAAGTCATCCACCTCGCGGGTCGGCACGTCCACGATCCGCCCGCCCGCGAGGTTCACCATGCAGTCGAAGGCGTTGAAACGCGGAGCCTGCAGAATCACCTCGTCGCCCGGGTCGACCAGCGCCATGATCGCGATCAGCAGGGCTTCCTGGCAGCCGTTGGTGACGATGATCTGGTCGCTCTCATAGCTCAGGCCGTTATCGCGCTGGAGCTTGGCGGAGATCGCTTCGCGCAGTTCAGGCAGCCCCGGCGGAGCGGTGTAGTGGGTATCTCCGGACTCGAGCGCCCGGACCCCTGCCTGCACGATGTCCGGTGGGGTGTCGAAGTCGGGGTCCCCTCGCCCGAGGGTGACGACATCGTCCATCTCCCGGGCCAGGAGCAGCATGCGTGTGCGTATGCTGGATTCGACCGACACAGCCCGTTTCGCGAGGTGGCTCGCGCTCGCGGTGGCGTTCACGTCAGTGGGCCCTTGCTGTACATGAGGCTTCCCCGGACGAAGGTCATCTGAACGCGCGCGAGCGCATCGAGATCGTCGACGGGATTTCCGTCCACGACGATCAAGTCCGCCTCCTTCCCTACCTCCACCGTCCCGACGACATCATCTATGGCGTTCACGACGGCCGCTTCCCTCGTGGCGCTCATGATGGCGGCGTGCTCGTCCTTCACTACGCCCACCGACACCATGAACTCCATCTCCGGCACGACCGTTTCGTGACCAACCGCAGGGCTACCCGCATCCGTGCCGAAGACGATGCGCACTCCGGCGCGAGCCGCCCTCACCAGTCCGTCGTAGCGACTCTTGTCGGCGACGGCCGCCTGACGTTCCGCGATCTTCCACTCCGGAATGTCGTAGCGGCGGGCCACCTCGGGCCGGGACTGCATGACGATCGGTGAGAAGGTGGTGACGATCGGCACGTCCCTGCCGACCAACAGTTCGATGGTCTCGTCGGACATGCTTCCCCCGTGCTCGATCATGTCGATGCCGAACTCCGCTGCCCGAGCGATGGCCGCGTCGAACGTCGCATGCGCCGTGATGGGCCGGTTCTGCCGGTGCGATTCGTCGACCAACGCATGCAGCTCCTCATCGGTGAACTCGAGCATATCGTGGCACATCATGATCTTGATGAGGTCCGCTCCGTGCTGCACCTGTTCGCGCACGGCCCGGCGCATTTCGTCGGTGCCCGTGGCCTCTCGGCAGCACCAGTAGGTGTGGCCGCCCGTCTGCGTGATGGCCTCACCGCAGATCAGAAGCCGCGGGCCCGGGACAATGCCCTGTTCCACGGCCTGCTTGGCGAAGGCATTGCTCTTGTTCATGCCCAGATCACGAAGCGTGGTGATGCCCGCCCGCAAACACACGAGCATGTTGCCGGCGCTCTTGTAAGCGCTGATCTCCGGCGGATCGTCCAGCGATTGAGCGGCCAGACCGTGGATGCCGTCCCAAGCCAGATGGGCATGACTGTTGATGAGCCCGGGAAGGATAGTGCCCCCCGTCTCGATCAGCTGGACCCCGTCGCCGTCTGGGGAAGACCGGTCAGGGCTCGAGCCCACGGCAGTGATGGATCCGTCTTCGATGCGCACGTAGCCGTCCTCGATCAGCTCCGTGCCGACGCCGGTGAGCACCCGGCCGGCGAGGATGGCATGCACGGGTCGTCGCGGTGAAAGCTCTTGCAGCAGCTTGCGAAACTTCCAGGCAGGTGCTTCAGGCATGGTCGGCGTTATTCTCCGCTTTTCGAGTCGGGTCCAGGAGGCCCGCGATCTGCCTCACGACGGTGTCCGCGGCCTCACGCATCGGGACACCCGCGAGGTGAGGAGTGATAATCATGCGCTCCCGCGGCAAGTCGAAAAAACGATGGTCCGCGGGGAGCGGCTCGTACCGAAAGACGTCGAGCGCGGCGCCGGCGATCTGCCCTGACTCGATCGCGTCGCACAGAGCGTCCTCGTCGACAAGTCGGCCCCGGGCCGTATTGACGAAGAACGCGGTTGGCTTCATGAGCTCGAATTGCCGTCGAGCGAACTGCTCGTCGTTGCCTTCGACAGCCTCAGCGCCCTCTACGAACCGGTGATGCAGTGAGACGTAGTCACTCTCTGTGAGCAGCGTATCCAGATCGACCCAGCGCACATTCAGCTCCAACTCCCGTTGGCGCGCCAGACGGGTGGGCTTGTGGTACAAGACGTTGGTCGAAAAGCCGCGCAGCATTTTGGCGGTAGCGGTCCCGATCGTGCCCAGCCCCACGAGTCCGATCGTTCGGCCCGCCAACGTGCCGAAGCCCTCGAGGCCGACCCAGTTGTAGGCGTAGTCTCGTTGGCTGGTCAGGCGGGGCTCGGCGGTTTCCGAGGTCCACGCCCGCTGCCTCGTCTGCTCCAGGACCCAGGGCAGTTGTTTGCCGAGAGCCAACATCAGGAGGACGGTGTGTTCGGCGACGCCCGTCAGTGATGCGTTCTCGAGTCGATGAATCGGTACGGAGGTTTCTGCGATCGACGCCTCTGCCGGCTCGAGCAGGACGACGGCTTCGAGCGTCTGCCCCGCTTCCTCGAGCAGCGCGGCGTCCAGGTCCCGGGACTGCGTGATCAGGACCGCGGCACCCACCGGAGACTCGGAGAGCCTCAGAGGGTGCTCGGCCGAGGCCAGGCTCTCCAGTATCGAGGCGTGTATCTCGGGGTCCGCGACGAAGGCCCGCCTGACGCCGTTCTCGCTCATCGCATTCCCAACTCGGTCAGCGCCCGTCGGGCCCCATCCAGGTTGCTCAGGTTCATGCTCGCGTAGTTGGGAGAATAAATGACTCCTGCGCCTCCCGCCTCGAACGTTGCCTTCACGCTTTCGTACACGATCTCCGGCGTGCACCGGGCCTGGTCCACGTGCACGCGCGGGGCGTCCACACCCACACCCATGTAAACGGGCAGCTTGCCGTCCAGCGCCTGAACTGTCGCTTTGCACTGCCCCCCGACGTAGCTGGACGGAGCCAGGCCCTGGGAGACGAGGTCGTTCCAGGGGGCCTCGTCCAGGCCCAGGACCTTGTACATCACGGGCGTGAGCTCCTGCGGCGTGAAGTCGCGCAGTAGGCCTTCGTGGAAAGCCGTCATCTCCTTCACATAGATCTGCCCTGCCTGGTGTTGGTACGTGATCGGCTTCACCCAGTCGGCATAGTCCACGACCTCGGCCCACGGCCACTGGGCCTTTCGGAAGGGATTGAAATGATTCCGGTTCCAGACGTTCAGCCCGAACTCGAGCTTGGGATCGCAATACTTCGTGATCCCGTGCAGCTCCCGGTCCAGGTCTTTGTTGCGACGCACCCAATGCCGTTCGAGCAGGAGGATCTCGGGGTGCTCCAGTAGAACGCGAAGGAACTCCACCAGCGCTCCGTCACC
Source organism: Longimicrobiales bacterium (assembly GCA_965226625.1). Classification (GTDB taxonomy): domain Bacteria; phylum Gemmatimonadota; class Gemmatimonadetes; order Longimicrobiales; family Gaopeijiaceae; genus UBA1138. The sequence goes on from CBDDDK010000003.1 coordinate 134,734, forward strand.
GAGGACTTCACCTTCACGAGCCCGTCGAAAGTACTGGTGGAGCGCACGGCAAGCGCGGCGGGTGGCTTCGGGATCGACGTCGGCTGCCCTGAGCGAAGCGATGCAGAACTTGCAAAAGCATGTCGGGGCCTGCCCGGTGATCAACCGGTCCAGTGGACTCGTGCGCTCGTTGCACCACATGATGCCATCGATGTCGTAGTTGCGGCAGTGGTCCTCGATGAGGGCGTGCCACCAGCTCCGGTACCCGGGATTCTCCAGGCAGGGCTCGGAGCTGATTCGTCCCAGGTGATCCACTTCGAGACACTGCGGCAGGTTCGGGATCGGGACGGTGTTGGCCGACCCGTGTCCTGTATACTTGAACAGCGGCTCCATGAGCTCCGGCATCACCTTCATGCCCCGTGCCCGTGCACCGGGGATCACCATCTCGAGGATGTCCTTCCCCTCCATCCCCGCATCCGGTGCGCGGAAGTTGGTGATGGGTGTGTTACGGTAGTACTCCGGCCTGAACTTCAGGTACGATCCTCCCTGCACGTCCCCTGGTTCGGGAATACCGTGGTCGGGCCAGCCGTCGATCTGCCACGAGATGCTGCGCCCGATCTTCAGGCTCAGCCAGCTCACGGTTCCCAGGAGCAGTGCGTTCACGCCCGCGCGCTCCTGGAGCGTGTCCAGGACCTGGTCGACGCCCTCGTCGACAAAGCTGATCGGTCCGATCTGAATGCCTACGAGTGGGTCGTTAGCGGTGGTCATCGAGTCATTCCCTCGGGTGCCGCGACGAGTGGGCTTCAGCCATCATGGATCCGCTTGGCAGTGCAGGCAAAGTGTGATGGGCGCAATTGCTGTCTTCACCTCGAGCGAAGGCGGGGGTCGAGAATCCTCTGGAGGCTGTCCCCCAGCAGGTTCGTAGCCATGACGACCGTGAAGATCGCGACACCGGGAAAGGTCGAGATCCACCAGGCCCTTCCCAGAACGTCGCGTCCCACCGCGGCCATCAGGCCCCATTCCGGGCTCGGCGCTTGTGCACCGAGTCCTAGGAAGCTCAGACCGGCGCCCACCGAGATGGCATTCCCGAACTCGAGTGTCGAAAGCACGAGCAGCGGAACGGCAGCATTGGGCAATATGTGCCGGAGGATGATCTTGACGTCTCGCATACCCAATAGCCGCGCCGCGTCGATGTACGGTTGGTCACGCAGCGAGAGCACGGTTCCGCGAACCAGCCGAGCGTACCGGGGGATTGTAGACACGCCCACCGCGATCATCGCGTTGGTGATGTCGGGGCCCAGCGCGGCGATGACCACGAGGGCCAGCAGGATACCCGGCAGCGCCAACATGGCGTCCACGGCTCTCATCAGCACCGTATCCACGACGCCCCTGTAGTAGCCGGACGCGAGGCCCAGCGCCGTGCCCACGACCGAACCGATCGCAACGCTGATGAACCCGAGCACGAGAGACACGCGGGCGCCGAAGATAACCCGGCTCAGCACATCCCGTCCCAAGCGGTCGGTTCCGAACCAGTGCTCCAGAGACGGGGCGAGGCGCGCGCCGGCCACACTCGCGAGAGGGTCGTGAGGCGCTACATACCGCGCGAACGTGGCCACGACGAACCATGCGAGGAGAACCGCCGAGCCGAGCACGAGGGTGGGCGTCACGAGGGACCGGGGGGCTGCCCCGTCGGCCATCACGACAATCCCTCACGAATGCGAGGGTCCATACACGCCGCGACGATGTCAACCAAGAGGTTCACTACGACGTACATCGCGGCCATGAAGAGCACGATGCCCTGAACGAGCGGATAGTCCTGCCAGAGGATGGCACTCACGACCAGGCGACCGAGACCTGGTCTGCTGAACACCGTCTCCGTCACGACGGCACCCGCGAGCATCGCCCCGAACTGAAGACCCAGGATTGTCAGGACGGGCAAGAACGCGTTTCGCAACGCGTGACGAAAGTAGATGATGCGCTTGGGCAGCCCCTTGGCTCGAGCGGTGCGCATGTAGTCTTCGACCAGTACTTCCACGAGCGATGCCCTGGTCAGCCGCGCGATGACGCCCGCCGAGATCAGTCCGAGCGATAGGCTGGGCAGTACCAGGGAGCGCACTCCCTCCTGCCCCGCAGGTGGAAACCACCCCAGTTGTAGGGAGAACACCAGGATCAGGAGCAGTCCGAGCCAGAACAGCGGCATCGAGACGCCTAGGTAGGCAAGGAACATGCTGAGCGTATCGATCCACGTGCCTTGCCGGAGCGCGGCAAGCATACCAGCGCTCACGCCGATGACGATCGCGAAGAGGATGCCTCCGAGACTGAGCGCCAACGTCGATCCGAGGCGGTTGACAATGAGATCGAGCACGGGCGATCGCAGGCGGACGGACGTGCCGAGGTCGCCGGTCACGGCGCCTCGTAGGAAGCGGAAATACTGGACGGGTAGTGGGTCGTTCAAACCCAGCAGCGCGCGCAACTCCTCTTGTCTCTCGGGCGTAACGGATCCGCTTTCGGCGCCCGACAGCATGAGCTGCACGGGGTCACCGGGCAGAGCGTGCATGATCGAGAAGATGATCAGCGACACGAGGAACAACACCACGCCCAGCTGCGCGATGCGACTCAGGATGTATCGAACGAGCATTCCGGAGCCGGTCGTCCTTTAGTTGGAGAGGTACGTGCTATGAAGGAAGAAGAACTGACCCTCGGACATGAGCTGAAAGCCCTCGACCTCGGCCGCGACCGCATAGAAGATGGGCTCGCTGAGCGTGGGCAACATCAACGCATTGTCCATGATGATCCGTTGGGCGTCGTGCGCCAGACGACATCTGACGTCCTGCTCCGGGGTGGTGCGCAACCGCCCGACGACCCGGTCGAGGTCCTCGTCGACAAAACCGGTCCAGGCCCATCCGCCCACGACGTCATTAGCCGAGTTCCACATCATGTCCAGCAACATGGGATCTGGACTGCGCTGACGTTCGTAGATGAGATCGAAGTCACGGTTGTTGACGAGGCCCAACTGAACCGGCCCCGGCACCTTCTCGATGACTAGGCCGATTCCTAATGATCGCCACTGCAGCTGCACCGCCTCTCCGACCTCTTCCTGGTCGAGAACCGTCCAGCGCAGTGAGAGCGGCGTCCCGTCGGTAACTCCGGCCACTCCGTACGCCTCTCGCATGCCGTTCCCGTCACGGTCCTCGTATCCCAACTGGTCGAGCAACTTCCTCGCCGCCTCGGGATCGTGTGCGTAGTACTCGGCGTTGCCCTCCCAGTAGCAGGGATGAACGGTGTTGAGCGGCCCGTCGGAGACCAGGTAGTGGCCGTCGAACAGCAGATCGTTGATCGCGGACTGATCGGTCCCGAGAAGCAAAGCTTGCCTGAACGCCAGATCGTCGAGTGGCGGCCTCCTCAGGTTCATCACCATGGAACGCCCCGTGCCAGCCTGGTAGCCGGTGACGAGGCTGTACCCGGGCTGATCCCGATAGTCGTCCAGGTAGGCGGTGGGGAGATTCATGGCGATGTGGGCGTTTTTTGTCTTCACCACGCTGCCCAGTACCGTTTCCTCGCCGATGAATCGAATGGTCACGCGGCTCAGCTTCGCCGGGCCCGGCTCCTCACTGATCCAGTTCCACCCGCCGTAGCCCTCCCACCGTTCTACGGTGACGTGATCGTTCGGGACCCATTCCTCGAGCGTGAAGGGTCCTGCTCCGACCAGGTGACGGTCGAACTCTTCGAGCCCCCACCGCGCGGCTGCGGTCGGCGACCATATGGGAATGCGCCGGAATGCGTCGAGGACGGTGACCCACGGAACGTCGTAATGCAGGGTGACGGTGGTGTCGTCCACGATCTCGATGCGTTGCACGGGGCCGACGTGGGCCGCCATCTCCCCCGACCTGGTCTCCGGCGCGAGGATGCGCTCGATGTTGTACTTGACAGCCTCGGCGTTGAACGGCGTGTCGTCCTGGAACACGACGTCGCTACGCAACGTGAACGTCCACACGTCCGCCCCCGGAGACGATGTCCAGGCGGTGGCGAGCGCGGGGTAGTACCCACCGTCCGGGCCGAGAATCAGCAGAGGATCGGCGATCAGATAGTCGATCAGCCAGGCGGTGTGAAAGGGCTCCACATGGCCGTCCAGCGAGGCGGGTTCAAGGCTGGCGGGCCACGCCATGATGAGCTCGCCCGGGCGCGCGTCGACCGCACCACTGGTCCCTGAGCCCGGGTCGCCGCAACCGCACCCGAGTCCCGCCAACAAAGCCCCCGCGAGCAGGCGTCGTCGCGTGGAGCTATTCGAGCGCCGGAGGGGCGGCGCTCCGGCGACACACGGGGGAGTCAGGAAACCAATGACGCTGGCAAGGGTCGTGGGTCGAGGCTGGGAAACCGACGTAGGCAAGGCAATCTCCTCCGGTACGGGTGGCTGTATTATCCGGTGCCCCTCTAGGAGCGGCAAGCCGGGCTCGGCTCCGATACTGTGCTCGTCCCCCATTTACGCTGGAACGGCTCTACTAGCTCGCCCTTCAGCCAGGTCGTTACTCGCCACGCTATCCACTAGACCCACCGCTGCTCCTTACCGCAGCGTATTGTCTGCATGCCTGGAAGTACGCCGAGATGTCAGGCGGCATCGACGTAAACGAAACCCAGTACGTATGCCCGCCCGTTGACGCCTTGTCGAGCACCTTTCCGTAGAACCCCCTCACTGACAGCGATCGTTCTGCATATGCCCTCCTGAGTGGATGCTACAGGGTTGCTCAGAGGTCATGCCGCAGGATGTGCGCGAGAGGAGAAGGGGGCAAGCGGCGTCAGCCTTCTTGCCCACCTCCGTTGTAGCGGGCTGAGCGGCTACGCCGGCCACCCCTTCAGAACCGAAACACCCTAGTGAACTTGACTGCGAGGGAGCGGTTGAGCACCCCGGTGAACTCGTCCCGGCCCCTCTGGTCCCCGGCGTCCCCCACGCCCCCCGTGTCCCGGGCGTCGGTGTACACCACGTACAAGATCGTTCCCGGCTGGAGCTCCCACCGCCACCGGACGTTGGTCTCCACGGCCTCGGTGCTGGAGTTGTACTGCACGAGGGCGCTGAGGAAGTTGCGGGGCGTGAGGGTCAGCGTGGGCCGGGCTCCCAGGAGGGTGACCCGGAAGCTTTCGTCCTCCAGCGTCACCCAGTCCAGGGAGATGCGGGGCTCGACGCTGAACCGCGGGCCGAACTCCACCCGTCCGTTGTAGCCGAGCTGGGTGCGGCGTCCCCCGTAGAAGCTCCCGTGGCTGGCGTTGACGTTGCCGCTCACCCACCGGTGGGAGCTCGCCTCGAAGCGGGCCGACACCTCGTGGAAGCGGTAGCGGCCCGGGGCCACGAGTCGGCCGCCGGCCACGGCGAACGGCTCCTGCAGGAACTCGAAGTTCCGGGAATAGTCCACCGACAGGACGTCGCCGCTCTGGAACTCCAACTGGAGGCTCGCCTGTTCCTGCTGGGTCTCCAGGACGTCGGCCTCGTTCACGTAGTGGTCCAGGCCCACCTCCAGGTTCACCCGCCGCACCCTGGGCAATGACTCGGGCCGCCGGCTGATCCGCCCTTGAACGTAGGTGCGGAGGAAGCCGCTCCGCCGAAGGAGGCCCACTCCGGGATCGAACCGTTCGTCCACCTTGAGCCGCTCCAGGCGGAGCCCGTACCGGTCGGCGTCGTAATTGACCCGAGCCAAGTAGCTTTCCCCGTCGGATGCCTCCGCCGGGCCCCGGGTCCGGGCGTAGTAGCTCGTGAGCCAGAGGTCCTGGACGGGGGAGACGTCAAAGTCCGCGCCCCAGGCCAGGTTGGAGCCGTCGCCATCCCGAGACGGCCGCCGGTAGGTCGCCAGAGCACCGATCCTGCCCCGCTCGAAGACGTCGGACTTGACCCGGGCCACGGTGAAGTTCGTTCCCGGGGCGCCAGCGCCCTTACCTTCGTCCGTCTGCATGTTCAGCACCCCCGTGGACACAGGACCCTCCCGCCCCATGAGCCGGCCGCCGCCCTCGATGCGGACCGGCCCCCCGGAGGCGAAGCCGATGCGGCGGCTGTAGAAGAGGATGGGTGTGGGGTCGGGGCCGCTCCGGTTGGGCCCGCCCCCGCCGGGGGCGCCCACGAAGTCGAACACGCTCTGCCCCTCCAGGAGGAAGTCCCGCTTCTCGGGAAAGAGCAGGCTGAAGCGACTGAGGTTGACCTGCTGCTCGTCGATCTCGACCTGGGCGAAGTCCGTGTTGTAGGTGAGGTCGAGGGTCATGCTGTTGGTGATGCCGTAGCTCGCGTCCAGGCCGCCGTCGGCGTTCAGCTCCCGGGAGATGCCGGTGGGCCGGTCGGTTCGGAGGGTCGAGATGGCGTACGGCCGGACCTCCAGGTCGTGGGAGGCGCTGGGAGCCTCCAGGCCCACCAGGGTCGCGCCCGAGGCCAGCCGGAAGATACCGTTCTGGTTGAATGAGCGGGGCACGGGCGACAGCAGGCTGAACTCGTTCTTGGACCGCACCACCCGGAGCACGTTGATCCCCCACACCTGTTCCCGCCCCGGGGCGTAGCGGAGGGACTCGAAGGGGATCGCCATCTCCGCGGTCCACCCCTCGTCCACCCTCTGGGTCCGGACGTCCCAGATCGTGTTCCAGTCGTAGTTGGTGGTGGTCTCGTCCAGGATCAGGGCGTCCCGCATCCCGCCCAGGGGGTTGGTCTGGAAGAAGAAGGCGCTCCGGCGGTCGAGAAAGGTGTCGAGGGCGACGATGATGTTGTCGTTCCTCCAGATGTTCCGGTTGTCCCGGCGCATCTCGTTGGCCACCATCCGCTCCGGCCGGCTGTCCAGGGCGCGGACGGCCACGTAGACGTTCCGGTCGTCGTAGTAGATCCAGACCTGGGTGTCTTCCGTGGCCGGAGCGCCGTTGTCCGGGTCCTGCTGGATGAACCCCGAGGCCGGCTCTAGCCTCCCGTACACCGCTTCGTCCAGGACCCCGTCCAACTCCAGGGGCTCCTCCAGGCGCACGGCCCGGATGGTTATTTCGCCCTCGTCGTTCCGGGCCGCGGTGGCGGGAGGCTCCGGGAGGGCGAGGCCGCCGGTGGCAGCGGACGGGTCGGCGGACTTCTCCTGCGCGGCCCCCGGAGTGGCGGCCAGGACGACGGCCAGGACGACGGAGGCTCCCAGCGAGCACCGGCCCAACACACATGCGTTCATGCGTAGGATGATGTATGTGGTGATCCTGGTCCTTGATCTTGGCTAGGAAACGCTCGGCTCCTCGCGGTGGGCTGAAAGCGTCTCATTGAGGCCCACATTCAGTGATGGCATCGGATTCGCAGCTTGCATCCCGTTCGGAGGTCAGTGAAGGCCGCATCGCCTCCCATCGAGAATGTCCCTCACCTAACCACCTGCCCAGTGCTCGGCTCGACCTTGATGGTGAGCCACCGGCCTCGATACTCCGCGGGATCGACGTTGGGAATCAGGGTGACCCTGCGCCCTCCCGGGGTCATTGCCGTGAGCTCGACGTCGACTGGCTCCCCGTCGGGAAGGCCGAAGTGGACCGGCATCGCGTTCTGAGAGTTGTAGCCCGTTCCGGTATCGACCACCCGGGTTCCCAACAATCTCGAGGTGCCCTGGGCAAAGACCCGGACCTCGGATCCCGCGCGCGTATGGCTGCTCGTGTTGTCGACGACGGCCACCTGCAGCGAGCGCCGCGCGGCTTCCGGCGCCATTCTGTTCCGGAACAAATAGTGGGTTCCCTCCGGGTGATTGCTCGCGAGGTGTAGATCGAGGTCGCCGTCCCGATCAAAGTCCGCCCACTGCACGCTGTGATCCCCGTCGTTCTCTAGCACGTTCGCGGGGGTGACATCCGTGAACTCGCCTCCGACGTTGCGAAACAGGTAGTCGCGATAATTCAAGACGTTCCTCAGGTAGTTGGTCACGTACAGATCGGGCCAACCGTCGTTGTCGTAATCGCCCCACGTCACTCCCACAGAGTGAAAGTCTCCTGCGATGCCCAGCTCGGGAGCGACGTCGACGAACCTGCCGTCTCCATCGTTTCGGAATAGCTGATTCGGGCCGTAGTTCGCATAGAATACATCCAGGTCCCCGTCACGATCGTAGTCGATCGTAGCCACGCTGACCGTGCCTATCGTCGGCTCGCGTCCCGCCTGTTCCAGCCCCAGCTCGCGTGCCACGTCGACGAAGAGACCGTCGTCGTTCCGATAGGCTCCATTCGTGTCTCCATTCTGGTTGCCGGTGAACAGGTCCAGATCGCCATCGAGATCGTAGTCAAACCACGTGGTCCCGATCGTCTTGCGGGGGTCGCCCACACCGACCTCGATCTCAGTGAACTTCCCACCGTCGTTTCTGAACAGAGGGTTCGGACCATTGCGGTTCGTGACGTAGAGGTCCAGGTCGCCATCGTTGTCGAAGTCGACCCATCTGCCACCCCAATAGAGAGTGAGCGGCGGATCCCCCGCGTCAGAGGACAGAGCGACCCCAGCATCCAAGGCGACATCGGTGAACCGCTTGCCGTCGCCGTCATTTCGGTAGAGGCGATTGGGCACGGTCCCCCGGAGAATGGTCACGTAGATATCTAGGTCGCCGTCGGCGTCGAAATCCCCCCAGGCCGCGCCCCGGCCCTCCTCCGAGTCCGCGACACCGACCTCGACCGCGACATCGACGAAGGTCCCATCGTCGTTCCGATACAAGCGATTTGGTTGGCCTCTCATCATTCCGACAAAAACGTCCAGGTCGCCGTCGTTGTCGAAGTCGCCCCATGCTATCGAAACCGCTCCCGGCTCTGCGAAGAGTTCGGGCTGCGCGGGCTCGAAACTCGCCTCCGACTGACCCGACGCTCCCTGCAGAAGGATCGCCATACCGAGACACGACAGGCCCCCCGTCGTAACCCGTCGCCTCCACCGATAGTGGTCCATGAGGGTTCTTCTCCCAGGTCTACGGCGAGCCAGGTAGTCGCAGTGCGCTTCTTTGTGCGTTCAGCGGAGCCTGGAGCGGATGCGCCCGCGTTACGTCCGCCTCCGGCACGGGTCCAACCGGTCAACGCACAAGATACGCGGCTGTATGGAGGCGCAATAGAGCCGAGTGACCGGGGAGCACCACATTCTAGCGGAACGAGGAGGCTGTCCCGTTCCAAAACTCAGCCCAAGCGGAAGGCCTGAACTGACACCAGGTCTGCTCACTCACCGCCATGCTGCTGGCTCGTCCATGCCCTCGCGGTGCACTACGCCAGCAAGTTGACAGCACCGCCCGGGGAGCCTGCGTATTACGAGCGATAATCCGTGGCGACCGGCACGCCTCCGGGCGCTACGGTAGCCAGCTGAGCAAGCGGCTGAAATTCGGCGTGCGGAAGTAGATCCGTCCACCACCGGTCGGTCCCTTGTCCTTGAACTCGCCTCCGAAGTAGTCGTTCCAAAGCTCGATGACGAAGACGTCGTTCGGCCAATGTAGGGCGATCGAACCCAGCCTCTCTCCGATGCCGGAGCCGTCTTCGTGTGCGAAGAAACCGGTGTCCCGGTGGAACCCGCTGACGATGTCCGGCCAGCCGGCCTAGCCGCCTAACCAGGTATTTACGGGGAGCCGGACAGCGACCTGAACCGCCCCGTAGGCGTCGGTCAGCGTGGAATCCGGGAATGCGGAACCGCCGAACGGAAAGCCGACCCGCACTACGCTGGACACGCTCGGCCAACCTCCACCGCCGAAGAGGCGCCCTCCCGCGTGGAGCTACACGTCCTGGTTTGGTGTGCCCAACGCGAATCCTGCCCCCCCGAATACCTGTGCGTTTGCGCCCACCGCGGCCCAGTGGTCGGTCTGGAGGTTCAGGACGGCATCGATGACGTTGTTCCGGGGGTTGATGCTCTCGATAGGCAGCGAGTCGACGGCGATGTGCAATCTGCGCTGTAAGGTCTCGGTGGGCTGGTCGTGCCCATAGCCGAGCTGGACAGTTCCGCGATAGATCACGCCCGGCCAGCGCGCCGATGCCGCCGAGAATGAATAGTTGACGAAGTTGAGCCCGATCGTGCGGTCAATCGCGTTGTAGAGCCCCGGATCGGTCGCCTTCCCATTCGGTGTGAACCTGTCGAAGCTCAGCTCCCAATGGGCATTGACCTGGTCGTTGGGGATCGACCCCGCTCCATAGTGAGGACTGGGGCTACTGAGCCTCTGCGCGGCTCCCGATATGGGCAGCAACGCGATGAGCGCGAGCACACCGATGATACGCATAGCGACACGGTATCCATGGGAACCGTGGTTCGCCAAGTCCGCTTGCGTGGTCGGCTGTGCCGTTAGCCGCGGGTGAGGGGCCATGCCGGCCGACTCTCCCGCGCTTCGTGATCGGCCCGTTCGCGCTGGGGCCGCCGGGGCTGGCTCGCCCTCGGTCAGGACCTCGTCGGTTCCACAGCTTCGCCTCGATCCTATCTGGGACCCGCTCCGCGACCATCCGCGTTTTCAAGCTCTGGTGGCGTAAGGTCGGTAGACCGGGCAAACTCCCCGTATTGGGCTGTCCACGTCGCCACGGTGAAAGGAGCCTCGAAGATGGTTACGTCGAAGAGCGTTCGCAGAGGGATGGGTTGGAGGTGGCTCCTCTTCTGCATTGCGGGCACCGTCTTGATGCCAGGGGGCGATGCCGAGGGGCAGCAGTCGGAGCTGATCCTGCGCAACGGCCTGATCGTGACCGAGCAAGGCCGGCTTGAAGCGGACGTCAGGATTCGGGGCGAACAAGTCGTCGAGATTGGTCCTGACCTCATGCCGGCTGCCGGCGCTCGCGTGATCGACGCGGGCGGTATGCTCCTGATGCCGGGCGCGGTCGATACCCACACCCATCTCAATGCCGAGATGCCGGACCCCCCGCGACCCCTACGTCCCCAGGACGACTACTTCACCGGTTCCGCCGCGGCGTTCGCGGGCGGCGTGACCACGATCTCCAACTTCATCCCCATGCAGCCGGGTGAAGACGCCGCCGGCTACGCAGAACGCGTCATCGGCGGTATCGAGAAGTCTGCCATGGCCGACTTTTTCATTCACATCACCATCGGAGGTGATCCGGCACCGTTTACACCGGAGCGGCTGAACGCGTTGGCTGAGCGGGGCTTCGTCAGCACGGGGGAGGACTTCCTCGCCAGGGAGTCGTACGACGCCAACTCGCTGGCGTGGTACAAGACCTTCCGGGCGTCTGGTGCGGCGGGGGTCTTGAGCATGATTCATGCGGAGGACTATGCGATCCTGGCAGAAGCGCAGGAGAGGCTCATGGCCGAAGGCCGCGGGTCGCTACACAACTTCAGCCAGAGTGCGCCGGCCATCGCGGAAGTGGTGGCGGTCCAACGGGCGGTGGCGATTGCCGAGGCGACCGGGTCTCCGATGTACATCCTGCACATGTCGTCCGGACGGGCTCAGAAAGTCGCGGAAGACGCTATGGCCCGCGGTCTGCCGGTATACGTCGAGACACGGCCCATGTACTTGCACCTCACGCAGGACGTATATCGACGGCCAGATGTCGGGCTCTACATCGGGGGGCCGCCGCTCCGAGACAAGTGGGACCAGGACATGCTGTGGGAGGGCATCGCCAAGGGGACGGTCCACACCATCGGCACCGATCACAGCGGTTATCCGAAGGCGGTGAAGCTCGATCCGACCCAAGACCTCGGCAACAAATGAATGGGGCTGGCGAACCTCCAGGAGTATCTCCCGATGATCTTCTCGGAGGGTGTCTTGAAGGATCGTATCACCCTAGAGCAGTTCGTCGCGGTGACGTCGACGAACGCGGCCAGGTTGTTCGGCCTGTACCCGCGCAAAGGAACCATCCAGGTAGGCTCGGACGCGGATATCGTGATCTGGGATCCCACGCTGACCCAGGTGATTCGCGATGAGGACCAGCTTTCACGCGCCGGCTACTCGACCTACGCCGGATGGGAGGTCACCAGTTTTCCGAGGACGACGATTCGTCGTGGGGAGGTGGTGTATGACAATGGCGAGGTAATCTCCGAACCGGGATCCGGGAAGTTCATTCCCGGCGAGCGGTTTCAGAGGCCCCGGCTACGTCCGATGTCGAATCGATAGGGGCGGCCACCTCCCAACCTTGGGGTGCCGCCTTTCTATCTGAGGTAGCATTCTCTCCCGCCGCGATGGTCGATGAATCGCCAAGACGATACTTTCCTCCGATCTTTGACCCCCGAGGGAGTAACCATGGTCAATCCAGCCAAGCACGCGAAACGCGATTCCCAGCCTGGCGAGATGACGCGCCGGGACTTTGTAGCTCTCTCGGTGACCGCGGGCGTTGCAGTCAGCACGGGCTGCACGGAACAAGCCATCGAGGTGGTCGAAGAGACCATCGAGATCACGACTCCCGATGGGATCGCCGACGTCGCCTATATTCACCCGCGGACCGGTTCGCATCCAGGTGTATTGATCTGGCCAGACGCGTTCGGACTGCGGCCATCGTTTCGCGACATGGCGAAGCGGCTGGCGGCGAACGGGTACTCCGTCCTGGTGCCGAACCCGTTCTATCGAGTCCAGAGGGCGCCTGTGTTCGACGACATCGCCTCCTTCGACTTCCAGAATCAAGAGGACCGGGCGAGGCTGGGTCCGTTGATGGGCTCGATAACCGCGGCCGATGCGGCCGAACGGGACGCATCCGCCTACATCCCGTTTCTGGACGCGCAACCGCAGGTGGATACATCGAAGAAGATCGGCACGCAGGGCTACTGCATGGGGGGACCGCTCATCGTGAGGACCGCCGCCGCCCAGCCGGATCGCATCGGCGCCGCCGCATCCTTCCACGGCGGAGGACTGGTGACCGCCAACGCGAATAGTCCGCACCTGCTGGCACCGAACATCCAGGCACGCATGTATTTCGGCATCGCCTCCAATGACGACGCGCAACAGCCCGAAGCCAAGGACGTACTACGAGAGACTTTTGCCGACGCGGGCGTCGCTGCCGAGATCGAAGTGTATTCCGATGCCCAGCACGGCTGGTGCGTCACGGACATGCCGTCCCAGGGAACGCCGATCTACAATGAGGTCGATGCCGAGCGGGCTTGGGGCAAGCTGATCGAGCTCTACGAAGCAGCTCTGTCCTGAGTTAGATCACCACCCGCAGTCGCCGTCATACGCGGGGCACCCGGCTGCCACCGAACACCGTCTCGCTGGTTTGAGTCCGGCAGTGCCTACTTTATAAATCGAATTACTACAGCAACTTGTGATATGTCACTCATGCACTGCTTGAGGTCTAGGGGTCCGTGTGCACGATGCGTGCGCATGCGAGAGTGAATTGCCTCCGGGGGCACGCGCCGTGCCGAAAAATGGGGTGACTGGTGCGGGGCACCCGGCTGCGGACGACGCGCCCACTCGGGCCCCCTGATTTGTCCTCGACCGTGGGGTGGCGGAGTTGTCATCTCGCCAGTCCGGCCACAGAATCGTGCCACGTCTCATCCACCGTGATCGGGCAGCCCATGCCAGCGCACACAGAACGCTACGCCATCGAAGAGCACCGGGAGACCGCTAGGGAGACCGCTCTAGGGTGAACCTCGTAATGAGTCCTCTGGCGTGGTACCTGTTGTTCGTCCTCATCGGTTTTGTCTTGCTGCGGCCGTCCAAGCACGGCGGCAACCGGCGGTCCCGGCACGATGGCACTCGGCGCATCGCGAACATTCTGATCGGGTTGACCCTGTTGCTCGGCCTCGCATCGACGCCAATGGTCGAGGTCCTGCTCGAGCGCTCCCTTCGCCTGGACCGCGTCAGCGCCGCGGAAGGGAGCCCTGAGTTCATCATCGTTCTGGGAGGCAGTTACGTCACATCGACCGCTCCCGAAGAAGACGTTCTGAACACGGCGAGCGCGCGGAGGCTTCTGCACGGCGTCAACGAGTGGCGGTCGAACACCCAAGCCCGGATGGTCCTCTCGGGAAACGGCTATCCGCCCCACCTGTCTACCGCGGAGCTGATGGCACGAGACGCTGCGGACTACGGCGTGCCCGATTCTCTCCTCGTGGTGGAGCCGCTTGCGAGGAACACGAGAGAGCATCCAACCGAGGTGCTACGGCTGCCCGGCGTGACGTCGACCACCCACGTTGCGGTGGTCACCTCGGGTTGGCACATGCGAAGGGCGCGCCGTGAGTTCTGCCGTTACTTCGAGCGGATCGACTTGTACCCAGTCCCGCCCGTGGAACGCGTGCGATCCCTGAACTTCGTCGTGCCTCGGGCGGGAAGCCTCAGTGGGACCACGAGGCTGGTACGCGAGTGGGTCGGAATCGTCTGATATGCGATCCGGAGGATCGGAATCGAAGCGGTCGGCGACTGCTGAGAGCGGTCCGATCCTCGGCCTGCTGAGCTACTCATCGGCCAGAGGATCGCGCGCTCAGAGGATGCCCACGCGCTCGTTGAAGTCGTCGACCCGGCGATCCCACTCGGTGGCCCGACCGAACGCGTCGGTCCAGAAGTCCTCCTGCCAGAGCCGGTTCAGCTCGTCGGCGGTTCGCCCCTGCTGCTCGACCCACGTGAAGTACTTGAGGTTGTGCAGCGCCTTCCGGTCGTAGTATCCGAGCTCCCTCATGTGGTCGATGGCGACTCCCTCGAGGAAGCGAGCGTGGTCGTGGATCGCGTCCCGCTCCGTGTACGCACCCCTGAGCGTGCGCTGCTCGTCGAGCCGTGAGGCGTACAGCTCCATCGAATCGGTGAGCGGTGTGAACAGGACGTCCTCGGACCCCAGCTCGAAGTACCGGGCGACCTTGATCGACGCGACCAGGTTGCAGATCGACGAGATGCCGAGCTGGTCCAGACTCTCGATCGTCTCGGGCGGCACGCCCTCGGCCGCGAGCAAGTCCCGGCCGGTCGCCTCGTTGAAGAGACGCATCAAGCTCAGACAGTGCTCGTCGTCGACCGCGACCACGACGTCGGTATTGCGCACGTTGTGGATCCAGGGGACGTGCTTGTCCCCGATACCTTCGACGCGGTGCTCCCCGAAGCCGCACCTCAGGAGCGTGGGGCACTGAAGCGCCTCGACCGCCACGACCTTCAGATCCGTGCCGACCGACCGCAGGTAGTCGCCCGCCGCGAGCGTTCCGGCGCTGCCGCTCGCCGACACGAACGCAGCCAGCCGGTCGCCCGACTCGGCGACGCGCTCGAAGAGGCCCTCGATCAGGCTCCCCGTAACGTGGTAGTGCCAGACCGCGTTCCCGAGCTCCTCGAATTGATTGAGGATCACGTGGTCGGGTCGGGAGCGACGGATCTCCCAGCACTTGTCGTAGATCTCCTTGACGTTCGACTCCGTGCCGGGCGTCGCGACGATCTCGGCGCCGATCGAGCGCAGCCACTCGAAGCGCTCCTCCGACATCCCCTCGGGGAGGATCGCGACTGCGTCGCACCCGAGCAGGCTGCTCACGAAGGCTCCACCGCGGCAAAAGTTTCCCGTGCTCGGCCACACGAACTTCTGCGACGTCGGATCGACCTCACCGGAGACGAGGCGCGGAGCGAGGCATCCGAACGCGGCGCCGACCTTGTGAGAGCCGGTCGGGAAGAACTTACCGCACAGGCCGAAGATTCGCGCAGAAACCCGTGTCAGCGCGGGGGGAAACTCGATCCAGTTGCCCTGCGTGAAGCCGCCACCGTGGGCGACCGGCTCGTTCTTCCACGAGATGCGAAAGAGGTTCGCCGGGTGCAGGTCCCACAGTCCGACGTCGGCCAAGGTGCCGCGGATCGATTCCGGGATCTTCGCCGGGTCCTTCATCTGAGCGATCGTCGGGATGACGATACCTCGCTCGCGGCAGAGCTCGACGGTCTTGTCGAGCGAGCTGTACGCGGACCTCGCGCTCGTGGCTTTCACCTCTTGCTCATCTCCCTGTGGCGATGTATCCCGCGCCCCGCAGCGCCTGACCCGGGAGTGGCCCCGTTATGGCGCCGCTCTCGACCACCGCCCACGGATAGGAACTTCAAAACTACTGTCAATCGTTCACCTGGCACACCGTGTGAAATTTCCCCTACCGCCGGCGAAGTAGGTCCGGAGGACGTGGCCGGCCGCGACGTCGGAAGCGTGGTGGAGGATCTCCGCCAACAAGTCGAGGAAGTGGTCGATGTGCCCGCAGGCTATTTCGTAGATTACGGAGGACAATTCGAATCCGCTGCCGGGGCTTCACGCACGATCGGCCTCATGAGCCTACTCTCAGTGGCCGCCGTATTCCTGCTGCTCTGGTCGAGTTCAATTCCGTCCGACAGTCTCTCCTAGTGATGGTTAACCTACCGCTGGCGCTGGTCGGCCGGGTCCTCGCGGTGAGCCCCATCATGATGACGGCGCTGACCGCAGGACTCGCCCTGTTGCCGCTCGCTCTGGCAGGTGGAGAGCCGGGAAACGAAATACAGAGCCCGATGGCGGTCGTCGGTTCTGGGCGGACTCCTCACCTCTCTTGCGTTGAACATGGTCGTGGTACCGGTGCTGTACCTTCGCCACGGGGCGAACAAGTGAGTTCGAATGGGGCCTACTCCCACGAGTCCGGGCCCAACCGACCTCGCCGCCAGCGTGATATGCTCGATTCCCCGACGCGGTGTCGCGGCGCGCCACGATGGCGCTTGCGGAGCCAGCGCCGATCACGGACACTAGGTGTCTAGGGTCCGGCAGCACACCATGGGTGGCCGCGACGGTCTCGGGTTGGCTCCACCAACGGAGGGAACGATCATGAGGAAGCAGAGCGTCTCGCGTAGGAGCTTCGTTGGAGGGGCGGCAGCAGCAGCCGTTGGCACACTCGCCTTCCCCGAAATCGCGCGCGCGAAGGGGATTCACCTCGTTCCGGACTGGACGCCCCCTTGGGCGCCAACACAGTGGCAGAACACCGAGGAGTACGACGCGCTCGCGCACCTTTCGTCCAACGAGAACCCGTTTGGGCCCTCGGAGGCGACGATCGAGGCGATGACGCACGCCTACAGGTACTCGATGCGCTACGGGTTCCCGAACAACAACATCATGGAGCGTATCGCCAACGATCTCGGCATGCGCCGTGAGAACCTACTGTTGGGTGCCGGCTCCGGTGAGAGCCTCAGGGCGGTGGGACTGACCTATCTGGGACATGACAAGAAGGTGGTCGGCGTAGAGCCCACGTATACGACCGTGTACCAGACCGCGACCGGCATCGACGCGGATGTGATCGCCCTGCCGCTCGACGATAACCACCGGCAGGACATGCAGATGTTCGTGGACACGATCAACCGGCACTATCGCGACATCGGTCTCGTCTACCTGTGCAACCCTAACAACCCGACCGGCCTGCCGGTCACAGGCGACGAAGTCGCCTACCTGCTCGACAACATCCCGTACGACGTTCCCGTCCTGATCGACGAGGCGTACCACCACTTCGTCGAGGATCCCGCGTACGAGGAGTCTCTCAAGTACGTGCACGAGGGACGTCGGGTCGTCGTCACGCGCACGTTCTCGAAGCTCTTCGGCATTGCCGCGATGCGGATCGGCTACGCGATCGCGCCCCCGGACATGATCCGAGAGATGCGACCCTATAGCACGGGCAGTGTGAACGTGCTCGCCCAGTGGGGGGCTGGGGCGGCGATGGAGGACTTGGCTGCGCAGCAGAAGTACCTCGTCCACAACAGGCGGTGGCGCGACCAGACGGTCGCCGACCTCGCGAGCTTCGGCTACGAGTGCATCCCGTCCACGACGAACTTCATCTTCATCGACATGCGCACCGAGGTCGCGCCGATCCGGCAGGCGTTCCGCGAGCGCCACCAGGTCGCGGTCGGGCGTGACTTCCCGCCCATGCTCGACCACCTCCGGGTCTCGATCGGCAACGAGGAGGAGATGGGCCGCTTCATGAACGGCTTCGAGGACATCGTGGTCTCGACCACGGAGGCAGGAGGCGCGAGGGGGTAGCGGCTACCCGGCGCGGCGCGGCGCGTCTCGAGTTCGACTAGCGGCCTGTCCCCGCCGACCTACTAGCAGCACCCGACCGGCGCGTCGATGAGAACGCGTCGGTCCCGCGGTTCCTCGTATCCCGCCCCGATGGTCTCGCGCAGGATCGGACCCGTCCCGGTGTCCTGCACGAGCGCCGGTCGCCCGGCGGCCAGATAGCACTCCGTCCGGTCGCTGAACCAACCCGAACGTCGAGCGACATAGCCGTGCTTGGCGACGCCGAACTCACTAGGCCTCGGCAAGGCGCTGGTGCATGGCTCCGAACCGGGTGGATCTGCTCGCGGTTCGCTGACCTGCGCCGCATCTTGAGCGCATGAGTGAAGCGATCACCCGCCTGAACGCAGCCCTGGAAGGTTGTTATCGCATCGAGCGTGATCGTTGACGATCGAAGACGCCCTGGCCTCTGTCCAACAGTCAGGGATAGGGCTCATTCCATCTCCGAGTCAGCGGCGCTCAATATCTGCCTTCAAGTCGTAACGCCTGCCTCGTGAGATTTGAAAGCGCGGACGTGGCGCGCTACTACGACCAGAATACGGCGAGCTTTCTCGCCCACGGACAAGGCGGCTCGCAAGGCATCATTTATCGAGCGGTTTGGGGTGAGGGCGTTGGCAGCCGAGAGGATGCCTTTCACTTCGAGCACGATCTCCTGCGGGCCCGTATCGCGGAAAGCGGCGCGCGGCGCATACTCGACCTCGGCTGCGGCGTCGGCGGGAGCCTGGAACATGTGCTCCGCGGGACGGAGGTGACCGGCTTCGGCGTCACCAATAGTGGGGTTCACGCGGAGCTCGCGCGCAAGCGACTTGACGGACGGGCCACAATCTTCGAGCTCGATTTCTGCTCAGACCCCCTTCCCGCCCCGGTGGACCTCGCTTTCGGGATCGAGTCCTTCATCCAGGCTGCGGATGCGGAAGCGTTCGTCGCCAACATCGCCAAGGCCGTTACCGCGAATGGATACCTGGTCCTGTGCGATGACTTTCTCGCGGGTGGGGGAGAAGATCGCTGGGTCCGCGAGTTCCGCCGGGGGTGGCGTGCCAGCTCGCTCCTGCGCCCGCAGGCCGTGGACGCTCTCGCGGTCGAGCATGGGCTCAAGCTCGTGGAGGACCGGGATCTGACGCCGTGGCTCGAGCTCGACCGCCCCCGCGATCGGGCGCTCGGCCTACTCGTCGCCCTCACGCGGCCCCTTGCCGCGATGAGTGCGAGGCTCGAAAGCCACGTGGGGGGCAACGCCTTGCGCCAGTGCTTGAAACGTGGGCTCGTCGCGTATCGGTACCGGGTCTTCAAGGCAAGCGGTTCCGCGACCGAGAAGTCGAGCTAGTATCACGGATGGATCACCGCGCTTGGGCTCGTGCTTCAGAACGCCGGGAGTCGCTTGCCCTCCCACACTCCCGCGACGCACCTTGCCGCCCATGTTCGATTCCGCCACACGCCTCAACGTAGCCCTGGCACACCGCTACGCCATCGCACTGGGAACGCTCGCCCGTTACCTCATCGGTGCCGCCGTTGCGGCGTCCGTCGTGGCGGGCATCCCGTGGCACGCGGCAGCACAGATCCAGCTCGATGTCATGACGTTCAACATCCGAACATCGAATATCCGCGACGGGGACAACGCTTGGCCGTATCGCAAAGAGCTGGTGGCGGAGACCATCAGTCGATTCGCGCCGCAGGTGGTCGGCATGCAGGAGGCGATAGCCGAGCAGATCGAGTATCTGGCGTCCGCGCTGCCCGAGTACCGCTGGCTGGGAATCGATCGCCGGCTCAACGGGGGGCAGGGGCTCAGTGAGCACATCCCCATCTTCTACCGGCATGACGAGTTGGCGCCGATCGAGTCGGACAACTTCTGGCTAACCGAGACACCAGACCGGCCGCCGGTGCCTACGAGCGGAGCCGGCCGGCGGCGAGATCGCGGTCGCATCGTCACCTGGGCGAGGTTTTATCACCTGACGGCCGGGCGGGCGGTGTACGTCTTCAATACCCATCTCTCGCTGAGGCGAGGGCAGGGGCAGATCGATGCGATCAACTTGATCCTGAAGCGGGTCGGCGCGTTGCCGGCGGGGAGCGCCGTCATCGTCCTGGGAGACTTCAACAACGTCGCGGAAGAGAGCGACCTCTGGCGCGTTGCCACGCGCCATGGGCTCGACGACGCGTGGGTCGTGGCCGACGAGCGGCGGGGTCCGGCGTTGACGCTGAGCGACTTCGGTCCCCCCGCTGAAGGACACACCGAACAGATCGACTGGATTCTGGTCGGGGGTCCGATCGGAGTCCGCTCTGTCGAGACGGTCCTGCACAACGACGGAGGCCGCTACCCGTCCGATCATTACCCGGTCGCGGCGCGTCTCGAGGTCCACTAGCGGGGACCTGTCCTCGCCGACCTACGAACAGTACCCGACCGGCACGTCGATGAGGACCCGTCGGTCCCGCAGTTCCTTGTATCCCGCCCCGAGGGCCTCACGCAGGATCGGACCGGTCAGGTCTGCCCCCACGGTGATGCGGTCCGGCAGATACCGGCGGCACTCACCGAACTCGGCTTCGTATTCGGGCGTGGGAAAGGTCAGCGTCAGCGACTCGTCGGCCGGGTGCGCGAATACCGCCAGAAGGGAAGTTCCGCTCAAATCGTCGAGGGGGGGTCGGCATGTCAGGCGGTGAGTTCGGCGCCGTGACACTCCGTGGCCAGTCGCGAGTAGGCCTCGACGTGCGCTCCGACCATGCGGTCAGGACCGAAGCGCTCCACGGCGCGACTCCGTACCCGGCTGCGGTCGAGCGCCAGCACGCTTGGGAGCCCGTCCACGAGTGCGTCGAGTGAGTCGAAAATCCCGCCGGTGACGCCGTCATCGACGACCTCGCCGGCGGCACCGCGTCGAAGCGCGGCAACGGGCGTGCCGCATGCCATGGCCTCGGGGATGACGAGACCAAAGGGTTCACTCGATTGCACGGGGTAGAGCAGGGCTCGCGCCCCGCCGAGGAGGGTCACCTTCGCGGCTAGGTCTACCTCGCCGGCATAGACGACCTGCCGGCCGTCGACCATGGGCGCGATGACGTTTGCATAGTAATCATTCGCCGCCGCCGCGAGCACCAGACGCAGGCCGGTCCGTCGGGCTACGTCGATCGCCTGCAGTACGCCTTTGGCTTCGGTGAAGCGACCAAGAAAGACGAGGTAGTCTTCAGGTTGCGGGTGAAGAACGAACGTGGCCGTGTCCACCGCGTGATGAATCGTCCCCACGACGTTGAGTCCGGCGAGAAGCTGTTTTTGCGCGGCCGAGATGGCCACGAAGGGCGCTTCCGCGTAGCGAGACCAGAGCGCGACCTCGGGCGGCGTCGGTGCGTGGTGCAGGGTGAGTAATACCGGTGTTGGTGAGAGCCGGGTGAACCCCAGCGATATCGGAGCGAACACCGCCTGATAGTGAATGACGTCGAACTCGGCGGCCCGCTCGACGGCGGCGGCGAGGTTGAAAAGCTCGCAGAGCTCCCACGGCCACAGCGAGGTGTCCTCGTGATAACCGATGGAAAAGGTTGCATGGAGTCTGGCCGTCGTCGTCGATGATCCGGTCGCGAAGAGGGTGACATCATGGCCTCTGGCCACGAGGCCGTCGGTCAGCAGTGCCGTGACGGTTTCGACCGATCCGGACCGGGTCGGTGGTATCGACTGAGCGACCGGCCCGACCACCGCGATACGCATCGGTTCAATTCGCCGCGGTGCCGGCTCGCCGGGGCTGGATGCCGCACGCAGATTGGAATTGGCGCCTGTCATGCGCACGCCTCTTCCAGAAACGGCGGCAGGACGCGAGCCGCGTCGAAACACTCGCGCGCGACCTCAGTGGCGCAGCTCGCATGAAGGGCGTAGTCGCTTTCCAGCCGTTCGAGGCCGTCGAGCGCCTCGTCGAGAGTCGAGAAACCGATCAGACCGGTGCCCGAGGGGACGTGGGCGCTCCACCCGGTGTCCTGCACGAGCGCCGGTCGCCCCGCGGCCAGGTAGCACTCCGTCCGGTCGCTGAACCAACCGGAGCGTCGGTCTACATAGGCGTGTTTGGCGATGCCGAACTCCGCCTTCGAGGCGCGGATGAAGTCGCGGTAGTCCCAGAGCGATCCGGATACGCTCATCGCGTCGATCGGTGACCAGCCGTGATCCCGGAGCAGCCCGATCGGACCGTTCACCGCGATCTTGAATCGCGAGGGCGTGCGAGACGGTAGCTCGATGAAGCGGATGAACTCCCGGTCCTTGTCGCCGTCGACATCAGTGAAGCTCTCGGTCTTCCAGGTCATCACGGTGGTGAAGCGGTCACCGGCCGGCGGCTCGTCGGTGTGCCAGAGCTCGGTCACGACCGGCTGCCAGGTCGGGTGCCATACGAGTCCGCTCGTCGGCACGTCGCATGCCGGCGTGCCTATGTTAGCCCCGAAAGTGAACAAACGGTCGAACTGCTGAAAGAACTCGACATACCATCGCTCGCCCTTCGCGATCGCGAGCTGCGTGAACACCGGGTCCGAGTCGATGAACACACGGCGCGGGATGGCCACGTACTCGTCGCGCCAAAACCATGAGCCGCCGGAGAGGTTCACGAAGAGCTCGGCCTCGGCGCAGTAGGCGCGTACGGCCTCCTTCGAAAGACCGTGATACGACCCGTCGTAGTTGACGAAGCTCCAGCGGTCGCCGAGACCGAACGGCTCGAGCGTTTCATGGATGTAGCGCGTGCCGTAGGCGGGGTCGGTCGCGATCTCGTCGCGCTCCGGGTCGTAGATACACTCGCCGGTGTCCTCGATGTAGAGGACCTCGTGCCCCAGCGCCCGCAGGCCGAGCAGATACATGAGTGAACACCAGGTGACACCACCGAACGGATACCGGGCGACGATACCGGCAAACAAGATCTTCATGACGTGATCCGCAGGAGCTCGTCCACCGTGCTCGTGTCATCGAGCGATCGGCCTACGGACAGGCGCGCGCACATCCGCCGGTAGAGCTCGCACGTCTCGATTAACTCGTCATGGGCTCCCTGGGCGATCAGCCGCCCATCGTCGAGCACGAGGATACGCGTGGCGTCGTGGACCGTGGAGAGGCGGTGGGCGATGACCAGCATGGTACGGTTGGTGCGCAGCCGTCGCAGGGTGTCGAAGATCGTCCCTTCAGAGATCGCGTCGACCGACGAGGTAGGCTCGTCGAGAATCAGGATCGGAGACGCCTTCAGCAGCGCTCGGGCGATACCGATCCGTTGGCGCTCGCCACCCGAGAACGTCGCGCCCGCCTCATAGACCGGGGAAGCGTAGCCTTGCGGCAGACGGGTCACGAAGTCGTGAAGGTTGGCGCCTCGCGCCGCAGCCTCTACCTCGGCGTCAGAAGCGTCGAGCCGCCCGTAGCGGATATTGTCAGCGATCGTGCCGGTGAACAGCACCGGCTGTTGGGGGACCAAAGCGATCTGCTCGCGAAGCGATCGCAATCCGTAGCGAGCCACGTCGACGTCGTCGATGAGTACGCGGCCGGTGCCCGGCTCGAAGAATCTTGGGACCAGGCTGGCGATCGTCGTCTTGCCGGCGCCGGTGAGACCGACCAGCGCCACCAGCTCTCCGGGCCGGGCCTGGAAGCTGATCGAGTCGAGTACGTTCCGTTGGTCGTGGTAGGCGAAGCTCACGGCATCGAACCGGATGTGGCCGGCGATGTCGGACGCGTCGATCCCATCAGGGGCGTCGAGCACCTCAGGGGTGAGGGCGAAGATCTCGCGGACACGGCGAGCGCTCACGACGGCCTGCTGAAGTAATCCGGTCGAGTGTGCGATTGCCGAGAGCGGACCATAGACGGCAGCCAGATATGCGACGACGACCAGCAGGCTCCCCAGTGTCAACGTGCCGTTCATGACGTGAAGCCCGCCCACGGCGAGGACCAGAGCCGTGCCGGCAAGCGTGATCGCCGTCACCACGACCGAAAAGAGCGATTCCTGCCACGTCAGTGTAAGCCGGGCAAGCATGGTGTCATCACCGGAGCTCGAGAAGCGCGCCAGCTCGTGGCGCTCCCGTGTAAAGCTCTTGACCGCGGCAATCGAGGACAGAATCTCGAAGGCGCGCTCAATCAACGTCGCCTCCAGCGCCTTCACCCGCTCGGCGCGTTCGAGCATGGTGCGGGAGTAGAAGCGGAGGCTCGCGTAAAGAAACGGCGCGACCAAGAGCGAAAGCAGGGCGAGCGTCGGGTCCATGTAAACGAGGACGACGAACATGATCCCCAGATTGAGCGTCGCCAGAGTCAGCGGAAACACGCCACCGATGATCAGGTCGCTTACGCAGTGCGCGTCGGCATCGAGCCGGTAGACCGAGTCGGCCGTTGGGGTCAGGACGTGGTGCCGCAATGGGAGCGCCTGCAGGTGCGCCAGCAGCTTAGCCCGCAGGGTGTAAACGACGCGCTGGGCTACCTTCATCTGCATCTGGGTATGGATCATGCGGACCACCTCGTTGGCGACCTGGATGAGGAGACCCGCCAGCACGACGACCACGAGTATGGCCACAGCGCTGCCAGCGATAGCCGAGGGGGTGACGTTCGCAAGCACAGCCGGCAGGGGAAGACCGCCCAGCACGTAGTCCACGATCACTTTGAGCGGCCATGGGGCCAGTGCCGCCAGACCGATCTCCAGGAGCGACAGCGCGAGGATCGCGGCGGCCTGTCCACGATACGGTCGGAGGAATCCGAGCGTCCAGGAAACCACGGTCACGGGACTGCCATCAGTCTCCGAACTCGGACACCGCCGTCTCGGCGGACCGCCGGAACATGGGTTCGATCGTGCGTTCGACTGTGGGTTCGAGTGTGGTCGAGATCGGTAGCGTCAGCAGCCCGGCCGCAACGCTGACCCGCGTGACCGCCCGGTCGAGTACGACTGCCCCCCGGATCGCTTGCCAGGCGGCGCGGGCGCCGATCGCTGCGATGGCAGCCGCTGAGACGAGCAGGGTCACCGACGGCTGGTAGAGGAACATCGACGCGCTCATGCCGCCCGCCACCAGTACTGCCAACGTCACACCGCGCAGGGTGCCGACGAAGCTGGGACGCAGCCGCGCTCGGATCCGAAAGAGGCAGGCTCCGTGCTCGTGCTCCTCAACCAGTGTCCGCACGTGCAGCCAACCCCAGCGGCCGATCGCTAGGCTGAGATCTCGGTCGGGACGCCATCCCTCGTCGAGGTCGACGATCCCAGCCGGCCGGGAAGCGCGCAGGACCCCGACGAGTTCCGTCAACAGCGTCGTGTGCGGAACCCACGACTCGCTCCAGAACGAGTGCTCCGTACCGGCGCGGGTCAAGAGCCGTGCGCTTGCGATGACGTCGTGGAACGCCGGCATCGGCGCCTTCCACGGATGGCGCGTCATGTGCTTGGGTGCGACCGCCTGGGGCCGTGACATACCGCGGAGCCTGCCTCTGAATCGGGCCAGCGGCTGGAGCAGGTGGAGCCACGCGATGAGGCCCCGATACAAAAAGCGACTCTGTCGCATGGACCAGCGTCCGATGGAGGGAAGACCGTCGAGGTTGGAACGCCAACCGCACAGGGCACAACGCGCGACGGTCGTGGCCCCGCCTAGGAGCCCGGCGATCAAAGGCAGCCATGCGGCGTCCATGCCCGCCACCGGTCCAAAGACGCCGATGAGCAGCAAGACGAGCGAGGCTCCCATCCAGGCCGGCGAGTGGGGCAGGTAGTGCCACCGGTGGGCTTGCGTGCTGTACACCGACGGAAACGCCGCGGTACCCCAAACACCCGTGTTGACACGCCGCTCGGCCGCCCTGCGCAGGAAGGGGAGCGGGCTATAGATGCGTCCCCGCCACAGCATTTGCCCACCGAGAAACTTCTCGGGATGATGTGCGTCGAGCCACGCCTCCCCCTCGCCATACCCGACCTGCTGACTCCAGTACGATCGCACGCTTGCCCGGCGATGGTGCCAGACCAGCGCCGAAGGTGCGAAGCCGATTTCTAGCTTTTTGGCCTGCAGCCGCCAGCAGATGTCGACGTCGTCGCCAGCGCGGACATAGACCGGATTGAAGCCGTCGGCCGCCAGGAGCACGTCCCTTCTGAACGCCATGTTGCAGCCCGGCACGTGCTCGGCGATCCGGTCGTTGAGCATGACGTGGATCGGTCCACCCGGGGCACGAGCGACACACTGCGACACCCAGGGGTCGTCCGGCGGCGCAACGTTCGGACCGCCGACACCGACTACGTCGGAGGTGAGAAACGGCTGGACCAGGTAGGTCAGCCAATCAGGGTCTACCCTCACATCCGCGTCGGTGTAGGCAATGATCTCGCCGGTCGCGGCAGCGAGTCCGGCATTGCGCGCCGCGCTCAGGCCGCCGTTTGGCAGGTCGACGACACGGACGCTGGCATACCCTCTTGCGATGTCCCCGGTTGTATCGCGCGACCCATCGTTGACGACAATGACCTCCAAGTCGGGGTAGGTCAGCTTGTCGAGCGACGTCAGACAGTCGGCGATGGTGTCCGCCGCGTTATACGCGCACACTACCACCGACACCTTCGGCCATTTCGCTCGGTCGCTGGACGGAAACGGGGCGCTGGCGAAGACCTGCTGTACGGCTGCGAGAGCCGGCTTAAGGCGTCGCGCCTCATCCACCAGGCCAAAGGCCCAGTCGTCGACCGCCCGACCTCCACGCCACCACTCGTCGGTCCAGGAGTAGGCCACCGCACCGCAGGCGCCTTCGGCAAAAGCCGTTCGTATGTGTGTCGCTGTGATGCACGCCTGGCCCTCGAGACCCTCGCGCAAGCTATCCCCGCCGGCTTCCGCGAGCAGCAGCGGTCTGGTACCCGCGAGATGCTGCAAACGCGCGAGGTAGCCACGGAGCTCGGGCTCTCGATGCAGATAGACGTTGTAGGCGAAGACGTCGAACGCATCGAGTTCGAGGTGCTCAGTGGGCGGGAAGTTTACGTACGTCAACAGGCTATCGGGTGCAGCCGCCTTCACGTCTTGGTAGAGCTCGCGCAGGAACCGCTCGATCCTTCGGTGTCCGTGCCAACGGACGATCCCCGCCGGGATCTCGTTGCCCAACGCGAAGAGGAGCGCCGCGGGGTGCGCCGCAATCCCGCGCACGGTCGTGACGGCGTCGAGTTTGATGCGTCGCGTGAGCCTTCTGTCGTCGAGAAATGGGACGTGTTGCGGCCACGCCAGTCCGACCATCACGCCGAGACCGTGCCGGAGGGCCGCGTCGAGCAGGGCGTGAGACGGCGGCGTGTAGGTGCGCACCGTGTTGACGCCCGCGGCCGCCATCAGAGCAAAGTCTTGCTCGATGCGCTCTGCCGACGGAAACTGCGCTCCCTCGCTGTCTGGAGCGAACGTGCCGTAGGCCACTCCTTTGATCAGGACACGACGCCCGTCGACCTCGAGGAACTTGCCGTCCACGTGAGGGCCGGGCACTTGCACCGCGGTAACCGGCCGCCTAATCCACCGAGGCGTGTTGCGAGACCAAGTCCATCAGCCAGTGGCCAGAGCGGTCTATCTTGGCCTGGACGTACCGTAAGTTGTGGCGGTTGATCCCGCCGTAGAGGGCCGTACGCTGCGCGACTTCGATGCCGCCCTCCTCCATCGCCGTCACCTTATGGGGGTTGTTGGTGAGGAGCTCGACCCGCGCGATCCGGAGGTGGTGGAGGATCGCCACCCCCGCGTCATAGCGCCGCTCGTCGGCGCCGAAGCCGAGCACGCCGTCGGCGTCGACGGTGTCCAACCCCTCCTCTTGGAGAGTGTAGGCGCGAATCTTGTTGCCCAGTCCGATGCCGCGGCCCTCCTGGGCCAGGTATACCAGCACACCTCCGCCCCGATCCTTGAAGTGGTGGAGGCTCCCTCGGAGCTGCCCACCGCAGTCACAGCGCAGGCTGCCGAAGAGGTCTCCTGTGAGGCAAGCCGAGTGGAGACGCACCGGCACCGGATCGGGCCAGCTTTCGCGCTTACCGATCAGGACTGCGACGTGCTCCAAGAAGCCCCCGCCTTCGCGGAAGAATACAAACCGAGAGGTCTCGGCGTCCGCCAGGGGAACCGGCGCCTCGGCCACTCTGGTGACCTTGATCCCGGGCCGGGCCACCGCACGCTCGACCTCCTCGCTCGAGACGTCTAGAATCGTCCCGTCCGCGATCCACCGCCTGAGCTCCGGGCAGCCGGGATCCGCCTCCACGCTTACGAGGGCCGGCAGGAGACGTCCCGATCGGATGAGCATCAACCCCGCCGACTCCGTCGAGGCGGCGGGACGCGCGTCGAAGTGCGAGGAGCCTGCCTGGGCGGCCGGCAGCTCCGTCGCGAGGCCCAGGATCGTATCGGATGTCTCGCCCGGGCCGAGCCCGAGGCTGAGGTTCGTTCCGCCCTCGTGCGTAGCGATCCCCAGCGCACGACCGCGATGGGTGGTCACGACCAGCCGAAGCGGCCTGCCCAGGGAGCGGAGCTGCTCCAGCCGGTCCAGCGCGAGACCATCGACTGCGGTGACCAGGGCGCACGCACGCCGGGACGTATCGGTCACGCACAGAGCTCGCCCTTGCCTGAGTTCGAAGAGTCCTCGTTCCGCTTTGTGTGTCATTCGCTCAGGTGGTAACGTTGGGCCAGCGTGGCCCCTAACCGGGCGTCGTGGGTTGGCAAGCTGCTGCGCGGTTGGTCCCGGACTCCGGTTCCGGGACCGTCGGGCGAATGATGCGCCCGTGGGACTCCGACCGATGAGGTACCATAAGGTGATCAGGCTGGTGTCCGCGTGGGTGCTTGTCAATGGGCTGCTCATGACGCCGGTGTGGCTCTCGGGCGCCGTGACTGGTGGCCCGGCGACCGCCTGGCTTTCCTTGGAGGCGGCGCTGATCGTGGGCGCGATGGCGCTCCTGCCACGGCGGCCTTGGAGCCGCGGGCTGGCCTGGATCCTGGCCGCGGGAGTCGTCCTGTCCGCCGTCACCTCGCTCGCGGATGTCATCTTCCGCGTGAGCCTGGGCCGCCCGCTCAACCTCTCCCTGGACCTCTACCTGCTGAATGCCGTCTACCGCCTCGCGGTGGGGAATTCGGGGCTCCTCCGGACTCTTCTCGGGTTCGGGGCGATCACCGTTTCGCTTGCCCTGTCGGCGTTCGCGACGGCGTGGCTCCTGACGCCGGCCGCTTCGGATGACGACACGCCCCTCCCTCGACTCGTTCCGCGGCTTGGCGGTGGGATCCTCGTGGCCGCGCTCGCGCTTGGCCTCATCGGTCACAGCGTGCACGCCGTCGGACACCGGCTGGCCACACCTGCCGTACAGCTCGTCCTCGAGCAGGCGGAGCAGTTCCGGGCGACTCTCAAGGAGCGGGAGGTGTTCGCGGCCGATTTGGATAAGCAGCCCGACGGATTCGCAGACTTGCCGGGGCTGCTCTCGAAGCTGGAGAGGCACAACGTCGTCGTGACTTACATCGAGTCCTACGGGATGGCGGCGCTCGAGGACCCCGAGTTCGCGGCCACCATCCGGCCGCGCCTGGATAAGGCCGCGGCGCGAATCGAGAGCGCCGGGCTCCAGTTCGCGACCGGCGAGCTGGCTTCCCCCACCGTGGGCGGGCAGTCGTGGTACGCACACGGATCCATGCTCAGCGGACTCTGGCTCGAAAATCAGCTTCGCTACGACCTCCTGATCGCAAGTGAGCGGGAGACGCTAGTGGACGACTTCCGTCGGGCCGGCTACCGCACGGCAACTGTGATGCCCGCCATCACCACGAGCTGGCCCGAGGGGCTCCGACTCGGCTACGACGACGTATACTCGAGGCCTTCCATACCCTACGCCGGCCCGCCCTTCTACTGGGTCACCATGCCGGACCAGTTCACGTGGTCGTTCCTCGGAGAGATCATCCGGGAAGCGGCGACCCCGCTCTTCCTCGAAGCGGCGATGGTGAGCAGCCACGCGCCCTGGACCCCCGTCCTGCCCCTCATGGACTGGGACTCAGCGGGGGACGGAGCGATTTTCGGACCCTACCGAGAGGATGGGTATCCGCCCGAGGAGCTCTGGTGGGACGTCCAGGCCCTGCGCGACGGCTATGCTCGCTCGCTCGACTACTCGCTGCAAGCGATGGCCGAGTTCGCCGAACGGTTCCTGGACGAGCGGACCCTCCTAGTCGTGCTCGGAGACCACCAGGCGGCTCCCTGGGTGACGGGGGCGAGCGACCCCGACGTTCCGGTGCACGTGATCGCGCGTGACCCCGCCCTGCTGGAGCCCTTTTTCGAGTGGGGGTTCCGCCCCGGCGCCTTCCCCGACCCGGAAGGCTCGCCTCACCGAATGGACGAATTCCGCGAATGGTTCGTACGGGCGTTCAGCGGCGGCACTTCCGCCTCCGCCGCTCCTTTGACGACCCCCGCTTCCGCCGCTCTTTCCACGAAGGAGGCAGGGTGACGAACGGTTTCGGCGCCGGCGCCAGGCTCTTCCACTGGTTGGTCGTACTACTCCTGCTGGTGCAGATCCCGGCGGGGATCGCGATGATCGCGCCCGCACTCGAGCAGGGGTCGATCGACCGACTCTTCATCTTGCACAAGGGGCTCGGCGTCGTGCTGCTCGTGGTCGTGGCGGCCCGGGTGCTGTGGCGGTTTACCCACCCGGCGCCGCTGATGTCGGAGGCCATCCCGGAGCTGGAGCGACGCATCGCGACCGCGGCGCACGGGGTGATCTACGCGGTCCTGGTCGTGGTTGCGGGAAGCGGGTACGTGCACGTCGTCGGGGACGGCTTCCCCATCGAGATGATGGACGCGCTCGGGCTACCGACGCTGCTGCCTCTGATGCCCGAGGTGGCATCGTGGGCGTCCCTCGTGCATCGGTTCTCGACCGTCTTGCTGGTGGCGTTGGTGGCGGTTCACGTGGCGGAGGTGCTGCGGCACCATCTGGTGGTGCGGGACGCGACGCTGGCGCGCATGTGGCCCCCGCTGGGGGGGCGGGACCGTAGGCCCGACCCCGAAACGAAGCCCGGGGGAGGGGCCGGTGGTTCGGCGCCGCCTTGAGCGGTGGCTCGGCCTGGTCCGCTCGTTG
Source organism: Longimicrobiales bacterium (assembly GCA_965226625.1). Lineage (GTDB taxonomy): Bacteria > Gemmatimonadota > Gemmatimonadetes > Longimicrobiales > Gaopeijiaceae > UBA1138. The sequence goes on from CBDDDK010000003.1 coordinate 165,540, forward strand.
ATCATCTACTGGCGGCCAGGCCGGCAGCGCGGGCTGCGTGGGCTATACCGCCCCTTCGTCGGGGCGGGGGATCTGGCTTTCGACGTGGGAGCGCACCTGGGCGACCGCACGGCGGCGTTCCTGAGGCTGGGCGCGCGGGTGGTGGCCCTGGAGCCCCAGCCCGCTGTGCGCCGCTGGCTCGTGCTCTTGGTGGGGCGCAGCCGGGACGTCTCGGTTCGGGCGGAGGCGGTGGGGCGCACGGTCGGCACCGCCCGCTTGGCCCTGAGCCACAGCACGCCGACTATGTCCTCCCTGTCGGCGGACTGGCCTAACGCCCTGCCCGAACGGAACCCCGACTTCCGCGGCGTGCGCTGGGACGACTCGGTGGAAGTGGCGGTGACGACCCTGGACGCCCTGATCGAGCAGTATGGCCTCCCCCGCTTCTGCAAGATCGACGTGGAGGGGTATGAAGCCGAGGTGCTGGCAGGCCTGAGTCACCGTATCCCGGCGCTTTCCGTCGAGTTTGTGGCAGGCGCTCTGGACGTCGCCGAGGCGTGCGTTAGGAGGCTCGAGGCGCTGGGTGGGTACGAGTTCAACACGGTCGAGGGAGAGGAGAGGAGCTTCATGTGGAAGCGGTGGCTCGCGGCCGATGACATGGTCGCATGGCTTCGGGGCGGGGGGGGGAGTGCTTCTTCGGGGGACGTTTACGCCCGGCTGAGGTCCGAGGCAAACACCGCGGGGAAAGATAAGTCCGACCGAGACGCCGAGGACTCGATCGATGGCTGACGGGGCGGTCCGGTGGTGGCAGACGCTGACGACGGTGGACGCGGGGGCGATCGAGCGGAGCGATCCGGTGGCCGTCCTGCCCGTCGCCGCAATCGAGCAGCACGGACCCTACCTGCCCCTCTCCACCGATCTCGACATCGGGCTCGGCTTGCTCTCGGAGGCCTTCCAGCACCTGCCAAACAACTTTCCGGCCTGGGCTCTGCCGCCGCAAGCGATCGGCTGCAGCCGAGAGCACGCGCGCTTTCCGGGGACGCTCTCCCTCGAGCCGGACCAGCTCTCCGTTCTGATCGAGGGGATGGGCGAGGCCCTCACCCGGATCGGGGTGCGGAGGCTCGTGCTGAGCAACAGCCACGGCGGGAACCGGCACGCGCTGGAGACAGCCGGGCTCCGGCTTCGCGACGAGCTGGGAATGCTGGTCGTGCACGCGAGCTGGTTCCGGTTTCCCCGGCCGGAAGACGTGGACCTCCCGGAAGAGGAGTGGCGTCATGGCATCCACGGCGGGGCCGTGGAGACGGCGATGATGATGCATCTCCGGCCGGATCTGGTGCACACGTCCGAAACGGCTCGGGGCCGCTCCCTCGGCGAGGAGCTGGGGGAGACGCTACGCCGGGTGGCTCCGCAGGGTCCGGCCTCGTTCTCTTGGCTCGCCGGTGATCTCAACCCCGATGGTGCGGTTGGGGACACTACCCTGGCTGACGCTGATCTGGGGGCGCGCTTCGTGTCGCATTATGGGGCAGTCCTGGCGGAGGTGATCGAAGACGCTAGGGCGTTCCCCATCGACCGGCTGCAGGAGGACTCCCCGTGAGCGGAACCGCGAATGCGGCGGGTCGGCTTGGCTGAGGTCGCCGCCTCGCTCGATGAAACCGCCGCCTGGGCGCTGGTGCGCGCCGCCGTTCCGCGCGCGGCCCTCGAGCCCGGGCCTCGTCGCGTGGCTCATCGCACGCGCCCGGAGCTCTGGCTGGAGCTGGGCGAATCCGGCGGCTGGGAGGCGTCGGTCCCACCCACGCCGTCCTCTCGAGATCTGCTCGACCTCTATGTGCCGCTCACCAGCGGGCCCGACTTCGTCATCGGGCAGCTCGGCCAGAGCCTGGACGGCCGCATCGCGACGGTGAGCGGGAGGTCCCATTACATCAGCGGCCCCGAAGGTATCCGCCATCTCCACCGACTTCGGGCTCTGGTCGACGCCGTGATCCTGGGGGCGGAAACTGTGGCGCAGGACGATCCGCAGCTCACGGTACGGGAGGTGGACGGGGAGAATCCGGCCCGGGTGGTGCTCGATCCGGACGGTCGGCTCGGGCAGGACCGCCGGGTCTTCTCGGACCGGGCGGCCCGGACGCTCGTGGTGCGGAGCGCCACGGCTCCTACGAGCCCCTCCCGCACGCCGGGGGTTGGGCCGTCCGGAGCGGGCGAGGTGCCGCCGGAGGATGGCCCCCGGGCCCCGGAAGTCCTCACCCTTCCCACCTCGGGCCCCGAGGGCTTCGAGCCGGGGGCCGTGCTGGAAGCGCTCCGTGTCCGAGGGCTCCGGCGGGTGCTAGTGGAGGGAGGGGGGGTCACGGTGTCGAGGTTCCTCGAGGCCGGACTCCTCGACCGACTCCACCTCACCGTCGCGCCCATCTTGATGGGCTCGGGCCGTCCGGGTATCACCCTGGCCCCGATTGAGACCCTGGACCAGGCGCTGCGAGCTCGGTGCCGTCACGTACCCCTGGGAGACGATCTCCTCTTCGATCTCGACCTGAGCTGAGTAGGACGAGGGCTCCCGGAAGGCTCGAGAGCAGCACCAGGATCCCGTACGCGGCCGAGATCGCCACGCCGTCCACCGGCGTGAGCCCGACGGCGCCCCACAGGGCCGCGGCGGTGGCCTCGCGCACCCCCCACCCCGCGACCGTCGCGGGGACGAGCATGCTGAGCAACACGGGAGCGACCAGGGGCAGGAGCGTCCACAACGGGGTGCTCACCCCCAGCGCGCGCGCTGCCACGACATAGGTGGCGAGGTAGGTGCCCACGACCAGGGTGGAGCTGAGGAGTTGCGCGGGTAGGGTATCGCGCGCGAGAAGAGCGGTGTGGACGTCGCGCCAGAGGGTGGCCAGAGGACCCGAGCGTGCTCGCTGGCGAAAGCCGAGCAAAGCCGCCAGCGCGGCGACCCCAATCCCGCAGACAGCGAGCGCAAGTGTCACGGGCACCGCGCTGAACGCAAGCGGTAGGCTTGCCAGGGAGAGCGCGGCGATACCGCCCATCACCACCTGCCCCGAGGTGCGCTCCAGGATCACGGCCCGGGCGGCGGGTCCGAGCCGGCTCTCCGGTCCTGCGCGTCCGTGGCGCCACGCGCGCGAGACGTCCCCCATGACGCCGCCCGGAAGAACCTGATTGAGGAACGTCGCGAGGTAGTACTCCCGAAGCGCGGCGCCGAAGGGAAGGTCCAGCCCGAGCCGGCCCGCCGTGAATCGCCACCGGAAGGCGAGAAGCGCGATCTGCGGAAAGGAGATCGCGACAGCCACCAGCGCCCAGCGCGGATCGAACCCGGCGAGGCGGTCGAGGAGGGCGGACGCGTCCAGCCACCAGGCCAGTAGAGCCAGAAGGGCGAAGCTCACTCCCGTGCGGAGGAGACCGGGGATCACGGAATGCCTGGCCTCGGCGGAAGGGCCAGCAGGTCCAAGTGTCCCACCTCGAGCCTGAACCGCGCGGCGGCCGTGGCGCGGCGGTGCTCGGCCCAAGCCCGAATGAGCGAGGCGTCCTCGGGGCGCTGCTCGGAGGAGGCGGCCTCCCACACGTCGATCAGCGCGCGAGCCAGCGAAGCGTCGGCGGCGCCAAGGTGCCAGGAGCTCGGCCGAAGCCGAGTGTCGTACCCAGCCGTGCGAAACGCGCGCTCCGCCGCCGGCCCGGCCGCCGGTCCGAGCGCCGGCCCCATCCCTTTGTCCCGGAACTGATGGCTCCACACCGCCTCGGCGACAAGCACGTCGTCGGGGTGCGGGTCACCCCAGGTCATCGTGCCGTCCCAGGTCAGCGTAAGCAGAACCGCGTTCCCGGCCGCCCGGCACGTCGTGACGAGCCGCTCTAGCCACTCTTGGGTCACCAGGTCCAGCAACGCGGAGGCCGTGACGAGGTCGGCTCCGGGCACGAGCTCCAACCCTTCCTGATCCAGCTCGCCGAGGACGCGCTCCACCCGAGCCACCCCAGGGACGGCGACGGCTGCGCCCGTCGCCCGCTCGAGCAGAGCGGCGTCCCTGTCCAGCAACGTCCACCGCTGCTCGCCCGTGAGCCGGGGCGCGAGGTAGCGGAGGTTGGATCCGGTGCCGCTGGCCAGGTCGAGCACCCGCTGGCTCGGAACGGACCCCCACCATTCGGCGAGGGGGGCCATGAGATCGGTGGCGCGGGAGCGGTGATCCATCGGCTCGCGCAGGGCCAGCCAGTCGGGAGCGAAGGTCTCCTCACCCACCCGGAGAGAGCTCCCGAACGGCGCGCTCGAAGGCCAGCGCCGCGTCTCTCCAGGTGGGTAGGGAGCGGCCGTGGCGTAGCGACCCTTCTGCGAGCTCGACCCGCCGTGCCCCCCCCGCCGGGCCCGAAAGGAGCTCATGCAGCGCGGACGCCAGGGCATGCTCGTCGCCGGGGGGCACGAGCACGCCGGCTTCAGGTGGCACGGTTTCCGGAACCGCTCCTGCTCGCGTGCTCAAGACCGGGAGCCCGCGGGCGAGGGCCTCGGCCAGCGCCATGCCGTAGCCCTCGTAGTGGGTCGCAAGCACGAAGATCGAAGCGGAGTGATAGTGCGCGTCGAGCTCCGGGGCGCCAATCTCGCCGGGGAAGTCGATCCGGTCCTCCAGACCCAGCGTTCGCAGCAGCTCCATCACCGAGTCGGCGAATTCGGGCGTGCGCGTCAGGCTCCCCGCGCAGAGGCAGCTCCAGGGGAGCGCGGTAATGCGGGCGAGGGCGCGAACCAGCACGTCCTGCCCCTTTCTGGGGCTCACCGAGCCCACGCACAGCAGGCGGGGAGACTCGCCCGGCCCGGGGCCCACCGCAGCCTGCGCCGGGTTCGTCCCGGGCGGTACGACGTGGACGCGCGAGGCGGTGACGCCGTACGCCCCGAGCCGGCGAGCGGTGAAGGCGCTCGTCACGACGGCCCCGGTGCACTGCGCCAGAGACTCGCTCTCCAACCGGGCGAGGCGGGCGCGCTCGGCCGCCTCCAGACCCGTCTCGTCGGCAAGGGGATGGTGAATGAGGGCGGTCAGGCGCAGTCGACCTCGGTGCGCCCGGAGAGGGTCGGGAAGGGAGCTCATGGCGAGACCGTCCAGGACCACCCGGGCGCCTTGCGCGATTCCCTCGAGCGTGCGAGCGAGGCTGGACTCCGCGCACGCGTCGCCCTCCGGGAAGGCACCCTTGAGCCCGTGGACGATCACCGTCCAGCCCAGCGCCGTCAGGCCCTCCGCGATGCGCGCGTCATATAGGTAGCCACCGGTACGCTGGTCGAGCGGCCCTGGCACGATCAGATGGAGCTCCCGCGCGCTCAAACCGACCCTTCGAAGGACGCCCAGGCCACGTGCGACTCGTGAAGCGTCACGCTCAGTCGCTGGAGGTCTCGCGCTCCGTCTCCGACTCGGCCGTCCCGGATCGCTACCACGAGCCGGTCGAAGATGGTGCGCGCCAGGAACTCGGTCGTCGTGTTCTGCCCCGTGAATGCGGCCTCTTCGTCCAGGTTACGGAAGTCGAGCTCTCCCAGGACCGACTTCAGAGTCGTGCTGGCGAGCCCGATATCAATGACAAGGCCGTCGGCGTCCAGCTCCTCGCGCCGGAAAGTGGCATCGACCACGTAGGTGGCTCCGTGGAGACGCTGGGCCGGCCCGAAGACCTCGCCTCGGAAGCTGTGGGCGATCATGAAGTGATCGCGAACGTTCAGGCTGTACAATGGTGAAGTCTCCAGGCGGCTCCAGGCCGTAGTCAGGGTTGGGCGTAGCGGATGCGGTGACACAGGGCTCCCCGCCCGTCCTCGGCGAGGTGGCGCATCACCTCCGGAAGCGTCTCGAAGTCGCTCTCTCCCGAGATGAGCAGGTCGAGCCGCTCGTCGCCGAGCAGGTCGAGCGCAACGCCGAGCCGGCGGAAATGATTCCAGCGCGGAGCCCGGTCCACGGGGATGCGGCCCACCTGGCTACTCCGGAGCGTGAGCCGACGGGAGTGGAAGGCCTCGCCCAGGGGGAGCGGAACGGACCGGGTGCCGTACCAGCTCAGCTCGACCACCGTGGCCTCGACGCCCGCCACCGTCAGGGCGGTTTCGAGCCCCTGCGGGCTTCCGCTCGCGTGGAAGATAAAATCCGCGTCCGCGCCGGCTGGACCGCTCACGGCGAATTCCAGCCCCAGACCCCGGGCCACGCCCTCTCGGGAGGGATCGATGTCCACCAGGCTCACACGAGCTGCGGGGATCTGCCGGCACAGCCACGCGACCAGGACCCCCACGACCCCACCCCCTATGACGATGATCCGGTCGCCAGCCGACGGTCGCGCGTCCCACACCGCGTTGAGGGCGGTTTCCATGTTGGCGCCGAGGACGGCGCGCTCGGGGGGCAGGCCATCCGGCAAGACGCGCACGGCCCGGGCCGGCACCAGATAGAGGTCCTGGTGGGGGTGGAGGCAGAAGACGTGCCGTCCGACGAGCGAGGGCTCGGGCTGGTCCGGCGCCTCCAATACCTCGCCCACGCTGCTGTACCCATATTTGACGGGTCCGGGGAAGTCACCCTCCTGGAACGGCGCCCGCATCGCCTGGTGCTGGGACGGCGGCACCTCGCCCCGAAAGACCAGCGATTCCGTTCCTCGGCTGATGCCGGAGTAGAGGGCACGCACCAGCACTTGGTCCGGCTCCCGGGGACCGAGCGGCGACGTGACGATCTCTCCGTGGCCCGGAGTGCGGATCCAGAACTGGCGAGCGGTTCTCGGCACGGGCGTTCTATTTCCTCCCTAGTTAGCTAATGTCGGTCCTATGAGTCAGCGCATCCGGACACGTCAGCCTCCCGCTTCCAGGCAGGGGCCCTCGTCGCCGTTGGGCGATGTGGCGCTGGGGCTGCTACCCATCCTGGCCGTGTCCCTCGCAACTTGCCGGATACTCGCCCTTCCGACCAGCCACGTGCTTCTCGTCGTTGCACCGTACGCGGCGCTGGGCGCGCTACTGCTCGCGAAGCTGCCATCCTCCCACCCCGGCCCTGGCCTCGGGCCCGGCAACCGGCTGACGCTGGCCCGCGCCACCCTAGTGCTGCCTTTTGCGGCGCTGGCTCTATTGCCCGGCGTGCTCACGGAAGAGGGCTACTGGTGGATCGTGGGGCTGTCCACTATCGCGCTGATGCTGGACGGGCTCGACGGACCCCTCGCGCGGCGGACCGGCACCGCGAGCGCTTTCGGGGCCCGCTTCGACATGGAGCTGGACGCACTTCTGCTCATGGCGCTGTCCGCGTTGCTCTGGCGGAGCGGTAAGACGGGATCCTGGGTCCTGCTCGTCGGTGCACTGCGGTACTTCTTCTTGCTCGGGGGGCTGCTGTGGCCACGGCTACGTGGGGAGCTGCCGCCCAGCCGGCGGGGGAAGGTGATTTGCGCGGTCCAGGGGATCGTGCTGGTGATCTGCCTGGCCCCAGTGACGCGGCCGGCGCCGGCCACGACGCTCGCGGCCTCGGCGCTGCTCCTCCTCGTTTACTCGTTCGTGGTAGACACCTGGTGGCTGGCGCGGTACGCCGGGTCGCGATCATGATCCCCGGCATCGCCTCTACCAGCCCCGACCATGCCACCCGCCCGCCCGTCCCCCCGGAGCCATAACCGCATCGGATTTCTCCCCTCACCGTGCGCGGATTTCTTCCCACAGACGGTGCTCGGGGCGCTCTCCATATTAGGTGTGGAGCGATGTCCTGGAGGCACAAATGTCCAAGCTGCTGTTCCTTGCGCCACTGTGCGCGCTGACCGCATGTGGGCCGGCACCTGAGTCCACGGCGGACGCAACCGAAGTCACCGCCTCGCAGTCGGCTGGGTATATTCCGGTCCCCCTTACGGAGCGGCAGAAACAGGGCAGGCTGGTCTACGAAACGATGTGCTGGTCGTGTCACGGGTCAGCGGGGCGCGCCGACGGACCAGCGGTACAAGCCGGCTCGATCAGCGCTCGACCACGGGCGGGGTCGGGGAAAAGCCCTCCTGGGCGCGGATCCACTCCAGCACGTCGAATCCGTCCATCCCCGGCATGACCAGATTGAGAATGACCAATTCAGGGTACGGATGGGACTGGTGGCTCTGGAACGGGGGCGTCCCGGCAAGGTAGGCGACGCCCTCGCGACCGTCGCCGGCGACCCGAACGTCGATCTCCGGAAACGTGTGCCGGACGGCGAGTCGAAGAAGAAGGGAGTGATCCAGGTTGTCCTCCACCACGAGGATGGTGCGATCTCGCGAAATCATCTACCTGGCGGGAGCGCCCTTGCTGTTCCCGTTAGCGCGGGCGGGCTTTCTGGGGAATCCCCGCGCGCACGACACGGGCGGGGGCCCCGCCGCAACCGGCTAGAGTTTTCCGGGTTGGGGCAGTGTCTTCCTGAATGAGCGTCAAGCCCTCTTCGAGATCAAACGGTTCGTTCCGGGGCTGCTCAAGGGAAGGGCGCCAGAAGCGCTTGATGAAGACGAAGAGGGGTTTAGGTTGGTCGAGGTACGACCTCTCCCCGAGACGTCGGTGCCGCAGAGCCTGTTGAAAGAAGTCCTGGGTGAGCGTCGGGCGGAGGCCTTCCCAGTCCTTCAGACATCGATTGGCGACATAGGGCTTGTAGGAGCGGCCGGTCCGCACTTCGCTCAACCTTCAGCCGCAAAGGGTAGCTGGCGGATGACGAGAATTACATGCCTTCCCGACCGGAAGGAAGTCAACGTCAGGGACGGGGACACGATTCTGGGAGCGACACTTCGGGCGAACATTGCGCACGCGCACGCGTGCGGCGGGCAGGCCAGATGCTCCACCTGCCGCGTCTGGATCCTGGAGGGACTGGAGAACTGTGACGCACGCTCGGACCGGAAACGCTCCCTGACAGATCAACTCGGGCTCGGGCCGGAGGTACGCTTGGCTTGTCAGACCAGGGTAGTCGGCGACGTGAAGCTCAGACGCCTGGTGCTCGACGAAACGGACCTAGAGATCACGAGCCAGCTAGCGCGGAAACGCTTGGGGCGTTGCGGCGAAGCCAAGAATGTGGCCGTTCTGTTTTGTGACATCCGTGGTTTCACGGCTCTGACCGAAACCCTGTCGGCATACGACGTCATCTTCATCCTGAATCGCTACTTCTTCCAGGTCGGCGATGTCATCGACCGCAACGGCGGCTACATCGTCGACTTCTATGGGGATGGCGTCATGGCCCTCTTCGGTCTCGGGGATGACGCGCAAGCACCCCTGCGAGGCGTCAAGGCCGCCGTGGAGATCCTCGATGTGGTAGATCGCCTCAAGTCGTACATGGAGGCGATGTACGACCAGGACTTCGATGTCGGGATCGGTATGCACTACGGCCCGGCCGTGATAGGTACCGTCGGATCCGCAAAGACGGAGAAGCTCGCCGGGGTCGGTGAGACCATCAACGTCGCCAGCCGCATCGAGGCCGCCAACAAGCCTGCCGACACCCGCTTACTCATTTCGGAAGATCTCTACGAAGAGGTGAAGGAAAGCGTGATCATCGACGACTTCGTGCGGGTAAAGCTGCCGGGGACGAGTGAGCGCCGCAGCCTATACGAGATCGCGGGACTGGCTCCATCGGCGGCGGCGGCCCTCCAGGCCGAGGTCGAGCAACCAGACGAGACGACGCACAGGTATGCCGGCCTGGACTGGGTGCGCGTTCTCGATGAGGCCGAACTGCCGGTCGGCACGCGCAAGGTCGTCGAGCTCGAGCAGTTGGATCTACTGCTCATACGGACGGCGGACAGGATTCATGCGATCAACGATGCTTGCCCGCATCTGAATCTTCCCCTGAACGACAGCGAGGTGGGAGATGACGGCTCCATCACTTGCCGCTGGCACGAGAGCTGCTTCGATCTGGAGACGGGTGAGATAACGAAGTGGGCAGCAGCCTTGGCGGCTGATGGCACGCCGGTAGGTGCGGAATACTTGGGAGATGTGAGCAAGAACCGACAACCTCTGTCGATCTTCCCGATTCGCGTGTCCGAGGGCTCCATCTGGGTGTCGCTGGAGTAGCCCTCGTCTTCCGTCGTTTTCAGCGGAGAGTCTCACACCACGGGTCTTGATGGCCGAGGCGCATCACCTGGATCTCCCGGTCCATCACCATGCCTGCAAGGCGCGTTTGGCTTTCAGATTCACGAACGCGTACTCTATCGCCTGGTTCATCATCGACGAACATGAGCCAGCCAGCAGTCCCCTCTTCCGCGCCTGATCGCACACGCGATCGTAGGCACGGACAGGAGTCAGTAGGAGTGATGAAAGCGATCAAGCGACGCGAGTTTCTCAAGCGCGGAGTGGTTCTCGGAACGGCGGTTACCGGGGTTGGGTCGGTCGCCTGTTCCGAGCAGCAGGGCGCCGAGCGGATTCCAACTGGCGCACCACCGACGGCTGGTCTGGGCCAGGACCTGGCGCTAGTGAATGCGAGGATTATCACGCTCGACGAACCACAACCGGAGGCGGAGGCCGTTCTGGTTCGCGGTGGCCGCATCGCATTCGTCGGCAGCACCGACCAGGTTCGGGCTCAAGCGGGTAGCACGCCCGTGCTCGACGCCGGCGGTCGCGTCGTAGTGCCAGGATTCATCGACGCTCACTGTCACTTCGAGTACACCTGCCTCTGGAACGCGTATCAGGTCGACTGCCACACCCCGCCCCACACAAACATTGCCGGCGTGCTCGGCGCGCTACGCGCGAAGGCCGCTGAGACGGCGCCAGGGCGGTGGGTGATCGGTCGCGGCGGCGGCCTCCCGAACGGCTTCGCGGAAAAGAGAATGCCCACACTAGAAGAAATGGACGCGGTGTCTGAGACTCATCCCGTGCTCCTGCTCTCCTTCATGCACGTCGGTGTTCTCAACACCCGGGGGCTTAGGGAGCTTGGTCTGTGGGACGCTACGGCGGTCAGTCAGATGCGGTGGCCGGGCGGCAAACCCCGCGTGGGGACTGTGGTGCATCGTGACGCCTCGGGCACACCCACCGGCGTGGCCACGGAGATCTGGGACCTGCTGCCTCCCTATCCGCTTGAGGAAATTCGAGCCGCCGTTATTGAGCACGCGGGACCACAGTTCCTCTCGAAGGGGATGACGTCGGTGACGACGATGCCCTTCCATGCCGACGAGCTGCGGGCGATGCATGAACTCCATGCCGCCGGAGAACTGCCGCTCCGGGCACGGTTTTTCTACCAGGCGCCGCACACGATCTCCGTTGACGGGTTTTTCGACTCGGCTCTCGTCCCAGGCTTCGGTGACGACATGCTCCGATTTGGGGGCTTGAAACTCTTTGTCACCGGTATTTTTCGTGATGGACTTGGAGACAGAGTCGAGGACTATAAGTGGACCCAGGAGGAACTCAATGACGTGGTATACCGGGCGCATGTCCGTGGAATCCCGGTTGCCATGCACGTGATCGGCGGAGCCGAACCGATCGAAAGAGCCCTCACGGCTGTCGCAGAGGCGCAGCGACGTAGTGCGAAGCCGGTTCGTCATCGGCTCGAGCACGTTAGTCAACTGTCAGATCCGGACCATGTGCGCCGGATCCGGGAGCTGGGGATGCGCGTGACCATCACCCGAGCCCGGCAAGGCAGGTCGGGACAAACGGGCGGATCGCTTTGGAAGACGTTCGTTCAGGAAGGTCTTGAGCCGATCGCCATATCTGATACGACCGGGAGTATACCCGAGTTCAGTCCCCTTGGTGGTATCGCCTCCCTCGTCGCCTCGCCGGGGGAAGGTGGGGCGACGCCGCCCGGAGAGTCGGTCACGTTTACGGAGGCCCTGCGAATGTGGACGCTGTGGGCAGCCCGCGGCAGCTCGGAAGAGCGTGATAAGGGCTCTATTAGGGTCGGCAAGCTGGGTGACTTCGCGGTTTTGTCAGAGGATCCGCGAGGTCGTGATGGAGCGGAGATATTCGACATCAACGTGGACACCACGATTCTGGGGGGGGACGTAGTCTTCGAACGCTAGCCGACGTAGTGCGGGTCTGCCTCCGGCATTGAGCTCTCTAAAGGATGGCTGTCATGAAACGTTTCGATCGACGCGATTGGCTGAAGACGGCGGGCTTGGGCGCTCTCGGCGCGGGAACGGCTCTCGCGAGCACGGGCTGCGGGACCACTGGGACGAAGCTCGATCTCGCCAGGGTCAAAGTCTCACCCGAGCGCGAGATCCGGACTACGGTCGGCCTTCGTCCCTTCAGGCCCTCGGGGTTTCGTGTCGAGGCCGAAACGCTCGACCGGAAGACCGTGGTCCACAACTACGGCCACGGGGGTGGGGGCATGTCACTTTCGTGGGGCTCGTCTCATCTGGCAGTCGAGCTCGCTCGTGCTGCGGGCTCCGGTCCCTTCGCCATCATCGGCTGCGGCGTCATGGGCCTGTCCTGCGGACGGCTACTCCAGAAGCACGGGCACGAAGTCACCATCTATTCGCAGGAGTTGCCGCCCGCCAATACGTCTTCTATGTCCGCCGCCTGGTGGAGTCCGGGCGCAACGGCGGATCCGGGCGAACGGACGCCCGCGTACGACGATGTGTTCGTGAAGGCGGCGCGCTTCGCGAATCGCTACTTCCAGAACTACCTCGGTGACGACTACGGTGTTCACTGGCGGCGGCGGTTCAACGTCTCGGAAGATCCGCACCGAGCGGGGTCCAGTCTCATCGGCGATCTCTTCCCCGAGACCCGGGATCTCGCACCGGACGCCCATCCCTTCCCCTGGCCCTACGTTCAGCAGAGTTGGACCATGGTCATCGAGCCGCCTCGCTACTTGAACCATCTCCTGCAGGATTTCCGACTCGCGGGCGGGAAGGACTCGCGGGCGGGAAGGTCGTCGTTCGAGCGTTCAACGATCGCGACGAGGTTTTGGGCCTGGCGGAGCCCATCATTCTCAACTGCAGCGGGCTCGGTGCACGTGAGATCTTCGAAGACGAGAGCTTAACCCCGATCAAGGGCCAGCTCACGGTGTTGCTGCCGCAGCCCGAGCTAGACTACATGATGGTCGGAGGGGGTTTGTACATGATTCCGCGCGCTGACGGCGTCGTTCTCGGCGGCACCCACGAGCGGGGCGAGTCGTCGCTCGAGCCGAGCCGGAACGAAGCGAACCGTGTGATGGAAGGCCACGTCGACTTCTGGTCTCGCATGGCTTGAGCGTGTCGCGCCGAGGCGTGCTCTCGTTGGTGCTCGGAGGCCTGTCCGTCGTGTGGCTCCTGGGGATCCTGAGGCGAGAGCCGGACTACGGCCGTTTGCCCCGGCTCGTCGCCGCGGTGGACGGAGGCGCGATGGAGCGGTTTCTCGATAGCGCCGACGAGAAAGAAACCATCCTTCGCTGGGTTGAGCGCAGTTCCCCGGAGCGTGAATGGCCCGAGGTGAGCGCCGTCTTCGAAGCGCGTTGCGTGACGTGCCACGTCAGTGCCGACGAGCAGTTCGAGGCTCTCGCTTTGGATCTTTACGCGTCCGCCGCCGGCGCGTCCCGCGTACGCCCCGTCCTGGAAGAAAAGGTGACGGGAGGCACCATGGGTGAGTACCTCGACTCCGCCGCCGAGCAGTCCGCCATCGTTGCGTGGATCGCAAGCGGCGCTCCGGAGAAGGATTGGCTGCGCGTTCGAGACATTCTCGCGGCCCACTGCGTGCAGTGCCACAACCCCGAAGGTGTCGCCGGCATACCGTCGCTCGATGCCTACGCTTCCGCCGCCCGTCTCGCGCGCCTTCCCGAGCCGAGGCGACTTCCACTTTGGCACTACGTCGGATCCGCCGGCGCGCTATCGGTGTCGATTCTCCTCGCCGGCTGGTCGGTGTGCAGGGTGTGAATCGGCCGCTCTCGATCCGCAGAGCCAGTATCAGGGCCCATGTTTGGACGCCCCCCCGGCTGCCGTGGGGGTCAAGAAGCGAAACCAGCGAGGCAGGTCTGCCTCGTGCTCGCGAGCAAGCTCGCCTAGGTCCACCGAAGGCCTTATTACGAGCAGTTCGATCTCTCGGAGGCCCTTGTGTTTTGCCTCGGGCAACTCGTGAAGCAGGCTGTTGGTCCTATTCAGCTGCTCGGCGTCCTGGTCGATTGCATCAAGAAAAACGGCATTGAAGAGGTTCCCCAGGATCTGCGCTGGCGGCGGGTACCTGACTTCACGCAACTCGGCCTCCCCAGGGTTGCCTTTGTGCGGTGTCGACACGGTGATTATCCGGCTTGCCCCCAGATGCACCGCGGGCGCCAGCGGCGCAGCCATGCGAATACCTCCGTCGCCGTGCCATGCATCGGCCAGTCGCACGGCTGGGAAGAACAGTGGCAACGCTGCCGAAGCCATCACGTGGTCAACGGTGAGCCGGACCTTGGCGCTGCACCGGTCGGGTCGTTCCCAGGTCGGGATGTCGCAGCCCTGGACCCAGGTCGTTGTCCGGCCGGTAGCGTAGTTCAGAGTCGTGAGAGCGACCGCATCGAGGTGGCCCGCCTCCAAGTTGTGCGCGTATGCCTGAGATCTTCCGTCGACCGTACGGAGCTCTCGCTCGAGGAGTTGCGAGAGGCGGCCCGGTGTCCACCAGACCACGCACCTCAGGAGCTACCCTGACGCCGCCGGAGACGAGTCGTATCCCCCAGCGCACTACGTTCCGTGCCATCGCCAGGCCTCCAGTCTGGAAGACGCGGTCGACCTGCAGACCGCACCAGACGATGGGGAAACGGTAGTCTGGGGCCATCTCGGCAAGACAGCGCAGCAGACCGACCTGGTAAGCGGCCCGTGCCCCGCCGCCGGTGAGTGCGATCGCGACCGCTCCTCCGGGAGACTCCTGAGCCAACGTCCCGGTGTGTTCTCGCTTTTTGCCATCATTTCTTCACTGCGTAGCTCGGGTCACCCTGGCCAGCCCACTTCTACCGAATTGCGGGCAAACGACCTTATCATCGCAGGGAACGAAACGCCTCAGGAACAAACGCATCGACCTGAATCACCTCGTCCCGGACCTCGTCGGCGCCGAACACGTCCTGGCGCTCCCCTGTGGTGATGATCCCGGCCTCGACCGCTCGGCCCAGCAACATGTCCCCGGGCGCCTTGTCCAACAGACCCGCTCGGACCGCATCTCGGATCTTTCTCTCGACTGCCAGGGCTGGAAGCGCATGATCCAGGGCGGAATCGAGCATTCCGAGTCCGGGCTCGTTAGCGGGGGGAACATAGATGTCACGCGTCAGCGCTTGGCATGCTTCTCGATCATCGAGGAGCGTGCGCGCCACGGCGCCACCCAGCCTGTCGCTCGGCGGACTCAGGCGAGCACCCAGTGGGAAGACCACGGGCCACAACGCCCACGCCGCGAGACGGTTGGGCAGGTTACGGAGAATCCCGACGAGCGCGGTCTGGATCTCGTGCAGGGCGTGCACACAGGACCACTCCACGAACGGAACGTCGCAGTCACGTTCTCCTTCGTCGATGAAGCGCTTCAGCGCGGCTGAGCCCAGGTACATCCAAGCCAACGCGTCCGCCAGCCGTCCACTGATCTTCTCCCGACGCTTGAGCTTACCTCCCAGGGTGGCCATCGCCGCATCGGATACGACCGCAAAGGCTGCACTCATGCGCGTCAGCTGACCAAAGTACCGTTTCGCCTTCCCACTCACGGGAGGCCTAACCAGTCGGCCATTCGTCACTCCGAGCAGCACGGCTCGTACTGCATTGACGATCACGAAGCCCACATGACCGAAAAAGGCACGGTCAAACCGCCGCACGTCACCCTCCGCCACCGCTCGCATTTCCTCCTGCGCATATGGGTGGCAACGGATCGCACCCTGTCCATAAATGATCATGGAACGAGTGAGGATGTTCGCGCCTTCGACGGTAATGCCGATCGGTACAGCCTGATACACAGGGGCGAGGATGTTGCGCGGCCCACGACAGATCGCGGCACCCGCACGGATATCCATGGCGTCGTTCACCACCCGGCGCATCCCCTCGGTCAGGTAGGCCTTCACGATGGCCGATACCACGGCGGGTCGCTCCCCTGCGTCAACGGCCCCGGCCGTCATCGTGCGTGCGGCGTTCATGGCATAGGTGAGCCCCCCAATGCGGGCCAGCGGCTCTTCGATGCCTTCGAACCTGCCGATCGGGGTGTCGAACTGTTCGCGGACCGTGGCGTAGGCGCCCACCACCCGGGCGGCCAGCTGGGCCGATGCCCCGGCGAGGGATGGTAGTGAGATAGACCGGCCCGCGGCCAGACTCTCCATGAGCATCCGCCACCCCTCACCAGCCATCTCACGCCCCCCGATGATGAAGGCCACCGGGACAAAAACGTCGCGGCCCCAGTTGGGTCCGATCTGAAACGGCACACCCATGGGATCGTGTCGAGCGCCGATCTCGATCCCGGGGGCATCGGCGGGGATCAGGGCGCACGTGATCCCGAGGTCCTCCTCCTGACCCAACAGCCCGTCCGGATCGCGGAGCCTGAACGCGAGCCCGATCACTGTCGCGACCGGTCCCAACGTGATGTAGCGCTTGCGCCAATTGAGGCGCATTCCCAGAACGTCTTCACCACGATAGGTCCCGCGGCATACGGTGCCGACGCTCTGGGTCGCTGCCGCATCGCTGCCTGCCTCGGGGCCGGTCAGCGCGAAGCAAGGGATTTCCTCACCCGTCGCCAGCCGAGGGAGATACCGGCTCTTCTGTTCCTCAGTACCGTAGCGGTGGAGGAGCTCGGCCGGTCCAAGCGAGTTCGGCACCATGACGGTCACGGCGGTGGTCACGCTGCGGCTGGCCAGCTTCGTCACGACGGCCGAATGAGCCGCCGCGGAGAAGCCCAGCCCACCATACTCCTCCGGGATGATCATGCCGAAGAAGCGGTGCCGTTTGATGAACTCCCACACCTCCGGGGAAAGATCTCCCCTCTGAACTACCTCCCATTCGTTGACCATCGCGCAGAGTTCTTCGACCGGGCCATCGAGGAACGCTCGCTCTGCCTCGGACAGGTCACGGATCTTGAAAGTGAGGAGCTTCCGCCAATCGGGATCACCGGAGAAGAGATCGCCGTCCCACCACACGGTCCCCGCTTCCAGAGCGATTCGCTCAGTGTCTCCCATCCGCGGAAGGAGGGGTGCGATAAGCCGCATCAGCCACGAGCTCACCAGGGTACGGCGCAGTGGCCGGACTCCGAAGACGAGCGCCAAGAACCCGAATCCGCCGGCTACCACAGCAAAGAGGTCTGGAGAAGCCACACCTCTTGCCGCCCACCAGATCAAGGCGAGCGCCCCAGGGGTCACCCACGCCCAGAAGCTGCGGCCTCGATAGAAGAGGGTCATACCGAGCAGCAAGAGCACCGCGAGAACGACGATATCCATGGGTCCCCCGAATGGTGTTGAGTGGCAGACCGGACCCTCGTGTCCAAGATCAGCGAGACGCCGCTGAGAAGGTGAACAACGGCGAGGTCAAAGTATCGCTTAGACTAAGACGGTCAGATACTCATCTGGATCCATGATCAGCTAGTCCGAGGGTTGCCGTCCCAGGCTGACGTGCCGAACGCCTAGCGCATCGAGAGGAGGCGCCGCTACCGGGGATGCTCCAGCGCCGCAGAGCAGCCCGATGCCGATATCGACCGTGCGCGACATTTCCTCGAGATCGACTACCAGCGTGGACTTCATGGAGCACGCCCTCCGCCCTGATGAGAAGGGTCGTAAGTCGGCGTTGGTGCATGGCTCGCAGTTGAGGGCAGATTCCCGTTCATGCGAGCGAGACTCACGGACCAATGGATCTCGGCTCAGCCGGGCACATGCTCTTCGGGCCCTACGGTGTGTAGACGGGGCCGAGACGGGTCTCGGGGTCGCGCGTCAGTGCCCGACTGAGGAATTCGACTCCGCTCATCCGCGGAAGCTCGATATCCAGCATCAGGAGATCGAAGCGCTCCGACGTGAGCCACTGGTCGGCCTCCTCAGCCGAGCCTGCGGACTTCACCGTATGCCCGAGCCGAGTGACCAGTCGCTGGAGGCCGCGTCGGAGGTCAGGCTCATCATCCACCACAGGATACGCGCACGGGTCGGCGCCTCTGCAAGAGCGTCTCTCCACCCACGCGTGCTCCTGACGCTAGTCAATCGCTCTGCTCCCTCACCTCGTGTTCCTCATGTACTCGACGTCTTCCATCTTCCAGAGTTCGAGCATCGCCCGATTCACCTCGCTCGACAGGTCGCCAAGATCTCCGCCCGTCTCAGCCGCCCGCTGGGCCGCCATCTGCTCTCTAGCGTTCTCCAGGCTCGACCGGTTGCGCGCGCCCAAGTACGTCCCGGACGCTCCAGAGATGGCTACCGAGACCAGTACCGCGTACAGAACCCGTTTTCGCCGTCCCTCCTGCTTGCGCTGCACGTGCCGGCCGGCAGCTCGTTCCTCTATATCCTCGACTCGGCTCAGACGCGGCGCCGAGGTCCGCTCCGCGGCAGCGACTTGTTTTCGTGGCCCCCCCGGAAAACTGCCAGAGATTCTGCCTTCCATCGACGGTTCCTCCTACCTGCTAGCCCTGCGAGACCGAGTATGAATTCAAGCTAAGTCGAGGCTCGCGAATTACGCTACGGTTCCGTGCACGATCACGTGGGTGAGGGAGCCGCGCATGCCCTCCAGCTTCTTGAGTTCTTCGAACTGCGTCTCGAGCTGTTTCTGCAGCCTGCCGACGCGAAGGTGCGGCTCCGCCCCACGTCGTGACGTGCGTGGACCCTCCGACCAGATCACGGTCATCGTCTACTCCTACAACGACCGTTCGGAGCCTTGCGGCCACTGCCCCGCCTTTCTTATTCTTGAGCCCCCCTAAGCCCCCCTGCCTAGGAGTACCCCGTGCTCGTGTTCAAATCTTGGGCACTCATACTCATCGCTGTATTCGTCGCGGGATGTACCGAGTCGCCGACCGACATGGCGGATTACCCGACGCCCAGCTTCCATAAGGCCCCGGCTCCGGCCCCCACGGGTACTATCTTGCTGGGCACGACCGGGACCGGAACACCGAGCACGCTGATCGAGATCGATCTTGCCACGGGCCTGACGCTCCGAACCGCTCCTGGGCCGGTGGGCTTCATCGTGAACGGGCTAGAGTTCGACCCGGCCACGAACACCCTCTTCGGCTCCACGGCGGTGTTCGATCCCGTTCACAACGGCCTCATCGTCATCGATCAGACGACGGGGGCGGGCACCCCGGTGCCGGGGAGCCCCAGCTCGGGTTGGGGACTCGGGACCGGCCGCTCCGAGCCTATCGCCCACCTGACCATAGACGCCTCCGGTCAGATGTACGGTTGGTGGGCGTCGACCGGCAATCTCGTGCGCATCGACAAGACGACCGGCATCGCGACTCAAGTCGGGGCAGCCAATCTTTTCACGCCTTTGGGTGGCCTGGACTTCGATAACGGTGGTGTGCTCTACGTGAATCGGGGGTTCGACGCAGACTTCTGGACGGTCGATCCCGTCCTCGGCTCGACGACCTTCCTCGGTACGGTACCGTTCCCCGCCTTCGCGTGCACGCAAACGGTCCCCGCCAACGTCTGTGCCCCATCGCCCCCCGCCAGCGCGATCACCCACCACGGCGACTTCCATCCGAGCACCAACGTATTGTATGCGCTGTCGGAGACGTTCGGGCCGCGCGACTTGTTCCTCGTGGATGTGACCACTCTCACCGTCACTGCGGCCATCCCGCTGCAGGACGAGGCGCACGTCATCACGTGGGTCGGGGCGCAGTGTTCCAAGAGCGACAAGAGCGGCAAGAGCGGCAAGAGCGGCAAGAGCGGCAAAAGCGGCAAGAGCGACAAGAGTGGCAAGAGCGACAAGAGCGGCAAGAGCTACAAGAGCGACAAGAGCGACAAAAGCGACAAGAGCGACAAGAGCGGCAAAAGCGACAAGAGCGGCAAAAGCGCCAGATGCTAGGCGGTTAGGCCGGCCTTTTCAGGGTCACATGGTACACAGGCAAGTCACAAGAAGCGGCGGCCAGTGCCATACGAGGGCTCTGAGCGCTATTCGACGGCTATCCCACACGTGTGTGGATATCCGTCGAAGCCCGTCTGTCTTCGGCGACTTCTGGAACCCGTCGCTAGGCCTCAACGAGCGATATAACGGGTGGTTCGTGCTCGACTGGGAGGCCTGGACCTCCCCGATTCAGTGGCGACTTTCCGAGTTGCTCTACACGGACGCACAGGGTTGTCCCGACAGCTTGAACGAGGCGCGCTAACCGAGATTCCATCTCATGGACGGGTGGGGCTCGTTTCAGGCATCTGTTGGCGTAGACGGCTTCGGCGTCGCCCCGGCCCAGATCCTGATCGGTATCGCGGGCCTGGGCATCGCCGCCGCGTTCGTGGCGTTCTTCAAGCGGAACTAGCGAAACACCTGAAGCCTCACGACAGGTCGCGAGCGCGCTAGTTCGCTTCGAAGACGGTGTTCTCGACCAGCTCCAGATACGAAATCGACTCGTTCGCCTTGTACACGTTGCAGGAGTAGTAATAAGTGTCGAGGCGCCAACCGACGTCGTCCGCGGTATTCCCACCGTTGAGTCCGGCGATCAGCATCCCGCGGACTATACCGTCCACGTTCGACACCACCGAGCTGGTCCCTCCCGCCAGGATGATCCCTTCCCATTGGAAGGTGTTGGTCGCGTGAAACGTCCCGGTAACGATGAGCACGCCCCTGCCGTTCCAGGCGCTGGTGAAGGAGTTGCTCCCGGGGTAGCGGGTCACCGGGTACGAGTCCGCCGGAAGCGCGCCGAAGTCGGGCGGCGTGGTCGTGTGGAAGTCGACGACGAAGTTGCTGTCGGACAGCACGTCCCAGCGCAGCCCCACCGAATCGTACACCGCCTGAAACGTGCCCCAAGCCTCCTCGGCCGGGTTGCCCTGGACGTTTCCGCCGTTCACGTCGCTGAGCGTGATTCCCCCGGTGATCGGGGAGGCGCCCCCGCCGGCACAGTCGCTCACGGTGGAGGAGTCGACCCCGTGCGCGTCGGTGCCGCCCCCGCCGAGGTCGATCTCGTTTGCGGCGATGACGACCGCGCCGTGATGGGCGAGAGGACGCACGTGGTGGATCGCATACGCCGCGACCACCCTCGTGGCGGGGATATCCTCGGAAAACACATCGCTGACTTGGGCTTCGGAGCGGATGTAGTAGAGGTGAGTGATCGAGTCCTGTTCCATCATCTTCCGAGACGTGATGGTTACGATGCCATTGCCGATCGCGTACAACACCGAGTCGCCCACGACACCGAACTGCTCGGCGACGAAGCGATGGAGGCCGGCGCGCGCGACCGCGAGCGCCTCGGCGCTCTGCGCGCTGTACGTGGCCATCGTGAACTCGCTTCTGACGACCAGGTACCCGGTCGCCCCCGCCACCGTGATGGCAAACAGCATCATGACGACGAAAGCGAGCACGAATCCATGTCGTTGATCTGCCAGAGGCTCTTGCCTATTTATTCCCACGGAGCTCCTCACAGGTGGTGACCAAGAAAGAAAACGTGGCTGCTTGGGGGGCGCCAGTGCAGCCAGGCTCGTGACTAACGTAGGTGGCACGAGTCCCATGCCTATGCTTCGCGACGACGTCGAAGCGGAGGGGTCACGTTCCATGGATGAGGTCGGGCGCGACACCGAACGGCGCGGCGGAGAACGCCGGGGCGCCGACAGTTCCGCTGCGCGTCGGTTGCGGGTCCGTTGGGGGAAAGTCGTTCGCGAGAACGAAAAGCCGGATCAACCAGCGCGCGAGCCGTGGCCCGAGTCACCTGGCAAGAGGGTAGCTCGCGACCGCCGCCGGAGCGTGCGCCGCCGCCGAACGAGACTCCACGCCGCTTTGGCCGTCTTGTTCGTCCTGATCGCGATTCTGGTGCTGCAGACCATCGAGAATGGGTAGCGCCATGTACTCCCGAACCCTCAGTCGCCGATCTCCACGACCCGGAAGAGGCTGCTGAAGTCGTCCGTCCACAGGGGGCCAGGAGCGGGCATCTCTTCCTCGTCCTCGTGCACGATCTCCAGATCCAGGAAGGCCTGGTTCTTGGTAAGCAGCACCCAATCGGAGGAGCTCACAGCGCGGCTCGAGTTCGAGTAATTCTCTACATAGATCGCGCTGAGGCCGGTGACGTCGGCGAGGCGTTGCACGATCGGGAGCAGGTCGACGAAGCGGTTTGTGACGTGTACCGCCAGGATGCCGTCCTCCCGCAGGTGGGCGAGATAAATCTGCACGCTCTCAAATGTCAGGAGGTGGATCGGAATCGCGTCGCTGCTGAACGCGTCGATCGCTAACACGTCGAAGCGCTGCACCTCGCCTTGCTCGAGCTGGCGCTCGAGCACGATGCGTGCATCGCCCTCGAACACGCCGACGTCCGCTCCGCGTGCCGTGGCATCCGCAAGGAACGTGAACTTGTCAGTGGCCCAGCGCGTGACGAGTGGATTCAGCTCGTAGAACCGCAGGTAGTCTGGCTCACTCGCGTCTCGGACCGTGACGTACGATGCCTCCTTCTCGTCGGGGTCGACATGCGCATTGGCGAAGGCGGCGATCGTGCCGACACCCAATCCCACCACGCCGATACGAAACTGGACCGTGGTGTCGGATCGCTGCGGATGATGCTCGATGGCGAGCCCGATGCCGGTCTTAGGCCCGAAGTACGTCGTCGGCCAGGCGGGATGGAGCTGCAGCTGGCTGCCATGACTAATGCGCCCGTGCGTCAGGGACAGCCTGTGGCCCCGGTCGCCGATGTCCCGCTCCTTGATCGCGAGCGTTCCGTAGAAGTTACGGTCCTGCTCGACCATGCGGCGCTCGTTGTCGCTGACCTGCCAGACGAGTCCGCCAGTGAGCGACACGAGTCCCACGGCGGCCACCCCGGTCAGTCCAGCGCGGGCGAGCCCGTGGCGGGAGGCCCACCACCCACGGAGCGCGACTCCCTCCATGCGGCGCCACATCTCGAGGACCAAGAGCACGAAGACCGCCGTGACGGTCCCATACCAACTCATGTAGACCTGCCACGTTGCGAACGTCGCTCTCGCGTTCGAGCTCGCACCCTCGAGCCACGTCTCCGGTCGCAGTAGGACGACCGTGCCGAAGGCGATGGATAGAACGCCCATTACCCAGCAGACACTGACGAGAGTGCGGGTTACGCGGCCGCTCACCCGGGCTGACGTGACCCCCTGAAACGAGACCAAAGTTGATGTTAGGATGCGGCTTTGGTCGCAGCTATCAGGGAGGAGGTCAGAATGAGTAGGAGACGACACACGCCGGAGCAGATCATCACGGCATTGAGAGAGGCGGAGGTGGGTCTGGCGAACGGCAAAACGGTGGCGATGGTGAGCCGGGAGTTGGGGATCAGCGAGCAGACGTACTACCGGTGGAGGCAGGAGTTCGGGGGGATGAAGGTGGATCAAGCTCGACGCTTCAAGGAGCTGGAGAAGGAGAACGCACGGCTAAAGCGAGCGGTGGCGAACCTGACGGTGGACAAGCTGATCCTGGAGGAAGCGACCAAGGGAAACTTCTGAGCCCCGAGCGCCGACGCAGGTGCGTGATGCATGTACGTCAGCGACTCGGGGCGAGTGAACGTCACGCGTGTCACGTACTGGGTCAGCCGCGCTCGACGCAGCGCCGGGTGAAGAAGCTACCTGGCGACGAGGAGGCGCTACGCACGGACGTGATACGGTTGGCGAGCCGGTTCGGCAGGTACGGGTATCGCCAGATCACGAACCTGCTGCGTATCGAGGGCTGGGAGGTGAACCACAAGCGTGTGGAGCGTATCTGGAGGCAGGAGGGGCTGAAAGTGCCCAGACGGCAACCGAAACGGGGTCGGTTGTGGCTCAACGATGGCTCGTGCATCCGGCTCAGGCCACTGCACAAGAATCACGTGTGGTCCTACGACTTCGTAAGCACGAGGACCCATGACGGCCGTGCGCTGAAGCTTCTGACCGTGCTCGACGA
This sequence comes from Longimicrobiales bacterium, assembly GCA_965226625.1. Lineage (GTDB taxonomy): Bacteria > Gemmatimonadota > Gemmatimonadetes > Longimicrobiales > Gaopeijiaceae > UBA1138. Next base: position 189,297 of record CBDDDK010000003.1, read on the forward strand.
GTACACGCGGCAGTGTCTGGCGATCAAGGTCGGTCGAAAGACTCGAGCTCACGACGTTCTCGAGGTGCTCACCGATCTCTTCGCTCGGCACGGTCCGCCCGAGCATCTGCGCTCGGACAACGGGCCAGAGTTCACGGCGAAACTGGTGCGGAGATGGCTGGCCAGGCTGCGGGTCCAGACCCTCTACATCGCGCTGGGCAGTCCGTGGGAGAACGGCTACAACGAGAGCTTCAACGGCAAACTGAGAGACGAGTTCTTGAACGGAGAGATCTTCTACACACTGCCCGAGGCAACGGTACTCGTCGAGCAGTGGAGGCGGCTGTACAATACCGTCCGACCCCATCGTGCCCACGGCGGACTACCCCCCGCCCCAGAGACGATAAAACCATCGCCCTGGTTCCTCAGGATGCCCCAACTCCAGGGACTACCGATGGCTCGGGGTCTAACATAGGAAGTGGTACCGCAACTGGGGGCACCTCAGTACGCGTACCTCGACGGACTCACTATCGTGACACCCACAGCCCACCGCACATCGAACGGCTCCGGAGTCGTCGCGTCCACACACGTCGCGCACCCACTCCGAGGTCTACCGTTGATTGGCCTTGTGCTCGCCATCGGTCTCTCGGGAGGGTGCTCGAAGAGTCGTTCGACGATCGAAATCCGTGCTCGCGCCTCGCTTACAAAGAGGAAGGCATCGCGGGGATACGGCTGTGGCTCGACTCCGTCGAGTATGGGGCGGAGGACTTCGCCGCCGATTCCGATCGTCTGCTGGAGATCTCCTCGGAGGTTCCGAACTCCGGAGATCTGCTGATCACCATGGAGTTGATCCAGAATGGCGAGATCGTCTCGGCGGGTTCGCTCACCCTGCCGATGTCGGATGATTTCGAGTGGGGCGTGGACCTCTTCCGCCAGGCCAGTGATCCGCTGGAGGTCTGCATCGGGTGGCTTCGGGGCCCGCACCTTCCCTGTTGCCGGAGAGGCTCAGAATGAGCCCCATGAGGCGATCTGGTTCGCTTGGGGTGGGAAGCCTCGCGGTTCCGACATCGTTTTCTGACAAGCACTCTAGATTGCGGCCTGTTCCAAAACTCAGCCTAAGCGGAAGTCCTGAACTACCAACAGGTCCGCTCAATCGTACCTCGCATCACGACCTAGGCCTCGACCCCATCTCTTCGATCGCCGGCCTTGCGTCCGCATTGGCCACATCCCAGCTCGTCTGATGCACGAGCCGGACGATGCGCGTCATCTTTTCGTACTCGATGCGCTCCGGTGTGTCGTTCGGGGTGTGGTAGTCCGGGTGCAGGCCGTTGTGGAACCAGACCGCCGGCACGTCGTTCTGCAGAAAGGGCCAGTGGTCTGAGCGGCGCAACAGATTCGACTCGCCGTTGTCGTAGCGCATGCGCAGCGTGAGGCCGTAGCTATTCGCGGCCTCCACGATCGAGGCCAGCTCGGGCGTGCGACTATAGCCTAGGATGTTGGTGGCATTGGAGTTCGACTCGGCAGTCTGCGTTTCGAGTCCACGAAAGCGCCCGCCACCTTCTGGCGGCACCTCTTCGTGTCGCCCGATCATGTCCATGTTGAGGTTGGCTACCGTGCTCTGTAGCGGGAAGATCGGGCGGAGCGTGTAGTACCATGCGCCGAGCAGGCCCCGCTCCTCGGCATCCCAAATCGCGAAGACCACGCTGCGCCGTGGCCGGTCTCCCCCCTCCGCGGTACGAGCGTACGCCTCCGCGATCGCCATCACACCGACCGTGCCGGAGCCGTCGTCATCAGCGCCGTTGAAGACTTCCGTCTCGGTCTCGCCGTTGTGGTCGTGGTGCGCCCCGATGATCACGACCTCGTCGCGCAGCTCGGGATCCGAGCCCTCGATCATCGCCATGACGTTGGCGCCTGGAACGTCGTGGCGCTCCACTGCCACGTTCAGGCTCACCTGTGAACCAGGTAGCTCGAGTGGCCCCAGCCCGCCCTCGGCCCGCTCGGCCTCCATGCTGAGCTCCTCGAGCGAGCGGCCAGCACGACTCACGAGCGCTTCGGCGAGCTCGGTCGAGATGAGCGCGGCGGGGATGGTGATCTGCTGCGCCCAGGCGCCCAGCGTGAAGCGCTCAACACGGCGCGGCTCGTCGGGCCAATTCGCCGCATGCGTGCGGTCCCAATCCTCCACAGCAGCGCGGTTGTGGATATCTCTCGTCAGGAGGACGCCCACTGCTCCCCGCTCCTGCGCGGCGAGCACCTTGCGCCACTCACGCGAGGATTCCGTCGTGACGACGCCGTCGAACGGACTCGCGGCATCTGTAACCCCGGGTTCGCGCTCCAGCATCAGCACGATGCGTCCGCTCACGTCCTCGTCCAGGTAGTCGTCATAGCCGAGCCGGGGCTCCACGATGCCGAAGCCGGCGAACACGACGGGAGCCGTCACGGAACCGGTTCCGCTCGCGTTGGACGGGCTCCAGCCCTCGCCCGGCTCGCGAGCCGAACCAGAACCAGATACGGTCAAGCGATTGCCTTGGCCCAGGCTGAACCACATGAGATCGAAGGGCTGGAAGTATCCTCCTCCTTCTCCCGCGCCCGCGAGGCCGAGCCCTTCGAAGCGCCCGGCGATCCACTCCGCTGCGGCGCCGAGCTGACGCGAGCCCACCAACCGACCACCCATCGAATCGTGCGCGAGCACGTGGAGGTCGGCTGAGAGCTGGTCCTGCGTGATCGAGGTGTTCTGAGGGGCGCCCGCGTCACCGCACGCGGCGAGCACCGCGAGCGTGGAGACGACGGTAAGTCCAAGGAGCAGTCGGTGGCTTCGAGATCGCTTCATGTCCAACTCCGATGGAGACTTCGGAAGATCGGCGGTAGGGGCCATGTCTGCCACAATATGAGAGCGCGAGTAAGTGCGCGCGAGCGCGCATCGGAGTTGAGGCGACCTCACGGTCTGGTTTTCCGACGACGCTCTGGACCTCGGGCGGGCCCTTGGACGATGTTGCATGGGTGGGGTAGCATATCTAACGAACGGAGATGATGGTGGGAGCCTAACATCAAGTCCCTGTCCCGTTGCAGCGGGCCATGAGGCCAGACATCGAAGCCGTCTCAGAGACCTTTACCTGCCGCTTTACGCGCTCGCCCTCGAATCGCGAGCGGACAGGCCCATTGTCCTCGACCAGGAGGCCGTCAGGCTCACCGAGAACCTGAACGAGACTTTAGCGTCCTCGGAGAAGCGCGCGGGAGATGGAGGAGTGGGCCGAGGGCATCACCTTTTGAAGTCTGTGCATGAGTGCGCCCGCCACCGAGGACTCTCTACCTCCAGGTCACTTCCATTGCGAAGAAGTGATCGAATACCGCACGCGTGGGGTTGTTTCTGTCGTCCCCCTCCGGGCTGCGTATGAAGAAGTCGAGTTGGATCGCCGCGGGGTTCACTGCGCCAGCCGCGGAGCTCTTGTTCAGAAGCGGATAGTTCACCTCTAGGGTTTCCCGGTCGCGCATGCCCTGCGTCACCATGAAATGTATCTGGTAGTCCTCATAGAGCGTCTCACCGTTCAGAGTCGCGTGACCAAAACCCCAACCCGCCACGTACAGAAGCGTCTTGGGCCAGTTGGTATCACCGCATCCTGAGTCGCCGTGCTCGAAGATGTAGGCGGCGATTCCTCCGTCCTGACACGGGCTGAATTCGTTGAAGCGATCCATTTCAATGGAGATCTCTCCCTCTGGGACCTGGAGGCGCGCCACGAATCGCCCGCTGTTGTCGATCTCATTCACGTCGATCTCGACCGTGCCACCCACGGCGTGCACGCCTGTTCCGTCGTTGCCGATGTGGTCCCATCCAGGTGCGTCCCGGAGACCTCCGACCTGATGTACGCGGCTGGCGGAGAGAACCCAGTGTCCATCGTAGAGATCGTGCTGTTCGGGCGTGTACAGGGTCATGGCAGCTCCCGGTTGCCTCCGGGGCGTGGCCTGTTGGCCCTCGGCAGCTCCGCCACAGAGGGCTGCAACGGTCACCATGAGCATGAGAACAGCTGTGCCTTTCATCGCGTGCCTCCAGTCTTTCGTCTGAGTCAGGGTAGAGAACGGGTGGGTTCGTACTGGATGTCGAGCCGCGCGGTCTCGTTCGCCCGAATCTCAACCTGAACCTGCTGCGTACCCAGCGTTTCGTGCCAAAGCTCGAGCGTGTAGCTCCCCGGCGGGATACCGGAGATCCGGACGAAGCCGAGCTCGTCGGACACCGCGTAAAAGGGGTGGACATCCACTCGGATGTAGGCTCGCATCCAGCCATGGACATCACACAATACCACGATCATCCCCGGACGCCGGAATACTCGGGAGACGGTCATGCCCTCCACCGGCAGAGCTACGTTGGACCTGAGGGGACCGTAGTAGTGAGTGGTGTGCAGGACGGGGTCACTGTTCTTCGCCACGATCGTGTCCCCCACCCTAGCTACGGCCACATGGGGAATGAACCGACATCCGCTGTTGTCGATCACGAGCCGTTGCGGAGGCCCTGCAGTAATCCGATCTGTGGGGACGCCCACCAATGTGGCGATCACGTGCTGGATGCCTCGGGTCTCCGGCGACACCAACAAGTCATCGAGGCTGTGTTCGAGACCGCATGCCTCTGGGTCCGTCGTATTCTGTACACGGGTTGATGCTGGCAACGACTCACCTGCTAGACGCACGAAACCCTCCAGCGCACCCGTAGCAGCTCCCTGTGTCTGCGCGCCCTGGCCTGCGAGACCATGCTCCGACCGTGCTGCCGCGAACAGCACAAGCAGCGCAAGGCTGGAAAACGCCGACGCTCGACTCATGCTGGAGCGACCGCGTCCTCTCATGACGACCTTCCTTATCGAGGTAGGACCACAAGGATGTGGAAAAATATAGGCGACATACCTTTGCGTTGAGAGTTAACCACGGACGGTGTGCTATGGCTATCTCTGATTCTCGGTGCCGCATAGCCTCTCCTCTGGCCGGTCGGTCCCCTTCGGCCCCATTATCATGTCCTGACCGCCGTGCACAACGGTAGCGAGGAGGACCAGAGATGACTCGTACGATTCGCCGCCTCGGCGTCGTGGTATGGCTCGCCGCCTCGATGGTCGCGACTCCGCCTGACGCCCTGGCCCAAGCCCAGGTAGCCGGCTTCGAGGTCGGCCGACCCTTCCCGGCGATCTCGTTCCCAGCGCTCGAGGACGGCAGGCCACGGTCGATCGCCGACTTCAGAGGCGAGAGGGTCATCCTGCACATCTTCGCGTCGTGGTGAGCAGGCTGCCGAATCCACGTGCCCGGGTGGCACGAAGCGACAGAGCAGCTCCAGGCGGACGGCGCGATCCAGATGGTCGGTATCATCCAGGAGCAGCATCCCGACCGCGCTAGGCTCTTCATGCAGTGGAAGGAGATGGGGTGGCCGATCCTGGTAGACTCGTACGACCTCCTCGAGGTCCCAGTCGTCCCCCTAACGCTAGCGATCGACGAGAGCGGCATCATCCGGAAGCGGCTTCGCGGCGTGCAGGACGGAGCGCTCGCTGCCTCCTTCGTCGACGAAACCTTCGGGGAAGCCGGCGTGGCGGCACCGGCCATGGCGCCGACGGTGCCCGACCTGAACGCGCTGATGCAGGCCGCGTGGGCGAGCGACAAGGGGAGAGATTGGAGGGCGTACGGCGACGCGGTGGCGGTCTGGGGTGGCGCAGAGCGCGTGGACGACGCGATTGCCGCCTACGAGGAGGCCGTCCGTCAAGACGAGGATGACGGAATGACGCATTTTCGTCTCGGCGTTGCGTACCGGATGCGCTACGACGGCCTAGGCCGTGGGGACAGCGATTTCCAACGAGCCGTCGACGAGTGGAGCACCGCTCTGGCGATCGATCCCAACCAGTACATTTGGCGACGGAGGATCCAGCAGTATGGGCCCCGGTTGGACAAGCCGTACCCGTTCTACGACTGGGTGGTCACCGCCCGAGAGGAGATCGGCGCCCGGGGCGAGGAGCCGACACCCCTCGTCGTCGAGCCACGAGGGTCCGAGTTCGCCGCCCCGGTGCGCGAGTTCACCGCCGACGCCGACGCGGTCGAGCCCGATCCGCTGGGGCGGGTACTGCGCGACAACGACGAGTTCGTCGAGGTCGACGTCGTCGCGGTGCCGGCCGCAGTCGAGCCAGGCGGCGTCGCCCGTGTTCACCTGATGTTCGAGCCGATCAGCGAGACCGAGGCGCACTGGAACAACGAGGCCGAGCAGATGATGCTCTGGGTCGATCCACCCGAGGGATGGGAGGTCGACAGTCGCGCCTTCACGTACCCGCTGCCACCCGAGGTCGTGACGAAGGAGCAGCGCACGATAGAGGTCGAAATCCGTGCACCCGAGGAGGCGCGTGGTCGCTCCGTGACGATACCGGCGTACGCGCTCTACTACGTGTGCGAGGACGTGAACGGCGTGTGCATGTATCGCCGACAGGACTTGGAGTTGGAGATGGGAATCCGGCGGTGACGCGAGACCGCCCAGGACTTGAGGTGGGGGCGACGGTTGGTCCTTTCACCGGTCGTCCGCCGGCAGTGCACACGTGTCGGGACCTCCTGGCGATACCGTCACGCGTCTGCAGTTCTGCGCACCGCCGCCTCTGGCCCAAACCGTCGCGCATAGTCCGCGAACAAGGTCTCGAAGCGCTCGGCCGTGAAGGACTCAACCGGCAGCCCCGCGAGGTTGGCTTCAAGCGACGCCAAACATATATCCCACCCCGAGGCGTCACGTGCCGCCTTCGCCTTGTCATCGAACGTGTGAGTGAAGATGAGGAGCGTACCACCGCCACGTGCATCGAGCTCCCAACGTAGGACTTCACCTTCCCACGAGTACTCCACCGCTCGCGGCGGATCGAACACCAACATCTCGCCCGTCATCGTCGACCCTTCTTCAGTTGAGTCGGCTGGTACCTGCCCGGGCTCCGGTGGGAAGACGAACCGAAGGGGGGAGCCGGGTACGCGTGCGCCCTCCATCCGGGCGGGGAACCCCACCCCGCGAGCTCATCGTTGTCCGTTAGAGCGCGCCACACCTTCTCACGTGGGTGGGCCAGGAGCCGTTCGAACCGGAGCGAATGCTTGCCGGAGTCGTACTGTAGCGTGCCCTTGTCGTCCATCATCGTAGTCCGCTGGCTCCAACCACTCTTCCAGGTCTTGGAACGGTAACGGCGGAAGGTCATACATCCGTCGCTGAGCGTCGATGGACGGCGTTGGTGCACATCTGAGCCAGGGAACGCAGGAACCCCTCGGTCTGGCGGAGGTGAAGGTGAAAGCGGGAATGTCTCCGATCCGGACCCGGGCGACCCTCGGAGTAGTATCTCAGGCATGAACATGCGTATTTCTCCACCGAGGCGACGGACGCTCGGCGGAGGGACGTCGTGGCTGCTCCTTCTCGCGGCAGGCGTGGCTTCCTGCTCAGACTCCGAGCCGGCCACGCCCTGCTTCTGCACGCAGGAGTTCCGCATGTTCACGGTCACGGTCACGGTCACGGATGCCGCGGGTCAGCCCGCGGAGGGCGTGAGCATCTCGGTTCGTCGCGTGTCGGACGCAGCGGTCCTGACCGAGACAGAGGACTTCTTCCTCGCCCCGGGTGTGTACGTGATTTTGACCGACCGTAACATCGACGATGTGAGCGAGGACGGAACGGCGGTCGACGTGGTGGGAACGAGGGGGGACACGGGCTTCACGGCTGAGTACGTTTTCGACCGGGACGCCTGCCAATGCCATGTGAACAAGATCTCGGGGCCGGACACGGTCCAGCTGGAGCCGCTACCTCTTGCCCAAGGGGGATTTCGGGTCTTCGGTTAGGTTGTAGCGCCAGCCCTTCCGCTCAGGTGGGCTTCGTGAGCGTGATCGTTGTGAGCGGGCGGTTACCCGATGCTCCTGCTCGGATGTCTGCTGGTTGTGGGGGTATCGGGCGATGTTGCGGGTGGTGGGGAAGGGGAGTAAGGTGTAGGAATCGGCCATGGCGGCTTCCCCTCACAACGTCCGAACACGGAGCCCTCTCATGAATGTTCACACTCTAGGTGCAGGTCGACTTTCGTCGATGGTGCTCGCCGGCTCCGTTCTCGTCGTGGGCTGTGGCGAGCCAGACGCAGATCCTGTCCTGCTCGATACACCGACGGTGGAGGCTGCTCTCGAAGCGATCGATCCCGAGGCGATCGAGCGCCACATCCGGGTGCTGGCCGACGACTCTCTCCAGGGCCGGGCTCCGGGAACCCGCGGCTTCGCGGGGGCTGCCCAATACGCGGAGGCTACACTGCAAGCTCTGGGACTGGAGCCGGCTGGAGTGGGGGGGACGTATCGCCAGCCCGTTGCGCTTCGGGGAAGCGTCGTCGTCGAGGCGTCGAGCGGCATGTCGATCGCTGGGGCGTCGGGTACCCGGGAGCTCGAGTACAATGAGGACTTCTACCTGAGTGCGGACGCACTCCGTGAGGAGGTCGAGCTCGACGACGTGCCAGTCGCCTTCGTCGGGTACGGCGTCAGTGCTCCCGGGCTCGGATATGACGACTACGCCGACATCGACGTCGCTGGGAAGGTGGTGGCGCACCTGACCAGCGCGCCGCCCGAGTTTCCAAGCAACGAGAGGGCGTACTACTCGTCTGGTGCGACGAAGTCGGCTGAGGCGATCGCACGAGGGGCGGTCGGGATCCTGAGTTTCACAAGCCCGGACGACCCGCGCTTCCGCTGGGCCGTGAGTACCGCGCGGGCCAGCCGCGGCAGCTTCGCGTGGCTCGACGCAGATGGGAACTCCAACCGCGGCGATCCCTCTATCCTGGGGCGGGCGTCGCTGAACCACTCGGCCGTGGCCGCACTCTTCGAGGGGGCAGAGCGATCGCCCGAGGACGTCTTCAGCGCCGCGGCGGTGAGCACGCCGCAGGCGTTCGACCTGGCCACGCGCGTATCGATGCGTACGCATACGACCCACCAGGAAGTCGACAGTTGGAACGTCGTCGCGCGACTGGAGGGGAGTGATCCAGACCTCCGCGAGGAGCACGTCGTGTACGTGGGCCACGTCGATCACTTAGGAGTGGGCGTGGAGTTCGACGGTGACGCCATCTACAACGGCGCCCACGACAACGCGTCGGGCACGTCGATCGTGCTCGAGATCGCGCGGGCGTTCGCGAGCTTGCCGACACCGCCGCGCCGGTCGATCCTATTCCTGATAGCGACCGCTGAGGAGTGGGGGCTGCTCGGCTCGGACTACTTCGCTGAAAACCCGACGGTTCCACGCTCCAGCCTGGTGGCGAACTTCTCGCTGGACATGCCCTTCCTCTTCCATCCGCTGCTCGACATCGTCCCGTACGGCGCCGAGCACTCCACGATGTCGAGGTCAGTGGGCGCCGCTGCCGAACATCTCGGCCTGACCCTCGGGCCCGACCCGATCCCCGAGCAGGTCCTGTTCATCCGAAGCGATCACTTCAGTTTTGTCCGGCGTGGAATTCCCGCGCTCTTCATCAAGAGTGGATTCGAGACGGGCGATCCTGATCTGGATGGTTCGGCGATCAACGCGGCGTTCAGAAGGGACCTCTACCATACGCCCTTCGACGAGGTCGACCAGGGCTTCGACTTCGAGGCTGGCGCGGCCCACGGACGGGTGAACTTCCTGACCGGGTACATCGTAGCTCAGGAGACGGCCCCCCCGGCGTGGAACCCGGGTGACTTCTTCGGGGAGCTCTTCGGAGAGCGGTAGTCCCGGGGTTGGAGAAGGCCTACGGGCAAACGGAGATCCTTCCTTGCCTCGATACTGTCAGACTGATACAGTCAACGAGACTCTATCATTCTGACAGTATCTGAGGTGGCATGACCTCCGGGAAAAACGTAGCCGAACACCTTCCGCTCCATCATCTCGAGCTGCGCATTCTCATCGTGCTCGTGCGCGGACCCAGTTACGGGACCCGCATCGTGGAGGAGATCGAGGCACTCGAACGGGGCCGTGCCAAGCTGTACCCGGCCAACCTCTACCGGCGCATCCGAGACCTGATTGCGAAGGGGTTCCTGGAAGAAATCGACGCACCTCCATCGGCCGATCCTCGGCGGACCTATCTCCGCCCGACGCGACTCGGGCGAAGCGTGGCGCGGGCCGAAGCACGGAGACTCCAGGAGTTGGTACAAGAAGCGGCCCGGCATCGCCTGCTGCCGGAGATGTAACCGTGACCGACAAGGAATCACGTGCGTTGCTCGTCTATCGGCTGAGCCTCTCATTACTTCCTCCAGAGTTCAGAGATCGCTGGGGCCGCGATATGGAGGGCCTGTTCGCGCATCGGATGAGAGAGGCCGGGCGGTCGCCCTGGCACATGACGTGGGTGTGGTGCCGGGCTCTCGTGGACATAGCTACTCATGCCGTGTTGGAACGCACGGGACGTGAGGGGAGAGGGAGAGGTGGCATGAGCACGATGTCGCAAGACCTACGGTATGCGATCAGAGGCCTACGAAAGGCGCCGCGGTTCACCGCGGTCGCTGTTACCGCGCTTGCCCTGGGCATCGGGGCAGCGACGGCAACCTACTCTGTGGTGCACGCGGTGCTATTGCGGGATCTCCCCTACCACGAGCCGGACCGACTGGTAATGGTGTGGCCCGAGGTCAACGCCAATAAGGCTATGGCAGCACTGGCGGAGACCGAGATGGCCAGCCTCGCGCAAGTCAGTGGCATAAGTCGGTGGACGCTGACCTTGACGGGCTTCGGTGACCCGTTGGAGATCGTGGGCACGCTCGTGTCGACGAACCACTTCGGGCTGGTGGGCACGCGCCCCGCCCTGGGGCGTGACTTCCGGCAGGGTGATGAGGTGCCCCCAGTTGCGGTACCACTTCCTATGTTAGACCCCGAGCCATCGGTGGTCCCTGGAGTTGGGGCATCCTGAGGAACCAGGGCGATGGTTTTATCGTCTCTGGGGCGGGGGGTAGTCCGCCGTGGGCACGATGGGGTCGGACGGTATTGTACAGCCGCCTCCACTGCTCGACGAGTACCGTTGCCTCGGGCAGTGTGTAGAAGATCTCTCCGTTCAAGAACTCGTCTCTCAGTTTGCCGTTGAAGCTCTCGTTGTAGCCGTTCTCCCACGGACTGCCCGGCGCGATGTAGAGGGTCTGGACCCGCAGCCTGGCCAGCCATCTCCGCACCAGTTTCGCCGTGAACTCTGGCCCGTTGTCCGAGCGCAGATGCTCGGGCGGACCGTGCCGAGCGAAGAGATCGGTGAGCACCTCGAGAACGTCGTGAGCTCGAGTCTTTCGACCGACCTTGATCGCCAGACACTGCCGCGTGTACTCGTCGAGCACGGTCAGAAGCTTCAGCGCACGGCCGTCATGGGTCCTCGTGCTTACGAAGTCGTAGGACCACACGTGATTCTTGTGCAGTGGCCTGAGCCGGATGCACGAGCCATCGTTGAGCCACAACCGACCCCGTTTCGGTTGCCGTCTGGGCACTTTCAGCCCCTCCTGCCTCCAGATACGCTCCACACGCTTGTGGTTCACCTCCCAGCCCTCGATACGCAGCAGGTTCGTGATCTGGCGATACCCGTACCTGCCGAACCGGCTCGCCAACCGTATCACGTCCGTGCGTAGCGCCTCCTCGTCGCCAGGTAGCTTCTTCACCCGGCGCTGCGTCGAGCGCGGCTGACCCAGTACGTGACACGCGTGACGTTCACTCGCCCCGAGTCGCTGACGTACATGCATCACGCACCTGCGTCGGCGCTCGGGGCTCAGAAGTTTCCCTTGGTCGCTTCCTCCAGGATCAGCTTGTCCACCGTCAGGTTCGCCACCGCTCGCTTTAGCCGTGCGTTCTCCTTCTCCAGCTCCTTGAAGCGTCGAGCTTGATCCACCTTCATCCCCCCGAACTCCTGCCTCCACCGGTAGTACGTCTGCTCGCTGATCCCCAACTCCCGGCTCACCATCGCCACCGTTTTGCCGTTCGCCAGACCCACCTCCGCCTCTCTCAATGCCGTGATGATCTGCTCCGGCGTGTGTCGTCTCCTACTCATTCTGACCTCCTCCCTGATAGCTGCGACCAAAGCCGCATCCTAACATCAACTTTGGTCTCGTTTCAGGGGGTCACGTCAGGTGCGTGGCAAGTATGCTGCTGGCTGAGAGCTCTCTATTGGGGCTGGTGGGCAGAGGCCTCGGAGTCGGCTTAGCATTCGCTTTGGTGGAGATGATCGTGCGGTTAGCGCCGGCAGATTTCCCCAGAATCGCCGAAGTCGAACTGAGCGGCGGTGTGCTCCTCTACGCGGTCGTGGCGACCATAGGATCGACCCTCATCGCGGGCGTCGTTCCGGCATCGCGGGCCAGTCGGGTCGACGGCTCTACGTGTCTGGGTGGCAGCGTTCGCGGCACCGGAACGCGGGTCACCGGACGACTAACGTCAGTTCTCGTGGGGACGCAGGTGGCGCTGGCCGTTGTCGTCGCCGTCAGGGCCGGGCTCATGCTACGGTCGTTGGGGGAGCTCCTCGCGGTCGACCCGGGAATCGACGGCACTCAAGTGCTGACTTTGAGACCCATCCCGCCAGGCGGTCGGTACACCGATGGCGACGCATTCAGATCGTACTACGGGGACGTGATCGAGCAGATCGCGGCCGTGCCGGGTGTTGAATCGGTCGGAGCCATCCAACTCCTGCCCGGTACCGACGGCAACTGGAGCTTTCCGACCTTCCCCCAGGGCGTGGACCTTGCAGAGGGATCGCCCACCCCGAGCGTGAACTTCCGGGCTGTACGTCCGGACTATTTCGAGACGGTGCGCATCCCCCTGCGCGACGGTCGTCTGATCACCACTTATGACCACGGAGATTCGGAAGCCGTCGCCGTCGTCAACGAGGCCTTCGTGGATCGCTTCTGGGCGGGGCAGTCACCGCTGGGTCGAAGCGTGCGACTCTTCAGACGTGACGCCACGCCCTATCGCGTCGTTGGCGTCGTGGGGGATGTGCGCCAGCACAGTCGGGCGGTGGAGCCGCGCCCCGAGATGTACTTCGCCCACGATCAGGTCCCCTGGGATCAGATGGCGATGTGGATCATGGCGAGGGTGAGCACCGGAGCCCCGTTGGACTACGCTGCGGCGATCCAGGCAGCGGTGTGGGCAGTCGATCCCGATGTCCCGATCGCCGGATTGGACGACATGAGCTCGGTGTTGGGACGGTCGACCCACACCACGCGCTTTCTCGCGCTCCTCCTCACGAGCTTCGGTTTCTTCGCACTCCTGCTCGGCGGGATCGGTGTCTTCGGAGTGACGGCATACACCGTCGGGCAGCGTGTCCCCGAATTCGGTGTTCGTGTCGCCCTCGGCTCGTCGCGCAGTGGAGTGCTGAGCACGGCCCTGCGGCGGAGCTTCGCCCCAGTAGTTGTCGGCCTAAGCCTCGGGCTCACGACAGCTGCCGTCGCTTCGCGCTTATTGGATACGGTGCTCTACGAGGTCACTGCCACGGACCCGGTCACCTTCCTCTCCGTCACCGGTGTGCTCGGTGGCATCGCCCTGCTAGCAGTCCTGTTGCCGGCGTGGCACGCGAGCGCTGTGGATCCAGTCGCGGCCTTGAAAGTTGAAAGATGAGTAGGCTTTCTCGCGCGTACCGGCCTTCATGGCGCTTGATGTAGCCTGACCGCGTTTGATCCAAGCGCGTTGACCGGGTCTTGGGATCGCGCGGATGTGCCAAAGACCCAGCGCAGACCGCGACTATAGGCGATCGGCTTCACCGAAGAGTGCCCTTCGTCAGAGAAGAGTTCCGCTCGTTGGCGTAGCTCACTGCTTAGGTCTGGTAGTAACTCGCGGAGCCGTGACCAAGAGGTCCGCATCAGCTCCGTCTCTTCCGACCCGAGAGACGTGTACAGCGCCAGTCCTTTAGACCACGGCCCGGGCTTCAAGCGCTCAAGGACCTCTTCCTCGCCCCACCATACTGCCGGACTTGACGCGACGATGCCCGAGAACACGCCCGGAGTTGACGTCACCGCATAAACCGCGAGAAGGCCGCCGAGAGAATGCCCGACAAGGACGCGGTACGGAGAAGTGCCGTACTCTGCTTCGACCCACGGAATCAGTTCCGCATGAAGGAAGCGGACGAACGCGTGCGCACCGCCGGAGGGTAGTTCACTGTCAGGGTCGGCGCTCGGCGTATAGTCACGAGATCGGTAGTAGAGCGGGTACTCTGGATATCCGACGCCCACTAGAAGGAAGTCCGGGAGGTCTCCCGCCCCGAAGAGTCGACGGGATACCGCCGTCACCAGCGGGAAGTCCTGATTTGAGTCCAGGAGGATGACGAGGGGAAGATCCGCAGTTCTCTCCGAGATGGAGTTAGACGCGATGTGGAGCTCGAACTCAGCGCCCACGGCCTCACTCGAATACGCGACGACGCGGCTACCGGCTATCGAGAACGGTCGGTCGGGTTCTTGCCCGTCGGCCGCATTTGCCGACGCAACCAGAGAGCCGAGCACCAGCAGGAAGAGTCTACGGGGCATAACGGTCGTCTCGTGCAAAACGTGCATTTGCTTCCAATCCTCGGCCGACAGGAATCGTCCAAGGAAGGCACTCAGGAGCCAAATATGAAAACGGTCACCACCGCTGAATCCCGGAGGCACATGGCCAAACTGCTCAACCGCGCAGCATACGTCCAGGAACGGTTCGTCGTGACAGGGCACGGGAAGGGATGATTTCGATACTGCAGGATCTCAAGTTCGCTGCACGGTCGCTGTGTAGAAATCCGGGCTTTACCTTCACGGCGGTGCTTACGCTCGCGCTCGGCATCGGGGCGACCGCCGCGATCTTCAGCGTAGCGAACGGCGTGCTGTTCAGCCCGCTACCGTATGCGGACTCCGACGAAGTCGTGACGATATGGTCGTCGTGGAACAATTTTCCGGACAAGACCTGGGTGTCCACGCAGGAGTATACCTATTGGTATCAGCAGAACCGGACGCTCGAAGACGTGGCGCTCTACCAGACCGGCTCGGTGAACTTCACATCGGCCGAGAATCCCGAGCGCGTCGGGTCCCGTCCTGTTCCAAAATTCAGCCCTAGGGGATGGTTTGAAGTATCTACGGGTCTGCTCGCTCACAGCTCCTACTCCACTCGCAAACAGTCCACCACGTTCAGTCCTGCTGCCCGCGACGCGGGCCGGATCACGGCAACGCTTGCCGCTAGCAGAAGCCCTGCGCTCGCCCCCGCGAACGCTGTCAGGTCCAGGGGTGCTACGTCGAGCAGGTAGCGCTCCAGCACCCTGCTGAGCCCGAAGCTGCCGGAGCACGACCGAGTCGACCACTGAAACGATAGTGGTCGTGGCGCCGATTCCGAGTCCCAGAGTCAACACGGTCACCGCGGTGAATTCGGGGCGGCGTGCGAGACTTCGCATCGACTGTCGCAGTTCCGTGATCCAGCTCCCCATTTGCGATCCTCTCTCGCCTCGCCCGGTAGGTTCTAGCCGGTAGAGCGGCTTGTACGTCTTCCCACGGCCAGGCGTGAACGCTGGACTCCGTCCGCGTCGAAGTTTGACGGCTCGAGCCACGACCCCAGCTCCGCACCCACCCTGGGCCAGTCCGAGTCGATGATCGAGTACCAGGCAGTGTCGCGGTTCCTTCCCTTGTATATGGTCGCCTGACGAAACGTGCCCTCGTAGACAAAGCCGAGACGCTCCGCAGCGCGTCGCGAGTTGTCGTGGAGGGCGTCGCACTTCCACTCGTACCGACGGTACCCGAGCTCTTCGAAGACGCGCCGCATCATGAGGTACATCGCTTCCGTCGCCTCGCGTCGACGCTGGAGGAGCGGAGAGTAGTTGATGTGGCCGACTTCGATCGATCCGATAGATGGTGCCATGCGAAGGTAGCTAGCCACACCTAGCCGATTCCCGCTCAGGTCGAGGATGGCGAAAAACAGTGGATCATCGGATTTCGACACTTCGACCACCCACTGGCGATAGGCAGGCAGGTCGGGGAACGGACCATAGGGTAGGTACGTCCAGTTGAGGCCGCCCTCATCCAGTCCATTGGCTGCAAAGAGTGCTTCAGCGTGGAGATCCGGATCCAAGGCCTCGAGTCGGCAGTACCGACCGACCAGGGGCTCACGAGATGGCAACTCCCGTGGAGTCCAGTCAGGCAAGCCCTTACCGATTGGCAGGCCTTGAGTCGATCCCATCTCACTCCTCCTGACCTTGGGTGACACTCACCCACGATGTTGCGAAGAATCCCATCAGGAAGAGCCGAGGATACTTCCCCTCGAAGCGCCATCCAGCAAACTGATCGGATCGGGTCGTGCCCGACACCTTGTCAGCTCGGCTATCGTACACTCGGCACGAAGGTATCCGCCACGATATCACGGAGCCCGCCTGAGCTCACTCGATATCGATTGGCGAAGACGATGATGGCTAACCCGTCATCGAGCAGGCGCGTGAAGTTCGCCACGAAACCCGCCACCATCCCGCCGTGGCCGACCGAGCGGTGCCCTCGATACGGACCCACGCGCCAACCGAAGGCGTAGCCCGTGTCGTCACCGTTCGGTAAGACCGCAGCGGTCCACATGGCCGACTTGGATTCACTGGATAGGAGACGCTCGCCGTACAGCGCCTCGTCCCACTTCGCCATGTCGTGCACGGAGGACAGGATGCCGCCGGCTCCGAGGGTCGAGGAGGGCTGGGTCGCATCACGGTTCATCAATTCGACGCCCATGCGGTCCACCCAGTATCCCGAGGCCCGATGAGGGATAATGCGCTCGGGGTCGGCCAATCGCGTCTGGTTCATCCCGAGGGGCTCGAAGATCCTTGCTCGCAGTATCTGGCCCAGAGGACGTCCTTCGATACGCTCGACAATGAGGCTGAGCAAGAAATAGCCGGTATTGCTGTAGTACCATCCCGTGCCCGGTTCGAAATCCATGGGCCGGGAGTGCGCCACGCGAATGATCTGCTCGGGAGTGAAGCGGAAGCGATACGCCTCGTAGGTCTGGATCTCCTCGTAGTCGGGAATGCCCGACGTGTGCGTGAGCAGCTGCCGCACGGTCACGCCCAGCCACTCGCTGGGAAGGTCGGGTAGGCGCTGATGGATTCCGTCGTGCAGGCCCAGACGCCCGTCCTCCACGAGCAGCATGATCGCCGTCGCGACGAACTGCTTGCTGATGGAACCGATCTCGAAGACGGTGCTATCGGAGACGGGCACTCGGAGCTCGACGTTCGCCATGCCGTAGGCTTGCACGTGGACCAGCCGGCCCCGGGAGGCCACGCCGATGAGCACACCGGGGATGTTGTCATCGGCCATCTGGGCACGGATGCGCTGATCCATGACCGCGAGCTCATCGGCCGTGGCCTGGACCACCTGAGCGGAAAGAGGAAGCGTGGCTCGGGCGATGACGGTGGTGAGAAGGGTCAGAAGGCCGACGAAGAGAATTGCGGGCCTGTTCTGCATGGGACCGACCCGGCGCCTTGGCTCGTCAACCGGCATCTTCCGACGAGCCGCCTCGGATGTCGAATCCCCGAGGGCTCGCACGCGCCCCGCGACGAGGCGCTCTGCGTCGATCCGCTCGACGTTCGCATTAGTCAGCACGATGGGCTCGAGGTCTCGGATGGATACTATGACCACCTGTTGCGGCTGCTGGAGCACGCCGTCGAGGGAGAGACTCGTTCGCCTAAGTTGGTCCGTCAAGAGCCGGATTCAACCGCATATCGTCACCAGACGGGTGACCCGGTCCTGTTCGAAAACCCAACCTATCGTGAATCGGTATATCCCACGCGCCGTCTTGTCGTATTGGGGGTCAGACGTTCATCATGACCATCGGCCTTGCTGAGCTGTTCGCGAAGCTCAGCCGGCGCTTCACTCGGCCCGCAGCGCCACCGTGGGATCGACCCGCGTTGCCCGCCGTGCTGGGATCAACGTGGCAGCCGTCGCGACGAGCAGTACCAGCAAGCTCACGCCCCCGAGCACCAGCGGATCGTTCGGTTCGACGCGAAACAGTAGGTCCTCCAACACTCGCCCACCGTATCCGGCGATCGCGACACCCAGAATCACCCCTGCAAGCGTAGGCCGGAGTCCCTGCTGCAGTACCATCTTGGTCACGCTGGCTCGCTTAGCACCCAACGCCATGCGGATCCCGATCTCGCGCGTGCGCTGAGAGACCAGGAAGGCCACGACTCCGTAGAGCCCTACCCCGACCAGCACGATCGCAACGCCCGCGAACATGGTCACGAGCGACAGGAAGAAGCGCGTACCGGCGGTGTCGCGCCGCTTTGCCTCCGATACCGTCTCGAAGGTGCGCAGCACAAGGTTAGGATCCAGTTGGTCTACTTCGGTCCGGATCGCGGACACGAGGCTGCCTACCTCCGAACGGGCTCGCAGGTGCACCTGCATGAAGCCCGGTCCGTATTGGGTGTGCGGTGGATATACCGCGGCGGCGTGCCGGCCGGACATCGAGCGTCGGACGTTCCGAACGACACCCACGACCCGCCAATACTCGGGGCCGAATCCGAAGCTTGCGGTCACGCGGATCTTCGCCCCCAGAACCTCCTCGGTGGGGAAGTTCACGCGCACGAACTCCTCGTTGACGACCGCGACAGGCTCGGTGTCGGTCTGGTCGGTCACCTCGATGCCGCGCCCGCGCAGGAGCGTCATGCCCATCGTCTCGAAGTACCCGGGAGTCACCGGACGCATGGCGGCGCCGGTTTCTTCGCCTGGTGCAGGATCGGGACGCCCCTCGACCAGCACGACCCCGCTTCTGTCGCCGCCGGCGAGGGGGGCGCCATAGACTGACCCGACACTCTCCACACCTGGCACCGTCGCGAGCCGGTCCTCGAGCTGGCGGTAGAAGGGCACGATCGACTCGAGATCGGCGTAGCGGGCGCTCGGGAGACTGGCCATGAAGCGGGTGACGTTCTCGCCGTTGAAGCCGAGGTCGACGCGGTAGAGCTGATCGAGGCTCCCAAGGAGTAACCCGGAGCCCGCGAGCAGCAGGATGGAGAAGGCGACTTCGAGTGCCAGGAGAAGTGATCGAGCGCGATTGCCCGCACTCGTGCCACCGCGGGAGCCGCCCAGTAGCCGATCAGCGTCCCGGCGTCCTGAGACGTGCAGAGCCGGGCTCAAGCCGAACAGGAGCGCGACCGCACCGGTCACGCCCACGAGGAACAGGAGAACGCTTCCGTTCACCGCGACCTCATTCATGCGTGGAATTTGGTCGGCGGCGAGGGCGCGAAGTCCCTCGAGAAGCCCGAGCGAAAGCGCGAGCCCCAACGCGCTCCCCATCACAGCGAGCAGGAGGCTCTCGGCGAGCACCTGAGAGAAGAGCCGAGTACGCGACGCTCCCAAGGCGGTTCGAACCGCCACCTCACCGGCCCGCGACGACGCCCGTACCAGTAGGAGGTTGGCCGTGTTGGCACATACGATCAGGAGGACCAAGCCGACGGCTCCCAGCACGACCCACAGGCCGCGGCGCACGTCTCCCACCTCGAAGTCGATGACCCGCTCCAAGTACAGCCCCTTGTCGATGTTCGTGTCGGGATGTTCTGCCGCCAGGCTAGCCGCGAGAGTATCGAGAGCTTCCTGACCGACCTCCAGGCTCGTTGCGTCCGCGAGGCGAGCCAGCGCGCCCTCGTAGACGTGACACCCACGCTCGCAGCCGTCGGCGGTGTCCAATCGGTAGGGCAGCCACATCTGTGCACCGGCGGGATACTCGAAGCCGGCGGGAGCGACTCCGACGATCTGCTAGGTACGCTCGCTCAGCTCGATCGTAGAGCCGATGACGTTCGGGTCTCCGCCGAGGCGACTCATCCAGAACGAGTGCGAGACGACGAGTACGCGCGCAGCGTCGGGATGGTTGTCTTTGTGTCGGAGGTCACGCCCCAGGAGTGGTGCGACGGCCAACAGCGTGAGAACCCCTCCCGTCGAGCGAGCCGCGTCTATTCGTTCGGGCCGGTCGACTCCCGTTAGGTCGACGCCCGATTCGACGATTCCCTCGACCCCATCGAAGAGCTCGACATCACGCATGCTCTCGATATCGGGCTGAGACATAAAGCCGCGCGCGCGGCCCACGTCCGTATCGTACTTCCACGCCAAGACGAGCCGTTCTGGCTCCGGAAACGGGAGCGGTTTCAGAAGCACACCATCGACGACGGTGAAGACCGCCGTGCTGGCGCCGATGCCCAGCGTGAGCGTGAAGAGCGCAACAAGCGTGAAAGCCGGGCGCCTGCGCAGGGAGCGAAACGCGAATCGGAGATCTTGCAGGACGACAATCACGAAGCAACCTCGACCTGATCGGGTGGTGGCATGACCGGACCGTGAGCCAGCGTGGCATGGCGGGCGGATGCGCTCCGCGCGGCCGAGAGCGCTAGGCGGCCGCACTTGGTACGCATACGCTGTGCCTGTATAGACTCCATCACCGCGTCGAAGGTTGAAACTGTCCGGCGTGTAGTCTCAGGTCCCCGAGAGGGGAACCAAGAAAGCGATCGAGTATGGAGCAGGGCGCCGTGTGGGACGACCTACGACGCTACGAGCGCTTCAAGGTGCTCGTTGCGTCAGGCCTGCTCTCTACCCTTCTCTCCGACGATCCGGCGGGATCTGCCCGGACGTGGAGGCTGCGGCAACGGCAGGTAGCCGTTACTCACCGCGTAGCGACGACACCGGGCTGATCGATGCGGCACGGTGCGCCGGCACAGCCGCTGCGGCCAGCGCCACGATCCCGAGTGTGATCGCGACGCCCGCGTACGCCATCGGCGCGGTCGCGCTGACCCCGTAGAGCAGACCCTGAATCAGGCCTGACACGGCGAAGGCCACTACGAGCCCGAGCACGATTCCGATCACGGTCATCGAGGCGCCCTGCCTCAGCACCATGTTCACCACGTCCCGGCGCGTCGCGCCCAGAGCCATGCGCACGCCCACTTCGTGACTGCGCTGCGCCACCAGATAGGCCAGCACGCCGTGCACGCCAAGCATCGCCAAAAAGAGCGCCACACCAGCGAATAGGTTCAGCACCGTGGACGCGAACCGCTCGCGAGCCAGCGCGTCGGCGACCGTCGCTTCCATGGTCGACACGTTGAAGACCGGAATGTCGGGGTCGACCCTGCGCATGGCGACGCGCACGCCGTCGACCACCGACAGCGGTGCCACCTGAGTGTGCACCATCAACGTCATCTTTCCCCCCCTCAGTGGCGGCGCCTGGTACATCGAGACGTACATGGCCGGGGGAATCTCCGCAGTCAGATCGTGGAGGCGTTCGTTGCTGATGATGCCCACGACCTCACGGAACGTCGGTCCCCAGAACGCGATCCGCTTCCCCACGGCATCGCCCTCGGGGAAGTATCTGTCTGCCGCGGATTGGTTAAGAACGATGGCGTCCGGCGCGCCGGCTCGGTCGCTGTCGTCGAGCCGGCGACCCGCCAAGAGTTCGACTCCTGTCGTCTCGAAATAGCCGGGCGTCACTAGTCGCGTGGTCATCTCTCCCTGGGACGGGTCGTACGCGTGTCCCTCGATTCGGAAGGAATTCGTGAAGCCGGCGTCCAGTGGATGATTGGTTACCACCGTGGCCGACTCTATCCCTGGGATCGCCTCAGCTTCTGCGGTAAGATCGGACAAGAACTGCTGCATCACGGGCCAGTTCGGGTAGGTGTCCAGGCTTCCCTCGTACCTCGTGGGGAGCGCGAAGTCGACGCGCAGGGAGTTCTCGGCCCGGAAGCCCGGATCGATGGACTGGAGATTTCGCACGGTCCCGATGAGGAGTGTGGCCCCGAGCAGTAGGACCACGGCCAAGGACAACTGTCCGGCGACGAGCATCCTGCGCAGCACAAAGCCTGCTGTGCCTCTCTCGGTGGTCCCTCCGTCCTTCAAGTGCTCGTGCACGTCGAGGCCACGCGCTTGAAGCGCCGGCAGCAGCCCGAATCCGATACAGATGAGCGCGCCGGTCCCGAGCGCGAAGGTCAGAACCTGGAGGTTCATGGCCGGCTCACCGAGCAGCAGTAGACTCGGCCGCGCCAGCACAGTCAACAGGCGGACTCCGCCCGCGGCGAGCCCGATGCCGCTCGCCGCCGCGAGTGCCGTGATCAAGGCGCCTTCAACGATGAACTTCCGCGTGATATGCCGGTTGCCGGCTCCGACCGCCTTGAGCACTGCCAGCTCGCGTGAGCGACTGGCGCCCCGCGCCAAGAGCAGGTTGGCGACGTTGACGCACGCGATCGCCAGGACCGCGAGCACGGATGCGAACAGCACCCAAAGAGTGCTTCTGACGTCAGCTCGTCCGACGTTGGCCAGCTTCTCCACGAAGGCACCGCGATTCTGATTGTCGTTCGCGTACTCGACCTCGAGGTCGGCCATGATCCTCGCCATGTCGGCTTGGGCCGAAGCAACCGTGGCGCCCGCCTGCAGGCGACCAACAACCCGCACCCAGTGCTGGGGTCTCACGGCCGTCGCCCGAGACTGCTGTATCGGCACCCATGCGTCGGTCTGCCGGGCGGGGTAGTCGAGGCCCGCAGGGAGGACTCCGACGACCTCGAATGGCCGATCGTCGATCGTGAGCGAGCTCCCGACCACCCGGGGATCCGCGCCGAACGCGTCCCGCCACAGCCGATCGGTGAGGACCGTGACACTCGGCCCCCCGGGCACGTCTTCTTCGAGCCTGAAGTTGCGACCGAGCTGCATATCAATGCCGAGCACCGCCGCGAGGTTCTGGCTCACAATTGCCGCATTGAGCTGCAGGGGATCGGCGTCCGGCCGCACGAGCACCGCTGTGCCCGAGCCGTAGATGGCGAGGTCCCGGAAGGTGACGTGACCCCCTGAAACGAGACCAAAGTTGATGTTAGGATGCGGCTTTGGTCGCAGCTATCAGGGAGGAGGTCAGAATGAGTAGGAGACGACACACGCCGGAGCAGATCATCACGGCATTGAGAGAGGCGGAGGTGGGTCTGGCGAACGGCAAAACGGTGGCGATGGTGAGCCGGGAGTTGGGGATCAGCGAGCAGACATACTACCGGTGGAGGCAGGAGTTCGGGGGGATGAAGGTGGATCAAGCTCGACGCTTCAAGGAGCTGGAGAAGGAGAACGCACGGCTAAAGCGAGCGGTGGCGAACCTGACGGTGGACAAGCTGATCCTGGAGGAAGCGACCAAGGGAAACTTCTGAGCCCCGAGCGCCGACGCAGGTGCGTGATGCATGTACGTCAGCGACTCGGGGCGAGTGAACGTCACGCGTGTCACGTACTGGGTCAGCCGCGCTCGACGCAGCGCCGGGTGAAGAAGCTACCTGGCGACGAGGAGGCGCTACGCACGGACGTGATACGGTTGGCGAGCCGGTTCGGCAGGTACGGGTATCGCCAGATCACGAACCTGCTGCGTATCGAGGGCTGGGAGGTGAACCACAAGCGTGTGGAGCGTATCTGGAGGCAGGAGGGGCTGAAAGTGCCCAGACGGCAACCGAAACGGGGTCGGTTGTGGCTCAACGATGGCTCGTGCATCCGGCTCAGGCCACTGCACAAGAATCACGTGTGGTCCTACGACTTCGTAAGCACGAGGACCCATGACGGCCGTGCGCTGAAGCTTCTGACCGTGCTCGACGAGTACACGCGGCAGTGTCTGGCGATCAAGGTCGGTCGAAAGACTCGAGCTCACGACGTTCTCGAGGTGCTCACCGATCTCTTCGCTCGGCACGGTCCGCCCGAGCATCTGCGCTCGGACAACGGGCCAGAGTTCACGGCGAAACTGGTGCGGAGATGGCTGGCCAGGCTGCGGGTCCAGACCCTCTACATCGCGCCGGGCAGTCCGTGGGAGAACGGCTACAACGAGAGCTTCAACGGCAAACTGAGAGACGAGTTCTTGAACGGAGAGATCTTCTACACACTGCCCGAGGCAACGGTACTCGTCGAGCAGTGGAGGCGGCTGTACAATACCGTCCGACCCCATCGTGCCCACGGCGGACTACCCCCCGCCCCAGAGACGATAAAACCATCGCCCTGGTTCCTCAGGATGCCCCAACTCCAGGGACCACCGATGGCTCGGGGTCTAACATAGGAAGTGGTACCGCAACTGGGGGCACCTCATCGACGCGCCGACGCCCAGCGCCAGCGTGAGCACCACTACCGTGGTGAATCCAAGATTCCGCCTCATTGAGCGTAGCGCGAACCTCAAGTCTCTCATCCAGGCTTCCACGTAATCCTCCAAGTCTCCCCGTCAACCTACAGCCATTGGCGGTCCCTGGCGTCTCGTCACAGGAGCTCAGTGCTGCCCGTTCCTTGAGTACATGTCTCGCAGCGCTCGTTGAGCAGCAGCCCTCCCAGGAGAATCGCGGACAGGTAGGCGCACAACGAAGTCTGGCGGGAGTCGGACTCCAGCGCGCGACTCCCGATCGAGGCGGCGACCTGTCTCTTCTGGTGCGCCAGCCAAGGCATGACAAGCAAGGAAAGGGCGGCTATCGCGATGCCGACATAGCTTGACGACGAGTCGCCACAGAAGCGCCGCGCCTGAACTACTCTCGATCGCGGAATCCATGCCAAAGCCGATCAGCGCGGTCGAGCCGGAGAGGACTCCTGCCCAAATCGATACAGCCGCCTCGATGACGTTCCAGCCGATCGTGAAGTACTCGAGCCGCCGACCTCTGCGGAGCCCGCTTTAGAGGCTTGATTCCCGCTTTCCTTTGGGGGAGTAACCGGTCACACTGAAAGAAGGAAAGTCAATCGGAAACGCAGGCCTGCCCCACCTGGTCTAGTTCATCCGCGTTGGTAGTCGAAGACGCTGCCAGGACTTCCGTGAAGCCCGAGGGATTGCCGATCAAACTCAACGGTACGCCGAACTCGATTACCGACCCGGCAACGCTTACGAACGTCGGCCCTTCCAAGCCGTCCGGTGCGACGCCGTTCGCTCCATTGTGACCCACGCTCCACTCTCCCACGTCTCGGTCAAAGGCTATCCCGGCGACCAGGTGGGGGAAGGAACCCACGGAATTGATCAGCACGTTGTATCTGCCGTATTCTTCGTCGGGAGGTCCGTTTCCGAAGTTCCTATTGACGTCCTCCCAGAGATCCACGCGTACGAATAGGTCTTCGGAGCTCTGCGCGACGTATACCGCCCGGAGATCATCTCCAGTGAACTGGGACGAATCGTCCCCCTGCTCGTCGAGCGCGAAGGGTGCGACCCCCGCCCAATCTCCGACCTGCGCATCGAGCGTGATGCTCGCTTGTGGAAAGGCGGGCAGAAGGCACTCGTCCAACCCTTCCTCATCCTGTGCCGGCCCGTCCTCATCGGGTGCAAGCTCGTCGTCATCGGGTGCAAACCCGTCGTCATCGGACAACCCACACCCCATACAGACGATCAGAACGGGAAGGATGACTAACCGGAGAGCGCTTCGTCCTCGGGCCATGATTTCCCCCCTTGTCTGCACCATCGGTGAAGAAGAGTGTGGGCCCGGGGTCCAGGCCTCAGCGGAACTAGAAGACTAGGCTCTTGGTTTCCTCAACAGTAGGGGTGTTGGAGCGTAGTTCAGGGCTTGGCCAGGTGTACCGTCGCTATCCCACACCGCGTAGCTCGGCCGGCGTCAGTATACCACGACGATGCGGTACGCCCATCCCGGGTCCCCGAAGGTCCCGATGCCGACGGAGCCGCTTGCATCGACGACGAAGAGGCACCCGGCGGACGCCCAGAGCTGGCTGTCCAGCGATACCCAGCAGGTCGCCGCAGGCGGCTCGGCCAGGGTTCCTGCTTCCGGTGGAAGTAGTACGACAACGAGCGCATCGACACCGAATACGCCGGAGAAGACGATGCGAGTGCCGGGATCCGCCTCGCCAGGCGGACCCTCGGCGCCCGGAGGTCCTACGGGGCCCTCGGATCCCTCGCATGCCGTAAGAGCGATCGCCACCGACAACATCAGCCAGGGGTATGCTTTCGTACGTCTCCGACGCCTCGAATCGCCCCTACACACGGGTTCCCTCACGCCAGCCGGCTCACCGCCACCCGCCGATCGCCTGCCCAGCAGGGCATGCATCATTCCTGGTGAGATTAGGATTGTTATCCAGCTCGAGCTGGACGATCGGAAAGGCGATGTCGTCGCCCCCGCCGATCGCGCTCTTCACTGGCGGGAAGAGGTCGATAGCCACTGTGGGATCGAGCCGTAACCGGCGGGACGTGGTGAGGCGGTCCCCGGTCAACCATAGCTCCCGAGCGCGCTCATCAGCCACTGTCTTGACGTCCGACGTGAGGTCCCCGGTGAGGGTGAGCGGCTGAAGGGCGTTCGCCGAGTCAGGCGGTTCCACGTTCCAGCGAACCGTCGCCCGGAAGCTGTAGTCTGAACGCAAGTCGTTGAGCCATTGTTCGGCCATCATGGTCTGGCCACTGCGCACGGCAGCCTCGGCGCGAATTAGTAGCGCTTCAATGCCGGAGGCTGCCAGCACGCTGGCATCCGCCTCGGAATAGAGCTTCTGTAGCACTACCGGGATCGACGAAGTGAAGGCATCAAGATCCGGCGGATCGACCTCGAGAAGCTGCAAGGCCTGGAACTCATCGAGGTGCTCCCACCTCTCGCTGCCGCGAGTGGGCGTGCTGCCGTCTCCCACCGTCCACCGGATGGTCTGGATGTCGCCCCAGGTGAACATGTACATCTCGTTGAACTGGGAAGGGTCGTTGTGTGAGTACTCTACCCAGTATGCGAAGTCGCGCGGCACCGCGGCCGCGAGCGTCGCGGCCAGTGAGTAGTTCCCGAGCCACAGGTGTGCCCTTGCCTGGCCTAGGATCGCGGCCAAGCGGATGTCCTGGAGCCCTTCCGTCGCCGCTCGCGCCTCGGCGTCCAAGAGGAGAGTCAAGGCTTGCGCCATCCGCGCGTCCGGCATCAGGGGGGAGGTCTCCGGGAACATGCCAGTGAGGATGCTCCAACAGTAGAGCTCGCCCAGCCACAGCCGCGACAGTCCGCCGTATAGCTTCGCCAGGGCCATCCCTTCGAGCAACTCGCTCTCGACCTCCGCGAAGGCCGGGTCCGACAGCCGCGTCTGCAATAGCTCCACCGTCGTATCCGCCTGCATGCGCGCCTGATGGAGCGGAGTGTACATCGCACCGGTCAACGTGCTGTTGTTGACCTGGACTCGTCTGCGGTCCACCTCGAGCCGCGTCTCGAACGTCCCCGAGGCGATCATCTCGTCCGTGAGCAGCGCAGTGTACCGAATGATGTCGTCCACGGCTTCTTGGTAGGTGCCGACCATGCCGTTCACGATCGTCGGGACCGACGTGGGACCACCAGCCTCGAGGTCCTGAAACTCGATGATTCCAGCCTCATCCACCCTGAGGATTCCTTCACACGCGCTCAGGCCCAGCACCACTCCCGCCAATCCAAGGGGCAGCCATCGCCGCCTCTGCCTCATTCTCGTCTCCAGAGTCATGGAAGTCGTGGCGGCATCAGAAAGAGAGCGAGAGCCGGCCCGTAACGCGCTTTGCGAGAGGCAGAGTGAAGAACTCCGCCCGTACGTCCTGAGAGCCTCCCGCGGAGTTTACCTCGGGATCGAGGCCCGAGTAGCCAGTGAGGAGCAAGAGGTTCTCTGCCGTGATGGTGAAGTTCCCGCGGCCGGCCCCCAAGCGCCCGATCCACCCAAGCGGGAGCTCGAACCGAGCGGAAACGCTACGGAGTCGGGCGAAATCTGCGTCCTCGACCCAAGGAGCGTATTGCTGGTCGTTAGCCGCCGCCGCTTTGATCTTGGCCGCTGGAGTTCGCTCGCCATCCGACCCGACCTCGAAGAGGCTAGGGCACACCCCGCCGTAGGTACCGCCACCTAGGAACCCGCACCGGAACTGCTCGGTGAAGTTGAGCTGCTGGTGACCAGCGGCGAAGCCGAGGTCGGCGTACAAGGTCACCCAACGGTACAGCTTCAGCGATGTCGACAGGGAGCCTTCGATCTCGGGAGTGGGTTGGCCAACGAAGACGGCCGAGTCTGAGGACTCGACCGCCCCGCCCTGGTCGATCGTGTACGTCTGGCTGAAGTAGGAGGCGAAGGGAAGGCCCTCCTGGTGTCGTTGGCTGTCACCGGCTATTCCGAAGCGGATCAGCTCATCCATTTGGGTGATCTCACCCTTCACCCTGGACACGTTGATCCGCCAATCCCACAGCATGTCCACCGTGTTCATGACGAGTGCCGTCAGCCCCAGCTCGACACCCCGGTTCCTTACTTCTCCGATATTCGTGAAAACCGGGAACGAGTAGCCGGTCGACGGAGCCAGCCTCCGTGGCACGATCGCGTCCTTCGTCGTCTGATTGAACCATGTGAAGTCGATTCCCAGACGTCCGTCCAGGAGGTCTGCTTC
The DNA here is from genome assembly GCA_965226625.1 of Longimicrobiales bacterium. GTDB lineage: Bacteria > Gemmatimonadota > Gemmatimonadetes > Longimicrobiales > Gaopeijiaceae > UBA1138. The sequence goes on from CBDDDK010000003.1 coordinate 217,468, forward strand.
GAACCCCATCTCTAGCTCCTGGCCCCTCTCCGCCCTGAGCTCCGGGTTTCCCGGCCCCGCGAGCGACACCCCTGGCACGTCTTGCGACTGGAAGGTCACCCGCCGCGGGCCCAGGAGCTTGAGCGACGCGAAACTGGCAGGCTGCTTGCCGGACTCGCCCCACGCCGCCCGTAGCCGAAGAGATTCCACGAACGATCCCGGCACCAAACCGTTGAACCAGTCCTCTTCGCTGATCACATACGATGCCATCAAGCGGGGGTAGGCCGCCTGCCCGAGGTTCTCCCCGAAGGCGCTGCTGTCGTCGAATCGGAGGGCCGGGGTCAGGAAGAGCCGATCTCGGTAGTCGAGCTGCTGTTGCACGAAGAACCCCAGTGTCCGGGTCTCCCCAATAGACTCGAAGCCCTCGGTCCGCACCGCGGTGGAAACAGTTCGGGATCCCAGCGGGAGGAACCGCCCTGTCGCGCTCGTCGATTGGAACTTCTGGCGGAAGAACTGTACGCCGATCGACGTGGTGGAGCGGAGATCTGGAGAGACGTCGAATAGGGCGTTCAGATTCCCCTCTACGGTCAGTATCCGGTTGAGTCCATGCCCTATACCCCGGAGTCCGCGGGAGGCATCGCCGAATGGGAGCTCCGGGTTCACCGGTACGAAGAAGCCGGTCTGATCGGAGAACTGGTCGTAGCCCACAGTCCCCGTAGCGGTCAGGAAGCCCGTGGGGCGGAAGTTGACTGAGGCGCTTCCCGTGATACGCTCAGTCCTCTGCGAGTTGCTGAGGGTTGCCACGTCCTCGAAAGTGCGCTCGGAAAAGAAAGGATTGTCCGGACAGTTCCGGTCCGTAAGATCGTCCAAGGTCGACGCGACTCCCGCGCTGGAGAGGGCTCGCTGCGTCTCGAACGCAAGTGGACAAGTGATCCGCTCCCCGCCGCTCGATAGGTCCGTCCGCCTGATTGGGATCGCCCAGGGGAAGCCCACCATGGCCACCCCCAGGTATCCGAAAGAGTTGTTGTCGTTGTCCGGAAGCGAGACGTGACTGTTGGAGTACCCTCCGGACAACGCGATGTCGACGTTCGGTGCGGGCAACAGGTTGAAGTTCGCTCGTAAGTTTCGCTGCGTGCTCTCGTTGTTCGATAGGGTTCCTTGTCGGTCGCTGAAACCCGCCGACAGGAAGTAGGTAACATTCTCGAATCCGCCCCGGAGCGAGGCTCCGTGGCTCTGCTCAATCCCTGTGCGCCACGGCGTTGCGTAGACCTCCGTTCCCGCTACCTCTCCGCCGAGGAGGTTCAGCGAGTACAGAGTGTCGGGGATGGGAGAGAAAAGGGTGCCGGCCGGGAGTGTCCCGGGCTGGAAAGCCTCAGAGACGTCGAAAAGCTCCCCGAAGAACGAGCGCGGATTCCACACTCCCGTGGGCCAATCCGTGTCGTCCCAGTTGGCGCCCCACTCGGAGCGGACCGTCCACTCCGTGACCCCTGTGCGACCCCTCTTGGTGGTGATGCGAATCACCCCTGCGGCGGCCTCGGCACCATACAGGGTCGATGCGGAGGGACCTTTTACGATCTCGATGGACTCGATATCCTCGAGTGCCAAGTCATTAAGTCGGCTGGTGTTCTGGCCCCCTACACCTGGCCCGGACTGCATGTTGTTCGACACCCGTGACCCGTCGATGTAGATCAGCGGCGCGTTACCCGAGCTGATGGAGCCGTTTCCTCGTATCTTGATGGTCGAGGAAGTTCCCACCGTGCCTGAGCTCTGTAGGACCTGCACGCCTGCGGCCCGACCCTGGAGCAGACCCGTGAGAGTGGCCGGCGCAGCGCGCTCCAGCTCGTCATCGACCTGGATCGAGGCGGCTGCGTTGCCGAGCTCACGGCGGCGCTGCAACCCCGTCGCCGTCACCACGAGAGCGTCCATCGCCACCGCGGAAACCAATAGGTTGAAGTCGGCCGTCACGGATTGCCCAGTCGCCACCAGTAACGTTCGGGCGGCGGGTGCGTACCCGATCCGCTCTAGGCGTACTTCGATCTCTCCCACGGGCACGTCGCTCAAGGCGTACCTTCCTTGGCCGTCGCTGAACGCAAGCAGCGAGGTGCCGGCGACGGATACCCGGGCGTCGGCGATCGGTCTCAGGCTCGCGGCATCGATGACCGTCCCACTTATACTTCCCGCCTGCTGCGCTTCCAAGTACGAGAGGGGAGAGACTGGAAGAACATGGAGAGCGAGGCCTACGAGGAGACCCCATCGGCGGAAAGCGGAGCTAACGCTAGCTTCGAAGCTCATGCAACCACGCCTACTCGATCACCTAGGGCGGACCCAGAAAGGGCCATATGCTCCGCTCCTAGAACAAGACGCTGCGGGAAAATCGGCGCTGTGATCACTGGCCATTTCTGCGCTACCCGCCCAAGGGCGAGTGGCCTGTCGGGCCGACATCGATGTCCGGCAACATACGGATGGCAATACACATCGTCCACACCCGCTCGGCTCGAATCCGCTCGCTCGAGGGCCGGCGGAAAGCACGGCGGAAGCGTCCATCTGGACAAAACCCCACCTGGAGGGCGACGCCACTGTCGGGCCAAGGCGTTCGTGCTTTTGCTGTCCACAGGAGTCCTCGCCAGCTGCGAGCTGCCGACCGGGAGCGGGTCCGAGCCCAGCACCATAGTCATCTCGCCCGCGTCCGTTACGCTCGACGCGATCGGAGCCGCCGCGTCGCTGACGGCGCGGGTTCTGGACGAGAACGAGCGGGTTCTGCCGGAAGTCATGGTATCTTGGAGCTCCTCGAACAACACGATCGCGGTGGTCTCATCGGCGGGCGTCGTGACAGCCGCCGCCGGTGGCGTGGCAACGATCACGGCCACTGCGGGGAATACCTCAGGGTCCGCCACGGTTTCCGTCACCCAGCTGGCGGCCACGCTGGAGCTGGTGTCGGGGGACGATCAGCTCGGAGCCGCTGGCGAGCCCCTTCCCGAGCTCCTCGTGGTTCAGGCGTATGACCGACTAGGGAATCGCGCCGCAGGCGTGCCGATCGAGTTCCGGATCGTACTAGGCGGCGGCAGCCTGGCCCCTTCCCAGGTGCAAACGGACTCCGAGGGCAGGGCGGCGGCCACCTGGACGCTCGGATCGCGGGCTGGGGAGGAGCAGAGCGTAAGGAGCTTTCTCAGCTTCAGAGTCGGCGAGGGAGTGGAGTTTGCTGCCACCGCTGCTCCAGGTCCTCCGGCGGACATAGTGACCGTGTCGGGTGACGGGCAAGCGGCTCCGCGGCTTTCGACCCTCTCCGACCCGCTGGCGGTCCGTGTCGAAGACGCTCACCAGAACCCTGTCGAAGGAGTGGCCGTGGACTTCGTCGTGATCGAAGGACAGGGTTCCGTGCAACCGACGATGGTGAGTACCGACGCTGCTGGCCTGGCCTCGACATCATGGACCCTGGGCGCGCCCTTGGGCGACCAGAGCGTTTCCGTCAGCGTGCAGGCCCTCCCCTCCAGGACGCTCTTCGCCGCCGCCACTGAGATTCCAGTGCTGTTTGATATCCTGGGCGGCGACGGACAGGTCGGAATAGTCGGAGAGCGGCTCTCAGACCCGCCGTCGGTCCGCGTCCTGGCCGCAGGAGGTGCTCCCATCTCCTCCCTGGACGTCAGCTTCTCGGTGTCGGAGAACGGAGGTCTCCTAGAGTCGCCCGGAGGGAACGAGGGCGGAGCAGCCACTATCACGGTCAGGACGGATCAGAGCGGGATCGCTACGGTCGGCGACTGGATCCTCGGAACCGTCCCGGGCACGCACAACGTTACGGCTGAGGTGCCGGGACTCGCTCCCGTGGTGCTCATTGCCACAGCCCAGACGGGACCACCGACGATTATGACGAAGATCTCGGGAGACGGGCAGCGCGGTGCCGGGGGCACGCGCCTGACTGCTTCCCTCGTGGTTGAAGTCACCGACGCCTTCGCCAACCCAGTCAGTGGGACCACGGTCGCCTTCGATCCCACTCCGGGCGGTGGCTCCGTCGATCCCGCTCAGGGCGTGACGGACCCTAGTGGGATGGTCTCGACAGAGTGGACCCTGGATTCGTCCGTGGGATCACAATCGGTTACCGTCTCGATCGCGGCCGGGCCGTCGGTGACCTTCAACGCGACTGCAACCGGGACGGGCACGGGGCTGACCATCGAGCTCCAGTACATCGATCAGCCGACGGCGGCTCAGAAGCAGGCTTTCGACGAAGCGGTCGACCGATGGGCGGCTGTGATCCCGGTCAGCCTCGAGCCCGTGCCCGTGCGGATAGGTGCCGGGGGGTGCGTGGCCGGCTCCCCGGCCATCGACCAGATGGTGGACGGCATCCTGGTACTCATCGAGCTGGAATCCATCGACGGGATAGCCGGAACGCTCGGACGGGCAGGCATCTGCGCGGTCCGATTCTCGAGTGGCCTTCCCCTCGCGGCGCGGCTGACGCTGGACACCAACGACGTGGATCGCCTCGAGGCCGGTGGGCGTCTGGTAGACCTCATACTCCACGAGCTCGGGCACGCCCTCGGCTTCGGCACCCTGTGGACGGGCAAAGGGCTCTTGGCCAACCCCTCCGCGGGCAATCTCGGCGCCGACACGCACTTCACCGGACCCAACGCGATCGGGGCCTTCGACGCCATAGGGGGCGCTACGTACACCGGGGGGCAGAAGGTGCCAGTCGAGAACCGGGGGGGCACCGGCACCCGCGACGCTCACTGGCGAACGTCCGTCTTCGCGAATGAACTCATGACCGGGACTCTGATCACGGGAGCGAACCCACTAAGTCGGGTCACGGTGGCTTCCCTGCAAGACCTCGGCTATCAGGTGGACGAACTGGGCGCGGACGTGTTCGAACTCCGGCTCCAGTCGGTCCAGCGGCTTCCGCACGAGGAGGTGCAGGACCTGCTTTTCCTAGGCGACGACATTCACCGAGGCCCCGTTTACGTCATTGACGACGACGGACGAATCCGTGGAGTCGTCGAGAGGTAGCCCGAAGCGCGCGACCTAGTCGGGCACCGGGTGGGTCACACATCCCGGACGGTCATTCAGTCTGGGCTACCTGGAGGCGACCGGAATCATCAAATGCGCGTATGGGGTCTCAGGCCACATCACCCACGGACCGCCGTTGAGATGATCGGTCGAGATGCTCTCCAAATAGGACCGCTCCGGAATCAACATCATCAGATGCGCGCCGAGATTGGTCACCCAGTCATCTTCTGCGGTAGGCTCTGTCGCGTACGGGTCGCTATTGCTGACCGGGCTATCGCCCATCAGCATGTACGCGAACCCGATCTCGGAATAGGTGGGCTCGGTCTGATTCACATATGCGTTCAGGAAGTCGAGCCAGGGCCCGTTCACACACCACGGATCATTGCCGTCCGTATCTGGACGGTCGGGCAGGCAAGTCCATCCATTGGTGCCCGCGCGAATCTCGTTCATGTCCCAGTCCGACACGGCCGCTTCATCCGATATGGAGGCGGGCCCGGCCGACACGGCGCTGGCGATGATCTCCTCCGGACTCATGTCCTGTCCGCAGGCGGCTACGGGAACGAGCGTGACCATGAGCGAGACGCTCAAGGCGAAGTGACGCATGTGAGACTCCCGGGGTCGGGGGCACTGCTTCATTCTTGGCGGCGAGTGAGAATAGTGCGTGCGGATCGACCAGATGAGCAAGGGCAGAGTCGCCGCCCCACGCAGGCCCCCACAGCAGACGTCGCTGCCAACCCGCTTCTCGGTGATCATGATCCACCGCTCGACTACCGCTTGCCCGCAGGCCCAGGTGGCAACTGATTCAGCCCGACTGACCTGGCCGGGCAGCCGACGCTGACTGAAACAGGTCGACGCAGGCCACCGTAGGGGCTGCCGGGGCAGGCATCGGGACCGCCCCGGCCGGTTCATTTCTGTCAGGACGGGTGGTGGTGGACTCCTTCGCGCAGCAGCTCATGTACACGTTCCGCAAGCTCCTCAGAGCTCCGCTCTTCACGACGGTGGCGGTGCTCACGCTTGCGGTAGGCATCGGCAGCACCGCGGCGATCTTCAGCGTAGTGAACGGTGTGCTCTTGAAGCCGCTGCCCTTCGAAGATCCGGAGGAACTGGTGGGCATCTGGCACACCGCACCGGGTCTGGACTTCGAGGAGCTGAACCAATCACCGGCGCTGCACTTCACGTATCTGGACGAGGGCACCGCCTTCGAGTCCGTCGGCATGTGGGACAATGCGACCGCATCGGTCACAGGACTCGCGGAGCCCGAGCAGGTGAGCGCGATGTACGTCACCCACCAGACGTTGCCATTGCTAGGGGTCCAGCCCGTGATGGGCAGAACGTTTACGCTCGAGGACGACAGTCCGGGCACGCCTGGGACGGTCCTGCTCAGCCACGGCTATTGGGTCCGCCGCTTCGGCGAGGATCGCGATGTGCTCGGCCGCACGATCGCCATCAATAGCACGAGCATGGAGATCATCGGTGTGCTGCCCGAGGGCCTGCGCTTCCTCACGTCCGACGCCGACGTCTACCTGCCCTTCCAGTTCGATCGCTCGGAGGTGTTCTTCGGCAACTTCAGCTCCCAGGCACTCGGGCGACTCGCGCCGGGTGCGACGGTAACACAAGCGAACACCGATCTGGAGCGCATGATTCCAATGGCGATCGAGCTGTTCCCGGGTCCCTTCAACTTGGGCATGCTGGACCAGGCACAGTTCGGTCCGCTCGTGAGGCCACTCAAGCAGGACGTCATTGGAGACATCGGTAATGTCCTGTGGGTGCTCCTCGGGACGGTCGCGATAGTCCTGCTAATCGCGTGCGCGAACGTCGCCAATCTATTCATCGTTCGCGCCGAAGGACGACAGAGAGAGATGGCGGTGCGCACGGTGATGGGCGCCGAGCGCGGACAGATCGTCCGGCAGCTGCTCACCGAGAGTGTGGTGCTCGGTCTTGCGGGTGGCGTCACCGGCCTCGCGATCGCGTTCTGGGGGCTGAAGCTACTCGTCGCGATGGGACCTGAGTCGCTACCCCGCCTGAGTGAGATCGGTGTCGACCCACTAGTTCTCGGCTTCACGGCGGTGATCTCGGTGGTTGCCAGCGTGCTGTTCGGTCTCTTCCCTGCGTTGAAGTTCGGAAATGCCAACCTGGTTGCGTCGCTCAAGGAGGGTGGCAGGGGTGGCACCGCGGGCAAGGCGCAGCACTTCGCCCGAAACTCTCTCGTGGTCGCGCAGATGGCGCTGGCGCTCATATTGCTCGCCGGTTCAGGTTTGATGATCCGCAGCTTCCAGGCGCTGCGCTCGGTCGACCCAGGCTTCGATGCGCCCGAGCAGGTGCTGACCTTCCGCGCGACGATTCCGAGCGCGGAGATCGAGAATCACGTCCAGGTCGCTCAGGCTCACCGGGAAATCTTGCGCAACATTCAGGCGATCCCGGGCGTGACGTCCGCAGCGTTCTCCTCTTCGGTCACCATGGACCGCTGGGACAGCAATGACGCCGTCGAGGTCGAGGACTTCCCAGTCGAGGGCGATCAGATACCTCCCATCCGGCGCTTCAAGTGGGTCGGTGAAGGCTATCACGAGACGATGGGTAATCCGGTGATCGCCGGGCGCGCACTGACTTTTGCCGACGCGCAGGACCAGCTCCCCGTCTCGATGGTGACCGCTGACTTCGTGCGCGAATACTGGGACAGTCCGGCGGAGGCCGTCGGTAAGCGGATCCGCAATTTCGGGGGCGATCTGGGGGACGGAACCTGGCACGAGATCGTCGGCGTCGTGGGCTCTGAACACGACAACGGTATGAGCCGAGAGTCCGTGCCAACCGTCTATTGGCCTCAGCTCGTGACCGACTTCTACGGCGACAACGGACCCATGACGCAGCGCTCGATGGCGTTCGCCGTTCGAACCGCGACTGGCAATCCCATGGCTTTGCTCGACGCGGCCCGTGAGGCGGTGTGGTCGGTGAACCCCAACCTCCCGGTCGCCCGTGTGCGCACTCTGGACGAGTATGTCGACCGCTCGATGGCGCGCACGTCGTTTACTCTGATCATGCTAGCCATCGCCGCGGCGGTGGCGCTCTTACTGAGCTCGGTGGGTATCTACGGTGTCATCTCGTACGTCGTCTCTCAGCGCACTCGCGAACTCGGTGTACGCATGGCGATGGGCGCGGAGCAAAGCGACGTAAGCCGAATGGTTCTCAAGCAGGCCTTTGTGCTCGCGGGTGGAGGAGTCGTCATAGGCCTCGCAGGCGCGATGGGCCTGACGAGGCTCATGTCTTCCCTGCTCTTCGGAGTCAGTCCGATGGATCCGGTGACGTTCGGCGCGGTCGCCGTCGGACTGTCGGCGGTCGCGCTCCTGGCGAGCTACCTGCCTGCTCGGCGGGCGGCGAACGTCGATCCGGTGGTGGCTCTTCGGTTCGAATAGTCTCGTAGTCCTGTGCGAGCCAGGCCCCAGTAGCCAAGGGACCGGCCTACGCACAGCCATGGCCACGGTACCTAGCTGGCTGAGGCACCGACCGACCAGCCGGACCCGACGGCGCGGACGCCAGCGAGCCCCTAACGGCAGCAGCGAACAGGATCCTCGAGAGCTATGGGCGCGCTCGGTGGTGTTTGGTCATCAGGCGGCTCACCAGTTGCTGGTCATCGGCAGAACCGGCTAGTCGTCTCGCGGTTGGCTAACGAGTCGGATGTACGGCAGCGGCTGATCCCAACCATCGGGGAACCGCTCCTTCGCAACCTCGTCGGAGACCGAGGGAGAAATGATCACGTCGTCGCCCTGCTGCCAGTTCGCGGGCGTCGCGAGCTGCTTCTCGGTGGTCAGTTGGCACGAGTCCAGGAGCCGTAGGATCTCTGCGAAGTTGCGACCGGTGCTCATCGGGTAGGTGAGTGTCGCTTTGATCTTCCTGTCAGGTCCAATGACGAACACGGAGCGCGCGGTGGCGTTGTCCGCCGGCGTGCGGCCCTCCGACGTGTCGCCGGCATCGGCGGGCAGCATGTCGTATGCCTGCACGACCGCGAGCGTCGGGTCGCCGATGAGCGGGAAGTTAACCGCGTGACCCTGTGACGACTCGATATCCTTGGACCACGCCTCGTGGGAGCTCACACCATCGACGCTGATGCCGATGATCTTGCAGTTGCGGGCTGCGAACTCGCCCTGCAGGGCCGCGACGGCGCCCAACTCGGTGGTGCATACGGGCGTGAAGTCCTTGGGGTGCGAGAAGAGAATCGCCCAGCCGTCACCGATCCAATCGTGGAAGCTGATGCTGCCCTGTGTGGTATCGGCGGTGAAGTCCGGCGCGGTATCGTTGATACGAAGTGACATGGGATGCTCCTTGTTTATCTTGGGCCTGTTCCGCCTGAAGGATCGGCGTCGATTACTGGTTGGGGTTTGGGGTGGCTACGTACCGCGAGAATTTATCCAGGTCGAGCTCATGCTGTTCACCATAGATGAAGGCTCGATAACGTTCGTCCCCGTCGAGATAGAGCTTCAGCCAGGCGATTCCGTATCGACCGATGGTCGTCAGGTCAGTTCCACGGTTCGAATCCGCTATGGAATGACCGCCGCCATCGAGCTCCATGTAGACCTTGGTCGTCGATTCAGGGATGGACTGAAAGTGCCGCCAGGCATGATCAGCCACCGGGGTGATCCTGTCGGCCGAGCCGGCGATGATGAGCGTGGGGACCGTGACGTTGCTGAATTCGGCAGCCGGCTCATAAGGGGTGAAGGGGATCGCCGCCTGGATCTGGTCGCCGTGTTCGTTGGCCGCGATCAGCGTGCCACCACCGCCCATGGAGTGGCCCATGATCGCCATCTTGCCGACGTCGATCCTACCCCTGAGAGGGCTGCCATTCCGCCCGTTCTCTGCCCTGAGGGTAGTCACCGCCGCGATTAGCGCGCGCGCCCTCACGTCCGGAAGGTCCGCCCGCTCGTTGGTATCGAGCACCAGCACTGCGAATCCATGGGATGCGAGGCGAGGACCCCACCAACTGATATTTCTCTGGCATTCCATGAACCCGGGCGCGATCGCTACTCCGCCGACCGGTGCCGGGGCATCCCGCGGATAGTAGATCGTCGCATCACCGAATTCCGGCACATCCGGAAAGTCGGTGTAGGTCATGACCTCGTACGCGCCGTTTCCCGACAGCGAGGCGAGGCTCAGCTCGGAAACAGAGGCCGAGCTCGCGCACGAAGCGAGCAACAGGGTCAGCGCTGTCAGAAGCACGCGCGTGAACGTCCGTCTGGTCATTTCAGGGTCCACTTCGATTTCGGTGTCCACTTCTGTGGGGATCGGGGCGCACCCGGCGGAGGGGACAGACCGGGTTAAGATCCTACGCGCGCGTCGGGTGGCGCAAGCTCGCGCGCTAGCAGGCTCATGCGCGCTGGTGGGCAACTGCCCTCCGGGCCATCTTCTTACCCGTCATCGCTCGGCGGGGGCGGAGACTTCTGGAACACGCGTCTTCGAGCGTGCCTCGGGGGGCTGACTGGGCGCAGCGGAATCACAGGAGCGATTGGAGAGCGGTTCGGTCTTCCTCCACGAGCCTGTTGACATCGCCCTCGCAAGGAGCGAGGGTGTTGTCGTTAACCTAAATAAGTTGTACAGATTCTGAGGAGGGGCAGCTGTTTCGTTCTTGGAGACCGCTGCCTTTTCTTTGTGACCACGACGGTCACACACCGCGCGGAGGTTCCGCGCATATCAAGCAGTCGGGAAGTACGTGTCATCGCGGCTCCGACTCGCACATCCAAGGAGCGCATTGATGCGTACCAAGGGAACAGTGAAATGGTTCAACGACCAAAAAGGCTTTGGATTCATCACGCCGGAGGACGGTAGCAAGGACTGTTTCGTCCACCACAGCGCGATCCAGGCAGAGGGCTTCAAGAGCCTCGCCGAGGGAGCCCAGGTCGAGTTCGACGTCGTTGAGGGAGCCAAGGGCCCCGCAGCGGAGAATGTCGTCGCTCTCTAGACGGCAGTCGAAAGCGTAGTACGCGGCCGCTCCGATTCGTCGGGGCGGCCGGTTTTTTATTCATAGCGCCGCGGCCGCGGCGCCTCGCGCGAGATTTGATCCTGGATCACGTACGTGGCCGACTCTATTTTCATCCACCGTGGTGAATGGGGTCGGAGGACCTCCGATATCCCGTCGACTGCGCTGTCCCCTGGGGAACCGGAGGTACTGATGCAATCCCTCAGAGCCCTTTTCCTCGCCTCGTTGGCCTTCGCGCTCGGCGCGCCCGTGGCGTCGCAGCACAGCTCGGATCTCGAGATCGACTACGAGAGCTATACGCTCGACAACGGCCTGGGCGTCGTGCTGCATGTCGATCGATCGGACCCGATCGCTGCGGTGGCGATCCAATACCACGTGGGCTCGAACCGAGAAGTGCCCGGACGAACCGGCTTCGCCCACCTCTTCGAGCACATGATGTTCCAATCTTCCCAGCACGTCGCGGAAGACCAGTTCTTCAAGAAGATCGAAGAGGCAGGTGGGACGCTGAATGGTGGTACCAGCTACGACAACACCACCTACTTCGAAGTCGTGCCGAAAAACGCGCTCGAGATGGTCATGTGGTTGGAGTCCGACCGCATGGGGTACCTCCTGCCCACGGTGACGGACGAAGCGTTCCTGAACCAGCAGGATGTGGTCCAGAACGAGAAGCGCCAACGCGTGGATAACCTGCCCTACGGGCACACGACGTATGTGACCGGCAAGCTGCTGTATCCCGAGGACCATCCGTACAACTGGGACGTCATCGGGTCTTTCGAGGACCTGGCGAACGCGCCGATCGAGGATCTTCAGAGCTTCTTTCGCAGGTGGTACGGTCCTAACAACGCGACCCTGGTCGTCGCGGGCGATATCGACGTGTCCGAGACCAAGGCGTGGATTCAGAAGTACTTTGGCGAGCTCCGGTCGTCGCCTGCTGTGGCCGACCCGGAGCCACGCGCGGTAAGCCTCGCCGAGACCAAGCGCGCCTTCCACGAAGACAATTTCGCGCGCTCCGCCGAGCTGAACATGTCGTTTCCTACGGTCGAGCAGTATCACGCGGATGCGTATCCGCTGCGGCTACTCGCGCTACTCATCTCGGATGGCAAGAACGCTCCTCTGTACAAGACGGTGGTCGAGGAGGAGCAGCTCGCGCCCGCCGCCAGTGCCTTCCAGCGCAGTCTGGAGGTGGCCGGCACGTTCCGATTCCGGATCCGGGCCTTCCCAGGCAAGAGCCTGACGGACGTGGAGCGAGCCGTTCACACGGCTCTCGAGCGCTTCGAATCCGAGCGCTTCACGGACGCCGACTTGAACCGGATCAAGTCGGGATATGAGATGAGATTCTACAACCGAATCTCCAGCGTGCTCAACAAGGCTTTTCAACTTGCCGCGTACAACGAGTCCGCGGGCAGCCCCGGTTTCATCAGCGAGGACCTCGCCAGCTATTTGGCCGTAACCAGCGACGACGTCTGGCGCGTGTACAACCAGTACGTCAAGGACGAGCACTACGTCATCACGAGCTTCGTGCCGAAGGGACAGGTCGAGCTCGTAGCAGAAGGCTCGGAGCGCTTCCCCATCGTAGAAGAGGCGATCGAGACGGCCGGTGTCGCCGGGACGGAGCGTGCCGCAGCTGGAAGCGCGGTTGCGGCCATCCCCTCGTCCTTCGACCGCTCGACACAGCCTCCCATGGGCCGCACGCCGGAGATCACGCTTCCCGAGATCTGGACCCACACGTACTCGAACGGGCTCAGGGTATTCGGCATCGAACTCAACGAGCTTCCGCTCGTCCAGTTCGGGCTCACCATCAAGGGCGGCATGCTCCTGGATGAGGCCGACCGAGTAGGCGTCGCCAACCTCGTGACCGACATCATGATGCAGGGGACCCGAGACAGGACGCCGATCGAGCTCGAGGAGGCGATCGATGCCCTGGGGGCCAACATCAACATGTTCACGGGCCGCGAGTCGATATCGATCCAGGCGAACACGCTTCGTTCGAAGCTGGACGACGTTTTTGCCATCTTCGAGGAGATGCTGCTGGAGCCACGCTGGGACGTGACCGAGTTCGAGCGGATTCAACGCCAGACGATCGAAATGATCAACCGCCGCGGGACGAGTGCGGCGGCGGTGGCGGGCTCCGTCTTTACCCGCCTCGTGTACGGCGATGACCACATCCTGGGTAACAGCACATTCGGCACTGTGGACGCCGTCGAATCGTTTACCGTGGATGACCTCCGGCGCTACTACGAGGCCAACTACGCCGCGAACATTTCGTACCTCACCGTCGTGGGAGACATCGCGAGCGATGAGGCGATCGAGCTGTTCCGGTCCCTGGGGGAGAGGTGGAGGTCGAAGGAGGTGATGTTCCCCACCTACGCGGATCCCACGCCGGCTACCGAGCCCGCGGTGTATTTCGTCGACATCCCGCAGGCGAGGCAGTCGGAGATCCGTATCGGGCACGTGGGCCTGACTTATGAAGACCCGGACTACTATGCGACGAGTGTCATGAACCACGCGCTCGGGGGTAGCTTCAACGGGCGCGTGAACATGATCCTGCGTGAGGAGAAGGGTTACACCTACGGAGCGAGGTCGGGCTTCTCCGGGTCGAGCTACTCGGGGAGCTTCACTGCGTCAGCCGCAGTGCGGTCGAACGTGACGCTCGAGTCGGTTCAGATTTTCAAGGATGAGCTCGAGAAGTTCAGACAAGGCATCACCGCCGCGGAGCTCGCGTTCACCAAGGGCAACCTGATACAAGGGAATGCCCGGCGGTTCGAGACGCTCGGCGCGCTCAGGTCGATGCTCAACACCATCGGCACCTACGGCCTGCCCTTGGACTACATCAAGGACCGGGAGCAGGTGGTCTACGACATGACCCTCGAGCGCCACCAGGAGCTCGCCAACATGTACATCAATCCCGAGCAATTGATCTTCCTGGTGGTGGGTGACGCGGATACCCAATACGAGCGGCTCGAGGAGCTCGGGCTCGGACCCGCGATCATGCTCGACAGGGACGGGAAGCGGGTGCCCGTGGTGTTCTGATCTGACAAGGGACCGACCAGCGTACGGCTGAGAGCCCCGCGGTGTCGCTCGGCGTCGTGGGGTGGTACGAGTAGCGGCCTATCCGCCAGCACTCCGCGCATCCGTGAGGGACATTCCCCCGTCGAGAAATGCGGCCAGGTGAGCGCTCAAGTCACGAGCATCGTCTCCCGCGCCGTCGATGAGAGTCGACTTGCGGCGCCTTAGGAACGGAATGCCCATCAGGTACAAGCCGGGAGTCTCGACGACACCACCGTCGTGCCGGATACGACCCTTGCGGTCCAGGACCGGCACGTCGAGCCAGGAATAGTCGGGGCTGTACCCGGTTGCCCACATGATGGTCTTGATCTCACCACTGTTGAAGTCCATGAAAAGCGGTGGTGATGCCTCGACCCTGGTGGGTTCGAATCGATGCGGCGCATCGACGTCGTCGTCGAGCGCGTTCTCGGTCACCCACTCGTCGATTCTGTCGAGCAATCTGTTCATCTTCAGGTCGGAAAGCGCGGCCTGGTTGGGCAGTGATCCCGAGAACTGCCCCTTGCCGTCGTTGATGCCGGCGAGGCGACCGATGAGCTTCACGCCGACATCGGTCAGCGAGTTGAGATCTACGGTTCGACGATCGTCCGTGCCCGCTAGCTGCAGCGAAGGAACGTTCCGGGCCCGGTCGAGGTTGTCCGCCTCTTGGTAAGGATCGTCGAGCACTCCGGCGGCGTCCATCCACCACTTGATGTCCTTGCCCCGATACATGCGGGGCACGCGGATGTGCTCGCCCACCGCGATGGTTACCGGCCGTCCGGAAGCGTGGAGTTCCGCGGCGATCTGGGTGCCTGTGGCTGCGGCGCCGACGACGAGCACTCCACCCTGCTCGAGCTGGCCCGGGTTGCGGTACTCCATCGGGGTGAGCGTAGCGATTGAAGATGGGACCAGCTCCGACACCGCGGGGATCCGTGGGATGTTGCAGGCTCCGCTGACCAGAACCACCGTCCGGCATCGCCAGTCACCCTGGGTCGTGGCGACCTCGTAGCCGCCGTCGACGCTCCGGACCGAAGTCACCTCCGTCTCGCTCCGGACCGGGGCACGAATCTCCTCGGCATACCGTTCGATGAACCCGATCGTCTCGGGCATCGTGCGGAAGCCGTCGGGGTCGTCGCCGTGGTACTCGTAACCGGGCAGCCGGCTCTGCCAGTTCGGCGTGAGTAGCCGCAGCGAGTCCCACCGCTCGGTCTTCCACGAGTTGGCCACCTGGCCCCGCTCGAGGACGACATGGTCGATCGAGCGGTCGGCCAGGCAGCGGCTCATCGCCAAGCCGGCGTGGCCGGCCCCGATGATTACGGTTGTGGTGCGCACGGGACCCGTCTCCTCGAATCCCGGTCTAGCCCTTCAGCTGACTTCGACCGTCACGTTCGTCGGGTTCGTAATGAGGTCGTAGACGGCGGAACGCTTTTGCGACTGAGCAACGATCGCTTTGATCTCGTCGGGGGTGGCGTCGGCGTCGATGTCGTATGTCACCTTGATGTCACCGAAGCCGGGCCGCACGTCGCTGTCGATGCCGAGGATGCCCTGGATGTCCATTCCACCCGCGATCGTCGCGGTTACCGAGTGCAGCTGGATCTCGCGAAGCTGGGCGACGGACGCCACACCGGCGGTAATGCAGCTGGCCAGGCCGGCGAGCACGATCTCGACTGGCGTGGCGCCGCGGTCTTCGGACGCGAAGACCTCGGGATGATCGGCATCGAAGGTGAACTCGGTCTTGTGGTGCTGCTCCTCACCGAGCCCGAAGAATCCTTCGACCGTGGACCTACTGGGGGTGCCGTTCACCCATTTGCACGTGGCGCGCCACTGAAACTGGGCGGCCTCCGGGGCCTCGGTCAGCGCTTCACGTGCCGCGAGCAGCGCTTCTACGTTCACGCCGTTGTCGATGGGCTGAGGTTCGGTGCCTGTCATATCGTACTCCTTGTCTTCGCTTCGAGGGTGAAGGATCGGCGCACTCGGGGAGGGATCGTCGAGCACGAGATTATGAACTTGAAACGCGTCCAGGCAAGCCCAGACGTGAGGCGAGTGGCCGCAAGGGGACTCTGCTTGATGCCCAGGCAGGCCAGGCACATCTTGTCGACATGTCCTCTGCGATCAAGCGAACCCGATACGACGTCGTGATCGCCGGCGCTCGTTGCGCGGGCGCGTCCACCGCGATGCTCCTGGCCCGTGAGGGGCTGCGAGTCCTCGTGGTCGATCCCCTCAAGCGCGGGAGCGACACGTTGTCTACCCACGCGCTCATGCGCGGCGGGGTCCTCCAGCTGCACCGCTGGGGGCTGCTGGATGCTATCCGCTCGGCCGGGACGCCCGCAATCCGGAAGACCACCTTCCACTACGGCGACGAGGCCATCGAAGTCCCCATCAGGCCGCGGGACGGTGTCGACGCGCTGTACGCTCCGCGTCGGACTGTCCTCGACGTGGTACTCGTCGACGCGGCGCTGGGCGCGGGCGCTGAGGTCGTGCACGGTCAGTCCGTGGTCGACCTCCTGCGGGGCCCAGCGGGTCGGGTCTGTGGCGCTAAGATCGCCGGCGCGGACGGCCTGGTCATCGAGGTTGCTGCCGACCTGGTCGTCGGAGCCGATGGAGTGAGATCCCGGGTCGCACGGATTGTGGAGGCTGAACTCGACTACGACGTCCCCGACACGACGGCCTCCATCTACGGATACTGGAGAGAGCTGGGTCTCGAGGGATACCATTGGTTCTACGAGGTCGGCGCGAGTGTGGGAGCCATCCCGACGAATGACGGGGAGACTTGTGTCTTCGCTTCGCTCCCTCCGGGTCGCTTCGAGACCGGCCGACGCGATGGGCTCGAGGGACTCTACCGCGATGTGCTGGCCGAGGTCTCAAAGGAGCTCGCGGGCAGGGTCACCGAGAGCGAGGGTCCAGGGAAGTTGAAGGCTTTCGCCGGCACCCCCGGCTTCCTCAGACGCGCCGCGGGACCTGGCTGGGCTCTGGTCGGGGACGCCGGTTATTTCCGTGATCCCATTACCGCGCACGGGATCACCGATGCCCTTCGTGACGCGGAACTCCTGACTCGCGCCGTGCTCGACGGGGGTGAAGGTGCCCTGACTGGCTATCAGGGGACGCGCGACGAGTTGGTGCAGGGGTTGCTCGACGTCACGGGCCGGATCGCCTCGTTCGAGTGGGATCTGGAGAAGGCCAAAGAGCTTCATCTCACCCTGAGTCGCGAGATGAACACCGAGGTCGACCTTTTGCGTACCCTAGACGGAGCGGTTTCCGCGTCCGATATGCCGTAACTAGGTACTCCCCGCCGCTCTCGACTCTGGAGCCATTGCTCGATGCAGACCAAGACGGCGCCAGTCGTACTCTTTCTCGCCGACATCAGCGGCTACACCCGGTTCATGCTGTCGCACCAAAAGGCCCCGGTCCACAGCCAGATGATCATCGCTGGACTGTTCGAGACGCTCATGGGCCAGATCGATCACCCTGTCAAGATCGTCGAGCTCGAGGGCGATGCTTTGTTCCTCTACTCGCTGAAGACCAGTGACGAAGCCGTTTGGGAGCGGCGAAGCACACACCTCGTGGACCTCGTGCTAAGGCTCTTCGAGGCCTTCAGGACGCGCTTGGCGGAGCTCAAGGCGTACAGCGTCTGTCGCTGCGGTGGCGTGTGCGCGAATCTGAACGAGTTGAAGCTCAAGGTCGTGGGGAGCTCGGGAGAGGCACTTCGGAATCAGGTCGGCGAGTTCTCCGTCCTGTCTGGTGTCGACGTGATCACGGTCCATCGGCTGCTGTCCGCACGTTCACGTTCGTGCCGGAGGCCCCTGACGACGACCAGAGCTCCTTCGATGGAACGTTCGCGGAGGACAACGTCGCCGTGAAAATTCTGTGCCATGAGATTCAGGAAGAGTACACCCAGGTGGCCAGCGATCCTGCGCGAGGCTTTCGCTTCAAGACCGGGCACGACGCTACTGAAACGATGGAGTACGACTCGGAGTGGTTGGAGGGCATCCCGGCCGAAGTGATCGAGTCGTTTGCCGGCACCGGCAATCCCTTCAGTCTGGGAGCGCTCGAGCACGGAGATCACATCGTCGATGTCGGGTCGGGCGCGGGCGTGGACGCCATGATCGCGGCTGGAATGGTTGGGCCGGACGGACATGTGATCGGCGTGGAAATTACCCCAGCCATGATCGAGAAGGCCAGAAGCGGAGCCCGAGAAGCCGGCCTAGAGCAGGTAGAGTTCCGCGAGGGGCACGCGGAGGCGTTGCCTGTCCCCGACGACTGGGCAGACGTCGTCATCTCCAACGGCGTCGTGAACCTCTCGCCGGACAAGGCGCTCGTGTTCAACGAAATGTTTCGAGTCCTGCGAACCGGCGGACAGCTCCTCATCGCGGACATCACGCTTCAACGGCCGGTCCCGGAAGAGGCGAAGCAAAACATCGACCTCTGGACGAATTGAATCGCGGGAGCTCTGCTGGAGACCGAGCTCCAAGCCACGGTCGTGGCCGCAGGATTCGAACGGTTCGAGATGACTTGGCGCAAAGACATCTTCGAGGGAGCAGCCCGTCCGTCCAAGGATGTCGCGGCGTTCGGGACCCGGGGTGTGAACTTCCGGGCGTTCAAGCCAGTGACCTGAAGCGCAGGCTGTTCTTCCCTCCCGATCAACGGGGGGCTCTATTGCGGTGCCCACGAGCAGAAGAAGCCCGCCCCACCAGCTGGAGGAACAGGTGCTGAAGAGCCTGATCGGCAAGGTCGTCGACTTCAGGAACGACGACGAGCTGAGGGGGGTGCTGTGGGCCGCGGCCTACGGCTTCCTGATTATGGTAGCGTACTACATCCTGCGGGCGGTGAGGGACGAGATTTCGGCGGAGGACCGGGGAAACTTACAGATCCTGTGGACCGTCGTCTTCTTCGTGATGGTCTTCGTCGCGGTCCCGGCGTATTCGTGGATAGCGTCGAGGTACTCGCGCGGCGTCTTCGTTCCACTCGCGAATCACTTCTTCATCGTGTGTCTGGTCGGATTCTGGGCGAGTCTCGTCTTCCTGCCCGAGGCCGCCCGACCGTGGATAGACCGTGTCTTCTACGTGTGGGCGAGCGTTTTTGCGCTTTTCGTCGTGACGATCTTCTGGGGCCTTGTGGCGGACTGTTTCGACAACGATCAGGGAAAGAGGCTGTTCGCGTTCATCACTGTCGGCGCCTCTGTGGGAGGCATCATCGGCTCGGCTGTCACGATATGGTTGGCGGAGCAGGTACCGGTTTTCCACCTGCTTCTGATCGCGTGCGTGCCGCTCGAAGCGGCCTCGTGGTTTGCTGGAGTGCTGCACCGGAAGTTCGGGACAGGCTCGGTCGCAGTCGCTGGCGAGTCTGAACGTCCGCTCGCCGGAGATGCGATATCGGGGATGAAGGCGGTCTTCGCTTCTCCGTACCTCGCCGGGATCGCGGGGTTCATCGCCCTGATGACGTTCGCGTCGACGATCCTCTACTTCGCCCAGTCGGACCTCGTCTACGAGGCGATGACCGATCGCGGTGAGCGCACCGCCTTTTTGGCGAAGATCGATCTCACCGTGAATTCGTTCACCATTCTCTTCCAGGTCTATCTGACGGCCCGGATCATCCGATGGTTGAATGTGGGCGTCGCGCTGGCATTGATCCCGGTGGCGGTAGCGGCGGGGTTCGTCCTTCTGGGCCTCTACCCGACGCTGGCGACCCTGGTCGTCGTGCAAGTGGTCTACCGCGTTGGCCGGTATGGCATCACGAAACCAGCCCGCGAGGTGCTCTTCACCGTCCTGTCGCGCGAGGAGAAGTACAAATCCAAGTCCTTCATCGATGCCGCGGTGTACCGCGGTGGTGACCTCGTCAGCGGTTGGGTCTATGCAGGCCTTGCCTGGGTGGGGCTGTCGATCGGCCTCATCGCACTGATCGCGGCTCCCGTCGCAGCCGTCTGGGCGATCGCGGGTCTCAAGCTCGGCGCGAGTGGCGAGGTGATGGCGGCCAAGCGTGGGAGCGCACAGCGGGAGACGGTCTCTGTCGGATGAGCCCACCGCTTTCACGTCGAGACCTGCTCAAGCTCGGTGCGGGAGCGGGGCTTACTGCCGCTGTCGGTGGGCTGAATCCCATCTTGAGCCAGCGCTCGCAGCAGGCGATGCGGATGAATACGATCCCGTCCAGCGGACAGCAGGTGCCCGCCATCGGAATCGGCTGCCGTAACTTTCGAGCACGGCTCGGTTCCGCGGAGATCGGTGTCTTCCGCGACACCTTCGAGACGTTCCATCGGCTGGGTGGGCGTGTCGTCGACACCTCTCCGAACTACGGGAACTCCGAAGAGGTGATCGGCGAAATCATGGCGGAGCTCGGGATACGGGATGATCTCTGGCTCGCCACGAAGGTCGACCGGGAGGACAAAGCCGGCGGTATCCAGCGCATGGAAGATTCGTTCGTGAAGCTCGGTGGTGATCACTTCGACCTCATGCAGGTCCACAACCTCCGGGGGGTCGACGTACAGCTCGAGACGATGAAGGCGTGGAAAGAACAGGGCCGATTCCGCCATATCGGTGTGACGACGTCGAGCGCGCGCCAGTACGACGCTCTGGCGGATATCATGCGGCGCCACGACCTGGACTTCGTCCAGGTCAACTTCGCGCTTGGAACCCGCGGTGCGGCAGAAAATGTCCTTCCCTTCGCCCAGGATCGAGGGATGGCCGTCTTGGTAAATCTGCCGTTCGGCCGGGGGCGCATGTTCCGGGCGGTCGGCGACCGTGCGCTTCCGGATTGGGCGGCGGATATCGACGCTGAGAGCTGGGCCCAAGTCTTCCTCAAGTACGTGATGGCGCAACCGGGCACGGTGATCCCGATTCCCGGAACGACGAAGCCGCACCACGCCCAAGACAATGTCGGTGCGGCGCGTGGTCGCCTCCCGGATGCGAACTTGCGTCGCGAGATGGAGCGCTTCATCGATCCGCTGATGCAGGCGCGACGCTAACGCCTTGCCACCAAGGCGGCGACGTAGCCGTCCGGCACCGGGACTTCGAAGACCCGCCAGTCGGTGGGATCCTCACCCTCGATCTCCGTGTGCAGCATCGCGGGCGGGACGCCGGGTAGGAACGTGACCTGGAAAGCGTGGAGCCCCGTAGTCAGGCCAGTGCCTCTGGCCTTCAGGTACGCCTCCTTACGGGTCCAGCAGCGGTAGAAGCTGGGCAATCGGTCCTCCGGGGGCGCGTGTTCGAGGAGGCGGTGAGCCTCCTCCGGGGCGAAGTAGCGGCGGGCTATGGTCTCCACCGCCATGCCCTCCTTCTTCCGCTCCACGTCCACGCCCACCGCTCGACCCCGTGACACGGCGTAGATGAAAACGTCCCCGGAGTGGGAGACGTTGAACTCGATGCCGCTCTGGGCGTGCGCGCCGGTGAGGAACGGCTTGCCGTGCTCTCCCTCGCCGAAGCGAATGTCCTCCGGCGCGCACGCGAGTGCGACACCCAGGATCGAGCGCAGGAATCCCCGGGACACGATGAAGGAGCTGCGGGCGCACTCGACCTTGAAGCCGGAGGCGCGCGCACGCTCGTGCTCAGTGAGCAGGTCATACAGGACCGCGCGCTCCGACTCTGTGGCGGGGCCCTCGACGAGCCAGAGCTCGATACCTTCGGGGGCGGGCAGTCCTCTCGGCTTTATATTATGCATGCAGCGACGCCGCTAGCCGCCGCATGCCCTCGTCCAGGCTGATGGCCGGCTCGTACCCCAGGTCTCGGCGCGCCGCCGAGATGTCGAACCAGTGCGCAGTGGAGAGCTGGAGCGCCACGAAGCGGGTAAGGGGGGGCTCGTCTTGGATACCCAGCAGCCCGTAGACGCTCTCCAACAGGGCGCCAAGAAAATACGCGACGCCTGCCGGAATCCGTCGCTCCACGGGTGGCAGGCCTCCCGCCGCGAGGATGCGGTTCAGTAGGTGTGCCAGCGGCAAGGGCTCGCCCTGCGAGATGAAGTACGCCTTACCCGCGATTCTAGAGCCTGGCGCGAGTCGATCGGCTGCCAGCACGTGCGCATCGGCCGCGTTGTCGACGTAGACCGAGTCGACCTCGTTGGGCCGGTCCCCCAGGAGGCGCAGCCTACCGGAGCGGGCTGTCTCAAGGACGCGCGGCACCAGATGCGGATCGCCGGGGCCCCAGATCAGGTGCGGACGTAACGCCACGGTGGCCAGAGCGGCACTATTGCTCTCGAGCACCCGGCGCTCGGCGATCGACTTCGTGCGGGGATAGTCGCTCAGGTAGCGCTCCGCGTATGGTGCGCTCTCATCCACGCCTACCTGGTCCGTACCGGCGAAGGTCACGCTGGGCGTGCTGGTATACACGAGACGCTGGATGGCCTCTGCTGAGCACGCCTTCAGCACATTGTTGGTGCCGACCACGTTGGCACGGTGGTACGACTCCGTGCAGCCCCACACCCCGGCCTTGGCCGCTACATGGAAGACGACGTCGCAACCGCGTGCTGCCCGCCGGACCGCGGCTTCGTCGGCTAGGTCTCCGCGCACGCTTTCGACGCCGAGCTGCTCGAGGGCAGGGTAGGTGCCCCGCGAGAAGCTGCGCACGTTGTCGCCACGCGCCCGCAGATTGCGCACGATGGCCATACCGAGAAAGCCTCCCCCTCCGGTGACGAGGGCCTTCACGAGAGTTGGCTTGTAGCCCAGACGGCCAGCTTCTCGCGGAAGATCTTCACGTTGTGGCGAACGTCCACGGGGAAGTCTGAATGGAATAGGAACGTGTCGATACTGCGCGTTAGCTCGTTGCCGCCGGCGGTCGCGCGTAACTCTGCCTCCGTTTTGGCGCGGTCCACAGGGTGGTCTTTGAGCAACTCCACGCAGAGCACTGGAAGCGTACGTCCGCCGCGCTGCACGCCGACCAACGCCGTCCGATATACGTCAGGGTGGGCAGTGAAGACCCCCTCGCACTGCAGTGAATAGAGGGTCTCGCCTTCGAGCTGGACCCGGTGGTCTTTCCGGCCACATAACCAGAGTCGTCCCTGCTCGTCCACGTAGCCTACGTCCCCCATGCGGTGCCAAAAACCGCCTTCGGGATCGGTTATCTTAGCCAGCGCGGTGGCGTGATTCCGTCCGTAGTATGCGCGAGTCACTTGGCGTCCCTTCACGGCGAACTCTCCCACCTCTCCGGTGGACAGTTCCAGATCGTCGGACCAGGTCGGAATCGGCTCGTCGTCGATCCCGATGACGCGCACGTCTATACGCTTCACCGGAAGGCCTACACAGACGCCTCGGCCCAGAATCGTTTGGTCGGCGGTCTCCGCGAGGATGGCTCTGCTCCCCATGGAGCTGACGGGCAGCGCCTCGGTCGAGCCGTAGGGCGTATGGATTTCTGTACCTTCGGGAAGCATGCGGCTGAAGCGTTCCAGCACCGCGGGTTGTGCGGGGCCCCCTGCCGAGATTACTCGGCGGAGAGTCGGCAGCTTTACGTTGTGCGCGGCGCCGTAGCTTCCCACCCGGTGCAGAAGTGCTGGTGAGCCGAACGTGT
Organism: Longimicrobiales bacterium; assembly: GCA_965226625.1. Taxonomy (GTDB): domain Bacteria; phylum Gemmatimonadota; class Gemmatimonadetes; order Longimicrobiales; family Gaopeijiaceae; genus UBA1138. The sequence goes on from CBDDDK010000003.1 coordinate 240,928, forward strand.
TGGTGACGCTGTACCTCTGGATGGCGGTGAGGAGCTTCTCCGGATCCACGTTCGCCGGACGTGTGGGGTCCATGTCCGGGATAACCGCGCTCATGCCCAGCGCAGGATCGAACAGCGCGAACAGCGGGAAGGTGGGTAGGTCGACCTCCCCCGGCTCGATCCCGTACGTCTCCCTCAGCAGTTCCACCTGGGCCAGGAAATTCCCATGGGTGTAGACCGCGCCTTTGGGCACACCTGTGGAGCCGCTCGTGAACAAGATCGCGGCGACGTCGTGCTCCGACGTCTCGACCGGCTCCATGAGATCGGAGGTGCTGGCGCGCAGCTTCGCGAGCGTCGTTCCGACCCAAAAGAGCCTGCGTCCGGCGGTGACCCGCAGCCGGATCGTGTCCTTGCCCCACCCCAGTACTATGCGTGCCGCGTGGGCTTTGGGCGTGCCTATGAAGGCCTCCGGCTCCGCTTCTGCGAGGCACGCCTTCAAGCTCCTGAGACCCATCCCGGGGTCCACCATCACCGGAACGATGCCTGCCTTGAAGAGTGCGAAAGTGAGCGCGAAGAAGTCCCAGCTCGGTGGCGCCATCAGGACGGTGCGTGTGCCGCGTCCGATGCCGTACGCCCGCAGCGCTGCCGCGAGGCGGCTGCTGTCTTCGTCCAGCTCGCGAAAAGTGCCCTCACGGAATCCGCCTCGGCCGTCGGGACACGCGACCGCCATTCTATCGGGCTGGAGCGCGGCCATGTCCGGCAGCGCGGCGGCGATGTTCGTCGACGTCTGCTTCACGAAGGCTCCGCCATAGCAGCCCGTGGTAGAAGTACAGCGGACCGCCACCCGTGCTCTCGCACGGGTCCCCGGGTGCTACGGCCCCAGATCCTAGGCGGTGCGACGACGCCATAGCCGTCGCTACGGCTAGGAGCCCCAACGACGGAGATGGGGCCGTGCCACAGTAACCCACACACTGGTAAGTATTGCCACACACTGTGATGGGCGCAGGGGGGTCGCGGCCCAATAGGTTGTCCATCCTCCTCGCCGTAGCTACGGCTACGACTCGTCGTCCTTCCTACTATTGGACTCGCGAGACCCCTGCGCGCGGCCCACTGTACTTCTAGCACGGGCTGCTTGGCGCCTCGGCCACGAACGCCTCTACGAGCGAGCGCACCTCGTCGCGGGCGTCTTCCAGTACGTAGTGGCCGGACCCCTCATACCTGTGCGTCCTGGCGTGGGGCATTCTCAGCTCCCACTCCTTCAGATAGTCAGCGTCGAAGACGAAGTCACGCAGGCCCCAGAGCAGCAGGGTCGGAGTGTCCCTGAAGTGCTCGAGGCCCGCCTGGACCTCGCTCACGACGTCGTACCCCGGGTCGGCGGGTCGGAGAGGGATGTCCTGGATGAAGCGGTGCACGGCCAGGCGGTGATCCCATGAATCGTACGGCGCCAGGTAGGCGCTGCGCTCACCCCTTGTGAGCCGTCGCTGCGTGGCGCAGTACCGGAGCGCTCCGCGGCTGAACAAGTTGAGCCCGCGCACGAGGAAGCCGCCGAGCGCCGACCGGGAGACGCGCAGAGAGAGCGGCACTCGCTTGCCGGGGGGTAAATGGAAGGCCGCGGTGTTCAGGATCACCAGGCGCTCGATTCGCTCATGGTGACGCGCGGCCCAGGCCATGCCGATCATGCCCCCCCAGTCGTGCACCACGAGCGTGATCTTACCGTCCAGCTCCGCGTGGTCGATGAGGCGCTCTAGGTCCTGCACCCGGCGTTCGAGGCGGTACGGGTACGAGTCGTCATCCGGTTTGTCCGAGAGCCCGCACCCGACGTGGTCGGGCACGATGACCCTGTGTCTGTCTCGCAGCGCAAGCACCAGATGGCGGTAGTAGTACGACCAGGTGGGGTTGCCGTGCACCATGAGCACGGGGGGACCTGCGCCCTCGTCCAAGTAGTGCATGCGCACGCCGTCGAGATCCAGGAAGCGGCCTTCGAAAGGATAGTCCTCGAATGGCGGCTCCACGCCTACCACTCCACTCCGAGCATCATGCAGTTCATCCCACTTCCGATACCCAGGAAGGCCACGCGGTCACCCGGCCCGATGGCCTCTCTCTCATCCGCCAGCGCGGCGGTCAGCGGGAGCGACACGGTGCCGACGTTGCCCAGATAGGCGAAGGTCGAGAAGTCCTTCTCCGCAGCGATGCCGATCGACCCGAGGATCGTGTCCCTGTGAGCCGCGCCTACCTGGTGGCAGATCACCCGGTCCACGTCGTTGGCTTCCCAGTCCATCTGATCCAGGAAGTCACGCCACGTCTCTTTCGCCAGCGTGACGCCGTGCTGCAGGACCGACGCGGCATCAGTGTACATCCGCTGCGGCAGCGGCTGGGCGCTGTGCAGGGTAGGTGCGTCGGCGAGGCCCCAGCGGCACAGATCATTGTGCTCGGGAGCCGCGCGCTGCGTACCTCCGAGCACGCGGTGCGTACCCTCGTTGCCGAAGGAGCCATCGGTGATGAGCACCGCGACCGCGCCGGAGCCGCCGGTGAGCGTGGCCAGACCCTCGGTGTAGGCAGCCATCGTGGCCTCGCGCAGCATGCGCTCGATGGTCACGTCCACGATCTCTCTCGCGGTTTCGGCCGAGACGACGATGCCGGCGTGAATCTGGCCCAGCTCGATCCGGTTGGCGATCTCGTGAATACCGTTGAGGATACCGAGGCACGCGTTACTGATGTCGTAGACGGACGCGGCGCCCTGCACGCCCAACTTCACAGCCACCGCGCATGCGGTAGCGGGCTCGAAGTTCTCGCGGCAGACTCCGCCATACACCACCGTTTCCAGCGCCTCGGCGGGGACTCCGGATCTGGCGAGTGCCTTCTTCGCCGCCGCGGCCGCGCTACTGGACAGCGAATGGTTCGGCTCCCACCAACGACGCTCCTTGATGCCGGTGAGCGCCTCGAGAGAGCCCTCCGGGACGTGCAGCTGCTTGTAAAGCGGCTCGAGGCGCTCCTCGAGTTCGTCGGACGTAACGACGACAGGCGCGAGCTCGTAGCCGATGGCTTCGAGATGAACCTTGTCATACCTCATTCGGCTTCCCGCACGATCTCGACGCTGAAGTCACCCATGCGATAAATGGTGCGGCCGTCCACGGCGAGGTAGCCGGACGCGATCACGCGCCGAGCGTCATCGTCCACCTCGGTGATGACCGCCTCCACCTCGACCTTCCCGTCGGTGGGCAGCACCTGGCCACGGTAGGTCCAGTTGTGCTCACGTCCGAGGCCGTTCGTCCGCCAAGCCGCGTCGGCATCCACGTGCCACCGGTCCGTGGCGTACGCCTTGAGAAGCTGGAGGAAGGATTCGCACCCCAAGGAGCCCGGCCACACCGGGTCTTGCATGAAATGTGCCTTGAAGAACCATGCCTCAGGATCCACATGGATGCTCCCCCGGACGAAGCCGAGGCCGTGGGGCCCACCCTCACGCAGCAGCACGTCGATGTTCGCGAGCATGCGGAAGCTCTCGTCGGGATGGGGCGCCTCGGTAGGGTAATCGAAGCTGACGGCCTGAGTGATCTCGGCCTCGGTGGGCTCGTACCTCTGCGCCTCTCGCATGCTGTTCTGTTCGGCCAGGGACTCCGCGCTGAAGAAGCCAAAGTAGGTATCGCCCTCGAAGACTACACCCTGGTCGTCGGTCATGCGCATGTCGAAGCGCTCGATGATCATGCCGCCCGAGTGGGACACCTCCGTCAGCCGCACCTCGGTGGTGAGCGTACCGGAGTCCGGGCGCACAGCCCGCCTCTGGACCGCGCGTCCCCCCAGATTCCTGAAGCGCAGATCCGTCTCACTCGTCAGAGCCGAGCCGCAATACGCGGCCAGCCAGCCGCACGGTTGCAGAGCGACCTCCAGCAGTACGGCGAAGGGCATGTCCGCTTGGCGGTTGGACTCGAAATACCAGCCGTCCGTTGGCACGTCGTACTCCGCCGTGGCCGCGGCGCCGGCCTCCAGGACCCAGGCCGAACCCACGGTGTCTACGACACGGTCCATGAAGGCGTAGGGCGGGCCTGGCAGGCGGGCGATAACCCGGTCCTCGTCGAACGGTAGATAGCGGTCACCAAACGCTTTCGAAGGCTTGCCGATGGCGAAGGCCAGAATGGACTCCTGGTCGTAGAGCACGCGTTTTTCACGCGCGCGCCAGAGCGCCTCCACGTCCGCACGCGCGAGGTCCGTGAGCCGCATGGACATGTCCACGATCTCGACCACGGGCCTTCCGTCGGCGTACATGAGCGCGTCGACGATGGCGTAGGGCTCCGGCCCGTAGCCGAGCTCCTTGACCTCGATCTCATACGTGACGCGCTGCGTGGTCTGGATGACCTGGCCGCGGCACTTGAGGCGGCTCTTCACACCGGGCACCGGCTCGTAGCGAACCTTACCTTCTTCTCCCACCCACCCCATGCGCAGCAGGTAGATGCGCAGCGTGTGCAGACAGCACTCGTACATGAGGGTGCCCGGCATGACCATGTCGTCGCTGAAGTGGCAGGTCAGGAACCAGTCGTCGGGGTGGATGTCCGCTTCCGAGCGGATCAGCCCGATGCCGAAGCGGCCGCCCTCGGGATCCAGGTGGGTCACCCGCTGCACCAGTTCCATGAGCCCACTGGGCAGCGTCTCCGGCGTGCCGATCGGCAGGTCCGCGAAGGCCGATCCGAAGCACGCTGCGAGGTCCCTGCGGCGCAACGCCGCGATCTGCTCGTCGTCGTAGGAGTCGCCGGCCCGCATAGGCGCGAGGTTCGTCCAGCGCTCCGGCAGGACACCCGGTCTGGGCTGCTGGTCGATCTTCGTTCTAACGATGCCCTGGCCCGCTTCGAGCTCCTCGATCGTGAAGAAGCCCGCGCAGCCCTCGCGCATGGATAGCAGCGGACGACCGTCCACCGTCGCCTCGAACGCGAAGTAGAACAACCACGTCTCACCCTGGCGGAAGAAGCGCTCGATGCTGATGTCATACCGGATGACCTTGCCCGCTTCCGGCAGATGGTCGTGAAACGTCACCACCGCATCCAGGAGGCGATATACGGCAACGCCGTGGGTCTGGGTGTCGATGCCAAGCCAGCCGGCCAGAAAGAGGTCGGCCTGTCCGGACTCGACGGCGATACATGTCGGAATCGCCCCGCAGCTCAGGTACCAGGGGCGCGCTCCTACGTCGTGCTCCGTGACGACCCGTCCGCCGGTCATGGAGTGCGGCTCGCCCTCGATGCGGAGGATGCGGTCCACCAGCATGAGCGGCTCGTCCGGCAGGCGGACTCGTGTGGCGTGTTCGTCGATGGACGCGTACGACTCTCCCAGCACCTTGCCGATGGACCCGACCGCGAACTCCAGGCACGCCTCGCGATCGAGTGTAGTGGGTGGGGAGGCATCCCCCGTCGCAGCCAACAACTGCTCGGCAAGCCGGAACTGGAGGGCCATCGTCTCCTGCAGCGCGCGGTCGAGTTCGTGGGCCGTGCGCAGGTAGGTGCTGTGCGCTCGAGCGCGGGCCTCGCTCGAGGCGCTCAGCCCTGCCAACGCTGTCGGGTCGGTAGCGATGGGCACGGCTGCGGACGCCAGAGCGGGAGACGTATTCAGCACGGCTGCCGGGGCGAAGGCTGCCACGGCCGGTACTACTTGCCCAGCTGACATAGAGGCGGGCGCGGGCGTCGTCCCCTCGGCGACCACTGGAGCAGAAGCGGGCACAGGGGAAGGATGCGTGTGGGGCATCGCCGTCTCCATCTGCGGACCGCGCCAGCGTATATGGAAAGGGTCGCCACCGACGGGGATCCTCAACGCCGACGAGCCCTCGCGCAGGACGCTGCGATGGCCCAGCGCTCTGGTCTCGATGCCGTAGAGCGGTTGTAGGTCCACGTGGACCCGCTCAGCGATGAGCCGGCCCAGAAGACGCAGCAACGAAGACACGTCACCCTTGTGAGCGCTCAGCGCAGACTGAGCCACGTGTGGGCGGCCCTCGAGGATGCGCGCGATCATGCGGGTGCACGAGGAGCCCGGGCCTATCTCCAGGAAAATTCGGACGCCCCGCTCGTAAGCCCGCTCGATGAGCCTCGGGAAGTCGAAGCCCCTCACGGCTTGCTCGAGAATGCTGTGAGCAGCGCTCTCCCGGGTCACATCGTAGACGTCTCCGGCTGCGGCGCTGAAGAAGCGCACTCCGGCCGGAGCCGTCGTCGGGAAGAGGTGGAAGTCGTGGTACTCCTTGGCCACAGGCTCGGCCACCGTGCAGTGCACCGTGGGCACGCCCTCGAGCGCGTGGAAGTTGCAGTGCAGGGCATCCACCACGGCTGCCACGCGCCTGCGGTCTCCTCCAATGACGCACTCAGCCGGCGTGTTGATGATGAGGAGGTAGACACGTTCTTCCGCGTCGAGCACGCCCCGCACTGCCGCCGCCGCACGATCCACCACGCCGGTTACCCAGTCCACCTCCTCGTACTCCGTCAGGCCCCAACTTCTGCGAATACTGTCACAGTGGCCTGCCAAGTCGTCGGTGAAGAGGGAGCTCTCCATCAGGCGAGCAAGCATCATTTCCCAGTCCCGCCACGCTCGTAGCGAGAAGAGTCCGGCGGGTTCTCCGAGGCTGTAGCCTAGCACGCTGCCAGGCTCGACGCCGAAGGAGCGCACCAGGTCGGAAACCACCGTACCCAGCGCGACCTGGGCGATGATGAACGCTCTCTCGTCCTCGCCCAGGTCTTTGCTGGACGACGCGTTCCAGAAGCGATCGGGCAGGAGCTGTTGCGGAAGGTAGAGTGTTTCAGCGTCTTGCCTGCGAGCGATCTCTGGCCACTCCGCCGCCAACTCGCGCCCCATACCGGTGTAATGGTTGCCCGAGCCCGGAAAGACGAAGGTAAGTTTGCCGCGCCCACCCAGTGGGTGGGAGTTCCACAGGATGCGGGTCGACTCCGGCAGTGCGCTGTCGTCGGCCTCACCGCGCAGCATGGCGTCTGCCGCGTCCGCAAGGCGCAGCAGTTCCTCGCGGGAGCGTGCCACGAGGGACAAGCCGAGCTTCGCATCTGGACTCTGTCCCACCTTGCAGAACCAGTCACGCGCGAGCAGCTCGATGGGCTGGGCTTCGTGACGCGCGTGGGCTGCGAGGGCGGCGAGCCGCGCTCGCAGCAGGGAGACGTCGTCGCCTTCCACGGCGAAGAGCGCCTCGCGGCGCGCACCGAGGGGTTGGCGCCGCTCCGGGAGCGTGGCCGCGCCCTTGCTATCCTCGTGCTCCTCGAGCACGAGGTGGCAGCAGCCTCCATCCACACCGAGCGCGCTGACACCAGCGCGGCGGGGACCGTCGGCGCGGTTTCTCAACCAGTATTGGGGCTCTCTCGCGAGCAGGAAATCCCTCGGTGAGAGGTCAGCTCGCACTGAGCGCAGCCCGCGTAGGGGTGGCAGCATCTCCTGGTAGAGGCAGAGTGCCGTCTTGACCGTCGAGGCGAGCGCCGCCGCGGCGCCGGCGTGACCCACGTCGGCCTTCACGCTGCCGAGATGGCGCACGGGTGCCATGTGGCGTGGCGAGAAAAACGAGCAGAGCGCCTCGATCTCGATGCGGTCCTCGATGTGGTTCCCGCTTCCGTGCGTCTCGACGTAGCCGACCAGGGATGGATCGATATCCGCCTCTTCGTAGGCGCGTACCAGGGCTCGCGAATACGTGTCGGGCGTGGCCATGGGCCGCTGGGCCGAGCCCCCCGAGTTAGCGCCGAACCCGCGGATCACGGCGTAGACTCGGTCGCCGTCGCGTTCCGCGTCCTCCAAGCGTTTGAGCACCATGCCCGCGGCGCCCTCGCCCACCACCGCGCCATCCGCGTCTGCGTCGAAAGGACGCGCCCGCCCGCTTGCCGAGTAGTGGTGGACCGCGTGAGTCGCGAGTACCGCGCGCACGTCGCCGGCGAGATCCACGGCGCCTACGAGGCAGCTGTCCAGCTCACGTGCCTGCAGCGCGCGGACTGCGACCTCCAGCGCACGCATGCCCGACGTTTCCTCGCTGGAGATCGTGTAGCTGGGACCGCCGATGCGGAACTCCCGAGCGATGCGACTGGCGACGATGCCTCCCAACGCCCCCATGGTGCGGTTGGCCGTGAGAGGTGGCACAGTGTTGGCGCGGACGTCCTCGGCCGCCGCCCAGCGGAAATGGAAGTTCGTTGTGTTGAGGTCGAGCGCGATGCCGATGAAGACGCCGGAGCGTAGCCGGTCTTGGGCCTCGAAGCCTGCGTCGTCGATGGCGTTTGCCATGACGTTGAGCATGAGGAGCTGCTGCGGGAGCATCTCCTCCAACTCCCTGGGCGGGATGCGGAACCGACCCTGCGGAATCTCCAGCCGATCGATGTAGTGGCCGCGAAAGTCGTTCGCGTGCAGCCCGAGGCCTTCGAACCAGTCGCACTCCGTGGCGCCCCACCAGCGTGTCGGAGGGGAGGGCTGTATCTCGGTGTCGCCGCCGAGCACACGCTCCTGGAACGCGCGCAGGCCCTCCCATGGACCGAAGTGAGCATCCATACCCACGATGGCGATAGGCTCGTTACGAGGTGATCGCGCGGCGACGACCGTGTGGTCGCCCTGCCGCCACTCCTCGATCAGCACATGGGCGTTGATCCCGCCGAAGCCGAACGCGCTGATCGCGGCGCGCCGGGGTGACCCGTCGGAGCGGCGTAGCCAGGGCTCGCCTTCGGAGAGCACACGGAAGGGACCGGTATTGAGGTCGTCTACGGGCGTCTCGAAGTTTGCGGTCGGCGGCAGAGTCTCGGCCTCTAGAGCGAGCAGGACTTTCGCCAGCCCAGCGGCGGCGGCGGCGGTGAGCAGGTGGCCGACGTTGGACTTTACCGACCCGATGACGCACGGCCGCTTGCGGGCCGGCACGTCGGCCCAGAGTGCTTGTAGGCTCCGGAGTTCCGCCTTGTCTCCGGCGGGCGTGCCCGTGCCGTGGCATTCGATGAGGTCCACGTCCTCCGGTGCCCAGCCGGCCTGCTCGTAGGCGGCCTGCATGGCGCGGAGCTGACCCTCGGAATCCGGTGACATGAGACTGCCGCCCACGTCGTTGCTCAGGCCGATTCCACGGATGACGGCGTGGACCCGGTCCCCATCGCGGTCCGCGTCCGCCCTCCGCTTGAGCAGGAAAAGACCCGCGCCTTCCCCCACGACAAGGCCGTCTGCCAGGCGGTCGAAGGGTGAGCACCGGCCGCTGGGTGAGAGGGCGCGCAGCTGGCTGAAGCCCATCTGGGTATAGAGCGACGACGGCCGGGAGACGCCTCCGGCGAGCATGGCGTCAGCGCGCCCCGACGCGAGTTCGTCGCAAGCGAGCTTCAAGGCGTAGAGTGACGACGCGCAGGCAGCGTCCAGCGTGTAACTGCCACCGCGCAGGCCCAGGGCGTGTGCCACCAGGCCCGCGGGAAGCCCCGCCACATAGCGATTAAGGGGCTCGGTGGCCTCGGGCTCAGGGCTGACCTGGCCCAGGCGCTCCGCAAAGGTCCGACCGAGGGTCTCCAGTGCCAGAGTCGAGGACGCGTCCGTGGGCAGGACGATATTGCCGAAGATGACGCCGGTACGATCCCGGTCGAGGGTTTCGGGAAGGCCGTCTGCCACCGCCATCTGCGCGGCACGCAATGCCACCTTGAACATGGGGTCCAACCGGTCCAGGAGGTGTGCGTCGATCCCGAGGTCGTCGGTATCGAGATCGATCTCGAGCAAGAGGCCAGCGCGGCGTGCGTAGACCCTGTCCGCGCTGGCGATCTCCGATGAGTACGCCTCGTCCGGATCGAGGTACCAACGTCCGGATGGAACCTCGACGACGGCGTCGTTGCCGCGCTCGATGTTGCTCCAGAAGTCCTGCGGGCTTTCGGCGCCGGGGAAGACCCCCCCGAAGCCGACGATGGCTATGTCCAGACTCACCCTCGGGAGCTGATCTCGAGGGGTAGTTGATTGCTGTGGAACGTGCTCGTCAGCCCCTCGTCGATGGTGTTCTCGCAGCCCTCGAAACGCGCGACCAGCTGGCCACCGGCATCGAGGAACTCCAGGTCGGCGAACACGCGGGTTTCTTCGCTCTTCGTGACGCGAGCCACCACACGCGTACCGTCCCTCGGGAACGCACGGTACTGCCGGTAGCTGAGCGCTGCACACGGCAGCGAGGGACCGGTGCTGTGGAGCCCCGTCCAGAACGTGAGCAACTGGATTCCTACGTCGAGCACCAACGGATCGGTCAACCAGCGCCGGCGGAACGGACGGTCCATCCACTCGTTCGGCGGCGGGGCCGCGGATGCGTCCGCGATCACGCCCTCGGGGGAGCAGATCTCCACGCGTTCGATTCCCTGGAGGGCGGGGCCGTGGAAGAGGTGATCGCGGTAGGTCTCGGCCGCAGTTTTCTCGTATGTGGGTCCCTGAGGTGGGACCAGGCGGGCCTCGCCCACGGGCAGGATCTCAGTCAGAAGGATCTCCGCCCGAGCGTGCAGGAACTCCCTGCCGTCGTCCTGCGCGCCGCGCAGCTCCACGGGGACCCGGTAGTAGCCCTCCTCGTCCTTACGGGCATCACCCGCGTGGAGTCTTAGGCGTAGGCTGGCGTCGGCGTCCAGGACCAGCCCCTTGAGCAGGGTGAGATTGTCACATCCGTGAAAGTTCAGGCCGGGATTACCGTGCAACGCCGCGTGGGCGAGCCATTCGGGCAGCATCGCCATGGGCACTACGGCCTTACCATCCAGAACGTGGGAGCGGAGGAACGAGCAGCTCGCCACGTCGATCTCCTCTTCAGCCACCAGTGGCAGCGCAGACGACGCGACGGGCTCCTTGGGCTCAATGCTCGTGGCGTCGTCCGGGGCGGGGCCCAGGACCACACGCTCCACGTCGGCCTCGTCGGTGGCTAGCTCGCGGAGTAGGTGGTCTGCCCCCTGAGCTAGCGGAATGAGGAGTATGCCTTCGTTGGCGAACACCGTCCTCAGGGACTCGTCCACCATGCCGCCTTCCCAGGGGCCCCAGTTGAGGCTCAGGACCCGGCAACCTGGAAGACGCCGGGCCTCCTGCTGGGCGACCTTGTTGAGCACCTCGTTGGCGATAGCGTAGTCCACCTGACCCACGCGACCGTATCGCGCCGTGGACGAGCTGAAGAGGACGAGCGCGCGCAAGGCGTCCCGATCCACTGCCTCGAGCAGGTTGCGCAGGCCCGCAACCTTCGGCTCGTAGACCTTCTGGAAACTCTCGGTCGTCTTGTCGAGGATGTGCTGGTCGGCCAGCACGCCCGCGCCGTGCACGAGCACGCGGACCGGACCGTAGTGCTCGCTAATCGAAGAAAGAGCGTCGCTCACGGCGGCGGCGTCGCGCACGTCAACCGGTAGGTACCGTACCGTCGCGCCCGTCTCGTTCATGCGCTCGAGGTTGGTGCGGATTTCCCGCTCCGCGCGGATGCGCTTGTAGATCTCACCCGCCTCGCGGGGCGACGTTGCGTCACCGCTGGCGAGCGCGGCGTGCTTGATCTCTGCCTCGGTTCTGAGCTTCGCCAGCCACTCGGGTTCGGGCTCCGGCTCCGGGCTGCGGCCGAGTAGCACGAGGGTAGGCCGGCTCGACTTCGCGAGCGCCAGGGCGACCTCCGCCGTCACGCCTCGAGCCCCTCCGCTGAGCACTACGACATCGCCTTCCTCGAGGGGCGAGAAGCCGTTGGCTGAGGGAAGCTCTCCGCCTACCAGCTCGAGCACGCTACGGCCAGTAGCGCTCAGACCCACTTCCACGGGGCCGGCGCGAAACAGCTCGGCCACAATGGCGCGCGCAGCGTCCGAACCCTGCAGGTCTGGTGCAAGGTCGAGCGCCCGGCAACGCACCTCCGGCCACTCACCAGCCGCCGACTTCGTGAGGCCCGCGAAGCCTCCGGAAACCGGGTCGGCGATCTCGTCGCCCCTGGTACCGAAGGCCCCATCCAGACGGGAGGCGCTCACGAGGAACGCTCCGCCTGCCAGTCCAGCCGCGCGCAGGCCGTTTCCGGCAGCCTGAACCACCTGGAGCACGCCCAGCAGGTCTGCGTCCGACGCCCCGTCACTCGGAGGGAGGATGACCACACCGACGACCGGCTCGTTCGTCGAGCCGTTCAGCGACTTTGCCGACACGACGCGCGGCTCGTAGCCGTCGTTCTTGAGGAGTGCAAGGATCTCGGACGCCAGCACCGTATCGCCGTCGGTGATCCAGATGGGCGCTCCAGCGGCGGGCCGAGCCACGATCTCTTCGGGGGCGCCGTTGAAGTCCCGCGACCGCAGCACATACCGCTGCAGCGGTCTCGGCGCCAAGCCTTCCACATGCCCTTCAGTATCGAGCGCCGCTGCCGGCGCCTCCGCTACCGGCGTTGCGGTCTCCGCGGCGGGCGGCTGAGCCGTGACTTGTTCCTCGACGACGGCCGGCGCGGGTTCGGGTGCGGCTGCCGGTGTGGCTCCCTCTCCGGGGATCAGGTCGAGTAGCGACTGGAGCGTGCGCAGCGTGCCGATCTGATCGGGTCCGACCTTGGGAGCGTTGGGTAGCTCATCCTGAAGCGCCGACAGGATCTCAACGCGCTTGATGGAATCGATGCCGAGGTCCGAGTCGAGCTCCATCTTGAGCTCGAGCACTTCCGCGGGATATCCCGTCTTATCGGAAACGATGTCCAGGAGGATCTTTACCACGTCGGCGCCTGACGCTGCAACAGGGCGCGCAGTGGCGGCGGCCGGTTCCGGTGTGTTACCTGGCACCGCGGACGCGCCAGGCGCCTCGGCCGCGACGGGTGCATGGATCTCAGGCCCCGGAGCGGCGTGAGTTGATGGAGTGGTCGCGGGTGCAGGTAGGGACACAACTGCCGGTGCAGAGAACACTGCGGGAGCCACCGAGGGTGCCGGTGCCACCGGCACGCCCATGCACATGTCCAAGAAGCGCTGCTGTTGTTGAAGCAGAGAGTAGTAGTGCTGCTGAGAGGTATTCTGACCCTCTAGGAACTGCTGATGCAGCTGTGCGGTCTGCTGCTGCAGGTGCTGAAGCGCCGCCATGTTCTCCTGAGTGATCCGTAGGGCTTCAGCCACGGAACCCGCCACTGAAGCCGGTACGGGAGCGACCCGTGCGGGCGGCTGAGGAGGGACACCCGTTTGGGTCGGCGCTGTGTTGTCGACGTGCGCGCCTTGACCCGGGGCGGGCTGTACTGCCTTGATTTCGTCGCGTGGCATCGGTTCTCTCTTGCGAGTCCGGATATTGGCTCCCCCCACCTGGTACGTGAGCGCTGCGCGTTCGGCTGATGCCGGAGCAGCGGATGGGTGGAAGGAGGCGTCCCATGGCTGCAGGTCTATCGTGTGGCCGAGTGAGCCGATGTGGGCCAACACTCGAGCTAGATCCCGGATTCCCGATCGCGATCCGTGGGTCGCGTCGAGAGCAAAAGCGTGGTACGGCTCGCCATCCAGGACGGAAGCGACGAGCCCGCTGAGGCGCGCGTGCGGCCCCGTCTCCACGAAGGTTCGCACGCCGTCCATGTGCATCTGGCGGATGAGCTCGTCGAAGAGCACTGGGCGGGCGAGTTGGCCGGCCAGGAGCGCTTTGGCCTCCTCGGGGTCGACAGGGTACAGCCGACCCGTGGTGTTCGAGTATACGGGTACTGTGCCTTCGCCGAGCTGGATGCCCTCCAAGGCGCTGGCGAACGGCGCTTCGGCTTCGGAGACCAACGGGGAGTGGAACGCGGCCGAGACGGGCAGGCGCCGCGCGTCGATCTGACGGACGCGAAGGGCGCCTGCCGCCCGCTCGATCTCCTCGATGGCACCGGACAGGACGACTTGCGCAGGCGCGTTGCGGTTCGCCACCACCAACTCCAGGGACTCTGCGGCGATGACCTTATCCACTTCGGCGAGTCCAGCCCGCACGGCGAGCATGGCCCCCCGTCCACCGTCCAGGTCACCCATCAGGCGACCACGTAGCCGGGCGAGCTCGTGGAAGTCCTGCTGCGATAGCAGTCCCGCGGCGCACAGCGCGCTGAGCTCGCCGAAACTGTGGCCGGCCGTGGCGACAGGCGTGATACCGAACAGACGAAGAACCGCCTCCGAGCCGAGGCTGACGGCGCCGATCGCAGGCTGCGCGTTACGCGTCTCCCGCAGGATGTCTTCTTGGAGTTGCCGAGCGTCGTGGTCGAAGGCCGGATGCGGATAGACGAGGTCGCTCAGGCGATTGTCCGCATCTCCGCTGTCGGCGAGCTCGAGGGAAGCCCGCATGCACGGGAACTGACAGGCGAGGTCCCGCAGCATGCCGACGTACTGGGAGCCCTGTCCGGGGAAGAGAAACGCCAAGTCGCCCGCCGCAGGTCCCCGTCCGTAGTAGACGCCGTCCGGCGTGGACCACATCGTCTCCTTGTGGGCGTCGAGTAGGCTGGTGACTCGCGTCGCCAAAGCCGCGGCATCGGTGTGGCCCTTCTCGACAACGAGAAGGAGTCGCTCGGCATCGTCTTGCCGGAAAGCCTTCCGCGAGATCTGGCCCAATTCGCGCACGGCGTCCCAGTGCGACACGTCGCCAAGGCGGGTCAGCCATTCCTTGAGGTTGTGCTGCGTAGGTGCACTGAAGGCAAGGACTTGAACCTCTCCGTCCCAATCCGTGTCGGCAGGGTCGCCGACGTCACCACCGACGTGCTCCTGCAGTACGCAGTGGAAGTTGCTGCCCCCGAAGCCGAACGAGCTGACCGCGGCGCGACGCGGGTGGCCCACGGGGGCGAGCCAGGGACGTTTGTCCGTGTTCACGTAAAACGGCGAGACGCCAGGGGCCACCTGGGCCAACGGCTTTTCGACCTTCAGCGTGGGCGGGAGCACCCTGTGGTGGAGCGCCATCGCTGCCTTGATCAGGGAAGCGGCGCCCGCGGCGGCCTTGGTGTGGCCGATTTGTGACTTGACCGAACCGAGCGCGCACCACGTGCCCTCGGCTCCGCTCTCGCGGTAGATCGCGCTGAGCGCTTCGGACTCGACGGCGTCACCGACGACGGTGCCAGTACCGTGAGCCTCCACGAGCTGCACGGTGTCCGGGGTAGCGTCCGCACGCTGGTACGCCCGGCGCAGCGCCTTGGCCTGACCGGACGAGCTCGGCGCGTAGATGGCATTGCCCTTCCCGTCGCTGGACGTGCCGAGACCGCGGATCTCGGCGTAGATGCGGTCGCCGTCCCGGACGGCGTCGTGCAAGCGCTTTACGACGAGGATGCCCACTCCTTCGCCCAGGATTGTGCCATCGCCTTCGTGGT
Organism: Longimicrobiales bacterium; assembly: GCA_965226625.1. Lineage (GTDB taxonomy): Bacteria > Gemmatimonadota > Gemmatimonadetes > Longimicrobiales > Gaopeijiaceae > UBA1138. Next base: position 256,103 of record CBDDDK010000003.1, read on the forward strand.
CGAAGGGACGTGCATTGCCGGTGGCGCTCAGCGCAGGGGTCTTCGAGAAGCACATGTACATGAAGATGTCGTTGAGCGTGTCGACACCCCCGGTGATGGCCATGTCGCAGCGACCGTCGGCGAGCTCCATGGCGGCGAGGTGGAGCGCGCTCAGAGAGCTGGCGCACGCCGCGTCCACGACGCAGTTGGTGCCGCCCAGGTCCAGCCTGTTCGCGATCCGGCCCGCGACGACGTTGCCGAGAAGCCCTGGGAACGAGGCCTCCTGCCATTCTACATACGAGTCCGCGATACGGCGCACCACGTCCTCCGCCACCTCGCCTGGAACGCCGGATTCGGCCAATGCCTTGCGCCAGATCGGATGCCCGAGGCGCGCGCCCAAGGAGATTGTGAGCTCCAGAGTGCCTGTCACGCCCATGAGCACACTCACGCGGTCCCTGTCGAATTCACGGTCAGGGCCGTAACCGGCATCGATGAGTGCCCGGCGCGCCGTGTATAGTGCCAGGAGCTGCGCGGTATCGGTTGCCTCCAGGGCGTTCGGCGCGATGCCGAAGTCCAACGGATTGAAGTCCACAGGGGGCAGGAAGCCGCCGCGCGCCGCGTAGGTCATGTCCGGCGCCTTGGGATCAGCGCTGAAGTAGTCGTCCGGTGACCAGTGCGTGTCCGGAACGTCCGTGATGGCGTCCACGCCGTTGCGGATGTTGTGCCAGTACTCCTCCAGGCCATCGGCGCCGGGGAAGATGCAGGAGATGCCGATGATGGCCAGCGGGACGTCGTGTTCGCGAGCCTGAGGAGATCGAATGTTCACGGCAGGTGCATCTCCAATTGTGACAAGGTGCGCGGAAGCACCTGTTGTTGCTCGGGGCTCAGAATCACACCCTGGCTGCGCAACGTCTGTATCCGACCCAATACGGCAGCGCCGTAGAGGAGATTCAGGCTGACGGTGACCACGCTCCGGTTCCGCGCCTCGGCCAGAAAGCTATCCTGGACCCAGGCATTGAAAGCCCCCATGGCAGGGCCGCACCAGATTTGGTAGTCGATGGTCCTCGACGGCTCGCCGGTGTTCGCCCAAATAGAAGTTTGGCCGAGGTACCAGCGGAAAGCCAGCGCCATGCGGTGCTTGGGGTCGACTTGGGCTCGCTCCCATTGGCTGGGGTCGCGCTCGAGGAAGTAAGTGCGTACGTGCTCCAGGACCTCGTCGAAGGTCATCCTGAAGACCGTTTGCTCGAGCTTCTCGCGCTCGTCAGCTGGAATTTTGTCGACGGAATCGTACGCCCGGTAGAGCTCGTACAGGCGACCTGCCCGCATGGCGAACATGGTGCCCCGCTTGAGCACCTGCACCTTGACGCCCATCTCGAACATGTCGGCCGCGGGCGCCATTGCGATGTCCGCCTGCTCAGAGGCAGCCAGCATCTCCCGGACCGCCTGCGACGTGCCAGCCTCTACGCAGGACTGGTTCACGGAGCCCAGCAGGACGTACGCGGCGCCCATGGCGAAAGCGGCCGCGGCCGCGTGCGGCGTAGCTATGCCGCCAGCGGCTCCTACGCGCAGGGGCTCCGGGTACCCGTACTCACGCTGAATACGGTCTCGGAGCGCGATCATGGTGGGCAGCAGACCCAGGGCTGGCCGGTTGTCGGTATGCCCGCCACTGTCGGCTTCGGCTGTGAGATCTTGGGCTACGGGGATCTCCCGGGCGAGGCGCGCTTGTGTTTCCGTGATGTCGCCGCTGGCGACGAGCTCCTGCAGCAACGCCTCGGGTGGTGGCGAGAAGAAGCGGGTCGCCACTTCTACCCGCGATGCCTTGGCGATGACACGGTTCGGCGTCACCACCCTCCCGTCCGTGTCCCGGTAGATACCGGTCACTCGGTAACGAATGAGCGGAAGCGTGAGGCGTATGTACGCCGAAGCCTCCACCAGGCGCACGCCGTGGCGCAGGTAGAGGTCCACCACGCCGTGCTCGACGTCGGGCTCGTTGGGGCTGTGGATGAGGTTGAAGCCGAAGGGTGCTCCGCCCAGGGACGACGTCAGGCGGTCGATGGCCGCTTCGACCGTCCTCAGCGGGAGACCCGCGGCGCCGAAGATGCCGAGCATGCCCGCGTGGCACATGGCTTCCACCACCTCCACCGATCCGATGCCGTTGGCCATGGCGCCGGCTACGCACGCGAGCTTAAGCCGGTGCGCTGAGCGAAACTCGGGGTCGCCCAGGTTGTCCAGGCGCAGAGGCGCGGCGTGGCCAACGATGGCGCGGTCCCTCTCGTAGAGCCGCACGTCGGCCCCAAAACGCGTTTCCCCGCCGCAGGCCACGGCTCGCCGATCTCCTGCTTGGGCGGCGGCATCGCGGCCGAGCACGTACACCGGCCCACGAATGTCTGCGATGGTCTCGCGCAACGCGTCGGCTCCGGTGCGCAGGTCGGAGACGCGCCCCGACCACGCGCCCAGCATGGCGGGAGCCGGCCGCGCCGGCTCGGCACTGGGCCCACCGGTTCGCTGCGGAGATGTTCGCGTTGCGGGGCTCATTCGTCGTCTAATCCGCTCACCGACCTGGCGTTCTTGGGAAGCGTAATTTGTCAGTGCTGACGCGAGGATGCGAGCCCCCGAGCAGATGCGCGACCGCGCGTTGCACCCGCGCGATGTCAGAGATGATCAGCGAGTTCGTACTCTCGGCTGCGGTGACGCTGCCACGCGGTGAGAGGAGGGGGGCGATGGTTGCTTGCAGCTCGGACGCCCGCGAGAACGAGATTCGGTAGACTCTCCTCAGGATCGGCTCGATCGCTTCCCGCGTGTTCAAAGCGTCGATGTTGCTGACCCGAATGATTCCGTACCCGTCTTCGACAGCTATCAGACCCTGGGAGGAGAGGATCGCACGTAGCGCGACATCCCACGGCTGATCCTTGATCTCGGCAGTGACAGACCCCGTGACGGCCTCACCGCGCACGATCGACTTGCCGGAGAACGTCGAGAAGGCGAGCAGAACGTCGGCGATCGGTGCTTGGGTCCAGGTCGCCGAGATCCGAGGCAGCTCGGTCCGGCCTGGTGGCTCGGCTGGCACCGCCTGAGCTAGAGCTGGCGTCGGCGCTGTGCACAGAGCGAGCCCGAGACCTGCCAGCAATGCCTTTGAGGACATTCCCACCTCCCTTCCGAGCGTCTGGCGACCGTCTCTTACGGCCCGAGTCGCCAGCGCCAATCGACGATTCCTTCGACGTTGAGCACCATGGGCTGCACATCGGCCGGGTAGGGCCTACAATACGCGCCCCACGATGGCCCCGAAGCTCCTGCCCCTGACCGGGGACAGCCCCAAATGCGCATCGTCCCTCCAGCCGTTCTTGCTGCCGCCCTGAGCACGCGGGGCGCGGGCGATAGGTCGGATGCGAGTGGGTCGATGCCCGTTGACGTTACGACCCAACAGCTGGAGGCGGCAAGCGGCGAGCCCGCGAACTGGGTTACCCGCGGTGGCGACTACGCGGGAGGATCGTAGGTTCCGGGTGACGCTGCCGAGGTGACGACTCCTTCGGCCGGGGGAACTCTCTAGAGAAAATGGCCATGGGGATCACCGGTTATTTGTCGCTCGCGCTGATCGTCGTCACCGGTGTTTACGTCGCGACGATCTACAACAACCTCGTCCGCCTGAAGCACACGGTCACCAAGAATTGGTCGAACATCGACGTGCTGCTCAAGCAGCGGCATGATGAGCTTCCCAACCTAGTCGAGACGTGCAAGGCATACATGAAGCACGAGCGAGGAACGCTCGAGGCAGTCATGAAGGCCAGGTCAGCCGTGGCCAGCGCACGACAAGCGGGGAACATCGCCGCGCTGGGCCCCGCCGAGGGCGCACTCCGCATGGGTCTGGGTTCGCTGTTCGCGGTGGCCGAGGCCTACCCGGATCTCAAAGCGAATGAGTCATTCCAGCATGTGCAGGCTCGAATCTCTCAGCTGGAGAACGCTATCGCCGATCGCCGTGAGCTCTATAACGCGACGGTGAACAACCTCAACATCCGGATCGAGCAGTTTCCCGACGTGGTGGTGGCCCGCAACCTCGGCTTCAAGGACGCGGATCTGCTCGAGTTCGACGAACAGGAGCTGAAGAACGTCGACATGAAGCAGATCTTCGACTGATGCTCGTCGACGTCAATGTAGCGATCCAGCTCATGGGCGAGGGGCAGTTCGCCATCGTGGCGCTCGTCCTGGTCGCGATCACAGGGGCGGGCTTCTATGTGTGGAAGAAGTCCTTTCAGCATGCTCGCGTGATGGAAGACATGCCGACTTCCAAGGTGCGCTCAGCCGCCCAGGGCTTCGTCGAGCTTGCCGGCACGCAGCACGCGCTCGAAGACAAGCCGCTGTCCGCACCCTTGACACAAAACCCCTGTACCTGGTGGTCCTACGTTATCGAGAAGAAGCAGAGGTCGCGTACGTCGAAGGGACGGTCCCAGACCACGTGGGTCACGGTGGAGAAGGAAACCAGCGTCGGCTTCTTCAACCTGAGGGACGAGACGGGGGAGATCCTCGTGAATCCGCGGGGAGCCGACGTGACGGTCTCCATCAAGAAGGTCTGGTACGGCAATTCTCGCCGGCCCAGTGGCAACACCTCGGGATTCGGAGGGCCGTTCGGCAGCCGGTACCGCTATACCGAACGCATCATGCGCCCGAGCGAGCCGATCTACGCGCTCGGCCACTTCGAAACGTGGAGCAACGTCTCCGGAAGCGACGAGCGCTCCAAGAGGCGCGCCGAGATTCTAGCGGAGTGGAAGAAGAACCCCGCGGAGCTCGTGGAGCGCTTCGACGAGGACGGTGACGGGCGTGTGGACATGGACGAGTGGGATCGTGCCCGTGGGGCAGCCGAGGCGCTCGTGGAAGATCACGTGGCCAAGGCGGCGATGAAGCCCGACGTCGACGTTCTGATGAAGTCGGAGGAGGACCACCCGTTCGTACTCTCGACCAAGAGCCAGGAAGAGCTCACCAAGGTGTACCGGTGGAAGGCTCTCGGCGGGCTTATCTTGTTCCTCGGCGGCGTTGTGGCGCTCGGCGTAACCCTGACTGCCCGTTTCGCCGGCTAGCGGCTACGTTCCAGACCGGTGCCACGACCCCGGCACCGCCGATCCCAAGAGGCCCTCGTGATCACCGTAACGCGCAGAAGAACTCTCCCCGTCGAAGTCGGTGGGGTGATGATCGGTGGAGACGCACCGGTGGTCGTCCAGTCGATGACGAACACGGACACCGCCGACATCGAGGCGACCGTAGATCAGGTGCGGCTGCTCGCCGACGCGGGAAGTGAGCTCGTGCGCGTCACCGTCAACAACGACCAGGCGGCTCAGGCGGTGCCGGAGATCGTAAGTCGACTCCACGACGAGGGTTACGACACGCCCATCGTAGGCGACTTTCACTACAACGGTCATCTGCTGCTCACGAAGTACCCGGACGCGGCGCGCGCGCTCGCGAAGCTACGGATCAATCCCGGCAATGTCGGGACCAAGCGCCGCGACGAGAATTTCACGCACATCATCAAGGTCGCGATCGAGCACGACAAGCCTGTGCGCATAGGTGTGAACTGGGGATCGCTGGACCAACGCTTACTGACCGAGCTCATGGACGCGAACGCGCGGGCGGACGTGCCCAGAGAAGCTCGGGAGGTGCTGTTAGAGGCGATGGCGGAGAGCGCGCTACGCTCGGCGGCGTTGGCGGAGGAAACGGGGTTCGGCCAGGATCGCATCGTGATCTCCGCGAAGGTCTCTACCGTTCGCGACCTCATCGCGGTGTACCGCATGCTCGCGGCTCGCTGTGAGTATCCACTGCACCTAGGCCTTACCGAGGCGGGCTTGGGCACCAAGGGAATCGTGGCCACGACCGCGGGGCTGGCTCCCATCCTGCTCGATGGTATCGGCGACACCATTCGTGTGTCCCTCACGCCGAGGCCGGGTGGCGATCGTGCCGAAGAGGTACGCGTAGCTCAGCAGGTGCTCCAATCTCTGGGCATTCGCCACTTCGAACCGCAGGTGACGTCCTGTCCCGGGTGCGGCCGCACCACCAGCACTTTTTTCCAGGAGATGGCGGAGGACATCACCAACTACATCAAGGAGATGATGCCCGAGTGGCGTGGGGAGTATCCGGGTGTCGAGGAAATGGACGTCGCTGTGATGGGGTGCGTGGTCAACGGACCCGGTGAGTCGAAGCACGCGAATATCGGGATCTCTTTGCCAGGCACCTTCGAGGATCCCCAAGCGCCCGTCTACATAGATGGCGAACACTCCACGACTCTCAGGGGCGACGGGCTCGTGGACGAGTTCAAGGAGATCCTTTTCGACTACGTGAAGAGAAGGTACGCGCCCCGCGTACCTGCGGGAGCGGCGAGGGAACAGTAGCGCAGGAGGCCTCGGACTTCATCGTACGCGTGGACCGTAACCACTTGTCACAGCATGATCTTACGGTTGAACATCTCGTGGACAGGATCAATCAGGGGTGTGGGCGGGAGTGCGCAGCTCGGAACAGTGAAGATGGGCGTCTAGGAGGTTGAGTGTCAGGTGAAGCTGATTGTCCGTCCCGGGGGACACGGGGTGTCTCGGCCAGTGGAGCGAGGACCTTGAGTCGTGTAGAAAAACAGTTGATTTGCAGTGGTTTTTCTTGCCGTCAATGGTGGCACGAGGATTGCGCATAGGACTGGTGGGACGCACACCTGGTTGGGACAGGAGAGATACGGCATGACTCCGACGCAACGAGTACGGACGATCCAGGCGCTATTGGTGGCGGCAGTCTTCGCGGTGGTTACGCCAGCAGATGCGGGTGCCCAGGCGGGGCAGGGGGGTCGGGGCTTCCTATTTCGTCAACCGAACGTGTCTCTGGGCCTCCGCACGGGCTACGCCGTGCCGCGCGCGGGCAGCGAACTCTTCACGCACACGCGTGACCAGCTCACGGTCGAGAAGAGCGACTTCGCCGGCGGCTACATTGGTGGAGAGATCGGCGTGCGGCTGTCGGATCACTTCGATCTCGCGTTCGGCGTCGGGTATACGAGCTCGATCACCCCTTCCGAGTTTCGTGAGTGGGTCGACACCGACGACCTGGCGATCGAGCAGGTCACGGAGTTTTCGACGACCCCGGTCACCCTCAGCGGCAAGTACTACCTGACGGACCGCGGGCGGTCGATCGGACGCTTCGCGTGGGTGCCCAGAAGGATGAACGCCTACGTGGGTGGCGGCGTCGGTCTGACGTTCTATCGCTTCGAGCAGTCGGGGGACTGGGTCGACTTTGAAACCCTCGATATCTTTACTTCGGAGTTCACGTCGCGGGGAAGAGGGACGCAGCTCCACGCGCTCGCGGGGCTGGACGTGTCCATCAGCAAGAACTTTTACCTCACGGGCGAGGGTCGCTACCTGTGGGCCGACGCGGCGATCGACGACAGGTTCTTCGAAGGATTCGATGATCTGGATCTCACCGGCTTGCAATTTACGGTTGGTATTTCGGCCCGGTTCTAACCGGAAGGGACGAGCATAATGAAAGCACATCGCTACGGTTTGGGCGCTCTTTCGGCCGCGTTCATCGCGGTCGCGCTGACCGCGGCCCCGCTCGCCGCCCAGGATCTGGATGGCCGCTGGATGGCCTTCCTCGGTTGCTGGGAGCCGATCGGGGAAGTGACTGTGTCGGGACTCCTGTGCGTTCGCCCGGTGGAAGACGGTGTCGAGCTGTTCACAGTCGTCGCCGGCGAGATCACCACGAGCGACGTCATGGTCGCGAACGCCGAGCAACGGCCAAGGAGCATGGAAGGGTGCGAGGGCTGGGAGACGTCTGAGTTCTCCGCCGATAGCCGACGCGTGTTCACGCGTTCCGAGTTCGTCTGCGGTGAAGGCCTCCCGCGAGCTTCCTCTGGCGTCATGTCTCTCACCGCACCCACGCAGTGGCTCGACGTACGCTCGGTGGATGTTGGGGGAGAACAGGTTGCCTGGGTCCAGACGTACCAGCTCGTTGGCCCGGAGCGCGTGGCGGAAGCGGGTGTCGACGACGCGACACAGGGTTTGGGCTTGGCGGTGCGGTCGGCTCGGATGTCGGCATCTCGTCGCATCACTTTGGCCGAGGTGCGTGAGGCCGCCGAGAGAATCGACACCAAGGCAGTCGAAGCTTGGGTCGCGGCGCGTGGGGAGCGCTTCGCGCTCGACGGGGACGCGCTGATCCAGCTCGCCGACGACGGAGTGGAAGAGAGCATCATCGATGTGGTGGTCGCGGTCACGTACCCGGAGACCTTCTCGATCGACGCGAATGCGGAGGCCCGTACTCGCGACGCCGGTGCTCTTCGTGGCACTCGCGTTGGAGACGGCTACGGCATGCGCGGTGGCCGATACGGCTTTGGAGCCCGCTCGTTCTTTTGGGACCCGTTCTACTACGGCTCATATGGATACAGCCCGTTCAGCTCATTTTATGGCGGGTTCAGTGGCGGCCGTTACGGCTACGGGTATGGCTACGGTGGCGGCTACTACACGCCGGTTGTCGTGGATCGCATCTCCTCCGGCGATCGCGGTCGCGTGGTCAACGGCCAGGGCTATCGACGGGGCGGCGGCTCGCGTTCCGTGGACTCGGGTGGCAGCAACGGTGATGGGGCGAGAGCGGCGCGTGGTTCGACCGGTGGCGGCAGCGCCGGATCGTCCCGCGGATCGTCGGGTGGGGGCAGGACCGCAAAGCCCAGGGGCGAACGCAGACGGCGCTGACCGAAGCTCTGATTCGTGACTGAACCGGGGGCCTTTGTGGCCCCCGGTTTTTTTCGCTCTGTCGAGGCTGTCTAGCTAACTTTGCCCGCCCGCATTGCCCCTCTCCCTGGCGGGGGAACGCACCCCTGGATTCCCAAAAATGAACACCAATCAGGGCGATAGTCCGGCGACGGACTTCATTCGCCAGATCGTCAAGGCCGACGCCGAGAGTGGACGGTACGAGGGTCGCGTCGTCACGCGTTTTCCCCCCGAGCCTAACGGCTATCTGCACGTCGGCCATGTAAAAGCGATCTGCCTGGACTTTGGTATCGCGGAGGAGTTCGGCGGGCGATGTCACCTGCGCTTCGACGACACCAATCCGGAGAAGGAGAGCGAGGAGTACGTGCTGTCCATGCAGAATGACATCCGCTGGCTCGGCTTCGACTGGGGCGAACACCTCTACTTCGCGTCCGACTACTTCGAGCAGATGTACGACTTCGCCGAGGTCTTGGTCCAGAAAAGACTAGCCTACGTCGATTCGCAGTCCGGAGAGCGCATTCGCGAGAGCAGAGGCACGGTCATGCAGCCCGGTGTCGAGAGCCCTTACCGAAACCGCTCGGTCGAAGAGAACCTGGACCTCTTCCGCCGCATGCGTGCTTGCGAGTTCGAGGACGGCGCCCACGTGCTGCGCGGCAAGATCGACATGGCGTCCGCGAACATGCTGATGCGCGATCCGGTGCTCTACAGGATCCGGCACGCGCATCACTACCGGCAGGGTGACGCGTGGTGCATCTACCCGCTGTATGACTACGCGCACTGTATCGAGGACGCGATCGAAGGCGTCACGCACTCCCTCTGTTCGATCGAGTTCATCAACAATCGTGAAGTGTACGATTGGGTGCTCGAGGGCGTCGGCTTCGAGGAGCCACGCCCGCATCAGTATGAGTTTGCGCGGCTGAAGGTGGAGAACGCGGTGCTCTCCAAGCGGAAGATCCTCCCGCTGGTGGAGGCAGGCTCAGTATCCGGGTGGGACGACCCGAGACTCTCCACGATCCGCGGCTTTCGGCGTCGCGGCGTACCGCCTGAGGCGCTCCGCAACTTCGTGAACATGGTCGGGATCGCGCGCACCGAGGCGACGATTGACGTAGCCAAGCTGGACTTCGCGATCCGCGAGGTACTGAACGACTCCGCGCCCCGGGTGATGGCGGTGCTGGATCCGCTCAAGGTAGTGCTCACCAACTACGCCGAGGGAGCCGGAGAGGTGCTTGAAGCACCGTATTACCCCCACGACGTGCCTTTGCGGGGGTCGAGGCGCGTGCCTTTCTCTCGGGAGCTGTACATCGAGCGTTCGGACTTCGAGGAAGATCCACCCAAGGGCTTTCGGCGCCTCCTGCCCGGCGGCGAGGTACGGCTCCGCTACGCGTACGTCATCCGATGCGAGGAAGTCGTGAAGGACGCCGAGGGGAAGATCACGGAGCTACGATGCAGCTACGACCCCGAGACGCGAGGTGGCGACACGCCGGATGGGCGGAAGGTGAAGGGCACCGTTCAGTGGGTATCGGCCGAGCACGGGATGGACGCGGAAGTGCGCCTGTACGACCGCCTTTTCCTCGACGAGCCGTCACGGGCGGACGAGGACGAGCCGGTCGACTTACTCGCGCTGGTCAATCCGGAGTCGATCAAGGTCATATATGGCGTCAAGGTCGAGCCCTCCGTAGCGAACGATCCCAGCGACACTCGGTATCAGTTCGAGCGTACGGGATACTTCTGGCGTGACCCGGTGGACGGGGTGGGTGGGAGGCTCGTCTTCAACCGGATTGTTACGCTCAAGGACCGCTGGCGGAGGAAGGTCTCGACAACGTCGCGGCGGTCCGCCGCCGAGGAGTCCGTTCCGGGCCTGACGGCGAAGCCCGCGTCTCCTGACAGGTCGACGGGTCCTGCTCCAGGTGAGCGCCCCGCAGTGAGCAAGCAACGTGCCGCGGCTCGGGCTGCCGACTCTGCGCTTGCCGCGCGCTTCGAACGCTACTCGACGGAGCTTGGCCTGAGCACCGAGCACGCCGACCTGCTGAGCGCGTCTCACGCGACTGGTGATTTCTTCGAGGCGGCGCTCGAGACGCACGGAGAGCCGAGCGAAGTCGCCGCGTGGACGGTGACCGACCTGCGTGGCCTGCTGGGCGATCGTGCCTTGGCGGAGCTACCGTTTGGCGGTGAAGCGCTCGGTTCCTTGGCCGCGCTGGTGGCGAGCGGCGAGGTCTCTCGGCGAGCCGCCAAGGATGTGCTCGTCAGAATGGTTGAGCAGGGCGGCGATCCCGCAGACCTCGTCGCCGAGATGGGGCTCGAACAGCTTGACGATCGCGGGGCGCTGCAGTTGGCGATCGACCAGGTGCTCGCGGCGTGGCCGGAGAAGGTCGACGAGTACCGTGAGGGCAAGAAGAACCTGATCGGCTTGTTCGTCGGTGAGGTCATGAAAGCCACCCGGGGGGCGGCGGACCCCAAGGCGGTGCGGGAGCTGCTCACTGCGAGCCTCGAAGGATGACCCTTCATGTCCGCTTCGCTCCGTCGCCGACGGGGTACCTGAGCGTCGGCGGAGAGCGAACCGCGTCCGGACCATCGACGATCTCGCGGACCAGTCGGTGCCGTTCACTGCGGACCATATCGAATACGAGGACAAAGTGGTAGCGATGCATTGTATCGGTGCCGGCAAGCTGATCCGCCCGTTGCGCGTGGCGCTCACGGCACGCATGTCGAGCCCCGGAATTTTCGAGTTATTCGTCCTGCTTAGAAGAGACCGTTCGCTCCACCGCCATCGCACAGGGCGTGGGGCGCGCTCGTGACCTCTGAGTCAAACACTTTCTTGACACTGTCGAGACGCGAGCATTAGGATAGCTTCGCCGCTGAATCCGGGCCCATTCACCGTATTACGGGGTTCAAAGTTGGCCCGTTCCAACACCATCACACCGCGTGAAGCTCCGGGCAAAAGTCGCCGGGTCGAGACGCTCAGCGAGATCGAGCGAAAGATCCTCGACTTCATGGTCCAGTATCTGCGCGCGAATACCTACCAGCCCTCCATCCGTGAGATCGGAGAGCGGTTTGGTATCAAGAGCACCAAGACGGTCTCGGAACACCTGCAGGCGCTTGCCGACAAGGGTTTCCTGGAGCGCCATCCCTCGCGCTCGCGCGCTGTAAGGATTCTCGACGTGGATCTCAGCGCGGATACGGTTTCCGTTCCATGCTACAGCGAGATGCCGGACGCACGCGGTGTTCGCGCGGACATGCACCTGGCCATTGATCGCCGCTTGGGCGGGGAAAGGGGGTGCTTCATCGTAAGGGCCAATGCGAGTGATCTCGCCGTGCTCGGCGTAGCGGAGGGCGATTTCGTTCTGGTGTCGCCGGCGACGGTGGACGAGCTCGATGACGGCGCCATCGTCGTCGCGCGTGCGGGAACCGACTCGTTGTATCACCGATTCTTGAGGAACGGGAAGGGTGTGCGCTTGGAGTCTTTGAAGCCCGGGGGTCAGGACAACGTCGTCGAGGACCCGGAGGGACTCGATCTTCTCGGTCGCGTCACTGCATTCTACCGGCGGATGGACGACGCAGCTTCGGTGAATCTGACCCCGCACTAGAAAGAGCATCGATGGCTGAGCAGCCGTCGCCCATCCTCGACCCCGTGCACACGCTCTGGATGCGTCGCGCCTTGCAGCTAGCCGAGGCCGCGTTCGACTCGGCAGAGGTTCCGGTTGGCGCGGTGATCGTTCGTGATGGGGAGGCCCTCTCAGAGGCTCACAATCGGACCGTGGGCGACGCGGACCCGTGCGCGCACGCCGAAGTGTTGGCGATTCGCGCGGCTTCGGTAGCGCTGGGCGATTGGCGCCTTCTGGACACTGCGCTCTACGTCACGCTCGAGCCGTGCGCGATGTGTGCGGGCGCGATCGTGTTGGCGCGCATTCCGCACGTGTTCTTCGCGGCTCCCGACCCTAAGGCCGGCATGGCGGGCTCCCTAGAAAACCTGCTTCAGGACGAACGACTGAACCACCGTTGTGAAGTGACGAGTGGCGTTCTTCACGACGAGTCGTCGGAGTTACTCAAGCGCTTCTTCCGAGCACGCAGGGGGTGAGTCGACTCCCACGGCTGAAGGAGGGCGCCCTAGAAGGCTGTTGAAGGAGTACAGTGGGCGGCGCCGACCCCATGTACCCGACACCATGGTTGAAAGGACACACAAGTCTGTGGGTTGCGCTGGCACGGCCCCATCTGCCCTAGGGCGCGATGGCCTCCCCTCGGAAGCGCAGGAACAGGTAGAGCACCGCGGCACCTCCCACGAGCGCGACCCACACGGGTAGTCCGTATGCGGTCCCGATGTTTCCGAGCAACATGCCGACGACCGCAACCAGAAGCGCGTACGGCAACTGGGTGCGGACGTGATCCATGTGGTCGCACGCCGAAGCCGTGGACGAGAGTACCGTGGTGTCCGAGATCGGGGAGCAGTGGTCTCCGAAGATCGCTCCCGCGAGCACCGACCCGGTAGCGCCGAGCAGAATGCCGACCTGCTCGCCTCCAGGGTATGTCGCTGCTCCGCCGAGTGCGACGGTGAGCGGGATCACCAGCGGAACCATGATCGCCATGGTCCCCCATGAGGTGCCCGTCGCGAACGCCATAGCTGCAGAGGTGGCGAAGACGATGACCGGGATCAACTCCAGGGCGACGCGATCGGACAGCAGCTGCGACAGGTATTGGGCCGTTCCGATCTCTTCAGTGATCGCGCCTAGGGACCAGGCGAGCACGAGGATGATCATCGCGATCATCATCGACTTCATGCCAGCGAGCCACGCGTCGATGCACTCGTGGACGGTCAGTGCCTTTTGGCCGAGGGAAAGCAGAATCGCCATGAGACAGCCCGCGAGAGAGCCCCACAACAGCGTGGTGAAGGGATCCGAAGCTCCAAAGATGTCCATGAAGGACGCGTCGGGCCCCACGCTTGCGTTCCCGGTGGTGTAGAGGCCCACGAGCACGACCAGGATGACTGTCGCGACCGGGATTCCGGCGTTCCACCACACCGGGCGCGCGCTGTCCTTGGCCTCCATTGGGTGCGAGGAGGTATCGGTCGCCAGTGTGGCATCAGGCCGGTATAAATGTCCTTCGGTGGCGGCCCTGCGCTCGGCGGCGGCCATCGGTCCGAAGTCGCGGTTCATTGCGGACGTCAGCAGCACGAAGACGATCGTGAGCAGCGAATAGAACCGGAACGGGATCGTCTGGATGAAGATCGAGAACGGGCTTACCGCGAGCAGAGCATCCGCGCCCGCCGGGTTCTGCTCGGCGGCGATGCGGAGTCCATCGGCAATAAGGCTGATCTCGTACCCGACCCAGGTCGAGATCGGGACGAGTGCCGCAACCGGTGCGGCGGTCGAATCGACGATGTAAGCGAGCTTCTCCCGCGATATCTTCAGGCGATCGGTGATGGGCCGCATCGTATTACCGACGATGAGCGTATTCGCGTAATCGTCGAAGAAGATCCCGAGCCCAGCGAATGCGGTCGCGAGCTTGCCTCGCCGGGCGTTGCGGGCGAACGGGGCGACGGCTTGCACGATACCAGTCGTGCCGCCATTGCGCGCGATGATGCCGACCATGCCTCCGAGCAGTAGAGAGAACACCACGACCTGTGTGTGACCGTCGTCGGTATTCGCGAGTCCGGGTACGACGAACTCGTCGATGAGACGCCAGGTCGCCGATATTGGATTGAATCCGGCTACCGCCAGCGCCCCGAGCCACACGCCCGCGAACAGGGCGGTGATCACCTCTCTGAAGATCAGCGCGAGCGCGATCGCGATGATGGGGGGCACGAGAGAAAACCAGGGGGGCGTGAGCGTGGCATCGAGCTCCTGAGTGGTATCACCGATCCGAATCTGGAGCGGAAGCGCGTCACGCGATGTGATCAACAGGTCATTCGCTGTCGCGGAGTCGTGAGCCTCTACGGTTCCCCCGGCGAGCAGAGCCCCAGTTGCGGTCCGGATCTCGTAGAATGCCGACGACTCCGTACCGCCTAGCAACGTGACCTGAAAGGGAACGCCGCTGAGGATGACCGACGGCGGGTCTGCGAGCTCCTGTGCCCCCAGGCTGGCGGGCAGCGAGGCGAGCGAAACGAGAGCGGCCAGTCGGAAGAAGCGCATGGACGGAGGATCTGGTTGAGTCTACGGCGACCTGCCTTGATAACCGGCGCAATCATGGGGAGTCCTAGGTGTCGGTGACAAGGCTTGCGCCTACTTCCCAGAGGTCGTTGACCGTAGGCCGCGGAACGCCGAACTTAGCGCCGCCCACGAACCCCATAGGCTTCCTGTAGGCCCTCAGCCCGGCACGCATGGCCGAAGACAACCGGATCCACGTGATGGACGAGGCCGATGTCCACCGGGCCATTGCCCGTATGGCCCGAGAGATCGTGGAGCGGAACGGGGGCACCGAGGCGCTCACGCTCCTGGGCGTCCACCGCAGGGGTACGGATATCGCTTCCCTGCTACGCGACGAAATCGAGCGCGCCTCCGGCGCCAGGGTGGCGTACGGGTCGATCAGTATCACGCTGTATCGGGACGACCTGATGACGATCGGTCCGACACCCGTCGTCGGAGCGTCGGAGCTCCCGCAGAGCGGCATCGACGACCGGAATATCGTGATCGTCGACGACGTGCTCTACAGGGGCCGCACCGCTCGGGCCGCGCTCGACGAACTCACCGACTGGGGTCGGCCCAGACGAATCTACCTCTGCGTTCTGGTAGACCGGGGGGGGCGGGAGCTGCCCATCCAGCCGGATATCGTGGGTCGGGAAGTCCCGGTGATGGATAACCAGCGTGTCGACGTGCTCGTGCCGGCGCTGGATGGGCGTCTCGGAGTAGAGATCGCATTCCTCGAGCCCGGGTCACAGTGAATTCGTCGGTCTCCTCCCTAGGGAAAGACCTCGTCGGCCTCGAGGCCCTCTCCAGCAGTCAGATTCTCTCCATTCTAAACACGGCAGAGCCGTTCAAGGAGATCTCGGAGCGTCGAATCAAGAAGGTCCCCGTCCTTCGAGGCAAGACGATCGTCAACCTCTTCTTCGAGGCGTCGACGCGCACTCGCGTCTCCTTCGAGTTCGCCGAGAAGCGACTCAGCGCCGACACCGTGAACATTTCGGCGAGCGGCTCATCGGTGGTGAAGGGTGAGACACTGGTCGACACCGCACGCAACCTGGAGGCGATGCGCATCGACATGGTCGTCATGCGCCACGGCTCATCGGGCGCGGCGCGCTTCTTGGCCGAGAGGATCCCGTCCGCAGTCATCAACGCGGGTGACGGCCGGCACGAGCATCCCACGCAGGCGCTGCTCGACCTCTTGACGATCCGAGACCATATGGGACGCATCGAGGGGCTCAGGGTCTGCATCGTCGGGGACGTCTTGCACTCGCGGGTGGCGCGCTCGAACCTATTCGGGCTCCTGACGCTGGGTGCGGAGGTCGCGGTTTGCGGTCCGCCGACGCTCATACCGCCGGCGATCGAGCAATTGGGCGTGACTGCCTTCACTCGCATCGAAGAAGCGATCGAGTGGGCGGAGGTGCTGAACGTGCTGCGGCTACAGATGGAGCGCATGCACGGCGGCTACGTCCCGAGCCTGCGGGAGTACAACCGCGTCTGGGGTGTGACGACCCCACGGCTCGATGCTGCTCCGGGGGATGTGCTAGTCCTGCACCCCGGTCCGATCAACCGAGGCGTAGAGATCGATTCCGACGTGGCGGATGGCCCCCACTCGGTCATTCTGAATCAGGTCACGAACGGCGTCGCCGTTAGGATGGCAGTCCTGTACCTGCTCGCCGGCGGTCAGCAGGAGAGCGCGGAGGCCGCGAAGCAAGGAGGTGAGGCGTGAGCGACAAGCTCCTGCTCAGAGGTGGACGGGTTCTCGACCCGAGCCAGGATCTGGACGGTGTGCGGGACATTCTGCTCGCCGACGGTGTGGTGGCAGCGCTGGGTGAGCAAGTCGATGCCCCCGAGGACGCGCGCATCATCGATTGCGGCGGCCTCCTAGTGACCCCCGGGCTCATCGACGTGCACGTACACCTGCGCGAGCCGGGCGGAGAGCACAAGGAAACCATCGCGACCGGCGCCCGCGCCGCGGCAGCTGGGGGCTTCACCGCGGTGTGTGCGATGCCGAATACCGATCCCGCGATGGACGATCCGACCTCTGTCGGCTTCGTCGCCGCCGAGGGGCGGAGGGCGCAAGCGGCGCGCGTCTATCCCGTCGGCTGCATCTCCGTTAGCCGCGCTGGGGAGCGACTCGCGCCGGTCGGAGAGATGGTGGACGCCGGGGCTGTCGCGATCACTGACGACGGGAACCCGGTCATGAACTCGGGTTTGATGCGTCTCGCGCTCGAGTACGCACAGGCGTTCGGAATCCCGGTCGCTGACCACCCGGAGGACCTTGGGCTATCGCCGTCCGGGCAGATGAACGAGGGGCTGATCGCCACGAGACTCGGCCTCACCGGGAAGCCCAACGCCATGGAGGATATCCATATCCTCCGTGACATCATGCTCGCCGAGCTGACCGGGGGGCACCTGCACCTGCAGCACGTTTCGACGCGCTTCGGGGTGGAATCGATCCGGCAGGCCAAGGTCCGGGGGGTGCACGTCACCGCCGAGGCTTCGCCACACCACCTCGTGCTTACGGAGGAGGCGGTCGACGGCTACCGAACCGAGGCCAAGATGAACCCGCCGCTACGGGCGCCAGCAGACGTGGACGCAGTGCGAGCAGGGCTGGCAGACGGCACGCTCGACATCATCGCGACAGACCACGCGCCGCACCACTATGACGAAAAGGAGGCGGCGTTCGACGACGCTCCGAACGGGATCGTGGGTTTGGAGACGGCGGTAGGTATTGTGCTCACGAGGGTGGTAAACGAGGGCGTGATCGATCTCGCTACAATGGTCGAGCGTATGAGCTGTGAGCCTGCGCGGGCCTTCGGACTACCGGGTGGCACGCTCGCGGAGGGCTGCGTTGCCGATGTCTCTGTGCTCGACCTCGACGCGCAGTGGACGGTCGATGCGGCGGCGTTCCTGTCGAAGAGCCGGAACACGCCGTTCGCCGATTGGGTGCTGGGGGGAGCCCCCGTACGTACGATCGTCGGAGGGAGGACCGTGTGGGAGGCTGCTAGGTAAGCGAGTTGACGTGTCGCGTGAGCCGACCCTTCACGCGGGCCGCCCGATTCGGGTGGTAGAGCCGCTGCGTGGCCGCGCGGTCCAGGATCGCTATGACGTCACGAAGGTGAGCTTGACCCTCTTGGGCGGACTGGGCCTGGCGGACCCTCTTGATGGCAGTGCGGATGCGTGCACGCTCGGACCGGTTTTTGGCCCGGGCCACGGCGCTCAATCCCATCCGCTTCTTGGCGCTCTTGATGTTAGGCATGCGTCCCTCGGGGCACGGTCAGTTCGTTCGGTTACAAGCCAATAAGCTAGGACCGACGCATGATGGGATCAACGGATGGAGGGGTTAGCTTAAGCACACCATGGAAGCCGTCCTTCTCATAGCCGTCCTCATCTTCTCGGTCGTAGTGCACGAAGTCGCGCACGCCTGGCAGGCTCGCCGGGAGGGTGACGACACCGCGGACCGACTCGGACGCATCACGCTGAACCCCCTGCTACATCTCGACCCCATCGGGTCCGTGATCGTTCCGCTCGTGCTGCACTTCACCGGGAGTGGCTTCTTGTTCGGCTGGGCGAGGCCGGTGCCGGTAAACCCCGCGAACTACCGGAGCGCGGTCTGGGGTGACGTCCGGGTCTCGATGGCAGGGATAGTGTCGAACCTGGGTCTGGCGGTTGTGTCGACGTTGGGCTTGGCGATCGCATTCAAGGCCCAGAGCAGCCTCGGGTCCTTGGGCGGCACCACGGCGCTGGCGGCTCAGACGGCGTACTATGGCGTGCTCATCAACCTCGTGCTCGCGTTCTTCAACCTGATTCCGATTCCTCCCTTGGACGGCTCGCACGTGCTCCTCCATGTGCTGCCGACGCCGCTGGCGATGCGCTACCAGGAGGCGGGACGCCACGGGCTGCTCCTCTTAATGGGAGTGTTCTTCTTCTTACCGGGTGTGTTCAGATATCTCCTGTGGCCGGTGATGTTCTTCGCGGGACTCGCCACCGAGTTCGCTCGCCTATGGATCTGACGGTCGCCGAGAGGGCCACCGAGCGCGAGGGCTTCTTCCTCGTCGAGTTCGAGCGCTTCCAGGGGCCGCTCGACCTGCTGCTGCACCTCATCCGGTCGCAGGACATCGACATCTTCGAGATCCCGATCTCGACCATCACCAAGCAATTCCTCCACGCGATCGGGGAATTGGACCCTCACGACCTTGACGGAGCCGGGGAATTCCTGGAGATGGCGGCGACGCTCGTGCGTATCAAAGCGCAGATGCTACTGCCGAGCTCGGACGACGAGGAGGACGGAGACCCCCGAGCGGAGCTCGTACGTCGACTGCTCGAGTACGAGCAGATTCGCGAGATCTCGGTGCGTCTGCGATCCGCGGAGGCGGATCGGGGCCGTCGCTTCGGAAAGGGGTATGTCCCGCCGCGCCCTAAGATGCCTCAGGCCACGGTCCCACTCGAGACCACCTGGGATGAGGTGTACGCCGCTGGTCTTCTGGTCGAGATGCCCGTTCCGCGGGAGCGGGAGCACCGGATCACAATTCGTACGGTGTCCATGCAGGCCAAGGTCGTTGTGATTCTGGACGCGCTCAGGCAGGAGCCCCGGGTCGAGTTCACGCGCCTGCTGACCGGCTTCACGGGTCGCATGCACGGGGTGATGACGTTTCTGGCTGGTCTGGAGCTGACACGCCGGGGTGTGCTCCTCCTGCGGCAGACGCGGCCGTTCTCCGAGCTGTGGATCTATCGCAGGAACGAGCAGGTCGAGAAGGATGCTCTGGCCGAAACCGAGGCTCCCGAGCAGGCTCGTGCCGAACCCCACCCTCATGAAGGAGTGGAAGCTTGAACGCGCCTCAAATCGTGGAAGCAGTCCTTTTTTCGTCGGATGCTCCCCTTACCCCGGACGAGATCGCGCGCGCGGACGAGCTGCTCGATGAAGACCGAGTCGAAGAGGCGCTCCAGTCGCTGCAGGCAGAGTACGATGACTCGCGAAGGGCCTTCCAGCTGGTGGAGATCGCGGGGGGTTATCAGATCCTGACGCGCTCCGAATACGCACCGTATCTGGAGCGTTTCGACAACGTGCCACGCCCGGCGCGGCTCTCGGGTCCGTCGCTCGAGACGCTCGCGATCATCGCCTACCGCCAGCCGATCGGACGCTTGGAGGTCGAGTACGTGCGCGGAGTTGGGGCGTCGGGCGTGATCCGTACTTTGCAGGATCGCCGCCTGATCGACGTAGTCGGACGAGGGGAGGGGCTCGGCCGGCCCCTCTTGTACGGCACCACGACGCACTTCCTCGAACACTTCGGTTTCAAGTCTCTCGAAGGTCTGCCCCGGACCGATGAGCTTCCGATAATCCTGCGCGAGCGGCAGCCCCTCAGCGACAGTACCACGGACAGCGACGCTCTCACGGACGGCGCCGCAGACGTCGTCGCGGAGTCGGAGATCGGCGACGAGGACCACTCTAGAGCCGACTTGGTCGACTAACACGCGGTGCCCGAAGGGATCCGCGTCCAGAAGTACCTGTCTCGTGCGGGACGCGCGTCCAGGCGGGAAGCAGAGCGGCTGATGCTCGCGGGACGAGTCAGCGTGAACGGGAAGGTGGTGCGCGAGTTGGGCGTCCGCGTGGTGGAGGGTCGCGACACCGTAGAGGTGGATGGCGAATTAGTCACACGCACCGAAGTGCGATGGATCGCGTTCCACAAGCCGCCGGGGGTGCTCACCACTAGGATCGATCCGCATGGGGGCAGAACCGTGTACGATCTCCTGCCGCCCGAGCTGGGCGCGTTGCGCTACGTAGGCCGTCTCGATCGACCGACGGAGGGACTGCTGCTGCTGACCAACGACGGAGACGTCGCGAACGGACTCCAGCATCCCAGCTGCGGCGTGGAGCGAGAGTATCTGGTTGTGGCAAACGGTGACGTGGGTCGAGCGAGCCTGACGGCTCTGACGCGTGGCGTCGATCTCGAGGACGGCCCAGCCAGGGCCGTCTCGGCCCGGATCGTCGAGCGCGGGGCGTACGACACGACACTCCGACTAGTCCTGACCGAAGGAAAAAAGAGAGAAGTTAGACGCATGATGCTCGAGATCGGGCATGGCGTAAGTCGGCTCGTGCGACTCCGCTTCGGCACGGTCGACCTCGGAGATCTGCAGGCAGGTGCCTGGCGCGATCTCGAGCATGATGAACAACAGAGCCTAGTGGCTCTGTCCATCAAGGTGTGATCATGTCCGACCTTCCCAACCTCACCGTGCTCGACCATCGTTCGTCAGCTTACCAAAGTGCTACATCTTGCCGGGTCTCGGGGACGCGGGCGATCGACTCTTTGGAACCGAGTAGACGTCAGCGGAACGAGCGCCGAGACTTCCATGTCTCGGGGTGGAAGAGGAGCAGCACCGTGTAGATTTCGAGCCGGCCGACGAGCATGAAGAAGGACAGCACGAGCAGCGCGGGGTCTGACATCCACCCGAAGTTGTCCGTGGCGCCGACATCACCGAAACCGGGGCCCACGTTCCCGATAGAGGCGATGCTCGCCGCGATCGACGTCAGCGGATCCATGCCCAGGAAGCCGAGCACGACGGCGCCGGCGAGGCACAGCAGAAGATAGAGGATGACGAAGCCTGTGACGTTGGCCAGCACCTCCTGCTTCACGGTCTTCTCCCCGATCCGCGTCAACAGCACCGCCCGGGGGTGGAGGTGTTTCCTGAGCTCAATGGCGGTCTGCTTGACCAGCAGCAAGACGCGCATCGTCTTGATGCCGCCGCCCGTCGAGCCGGCCATTCCGCCCACAAAGAAGAGCGCGAATAGGACCATCCGCGCCCCTGAAACCCATAGCTCGTAGTCTGCGCTCACGAAGCCCGTGGTCGTCGTAATGCTGGTAGCCTGGAAGAGAGCGTGACGCAGGGCCGGCTCCAGCGCCCCGTAGCTGCCCGAGGCCAGGTTCACGACGGCGATCGCAAGCGCGGCGAGTACTACGATAAGGGTGTAGAAGCGCCACTCATGGTCTCGGAAGTAGACTGGTCGCCCGCTCACCGCACGGAAATGAAGCGAGAAGTTCACACCCGCGAGATACATGAAGATGATCGTTACCCAGTGGATGTATGCCGAGTCGAACGAGGCGATTGATGCGTTCCTGGTACTGAACCCCCCCGTGGCGAGCGTGGTGAAGCTGTGGTTCACCGCGTCGAAGAAACTCATGCCTCCCAGCAGATAGAGCGCGGTCTCTGCCGCGGTAAGGCCGACGTACACGAGCCAGAGTAGCTTCGCGGTTTGCGTAATACGCGGCCGCAGCCGCTCCGGGGTGGGTCCGGGCACCTCGGCCTTGAAGAGCTGCATGCCGCCCACACCCAGGTAGGGCAGCACCGCAATCACGAGCACGATGATGCCCATCCCACCCAGCCACGGTCAAGTCCCGAGTTGTGTGTAAAAGTGAGAGGAAGCTCCTCGATGCTTCGGTTAGGCTGCCTTGGCGACCTCCTTGGGTTCGAGAAGCGTGAGATCGAGGTAGCGGCGTTTGCTCCAGACCGCAGTAGTCCTCAGAGCAACCGCGGTGATAAGGCGGAGCGCACTGGCTCGGTCGGGGAAGGCGCCGGCGCTCCGGATCCGACGCTTGATCTCGGTGTGCAGGCGCTCGAGGCTGTTCGTGGTGCGTAGCCTGGCCCAGTGGGGCTCGGGGAACGCGTAGAACTGGGTGGCGGCCGTGAAGCCCCGCTCGAGCACCTTCATTGCCTCGGGGAGCTCCTCTTGCCAGCGCGTCGTGATCTCGGCCAGGCGCTTCTTCGCCTCAGCGAGCCCGGGGGCCCGGAAGACGGCGGCAACCTCGCGCGCCACACGCTTGCGCAGGCGATGCGGGACCTTGGCCAGCACATTGCGTTGCAGGTGTACGGTGCAGCGCTGACGGCGCACCTCAGGCAGGAAGCGGCGCACCGCAGCTGCCAGGCCCGCGTGCTTGTCGGCGATCACCAGTTCGACGCCGCTGAGACCTCGCTCCAGGAGCTGCTCGAGGAGCTCCGACCAACTGTCCTCTGACTCCTCAGGGCCTAGCGTGATGGCCAGGAGCCGGCGGTGACCGTCCGGATCCACCGCGTAGGCCACGAGCGCGCTCACGTTCTCGACCTTCCTGGCCCAGCGCGCATCGAGGAACGTCGCGTCCAGATACAGATAGGGGTGAGGCCCCTCGATGGGTGCGCTCCGCAGCGCTTCTACAGCCCCATCGAGCCGCTTCGCGACCCGGCTTACCGTCGAGCGTCCCACGCGCTCACCCAGCAGTGCTTCAGTCACGTCGCCCATCTTGCGCTGCGACACACCGCTCACGTAGGCCTCCACCATCATCTCGTCCACTTCTTCACTCCTGCGCCGGTAGCGGCCGATCACGTCGGCGGGCGAGCCGCCTTCCCGGCTGCGCGGCACCATCACGTCGATCTGACCCAAGCTCGTGAGCAGGCGCCTGAGGTACGTGCCGTTCCTGTGATCCTTCCGGCTGCCGACCCGCTCGAAACGACGCGCTCCGACCATCGCTTTCAACTCCTCCTCCAGCACCATCTCGAGCGTCACACGAATCGCGCCCTGAAACAACGACTTCAAATCCTGCCGTAACTCTTCTTGCGTGGCCCGCTCAACTTCAACCATCTTTTCCATGAGGAAGCTCCTTTCCGGTTCCGGACCTGCTGGCGCAGGCCCGGACTCCCCGGGTTCGTGTCATGATGAACATTCACAAGGAGCTTCCTCTCTCTTTCCCGGGCTGTCCACCCTCCCCGGACCCCTCACCCCCTTTTACACAAATATCGCGACACTACCCCCAGCCACTGCGTCAAAGACCTCCAAAAGAGCACGCCGTGAGGAAGCGACTCGATGTCGGTGAACACCGACGCACCTGTGGTCGTGAAGCCCGACATCGCTTCGAAGAATGCGGCGACGGGTGAATCGAGGGCCCCCGTGAACAGATACGGAAGTGCGCCGAACGCGGCCGCCGCCGTCCAGGCCATCGTGACGATCGCGAAGCCTTCTCTATGTGTCAGGTCACCCTTGAACATCGTGATCTCGTAGGTGAAGCCGCCCACGAAAAAAGTCACGATGCCGGCCAGGAGAATGCCCAGGGCGTCGCCGTCGCCGTATACGAACGCGATCCCCGCCGCCATGAACATCGATAGGGCAACGAAGACCAGGAGCAGACCTACGACGTTCACGACCCGGGGTAGGGACATCAGTCGAAGAGCTGCTCGACCTCGGAGACGGCATCCGGGAGCGCGAACACGATGACATCGTCGCCCGGCAACACCATTTCGTCGCCCCGGGGGACGATGATCTCGTCACCACGCAGGATGGTGCCGATGACTGCGTCCTTCGGAAAGTGAACGTCTCTCAGCTTATGGCCAGCGATCGCCGACTCTTCATCGACACTGTATTCTATCGTCTCGGCGTCGGTGCTGGTCAGCTCTGCGACGGTGACTACATGGCCCCGCCGAACGTAGCGCAGGATCGCGTTCACCGTGGACATGCGCGGGGATACCGATGCGTCCACGCGGACGCGCGGGACCAACCGCAAATACTCGAATTTGTGCACCAGGCTCACGACCTTGTGCGCGCCCGCGGTCTTGGCGAGCAGGCTCGAGAGCAAGTTGGTCTCGTCGCTGTTCGTCATCGCGACGAAGCCATCGATCCCCGCTACGCCCTCCATCTCCAGGAGCTCGAGGTCGGTTGCGTCCGCGTGGAGCACGAGCGTGCGCGGAAGTCGCTCCGCGAGCTCGACACACCGCCGCCGATCCCGGTCGAGGATCGTGCACTCGATGCTCTGCTCGTCGAGGATCTCCGCGAGGTACTCGCCCTCGGTGCTACCCCCGGCGATCATCACGCGGCGTACGCGCGATGACTTGTATCCCGCGAGCGGTGCGATGTCCTCGATCTCTCCGGTGGGGGAGAGCAGGTACAGCTGGTCTCCCACCATAATCTTGGAGTCGGCCCTGGGAATGCGTGTCTCGCCGTCACGGACGATGGCGACCGTCGCATAGTGGTGGTCGTGCAACTCCTCGCCGAGCTCGGCGAGCGTCTTGTCCGCAAACTGCGCGCTCTCCTTCACACGCAGTCCCACGAGATGGACGCGACCCCCCGCGAGGGGCACGACGTCGGTGGCGATCTCACTGCGCAGCAGGTCGAACGTCTCCCGGGCGCACTCGCGCTCCGGGTTGATCATCAGGTCGATACCCATCTGCTCTTGGGAGAACACCGAGCCCTCTCCGTAGTACTCGGGATTCGATATGCGGGCCACGACATGCTGCACGCCGAACTTCTTCGCCGCCATCGACGCAATCAGGTTGACTTCGTCTTTGCTCGTGACCGCCAGCAGCATGCTCGCGTTGCTGATTCCGGCCTTTTCCAGCATCGGCAGCGAAGCGCCGTTACCGACGACGGTGAGCACGTCGAGCTGTTGCGAAGTGAAGTCCGCCCGCTCCGGGTCGGACTCGATTAGGATGACATCCTGATTTTCTTCGGAGAGGCGCTTGGCCAGGTGGAAACCCACCTCACCTGCGCCGATAACGAGCACTTTCATGCGAGAGCCCTCGCGCGGGCGTGCGAGTGCGGCGTCCAGGACGGACGTCGCTGGCGCATGAAGCTAGTAAGAAGATTGTTGGAGCAGTACAGCGGGCCGTATCATGGAGCACTGCGCGAACCGGGGCTCGGGCGGTATCTTCTTCGCCGCGGGCCCGTAGCTCAGTTGGTTAGAGCAGCCGACTCATAATCGGTAGGTCGCAGGTTCGAGCCCTGCCGGGCCCATTTGGGAAAAGCGTTGTGCCGCACGGGTTGCCGGTTTCTGGGCAGTGGTGGGTCAAGTTGGTTTGCATCGGCTGTACCGGTTTCCGTACCGGTTTCCGTACCGGTTTCGTTCGGTGCGACGTTCATTGAGCGCGGTGGCGGACGGGCTTCGCACCCCTCGGATCCTCAGCGGTCAGCGGCACCGCGAGCCAGGGCTAGAACCACATTTACAGAGCCGGCCCACTGCTCAAGGAAAGTCCGTCGCAGCGGGTGGTATAACCGCAACCTTTCGAGGGCATCCACTAGTTCGGCTTCGACAGGCCCATCGCCGAGGGACTCAGTCATGGTTGACCCACCGGTCGCTCTCGCCCACATCATTTCCGAGAACACGTCTCGCCCCCGTGCCTGGATGTAGCCCATTCGCTGCCGCTGGAAGTCGACCAGGCTGTAGTACTCGTAGAGGGCCCGCCGGAGCTCTCGGTCCGATAGCAGGCGCATGTTTCCGGTTCCCTGGAGCTCTTGAAACGTCCACGAACTGGCGAGTGGCTGAGCCGAGGGTCCGAGAAGGCCAAGCAGCGTTCCCTCCGCGGCGATGGCGTCGGAAAGCGCCTTACCCGAGGCAACGGCTTCGAGACCCCGCTTCGCGAGAGTCTCGCCAACGCGGGTGGCCGCGATCTCACTATCAAGAAGCAGGCTGTCGGATGACAGATCGGCAACGAGCGCGATCAGGTAGTCCTCTTCGAGTCCTCGTTCTTGCCGATCCTGATTCCATCGGTCGGCCGCGAGGGCTACCAGAACGCCAACGACGATCACCGCTAATCCGGTCACGGCCTTCGAGACCGCCCCGGCCTCAGTCTTTCTCAAGGACGCCCTCGCCATTTGAAGATCCACCTAACGTCTCGCGATTCTGCTGCGCAGCTAAGATGGTAGGCGCAAGCGAAGCGCGCGAGCGGGATGGTCTCCGCGACTGCAGCAATCGCTTGTTATGTAGCCGCGCCCGCTAGTAGAGGGTGTCGATCGCCTGGGAAATAGCACACAGGATCCAGAGATAGAGATTCCTGTAGGTGGACAGATTAACCTCGTCCCACGTGAGCGCATGGCCAGTAGTGTTTCGCACCCCCCATGTGATGCGCATCGAGCGTTGAGGGAAGGTCCAGGAATCTGCGTCGGGCCCGTTGGCCCAGCTAATCACGTCATGGAGACCTGCCGATCGGAAACCGCGAAATTCTTGAGGGAGTCCAAGCGCAGAAGCGACGTCCTCATCCCCGACCAGGCCGCCAAGAGTCGTCTGGCCAGAGGCTGCTCCCACAGCACTGTGACGGAGCAGTGACTCGAAGATCAACGCACCCAGGAAAAGATGGAGGAAGCACGCCGCGCCGGAACCGGGACCGCGCCGCGGGCTGAGCTCGAACTCCGTCACCCGCGTGCGGTGTTCAAGAAGGAACGTCAATAGCGCCGTCGCGACGGACCGCAGGTTGGGGTCCCGCTCGACAGCCTGATAGATGATCCGTTCGTCAAGGATTTCGGGCGTCAGCCGAGGGCCACCCTCGCCTGAAATGAACCCGGAGTCGATCTCCAATTGATGGCGCGCATCTGCAACGATCGGTCGCGCAAACTGCTTCTGCGGCTCTGGGTCAAGGCGAAGAAAGAGTCCGGCGGGTCGGTGTTGCCATTCGTCCGGCGCAAGACTGGCGTCCTCCGAGACCGCCGCGTCGAGGTAGAACAACGCGCTCGCAAAGTTCTCAGCGATGTAAGCCGCCACCGCCATGAAGTAGAAGGGCGTTCCCTTATGGATTCGCGAATACTTAGCCTCATCGATTTCGCGCAGGAGGTCCAGCAGTCCAATCCATGCTTTTAGCGACCGGTAAGGGTTGCCGGTCATCACGAAGTCCTGCGGCAGGATCAACGCGTCGAAGAACGCATCCGCCGCGTCCGGATCGTCTTCCGGGAGGGAAACAAACGCGGACTCAACTGCCTGTCGGTAGCGTTGATCATCCACAAGATCCGCGGAGCCGATCCCACTTCCGGCAAGTTCTTGTACACGCTTGCCGAGATCATCAGGGGACACCGGACACCACCTGTGCTTCCAAGGCTACATAACTCCTTTTATTGAACACTCCCGACCCGCTTCAGCATCCACGCATCGGACCGCATTCACAGCAAACAGGATGCGTCGCCTAGTCGCTTCAGCGCCAGACCTTGGGACACAGACGGTCACATTCCTCTCCCACCCTCAGACAACCGAGCCACCGAGCTCGTGTGAGCCGACGCGATTCGACCTAATCCTTGGGCGGCTTCCTAGCGGCCGGATGGCTGTGTTCGGTCGGACTGCGCAGGACGGCCTTTCGACTCAAACGAGGCGTCTAGCGGAACGCTAATCCCGAGGCCGCGTTCGACTCCTTCGGTATGCCCCCACCTGCGAGGTTGTTGGTGCGGGCGTGGCGGCGTGGGAGACGGCCTGCCCGGCTGAGACTGAGGGTCAGCCTCCGGGCGGTACCCGACATGTAGAGCCGACGATCACCACGCCTTCCACTAAGACGGGAGGTAGACGGTGGCCATCCCGCCCTCACCGAGTTCGGGCTCGATGCGATAGCGACCCTCTAGGGATGCGTTTAGGCGGGTGACGGGATCAGACATGCGCTCAAGATGCGGCGCAGGTCGGTAGAGCGCGAGATCCTACAGCAACACCCTTCGGTCACCTCGATCACTGGGTAACAACTCAGCCTGGAGCTGGCGAGGATGGTGGTGGTGTGGGAGAGGGCCGGATGGGATTCACGGCTACTCCCCTAGAATACCTCCAGCAACTTCAGGACGCCGACGATCATCACGACGACGCCCCCTATCTGAAAGCCCATGTGCGCTTTCTCAGGACGCCGACGATCATCACGACGACGCCCCCTATCTGAAAGCCCATGTGCGCTTTCTCCTCGCCATACCAAGCGATGGCCCGCTGGACTTTCCAGTCGTAAAGGAAGAAGTCTCTCTTCCAGGTTGCGCACACAAACAGGTACATGCCGACGACGAACCCCAGCAGGCCGAACCATTGCTCCTCGTTCAATCGTCACCTCCTTGGGAACCTCAGAAAGACCTGTGTGCCCCCGGGTCCGTCGAAATAGGCCACGGGGTGTCCGGCATGCACCCTCTGCAGCGCCGGGAAGTGCGCGCGGATGTCCCCGAGGCCCATGACGTCGGCTGCTTCGTCGGTCACGCCTACCTCCCCTCCGGCGTGCCGTAGGGATAGAGCCTCGACAGATCCACGTTCTCGTAGGGCAGAGCGTCCAGGAATGTGGTGCCGACGAAGGGTCCCGGAGCCTCCACGACGACGATGGTCGGCGAAAACCCCGTCTCGTCGAATCCTCTGCGGAAGTGGACCCGGGACTTCACCAGGAAGACGTCGAAGTCCACAGGATCCACCGGCCCTACGCGGAATGCCTCCGGGTAGAGGATCTGCGTGTAGGCCGGTGTGATGAAGACCACGTTCCCGTCACCGAAGGAGACGATGGCGGCGGGGTCGTAGCCGGCCCACTCCCCCAGGTACGCCAACCTGCCCTGGATCCGTGCCGGGGTTCCGCCCGAGGGCGTGAATCCCCCGATCTCCATGTCGAAGTCGTCGCCGGGCGCATAGCCCTCTTCGACGAGGGCGTCCAACGTGGCCGGCGACGAGATGCCGCCGTAGAGGACTCTGTCGATTCCCGCGGCCTGGAACGCCTTGAGAATGTGGGTGGCGTCGCCGGGGCGGTCGCTATGGTCCCCCACCGCAACGGGAGTGCGCCCTTCCGCGACGGCCTGCGCCACCGTGCGAGCGGCCTCCTCGGGACCGGGGTAGCTGCCAACGGCGAAGTCCTCCCGCACGCGCCAGATGAAGTCGTCCATGTCGGCGGCGATGCGATCGGCCAGGGCCTGGTCACCGTTGGTCATGACGTGGACCGTCGCCCCCACGTCCGGGACATCGGACCACGGATACCCGTAGAACACGCTCACGAAGGCATCCGGCTCCCGCGATTCCCAGCGGCGGGCTCGCTCCATGATGTCCATGGAGGGCGATTGGCCCGTCCATTGAAGCACGGTCGCGGTGATGACCCCGGGTTTCCTTGTGGCTGTGGTCGGGTCGTACGTATCGGTCATAACCCGGTGGATGGCCCGCCCCGCCCGGGCGCCCTGCAAGCCCGCGTCGTAGTGGGGATACCGCTTGGTGACGAAGGCGAAGTCCGCCCACCGGAGGAACTCGGCGTCTTCGTTCCCGTGCAGGTCGAAGCTCCCTGCGATGGGCACGTCCGGCCCCACGACCTCGCGGAAGCGGCGAGCGATCTCCGCTTCCGGGCGCATAACACCTCGCACCGCCATCGCTCCATGAAGCGCAAGATACACGCCGTCCACGGGCATGGCCGCCTGGAGATCCTCGATCATCTGGTCGAGGAAGTGGTTGAACGCCTCCTCCGTGTTCCAGCTCCGCGAGGACCCGCCGTATACGCCGTCCGGCGAGATGAGGCCGACGAGCTCCATGTCACCGTAGTCCTCGGCCTGGCTGACGAAGCCTCGTACGTAGCCACCCGACCGCAGTACTTCGTCGTCTTCCTGCACAGTCTGCCAATCGTCTACCGTAACCTCGTCACCGGGACAGAAGGTGCACGTCTCATGTTGGAACTTGGCCACAGCGACCCGGTACGTGGGTGCCTGACGGGACCCTTCCCGACCGCACGCGGAGGCCAGGAGGAGAGCGATGAGAAGGAGGCTCGTGAACCGCATGGTTCCTCCGGGTGGTAGGGGACCGGACGGCACTCAAGAGGCAGGGATGAGGCCCGGCAGGCAAGGCTGCCCCCTGCCCTCCCAGCCCACCGCGCACCGTCACCCTCCGGCACGACCGTGTACGCCCGCACGCACTCTTCACCCCCTAGCACGACTGCGTAGACATCGTCGCTCGCCCATATCGCGAGCACGGTCCAGTCGGCGGAGGAGGAGCTGGACAGCAGGCCTCTCCCAGGTGGCGCCACGGGAGATCATTCCTCCGCGTAGAGGTACCCCACAACGTTGGCCCCGATGAGCAACTCGACGGCCCCGATCACGCTACCCAACGCGAAGAAACCCCACGTGAACATCCCAACGAACGCCATGAACAGGGTCAGGAGCGTGACGACACACCAGACCTGGACGGCGGCGAAGAACGCGGTCTTCGAGCCCTCGCCGTAGCGCGGCCTCATGGACGCATATGTCCACGCGATGAGCAGGCCCCACAGGAGGTTCACGACGACAATGAACACGATGAAGGAACCACCCTCCAAATTCCCGGCTAGGTCGGGGTTTAGAGCGTTCAACGCAGCCTCGTTCTGTTCCGCGAACACGATTCCGTTCACGACGAAATCGATCGCGCCCACGACGACACCTGCTGCGGCGCCGACGACGATGACCTTCTGGGTGTTAATCGCCATGATGTCCTCCTGTGTTGAGCATCGGGCAGGACATTGGTGCGAAGCGCATCACGCACGTGTCCGCCGCGAATAGCCTTCGATGCCGAGAATGCAGCCTAGGATGCAGCACCACCAGCCCTGCGACCCTCGGCCATCTTAGCAATGCCCCATATCATGAAGAAGGCGATGCCCAGCAGAAGGATCGGATGGGTATAAGAACCAACGGCTGGACGCCGCACGCACGCTCAGGGTCAGTAATAGTCCTTCAAGGCTGCGAGACGCCGTGACAACGTCTCACGACGCTCAGGCGGCAGGTGCTACGGGTCACCGACGCTCGGATCTGCTCGCGCACTGCTGACCGGCGCAGCATCTTGAGCGCATGAGCGACCCCATCACCCGCCCGAACGCAGCCCTAGAGGGCCGCTACCGCATCTACCACGTACAGCAGGAGGCAACGATGGTGCGCATGATGCCGTGTTTGATGCCTAGTGGAAGATTGATTCTTGCATGGCTATTCTTGGCGCTGGCCACCCAGGCGGTTGCCCAGGAGCCGGCCGACATGGTCATCCGCAACGGCCTGATCGTGACCGAGGCCGGACGCGTGCAAGGTGACCTTCGCATCCGGGCGGGCGTCATCGCCGAGATCGGGCAGAACCTGACCCCTGGGGAGGGTGCGCGGGTCATAGACGCGACCGGGAAGCTGGTTCTTCCGGGGGGCATCGACACCCACGTGCACTTAGCACCCATCCGAACTGCCAACACACGCAAGGGCGCGGACGACTTCACGTCGGCATCTCGTGCGGCACTCGCCGGAGGCATCACCACCATCGGAGCCTTCTTCGGCCAGGGGCGGGATCCCGCTGTGTCGGCAGCACAGAGACTTGCCGATGTTGTAGACGTCGCGACTCGTCAAACTATCGCGGACGCGATCCTACACTTCACGGTCGGTGATCCAACGCGGCTGACGCCCGCGGATGTTCCGATGCTCCGCGAGCGGGGTGTCTCACTCAAGATCTTCATGAGGGGCCTCTCGTTCGATCAGCGCGTGGATGAAAACCTGAAGCTGATTGAGGCGGCTGGGAGAGCTGGGGTGTTGACTCTCTTACATGCGGAGGACGCCGCTATCATAGCGGGGGCGATGGACCGTCTAGTGTCGGAAAGACGGACGGCCCTGGTAGGTCAGAACTTCGCCGACTCACACCCTATTGCTGCCGAGGAGGTGGGTACGCAGCGTGCGATCGGCTTCGCCGAAGTGACAGGCTCTCCGATCTATCTGGTGCACATGTCGTCGGAGCGGGCAATGCGGGTTGCAGAGGCCGCGCGAGCACGCGGGCTACCGGTGTTCACGGAAGTACGATTCATCTACCTGCACCTCACGAGGGACCGCTTCAATCAGCCCGATGGCCCAATCTATACTGGCGCGCCCCCCCTCCGAGACAAGACTGACCAGGATTACCTGTGGGGTGCGATCGCACGAGGAAGCGTTGACGTCGTGAATACCGACCACGTCGGCTATACGCGTGCTGAGAAAATGGATCCTGAGAATAGTGTTCTTCGCCCGCGAGAGGGCGCCAACTTTCTACAGGACCAGATGCCGCTCCTGTACTCCGAGGGTGTCCGGAAGGGTCGGATCACTCTTGAACAGATGGTCAAAGTTACGGCGACCAATCCTGCCAAGCTCTTTGGATTGTACCCGCGCAAGGGCACCATCGCCGTGGGATCCGATGCGGATGTCGTGATCTGGGATCCTGACCTCACGAAGACGATCCGGGACGAGGACATCCTCTCGAACGGAAAGTTCTCGATCTTCGATGGCTGGGAGGTGACCGGTTGGCCGATCCTCACGGTCCGGCGGGGGGAAGTCGTCTTCGAGAACGGGGAGATCGTAGCGTCGCCCGGCAGCGGGATGTTGGTGCCTCGGGGACGATGGCAGAAACCGAATTGAGAGGCTCAGATCCCCTGGCTTCGCGTCTTCGTGGAAGGCGTGGTGATCGTCGGAGGTAGGTTGAGCGTTTAGCCCAGCAACACCAACGGCAGCCCCAGCGCGAAGACTCTCACACTGGCCGACTACGTCAACGGCCAGTGGGCGCTGACCGGGGCTCGCTGTGATCCACCATCCCCACGACTCCGTCGCCGTTGGGACCCAAGGCTCCAGCGGGATCCCCCCACCAGTTGCCCCTTGCCGTGACCATGCCGGTTCCCTCGTTGGCCACTCCCGCGCCGGCGTTGCCTTCGAGGTCACAACTCTCGATGACGATCCCCGTGCCCTCGGTCACGTGGATTCCATCTTCCAGACTCGCCGTGACCACGCAGCGTCGGATCACGACGCTGTCGGCTGCGATCTCGATGCCATGACCGGGGCTGCGGCTTATGCGGACGTCCTCGGCTGCCGATCCTATCCCCTGAAGCACTAGCCCGCCCCTGTCCAGTGACACGCGCTCCACCCGGGCGCCGGGCGCCCCGAGGGTCACCGAGGCCAATTCGATGTCGACGTCCGAGAGCCGCTGATCGCCAGCGCCGAGGGCCTCCAATCGCCCTCCCTCCATCTGGAGTCGCACATGCTCCAGGACGAGGGCGCCGGAATCGCGCACCTGGACAAGCCCTCCGATAAAGCGTGCGCTGAGTCTCACCGGCTTCTCCACCGTCCCGACAGCCTCGATGGAAGTGAAGGAACCGGACCCGATGAACTCGGCACCGGCCCCGACGGTGAGGGTGCCGAAGCTCGGGAGAAGCTCGTATTGCCCCTTTTGCGTCGTCCACGAGACCTCAGGCGGGACGACGATGGGCTGGTCTGTCCCACCGGTGCTCTTCACCCGGTCGCCGGGCCGCACGCTGTCGGCATAGGCGGCCATGAAGGTTGCCACAGGACCTCCCCAACCCTCAACTAGGAATGCTCCTTGTTCGTGGATGCTCACCGGCCCCAAAACCTCGATCTCGCCTAGACCAAACGGGGCCCTTGGCAGGCTCAACACGACGCCGGAGCCGGCCGGGCTCTCGATGCGGAGGTCGGAAACGAGCACCGAAGAACCAATGACTGCCTGGAGCCCGTGTCCGCCGGAGTCCCGGATGACGGCTCCGTCCACGGTCAGGGTCAAGCGGCCTGCTTGTCCCCAAGTGGCGACGGCCGCGCAGGAACCCCCGCCGCTGCACACCGTGTCTGCGACCACGTTCTTGACTGTGCCCAGTCCAGCGAGCGCCGGCCCCGTGATCTTCCTGAAGCGCACCGACTCCAGCGTCAGGTCCCCTGCCGACAACCCCTGCGTCGCGTGCTGTAGCACGACATGGCTCATCCGCACGGCTGCCGCGCTCACGAGGAAGTTGTGCGTAAATCTTTCGAAGTCCCCCAAGATTCCGCCCCACGGCGCTTCGGGGTTAGCCGCCGTGAACACGACGGGGTCGTCGGCTGTGCCGGAGACCCTGAGGCTGTCCACGATTTCCAGGGTCGCACCGGCGTCCGCGTACACGAGAACGCCGGCCTCGATCACTAGGGAAGTGGCTCGCACGCTTCCCTGCAAGCAGAAGACTCCGGACTGGAGCACTCCCGACACCGTGTCCGAAAGCAGGACGCCAGGGGTGCCGTTGCAGGGGGCGTTCCGGGCGTTCCGGTTCACGCCTACCGAGAGCGCCTGCTGCGCGGTCTGCCCGTCGCCGCTCGCGACCTCAACCGTGAAGTCTTGGGTCTCGACGACTGTCGGCGTGCCTGAGATCTCGCCGTTCGTCGCCAAGTTCAGGCCCGTGGGCAGCGACCCCGACACCAGCGCCTATGAATAGCTCCCGTCTCCGCCTGCAGCCGTCAGCGTCGCCGTGCCGTAGTCCACGTCTTCGACCCCGTTCGGTAGCGACGTCGTGGTTACCGTGAGGGTCGCGTAGACGGTGATCGAGAGCGCCTGCTGCGCGGTCTGCCCGTCCCCGCTCGCGACCTCAACCGTGAAGTTCTGCCTCTCGACCGTCGTCGGCGTGCCCGTGATCGCTCCGTTCGTCGCCAAGTTCAGGCCCGTGGGCAGCGACCCCGACACCAGCGCCCATGAATAGCTCCCGTCTCCGCCTGTAGCCGTCATCGTCTCGCTGCCGTAGTCCACGTCTTCGACCCCGTTCGGCAGCGACATCGTGGTCACCGCTAGGATCGGGTGGACCGTGATAGAGAGCGTCTCCGTCACGGTCAGAGCGCCACTCACGACTTCGACCGCCATTGTCGTCGATCCGCTCGACACGGCCAGGTAGTTCGAGCACCGAAGACCTCGCCTCGTTCCCCGAACTACGATGACGCCGGTTTTACACCCGTAGCCGCGAGTTTGTCCCGTCGTACCTTGCCTTCCGTCGTCCGACAGGGCCTTCACCACGTCGTCAGGTCCAGGCTGGCACCGGTCCGCTTTTTCGACGGCTACGACGGACTGAACCGCCGCCGTAGCGCGATCTCACGGAGCTCCCGTCTCCGCCAGCCGTTGTCGTCGATCCGCTCGACCGGCGTACCACCCCCGAACTACTGACCGTCGCGATACCTTGCGTCGTCCGACGACCACTCCAGGCTGGGGCTCGCGATCTCGGAGCCAGCCGCGTCCATGACGGTTGCGGTGACTGTCGCCGTATCACCGGGCCCGGCTAGCACGACCGCCGAGGTCGACAGCACTATCGACGCCGCCACCTGCTCCACCGTGACCGAGGCGCTCTCGGACGCGGAACCCGAGGTCGCGGTAATCGTTGCAGAGCCGTTGCCCACTGACGTCACGAGACCCGTGGACGAGACCGTGGCGACCGCTTCGTCCGCCGACGTCCACGTCACGGTAGCCTCAGACATGAGGACTGCGTTCTGATCCTTCACGGTCGCCGTTACCTGCTCGCTGGCACCGAGGGAGGTGAAGCTCAATGCGGAGGACGAGAGATCCACGGTGGTAGCGACGGGAGTCTCTGACTCGGTCGGTAAGTCATCCCCCCCGCACGAGACCGCGAGCAGCGTCAGAACCGTGAGGGCACAGAGGCGAAGGGCCGTGCTCGACCGCCCGGCGACTCCCTGGAACGTCGCAAGCTCCAGACGTCCCAATGCCAGCGCACCTTCCTGATTGGTGGCACCAGACGCGCGACGGTTCATTGGAGACTGCCTCTCGAAGTGGTCTCCATGATACTACGCGCCGAGCACGCTACCAGCCGATACGTAAGGTGACGTAGGCTCAGCAAGCCGCGAGCACATCCCCGACAGCAACACCAACGCCAGCCCCAGCGCGTACGGCCCACTCACGATGATTACACTCACGAAGACTGATCCTCACCGTCGATTACGCGGAGGAGGAACCCCATGGCATCGAGCGCAGTATGTCCGCAAGGGGGATGGGGCAAGCATCGTCGATCGTCTGAGACGGTCCTGAGACGCTGGAGGTCCGCTCCGGGTCGGTAGTAGTCCCTCAAGGCTGCGAGACGCTGTGACAACGGCTCACGACACTCAGGCGGCGGTGCTACCGTCACCGACGCTCGGATCCGCTCGCGCTCTGCTAACCGGCGCCGCATCTTGAGCGCATGCCCCGACCCCGTCACCCGCCTGAACGCAGCCCTAGAGGGCCGCTACCGCATCGAGCGTGAGCTTGGCGAGGGCGGGATGGCGACCGTGTATCTGGCCGACGACATCAAGCACGAGCGCAAAGTCGCGCGGAGCCCGGCTACCCTATCTGGCACTCCGGTTCCTCATCCCCTGGCCGAAGTAGTCGCGGGACGATGCCCCGCAGATGCTCGACGGCCGGCGAGCTACCGCCCTCCAGCACAACTTCGAGGAGGACCGCGATCAAGTTCTCGCCGCGTGCGATACGTGAGAGTGCGTTCGAGCCGCCCTTTGACGGCTAGGTTTCCGCCCGTCAATTTGTCTCCACCGGTGAAAAGAACTCCCGTCTTCGCCATCCCCAGTAGGTTCCGGTAGACACTCGGAGCACCACAATGGTCTCGATTACTCGGATCGTCGACTACGATGGACGGGCGACGGCGCTACTATGCGCGGTCCTGTCCGCAACTCCTCTCGCGGCCGACGCGCAGGACCGCTACGTGATGGATTGGGAAGCGGTCGCGGCCGAATCCATGGAGTATTTTTCGGAACTCTTGCGAACGGATACCGGCAATCCGCCCGGCAACGAAACCGAAGCAGCGACCTATCTTCTGGGGCTGCTTGAGCAAGAGGGCATCGAGGCCGAACTCTTCGCACTCGACCCGGCGCGCGCGAACCTGGTTGCTCGGCTTCGTGGCAACGGCAGCAAGAAGCCGATTCTAGTGATGGCCCACACCGACGTGGTGGGAGTGCAGCGCGAGAATTGGTCCGTCGATCCTTTCGCCGCGGTCGCCAAGGATGGATACGTGTACGGGCGCGGATCTCTCGACGATAAGGACAACGTCACGGCCTCCTTGATGCTCATGCTGATGTTGAAATGAGCCGGGGTCGAACTCGATCGGGACGTGATCTTTCTCGCTGAAGCGGGCGAAGAGGGGACAATGAGATGGGGCATCGACTTCATGGTCGAGCAACACTGGGACAAGATCGAGGCCGAATACTGTTTGGCGGAGGGCGGAGGCGCGGTGGCCCTCGACGGCGACGTGACCCACGTCGCCATCGCGACAACCGAGAAGTTTCCAATGCGCGTCCGGCTCGTTGCTCGGGGGACCGCGGGCCATGGTTCAGTCCCGAGAGTCGACAACGCCGTCGCTGCCTTGGCCAGGGCCGTCGGGCGACTCTCGGCATGGCAGTCGCCGTTGCGTCTGAACGAGACTACCCAAGCCTACTTCTACCGGCTCGCCGATATCAGTTCACCGGAAGACGCCGCGCGCTACAGGGGTGTAATGGATCCGGTGCAACAGCCGAGAATCGAACATTACTTCGCCGAAAACGAGCCGCAGCACTATTCCCTCCTGCGCACCTCCGTCGTGCCGACGATGATGAGTGCAGGATTTCGGCGAAATGTGATTCCGTCCGAGGCCGAGGCCACCTTCGATATTCGGGGATTACCCGACGAGAACCCGGAGGAGTTCTATCGTGACCTCGCGGGGGTGATCAACGATCCGAACATCGAGATCATCCCGGAGGGCGTCTACCGGCCGGCGAGCGCCCCGTCCAGCTTGGAAAACGAAATGTTTCAGGCATTGGAGGGCGTCACCGAGCGTCTTTTTCCGAACGCCGTGACGCTTCCGACGATGCTCACCGGAGCCACCGACATGGCACAAGTTCGTGCGAGAGGAACGCAGTGCTATGGCTTTGGGCCCGTTCGGAGCGAAGAAGACATCGTCGGGGGAGGAGGGGCTCACGGTGACGACGAACGTATTCTCGAAAGTTCGCTGCTGACGCTGATTCAGTATCTGTGGTACACCGTCGTCGAAGTGGCCGCGAGCGAGGGGTAGCGGCCCGCGACGAACCCATGCTCGGGGGGCAACCGTGCCAGCCATTCAGAGGTATGGGCTTCCTGAGCGTCATCATCGTGAGCGCGCTGTTCGCGCTGGGGCTGCCGTTGGTGTTGCTGTAGCAAGCCGTCCGGGGCCGAAGCTGTCAGCGGCGCTCTAAGCCACGACGACGCTCCGGCCTAACCCAGATACCGAAGAAACACCGAAAATCTTCTGGCGCGATCCTCGTGCGTTACGGAGCCGATCTGCGGCCTAGTGCGGGGCTGCCGCAGGGGGTCTGCTCGCGCTCTGCTAACCGGCGCCGCATCTTGAGCGCATGGAACCCCATCACCCGCCTGAATGCCGCCCTAGAAGGCCGCTACGCCATCGAGCGTGAGCTAGGCGAGGGCGGGAGCCTCACGAAAGAGGAGTGACGGGTCATCATGGGACGGAAGGGAAGGGGTCAGCGGCCCATCAAGGGTTTCCGGCCGGGAAGGGAGCCCGTGTACCTGAAGAAGCAGAGGGCGAAAGCGCGGCTCGGAAGCGACGCCAACTGGCTCCAGAAACAGACCGTTGAGGCCATCACGGGGCGAAACCCACGGGAGGTCCAGACCATGGTGCGGAGGTGGGGCCTGGGCTTGGTCGCCGGGGCAGTCCTCCTCGCGCCGCTCGGCGTCTTCCTCTACACCTGGACCCTAGTGGCGGGCGTGGTGGTCCACGTTGTCACGGTCGCTCTACTCGTCCTAGCGTACCGCCTCCGCAAACAGGGCCCCGGACTGGTGGAGATGGCCGAGTCCCTCCAGTGATCTCCCAGCGGCGTTCGGGGCTTTCTCTTCGATGGGCTTCGTCTCCGTCATCATCGTGAGCGCGCTGTTCGCCCTGGGGCTGCCGGTAGTGTTGCTGTAGCCGCTCGCGGTTTCCTGACGTTCAACGCATCATGAGCGCCTGACTCAAGTCGTCCGTGTCGCTCGGACCCTTCGCGCCTCTCCACACCGGACCGAACCGTGAACCATCCAGAGGCCATTCGCCCCCAGGCGCACGCCGAATTCAACCCGGAGAAGATGGGCAAGACCACCATCTTCGAGTCCGAGCGCATCTTGGTCGGGCTAAACGCGTTCCAGCCCGGACAGGCGCACCATCTCCATGCCCATGCCGGTCAGGATAAGGTCTATCACGTGCTCGAAGGCCGGGGCCTGTTTCTATTGGAAGATCGTGAAATCGAGATGGAAGCGGGACTGCTGCTCGTTGCTCCGGAGGGAGTGCCGCACGGCATCCGAAACACGAGCGACGGACGCCTGATAGTTCTCGTCGTCATGGCACCAGCACCTCGTTAGCCCTGACGTACCCTTCACGCTCGACCTCGGTGAACTTGAGGGGGGTGAAAGCGCCCTAAGCCACGAGGACGTTCTGGCCTAGCCTGGGGACCCGAACAGACACCAAAAACGCCTGGTAGTCATTCACCGGCCTCTGAGAGCGTTCTGAAGGCGCATCGACGGCCTCTCCTCGCGGATTCCGGCTGCACCGCACACCGATCGGGGTCACACGCTCGATAAACCGCTCGTTCCGGGTGCTTCGGGAAATGGTTCGCACCACCGCAGCTTGGGCGCTCAGAAACGTCTTGCGTCGCCCCCGCCTGCGTGGCAGCGGATCACCGTGTCTCCC
Source organism: Longimicrobiales bacterium (assembly GCA_965226625.1). Classification (GTDB taxonomy): domain Bacteria; phylum Gemmatimonadota; class Gemmatimonadetes; order Longimicrobiales; family Gaopeijiaceae; genus UBA1138. Next base: position 296,055 of record CBDDDK010000003.1, read on the forward strand.
GCGCGCCCTTCGTCAGAGGCGGAATAGTCGGGTCACCTTGATCACGAGCCCCCGGTTGGACAGCTCGGAGAACCGGTCGAACACGTCCGTATCGCGCTCCTCAGTGTATACGACGAAGATTTCGCTGCCCGGGGCGTACTCCCAGCGCAGTCGCAGATTCGAGCTGAAGCTGTCGCTACTGGTACTGTACTGGATAAGTCCGCTCAGAAACACGCGGGGCGAGAAGCTGTAGCTGACGCGCGTCGCGGCCACGTGCTGGGTGAAGTCGCCCTGCGGCAGGTTGACCCAGTTGAACGAGACGTTCGGCTCGACGGAGAACTGTGGCAGGATCTCGATCCTGGCCTGCTGAAACCCGACCGAGGTTCGGGTGCCACCGAAGAAGCTGCCTCTTCGCACCGAGAGATTCCCCGAGTACGGGCGCTGGACACCGAAGTTGTACCTCAGCTGCGCGTCGCGGAAGCTGTATCGGCCCACGGGGATCGTCACATCGGACGCGATCGGGAAGGGCTCGGTCAGGTTCTCGTAGCTGTCGGTGAACTCCGCGTTGAACGCGTCGCTGCTCTCGAATTCGGTTCGAAAACTTCCCCGTCGCTCCCGGGTCTCGACGAACCCCGCCTCGGCGTTCTCCACGTAGTTGATTGATGCCTGGAAGGTTACCTGCCGGATCGACTCGATGGACGCCGGCCGGGGGCTGTACTTACCGGATAGGAAAGTCTGTCGGAATCCCTTCCGAGGCACGAACCCGAGCTCCGGGTTGAAGTCCTCTCCCACCATCAGGTGATCCACCTGAAGACCCCATAAGTCTCCGCTGTAGCTGAAGCGGCCCCGGTAGCTCTGGTCCGGGCCCGTCAGCCCCTCGGTTTTCGTTTGGGCGTAGTACGTGAGCAGGTTCACGTTGTCGAAGAACGAGAACGTGGCGTCGACTCCGTACGCCTGGTTAGATCCCGGCGCGAGCTCGGATTCGGATCGGTTCTCGAACATGACCCCGATGCTGCTCCTCCGCAGGATGTCCCGACGGAGCCGTAGCACCGAGAAATTCGTGGATTCGGCGCCTGCGCTCGGGAGGTCGTCCGTTTGGATATTTATCGCTGCGACATCGAAGGACCCCAACTTCCCGGTCACTCGACCGCCGCCCAGGATCGGCACCACCTCGTCTGCCTGAAAGCCGATTCTCCGGCTGAAGAAAAGTGAGGGCGCACTCACTCCGGCGGCTGGGGTGCCTCGGCCACGGCCTCGGCGACGGCCACCGCCGGTGGCGGGTTCCGCGAAGTTGAGGATTCCTCGCCCTTCGAGAAAGAACTCCCTCTTCTCGGGGAAGAAGAGGCTGAACCGCGTGAGGTTGACCTGCTGCTCGTCCGCTTCGACCTGTGCGAACTCGGTGTTGAGGGTGAAATCTGCCGTCAGATTGTTGGTGATGCCGATCTTGAGGTCCAACCCCGCGTCGGCGTCGAGATGGTTCCGGACTGGGGGATCGGCCGTGAGGTCGGTGTCGAGACCCGAAATGCCATACGGCTTGACTTCGAACACCCGGCTCGTGCGCGGCGCCTCTAGCCCGACCAGCGTGCCCCCCATCGAGATCCGCATAGCTCCGCTGCCCACCGACCTGGGGATGAACGTGAGATGGCTCGACTCGTTCTTGCGAGCGACGTTCCGTCTCATTTGCACGCCCCAGACCTGCTGAAGGCCGGGTCGGTACCGGAGCGACTTGAAGGGGAACTGCATCTCCACTGTCCATCCGCCCTCGAAGCGACCTGTTCTCACGTCCCAGACGGTGTTCCAGTCGTGGTTCCCATCTCGCTCGTTCGCGATCGCGAGGTCGGTCAGCGCACCGAGGGGATTGGTGTAGAAAAACACCCCGTTGCGACGATCGTAAAAGGTGTCGAAGATCACGCCGAAGTGGTCGTTCGCCCGGACCTGCGGGCCGTCGCGCCGCAATTCGTTCGCCACCCACTCGCTCTCGGGCGCGGAGTCCCACAGGCGCGCGGACACATACACGTTTTCGTCGTCGAACCAAATCCATGCCTCCGTGCGCTCGGTCGCGGGCGCTCCCTCATCCGGTAGGCTCTGGATGAAACCAGAGATGGAGGGGGTCGCCTCGTAGAAGGGTTCGTCCAACTCGCCATCGAGGCGCAATGGCTGAGTCAGACGAACCGCCCGGACGGTGGCGTTGCCCAGGCTGTCGCGATTGATGACTTCGGGCGCCCGGGGTGGAGGGGGGCCTTCGAACTGGAGAGGTTCGCTCCCGGCGCCGGTCGGCTCCTGGGCAACCAGCCCGGGGGCGTATGCAGGCAACGCCGTTGCCGCTAACAGGGCAACGACCGCGGTCCAGGGCACAGACGACTCGCGGGGGTATATCATGCCCAATTGACCCGTAGCGGTCCCGCCTTGTTGGATCAGGCGGCTGCCACAAGTGAGATCACTCCCGGTACGGGCGAGGCACCCCCGATCCGGGTGAGCGGACGAAGGTGTCGGGGAACGGAGGGGACATCCCGTTCTGGTCACCGGATGGGAACACCCTCTACTACTTGCGGGGAGGTGGCTCAGTCGGCCCGTTCAAGGCTGCCCGGATCCAGCGAAATCCGGTGCCGGTGGTGCTATCTACGGATTCGTTGTTCCGGGTGACTGGTGCGGGTAGCGCACCTACGCCAGGCTCCGGTCTCCATCCGGACGGCGACCGTTTCATTCTGGCGCGGAACGTCGGCACTGCCGAAGCTGAGGTCGGCGCTGCTGCTCAGCGATTGATCTTGGTTCAGAATTTCTTCGAGGAACTGAAGCGTCTGGTGCCGAATTGAAGCCCCGGATCCCCTGGCTTCGCGTCCTCGTGGAAGGCGTGGTGATCGTCGGCGGTAGGGTGTCAGAGGGCGCTTTTGACCGCATGAGTATGCGCTCGGGCACGTCCTAGAAGCGCGTATGTCTATGCAGCCGCTTCTGCATAACGCCGAAAAAGCCCACATAGCACCATTTTGCTACACTTTCTGGATTCGCAGAAGGGTGATTATGTTGCCCTGGACGGCCGAAAGGCCCGAATTGTCGTATCTATATTCAGGCGACAACCGGCGAGAGAATAATCGAGTCTCTTACGGCGTTCTCCGTCAACCGCAACTCGTTGATCAGCAGCCAGGATTGCGCCTGTCAATCTTCGCGGACCTCCGTTCCCGCAGCAGCCGTAGCGAACGGTGCTATATAACAGCCAGGTAGTGTCGCGATATTTGTGTAAAAGGGGGTGAGGGGTCCGGGGAGGGTGGACAGCCCGGGAAAGAGAGAGGAAGCTCCTTGTGAATGTTCATCATGACACGAACCCGGGGAGTCCGGGCCTGCGCCAGCAGGTCCGGAACCGGAAAGGAGCTTCCTCATGGAAAAGATGGTTGAAGTTGAGCGGGCCACGCAAGAAGAGTTACGGCAGGATTTGAAGTCGTTGTTTCAGGGCGCGATTCGTGTGACGCTCGAGATGGTGCTGGAGGAGGAGTTGAAAGCGATGGTCGGAGCGCGTCGTTTCGAGCGGGTCGGCAGCCGGAAGGATCACAGGAACGGCACGTACCTCAGGCGCCTGCTCACGAGCTTGGGTCAGATCGACGTGATGGTGCCGCGCAGCCGGGAAGGCGGCTCGCCCGCCGACGTGATCGGCCGCTACCGGCGCAGGAGTGAAGAAGTGGACGAGATGATGGTGGAGGCCTACGTGAGCGGTGTGTCGCAGCGCAAGATGGGCGACGTGACTGAAGCACTGCTGGGTGAGCGCGTGGGACGCTCGACGGTAAGCCGGGTCGCGAAGCGGCTCGATGGGGCTGTAGAAGCGCTGCGGAGCGCACCCATCGAGGGGCCTCACCCCTATCTGTATCTGGACGCGACGTTCCTCGATGCGCGCTGGGCCAGGAAGGTCGAGAACGTGAGCGCGCTCGTGGCCTACGCGGTGGATCCGGACGGTCACCGCCGGCTCCTGGCCATCACGCTAGGCCCTGAGGAGTCAGAGGACAGTTGGTCGGAGCTCCTCGAGCAGCTCCTGGAGCGAGGTCTCAGCGGCGTCGAACTGGTGATCGCCGACAAGCACGCGGGCCTGGCAGCTGCGGTGCGCCGCTTCCTGCCTGAGGTGCGCCGTCAGCGCTGCACCGTGCACCTGCAACGCAATGTGCTGGCCAAGGTCCCGCATCGCCTGCGCAAGCGTGTGGCGCGCGAGGTTGCCGCCGTCTTCCGGGCCCCCGGGCTCGTTGAGGCGAAGAAGCGCCTGGCCGAGATCACGACGCGCTGGCAAGAGGAGCTCCCCGAGGCAATGAAGGTGCTCGAGCGGGGCTTCACGGCCGCCACCCAGTTCTACGTGTTCCCCGAGCCCCACTGGGCCAGGCTACGCACCACGAACAGCCTCGAGCGCCTGCACACCGAGATCAAGCGTCGGATCCGGAGCGCCGGCGCCTTCCCCGACCGAGCCAGTGCGCTCCGCTCTATATCACCACGGTTGCTCTGAGGACTACTGCGGTCTGGAGCAAACGCCGCTACCTCGATCTCACGCTTCTCGAACCCAAGGAGGTCGCCAAGGCAGCCTAACCGAAGCATCGAGGAGCTTCCTCTCACTTTTACACACAACTCGGGACTTGACCTAACAGCCATGTTGCACTTGCCCGGTGAGGAGTTCAAGCCGGACCGACCCACAAGGGGGTGCGGAATGGCCCGACGATTCGCCTTACTCGCAGCGGTAGCCCTCCTCATGGCTTGCGAAGGGACTGAAGGACCCACGGGACCCACGGGACCCACAGGGCTCAGTGGGTCGCAGGGTCCGCAGGGTCCCGCGGGGCCGGGCACGCAACTCGTATACGACGGCGTCACCTTCGCCGGCGGCGGGACCCTCCAGCCCCTTCCGATCGCGGCAGGCTCGATCAACAACCCGCCCGTCATCACCTGTTACGTGACTGAGGACAACCTCTACTGGTTCATCCTTGCACAGAACGGCACGAACGGCGGTTGGTCGTGCGGGATCGAGGCGAGCGGGGCCGGAATAGACGTTGTGATCCTCGGTGTCCCCGCCGGCTGGGCCTACCGCATCGTCGTGATCTACTAGCGCGAGCCCTGGACGCCCCAAAAGCCCGACTTGTCGTATCTATATTCACGCGACCGCCGGCGCAAAACTGGACTCGGCGTGAAGGGACGAAGCGCATGGACCTAGCTCACGCCCCGGCGCGTGATCTTCAGGATCCGGTCGTCGTCCGACGCCGGCCGACCGCGCCCGTCCTCGTTGCTCGTAGCGATGTACACGTCGCCGTCAGGACCCACCAGAACGTCTCGTAGGCGACCGTAGTCGCCACGGTAGATTGCGTCGGTGCTCACGACCGAGCGGCCGTCTTCCGATAGCTTGAGCCGCCAGAGTGCCGTGCCCCGTAATGACGTGACGAGGAGGCTTCCACGCCACGCGGGGATCCGGTCCGACGAGTAATAGTCGAGGCCGGAGATCCCCACGGTCGGCGTCCATGCCTCCAGTGGCTCCACCACGTCGTTGTCGTCGCAGTAGTCCTCCTCGTCATCCACGTCTCCATCACAGAAGCCGTGGACGGACGGCCACCCGTGGTCGCCGCCCATCTCGACACGCATCACCTCGTCGTTCGTCCTGGGCCCGTGCTCGGCGACGTACAGATCACCCGTCTCCGGGTGGAAGACGATGCCCTGCGGGTTCCGGTGGCCATACGAATAGACACGCGTCCCGAACGGATTTCCGGGGGCCGGCCCTCCGTCCACCGTGAGTCGCAGGACCTTGCCGGACAGAGAGCCCAGGTCCTGAGCCATGGGACGGTTACCGGCGTCCCCCATGGTCATGTACAGGAATCCGTCGGGGCCGAAGACTAGCCTCGACCCGTCGTGGTTACGACGCCCTGGAATCCCATCGACGAGAGTCTCCCGAGCGGTGAGGCGTCCCCCCTCGTAGCGCATGCGGATCAGGCGATTCTTGATACTGATCCCGGCGGCATACGAGTGCGCTAGGTAGACGTACGGCTCCTGTTCGAAATCCGGGTGGAAGGCCATGCCCATCAGGCCGCTCTCGCCCCGCTCGTGTACGGCAATCTCGGCCACGAGCGTGATCGCTCCTGTCGCCGGATCTACCCGAGATACACGACCCGCTCGCTCCGTAAACCAGATCGCGCCGTCGGGACCCCAGGCAAGGTCCCAAGGGGTGTCGAGACCCGAGGCAAGCGTCTCGACGCTCAAGTCGGCGGCGGGGGTAGGAGTGCTCGGGGCGGCTCGCTGTGGAGCCGCACTGACGACGACCGGGGGCGCCAGCACCCCGCAAGCTGTCATGACGAGGATGGCTACCGGAGTCGGTGTGCGACGAGTTCCCATGATCGTTTCCCCCTTGTCATGCAGACCCGCCGAAGGCCCACAATGCTGGGCGCCGCTTGCGAGCGGGCGATCGTCAGGCGCGCCCGTAGCCCCTCATTGCCTACCCGCATCCCGCAGCGCAGCCTCCTGTACCATTCACTCCAAGATCAGGGTCGCGCGCCATCAACCCGTCGGCGCCCTACGTGTCACCGGCTCGGAAGGCGCCCAAGGTCACGGCCCAGCGGTCGTATACATGAGAGAGGAATCCCTCCGCGTCATCCGTCCCTCCAAAATCTGCACTCCGCGCGACCGCCCCAACGTCCATCGCCAGAAGCCTCACCAGTTCATTGGGAATCGGTTCGTCCTTGGCTACACCTCCGAGCCGACCGAGCAGGTCTACCGCGCCGATGCGGTCTGCTGGTCGCCCCTCGGGGTCATCAGCTATGGCTTCGAGCACCGGGATCCGCTGGTCAACGGCCAGCGCAGCAGCAGCGCGCACGGCTGACGTTGGTCGGCCCCCACGATTTCCGGGGACGCCGCGCGACAGAAGCGCACCCCCGTGTTTTTGGGGTATCAGCGGGATGTGTGCCGGAGATGTGCCCGGAGTTTTCCCGTCTGAATGTGCTGACATATTCCGCCCCTTGGCTAAGAACAGCCGACTGTTCCCGCTCCCGTTCGCCCTCTCCTTCGCCAGCACTGTGGACTCCCTCGGGTCGCCGGCGGCTGAACGAGTATGCCCTGTCGCAGTCGCGCTCCTGCGCGCTGGGGCGCGTCGCGCGAGATGGAGGCGTTCGCCGACGGCCGGGTCTTGGGTAGCCCCTTCCTTCGTGTACCGGTTTCTGTTCCGGTTTGGATGCTGTATCCCCCCGTATCGTGCTCCAATGACCTACGGGAATTTCGCTGGTTGTTGGCTTCTCTAGCGGGTTTTCGCCGCATCCTGTGCGTCCCCGCGCGCGACTCATAATCGGTAGGTCGCAGGTTCGAGCCCTGCCGGGCCCATTTGGGAGACCCCTTGGGTGACAATGCGGCGAGTGGTGCTCCCTGGGCTGCATTGAGCACGGCGAGCCGGTGCCGCGTCCCCGCTCTATCCTTAGAACGGCCTCGTTCATCCCGTCGGCGCCCGAATCGCGCGGCCGTGCCGAGCGTCCGTAACCTCCCCCTCATCGACGACGATCTCCCCCTCGATGATCACGTACGTAATCCCTGAGGCGGGGATCGTAGCGTCCTCGTAGGTCGAGCGGTCGATGACCGTCTCAGGATCGAAGATCGTGATGTCGGCATCCGCGCCGACTCGGATGCGTCCTTTGTTCGCCATCGAGGGAACGCGCGCCTCGAGCCGGCGGGCGGGCATGACCGTCATCTTCCTGAGGGCGTCCATGAGCGTGAGCCCGCCTTCGTCACGGACGTACTGCCCGAGCACCTTCGAGTACGTGCCCGAGGTCCGCGGGTGGCCCTGCCCATCCACGATGAAGCCGTCACTCGCAATTATCGTAAGGGGGCTGAACACGGCGGTCCGTGTCATGTCTTCCGTGCGACTGTGGATGATCACAGTGCCGCCTTGCCGGCGCGCCTCCGCGAACGTCTCCCGCGTAGCCCGCTGTCCGGTCGACACGAGCTGGTGGCGCTGGAAGTCCTCGTCGGTCCAGCTTTCCCAGTCGTCGAAGAGTGCTGACTGGATCTCGGTCATGCCCGCGCCGTACGGGTACGTCTCCGTAGTGAGGTCCTGGCCGGAAGCCTGCGTCTGCTCGACCATCTCGAGAAAACGGTCGATGTCGCGCCCGGACGTCGAGTTGATGTGAACGACGTGGAGTGCGGCCCCGGCCCGGCGGGCCGCGGCGAGCGTGGAGTCGAAGCCCTGCACGCCATTCCGCATGTGAATGTGGATTGAGGCCCCGACGTCACCCGCCACGCCGAACATGCGCTCGATCTCGTCCATGGTCGCGCCGGGCGTATACGCCGCCCCGAAGCCGACGGCTACCGCACCCTGGGCCAGGCCCTCTCGAATCCGGCGCTCCATCTCGTCGAGCTGCTCCGACGTCACGCTCCCCGAGCCTCCGATCCCGGCTGGTAGAATGCCCTCACTGGGATCGTCGAGGAGGTCCATTCGCACACCGATGTGTCCGATGCTCACTCCGTAGTTGACGATCTGCCCGCCCTCGCGCTCGGCGTACCACGCGCCGACGTCCGCCGTGCCGACCTCCAGTTCCAGCGCCGAGGTGACTCCGTCCCTCACCATCAGCGCGTAGGACTCCTCTTGCTGCCCGTGTTCGTGCAGATCGACGAAGCCGGGCGCGACGACCAGACCGGTGGCGTCGATGGTTCGTGCGCCATCGATCTCTCCGTCGGCGATCGCGGCGATGCTTCCGCCCCGGATTCCGATGCTACGGACAGCGTCGAGACCCGATTCGGGATCCATGACTCGGCCATTCGTGATGACCAGGTCGAAGTCACCCGAACCCTCGTCTGCGGGGCCGCAGCCTAGCAGTGTTCCCACGAGGAGTGCGATTACAGTCGCGAGCGTGCGTTTCATCCCTTATGCCTCCCGTAGATCAAGCCACAATTCACCAAGAAGACGGTGCGCTCATTACGAGGACGGTCCCGTTTTAGAACCGGGAGGAGAGGAGCTCCACGTCGGCGTTCGTCCAGGCCTCGTTGAACGCATCCCAGCCTCGGCGTGGTTGAAGGTATACTGGAGCCGCAGCCCCTGATCGAAGTAGGCCTGCGCTTCCTCCGAGGCGGTCGAAGTGGGGTGGCCATGCTTGCCGAGGTTGTCGTATATGGGAACGCCGGCGGACGTGTCGGTCTGGCGGCGCGCCTCCTGAGAGACGTCCCCGCCCCCAGAGCACGCCTGTAGCGTGACCGCGGTCACAGCGGCGAGTCCCCACCGATACGCGCTACCAGTAATCTCACACATTCAGATTCTCCGAAGTTGGAGCGGAGGAGCTCACCCTTGCGGCCCCCTTCTCGCCACAAGCCTACGGTCTCGGGATCGACATCCTCATATGGGCGATGAGCCCGGCCCTCGGCCTCAAGCCTCCGCTACGTCCTCGAAGAGCACGATCACGTGATCAGGCCGCCCCTTCATGGTGCGAACGAGTCCTGTCCTCGTACGCGCCCAAAGCACCTCCCCATCCACCGCCTTCAAACGACGCTGGGCTTCGCTCATGTCCTCCGCACCTGAGGAGACCCTCCGAAGCTCGTCTTCGAGAGCGCTACGGTCGCTGGCATCCGCTAGGTCGAGGAGTGGCTTGCCGATCAGGTCGGCGAGCTCGTAGTCGAAGGCACGCAGGAACGCCGGGTTGGCGGCTCGAATGCCGCCGCTCAGGTTCACGAGAAGGATCGCGAGTCCAGAGCTCTCGAAGATCCAGCCGTAGCGTGCAGCGCTGCCGTGCAGGTCGGCGGCGATCCGCTCCTCGGACACGTCCTCGACGGAGCCCTCGATGTAGCGAGTCGATCCGTCGGGCGCCCGGTGCGCGCGGGCTGCGTTCCGTACATGTACGGTCCTCCCGTCCCGGCGCCTCAGGTCACTCTCGAACCCCCGGACCACGCCGAGCTCCAGTCGGTCCAGGAAGGACTGCCGGTGCGCGGGGCTCACGAAAAAGTTCCGCGCGTAGTTGATCTCCAGCGCGTCTCGATCCGGGTGCCCGAGGATCTGTACCAACGACGGGTTCACGTCCAGTAACTCGCCGTCGGGTGTAGTCCGGTAGAGCCCCACCGGCATGTGGTCGAACATGGAGCGGTGCCGCTCTTCGCTGTCTCGTAGCACGGCTTCGGCTCGCACCCGCTCCATCGAGTAGCGAATCGAGCGCTCCAGCGTGTCCGGATTCACGGTGTCCTTTTGCAGGTAATCCGAGGCCCCGGCTTCCATGGCTTCCACGTCCACTTCGTACCGGCCCTTGCCGGTCAAGAGGATCATAGGTGCGCGGTGCAACTCGGCCCGGGCATGACGAACGAGCTCGATGCCCGAGTGGTCTCCGATCATAAAATCGACTAGGTATACGTCGTGCTCCCGCTTCGCCATCGACTCCCGGCCCTCGTCGAAAGTACTGACCCAGTCGAGATGGAACGACGACGACGGGATCTGCTCCAGAATGGTGTTCGCCAGGAGCATCGCCGTCTCGTCATCGTCGATGAGCAAGACACGAATCGTGTCGTCGCTATGCGTCGCTTGCGTCATTGGGAAGGTGGCCGAAAGGGACTGAAGCCACAGAGAAAATCGAAGCTACCGCGGGGAGGGTCCGGCGGACAAGGAGAGGCAGCGACAGTTCAGTCGCGCTCCGGATCCGGGGGGCTTCGCAGTCGTTTCGCTTGTCCTCGTTTGCGCTTGTCGCCGAGGCGCTTCTCTTTCTCCCTGCGCGGCACCCGCGTCGATACACGAGGGGTTTCGCGACGCAGCAGCCGCTCGAGCTTCGAGCGCAATCGCTCGAGCGCTCGAGCGCGGTTGCGATGCTGGCTGCGCTCCTCCCGGGCTACCACTCGGAGGCCAGAGGGCAGGTGTACCAGCCGGACGCCGCTCTCGGTCGTGTTTTGGTGCTGCCCGCCGGGTCCGCCCGCACGAAAAGTTTGCACGCGGCACTCGGCGAGGAGCTCATCGTCCGAGTCGGGAATCTTCAAGTCTGGGTTGGTCTCACTGTCCATTGCAGAGCCGGCCTCGAGCTATGGCACCATTTCACCGATCTGGGTAGTGTTTGACGCGCGCCGTATCTGCGGCGTCTCCACTTAGCCCCTGCTAAGACCTCATGATCTTCGAGCGCACCGAGGAAAATCCGGGCGCCAGGTTGCTCTTCATCCTGGCGTGTTTGGTCGTTGTGGTCTACGGGCTGAAGTTTGCAGCGCCGATTCTGCTGCCGACCGCCCTGGCGCTGTTCCTCTCTGTTCTGAGCCTCCCGATCATGCTCTGGCTGGTGCATCACCGGGTACCGGCAGGGTTAGCGACCTTGATCACGGTACTCATCTTCGTCTCAGTCGTCGGCCTGCTGATCCCAGTGGCGAGCCGATCGGTCACCGACCTCCAGGACAACATCCAACGGTACCAGGACCTGTTCGGGGAACGCGTGGCATCCGTGATAGGGTCGGTCGACGATCTGAGTCCGAGCTTCGACGTCAGCCCCTACATCACCACGGACGTCATCACGGACATGATCAGTCCGACCGCGGTCGTGGACTTCGTGCAAGGCACGATCGGGCGCATCGCTCAGTTCGTCTCGACGACGTTCATCGTCTTCCTGATCATGGCGTTCATGCTGGGTGAGGCCACGGTCTTCCCGGAAAAGATCAGGTACGTGCTCGGGCAGAATGGCGGCGACGAGGACCGGTTGACCAAGGTGGTTACCGAGGTGCAGACCTACCTGGGCATCAAGACGATGGTATCACTTGCGACGGGGCTGGTGCTGGGTATCTGGGCCTGGGTCATGCAGCTAGAGTTCGCTCTTCTGTTAGGACTAATCGCGTTCCTGCTCAACTACGTGCCCACGGTTGGTTCGATCATCGCGGCGGTGCCAGCGGTGCTCCTGAGTATCGTCCTGTATGGAACCGTACCTCACGCTCTGGTCGTGGCCACGGGATACGTCGTCGTGAACGTCCTCTTCGGAAACATCCTCGAGCCCAACCTGTTGGGGCGCCGGCTCGGCCTGTCTACGCTTGTTGTGATCCTGTCGCTGCTCTTCTGGGGGTGGGCGTGGGGTCCGCTCGGAGCGCTGCTCTCCGTGCCGCTGACGGTGATGGTGAAGATCTGGCTCGAAAACACACAGGACTTGCGCTGGATGGCGGTGTTGTTGGACAAATCTCCCCCACCAGTGCCGATAGGCGGTGGGGGCATCGACCCGGAAGTGGCATAACCATGCCCAGAGTTGAGTTCGATGCGCTACCAGATCGTGGGCGGCTGTGGGTCTTCCCGGCTACACAGGCCCTCAATTCGGCTCAGTGCGACGCCTTCCTGCAAGCGGTCGATTCATTCCTCGACGTGTGGGCCGCACACGGCGTTCCGCTTCGTTCCGGCAGGGAACTGAGGGACGACCGTTTTCTGGTCATCGGCGTGGACGTGGACGTTGAAGCCCCCTCCGGTTGCTCGATCGATACGTTGGTGAACCGCCTACGTGGTCTGGGCACGGACCTGAGCGTATCGCTGATCGATCACGCTCCCGTGTGGTACCGTGACGGGGAGGAGATCCGGACTGCTAGTCGCGCCGAGTTCCGTGCGCTCGCGGAGTCCGGGGCAGTGGGTCCTGAAACGCCGGTATTCGATACGGGCCTGACCACGATCGGAAGCTTCCGTGCCGGGGAGTTCGAGCAGCCAGCGGCAGCGACATGGCACGGGCGGGCCTTCTCCTAGGATCACTGCCGCGTCCACGAGACCGGCTCCCCCCAGCGGATCTTCCCCAAGCAGTTTCACCAGAACGTTCCTCCCGAGCGAGAAACCGACTGCGCCGAGTCGACGGGACGGGCGACGCGATGGCATCCGCTCCAAATGGCCACCCGTCGGAGCCACCGATATCCTTGTACGACCGGTCGATACATGCCGTAAGGACGGTGTGACCGGACCGGACCACATCCAGTAGAAGTGACGGGACGATGAAGCTGATCGCTGTGCTGCTGTTCGGGGCCGTCTTCACCGCTCCGAGCCGGCTGCACGCGCAGGAGACAGACCTGCTGGCACCCCCCTTGGCCCAGATACCGCGTACCCTGCGGTGGGGCCCGCAGCGGCCTGACCTCGTGCGTTACAACCGCGTGGAGGGGCTCTCTCTGGGGGTGCGTGGGCAGATCCGACCTCAGACGTTTCGTGGACCTTTGTCGGTGACAGGCACCGCTCGCATCGGGATTGCGGATCTGGAACCGAACGGGCGTGTCGACATCACGCGCGAGACGGTGAAGCGACGCGTGACGTTCAGCCTCTTCCACGAGCTGGCTGCCATCGATGAGGATGCCCGGCACCTCGGGCTCGGCAATTCGCTGCTCGCGGCGTTTCCTGGCCGGGACGACGGGGACTACTATCGGCGTTCCGGGGCGTCCTTCGAGTGGACTCCACCCGAGTCGGAGCGCCGAGACATCAAAGTCAGAGGCTTCGCTGAGTACCACCGACCGGCAGTGGTGGAAACCGACTTCGCCGTCTTCAAGCTGCGCAGCGACACGTTTCACTTCCGGGACAACCTGGCAGCGGATGAGGGTTGGGTGTACGGAGGCCAGGTAGCGATAACTTCTTGGTGGGGTTCCGATCCGAACCTCGTACAGGGCGGTCTGGAGCTAACGGCCGAGGCGGTGACCGGCGACTTCGAGTACGCCCGCATCAAGCTGGTGGCGCGGTTGGCGGTGCCACTCCCGTCCGATCTGCACCTCGGACTCGAGGCCGGCGCCGGCGAGGGGTGGGGGAACTTGACCGAACAGCGTATGTGGCACCTGGGTGGACCCTCATCCCTGCGCGGTTACCATCCGCGCCGCCTCACAGGCACCAGCTTCGTCAGGGCGAGAGGTGAGCTAGCGCGCGCGTACTCCTTCGCTTGGGTATCGCTCTTCACAGACGTCGGTTGGGCGGGGGAGTCCGAGAGCTACCGCTTCGAGGATGCGCTATACTCCGCCGGCGTGGGCCTAGCGGTGGTGGACGGCCTCATCCGGCTGGACTCGGCGTGGGGCCTCAGGCGGCCGCGCGCGTTCCGGTTGGATTTGTACCTCAACGCGATTCTCTAGACTCCATGAAGATCCAGAGCTCTCGACCGCTTTCGCTCGTGGACGTCGTGTCCCGGTTGTTGCTCGTCGTGTTCGTCGCAGCGTGCGACCCGGTCAAGCCAGACGCGGCCCAGCCACCTCCCCTCAGACCGCGAGACGGGTTGCTCACTGACGGCACGTTGCAAGGCGTGGTTGATCTCCAAGTACAGAGGGACGGGGTGGCGCTTGTGGGCTTTTTGACGCACGAAAGGGCCGACGTGCGTGCTCGCGCTGCGCTCGCTCTCGGTTCGGTTCAGGCCGCTGAGGCGCTCGCACCCTTGCTGGTGGCGGTGGGCGAGGACCTAGACCCGAACGTCCGCCGCGATGCTGCGTTTGCCCTCGGACAGCTGGGCCAGGCCTCGTCGGTGCAGGAATTGGCCACCGCCTTCGAGGCGGAATCCGATGCGAACGTGCGTGACCGCATCCTGGAGGCGCTCAGCAAGATCGCTTCGCCGGAGGCCCCGAACGCCTTGCTCTCCGCGGAGGTCGCGGCTGCGGAGCAGGGGCGCAGGGCTCTGGCGCTCTCGGTGAACAGTGCCGTGAAAGGGGTTCGAAGCCCGGCGGCCGAGGACTTCCTGTTGGCGCGGCTCGACGACGCGGACGCCGACGTCAGAGCCGGTGCGGCCTACTACTTCGGCCAACAGGCAGATGGCTCGTCCTGGTCCGCTCGTGTGTCGCGGGTTCGAGACGCACTCCGCGCATATCGGCGGGATGATCCGGCCGCGATGTACCTGATCCAGGCTCTGGGGCGGATCTCGGATCCGTCCGACACGGATCGCCTCGCCGACTGGGCTCGATCGGCCACGGACTGGCGTACCAGGAGCGACGCCATGGTCGCGCTCTCGGGCCGAGGGCTGGAGCTGGCCGCGCGGGACGCGTTGATGGCGGGTCTGGACGACCCGATGGAGCACGTGGCAATGAACGCAGCCACCGCGCTAGCGGGGAGCGCCCAGCCGCCGTCGGTGCTGGGTAGGCTCAAGAGCTGGATCGAGCGGAACCCGACGCGCGCGGTCGTGATAGAGCCACTCGTCGTCATGCTTGCGAGGAGGAATGAGCGAGAGTTCGTCCTGGGCTGGCTCGACGCCCTCGACGACACGGACGAAGTCGGCTGGCGGATCGGGCTGTCCGCGATCGGCTCCTTGAGCGGTCGTGAGGCTTTGGATCGTCTCCGGGTCGCCCTGAACTCGCCGTCCGAGTCGATCGCCGGCTCCGCTGTGGCGGCTATGAGTCGGCGTTGGGCTGTGGACAAGCGAGAGCCCCAATTGAGGGACGTTTACTTTGCGATCTTCTCGGAGGCGCTGAACAGCGGCAATCCACAGCTCGAGTTCACGGCCGGGCAGATCCTGACGGATCCGCTGCTCTTCCCGCTTGGAAGCCAGCAGCTCCTGTTGGACGCATACCAGCTCAGACTGACGCAAAACGAAAGCCGAGAGGCCGCCGAGTTTCTACGGCTGGTCGCGGTGACCGACGCTCCGGGGGCCGAAGCGCTTTTGCGGCAGGCACTAGAGCACCCCGCCGCGGTGGTACGTCTCATCGCGGCGAGCGGGATCGAGCGACTCACCGGTGAGCTCATCGAGGTCGACACCGACGAGGACGCGCCCGAGGTCCGGCGAGGGACCGTCGACCTCGAGTATGACCCGACCGTCATCGACTGGACCTATCTGGAGGCGCTGGGGCCCAGCCCCCGCATCGCGTTCGACACCAATCGGGGCCGAGTGTTGCTCGAGCTGGATACCGAGCAGGCCCCGCATGCCGTGCAGACGATGACACGCTTGGTCCGTGAGGGACGCTACGACGGTGTGCCGTTCCACCGCGTCATCCCGAACTTCGTATCGCAAGGGGGAGATGTGGGTGGGGGCACCGGCAGGGGTGGCCCCGGCTTCCAGATCACCAGCGAGTTCAACCAGTTGCCGTACGTGCGGGGCGCGATCGGCCTCGCGAGTGCCGGCAAGGACACTGAGGGCTCTCAGTTCTTCCTAGCCCATACGCGGCTTCCGCACCTCGACGGTGGATATACGGTGTTTGGGTGGGTGGTCGAGGGGCTAGGCGTGATGGACCGCATCATGCGAGGAGACCGAATCGTCACCGCGTCGGTGACCACGGGTGGGTAGGGAACGCCCGACTCTGAGCCTCGCCCGAGACCAGGCCAGCGGCTGACGCTCAGAACTTCTACTCGCACCATTTGGCACTAAACGCCGTTATCCAGTCAAGAGCTCCAATCATTGACCTCTAGTCGTACCTTGTTTACACTGTTCACATGTCATGCCAACGAGATAAGATCCTGGCAGCTGCCGTCGAGCTCTACTTGCAGGATGGGCTCGACGGTTTCTCGATGCGAAAGCTCGCGAAGCAAGTCGGGGTGACGGCGCCGGCACTGTACCGGCACTACGACGGGAAGGAGCACGTGCTCGCGGACGTGGTTCGTGAGGCTCACCGTGCCTTCATGTCCTACATCTATCGGGCGATCGAAGCGCCGACGCCACTCGAGCGCTTCGTCGGTGTTGGCGAGGGCTACCTCGACTTCGCGCTAGAGCATCCGCGGTGGCACTCGATAATGTACTTCGGTCCTGAGCAACTCGGCATGGACGAAATGCCGGCGGATATCGAGGCGATGAGCTCGGCCCGCCACCAATTCTGGATCGATCGCGTGCGTGAGTGCATGGACGCCGGGGTCCTGAAGGACGGAGATCCCTTCCAGACAGGTCTCACGATGTGGGCGCACGCGCATGGGCTGGTGCAGCTGTATCGGCAGGGGCATTTCCAGATCGACGAGGCGGCGTTCCGCGCGCTCTTCGAGGAATCGGGTGCGCGCCTCATGAGCGGCGTCGCTACCGAGGCGTTCGCCGCCGACCTCGCCGAGCTGGACATCGGTACTTCGGCGTCCGTCGAAGCCTGAGAAGGGAAGAGCCTGAGAAGGGAAGAAACATGATGATGCGAATAGATAGAGTCCGGCTGAGCGCCTCACCACCGGCGGGGTTCATGCTGTTGTTGACCGCCGTGTCGATCGCGCCTCGGACACTCGATGCCCAAGAGCCGGCCTCTGTGATGGGCCTGGAGCAGGTCATACGCACCGCGCTCGGCCGCAACCGAGACGTCAGCGCGGCCCGGCTGGGGCTACGCGAGGCGAACGAACGCGTCTCTGAAGCGCGGAGCGACATCTACCCCACGATAGACTTCAGCGCGGGGTACACGCGCAACGTGTCCGCCCCAGTGAACTTCCTGCCGGCTTCGATCTTCGATCCGACGGCAGGGCAGGACGAATTCATAAGCGTGCGGTTTGGTGCGGACAACCAATGGGCGTCGTCCATCGACGTGGAGCAGCCACTCTTCCGACCGAGTATGTTCGTGGCGCTCGGCGCGGCTGGCCGTTTCCAGAGCCTCCAGGAAGAGTCCGTGCGTGGCCAGACTCAGGTCGTGGTGACGCGTGTCCGAGTGGCTTACTACCAGCTTCTGTTGGCGCAGGAGCAGGTGCGCCTGACCGAGAACTCGCTGCATCGTGTGCGTAAGTCACTCCAAGAGACGCAGGCGTTGCACCGAGCCGGGTTGGCGTCGGAGTACGACGTGCTCCGGCTCCAGGTCGAGCTCGCGAATCTGGAGCCCAACGTGCGGCGCGCTGAGAATGCCTCGATGCAGGCGCGACGTCAGATCGCGGTGGAGCTCGATATCTCAGACCAGGAGTCGCTGGAGGTCACGGGCTCGCTCGCGGAGATGGATCTCGAGGACCTGTCAGCGAACACTCAGGCGAACCAAGAGATTCTGGCGTTCGCGGGTTTCCACGGCGGTGTCGCCGATGCGGTACGGGTCGCGAGTGAGCTGCGGTCCGACGTACGTCAACTCGAACTCAGCGAGGACCTACGCCGTAGTGAGATGCGACTCGAACAGGTGAGCTACCTTCCCGAGGTTACTCTGTTTGGGAACTACATCATCAGCGCGCAGGACAACGGCAGTCCGAACTTTTTTGCGCGTGGGGACGGGCAACGCGCCTACTCCCGGCTCGTTGGGGTGCGGGTGAGCCTCCCGATCTTCCAGGGCTTCCGCCGTGACGCGCGCATCGACCAGAAGCGCGCGCTCGTTCGCCAGGCCGAAGTCCGGACACAAAGTGGCGTCGACCATGCGGTAGCGGAGGTAAAGGGCCTGGTTGAGGCGACCGACGAGGCGCGCCTGCGTGCAGGGGGGCAGCACCTGGCGGTCGGTCAGGCCGAGCGCGGCTTCGAGATTGCCAGTGCACAGTATCGAGAGGGGCTCAGCAGCCGACTGGAGGTCACGGACTCGGAGGTGGCGCTTCGGCAGAGCGAGTTCAACTACGCACAGGCTGTCTACGACTACTTGGTGGCTCGGGCTCAGCTCGACGAGGCGACGGGGCGTGTCCCTCTCGTGGACGTCGATGCACAGGGCAACCGTTTTTAGGTGGGATAGATGACGATGACAAGGGTCATGGAGAACGTGGAGAATAGGGAGAATAGAGAGACGACGCGGGCACGGATGAGCAGGCTACCAGCGGTGCTGGCGACGCTCGCGATGGCGGGGTGTGGCGCGGTTCAGGCCGACTCGATGGATGACGCACCCGGTGGCGAGGCGTCCGTACGCGTTATCAACGTCGAGACCTCGACGGTGACTCCCCGGAAATTCGTGGAGGATATCCGGCTCACCTCGGCGGTTATGGCCAACCAAGACGTGCTCGTCGCGGCCGAGGAAGAAGGAGTCATTCGAGAAATCTTCCTGGACAAGGGCTCCAGGGTCTCGGCCGGGGACGCAATCGCGAAGATCGACGACAAGGTGCTCTCGGCCGAAGTGGACCAGGCTCGCGCCCGGGCCGAGCTCGCCTCCCAAACGTGGGAGCGTCGCAAGCGCCTGTGGGAGGAGGACCATGTCGGCTCGGAGATTACGTACCTCGAGGCGAAGTTCGGCCAGGAGCAGGCCGCCGCGAGCCTCGCGGGCCTCGAGGCGAGGCTCGCGCGCACGGTCATCCGCGCGCCGTTCGCGGGTATCTTCGACGAGCGGCACATCGAGGTAGGGTCGATGGTGAGTCCCGGACAGTCGGTGGGCCGCCTCGTCGATCTGAATCCGGTGAGGGTGATCGCCGGGGTTCCCGAGCGGTACGCCGCAGACGTTGAGGTAGGCGCTCAGGCCACGCTGTTTTTCGATGTGCTGGGTGAAGAGCTCTTCTCGGCACCGGTCCGCTACGTCGGCTCGACTGTGGATCCGGGGAACCGGACGTTCCTGATAGAGGTCGTGCTCCCTAACCCCAACGGGGTCATCAAGCCGCAGATGGTGGCGAATATGAGCGTGACGAGGCGAGAGGTCGCCGACGCGATGGTCGTGCCACAGGATGCGCTCGTGCGCGTAGAGGGCGGGTACGTCGTGTTCGTAGTCTCGATGCGGAATGAGGATACCGTAGCGGAGGTCCGCCCCGTCGAGCTCGGACCGACGCGTCGCAACCTCGTCGTGGTCGAGGTGGGTATCGAGCCTGGAGAGCAGCTCATCGTTGTGGGTCAGAAGACCGTGTCCGATGGCGACCGCGTGCATGTGGTCGGTCGGAGGGAGTGAGATGTATCATGACTAGGGACGGGCACGAAAACGGGAGAAGTAGCGCGGGGCCGCCGACGGACTTCAGCATGCTCGAGCGCTTCAAAGAGTTCCGCGCAACGAGCTTCGCGGTCGAGCACCGCACCTCGGTCATGGTCATGCTGGTCATCATCACGCTCATGGGCGCGCTCTCGTACCGGGCGATCCCGAAGGAGTCGTTTCCCGAGATCGCGATCCCGATGGTTGCCATCAATACGATCTACTCGGGGGTGTCTCCGGCGGACGTCGAGAGCCAGGTCACGCGCGTGATCGAGGAGGAGTTGTCGACGATCAGCGACATCGAGGAGCTGACTTCGACGTCCATCGAGGGATACTCGAGCATTACTGCGCAGTTCGGAACGGCGGTCAACCTGGATGAAGCGCTGCAAAAGGTGCGCGAGAAGGTCGACCTCGCGAAGCCCGATCTGCCGGACGACGCGGAGGATCCGACGACCGTCGAGATCAACTTCTCCGAAATCCCCATCATGCAGGTGAACTTATCCGGAGACTACGGATTGATCCGGCTGAAGGAGCTGGCAGAGGATCTTCAGGACGAGATCGAGGCGATTCCCGCCGTGCTGCGAGCGGACCTACGCGGAGGACTCGAGCGCGAAGTGAAGGTCGATGTCGATCTCGCGCGCCTACAGTTCTACGGGGTCGAACTCGAGGACGTAATCGAGGCGATCCGGAACGAAAACGTGAACATCCCGGGTGGCTCTATCGACGTTGGCGACACGAAATATCTGGTACGCGTAGACGGTGAGTTTGAGGATCCGATGCTGATCGCGGACCTCGTCATCACGATCAAGGGCGGTCAGCCGATCTACATCCGCGATGTCGCTACGGTCGACTTCGGCTTCGCGGAGCGTGACACGTTCGCGCGCATGGCGGGAAGCGCCGTAGTCACGCTCGACGTGGTGAAGCGCTCCGGCGAAAACATCATTGAGACCGCGGCGGCGGTGAAGGCCGAAGTGGACGCGATGCTCCCGCTGATGCCGCCGACCACATCGGTCGTTATCACGTCCGACCAGTCGGAACAGATCGAGGAGATGGTTTCGAGCCTGGAGAACAACATCGTCAGCGGTCTCATCCTGATCGTCGTCATCCTATTGTTCTTCTTGGGGGCAGGCACGTCGATTTTCGTGGCAGTTTCGATCCCGACGTCGATGTTCCTGTCCTTCGTTCTGTTGAGGCTCATGGGCATGACGATGAACATGATCGTGCTCTTCAGCCTCATCCTCGCGCTGGGCATGCTCGTCGACAACGCGATCGTCGTAGTCGAAAACATCTACCGGTATCTGGAAGAGGGTTGGGACCGCACGCTTGCCGCGAAGAAGGCCACGGGAGAAGTCGCGGTGCCGATCATCGCGGCGACAGCGACGACGCTGGCCGCGTTCACCCCGCTGCTTTTCTGGCCCGGAGAGATCGGCGAGTTCATGGGCTACATGCCTCGCACGCTCATCGTAACGCTGTCGAGTTCCCTGTTCGTCGCCATCGTCATCATTCCGACGTTGTGTGCGATGTTCATGACCGTGGACTCGACTCCAAGGAAGCCGTTGCTGCCTGCGATGCGGTGGGCGCTCATCGGCGCGGCCACGCTCTCTTTTCTCGCCGTTGCCGGCGTCAACCCGCTTACCGCCATCCTACTCACTGCGACGTTCGCGGCCTTGTGGGCGCTGCATCGCTTCGCCTTGGCAGGTATGGCCCGGCGGTTCCAGACCGGATTGCTGCCGAGCATCATAGACCTCTATGAGCGCCTGCTGCGTTTCGCGCTCGGCAACCGGCTCAAGGTCTTGGGCGGCACGATCGTGGCGTTCGGTACCACGGCCGTCGTGTTCGCGCTGTTCGGTACCGGGACAGAGTTCTTTCCGGAGAGCATGCCTCCGCCGCAGCTGTTGGTCGACATCGAGACGCCTGTCGGAACCCGCGCCGCGGTGACCGACTCGATCGTTTTGCGCATCGAGGAGGAGCTCGGAGGTCTCGGGGGCCAAGAGGACTGGGAATCGGTCGTCGCCGTCACCGGAAGTGCCGGAGGTGGTGGAAACCCGATGGCTGGTGGACCGAGTGGACCGGAGGGCGGTCGCGTTACGGTCTCGCTGGTCGACTTCCAGGACCGCAGCCGGGATGCCTTCGACATGCTTGCCGAGATGCAGCGGACGATCGGACAGGCGGTGGCCGGAGCCACGGTCACGGTCGACAAGATCAGCCAGGGGCCGGCGCAGGGTGCGGCAGTTAGCATCGAGCTGGTCGGACAGGATCCGGAACAGTTGAAGGCACTGTCTTCGGACTTGCTCGACGTTCTCGAGGCTGCGCCGGTGTACACAAAGCTCGTCGGGCTCGAGAGTGATCTGGACGCGGCGCGGCCCGAGCTGTCGATCCAAGTCGACCGCGAGAAGGCGGCGCTGTACGACTTGAGCACTGGGAAGGTCGCACGGGCGATCCGGGCAGCGATCAATGGGATCGAGGCGGCCAAGTATCGGAACGGGAACGACGAGTACGATATCATCGTCCGTCTCGCCAAACCGTACCGTCAGGAACTGGAAGGCCTCCGCGACCTGACCGTCATGGCCGAGGGGGGCATCCAGGTGCCGCTCGTCTCGATGGCGACGTGGAGCGTCGAGCGGGGTGCAGGCTCCATCCGCCGGAAGGACCAGACCCGCATGGCGACTATCAGCTCGGACGTTGCGGCAGGGTACACCAATAACGCGGTGCTTGCCGAGGTGCAGCAGACGCTGTCGGGTTTCGAAGGAGATCTGCCGCCCGGATACACGCTGAGATACACAGGCCAGTCACAGGATCAGGATGAGGCCCAGGCATTCTTGGACAGCGCTTTTCTGACTGCTCTGGTGCTGATCGGCTTCATCCTGATCAGTCAGTTCAATTCGGTGGTGAAGCCCGTGATCATCCTGACGTCCGTGATCATGTCGACGATGGGCGTGCTGATCGGGCTGATGATCTTTCGCATGCCGTTCGGTGTCATCAACACCGGCGTGGGCATCATCTCACTGGCGGGTATCGTCGTGAACAACGCGATCATCCTGGTCGACTATATCGACGTGTTGCGGGAACGTGACCACATCGACCGGCGTGAGTCGCTGGTACAGGGCGGTCTAACGCGATTCCGTCCGGTCGTGCTCACGGCGTTGACGACCGCGCTCGGCCTGGTGCCGTTGGCGATCGGCTTGAACTTTGACTTCTTCGGTCTGTACACCTCCCTCAATCCGGAGCTCTACTGGGGCGGTGAGCAAGCGGCGTGGTGGGGCCCGATGGCGATTGCGATTATCGCAGGTATTCTGTTCGCTACCTTCCTGACTCTGATCTTGGTGCCCGTCATGTATTCGCTCATCGATGACACGACGGACTTCATCCAGCGCCACTTCCTCGACACGGAAGGGGCGGACTACGGGACCCGAGAAGGCTTCGAGGGCGACACTGAGGCGGCGATGAAGGCTCCGCCGTCGCCTGTGATTCCCAAGTCCGTGGGGGTGACTCTGCAGAAAATCGACGTGGATCCGTTCCCGATTTTCGGGTCTCGATACGCGAACGGGCTAGTCGTCTCACCTTCCAAGTCATGAACGGACTCCGGCTGGCGACCCTACCACTCGGGAAGGAGAAATGACCGAGCCGTGGCAACGACAGGACCCACCTGCTGCACCTGAGCAGGCCGTTGGACGAGCGATTCAGGGGCTCATGGCCACCCGCCTCGGACGGGGGTTCATGCCGCTCGCGCTGCTCGCGATGGTAGGACTTCTCGAGCTGCTATCGTTCGACTTCACAGGGGGCGGTGGGCTGGTGTTGGTGCTAGGCGCCCTAGCCGCGGGAGTAGCGATGCTCTCCTTCGGGCTTCGTGCCTCGCAACTTGCGTTTGCACGGGCCGAACGACGGTGGATGTCCGCCGCGATGCTATCCAGCTTTGTTCCTCCGGGCTTCGCGCTATATGTGCTCGGATGGCGCGGGCTTCGTTTTTTCGTGGTCGGATCCGGTGTCTCTGGATTCGTGACCTCGATCTTCTTCACCGTGATGGGTCTGTGGGCCATGCGCTCCTGGATGAGAGTGGTGGAAGTGGAGCGCTTGTCGCTGGTCATGGTGCCTAGAGTGGAGGGAGAGACCGGCGGATGAGACGGCGTAGCGTACTTGGCCTCGCGGTCGTCGCCGCCATCGCTTGCGCGGCCCAGGCGCTCGACGGTCAACGCGCGCGCCAGGGGCTGCTCAGCCTCGAGGACGCCCGTCTCTTCTACGAGGTGATCGGGACGGGCGAGCCGATCGTGATTGTGCACGGTGGACCAGGCCTCGACCACTCGTATCTCCAGCCAGGTCTGAACGTCCTGGCCATGCGGAACACCCTCATCTATTACGACCAGCGCGGCACGGGACGTTCGGACGCTGCGCTCGACAGCAGCGTGGTCAATTTCGACGCCTTCGTCGATGACATCGACGCGCTTCGCCAGGTGCTCAGGCACGAGAAGATCATCCTGCTGACCCACTCGTTCGGCACGCTGCTGGAGATCGAGTATGCGCGTCGGTATGCCGATAACCTAACTGCGCTCATCCTCATGAGTCCTAGCGAACCGGGCACACGGTTTGCGGACCAGACACGCACGCGGCAGGCTGCCGCGACGACCGAAGAGGACAACGTGGAGATGCAGGAACTCACGGAGACCGAGGCGTTTCAGGCGCGTGACGCAGCGACGTTGAGCCAGGTCTACCGAGTGGCGTTTCGGGGAACATTCCGAGATCGAACTCGCGTTGAAGAGCTCGAACTGGATCTCTCCGAGCGAACCGCGCACAACGGTCAGGAGGTAGCACGTCTTCTCGGGGAGAGCCTCGGCGTGGGCGGGGGCGCGGTCGACTGGTGGGATCGCCTTGGGGACATCCTGGCCCCCACGCTCGTGCTGCACGGTCGCTACGACATTCCGCCTGTCGATATGGCCAGAGCGCTGTCCGAGGCGCTACCACGCGGCTCGCTAGCTGTACTGAACAGCGGGCATTTTCCCTATGTCGAAGACACGGAGGGACTGACTTCGGCCGTTTCGGCGTTCTTGGCGGCCCTGGGGCGTTGACCGAACTTCCGATTCGCAGGGTGGTGTGGGTCCTGTTGGCGTATGCCGTCGGCGCCGCGGTCGTGCTGCCGGTGCTCGATTCGCTGCAGCGTGTTCTGGCGCTGCCGCCGCTTTTTGGAATGCTGGCGCGCGGCTGCATGCTGCTCGGCGTGCCACTCGCGATTCTGATAGTGTGGCGCTACCCGGAATTGGGGGCGGGGGAGCGCACTCTGGTGGACGACGGTGTCGTCAGGGATGACACCCGACCCTAGTCGACATGGCCGGCTCACCGGCAGTCGTGAGAGTCACGACCGCCTAATAGACACCCCTGGGAATGCTCGTGAAGCCGGCCGTAGGGCCCTCGATGATGTACATGATGACGAATACGATCACCACGGTACTGAGCACTACAAGCAGGAAGACTCGCGTGAAGGGAGTGGAAGGGAACGCGCGTATGTTCGGGGGTAGGGAGCGGTGCGGCGACGCCGGACGCCAGAAGGGTCCGGGCTCACGCTGCCTCCACTTGCCGCCAGATGGGACGTCGCGTACTCCCTCAATCCTCCCGAGGCGGGACTGATGCTAGAAGCGACGGTGACCGCGGTAGTATGGGCGGTGTCGAACCTCGTCTACCTCGACCTCAGGCGTAAGGGTATTCGTGGATTTAGCCGATTTTGTGCGTTCTGGATGGGCACGCCAACGACGTGGGTGTTCCTTTTCATGGTGCCGGATGGGAGTCGGCCGACGTTCGAACCGCCGCCGGACAACGAGGCGCTTCTGCTGCAGGAAGTCCGGAGGGACCGGCTGCTGAGAGAACGAGCCGGACGGCACGAGTCGATTGGTGAATCAGATCGCGAGGCGACGACGTCTGAACTCTGAGGCTGTCCGCTGGGGTAAGCGCGTCCGCGTCGGGGCGTACCGACCCGATCGCCGAGACCTCCGCGATCTTGCGCGGCTAGCGCTTCCGGTCGCGCTGGTCCAGATCGGCATGATGGCGATGGGAGCGGTCGACACGGTCATGGTCGGTCGGGTAACGCCCACAGACCTCGCAGCGGTCGCCATAGGCAATCTTTACTTCTTCGGTGTGGCGGTCTTCGGCATGGGTGTGCTGTTCGCCCTCGATCCCGTGATCTCCCAGGCGGTTGGAGCGCAGGACCCCAACGCGGTGGCGCGCGGTGTGCAGCGGGGCGGCTTGCTCGCACTGGTACTGACCGCGCTGACCTCTGTATTGCTGCTGCCTGCGGGTCCGATCCTGGGTGCGCTGCGGCAGCCGCCGGAAGTGGTGCCGGTCGCGGCCGCATACGCATGGGCGTCGATTCTCGGAGTCTACCCGTTTTACGGGTTCGTCGTGCTGCGACAGAGCCTGCAGGCCATGGGAAAGATTCGTTCGCTCCTCTGGACGGTGGGCGCCGCCAACGTGGTGAACGTCCTCTTCAACTGGATCCTGATCTACGGAAATCTGGGCGCGCCGGAGCTTGGCGCGGTTGGCTCCGGATGGGCGACGAGTCTCTCCCGTTGGTTCATGATGCTCATGCTCGTTCTGGTCGCCTGGCCGCTGCTCAAGCCTTCGCTGCGGCCGTTCCGCCCCGAAGCGATGGCGCTCCAGCCGCTGGCGCGGTTGCTGCGCGTAGGTGCCCCCATCGGCGCACAGCAGTCGCTCGAGTTCGGCGTGTTCGGCGCCGCCGGATTACTCATTGGGCTCATGGGAACCATCCCAGTGGCGAGCCACCAGGTCGCCCTCCAGCTTGCTGCTTTGACCTTCATGGTGCCAGTCGGGGTTGCGCAGGCCACGAGCGTTCTCGTGGGGCAGGCGGTCGGGCGAGCTGATCCGCCGGGTGCGAGGCGTGCCGCCGGAGCGGGCCTCTTGGTCGGTGCGGGGTTCATGAGCGTGACTGCTGCGCTCTTCCTGCTCTTTCCGGAGTCGCTCGCGGCGGTCTTCAGTGTCGATCGGCCGGTCATCGCGACTGCCGCGACGCTTCTGCCCATCGCCGGTGTCTTCCAGATCTTCGATGGGGTGCAAGTTGTGGCTGCGGGCGCGCTGCGTGGCGTCGCTGATACTCGCGTGCCCATGATTCTGAACTTCGTGGGGTTCTGGCTCGTCGGCCTGCCGATCTGCATCGTGCTTGGGCTCGTGCTCGACCGGGGGCCGGCCGGCGTATGGTGGGGACTCGCGATCGGCATCGGGATCGTCGCGATCCTATTGCTGCGCCGGGTTCGCATCAGATTCGGCCAGGTCCTGAGACGAGTCGTGATCGACGCCACAGAGACAGAACCAGTGAGTAGCACATGACTGATGCGCGAGAACGGCATATCGAGGTGCCCAGGACAGCACGCTACTGGGTTCTCGGCGAGGACGTCGCGAGCCCTGATGAGCTGTGGTGCGTCCTGCACGGGTACCAGCAGCTCGCCGCCCGCTTCCTCCGCCGTTTCGAAGGGATCGCGGACGGGAGCCGCCGGATCGTGGCGCCCGAAGCACTGTCCCGGTTCTACGTGAGTCAGGAGCCCGGCCGGCACGGCCCCGTGTCCGTGGTAGGTGGTAGCTGGATGACCCGGGAAGACCGTGAGAACGAAATCCGCGACTACGTCCGTTACTTGGACACGCTGCACGACGAAGTCGAGATCGAGGGCGTACCGACAACGGTGCTCACGTTCTCGCAGGGGGTAGCGACCGCATGCCGCTGGATCACGTACGGCAGGCTTCGCCCCCGTCGTCTCGTGCTGTGGAGTGACTATGTGCCTCCCGACCTCGACATGGAGGTGGCTCGCGTCGCCCTCGCGGACACCGAGATCTTGATCGTGCGGGGTACCGAGGATCCCGCGCTAAACGAGACGCTGCGGGCACAAGAGGAGGCGAGCCTAGACGCCGCCGGGATTCGTCGTCGCTTCGTATCGTACGAAGGGGGGCACGAAATCCACTTGGAGACGCTGAGCGAGCTGGCGCGCTCGTAGCGGCTAGAATTCCCCTACGAACACGATCTCGGGGACCAACTCGTGCCCGGTCTCTCGAGCTACAGTCTGCTGTGCCAGGTCGATGAGGTGGCGCACGTCTTGGGCTGTGGCCCCGCCGAAGTTGACCACGATGTTGGCGTGCTTGTGGAAGATGCCTGCGCCACCGTGTATGTGACCCTTCAGCCCGCACTCGTCGACGAGCCGACCTGCGCCTATGCCGTCGATCTTCTGGAAGATCGAACCAGCACACGGGTAGAGCCAAAGATCGGGGTGGTGTTCGTCCCGCCACGCGAGGTTCTCGCGCATGATCTGCCGAAGCTCGTCCGTGGCCTGGGGACGGAGTCGAAAGGTTGCGGAGAGCACGACATCGTCGCGGTGATGCAGGATGCTTTGGTCGTATCCGAACTCGAAATACTCGACGCCGACGGTTTTCCGCTCGCCTTCTTCGGTCAACAGGTCTGCGGACTCGAGAATCTCCTCGATGAAGACCGTTCGTTCTCGCTCCGGAGCGGGGGCGAGGAAGTGCAGGTTCTGCCAGAGCGCCCCCCCTACCGTGCTGGGGATACCGACGTAGTGGTGAAGCCCGCCGAGCCCTCGAGCGACGGTGACGTCGATCAGATCGGGAAAGGTCTCAACACCGGCTCCCGTGCGGACGCGCGCGTCGTCCAGGAATTCGATGCCTCCGACTTCCGAGCGAATGATCAGCCCACGAAAACCACCGTCCCCCACCAAAATGTTCGCTCCTCGACCGAGTAGGAAGTGTGGGACGTCCAGCCCCCGCGCGGTCTGAATGGCGAGCGCCAGTTCATCGGCGGTGCGTGCGCGGTACAGCAAATCTGCGGGTCCGCCGATTCGAAAAGTGGTTAGCGGGCGGAGCGGCACATCACGCTCGATTCGGTCCGTGCCGAGCGCTTCCGTGAGGGCTCGTATCGAGTCGGTCGTGAGCGTCATGGGATTCCGGCCCCCGCTTGTCCTGGGTCGGAGAGCAGATATGGTCTCGGGCGCGGGGCAAACATAGCCCTGGCTTCGGGCGCCTGGTAGCTTGGCCCACCGTCTAAGAACGCCCTCCTCGTGCAAAGCTGATCCATGCGTTCCTTTGCTCTTTCGATCGTCCTGTCGATGCTGTGTGTCACCTAAGTCGCCCCGCAGAGCCCGGTTTGCTATTCGATCTCGTTCGCCAATCGGGCGCACCACGAAGCCGAGATCACCGTCTCCTTCACGAATCTGGACGACCGACCGCTCCAGCTTACGATGAGTCGCTCCTCGCCGGGACGATACGCGCTTCACGAGTTCGCGAAGAACGTCTACAATTTCCGCGCCACCGGCGAAGACGGCAGGACGGTGACGGTGTCCCGACCCAACAATCATCAGTGGGACGTCGCCGGACACGGTGGTGCTGCCTCCGTCACCTACACCTCTATGGCGATCACGCCGACGGGACGTACGTGGGCATCGATCGAACGCACGGTCACCTGAACATGCCCGCGACTTTCATGTGGGAGCGCAGTACGGAAGCTCGACCGATCGAGCTACTCGTGAAGGTCCCCGAGGGCAGTGGTTGGCGCGTAGCCACCCAGCTCGCCCGGACCGACGACCCGTTTAGGTTCGAGGCGCCTGATCTGCAGTATTTCCTGGACAGCCCCACCGAGATCTCGGACTTCTGGGAGCGTTCGTGGGAGCTCGACGGTCAAGCCTTCAGGGTCGCGCACTGCATCACCAGGGTACTGCCAGAGCACGCTGAGCGGTATTCCCGGGCTGCCGCGGCTATCGTAGAAGCGGCCAGGAACGTCTACGGCGAGCTCCCCGACTTCGACTACGGCGAGTACATCTTCCTTGCGTGTTATCTGCCCTGGGTCGACGGGGACGGGATGGAGCACCGCAACTCGACTGTGCTCACGAGCACCGGTGCACTCGCGGACAACATGACTGGCCGTCTCGGCACCGTAGCACACGAGTTCTTCCATGCATGGAACGTCGAGCGTATTCGGCCGGCCTCGCTTGAGCCGTTCGACTTCGACGCGGCGAACATGTCGGGAGAGCTCTGGTTCGCCGAAGGCTTCACGAGCTACTTCGGGGACGTTCTTCTCTGGCGTGGCGGAATCATCGACGACGAGGAGTTCGCCCGGCGCATGGGAGGAATTGCGAACACGGTGAGCAACGCGCGCGGACGCCGGTTCTTCTCCCCGGTCGAGATGAGCCGGCAGGCACCGTTAGTGGATGCTGCGACCGCGGTCGACCCCAATAACCGCAACAACAGCTTCCTGTCGTACTACACGTGGGGCTCGGGCATCGGGATGGCACTCGACCTGACTCTGCGTATGCGTGGCCGCGGGGTGACGCTCGATGATGTAATGCGCGAGATGTGGCGCTCACACGGCGTCTATCCACAGACGCGGAGCGCGACTTCCTGAGAAGGTGGCGGTCGGAGTCGGGAGGGTAGCCCCGCCGGCCATCGCCCACGCCGGAATCAAAATCGTGATGCCAGAATGGCTGGCGGTGTACTGGTACTGTTCGCTTGTGGGACGCGCTTTCGCACATCCGCACGGATACACACCTAGACACGCGATTATATCAAGTGCTCTAATGGGATGATATAAAACGAGTTACGAAGTGTGATGAGCGTTTGGCACGACACTTTCCTTAAGGGATATGGTGTGAGCCCAGACTGAGAGTCGAATCCGGATGATACGGTGTGCCGACACGGTGTGACGACTATGACGAAGGCTAAAGCGCTAGAGCGGTCGCTGGTCAGGGGGTTGGCTGCCGTGCCGGTGCTCTTGGCGTGGGGGGCGACCACTCTCGAAGCACAGCGTGCGCCGAGTTCGCTGACCCTCGACCAGGCGATCGAGGTCGCGAAGGGGAACAACCCGATCTACTTGAGCGCGCAGAACGACATGGCGCAGGCCCACTGGCAGACGCGCGAGGCGTATGCCGGGTTCCTGCCCACGGTCAACGTGAGCGGCTCGGCGGGATATCAGGCGGCAGGTGTTCAGCGCATCGGGACGCTGGTCTTCGACGGTCCAACAGATTGGGCGTTTTCGAACTACCGTGTGAACTTGAACATGACGCTCAACGGGAACACGATCTTTGGGATCGCCAACGCGCGTGCTAACAAGCGCGCGACGGCGGCGAGCGTTGGGGCTGCCGAGTGGAATCTCGAAACGTCAGTGGCGTTGCAGTACATGACGGTGCTGCGCGCCATGGATCAAGTCGACGTCGCGCAACGTCAGTTGGATCGCGCACGGCAAAACCTCCAGATAGTGAACGCTCGTGTGGAGACTGGGGCCGCGGCCGGCATCGAAGGGAGCCAGGCAGAAGTGGACCTCGGCCGGGCCGAAGTCGGCATGATCCACGCGCAGCGCGACGTGAGGCAAGCCAAGCTTCTGCTCGCGGAGCGACTCGGCGTCGCGCTCGATGTTGACATCGAGTTGGCCAGCCAGTTCGATGTGTTCGAGCCCGACTTCGAGGTCGCGCCGTTGATCGATCAGGCTCTCGCGTCGCACCCGTCTCTACGTGCCGTCGCGGCGCAGGAAAGTGCGAGTAAGGCCGCGGCGCGGCAGGTCTCCACGAGCCAGTATCTGCCGACGATTTTCCTGAACACTGGCTTCAATGGCAACTCGCAGCAGGCGCTGAACGATAACTTCGTGACCCAACAGGTCGGGGGCCAGGCAGCAGACCGGGCTGAAAGCTGCGAATTCAACAACGCGCTGGATACTGGCCTGAACGGAGGGCTTCCGGGTTACTCTCCGCAGGACTGTTCGCTATTGACGGTATCGGACGAAGCCCTTGAGGCCGCACTGTCCGCCAACCGAGTGTTCCCGTTCGGCTTCACCAAGGCTCCGGTGCAATTCAGCGCGACCGTATCGCTCCCGATCTTTACCGGGTTCAGCCGTCAGCGTCAGGTCTCGCAGGCAAACAATGCCGCCGAGGACGCGGAACACGCGCGTAGGGCCGAAGAACTGAGGCTGCGGACCGCCGTCACGAACGCGTACGACAACCTGGTCTCGGCCTACCAAGTGGTGCACGCCGAGTCACGAAACCAGTCACTGTCCGTGGAGCAGTTGCGGTTGCAGCAGCGCCGTTATGCGCTTGGCGCGGCGGGCTTGCTCGAGCTCATGGATGCTCAGACGACCGTGACAACGTCAGACCAGCTGTACCTGAATGCGGTGTACGACTTCCAATTCAACCTGATCGCGCTCGAAGCGGCTGTCGGTCAGCCGCTCCCTTCGCGCTGAACTGGAAAGGGCTGACCGTGGATATCATTCGCGATACCAGGCCGCAGAAGAAGAAGAAGCGGCTCGTGTGGAGTGTGGTGGGTGTGGGCGTGATCGCGCTGACGATCTTCCTGCCGCGGCTCCTGCCGTCGGCGGCGCCGAGCGTGGATGCCGCAACCGTGTGGAGAGACACCGTCGTGCGGGGCACGATGGTTCGCCAGGTTCGTGGACCGGGCACGCTCGTACCCGAGCAGATGCGGTGGATCACCGCGGTCACGCCGGGTCGCATCGAGCAGATCTTCTCCTTGCCCGGCACCGAGGTCGGGGCGGGCGACATGATCATGCGCATGAGCAACCCTGACGTGGACATGCAGCTCCTTACCGCGCAACAGCAGCTGTCACAGGCACGGGCGACGCTTGCGCAACTACGCACGAGCTTGGCGACGCAGGAGCTCACGCAGCGCGGGACTCTTGCGACGGTGCGCACGCAGTTCCTGGACGCGGAGCGGAACTACGCGACCAACCAGCGCCTCTTCGACGAGAACCCGGACCTGGTCGCACATGCCGACCTCGATCGGTCCAAGGAGCAGGTCGAGGAGCTGGAGATCCGGCTCGAGATCGAGGAGGACCGCCTCGCGGTGATCGCTGGCACCGCTCAGGAGCAGCTCGACGCGCAGCTCGAGCAGATCGACCGTCTGATCGAGATGGCGGCATTCAATCGGGATCGTCTGCAGTCGATGCAGGTGACGGTTCCAGTCGCCGGTGTGCTCGCGCCGTTGGACATCCCGCTCCAGGAGGGACAGTGGGTGCAGTCGGGGCAGAACCTGTCGCGGGTAGTCGTGCCGGGTCGGCTCAAGGCTGAGATTCGGATCCCACAGACCCAAGCGCAGGACATCGTCGTCGGGCAGGTCGCGTTTATCGATACGCGTACCGACACGATCGAGGGCCAGGTCGTCCGCATCGACCCGGCGGTGAGAAACGGAACAGTGACCATCGACGTCGCGCTCCCGCGGAATCTGCCGCCTTCGGCGCGTCCGGACCTTAGCGTAGATGGCAACGTGGTCATCCAGAGGCTCCCGGATGCCGTGTACGTAGGGCGTCCGACGTTCGGTCAGGCGAATGCGCAGGTAAGCATCTTCAAGCTGACCGATGATGGCCAGTTTGCGGATCGCGTGACGGTCCGTCTCGGGGCCAGTTCAGTGAATGACATCCAGGTCCGGGAAGGTTTGGAACCCGGCGACGTGGTGATTCTTTCGGACATGTCCCAATGGGACGGGTTCGACCGCGTGAAGCTGAGAAACCGATAAGCAATCAAACCCAAGGTGTAGAGGGGACGGTCGCTGGTCGGCGGGCCTCATCGGTTCATCCGGTGGTAGCGTTGAGAGCGGTGTAGGGGGAGCCCGGAAGCGCCAGCGGTGATAGCTTGCGCGGCGCGGAAGACGGATGGGTTGGAGGAAAGGACACGGACAGCCTGGATGATCAAGCTCCGTAATATCGAGAAGTCGTTCAAGACCGGTGCGGGCGAGACCTTCGTACTCCGACGGGTCAACAACGAGGTGCGAAAGGGCGAGTTCGTCACCATTATGGGCCCATCGGGCGCGGGCAAGTCGACGCTGCTCTCCATCCTCGGGATGCTGGATAGCGATTGGCGGGGGGAGTACTACGTCTTCGGCGAGCCCGTACATGCCATGAAGCCTCGCGCCCGCATCGAGCTCAACAAGAAGTACATCGGCTTCGTCTTCCAGCAGTACCATCTGCTCGACGACCTGACCGTGTACGAGAACCTCGAAATTCCGCTCTCATACCGGAACGTGAAGCGGAAGGAGCGCCAGGCGATGGTTGCGGATTCCCTGGATCGCTTTCAGATCGTCGGCAAGAAGGATCTGTACCCGAGTCAGCTCTCCGGTGGGCAGCAACAGCTCGTAGCGGTCGCCCGCGCAATCATTGCGGAGCCTGCCGTGATCCTCGCGGATGAGGCCACAGGGAGCCTGCATTCGAGTCAGGGCCGCATGATCATGGACCTACTCAAACAATTGAACAGGGAAGGCATCACGATCATCCAGGTCACGCATAACGAGGAATACGCGGCGTACGGTGACCGGATCATCCAGCTCCGGGACGGCTGGATCGTCGACGAGTAGGGGTCCGCCGGCCTGACTATGGCCGGCGGGCGGACGCTATCTTACCTCATGTCATGCATCCTCGTAGCGGACGATCAGCCGGACGTGCTCGAGGCACTTCGAATTCTTCTGAAGGCGGAGAGCTTCGAGACCGTGACCGTTGAGTCGCCCGCCGAAGTCCGACGTGCCGTGGAGACGGGGGACTTCGATCTCGCTTTGATCGACTTGAACTACGCGCGCGACACGACTTCCGGGAAAGAAGGCCTCGACCTGCTCAGCACCCTGGGTGAGCTGGACCCCACGCTACCTGTGGTGGTCATGACCGCATGGGGCTCGGTCGGCGGAGCGGTAGAGGCGATGCAGCGCGGTGCGCGCGACTACGTAGAAAAGCCGTGGGCCAACGAGCGACTTCTCGCCACGATCCGCACGCACGTAGAATTGGGTCGTGCTCTGCGGCGCAGTCAGCTACTAGAAGGGGAGAACCTGCGTCTGAAAGGCGAGGGCGCTCCTGAGCTGATCGCTGAGTCGAAGGCCATGGAACACGTTCTCGAGATGATCGAGCGCGTGGGCCCCTCCGAGGCGAACGTGCTTCTTGTTGGGGAGCACGGAACCGGCAAGGAGGTCGTCGCTCGGTGGCTACACGCGGTTTCGGGCCGTGCCAAGAACACGCTCGTCACGGTCAACGCCGGAGGATTCAGTGAGGGCGTCTTCGACACTGAGCTGTTTGGTCACGTAAAGGGCGCCTTCACCGACGCCAAGGCTGACCGTGTGGGCTGCTTCGAGCTCGCCGATGGCGGGACGTTGTTCCTGGACGAGATCGCGAACGTGCCGCATCAGCAGCAGGCCAAGCTGTTGCGTGTGGTGGAGTCGGGTGAGATCCAACGCGTGGGGTCTTCGAAAGTGCGCATGGTGGACGTGCGCGTGTTGACAGCGACGAACGCCAACCTTGGCGAAGCTGTCGCCAACGGCGACTTCCGTGAGGATCTGTTGTATCGCCTGAACACGGTGGAAATTCGGCTGCCGCCGCTGCGCGAACGACGCGATGACATTCCGTTGCTCGCGAACCACTTCCTGGCGAAGCAGGCTGCCCGCTATGAGCGCCACATCGAAGGCTTATCCTCGTCGGCGATGGACGCGCTGGTCGGCCATTCGTGGCCCGGCAACGTGCGAGAGCTGCAGCACGCGATGGAACGCGCGGTTCTCATGTCGCGGGGCTCGCGTATTGAAGCGGCCGACCTGGGCCTGCGTCGGCGCGAAGACGCCTCGGTGCTTATGGGCGAGCTGACGCTCGAGGAAGCGGAGCAGCTTCTGGTCGAGAAGGCGCTCGACCGGTACCAGGGCAATATGAGCAAGGCGGCAGAAGCGCTGGGATTGAGCAGAAGCGCACTGTACCGCCGCCTGCAACGATTTGAGGAGGAGAAGGGCTAGAAGGCTGTTGAAGAAGTCCAGTGGGCCGCGCGCATGGTGCTTGCGTGGCTCAGGCAAGGAACGACGAGGAGTCGTAGCCTAGCTACGGCGACGAGGAGAGACGATGGATCAACCGCGCAACCGCCATGTGCCCAACACCATGGCTGATATGGTCTTACGAGTGTGTGGGTTGGGGTGGCACGGCCCCATCTCCGTCGTTGGAACTTCTCGCCGTAGCGACGGCTATGCCTTCGAAGCTCCGCCTAGGATATGGGGCCGTGGCATCCCGGGGACCCGTGCGTTAGCACGGGTGGCGGCCCGCTGTACCTCGTCAACAGCCTTCTAGCGTGCGCGGAGCACTCGTGGGCACCTGATGGTCTCTCGGTGGAGGAGCCTAGGACACGACACACGCGTATTCCTGCTCGCGATCCTCGCGGGTCTGCCGGGCGTCGCGGTCTCGATGGGCTTTCTTTGGCTCGGTGGCTTCGCGGCCGAGGTTAAGTGGACTGCTTCGGTCGCCCTCCTGGGCACTTGGATCGGGCTCACGGTGGCCATGCGGGAGCATGTCGTGCGGCCGCTCGGTACGCTGGCGAACATGCTAGCGGCGCTTCGCGAGGGCGACTTTTCGATCCGGGCTCGCGTGACGGACGGGTCCGACGCCCTGTCGCTGGCCTACATGGAGGTGAACGCGCTGGAGGAGATCCTTCGCGAGCAGCGACTTGGGGCGGTGGAAGCCACGGAGACGCTGCGCAAGGTCCTCGAGGAGATCGCAGTCGCGGTCTTCGCGTTCGGCCCCGAGCAGACGTTACGCATCGTGAATCGCACGGGCGAGAGGCTCCTGGGCCAGCCAGCTGACCGGCTCATCGGTAAGAGCGCTGCCGAGCTGCGGCTGACAGACGCGCTGGGGGGCGTCGCCCCCCGAACCATGGAAGTCTCGTTCCCGGGGGGGACGGGCCGATGGGAGTTGCGGCGTAGCGTGGTCCGCCAGGAGGGGTATCCGCTGCAACTGATTGTGCTCTCAGACCTGAGCCGAGCCCTGCGAGAGGAGGAGCGTCAGACCTGGAAGCGCATCATCCGCGTGCTCTCTCACGAGATCAACAACTCGCTCGCGCCCATCAAGTCGATCTCGGGGAGCCTCCAGACCATGTTGAGGTGGAGCAGCCTTCCCGAGGGGGTCGGCGACGACGTGGAGCGCGGGCTCGAAGTCATCTCATCACGATCTGAGGCTCTCGGTCGTTTCATGGCTTCGTACGCCAAGCTCGCACGACTGCCGCAGCCGGAGCTCGCTCCCACGCGGGTCGCAGCACTCGTGCAAGGCGTCGCAGACCTGGAGACCCGCGTGGGCGTGGATGTGGTGGGGGGTGTGGATGTATCGTTGCAGGCTGATCCCGATCAGCTGGAACAGGCGCTCATCAACGTGCTCAAGAACGCGGTCGAGGCGACACTGGAGGCGGAGGGAGAGTTCGTCACGATCCGGTGGCTCACCCGGTCGGGGAATCTCCATATCCTCGTCGAGGACGACGGCCCGGGCCTCGGAGACACGGGCAACCTCTTCGTGCCATTCTTTACCACTAAACAGGGCGGATCCGGTATCGGTCTCGTGCTCTCTCGCCAGATCGCGGAGGGCCACGGTGGCACACTCGAGCTCGAAAACCGCGCGGACGGTCGGGGGGCTCGAGCGCGTATCACGCTCCCCCTGGACCCGACGAGCTAGTGTCCTGCGCAGGGCCCACGTC
Source organism: Longimicrobiales bacterium (assembly GCA_965226625.1). GTDB lineage: Bacteria > Gemmatimonadota > Gemmatimonadetes > Longimicrobiales > Gaopeijiaceae > UBA1138. Next base: position 333,077 of record CBDDDK010000003.1, read on the forward strand.
GAGCGTCCGCTCGATCTCCTTCCACAGCCCGCCCGGCAGTTCGACCCGGAGCGTGAGCCTCCAAATGCCGGGGGTCGAGAAATCGATGCCGGAGACCAAGTACTGCCCGGCGCCTCTACCCTCGGCCGAGGCCGAGATCGGATCGGTCCGGTTATCGACGGGGCCGCCCTTCACGCTGACGGTGGCTCTGTTTATGGGACGCCAGCCGAGGTCGGTGACGGTGACGAGCAACTGAGTGCCGCCCACGGCGGGCGGGTTGGGCTCCGTGCGCAGCCGCACCTCCAGCTCCGCAGGCCCGCGGTCTGCGGAAGGGGCGCAGCCATACGAGGTGGCCGCAGCCACGCAGAGCGCGAGCATTGCTGGTCTCAGGGAGGAAGCCGGACGCACGGAGGTCTCCACGAAGTGTGTGAGCAGGGGTCGAAACCTAGCGTCGGGAGGCTCAACCGCAGCACGCCTTCGAGCACTCTACGATGCGAACGTGGACAGTATGATGGCCCCTCATTCAGGCGGACGGATAGGACCAGGTTATGAGGGTGAAACGCTACTAGTGGAGCTCCGGCCGACTCGAACGGGTTGACCGAGTGGGCCGGCAGTGAGCCCCGATAATGATAAACACCTGTTTTCATACGTGGCGTTGGCAGTTGTCGGGCGCTATCATGCGTAAGTATTATTAAAGGCTCTCTCACTAATTGGTCCCATGTGCCTGGATAGACCCCGTTGCAGTAACGGCCTGTCAAGATCCTGCTTGTCGAGTCCGACCGGGAGTATGTGGATAATCTCCGCGAGCGGCTCTCGGCCGTGCATAAGGGAGAACTCGATTTCGAATGGGCTGGAGAGCTCAGCGCGGCCCTCGCCCGACTGACCCAGGGCGGGATTGACGCTATTCTGCTCGATCTGGACCTTCCCGACAGCACCGGAATGGTGACGTTCGAGCGCGCCTATGCCTTCGCTCCCGATGTGCCGATCATCGTGCTCGCCGATGAGGCCGACGAAAAAATCGCGAACGCGACCGTCCAGGGCGGTGCGCAGGACTACATGGTGAAGGAGGAGATGAAGGCGTCCGCGCTCGCGCGCGCGGTGCGGCACGCTATCGAACGGCATCGCCTCCTCTCGGCTCTGCGCAGCTTGTCGCTGATCGACGACTTGACGGGGCTGTACAATCGCCGAGGCTTCTCAGATCTAGGTGACCAGTATCTAAAGTTGGCGAAACGCTCAGGTCGCGGCGTGACGATGGTGTATCTGGATATCGACCGATTCAAGACGATCAACGATTCGCTGGGTCACCATGTTGGCGACCGAGCACTTCTCAAAGTCGCGGACATTCTCAAGGCCACCTTCCGGCGCTCGGACATCGTTGCCCGCTTGGGCGGAGACGAGTTCGGGGTGCTCGCGCTGGAGGCGTCCCGCGAGAGTTCCGAGCTGTTGATCGAACGTCTTCGGGAGAGTGTCGTGGAGTTCAACCAGACGAGTCCCGAGCCCTACCAGCTCTCCGTCAGTATCGGGATGGCACGTCATGAAGACGACATGCGCATCCACCTCGACGACCTCGTCGCCGAGGCAGACAATGCGATGTACAAGGAAAAGCACGGCAAGCGTAGCGCCGCGCTGAAAGAGTCATGAGCGAGGTCGCCGAGGACACTGGGCAGGCCACGGCGCGCCGGGACGCCGTCCACTGGCTCGTTCGCATCGCCGAGCGCGCGGGGTTGGGCGAGCGTGACCGTCCCGAAATTTCCGCTAGCACGAAGGCTCGAGAAGCGTGGGGCGACGTCGTCAAGGCGTACGAGTTGTCAGACGAAAAGCTCTCCGAGCTCGTCGGCGAGTACTTCCGGCTGGACGTGGCGGATTTCGGGAGGGCGGATCCGAACGCGCCTTTACTCATCCCCGAGACGATGTCGCGCAAGCACCACGTCTTCCCGCTCCTCGAGGACGACCGGCATTTTGTGGTCGCCACCTGTGACCCGACGGACGTGGAGGCCGAGCGCGCTCTTGGCTTCAGCACCGGGCGCACCCCGCTGTTCGAAATCGCGTCGCCGGGGATACTGCAAGAGGCCCTCGACAAAAAGTACTCTCCCGAGAAGGCGATCGAGACTCTTCTAGGCGGCCTCACCGAGGACATCTCCTTGGACGCAGTCAAGCTCGTAGAGGAGATGGTCGCACCGGAATCGGTCTCTGAGACGGACGCGGCCGCGACTCCAGTCGTCAAACTCGCGAACCTGATCATCCGGGACGGCATCAACGCGGGCGCCTCCGACATCCACATCGAGCCGGGGCGCAGCATCGGCGCGGTCCGCTATCGCGTCGACGGCGTACTCAGGAAGCACATGGACCTGCCGATGTCGGCGCTTAACAGGATCATCTCGCGGATCAAGGTGCTTTCGCGGCTGGATATTGCGGACCGGCTGCGGCCGCAGGACGGCAAGGCACGCGTACAGGTAAAGGAGCGCGGGTACGACCTGCGTGTGTCTACGATTCCGGCCGGTGGCGCGGAGAAGTGTGTCATTCGCATACTCGACTCGAGCGCCTCGCTGACGCTCGACGACCTCGAGCTACCGCAGGTGGAGCTCGAGCGACTGCGCAGTCTGCTCCAGCATCGAGACGGGGTCGTCATCGTCACGGGGCCCACCGGCTCTGGCAAGACCACCACGCTGTATGGGGCCTTGCGCGAGCTCGCCGACGGCAAGGTCAACATCATGACGGTCGAGGATCCGATCGAGTATGAGTTGGCCGGCATAACCCAGACACAGGTGGAGACGAAGCAGGGCATGACATTCGCTGGCGCGTTGCGAGCGATGCTGCGCCAGGATCCGGACGTCATCCTAGTCGGTGAGATCCGCGACAAGGAGACTGCGGTGACGGCGGCGCAAGCAGCGATGACCGGCCACCTCGTGCTTGCGACCGTACACGCCAACGACGCGGTCAGCGCGGTGGCTCGCTTGGCGGACCTGGGGCTACAGTTTGGTACGATTGCGCAGACACTGCGCGGTGCGATTGCGCAGCGGCTGTTGCGGCGCGTGTGCCCGACGTGCGCCGAAACGGTTCGAGGCCAGCTCACGGCGGACGAACGGCGTCTCACTGACCGCCACGGCATGGAGCCGATAGTGCGAGCGGTTGGGTGCCCCGAGTGTGGCTTTACCGGATATCGGGGACGCCTGCCCGTGAATGAAGTCCTCGTTGTGAGCCCGCGAATCCAACAGGCCATTGAGCAGCGCAAGGGTTGGGCTACAATGTCCCGCATCGCGGAACAGGGCGGAATGCGCAATATGCACTCGGTCGGTCTGGAGTGGGTGCAACAGGGGCGTACGACGCTCGTGGAAGTGGAGCGTGTTCTTGGCCAGACGCTCGACGAAGAAGCGGAAGAAAAGGAAAAGGGCCCGCCGCGTATCCTGCTCGTGGACGACGATGAGGACGCGCGCTTGCTGATGCGGACGTTGCTGGAGCGCGACGGCTACGTGGTCTTGGAGGTCGATGACGGCCACAAGGCAATCGACCTACTCAAGAAGGATCAGGAGTTCAACCTCGTGATCCTCGACCTGGCAATGCCCGGCCTCGATGGTCGCGCGGTCCTGCAACAGGTGCGTGGGTCGGTCGAAACGGCGGCGCTACCGGTACTGATCCGAACGGGCACCGGCAGCGATGAGATCGAGGCCGAACTGCTCGAGGCGGGTGCGGACGACTACGTGGAGAAGTCAGTCGACGCGGACCGCTTCATGGCCCGAGTGCACGCGGTGCTTCGGCGGGCGATGTAGAGTCGCTGCGCTACTTCTGATTGACACGCCTGGGGGGTGCCGACAGCTTTACGGACTGCCGCAAAGCGGTCTGAGGACCGAGCGCCAGGGCCCCCGCGGGGGGCCATTTTTTCGTTGAACCACGGTAGTTCATGTTCAAGACGCTCCGGGGCCGGTTGATCACGATCTTCATAGTGACCCTGATCTCCGGCTGGCAACTGTACGACAAACAGCTCAAGCTCGGCCTGGATCTGCAGGGCGGCATGCACATCGTTCTCGAGGTCGACGACCCCGAGGGCACGATGACGCCCGAGGCGAAGGCTGACATAATCGACCGCGTCGTGCGCATCATCCGCACGCGCATCGACGAGTTCGGCGTCAACGAGCCTCTGATCCAGAAGGTGGGCAGCGAGCGGGTCATCGTCGAGCTCGCGGGGCTGCAAGGCGATGAGGATCGGGCGAAAGAAATCGTCCAGCGGAACGCCTATCTCGAGTTCAAGCTGGTCTTGCCCACGAGCGACATGGACAACGCGCTTTCGCGCATCGACCGCTCGATCGTGGCCAGGCTCGGAATAGACTCGATTCGGGCGATGGGGCGGGACATAATCGGGAACGATCAACAGGAGCTGCAGGATCTGCTCTTCGGAGGTAGCGGCAGTGCGAGCACTGGCCCGGGAGCGGACAGCACCCAGGCGGAGTCGGAAGACGACGAGGCCAGCCCGGACGACGAGGCCAGCCCGGACGATTTGCGTCCGTTCTCGTCGCTGCTGAACCGCGGCGACATCCCAGGCACCTATCTCGTGGCGATCGAGGACGTTCCTGCGGCCGAGTACTTCCTGTCCCTCGCCGAAGTCCAGCGGGCTCTCCCGCGCGACCAGGTGATGCAGTGGGCGGGGGAGGTAGAGGGCAGGGGCGCGCGCAACTATAAGTACCTGTACGTGCTCGAGGAGGACCCCTTCCTGACCGGTGACCTGCTCGAGAACGCCACCGCCGGTCGCGATCCGCAGTTCAACCAGTCGCAGGTCCAGTTCGAGCTGTCACGGGCTGGCGGCCGCCAATTCTCGACGTTCACGGGCCAGCACGTGGGAGACTATCTCGCGATCGTGCTCGACGATGAGGTTATGAGCGCGCCGGTCATTCGGGATCGGATCGGAGCCCGTGGGCAGATCGAAATGGGTAGTGGGACGCCGCTCGAAGAGGCGGCAGACCTAGCGCTCGTGCTCCGGGCCGGTGCGCTACCCGCCAGGATCGATATCATCGAGGAGCGCACGGTCGGACCGTCACTCGGTCAGGATTCGATCGAGCAGGGCCGGATCGCCGGCATGGTGGGCATGGTCTTGGTGGTGTTGGTGATGATCTCATACTACCACGTCGCGGGCGTGCTCGCGGTGAGCGCGCTGGGCATCTACGTGGTCCTGGTCCTGGGCGGTCTCGCGGGCATCGAAGCCACGCTGACCGTCCCGGGAATCGCAGGACTTATTCTGTCGGTCGGCATGGCTGTGGATGCCAACGTTCTCATCTTCGAACGGATTCGAGAAGAGCTGGACAATGGCCGCGCACCGCGTACGGCGGTCGACGAAGGCTTCGGCCACGCGCTTTCCGCGATCGTCGACGCGAACATTACCACGCTCATCACGGCGTTGATTCTCTTCCAGTTCGGTACCGGCCCAGTGCGTGGCTTCGCCGTGACGCTATCGATCGGAATCATCGCTTCGTTCTTCTCAGCCCTGTTCGTGACCCGTTCGTTCTTCCTGCTCTACCTGACCGGTAGGAAGACGGCGGATCCCATCAGCATCTGATCGAGATATGAGACTCTTCAAGGACGCCAAGTACCGGTTCATCGAGGGGCGCAGGAAGGCGTATGTCGTTTCCGCCGCCGTGCTTCTCGCGGGTGTCACGGCGATGTTGATCAACATCGCCACGCTAGGGAGCTGGCAGGTCTACGGCGTCGACTTCACGGGTGGCTCACTCGTCCAGGTGCGCTTCGACACCCTGATGACCGCCGGGGACCTGCGTGACGCGCTGGGTGGGGCGCAGGCACCGCCGATCACTCGCTTTGGCGAGGAGAACGAGTTCGTGATCCGATCGCCGATCGCCGAGGGTGCCTCGATCACCGAGGTTGCCGACGAGATCGAAAGCGGTCTCGCGGTGGCTTTTGGTGCCGGAAGCTTCGAGGTGGTGCGTACCGAAGCCGTCGGCGCCAAGGTGGGAGGTGAGCTCCAGCTGAAGGCGCTTTACGCGATCCTCTTCTCTTTCTTGCTCTCGCTGATGTACCTGGCGATCCGCTTCGAGCTTCGCTTCGGTCTCGCCGCCGTAATCGCTACACTGCACGACATCCTGATCACGCTCGGATTCTTGGCGGCGTTCCGGGTCGAGATTGCGCTTCCGACGGTCGCGGCGATCCTGACGATTCTCGGATATTCGCTGAACGACACCATCGTCGTGTTCGACCGCATCCGCGAGAACATGCACAAGAAGGGCGCTCGCAAGCGTGATCAGATCGAATTGGTGAACGAGTCGATCAACGACACGCTGCCGCGCACAGTTCTCACCTCTGGCACCACGCTCGCGGTGCTCTTGGCGCTCCTCATGCTGGGTGGATCCGTGATCCGTGACTTCGCGCTCGTCTTGATTATCGGGGTCGGCATAGGCACCTATTCGTCGATCTTCGTGGCGTCCCCAGCCCTCATCGAGATCCAGAAGAAATGGGGCCTCGGAAAGAGCGGCGACAAGAAGAAGAGGCCGCAACCGGCGACCGTCTAGAGGAGGCCGGTATAGAGCTCTTCGACAGCCACTGTCATCTTACCGACGCCGCCTTCCGGGACGACCGGGAGGCGGTGTTGCATAGGGCTACCGAAGCGGGGGTAAGCCGCTGGGTCACCATCGCCTCCGGAGTCGATGACGCCGAGCGGGCGCTCGATCTCGTCCGCGGCCGCGCCGGCGCATGGTGCACGGCGGGGGTGCATCCCCACGAAGCCGGCGATGCGGCGAGCGATGCGATGAAGCGCGTGCGAGCCCTGGCGACAACCAACCGAGAGGTGGTCGCGATCGGAGAGACGGGGCTCGACTTCTACTACGACAACGCCCCGCGGGACGTGCAGCGGCGGCTCTTCGAGCAGCACCTCGAGCTAGCAGGTGAGTTGAGCATCCCCGTCATCGTGCACGCCAGGGAGGCCGACGAGGACATCGCGGCCGCGCTGCGTGGCATGCCGGAGGGCACGACGGGCGTACTCCACTGTTTCACCGGTGGCCCGCTCGCCTTCGCGGAGGCCATGACGGCCGATTGGTACATCTCGTTCTCCGGCATCGCCTCGTTCAAGAACTTTGGCGCGGCCGACCTCCTTCGGGAGGTGCCGGCGGACCGGCTGCTGATCGAGACCGACTCTCCGTATCTCGCGCCGGTACCTCGGCGAGGGAAGCGCAACGAACCCTCCTACGTCGCGCACGTGGCTGCAGCGGTCGCCAATCGTATCGAACGAGACGTCGAAGAGGTGGCACGTCAGACCACGGAAAACGCGTGTAGGTTCTACGGTGTCGGCTGAGGCCTCGATTTCCGCGGGCTGATAGATTCTCCCATGGCTAGGCGCATCCAGATACTCCCGGACGTCGTGGCGAACCAGATCGCCGCGGGTGAGGTCGTGGAACGCCCGGCGTCCGTGGTGAAGGAGCTCGTCGAGAACGCGCTCGACGCTCGGGCGTCCCGGGTCGAGATCGCGATCGAACGGGGCGGAAAGCGCCGCATCCGGGTCAGCGACGACGGCGTCGGCATGGGGCGGGAAGACGCGTTGCTCAGCCTGGACCGCCACACGACGAGCAAGATAGCCGCAGCGGACGACCTGCGAGGCATCCGCACCTTCGGCTTCCGTGGCGAAGCGTTGCCTTCGATGGCAGCGGTATCGCGGCTGACTCTGGACACCCGCGAAGCCGAGGAGGATATCGGAACGCGGGTGCTGGCTGACGGTGGGCAGATCAACGCGGTCGAAGATCTTCCGCGCCGCCGCGGAACGACGGTCGAGGTCCGGAACCTGTTCTACAATGCGCCCGCGAGGGCCAAGTTCTTGAAGTCGGTGAGCGCGGAGAGCCGCATGATCAGTGAGGCCACGACCGGGCTCGCGCTCGCCAACCCCAAGGTCGCCTTCGTGCTGACCTCCGACGATCGCACGCTGCTCGATCTTGCGGCGGTGGACGACGCGGCCGCGCGAGTTGCTCAGGTGTGGGGCGCCGATCAGGGCAGCACTCTGATTCTCGCGTCGAACAGCGAGAACGGGTTCGACTTGAAGGGGCTCGTACAGCGTCCGGATGCCGCGAAACCTGGCGTGCGGCGAAGTTATCTCTTCGTGAACGGACGGCCGTTCCGTGCGCCGCAGCTCGTAAAGGCCGCGGAACGCGGATATCGCACTACCATCCCGCAGGGAGTGCGTCCGTGGATGTTCTTCTACCTCCAGGTTCCGAAGGGACATGTGGACGTGAACGTGCACCCCGCGAAGGCAGAAGTGCGCTTCAAGGAGTGGCCGCGCATCGAGATGCTGGTCGAGGACGCGGTGCGTGGCGCTCTGGAGGGAGAGGAAAGCTCCGCGACGTTCGACGTGCAGCTCACGGCGCCTCCGCTCGTGGTCCGTGAAGGTAGCGAGGCCCCCCTCGCCCCCGCGGCGGACGCGCAGATGGCGCTCTTCATGGCCGGCACCCAGGTGTCGGGCGATACGGACCCGGCCGCGGCCGCCGCGGCACCGGAGCTCGAACCCGGTGCTGCTCGGCCCCGACTGTGGCAGGTGCTTCACACATACATCCTTGCTGAGACGCGCGACGGCATCCTCATTTTGGACCAGCACTCCGCGCACGAGCGGGTGCTCTTCCAGCGCCTCATGGAGAGCTTCGAACGGGGAGGGCAGGAAGGGCAGCGGCTGCTCTTCCCACTCACGATCCGTCTCACCCCGTCCGAAATCGAGCAGGTCGTCGACCTCGGGGGTCTGCTCGAGCGCGCCGGATTTGAGGTCGAGCCCTTTGGAGGCGATACCGTGATCGTGCACGCGGTGCCGAACCCGCACCGTTACTTCGATGCGGAACGCGCCTTCCGGGAGATGGTCGAAGAGTTGACCCACGGGTCCGAGCTGGTGCGCTCCGCCAAGAACCAGCACGAACGCATCGCGATGACCTTCGCGTGCAAGGGCGCGATCAAGGCAGGCCAGAAGCTCTCTGGGGCGGAGATGCAGGAACTGTTCGACGAGCTCTTCGCTACAGACCTACATCACCACGATGTGCATGGCCGCCCGACCGTCGTGAGGCTTTCCGGGGGAGAGCTCGCGAGGAAGTTCGGACGGACGTGAACACACCCTACGGCCCCAGGTCTTTCCTCGCGGTCACGGGCCCCACCGCCTCCGGGAAGACCGACCTTTCGCTAGCGCTCGCCGAGCACCTCAACGTCGAGATCATCTCGATGGACTCGCGCCAGGTGTATACCGGCATGGACATCGGGACCGACAAGGTGCTCGCAGAGGATAGGAGGCGAGTTCCGCATCACGGTCTCGACCTGGTCCTGCCGGACGGACGATACTCGGCAGGTCAGTTCGCCCGGGACGTGCGCAGTTGGGTGGACGAGATCTCGGAAAGAGGACGAATCCCGGTGATCGCCGGCGGCACGGGTTTGTTCTTGAAGGCAGTCATGGAGCCCATCTTCGCGGAGCCTCCAATGGAGACGCCGCGCGTCGAAGCGGTCCGTAACTACCTGAATGGACAGGACCCGGCATTGCTCGCCAGGTGGGTGGAGCGGCTCGACCCGGACAGGGCGTCTCTCGCGATCGCAGGCGGTCCCCAGCGAATGGGTCGCACGCTCGAGGTCGCTCTGCTCACTGGGGTGCCGCTGTCGCGCTGGCATCGCGAAGCGCCTGCGGAGGCCGAGGGGATCGCCGGAACGGTCGTGGTGCTCGAGCTCCCGCGCGAGGAAATGGATCGCCGCATCGACGACCGCGTGAGTCGCATGGTGGAACGGGGACTTTTGGCAGAGGTGCGGGGCTTGCTGGACGCCGGGTATAACGCGGACACACCCGGGATGACGGGGACAGGATACCGGGAAGCGATCAGACACCTGGAGGGCGAGATCACGCTCGAGGAGGCAATAGAGGAGATCCGCGCGAACACGCGTCGGTACGCTCGGCGCCAGATTACGTGGTTCAGAAATCAGCTGCCGGCTTCGGCGCTCCGCATCGACGCAACCACGCCGATCGAGTATCAGGTGCGCATGACGTTGGAGGCCTGGAGCGCGGACAGTGTCGCCCGGTCGGGCGGGCGTTGCGGGGTGGCCTCATGAGGATCGGCATAACCTGTTATCCGACGTACGGCGGCTCCGGAGCGGTTGCGACCGAACTAGGCCTCGAGCTCGCTCAGCGCGGGCATGAGGTACACTTCGTCTCGTACGCCCAGCCGTTCCGACTGGACCACTTCCGTGAGCGGGTGTTCTTCCACGAGGTCGAGATGGAAGACTACCCGCTCTTCGAGCATCCCCCGTACTTGCTCGCGCTCGCGGTCGCGTTGCACGATACCGCGCGTAAGCACGAGCTGGACCTGGTGCACGTACACTACGCCATCCCGCATGCCACGTCGGCGTGGATCGCGCACGAGATGCTGAGTGAACAGAGGGACTTGAAGATTGTCACGACGCTGCACGGCACGGACATCACACTCGTAGGGCTTCACCCGTCGTTCCACGCCATCACACGCTTCTCAATACTGAGGTCGCACGGGCTGACCGCGGTATCGGAGTTCTTGAAGCGCGAGACCGTGAGGGACTTCACGGTTCCGGAGCAACGGGTCGAGGTGATCCCGAACTTCGTCGATACCGCTGTCTACCGGCCAGGGCTGGAGCCATGCCACCGCGAAGCGCTCGCCCCGGAAGGAGAGAAGATCGTGATGCACATCTCCAACTTTCGCGCGGTCAAGCGCGCGCAAGACGTCGTGGCCATATTCGCCCAATTGACGGCGAAGCAACCGTCGAGACTGGTGCTCATTGGAGACGGACCGGAACGGCCCAGAGTCCTCATGCGCGCCGAGGACCTCGGTGTGCGCGACCGGGTTCTTTTCCTCGGCAAGCACACCTCCGTGCACGAGTTGCTTTCGTGCGCAGACCTCTTCTTGCTGCCTTCGGCCAGCGAGTCGTTTGGTCTCGTCGCACTCGAAGCCATGGCGTGTGGTGCGCCGGTCGTGGCATCGAATGTGGGCGGGCTGCCCGAGGTCATCGAACACGGAACGACAGGCTACATGTTCGACGTGGGGGACATCGACGGCATGGCTGAGGCAGGACTGCGCATCATGGGAGACGACGACCATTGGCGGTCGCTCTCGGAGGCGGGCCGGGCACTCGCCGAGGAACGGTTCTCGGCACGGCGAGTCGTGCCTCTGTACGAGCGGTACTACGAGCAGGTGCTTGGGGCGCCTCAATGACCGTTTGGGAAGCCGCCGTTCTTGGATTCGTCCAGGGAGCGACGGAGTTCCTGCCAGTCTCCAGTTCGGGTCATCTGGTTATTACGCAGTCGGTGCTCGGAAGCGCAACGCAGGGCGTGCTCTTCGAAGTCGCGGTGCATGTCGCTACGCTGGTCTCGATCCTGATCGTATATCGCGCCCGGATTGCCCAGATCGCGAGAGGCGTACTCGAGCGGGATCGCGAGGCGTTGGCATACGTGGGGCTGATCGTCACGGCGACGATCCCGATCGTGATCGCGGGCCTCTCGGCGCAGGACCGCATCGAGGCACTCTTCGACCGCCCCACGGTATCGGGTGTCGGGCTCCTGGTGACCGGCGCCGTGCTGTGGTCGAGCCGCAACGTGATTGTCCGGGCAGCACGCAAACGCCCGGCGCTCGCAGCCGCGGTGCTGATCGGCCTGGCCCAAGTGTGTGCGCTAGTGCCCGGCATCTCGCGTTCCGGGACGACCGTGGTCGCCGCACTATGGCTTGGCGTGTACGCCGAAGAAGCGGCGGCCTTCTCCTTCCTCATGGCGATACCGGCGATTGCGGGCGCGGCCGTGCTCCAGATTCCCAGTCTTGCTCCGCCTTCCGCGCTGGGCATTACGCCCCTGCTCGTGGGTAGCGCAGTGGCTGCGGTGACCGGCGTGCTCGCCATCCGAACGTTTGTCGCGATGCTCGACAAGCGCTCCTTTCACCTCTTCGCGCCGTATTGCTGGCTTATCGGCGGAGCATTCCTCGCCTCCCTGTGGATGAGGTGACCGCCAACAGCCTTCTAAGGAGGCGCGCGGTAGCTTCATGTCACGTCTGACCCACTGGGAAGGAGAGCCGGTTTCTGTCTGGACCGCCCTGTGGGGTGTGCCGGTCTTGGAAGCTCACGACGAGCTCGGTTCGACGAACGATCGCTTGAAGAAGATCGCGGAGCAGGGCGCTGGACACTTTTCGGTCGTCATCTCGGAGTCCCAGAGCGCCGGACGTGGCCGGCGAGGCACTGCGTGGCACTCTCCCGCCAGGTCCGGCCTCTGGATGTCGGTGCTGCTCCAGGCTCCAAGCCCGTCCGTGGTGTATCTGCCCCTGATCGTGGGACTCGCGACGGCGCGAGCCGTCGAGCAAGTGGCGGCGGTGATTGAGGCTGGAATCGAATGGCCGAACGACGTCACCATCGGAGGGAAGAAGGTGGCGGGCGTCCTGTGCGAGGCCATCAGCGGCAGCTCGGCAGCTTCGGGGGATGTTGTCGTGGCGGGCATCGGTGTAAACGTGCGCACGCCGTTAGGCGGCTTCGCACCCGACATCAGGACTCGCGCGGTCTCGCTCGAGCAGTCGGTCGAGGCACCGGTGTCCCGGGCGGCACTTTCAGGTGCGATCCTGGGGGAGCTGATGCGAGTGACAGGGTCCGAAGATCCCCAGGGCCTCACACTTTCGGACCAGGTGCTCGCCGCCCTGAACCGCCGCGACATCTTCTCGAACCAGCGGGTGCGCACGGAACAGGAAGGACCCGGGATCGCGCGCGGTATTGTGAAGAGCGGTGCGCTATTGCTGGAGCGCGACGACGGTTCCCGGGTAGGCGTGGTGGCCGGGAGCGTCCGCCTGGCGTAGATCAGGGCCACGCTGGGACGGTTTGGGAGGAGTAGGGGGCCGTGCACATACGGACGGAGAGTGCAATGCAGCTGGTCGTCGACGTAGGAAACACCGAGACGGTCGTAGGCGTCGCCCCGAGCACGACCGAGATGGCCGCGCACTGGAGGGTAAGTTCAGGCGTTCCGCGCACCGGCGACGAGATGACCGCCCTGATCAGGGCATTCCTGGCGGGCGACGGCATCGACGAGGCACTGATCACGCGCGGCGTGGTCGGCTCGGTGGTCCCGTCCGTGAACCAAGTGTGGATGAAGACGCTCGGCGAGATCACTCAAGGCGAGGTCATATCCGTGGGGCCGGCGTCTGCCCTCCCTATCGAGCTCGACGTCGAGGATCCGATGTCCGTCGGTGCCGACCGGGTCGTCAATACCCTCGCGGCGCGCGAGTTGTACCGCCGCGATACGATCGCCGTCGATCTCGGGACCGCCACCACGTTCGACTGCATAACCGGCGAGGGTGTGTTCCGTGGTGGCGTCATCTCTCCTGGGCTGAACGCGGGCCTTGAGTGGTTGTCCGCTCGGACCGCCAAGCTGCCGAATGTCGAGCTCAAGCCGCCCGAGATCGTCATTGGCAGACGAACGGAGACGTGCATCCAGAGCGGGGTTTTTTATCAAGCGATCGACGCCGTCGACGGCATCGTGCGCCGCATTAAGGACGAGTGGGATCGTCCTGAGGCTTATGTCGTCGCCACTGGAGGATTCGCGGACACGATCGGTACCTACCTGCGCACTGTCGACCGGATAGAGCCATTTCTAACGCTTTATGGCCTGGCAATGGCTGGGGACATCATCGCAGGCGCTTCGTAAGGAAGCTCCAGCGGTTCGCTCGGCCTGTGTGCAGCGCTTGACACGATCCCCAGACCTGTCACATTTACGGCCGGTTGGCACTCGCCTCCGGTGAGTGCTAGCAGATCTGAAATCCCAATGAAACACGGCCCTTTCAGCAGGAGTAGGCCAGATGGGTAAGGTGAAAGGCGTTAAGCCGTTGTCGGACCGGGTGGTGGTATTGCCGCTCGACGAGGATGAGCAGATGCGAGGTGGACTGTACATCCCAGACACGGCCAAGGAGAAGCCCTCCCAAGGCGAGGTCATCGCCGTAGGTCCGGGCAAGGTTTCTGACGAGGGTGCCCGGCTCGAGATGGACGTGAAGGTCGGAGACAAAGTGCTGTACGGGAAGTACAGCGGCACCGACGTCACTCTGGACGGTGAGGAGTACCTCATCCTCCGCGAGTCCGACATCCTCGCCATCGTCCCGTAAGCGCATTCGACGAAAATAGGAGATATGAATCATGGCAGCTAAAGAGCTCCAATTCGACGTCGAGGCGCGTGCGCGTCTCAAGAAAGGCGTCGACAAGCTCGCCCAGGCCGTAAAAGTGACCCTCGGCCCCAAGGGCCGGAACGTGGTCCTGGACCGGAAGTTCGGCTCCCCCACCGTAACCAAGGACGGCGTGTCCGTGGCTAAGGAAGTGGAGCTCGAGGATCCCGTGGAGAACATGGGAGCGCAGATGGTCAAGGAAGTCGCCACGAAGACTTCCGACGTGGCGGGCGATGGTACGACCACCGCCACGATACTCGCGCAGGCGATCTTCGGCGAGGGCCTGAAGAACGTGACCGCTGGCACGAATCCGATGGGCATCCGCCGCGGTATCGACAAGGGCGTCGCTCATGTCGTAGAGGTGCTCGCGAGCCTCTCGGTCGAGACAAAGGGTAAGAAAGAGGTCGCGCAGGTCGCCGCGATTTCGGCCAACAACAACGCCGAGATCGGTGAGCTCATCTCGGAAGCGATGGAGAAGGTCGGCAAGGACGGCGTCATCACGGTCGAGGAGGCACGCGGCCTGGAGACGACGCTCGAGACGGTCGAGGGGATGCAGTTCGACCGCGGCTATCTCTCCCCGTACTTCGTGACGGATCCGGAGCGGATGGAGGTGATTCTCGAGGATCCGATGATCCTCATCCACGACAAGAAGATCAGCTCGATGAAGGACCTGCTGCCGATCCTCGAGAAGGTCGCGCAGATGGGCAAGCCGCTCATGATCGTTTCTGAGGACGTCGAGGGTGAGGCGCTCGCGACGCTGGTCGTGAACAAGCTCCGTGGCACACTGAAGGTCGCCGCCGTAAAGGCTCCCGGCTTCGGTGATCGCCGCAAGGCCATGCTCCAGGACATCGCGATTCTCACAGGTGGTCAGGTCGTCTCGGAGGAGGTCGGCTTCAAGCTAGAGAATGCCACTGCCGCCGACCTCGGGACGGCCAAGCGTATCATCATCGACAAGGACAACACGACCCTCATCGACGGTGGGGGAGAGACGGACAGGATCAAGGGGCGCATCGACGAGATCCGCGTTTCGATCGACAAGAGCACCTCGGACTACGACAGCGAGAAGCTCCAGGAGCGTCTCGCGAAGCTTGCGGGTGGCGTCGCCGTCATCGACGTCGGTGCCGCGACCGAGACCGAAATGAAGGAGAGGAAGGCGCTCGTCGAGGACGCGCTGCACGCAACACGCGCGGCGGTCGAAGAGGGCATCGTTGCAGGTGGCGGTGTCGCGCTGCTACGCGCGCAGGAGAAGCTCAAGGACCTGAAGCTCGACCGTGAAGACGAGCAGATCGGGGTGCAAATTCTGTCTCGGGCGCTCGAGCATCCCATCCGTCAAATCGCCGAGAACGCCGGCTCGGAAGGCAGCATCGTAGTCGCCAGGGTGCGATCCGAGAGTGGCGCCATGGGCTACAATGCCGAGACGGACGAGTACGAGGATCTGGTTAAGGCCGGCGTCATCGACCCGACCAAGGTGGTGCGCACGGCTTTGCAGAACGCCGCGTCGATAGCGGGTCTGCTGCTAACCACCGAGGCAGTGGTGGTCGAGCAGGTCGAAGACAATCCCGCTCCGCCGATGCCAGGCGGCGGCGGTATGGGCGGAATGTACTAGCCGCACGAACGGCGGCACGTTCAACGTCGCGTTCGCTCGGGTCCTAGGACCTGAAACGGCCCCGTCACCCGCTTGGGTGGCGGGGCCGTCTAATGAGTTTGCCTTGCCACCGCATGCAGCGCCGCGGCGAGGCCGATGTGGATCGGCAGGAAGAGCGCGAAGAGCATTCCTGTCTGCTGTGCGGTTGCCGGTAGCAGTTGGAAGAGAAGTCCGAGTGCCGCGATCCCTACCGCCACTAAGCCGAGGATGCGCGCGTGCCTGACCAATGCATCCCTCCCGCTCAGAGCCAAGGGCACCAGGACGACGAGCGGCAACGACACGGGGTTGAGCAGGAAGAGGCTCTCGTTCCTCGTCATCGACCAATGATCGGTGAACAGCACGAGTACGAGGACCAAGCCACTCACCCCCGCCAGCAGACTCCATGTGGAAGCGAACGCGGCCAGAAGAACACGGAACGATCGGGCTCCCCTCGCGGCACGCCGCCCGACCCACGCGAGCAGCCCGCCCATGAGAGTGCCTGACACGAGATAGCGCCAGAACCAGGACCCCGCGCGCACGGGCTCGGCTTCCCGCGTCGAAGAAACTATGACCTCTTCCCTCAGCACTAGCGGTACCTCGAGCCCCTCTCCGTCCGAGACGGTTGCGTCTCGGATGGCGTCCCGTAGCGTCATGGGAATGAACATCTCCTCCCAAAGGGAGATCGGGCGGTCACCGGGGCTACCGAGAAGCACGTCCATCCCTGTGAACACCACTGGATCTATCTGGGTGAGACGCCGCGTGTGGGTCCGGTACGACGTGCCCGTTTCCCTCGCCCCGAGTTGCTCGAAGAGCTCGCCGCCCAGGACCTGGTCTAGCAAGTCGCGGACGCGGGTCGAGCAGTTGTCGAGGAAGTAGTCGTAGAAGTAGTCTCGGTTCAGGGGTAACGCATTCACTTCCGCGAGCTCGAGCATCATCAGGCGCTGGCTTGGCGTGAGAGCCAGCTCCTGCATCACGACCTCACGATTCGCGCGCGCATAGGAGTCGATCATCGCAGCCGTCGGGAAGGGCGCCATCATGTATAGCATCTGACCCTTGAGGAACCGGGTAATGAAGTCGACCTGGTTGAAGTCGAAGATGCCCCAGTTGTAGGCGACGTCCCGGCCTGTCTCGGTGTCCAACACGCGCAGCGCATTGTGACCGAAACGCTCCCACACCGCGTCTCCCGGTCCGGTCGTGATGAGCCAGACACGGAGTCGGGCACCGGGCTCTGGTGCCGAGTAGGCCGATTCGCTCGTTTGAGCCGTGCTCGCTTGCACGGGTAACGCGGACGCCTCGTGGGGAGTCGAAGCTGCTGAGCCCACAGCCCACAGGGCGAGCACAACGCCGGCGATCAGCTGCGTACGCCGGTTCAGCATGTTCGAGAGAGTCTCGACGTCCATGGATACCATACTAGGGTGGCCAAGCCTATAACGCTTGCGCCCCCCTCGCTATCGGGAGGATGTTGTGTCTCTTGACCCCGGACGGTCTCGTCCCCGCGGAGCCATCATGCCGAACTGCATCAACCTCGCTCGGGCCCCCTCATGCTCGCTACTGACTGCAGTCGCCCTCATCATGCTCAGTGGCTGGCCCGGCGGGGCCTCCGCGCAAGTGGCTGGTCAAGACGAGCGACCTGCTCGCTCGACCAGGAACATTCTCGGTGGCGTTCCGATGTCGGCGGCCGACAGTGCGCGGCAGGAGATCGTTGCCCGGCTCGACTTGCAGAGCTTCAAGGATCTGCTGCGCGGGCTGACCGAGTTCGGGGATCGTGAGCAAGGCACGCCGCGTAATGCCGGCGCAGTCGATTGGATCGAGGCTCAGTTCCGGGGATGGGGCTACGAGACGGAGCGTGTCCACTACATGTTCACCCCGCGTGAGTCGGACACGCCGGAGCCTCGTGAGCAGGTCTTCGCGACCAAGTGGGGCAGTGACGCGCCGGGCGAGATGTACATCATCAGCGGGCATATGGATGGTCGCGGCGGGGGTGAAGCCGCCAACGACGACGGCTCCGGTACCGCGCTCGTCATGGAGATCGCGAGGGCCTTGTCCGGCCCCGAAATCGAGACCGCGCGCACCATCCGGTTCGCGCTTTGGAACAACGAAGAGACGGGGCTGAACGGAGCCCGCGCCTACGTGGACCAGCGGGTGGAGCTCCAGGGCATCGAGGACCCGGCAGGTTCAGGACGATATCCTGAGCCGAAATGGCTCGGCATGATTCAGCACGACATGATGCTGTGGGACCACGGTAACCCTGTGACGTTCAACCAAGCTTTGGATGCCGACGTGGACATCGAGTTCCAGCTCAACTCGGCGATGGCGGCCGAGTCTGCCCAGCTCGCGCTCGTGCTGCTTAATGCGAACCGAATGTTCGCGACGGACTACCCGGCTGTCATGAGCAATGCGATGAGCAACACGGACTCGACGCCCTTCATGGATCTCGTGCCTTCGGTGAGCCTTCGCGAAAACCGGCGCCTCTACGAAACGGGAAACCGGGCGAACCCGCATTGGCACCAGCCGACGGATCTGTTCGTCACGTTCTCGGACGCCGACTTCCGCTTGGGCTTCAACGCGGCGCAGACGACACTAGCGGCGGTCGCGAAGCTCGTCGGCGCCCGCGAGGTGGACACTCAAGCGGAAGGGAATTGACCCGAGTGTGCGGGTATTAGCGGACTTCGGTCATCGACTACGCTGCTACCGAGGGCGGCGAGCAGCTAGGAAACTCCATCCGCGCTCAGTTCGGCCAAGAGTGTTTCGAAACGCTCTCGTAGAGCCTCGTCTACGCTGATCACAGCTGTGATCCAGCCGTAGTCCTCTGCGGAGATCTCGTGCTCCGACAGCACCGAAGCAGTCTCATCAGCCATCTCGATCATCAGCCGGTCGCGCTCCTGGCCTTCGTGCGTGCCGGCGAGGGCGCGTTGGAAGTTGTCCCGGCTCAAGCTGAGCGCGACGTGCGCCTCCGCGTAGGCGGCGAGCATTTCCGGGGTGAGATCCCTCTCAGGTGCCTGTTGCGCGGTGAGGGAGCCTGGGATCAGCAAGGCTGCGAAGAGCATTGCGCTGAGCGTATGCTTTATCATGGTCAAATTCTACCTCCGCCCCACCGCATCTGCAAGGTTTCGCAGAGAGGCCTTATACTGTGTGTCGCAATAGGACATCAATGAAGGGACCCCATGACGGATGGTGTCCCGCTGAGAGTTGAAAGTGATGGCTCCGGGTTCCACGAACAGTAGGGAAACACCCTCAGGACTCTGGGGGGAAAACCCCTCCGAGCTGGCCCTAAGGTGGCGGCTCCGGGGCTCTCGTGATCAACCTCCGAGGCTGCTTTCGAGTTGCTCGAGAGCATGGGCGTCAACAACAGCCTCCGTTGTTTGAGCTGTCAGTAGGTTTGAGCTGTCAGTAGATTCGAGCTGTCAGCAGATAGGCCCAGCCGATCCCACGGCGGTGCTTAGATCCAGAGGTGATTACCATGCGCTCCGCTTCGCTCATTGAGACGTGTGCTTCGTTTGTTCTCGCCGTGGGGACCATCGCGTTACCTGCTGCCGCACAGACCCCCGATCAGATCGCGAATGCCACCCGGGCGCTCCAGTGGCGCTCGGTCGGCCCCACTATCATGGGCGGTCGCGTGTCGGACCTGGCGGTGGTGGAGTCGGACCCTCGCATCTTCTACGTCGGCACCGCCAGCGGCGGGGTCTGGAAGACCGAGAACGCGGGCACGACGTTCGAGCCGATCTTCGATCATGAGCAGACCTCATCGATCGGTGACGTCACCCTAGCTCCGTCGAATTCGAACGTGGTGTGGGTCGGAACCGGGGAGCCGCAGAATCGGCAGTCTTCGCCGTGGGGCAATGGCGTGTACCGCTCCACTGACGCGGGCCGGTCGTGGACCCACCTGGGGCTCGAGAACACGCATCACATCTCCCGTATTCAGGTGCACTCGCGAGACCCCGATGTGGCGTACGTCGCCGCCGTGGGCCACCTCTGGGGACCGAGCCCCGAGCGTGGCATCTACAAGACGAGTGACGGAGGCCAGACGTGGCAGCTCGTGCTCTTCATTGACGATAACACGGGCGCGATCGACCTCGCGATGGACCCGAATGATCCGCAAACCCTGTTCGCCGCAATGTACCAGCGCCGACGGCGTGCGTGGGGATTCAACGGTGGAGGACCCGGCAGCGGCATCTACCGCACTACCGATGGCGGAGCCACGTGGACCGAGTTGACCGACGGACTACCTGAGGGCGACAAAGGCCGCATCGGACTCGATATCTATCGCGGGGACGGCAACCGCGTGTGCGCATTGGTGGAAGCTGACGCGCGCACGCCGGGGCAGGGCCGCGGTCGGGGGGCTGGTGGGCGGCGTTCCCGAAACGGCGTGTACTGCTCGACGGACCGCGGCGACAGCTGGCGGCGGCTCTCGGCCACGAACGACCGCCCCATGTACTACTCGCAGATCCGTATCGACCCCAACGACCCCGAGCGGATTTACCTGAGCGGTTTGAACCTGTACCGGTCGTCAGACGGAGGTCGAAGCTTCACCGACGACGCGTCGGCGGGCGTGCATCACGACCACCATGCGCTCTGGATCGATCCGAGCGACTCGGATCATCTTCTGCTCGGTGGCGACGGGGGTGTATCCGTGAGCTGGGACCGGTCCGACAACTGGTTCCAGTTCCGCAATCTTCCGATCGCGCAGTTCTACGAGATCAGCGTCGACATGCGTGACCCCTATCACGTCTGCGGTGGGCTCCAGGACAACGGCTCGTGGTGCGCGCCGTCCGACACGTGGTCGAGTCAGGGCATCCGCACACGGGACTGGTACAATGTGGGGAGCGGAGACGGCTTCTTCACCGTCGCGCACCCGACGGACCTGAACGTCATGTTTGCGCAGTCCCAGGGCGGCAACCTGACGCGGATCGATCTCACGACGATGGAGCGCTCACGCCTCCGTCCGGTCGGGCGACCGGGAGACGATGGCGAAGATTCCGAGCTGCGTTGGAACTGGGATTCGCCGATCCTCCAGTCGGCGCACGACGGCAACACGATCTATTTCGGCTCGAACGTCCTCTTCAAGTCGACCGATCTCGGCCAGAACTGGCAGGCCGTCAGCGGCGACCTGACGTACGCGCTCGACCGAGGAACGCTCGAGCTCATGGGCGTGCTCGGCTCCGACCCTCAGATGTCCATACACGACGGGCAGTCCTCGTACGGCAACCTGACTGCGCTCGGTGAGTCCCCGATCGACGCCAATGTGCTGTACACGGGCGCGGACGATGGGCGGCTGCACGTGACGCGGGATGGGGGCGCCACCTGGACCGACATCACCGATCAGGTCGAGGGACTGCCAGCCAACACCTATGTCACGCGGATCGTCGCGTCGCACGCGGACGTCTCCACGGTCTATGTGGCTTTCGACGGGCACCGCTCCGACGACTTCGCGGCCTACGTGTACCTTAGCAACAACTTTGGCGAGGACTGGCGGCTGATCACCCACGGACTTCCGCAGAATTCCGTGAGCGCGCTGGTGCAGCATCCCAGAAATGCGAGTCTGCTCTTCGTCGGTAATGAGCTCGGCGTGTATACCTCGCTCGACGGTGGGGAGCAGTGGGCGCGACTGGAGAACGGCCTGCCAACAGTTCCGGTCGATGACATCAAGATCCATTCCCGCGACAACGATCTCGTGATCGGGACCCACGGGCGGGGCATCTGGATCATGGACGACATCGCGCCGCTTGCGGAGCTGACGCCGCAGATATTGGTTTCCACGGCGCATCTGTTCTCGGTGCGGCGTGCCACTTCGTATAATGCGTACCGTCCACAGACCTGGACGCCCGGTATCTTCGAGGATTCCAACCCGCCGATGGGCGCGCGCATCAGGTACTACCTCGGCTCCGAAGTGGACGATGTCTCCCTGACGGTCACCGACGCGGTGGGCCGCACCATCCGCGAGCTTCCAGCCAGGCGAGCTTCGGGTCTCAACGAAATCATCTGGGACCTGCGTTTGGTGGAGGAGGACATGGACGGCGAGCCCATGTATCCGGGGCCGCGCGTGCTCCCTGGTACGTACCTGGTGCAGCTTTCCGCCGGGAACGAGCTCATAGAGCGTGAAGTGACCGTGCGGCTGGATCCTCGCGTGTCAATGACCCGATCCGTGATGGCCGAGCGGCAGGGCGCGATGATGTCGTCGTACCGCCTCGGGGGGGTCGTACAGCGTGCGAGGCGGGTGCTCAGCGAAGCTGATGATCAGCTTGAGAATGTGCGGGATCTGCTGGGTAGAGGAGAGAACGGAACCGGCGTGCTGGAGAAAGAGGTCACGGCGTTGCTCGGCGAGATCGAGGACGTGGGCGACGAACTTGGGGACGCCGACGGAGGCGCCGACCAGATGAATGGCATCCAGTCGGTCAGTGGGCCACCGACTGCCGATCAGATGTATCAGATTGAACGTTCGTGGCGGGAGCTGCCCTCTGTAATCGACCGCATTAACAGGCTCATCACCACCCGGACGTCTGCGGTGCTAGAGCAAGTGTACCAGGATAGCGCGCGTCCCGAGGCGGCCCAACCGGTCCAGATGCCCAAGCGTTAGCGGGGGATTTAGGGGCTGCGTAGCTCGCCGAGAGGCCGGAGTAATTTCGATCTTGCTGACGCTGAAGCAGTGCGGTCACCTGCCTTCGAAGGAAGTCCGGCCGTTTGAACCATTGACCGCCGGACAACCTGCCGCCATCGTGTCCCGACATCGATCCGGCAGGAGAGTTGCGCGATGAGCGCCCCTATCACGACTACAACTGCTACGGGCCGGACTACCGGCCCCCGGGCGGCGTGCGTCGATTGACCTGATCGAATTCAGACGCAGAGCGCGGCCCCGAGCAACGGGTGCCGCGCTTTTTTCTTTTTTGGTGACCAAGAAACAGGGCCATGTCCAGCGAACAGATCCGGATCACGCTTCCCAATGGCGACATCCTCGACATCCTCGACATGGATCGCGGCTCCACGGCGGGTGAGGTAGCGGCGGCCATCGGCCCCGGTCTCGCCCAGGCCGCCCTTGCGGCGGTCGTCAACGGCGAGACTGTTGGCCTTGCGGAGCCCATCGACGAGGATGCGGAGATCTCGATCCTCACCGAGAAGAACCCTGAATCACTGGCGGTCCTTAGGCACTCGGCGGCACACGTGCTCGCCACAGCCGTGCGCGAGCTGCGGCCGGGAGCGGGCATCGGTTTCGGCCCCGCGATCGACGACGGCTTCTACTACGACTTCGACGTCGATGCGCCGTTTACGCCCGAAGATCTCGAGGAATTCGAGAACAAGATGGCGGAGATCACGGCGGCGGATCAGCCCTTTTCGCGCAGACGGGTCTCCAAAGAAGAGGCGCGCGAGCTATTCAGCGACGACGCGCTCAAGCTGGAGCGTCTCGAGGAGTTCGATGCCGACGAGGCGATTACGGTCTACGAGAACGGTCCGTTCCTGGACTTGTGCAAGGGTCCGCATGTGCCGAGCACGGGGAAGCTGGAGCATTTCAAGCTGCTTTCGGGAGCGGGCGCGTATTGGAGAGGCGACGAGAAGCGCCAAATGCTGCAGCGCATCTACGGGACGGCGTTCCACAAGAAGGCCGCCCTGGAAGAGCACGTGCGGCGCCTCGAAGAGGCCCGCAAGCGGGATCACCGGGTGCTTGGAAAGGAGCTCGACCTCTACTCGATCCAGGAAGAGGTGGGGCAGGGCCTCGTGCTCTGGCACCCCAGGGGCGCGATCATCCGGCACACCATCGAAGACCTCCTCAAGACGACGCTTCTGCAGCACGGATACGACATCGTGTATTCGCCGCAGATCGCGAGCGAGGAGTTGTACAAGATCAGCGGGCACCTCGAGGTCTTCGACGAGAACATGTTCCCTGCCATGGACGATGAGGGCACGCGCTTCCGCATGAAGCCGATGAACTGCCCGCATCACTTCATGATCTACAAGACACAGACGCGTTCGTACCGCGACCTGCCGCTTCGCTTTGCGGAGCTCGGCACGTGCTATCGCTATGAACGGTCGGGCACATTGCACGGCATGCTGCGCGTGCGCTGCTTCACGCAGGACGACGCGCACATCTTCGTTCGACCGGACCAGATCGCGGACGAGTATGACCTGTTGCTCGACTTGGCGGATTATTTGCTGAAGATCTTCGGCTACGAGTACCATCTGGCGCTCTCGACCCGGCCGGAGAAGGCGATCGGAGACCCGGCGGTCTACGACGCCGCTACGGAGACGCTGCGTGGCGTGCTCGATCGACGCGGTGCGCAATACGAGGTCGACGAGGGCGGTGGCGCATTCTACGGTCCCAAGATCGACGTCAACGTCGTCGACGCGATAGGGCGTGAGTGGCAAGGAGGTACGTTCCAGCTCGACTTCCAGATGCCGGAACGCTTCGGCCTGGAGTACATCGGGTCCGATAACACACCGCACAAGGTGGTTGTCATCCACCGTACGTTGCTCGGCTCGATGGAGCGCTTCGTGGGCGGCCTGATCGAACACTACGGCGGCGCCTTTCCGACCTGGATGGCACCGGAGCAGGTGCGCGTCCTCCCGGTCGGTGAGCAGTGGGACGAGAGCGCCCGCTCCCTAGTGGCCGACTTGAAGTCGGTCGGGATTCGGGCGTCGATGAAGGGGAGGGAGACCCTCGGCTACCGAGTTCGGGAGGCCGAGACCCTCAAGATCCCATACATGGGCGTGGTCGGGGAGCGGGAGGCCGCGGACGGCACGGTCGCGGTCCGCCGGCGGGGCGCGGGGAAGAAGCAAGAGGTCATGGGCCGCGAGGAATTCATCGCCGCAGTGGTCGGTGAGGTCGAGACCAGGGCGCTCGGTTGACTGCTTCGACGGGGCGAGGCTGACGCCTGATTCGCATCCGCCGCCGCCCGTGGCTCGCCCAAGAATCGGGAAAATCGCGCTATTGAGCGCCATTTGTTTAGGCATGGTGGCATTACCGTTGACCTGTCCCGGGAGTTCACCCAAATTGTGCGTCCGTCTCTAAGGCGGATCACAATTGAGAAGTGGGCCGTGCTGACCGCCGGTCCCACCCTCAGGGCCTCTAGCAGGCCGACATGAGGGTCGCGAGGGTCGGCGCTTCAGGCTGCTCCTGGTGCCTCCCCCGGTCGCGGCCCGAGACTTGTCTCGGGCCTTTTTTTTGTCACGACTTCATCGGAGGTGAGCACAAATCAGCAGAGACCGTGTCCGCGTTAACGACCAGATTCGGATCAGCCCCGTGCGGCTCATCCAGGACGATGGCGAGCAGATCGGCATCGTCTCCATCGACGAGGCCCGGGAACGGGCGACGGAGCGTGGGATGGATCTGGTAGAGGTTGCTGCGGAGGCCCGGCCGCCTGTAGTCAAGATGATGGACTACGGAAAATACAAGTACGAAGCCGCCAGGGCCGCTCGCGAAGCGCGGAAAAAGCAGCACACGATCAAGGTCAAGGAGGTGAAGTTCCGTCCCGGGATCGAAGATCATGACTACGAGTTCAAGGTCGGGCACGCCCGCCGCTTCCTCGAGGAAGGGAACAAGGTCAAGCTGACCATGATGTTCCGGGGACGGCAGGTTACCCACCCGGAGATTGGCCTTCAGGTGCTTTCGCGGGTCGTGGATGATCTGGGAGAACTCGGCAAGGTGGAGTCGCAGCCGAATATGGAGGGTCGGGTCATGTCGATGGTCGTGGCCCCGACGAATATGAAATAAGAGCGCACACCGGCCCTGGGCCTGGACCCCAGTGAGAACGGAGATAGATCGATGCCGAAGATGAAGACGCACCGCGGTGCGGCTAAGCGGGTTAAGAAGACCAGTACTGGAAAGCTCAAGCGCATGCGGGCGTTCAAGAGCCACATCCTCACCAAGAAGGATAGGAAGCGTAAGCGCCGGCTGCGGAGCTCCGACCTCGTGTCGGCCGCCGACAGGAAGCGCATCAATCGCATGCTTCCTTACGGCTGCTGAGGAGGAATATCCATGCCCAGAGCAACCTCTGCCGTACCGCGGAACAAGCGTAAGAAGAAGATATTCAAGGCCGCCAAGGGTTACTTCGGCGGGCGCAAGAACCTCTACCGCACCGCGAAGGACGCCGTCGAGAAGGGTTGGGAGCACGCCTACCGGGACCGCAAGAAGAAGAAGCGGAATTTCCGGCAGCTTTGGATCGCCCGCATCAACGCGGCAGTTCGTCAACACGACCTGACCTATTCCCGTTTCATCAACGGGCTGAAGGAGGCAGGGGTTGAGCTGGACCGAAAGGCGCTTGCGGATTTGGCGGTTCACCACCCCGAGGCGTTTGCCGCGATTGTGGACCTAGCCAAAGAGGGCCTAGCCGCGAAAGCTGGCTGAGCAGTTCATGCGCTCGGTAGAGCATGACTGATCAAGATCCGAGGGACGCGCTGAGGGCGTTGGAGATCGAGGCGTTGGCGGCGATCGAAGGCGTCCAGGACTCGGAGGCGCTGGAGGCCGCGAGGATAACCTATCTCGGGCGCAAAGAAGGGCGGATTTCGGCTATTCTACACGACCTGGGCGGCATGTCGGCGGAGGAGCGGCCCGCGGCGGGCCGGGAAGCGAACAGAGTAAAAAGGGTCGTGTCCGACGCCTTGGAGAAGCGACAGAACTCGCTGGCGCGTCCGCCCTCGGCCGGCGGTGAAGACCTCACGCTGCCGGGTCGCGGGTCGTGGAAGGGCGGTCTCCACCCGGTGACCCAGGCCGTAGCCGAGATCTGGCACATCTTCCGGGACCTGGGCTTCACGAGGGCGCGGGGGCCTGAAGCCGATACAGAGTGGTACAATTTCGAGGCACTCAATACGCCTCTCGAC
This sequence comes from Longimicrobiales bacterium, assembly GCA_965226625.1. Classification (GTDB taxonomy): domain Bacteria; phylum Gemmatimonadota; class Gemmatimonadetes; order Longimicrobiales; family Gaopeijiaceae; genus UBA1138. The sequence continues at coordinate 359,633 of CBDDDK010000003.1, forward strand.
CACCCGGCCGCAGACGAGCAGGACACGCTCTACCTGGTGGACTCGGTACTGCTTCGCAGCCATACGTCTCCGGTGCAGATGCGCATCATGGAGACGCACGAGCCGCCCATTCGCATCATCGCGCCGGGGTGGGTGTACCGCCGCGACACCTACGACGCGACGCACACGCCTGCGTTCATGCAAGTCGAAGGCCTCGTGATCGACGAGGGTGTGACGTTCGTCGACCTCAAGGCCACGTTGGCCGAATTCGCCAGGCGATACTGGGGCCCAGATACCCAGACCCGGTTCCGACCGTCGTTTTTCCCCTTCACCGAACCGAGCGCCGAAGTCGACGTGAAACGGGTCATCACTCAGGTGGACGGTACCAAGGAAGAGACCGACTGGCTCGAGATCATGGGCACGGGCATGGTCGATCCGGCCGTGCTCGAGAACGCGGGCTACGACGCCGAGCGCTACACGGGTTTCGCCTTTGGCATGGGACCCGCACGCATTGCGAAGCTGAAGCACGGCGTGGACGATCTGCGCACTTTCTTCGAGAATGACGTCCGCTTCCTCGAGCAGTTCGCCACATGAATGTCTCCTATCGTTGGCTCAGGGACATGGTGCCTGGCCTCGAGCTGACCCCGGAGCAGCTCGCGGAGCACCTCGCGCTCCGAGGCGCTCTGGTCGAAGAAATCACAAGCCCCGGAGCCGAGTTGGCAGACATCGTGGTAGGGATGGTTATCGAGACCATCCAGCACCCCAATGCAGACCGCCTGTCGTTGTGCACCGTCGACGGCGGCGCCGGGGAGGTGAAGGTCGTTTGCGGTGCGCCGAACGTGAAGGCGGGATCATGGTATCCGTTCGCACCGGTGGGCGCGGTGCTGCCCGGAAACTTCAAGATCAAGAAGTCCAAGATACGAGGCGAAGTGTCTGAGGGTATGTTGTGTTCCTCCAGCGAGTTAGGCTTAGGAGCGGAGCACGACGGTATTCTCGAGATCCACGGGGATTTCACAGCGGGTGAGTCGTTCGTCGAGGCGATGGCTTTGCACGATGCGACGCTCGATGTCGAGACTACGGTGAACCGCGGCGATCTGCTCTCTCACGCCGGGGTCGCGCGGGAGCTCGCTTCGGAGGGCGAGGGTCGGATCGAGCTACCCGAGATCGAGGGAGATCCCGGCGTGGAGCTGTCGTTCGAGCGGGACGCCCCTGAGGTACGGCGCGGGCAGGTGGGGATTCGGATCGATGATGCGGACTTGTGCTTGCGTTATCTGGGCGCGGTCATTCGTGGCGTGCGCATAGGTCCGTCGCCCCCCTGGCTTCAGCAACGGCTGCGCGGCGCAGGTGCCCGCCCCATCAACAATGTTGTCGACGCGACCAACTACGTGATGCTCGAGCTCGGTCAGCCACTGCACGCGTTCGACCTGAACGGACTGGCTGGTACGTCGATAGTGGTGCGGCGGGTGCGCGCGGACGAAAAGAGCTTCACCACGCTCGACGGCGAAAAGCAGACGCTCACCGCCGACATGCTCATGATATGCGACGCCGAGCGTCCGGTCGCCATCGGCGGCGTCATGGGTGGTCTCGGCTCCGAGGTGGAAGACGACACGGTCGATATTCTGCTGGAATGTGCACTCTTCGACCCCAAGTCCATTCGGGCGACGTGCAAGGCTCTGGGCATGTCCACGGACGCGTCGTATCGTTTCGAGCGCGGCGTCGACCCGGAGAGTATGGATCTCGCCGTTTCTCGCGCCGTGGTGTTGATTCTCGCGACCGCGGGTGGAGAGGTCGACGGGCCGGTCTTGGACTGTCGTCCCGTCGCTTTCGAGGCCGAGACCGTGGATCTCAGGCTCTCACGTATCGAGCACCTCTTGGGCGTTGCCTTCGAGGCCGACCGGGTGCGAGAGCTGCTGGCGCCGCTGGGTTTCGACATCGCGGGTGAGTCCGATGGGACCCTGCGGGTGCGGGTGCCCGGATTCCGCAGCTATGACGTCAGACGCGAGGTCGACCTCATCGAGGAGGTCGCGCGCGCCCACGGCTACGACAACTTCCCATCCGATCTCGGTCCGTATCGGCCGGGTACCGTTGCCGACCACCCACTGTTCGCCCTCGAAGACGAGCTCAGGCGATCACTGGCGGCTGGCGGTCTCCTGGAAGCTCAGACCCCGGCGTTCGTGCCAGAGGGCGAGGGCGACGTCCGCGTTGCGAATCCGCTCGCGACGACCGAGCCATTCGTTAGACGTGCGATTTTGCCGTCACTGATCCGCAGGCTCGAGTACAATTTTGCGCACGGAAACCACGACGTGCGCTTGTTCGAGATCGGGACGTCGTTCCGGTCGGCGAGCTCCGGCGAGGCACCGCACGAGGAAACGCACGTGGCCGCGGTTCTGCACGGTCGTCGTCGGCCGCCTCACTGGTCGGGCGAAGACGCGGCGATCGCCGTTTGGGACCTCAAGGCGCTGCTCGAGAGTGTCGCTTCGACCACCTACGGCGGGGGCGCCGTGGTCGCTCCGGGGGCCGCGCACGACGGGAGCTTCGTGGAGGGCTTAGCGTTCGACGTCATCCTCGCGGATGGGTACGTCGCCGGACGCGGGGGGCTTCTGAGAAGGGAGGCGGTCGACGCGCCTGCCTGGGCGCGGGAGATCTGGGGCCTCGAAGTGAAGCTGCCCTCGGATCCGCGCCCCGCCGCGGCGGTCACCTTCCAGCCACTCCCGCAGTTCCCCGCAGTGGCACGGGATCTTGCGCTGCTCGTGCCCGACCGCGTTTTGGCGTACGATGTGGAGGCGCTGATCCGGGTGCGCGGCGGCGCCCTTCTCGAGGGCGTCGAGTTGTTCGATCTCTATCGAGGCGAAGGCGTTGAGCAAGGGACACGGTCATTGGCGTATCGCTTGCGTTTCCGCTCACCCGACCGGACCCTCAAGGACAAGCAAGTGGACAAGGCTGTAAGCGGAATACTGGCACGGCTCAAGGAGGAGCTGAGTGTCCAACACCGGGGGTAGCGACGAACTGTCCGATCGCGCTGCGCTCACTGAGCTCGAGAGCGCGGTGGGCGGGCTACTCGATCGACTCGCCGATGTCAGCACTCGCGCCGAAGAGGCGGAGGGCAAGAGCCAGGAGCTCGAAGATCTCGTCAAGCGATTTACTGGCGACGATGCCGAGGCGGGCCGCATGCTGACCCGACTCAGGGGGCTGGAGGACGAAAACCAGGATCTTCGCGGTCGGTTGAAGAAGGGCAGGGCCGGCGTAAACAAACTGTTGGCCAAGATCCGCTTCCTGGAGGAACAGCGATGAGTCCCGAGAAGGCGTCGGTCACGGTCCGCATCGCGGGTGAAGAACACACCATTCGTGCGAATACCGAGCCTGAGTACACGAAACGGTGCGCCAAAATGGTCGACGACCGCATCCATGGGATCCGCCTGCAGGCGGGGCTCATCGAAGGACACAAGGCGGCGATCCTGGCAGCGCTCTCGATCGCGGATGAGTGCTTCCAGGCGATCGACGAATTGGAGCAGGTTCGCACGGAAGTCGCCTCACGCGTGACGAATCTGACCCACAGGATCGAAGCGGAGATGCCGGCGAGCGACGAAAAAGGCTGAGCCCGGCGGCTTGCCACGCTCTCGCTTGCTTGCGTGAGAGAGTCCACCGCCTCCTATTTCCCCATGCTTCTCGTTCCCCATGCTTCTCGGATCCTGCGGTTTTTTTATATGAGCCTGTAGGGTCACGTATCGCTCACCCGCGGCGCTTCACGGCGCCGATTTGGAGTAAGTACATGGTCACCCCGCAGCTGGCGCTGGCGGCGGCGGTCGGCCTCGTCCTGGGTGGTGTCGTCACGTTCTTCGTCCTGCGGAGCCGTGAACGGGCCCACCGGGAGTTGGAAAAAGCCGAGGCGAGGGACGAGGCCTCCCGCATCCTGAAGCGGGCAAGGGACGAAGCAGACGCGGCGCTCCGAGCCGGCGAACTCGCCGGGCGAAAGGAGGGCTTCCGCCTCTCTGAGGTGTGGGAGAAGGAAGAGTCTCGGCGCCGTGAGGACGTCGAGAGCGCAGAGCGCCGCAATGCGGAGCGCTCGGTAGCGCTCGACCGTGCGGTGGCCCGTCTCGATGCGCGCGAGGCCGAGGTGGACGAGCGCATCGCAGGGCTCGACGACCGGCATGCCGATGTCGCTCGGAGGGACGCCGCTGTGCGCGAGGCCGAGGGCACAGCTCGCGCGCGGTTGGAACAGCTCGCGGGTATGAGCGCCGAAGAGCCCAAGAAGAAACTCATCGAGGCGCTCGAGGACAAGGTTCACGCAGACGCATCCAACATGCTGCGCGAGGTCAAGGAGCAGGCTCAACGCGAGGCCGAGCGTGAGGCTCGCAAGATCGTAGCGCTGTCGATCCAACGAATGGCAGCCGACCTGACCGCACAGACCACGGTCTCCGTCGTTCAGCTCCCATCCGATGAAATGAAGGGGCGCATCATCGGTCGCGAAGGACGCAACATCCGCTCCTTCGAGCACGCGACCGGCGTCGACGTGATCATCGATGATACGCCTGAGGCCGTGGTGCTGTCGGCGTTCGACCCGGTGCGGCGGGAAATCGCCCGCGTGGCCCTCACGGATCTGGTCGAGGATGGTCGCATTCACCCCGGTCGTATCGAGGAGACCGTAGAGAAGGCAGGGAAGGGGGTCGAGCGCACGATGCTCGAGGCCGCAGAGGAGGTCCTCTACGAGCTCGGGATCCACAACCTTCACCCGGAGATCGTGAAGACGCTCGGCCGACTGCGTTTCCGCACCTCATACGGTCAGAACCAGCTTCAGCACGCCAGGGAAGTCGCGCTGCTTGCAGGCAACATGGCGGCCGAAATGGGGCTCGACGTCTCACAGACCAAGCGCGCCGGCGTATTGCACGACGTCGGGAAGGGCATGACGAATGAGCACGAGGGTACCCATGTGGAGCTCGGGTACCGGCTGTGCAAGAAATATGAAGAGAGCGCCATCGTCCTGAACGCGATCAAGGCGCATCATGACGAAGAGCCGCACTACTTCGCGGAGACGTTCCTGGTCTCCGCCGCTGACGCGATCAGCGGATCGAGGCCGGGCGCGCGCCGCGAGATGTTCGAGGGTTACGTGAAGCGCCTCGAGAAGCTCGAAGGGCTCGCAATGGAGCATCCGGGAGTGGAGCGTTGCTTCGCGATCCAGGCGGGGCGCGAGTTGCGTGTCTTGGTCGAGCCGTCCCGGGTTACGGACGGGGAAATGGCGCAGATCTCGGAGGACGTCGCCCGCAAGATAGAAAGCGAGTTGCAGTACCCTGGCCAGATCAAGGTCGTCGTCGTACGCGAGACGAGAGCGATCGATTTCGCGAGGTAGTTTGCCTGTTACTTTTCTGCTTTCGTCTGCCCGTGACGCATTAGCCACGCAAGGGCCGCATGAGCGCACAGATCATTTCCGGCAAGGACATCGCGAACGAGATCCGTGCCGAGCTCACGATCGACGTCGCGCGCCTGAAGGATGAGGCAGGTGTGACACCTGGTTTGGCGACCGTCTTGCTCGGAGACGACCCCGCGTCCCAGATGTACGTAGGCATGAAGAACAAAGCCGCCGCCGCGATGGGGATCCACTCCCGGCAGATCACGCTCCCGGCGGATACGCCGGAGGATGAGCTTGTGGGCGTCGTGGCTGGCCTGAACGCCGACCCCGAGATCCACGGCATCCTGGTGCAGCTCCCCCTTCCGGAGCACATCGATGAGGGGCGTGTGATCGAGGCGATTGATCCGTCGAAGGATGTGGACGGATTCCACCCTGTGAACGTGGGCCGTATCGCCACCAACTCAGACGACTTCTTCGCCCCGTGCACGCCCGCTGGCGTCATCGAAATGCTCACTCGAAGCGGGCACGATCCTGCCGGAAAGCACGTGGTGATCGTGGGGCGCTCGAATCTCGTGGGACGTCCGCTCGCCTCGCTCCTCATGCGCAAGGCGCCCGGCGGGAACGCTACCGTGACGGTGTGCCACTCGCGCACGCGCGATCTCGGAGCGGTGATGCGGACCGCGGACATCCTGGTCGTCGCGATGGGCCAGCCGGAGATGATCACGGCCGACATGGTCGCTCCCGGCGCCGTCGTAATCGACGTCGGCACTAACCGCGTGGAGGACGAAACGCGCGAGAACGGGTACCGCCAGTGTGGTGATGTTCTGTTTGCTGAAGTCGCGGAGATCGCAGCAGCGATATCCCCGGTGCCGGGCGGGGTGGGACCCATGACGATCACCATGCTGCTCAGCAACACCGTGAAGTCGGCTCGGCTCACCGCCGGCTAGGAATCGTGGACGAACCCAAGGTCTGGTCTGTCTCGCAGGTCAATCGTGCGGTACGGTCACTGCTCGAGGACAGCGTAGATCCCCTCTGGATCGGCGGTGAAGTGGGGAGCTGGACACGGTCGCGTCCGGGCCACTGCTACTTCACCCTGAGGGACGATAGTGCACAGATGCGCTGCGTGATGTTCAATCGCGAAGCCCAACAGCTACCGACCGATCCCGAAGAGGGCATGAAGATCCGCGCACTCGGGTCACTGACGCTGTACGAGGCTCGCGGCGAGTACCAGTTGGTGGCTTCTCGCATCGAGGCGGAAGGTGCCGAGGGGCTGTGGAGGCTCGCCTTCGAGAAGTTGCGGATCAAGCTGGAGGCCGAGGGCCTCCTCGAACCGACGCGCAAGCGGGCGCTGCCGCGCTATCCCAACGTGGTGGGAGTCGTCACGTCGTCGAGCGGCGCTGCGCTGCGTGACATCGTGTCGGTGTTGCGTCGACGTGCGCCCTGGGTTCGCGTGCTGCTCGGCGCTACGCGCGTTCAGGGGGAAGGCGCCTCAGCCGACATCGCGCGCGCGCTTCAGGCCCTCGCCGCTACGGGTAAGCCCGACGTCATCATCGTGAGTCGCGGCGGCGGCTCCGTGGAGGATCTGTGGGCTTTCAACGAGGAGCCGGTGGCGCGGGCGATTGTGGCGTGTGCGATGCCCGTAGTTTCGGGCGTGGGCCACGAGATCGACGTGACGATCGCGGACCTGGTAGCGGATCTCCGAGCTCCCACTCCGTCGGCCGCCGCGGAAGCGGTCGTGCCCGACGCCGCCGTTCTCATGGACGGACTCCGACAGATGCCTTCGCGCCTCGCGCAGGGGCTGCAGGGCACCATGCAAAGGCGCCGATCCGGGTTGCGGGAAGGACTGGTGAGCTTGGGACTCCGGATGGAGCGCAGGATCATGCCGGTCCAGCAGACCGTCGACCGCGCCACGGTCCGGATCGAACGGGGCATACTGTCCGCGTTGGAACGGCGGCGCCTGAGCATCGCGGCGGCCGCGGGCAAACTAGACGCGCTCTCACCGCTCGCTACGTTGCAGCGAGGCTACTCGGTCGCACGTTCTGAAACCGGGTCGGTCCTTCGCTCGGTGCAGGACTTCGCACCGGGCCAACCGTTCGAGCTGCGCGTTCGGGACGGTGAAGTGTCCTGTGAGGCGCTCGAGATCAGAGAGGTCTATCCAAGGTGAGCGACGAAACCGAACGCGATGCCCCGAGCAGCGATTCGGTCTCGCTGGAGGAGCGGATTACGCGCCTGGAACTGATCCTGACTCGACTCGAGTCCGACGAAGTCCCCCTCGAGCAGGCCCTCGAGCTCTTCGAGGAGGGGATCGGGCACGTGCGTGAAGCCGAGAGGGTGCTCTCCGAAACGCAGCTACGCGTGGAGGAGTTACTCGCTGGGGACAAAACCCGGAAAGTGGATGTAGACGAGCTGTGAGCGACTTCGGTCTTGCGAGCTACTTCGCCCGGGAGAAGCCGAAGGTGGAGGCCGCACTGGAAAGCGTCATCTCCCGGTTGGAGTCGGAGACCGGCGCGGATATAGGGGCAGCGATCCGTCATGGTGTCATGAGCGGAGGCAAACGACTCCGACCTATTCTCTGCACTACCGCGTATCGAGCCAGTGGGGGGACGGCGAACGGCTTGATCTATCCCCTGGCGGTCTCCCTGGAGCTGATCCACGCCTACTCACTGATGCACGATGACCTCCCGTGTATGGACGACGCGGAACTCAGGAGGGGACGCCCCACGACGCACGTCGATCATGGCGAAGACGTAACCTCTAGGGCCGGAGCCGCGCTTATTCCCGCGGCAGCACTACAGGCGCTTTCTTCGGCGGCGCAGTTGGAGTGCGGACCGGAGGGCGCTATCGACGTTGCCCGCGAGCTGATGGAGGCTGCCGGCGCGGGCGGAATGATCGGTGGGCAGTGGCTCGACCTGGAGGGTGAGGGTGAGTGCTTGGGGCTCGACGAGCTGAACGGACTGTATCGACGTAAGACCGGCGCTCTGCTCATGGCGTCCCTCGTGGTCGGCGCTAGAGCCGCGCGAGGAAGCGATCACGTCGTCGAAGCGCTGAGGAGGTACGGCGCATCGATCGGGCTTGCGTTCCAGATCGCGGACGACGTGCTCGACGCCACGCAATCGGCCGAGACGCTGGGCAAGCGGCCCAGTGACGCTGAGCTCGACAAGTCGACCTACGTAGGTCTCTACGGGCTGGAGGAAGCGCGCAACCGGGCCCGAGCGCACGTAGACGATGCGCTGGAGGCGCTTAGCTCCGGGGGTATCGACGCGCCGGCTCTGAACTCGTTGGCGCTCTACGTCGTGGAGCGGGATAAATAGACGTGGGACAACCTGTTCGGCACGGTCCGTGCGGGTATCTTCTTTCATCACAGCCGAACATCTGACAAGGAGCGGGTCCGGTGCCGCTGCTGGATCGTGTCAAATATCCGGAGGACCTCCGGCGCCTGGGGCGCGACGAGCTCGAGCAGCTCGTCGACGAGGTGCGTGCTCGGCACATCGACGTGGTGTCGGAGAAGGGGGGGCACTTCGGGGCCAGCCTGGGTGTCGCTGAGCTCACGGTCGCGTTGCACTACGTCTACGATACTCCGCGAGATCAGATCGTGTGGGACACCGGACATCAGGCGTACATCCACAAGATGCTGACGGGTCGCAACCAGGACCTGCCGACGATCCGCACACGGGGTGGTCTCGCGCCGTTCCTGCGCCGCGACGAATCGGAGTACGACGCGTTCGGAGCCGGCCATGCCGCGACTTCGATATCGGCCGCGTGGGGGATGGCCGTGGGGCGCGACCTCGCGGGTGAGGACTTCAACGTCCTAGCGGTGATCGGCGACGGAGCGATGACATGTGGGCTCGCGTATGAGGCGCTCAACAACGCGGGCCACACCAAGCGAGACTTCGTGGTCGTGCTCAACGACAACGACATGTCGATTGGGCCTGCCGTCGGCGCCATGAACAAGTACCTGACGGGGATGATCACGAACCCGGCCTACAACAAGGCGCGCAACCTCGTGAAGGACCTCCTGAACAGGACGCCGATCGCCATGGAGAAGATGGTGGGTCGTTTGGAGGAGAGCGCAAAACATCTGCTCACTCCGGGGCTGATATTCGAGGAGCTCGGCTTCCGGTACGTGGGTCCGATCGACGGCCACAACGTCAACGCTCTGATCGACACCTTCTCGCGCGTGAAGGACATGAAGCGCACCATCCTCGTGCATGTGATCACCAAGAAGGGGAAGGGCTATACGAAGGCCGAAGACGATCCATGGACGTGGCACGCGGCGTCTCCGTTCGACAAAGCCACTGGCCAGGGCACCAAGAAGGGCGGGGGCCTCCCACGATACCAGAAGGTGTTCGGCAAGGGGCTCATCGAACTAGCGAACGCAGACCCGCAGGTTGTGGCGATCACTGCGGCGATGCCCGATGGCACGTCTACAGACGCGTTCTCGGAAGCCCACCCAGATCGCTACTTCGACGTGGGCATCGCCGAGGGCCACGGGGTGACGTTCGCCGCCGGCCTGGCGACGCAGGGTGTGAAGCCCATCGTCGCCATCTACTCCACGTTTCTGCAGCGCGCCTTCGACAACATCGTGCACGACGTGGCGCTTCAACGACTGCCGGTGGTATTCGGCATGGACCGGGCCGGTATCGCCGGCGAGGATGGTCCGACCCACCACGGAGGGCTCGACATCGCGTACATGCTATGCATTCCGGGCATGACGGTGACGGCCCCGAAGAACGGCAGCGAGATGCTCGCTCTGCTCCGTCTTGCCACGGAAAAGAACGACGGCCCGTGGAGTGTGCGCTGGCCCCGGGCCGCAGTGCCGCAGGAGGTGCCAGACCTCGATGACATCGAGCGGATCGCGCCCTACACCTGGGAGGTTATCCGTAGCGGCGGGGACTGCGTGATCCTCGCGACAGGCACGATGGTGCTGCCGTCGGTGGCCGCTGCAGAGGCGTTGGACGCCGAGAGTATTCACTGTACCGTCGTGAATTGCCGCTTCTTGAAGCCGTACGACCGACCGTTGTTCGAGCAGATGGTGCGTGGGCATCCGGCGGTGCTGACTGTCGAAGAAGGGCAGATCTCCAACGGCTTTGGGGCGTTCATGGCGCGCGAGATCCATGATCTGGAGTTGGCGACGACACCGCGCGTATCCTCGATGGGCATGCCCGACGGGTTCATCGAACACGGCGCTCGCGATGAACTGCTAGCCGCCATCGCTTTGCATGTGGATGGCATCGCGGCTCGAGCGAGGGACCTCGTCGCCTCCGCCTCCCACAGCACCGTGGCCTCCCACAGTACCGTGGGAGCGTGAAGGGCTCGGGAGGTCAGGCGCTGAGCAGATCCATTCGCCGCCTCGGCGTCGTCCTCAACCGGACGAGCCCGGAGGCCCCGGCGGTGGTCGAGCGCCTGCTGACATTCTGCGAAGCACGCGGCCTCGAGTTGATGTTCGAGGAGGGCAACCCGCATGCGCCGGCTGGAGCGAAGCTCTTGGATAAGCAGCACGCGCCGGTCGACCTGCTGCTCGCGCTCGGTGGGGACGGCACGATGCTGCGCGCGGCACGCCTCGCAATGGGCGCCGACGTGCCCGTGTTCGGGGTCAACCTAGGGCGTCTGGGCTTCTTGACCGCGGCCCCCGAACACAATCTCGAGAAGCACCTCACCGAGGTTTTGGATGGGGCGGCTGTGCTCGATCGTCGCTTCACTCTCCAGGCGACGCTCCAGCGTGCGGACGGCGACCGGGTGGGGCCGTTTCACGCGCTCAACGACATCGTCATCCACACTTCGGGCGCGGCTCGTGTGACACCGTTGAACCTTTCGGTCGGTCGCACGGAAGGCCGCGAGGACATCGGCAGCATTTCAGCGGATGGAGTGATCTTGGCCAGTCCGACTGGATCGACCGCCTACTCATTGTCCGCCGGGGGGCCGATCATCGTGCCCGAGGTCGAGTGCATCGTGGTCACCGCCATCTGTCCGCACTCGCTCGCCGTGCGTCCCCTGGTCATTCCCGCGCACGAGGAAGTCACGGTCCGGGCCATCGGCCACTCCCACGAGCTTCAACTCACGGTCGACGGGCAGGTAGAGTGTGCCGTGGGTGTGGACGACTCAGTCGTGGTGCGGCGCGGGCAGCATACGGTCTCGCTCGTTCGTCTACCCGGGCAAACGTTCTTCCGAACGATGCGAACCAAGCTGAACTGGGCGGCGCGTCCACCGGAGCGCGCGTAGGAATGTTGCTAGAGCTGCGCATCCGTGACTACGCCGTCGTGGAGGATCTCACCCTGGAGCTCTCGGACGGCCTGAACGTCCTCACGGGAGAGACCGGTGCGGGCAAGTCTATCATCGTGGGGGCGCTGTCTCTCCTGCTCGGCGAGCGAGCCTCTTCGGGCGTGGTCAGGAAGGGTGCCGACCGCGCCACGGTGGAAGCGGTCTTCGACGTCAGCGATCGGCCGGACATAGAGGCTGAGCTAGAGGAAAGCGGATTCCGGCTCGAGGACGGTCTGATGATCCTGCGCCGCGAAGTGGCGGCCGAGGGGCGCAATCGGGCGTGGGTGAACGGCTCGCCGGCGAGCGCCGGTGTCGTCGGCAGCCTCGGCTCCACGCTGGTGGACCTACACGGTCAACATGAACATCAGACCCTGCTGCGGCCGCGCGATCAGCGGGCGCTTCTCGACGCGTATGCCGGCGCACAAGACTCGGCTGATAAAGTGGCCACTCTATACGGCACGAGACAGGCGCTGAAGCGCGAACTGGAAGACCTAGAGGAACGTGTGCGCGAGATCGAGACCCGCTCAGACTTCCTGCACTTCCAGCTCGCCGAGATCGACGAGGCCGCGTTGAGACCGGGCGAGGATGCGGAGCTCGCGGGGGAAGCTGGACGGCACGAGCACGCCGAGGAGCTGGCGCGAGGCGCTGGCTCGATCTACGAGACGCTATACGGCGCCGATGATTCGGTGGCCGACCGCATGGCGGCCATGCTGAAGCTCCTGGAGCAGCTCGCGAGCTACGATCCTTCGTTGCAAGACCAACTCTCCGAGCTGCAGGATGCCGCGCATGCGGTATCCGATGTCGGGCGGCACGTGGGCGACTACGCTCAGGGCGTCGATCACGATCCGCGCCGGCTTGCGGAAGTGCGGACGCGCCTCGATGTGATCTTTCGTCTGAAGCGGAAGTACGGCCCGGAGTTGGCCGACGTGCTCGCGGCGGCGCAGGGGGTGAGGACCGAGTTGGCGGAGCTGGGCGACTCGGATCATGACCTGGAGCTCCTGCGTCAGCGGATCGAGGTCACGGGACGGGAGCTCGAAGAGGAAGCGGCTCGGCTCAGCGCTCTGAGGCTGAAGGGCTCGGCTCGGCTCGCGGCCGCGGTATGCGAGACTCTTCCCGAGCTCGGGCTCGTGTCCGCCATCTTCGAGGTCGCGCTGCGCGCGCATGGGGCGACTGGCAGCGGTGGTTCCGAGAGCGTTGAATTCCTGGTTTCCACCAATGTGGGTTTCGACGCGATGCCGCTTGCCCACATCGCGAGCGGCGGGGAGCTCTCACGGGTGATGCTCGCCTTGAAGGCGATCTTGGCAGACGTGGATCGTGTGCCGGTACTCGTCTTCGACGAGATCGACGCCGGCGTCGGCGGTGTGGTGGCGTCGGCCGTGGCGAGGAAGCTGGCGGACGTCGCCGAGCGGCATCAGGTCTTCGTCGTCACGCATCTCGCGCAGGTGGCGTCCCGGGCCCGCGCACACATACTGGTGGAGAAGGCGCAGGACCTACTCGGCACTACTGCGGCCGTAACCCTGCTGGCGGGGGAGGCGCGAGTGCAAGAGATCGCCCGCATGCTGGGGGGGGACCCCGAATCGCCGACCTCCCGCGAGCACGCCCGCGAGCTGCTTGGCGCCTAGGGTCCACCCCATATTCCCCGGAAGAGTCGGATTCCGAACTCGACCGTCGTCGCCACAGGCGTGTGTCCTCCGCTGCCGGTGATAGAGGAGACGACCCGGACGTGTAGCTCGAGCGGTCGCGACGCTTCGCCCACCCTCCATGGCTCGACGGTCGAGTATCGCAGGCCGAGTCCCGCACGGTGGACCGTTGCGCCGCTCTCCCGTTCGAGGTCGGTGATGTCTACCTGGGGGCTCCCTTCAACTTCGTCGCCCAGGATCGCATAGGAATCGATGCCCTTCGAGTAAAGCCGATAGCTCGCCGACGCAGAGAGCTCGGGTGACAACCGCCACACCGGCTCGACGTCGACACCGATGTACGAGGCCGGCGTCCAACGTACCGCCCGGAGTGTGTTGGCCGGCGGCATCACGAGCTCCCTTGGCGCGACTCTCCGTAGCAGGCTCAGGGACTGTTGCACCCCGTAGCGAAGCCCGAGGTGGATGCCGACCCGGTCACCGAGACCGAGGAAGGCGAGCACGCGCGCTTCGATGTCCATTTGGCCATCGCCGGTCCCGACGTCGAGGAAGATGTCGTGCGCATCGACGGAGCCCGTGCCGAGCCGGGCGAGCACGCCAGCAGCGAGAGAATAGCTCACGCGCGGTGTGACCGAGCTCGAGTCGCGTACTTCTCCATCCAGAAGACGGCCGAGCGCGGACAGCTCCACATCCCCCAGCACCCACAGGGAGTTGAGCCCTTGCAGAGGGGAGCCGTCGATACCGAACGCACCCGCTGAGGGTGCGTCGACGAGCGACTGCTCGGTGAGCAGCTCGGTCGCGAACACCATCGGAGCGCCGATCCCGCCGAGGCCGGCGTCGACGAGCTCGCCGTCGAGCGCAGTCACCGCGTCGGCCAGCGACTGCGCGATCGAGCTGCCTTGCACGGGAAAGAACGCCGAGGCGAAGTAGGCTCCTTCAGAGGAGTCAGAGAAAAGACCGACCCGACTGGCGAGTGACTGCGCCGCGGAACATGCTCCGGTCGCCGGATCCGCCGAGCACAGCGTTTCGGCTCGAGCCAGCGACGATGCCTGCGCGCCAGATAGCCCGTCGAGGAAGCTCTGTACCGCGTTCGTCTCCGAGACGGTCGGGTTGATGCCGAGGTCGCTGCCCACGCCGTTCTGCCGCACCGCGACGTCCACGGACGTGTGTGTCTTCACCAAGGGGACCACGACACCGATCGTGAGCCAATCGAATACGCCCACGTGGGCTCCGAGGTCGATGCGCGTCACGTCCTGGCTCACGCGGCCACTCGTCGCTCCGAGCACTCCGGAGTATGTGCCGTTCCCCGAGAGTGCCCGCAGATGGTTCTCCAGATCGGCGACGGCGGGGAAGAGCGCGGCTCCAGATTCGTCAGTGAGGTCCGATCCCAGGGCCTCTTCACCAGAAACGAGCGCGCCACCTTCGGTGTGTTTGCCGAACCGACGGTCCCAGGCGGTGAACGAGGGGTTGAACTGGAGTCTCAGGCGACCCTGGGGCACCAGGGTTTCGTCGGAGACCTGGGCCACTGCGTCCCCCCGTGAGAGGGCCAGTAGCACCAGGGCGAGAGCCAGCGTACGGCGCATGCGGATCGCTTATTGGGGAGTGGGTCCAGTCCGAGACCCATGGGGCTGATTGGCCGCGTAACATAAGGGTTTACGGGCTATCGAGGAACTCGGTTCCCTCCCCCTTGGAGCCATTGACCACCCCAAATGTTTCTTCTAGGTTCGGTACCGTAAATGCGCGGGAATAGCTCAGTTGGTAGAGCACAACCTTGCCAAGGTTGGGGTCGCCGGTTCGAGTCCGGTTTCCCGCTCTGGCATCGGGGGGCGGCAGCCAAAGCTGTCCGCTCCCCGTCGTGCATGGCGCCGTGGCCAAGTGGTAAGGCAGAGGACTGCAAATCCTCTATCCCCGGTTCGAATCCGGGCGGCGCCTCTTGAGAAACAAAGGGCTTCCGGCTGACCGGGAGCCCTTGTTTTTCGTTTTGGGGGGATTCTTGGGGGGATCGGGTCGATAAACCCTCACCCAACACGCATGTCCTCGATGCCATCCTCGACCAGCGCACGCAGGTGATCCTTCACCAGATGCGTGTACTTCATCGTCGTTTGGATGGACGAATGGCCGAGGACCTGTTGCACCTTCACCGGACTCTTGCCGGCGGCGATCCACGTCGTCGCACGACGGTGCCGAAGATCGTGCAACCGCCACCGGACTCGATGCCCGCCTCCCTTGCCGCAGCCTTCAAACTCCGGTGAAGGCTGTAGAACCGCGAGCCCGCCTCTGCCTTGCGACGGCGGACGAGATGGTGGAAGACCCACGGTGAACGGACGACAATCGTCTGGTCGCCATCTCGCCGCTCGTATTCGTGGAAACGGTATTTCGCGAAGTGCTGGCGTATCGCCTTGTGCAGCCGCTTGGTCATCGGCACGTCGCGACCCCTGCCCGTTTTGGTGCGATGTTGGTCGCGACCCTGCACAATCCTGATCCAGCCTTCGGTAAGGTCTACGTCTTCCCACCGGACCCATAGCGCCTCAGACATCGAGCGGGCGCCTGTCTCACCCAGGAACAAGGCATAGATCCAGATCATCCCAAGTGCCACAGGTGTCGCAAGGCCAAGGACATCCGCCTTGAAGCCTGACGTGGGCCCATTTATCTCGGCGCCCCAACATTGGTGCTTTGCCCAATGGGCTAATGGATTCGGTCGCCCCTTGATCGAAGAGTATCCACGCCTCGACGTGCGTGAGTTGCAACGAGCGGGGCTTCTAGAGGGCGCTCACCGGATCGAGTGGAGCGATGGGAGTGCGGCTGAGTTGAGCCGCCACGAGGATGAGATCCGAACCGTCCATCAACCGGCCGGGGCCACGTTCACCGTTGCTGACCAGTTGTGCATGACTTGGACGCCGTGCCACTTCGGGGGTAGGCGCGTCTGGCTCTACTGCCCCCTTTGCCTGAGTCGGGTCGCGGTACTCCACGCTTTCCCCAATTTCGCCTGCCGCTCCTGCCACTCACTCGCCTACGCCTCGACCAACATCACTCCCGGTTGGGGGCCTGAGCCCGTCGTGCCAGTCCTGATGATTTAGGAAAACAACCGCGAAACTCCCGCGCCGTGCCCGCTTTCATCGTGCGCACCCACACGATCACTACGCTCGACAGAACCGAGGTTGTTGATGATTTAGGAAAAACACCGTGAGAACGACCGTGCCCACCCTGTTTGGGTGTGGAAGATCCAGCGCGCTTCGGCTGGGCTTAATGGTTTGGGAAAAAACAACGGTGATAACCGCGGTGTCCGGCCCGTTTCTAGCGCGTGCCGTTTCCCCGGACTCCCTACCGCCGACGATCACCACGCCTTCCACGAAGACGCGAAGCCAGGGGATCTGGCGGGTCACTGTGGTCAGTCCTCAAGCTCCACCTCGTCGCCCCGGAGCCGACTCACAGCGGTGGAGAGCGGCAAGGCCGCGACACGGTCGGGCCAGCTATCGGGGTTCCCGGCCACTTCCTGCCGTACCGCAACGCAGTGGGCGCGCAGTTCGGCAACGTCGAGCCCGAGGTAGGAGACTGGATAGGCGTCCAGACGTCCCAAGGTTTTCTTGAGCTGAGCCCGCACACCATGAGCGTTCCTACGCTCCCAGTGAACCCAGGCGCTGGCATAGAGGATCAGGCCCTGATAGAAATCGCTCCCGCTCTCGCGCCACGCCTCTTCCAAAGCCTCGTGGCTGTCCCAGAAGCGACTCGCTCCGTAAAGCTCTAGGAAACGCCGGAGGGGGTCAGGAAGGCAAGCCTCCGGCACAGCGTCATCTAGCACGGAAGTCTACGATCCTACGCGTAGACGGTCGCCATCCCGCTCTCGCCAAGCTCACGCTCGATGCGGTAGCGGCCCTCTAGGGCTGTGTTCAGGCGGGTGATGGGGTCGGGCATGGACCCCAAGATGCGGCGGGGGTCAGCAGAGCGCGAGATCCTACAGCAACACCGGCGGCAGCCCCAGCGCGCGAAGAGCGCCGACGGCCATGATCACGCTCACGAAGCCCACCCGTGCGGTGCGCGACCGTCGTGACGGTGCTCAATTGGACCCTCCGGCGACGGCCGCCCGCGGGTCGTCGTACCGACTCGGGACACGCCCTCGGCGGCCTGACCACCTGGCCCATCCGCGCCCTCGCTCGTATGATCGCATGACACCCGAGCTCGAAGGAGTCGCCCCGTATGTCTGTCATCGCTGTGCTGCTGGTCCTGTCGGTCCAGCAGCTTCCCGAGCCCTTCGAAACCGAGTGGAACCGGGCCCGTCCAACGATCGTGGAGCGGCCAGCCGACGCTAGGCTGTCCGTTCCGATGGGATTCGAAGTGAGCGTATTCGCCGACGGGCTCTCAAACCCGCGCCGAATGGCCCTCGCTCCGAACGGAGACATCTTCGTCGCCGAGAGCCGCTCCGGGGAGATACTGCTCCTCCGAGACGGGGACGGCGACGGCGTTGCAGAACGCCGCGAGACGTTCGCCACGGCGCTGGACAGACCGTTCGGCATGGCGTTCCTCGATGGGTTCCTGTACGTCGGGAACAACGATGCCGTCGTGCGCTTCCCATACGCCCCGGGACAGCTTCGGGCGCAAGGAGTACCAGAGCACGTCGTGGACCTCCCGGTCGGCAGTGACGCGCTCGATCACGACACGGCGGAGCGCCTCGGCATCGACGTTAGCCGGACGCGGGCGGAGCGCCTCGGCATCGACGTCAGGCGGGTGGAGATGATCGAGGAGTCCGATGACCCAACGGGTGGTTTCCGCCACTGGACGCGGAATCTGATCTTCGCACCGGACGGGGGAAAGATGTATGTCGCGGTGGGCTCCGCGACGAATGCCAAGCCCGGCACCGATCCCCGGAGGGCCGCGATCAACGAATACGACGCGGATGGCTCAGGACATCGGGTACTCGCCGGGGGCCTACGAAACCCGGTGGCCCTCGCGTTCTACCCGGAATCGAGCACTCTGTGGACCGCGGTGCACGAGCGAGACCACTTGGGGGATGAGCTTGCTCCCGACTACGTGACATCGGTGGTGGACGGCGGCTTCTACGGCTGGCCGTATGCCTATATCGGTCCTAACCCCGAGCCACTCCTCAACGGAGCGCGACCGGATCTTGTCGAGAGGACGATCGTTCCTGATGTGCTCCTCCCCGCCCACGCCGCCCCGATGGGATTGGCCTTCTACACCGGCGAGCTGTTTCCCGAAGCGTACCGGAACAGCGCGTTCGTTGCGCTGCACGGGTCTGTCAACCGCCCGTATCTCGTCGGGTACTCGCTCGTGCGCATCCCGTTTGAGAACGGGAGGCCCTCGGGACCGCCGGAGGACTTTCTGACCGGATTCATCGTCAGGGACGACGAAGAGAAGGAGGTGTGGGGTCGCCCGGTCGATGTACTGCAGTCCGCGGACGGCTCACTGCTGATCTCCGACGACGGGGGCAATCGGATCTTCCGTGTCTGGTACAGCGGTGGCGCGGGGTGAGGCTACCGTCGTCGGCTAAGCGCGGCCGGAGCCGGAACGGGCGCGTTGGTTTAGCGCTACCGGTCTCGGCATTGACAGGCGTGGAGAAGGGCGCCGGAAGCTGGCTTGTCCGCCCGTCTTGCGGCCCGGACATTCGTCCCATGATCCGCGCCCATCGCTCCGCTCCCCGTGTCTCCTCGCCGTTCCGATGACCTTTTCCACGCGGCTAGCATGAATCGACGTGATGCGATCCGCACGGCCGCCGCGGCCGCCGCCGGCCTGGCCACCCGAGTGTCCCCGGTCCTCGCAGCCGTAAGGACTTCGCGGCCGTATGGCGATCGGGTGGCGTCCAGACAGCCGGCACCCGATATCCTCCTGCGGGGCGGCCGGGTGGTCAACGCCGACGGCAGCCGTCTTGCCGACGTCCGCATCGTGGGAGAGCGAATCACGGAGATCGGTTCCGGCCTTGCCGCTGGGCCCGGCACGCGGGTCGTGGACGCCGCCGGACATCTCGTGATGCCGGGGGGAATCGATCCACATGCGCACCTGCAGGGCAACTTCATCGACGATCTCACGACCGGTACGTCGGCCGCCCTGGCCGGGGGCATCACGACCGTGGGCACGTTTGCGTACGCACAGGGTGATGAGAACGCCGTCGAGGCGATGGATCGTTGGCTCGCCGAGGTCCCGAAGATGGCAGTCGGTGACGTCTTCTTCCACGCATCGAGCTGGCCTCCGACGCCGGAGTTCGCGGCCATGATGCCCGAGTTCGCGGCGCGCGGCCAGCCGAGCCACAAGATCTTCATGACCCGTGATGACTTCGGCGCGCGTCGGCGCGAGGTCATCGACGTCCTGGAAGCGGCCCGTGACGCCGGTGTCGTGACGCTCATGCACTGCGAGGACAGCGCGATCCTGAATGCAGCACTCACGCGCCTGCGGGCTCAGGGCCGAACGTCGCTGGCCCACTACGCGGAAAGCAGGCCCGAGTTGGCCGAGATCGCCGCTACCCAGGACGCCGTCGCGCTGTGCGCGCACACGGGAGCACCGATGCACTTCGTGCACCTGTCGTCTGCGAGGTCGCTCGATGCAGCTCGCGATCCGGCGTTCGGAGCACTGCCCCTCACCGTCGAGACGCGTCCGCTCTACCTGTACTTCACGGACGAATGGCTGCGCGGACCCGATGGCCCGCTCTACGTCGGGCAGCCACCGCTCCGTCCCGCGAGCGACGTAGAGGCGATGTGGCAGGGGCTGCGCGACGGGCGAATCGACATGCTCGCCACGGACCACGCACCGTGGACCCGTGCCCAGAAGATGGACCCTGAGCTCAACGTGGGGCGCCTGCGCCCGGGCGTGAGCGACCTGCGCTTCGTGCGTCCCGTACTCTTTTCGGAAGGGGTACGCAGGGGACGCATCTCCGTCGAACGCTATGTGGAAGTGACGTCGACCGGGGCCGCCAAGTCCTTCGGTCTGTATCCGGACCGCGGTGTGATTCGCGAAGGTTCGTTTGGCGACGTGATGATCCTCGATCCGAACCTCACGCATGTCGTGGATGCATCCGACGATCCGTCGAACTCCGACTACACGCCGTTTCAGGACTGGGCGCTCACTGGCTGGCCCGTGATGACGATCCGGCGCGGTGAGGTGGTCTACGAGGACGGTCGTGTGACGGGGCGGGCAGGGAGTGGGCGTCCCGCCGTGCGTGCTCGCTGGGGTGAATAGCCAGCAACCTCGGAGTAATAGTAGGTAGGAGCTGGCGGAACTTTCCTGGGCAGCGGACTCCCGCCGCGCCTCTTCAGACCTCACATTGGGGGGCACACCGATCCACCCCGTCTCGGAGGTCCACGTGGGTATTCGCTCGACGCTGCTGATCGCCGTCGCCATGTTCGTCGGCCCGCCCTTGGCCGCCCAAGACACATTACGCTTCGAACCGACCGTCGCATATGCAACCGTCGCTGTACGCGAACCGGTCGCGACGATTCAGCCGGGCACCGTGCTCGTCTCGCGGACCAACCACGGCGCCTACTACGATCCGGGCGGCGGTGCCTTCCCCGGTGAGGTCGGCCCGTTCTACATAGAGGGCGCTACCACCAACGACGTCTTGGTCATCGAAGTGATTCGTGTGCGACCGAACCACGACCTGGCGGCCGCGCAGCTCTATACCGACTTCGGGGGTCTCGCCACCGACAGTCGATTGCGCTTGCTCAACGACCCGATCGACGCTCGCCGGTACGAGTGGAGGCTCGACACCGACGCGCTGACCGGCACGGTCGATCTCCCCGACTCGGAGATGAGCCAGATCACCGTCGAGCTGAGGCCGATGCTCGGCCGACTGTCCGTGGCGCCGGCGGATGGCGAGGCATTCACCGGCCTCTGGCCAGGTAACTTCGGCGGCAACATGGATGCGCCGGAGGTAAGGGAAGGCACGACTGTCTATCTGCCGATCTTCAACGACGGCGCCTACTTCTATTTCGGTGACGGGCACGCCAGGCAGGGTGAGGGTGAAGTGAACGGCACCGGGCTCGAAACGTCGATGGACGTCACGCTGCGCATCGATCTCATCAAGAATCAGACGATCGCGTGGCCGCGCTTCGAGGACGACACCCACATCATGGTCGCCGGAAGCGCACGGCCTCTCATCGATGCCTTTCGCTTGGCGCACGTCGAGTTGATCGAGTGGCTCGTCGCCGACTACGGCTTCGGAAAGTGGGACGCGTACATGCTCGTGGGGCAACTCGGCGAGAACACCGTGGCCAACATCGTCGACCCGATCTACACCGTTGTGGCCAAGTTCCCGAAAGAGCACCTACCGAGGTAGCGCAGCGGGGTCGGCGGGTGTTCGCGCCGGTCGCCAAGCGATAGACTGGCGGGACGGGCTGGGGAGCCCGGGTCACTCCAGGCTGTGGGAGCTGCGATATACGAAGTGTCGGGACTGCGCCGAGAAATGGTACTTCCAGGTCTACTCGTCGATCCGGCCTGGCTACAGAAGCAGGCGAATGATCCTCAGGTGCGCATCGTCGACCTCCGCGACGCGCAAGCCTACGAACACGAGCATATCCCAGGCGCGGTCCATGTGGAGCTGGCCGAGCTCGGACGGACGCGGGACGGGTGTGAGAACGTGTTGCTGCCTGCTCATGAGTTCGACGCCCTCATGGAGCGACTCACGCTTTCCGACGATGACGCCGTCGTGTGCTACGACGCTCATTGGGGCTTGGCCTCGGCGAGACTGGTTTGGGCCCTCCATCGCCACGGACACAGGTCCGTCGCGGTGGTGAACGGTGGGTGGGACAGATGGCAGGAGGAGCGACTACCCACGGTCCGCCACACTGAGCGAGCCCGACCGGAAGGCGCGCCCGCTTTCGAATCGCGCTTGACGGCAGACGTGAGCGCCGACTACGACTGGCTCCATAAGCACGGTATGCACGACGACGTCGTCCTGCTCGACACGCGCGCTCAAACGGAGTTCGATGAGGGCCACCTTCCGAGGGCGATCTGTTGGGACTGGTTCCGCGCTGTCCCGGTTGGGTCATGGGAGTGCTCTCGAGACAGCGACGAGCTCCGCTCGGAGTGGGCGAAGCTAGGAGTCACGCCGGACCGGGAGATCGTCACCTACTGTCGGTCGGGCATGCGCGCGGCTCACACATACATGGTGCTGCGCCACGCTGGGTTTCCCCGCGTGCGGCTCTACAACGGATCGTGGCAGGACTGGAACTCACGAAGCGGAAACGATGGCGACTGATGCCGTGGCGCGCCTCCCGGCCCGCTCCGCACCTAGCAAAGTGACCATGGGAGTGGCGGCCTGGGCTGTTGCGGCTGTGGTGTATATCGTCGCGCGGACCGCGGACACCGAGTTCGCGATGTTCTGGGCATTCGGGCTCGCGTTCGGGTTCGTGCTTCAACGGGCACGCTTCTGCTTCGCGTCGGCGTTCCGCGACATCTTCCTGCTCGGCTACGCCCGCAACATGAAGGGCGTGCTCTTGGGCCTCGCGGTGGCTTCCGTGGGCTTCGGTGTCGTGATGGGCCAACAGGTACCCCTCACCTCACTGGGCATCTATCCCCCTTCGGCCAACGTGCTTCCGCTCGGTATTCACACGGGGCTTGGCGGACTTCTCTTCGGCGTGGGCATGGTCCTGGCCGGCGGATGCGTCTCCGGCAGCTTGTACCGCATGGGAGAGGGATACTTAGCGTCGTGGGTCGCCTTCGCTGGGGTGATGGGAGGATTGCTGCTGGCGGCGTATTCGTGGAACTGGTGGTGGGAGGTGCACATATCCACGGCGCCGCGAATCTGGATGCCCCACTGGCTGGGCCATCCGGGCGCATTAGTGGTGACGTTGTCGGCACTGGCGGCTGTCTACGTCCTCGTGGTGTCCGTGGAGCATCGGGCTGGCATGGTGGTGCCTCCGGTGCGGCACGGCGGAGAGCCGACGGACAGCGTGACCGGCCACCTCAAGGACGTGACAAGGAGCGTGTTCGTGCGGGGCTGGCCGATCCTGCCAGCGGGCGCCGCGCTGGGCGCGCTGAACGTGCTCCTCTTCACGGCTCAGGAGCCGTGGGGCTTCACGGGCGAGGTGTCTAGGTGGTCGATCGGAGCGACTTCTGTTTTCGGCGCGTCTCCCGGACCATTGGCTGGGGTGGAGCTCCTACCCGGTTGCGTTCTCGTGCCCTCGAACGGACTCTTCTTCAACCACATGCTCTTTCTAGTGTGTGGAATGTTCTTCGGCTCTTTCGCCGCCGCGGTCGGGGCGGGAGAGTTTAAAATCCGAGCGCCAAAGCGCGCGAGGAGGTATGCGCAGTCCCTGGGCGGCGGCTTGATGATGGGATACGGGTCGGGCCTTGCCATGGGCTGTACGATTGGTGCGTTCTTTTCAGCGATCCCGTCTCTGGCGATCAACGGATGGGTGTTTGCCGTATTCCTTGGTCTCGGCGCTTGGATCGGCACTCATGCAATACGGCGGATCGCGTAGGCGACCGGGAAGGGAGACCCATGCCAGCGACGAAACTGGATGTGAGAGGGGAGATCTGCCCGTACCCGATGATGCTAACCGTGAGTGCGCTGAAGAAGCTCCCCGAGCACGAAGACGCGCTCGAGGTAGTCACGGATCACGCTCCGGCGCTGGACACGATTCCGACACAGGCGGCCCGCTTGGGATACCACACCGATATCGAAGAAACCGGCGTCTCCGAGTGGCGCCTGACCATCACGCGCGCGCAAGCGAGGGAGGAGACATGACGTACGCAAGAATCCTGACCAGGCCTCTCTTGGCGATGGTGCTGGCAACCCTCGCGGCCACGTGCGGGGGCGATGTTGCTGACACCGTCGCGGCCTCCTACGCCAAGGACGTCCTAGTCGACACGGACTGGGTAGAAGCGCACATGAATGATGCCGACGTGCGCCTGGTGGACGTCGGGGGGGGGCTCGAAGGATTCCGAGAGGGGCACATCCCCGGAGCATCCTTCCTGTCGATGGGCCTCCTCTCGAATCCCGACGATCCCATCAGCGGCCAGATCGCGACGGAAGAGGGTGTGTCGGCGGCGCTGTCCTCGCTCGGTATCGAGCGGGACCAAACGGTCGTCCTCTACGACGATCGGAACAATCTTCCTTCCGCGAGGGCCTACTGGGTGTTGAAGTACTACCGGCATGCGCAAGTCCGCATCTACAACGGAGGGGAGCCGAGGTGGGTCGCTGACGGACGCGCGCTGAGCACGGAGACGCCGGAGTCCGAAGCGTCCAGTTACCAGGCCGGTCCGGCGGACCCCGCTATACGGACCACCTGGCAGTACGTGATGGACCACACCGACGACCCGTCGACGCTGTTCTGCGACGCGCGGGGTCCCGAGGAGCACCTGGGCCGCAGCGTCAGAGCCGCGAGAGGCGGCCACATCCCAGGATCGATCAACGTAGAGTGGACCGCCGCGGTCGCCCCGGACGGCACCTTCAAGTCTGCCGACGCGTTGGCCGAGTTGTACGGTGGCGCCGGGTTCGCTCCGGACAAGGATATCATCACGTATTGCCAGAGCGGCATTCGAGGCGCCCACACCTGGTTCGTCCTGAGCGAGCTTCTGGGATATCCGTCTGTGCGCAACTACGACGGTTCGTGGGCCGAGTACGGGAACAACCCGGAAAGCACGATCGAGAGCTAGGGTCAGGAGTAGCAGGGACAGCCGTACGGGTGACGTTGAATCTCGAAGTCCTCGCCTACGAGACGACGCATCTTGGCTATCTATGCTTGCGCCGCCGAGAGCTCCTCTCCAGACCCGGCACCGTGATCACCGAGATCACCCTCGATCACCAGCTGCTGATGAGCAGCTACAACACGGTGTCCGAGCGCGCGCTGGCGGATGAGGCGCTCGCGCGCCACCGAGGGCACGACCTGTCCGTTCTCGTGGGCGGGCTGGGTCTCGGCTACACCGCGGCCAACGTGCTGCAATCGGAGCGCGTACGGCGCGTCGAGGTGATCGAGCTCTTCGGGGCGGTTGTCGGCTTTCTGCGGGAAGGCCTGCTTCCGCTTTCCGCGAAGCTGCTCGCGGATCCGAGGTTGCACGTCCGCGAAGGTGACGCCTATGCGACGCTCCGCGAGCGCGCTGACGAACACTGGGACATCGTGCTCATCGACATCGACCACTCACCCCAGGATCATCTCGGGATGGGCAACGAGTCGTTCTACACGGAGTCCGGGCTAGTCCGCGCGAAGCACCACCTGGCGCTGGGCGGGATCCTGGCCGTCTGGTCGTATGCCGAGAGCTCTCCGTTCGTCGACGCGTTGCACGCCGCGTTCGAAGTCGTCCAGGTCGTGGCGGTGACCTACGTGAACGACCTCGTCGACGAGGAGCACACTGACTGGCTGTTCCTCGCACGAGACCAGCCTGCCAGTCCTCACAAGCGATAGAGCAGTGCTCACTCAGTTGGACCGGTCCGCCTGCGTTAGCGCCAGTACAGAGAACCCTGTGGCCGCGTCGGACATGAAGAGGCCCCCCGTGTCAGATTCCGGATCTCTTTCTCTGTTGAGGGAGGAGGCGGGCCACCCGCCGCTGATCGGGTCCTGGTTATTCACCAACCAGTCGAGGGACGCCCTCAGGTTTTCCTGAGCGGGCGACACGCCGGCCTGTTGCAGAACGAAGGCGAGCAGCCCGGTCGCGTATCCATCGCTCTTGGTATCGGGAGGGAGTCCATCCCGCCGTTCCCACGGTCCGAGGGAAGCGAGATTCCAGCCCCCGTCGCTTGTCTGCAGCCCCATGACGTCACGGATGATGGACTGCTTTTCATCCCGGGTAAGTAACCCCGAGAGCTCGGTCGAAGCCCACAACAGCATGACCCGATCAAACGGTGAGCGGTTTTCCGCACCTTGCTTGAGATACGCCACGAGCAACCCCAAACGCTCCTGAATTCCAGCCGATGTCGCATAGCCATTCGGCGCGACTCCGACCGCAACCGCCGCGAGTGCAGCTCCGAAATAGGCCGCCCCATCTGACTCCCATGGAGCCAGATTGAAATACAGCCAAGCCCAGACACCGGCCCCCTCTCCTCGAGTGAACTGAAGCTTCCACAGATTGTCGAACGCCTGTCGTGTGTCGCTGGTGAGTTGTCCCTCGTGGGCGTCCCGGTTGGCCAGTATGAGCGCGTTCAGGATGGCTTCGGTCCCCCTCGACTCACTGGTCTTGGGAAGACCCACTGTCTGATCCGGGTAGAACGGGTCTATTTCGTTCCACAACTCCACTCGCTTCCTGACGCCCTCCAGCATGTGTGCCTCGGTAATAGGCGGGCCGGTTTCCCCCAGAGCTGAGCGCAGCGCGGGACGAGCCAGCGCATACGGCAGCGTCGTATGACACGAGACGCAGGACGTACCGTGGTCGCGGGCCGCGCGCGGCCAATTCATCCACCAGGCTTGTCGGGCGTCCAGGTACTCGGCGGCTGCGGTCTGACGCCACTCAGCCGACTGGGTGGGCGCTGTCTGGGACTCTGCCCGGGAAGGGCCGAGCGCGAGGCACATTCCCACAACCCACGCCAGGATGGTCGGCGGTCCTGCGACGGCCGTGAGCAGGCGCTTTGGCGAATTCTCGGAAGGACTGTTCATTAAGCTTGGCCCTGTTGTCAGCCGCAGTGAAGGATGGCCATGGCCCTACTCGTTCAGGGCCCCAACCATAGTTGAAGGTCCCTGATAGGGAAAAGAAAAAGGTAGCCACCGAAGGTGCGTTGGTGCATGGCTCCTGATCTCGGTGCGTCGTGGAGGGAAGCCCCCGATCTGGAACGCGAGCCTTGGCTTCGGCTCACTGAGCGCACATGTTTGAATCGTCCCCCCCCACGGCACCAGTTCAGTTTTCTACAAGGTGACCGCCGGATGATTTCGCGAGATCGCACCATCCTCGTGGTGGAGGACAACCTGGATCACGCCCTGCTTCTTCGACTTGCTGTCCGGCGCGCCTTTCCGGAGATCGACGTTCGGGTCGCCGGCGACGGTCAAGAGGGGGTCGCCTATCTCACCGGGGACCCCCCGTTCCAGAGCCGCCAGTCCCATCCGTACCCTGACTTGGTCATTCTCGATCTGATCATGCCGGGTATGGACGGATTCGGCGTGTTGGAGTGGATCCGCGCCCAGGAGCACTTCCCGACCCCGCCCCCGCCAGTGGTCGTCATGACGTCGTCCGTGAATCCGGGCGACATGGCCCGGGCGCTCGATCTGGGTGCCAAGGCCTTCCACACCAAGCCGGCCGACTTCGAGGCGTTGGGCCAGATCGTGAGGAAGATCGTCGAGCGGTGGACCGCATGAGCCACACGGACGGCGACAAGCAGCCCAAGGTTCACCAACGCCGGAGCGCGTTTCGAGCCAGCCTGGCGATCGAGCCGATGTCGAAGCGGGTGACGCTCGCGGCGATCTCGTTAGGCGTGTACGCGCTCGCGTTCTCGCCTCTGTATCAGGAAGGCGGCGTGGGAGTATCCGCGCTATCGATGTTCCCCGTCGTGATCCTTGCGTGGCTCTTCGGGGCGTGGGGCGGACTGTTGACGGGTCTCGTCACCGTACCCGTCAACGCGCTCCTGCTGACGATGGTCGGGGAACAGGGCTGGGCGATCGTAGTGCAGGAGGGGGGTGGCGAGGCGTCTGCGCTCGTGCTCGTCGTGGGTTGTGTCATCGGGCTCTTACGAGACCTCGGCGTGCGCCTCGACCGACTCTTCACGGACTGGCGTCGGGCAGAACGAGCGCTGCGGGGCTCGGATGAACGGTACCGTATCCTGTTCGAGCGATCGCGTGAGCCCATCTACCTGACTGGACCGGAGGGTAGTGTGGTCGACGTCAACGAGGCGTTCGTGAATGCGCTCGGATACGGTAAGGCGGAGTTGCTCGACATGGACATCGAGCACCTCTACGAGGATTCGGCAGATCGGGCGCGTTACACCGCGATGATCAAGAAGGACGGCTTCGTTCAGGACTTCCCGGTCCGGGTCGTCAGGAAGGACGGCGAGGTCCGCGAGTGCCTCCTGTCAGCGGTGGCGCGGTTCGACGGCACGGAGGTGCGCGAGTATCAGGGGACGATCCACGATATGTCCGACACCAGTGGCCTGCGGGAGCTCGCGGAGCGGCGAACGAGGGAGCTGCGGGAGGCCGTGGGCGAGCTCGAGGCGTTCTCATACTCGGTTTCACACGACCTGCGCACGCACCTGGTGACGATGGGGGGGTTCCTTTCGGTCCTGTGGAGCGATTATCGGGAGCACCTAGACGAGGACGGAGCGGAGTACCTGCGGAGGATCATCGACGCCTGCCGGAGGATGGACACGTTCGTCCACGATCTGCTCGACTTCAGCGGGGCCAGAGGCGCGTCGCTCAGTCCCGACCAAGTGTCGCTCGACGAAGCGGTGCACGCCGCCGTGGACTCGCTCGCGGCGCAGATCGAGGATCGCCAGGCGGAGGTATCGGTATCGGGGCCGCTGGGCGATGTGCGCGCCGATCGCGAACTGCTCATACGCGCCGTTCAGAACCTCATCTCGAACGCGGTGAAGTTCGTCCCCGCCGAGCGGCGTCCGGAGGTGGTCGTGCGGGCAGTGGACGAAGGAGCGCGGAAGGTCCTCGAGGTCAGCGACAACGGGATCGGCATCGACGAGGGGGACGCAGCTAGAATCTTCCGCGCGTTCGAGCAGCTACGGCCGCGTGACTTCCCGGGTACCGGCGTCGGTCTCGCGACCGTGCAGAGGTTCGCCGACCGCATGGGCGGTGACGTCACGGTCGAGTCGGTGCCCGGCGAAGGCAGCACATTCCGGCTCAGCCTCCCTGCCGTCCACGACGACCTCATCGACCCCGAGCCCTAGACGCGTCTGCTCGACCGGCTCGGTCCGCTCCGCGGGGACCGATGTCTTGGATCGGCTGGCGGTTTAGGCGGACGTTGCCAGGGGACAGAAGATCGCAAGGGGCCCCGCGGGAGCCGCGTGGCCCAGGACGCCGATACCACCGAGAATCTCGAAGACGCGCTGAGGGCGAGCAGCGCGAGTTTCTGGGCGAGCTGTTCGTGAAGCTGGAGCATGCTACTGGAGCATGCTATAGGGTGCCGCCATGGATTCCGTTAGCCTTCTCACGTTCCAGTGCGCAGCGTCTTCTGGTTACCGGGCCGAGGTAACGAATGGCAAAGCAGGAAGCAATCGAAGTAGAGGGCGTGGTGACCGAGGTGCTGCCCGACCAGAAGTTTCGTGTTCAACTGCAGAACGATCACGTCGTTCTCGCATATGCCGCGGGCAAGATGTCCAAGTTCCGCATCCGCGTGCTGGTGGGCGACAGGGTCACTCTGGAGTTGTCCCCGTACGACCTGTCGCGCGGACGTATCACATATCGCCACAAGTTGCAGAACGCGGGCCCGCCGCCTCGGAGTCCAGGCCAGCGAAGGAGACGTTGACCCATGCTTCCCAACAACATGGCTCGCGTACCCCTCGAGCGAATCCGGATCGAGTCCGTTGAAAGGCCGGGCTGGCACGCCGGATCCGAACGCCTCCCCCGCGTGGGCGAGAGCGTACACTGCATTGAGGGAGAGGCAGAGGTCGTGCGTGTGCTCGGAAGGATCAGCGACGGTAGTCGCCTCCTGGAGCTCCGCCTTCCCGAGCGGCCGAAGGTGCCTTTCTTCGCGGCGTCATCGAACGTGCTCGTGCAGGCGGACGCGGTCCCGGACTGAGGGCGCGGGGCACTTGCTAGGCTAGCCCGTTTGCAACACCGATGCTTCGCTCATCCGACGGCATCCGTCAACAAGACGATCACCACGTACTTCAACAACAGCCCACCCGTGCTGATCGATAGTGCCTTCAGTCGGTTGTACCGCATGATCCCCGAAACCAACAGCATGTTCGGCGACGAAAGGGGGAAGAGGTTGAACGTGAAGATTGCCCACCCTCCCCATCGGTGGAACGTGGTCTTGAACTTCTCAAACTTTGCTCGGCTAATCAGCGTATCGACGACCCGTTCGCTGACAATGTACCCGATTCCATAGTCGATCATTTGGGCGAGCAAGCCGGTCACGACACTCAGGCCGATCAACACGAGGGCCGAATTTCCGGCCGCGAGGTAGTACGGAACGAGGGCTTCGACAGGCATGAGCATGAAGAACAGGTAGCCCGCGAAGTGGATCAGCCCGAACGAAACCAGTCCGGGCCGGCGGCCGGCCATGATTTCCCGACCCAAGGTGGACCCGACGATTACGATTATTACGAGGAGCATGATCGAGGCTCCAATCAAGGTTTTTTTCGTCGGTTTCATCTATGCGCTGGGTGGGAGTGCGCGTATTCCTTGCCAATCGCGCGCAAGTGTAGATCCGACCGCTTCCCTGCACAACGAAACTGGGCCTGTCGAGGTTTCGAGAGGGTCGAACGCTACGGCAGTGCCGCCGTCCAGCGCTCTTCGGAGATGACCGCGATCGGCACCCCTCTCGCACGGTACTGGACCACCTCGTCGAGCACGTCACCGAACGAGTTCTGAGACCAATCGGCGGCCCCGATGGAACCGATCACCACGTAGTCCGTACGGCGGTTCACGATGCGCTCGCAGGTGCCGCCCAACTCGGTGATTTCGTGCTCACATGCGTGGACGGGGCCGTATGCCATCTCGCCGGCAAACAGGA
This sequence comes from Longimicrobiales bacterium, assembly GCA_965226625.1. Classification (GTDB taxonomy): domain Bacteria; phylum Gemmatimonadota; class Gemmatimonadetes; order Longimicrobiales; family Gaopeijiaceae; genus UBA1138. The sequence goes on from CBDDDK010000003.1 coordinate 390,395, forward strand.
AGGTCTGTCCTTCGAAGACGACGTCCGGCTCTGGTGTGGTGAGCGGCACGTCGGTCGCGAGCGGAAAACCGCCCACGTATCCGGCGGGGTTGTCGGCGAGCTGCGAGAGCAGGGCGCCCAGGTGCTTCTGCTCTCTTCGGTCCACTCGACCATCGAGGAAGATGCGCTCGAGCCTGCGAGAGAGGATGTTGGCCGGCCACCGGGTCACGACTTCCGGGTGCGCTCGCGTCCACTCTGCAAGGCGTTCGGCTTCGTCGCTGGAGACGACACTGTCGGCGATGAGGCCTTGCACCAGGCCCACCATCTCGGCAAGACCGTGCTCGATGTCCCTTTGCGCCCTAGCCTGTCGGGTGCGATCAGCGGGTCCCGTCACTAGCCGGGTAAAGTCCGGCACTTGTCCGTCACTTCACGCTCGAACTTACGCTCGTCGTTGAGGGTCTCGTAGAAGTCCTCGTAGAACTCCAGCGCGTCCTCACGCCGGTCCTCCTCCAACCGCTCGAAACCAATGTACAAGTCCCAGAGGGCTTCCCGCTGCGCATTGAACATGGGCGCTAGCGTTGCCCGCACGAGTTGGGATCGACAAAGGCCGCGGTAGAGCCGGTCGGTCACCCGTCGCAGCCGGTGCTGCTCGGTCAACGATGGGTCGGGCGACGCGTAGCGCGCGTCGACCGCCCCAGAGAAGTCGAAGTCGTACGGCACAGTCAAGTACTCCCCGGGCTGGGTCCGCATCAGCTTCGTGTTGTGCCCCCGGACTGCCGACCAGTCCGTGTTGCCGATCATGTAGTTGAACATCCCCACGAGCACGGCTCCGTCGCCGTCGACGCGGGCCGGGTGGAACTGCCCGTAAGCGAAGTCGTCGTAGTCGGTGTGGACCGCCCGGTTGCGCTCGGCCATGTTCTCGTCGCTCTCGATGAGAAAACCGATCTTGGTGCGCGCATCGTAGTCGTCGTTGATGTCCTCGTACGTGATCTCGACGAGCCGGACTCGGAACGATGCGGGCGTGAGCAGTTGGTACGCCTTGTACACCAGGTACTCCAGGTAGACGTACCGTTGAAAGTCGTCGCGACCGTCGTGGCAGGGTGTCACCAACTTGAGCTTGTCCTGACCTTCGAAAACGGTGCCTTCCATCTGCCTCTTGGGGAAATCGAGCCTGAGCGGCGGGAAGTTGCAGTTGCGCTTGTCCAGCCGGAAGTTGCCGCGCGTACGCACCTCTATGGTCTGTTCGATTTGCGCTCCGTCTGTTCCTGCGAAGGTGAGCGTACCGTCGACTTCCATCGTGTCGATACGCTTGTCGCGCAGCCACTTGATGTCGGTCAGGAGTGCGATCCGCAGGACCTTCTCTGCTTGGAACAGAGCGGCGTTCTGGGCCACTTCCGCGCGCTCAGCGTACTCCTCGGGCGAGGGCAATTCGAAGTCCTGCGCCCAGAGCGCGGGGGAGAGGCCGACCAGAAGGGCTAGGGACGTGAAAACTGCGCCGCGCACAGACATGACATTCCTCGCGTATCGGGGTCGCTCGAAGAGTACGATCCGTCGGATTACATTACCAGCAGATTCTTGCTGCGCACCGCAAGTGTCCTGCATCATGCGATGCCAGAGGGCGCTTTCAAGCCCCCTCCCACACCACTCGGAGTTGTCGATGAGCCAGTCAAGAGCACCGTCCGCCTCCAATCGCGGCCTCGGGCGAGTCCTCCTGTACTACATCGCCATGGGCGCGGTGACCGCCTTATTGATCCGCTTCCCGGACTTTCGCGACGCGATCTCCGGCGCGAGGCTCGCGGAGCTCGCCGCCGTCGATCTATTCAATCCTGATGTGTCCGCGATCGGGGACCCCGTGGCAACCTCGACCTGGGCGCGCTCGATCATCGCGGGGATCTCGATGCTAGGCGCATTGGCCATCATGATTCCCGTGACGTGGGTCTACATGGTCACCCGGCGCCAGCGCGGGTATCACGAGTCGGTGGTACACACGCTGCTCATCCTGCCCGTGGCCGTGACCGGCATTGTCATGATAGTTCAGGCTAACCTCGCGCTTGCCTTCTCGCTCGCGGGCATCGTAGCGGCCGTCCGCTTCCGAACCACACTCGAGGACACGAAGGATGCGGTCTACGTCTTCCTCGCGATCGGCGTGGGCGTATCGTCGGGCGTGCAGGCGCTCGGCATCGCCCTAGTGCTCTCCGTCCTCTTCAATGTGGTTATCGTCGCGCTGTGGAAGACGCAGTTCGGCAACATCTACGCGGATCAGAACGCACGCTCGGGTCCGTTGGATTTGGGGGATGTGCTCGCGGGTCCGGCTTCGGCCGCGAGCGCGCTCAAGGTCGGTGATCCCGCGATCCTGGACGCCGCGGCCCCCGCGGACCTAGCCGAGATAGCCGACCACGCGGTGCGGATCGAGCGTTATCTCAATGCGGAGCGTGCCAAGAAAAAAGAGAAGCGCTGTAACGTCCTGATCATGGCGTACGGCCCCGGCGCCGAGCAGGTGCAGCTCTACGTCGATCAAGTGCTCGAAGAGCTCGCGGATCGCTTCAAGCTCATCGAGGTGAACCCGGTGGAGGGACGCGGTGTGCTGCTCGAGTATCTGGCCAAAATCGACGGGGCGGGGGTCGAAGGTGCTGTGATCGACCGGCTCAACAGCGCTCCCCACGGTGTCGTAACCGCGGCGGAGCTGCGCTCACTCAAGGGTCTCAAGAAGTTTACGTGACGCTACGCGCGCTCATCTCCTTGCTCGGGGCGGTCGGGCTCACAGGCCTCGTCGAGGTACAGGAGCACCCGACGCTCGTCGAGCGATACGACTTCTCCCGCCGTTCGACGCGTCGCGATCTGCCGGGCCGGCTCAACGAGGTCTCCGGGCTTGCCTTCACCCCCGACGGGCGACTCTTCGCGCACAACGACGAACGCGCGTGGATCCACGAAATCGAGCCAGAGACGGGTGAGGTCGGCAAACGCTTCATGCTCGGCGAGCGCACCGCGCGCGACGACTTCGAAGGCATCGCGATCGTGGGCGAGCGGTTCTTCCTGATCTCGAGCGAAGGCCTGCTCTATGAGTTTCGCGAGGGCGAGGACCGCGAAGCGAAGGAGTACCGGGTCACGGACACCGGGCTCCGCCAATCCTGTGAGGTAGAAGGCCTCGAGTACCACCCCTCATGGGATGAGCTGCTCATCCCGTGCAAATCGACGACAGTGGAGTTGGATGCCATCGTAATCCACCGCATGCCGATTTCTCCCGACATGCCGCGACCCCCGCCGATTCTGGTCCCGCGTACCGCTTTGGCCTCCCACGGAATCGACGCCGACTTCCACCCATCCGCCATCGCGCTCGATCCGAACACTGGCACGCTCGTTCTGGTCGCCGCCCGGGAAGAAGCAATTCTGGAGATCTCCGTAGAAGGGCGGGTCATCTCCGCGCTCCGACTCAGTCGCCGCTGGCACCCACAGACCGAGGGAGCGGCGTTCGGGCCCGACGGCACGCTCTACCTGGCGGACGAGAGGAATGGGCGGGGCGCCCGCCTGACGGGGTACCACCGGGTCGAAGGGCTCGCATCGCAATGAGTCGACGACTCAACCTGCCCGTGCCGGACATCGCTCTGCTCGAACAGCTCGCGGCATCGAGGCGGTTGGGGGGGATGTTCGCCGGGAAGTCGACGTTCCTGCTCCTGCGCAAGACGTACTTCGACACGCCCGACGGCCTGCTTCGCGAACGGGACATGACGTTGCTTCTCCGTGTGGAAGCCCAGGGCCCGCAGGTCGTCGAGCTCACCATCCAGGACGTGCTGAACCTTCAGGGCGTAGTCGAAGAGACCGTGCTTAAGACCCCGGTAGTTGGTGGCGGGCTCTACTCCACGATCTGCGGTGATTCCGAGGTGGCCACGAGGGTGCGCGAGGTCGCGGACCCCGCCGCGCTCAGGCCGCAACTCGCGATCGACATCGACCGGGAAATGCGTGATCTGAGGGCTTGGTGGTGGGGCCGGCCGCAGCACCGAGTCTCGTTCGATCACATCGTGGGGCACGCACCGGGCGTGACCCGAGCCAGTTATGAGATCACACTCATGGAAGTCACGCCGGGGCGCACGAGCCTCGAGGCGTTGGGCCAGCGGCTGCGTACCAAGCACAGCATCGAGATCGACGGGCATGACACGTCGGAACGCATGCGCGTCGCGCTCACGGGGACGACCGAGACGCGGATCGAGACACCTCACGAGGCGCGCGTCGCGCTGCTCATCCTCCAGGACGGCAAGGTAGCGCTACTGGACGGTAAGACGGGCCTCACGCTCCCCTGCACCCGCGGCGCAGGCGAGGAGCTCGCTCGCGAGTTCTTGCGGGAGCTGTCGGCGCTCGACAGCGGAGGTGTCGAGTTGGACCTGATCGGCTTCGCCCCCATGCGAGGGGGTGGGGCCGGCCTCGAGGTTTGGCTACACGCGCGCCCGCCGATGGGCGAAGAGCTGCCCGCCTTCACCTGGGTCCTGCTCGACGAGCTGATGGAGCGGGTCGGAGCTCCGCAGCTCCGTGATCCAGAGCTGGTGGCGGCGCTGCTTCTGCTCGTGCGATCCGAGATCGGATTGCGGCTTCTGCGTGACTCGCAGGTACGCGCGGAAGAACCGATCCAACTACCTCTGGCCCACAGGGACCCGGGCTTCAAAGTCGGCTCCGCAGACGATGACTTCCTCGACCTCGAGCTCAGCATCCTAGACTTCAACCAAAGGGTGCTCGAGCTCGCCGAGGACGATTCAGTACCGCTGCTCGAGCGCTTCTTCTTCCTGTCTATCTTCTCGAGCAACCTCGACGAATTTTTCGTGGTGCGGGTCGCTCGCTTGAAAGAGGAGGCCGATCTTGGCCCCACGGGAAAGGGCAAGAAGATGTCACCTCGACAACGGCTCGATCTCGTCGCGATCCGGGTCCGCGCGCTCATGGCCCGTCAGTACGAGTGCCTCACGCATATGCTTCTCCCAAAGCTTGCGGAGCAGGGGATTCACCTCAGGCGCTGGCACGAGCTCGGGGCAGAGGAGCACGACGCGCTCTCGACCAAGTTCTCAGCCGATCTCTTCCCCTTGCTGACTCCGCTCGCGATGTCGGCCGGCCCTGGCCGGTCCTTCCCGCGACTGCCAAGCCTAGGGCTCTCGCTCGCTACAGTACTGCGGAAGCAGGGCGAGTCGCAGACTGAGTTCGGCTATGTGCCGATTCCGGACTCACTGCCGCGCTTCGTCTCGATCCCGGGTACGAAGGATCTCGTGGGCACTGGTGAGGTAGTGTCGCGATATTTGTGTAAAAGGGGGTGAGGGGTCCGGGGAGGGTGGACAGCCCGGGAAAGAGAGAGGAAGCTCCTTGTGAATGTTCATCATGACACGAACCCGGGGAGTCCGGGCCTGCGCCAGCAGGTCCGGAACCGGAAAGGAGCTTCCTCATGGAAAAGATGGTTGAAGTTGAGCGGGCCACGCAAGAAGAGTTACGGCAGGATTTGAAGTCGTTGTTTCAGGGCGCGATTCGTGTGACGCTCGAGATGGTGCTGGAGGAGGAGTTGAAAGCGATGGTCGGAGCGCGTCGTTTCGAGCGGGTCGGCAGCCGGAAGGATCACAGGAACGGCACGTACCTCAGGCGCCTGCTCACGAGCTTGGGTCAGATCGACGTGATGGTGCCGCGCAGCCGGGAAGGCGGCTCGCCCGCCGACGTGATCGGCCGCTACCGGCGCAGGAGTGAAGAAGTGGACGAGATGATGGTGGAGGCCTACGTGAGCGGTGTGTCGCAGCGCAAGATGGGCGACGTGACTGAAGCACTGCTGGGTGAGCGCGTGGGACGCTCGACGGTAAGCCGGGTCGCGAAGCGGCTCGATGGGGCTGTAGAAGCGCTGCGGAGCGCACCCATCGAGGGGCCTCACCCCTATCTGTATCTGGACGCGACGTTCCTCGATGCGCGCTGGGCCAGGAAGGTCGAGAACGTGAGCGCGCTCGTGGCCTACGCGGTGGATCCGGACGGTCACCGCCGGCTCCTGGCCATCACGCTAGGCCCTGAGGAGTCAGAGGACAGTTGGTCGGAGCTCCTCGAGCAGCTCCTGGAGCGAGGTCTCAGCGGCGTCGAACTGGTGATCGCCGACAAGCACGCGGGCCTGGCAGCTGCGGTGCGCCGCTTCCTGCCTGAGGTGCGCCGTCAGCGCTGCACCGTACACCTGCAACGCAATGTGCTGGCCAAGGTCCCGCATCGCCTGCGCAAGCGTGTGGCGCGCGAGGTTGCCGCCGTCTTCCGGGCCCCCGGGCTCGTTGAGGCGAAGAAGCGCCTGGCCGAGATCACGACGCGCTGGCAAGAGGAGCTCCCCGAGGCAATGAAGGTGCTCGAGCGGGGCTTCACGGCCGCCACCCAGTTCTACGCGTTCCCCGAGCCCCACTGGGCCAGGCTACGCACCACGAACAGCCTCGAGCGCCTGCACACCGAGATCAAGCGTCGGATCCGGAGCGCCGGCGCCTTCCCCGACCGAGCCAGTGCGCTCCGCCTTATCACCGCGGTTGCTCTGAGGACTACTGCGGTCTGGAGCAAACGCCGCTACCTCGATCTCACGCTTCTCGAACCCAAGGAGGTCGCCAAGGCAGCCTAACCGAAGCATCGAGGAGCTTCCTCTCACTTTTACACACAACTCGCACTTTTACACACAACTCGGGACTTGACCACCTTGACCACGTCCGCTCGTAGCGCCGCTTCATCAGCCCCTCTCTCCCGACTCCTCCGTTGTGTCGATCGAGCCTGGCCCAACACCTCGCACGCTCGCCTCTCGCTCACCCCGAGCCGCTGCTGGACCCGCACCACACAGCGCCTCCGCCGCTCGGGGCTTAGAAGTTTCCCTTTGACGCTTCCTTCAGGATCATGTTGTCCACCGTCAGATCGGCCACCGCCCGCTTCAGTCGCTGGTTCTCCTTCTCGAACTCCTTCAGACGCTTCGCCTGACTCGTCTTCATCCCCCCGTACTCCCTCCGCCACCGGTAGTACGTCTGCTCGCTCACCCCTAGATCCCGGATCACCTCTTTCATCGACTTCCCGTTGGCGAGCCCCACTTCCGCCCGCCGTAGCCCGTTGATGATCTGCGCTGCCGTGTAGTTCTTCCGTGCTGCCATCTCGACCTCCTCCCGGTCTCGACCCGCCCAGATTCTAACATTGCACCTGGTCTCGTTTCAGGGGGTCAGGTCACTTCCGTCCGACCGACAGCGTGGAGCCCGGGGAGTACACTCTCCCCGTACAGGTCGATGATGCCGCCAACGAAACCGATACCGCAAACTGGACCATCACAGTGAGGTGACGGACTCGGCGGGAGCCAAATCGTTCGCTATATTGAATGTTCGGATGGAGAAGCAGCACCGAATTCACCCTGAAGTAGAAACGGAACCTGTCAACGACAATGGGACACTCTACGGGATTAATTAGAGAGCAATGTCCTGTGTGGTGAGGGAAGGGATGGGAGGATTGATGAAGACGGCCTCCGGGAGCGGTTTGGGCTTCGGCACACCTCTGACGAAGCGTTCGGGATGAGCGGCCCATGCTTCGCGGAGCACGGATTTCCTGCCGGCAATGACCTGATCGGCGTTCCCGAAGTGGACCTGCTCGGGGGTTAGCATCGAGATGCCGCCATGGCGGTGCTCGGCATTGTACCAGCGGAAGAACGATCGACAGAACGTCTTGGCTTGGCCCTGATCCCCGAACCGTCCGGGAAACGAGGGATGGTACTTCAAGGTTTTGAACTGAGCCTCGGAAAACGGGTTGTCATCCGACACCTGAGGCCGGCTCAACGAGCGGGTCACGCCGAGGTCAGCGAGAAGTTGAGCGGTGCATTGGCTTGTCATGGGAGCTCCCCGATCCGAGTGCAGGGTCAGGACCCGGGGCTGGACGCCATGCTTCAGGCAGCTCTGCTGGATCAACCGGCCGGCCAGGGCCGAGTTCTCCCGGTCCGCCACCATCCAGCCCACGACGTAGCGGCTGTAGATGTCCATGATGACGTAGAGGTAGTAATAGCTCCACTTCTTCGGCCCGAGCAGCCGCGTGATATCCCAGGACCACACCTGGTTCGGCGCCGTGGCCATCAACTCGGGCTTCTTGTACTCGGGATGGGTGCGCTGCGCCCGGCGTTCCTGAACCGGCACCTCGGAGGCTAGAACACGATACATCGTGCGTTCGCTGCACAGGTAGACCTCTTCGTCGAGCAGCGTGGCCACCACCTCGGCGGGTGAGCGGTCCACGAACCGCTCCGAACACAGCGTGTCGAAGACCTCGCCTCGTTCCGTCTCGCTCAATGCCCGGGCGGGCGTCGGGCGGGGCTGCTGTTGCCCGGTTGATGGGCCTCGACGACGGTACAACGTCGATCGGGAGACCTCGAGGGCCGCGCACGCCGGTTTTACACCGACGTGCTTAGCCAGCTCATCGGCCGCCTTCAAGAGTTTGTCCCGTCGTCGAGGCTTATCCCCAGCAGCCCCGCAACTTTTCCCTGCACGTCGATGATCAGGTGTGCCTTCCTGAGCTCATTCTCGAGCCGTGCGTTTCGCCGCTCCAGCTTGCGTACCTTCTCATCCAGCGGATTTCGCTCCGGCTTGCGGCCGCGTTTCTTCGACAGGGCCTTCAGCGACCCGCTATGCGCCGCCTTGCGCCACGTCGTCAGGTGCGACGAGTACAGGCCCTCTCGCCGCAGGAGTTGACCCACCTCGCCGGGCTCGGTGCACCGGTCCGCTTCTTCGACGATCCGCAGCTTGTACGACGGACTGAACCGCCGCCGTAGCGGCCTATCTACTACCTCTGGGTCCGCAGGAGCTGCCGCGCTTCGCTTGGCCTCCCCGGTTCCAGGGGCACTACCATTCTCTTCCATTCTCTCTCGCAGTCCCAACATGTTCGGTTTCTCTGCCTTCGCCCTACTCTAATTCTTTGCGTGCTCCGTGTCTCACGTACGTTGGCAGAGAGGGAAACTGCCGTGAATATCCGCACTCGAGTACTATCCCCCTTCCTCGCCATCCTGATTGCCGTCACAGCCTGTGACGCTGGGCCTACAGAGCCCGTCGTCATCGATCACGCAGTTGACATGGCCGTGGTCAACGACTCGCTGGGGCTGGGGGCCAAGCCCAGTCAGGTCCACATGGACCCGTTCATCGATTGCCTGCCCTCGGTCCGTGGGGTCGTGGGATCGGCCGTTTCCGCACGGGTCAACAGGATCACCTGGCAGAAGACTAGCCAGAACGCTGGTTGTAAGTTCGGCAAGTATCTAATCACCTGGTGGGATTCCACCGCCGTGCCTCACACGAGCGCCCCATATGAGTTCCAGATTTCTGTAGAGGACAGCATCTTTAGTTGGGACCACGAGTTGTATAATGGACGCCATCGGTCCACAATGACCTACGAGGTAATGGTAAAGGCCGAAGGAGCGTGCAGCTGGGTGTGTAACGGCCCTTCCAGCACGGTGACCATAGCCAACACGCTTGATCATAGTAAAAGGATCCCTTGGATTCAGTTCAGCGTTTCGGAATCGTCCAACTACTCGAAACTTTGGACCCCCGACAGCACTACGGTGAGGCGGGTGTACATAGCCGGGGATCTCGAATGGGCGAAATCCACATACGCCCACTCCCAAGACACGCTGCTCGCGTATGAAGTGCAGGAATCGGTAGGTGGTGGAGCGTGGCGTTCTCTTGCTCCATATACCGTGAGCACTGCGGCAGGGATCGATTCGATCTACCAGACTCCCCGAGCGGAGGATTACACGTACGGGGCCATCGTGGCGGGTACGAACGATCTCGCCGCGAAACTGACCGGCATCGCCCGCATGACGAACAATACGGAGTATCGGTTCCGGGTCCGTCATCCTGGTGAGGAATGGTCGGAGTCGGCCTCGTTCCGCACACCGACATATGCCAGCGATCGGGACCCGCGTCCGGATGAACCGACCGAACCGCCCGTGGTGCTGCTGACCAACTTCGACTGTGAGCCCACGTTGGACAGCTACTGCCGGCCGCCGATCGCTCCGCAGTTCGTGGACATAATCTACGCTCCGGGGAGCGTGGAGATCGTGTGGGAGATCATGGAGCATGGGGGCGGGCAGGATCACAACGGCCGAGCCATCCCCGTAGCGCGTGTCTCGATTGTCAACGACAGGTGGGCGGCGTGTCCGTTCGGCAGCTTCCAGGTGGCACAGTCCGCGCGCCCGAACTTCGAGACGTGCGATGGCAGGCGTGCCGGCAGCGGCAGGAAGTTCATCGGCAGCTTCACGGAGTCTATACAAGCGTGGCTCGTGGAGTTCCGGGCACAGGCCCGGAACCCAAACAGGGGGCAGTACATAGCTCGCGGTAGGAAGTGAGGTGCCCCCAGTTGCGGTACCACTTCCTATGTTAGACCCCGAGCCATCGGTGGTCCCTGGAGTTGGGGCATCCTGAGGAACCAGGGCGATGGTTTTATCGTCTCTGGGGCGGGGGGTAGTCCGCCGTGGGCACGATGGGGTCGGACGGTATTGTACAGCCGCCTCCACTGCTCGACGAGTACCGTTGCCTCGGGCAGTGTGTAGAAGATCTCTCCGTTCAAGAACTCGTCTCTCAGTTTGCCGTTGAAGCTCTCGTTGTAGCCGTTCTCCCACGGACTGCCCGGCGCGATGTAGAGGGTCTGGACCCGCAGCCTGGCCAGCCATCTCCGCACCAGTTTCGCCGTGAACTCTGGCCCGTTGTCCGAGCGCAGATGCTCGGGCGGACCGTGCCGAGCGAAGAGATCGGTGAGCACCTCGAGAACGTCGTGAGCTCGAGTCTTTCGACCGACCTTGATCGCCAGACACTGCCGCGTGTACTCGTCGAGCACGGTCAGAAGCTTCAGCGCACGGCCGTCATGGGTCCTCGTGCTTACGAAGTCGTAGGACCACACGTGATTCTTGTGCAGTGGCCTGAGCCGGATGCACGAGCCATCGTTGAGCCACAACCGACCCCGTTTCGGTTGCCGTCTGGGCACTTTCAGCCCCTCCTGCCTCCAGATACGCTCCACACGCTTGTGGTTCACCTCCCAGCCCTCGATACGCAGCAGGTTCGTGATCTGGCGATACCCGTACCTGCCGAACCGGCTCGCCAACCGTATCACGTCCGTGCGTAGCGCCTCCTCGTCGCCAGGTAGCTTCTTCACCCGGCGCTGCGTCGAGCGCGGCTGACCCAGTACGTGACACGCGTGACGTTCACTCGCCCCGAGTCGCTGACGTACATGCATCACGCACCTGCGTCGGCGCTCGGGGCTCAGAAGTTTCCCTTGGTCGCTTCCTCCAGGATCAGCTTGTCCACCGTCAGGTTCGCCACCGCTCGCTTTAGCCGTGCGTTCTCCTTCTCCAGCTCCTTGAAGCGTCGAGCTTGATCCACCTTCATCCCCCCGAACTCCTGCCTCCACCGGTAGTACGTCTGCTCGCTGATCCCCAACTCCCGGCTCACCATCGCCACCGTTTTGCCGTTCGCCAGACCCACCTCCGCCTCTCTCAATGCCGTGATGATCTGCTCCGGCGTGTGTCGTCTCCTACTCATTCTGACCTCCTCCCTGATAGCTGCGACCAAAGCCGCATCCTAACATCAACTTTGGTCTCGTTTCAGGGGGTCACGTCAGAAGCATTCCGCGAGCCACAGCGAAGAAAACTACATGACCGGCATGGTGATATCGTTCTAAAGGAGGACCGCATGCGGCAGACGGTGGCGCGGACGCGAACGTGGACCGCGTCCGGCACGGGCATTGGGCGCAAGCGGAGCCGCCAAGCCGCGCGCGACCGGCAGCGATCGGAACCGGTCGCGCTACGTCCCGTAACCAAGCTTCCAGCGAGCCATGTGGGGGCGGTGGCGCTGGCGGCGGTGTCCAACAGCTCGCGTACCGTACTGGCTATCTCTAGCCGCTACAAGCAATTGGGAGATTTCCCAATGGTTGACTTTCTTGCAAACGGCTCTTCACTGTTCCGGGCATGGAGACGCGGAAGCAGCAGTTCAAGTCGGCGGTGAGCGATGCGATCGTTCACCTCCAGGGAAGCGAAGAGGCGCTCGCGCCATTCGGCTGGACGGGAGAAAAGGCCGGGTGGATCGCGTTCGTCTGCCTCCACAGCGGCGCGTTCACCCGCGTCCAGTGCGCGCGATTCCTCGATGCACACCCGGAACAGGTGCGGCGCGTCGTCCACGCGCTGATCGCGCAGGGCCTGGCCGCCGAGGACACCGTGCCCGGCATCCGGGGGATCGGCCGCGTGTGCCGCATCTTCTCCCGGCGGATCTACCGGGCCATCGGAGCCGAGCACATCCGCCACCGCCGCGACGCCTCGCCCGCCGTACTCATGCGGCGCCTGCTCTCGCTCGACTACGTGATCGAGCATCCCGGCTTGCCTTGGCTGGCCACCGAATCCGAGAAAGTCGCCGCGTTCGAGGCCCTCGGCATCGAACACGGGCTGCTGCCCGTCCGGGTTTACCGGGGTGCCGCCGGTGCGACTCGGCGCTACTTCCCGGTAAAGCTGCCCGTCGCGCTGGACGCCGAGAGCGCCGTCTTCGTCTACGCCGATCCCGGCCACGCGACCGCGACCGCGCTTCACTCCTGGGGTGCGGCGCACCGCGGGCTCTGGCACGTGCTTGGGAGACGAGGCCGATCCGTCGAGGTTGTCGCGGTCGGTCGCACCTCGAGAGAGCTTGAGCGGGCACGGCGAGTCATGCGCCACTGGGCCGAGCCCTCCGGTCCAGCCGAACTCGACCCCCAGGTTCGCAAGGAGCTCGCCCGGATCGAGGAGGCCATTCTCGCGGGCGCGGTCCCGATCCTGGAGAAGTACGGCGGTCTCCAGGCCGCCATGAAGCGCAGCGTGGCGCTGGAGAAACAGGCCCGACGGCAGGCCGCCCGCGCCTCAATCCGCCGCGGCAGCACATGGCGGACCGCGCGCCTCGCCGGGGCTCGCTACCGATGAGCGGCGCGCGACTTACGGCCGCACTGGAGTGCGCAAACGACGCGGGGGTACGATTCACACTTCGGCGCCCCGGCGATTCACACGGAGCTTCCCGCCTATCCGCTGGCGCGGCAGCGTCTTGCGCTTCCGCGGACAGGCCGGCCAGCGCTGTACGGGCGGCACCGTCCGAGGCGGTAGCGACCCCCCAGTCCGAGGGGCCTGGTACGGGCTCGGGGCGGGGTGTGGATCCACACCCCGCCCCCGCCCGCCAAGGGGTCGCTACCGGCCAATTATCCCTGCGCGGGAAGGCGGTTTCAGCGCCGCTTCGAGGCGGCGGAGCACTTGGTCATCGACGGCCCGTCGGTCCGGCTGCTCGGCATCGCCGTGAAAGACCAAGACCCCGATGACCGTGGGCGGCAGCCGCGCCACCAGGATCGGGACGCGCCGGTCACGTCCCTCGCGGCCGCCTTTCTGCAAAGGACCGATGGACCCGTAGCGACCCGCCGCGGAGGTCGGCATGGATGTCCCATGCCGAATCTCCCCGATGCCGCGCCAGGGCATCGAAAGAGGTGGGTCGCTACGGTCACGGCCGCAAGCTCCGGCGCGCCACGGCTGCTCCGATGGCCATGGGGCAACCGAAACGCAGCCAGCGACATGCGGAATCGTGGGCGTGTCCACTGGAAGGGCGATTCCGTGTCCCCCCACCCCCGATGTCGGATGGGCACCTGCGGTACGGCCCCGGACCCGGCCGAATCCGTGTTCAAGATCCGTTTCGGGGAGCCGCTCGCAACGCCATGCTTGCCAATGCCCTCGACGGTGACTCGGGGCTTGAGAACCGGAACGCTTTCCCCAACACGGGCGACCGCGACGGATCAACAGATCGCCTGCACGGACCTGCCATCGGAGGCACAAGCACCAGCCGGGGCCGCGACTGGCGGAGAACCCCCGTCCGCGCGAACTTTCTTTCGCGCAGATCGTGCAGTCCATCATCGAGAGAGGAATCGAATGATGGCACGCACGAAACCTATCCGGCGCTCCTACGGCGCCGGCGAATGGGGCCGGAACCGGGTACGGGTCTTTCCCGATCCCAAGACCGGCCTGTTCCAGATCGAGTGGCGCGAGAACGGGCGCAGGCTCACAAGGTCGCTGAAGCACCGCGACTGGAGACGGGCGAAGCGGCAGGCGGACGAGTTCGCCGCTGGCTACCTCGGGCCGGAGATCGAGGGCAAGGCCGACGCCGAGCCCGAGCCGCTCACCCTGGAGACGCTTTTTGACATCTACGGTGAAGAGGTGACGCTCACCAAGCGTGGGCAGTCGCGGCTGCACGACAGGGCCGCGATGAGGATGTTCCTCGGCTGCTTCGGCAGGGACCGGAAGCCCGCAACGCTCTCCCAGCGCGACTGGGACCGGTTCATCCGGGAGCGGCGGGCGGGTAGGGTTGGCCCGAGCGGCAAACCCGTGTCCGACCGGATGATCGAACGGGACCTGAAGTTCCTGCTCGCGGTCCTCAACTGGGCCGTGAAGTCGAGGGACGAGCGGGGCGAACTGCTCCTCGGCTCGAACCCGCTCAAGGGCCTGAAGACGCCCACGGAGAAGAACCCGACACGGGTGATGCTTACCGAGGAAGAATACCGGGTCCTGCTCCACGTGTCTCTGGAGATGGACTGGCGCTTTCACGTTGCTCTGGTCCTCGCACACGAGACAGGACACCGCATCGGCGCCATCCGTCAGCTTCAATGGTCGGACATCGACCTTGAAGGCGGAGTGGTGCGGTGGCGCGCAGAGCACGACAAGTCGGGCTACGAGCACCGGACGCCGGTGACCGCCGAGGCGCTCGCCGCCTTGGAGGAGGTGCGAAAGAGGAATCCCGGTATCGGGGACGCGCCCGTGCTGCCCTCGCCGCAGGATCGCTCGAGGTGCGTGAGCTGTTCGTGGACGCAGCGCTGGTGGGAGAAGGCCGTAGCGCTCGCAGAGCTGGAATCCAAGCGTGGCCGCGGCTGGCACTCCCTAAGGCGGAAGTTCGCCTCCGACCTCATGGACCAGCCGCTCAAGGTGCTCTGCGAACTCGGCGGCTGGAAGGAGGCCAAGACGGTGCTGCACTGCTACCAGCGGGCCGATGAGGCACAGCTCAGGAAGGCTCTGGAGAGCCGTCGCAGAGTTCGCGCCTGAGACCAATCAGCGGGAATCAATCGGCGGGAATCCGGTCCGGTATGCCCGTAAGTTCAATTACCCCAATCAGATGTGAATCTGTCGGCTTCTGCCCACTCGGCCATGTTGGTCTTGGCGATCACGACCGCGTCGGCCTCCCGAATGCGCCGCACCATGAAGGCGTCGTCGGGCGGCAGGCTCCCCATCAGGGCGATCGAGCCACCGGTCGTCGGAAGATCGTGCGTGTCGAAGTTGTCCTTCACCAGCATGGGCACACAGAACAGTGGGCCGAGCTCCGCGCCAGCCGCCACGGCTGCGTCGATTTCGTCAGCCTTTCCGAGGGCGTTGGCATTCACGACCGTGATCGCGTTCACGGTGGCTTCGTCGTACGCCTCGATCCGGTCCAGGTGGGCCTGCACGACCATCCGGCACGTCGTACGGCCCTCACTGATGGCTTCCTGGATTCGGGCGATCGTCGACTCGACCACGTCGATGGGTTGTGGCGTGGGGCCACAGGCTGTGGCGGCCAGGGCCAAGATGACAACTGCGCGGCAGACTCCCGAACCATGCATTACGGACTTCCTGAGCGTGTGGCCTCTGAGCATCTTGCTGCCAAGATCGGGGGGGAGGCGCCGCTTGTCGAACCGAGGAAGCATGCGCCAGTCATATCGGGACGTTTCTGAATCACGCGGCCTTGGCGAAAAAGGCTCGACGAAGACGGGGGAGGCTCTCCCGTCAGGTCGTCTTGACCACTCCGGCCTGTGGGCCAAGGGAACCGAGCCCACCATCGGCGTTCTCCGACTTCAGATACCCATTCGGATCGTGTTGCAGGGCGCCCTCCGGCAGCCACGGCCACAGCGAGCCGAGATCCCGTTCCACTTTGTCCCGGAAGAAGGGCGGCAACACCTCGGTCTCGCCCTCGACGTACCGGCGGAACTCGCGATCGGTGTCCAGCATCTGCCGGAAGCTGGTGTAGTACTTGATTCGACCAAACCCTTCCGACGACACCGCGCGCACCACGTTCATCCAGCGCTGGATCCGACCCCTCGATGCACGGAAGCGGCGCCCGATCATCCGCCAGGAGAAGGCGTGCTTCGACAGGCTGATCACGTGATCGTAGAACTCCGGCCACTCGTAGTTGGCCGGCTTCACGTTCATCGCGTGATTGTTGTTCAGGAAATGGAAGGGGAACGGGAGCACGCGCTCCTCCTTCTGGTATTCGAGGTTGAGCGGGGCTGCGCGGCCAAACGCCGACAGCAGTGAAAACCCCGGGAAGGACACTGGCGACAGGTCTAGAAACAACTTCGTCAGCTCGAAGGGCTCCGGACCCTCGTCCGAGTCGAGCCCCATCACGAAGTTGCTCTGGACGTACGGGATGTACTCGCTGATGAGGTTGATGTGGTCGGCGACGTGCCTGACCTTCTCCTCCCCCTGCTTCTTGCCGGTCTTCGACTTGTCACCAAACTCGAACCACGACTCGATCCCAGGGAGAATGGCTTGGAAGCCATTCCGCTGCAGGCGTTGCAAATGGGATTCGCTCAGCAGTGACAGGCTGCTCTCCGCAATGAAATCGATCCCACCGTTGGGAAGGGCATCTTCGATCGCATCCATGCACTCGTTGAACCGGATGCCGAAGTTCGGGTCGTGCCATGCCACGATGGGCCGCTTGAATCTCTTCAGCAGGAAGCGGAGATCGCCCTTCATCACGTCGTAGTCGAGGGGCTGATACGGGACGGTGGAGTCGATGCAGAAGCTGCAGGTATACGGGCAGCCCAAGCTCGCCATCATCGGAACTATCTTGATGGTGGGCGCCTTGGTGAGCGTCTGCTCGATGTACTTCCAGCGTTCTCGGACGCCCGGAAGATGCGTTGGCTGTCCCTCGGCGCTGAGGCACACGCCCATCGGACGGTGCTGTTCGCAGTCCTGGAGCACGTCGCGGATGGTCTCCCGGTTCGTGAAGCCCAGGACGTAGTCGAAGTACTTCTGCGCGTCCTCCGGATAGCACCGCGCATGCGGGCCCCCGAGCACGGTGATGGCGCCACGCGACCGGCACAGCGCGCTCAAGTAGTAGGCGAGTTGCGCGGCCTGTGTGAAGGCCCCGATGAACACGAGGTCGCACTCGTTGGGGAGCTCTTCAGCGAGGTCTTCGCGACCGGTATAACACACAAAAGTGACGTCATGCCCCTCCTCCTCGCACCATCCCGCGACGACCTGCGGCATGATGCTGGCGAAGTTGGCATTCATCACGCGCGCATACAGGCGCTTGGTTGGTCGTTTTGTGACGAGATCGACGACGGCGATGCGGAGCTTGCGCACGCAGGTGCTCCCAGTTGTGTCGCGGTGAGAGAAACGCTCCGCCGCGCGGGGTCGCTACGGCCGAGCACTCGGCCGGGGAGGACCGATCAGCGACGTTGGGATTCGGAACGCCCCGCGTCAAGGTTGAACGGGGTTGGCGCACCATCTCCAGGTTCGCGTCGTAGAGTTGGAAACCCCAAGCGTGACCGCGCGAATCTGGCGCCGCCTCCCGACCGGGTTTATCGTTTCTGCCCTCGAATCACCCGCTGCAAGAGAGCCTCCATGGCAACGATCTTCCTTCGCCACGCGGTCGCCGACTACGACGCGTGGCGCCCCTTTTACGACGACGACGTGGCCCGCCGCGACAACGCCGGGTTGACGGAGGTCGGCGTCTTCCGAGACGCATCCGACCCCAACTCGGTGCTCCTCGTCTGGGACACAGACGACGCCAGCGGGCTGGACGCAATGCTCGCCGACGAAGGGCTCAAGGCGAAGATGGACGAGGCCGGCGTGATGGGTCCCCCGGACGTGTGGATCGCAGATTAGTAGCCGGCAGTGAGGCTCACACGCAGGTCGAGGACGGTCTTTGTGGGTGCCATGAGCTATCTGGCCGCGATGACTGAGAATCATGGATCGAAAGGTGGATAGACTCCGGCGCTGTTATCGCAGTCGTGTGCGCTCTTCTCTTTCTGCCCGTCTTCATCGCATCGCGTGGCCCCTCGCAGGGTCGGATGGCGATCCTGAGTTGGACTGGCGCCCTGCTCGTTCTGCTCGTTGGGGCGCTCATACTGAACGGCGTGGGCCAGTCGCTCGAAGGCCGGGACACGATCTTCATCCACTTCGGATGGGTAATACTGATCCTCCTGGTCGGAGGCGCCCTCTTCCCGTTCTGGGGATGGACGTCGACCGGCTGGGTTCTCGGTGCGGCAGCAGCATGGACCATCGTGCCGCCCCTTGCGAGCCGGCACGGACACCTTCTCGGTATCGCCGTGGTAGACTCCTACGGGCTGCCGTGGGAGGGGCTCTCGGGCGGCGACAATAAAAGAGGCCCCGCCGAATTCATCCTCGGTGGGGCCTCTTCCTAGGGCACGGTGGGCCGACCGCTGATCAGCCCCCTATTGCTCTCAGCGCGCCTACCCGACTAGCAAGACTTGCCGCTCTTGCCAGACTTCTCGGACTTCTCGGACTTCTCAGATTTTGCGGACTTCTCGGACTTCTCGGACTTCTCAGATTTTGCGGACTTCTCGGACTTCTCGGACTTCTCAGATTTTGCGGACTTCTCGGACTTTTCCGAGTGCTTGGCCTTGTGCGGTTTTTTGCCCTTGGTGCTGCACTCCGTGGGGGGGTCGAAGATGGGCTCGTAGGTGATGGTCAGGTTGTCGAGAAGAGTTTCACTCGTGCCCGAAAGCCCGATACTCGTGATCCCCGCACACGTGGCCGTGAGCGTGACACCCGAGCCACTAACTGGAGCTGGACACGTGCTAGATTCGCTGGACACGACCAGCGTTAACGTGCCGGTGCCGAAGGGCTCGGTCACGGAGACCTTCGACGCCTTTTTCGCCGCCGGGAGGAATTGGATGGAGAAAGCTCCTCCGTCACGCAGAAAAAGTGCGCTAAAAAAGCACGACCCGACGGCGTCCCAATCGACGAAGAGGAGGTCCTCGTACACGCCGTCAGACGTCACCCCGGTCTGACAGAAGAGATCTGCACCAGAGAGATCGTTGAACGTGTACTTGAACGTGTTGTCCGGATCCCCCGGATCGGGAATGATCTCGAATTCCGGACCGAACGGATCCTCGCCGGTGGGTGCCTCGCCACAAGCCAAAAGGAGACCGACTACTACAAGGGCGCTGACTAGAGCGGTCTTGATGCGCATGATGCCTCATGATCAGGGGGTTTTTAACGCTACACGCTTCATCGGCGCACACGCAACTCCTATTTTCGTGCCCCCCGGAAGTACGTAGGATTCAGGGGCATGAGGGGCGCGGACCGACGTAACAACCCCGCATCGATCCCCTCCACAGACGTCGAGGTTAAAGTATAGACTTGCGGCGGACGCCTGCGATCTGACCGTCGTGAAGGTCTTCAACAGGCTGGAAGGGCCTGGGCCGAAGGTGGGGCGTGCCCGTGATCTAAACCCATGGTCATCCACCGGCACCTTGGAGAGTTGTGGGCAAAATGCGATGAAGCGAATCCTGTGCTTGATCTTGCTTGCTACGTCCCTGGCAATCACGGCATGCAGCGACCGCACTGGGCCGGACCCAGACACACAGATATTTCAGGCGACAGTCGGTATAAAGTTTGGTAAGGGTAGCGCGACTGTGGCGAGCCGTTCCGCGGGGTCGACGCTGGCCACGGTCACCAGCAGTGCCGCCCAAGAACCCGTGATCTCGGGCACGAACGGCACGCTCGACATCACCGATATTCGCATGATCGTCGAGGACTTTGTACTTAGACCCGTCGAAGTGTCCGACTGTGATGTGGAGCCTGAGCCGTCAGAGTGCAAGAACTTTGAGACTCGGTACCACCTTATCGACGTGCCGCTCATAGGCGCGGCGATCACGGTGGTGCAGGAAAACATCCCAGCGGGCCTGTACGATCAGCTTGAGTTCGACGTGGATGACATCGAAGTGGAGGAGGACGAGGTCAGCGACCTCGTCCTCGTCGGGGTGCTGGCCCGCGGGATCTTTATCGAGTTCCCCGACTGGCCCGAGAAGGCCAGTATGGTTGTTGTGGGGAGCTTCACGCCCACCGGCGAAAGCGACGCTCAGGACTTCCGTGCCTATTTCGAGGCCGAAATCGAGGTCGAATTGGACTTGATTCCCTCCCTCGAAGTCACGGGAGAGGGCCTGATCCGCAACCTTATTATCGAAGTGAGTCCGGAGAGGTGGTTCCTTCAGGCCGACGGCACCGTGTTGGACCTAGCCTCGTTAGACTTTGCCAGGACGGGATTGCTGATCGACTTTGATCCGGAGATCAAGGACGGGTTCGACCTCCAGATCGAGAACTAGCAGCCATCGCTGTGCCCCAGGGCGAAGGCGCGACGTTCCGCTTCACCCTTGGATCGCGTTGACCATTCTTGTAGGGCAGCAGAATCGCGAGATGTTAGCTGGCCTGTCCATTGCTCTGACACTGGGACCGGATCCATGGCTAAGGTAGTTTCGAAGCGTGTGACAGCCGAAATTGAGGGTGACTTCGTCGTCTTCCTGATCGGGATGCGAATCAACAAGCCCTGGAAGCTCCACAAGTGGCTCCCTGTCTTTCGCGCGATGCCCAGACTGATCCGCGAACTCGAGCAGCATCCGGAGTCAGGGTTCCTCGGCCACATCATGAGCCTCGGCGTGATCGTGCAGTATTGGCGTTCATTTGACGATCTGGAGGCGTACGCCCGGGACGCCGACCAACTGCATTGGCCCGCCTGGGTCGACTTCAACAAACGCGTGGGCGGCAGTCGTGGGGACGTGGGTATCTGGCACGAGACGTACCGGATCCACGCCGGGGAGTACGAGTGCGTGTACAGCGGAATGCCGCCCCTTGGTCTTGCCAAGGCGAGCGCGACCACAGATGTCGTGGGCGAACTCGAGTCAGCACGTGGCAGGAACGGAACCTGTCAACGACAATGGGACACTCTACGGGATTAATTAGAGAGCAATGTCCTGTGTGGTGAGGGAAGGGATGGGAGGATTGATGAAGACGGCCTCCGGGAGCGGTTTGGGCTTCGGCACACCTCTGACGAAGCGTTCGGGATGAGCGGCCCATGCTTCGCGGAGCACGGATTTCCTGCCGGCAATGACCTGATCGGCGTTCCCGAAGTGGACCTGCTCGGGGGTTAGCATCGAGATGCCGCCATGGCGGTGCTCGGCATTGTACCAGCGGAAGAACGATCGACAGAACGTCTTGGCTTGGCCCTGATCCCCGAACCGTCCGGGAAACGAGGGATGGTACTTCAAGGTTTTGAACTGAGCCTCGGAAAACGGGTTGTCATCCGACACCTGAGGCCGGCTCAACGAGCGGGTCACGCCGAGGTCGGCGAGAAGTTGAGCGGTGCATTGGCTCGTCATTGGAGCTCCCCGATCCGAGTGCAGGGTCAGGACCCGGGGCTGGACGCCATGCTTCAGGCAGCTCTGCTGGATCAACCGGCCGGCCAGGGCCGAGTTCTCCCGGTCCGCCACCATCCAGCCCACGACGTAGCGGCTGTAGATGTCCATGATGACGTAGAGGTAGTAATAGCTCCACTTCTTCGGCCCGAGCAGCCGCGTGATATCCCAGGACCACACCTGGTTCGGCGCCGTGGCCATCAACTCGGGCTTCTTGTACTCGGGATGGGTGCGCTGCGCCCGGCGTTCCTGAACCGGCACCTCGGAGGCTAGAACACGATACATCGTGCGTTCGCTGCACAGGTAGACCTCTTCGTCGAGCAGCGTGGCCACCACCTCGGCGGGTGAGCGGTCCACGAACCGCTCCGAACACAGCGTGTCGAAGACCTCGCCTCGTTCCGTCTCGCTCAATGCCCGGGCGGGCGTCGGGCGGGGCTGCTGTTGCCCGGTTGATGGGCCTCGACGACGGTACAACGTCGATCGGGAGACCTCGAGGGCCGCGCACGCCGGTTTTACACCGACGTGCTTAGCCAGCTCATCGGCCGCCTTCAAGAGTTTGTCCCGTCGTCGAGGCTTATCCCCAGCAGCCCCGCAACTTTTCCCTGCACGTCGATGATCAGGTGTGCCTTCCTGAGCTCATTCTCGAGCCGTGCGTTTCGCCGCTCCAGCTTGCGTACCTTCTCATCCAGCGGATTTCGCTCCGGCTTGCGGCCGCGTTTCTTCGACAGGGCCTTCAGCGACCCGCTATGCGCCGCCTTGCGCCACGTCGTCAGGTGCGACGAGTACAGGCCCTCTCGCCGCAGGACTTGACCCACCTCGCCGGGCTCGGTGCACCGGTCCGCTTCTTCGACGATCCGCAGCTTGTACGACGGACTGAACCGCCGCCGTAGCGGCCTATCTACTACCTCCGGGTCCGCAGGAGCTGCCGCGCTTCGCTTGGCCTCCCCGGTTCCAGGGGCACTACCATTCTCTTCCATTCTCTCTCGCAGTCCCAACATGTTCGGTTTCTCTGCCTTCGCCCTACTCTAATTCTTTGCGTGCTCCGTGTCTCACGTACGTTGGCAGAGAGGGGATCGGGGGGAACTGAGTAAAGCCATCATCCCGCGTCTTGCGGGCGTGTCTTCGCTCTCTCCCCCGCTTGATCAGCAATCCCATAGCCATCGATAGGACTGCTCTTTTTCAGCTCCTTGTCAGACCTACGAAGGTCGGCGGTGCGCCGGATGGAGATGGCTGGAGTGTCTCGCTCAGTCGGAACGAGCTTCGCCGGCCACAGCACCGAGTCGATCTACATCCGGTACGCCATCGTGGATTCAGCTCGCTGCCGTCAGCGGTCTTCGCGATAACTCCTCACCGCTGGAAGCTCAGCTCCGGTGAGCCCGGACGGCACCTCTCCGGCCACGACAGGCATCCGCAAGGTCCCAATGCCGTCGATCGTGGCCTCGACCACCTGGCCGGGCTGGAGATAGCGCACTGCTTGATTCCGCTGATTGGCCACGCCGGCAGCGGTCCCGCCCGACGTACCGTTGCTGATCACGTCGCCCGGGAAGAGCGTGATGATCGATGAGCCGTACTCGATCAATTCCCAAAGCGAGTGGATCATGTCTCCAGCGGAGGCCTCCTGCAGTATCTCGCCACCGAGTCTGAGGGACTGACGCAGGATCTCCATCGGATTGCCGTAGAACTCTTTTGGAACGATCCAGGGGCCTTGCGGCGCGAACGTGTCGTGGCCCTTGCCGACGAACCAGTCGGAACCCGACCCGTAGCCTCCCGGTGGGCGGCCTCCGCGGTCGGAAACATCGATCGTGACCATGTAGCCGAACACGTAGTTCTCGGCGTCGTTCGCCGACACATACTTGGCGGCACGGCCGATCACCGCTCCGAGCTCGACCTCCCAGTCGGTGCGGTCACGGCCGTGGGGGATCACGATCTCCGCACCATCCCCAATGACGGCACCCCTGCTCGGCTTCAAGAACAGATAGGGCACACCGCGGTTGACACGTCGCTGTCTGCGTGCCTCTGCCTGCTGCTCGGGTGTCCCTGCCTCGTTCACGTGGCTGTAGAAATTGACCGCCGCGTTGAGGATCTTGCCGGGATACAGAATGGGCGGAAGCGTTCGCACGTCGCCCAAGTCATGCACATAGTCGGGCCGGTTCTGCCCCAGCATGTCGCTAGCGACCAGATCGTTGACGATCTCGTATAGGCGGTACTTCAGGCCATACTCGTATCTGCCGATGAGGTCGAGCATGTCGGCCGCGAGCGGGACCGTCGGGTAGGCCGGATTCCGCTCGAGCGCGAGGTTCGCAGCGTCGAGTTCGACGATGAGCTGATCACGCACGACGATGCCGACCTGCGCGCGGCCGTCGATCTCGAAGGTGCCGACCTTGAAGGGCTCGGCGATGTCTTGAGCGGAGCCCACTGCAGGGCTCGCGAGCGCCAGGACGGCGGCTAAAACCAGGGAACGTCGCATGATGCACTCCTTTGAACGCGCGGATCCGTTCGGGGCACCCAGTGTGACGGATGGCGGTACAGGCTGTCAAATGGTCACCGGCGCTCGGCGTGCTTCGCGGCCGATGTCCTTCTTCGGGCGGCCGGGGTTGCTCTTGGTTCGTTGCACGTCCCTCCTTGCCGATCGGCCTCATCCGCCAAACCTTGCGGGAGAAGAATTCGAGTCCATCACAGTCGGAGGTGCCGACCCATGAGAACTTTGTCCAAGCTCGGAAGAGCGGCCCTGATTTTGGCCGTGGGGAGTGTGATGTTCACGAGCGACGTGGTTGCCCAAGGAAGATTCGACAACGTCGAAGTCGTGGCACATCACGTGGCCGGGAGCTTCTACTACCTCGCGGGCCAAGGCGGAAATATCGGCGTCTCGGTGGGCGAGGACGGCATCGTCATGATCGACGACCAATTTGCGCCGCTCACCGACAAAATCATCGCGGCGATCCGTGGGATCTCGGACGCAGAGATCCGGTTCTTGATCAATACCCACGTTCACGGGGATCACACGGGTGGCAACGAGAACATGGGCCGAATGGGTGTGCTGATCCTCGCCAGAGACGAGGTTCGTGTGCGCTTGGCCGCTCAATCCCCCAACGACGCACTGCCCGTTCTGACGTACAGCGACGCCATCACGATCCATATGAACGGAGGAGACGTGTACGCCGCTCCCCTACCCCCCGCCCATACGGATGGCGACAGCTACATCCACTTTCGGGACGACGATGTCATTCACGTCGGTGACGTTTTCAGAACGGTGGCGTTCCCGGTCATCGACCGGAACAATGGGGGCACACTAGATGGCACGATCGACGCGCTGACAGTTTTGGCCGGACTCGGTGGCCCGAACACGATGTACGTTCCTGGGCACGGCGAAGTCTCGACCCGCGCAGACGTCATGGAGTTCCGTGACATGGTGATGACCGTGAAGGACCGGGTCGCAGCATTGATCGCCAACGGAGCCAGTTACGACGAAGTCGCTGCCGCGGGCACGACGTCCGAATGGGAGAACCGTTTGGGCGACCCGGAGCGGTTCCTCACCGCTGTCTACGCCGAGTTGGGCGGAGAGGACTGAGCGGGCAACAGGCCGGTGGTAACGATCGAGGCCCCGCAGCATTCTCGCTGCGGGGCCTCGGCCGGTGTTCAAACTAAGGAGGCCGCTCATGGCGCTTCTCTCCCTGAAGCTTGCTGGCTACGCCTGGGATCATCTGACCCCCTTACTGACCGGCGAGATCGTCCCGGAAGGGATCGAGCTCACATACGACACGAACCATGGTCTCCTGGTCAACGATGATCCGTCGCGCGACGGTGGTGAGGCGTCACTCGGCACGTTCATGATCGATACGTCGCGCGGCGACAGACAATTCATCGCGACGCCCATCTTCCCGATGGTCGGGTTCCGCCACCGCTGCTTTCTCGTCAAGCGCGGCACCAGCATCGGCGACCTTGCGGAGTTGGAAGGGAAGCGAGTCGGCATCGACGCCTGGCCTAACAGCGGCAATACCTGGACCAGGGTGACACTGGGCCAGGCGGGGGTCGATATTTGGAAGATCAACTGGGTCATCGCACCGGTCGAGGGACCGGGGGACACGACGCATGGCAACCTGCCGCCGGATGCCCCGTCCAACGTCGAGGCTGGCGCGGCCGGCAAGTCACTGGTCGACCTGCTGCTCGCGGGTCAGATCGACGTCATGGTCGCGGCCTTCATGCCGGCAGGCTTCTTTGCCCCCGACGCTCCGATTGTGCCGATGATCCCGGACTATCGCGCCGCCGAAAGAGCCTACTTCCAGCGCCACGGCTACGTGCCGGCGCACCATCTGCTCAAGCTGCACCGGGAGCTGGTGGAGCAGGAGCCCTGGCTCCTCACCAGCCTGATGACCGCGTTCACCGCGTCCAAGCGCCTCTGGCTGGAACAGCGGCGGCACCTTGCGGATACGACACCCTGGCTGCTCGCCGAGCTGGCCGAGACGGCAGCCCTCTTCGGTGAGGACTGGCGGCCGTACGGCCTCGAGCCGAACCTGAGCATGCTTACGGACTTCTGCCAGGATCAGTTTGCCCAGAAGCTGGTCGCCGCACCGGTCGACCCAACAGCAGCGTTTGCGGACTACACGCGCCTCGCCCGATAGAACGCAAGCCGATCCGAGCTTGGCGTATGGCACGTACTGACCCGCTCCGCGTAAGGGTGCGCTCTACCCTATCCCCCCAAAGCGAAAAACAAGGGCTTCCGGTCACCCGAAAACCCTCAGTTTCGTAAGAGACACCGCCCGGATTCTACCAGCTCGAGGACATCCGTCGGTTCGTGCCGCGCCTGGCTCAGTGGCGCAACCGTCCGTGACATCGCGATACTGAAGTTGCCACCGGCGGCAGACGAGATACCGAGCAAAAAGAGGACCAACATTCGAGATGGAATCATGAGGAAATCCGCGCGGCGCGTGCTCAAGAGGCTGTTGACGAAAACAGGCTATCAGCTCGTCTCGAATGGAACCGACTGGGAGCAAGCGGCTTTGTGTACTCACCTGTCTACCCTCTTCCGCACACGTGAAGTCGATTGCGTCTTCGACATCGGAGCGAATCGCGGGGGGTTCGGACATTTCATGCGGAACGACGTCGGATACGACGGGATGATCATGTCGTTCGAGCCCGTTTCGCACGTAGCTGAAGACCTGCTTGTAGCGAGCACTGCCGACCCGTTGTGGCACGTTTTCCAAGTTGCGATCGGTGACGTCGCAGGCGTGAAGCCGATCAAGGTCACAAGGAGCGACAGTTTGTCCTCCTTCCTGAAGCCCTCTAGCGCCGCCCCTGATCTCTTTCTGGTACACATCTCGGTGGATCATGAGGAAGACGTGCAGGTGCGGACGTTGGCGGACGTGTACCTGGAGCTCCAGGAGGCGCATGGTTTTCGACGTCCCTTCCTGAAAATCGATACACAAGGATTCGACCTCCAGGTCATACACGGAGCGGGGGAGCAGTTGGCCCACTTCGCGGCAATGCAAACAGAACTCTCCGTGATTCCGATCTATGAAGAACAGGCCCCCTACCAGCAGGTACTCGACGAGTTGAGAGGAGAGGGCTTTGCGATTACCGGTATCTATCCAGTAATTCGGGACTCGCTACTGAGAGTCGTCGAGTTCGATTGTGTGCTCGTAAACGAGGCACAGCCCAGCCTCGATCAAGCCTGAACCTCTTATCAGTGGTCCAGAACCCTCGAGACTGGGAACGTCCGGCTGACCTGCGAGGCTGCTTGCACGACGCTCATGCGTCGACCCTCCGCATGATCCTCACCTTAACAGCCCGGGTCCGGTGCCATAACCATCGACGGAAGGCAATGGGCCGTAGATGGGCGGGAACCGAGAAGAAGAGGCCTTCGTAGGCCCTCGCCGTGGCATGCATGCTCGCACTCTTGCCGACTTGGGTTGTCGATCTACTCTCCTGCATGCCAACGGTGGCGATCGGTTCTCGCACTACGAATGGATGGGGGTCCGCGAGCGCCAATCGTACCACAAGGTGCCAGTCCTCCCGCAAGATGATCCGGGGGCTCTCTTCGAAACCACCGATCTGATCGAAGAGCTCCCGCGACACTACGAGGGTTGAGAGCGGGGCTCCAACACGTTGCGCGTCGAGCAGTTCGGCAGCGATAACCTCCGGCGCCGTATTTCCGCATGCGATCGGCCCCTTCCCTTCGACATCGACCAGGCCGAACGACCACCCGAACGGCGCGCCGGCCATCTGAATCGCCAGCTTGTCGCGGTGCCACCAATCATCCGAGTCAAGGAATGCCACATATTCACCGGCCTCAGAAGCTGCGGCACCGACGTTTCGCAGGCGGGCGATGTTCCCTGAATGAGGCCGCTCGATCACTGTGACGCGGGGGTCGCCGATACTCAGCGCCCACTCGGCCGTGTCGTCACTGGAGCCGTCATCGACGATGACGAGTTCGTAGACTGGAGGCTCCTGGGATAGAACTGAAGCGACCGCGCGGGGCAGGAGTTCCCGTCGATTGTATGTCGGAATGACGACGGACACAGTCACGTCACGCATCGAACCCTGTCCCACTCGCCTTGCGGCTCGCGCTCCGGGCCACCATGCCGCAGCAAGTCCTTGTTAGGAAGACCGCCCACACGGCCCAGCTCCCACACTCATGGGCGCGGCGCCCTGGTGAAGTACGTGCGGAACTCCCCCGGAGAAGTCTCCTTCGTCCACGCCGCGAACCCCTTTCGCGACATCGCATCGATTCCCGGCGCAGGAAGGAAGGTGGTCCTGAACTCCAGGATCTCCCGCTCTCCGAGCCCGTTGGAACGCTTCAGCAACGGAACGAGCGGCATCGGTCCGTCGTCCGGAAGAGCGTCCTCATCCAGGGAATCCACCACGAGATCTGGGTCATACCAATCCGGGCGCTCCCCCAAATAGGAGGCCGAAGCGTCGTCACTCCGGGACGCAATAGGCGGTTGACCAACGGCCTCACGAAGCCGGTTGACTAACTCGGATGCTGGGATACGAGCGACTGCGGCAGCCTGCCGCAGCGACGCAACCTTGGCCACCGACCTACGAAGGACCGGATTCCTTAGCTTTTTGAAGGGGGCGCAATCCCGATGAGGACTCCTTCCAGTTCTGGATACGCGTCGAGCAGCACCGCAACCTTCGTGGTTTCCACGATCAGGAGGCGATCCATAACCCATGCCCTTCGATGGCGGACGCAGAACGAACGATCGAGTCTAGATCGCAGACCTATATAAGAAAGATAACACCCTAGACCCACCCAGAGGTCGAAACGGTCTTCCTAACGTTTCGCGATTCTGCTGCGCCCTATACGTCCACTTTAGAGAACTCTTCAAAGATCTGCGCGATCGCACTCTCGACTGCCCTCGCCGTGAAGGTCTGACGATACCCGTCGGGTTCTTTTGTCACCACGTCATCCCAGGCTCATCTGAGCCGGGTAATCGATTGGCTCCCCGCGTCCGTTGGCAAAACGTTGGCGAGGTACGGCTCAATCGCGGCCCTCGTGACGTGGCTCGTCTCCCGAAAGCCCTCAGAGGTGATGCGGCTCCATATCTCAGATCTCGAGAAGATCCTTAGGTCGATGCGGTCATGGGCAAGGATGTCTAGGTAAACCTTGAACAGGGCCCTCAGAGCGTTCTGCTCAAGCCTAGGATCGGGATCGTGGCGGCCAGCCCGAGCGTGCGGTGCGTCTTAGAGAGACGGAGGCGTGCCGCAAGTTCATGTCATTCGGTGGGTGGAGTAGATAAGTCGTCGGAGGGTCTAGTAACGACCGGGGTGTGCCAGATACTCCGTGGCCGTTCAGTGCACATGCGTCACGCCTCGGCCGATTAGCCAATAGTTCACCGGCCACGCCGCCAGGAAGCCCGCGAGAAGTGCCGCTCCCATGCCGAGCCAGAAGATGGGGCTGGCCAAACCGCCAGTCATGACGCCCGGCATGTTCAACTCGACGAGTACCTCTGCCGTCTCCATCACGAGAATGCTCAGGCCCTCAGCGACGAGCACCTGTTTGAACGCGCGCTTGGTCGAGAATCCGGCTCGGAGGAGCGGCAGCATTCCCAGGGCGAACCCGAACACGAACCCCAGAGAAACCGCCAAGGACATTGTTACCAGCCGGGACAGACCTAGAGACACCCCGATGACGACGCCGACGACCTCTCCGACGCCGCATCCGGCTAGGCAATGGACGGTCGCGCTCGTCGCGAGGCCTACTCGATTGGCGACCGGCTCGGCAGAGGATGCGTCCGCCTGGGCGTCGTGATGAGGATCAGGCATCTCAGCCTCTTCTTTTGTTTGCTCCCGACGAGACCAACTTAGTCCGAGCACGCCTCGGTCGCAGGGCTCCTCCCGACCAACACCGCGGGTGAAGACTTCTTAATCTGTGCTTCACCATGTATTCATGATGGCAGGCACATTATGAGGTTTGTCTGCTGCGTTCTAACGGTCACGGCCGTGGGCCGCACGTTTTTGCCAGATCCGACGTGGAGGATCAATGAGATTGGTGCTTATATACTTGACAAAGTGAGATCATGCCATTAACTTGGTTCTATGATACCCGCATCACCTTTCGTTTCAACGCTTTCCGACTCCTTGGCAAGCTCCGCGTCAACGGCTTTCATGACGCGCTTGCCGAGGATCTTCTCCAAGAATTCGTGGTCGGGAAGCTCCAAGGCGTTGCGCGGCAACTTCCGTTTCTTGGGAGCCTGAGCCATGGCTATGAACCTCGTGGAATTGATCGACCGCTATAACAGCGACGATACGTGCCGCGCCGCATTGGAACACCTCCGCTGGCCCGTTGGCGTTGCCTGCCTCCGGTGCGGCGACATGGACGTGAACGACCTAGGGAAGCACAACCGCTGGGAGTGCCGGTCATGCCGCTACCAATTCAGCGTGACGGCGGGAACGATCATGCATGATTCCCACCTTCCGCTCCGCAAGTGGTTCCTGGCCATCTACCTCATGTGCGAGTCCAAGAAGGGCATGAGCGCCAACCAACTCAAGCGCATCCTGGGCGTCTCCTACAAGACAGCCTGGTATCTCTGTCACCGGATCCGGGAGGCGATGGGCAACGACCCGTTCACTGGCCCTACGCTCTTCGGCATCGTCGAAGTTGACGAGACCTTGGTGGGCGGCAAGACCAAGGGCAAGGGCCGCGCCTACAAGGGCAACAAGACGTGGGTCGCCGGGGCCATCCAGCGGGGCGGAAATGTCCGTATCGAGCGCATCCCTGACGTGACGCAGAAGACCCTTCATGCCTTCATCGGTAGGGCCATTAGGGACGAAGCCGAGGCCATCTACACTGACGACCTCAAATCCTACCTTGGGATCGGTGACTCCGACACCCGCCATGAGACCGTCAATCACTCTGCCGAGGAGTGGGCCGTTGGTGACGTGCATACAAATAGCATCGAAGGCGTGTGGAGCCTCTTCAAGCGTTCCATCGTCGGAGCCTTCCACAAGATGAGCGTCAAGCATATGGACCGTTACTTGGAAGAGCTGGAGTGGCGATTCAACAACCGCAACAACCCGCACATCTTCCGCGACACTCTGGCCCGGATCGTGAACACAGACCCGATAACCTATCGGGAACTCGTGGCTTATTAGGTGTCGAAGTTGCATGCTCACTTATGAATCGTTCGACTGGGTCACATCTTCCAGGATACCGCGCCCATGCCATAAGCCGATACACCCGAAGATTAGAAACGGAATGGCAACGAAGGCAGTCATCCAAATCCAGTTGAGCGCTATATCCTGGTTTTCTATCCCAGCTAATTGATACTCTCGCACCGAGTCGAACCCAAATCCGATCGCTGCAGCAGCGATCGTAAATGTCACTGTAGTGATCTTAGTCGATATTCTCAGACTCCTAATCTCCGTATCGGTTATAAGGTAATTCTTCATGGAACGATTTGCGTATTCGTTGATAATTGTCGGCCCACTAGTGACCGTAGATGCGGACTGCTCTTGCGTCCTGGTATTGTCATCCATCGGATTCCTCCGACGGTTGATTCTTTAGTATCCCCATGACCAGCGTGTTGAGGAATTGGGTATTGCCACACTTCTTGCATACCATCCCAATTAATGGAAAACCCACCCCACCCACGAGGGCATTCGACGCCTGCACACGAACCAATATGTCTCCCAAGAACCAATCTGACCCTGAACACGTCGGACATTTTGGATCGCTTCCCATTCTTGCAGTAATCCATGCAATAGCCTGGGCCATCTGTTTGCCCGATAGTTTTCCCGTATTCTGATTCTCCGCAACTTCGTCCATAGACGCTATTCTCCATCAGATATAAGAGAAGAGCGCCCAAGCTACCTGATGTATTATGCTTTGTCAAGTATATAAGCGCTATGAGATTCGCTACAATCGCAGTTTCCGCGTGTGCTCTCGCCGCGTTGCTCGGCGGAACGGAGGCCCGCGCACAGGATCACAGTCATGAGGCCGGGCAAGAGCACCCACTCGTGATCGAAGTCAACATGGCGGACCATTCGTTCTCGCCCGAGGCGTTACGGATTCCGGCGGGCCAGCCTGTGCAGCTGGTCTTCACAAACATGGGAGAGATGGAGCACGAGTTCATGGCGGGGAGAACCGTGGGAGACGGAGATTTCGAAGTCGACCTGTTCGCAGGCCTCGACGTGGAAATCCGCACCGAGGGAGCGGAGCACGTGCACGAGGAAGTTGCCGAGGATCATGACGATGCCGCCGAGCACCATGACAACGCCGACGGGCATCATGGTGACGGTGGCGACCACGGCACCATGGTCCTTCTCGAAGAGGGTGGGCGCGCGAGCATGACCTTCACTTTGCCGGTCGAGCTGCGCGGCGAATGGGAGATGGCGTGCTTCGTCACCGGGCACTATCGGAGAGGGATGCACGGTACCGTCAGCGTCTACTGAGCGCGGCCTGGCCGACTGAGTCACAAGCATCGTGCCTCCGTCGAGGGCTTCCGCACGAAGGTCGCGCAGTGGACGTCCCCGTCAGCCACCGGAGTCATCGGCGCGGGCACTATGTGAAGCGCTCGTATATTCCGTGGGCCCGACTGAAAGTCGACCTGGAGTTCCCCGAGAGCATCGGTCTCGAGCAGGACGTCGCGGTCTGCCGACTCGGCGTTCACGGGTGCGGCGACGCTACGCGCCCCCGCGCGTGAGCGACAGGCTCGTACCCCCCATGCGTTTCAGTACCACACTCTGAGTCCGGCCACGAAACTGCCGTCGTGGACGCGGGTTCCGGCGAGGCGGGCGAAGTCGGCCGTCCCGGCGAACGCCTTCCGCCAGGCGAGTCCGACGTACGGCGCGAACTCACGGCGGACCTCGTACCTGAGGCGAAACCCGAACTCCAAGTCGGTGAGTCCGGATCCCAGCCCCAGCTCCGGGACCTCCTGGAGGGAGGCGTTGAGGTCGATCTGGGACTCGAGGATCATCCGCTGGGTCACCAGAAGGTCGTAGCCACCGGTGAGCTGTGTCGACACATCTCCCCCTGCCCCGACAAACAAGGCCGCTTCGACCTCGAACCAGTACGGGGCCAACCCCTGAATTCCTATGGCTAAGTGAGTGCGGGTGTTATCGACGTCGCCCCAGCCGCAGTCGACGCGCACGCCTACTTGAACGTCCCAATAAGGCGCTACCAGCCGACTGAAGAGCGCCTGAACCTCCACCTCACCCTCACCGTCACGCGAATCCGTGGCTACGTCTCCCTCGACCTTCACCCATAGCCGGTTGTAGTCACCCCCATACCACCCCTCCGCGTCCAGGCGTAGGGGTTGGCCCTCCAGGCCCGGGGCCTGCTCGAACTCCTGGGCCATGAGGAAGAGATACTTCGTCTGATCCGCTACCTGAGCCGCGCTGGGCAGGGTGTGAGCCAGGGCAAGGCCGAGGACCGCCGGCGTGCACACCGCCCAGCGGAGCTTCGGTGACGCGGCCATCACTGACCCTCCGCCACCTCGTCGGCAACGACCTCGACCACCCTGAACATGCCCGCATCCATGTGATAAAGGATGTGGCAGTGGAAGGCCCATGGTCCCAGAGCGTCGGCGGTGAACAGGAGCGAAATCTTCTCTGCGGGCTGCACGTTCACCGTGTGCACCCTCGGGATCGACGCACCCGTGTCGTTCTCGAGCTCCATCCACATTCCGTGGAGGTGCATCGGGTGGTTCATCATGGTGTCGTTGACCAACGTCAGGCGTATGCGTTCGCCGAGGCGCACGCGGATCGGCCCGACCTGGGAGAAGGTCTTCCCGTCGATGGACCACATGAAGCGCTCCATGTTGCCCGTCAGGTGCAACTCGATCTCCCGATCCGGTTCCTTCAACTCCGGATTCGCCTCCAGCGCGCGCAGGTCCGTGTAGACCAGCACCCGCCGCCCGTCCATACCCAGACCGAGTCCGGGCTCGTGGAGACGGTTGCTCACGCTCATCGGCACCGCGGCGTTCCCGGGGCCATGGCCGTCGGGGCCGTGGTCCCTGGCTGCCGCGATCGTACCGGCGGCTCTCAGGCCCGATCCCATGATCATGCCCGGCATGCCGGCGTCGGCTCCGCCCATGTTCATGCCCTCCATGCCCTCCATGCCCCCGTAGGCCATGCCCATGTCGGCCATGGTCAGCAAGGGACGCGACCGTCGCACGGGCACCTCTCCGGACATCCCCTCCCTGGGCGCCAGGGTGCCGCGCGCGAAGCCGCTACGGTCCATGGCCTCGGCGAACACGGTGTACGCCACGTCCGCGGTGGGCTCGACGATCACGTCATACGTCTCTGCGATGGCCATGCGGAACTCGTCAGTCTCCACCGGTTGCACGTGCTGCCCGCTCACCTGAACCACCTTCATGGGCAGTCCAGGGATCCGAACGTCGAAGTACGAGGCGGCGGCGGCGTTGATGAAGCGCAGCCGCACACGCTCTCCGGCGCGGAAGAGGCCAGTCCAGTTGGACCCCGGGTCCAGCCCGTTCATCAGATACTCGTAGGTCGCACCCGTGACGTCGGAGATGTCCGTGGGGTTCATGCGCATGTCGCCCCACCTGAGGCGGTCGCCCAGCGCCGAAAAGAAGCCTTGGTCCGCCGCGTCTCGGAAGAAGTCCGAGACGGTCCGCTTCTGGTAGTTGTAGTAGTCGGGCCGCTTCTTCAGGCGGGCCATGACCCTGTGCGGATCCTCGAAGGTCCAGTCCGAAAGTACCACGATGTAGTCCCGGTCGTACTCGAACGGTTCCTCCGCGGCGGGGTCGATGACGAGCGGGCCGTAATGGCCCAGTTGCTCCTGGAATCCCGAGTGGCTGTGGTACCAGTACGTCCCGTATTGGCCGATAGGATAGCGGTACTCGAAGGTCTCGCCGGGCGAGATGCCGGGGTAGCTGACCTCGGGGACGCCGTCCATACCGCTCGGCACGAGGATCCCGTGCCAGTGCACCGAGGTGTCCTCCTCCAGCGCGTTCGTCACCCGGATCACCGCCTCGTCGCCTTCCCGGAATCTCAGGACTGGGCCAGGAAGCGTGCCGTTGATGGTCGTCGCCGTCCCCATCCGGTCTCCGATGCGAACCGGTGTCTCTGCGATCGTCAGATCGATGGGACCCAGGCTTCCGTCGAGGATCTGAGGCGAAGAGTTTCGCAGGTTGCCCAGGCCGAACCGCGCATACCCGGGCACCAGCGTGTCCAGGCCGGCCAGCAGCCCGGCGGCTCCACCAAAGCGCAGGAATGCCCTTCGGTCCAGCGGTTCGAGCGGCCACGACGGGGCAGGAAGACGGGACGGTCTCGCTTCCACTGTTCTCTCCGGGTCCGTTCACAAAGTGCTCCCGGAGCCCGGCCCCGCGAACGCGGGACCCCGACACGAGAGGCCTAATCTAGACGGGTATGATCGGCGCTCCCGGATGAACCGAGCATGAAGCGCTCATGAAGGTTTCTTCATGAGCCTTCCTCCCCCGAGTCGGAGGAGGCTGCGGTGCGGCGCCGCGCGCGGGGTGATCGCCACGCCGCGCCGTCAGCCCCTGCGGGAACCGGCTCCGCCCTGCCGATCGATTCTCCGTCGTAGCGCTTCCAAGACGAACCTCGTGGGGTTTTCGCTCATGGCGCTACGAAACGTGCCGGGCGTTGTGCTCGGGTGGATCTGGACGTTCTAGGTGGTACGGAGCCCCACCTTGTTGTTAGGGCACCTTAGAAACCCAACTGGTTGAGACTCCGATACGTGTCCACCACAGCGAGCAGTTCGAGGATGGACTGGTCGTCCAGGGCAATAGCTGGACCGATGGAGCCATCGACATGGCCATATCGGTGTTCAGATTCGGGACGCCGAAGTTCATCATGCCGAACTGCAGCGTCGGATCGGGTAGCGTCGACGCCTCCGGCTCTCGGTAGGTCGCGGCTTGGGCGGAAGACTGAAGGGCCTGCAGACGCGGGTTCCGCTCCCTGACCAGCTCCAGGACGTCGTCGAGGCGCAGTGTGTCGCCCGCGGATTGGGCGGCCAGCGGCGCACCGAACGGAAGGGTGACCGCGGCTACGGTCAGGCACCGGGCAAATTCCAGGGATCTCACGGGCATGCTCTCGAAGGAGGTCCGTCATCACTGAACGGAAGCTGCCCTATCCTTCATGAAGGCCCCGTGAGGGGAAAATAAAGATGCCTTCAGGGTTGACAGGTGGCGTCGGCAGTATTGAAGTGGTCTACGTATTCGTAGCCGAGGCGCCTAGCAACGAGGGGGTTGACGATGGGAATCGTACCGTGAAGCGGGCTCCTCCGGTTGATCGATTCTCAGCGGTCGCGCGTCCTCCGTGTGCTTCGGCTGCCGCCTTGACGATGGCAAGACCCAAGCCCGTGCCAGTGGTCGCGGGACCACGAGGCCTGGCCTCGTCCGCGCGGAAGAATCGTTCGAACGGGCTCGAAGTGTCGAGATCTCCGAAGCCGGGTCCGTCGTCCTCTACTTCCAACACGAGCTCGCCGGGGCCTTCACGAACGGCGACGCGAATGTGCCCACCCTGATCCGCGAACTTCAGCGCATTGTCCGTGAGATTCCAGGCGCTCTCGCCGAGCAAGCCTGGGTCGAGGACCGCTGATATCGATTCCGGCGCGTCGAGGACCAGTTCTATTCCCTTCTCCTCGGCTTGCGGCCGGAGCCGATCTACCATCCGAGCCACGATCTCGGCTGCGTCGCACACCTCTACCTGAGGTGTCAGCGCACCCGCGTCAGACCTGGCCAGCGTCAGCAGGTCTTCGGTGAGTCTGGAGAGCCGCAGGACCTCCTCGAGCGTGCTGTCGAGTACTCTCTGGTACTCGTCCGGCTGACGTGGTTGTCGCAGAGCGACTTCGATTTCACCTCGCATTGCCGTGAGGGGAGACCGTAGCTCATGGCTCGCATCCGCCGTGAATCTGCGTTGCGACTCGAACGCGCGATCGATCCGCCCGAGCATGGTATTCAACACTTCCACCAGTCGCTGGTACTCCGAGGTCTCCGCATACGCTTGGATGCCGCGACCCAGCGAGCCTTCTCCGATCTCCTCTGCCTGGTCGATCACCTCGTGAATCGGGCGTATCGCACTGCCGGCCAGCCACCAGGACCCACCGAAGGTGGCCACCGCCAACAACGCGGTCAGCATGATCAGGTAGGATCCAGCTCGGCCCAACGCCTCGTTCCGGGCTATGAGCGGAGCGGCAATCTGCAGGACGTGCGCTTCATGAGCCTCACCGAGGCGCTCGAGCGGGTAGAACAGCGTCCTGATCGGGGAGCCCTCGAACCGCTGTTCAGTCCAGATCAACTCCCCCGCGGATGCACTGGCTAAAGCCTCAGCGTCTGCGGGAAGGTCGGACGTCATGTAGCGGCTACGAAGGAGACTCCCGCCGTCGGCTTGCCAGACCTGAGCGTACCGGACGAGATCTCGAACCG
The DNA here is from genome assembly GCA_965226625.1 of Longimicrobiales bacterium. GTDB lineage: Bacteria > Gemmatimonadota > Gemmatimonadetes > Longimicrobiales > Gaopeijiaceae > UBA1138. The sequence goes on from CBDDDK010000003.1 coordinate 427,660, forward strand.
AGGCTGCCTCGGCCGGAGTTATGTCCCACTCGTGAAAGTGCATCATCCCCTCAGGCCCGTCGGCGAGTGAACCGGCTTGGATGGAAGCGATACTGAGGATGGAAGCGTCGATCTCGCGATCGAGGACAGCGCGCAGCGTCAGCAACGTGACAGCGGAGAGGGCCGCCATCCCCACGGCGACTCCAGCCGTGGCCCGTAGCGCCAGCTGGAATCGGAACGAGCGCGTCACTCGGCGCTCGTCTGGAAGATGTAACCTACGCCCCGAACCGTGTGGACGAGCGGGTCATTGCCGGCCTCGCGAAGTTTCCTTCGCAAATGCCCTACATGCACGTCGACCACGTTGCTCATCGGATCAAAATGGAGGTCCCAGACCTTCTCCAACAGCTCCGTCCTTCGAACCACACGCTCGGCGTTGAGCATCAGAAACTCCAGGAGTTGAAACTCCTTCGGAGTGAGATCCAGCCGATCCCCGCCACGGTGCGCCTTGTGTGTGACGCGGTCGAGCTCCACGTCGTCGTAGATCAGCCGATCCGACCGGGAAGCGCCACCCCTCCGTAGCAGGGCCCGAACGCGCGCGAGCAACTCATCGAAGCCAAAGGGCTTCGTCAGATAGTCGTCCGCTCCCGCGTCCAAACCGAGTACGATGTCGTCTTGGTCACCACGAGCGGTCAGCAGGAGTACGGCCACCGACGATTCGCGGGCCCGGAGGGCGCGAACGATCTCCAGGCCGCTCTTGCCCGGCAGCATGATGTCGAGCACAAGCAGGTCGTAGTCGTGCACGTGCGCCTTGAGCAAACCGTCCCAGCCGTCGTGCGCTACGTCGACAGAGTATCCTTCCTCACGAAGCCCCTTCTCGAGAAAGCTCGCGACCTTCTTCTCGTCTTCCACTACCAGGATCTTCAACTGACCGCCCTCGCTTTCGTGGGTGTTCAGGCGGCGCACCGGAAAGCACCCACCAGTTCACCCGCGCATCAATACGGCACCAGGGCAGTGAAACCAAGATGAAGGCGAGATGAAGAAGCCTTCATTTTCGGCTGTACGGGACGAGTACCGGTAGATGTTCGTGATCGGGGTCGAACTCGCCGCAGGAGCCAGACGGCTACACCGCCGAGGACTGCCCCAGCGACAAAGATCACCGACGACTCCAAGTACGAGGTAGGGAAGGAACAGCCGCGAACGCGGGGCCGCGCTCTAAACAGACAGTTGCTGCCAACAGGATACCATAGCTGGATCGCGCACCGGGCGCGCGATCGGCAGCGAACCGCGAAAACCCCTAGAGGCGCCGCCCGGATTCGAACCGGGGATAAAGGATTTGCAGTGCGGCTGGGGGCGGTCCCTCTACGGGCACTGAGAGGTACAAACGCGCACCATTAGGTACTTCTCGCCGCTTTTCAGGGAGGCCAGATTCTCACCTGTACCACTCAGTTCCTCTCCGTTACGGCACAATCGCGGCACAATGAAGCCCAACGGCCGGGGAAGCGCCCAAGGTTCCGGTGCGGGCGGAGGTCGTGGTCTTGGGAGTCGCCTGACCCACCCGGCCCATCCGGGCATACACGTGCCCCGGACACGGCCCGAGCCTTGGGGGATGAGATCCCCTCCACGTAAAACCGCTGCCGCCGTCCTAGATCGCCTTCGTCGCGTGCTCCGGACGCGCGCCTACGCCGCCAAAACCGAAGAGGCGTACTGTCGCTGGGTCGGGCGATTCCTGAGGTTCGTAGAGCCTGTCCCGATCAAGGCGATTGGCGTGGGTCACGTCGAGCGGTTCCTGGACCATCAGACCCGGCGCTCGCTGGCGCCGAAGAGCCGTAACCAGGCTGCTTCCGCCCTCACGTTCTTCCTGCGGGAGGTACTACGGATCGAGAACGTGGATTCGATTCCCAGGGCCAGACAGCCCAAGAGCCTGCCCAGCGTTCTGTCACCCAGAGAGGTCGAGCGTCTCTTCACACATCTGGCCGGGAAGTACCGCCTCATCGGGATGACGATCTACGGGACCGGCGTGCGTGTGGGCGAAGCATTGGCGTTGAGGGTCAAGGACATCGACTTCGATCTCGCGCAGGTGGCGATCCGGGACGGGAAGGGTCACAAGGATTGACGTGACCCCCTGAAACGAGACCAAAGTTGATGTTAGGATGCGGCTTTGGTCGCAGCTATCAGGGAGGAGGTCAGAATGAGTAGGAGACGACACACGCCGGAGCAGATCATCACGGCATTGAGAGAGGTGGAGGTGGGTCTGGCGAACGGCAAAACGGTGGCGATGGTGAGCCGGGAGTTGGGGATCAGCGAGCAGACGTACTACCGGTGGAGGCAGGAGTTCGGGGGGATGAAGGTGGATCAAGCTCGACGCTTCAAGGAGCTGGAGAAGGAGAACGCACGGCTAAAGCGAGCGGTGGCGAACCTGACGGTGGACAAGCTGATCCTGGAGGAAGCGACCAAGGGAAACTTCTGAGCCCCGAGCGCCGACGCAGGTGCGTGATGCATGTACGTCAGCGACTCGGGGCGAGTGAACGTCACGCGTGTCACGTACTGGGTCAGCCGCGCTCGACGCAGCGCCGGGTGAAGAAGCTACCTGGCGACGAGGAGGCGCTACGCACGGACGTGATACGGTTGGCGAGCCGGTTCGGCAGGTACGGGTATCGCCAGATCACGAACCTGCTGCGTATCGAGGGCTGGGAGGTGAACCACAAGCGTGTGGAGCGTATCTGGAGGCAGGAGGGGCTGAAAGTGCCCAGACGGCAACCGAAACGGGGTCGGTTGTGGCTCAACGATGGCTCGTGCATCCGGCTCAGGCCACTGCACAAGAATCACGTGTGGTCCTACGACTTCGTAAGCACGAGGACCCATGACGGCCGTGCGCTGAAGCTTCTGACCGTGCTCGACGAGTACACGCGGCAGTGTCTGGCGATCAAGGTCGGTCGAAAGACTCGAGCTCACGACGTTCTCGAGGTGCTCACCGATCTCTTCGCTCGGCACGGTCCGCCCGAGCATCTGCGCTCGGACAACGGGCCAGAGTTCACGGCGAAACTGGTGCGGAGATGGCTGGCCAGGCTGCGGGTCCAGACCCTCTACATCGCGCCGGGCAGTCCGTGGGAGAACGGCTACAACGAGAGCTTCAACAGCAAACTGAGAGACGAGTTCTTGAACGGAGAGATCTTCTACACACTGCCCGAGACAACGGTACTCGTCGAGCAGTGGAGGCGGCTGTACAATACCGTCCGACCCCATCGTGCCCACGGCGGACTACCCCCCGCCCCAGAGACGATAAAACCATCGCCCTGGTTCCTCAGGATGCCCCAACTCCAGGGACCACCGATGGCTCGGGGTCTAACATAGGAAGTGGTACCGCAACTGGGGGCACCTCAGGATCGCTGGACCCTACTGCCCGATCGAATCCGCCCGGCACTCAAGCGGCAGATCGAGCACGTTCGACAGTCGCATCGCAGCGACCGAGAGAGGGACGCCGGATGGGCCTCGCTGCCCGGTGCGCTCCACAGGAAGGACCCCGGAGCAGGCTTCCGGCTCGGTTGGCAGTTCTTGTTCCCGGCTTCGAGGCTGATTGTCGATCAGAAGAGCGGGAGGAGTGGTCGGGATCATCTACACATCACCTCCGTTCAGAGGCAGATCAAGAGAGCTGGGCTCGCGGCCGGGATCACCAAGGCCGTGACCCCTCACGCCCTGCGGCGAACCTTCGCGACGGAGATGTTTAGAGCCGGCTGTGACTCGGCCACGCTCCAGAGGTTACTCGGGCACAACGACATTCGCACTACCATGCACTATATCCGGCCCGTCACCGACACTGGTCAGCACATCAGGAGTCCACTCGACCTCCCGCGGCGGGATTAGGCAGTCCCGACCCAGAACGATATCCGAGTCGAGAAAGCAGCCGTTCCCGCAGCCCAATCACCGATCGGCTGTCAGACCCTAGGCCTAGGCAGGCATGGCCTGTCCGGCAAGCGACCGACGCAATTATGTTGCAAGATCGGCAGCCTAATCACAGATGTTCGCTGAGAGCCAGGCTGCATAATTGATAGTTAGAGTGCGAGGAAGGGGCCGAGGTCGGGCATGTCCAATGAGTTTCCCGTCGAGGGCGTCGAACTGACGCTTCTTCTGGTTGTGGAGGACGTGGAGTAAACTCGCTCGTTCTATGTAGACGTCCTTGGAGCCACCCTCTTTAGGGAATACGGCGGCACCTCTGCGGTCATCGAATTTCAGGGGGCCTGGATCCTCCTCGTCACGGGAGGCGAGCCGACGCCCGGCAAACCGACCGTAACGTTTGCGCCCCCCGCGGACCCAGATCGAGTCAGTCAGCAACTCACGATGCGTGTTCCGGATTGCCGGGCGGCGTATGAGACGCTGAAGGGGCGGGGGGCTTAGTTTCTCGCACCCCCCGTCGATCGTGGAGGAGAAATCAGGGCGTTCTTCAGAGATCCCGACGGACACCTTCTCGAGATCAGTGAAGTCACGTGACTTGGTTCGCGGGGCTCGCACTCTAACAAGCGATTGCTGCAGTCCGGGTAGGCTGTTGTGGTCCAGATCACTCGCCTTGCGGCTCGCGATCTGGGTCGGCATGGTGGTCCGGCAGCAGAATCGCGAGACGTTAGGTAGTTCTCTTCGGAAGATGAGGCAGGACGCCGTAAGGAGCCCGGGGTTTTCTTGAGCTTCGGAGGCCCGCGGTTCGGCAGTTCTGCCTGGGTCGCCTTGCCTGGCTCAGTATAGTTGGTGAGTACTCGGCCGAAATTGGTCCACGCGAGGCCCTGCTGAGGACTCATGTCCCATGAACCGCGGAGGCGAAAGTGCCCAAGATCAAGGTGACCGACGACGGCCCATATGTTGTCAGCGATGCACACCAGATTACCCGCCTTTCAGACGGGAAGCCCTACGAGGCTGCTGGCCCAGTGGCTCTTTGCCGCTGCGGCGGGTCGAAGAACAAGCCGTTCTGTGACGGTACCCATAAGACGAACGGCTTCAGCGGTGACAAAGACCCGGACCGAGTCCCGGACCGGCGCGAGGACTATGCTGCGGCCGGCATCACCATCCACGACAACCGAGGGCTGTGCGCGCACGCTGGGCGCTGCACGGACGGTCTTCCAGCGGTGTTTCGACTCCGACAGGAACCATTCATCGATCCTGAGCGAGCGTCGCGGGACGAGATCGCGCGGGCGATCAGCCAGTGTCCATCTGGCGCGCTGAGCTACTCCATCGAAGGTGCGGAGCATCGGACCCGCGGCGGCGATAGGGTCGCTGGCTTCGTTCCCAAGGGCCCCTATGTATTTCGAGGCGGTGCAGAACTCGAGGGCGCCGAGCTGCTGGAAGGGGGGACTACGGATCATTTCGCGTTGTGTCGGTGCGGGAGGAGTACGAACAAGCCCTTCTGTAGCGGCGCCCACTGGCACGTCGAGTTCGACGAGGAAGCGTCGGGGGAGAGCTAGCCGCGAGAACTGCTCGGGATCAACTTTGAAGTGCAACACGGGCTAGGTTGTTGAGTTGAGTTCATAACAATCCTTGGGGGTGAGGAAGCCGAGTCGTTTACGAGGTCGGTTGTTGAGTTTGTGAGCGATGCGGTTGCAAGCATGCTGGGTGATGTGAGCCATGCTGGTACGCTTCGGTAGGTACTGACGAATCAGGCCGTTGGTGTTCTCGCTGGTGCCGCGTTCCCAAGAATGATAGGGGGCGGCGAAGTAGAATTTCGATCCGATTTCTGCTTCGATCGCCCCATAGCCGTGGAACTCAGTTCCGTTGTCGGCCGTGATGGTGTGAGTGGGGCGAGCGGCAGTCTTGATCAGACGAACGGCTCGACGGTTCGTAGCCTCGACGGTACGAGCCTCGAGCTTGCCGATCATCACGTAGCCCGTCTTACGATCGACGAAGGTGAGGACGCAGTGCTTGTCGGAGCTGGTACCGATCACGGTATCGGCTTCGAGGTGGCCGACTCGGCTTCGGTTCTGTGCGCCAGCTGGGCGCTCAGATATCGGCCGTTTGCCGGCCAACCGACCTCGGGAATCATAGGATCCGTACCGTTTTCGGCGTTGCTTGGGCGAACAGCGCAGATGCAGATACAGGCGGCCACCGCGCTTTCGATCGCGCCAGATGTGGCGGTAGATGGTCTCGTGGCTGATCGAGAGCCGAGCCTTGCGCCGTAACCAGCCTGCGGCTTGCTCAGGGCTCCACTGTTGCCTGAGGCACGCCTCCACCATTCGCCAGTCCGATGCACCGAAGCGCTCATTGCGGCGCGATCTGCCTCGTCTCCACCGGGCGTAGTCATCGGCCAGGTCCGGTCGATAGGCCCGGCCCTGACGATCCTTCGAGTTGCGGCGCACCTCACGGCTGATCGTACTTCGATGTCGGCTCAGTGCTCGAGCGATCGCAGCTTGGTTGCATCCTTGTTTTCTGAGCGCAGAGAGCGCATATCGTTCACCAGAGGTGAGCTGGCGATACCTGTTCATGAACTTCCTCCTTTTCGTCGAGAAGGAAGGTCTAGGGCGTCCCAGCTCGCCTCAACTTCTTTGTGGAGTTCGGTCGGGTGGTTTGTTGCACTTACTATATGAATCCAAGCTACCTAACAAGCGATTGCTACTGACGTGGGTTATCCGCAAAGCGGGTGGGCCACTCGCCTATCAGCTCGCGCCCCTTGTTAGCTGGCGGGCCACGCAGCAGAATCGCTAGACGTTAGAGCGCCCCGGGGGCCGGCGTGGAGCCGAAACCGAGCACCGAATCGCTGGGCGTTGATCCGAACCTTCGCACGCGCGACTGCCGAGAGGGTGCCAGGGAGGCCGAGTCCATACCAATCTGCTCAACGAACCTGCACCTCAATGTCTGGGGACGCGCTCTCCGTTCTTTGCCAGCCATCCGCGGAAGTCCAGCAAATCGTGATTCACGGAGCGTGAGAACTCGATGCTGCGGGCCCCAGTGTAGTCCTCGTTGAAGTCATGCATGACTTGGAACATGTTACCAAGGTCCGCGGCACCTGGGAAGTCGAAGCTCCTGTACATGTCGAAGGGGACCGCAAAGTAGTTCACGGTCTCTCCCAGAGCCTCGGTCAGTTCCGCGGCCATCTCCACGCCGTTGAGGTGTTCTCCCGCGATTCCCACGGCCTTACCGATGAAGTCGTCGCCGCCCTCAAACAGGCCAAATGCACACTTCCCGATGTCTTCGGCTGCGATGCCTGGCAGCTTCTTATCACCCATGGGGAGCGAGAACACCAGATTGCCGTCTTCACCCCGCTGCGGCTCCATGCCGAAGTATATCAGGTTGTCCCAATAGAACGTTGTTCGCAGTAACGTCGTGGGCACGCCCTGCTCGGTGAAAAACCGGTCCGATTCACCTTTGGTGTCGAAGTGCGGCACCTTGTATCGCTCGATCAATGTCGGCATCCGGTCGTCGTCGAGGGGCACCCACTTCCTCGTGTCCTCCAACGTCGACCAGACGACATGATGGACGTGAGCGGCCTTCGCCGCCTCCGCCAGATTCGCCGCCTGCTCAATTTCCTTGTCCGGCGAGAAGTGCTCCCAGAAGTTCGTGACGCAGAACGCGCCGTGACATCCAGAGAAGGCCGCCGTGAGGCTCTCGACATCGTCGAGGTCGGCGTGGACCATCTCGGCGCCGAGTTCCGTCAGGCCCTGGGCATTGTCGGACTCCGGGTTACGCGTGATCCCCCGAGCTCCGAATCCTCCACTCGAGTCGGCGAGGATGGCTCGAGCGAGTCCACCTCCCTGGGCGCCGGTCGCACCGGCTACTGCGATGATCTTCTTTTCGGGCACACGTGCCTCGCTTGTCAATATTTGAGTTTGAACACCCTTAAGCTAGTGAGCCCCTGGAGACGTACGAGCCTCACGGTGCCCACCGCCATCGCACGTCGCCCGCCAGTCCAGTTCCCGTCAAAATGGTTCTTGGATCATGGTACACCCGGTCATTGCGGGGGCGCGCTCTAACAAGCGATTGCTGCAGTCGCGGTAAGCACCAGGGTCACGCGCTTCGCTTGCGGTCACCACATTAGCCGCGCAGCAGAATCGCGAGACGTTAGACCGCGCCGAAGCTCATCCGTAACGCTTGACGTTATTAACGTGCGGCGTTATCATGTCGAGTGATCAAGTCCTTCAAGGATCGTGACACGGAGCGGCTGTTTCAGCGTCAGTCTGTCAAGCGACTAGGGCCGGATGTTCAAGCGACTAGGGCCGGATGTTCGGCGCGTCGCCCTCCGGAAGCTACGGATGCTCGACGCTGCGACTACGCTTGATGATCTGCGGATTCCGCCTGCGAATCGCCTGGAAAAGCTCAAAGGCGACCGGGTGGGCCAGCACAGCATCCGCGTGAATCGGCAGTGGCGTGTGTGTTTCCGTTGGAGATCAGGCGATGCGCGCGACGTAGAGATTGTCGACTACCACTGAGGGAGGGCCCCTATGACCACATCTACTCTACCGCCGGTCCACCCGGGCGAAGTTCTCCTCGAGGAGTTCCTCGAGCCCATGGGCCTGAGCCAGTACCGGTTAGCCAAGGACCTCAGCGTACCGCCTCGCCGCATCAATGAAATCGTCCACGGAACTCGGTCTGTGACGGCCGATACCGCTCTTAGGCTTTCTCGCTATTTCGGCACGTCGGACCGCTTCTGGCTCAATCTCCAAGCAGGGTATGATCTCGACGTCGAGCGGGACAAGTTGGGCGACCGGCTTGAAGCGGAAGTCCTGCCGCGCGCTGTCTAACATGCGATTGCTGCAGTCGCGGTAGACATCAGGCTCGCGCGCTTCGCTTGCGAGGGCATCTTAGCCGCGCAGCAGAATCGCGAGACGTTAGAGAGCGCGTTCTAGGTACGTATGTGGAGTGAAGGCATCGCTATAGCACGCTAAGTGTGCTATCATGCTACAATGGCGATCACGTTTCTTGGCCGCGGCACGGAGGACGTGTACAACGGTGTCGACTCCAAAGCGGCACGGAAGGTCTGCCCGACCCAACTCGCTAGGCGGGCTCGATCGAAGCTCTTCCTGATCGACGACGCCGAATCTGTGCAGGACCTTAGGGTACCGCCGGGCAACCGATTGCCCTCTCTGCCAACGTACGTGAGACACGGAGCACGCAAAGAATTAGAGTAGGGCGAAGGCAGAGAAACCGAACATGTTGGGACTGCGAGAGAGAATGGAAGAGAATGGTAGTGCCCCTGGAACCGGGGAGGCCAAGCGAAGCGCGGCAGCTCCTGCGGACCCAGAGGTAGTAGATAGGCCGCTACGGCGGCGGTTCAGTCCGTCGTACAAGCTGCGGATCGTCGAAGAAGCGGACCGGTGCACCGAGCCCGGCGAGGTGGGTCAAGTCCTGCGGCGAGAGGGCCTGTACTCGTCGCACCTGACGACGTGGCGCAAGGCGGCGCATAGCGGGTCGCTGAAGGCCCTGTCGAAGAAACGCGGCCGCAAGCCGGAGCGAAATCCGCTGGATGAGAAGGTACGCAAGCTGGAGCGGCGAAACGCACGGCTCGAGAATGAGCTCAGGAAGGCACACCTGATCATCGACGTGCAGGGAAAAGTTGCGGGGCTGCTGGGGATAAGCCTCGACGACGGGACAAACTCTTGAAGGCGGCCGATGAGCTGGCTAAGCACGTCGGTGTAAAACCGGAGTGCGCGGCCCTCGAGGTCTCCCGATCGACGTTGTACCGTCGTCGAGGCCCATCAACCGGGCAACAGCAGCCCCGCCCGACGCCCGCCCGGGCATTGAGCGAGACGGAACGAGGCGAGGTCTTCGACACGCTGTGTTCGGAGCGGTTCGTGGACCGCTCACCCGCCGAGGTGGTGGCCACGCTGCTCGACGAAGAGGTCTACCTGTGCAGCGAACGCACGATGTATCGTGTTCTAGCCTCCGAGGTGCCGGTTCAGGAACGCCGGGCGCAGCGCACCCATCCCGAGTACAAGAAGCCCGAGTTGATGGCCACGGCGCCGAACCAGGTGTGGTCCTGGGATATCACGCGGCTGCTCGGGCCGAAGAAGTGGAGCTATTACTACCTCTACGTCATCATGGACATCTACAGCCGCTACGTCGTGGGCTGGATGGTGGCGGACCGGGAGAACTCGGCCCTGGCCGGCCGGTTGATCCAGCAGAGCTGCCTGAAGCATGGCGTCCAGCCCCGCCTCCTGACCCTGCACTCGGATCGGGGAGCTCCAATGACGAGCCAATGCACCGCTCAACTTCTCGCCGACCTCGGCGTGACCCGCTCGTTGAGCCGGCCTCAGGTGTCGGATGACAACCCGTTTTCCGAGGCTCAGTTCAAAACCTTGAAGTACCATCCCTCGTTTCCCGGACGGTTCGGGGATCAGGGCCAATGACGTGCCCCCCGGTACGGTACCACTCCCTATGTTAGACCTTGAGCCACCGGTGGCCCTAGAAGTTGGGGCATCCTAAGGAACCAAGCGGATGGTTTTATCGTCTCTGGAGCCGGGGGTAGGCCGCCGTAGACGCTGTGGGGGCGGACCGTATTGTACATCCGTCTCCATTGCTCGACGAGGACGACCGCCTCGGGCAATGTGTAGAAGATCTCCCCGTTCAAGAACTCGTCCCTCAGCTTACCGTTGAAGCTCTCGTTGTAGCCGTTCTCCCACGGGCTGCCCGGCTCGATAAAGAGCGTCTGCACACCTAGCCGAGCCAACCACTGCCGAATCAGATGTGCCGTGAACTCTGGCCCGTTGTCCGAACGTAGATGCTGGGGCGGACCGTACCGAGTGAAGAGATCGGCCAGAACCTCGAGTACGTCGTGCGCTCGGGTCCTCCGCCCCACCTTGATCGCCAGACACTGCCTCGTGTACTCGTCGAGCACCGTCAGAAGTTTCAGGACGCGCCCGTCGTGCGTTCGCGTGCTCACGAAGTCATAGGACCAGACGTGATTCTTGTGCAGCGGCCTAAGCCGGATGCACGAGCCATCGTTGAGCCACAACCGACCCCGCTTAGGTTGGCGTTTGGGCACTTTCAGGCCCTCCTGACGCCAGATCCGCTCCACGCGCTTGTGGTTCACATGCCACCCTTCGATGCGCAGCAGATTCGTGATCTGGCGATAGCCGTAGCGACCGAAACGGCTCGCCAGCCGCACCACGTCCCCCAGGAGCGCCGCCTCGTCTGAGCGCACCTTCCTGATCCTCCGCTGCGTCGTGCGTGACTGCCCCAGCACACGACACGTGTGACGCTCACTCACCCCGAGCCGCTGACGCACATGCACACATCTCCGTCGGCGCTCGGGGCTCAGAAGTTTCCCTTGGCCGCTTCCTCCAGAATCAGCTTGTCCACCGTCAGGTTCGCTACCGCCCGCTTCAGGTGCGCGTTCTCTCGCTCCAGATCCTTCAGCCGCCGAGCCTGATCCACCTTCATTCCCCCAAACTCCTTCCGCCACCGGTAGTACGTTTGTTCGCTGATCCCGAGCTCACGGCTCACCATAGCCGCCGTCTTGCCGTTCGCCAGCCCAACTTCAGCCCCTCTCAGTGCCGTGATGATCTGCTCCGGCGTGTGCCGTCTCCTGCCCATTGCTGACCTCCCTGTAGCTGCGACCAGATGCCGGATCCTAACATCCGCACTGGTCTCGTTTCAGGGGGTCACGTCAGGCAGCGATCGCCGCTTCCAGCGCCTCACGGTGACGGAGCCTGACTACTCTGGCAGCCTCTTCGTCGTCCTGCATGATGGCCGTGTACCCGACCACATCCGTGAACATCACGGCTGCGAGTCGGCGGCTGCGTTGCTCAGTCATCCCGCAGGATGAGCGCGAGAGGAGGAGGGGGCAAGCAGCGTCGCTCGTCTCAGACCGTCTGAGGGGACGTGAGCCCCGCTCGGCGTCACATGATAGACCTTCAAAGGCTGCGAGACGCTCTGACAACGTCTCAGACGCTCAGGCGGCGGTGCTCGGACGCCGTCATCGAGCGATGCAGTTGCTCGAAGACGGTCGCTCGCTACCAGCGGTAGCCGAACTGATCGGTTGTCACGTGAGCTCGGTGATGCGCTAGCGCGACGCTCGGAGAGACGCGCGGAGACAGGAGGGGCTAATCGTTAGGCCTGCCACCACTCCAAACGCCATCGGGCCAGTCGAGTTCCTGCTCCGACGGGACTGGTAGTCGCAGAGCGCGGCGAGGTGCCCGTGCCTTGCGTCGATCAACGGTGGCGGTGACAGGGCGCGTCAGCTTTTACACCACACCGTAGGCCAGCATGGCGTCGGCGACCTTGATGAAGGCCGCGATGTTCGCGCCCTTCACGTAATCGATGTAATCGTCGCCGGCGGCCCGCCCGTATTCGGCGCAGCGGTCGTGGATGCCGGTCATGATGTCGCTCAGGAGCTTCTGGAGCTCGTCTTCCTTCCACGTGATGCGCGCGGAGTTCTGGCTCATCTCCAGGCCGGAGACGGCTACGCCGCCGGCGTTGGCTGCCTTGCTGGGGGCGAAGAGGATCCTCGCTTCAATGAAGGCATGAATGCCGTCTTGCTCGGTCGGCATGTTCGCGCCCTCGGAGACGCCGCGGACCCCGTTCTTGATGAGAGTTTTTGCCTCCTCGGTCGAGATCTCGTTCTGTGTGGCGCAAGGGAAGGCGAGATCCGCCTTGATGTTCCAGGGCCGCCCCACGTGGTGCTCGCAGCCGAACTCCCTGGCGTACTCGCTCAGGCGGCCTCGACAGACGTTCTTAAGGTCCATCACCCAGGCAAGCTTCTCCTCGTCGACGCCGTTGGGGTCGTAGATGAAACCATTCGAGTCGGAGAGCGTGACGGCTTTACCGCCCAACTGGTTGATCTTCTCGACGGCGTACTGTGCGACGTTGCCGGAGCCGGACACGAGGCAGCGCTTGCCCTCCACAGAGTCCTTTACGTTGCCGAGCATCGACTCCATGAAGTACACGGTTCCGTAGCCCGTCGCCTCGGTGCGAATCGGACTCCCGCCGTACTCCATACCCTTGCCGGTGAGGACCCCAACGAAGCGGTTCGTCAGTCGCTTGTACTGCCCGAAGAGGTAGCCGATCTCGCGCGCTCCCACTCCGATGTCGCCTGCGGGCACGTCGGTATCCTCGCCGACATGCCGGTAGAGCTCGTTCACGAAGCTTTGGCAGAAGCGCATGATCTCGCGACTGGACTTGCCCTTCGGATTGAAGTTCGCGCCGCCCTTGGCACCGCCCATGGGAAGACCGGTGAGGCTGTTCTTGAAGGTCTGCTCGAAGGCTAGAAACTTGAGGATGCTCTGTGTCACGCTCGGATGGAAGCGGAGGCCGCCTTTGTAAGGGCCGATCGCATTGTTGTTCTGCACACGCCAGCCGCGCTGCACGCGGACATTCCCGTCGTCGTCCTCCCAGCAGACGCGGAAGCTCACCACGCGGTCTGGCTCGGCGATACGCCGCAGGATCTGTTCGTCGTGGTAGATCTCCCTGTCGGCGATGTAGTCGAAGACATTGCTTGCCACCTCGTAGACGGCCTGCTGGAACTCTGGCTCTCCCGGGTTGCGCCTCTTCAGGCCCTCCATGAACTGCTCGAGATCGACGTGGTCCGATACGGCCATGGGATTCTCCCTCAAGGAGGCCCGAACGGGGCTCCCGCCCGGGATTGGGACGATGAGCAGCCGTTCTGAACTTACCTGAGCGAAAAATAGCGAGAAGAATCCGGTTCACCAGACGCGAGCGAGTCGCCGCTATTCACCCCCGGGGGCCGGGTACAGCCAGCCCCGGAACAGCTTGGTGAGAACGGGCATGGCGACCCACGTCATGAGTGTCACCAGGATTACCGCAGTGACTAACGTCCTTACCACGAACTCGGAGCCGACGTTCGGAGCCAGCACCCCGTGGTAGCGGTACTCTCCAACGCGGGAATTGGATCAGGCGACGTTGTCGAACTCCAGAACACGAACGTGAGTTGCATCGAAGTGGCCGCTCTGGCGGCCAGGGGCGTCACGGTTACATCGAGTTGCTAGGTGTCGAATTGACCAAACAGATCCCCTGGCTTCGCGCCTTCGTGGAAGGCGTGGTGACGATGGGTCCAAAATGGGTCCAAGTAAAGTCGGGCATGATGCCCGTTTCAGCCGATCAGATGCCCGGATAGTCGGGCATGAAACCGCATAAGTACGGCAAGATGCCCGCATTTGGGTGATATGGCTTGTGCCTGTTAACCAGGAGGTTGGTGGTTCGAACCCACCCGCCCCAGTAGGTAGAGACAAAGCGTCGCAGGGCTTTCGGGCCCTGCGGCGCTTGGCCGTTGGGCGAGATACGGTTGATTGCATCCGTATTGCATCCAGCCGGGACCAAAAAAGAGGGCGGCTGAAAAGAGGGCGGCTGACCGCTTCGTCGAAATCAAGCAGCAGACGTGGCTTCAGCCGATGACGCTGTAGGGGAGCCGCGACCGTCGGCGATTGCATGCAAATTGCATCTCAGAATCCGGTGATGTTCGAATCCGGTCATAGTCGGTCATTCTGGGCGTCCAATAACCGCGCCTGTCACCGCGGCGCCAAGCGCCGCGTGGTCAGTACGATTCTCGAATTCGGCCGGCAGCACGCCGTTCCCCTTCTCCAGAATGCCCTGCGTCACGAGAGATCCGACCGGTCCGACGCCGAGGGTCCACATCATCAGGTATGCCACTACCGAACCAACCAGGAGCGCGGCCGCGGCCGCCCCACCCAGGACGGAGTTCCGCCACGTGAAGACCCCCGACCCGTACATCGAGTGCACCTCGGGCACGACCAGGACCTCTGCCGGAGTCTTGCCCACGACGTCGTCCGGATGGATCGGAACTAGCTGGGCGGCGAGCGGCACTCCGCGGATCGAGAGCAGCGCGGCGAGGGCCGCAAAAGCACGAACGAATGAAAGACGCATCGCCATCTCCGGTGGTCGGCAGCACCGCGGCCGCCGTCACTCAGATAACGACCGCGGAAGGGCGGCCGTGACGCCTCAGAGAAATCTAAGGTCAACCGCCGGCTCGCCGACCGTAATGGTCGTCTACCACTTGTCCAGTAAGACGAGCCAAGGGTGGAATTTGTTACACTCGTCACTGGGCACGCTCTCGAAGCCCATGTAGCGGAAGGGCTGCTTCGCAAGGTTGGCGATTCTCCGCCGGGCACGAGCACGGAAGGGCGGCTCGACCGGAGGCGGTCGGTAGGAGTCGATTCACGTGAGGACGAAGAGGATCGGAGGAAGGCAGGAGTCAGGAGTAATGGGCGGCGAAGCCCCACCGACTTCCGTCTAATCGAAGCGACTTCCTGACGGTTCGGACCGTTTCTCCGGCGCGCCAGGGTCCGATAGGGACCTCTGGCCCCCGAAGGCAGCTACCGGTCCCTCAGTCCGACCACTGGCACGAACTCCAGCACGTCGTCCAGCGCCGCGAGCTCCGCTACTTGCGCACCCACGGCCTGCTCGACGAAGCCGACGCCCACGGCATGCTGTTTTGGCAAGCATCCGGCGGCCATGATGGGTCCCGGAAGAGAGGCACACCCGGTTAGGCGCCCAGGCTTGCCCTACGCGGCCACGGCAGTTAGGTAGATAACGTAGAAGCGGGACGACTGTCCGCGATCTTGCGGCGCTTCACGAGCGCCCCGCCGGAGTCGAGGGTAGCGATCACGAAACTGCGTTGAAGAAAGTGGCGTGATGAGCGAACGAGCGTACGCAAGGTGTCGTCACAGTTCGCACCACCGAAATCCCCACGCATTGCAGCTGCCATGACATCCAGATTGTCCTTAGTTCGACCCTATCGCCTGGCCTTATTGCGATAGGACCGCAAGCCCACTCTCAGACTGGAGGTTCGTGCATGCGCGGCATGGTGTTAGGACTGCTATTGGTGCTTTGCAGTGGTCGAGCGTTCGCCCAGCAATCAGTCATGCTGGACGAACTGACGGCGTCTGAAATCATCGACGCAGTGGCAGCAGGAAAGACGACGTTGATTCTGTATACGGGAGGCTATCATGAAAACATGTACTCCGGTACGGTCAACGCCGTAAACGGACCAACTCGAGACGCCGTTGTCATCGGCAAGCACAACATCATTAGCCAGTATTTGGCGCGCCGCGTCGCCGAGGAACTCGGGAACGCTTTGGCGCTCGGCGTCATCCCATACACGCCCAATGGGAATGCGATGGGGCAATCGGGCAACGAATATACGGGCGAGCTCGGGGAAAACCCCGGCCACATGAGGTTTCCGGGTACGATTAGCGTCACGGATGAAACCTACCGGCGCCTGCTGGACGACATCGCGAGCAGCGCCATCATGTCGAGCCACTTCAAGAATGTCGTCATTCTGGGCGACAACGGTGGTGGTCAGAACGTGATGAAGAACGCGGCGGAAGGGCTCAAGCAGAAGTGGGAGCCTAAAGGAGTGGGCGTCTACTTCTTCCCTGTTTATGCAGAGGCCAAACTGGAGTGTGCGGAGACGATCTCGCAGCTCGCGCTGCCGCCGGAGTTGCCAAGGGGCAGTGGGCCAGGGGGCGGATGTATCATTCCGCTCGACGATGCGGCCGAAGTGCTCGCGCTCGATCCAGATGGAAAATTCGTTCGCATACATAAGCTCACCGTTCCGCCGATCGGGGCCAGGCTGGTGACACCAGAACTAGGACGGATCCTTCTGGAGCAGAAGGTGAAGCTGGCGGTGGGCCACATACTCGCCGAAGTGCCACGGAGCTAGGGGGGGCGCGCGCGTGGGCTCGACCCCAAGCCGTTCACGAGACCCGCTCGGACCGTAGCGGATCCCGACGGCCTTCGAAATCGAAATCACGGTAGTCGGCCTGCCCGAGCACCTCGGGCGGGTGTGCGGGGGGGAAATGCGGATTCGTGCTCGGGAGCGCTGCGCACGTAGCGCTAGGCTTATTCAATTCTCCCCAGCCTAGTCGGTTCTCACATCTCACGAAGGGGGGGTGGGCCATGCAAGACAAAAGCTGTTTCCTGGATGCTGGCACGCGGCGTGTCGTTTGGGTGACTAGCCTAGCGGTCCTCCTCGCAGGCGTTCTCGCAGGGTGTTCGCCTGTTCAGGAGAGCCTCGCACAGCAAGGGCAAGGTGGCCGGTTGAATGGCGTTATCGAGCGGGCCGAGCAGGGTGAGCTGATCTTTAACGGGGAATCGTGGCAAATGCTGCCGGATCAGGAGCACGATGTATTCGGACTTTTCAAACTCGAATCGGCGCTCGCCACCCTTCGGCCCGAAGGGTCCACGCGGCCGACGCTGGCGCCAGTAGTGCGGGTGAGCATGGAAGCCGGTCAGCAAGAGAAACACCGTGTGAAGCAGCTCTTGGACGCCGGGCTCATGGGGCTCATTCTCCCACAGGTCGAAACGGCGGAACAAGTCCGGGAGTTCGTCTCGGCGATGCGCTATCCGCCCCAACAAGAAGGACGATGGTACTCAGGTGAACCGCGCGGGAGGAGAGGGTGGTCCCCGGGTCGCGCGGCACAGTTATGGGGAGTGAGTACGGAGGAATACGCACCCAAGGCCGACGTGTGGCCCCTCAATCCGGAGGGAGAGCTGCTCGCGATGATCTTGATCGAGACGAAGCAGGCAGTGGACAACATCGAGGAGATTCTCGAAGTACCGGGCTTGGGAGCCGCATTAGTGGGTATGGGCGACCTGAGCATGTCGCTCGGCGTCGGGACACCCGCTTCCAATCAGGACCATCCGGACGTTATGGCCGCGGTCGATCGAGTCGCTGCGGCCTGTGCGGCGCATCGAGCAGGGGGAGGAAAAGTCATCTGCGGCAGGTATCAGACGCCAGAAGGTCTTGAAGCCGCCATCGACAAGGGATTCACGATGTTTACGTCCGAGCGGGGAGACTATCGGGGGGATCTGACTCGCTAGTCTGGAGTTGACCCGGCGCCCCGCGGACGATGGATGAAGGAGTCCCCTCCTCGTTGGCTCCGTGGTGCTCCGACCTGATGTGTGGACTTGTCGTGGAGAGGAGTCGCTAATTCGACAGCCAGATCTCCGAGTCGGGTTGGAATTGCTTCCATGCGAACCAGAAGAGTACATACGCCTCGGCCACCGGATCGAGCTGCGCCGGCGCCAGCGATCCGTCCACGGCGGTGCCGGCGAGATTCCAGGTGGTTCCGGTCTCGAAGTCGCGCCACATGTCGCCGTCGACCCAGAAGGTGAGCGTCTGACCGTTAACGATCGGCCGGTACGCGGCCGCAGACTGCCCATTGTCGGCCGAGTAGAAGACTGCGACGGCAGCTCCATCGACGTTCTCGTTTAGCGCCACCGTACGTCCTCGGGCAGCGAGCTCCCCGAACGGATACCCGCGGCCCGAGAGTTCTCCGGTACGGATGCCCAGCACCCTTTCTTTGATAGCCCGCGTGACATCCGGGACCTGCGGGAACAGCAAGTCGAAGTTGCCCAACTCGTCGTACGAGCCGTACGGGTACGCCTGGTAGTTGCGCTCGTGTCCGGTGTCGTCGCTCATGACGCTGGTCAGCGGGTAGAGGTCCTTCCACTCACCCCAACTCATCTCGCGCACAGGATATAGTTCGGGTACCACGTTCTCGAAGCTTTGGCACTTTCCGGTCACAGATAGCTGCGGCCCGAAAAGGTCCTCGGAGATCCGGTCGTACATCATGAGATTGTTGGCGAAGAGCAGGCCAGAAACTCCGAACTCGACCCGGCTGCCATTGACCGTCGCATCCATCGCCAGCCCCGATCCGGTGAGCGGGCAGAAGCTCACCGAGATCCATCGGTCACCGAATCGGTCGTTCACGATCTCGTGCCACCACAGGATGGGGTGCGGATACGCCCGTGCCTCGCCGTCGACCACGAGCCCGAGCACCCGGTCCGAGTCGATCAGGTACCCCTCTGACTCGGGGCTGATAAAGGTCGGCTCGGTGAGCGCCGGAATCGATTCGATGAAATTGCCGCTCCCCGTGAGGTTCAACGGCAAGTCGCACAGCCCGAACGTTTCTTCGGCGTCACTCTCCGGCACGTCGGTCACCGGGGCGGTCGCTTCACCCCCGCACGCGGCTGTACCCGAGACGAGCACGGTGAGCAGGAAGGAACGTAGCCGGTATGTTTTCAGCAGGCCGTATGTCCTCATGTGATATCGAACCCGATGACCGCCCGGCTGGTTCCAGTGGGTAGCACGGAGTAGCAGTTCGCCTAGGGTAAGCGTTCGCTTAGGGTAAGCGTTCGCTCTGCCCAGGCGGGCACGCCGCGTTGCTATATCCCGATCGGAAGGCCTCTACCGTCCCATTCTCGGGATCGAATTTGTGGCGCCAGACACACGCCGTGTCGTTCGCTAGAAGATGGATGGAGACGGAGGCCCCATCGGAAACGGTCGTGACGTAGTGGATGTCGTCGGTGGGGGGGAGCAGAGTGTAAAACTCGCCCTGGCGCACGTGCAGCTCCTTGGAGACGCAGAAGGTCTGCGTGGGCCTCGTCATGGCCGTCGTCCATGCGCTGGTAGATAGTCTCCGCCTGCTCACCGCGGTAGACACCGATCAAGCCCCACGCCAGATGGTCATGGATAGGTGTCGATGCGCCGGCTGGAATCACCAGCGAGAAGAGACATAGGGACCCGTCCTCGGCGCGGTATAGAGCGTACTGACCGATGCCACCGCCCATGCCGCTTTCCGGGTCGGGAGATCCATACTGCTCGGGGAGCCAGCCATCAGCTCCAAGAAGCTCGGCAAACGCGGGCTGCAGTGCCTCCACTCGTTCGGCGTCGTCGGTCTCGTGCATCAGCCTCCGCGAGTCGCCCGTTTGGTTCGTGCGCATCACTCCTACACGTCATTCGTGTGCATCATAGGGCTACGTCATGCTGCGAGCCATCCGGGACCGAGGTCGAGCTCAGCGGGCGGGCGGGGTTCCGAGCCGCGTGCGCTTTGCCCGACGCCAACAGCTTATCCGCGAAGTGCCGGCCGTATTCCAGGAGCTGAAGCAGGACCAGGAGTGTCCTCCAGTCTAGCGCCTGGCAATCGCGGCCCGGATGGCCTTCCCCGTGATGGCAGCACGGTACGCAACCAGGCGTCGACCGTTCTCTATCGTCTGCTCCAGAGGTGCAAGGTCCACGCCATTGATGCTGAACAGACCGGCCTCCAGGCGCTGTTCTACCCGAATCCGGTTCGGGTCGGTGGTCGCGATAATCGATGAATAGTGGTAGTCGTCGTGGTACTCGTTGCGCGTCGCCGAACACTCGTCCGGCTGTTGGAAGATCCCCAGCTCCTCCTTGAGAAAGTCGCAGCTGTAGATGTCCTCACTGTAGTACTCGGGAATGAAGTGCACCCGGGCGGGTGTGCCACTCCACTCGGCGTTCAGCTGCTCGGTCACCGCCTCCATGCCACGGCGGTTCCCGCCACTGTCGCCGATCAACACGATATCGGTGAAGCCGTGCATCGCGAGGCTGCTCATCACGTCCGTGAGCAGGGCGACGAACGTTTCTTCGCGCACGCTGATAGTGGCGTGATAGCGCATGTGACCGGAGGGCGGATTGATGCCGCCTTCGGGCACGAACCTCACGATGGGAGCGACCAGGGCATCTCCGAGCTCGCGGGCGATCGCCTCGGTAGTCGCCTGCAGCACGAAGTTGTGCTTGCCGCTCGCCACGTAAGGACCGTTCTGCTCGACACCGCCGGTCGCGACGATCGCGGTGGTCGTGCCCCCCTCGATCGCGTCCCGGACCTCCATCCAGGTCATCTCTTCTATGAATACCGTATTGAAGGCGGCGATCGGACGGCGTGTGTCGAGGTCCTGCGCCACGGCGGCCGAGCCCATGAGATGCAGGGATGCGAGCCCCGCAATGATCCATATCGACTCTCTCATTATAGAAATCCTCCTGTGCGAAAAGAACTCCTGCTCAGAGCCCTGACGGGCCCGCCGGCTGGAAGCGTGACGGACCCGACGTTCGACCCGAAATCGATTTATCGTAACCCAGGGGGGCGCAAGACGGATGCAGCTCAACCAAGACGGATGCAGCTCAACTATGGTTGGCATTGTGCGGGTTACTTGTCGGTGTCGCCGGCGGGTTGCGAGCTGCGTGCGCTTTGCCCCGACGACAACAGCTTCTCCGTGAAGTCCTGGCGGTCTTCCATGAGCTGAAGCCGCGCGTTCATCGTCTCCAGGAGATCCCGGACCTGGTGCACATCGCTCTCGATTCCCGTCGTCCGGCTGCGGGCAAACAACTCCAGCAACTCCGAGATGCGCTTGGCGATCGGACGCAGGACGGCGACGCCACCAACGGTGAGGATGAAGACGATCGATATGACCATCGGGGCGATGAATTCCCATTGCATGGGGTCCGGTCCTTGGTGGGGTCAGGGGACGGACGATCCTACGACTCTACAGGTGCGCGGCTTCAAGGTCTACCCAGCACGTCCTCGGCGACCAAGATCTTGCGTGCCACGTAGCTGGCTCCAGGCGTAGGAGATCCCACTGCATATACATATGCTCGGCGGCGTTTCTGGGTAACTTGAGGTTGCACATGACGTCTCCCGACGTCTCAACCGCACAGAGGAAGATCACCCGATGAAACTTTCTAGATCGGTCCTAGTCGCTTGCGCGGTCGTCGCGGCAGGTTGCGGGAGTAGAGAAACCGCCAAGGCCGACCAACCGCTTGCGCTCGTCGCCGACGCGTCTGTGGATCTCCCGACCGTCCTCGTATATAAGAGCCCGACCTGCGGATGTTGTAACGGCTGGGTCGAGCATCTTCGCGCGGCGGGCTTCACCGTCGACGCACGCAATACGACGAACCTGATGGCCGTGAAGCTCGACGCCGGCGTACCGAGGGCGATGACCTCCTGCCATACGGCGCTCGTGGATGGGTATGTGGTGGAAGGACACGTGCCGGCCGCCCAGCTCAAGCGACTGCTCACGGAGCGGCCGGATCTCGCAGGAATTGCGGTACCCGGCATGCCCGTGGGGTCGCCCGGTATGGAAGGCGTCAACGCGCAGCCGTATCAGGTCCTTTCGTTCGACGCTCAGGGCAACGCCGCGGTATTCGCTGAGATCGACCCCCGGTGAGACCGGGCCGCACGCTCGCGCCATCGATCCTGCTCGCCTGTGGCTTCGCGCTGGGCTTCCAGCATCTCGATGCGCAGGAGCCCGTGGCGTGGGGCGAGCAGTTGGTGTTCCATACCTTCTCCTTGGTCGCGGTCGATCCCAGCACCGGTGAGTCCGGCGTAGCGGTCACGACGCGCGTCCCCTGCGTGGGTAACGGGGTTCCTTGGGTTCGTGCCGGTATTGGTGCGGTCGCGACCCAAGCATCGACGCGCACCGCGTACGGTACCGAGTTACTGGACATGCTCGAGCAGGGAATGAGCGCCCAGGAAGCGATGGACCGAGCGACGGCAGCAGACGAGCAATCGGAGCTACGCCAGGTGGGGGTGATCGCGCTGGACGGATCTTCTGCGCAACACACCGGCACCGGCCCGGGCTCCTGGGCGGGCCACCGGGCCGGGCTCAACTACGCCACGCAGGGCAACGTGCTCGTCGGTCCCGAAGTGCTCGCTGAGGTCGCCACGACTTTCGAGGCCAGCGAGGGCTCCGGGCGCCACCTCGCCGATCGACTCATCGAAGCGTTGGCTGCCGGTCAAGCGGTCGGAGGCGATCGACGGAAAGGCCGGTTGCAGTCTGCGGCGGTCGTCGTCGCCGACCCTCGGGAAGGCCGCTCGCGCCGAGCCGATGGGCTGACGGTGAACATCAACGTGTGCGAGAGCCCGACCCCTGTCTCCGAACTGCGTCGCATCTATTCGACCATCTCGGGCATGCTCGGGTTCCGTACACTCGAGCGGCCGGCGGGCGACGACGTCTGGCAGGTCAAGTTGATCATGCATGCGCTCGGCTTCTACGGCAGTGGAACCGAGAGTCTCGAGAGGCGTGAGGGGTGGCAGTCCTACGACGACGAGATCGTCGCCGCGGTGGACGCCTTTCGAACCGAGCACGGGTGGTCGACAGCGACGAGCGGTGGTAGCCCCTCCGGACTCGTCGACGCCCAGACGGTCGACGCCATGTGGAGCGCATTGGAAGACGCCGGCAAGGCCGTGGAGATCCGCGCGATCATCCGCGAGCTGACGGCGGTGCGGCGGTAAGATTCCTCGGGCAACATACCGCGCCGCACCTCGGGCTGGAACGCAGCTTGCGAGCAACGGCACCCCGGTGAGCAAGCGAGCGACACCTTTTGCCTCGTCAGTGCCGATGCGACATTAAGGGCCGAGCAGTGCACCGGGCCGCACCGGCCGGCGCCAACCTCAACCGGGTTCTCGAGAGAGCCTAGAAGTATGACGATCTGGAGGCTGATGACGTTCGAGCGATTCACCTCGATATTCGCGAGCACGCCCGCCTGGTGTCGTAGCGCGGCCCTAGTCGGTCTCTGTGCGGCCATTGCGGCGTGCGAGATACTGGGCCTGGGCTCCGACGACCCTGACTCCGCACGCGTGGTCGTGACCGCCGTGGGCGCCGACGCCATCGAGCTCGTCACGTCCCAGAGTTTTGCGATCGACCCCCAGAGCGGCTCCATCCAGGCCGTCATCGAAGCGGACACCTTCGTGGTCGTCTCGTCGTTCGAGCAGACCTTCTCGCTGTCGAAGCCTGTCCGCTTCTTCGCCGTGCTCACCAACTTCGAGGAGGGCAACAGCGTTTCGATGCAGGTTTTCCTGGACGAGTCCCAGCGTTACAACAGCCAGCGCACCCTCGGCGTGGGCGAAAAGCTCCGCTTCGTGTTCACGGCCACCGACCTCTCTCCGAACTGACGTCCGCGGGGTGCGCTGCGCTCCCACCAGTCGAACCGGTCCACTGTCTGGGGCTGCTCCCAACCCTGCGTACGAGGCCGAGCGTCCTTGGGCAAGACCCTGTGGCGGGGCCTGCCACCACCTTAAACGCGTACGGCCAGGCATCCGGACTGCTAACCAGACTGCTAAAAAGACCCCTTGCGTCTGGAGCCCGCGAGGGCTATGTAGTCGGTCGGTACTTCCATCGTGCGTGGGCTTTTGCGTTCTAGAGCCCACCTTTGGCGTAAGGGGGATGCGATGTTTAAGAGGTTAAGTCCGATAGGGATTTCTTTAGTATTGGCAGTTGGCAGCCTGTTCGTCGCCTCGGCGACGGCGCAGGCCCAGGCAACCGGCCAGATCGTAGGCACGGTCACCGATGCGGTGACCGGGGCGCCCCTCTCAGGGGTCCAGATCTTTTTGCCGGGATCCGGCCTAGGGAGCCTGAGCCGTGCGAATGGACGCTTCTTGATCCTGAACGTCCCGGCCGGGTCGCAAACGGTTGAGACGCAGCGGATCGGTATGTCGGTGGTCACCCGGGAAGTCACAGTTACCGCTGGAGGGTCGGTAGAACTGAACCTCCAGCTCAGCACCGTAGCTCTGGGCCTGGACGAGATCGTCGTCACCGGCACCGCGGGTGCGTCCAGACGCCGTGAAATCGGGAACTCCATCGCGCAGGTCAACGTGGCTGACATCCCGGGCGCCCCCGACCAGATCTCCGACATGCTCCGGGGCACGGCGCCAGGGGTCCAGATTTCGGGCCTCGGCGGTGTGCTGGGGTCGGGTAGCGACATTCGGCTCAGGGGCAACACCAGCCTCAGCATGAGCAACTCCCCGCTCATCTATATAGACGGCATCCGGATGCGGAGCGCCCCCATCCCCCAGGGAAGGTCCGCTGCTCAGCGCAGCTCGGCGGACGGAGGCAACGTCAACATCCTGCCGCTGAACAACATCAACCCGTCTGACATCGAACGGATCGAGATCATCAAGGGTGCGGCGGCCACGACGCTGTACGGCACCGAGGCATCGGCTGGCGTGATCCAGGTCTTCACGAAGAGGGGCTCTTCAGGCGCTCCCGTGTGGACCTTCGAGGCCAAGCAGTCCTTAAACCGCGCCATCGAGCATGGTCCCCGCAACGGGGACGTGTGTAACAACGACGGATCGTGCGGTAGAGCCCGGTTCCCCTTCCACCGCCTTGGGCCCTTCTTGAGCAACGGCCACATCGGGAACTACGCGGCGTCGGTGCGGGGCGGAAGACAGGACTTGCAGTATTTTGCGTCCGCCATGTTTGAGGAAGGGTCGGGCATTCTACCTTCAGACACCATCGCGAAGTACTCGGCCCGGGGTAACTTCACGTTCACGCCGGGGCAAGACTTCATAATCCAGTGGAACAGCGCGTACGCGTTCCAAGGGCAGCGGAACACGACCATCGGCGGGAACGAGGCTGGCATCACCCACAACGCCTATCGGGGGATCGCGAATTACGTAAACTCCGAGGACCCCATCCAGCTTGCCCGGCTGTTCGATCAGGATATCCACCAGGAAGTCGAGCGGTTCACCACTGGGGTGACGATCAGTCACTCGCCGTACGCGAGCCTTACGAACCGGTTGACCGTCGGCTACGATTTCACCATGCAGGAAGTCCGCAATATCCGGCCTTTCGGCTACATCTTGTTCGATGCGGGCAGCGTGTCCAACGACACGTGGACCAACCGGCTCCTCACCCTGGATTACGTGGGGACGCTCGGCTTCGACGTGACCGAGACCATCGGCTCTAAATTCTCTTGGGGCGCGCAGGCCATCTCTGACCACACGCGCCGCCTCAACGGATACGGAGAGGGCTTCCCCGGCGCCGCGGCGCCCACTGTGAGTTCGTCCTCCAAGCTCCTCGCTTACGAGAACCGGGAAAAAGTCTGGAACGCAGGGTTCTTCTTCCAGAACGTCTTCGACGTCAGCGACAAGTACTTCATTACCGCGGGGCTGCGCATAGACGGCCACAGCAGCTTCGGTTCGGACTTCGGTCTGCAGGCGTATCCGAAGGCGAGCGTGTCCTGGGTCGTGTCCGACGAGGACTTCTATCCGGGTACGGGGGGCTTAAAGCTCCGGGCGGCCTGGGGCCAGTCGGGTCGCGCGCCGGGCGCGTTCGATGCGACGCGGACCTGGATTTCACCGGGCTTGGCCGGCATACCGGCCCTGGTCCCGGCAAACGTGGGTAACCCTGAGATCGGTCCAGAGGTGACCACCGAGCTCGAGTTCGGCTTAGACGGTGACTGGATGGACGGCCGGGTCTCGTCCTCGGTCACCTACTATAGTGCGACGACCTCGGACGCTCTCTTCAACGTCAACCTGCCGGCGTCCGAGGGCTTCCTGAGCTCCCGGGCACAGAACGTCGGCAAGATCAACAGCAAGGGCGTGGAGGTCACTTTACAAGCCACGCCCATTCGAACAAGGAACTGGAGTTGGGACTTGGGGGTCAATGTGACCAAGAGCAAGTCCGAAGTGCTCGATCTCGGTGGCTTGGCGGAGTTCCGCATCGGCCGTGACGTCTGGGTGATCGAGGGCGAGCCGGCGCCGGTGTTCCGCGGACCTTGGGTGAGCAATCCGGACGAGCTCGCCGCTCCCATCATCACGCAAGCACACGTCTACGGACCGACCGAGCCGACGCTCCAGGTGATGCCCTTCATGTCGTTCCGCCTGCCGGGCGGAATCACCGTCTCGGGCCGGGGCGAGTACCGCGGCGGCCACCTGAAGGGCGAGCGCATGACCAACGGGGGCGTCCAGCGCGGTGGCTGGCAGCCCATCTGCTGGCCCTATTACGCGACCCCGTACGACAGCCGGGAGTTCAATTTTGCGCAGCCGAACCCGGCGACACACACGACCGCGCTCAAAGACGATACCCCCGCCTACTGGCGGATGACCTGCACGGGTAACCTGACCTTCTCTGCGGGCAACTTCGTCAGTGCGACGTTCTTCCGGCTCCGGAGCGTCGGCGCCACGATCCCCGTGGACTTCGCGTTCCCCGATCGGGTGACCAACTCCGTGCTGTCGCTGACGGTGACCAACGCCTATAGCTGGATCAACAGCGAGTGGCAGGACATGGATCCCGATCAGATGGGAGATCCCGATCGCCTCGTTGCGCACCCGCGTTCGCAGCCCCCGAATACCTGGGGCTTGCACGCAGGCCTGAGGGTGGTGTTCTAATGAGGGCGGGAGCGAAGGTTTCCGTAGCCGCCCTGCTGGTCACCGCGATCGCAGGCTGCGACGTAACCAATCCGGGACCAGTCAACGATGAGTTCCTGAACCTGAACGAGGCCCACGCCGCGATGGTGAATGGCGCTCAGCGCCAGCTGACGTGGGGCTTTAACTGGATCGTCATGCACACGGCCCACTCGGCCCGGGAGTTAGTGGCTAGCGGCCAGACCGGCCCGGGAGGGGTCGCAACCACGGCGCAGAACGGGCAGCTTCTTCCTCAAGACGAGGGCATCAACGAGGTCTGGGAAGCGACCCACCAGGGGCGGTGGATTGCGGAGGACGCCATCCGGCGCTTCACGGATGGCGATCTCACCTCGGGCGTCAATGCGAGTACCCTCGTCGACGCGTATCTCTGGGCTGGGTACGCGAACAAGATCCTGGGCGAGAACATGTGTTTATCCGTCTTCGACGGCGGGCCTTCGGGGAATGCCTCACTCCACTCCGAGCGGGCGGAACAACACTTCACGAGTGCGCTGGCCGCCGGACCGAATACGGATCAAAGGCTCGCGGCGTTGGCGGGCCGCGCTTCGACTCGCGTGTTCCTGGAGGACTGGGCCGGCGCGGTGAGTGACGCGAACGAGGTGCCGCTCGGCTACACCAAATTCATCGAGGTGGACGCGACGTCAGCCGAGGTAACGGAAAACGTGATCTGGGCAGGCAAGTTTGAGGCCTATGGGATCAGGGCACAGACCGTCCACTTT
The DNA here is from genome assembly GCA_965226625.1 of Longimicrobiales bacterium. Lineage (GTDB taxonomy): Bacteria > Gemmatimonadota > Gemmatimonadetes > Longimicrobiales > Gaopeijiaceae > UBA1138. The sequence continues at coordinate 455,249 of CBDDDK010000003.1, forward strand.
ACCTGGTTCTTTGACTATTTCACGGACACGGGAGATCCCCGGGCCGCCTGGGCCCAGCTTTTGGATGGGGATCCTACGCATCTCATCGGCTCGGCCAACCTGACGGGTTTCGGCTCGGTGCCCTGGTCGTTCGCATCCAACAAGCACACGACAGGGGGCGAGGACATCCGGCTGGCGGGGGGCACGGAGATGGTCTTGATCCGGGCCGAGGCACTCCTGCGCGACAATAACATGCAGGGGGCGATGGACCTCATCAACGGCATTCGCACCGTCGTCATCAGCGAGACTACCAACGCGACGCTGGAGCCTACGACGCTGGAGCCGTGGACGGCCACCAACATGGAGGAAGCCTGGACGGCGCTCAAGCGGGAGCGAGCGATCGAGTTCTGGCTCGAGGGCAAGCGTATGGCTGACATCCGGCGCTGGTCGGGGCATAACTTGACCTTCGAAAGTCCCCCCACCCAGATAGTTCCGGGTTCGCTCGACTGGCCCGACTTTGAGAATCTCTTGGGCTTCTTCTTCCAGCAGAATAAGCCTAGCAAGTGCTTCCCCATCCCGGACGATGAGCTCGACACGAATCTCAACCTGGAATCGCGCTGAGCCTAACACTAACCTTGAACCTGTTAGGAGCGTGGCGGTGACAGGACCGTGAACCTATGAGCAGGTTAGCTGTTCTGGTGCGGTCCCCTCCCCCCGGATATTCCGGAGGGGGAGGGGGCCTCCAGGGAGCTGACCCAGTTAGCGTCCTATGAGCGATAATTCGCCTGTGCCACCGGTCAGATCTGACCCCTTGTCAGGTCTGACGTCTTAGTAGATGATGCTATGAAGTTTCCGTAGTAGTTCCGTAGTAGTAGAGGAGGGCTAGTGTGAAGACGATAGCAGCTGGAGTTCTTGGGGTTCTGTTAGTTCTCGCGGGCCAATCCACCGAGACTGGGCCCTTGTCGCTCGCCGCTCCCCCGGAGATAACGGAGCCGGCTGTCAGCAGTCCCGCGCTCCACCCGAACGTTGCCACGGACCTGCCGGCCGCGGACCTGTCGGCGGCGGATCTGACGGATGTCGTGCAGCAGTACTGTGTGCGTTGCCACAACGAGCGAAGGCTGATCGGTAACATGTCGCTCGAGCAGTTCCGGGTGGAAGCGGCTTACGAATTTGCCAGGACCCCAGGCGTGGCGACGGCCGAGACGGCCGAGAAGATGATCGTGAAGCTTCGGGCGCGCATGATGCCACCCCCAGGTGCTCGCCGGCCCGCCGGCGACACGCTCCTGTCGCTCGTCCAGGCCCTCGAGTCGGTTGTCGACGAGGCGGCGGCCGCCAACCCGAACCCGGGGACCCGTAGCTTCCAGCGGCTGAACCGCCCTGAGTACGAGTCGTCGATCCGCGCTGTTATGGGTCTCCAGGTGGACGCCGCGAGGTGGCTTCCCCTGGATGCCAAGAGCGCCAACTTCGACAACATCGCCGACGCGCAGTTGCTGTCGCCGGCGTTGATGGATGCCTACATGAGCGCCGCCGCCGAGATCAGCCGCCTGGCCATCGGCTACCAGAACACCACGCCCAGTGAGACGCAGTACCTGGTTGCGCAGTGGAACTCCCAGTACGACCGGGTCGAGGGCGCACCGTTCGGGAGCCGGGGCGGCACATCGGTGGTGCACCATTTCCCGGCCGACGGCGAGTATACCTTCAGGGTCTCCTTCCACGTCGTGGACACGGGCACCATCTACGGGGACGGCAACTCCGGCCTGCATAGTGCCGATAGCCAGGAACAGGTAGAGATCTCCATCGACGGAGAGCCGGTGGCCCTCATGGAACTCGACCGGTGGATGAATGAGGAGGATCCGAACGGCGCGAACATGCGGACTGAGCCCATCTTCATCCGCTCGGGCGAGCATCGCGTGACCGCTGCATTCGTCAGAAAGTACGAGGGCGTGGTGGCGGACGTGCTGAGTCCCCATGACTGGAGCATTCCCACCACGTCCCTCGCCGGCAATTACGGAATTCAGGCGCTGCCGCACATGAGGGACTTCGTCGTGGGCGGTCCTTACAACGCGTCGGGGGTATCGGACACACCGGTACGCCAGGGGATCTTCACGTGCCGCCCGACGTCACCCGACGAGGGACCGCCGTGCGCCGAACAGATCATCTCCGATCTGGCGGACAAGGCCTTCCGCCGGCCTGTCGAGACCGAAGAGCTGGAGGCGCTGCTGTCGTTCTATGAGGAGGGCGTGGAGCGGGGAGGCTTCGAGGAGGGCATCCGATCGGCGCTCGAGGCCATTCTGTCCAGCCCACAATTCGTATTCCGGATTGAACAGGCAGCGGCCGACGCGGGGGACGATCGCAGCTACCGGCTTGGCGACTTCGCGCTCGCGTCTCGCCTGTCCTATTTTCTGTGGGCGACACCCCCCGACGAGGAGCTGGTGTCTCTCGCCCGCGAGGGGCGGCTTTCGGATCCGCAGGTGCTCGAAGCACAGATCGAGAGGATGCTGGCGGATCCCCGCTCGGAAGCACTGGCGACCCGATTCGCGAGCCAGTGGCTGCGGCTGGGGGATATCGATGGGGTCCATCCGACGGTACGGATCTACCCGGACTTCGACGAGCAGCTCAAGAGCGCCATGCGTCGGGAGACGGAGCTCTTCTTCTATGGTTTGGTCAAGGAAGACCGGAACGTTCTGGAGCTGCTCACCGCGGACTACACGTACGTGAACGAGCGGCTGGCGAAGCATTACGGAATTCCGGGCGTGGCGGGCAGAGAGTTCCGGAGGATGCCCTATGCGGATGACACGCGGCGGGGAATCTTAGGTCATGCCAGCATTCTCACGGGGACCTCCATGCCGGCGCGTACCTCTCCGGTGCTGCGTGGGAAGTGGCTGATGGAGGTGATCTTGGGGACGCCGCCGCCGCCTCCTCCTCCGGGAGTTCCCCCTCTAGAGGAGACGGAGGGAATCTCGGAAACGGGTGCGCCGCTGACGACTCGCCAGCGGATGGATAAGCACCGCGAGAGCCCGGTGTGCAACGCCTGCCACAAGTTCATGGACCCATTCGGTCTCGCGCTGGACAACTTCGACGTGGTCGGCCAGTGGCGAATTCGTGAAAACGGGATGCCCCTGGACACCCGTGGCGAGCTGTACGACGGCACTCCAATCAACAGTGTGGACGATCTGCAGAGCGCGTTGCTGGGCCTCTCGACCCCGATCCTGCGGAACTTCACGGTGAACCTGATGGCCTATGCCCTCGGCCGTCGCGTCGAGTACTACGACATGCCGACTGTCCGGCAGATCGTCGCTTCGGCCGAGGAGAGTGGTTACCGCATCTCCTCCTTCGTCATGGGTGTGGCGAAGAGCGACGCGTTCCAGAAGCGGAAGCCCATAGTTGTGAGCGACGGTTCGGAAGACCTCAATCAACGATAAGCCCCAACCATAGCAACAGGAGGGAACATGCGTTTCATCACGACAAAGCACCTGCCGCGGAGGACCTTCTTGCGGGGGATGGGCGCGACCGTGGCCCTGCCCTTCTTGGACGCCATGGTGCCTGCCGGCCGCGGCGGGTGGGCGGCGGCGTCACAGGAGATCGACCGCACGCGCCTCATAGCCATTGAAAACTCGCACGGAGCGGCGGGCTGCAACGAGTGGGGCGCGCAACAGTATCTGTGGGCGCCTGAGCAGTTGGGGCATGGCTTCGAGTTCAACAGCTTGAGCGCGCTGAGCCCGTTGGAGGACTACCGAGAGTATCTCACCATCGTCAGCAACACGGACGTGCGCATGGCGGAGGCGTACATTCCGTCCGAAATCGGGGGCGACCACCCCCGCTCGACTGCTACCTTTCTCACTCAGTCTCATCCGAGGCAAACGCAGAGCTCGGACGTGTTCGTGGGGAAGTCGCTGGACCAGTACTACGCTCAGCGGTTCGGACAGGATTCGCCGATCCCGTCGATGCAGCTGGCCATCGAGAACGTGGATGTGGCGGGCGGATGCCCATACAAGTACGCCTGCGCGTACACGGATGCGACCAGTTGGGCGTCGGCGACGGAGCCGCTGCCGCCGACCCGCGATCCGCGCTTGGCGTTCGATCAGCTGTTCGGGGCGGGTGGGACCGCGGAGGAGCGGGCCAAGATCCGTAGGTCGCGCAGCAGTATCCTGGACTGGATCATGAATGACACGGCGCGCTTGCAGCGGGAGCTTGCGGCGGAAGACCGGATTCGCATGGATCGGTACCTGGAGAACATCCGGGAGCTCGAGCGCCGGATCCAAGCGGTCGAAATGCGTAATACCAGCGGCGAGGTGAGGGAGTTGCCCGCGGCGCCTTCGGGCGTCCCCGACTCGTTCGACCAGCACATCAAGCTGATGTACGACCTGCAAGTGCTGGCGTTCCAGTCGGATGTGACGCGGGTCTTCTCGCTCAAGATGTCGCGGGACGCCACGGGGCGTGTGTACCCGGACAGCGGGACGGAGACCCCGTTCCATCCGGCATCGCATCATGGTAACAATGAGGACGCCCTTCTCAACCTGAACGTGATCAATCGCTACCATGTGGGCACTCTGACCTATCTGATGGACAAGCTGAAGGACCACATGGAGGGCGACACACACCTGCTGGACAAGACGGTGATCTTGTATGGCTCCCCGATGGCTGATCCGAACATCCACAACCACAGGCGGGCCCCGCTGATCATGCTTGGTGGAGCTAACGGGCAGTTGGAGGGCAACCTGCACGTGAAGGCTCCCGACGGGACACCGATGGCGAATGCGATGCTCACCCTCCTGCACAAGATCGGACTGGACGACATGGAGGGCTTCGGCGACAGCTCGGGCGAGTTGTATCTCGGCAACCCCGGCGACCTTGCCACGCAGTCGAGTAGCGGCGGAAGGGGAGGAGGCGCCGGATGAGAAACACCTTGCGCGTGAACGTGACCGCGGCTCTGGCTCTCACGGGGGTGTTGTGGGCCATGGCTCCGGATTCCCCGGTGGCGGATGCTGCCATGAGAAGCGATGTGGAGTCAGTGCGCTCGCTGCTCAAGCATGGCGCAGACGTGAACGCGGCCCAGGGCGATGGCATGACGGCGCTCCACTGGGCGGCGGTGAACGGCGATGTCGAGACGGCGGAGATCCTGATCTACGCCGGTGCTGGCGTGGACGCTCAGACACGCCTCGGCAGTTATACGCCGCTGCATCTGGCCAGCAGGGAAGGGCATGCAGAGGTGTTGAAGTCGCTGCTGGCTGCGGGCGTCGACGTTAACGCCCTGACCTCGACGGGTGGGGTAGCGGCCCTACATTTTTCCGCCGCTGCGGGCGACGTGGAGGCCATCAAGGCGCTGGTGAAACACGGTGCCGAGCTGGACAAGGCGGAGAGCGTGTGGGGGCACACACCGCTGATTTTTGCGGCCACGAAGAACCGGGCCGAGGCGGTCACGGTGCTGCTCCATAGCGGTGCCGATCCGGTGGTCAGCGGGCGCGTGATCGACATCGCCGCGCGCAACGAGGGCGACAGAGTGGAGCAGAAGGCACGCAACGAGAGGTTGGGCCTGGATGCGTTTCCTGGTTCTTCCGCGCAGGGTCGCGGCGGTCGGAGTCGGAGGGACTCAGTGCCGGATCTGCCTGGCGCCGGTACTCTTCCGGTCATGCGGATGACGGACTGGATCGGCGATTACGGCGGTCTGACAGCGCTAACGGTCGCCGCCCGGGACGGAAGCGTCGAGACGGTCGAGGCCCTCTTGGCTGGGGGCGCCGACATCAACCAGGTGACTGCCGGAGACCATAGCTCTCCCCTTCTGATGGCGGCGATCAACGGCCAGTTCAGTATCGCGATGATGCTGCTGGAGCGGGGTGCGGATCCCAACCTGGTCAGTGAGTCGGGTGACAACCCGCTTTTTGCCACGATCAGCCGCCAGTGGCTGCCGGAGGGCAAGTTCCCTCATTCATCGGCACACCTGCAGCAGCAGACGACTTATCTGGAGCTCATGGAAGCGCTGCTGGAGGCTGGGGCGGATGTGAACGCGCGTCTCGAGTACAACATCTGGCACATGGAACTGGGCGCCAACCTGCTACGGCTCGACTGGGTGGGTGCTACAGCGTTCATACGGGCGGCTCATGCCCTGGACGTGGACGCCATGAAGCTGCTGGTGCGGTCCGGAGCCGACCCGCATATCGCGATCAAGAGACCCGCGAGCCGCCGCGGGGCCCGCGATGCGACGTCCTTCAACTACCAGCAAGATGGAGTGGAGGAGCTGGAGGAAGTGCCCATCGGGGCGCCGGGAGTCTTCCCCATCCACGTGGTCACAGGATATTCGTACGCCGATTCCTTTGTGGGTAACGCCCACCGGCATGTGGAGAATGGCTGGATGCCGGCCGTGAAGTACCTGGTAGAGGAGTTGGGCGCCGACGTGCTTCAGCCGGACTACTACGGCATGACGCCGCTCCACAATGCAGCGTCCAGGGGTGACAACGAGATGGTCCTGTACCTATTGAAACAAGGCACCGATCCGCACGCTTTGGACCGCCGGGGACGGACCACGGTGGACGTGGCCAACGGCCCCCATCAGCGCATGCAGCCCTACCCGGAGACCATCACGCTGCTCGAGGGCATAGGTGTCAGGAACAACCACATGTGCCTCACGTGCTGACCGCTGGATGTGAGATGGCATCACCGTCGATGGCGATGGGCGTGCCATAGATAGGGGCCGGTACCGACAGAGTGGAAGGCCAACGGCCCCCCTGGATCATCCAGGGGGGCCGTTCGGTAGCGTACGCCGCTTCTCGTCACGATGAGCCCGGCTCTGGTGGGTGTAGTGAGGGCTGTACACGAGCCCGAAGCGAGTGGTCTCGCGGTGCTGGACCTTGTCCCGGCTGAACTCTTCGCGGCTCTTCTTGATCTGCTCGAGCTCCTCTGCAGTGACGTCGCTCAGCTCGATCTCTTCGCGGGGCACAAAGTGCACCTGCCCTATCGGCAAGCTGTGGCTTCCGGGGAGGCCCTGCCCGGGCTGCACGACGTAGCGGAATTCGGAGTCGTGGGCGTACCAGTCTGTCTCGACCCGCACGACGAGCATAGGTGCCAGTGGAGGGTCGATCATGTTCAGGACGGGGCCGTACACGGTATCCCAGCCCTCGGGGGTCTTGAAGTTGTACGCGCCCCGGAGCGTGATCGCGCCCGGGGGGGTGCCGAGGTCCTCGCGGACGACGAACGCGCGCGCGATCCTTACGGCGTCTTCCTCCGTGACCGGCAGGTCCGACTTCGTGAACGTGACGTCTTCCTGTATCATGCCCACGCTAGCGATGGGCAGTTCCCAGCTCACCGAGAAGATCGGGTCCCAGCCCCCCGTCGGGTTGCTCATGAAGTATTTGAACTCGTAGCGCCCGTCTCCCTGGTAGTCTACGTAGAACGCCTCGTTTTCCTCCAACTGCGGATACACCAGGTACCCGAGCCCGCTGCCGGCCTCAAGAACCGGGCAATGCCGAGCGTGCTGCGGCAACAGCGGTCGCTGACTCTCGTTGCGCGGCTTCAGGCCGACGCCCGGCCGACCCGGATGGGGCCAGAGCTGGACTTCCATTGAGCGTCCTCGTCCGGAGGGATGACTAGGGAACGCAAGATCACCCGGCCGGCAGAAGTTGACAATCCCGTCTCCGAGACGATAAGAGGGACACCGATCCGACCCTTTAGCATTGCGGCGACAGGACCGTGGATCTAAAATTGATGCGATGTGCGATCTTGCCACGGAGTCGAGTGATGTCCCTGGCCCAAGAGGAGGCGCCGGATGAGAAACACCTTGCGCGTGAACGTGACCGCGGCTCTGGCTCTCACGGGGGTTTTGTGGGCCATGGCTCCGGATTCCCCGGTGGCGGATGCTGCCATGAGAAGCGATGTGGAGTCAGTGCGCTCGCTGCTCAAGCATGGCGCAGACGTGAACGCGGCCCAGGGCGATGGCATGACGGCGCTCCACTGGGCGGCGGTGAACGGCGATGTCGAGACGGCGGAGATCCTGATCTACGCCGGTGCTGGCGTGGACGCTCAGACACGCCTCGGCAGTTATACGCCGCTGCATCTGGCCAGCAGGGAAGGGCATGCAGAGGTGTTGAAGTCGCTGCTGGCTGCGGGCGTCGACGTTAACGCCCTGACCTCGACGGGTGGGGTAGCGGCCCTACATTTTTCCGCCGCTGCGGGCGACGTGGAGGCCATCAAGGCGCTGGTGAAACACGGTGCCGAGCTGGACAAGGCGGAGAGCGTGTGGGGACACACACCGCTGATTTTTGCGGCCGCGAAGAACCGGGCCGAGGCGGTCACGGTGCTGCTCCATAGCGGTGCCGACCCGGTGGTCAGCGGGCGCGTGATCGACATCGCCGCGCGCAACGAGGGCGACAGAGCGGAGCAGAAGGCGCGCAACGAGAGGTTGGGCCTGGCGGAATTCCCCGGTTCTTCCTCGCAGGGTCGCGGCGGTCGGGGTTCGTTCAGGGGTAGAGACTCACTGCCGGATCTGCCTGGTACCGGTACTCTTCCGGTCATGCGGATGACGGACTGGATCGGCGATTACGGCGGTCTGACAGCGCTCACCGTCGCCGCCCGGGACGGAAACATCGAGGCGGCCAAGGCCCTCCTGGCTGGGGGCGCCGACATCAACCAGGTGACTGCCGGAGACCATAGCTCCCCCCTTCTGATGGCGGCGATCAACGGCCAGTTCAGTATCGCGATGATGCTGCTGGAGCGGGGTGCGGATCCCAACCTGGTCAGTGAGTCGGGTGACAACCCGCTTTTTGCCACGATCAGCCGCCAGTGGCTGCCGGAGGGCAAGTTCCCTCATTCATCGGCACACCTGCAGCAGCAGACGACTTATCTGGAGCTCATGGAAGCGCTGCTGGAGGCTGGGGCGGATGTGAACGCGCGTCTCGAGTACAACATCTGGCACATGGAACTGGGCGCCAACCTGCTACGGCTCGACTGGGTGGGTGCTACAGCGTTCATACGGGCGGCTCATGCCCTGGACGTGAACGCCATGAAGCTGCTGGTCCGGTCCGGAGCCGACCCGCATATCGCGATCAAGAGACCCGCGGGCCGCCGCAGGGCCCGCGATGCGGCGTTCCTCAGCTACCCGCCACCGACAGTGGAGGTGGCGGAGGTGCCCGTCGGGGCGTCGGCGGTCTTCCCCATCAACGTGGTCACAGGATATTCGTACGCCGATGCCTGGGTTGGTAACGCCCACCGGCATGTGGAGAATGGCTGGATGCCGGCCGTGAAGTACCTGGTAGAGAAGTTGGGCGCCGACGTGCTTCAGCCGGACTACTACGGCATGACGCCGCTCCACAATGCAGCGTCCAGGGGCGACAATGAGATGGTCCTGTACCTATTGAAACAAGGCGCCGATCCGCACGCTGTGGACGGTCGGGGACGGACCACGGTGGACGTGGCCAACGGCCCCATGCAGCGCACGCAGCCCTACCCGGAGACCATCGCGCTGCTCGAGGGCATAGGTGTCACGAACAACCACATGTGCATAACGTGCTGACTGCCGGATGTGAGATGGGATCACCGTCGATGGCGAAGGGCGTGCCATAGATAGGGGCCGGTACCGACAGAGTGGAAGGCCAACGGCCCCCCTGGATCATCCAGGGGGGCCGTTCGGTAGCGTACGCCGCTTCTCGTCACGATGAGCCCGGCTCTGGCGGGTGTAGTGAGGGCTGTACCCGAGCCCGCTGCCGGCCTCCAGAACCGGGCAATGCCGAGCGTGCTGCGGCAACAGCGGTCGCTGACTCTCGTTGCGCGGCTTCAGGCCGACGCCCGGCCGACCCGGATGGGGCCAGAGCTGGACTTCCATTGAGCGTCCTCGTCCGGAGGGATGACTAGGGAACGCAAGATCACCCGGCCGGCAGAAGTTGACAATCCCGTCTCCGAGACGATAAGAGGGACACCGATCCGACCCTTTAGCATTGCGGCGACAGGACCGTGGATCTAAAATTGATGCGATGTGCGATCTTGCCACGGAGTCGAGTGATGTCCCTGGCCCAAGAGGAGGCGTAGGATGAGAAACACATTGCGTGTGAACGTGAGCGCGGCTCTGGCTCTGACGGGGGTGTTGTGGGCCATGGCTCCGGATTCCCCGGTGGCAGACGCTGCCATGAGAGGCGATGTGGAGTCAGTGCGCTCGCTGCTCAAGCATGGCGCAGACGTGAACGCGGCCCAGGGCGATGGCATGACCGCGCTCCACTGGGCGGCGGTGAACGGCGATGTCGAGACGGCGGAGATCCTGATCTACGCCGGTGCTGGCGTGGACGCTCAGACACGCCTCGGCAGTTATACGCCGCTGCATCTGGCCAGCAGGGAAGGGCATGCAGAGGTGTTGAAGTCGCTGCTGGCTGCGGGCGTCGACGTTAACGCCCTGACCTCGACGGGTGGGGTAGCGGCCCTACATTTTTCCGCTGCTGCGGGCGACGTGGAGGCCATCGAAGCGCTGGTGAAACACGGTGCCGAGCTGGACAAGACGGAGAGCGTGTGGGGGCACACACCGCTGATTTTTGCGGCCGCGAAGAACCGGGCCGAGGCGGTCACGGTGCTGCTCCATAGCGGTGCCGACCCGGTGGTCAGCGGGCGCGTGATCGACATCGCCGCGCGCAACGAGGGCGACAGAGCGGAGCAGAAGGCGCGCAACGAGAGGTTGGGCCTGACGCCGGTGTACCGGTCGTACAGGGACTCCGTGCCCGATCCTCCTGGTGCAGGTGCTCTTCCGGTCATGCGGAGGCCGGACGAGATCGGCCGTTACGGTGGTCTGACAGCGCTCACCGTCGCTGCCCGGGACGGAAGCGTTGAGACGGTCAAGGCCCTCGTGAATGGGGGCGCCGACATCAACCAGGTGACTGCCGGAGACCATAGCTCTCCCCTTCTGATGGCGGCGATCAACGGCCAGTTCGGTATCGCGATGATGCTGCTGGAGCGGGGTGCGGATCCCAACCTGGTCAGTGAGTCGGGTGACAACCCGCTTTTTGCCACGATCAGCCGCCAGTGGCTGCCGGAGGGCAAGTTCCCTCATTCAGCGGCGCACCTGCAGCAGCAGACGACTCATCTAGAGCTCATGGAAGCGATGCTGGAGGCTGGGGCGGATGTGAACGCGCGTCTCGAGTACAACATCTGGCACATGGAACTGGGCGCCGACCTCCTACGGCTCGACTGGGTGGGTGCGACAGCGTTCCTACGGGCGGCTCATGCCCTGGACGTGAACGCCATGAAGCTGCTGGTCCGGTACGGAGCCGACCCGCATATCGCGATCAAGAGACCCGCGCGCGACCCCAACCCGGTGACGGCCGGCGAGCCCCACTGGTTGAACCAGATCAAAGTGGACGTGGAGCCGGTGCCCGTCGGGGCGCCGGGAATATTCCCCATCCACGTGGCCACAGGACATGCGTACGCCGATGGCTGGGTGGGTAACGCCCACCGGCATGTGGAGAATGGCTGGATGTCGGCCGTGAAGTACCTAGTAGAGGAGTTGGGCGCCGCCGTGCTTCAGCCGGACTACTACGGCATGACGCCGCTCCACAATGCAGCGTCCAGGGGCGACAATGAGATGGTCCTGTACCTGTTGAAGCATGGCGCCGATCCGTTCGCTGTGGACCGCCGGGGACGGACCACGGTGGACGTGGCCAACGGCCCCGTGCAGCGCACGCAGCCCTACCCGGAGACCATGGCGCTGCTCGAGGGCATGGGTGTCAAGAACAACCACACTTGCGTCACGTGCTGACCGCTGGATGTGAGACGGGATCACCGTCGATGGCGATGGGCGTGCCATAGATCGTGCCGTAGAATAGGGGCCGGTACCGACAGAGTGGAAGGCCAACGGCCCCCCTGGATCATCCAGGGGGGCCGTTCGGTAGCGTACGCCGCTTCTCGTCACGATGAGCCTGGCTCTGGCGGGTGTAATGAGGGCTGTACACGAGCCCGCTGCCGGCCTCCAGAACCGGGCAATGCCGAGCGTGCTGCGGCAACAGCGGTCCCTGACTCTCGTTGCGCGGCTTCAGGCCGACGCCCGGCCGACCCGGATGGGGCCAGAGCTGGACTTCCATTGAGCGTCCTCGTCCGGAGGGATGACTAGGGAACGCAAGATCACCCGGCCGGCAGAAGTTGACAATCCCGTCTCCGAGACGATAAGAGGGACACCGATCCGACCCTTTAGCATTGCGGCGACAGGACCGTGGATCTAAAGTAAATGCGACGTGCATGCTGGCGTTGCGCCCGGCATCCAGGAGTCTCACGGGGAGTGCGTCGCACACAGCTCGGGCGAGTTGTATCTCGGCAGCACCGGCGACCTTGCCACGGAGTCGAGTGATGTCCCTGGCCCAAGAGGAGGCGCCGGATGAGAAACACCTTGCGCGTGAACGTGACCGCGGCTCTGGCTCTCACGGGGGTTTTGTGGGCCATGGCTCCGGATTCCCCGGTGGCGGATGCTGCCATGAGAAGCGATGTGGAGTCAGTGCGCTCGCTGCTCAAGCATGGCGCAGACGTGAACGCGGCCCAGGGCGATGGCATGACGGCGCTCCACTGGGCGGCGGTGAACGGCGATGTCGAGACGGCGGAGATCCTGATCTACGCCGGTGCTGGCGTGGACGCTCAGACACGCCTCGGCAGTTATACGCCGCTGCATCTGGCCAGCAGGGAAGGGCATGCAGAGGTGTTGAAGTCGCTGCTGGCTGCGGGCGTCGACGTTAACGCCCTGACCTCGACGGGTGGGGTAGCGGCCCTACATTTTTCCGCCGCTGCGGGCGACGTGGAGGCCATCAAGGCGCTGGTGAAACACGGTGCCGAGCTGGACAAGGCGGAGAGCGTGTGGGGACACACACCGCTGATTTTTGCGGCCGCGAAGAACCGGGCCGAGGCGGTCACGGTGCTGCTCCATAGCGGTGCCGACCCGGTGGTCAGCGGGCGCGTGATCGACATCGCCGCGCGCAACGAGGGCGACAGAGCGGAGCAGAAGGCGCGCAACGAGAGGTTGGGCCTGGCGGAATTCCCCGGTTCTTCCTCGCAGGGTCGCGGCGGTCGGGGTTCGTTCAGGGGTAGAGACTCACTGCCGGATCTGCCTGGTACCGGTACTCTTCCGGTCATGCGGATGACGGACTGGATCGGCGATTACGGCGGTCTGACAGCGCTCACCGTCGCCGCCCGGGACGGAAACATCGAGGCGGCCAAGGCCCTCCTGGCTGGGGGCGCCGACATCAACCAGGTGACTGCCGGAGACCATAGCTCCCCCCTTCTGATGGCGGCGATCAACGGCCACTTCAGTATCGCGATGATGCTGCTGGAGCGGGGTGCGGATCCCAACCTGGTCAGTGAGTCGGGTGACAACCCGCTTTTTGCCACGATCAGCCGCCAGTGGCTGCCGGAGGGCAAGTTCCCTCATTCATCGGCACACCTGCAGCAGCAGACGACTTATCTGGAGCTCATGGAAGCGCTGCTGGAAGCTGGGGCGGATGTGAATGCGCGTCTCGAGTACAACATCTGGCACATGGAACTGGGCGCCAACCTGCTACGGCTCGACTGGGTGGGTGCTACAGCGTTCATACGGGCGGCTCATGCCCTGGACGTGGACGCCATGAAGCTGCTGGTGCGGTCCGGAGCCGACCCGCATATCGCGATCAAGAAACCTGCGAACAGCCGCAGACGCCGCGACCAAGAGATCAAAGTGGAGCTGGAGCCGGTGCCCATCGGGGCGCCGGGAGTCTTCCCCATCCACGTGGCCGCAGGATATTCGTACGCCGATTCCTTTGTGGGTAACGCCCACCGGCATGTGGAGAATGGCTGGATGCCGGCCGTGAAGTACCTGGTAGAGAAGTTGGGCGCCGACGTGCTTCGGCCGGATTTCTACGGCATGACGCCGCTCCACAATGCAGCGTCCAGGGGCGACAATGAGATGATCCTGTACCTGTTGCAGCATGGCGCCGATCCGTTTGCTGTGGACCGCCGGGGACGGACCACGGTGGACGTGGCCAACGGCCCCATGCAGCGCACGCAGCCCTACCCGGAGACCATCGCGCTGCTCGAGGGCATAGGTGTCACGAACAACCACGCTTGCATCACCTGCTGAGCGCTGGATGTGAGATGGCATCACCGTCGATGGCGATGGGCGTGCCATAGATTAGGGGCCGGTAGATAGGGGCCGGTGCCGACAGAGTGGAAGGCCAACGGCCCCCCTGGATCATCCAGGGGGGCCGTTCGGTAGCGTAGCCTACCTGATTGCCGGAAAGCCCCGACTCGCATCACCTGCTCCAAACAGCCGAAACAGCGAGGAGAGGACAAGGGGAATGCGGCTGGCCTCTGGAATCTCGCCGACTGGCGCCTGCGACCTATTCTCTGCTCCGCTGAGCATGGCGACCACCAAGAATGTCAGAAGTCCTGTGCCGGCGGCTATGGCCACCGCACTCTTGCCTCGATCAACCTTCCGCAGATGGACTTGGAGAACGTCGCTTGGAGAAAAGGTGAGCTCTCGGGCGATCCTGCTCCTTAGAAACCCAACATCACGGCTTGCAATCGGGATCCTGATGCCGAATCCAGCGTCGTCCCGTCGCACGAAGGTGCCGTTGACAACAGTAGATCCCGCCGTCGTCGGCAGGCCTCCATCGTCAAGTTCCCTAATCTCTGCCATTCTTGCAGGAGTCAGGATGATCCTCACGTCCGCACCCGCCGGCACGGTCTCGAGCTCGGTGGGGATGTAGGCGAGGCACCCGGTGAAAAGGATCGCCAGCGCTGCCAATCCGACTCCGTACGACGTCGACGATATTGTCACTGCCAGACTCCCAGCTACAGGAAGGTTCCTCCGTCACTCGAACCCGACCAAGCTAATTCCTGGCCCCATATATAGGAAGTATGAAGTATAAGGATGAGGAACGTGAGCACCGCGCTGTAGGCGAAGACCGCAGCGATCGAGGAGAAGGTGCCGAGAGGCTTTCGCGCCTCGACGGACGAGCCGTGTCCACGTCGGGTGGCTTCCCGATGGCACAGTCTTCGACTCCGCTCTTCGAGGTCCAGTTCACCGATCGCGACTTGAAACTTTGTCATCCCGTGGTGTATTTCCGCTAGCGACAGGGGTCCGAATCGAGGACCGTCCAGTTCGCCGTCCCATACTTCGAGGACCAGACATCATGCGCTCGATCCGCCTCAGACTTGGTGCAGTGACGCTGGCGGTGGCCGGCCTTCTGTTGGTCGGGGCGTGCAGCGACGGGTTCAGCCCCGAGGTGATCGAAGAGACGACCTTCGCATCGTCGCTGAATGTCGATCTCGGCTTGATGACCAAGACGGCCTCGGGTCTGTACGTGCAAGACTTCGAGGAAGGAGTCGGCGAGCCTGCGGTACGAGGGAACCAGGTATTCCTGTCGTACATCGGGAACCTGTCCAATGGGACCGAGTTCGAAGTCGCTGAGGTTTCCTTTACGCTCGGGATCGGGCTGGTGGTCGCCGGCTTTGACGAAGGCGTGCTCGGCATGAGGGCCGAAGGCACACGGCGCATCATCCTGCCGCCGAGCCTGGGCTACAAGGACATAGACACTGGTCCGATCCCCGCGGGATCGATCCTGATCTACGACCTCGAAGTAGACTCGATCAACTGAGTCGCAGGCGGTCGCGGCAGCGGAAACGTGGGTTGCCTCTCTACGAACACGGTGACCCCCCTGGACCAACGAGGACCGACGAAACCTCGATCTGGCGCTCCGGCACCGACCAGTACCGCTTGAGCAGACACCGGGCATGGTCGGGAGACGTCGCGGTAAAGCCGTGCCGCTCGTAGAAGCGGATAGCCCACGTCGCGCTGGTCCACGTGCCGACCAGGACCGGCCGGGAGGTCCCCGAGAGAAGGTGGCTCAGCAGGGAGTGGCCGACTCCTCGCCCCTGATGCTCCGGCCGCACATAAGCGTGCCGAATCAGCGTCACGTCCCGAACGTGCTGTGAACCCATCACGCCGATCAACTCACCCTGCTCTCGGTACCCCACGAACGACACCCTGTCGTCGATCTCAGATCGGAGTTGCTCGAGGGACATATAGGGCTCGTGCCAACAGTCGGTCGGGATCACTCCCACATAGGCGCGGGCGGCCGCGTTGATGACTTCGTGGATGTGCCGCGAGTCAGCATGCGCACATGGTGAGATCATGACTGCTCCGGCCTAGTGTCCCCGTCCTGCTCACATCTTCGGGAGCGTGACCCCGACCTGTTTCATGTACTTTCCCTGTCGGTCCGAGTACGCCACCTCGGGCTCCTCGTCGCCCTCGAAGAAGAGGAGCTGCGCGATCCCCTCACCCCCGTACACTTTAGCCGGTAGGGGGGTCGTGTTCGAGATCTCGAGCGTGAGGTACCCCTCCCACGTCGGCTCGAGCGGCGTCACGTTCACGATCAAGCCGCAACGTGCATAAGTGGATTTTCCCACGCACAAGACGAGCACACTCCGTGGAATCCGGAAGTACTCCTCGGTTCGAGCGAGCGCGAACGAGTTGGGCGGGATGATGCACTCCGGTCCGACGATGTCGACGAAGGAGCGGTCATCGAAGTTCTTCGGGTCCACGATCGAGTTGTGCACGTTCGTGAAGACCTTGAACTCGGTCGATACTCGGATGTCGTAGCCGTACGAGGAGATGCCATACGAGATCTTCCCCTCCCGGACCTGACCAGTCTCGAAGGGCTCGATCATGCGGTGCTCTTCGCACATGCGGCGGATCCATTTGTCGCTCTTGATGGGCATCTGGGCTCGCTGTGGGGGCGCTACGGTGCGCCCAAGATAAGCGGGTCACGGAAGGTCCTGCAAACCGGCTAAGAATAACAGAGAACCGCCCATCGTCAGGTTGACACTCCAGAGACGCGCCGGGTAACTTTTGTGACGTTAGTGAACTATTTCACAACCCCACCGGCACCGTGTCGGGACTTCCCCATGCGTCTCGCGCTGCTCGTCAGCGTCGGGCTCATCCTGCACACGGGCGTCTATCCCTGGTGTGGCGCTCGAGTTCGTGCGTGAGAGCGTGCAGGGGCTGGGAGCGCTCGGGGGTGGCATGCTCGGGATCGCGCCGTAGTAGTGGTAGGGATAGCCTGCGCGGCCGACCACTAGGAGACCACGATATGGCTCTCTCGGACCACATCTTTCGGCAATATGACGTCCGCGGCATCGTGGGAGAGGATCTCGATGCCGATACAACCGAGCTCGTGGGCCGAGCGTTCGGCTCCCACATGAGGGTGGCGACCGGGCTCGAGGCGCCGAGAGTCGCGGTAGGCCACGACAATCGGCTCACGTCTCCCGAGCTCGTCGGAGGTCTCATCCGAGGCCTATGCTCCACGGGCTGCCATGTGCTCGATGTGGGTATGGTGCCGACGCCCGTTCTCTACTGGTCCGAGGTGACCTTCGAGACCGACGGTGCGGTACAGATCACGGGGTCGCACAACCCGCCTGAGTGGAACGGCATCAAGATGACGCTCGGCGGCGGGTCCCTGTACGGGGATGCGATTCAGGACCTCCTCCGGCGCATCAAGGAAGGCGACTTCGAGTTCGGACAGGGCGCGCAGGAACAACTCGACGTCATCGACCAGTACGTGGTGGATGTCGCACGACGCTTCCAGCTCACACGTCCCATGAAGGTGGCGGTGGACTGCGGCAACGGGACCGGCTCGCTGGTCGCGGTTCAGTTGCTCGAGGCGATCGGGGTCGAGGTGACTCCACTCTTCTGCGACTCCGACCCGACGTTCCCCAACCACCATCCGGATCCGACGGTCGACGCAAACCTGGAGGACCTCATCCGAGCGGTGCGTGACATGCCGCACGACATGGGGGTAGCCTTCGATGGCGACGCCGACCGCATTGGGGCCGTCGACGAGAACGGTGACATCGTTCGCGGGGACACGCTGCTGCTGCTGTACGGACTCGATGTGCTGGACAAGCACGGCCCTGGCCAGAAGCTCGTTTTCGACGTGAAGTGCAGTCAGGTGCTCCCGGAGGTTTTCGAGGCGGCCGGCGGAGAGCCGATCATGTGGCAGACAGGCCATTCGCTCATCAAGAAGCGGATGAAAGAAACCGGTGCACTTGTCGCAGGTGAGTTATCGGGGCATATCATGATCGCTGACGACTATCTCGGCTTCGACGACGCGCCGTACGACGCGTGCCGTCTCATCGAGCTCGTGAGCCGATCCGGCAGGTCACTGTCGGAGATGGTTTCCGACTTTCCGGTGTACGTATCGACGGCCGAAATTCGGATTGACGTGACGGAGGAACAGAAGTGGGCCGTGGTAGCAGACGCCGTATCGCACTTCAGGACGACGCATGACGTCATCGAGGTCGATGGTGTGCGCGTGCTCTTCGGAGACGGATGGGCGCTCCTGCGGGCGTCCAATACGCAGCCGGTCATCGTCGCGCGCTTCGAGGCGCGCACCGAGCGACGGCTTGCGGAGATTCGAGCGCGCATCGCGGACTGGCTCACCGAGAACGGTGTTCCGTTCGCGTAGCGTGTAAGCGCTGATGTCGAGCAACGGCCCGCCGATGCCTACCCTTCGGGGGGGACGCGCCCTGATCACGATTGCTGTCGTGGTGGCCGTCGTGGTGGGCCTTGGACGGCTCGCGTCCACGATGTACGTCGAGATCCTCTGGCATGCGCAGACCGGGTACAGCGACGTGTTCTGGCTTCGCGTGCTGTGGCAATGGGGTGTGCGGGTTGTGGCCGGTGTCGTAGTTGGGGCTGTCGTATTCCTGAACTTGCGCATCGTGTCCGAGACACTGAGCGACATCCAGATCAAACGTCGTTTCGGGAATCTCGAGATCTCGGAGCAGTTGCCAAAGAGCTATGTGCTCTGGGGTATGGGAGGCACTTCGGCGCTGCTCGCGCTCTGGTTCGGCGGATCCATACCTCAGAATCTGGGCTTGCAGATGCTCTTGATCCGCAACGCGGAAGCGTGGGGCATCGTCGAACCGATGCTGCAACACGATGTTGGCTTCTACGTCTTCTGGGTCCCGGCGCTCCTGCAGCTCGTCGTCTATGCGTTGGTAGTTGTCTTTCTTGTATTTACGCTCGCGACAGCGGGATACGCGGCCACTGGGGCGTTGCACTGGGGCCGCGGCCGCGTGGAAGCCCAGGACCGTGCGCGCCTGCACCTCGGGGCGCTTCTCGGGGTGTTCCTGGTCCTGCTAGGCGCCCGGCTCTGGCTGAGTCGGTACCAGCTCATCCTCGACGGCACCTCCGATGTGAGTGGGATTTTCGGGTTCACGGATGCCGAGGCGAGGCTGCCGGCCCTGCAGACGCTCACGATTATCTGTGTCGTTTCGGGTGTGGCAGCGTTCTGGGGAGCCTGGAAGAACCGAGGCGCGGTGATCGTGAGCGCGCTCATCGCGGTGGTGCTCGCGATGCTCATGATCGGGCAGCTCTACCCCAGCCTGATCCAGTCGCTGCGGGTCGAGCCCAATGAGCTGGAGCGGGAGACTCTGTTCATCGAAAACAATCTCGAATTCACGCGCATGGGCTTCGCTCTGGACCAGATGGAGCGGCGTCCCTTCGAGTATGCACAGGACGAAGAGATCGACTGGTCGATCGCGGCGCGGCAGTTCGCAGGGTTGCCGGTTTGGAACAGGGGCCCGTTGCTTGCGACCTACCGTGAGCTCGAGGCTCGCTACCCCTACTACGACTTTCGGGACGTCACGATCGACCGCTACGAAACCGCGGACGGACCGGTAACCGTCGCGATGTCGGTTAGGGAAGTTGAGCCGCGCGGGATTCAGGATCGTAACTGGCAAAACATGCATTTGCGCGAGCTCTACGTGGAAGGGATGGGCGTGGTCGCGAGCCTCGCGAGCCAGAGGACTCCGGAGGGGCGCCCGCCGATGCTCGTATCGGGCATCCCGCCGGAGTCGGCGTCCGACGGGCTGGCGGTTACCGCTCTCGGCCTTGATCGCTCGGAGGTGTTCTTCGGTACGCGGGCTCAAGAGTATGCGGTCATCGATGGTGGTAGCGGCCAGTTCCTCGCTCCGGGGGGGGGGGCAGGCGTACCCGGTACGGATTTTCCGGCGGGGATCGAGCTTGCCGGGTGGCTTCGAACTGCGCTGATCGCTTGGCGGTTCGGCGAACTGAACCTCATCTTCTCGTCCGAGCTCACGGACGACAGTCGGTTCATCTACCGACGCCAAGTCACCGAGCGAGTGCTCGCGATCGCACCGTTCTTCCGGTTCCCGGAGACACCATACCCAGTCGTTGCGGGCGGGCGGGTCGTGTGGATTCTCGAGGGCTTCACCGCGACCGGTGCCTTCCCGCTCTCGACAGTGCAGCAATTCGGCACGATCCGATCGCGGGTGAGGTACGTACGCAACTCGGTGAAGGTCACCGTGGACGCGGTGACCGGTGAGATGGACTTTTACCGTGTACCGATCGACGACCCGCTACTTGACGCCTACTCGCGTGCGTTCCCCGGGTTACTTCAGCCTTTGCAAGAGATGCCGGACGAGGTTCGGGCCCACGTCCGTTATTCCAGAGCCATGCTGGACCTGCAGAGTCGTGTTCTCCTCCAGTACCACCAGGAGACGGCGCCTACGTTCCACGGCCAGCAGGATGTCTGGGATTCCCCGCAGGAGCTTGCGGAGGGCCCGTCCCCGGTCGCATACCAGCCCGAGTTCGGTCTCTACGCGCTGCCGGGCGAAAGCGAGGAGCGCTTCCACTTGACGACGGTGTTCGTACCGAGGGACCGACAGAACCTCACCGCGATCCTCGCCGCCCGCACGGATGAGCGTGGGGTGCCCGAGTTGATCCTCTACGATGTGCCGGTAACGGACCAGGTGCCCGGGCCCCGTCAAATCGAGGCCCTGGTCGAACAGGATCCGCAGATTTCGCAACAGTTCTCGCTTTGGCGAACGGGGGGAAGTGAGGTCTGGACGGGACACCTTCACCTCGTTTCGGTGGGGAACCGAATCCTGTACATGGAGCCCGTCTTCCTCGCCGCCGAGGCGGACGCGATTCCGGAGCTCAGACGATTCGTGGTGAGCGACGGTGTCCGGGTAGCGATGACCGAGGACTTGGCCGGCGCGATCAGCGAGCTCGCCGGCCTCGCCGTGCCGGTGCCCGGCACGGATACGGCGGTGCCGATGCTCGACGCGCCGGCTGGTGGCGAGCTGGTTCGGTCCGCGACCGCCCTAGCTCTTCTCGAGCGGGCGGAGGCCAGCGCCCGGGCAGGGGACTGGCAAGGTTACGGCGACGCATTGCACGAGCTACGCGCCTTGCTCCAGCGCCTGGAGAGCCGCTGAACAAGTAGGGCGTGCCTGCGCCCAATACCATGTGTGCCAGGACCTTACAGTGTTTGGGTTACCGTGGCACGGCCCCTATCTCCGTCGTTGGGGCTCCTAGCCGTAGCGACGGCTATGGCATCGTCGCCCGCCTAGGATCTACGGCCGTGGCACCGTAACTACTAGGTTCTAGATTTCCTCCTTTTCAAAGCATATGGACATCCACGAATTTCAGGCTAAGGAACTCTTCCGCGCGGCTGGTATCGCGGTTCCGCCGGGCGAGATCGCGACGACCCCCGAAGAAGCCGAAGCCATCGCGGCCAAGTACGGTGGGACGGTCGTGGTGAAGGCGCAGGTACACTCCGGTGGCCGGGGCAAGGCCGGTGGCGTGAAGCTCGCCAAGGGCGCGGCCGACGCGAAAGAACACGCCACGGCCATACTTGGAATAGACATCAAGGGCCTCACCGTAGAAAAGGTGCTGGTGACGCCCGCCGAGGATATCGACACCGAGGCGTATGTCGGCGTGCTCGTAGACCGCAAGAAACAAGCGGCGACGTTCATGGTCTCGGCAGAAGGTGGCGTGGACATCGAGCATGTCGCTGCCGAGACGCCCGAGCTGATTCGGAAGCTGACGGTTGATCCCCGCTATGGGATCCTCCCGCACCAAGCGTTTTGGCTCGCAAATTTCCTGTACGACGATCCCAGCTTGGTGAAGCAGGCGAGCAAGATCATCGCGCAGCTCTACGACGCGTTTGTGAGTTCGGGAGCTTCGATGGCCGAGATCAACCCACTCATCACGACGTCCGCGGGTGAGGTCAAGGCGATCGACGCCAAGATGAGCATCGATGACTCGGAGCTGTTTCGTCGTCCCGAGGTCGAAGCGATGCGGGACACGTCGTCCGAACCGGAGTCGGAGATCAAGGCGCGTGCGGCGGGCCTCTCGTACGTGAAGCTCGACGGGGATGTTGGGTGCTGCGTCAACGGGGCAGGACTAGCGATGGCGACTATGGACCTGGTGAAGTACTACGGCGGCGAGCCTGCGAACTTCCTGGACATCGGAGGCTCGTCCAACCCCGAAAAGGTCGTCGCCGCGCTGGAGATCATCACATCGGATGCGAACGTGAAGGCGATCCTCTTCAACATCTTTGGCGGCATTACCCGGTGCGATGACGTTGCGAGGGGGATCGTAGAAGCGACCCAGCGCCTCGACGTTAGGCTCCCGATCGTGATCCGTCTTACTGGAACCAACGAAGAGTTGGCGCTCGAGATCCTCGCGCAAGCGGGTTTCTCCGCCTATATGTCGATGGACGCGGTCGTAGAGAAAGCGGTCGAGCTGGCCGCGGGGGGCGCGTAGGCCATGTCAATCTTCATCGACAACGACACGAAGCTCGTGGTACAAGGGATCACTGGGCGGGACGGCTCGTTCCACACGCTGCAAATGATGGAGTACGGCACCGAGGTCGTCGCCGGCGTAACTCCGGGTAAAGGTGGCCAGACCTTCGAGGGCCCAGATGGCGAAACGGTGCCGATCTTCAACGCCATGGACGAGGCTGTCGCCCAGACCGGCGCCAACACCTCGGTGATCTACGTGCCCCCGGCGTTCGCGGCGGGCGCGATCCTGGAAGCGGCCGATTCGGGTGTCGCGTTCGTCGTCGCGATCACCGAGGGTGTGCCTGTGCTCGATATGGCGAGAGCGCATGCATTCGCGCGCGACAAGGGCGTGCGTGTGCTCGGCCCGAACTGTCCTGGGCTGATCTCCCCCGGGCAGTCGAAAGTCGGCATCCTGCCCGGCCACATCGTTAGCGAGGGACCGATCGGGCTCGTATCACGATCCGGAACGCTCACCTACGAGGCGGTCTTCCAGCTCACCAGTGTGGGCCTGGGGCAGACAACCTGTGTGGGTATCGGCGGAGATCCGCTCATCGGGACGAACTTCATCGACTGCCTCGAGGCGTTTGAGGCCGACCCCGAAACCACGGGAGTGGTCATGCTCGGGGAGATCGGTGGCACCGACGAACAGGAAGCTGCAACGTATGTCAGTGCCAACATGTGCAAGCCGGTGGTAGGATTTATCGCCGGCCAGACGGCTCCCCCGGGACGCCGAATGGGACATGCGGGTGCGATCATCAGCGGCTCGGCCGGTACGGCGGAGGAGAAGATGAAAGCCTTCGAGGAAAACGGGATCGCGGTGGCAAAGCGACCTGCGGACCTCGCGGGGTTGATCCAGGACGCGCTCAACTAGGCCCACGCAGCCTCGGGGATGTCATGGAAGACCGACCACTACTAGTCGAAGATGCCCTGAAGCCGGTGCAGCACCGGGTCTGTCCGGATACTCCGCTCGCTGAAGTCGTGGACTTGATGGTCCGGAGCGAAGTGCGCGCGGTGCCCGTCCTCAGTGAACAATATGAGGTGTTGGGGATCATCACCTCGGGCGACGCGCTGGACAGCGTGCTGAACGAGCGCCCAGTCGCGCCCGACCGGGAGGAGTTGCTCGCCAGGGATGTGATGACGCGTGCCGTGCTTTGCGTGTCGGAGGACCAGCCGTTGGTCGAGGCAGCCAATACGATCTTGAACCGGGACGTCGAACAGCTCCCGGTAGTGCGCGACGGAGAGTTCGTCGGCTTTGTCACGCGCGGCACGATTCTGCGCACCCTCCGCGAAGGTGTCACCCGCTTTAACAGCGAAGGCGAAACCGACTCGTGAGCCAAACTCTGGCGATCATTAAACCAGATGCTGTCGATGCCGGGAAGGCTGGGAAGATTCTCGCGCACCTGGAGAACGCGGGCTTTGTGCTGAGCTCCTTGAAGCTCACTGTGCTCGGCCGCGCCCAGGCATGTGCGTTCTATGCCGTTCACGCGGGGCAACCATTCTATGATGAACTGGTCGAGTTCATGACCTCGGGCCCAGTGATTCCGATGGTCCTCGAGGCTGACGACGCGGTGGCAAAGCTACGCGCCGAGATCGGCGCCACCGACCCGGCCGAAGCCGCCGAGGGCACGGTGCGCAAGCTCTTCGCTGAGTCGAAGGACAGGAATGCCATCCACGCCTCTGACTCCGACGAGAACGCCACTAACGAGATCGCTTTCTTCTTCTCTGGGCAAGAGAGGCTCCGGGGCGGGTAGCCTGGACAATTCTTGGCCCCTGGCTACCTTCCACGACTATGCTAAGTCTCGATCTCGGTCGCCTGGGACGGGAGGGTTCTGTCCTGGTCGAGGCTCGACTTCCTGCTGACGCACCACTGTGGGATGAGAGCGGTATCGGGTGGGCCGGCCCGGTCGACGTACGGCTCGAGGCTTCGCATGCAGGAACCGGAGAGGTCGTGGTGCGAGGTGTCATCGAGGGAGCGTTGGCGCGGGCGTGCAGGCGCTGTCTCGAGCCCGTGGCGAGCAGTATCGAACACGCTGTCACATTGGTTTTTGTATCCTCGGACGCTCCGGGGTTCGAAGATGACGACGGCACTCACGTGTTCCATCCGGGCGGTGAGTTTGACATGAGCAACGCGGTGCGTGAGGAGCTGATCCTCGCGGTTGATCAATACGTCGTTTGTGATCCTGATTGCCTAGGTCTATGTCCGACGTGCGGCGTGAATCGGAATACCGATTCGTGCACGTGCACGGTGGAGGAGGCCGACCACAGGTGGGAGGCACTCAGGGCTATCGAGAACAAGTGAGTGGGTAATGGCCGTTCCAAAAAAGCGGACCTCGAAACAGCGCAAGCGGAAGCGCCGCACCCATTACAAAGCCGAGGGTGTGACCGTCCACTATTGCCCGAACTGTGGTGACGCCAAAGTCCCCCATCGGGTGTGCCCGAACTGTGGACATTATCGGGGGGAGCTGGTTCTCGAAGTCGAGATCGACTAGGTCGGGGGTCTCCCGAGCGATGTTGCGGTTCCGGTCCTAGAGCCCATGCGGATCATCCTCGATGCCATGGGCACCGATCACGCCCCGCGGTCTGAAGTGGCGGGGGCGCTTGAGGCATTGAAGGAACTCGACTCCGACGTCGAGATCGTCCTAGTGGGCGATCAGGAGACGATCGAGGCTGAGTTCCGACAGCACGACGAGATTCCCGATCGGCTCTCGATCCACCACGCGCCGAACCGGGTGACGCCGGAGGAGTCGCCTTCGAAAGTGATCCGCCGCAACCCCGAGTCTTCGCTGGTAGTGGGGCTCAAGCTCCACCGGGACGGCGTGGGCCATGCTTTCGTCAGTGCCGGCTCCACCGGAGCGATCATGGCGACGTCGCTCTTCACGCTGCGTCCACTGCCCGGCGTAGATCGTCCGTCGGTCGCGACGACGTTTCCGTCGTCGGGCGCCCCAGTTCTCCTGCTCGACGCGGGTGCGAACGTCGACTGCAAGCCCCACCACCTCGTCCAGTTTGCTCATCTCGGCAACATCTACGCCCAGGACATGATGGGACGGTCGGACCCAAGAATCGCGCTGCTGAACATCGGAGAGGAGCCGGGTAAGGGTGACGAGCTCACGTCTGAGACCCATCGACTCTTGAGCCGAGAGGCGGAGCTCAACTTCGTGGGCAACGTCGAGGGGCGGGACATCATCAACGGTGTCTGTGACGTGGTGGTGTGCGACGGTTTCGTTGGCAACGTACTCTTGAAGTTCTATGAGTCGGTCGCGCAGTTCATCATAGGTCTGGTCGAGGCGGAGCGGAAAGGGAAGGCTGAGGACGGCCTCGACCTCGATCGCGCGTTCCGGGTTCTCGACTACGCGGAGACGGGGGGAGCACCCCTCCTGGGTGTCGGGGGCGTCTCGGTGATCTGCCACGGCAAGTCGACTCCGAAGGCTGTGCGTAACGCGCTTGCGCTGGCCGCAAAGGCGGTCCGCTCGGACATGGTCAGGCACAGTGCTCAGGAGGTCGCCCTGGCGCTCGGCCCCTCCTCGATGGAGGCGTCATGAGAAAGCCGAAACCGCTGGTAGAGATCGCGGGCACCGGCCGGTTCCTTCCCGACAACATCGTGACCAACGAGGACCTCGCCAAAACGCTCGATACCTCGGACGAGTGGATCCGCACTCGCACCGGCATCCGGGAGCGTCGCATCGCGCCGGACACCATGGGTGCCGCCGATCTGGGAACTGGCGCCGCTAAGAACGCTATGCGAAGCGCCGGCGTCGAGCCGGGCGAGATCGACGTCCTCATCGTTGCCACAGCCACGCCGGACCGGTTACTGCCATCGACCGCGTGTGACATTCAGGCCAAGCTCGGGTGCAGCAACGCGGTGGCCTTCGACCTGGGGGCCGCCTGTAGCGGCTTCATCTACGGTCTGACCCTGGCAGAGGGGTACCTGGCAGCTGGTCGAGGGGAGGTGGCACTCGTCGTCTCCGCCGAGAAGATGAGCTCGATCGTAGATTGGGAGGACCGCTCCACCTGCGTGCTCTTTGGCGACGGCGGCGGAGCGGCTGTCGTTCGCCCCGCCAACGGCTCAGGGCGTGGAATCCTGTCGAGCCACCTCCGGTCTGACGGGAATCTCGCCGAGCTCCTGTATCGACCGGCCGGTGGAGCTTTGCACCCGTTGAGTCAAGCCGTGCTCGACGACAAGACCCACCTGGTCCGCATGAAGGGCCGGGAGGTCTTCAAGCATGCTGTTCGAAACATGGCTGAGGCGTGCGATCACGCGCTGCAAACCGCGGGCCTGACTCCAGACGATGTCGATATTCTCATCCCGCACCAGGCGAACATGAGGATCATCGAGTCGACCGCCAAGCACGCCGGCGTGGCGATGGACCGGGTCTACGTCACCGTCGACCTATACGGGAACATGAGCTCCGCGACGGTTCCCATCGCGATCGATGAAGCAGTGGAGAAGGGGCTCATCAGACCGGGCTCCAACGTGCTCCTCGTCGCATTCGGCGCGGGCCTCACATGGGGCGCGATGGCGCTCCGTTGGTAGCAGAAAGGGGCTGCAGGTGTCTCTCGCACTGATCTTCCCCGGGCAGGGCTCACAGGCCGTTGGCATGGGCCGTGCACTAGCCGTTTCAGATGCCAGGGCCAACGCCGTGTTTGCCAAGGCAGACGAGGTCCTGGGGTTCTCACTCTCCTGTCTCATGGCGGAGGGCCCTGAGGACAAGCTCACGGCTACCGAGAACGCTCAACCGGCGATCCTCGCCCACTCGGTGGCCGTGCTGCGGGTCGTCGCAGACGAGCTCGGTCCCGTGGGTTTCGCTGCCGGGCACTCGTTAGGCGAGTTCAGCGCGCACGTGGCGGCAGGCACGCTAAGGTACGAAGACGCGCTGGCGGCGGTTCGTATCCGAGGCGAGCTGATGTTCGCAGCGGGTCGGGAACGGCCGGGCACCATGGCCGCCGTGCTCGGTCTGAGTGACGACGCGGTCGAGGCGCTGTGTGCGGCGGTCAACGTCGGTGTCTGCGTGCCCGCCAACTTCAACGCAAGCGGTCAGGTAGTCATCAGCGGCGACGCCGCCGGCGTGAAACAGGGGATGGAGCGCGCGCAGGCGGCGGGTGCGAAGAGAGTTGTGCTCTTGAACGTGTCCGGGGCATTCCATTCTTCGCTCATGGAGCCCGCCGCGGACGGCCTGAGAGACAAGCTCGAGTCGATCGACTTTCAGGACCCAGCATACCCGGTGTTCTCCAACGTCACGGCGATGCCGGTCACGAGCGGCTCCGAGGCACGAAAGCTGCTGATCAGGCAACTTATGTCGCCGGTGCGGTGGAGCGCCTCCGTGGCCGGTATGGTTGAAGCGGGGACGGACCGCTTCCTCGAGGTCGGGCCTGGCTCCGTCTTGCGTGGCTTGAATCGGTGCAACGCGAAGGGAGTACCGTGCAGTTCCATCGAGAAGCCTGAGGACCTTGCCGCACTAGTGGACGGAGCGTGACGGCGCTTCACAACGGGAGCTTTGACGAGATGAGCGCACGAGAGCTCGAAGACAAGGTCGCCATCGTCACAGGTGGATCGCGGGGGATCGGCCTCGCCATCGCGGAGTCGCTCGCGGACGCGGGAGCCAAGATCGCCGTGATCGGTCGCAACGGGGGGAGCGCCAAGGAGGCCGCGGCCGCTCTGCCGGGCGAGGGACACGGAGGCTTCGCCTGTGACGTGGCGGACTCGACTCAGGTTTCGGACACGGTGGCGGCTGTGCAGGAAGGCTTGGGCGCGATCGACATTCTCATCAACAACGCAGGCCTCACACGGGACAACATCCTACTGCGCATGAAAGATGAGGAGTTCGATGAGGTGATAGCTGCTAATCTTAAGGGGGCGTTCAACTTCACTCGTGCAGTATCGCGTGGGATGATGAAGAAGCGCGACGGCGTGATCTTGAACATCACGTCCGTCGTGGGGCTCGTCGGCAACGCGGGGCAGACCAACTACGCCGCATCCAAGGCCGGGATGATCGGGATGACCAAGAGCGTGGCCAAGGAATTGGCTTCCAGGGGGGTCCGTTGTAACGCGCTCGCGCCCGGCTTCATTCGCACCGCCATGACCGCCGAGCTGACCCAGGATCAGATCGAGAGCCTGAAGGGCCGTATCCCCCTCGGGCGGCTCGGTGAGACAAACGAAATTGCGGGTGTCGTACGGTTTCTCGTGAGCCCTGCTGCGCGCTACATTACCGGCCAGGTCTTGGCAGTCGATGGCGGCATGGTCATGTAGTTGGCCACACCGCCCTTTTCGTAACGAACAGGAGGGGACATGAGCGAGCCCATCGAGGCCCGTGTGCGCGAGATCATCATCAACGAGTTGGGTCTAGAGCCTGAGAAGGTCACGGACGACGCTTCGTTCGTTGAGGATCTGGGTGCCGACTCCCTGGACACGGTCGAGCTCGTGATGGCGTTCGAGGAGGAATTCGGACTGGACATTCCTGATGAGGATGCGGAGCAAATGCGGACCGTAGGCGATGCGATCAAGTATCTGAAGGAAAACCGCGAAGACTGAGTCCCTCTGCGTTGTAAGGGCGGTATGACTACGGGGCAGGAGCCGGGGCACCAACCTCGACGCGTGGTCGTCACCGGGATGGGCGTGGTATCGCCCGTCGGAAACGACTTAATGAGCACGTGGGACGCGCTGCTCGCGGGCACCAGCGGCGGTGGTCCCATCACGCTCTGGGAGACGACCGAGGACTTCTCCTGTCGGATCGGGTGTGAAGTGAAGGGTTTTGATCCGCTCGACTACGTGGAGAGGCGCGAAGCGAAGCGCTTCGACCGCGTGTCGCTCTTCTCGATCGCGGCCTCTGCCCAGGCGCTCCCCTCGGCCGGACTCGCGGACGGCGTGCCAGAGGGAATGAATCCAAGCCGCTTCGGGGTCATCTTCGGCAGCGGCATCGGTGGGGTAGGGACCTTCGAGGAACAGCACAGGCGCCTGCTCGAGGGCGGCCCCAAGCGTGTGAGCCCGTTTTTCATCCCGATGTTCATCCCGGACATTTCGGCCGGGCTCATCTCTATGCGGTGGAATCTGCAGGGTCCGAACTACGCCACCGTGTCGGCGTGCGCTTCCTCGGCGCACGCGATCGGAGATGCCCTGCGCTACATCCGCCACGGCGATGCCGACGTCATGATAGCGGGGGGTGGTGAGGCGACTTTTACCCCAATGACGTTCGCTGGCTTTTCTGCCATGAGGGCGTTGTCCACTCGGAACGACGACCCTGCCGGTGCGAGCCGACCGTTCTCCGCCGACCGGGACGGGTTCGTGATGGGTGAGGGCGCTGCCGCTCTGGTATTGGAGGGTCTGAAACATGCCGAGGCGCGCGGCGCCGAGATTCTCGCGGAGATCGTCGGGTACGGTATTTCGGCGGATGCGTACCACCTTACGGCGCCGCCGCCCGACGGGTACGGGGCTCAGAACGCCATGCGCATGGCGCTCGAGGACGCGGGCGCGGCGCCGGACGATGTGGACTACGTGAACGCCCACGGAACCTCGACCATGGCGGATGCGATCGAGACCGCGGCGATCAAGGCGGTGCTCGGTGATCACGCGTACAACACCGTGGTGGGCTCCACAAAGTCCATGACCGGACACCTGCTCGGAGCCGCGGGAGCGCTCGAGGCGATCGCCTGCATCCAGGCGTGCCGGACCGGCATGATCCCGCCGACCATCAACTATCAGGGCCCGGATCCTGACTGTGACCTCGAGTACGCGCACGGAGGCATGATCGAGCGCCCCGTCCGGCTGGCGCTCAGCAACTCGTTCGGCTTCGGTGGGCACAACGCCTGCCTGGCGATCCAGCGCTGGGACGACTGACGCGGGCGGCATGAGAATCGGGACCGGGTACGACTCACATCGCTTTGAAGAGGGTAGGGAGCTCGTCCTGGGCGGTGTGTATATTCCTGATCACGCCGGCCTCTCCGGGCACTCGAATGGTGACGCGGTCGCGCACGCGATCATCGACGCGATGCTCGGCGCGGCCGCCGCCGGGAACGTCGGCAGTCATTTCCCTTCGCATGACGACCAGTGGAAGGATGCCGACTCCATGGATTTGCTCGCTCGGGCCGCGCAGATCCTGGAGGCGCGAGAATACAGGGTCGTCAACGTGGACGTCACCGTGATCTGCGAGAGCCCTAACATCGGACCCCACGCCGAGGCCATGCGCCTGCGTATCGGTGAGGTGATGCGGATCTCGTCGACGTCGATCTCGATCAAAGGCAAGAGTAACGAAGGCATGGGCTGGATCGGCGCGGGGGAGGGTATCGCGGTGCACGCGGTGGCGCTGATCGAATCCCGGGTCGGTGGTGCCTCGGCGAAACCCGTGTGACGCGTGGACAACTTCCTGAGCTGGGTAGAGGGTGTTCCGGCTCCGGTGGTCTACGTCTCGCTCGGCCTCGGCGCCGCGCTAGAGAACGTGTTGCCTGCGATCCCTGCAGATACGTTCGTGGCGCTGGGTGGATTCCTCTCGGTGGTCGGAGAGCTGGATTCGCGGTGGATCTTCATGTCCACGTGGTCGTTGAACGTGGGGTCCGCGCTCGCCATGTATCGGCTCGGCTATACTCATGGCAAGACCTTCTTCGAGGCCGGCTGGGGGAGGCGAGTCTTGAGACCTCATCAGATGGAGCGCATGGCCAGGTTCTACGAGTCCCACGGGACTGCGGCGATCTTCCTCACGCGGTTCTTGCCGGGGCTCCGCTCCATAGTTCCGGTGTTCGCCGGGGTTAGCCGCCAGCCGTTGATGCTCGTGGCGATTCCGATCGCCTCGGCTTCCGCCATCTGGTACGGTGCGCTCATATGGCTCGGGGCGATGGCGGGACACAACCTGGACGTGCTGCGCGCGCTGCTCGGACGGGTCAACGGAGTCCTGCTCGTCGTCGCGGCGGTGGTCGCGGTGCCATTGACCCTCTGGTGGTGGCGCACGCGGCATCCGCGGGAGGTTTCCCAGGACTCCGGGACAACATCGACGCGTGACCTCGGTGAATGAGTCGTCGATTCCGAGCGCGTTTCGGTTCGAACAGTTCAACGACTACATCACCTTCGAGCGAGGACTTTCCGCGCGCACGGTTTCTGCCTACGAACGAGATCTGACGCGCTGGTGGAGGTCCGTGTCAGAGAGGGGCGCGGGCGACCCCGGGGAAGTGACACCGTACCTGCTGCGCGAGTGGATTTTCGGATTGAACGACGCCGGACTCGCCGCGACGTCGATCCGCAGGGCGCAGTCTGCGGTTCGCACGTACTTCCGCTTCTTGCTGTCGGAAGGCCTACTCGAGGTCGATCCGACCGAGCGTTTAGAGAGTCCGCGCGTTACCCGGAAGCTGCCGGACTCCCTGACGCGCACCGAGGTGTTGCGCCTACTCGACGCCCCAGATTCCGAGAGACCACTCTTTTGGCGGGATCGGGCGATCCTCGAGCTGCTCTACGCCTCCGGGCTCCGGGTCTCCGAACTGGTCGACTTGCCGCTGTCCGGCCTCGACCTGGATGAAGCGTTCGTGACCGTGTTCGGCAAGGGCTCCAAGGAACGAATCGTGCCCATGGGCGGTCCGGCGGTGACGACACTGGAGCGCTATCTGCGAGAGGTGCGTCCGCGACTCGACAAGGGCCGCGGCGAGGGCCGTGTGTACCTCAACGCCCGGGGGACTCGGATGAGGAGGGAGTCCGTGTGGAAGCTCGTCAAGAAGTCGGCGAGACTAGCGGGAATCGTGAAGAACGTCTCTCCACACACCCTCAGGCACACCTTCGCGACCCATCTGGTTGAAGGCGGGGCGGACCTGGCTGCGATTCAGGAGCTGTTGGGTCACGCCGACATCTCGACCACACAGATCTACACCCACGTCGACCGCGAATATCTCCGAGACGTGCACCGTCGATTTCACCCCCGAAACTGAGGGACGGTGTACGTCTCTCTTGGCTAGCAGCCCGTGGTAGAAATGCCACGGGCTGCTAGGGCCCTCCCGCCCCCTGGCCCCGGCGAACTCTCTCGGCCTCGGCGGCCTCGAAGAGCTGTGCCTGAGAGGTCGAGGTCCGTAGCAGACGTACAGCTTCGGCCAGGACAGGGTCCCGATCCATACGGATGTCGGCTTCTGCACCCAGATCATCCATGCGCTGAGCCACGTTGATACGACCCCGCCAGTGCAAGTATTGTCGGACACCCGCATCGGAGAGCTGGTCCTCGGCGAGGCCATCTTCCGCGAGAAGAGTCATGAAACGATCGAACTCCGCTTCGGTGAGACCCGGGCCCTCAGTGCCTCCGCGGCGGGCGCTGGCGGCCTCGAAGCCGAGTTCGGCGAGGCGGAGCCCCAGCGGAACCTGCTGGTCGTTCACGGCCTTGATCAGCTCCCGCTCGACAACCGTGGTCGTGTCGCCCCCCACCGCGAGATCGGGGAAGATCCCACCGCCGTTGATGAGCGAGCGCCCCTGAGCGGTCGTGACACGTGGAAACGTGTCCAAGTCCTCCGCGATCGGACGGAACTGTGCGTCTCTTGCCCGCTGAAGCGAGCGGCCGAGCGGCGTGTGCCATCGACCGGTCGTGAAACGCAGGCGTCGGCTGTGCGGGAGCTGCATCACCGTCTGTACGACGCCCTTGCCGAACGAGCGTTCACCCAGAACGAGCGCGCGATCGTAGTCCTGGAGGGCGCCGGCAAGGATCTCGGCTCCGGATGCGGTGAAGCGGTCGACCAGCACCACGATCGGGAGATCCGGCACCAACTGAGGCCAGCGGTCGTTGTAGGAGTCGGTCTCTATTTCATACGCCTCGGCGTCCGGTACACGCTGCACGGTGCTGGCGAGCGTCGAGCCGGGCTTCAGCAAGAGGTCGGCCAACATGAGCGACTCGTCGAGGAAGCCGCCGGGGTTCCTACGCAGGTCGATGACGAGCCCCCGCGTATTGGCGAGCGCTGTGAGCGCGGAGTTCATCTCCTGGGCGGCGTTCCGCGCCACCCGGTCGAGCAAAATGTAGCCGATGCCGCTCTCGAGAACGCCGTAGTGAACGGCCGGCAGGTGCACCTGCGCGCGCATGATGTCGAACCCAATGGGTTCCTCGAACCCGGCGCGCTTGATCTTCACGAGCACACCCGTGCCCACCGGACCTCGGATCGAGTCCGCGGCCATGCCCGTCGTCCAGTCCGACGCGTCGTTCGTGTTCACGCCTACGATGACGTCGCCGACGATGATCCCCACTTGATTGGCGGGCGTGCTGCGGAAGACCGCCGTGACGGTGACCTCTTCGTTGAGTTGAGTAATCTGGAGGCCGATGCCCGAGTAGTTGCCGGTCGTCTCCTCTTCCCACGCATCCGACTCGACCTCGGTGAAGAGCTCCGCGTAGGGGTCATCGAGCGCCCCGATGAGGCCCTCGATCGCCGCCTCCCACAGCGTGGAGTCGCTGACACCGTCCATGTGCATCTTCGTGATCGCTTCCACGGCCTGCGCCAGGATCTCGATCTCGGGCGGTGGCCCCACTCTCGAGTTCGCTGGGGTCGTGGTGTCTTGCGCGCGCAGACTTGGGGCGGCGAGCGCCAGGATCAGTGTCAACGTGGCGAATCGGTATCTCATGCGGGCGCCCTCGGCGTCGGCGTAGTTGCCATGTGTGTCCTCTAACCCCCGCGTAGGGAACCGCGTTCCGTACAATAGCTGGGGCTTACAGGACCCTCCAATGCAACATATGGACCGAACGGATACTTTTCACCCATCGGTCCCACAAGGGTCGGACGCATGAGGCCGAGACTCAAAACGAGATCCACCGTCCATGAGCCCAACCGAGGCCCGCCCTCCGCTCCGAGTGGCGATGGTGCAGTTCAAGCCGACGAAGGCTGACGTTGCCCGAAATATCCAGGCCGTGAGCGACACTGTCGGCGCCCACGCCAACCAGACCGACCTGATGGTTTTTCCCGAGGCGGCGCTCAGCGGATACTTCCTCGAGGGGGGTGTCGCAGAGGCCGCGTTGACGGTCGAGCAGTTGCTCGAGATGCTCGACCCACCGCCAGCACGTGGGCCGGACGTCGTGATCGGATTCTACGAGCGCTGGCGCCGTCGTTTGCACAACAGCGCCGTCTACCTCGAGGCGGGCGACGACGCGTGGGCCGTGCGACACGTGCATAGGAAGATGTTTCTGCCCACATACGGTGTCTTCGACGAGGCGCGGTTTGCAGAGACGGGCACAGAGCTTCGAGCCTTCGATACACGGTTCGGGCGCGTGGGCATCATGATCTGCGAGGAAATGTGGCACTCGCTGCCTGCGACGATCCTGGCGCTGGGTGGCGCTGAGCTTTTGGTGGTAGTCAGCGCTTCGCCTGCTCGAGACTTCACCGCGGGTTCGGTCGGACGTCCCGCCAACCTCGAGCGGTGGGAGCAGATCGCCCCCGGCGCTGCGATCGAGCACGGCGTATTCGTGGTTGTCGCTCAGCTCGTTGGCTCCGAGGGAGGCAAGCTTTTCCCCGGCGGGTCGATTGCGGTCGCACCGGACGGAGGGGTGCTCGCACGTGGCCCCCTCCTCGACGAGGCTGTGACGATCGCCTCCCTCGACGCTTCGTTGATCGATCGAGCCCGCGTCGTTTCACCGCTGTTGTCCGACCTCGAACAAATGTTGCCACACCTCCAGCGGTCGCTGGAAGCGACGCGCCCGGGAGCGGGGGCTTCCGTGGTCGAGGATGACCCGGAGGCCGCACGGGATCCACAAGCCCCCCCACCGGCGTTGGTGGGGCGCGGGCCGATCCCCGCGGACGACCCGGCACTCAAGGACCTTGCCGACCTCGAGCTCGAGCTCGAGCTCGTCGAACGCACGCTGGTGGAGTTCATCCGCGAGGAAGTGCAGCGGCGACGTCGCTTCGAGCGCGTTGTTGTGGGCGTGAGCGGAGGCGTCGACTCGGCGGTCTCACTCTTCCTCGCCTGCACGGCATTGGGCGCTGACAACGTTTACGGCTTCCGGCTGCCGTACCGGACATCCAGTGACGAGAGTCTCGAGCACGCGGCGATCGCGCTCGAGGCGACCGGTGCGCACGCCCGCACGATCGAGATCTCGGACCCGATCGACCGGTACGTCGAAGAGCACGAGCCCGATATCTCGCCTTTGCGCAAGGGTAACCTGATGGCGCGCCTACGCGCCGTGATCCTCTTCGACCAATCGGCCCGCCTGAGAGCGCTTCCCCTCGGTACCGGCAACAAGAGCGAACGGCTGCTCGGGTACTTCACATGGCATGCCGACGACTCGCCTCCGATCAACCCACTGGGAGACCTATTCAAGACGCAGGTGTGGGCGCTGGCGCGCCACCTCGGTGTGCCCGATGTGATCATCGAGAAGCCCGCTACCGCGGATCTCGTGAAGGGCGTCACCGATGAGGATGAGATGGGAGTGTCCTATCACGACGCGGACCCGATCCTGAACGCCATGGTTCGCGGCTACAGCCCGAAGGAGCTCGTCCGCGTCAAGTTCGACCCCGAGGTGGTCGAGGTCGTTCGGCGGCGTCTGGAGAGCACGCACTGGAAGCGGGAACTTCCGACTGTCGCGGTGCTGTCCTCCAGCGCGATCGGCGAGTTCTATCTCCGGCCGGTGGACTATTAGCTGCTCCCTAGCCGACCCAGCCGGACGCGCCGATCGCGATGCGGTCGGCCAGGGGTCCATAAGCCACTGTCAGCTCGGGATCGCGGTACGGGCCTGGGCGAGCAGAATCAGCAGCGCGCGCTTGATGCCGAGGGTCCCGTTCCGGTTGAGGAACCACTCTCCGGGCGCATGCACCGCGCCAGCCTCACCACCAGCGCCGATCGTGATCGACGGGATGCCGAGCGAAATTGGGATGTTCGCGTCGGTCGAGCTACGGTCGAGACTGGGTTCGATACCCAGCAGGAGACTCGCCGCGATCGCTCGCTGGACGAACGGATCGGACTCGGCGATCTCACCCGAGGGCCGGTCCCCGATCAACTCGAGGTCGAGCCTGAGTTCGTCGCCCTCCCGGCGCTGTGCGTTCGCTTCGTCGACAGCCCGGTTCATCGCCCGCTGGAAGACGTCATCGATTCTCGTGAGGCTCTCGGGGCTTTCGGACCGCATGTCTACCTCCATCCACGCCTCGAACGGAATGGAGTTCACGGATGTGCCGCCGCCAAGACGCCCGACGTTGTAGCTCGTCGCGGGACCAGACCCCGTGATCGCGTCGGCCGCCAGGTCGAGGTAGTCGATCGCGCGTCCGAGTGCGTGGGCGGGATTCGGGGCCCCGAAATCCCTCCAGGAGTGTCCCCCCGGTCCACGAATGGTGACGCGGTACCGGTGGGAACCGAGCCCCTTGTGCGTGATGCTCTCGTGCCCCGCGCCGTCGATCGACATGAACGAATCGATACGCGGGCCGCCGTCGCGGAACAGATACTTCACGCCGCGCAGATCGCCGAGGCCTTCCTCCCCCACCGTTGCGATGAAGAGCACGTTGGCGCTCGTCTGAATGTCGGACTCGTTGAGCACTCGCAGCAGCGCGAGCACGGTGACGAGGCCACGCGCATCGTCCGCGATACCCGGAGCGAACAGCGTATCGCCGCGCTGACGCACGGTGACGTCGGTCCCCTCTGGGAAGACGGTGTCGAGGTGGCCCGCAACGGCGATGACCTCGTCCGATCCGATGCCGCGCCGTAGCCCGAGCACGTTGCCCTCTGTGTCGACCCAAGCAGAGTCGACGCCCAGATCGATCAACATCTGCAAGAAACGAGCTCCACGGGCCTGTTCCTTGAAGGACGGCGCCGGGATCTCGGTGAGTGCGAGCAGGTCCGCCATCGTGCGCGCGTCCCGCTCCGCCACCAGCTGCAGGGCGCGGACCACCGCGGGACTTGCGGCTAGCGCGACCAGCTCCTCCTGGTAGTCCGCCTCTTGGGCGTCGCCCGCACGTGGAACGCCGAGAAGGGCCACAGCGAGTATGAGAAGGGTCTTTTGTCCGAATGCCGTCATCGGGCCCGTGCTCCCTGAGCTGTCGTGTCCTAGCCAGTGTGGCCATAAAACCGGCCGTGGGGAAGATAGCGACCGAAATGCGGTCGAGCGTCGCTCCACCCGCCCTCGTCACGGAAAACCGCACGAATCGGCCCAGAACGGAACTGAACCTGCTTGATTTGCGTACTGCTTTCATCGAAAGTTGGGCCCACTTTCCCTGCGACCGAACGTCGTCTCGACGGGCTCGTTCACGCCGGAGCACCATCGACGGTGAACCACCAATTTCTCGGGGCTCTCCCGCTCCCCCACCCGATCATCCGGTGGCTGGAGGGTGTAGGGCGTACGACGCGTCTCACGCTCGAGCACGCGGGCGGGTTGGGCGTTCTCTCGTGGCAGATAGTGCACGTCACGGTACGGCTGAAGGTCTCCCTCCGCTCGATCCTCAATCAGATGTACATCATGGGGATCCAGTCTCTCCCCATCGTGATGGTCACGGGATCGCTCGCGGGGATCGTGACGAGTCAGCAGGGCGGGTATCAGATGACGAGCGCCATGCCGAGCTACGTCCTGGGCAGCTTGGTCGTGGAAACGGTCGTGCTCGAGATGGGGCCTGTGCTGACCGCTCTGGTGCTCGTGGGCCGAATCGGCGCTCGCATCACGGCCGAGCTCGGCACGATGGTCGTCTCCGAGCAGATTGATGCGTTCAAATCGTTGGGCCGCGACCCGGTCGCGATTCTCGCCGCGCCGCGGGTCATCGCCGGAGTGCTCGTATTGCCCATGCTCGTCGGCATCGCGGACCTGATCGGGATCCTCGCGGGTCTCGTGTCCGCCGATCTGACTGTCGGGCTCGGTGCGGAGTCGTTCTTCTACGGAGCGCGCCTCTTTTGGCACAGCTGGGACCTCGTCTATTCGTTGACGAAGGCGCTGGTTTTCGGGCTCTCGATTCCCCTCATTTCCGTTCACATGGGTCTGAAGACCAAGGGTGGGGCGGAGGGCGTCGGTATTACGACCACGCAGGCCGTGATGTTCATGACGCTCACCATTCTGATTCTCGACGCGATGTTCCCGCCGCTCATGCTGAACTGAGTGCTGAACCTGAAGAGGCGCGCGACGTGATCGAGTATAGAAATATCCACAAGGGGTTCGACTTGCCGGTGCTCACGGGGGTCGACATGCGCATCGAGACCGGAGAGATGTTTGCGCTCTTCGGACCTTCGGGTACCGGCAAGAGCGTGCTGCTCAAGACGACCATCTGCCTCATCATCCCCGACATCGGAGACGTCGAGGTCGACGGAGTATCGGTATACCGGGGGGGGCGCACCGCCGTAGAGCTCGTTCGCAAGAAAGTCGGCTACGTCTTTCAGCAGTCGGCCCTTTTCGACTCGCTCAACGTCTTCGACAACGTAGGAATGGGACTTCCGGAGGACGAACTCGCACGCTTGCCGCGCAAGGAGACGGCGGCCAAGATTTGGGAGGCGCTCGAGCTGGTGAATCTGGAACCGCGCGAGATCCTTTCGAAGATTCCCTCGGAGCTCTCCGGTGGCATGAAGAAGCGTGTCGGCATTGCCCGGGCGATCATCGGGCGCCCGGAGGTTCTGTTGTGGGACGAACCCACGACAGGGCTCGACCCCATCAACACAGCGGCGGTCGAGCGGCTCATCCAGCGGTTGTCTACGGAGCTGGAAGTGACGTCCCTACTTGTTACTCACGACGTCGAAGGCGGACTAATGATTTGTGACCGGGTTGCCATGCTCGACGACGGCACCATTCGTTTCTGTGGAACGCCAGACGAATTCCGGGCTTGCCAAGACCCGGTGGTCCAGGCGTTTGTGGACCGCGCGGCCGCGGAGGCCGCGCTCGACATGGTTTCGGAGTCTTATGACTGACGCCCCTCAAGATTCGGGACGGCGGCCGCCGTCCGACAAAGAGCTCTCCGACCACGTACCTCTGGTTACGCGCGGTCGCGAGGTCCGACTGGGCATCTTCGTGATTTTCGGCCTGCTCTCGTTCGTAGTGGTGCTGTACATGCTGACGTCTCCCGCGATGTTCCGGGGTCGCCACATACTGTACACAGTGGTTGATGATGCCGGTGGGGTGCGTCCCGGCGACCCGATCCAGATGCGTGGCGTCAACATTGGCCAAATCGATGCCTTCGAGATGGGTGCCGATGGTCTGGTGACCATCGCGCTCGAGATCGAGCGGGGATGGGCGGTTCCACAGGGCTCGAGCACGCGCCTCGGCGCGGCAGGCATGTTCGGTGGCCGGACGGTCGAAGTCGTTCCCACCTTGCAGACGACGTTCCACGTGGAGGGCGATACCATTCCCGGGGTGGGTAGAAGATCGGGGGGCATGCTAGGATCGATAGACGACTTGAGCGGTCAGGCCGCTACGGTCCTGACTCGGATGGAGTCGTTTCTCAGCGACGAGACCATCGGGTCGGTGCAGGGGAGTGCGAGCGAGTTCGAGAGCCTGCTGACCGATCTGTCCGGTATCGTCAGCGAACAGCGCGGCGCCTTGGGTACGCTCATCGAGGTGTTGCAGGCGTCCGCCGAGGGCATCGAGGGGGCTGCCGCGGCCGGGCCCAACGTAGCCAGTGCGATTGCCCGCGCCGACTCCGTCATGTTGACCCTCAACGAGACCAGCGCCACGCTGGACGGCACGATCACGACGCTCCGGTCCGTGCTCGACAAGATCGACGGTGGTCAGGGAACGCTGGGCATGTTGGTGAACGACGACGCCCTGTACGCGAGCCTCACCAACGCGAGCGAACAGCTCTTGAGCCTCCTTCAGGACTTCCGGGAGAACCCGAAGAAGTACATCAATATTTCGCTCTTCTAGCGGGCGGGGCTCGGGGCAAGATCGCTTGAGACGCGGGGCCTTCGGTACCCCCTGGCCTCCCGCTCCGCGTCGTCGCTAGTTTAGTTTGCCTGCTCCAATTCCCTCCGCGTTCACCCCACTCCTCTACATCCGATACCAAATCATCTAGCCACGCCTCACGGTGGTGTGCTGCGCAATCTCATCGCGTCCGACGCCCGCGCCCAAGAGCTGAAGGAGGCCTCGCGGGATTGGCCGTCCTGGGAGCTCACCGAGCGCCAGATCTGCGACCTCGAGCTCCTGCTGAACGGGGCCTTCTCGCCTCTCGAGGGCTTCATGGACCGCGAGGGCTACGAAGGGGTGCTCGAGCAAATGCGCCTCGCGGACGGCACGCTTTGGCCCATTCCGATTACGCTCGACGTGACGGAGGAGTTGGCGGAGACTCTCCAAAAAGGGGACACGCTCGCGCTACGGGATCCCGAAGGAATAATGCTCGCGGCCATCCACGTTGAGGACATCTGGAGTCCGGACCTACGCCGCGAGGCGGAGGCGATCTTCGCAGGCGCGACCGGGGCAGCCATCGACGAGCATCCGGGCGCCGCCTACCTGCTCGAACGGTGCCACCC
The DNA here is from genome assembly GCA_965226625.1 of Longimicrobiales bacterium. GTDB lineage: Bacteria > Gemmatimonadota > Gemmatimonadetes > Longimicrobiales > Gaopeijiaceae > UBA1138. The sequence continues at coordinate 496,152 of CBDDDK010000003.1, forward strand.
GGTCTATGTGGGCGGGCGCGTGGAGGGCCTCCAGCTCCCGGTCCATTACGACTTCGCGATGGTGCGCCTGACGCCCGCCGAGATACGGGCGCGCTTCACCAAGCTTGGCTGGCAGAAAGTCGTGGCGTTCCAGACGCGCAACCCCATGCACCGGGCGCACCAGGAGCTGACGCTCCGCGCCGCCAAAGAGGTCGAGGCGAGCCTGCTGATCCACCCTGTGGTGGGTATGACGAAGCCCGGCGACGTGGACCACTACACGCGTGTGCGCTGCTATCAGGCGCTCCTGCCGACGTACCCGAAAAACACGGCCATGCTCATGCTCCTTCCTCTGGCGATGCGTATGGCGGGGCCGAGGGAGGCCGTGTGGCACGCGATCATCAGGAAAAACCACGGGTGTACGCACCTGATCGTCGGCCGTGACCACGCGGGCCCTGGAAGCGACTCGAAGGGCACGCCGTTCTACGGTCCCTACGACGCCCAGGAGTTGCTCCAGAAGCACCAGGAGGAGCTCGGCATCGCTATGGTGCCGTTCAAGCTCATGGTGTACGCGCCGGAGCATGACACGTACTATCCGGTGGATGAGGTGCCCGAGGGCGTGGAGACAGTCAACATCTCCGGCACGGAGCAACGGCGCCGGCTCCAACTCGGCATCGAGCTGCCCACCTGGTTCACCTTCCCGGACGTGGAAGCGGAGCTGCGCAAGTCCTCCCCATCGCGGCACAAACAGGGCTTCACCGTCTTCTTCACCGGGCTCTCAGGTTCAGGCAAGAGCACGATCGCCAACGCGTTGCTGGCCAAGCTGCTGGAAATGGGCGGCCGGCCGGTCACGCTCCTGGATGGTGACCTGGTGCGCAAGAACCTCTCGAGCGAGTTGGGCTTCTCCAAAGAGCACCGGGACATCAACATCCGCCGCATCGGCTTCGTGGCGGGCGAGATCACCAAGAACGGTGGCATCGCTGTTTGTGCACCGATCGCGCCCTACGAGGCGGTGCGGCAGGAAGTGCGCGCGACGGTCCAGTCACGCGGCGGCTTCATTCTGGTCCACGTCGCTACGCCGCTCGACGTGTGCGAGCAACGGGACCGCAAAGGCCTCTACGCAAAGGCACGGGCTGGTATCATCAAGGAGTTCACGGGCATATCCGATCCCTACGAAGAGCCCGTGGACGCCGAAGTCGTGATCGACACGACCGAGGTCAGCCCAGAGGAGGCGGCGCACGGTATCGTTCTGCACCTGGAGAAGGAAGGCTACATCGGAGGTAGGGGTTGAGACCTGGGAGGAGATCGTCCCCCAGCTCTCACTCCTTACTTCTCCGCCAGACCGACCACCGAGTCGATTCTGGTGAGCGTTCCAAGCAGCCCCGCCGTCCGCCGACTTCTACCAGCCCGGGGCGAGATTGAAGCCCCAGTGCCATCCCTTTTCCGGCCTCTGCCAAGGATACGCGTAGTACGCCTCTAAAATCATGACCCCGAGGATGTTGAACCGGGCGGATACACCGGTCGAGAAGACCGGGACACGCTCGCTCGAAGATCGACGCAACTCGAGCGTTGGCGGGTTGTCAGGGTCCCAGGCCAAGCCAGCGTCCGCGAAGAGCACGAGCTCGGTCGGCAGCATCGGGAAGTTGAGGATTCCGAACTGCTCGACCCCGATGAACGGAACTCGGAGCTCGAGACTACCGACGGCGAGCCGCTGCCCGAACAAACGATCGAACGACGGGCAAGTGCTACCCGCCGGTGAAGCCTGGGTCGCCGTACCGCACTCGGACGCGTCGAAACTCTCGAACGAGTAGCCACGAATGAACGTCTCGTAACCGAGGAACAGAGGCTGAATCCGGAGATTCTGTTGGCTAAACTGCCCAAGCGTCCCTACCGACGTGGAGTTTTCTTCGAGCGAGAGACCGTACCGACCGAAGTGTAGCGCGCGAACGCCGACCGTGAGATTCCTCGTCGGGGAGAAGTACCGGCGCCAGTCCGCGACGACAGTCGTGAACCCCACGGTGCCTTCCGTCTGCTCCACTGAGAAGCGATATCGGCCACCCCGGATCGGGGATACGAACCCGAAAAACGCGTTGTCACCCACGAGCGCTGCGGATACCGTCCCCATGTTGATCGATTCCGGGGAGCACAACTCATCACCGGGGGACTGGCATAGCTGGTCCTGACCCTCACGGGCAAAGTCGAAAGTTCGCCCAAACCCGTCCGTGTAGAACTTGTCCACTTCGATGTCGTAGCCGATCCGCCTCACACCAGCCCCCATTTCGAAGCGCTGCGTCGACGAAAACGGGTAGGAGACTTGGCCGGACAGCGACGACTGGATGATCCGGTAGCGGACCAGCCCCGTGTAGGAGCCTCGTTGGTCCTGTCCGAAGTCGTAAAAGCCGAATAACAAGGGAATATGGCCGGCACCCACGCCCCAGTTCCACCGGTCCGACAGGTCGGTATAGAACGCTTGTCCGCCGATGTCTTTGAAAGTGCCCTGGGCCTGGACCGAGACACCGAGCAGGTGGTTGCCCAGCATGTCGCTGAAAAACGCCGAAGCCCCACCCCCGATGTAGTTGCCGAACTGGTCGGTACCGACACCGACGGAGGGCTGTCCCACGAAGTCCAATGACATCTCGGACTTGTACTCGTCGGTATCCGCGTCCGTCCACGTGTTGGAGGGCAGCAGCCCCGTCTCCGCGTCCGCGAGATATGTCGCGATCCGGCTGAAGCGGTCCGGATTGGCCGGCGGGAGCTTGCGGCCCTGCTGATCCTCGGCGTTGTCGACCATCTCGACCGACGGGGCCTCGTCGTTGATCTGCTTCGTGTAGATGTGGAATTCGAGCTCGTCGAAGACCGTGTATGCGATTGTTCCGTCCTGGGCCACCGTCATTGCGGGTGACAGATAGGTGTGCCCGCTCACTCCGGTTGCGAGGTCGGTGATCCTGCGGACGTCTCCGTTCTGGAAGTTGAGCTCGTACACGTCGGTGACCCCGTCCTGGTCGGACAGGAAGTACAGCTTGTCGTTGTCCGCGCCGTACTGGGGGTTGATGTGCTTGACGTTGCCGAAGACGGGGATGACGGTAACCTGGTTGGTCGCGACGTCGATCGTGGCCAGCTGGAATGCGCTGTACGAGAGGCGCTCGAAGTTGGTCTCCGCGCCGCGGTCACTCGTGAACGCGATCGTCCTGCCGTCTGGCGCCCATGAGGGCTGGAGGTCGGCGTACTTGTCGTCCGTCAGCCTGGTGGTCTCGTCGGAGTCCAGGTCGTACGTGTAGAGGTCGGTGATGCCTCCCACCGAACCGGAGAAGGCCAGATACCGGCCGTCCGGCGACCAGGAGGGATTGCTCACGGCACCGATCCCATCGAAGGCGATCCTCCGCTGCACCAGCCCGTTGTCCGCACCGACGATGACGATCTCCTGGTCTCCGCCCGCGGTTACCACGTACGCGAACTGCTCGGAGTCCGGCGACCACGTACCGGAAGAGTCGATGTAGCGCAGAGCCTCGATATGGGGATCGGAGTTGGCGCTGGAGAGCTTTCGAATGATCCGCCCGGTCGCCACCTCCGCCATGAACAGATCCACGGAGAAGAGATCCTTTTCGGACAGGAAGGCCACGTAGCGGCCGTCCGGGCTGATCGCCGGGGAGATGTTGGTGCTCCCCGAACCGGTGCTCGGTGCGAGAATCAGCGTGCCTTGATCCTGCGGCGCGCTTCGCCCCTCCATGATAGGCAGGTACTCTTCGGCGGTCTTGTCCCTCCAGCGCACCGACAGAGTGTCCGTTGAGAGTCCCAATACCTGGTTGATCGCGCCCTCGAACCCGAGGCGCAGCGAACGGCGATAGATCTGTATGACCGCGTCGTCGCCGTACGTTCCACCGATGTAGGCCCACAGAGCCTGGCCGAACCGGTACGGGAAGAATTTTCGCTCCTTGGTCATCTGCTTGATCGTCGGCAGCTCATCCCGGCGGATGGCGTCGCGAATCCACATTGCGGTGAGCGGGTCGTCACGGCCGACCGAGAGGTATTCGGCCATGCCCTCGATGAGCCAGAGTGGCAGAGCGACGAGACCTTGAAGGCCGCCGCCGCGTCTCGACTGGGCTATGTTGTACTGGAACGCGTGCACGAGCTCATGGCCGAGCACGTGGTCCGTATCCCAATACGAGCCCGCCAGCGGCATGATCACCCGGTTCTTTAGCGATTCGGTCACACCACCGACGCCTTCGCTGATGGACCCGGACAGCGTATTCGTCTGCTCGAAGTCCGGGTGGTCCGCGTACAGAATGACGGGCTTGGTTTGCTCGAACTCGTGCTGGAATGTACGCGCGAAGCGCTCGTACCATCGCTCGCCCATGCGGGCTGCGTCGTGGACGGCCTCGGTCTCTTCCGGATAGTAGTGGAAGTCGAAATGATCGGTTCGAAGGATCTCGAAATCAAAATCGTCGAATTGGACCTTATTGCGTCCGAAGTACTGCGCTGATCCGGGCTGCGGAATCGACGCCAGCGCCGCCCCGGCCAGCACCGTGCCCAGCATTGTCCGGCGCCAGATCGACGCTAGCTTCGAGGATTGCATTTTCATCACCGCCTGAATTGAATTGCCACCACCCGACCCATCCATATACGACGCGCGCCGTCGGCGAAACCACACATACCGAGTTTCGCCTCAGGGGTTTCGTTACGGTACTGCTGCCGGTGATTGGTAACCCCTTGCTCCGACGACTAGGTTGCCGGTATTGACCGTCGGGGGGAACCATACTGAGATTCTTCCGACTTCAGGATCGGGATGCAAGCAAGATCCCTGTACCCGACAGATCGCTGGTGATGGCGTGGCCCGACGCATCCCTCGAACCCCTCAGGTACGCGTGACACGATTGCCCATGGAGGACCGATGAATATCAGCCCGATGACCGCGATGGCGCTGGCCGCCTTGACTGTGGCGTGCGCACGGGCGGACGCTCCCGAGCCGCCCCGGCCGGGCTCGCCAGCACCCAGCTACGAGGCGGCGAATATGCAAGGCGATACGGTCTCGCTCGAGTCGCTCAGGGGCAACGTCGTGCTCTTGAACATGTGGGCTACCTGGTGTGCCCCTTGCCGCCAAGAGACACCTTTCCTCCAGGAGCTCTTCGAGCGGCACGAGGGGGAAGGGTTCCGGATCGTCGGCGCCTCCATGGATGCCGGCAACGCCGCAGACCAGGTAGAGATGTTCACGGAGGAGTACGGTGTTACCTACACGGTCCTGCTCGATCCGCAGATGCGCGCCATGGATAGCTATCAGGTGTTGGGGCTTCCCGCGACGTTTCTGATCGACCGGGAGGGTGTCCTGCGCTGGATGCGGTACGGGCCGCTGGGCGAGACGGACTCGGAGTTCCGAGAGGCTCTGGAGGACGCGCTACGTTGAAGGGGCACTGTGCGTGGATCGGCTGAGCCCAGAGCGTCTCGAGGACATCCTCGCTTCCGCGGCCGGCCGGTGCGTGCTCGTGGTCGGCGACCTGATGCTCGACGGGTATATATCCGTGTTACACGCACACGTCGCGCTCCACGGCCCCGAATAGAGCCATGCACCTACACGACACGGAGCACCCAAGATGAGCGAGCTCAAGCGCGTCCACACCGACCATGCCCCGGCCGGGATCGGTCCGTACTCACAGGCGGTTGTCAGCGACGGATGGGTTTTCTGTTCGGGTCAGATTGCGCTGGACGCGGCGTCCGGTGAACTCAGCAGCGGTGACGTAGCCACCCAGACCGACCTGTGCCTCAAGAATCTCGCGCACGTGCTCGAAGCCGCAGGCTCGTCGCTCCAGAGCGTGGTGAAGACTACGGTGTTCCTCTCCGACATGAACACGTTCGAGGAGATGAACGAGGTCTACGCGCGGCGCTTCGGGGACCATCGGCCGGCCCGCGCCACTGTGCAGACGGCGGCGCTCCCCAGCTTCTGTGACGTCGAGATCGAGTGCATCGCGCGGGTGGAAAACTAGGCGCTAGGTCGGTCGGGCGTGGCGCGATGGGTGGAGGGCTGTGGAAGGCCGCTACTCCCCGTACGGTACCCAGATGTTCTTGACTTGGGTGGCCTCGCGGAGGAACTCCTCCCCCTGACCTTGCCGGCGATCGAACCAGTCCCGCGCTCGTCCGTAGCTGACCCACGTGCGCTTCATGTTGCCGGTCGATGCGCGCTCCACGCCGCGCGCGTCCTCGGCGCTCCCGAAGTGCCATATCCCGTCCACGTCGTCGTGGCGCTCGAGCGTCGGCACGACCTCGGACCTCAAACCCGTCACGATGTTCACCACACCGCCGGGCACGTCCGAAGTGTCCAGGATTTGATAGATGTCGGTTGCGAGTAGCGGCCCGACCTCCGATGGGACCACTACCACAGCGTTTCCAACAGCGATTAGCGGTGCGACACAGGAAACGAAACCGAGCAGGGGATGCGCCTGCGGACATACCGCACCCATGACTCCGATCGGTTCTTTCATCGCGAGCGTGACGTTGCGGAAGGGAGTGTGGTGGACGCGGCCCTCCCACTTGTCCGCCCATGCAGCGTAAGTGAAGAGCCTTTCCATCGTGGCTTCGAATTCCCCGCACGCACCTTCGGCGTCTCCGGAGAGCGCCGCCAACCGTCCCGTCAGTTCATCCCGGCGCGCCTCGAGGTTCTCTGCGAAGTAGTAGAGAACCTGCGCTCGATTGTGGGCGGACCGAGAGGCCCATCCCGCTTGCGCCTCACGGGCTGCCTCCACCGCGTTCCTAACGTCTTTGCGGTTACCTCGGCCGACCTCGCCAAGGGGGGAGCCGTCAGCGGCGTACACGCGCCTGCTGTAGTTCCCGTCTGGTCGGGTCTGCTCGCCACCGATGTACAACTTTGCGGTGCGGTCGACGGCCGGCGTGTCGTCCGTCGGCGCCTGCGCGACCCCTTCGTGCGGGACGGGTTCCTGTTCGAGTGGGGCTCTGTGCTCCCACGCGGGCCGCACGTAATCCAGGAGCCCTTCCTTACCGCCCTCTCGGCCGTAGCCGCTCTCGCGGTAGCCACCAAAGCCGGAGGCCGCATCGAAGAGGTTGGTGCAGTTCACCCACACCGTTCCGGCCTTGATCTTCGGCGCGACGTCGAGCGCGAGGTTGATGTTCTCGGACCAGATCGACGCGGCGAGCCCGTAGCGGCTGTCGTTTGCGAGCGCGACGGCTTCCGAGGGCGTCCGGAACGTCATCATCACCACGACGGGGCCGAATACTTCGATCTGTGCCAGTGTGCCGGACGGTGCCACGTTGGTGCACAACGTCGGGGGATAGAACCAGCCGTCACGGGGAGCACTCCACGAGGGCTGCCACACTTCTGCACCCTCCGAGCGACCCTGCTCGACGAGGCTCTCGATCCTCTCGAGCTGGACGGGGCCCACGATCGCGCCCATGTCGACAGCTTTATCGAGTGGGTCGCCCATGCGCAGGGTCTCCATGCGTGCGCGCAGCTTCCGCTCCAGCGCTTCGGCCACACCCTCCTGGACGAGGATGCGTGAACCAGCACAGCATACCTGGCCCTGATTGAACCAAATCGCGTCGACGACGCCTTCCACGACCGAGTCGAGATCGGCGTCTTCGAAGACCACGAACGGGGACTTGCCACCCAGCTCCAGCGATAGCCGCTTCCCGCTTCCAGCGGTGGCCTCCCGGATGACGCGTCCCACGTCGGTCGAACCGGTGAAGGCGATCTTGTCTACGTCGGGGTGATCGACCAGGGCGGCGCCGGTCTCCCCGTCGCCGGTGACGACGTTCACGACGCCGGTAGGTAGCCCCACTTCCTGGCTCAGTTCGGCGAACAGCAGTGCGGTGAGCGGCGTGAACTCCGCCGGCTTGAGCACCAGAGTGTTACCCGTCGCGAGCGCGGGCGCGATCTTCCAGGCGAGCATCAGCAGCGGGAAGTTCCACGGGATGATCTGACTGACGACGCCCAGGGGCTCGTAGTCCGGGAGTTCATCCTCCATCAATTGCGCCCACCCGGCGTGGTGGTAGAAGTGCCGTGCGACCAGCGGAATATCGAGGTCGCGGGACTCCCGGATCGGCTTGCCATTGTCCATGCTCTCGAGCACGGCCAGCAGCCGCGCGTGCTTCTGGATCCTGCGGGCGATCGCGTACAGATAGCGCGCACGCCGGTGCGACCTGAGGTCCCACCAACCCGGCTGAGCGGCGCGGGCGGCGGCCACAGCCGCCTGGACGTGCTCGACAGTACCCTGGCTGACCTTGGCGATCGGTTCAGCCCTCGCCGGATTCGAGGTCTCGAATGACACGCCCATCGAAGGGTCGGTCCAGCTGCCCCCGATGAAGTGCCCGAAGGCACGCTCGTGCTTATCGAGCCACTCGTTGACGAACTGGGTACTCTCCGGAGCGGGACCGTATTCGAGCGTCTCGAAGACTTCGGCGATCTTGCTCATGCCAGCGGATGTCGGTGAAGGGCGGAGTAGCGCCCGGTTACGTGATGTTCGAGTTGCCGCTCGATGTCCGCCAGCAGCGACGACACGCCAAACCGGAACAGGTCGCGCCGCAGCCACCCGATGCCGAGCTCTTCCTTCATGAGGATCAACCAGGAAAGGGCGTCCTTGGCGGTTCTGATTCCACCCGCGGGCTTGAAACCGATCGCGTACCCAGTGCGTTCAGCGTAGGCGCGTATCGCGCGCGCCATCGTCAGACCCACGGGGAGCGTGGCGTTCACGCTCTCCTTTCCGGTAGACGTCTTCACGAAGTCCGCCCCCGCCATCATGCAGACGAGGCTCGCCTTGTGCACGTTGCGGAGCGTCGCGAGCTCGCCGGTCGCGAGGATCGTCTTGATGTGGGCGTCGGATTGATGTGGGCGTCGCCACACGCGTCCCGGAAGGCACGCACTTCGTCGTAGAGTGCTTGCCAGTCGCCGGTGAGCACGTGCGCTCGCGTTACGACGATGTCGATCTCCTTCGCGCCAGCTGTCACGGACGCCTCGATCTCTGCGATACGCTGTGGAAGTGGGCTCAGCCCGTGGGGGAAGCCGGTCGATACGGCGACCACCGGGATGCCACTTCCGGCGAGCGCCTCGACGGCGGTCGGGACCATCGCGTGGTAGACACACACCGCGCCAGTGCGCACGGAGCAGTCTCCCATGCCGAGCGCTTGGAGAAGGTCACGGCGCACCGGCTGCCGCGCCTTCGCGCACAGCCTACGAACACGACCGGGCGTGTCGTCACCCGCGAGCGTCGTCAGGTCGATCAACGTGATCGCTTTGAGCAACCATGCCGCCTGCCATTCCTTCTTCACACTCCGGCGCGTACCCAACGTGGCCGCGCGACGCTCCACCGCACTACGGTTTACGCGAACTTCCCGGATCCAATCCAGCTCCAGCGGCATGCCGGGATTCCGTGCTCCTTCACATCGGTCTACGGGGCTCACCGAAGCCACCCTCGCTGGATATCTCGCGGCGTGGTCTCTCTCGATGGAGTCTTTGGTCTTCATGTCGGTGATGTGCTGTGACTGCGGCGGGGAAACTACCAACGGGGGGACAGGGATGACAGCAGAGGGCCTTTCCCACGGTTCTTTCCGGGACCCGCGCGGATCAAAACCCCCAATGAGCTGACCGAGAGGTGGCAGGTCGACCGCGAAGGCGTGTGAGGATCGCGGAGCCACGGGGAAACCCACGGTGCCCCAACCGGGTTAGGTCGGCAGGTGCAGAAATGATTAAACGTGGAGTTACGATGAAGACATACGTACGTGGGATCCTGCCTGTCCTGCTCGCGGCCGTCACGAGCGCCGGTTGTGGGGACGATCCGGGCCTGACCGACGCGGACGGAAATCTGCTCTGTTCCCTCGATCCGAACCTTATGTTTACGAGCTTGCCGCCGGAGGCGATTCCCGCATTGACGCAGCCGGAAATGGTGTCGCCCGACCATATAGAGGCGCGTTACCTCAACACCTTCGACCGCGTGCTCGGAGTCGTGGTGGACGGGGAGGCTCGCGCGTATCCGCACAACATCCTCTGGCACCACGAGATCGTGAACGATCGCATCGGAGAGACGTGGATCACGGCTACCTTCTGCCCACTCACGGGCTCGGGGCTCGTCTTCGATCCCTTCGTCGATGGCGAGCGGCTCGAGCTCGGCGTGTCCGGGCTTTTGTTCGCGAACAACCTCATGGTCTTCGACCGCATCGGTGGCGACATCTACGGACCGCAGCTCTCCGTGGAAGGGCAGTGCTCGAACTTCCGCGGTGAGTCGCTTGGTCTGCGATCCGTTCAGGAGATGAGCTGGGGCCGCTGGAGGCAACTGCACCCGGACACGAAGGTCGTGAGCGACTTCACCGGCTTCGCGCGAAACTATGGCTCCAACTCCTACCCGTACGGCAACTACGACCAGCTCAGCAGCTCCGACCTGCTCTTCGATCAGGACAACGTGGACAAGTCGCGGCCCATCAAGGAGCGTGTTCTCGCCATCCGACTCGGTGCAGATGGGGGGCGTGGGTACCCGTTCGGCGAGCTCGCGGAGATGGGCGAGACCTCCGTCGTAAACGAGTTGGTCGGCGGCATACCCACGGTGGTCTTCTACGAATCTCTTGGTGGAGAGACCGCGATCGCCTTCGACGCGCGGGTCGAGGGTGAGACGCTGACCTTCAGCACCGACGACGACGGGACCTGGGTCGACACGGAGACCGGTTCGACGTGGACCATCGACGGTTCGGCGATTGCTGGAGAGCTGGCCGGTGCGACTCTGAGCACGCGCGAGGACGCCTACGTGCTCTTTTGGTTCGCGTGGCGACACTTCCAGCCCAATGGGGATACCTTCCTTCAGTGAGCCTCCGAGCCCCGCTTCGCTCCGCCGCGTCAGCCCTGGTTGCCGCGGCGGTGTTGTGTTCGCCTCTGGCCGCCCAGTGGCCTGCGGGCCAGGGGAATTATTGGACTAAGCTCTCGATCTTTCATCAATCGACCACGGAGCAGTTCCGGGCGAGCGGTGAGAAGCGCCCGTTCCTGAACTCGAACGCCGAGGCTCGATCCAGTGCGCTCTTTTTCGATGCTCTGGTGGGGGTCACGGATCGCCTGGACCTGTGGCTTCAGGTGCCGTATTTCGACCTCAACTTCGACGACGACGCGGACGAGCGACACTCCTCCGGCGTCGGCGACCTGCGTCTCTCGGCTCGCTACAACCTCTTTGGACTTCGTGACGGGAGCGTTCAGATCTCGGGCCGATTCACGACAAAGATTCCGATCGTGGACTTCCCGATCGACGCCGAGGTGATCCCAGTCGGGGAGGGGCAGTGGGACTACGAAGGGTGGTTGGAGGTGGGCGCGAGCTTCTGGCCGATTCCCGCCTACGGAGTCCTTTGGCTGGGGCGCCGCTGGCGAGCGATGAACGACGAGACTACGCGGGATCCGGGTGACGAGTTCGCCTTCTTGGCGGAGCTCGGGGGCACATTCGTGGGGTCACTAGGTGGGAAGGTCGTGCTCGACGTGATCTTCGGCTCGAACGGCTCCATTCAAGGCGTGAGGGTGAGCAGCGACGAGCGCGAGATCATGTATCTGCAGCCGACGGTCAACTACCAGATCACGCCCTCGCTTCTTATCGAGGCTGCCGCCCGTGTGCCGCTGCGTGGCCAGAATTTTCCGGCCGGGCCCCAGTTCATGATCGCGCTCTTTCACCGGCCACCGACCGGGGACTAAGGAGGACGCGGAAGTCACCGACCCGCCCCCTTGGCCGCGACAGGGCTATCCCCTAACGTCCCACCCCGTCGCTAGAGAGTCACGCAGCTGGCGACCACCTTGAGAGAGGGGGCGGAGGGGGACTGGTGTCTCCGGCGGTCTTCAAAACCGTGCGGCCCGGCTAGAACCCGGGTAGGTGGGTTCGATTCCCACACGTTCCCGCCAGGGGTGCGGGGGGCGGGCGCGTAGCTGGTGGGTCGAGGACTTGCGGCCCACTCGGGTCTCCCCCCCGCGGCTTCAGTCTCGACCCAGGTTGATGCGAAATCCGAGTTCGACGCGGCCGTCCCCCGCCGGGGCCGCCTGAAACTCGATGGGTGCGGGTAAGTCTTGGAGGTGGGCGGAGACGTATGCGTCCGCGCCGCTCAGCAGAAGCAAGAAAATGCCGAGCGCGGCCCAGTCTTCCTGCTGTTGGCGGCGGGAGTCCTCCAGGTCGCGCATGTCCTCCAGCGTCGAGTCGTCGTCGAGCGCGGACTCTACCTCATCGAAGTCGACAATGCCTTGGGCCGCGAGATCGTCCCGGAGGACGTTCTCCCTGAACTCGGCTCTAGCAGCGACCTCGTTGAGGCGTTTCCGGGTCCGAAGAAGCCCGTACACGGTGGTTGCCTCGAGTGCGAAGTAGAAGCCGGCGCGCGTGTAGGTACCGATCGAGGCGTGCCCCCAGCCCGGCACTAATACGGCCCGGAGGAAGGCGGTATTGGGCGCCACCGGTATGAAGAGGGAGGTCGAGTCCGGCTCGGCGGGTTCGGTGACTTCTTGGCCGGCCAGGACCGCTGGCGCGAGCATGAACGAGAGCGCGCACAGGAGAACGGCCGGGACACGCCGGACTAGAGTCGATGTGCACGTCGTCACAGGATCGCGTTCTCCCACTGTACGAGTCTCGGATCCTCGCCGTTGCGTAGGATCACGTAGCTGCGGTGGTACACCCAGTCTCCGGAGTTCATGTACCATCGGTTCTCGCCGAAGCGTTCGCATGTCGGCACGTGCGTATGCCCGAGCAAGACGAGATCCAACTCCGGGCGTCTGCTCATCTCGTTGAGGGCCCACTCCTTTAGTGCTTCGGCCTTCTCGAGTTCCAGGGGTCCCGACGGGCTCCATCGATCCTCGGTCTGCGAGATCCCCGCGCCGATGCGGTCGCCCAGGCGCCGGGGCAGGATGCCGAAGGCGAAACGAGTGAGTCGACCCCGAAGGATCAGCCGGAGCGCGCGGTACGAGAGATCACCCCTTCCGAGCCCGTCTCCATGCGCGAGAAACGTGCAGAACCCCGCCATGGTCGTGGTGATGGGGCCTTGCAGGAACTCCACGCCCACGTCGTCACGGAGGTACGTGCCGCCCCACCAATCGTGGTTCCCGCCCATCAGTGTCACGCGCACCCCAGAATCGACGATTCGCCGCAGTTGCGTCAAAGTGGATTCGTAGCCGCGGCTGGTCCCCCAACGGTACTCGAACCAGAAGTCGAAGGTGTCGCCGTTCAGCACGATCCACGACGCGACTTCGGCCGCCTGGTCGAGCCAAGTGGCGAAGGCGTCTTCCTGCTCGCCAGAGATGGTGCCGAGATGCACGTCGGAAGCGATGAGGACGGTCTCGGCGGGGTCGTTGTCAGCCACCTGCGAAACTACTCTCGAACAGGGCGAGGCTGGAAGGGGTAGGGCAGGCATCTGAGCCCAACTACGACTACCTTTGCTTATGCCGCTTTCCCAGACGTCCTACCGAACCCTACGCGTGCTCTTGACCGCCACGCTGGTACCGCTCGTGGTATCGTCGTGCGCGGCGCGGCAAGTCGTGATCGTCGCACCCGCTGTCAACGCGCAGCAGACCGCGCTGAGGCTCGAAGATCACACGAGAGTGGTAGACCCCATCCGCATCGTCTTCGACTGGGAGCTCAACGAGGCCGGTATCAGGGTGAACGGGCGAGGGGTGGCTCGCATCGAGCCGCCCTACAAGGCACGCATCGACCTCTTCCTCGGCAACGGGGAGCTGGTCCTCAAGGCCGCGCTGTTGGGTGGCACCCTGATCTTGCCACCGGGGTCACCACCCCAGATCCTTCCGCCGCCCGACCTCTTCTGGGGGACGCTGGGTGTCTTCCGACCCGACTACGGGGCGGAGTTGCTCGGCGGAGACGAGCTCGAGGAGGATGCGCTGCGGTTGCGCTACCGCTATGAGGACGGCAAAGAGCTGCACTACCGCATCGAAGGCGGTTTGCTCAGGAGGCTCGAGTTGCTCGACAGCGATCACGTCGTTCAGTGGGTAGAGGTCGAGCTGAACGCCGACAGCGTATACCCTGTCCAGGCTACGTACCGTAACCTGGCGGCGTTCCGCGAGTTCAAGATCACGCGCGACCGGCTCGACCGTGTGGAGTCGTACCCACCGGACATCTGGGACCCCACTGGCGAGCGGGGACGGCAAAGCTCATGACCACGTGGCGGTTCACTTGGTGGCAGAGCGCCTTGCTCGCTGTGAGCATAACCGGGTGCCACTACTCGTTTCGCGCAGGCTCGTTTCCCCCGGACCACATCAACACCATAGCTGTGCAACCGTTCGACAATGAGACGAATCGGTTCGAGATCGTGGGCGAGCTGTACGACCAGCTGCTGCGCAACTTGCCGCGGGCGCTAGGGATCAGAACCGCGGGCGAGGAAGTGGCGGATGCCGTCGTGCGTGGCTCGATCAGGCGCTATGAAGTCGTCGCGCCCAACTATCGGGCCGCTCAGCGGGGGCAGGCCGCGCAGGTTCTCCAGCGCCAGGTGGCGATCAGCGTATCGGTCGAAATCGTTGATCTGGTGGAGGACGTGATCCTCTGGGAGTCCCGCGGTCTGGTCGCCCAAGGCGAGTTTCTGGAGGCTTCGGAGACCGAGGACGTGGGGCGCCTGGAGGCGATCGAGCTGTTGGTCCAGAAGATTGTGGACGGCGCCCAGTCTAATTGGTAGATCCGGCCCATACTGCTCGTGGCGTACCTGCTCTTCTATCTGTGACCATGCCTCCGAGCTGGGTAAACGTGCTCTCACGCGCGGATTTGATAGCCTGCTACGGGCGGCCTCGCGATAAGCCGCTGGTGTTCACGAACGGGTGCTTCGAGCTGTTGCATCCGGGTCACGTGACCTATCTGGCCGCTGCGCGGGCTTTGGGTGGCAAACTCGTCGTGGGCGTGAACACCGACGCCTCTGCGCGCCGACTAGGCAAGTCGGAGCGCGGCTTGGCCAAGAGTGACGATCGGCCGCTCGTGGGCGAGCGAGACCGTGCGGTCGTGGTCGCCGCGCTCGACTCGGTCGACGCCGTGTGCCTGTTTGACGAGGACACACCGCGCGAGCTCATCGCCGAGCTGCTCCCCGATGTGCTCGTGAAGGGCGATGACTACGCGCTCGAAGCGGTGGTCGGTCGCGCCGAGGTGGAAGCCGCGGGGGGGCGGGTGGAGCTGATCCCGTTCGTGGAGGGGTACTCGAGCACCGAGTTGGTGAACCGAATCCGAGGAGGCTCGTCGTAAGGATGAGGACCGGCGATCGGCGGCCCGACCAGAACCGCCCGACCACCATCGAGACTGGCGTGTCACCGTACGCGGAAGGGTCGTGCATCATCGCTACCGGCGCCACGCGCGTACTCTGTACAGCCTCCGTTGTCGAGGGCGTGCCCCGGTGGCGCGAGGGCAGCGGTGCCGGATGGGTGACCGCAGAGTACGCGATGTTGCCCCGCGCAACGCACACACGGACGCGTCGGGAGCGCAGCGGCCCGAAGGGTCGCACACAGGAGATCCAGCGCCTGATCGGGCGCTCGCTGCGATCCGTGACGGACATGAAGTCGATCGGGGACCATACCGTCACGGTCGACTGCGACGTGTTACAGGCGGACGGCGGGACGCGAACCGCCTCGATCACCGGTGCCTGCGTAGCGCTCTCGTTAGCCGGTGATTGGATGTTGAGCGAAGGGTTCGTCGACCGGAACCCGCTGCGAGAGCGCGTGGCCGGGGTGAGCGTCGGCATCGTCGGCGGAGAAGTTTATCTCGACCTCGATTATTCAGAGGACTCGGGCGCGCAGGTCGACATGAATGTGGTGGGCACGCAGAGCGGAGGACTGGTGGAGATCCAGGGTACCGCCGAGGGCGACCCCTTCCCGCGCAGTGACCTGGACGCGCTGATGGACATCGCGATGTCGGGCCTCGAGACGCTCTTCGCTGCCCAGGCCCGGGCGCTGCAAGGCGGCTGAGTGGAGCTTCTCGTCGCAACACGAAGTGTCGACAAGATGGTAGAGATCCGGCGCATCCTGGGGGCCGTTCCGGGACTGCGCCTGATCGATCTGGACAGCGCGGACATCATGAAGGATCCAGCCGAAGAAGAACTCGAACCGTACGAGACCTTTGAAGAAAACGCGCGCTCGAAGGCGGAATACTTCCACGCCAAGTCGGGCATGCCGGCGGTCGCGGACGACTCGGGCCTCGCGGTCGACGCGCTGGGCGGTGCACCGGGAGTGAGATCCAAGCGCTTCGCGCCCGACCGCGGCCTGAACGGCAAGGAACTCGACCAGGCCAACAACGACCACCTCATGGCGCAGTTAGGCGATCTCGATCTCGCGGCCCGAACTGGCCGTTACGTGTGCGCAGCCGTGCTCGTCGGAGCCACCGCAGCCCCTCTCGTTGTTCGCGGCGAGGCTGAGGGCCTTATCCTTGGCCAGCCACGGGGCCAGGGAGGGTTCGGTTACGACCCGTACTTCTTCGATCCCCAGATCGGAAAGACGTTCGCCGAGCTCGATATCGTGCACAAGAACGAGCGTAGTCATCGCGGGAAGGCCTTCCGGGCGTTGGCCGACGAGTTGATCGCGAGAGGGATCCAGTGAGCCCGGCGAGCAAGATCGTACCGCTCGAGATCGGCCCGACCGAAGACGAGGCCCGACTGCGTATCGTCTGGAAAGACGGAGTGGCCTCAGAGTACGTGCCGCGGCAGCTACGGTTGCTCTGTCCGTGCGCTGGCTGCGTCGACGAGACGACGGGGATGCAGACCCTGTCGCCCGAGCAGGTGGACGACTCGGTGTACCCGACGGCGATCCACTACGTCGGACAGTACGCGTTGCAGTTCGTGTGGAGTGACGGGCACTCGACGGGCATCTATGCGTTCAGGTACCTGCGTGAGATGTCGGACGCGGAACGGGAACGGGAGGGAGAGGGAGAGGGTTGAGGCCCGCCAGGTACCTAGCCTACGTCAGTTGACTCACCGCGTGCAGGCTACCTCACCCGGACTGAGCGCGGTGGTCGAGCCAACGGTCGGGGTGGCCGCAGTGCCGTAGAAGACGACGCAACCTTCGGCGGTGCCCATCGCGGCGTGGCTGACGCTCGCCGACCAGCCGGAGCTCGTAGCCGCCGAGCCCATGGTGATACCGTTGGAAATGGTGTAGCTAAGGTCGGTAGCGACAGTCGTGTACGAGTAGGCAGAGTGGTAGTAGATCTCCTGCTGGCTAGCCAGATTCTTGAGATCGGCCTTCATCGTGGAGTAGTACGCCTTCTCACGCACGGTAGAGAACTTCGGAAGGGCGATGGACGCCAGAATTCCGATGATCACGACCACTATCAGAAGCTCAATGAGCGTAAAGCCGTTGTCTCGATTCATGATGCCGGAGCGTAAGTGGGGGACCGACTTCATTGTGAACTCAATAGATGCGATATGCGACAACCGTTTGTCAATAATGGAGCCGATTGCCTGCGCGAGCGTCCCCCATTCCCACTGCTCATCGTAGTACGTATACTCGCGGGGCATCGGCCTCATAAAGCAGATCGACTTCGATCGAGCCCGAGCACCCACCAGGAGACCTCGGAGGAGACTTTTCGACGTGGCCGCCGCCGCTGTCAAAACGGGAATAGGTAGGTCAGCTTCATCACCCCGGTGCGTCGCGTCCAGCGTTCCTGCAACGGCTCCATGACGCCTCCGGTCAGATAACCGGTGTCGATGACGACGAACAGGTCGCTCCCGGGCGTGTGGATCCAGTCGACGCGGATATTGGCCTGAAGACTGTTGGAGACGTCGTCCCACTGCACGAGTGCGTTCGCGAACAGTTTGCGACTCACCGCCCCCTGGATGTCGAGGCTCACCAGCGTCGTGCTGAAGTCTCCATCTTCGACCGGCAGCGAGACATCGTTCCAGCGCACATCTCCACCAAGTGACAGATGGGGACCCGTTTTCCAGACGGCTCCAGTGCCCAGGCTCGCACGGGTTCCGGACCAGAACTCTCCGACGGACCAGTTGGCCGAAGCCGAGAACTCCCGGCTGTTATTCGTGCGAAAACCGCCGCTCACGAATTGGAACGAGTAGTCCCCCGGGGGAACCTCGCGGCCGGAGATCCTCACGGGTTTCTCGATGTGCTCGAAGCGTTCCGAGACCTCGACGTTGGTTCGTTCGCCCGACTCGAACGAGAAAGCCGCGTCGGCGCTCCGGAAGTGGGACTGCTTCACTCCGTTGTAGCCTTCGATGCGGTTGCCTCGCACGAAGACTGAGAGTTGGCGCGCCCACCCGCTCTGCTCGAAGCGGGGGCGCACCCCGGCCTGGATGCCCCACCGCGCCTGATCATTCCTAGGGACGAAACCCAGAGCGGGATCGAATGCGGGGCCGACGCGCGTGCGGCTGACCTCGACCATGTAGAGATCGTTCTGAAGTACCAGCTCCGCCTGGGCGGCGGCAGTGCTTCCTTGTTCCTCACGATGCTCCGAATCCCATACGTTCGCGGCCCAGAAGCGGAAGCTGGAACTCGACCAGAAGCGCGAGTCGAAGTCGATCCCCGCGACGCGGTTGTAGCCGACGTCGGTGTCGAGGCTGGTCGCGATGCCGCCGAGCGTCGTGCGGGGGCGTAGGTCGCCCCGGATCCGGGCTACGTTGTTCCACGCGGCTGGGGTCATCGCTCCACTTTCGTCGAGAGCTCCTGTCCGCAGGCTCATGGTCCCGATGGAGAATTTGCCCACCTGCCCGGTGAGGCGTCCGCCGCCGAGGATGTCGGTCTCCAGCCCGACCCGGCGGCTGAAGAAGACTTCCGTCTCACGGGGCGCGCCGAACTGGAAGAGGCCCGCGCGCTCCAGGAAGAACTCACGCTTCTCGGGGAAGAAGAGGTTGAATCGTGTCAGGTTGATCTGGACGTTGTCCGCCTCCACCTGTGCGAAGTCGGTGTTGAGCGTCAGGTCGAGCGTTGCGTTCGAGGTGATCCCGTATTTGACGTCAAATCCGGCATCCGCCGTTTGGTCCGGCTCTGCTCCCGCATTGTCCTGCGCGCCCGCGATTGCGTACGGCTTGATCTCGATGTGTCGGCCCTGCTGGACACACCGCGGAGGCCGTCGAGCGTGGCGTACTGCGACACCTGTGCGATGCCCGAGCGATAGTCTTGCCCGATGTGTGGCCAAAAAACGTTCTCGTTCTTCCGTCGGATCGATCGCTGAAACGCGATTCCCATTCGGGGGGCGTCGACATCGCTGAACTGGATCGTCGCGAACGGAATCGCGACCTCCAAAATCCACCCCTCGTCCGTGACGCTGGTTTCGCTCGTGAAGACTCCGTCCCAACTCCACTCATCCAACGTGAGCGACTCGTCTGAGAAGAGGGCGTCGTCCTGCGTGCCCAGTGCGCCAAGCTCGAAGATGTAGCCGTTGCGGCGGTCGAAATACGTGTCGAGAGCGATCACGACGCGGTCGTCCTTGTCGATGCGCCCTCCCCGCTGGAGGATGTTGCGACGGATGAGGTCGGGCTCCGAGTCGTAGAGCATGAAGCCGAAGTAGAGCGCCTCGTCGTCGTACGCGATGCGCACCTCGGTCCGCTCGCTCGCGGGGGCGCCGTCCACGGGGTCGCGTTGTCGGAAGCCGGTCACCGGCTCGATGCCCTGCCAGATCGAGTCGCTGAGCGCGCCGTCGATCCGCGGAGCCGTCGAGACCCGCACCGCCGTTGCGTCGCGCTCCTGAGCCTCGACCTCGAGCGCCGTCATCGCCAGTGCCACGGCCACCAGGCACCCCATCATCCTCATCCCCACACTCCTCTCGGCAAGAGCCCTCAGGTCACGTTCGCCTCCTCGTGCTCGGCCTCGCCGACACCGGTGCGACACGAAACTTGCGAAGAAATGAACCGAGACGCGACGGTGTGAGCGAGCGGGGCCGGCCTTGGGGAGTGGTCTTCGGGAGTGGTTGAGCAGCGTTCGGGCACCCGCATCATTCGCCACCACCTGACAGGCACCTGGGTGACGCGCGCCTGCCGATGCTCGAGCTGTACTCGGGCAAGACCCGCCTACCGATGGACAGGGCAGTGGGCGGGCCTGACCCGCTCCGCGACCGGGAGGTCTTCCTCTGGACGCCTAGGTCGGGTAGTTAATTAGTCTGGGGGAGCGCCGTATGACCGCCGGTCACGCCGAGGCCCTGACATGATCGTCCCGTTCTCGATGGTGGGCACGACGACGCTCGATCAGGTAGGAGCGCACGCGCCCCGACGCCGTACACGAGGGTTCATGAATCGACTTCGCTACATCGCCCTGTTCTACCCCCTCGTTGTGGGCGCCGACATCCAGGCTCAGCAGGCCCCTAATGCGATCGCGGCCGCGATCACCAGCGTGCCCGTCATTGATGGTCGACTCGACGACGTCACATGGGCGGAGGCCCAGGTCCTCACCGGCTTCGTCCAGAGAGAGCCGACCGAGGGACGACCGGTCTCCGAGCGCACCGAGGTCCGGGTGGCCTACGACGGAGAGGCGCTCTATGTCGGCGCCTGGCTCTTCGACAGCGACCCGACCTCGCTCGTCTTCGGCCAAACGCTCCGGGACGCCTCGCTCAACGAATCCGACGCGTTCGTCCTTGTGCTCGACACGTACCTCGACCGCCAGAATGGCTTCGTATTCGGGACGACGCCCGCCGGGATCGAGTATGACGGCCAGGTCGCGAACGAGGGCCAGAGAAGTGGTGGTGGTGGCGGGCGACCCGGTGGCGGTGGCAGCCGACAACAGAGGGGCTCGGGAGGCGGCTTCAATCTCAACTGGGACGGGAGCTGGGAGGTCGCGACCAGCACCGACGCACGTGGCTGGTACGCGGAGATGCGCATCCCCTTCACCACGCTGCGTTACGGGGCTGGGGGCGACCAGACATGGGGGCTGAACTTCGAGCGGCGTATCCGGCGCAACAGCGAGGAAGCCGTCTGGGCGCCGATCCCTCGACAGTTCAACCTCTACCGCGTCTCGCTCGCGGGGACGCTGGACCTCGCGGCGCCCGCCAGGCGAATTGCCACGGTCAGCCCCTACGGGCTGAGCAACAGCTTCAAGGACTACAGCGTTGCCACACCCGACGCCGAGTTTGGATCGAAGGTTGGCGGAGACGCGAAGATCGGTCTCAATCAGAGCCTGACGCTCGACCTGACGGTCAATACCGACTTTGCGCAGGCCGAGGTCGACGACCAGCAGGTCAACCTGACGCGCTTCTCGCTCTTCTTCCCCGAGAAGCGTGCCTTCTTCCTCGAAAATGCGGGGACGTTCTCGGTGGGCGCGGGTCGATCGGCCGAGCTCTTCTTCAGCCGCCGGATTGGCCTTTCCGACGGCCAGGAGGTCCCCATCCACGCGGGCGCGAGGATGACGGGCAAGGTCGGCGACGTGCAGCTCGGCGTGCTCAGCGTGCAGACCGGCAACCTCAACGTGCTCGACGCGATTACGGGCTCTCCCCAGCAGGTCGCTCCCGACAACAACTTCGGTGTCGTGCGAGCGTTCCGGGAGTGGGAGAACCGGTCGCGGATCGGCGGGATCTTCGTGTCACGACTGAACACGAACTCGACGAGTGACTACAACCTGACCTACGGCCTCGACGGCCGACTCGGGATCGGCCGGGACCTGACCTTCGACGGCTGGGCCGGCCTGACGACCACGCCCATCCTGTCCGAGACACCCGACGCTCGCGAGGGATTCAACAACGGGGAGTACGGCTTCGCGGGCACCGGTAACTTCCGTAACCGTGACTTGGAGGTAGCGGCGGGCTATCGCCAGATCGGCGATGAGTTCAACCCCGAGGTCGGTTTCGTGAACCGCAGCGGGTACCGCTACGGCAGTGGTCGAGTCCTGTATCACCTGCGCACGGACGGCGTCGACTGGTTCCGGGAGTTCCGGCCGCACATCTCAGGAAACGCGTTCTGGTCGCTCGGGGGCTTCAACGAGTCGTACTTCGTACACATAGACAGTCACTTCGCGTGGGAGAACGGTGCCGAGATTCACTTTCCGGGCTGGAACATCACGGGCGAGGGGCTTACCGAACCGTTCCAGATCCGCGACGAGGGCGAGTTGCCAGACGGCGGGCGCGGGCCTGTCATCATCCCACCAGGCACCTACGACAACCAGGAGCTCCTATTCCGGGCGAACACGAACCGGAGTGCGCCCCTGTCGGTTTCCGGGGGAGTGACTTTTGGTGGCTTCTACTCTGGCACGCAGTTCTCGCCGGACGCGACCGTTTCCTATCGCTTCCGCGACCGGTTCACGACCTCCGTCAGCTTCAACTACTTCGACGTGGAGCTCGAGGAGGGGAGCTTCGCTACCTCGCTGGTTAGGCTCACTGCCTCGTACTCCTTCACGCCCCGCATCTACCTGCAGGCGAACCTCCAGTACAACGACGATTCTGAGGATCTCGGCAGCAACATCCGCCTAGGTTGGCTCGACACGGCCGGCACCGGGCTCTTCATCGTATACAACGACACCGAGTTCCTGGGTGACATCGATCCGCTCGGCTTCCGGTCGGGGCCACGCCAGCGTCAGCTGGTGATCAAGTACACGAAGCTCTTCGATTTCACGCGGTAGTCCGCCGAGGGCGGGGCTCCGGCATTCTCACCGGACAGTCGCGGGGTGGGGTTCGGTGAGTGACCGACTAGGCTCGGGTCAGTCGCTCGCGTCGATTCTGGGCGGGCAGCTCGTCCGGCGGGCTTCATTGACAAGAAGTAAGGTGGGAAGGGAAGGGGGTGGGGAGGCGTGGGGCGGACATCGGCGGACGCTGCCCGACGTGAGGTGAAACGGGCGAGCGAGGGAGGTCTGGAAGGCGGAATACGCCGCCGGGATGCGAGGATGGGCGGGGATCGAGCTGGGAGAGCGGAGCCGACGGGCGCCTGGGCCCGGCCGGACGTTACATCACTAGATACGACCTTCAGAGGTTGGTGCACGAGGTCTGAAGCGAACATGCGCCTCAGGGAATGCCAGCCTCGGCCCCGGATCGTTTCGAGGTCGGCCAGCCTCACGGCCTTACTCCACCAGTCCCAGGCCAGATTTCGGGAAACACACCGAGATAGGTCTTTCGGTGCAGGGAGTACCGGCGCCTCAGGCTAGGACCGGCAGTGCGGATGCTCTATCCCGGCTCGTTCCAAGATGGCATGTTCGGGCGCGTGGGAGTGGACGCACGCATCCTCACAGGAAGAGTCCAGATGCCTGAGCCTCGCAGGCGATTCGGCCGGGTCGGCCTTCGCCTTTCCCTCGTACTCTTCTTGGCGAGTGCGTCGGCATGCTCGCCCCGCCCTGGGCCATCGACTCCGGCGCCCGTCCCGCAGCAGGGCGCGATCACGTATCGGCGCGTGAGCCAGCGGCGCCTCGAGAACCCGGAGCCGGAGAATTGGCTGAGTTATCGTGGTAACTACGCCGGTTGGGGCTACAGCGAGCTGGACCAGATCACCAGCGAGAACGTCGACGATCTCGTGCCGGCGTGGACGTTCTCCACCGGAATTCGCGGCGGCCATGAATCACCACCGATCGTGAACGACGGTGTCATGTACGTCACTACGCCAGGCAACAGTTTGTTCGCGCTCGATGCACGAGCGGGGGATCTGCTCTGGCTCTACGAGCATGACCTGCCGGAGCGCCTTGTCGCGATCCACAACACAAATCGCGGCGTCGCTCTGTATGAAGACAAGGTCTACATGGCGGCGCTCGACTCGCGCTTGGTCGCGCTTGACGCGCTCACGGGAGAGGTCGTGTGGGACGTGACGGTCGCAGAGAACGCGAACGGCTATTACATGACGACGGCTCCGCTCGCAGCCGGGGGTTTGATCATGGCCGGCGTGTCGGGTGGCGAACTCGGAATTCGTGGCTTCGTCGTCGCTTTGGACGCCGAGACTGGGGCGGAGCGCTGGAGGACGTACACCGTCCCGGCACCGGGGGAGTTCGGAAACGACACATGGCCGGGCAGCACGTGGGAGACAGGCGGGGCACCTGTATGGCTTCCGGGCCACTACGATCCCGCGCTCGGCCTCACATATTGGGGGACCGGGAACCCCGGGCCGTGGGTCGGCGATCAACGTGACGGTGACAACCTGTACACGAACTCCGTGCTCGCACTCGATCTTGAGACGGGTGAGCTCCGTGGCTACCACCAGTATCACTGGAACGGATCGTGGGACTGGGACGAGGTGTCGACCCCGCTGTTGATGGATGTCACGCGGGACGGGCGGACTTTCCCGGCGCTGGTCCATCCCGGTCGCAACGGATACCTGTGGCTCCTCGAACGCGGATCGGACGACATCCGCTTCGTCGCCGCCGAGGAGTACGTCTTCCAGAACGTCTTCACCGAGCTGGATCCAGTGACCGGGCGGCCCGAGTACGATCCGGCGCATAAGCCCGTGACGGGCCGGATCACCGAGTTCTGCCCTTCCCTGTGGGGTGGCAAGGACTGGCCGCCTGCGGCGTACAATCCCAACACCGGCCTGGTGTATATCCCGGCGAACACGAACCATTGCGGCTCGATCGAGGGATTGGAGGTCGAGTACATCCCGGGGCGGGGGTACACCGGCGCCGACAGCGAGATGATGCTGCCGGACGGCGCCGACCATATCGGCGAGTTGCAGGCGTGGGACATGGACACCGGTGAGCGAGCGTGGACCGTGGAGTTCCCCACCCACAGTTGGGGCCCGGTGCTCACGACGGCTGGCGACCTCGTCTTCATGGGCGGCGCTCCCGACCGCGAGTTTCGGGCGTTCGATGCGCGAAGCGGCCAGGAGCTGTGGAGTCAGCGCATGGGCTCCGGCGTGATGGGCGTGCCTGTGACTTATGCCATCGATGGTGTTCAGTACGTGGCGGTGCAGGCCGGTTGGGGTGTAGATCCGGCAAGCATGACGCGTCGCGTCGATACGGCACGCGGGACGTTTACGTATGTGCCGCAGGGTGGGGAGGTGTGGGTGTTCGCTTTGAAGGAATGACCGGGTGGTTCAGTAAGGAGCCCCACTTCTCTCGCCTAGCCCCGGGGCTCTGCATCCCTTAGGAGCCACCCGGTTCGCAGCTTCGGGCCGCGCAAGACGTTCCCGCAAAGACACTCACCTTGGAGGGATTCGCCCGGGCTGCGGCGCCAATTGGGCTGGATTCCGGGGTACCTATTCCGGTTCCTTCAGTAACGTGCCGCGCTGCAGCTCCTCGTATGCCTCTCGCAGCTCCTGCTGTGTGTTCATCACGATGGGGCCATACCAAGATACAGGCTCTCCGAGCGGTCTCCCTGAGATGAGAAGGAACCGAACACCGGTTTCGCCGGCTTGAACGGTGACTTCATCCCCCTGATCGAGTAGCACCAGGGACCGGTTGTCCACCTCAGTGGGGAGAGTCGAATCAGCCCACCATCCCGCACCCTCGGTCGGGACCGCCAGAGGCGACGACGCGTTGCAGAACCTCCCGCTCCCAGCGAACACGTACGCGAACGCATGACGCCCCGTCTCAACAGGAAGTGTCCTTCTCTTCCCTGGTGGGACCGACACGTCGAGATAGACGGGTTCCGCCGCGATACCGTCTACAGGGCCCTTCTGACCCCAAAAGTCTCCGCAAACCACTCGCACCTGCGTTCCATCGTCCTCCGTGACGACCGGGATCTCGTCGGCTCGAACGCCCTGATATCGGGGTGCCGTCATCTTGAGGGATGACGGAAGGTTGACCCAGAGTTGGAAGCCATGCATCCGGTCCTTCTCGTCACCCTGTGGCATCTCCTGATGGACGATTCCGCTCCCCGCCGTCATCCACTGGATGTCTCCGGCGCCCACGGTGCCGCGGTTCCCAAGACTGTCACCATGCTCGACGGTGCCGGCGAGAACATAGGTGACCGTCTCGATCCCGCGATGAGGATGCCACGGGAAGCCTGCTCGGTAACTTTCCGGATCATCGTTGCGGAAATCATCGAGCAACAGGAAAGGGTCGAACTCGGAGGGGTCACCAAAGCCAAACGCCCGATCCAAGCGAACCCCGGCGCCTTCCATAGTCGGCGTGGCCTTGATCAGGCGCTTGACCGGTCGGATTGACATTAAGATCTCCCTCGTGGTTCAGGTTCCGAGGTACTCACCAGTCAGGCCAATGACGTGACCTGCGCGTACCGGTTCATCTCAAGTCAACTGTCAGCATTCTACCCGCCGCGCGCTCTCGGCACCAATGTGAACCGACGCGATAGTGAGTCCTTGTCTCGGAGCATTGGCCGCGCGCGCACTCCGGAGAGAATGGTCCACAGGGCATGTTGTGCGGAATCCCACGGGAGTCACGACGTGGATGGGGATTACACTTCCCCACTGGCCGGCCGCTTGAAGAAACACGTGCCACACGAAGTAGATGCGGGCACACAGCGGACCAGCAGCTTTGCGAGACTACTGGCGTGGGTTGCGGCGTGGTTCGCCACCTGCTTCACGGTGAGATCTCCTTCGGAGGTCCGACTTTGCTGCACTCCTTCGTCCTGAAGCAGAACCAAGATGTCCGACTTGCGCAGCCCAAGGACGTCTGGGCGAACTGAGCCACGAACTGCGCCGAAATGAGCTCCGGAACGCCCGATTGGCGCCAACACCTGGTGAGCGTCGGGGGGAGCTCGGGTTGTTGGGTTTCGGCGTCGATAGCGTCAGCCAGCGTCGGTGGGTAATGACACAGTTTTTGGCACAGTTTGGAATGTGCCGTTCACGTGAAGGCCAGAAAAGCCTTATAGTAAAAGCGTCACGGGGCGTGGCGCAGTCCGGTAGCGCACCTGCTTTGGGAGCAGGGGGTCCCCGGTTCAAATCCGGGCGCCCCGATTGAATTACACAGGCGCTATCTCGCTGGGTGTCAGGCTCCTAAGAGGCTAGACACTTCGAGCCAGCGAATGAAGCCGACTGACGGTTTGACTGCGGGGGGAAGGACGCACGCGGGACTCCGTGGTCAATCGCCTTCTGGCGGCGGGATTTCGCGACGCCCCCGCGGCGCCTCGAGCAGATCCTTGTAAAAGTCACGCTCTTCCTCCAGGCGCTGAAGGCGGCCACTCAAATCGTGCATGGTATCACGAATACTCTCGAGTTCTGCGCGCTCGCCGGGGGGTAGCTCTGCTTGCGGCGGCCGACGTGGTGTACGACGGCTCAACACCTTGCCGAGCATCGATATAAAGACCAACGCGATGACGAACTCGAACACGCCCACTCTCGGGGTCCTTTCTCAGGCTGCGGCACCCTCTACGGATGCGCCGGTATCGGAGGATTGTCCGAAGCCAACATCCTACCGAGGACGCGTTACGCGCAAGAAACGCTCAAATGCTCGACGACGTTGGGTCGATTGAGCACGTCTTCGCTCAAAGCCCAGGGCGCCACGATGGCGAGCGCAGAGAACACCATCCGACCAACTGACGCGAAGGCGCCTAGCCCCAAGGCTGACAGCGCAGGAGTTAGCTCGCTGATGCCAGACTCAAGCTCGCTTTGCCTAAAAGTAAATAGCTGGGCTGCTTGAAATCCGGCCTGTGCCCTCGCGAGGGCCCCCTCCAACCGCCGCTGGCAAGAAGTTGGGGCATTCTGAGGAACCAGGACGATGGTTTGATTGTCTCGGGGGCGGGGCGTAGTCCGCCCCAAGCGCCGTGGGGTCGACGTGCCAAGCTCCCGTCAGAGCCAGCCACGCGAAATCGCTGGTCAGACGACCGGTGCCACGGTACTGTGTGAGGTAGACTTCAGCAGTTTGCCACACACTGTGTGTCTGTTGTAGGAACGATCACACCGGCGCGGATTCCAGGCACGGATGAACTACGTCGTCTCGGCGATGTTGGCCGCGGGCCTCCTCATGGTCGGGCTGGCCCCCGACGAGAGTCCGGGGGGCGGCAGTCTCGCGCCCGGAAGTGGTGTGACGTCCTCGCCCCCGACGGGCTCGCTGGAGACCTCGAGCGCGGCATCTGACGCCGTAGTGCAGGCGTACTGCGTGCGCTGCCACAACGACCGCATGCTCCGCGGTAACCTCTCGCTCGAGGGCTTCACGCTGGACGCGGCTGAAGAGACGGGCGACATCTCGGAGCTGATGATCCGGAAGCTGCGTGCGGGCATGATGCCGCCGCCCGGTGCGCGGCGGCCGTCGGGTGACTCGTTACTCGTTCTCGTGGAGTCCCTCGAAGGGCACATGGACGGGGCGGCGGCCGCGAATCCGAACCCCGGCGGACGAACGTTCCAGCGGCTCAACCGCGCCGAATACGACCGTTCGATCTACGACCTGCTCGGTCTGCGCGTCGATGCCGGTGACTATCTGCCGCTCGATACCAAGAGCGCCAACTTCGACAACATCGCCGACGTGCAGATGGTGTCGCCGACGCTGCTCGACGCGTACCTCAACGCCGCAGCGGAAATCAGTCGCCTCGCGGTTGGAAACGCGTACGCGACCGCAAGCGAGACGCAGTATAGGATCCCGCGCTGGGTATCCCAGACCGAACGCGTCGAGGGCGCGCCGTTCGGCACCCGGGGCGGCACGTCCGTCGTGCACAACTTCCCCGCCGACGGTGAGTACGTATTCCGCGTCTCATTCCACCACGAGACCACGGGCACGATCGTCGGCAATGGGCGGTCCGCGCTGCAGACCGCGGACGCACCTGAACAGATCGAAATCTCGATCGACGGCGAGCCGGTCGCGCTGCTCGCGATGAACCGTTGGATGCACGTCTCCGACCCGACCGGCGTCGAGATGACGACCGAGCCGATCTTGGTCGCGGCAGGCGCACATCGCCTGACGGCAGCGTTCATCAAGCGCACGGACGGCCCGGTGCAGGACCTGATCGCACCGCACGACTGGTCGCTCGCCAGCACCGCGATCGCGGGAACGTACGGAGTGAACTCGCTACCGCACATGAGGGATCTGGTAGTCGGTGGACCGCTCACGACCGTGGGTGTCTCAGATACGCCCGTGCGTCGAGCAATCTTCACGTGCACGCCGGCCTTGCCGAGGGAGGCCCGCCCGTGCGCCGACGAGATCATCTCGAGGCTCGGAGAGAAGGCATTCCGCCGCCCGCTCAGCGAACACGATCGCGCGGGCTTGATGTCGTTCTATGACGAGGCGGCCGTGGACGGCGGCTTCGAGCTGGGTGTGCGCACCGCGCTCGAGGCGATGCTCGCGAGCCCTCGCTTCGTCTTCCGCTTCGAGAGGTCTCCCGCGGAGGTCGTCGCAGGGCAGACGTACCAGATCAGCGACTTCGCGCTGGCATCGCGCCTCTCCTATTTCCTGTGGGCGGCGCCGCCGGACGCCGAGTTGCGTGAATTGGCCGCGAGCGGCTCTCTCACCGACGACCGCGTGCTCGAGCAGCAGGTACTGCGCATGCTCGCGGACCCGAAGGCCGATGCGCTCGGGCCGCGCTTCGCCGGCCAGTGGCTGCGCCTCCAGGATCTCGACAAGGTCCACCCGGACGTGCGCCTGCAACCGGACTTCCATCAGCAGCTCGCCGACGCCATGCGACGGGAGACCGAGCTCTTTTTTAACAGCATGGTGGAGGAGGACCGCAGCGTGTTCGACCTGTATGCGGCGGACTACACCTTCGTGAACGAGCGCTTGGCCAGGCACTACGGGATTCCCGGCGTCAGTGGCGAGCAGTTCCAACGCGTCACCTACTCAGACGACAACCGCCGGGGCGTGCTCGGGCACGCGGGCATCCTCACGATGACCTCCCACGCCGGGCGCACCTCTCCGGTGCTGAGGGGGAAATGGGTGATGGAGGTCCTGCTCGGCACTCCCCCTCCACCGCCACCTCCGGGCGTTCCGGATCTCGAAGAGACCGAGGGCGTCGTGGACGGTCGCATGCTTACGACGCGTGAGCGCATGGAACAGCACCGCGCCAGCCCAACGTGCAATTCCTGCCATCGTTTCATGGATCCCATCGGCCTCGCGCTCGACAACTTCGGAGTGACGGGCAAGTGGCGAACCCGAGAGGGCGGCAGCTTGCTGGATACGCGCGGAGAACTGTACGATGGCACGCCGATCGCGGGCCCCGCCGACCTCAGACGGGCGCTGCTGAACCGCCCGATCCCGCTCATACGGACCTTCACCGAGAACCTTCTCGCTTATGCGATGGGGCGGCGAGTCGAGTATTTTGATCAGCCGACCGTGCGAGCGATCACGCGGGCCGCGGAAACGGACGGATATCGCATGTCGGCGTTCATCCTGGGTGTCGTGAAGAGTGACGCCTTCCGGATGCAGCGCGCCAGCGCGGTCGTACAGCAAGGCACGCAGGGCCAGCAGCCGTGAACGCGAAGAGAGATTGATACCATGCGGGTCATCACCGGTAAGCAGATTCCCCGGCGCACGTTCATCCGGGGCACGAGCGCGTCGGTCGCACTCCCCTTCCTCGACGCGATGGTGCCGGCAGGACGTGTTTGGTCCAACGCTCCGCGGGTGGACGACCCCACTCGTCTTGTCGCGATCGAGATCGTGCACGGCGCCGCCGGCTGCAACGAGTGGGGCGCCACGCAGAATCTGTGGTCACCGGCCGCCGCTGGGGAAGACTTCGATCTCTCCCCGAGCGCGCTGCTGCCGCTGGAGCGATACCGGAACTACCTAACCATCATCAG
Source organism: Longimicrobiales bacterium (assembly GCA_965226625.1). Lineage (GTDB taxonomy): Bacteria > Gemmatimonadota > Gemmatimonadetes > Longimicrobiales > Gaopeijiaceae > UBA1138. The sequence continues at coordinate 526,563 of CBDDDK010000003.1, forward strand.
CAATACCGACGTACTGAACGCCGAGGCGGCGCAGGCCAAGGAGATCGGCGGCGATCACTTCCGCTCCAGCGCGGTTTACCTGACCCAGGCGCACCCGAAGCAGACCGAGAGCTCGGACGTCTCCGTCGGCACCTCGCTTGACCAGATCTATGCCCAGCGCTTCGGACAGGACACGCCGATCCCGTCCATGCAGTTGTGCATCGAGAACGTCGATCAGGCGGGTGGCTGCGCGTATGGCTACGCGTGCGTATACACCGACACGATCAGTTGGGCGTCACCGACCGAGCCGCTCCCGATGATTCGCGACCCCCGGATCGCGTTCGATCAGCTCTTCGGGGCCGGAGGAAGCCCGGAGGAGCGCGCCGCGCGCAGGCAGACGAGCCAGAGCATCCTCGATTGGATCGCCGAGGACCTCGCGTCACTTCGACGCTCACTCGGGCCGAACGATATGGTGCGCCTCGATCGGTATCTGGAAAACGTGCGTGAGCTCGAGCGCCGCATTCAGAACGTCGAGGCCCAAAACCGAACGGGTGAAGTTCGCGACCTGCCGGGAGCTCCGGCCGGGGTGCCGGACTCCTTCAGCGAGCACGTGAAGCTGATGTTCGATCTGCAGGCGCTCGCGTTCGCGTCCGACATGACGCGCGTCTTCTCGTTCAAGCTGGGGCGCGACGCGTCGTCACGCGTCTATCCAGAGAGCGGGACGGACACGCCGTTCCACCCGGCCTCGCACCACGGGGGCCGTGAGGAGCAGGTGCTCAACTTCGCGGTGATGAACAAGTACCATGTCAGCCTGTTACCGTACTTCATGGACAGGCTGCGGGAGATCCAGGAAGGCGATACCCACCTACTGGACAAGACCATGATCCTCTACGGCTCCCCGATGGCCGACTCCAACTTGCACAATCACCGGCGCTGCCCGCTGATCGTGCTCGGCGGGGCGAATGGGAAGCTCAAGAGGAACCTGCACGTGAAGGCTCCCGATGGAACATCAATGGCCGACGCGATGCTCACCCTTATGCACAGGCTGGGGCTCGAAGATGTCACCGAGTTCGGGGACAGCTCCGGGCCGCTCGCACTCTAGCGTCGGGACAACGGGACAAGAGGGTCGAACATGCATCAGATACGGCGCCGTAACTACTGGAATTACAAGATGTTAGGCGTATCGTTGTGTGCGCTGCTGACCTGGGCCGCAACCCCGCCCGACGCTCCGGTCGCGGAAGCCGCGATGCGTGGGGATGTCACTGGGGTCCGCGCCTTGATCGAGCAGGGCGAGGATGTGAACGCGGCGCTCGGAGACGGCATGACCGCGCTGCATTGGTCCGCCGAGCGGGGAGACAGCGAAGTCACCTCGCTACTACTGGGGGCCGGAGCGCGGGTGGAATTGGTCACGCGCCTCGGAGCGTACCGCCCGCTCCACCTCGCGGCCGAGCGGGGGCACGCGGCCGTGGTGCGCGCCCTGCTCCAGGCTGGAGCCACACCCGATCCCGAGACCACGACCGGAAGCGTCACGCCACTTCACTTGGCGGCCGCGTCCGGGAGCGCTTCCTCGGTAGCCGTGCTGATGGAGTACGGTGCCGATGTGGATCGGCGGGAGACGGCCTGGGGGCAAACGCCGCTGATGTTCGCCGCGGCGGCAGGACGGGTCCAAACGATCCGTGCGCTGCTGGACGGTGGTGCGGCCATCGACTCGAGGGCGAACGTGCTCGATGTGCCGACGAGGGACGCCGAGGACAGGGAAGAACAGGCCGAGCGCCGGCAGCGAACGGGAGCCGCAGAGCGTTATGAGCCCCCGAGACCGCAGGCGAACGCTAGCGGGCGTTCGCGACGAGCGCCGGCCGCCGGGAGCAGCGGTGCTGGGGACATCGATGTCAACGAAGCTCAGCGGGACCGCGTGGCGCAGCCTCTCTCGCACGCGCAACTCGTCGGTGGGTACGGTGGTCTGAGTGCGCTCCTACTGGCGGTTCGCGAGGGTCATGCCGCAGCCGCGATGGCGCTGCTGGACGGCGGGGCCGAGATCGATCGGGTAAGCGACGGAGACCACACGAGTCCGCTCCTTATGGCGATCCTCAACGGCCACTTCGACCTGGCCATGGAGCTATTCGAGCGGGGTGCCGATGCGAGGATCGCGAGCGACGCCGGCGCGACACCGCTCTACATCGCGCTGAACACACATTGGATCCCAAAGTCCAGGCATCCCCAGCCTACCCACCGGCTGCAGCAGAACGTCACGTACCTCGACCTGATGCAGGCGTTCCTCGACGCCGGAGTAGACCCCAACGTGCAACTGACGAAGCAGCTCTGGTTCACGACGTTCGGGGACGACTACCTGGGGGTCGACCGTACGGGTGCGACGCCGTTTTGGCGCGCGGCGTACGCACTGGACCTCGACGCCATGAAGCTTCTCGTGGCGTTCGGTGCCGATCCGGACACGCCGACCGTGAAGTCGCCCAGCCGCCGAGGCCGCAGGGGCGCGAGCTCTAGCGGGGCTGGCGAAGACCCGTCCGGGCTGCCCCCCGTTCCGATGGGCGGCCCCGGCACGTGGCCCATACACGCCGCGTCGGGCGTCGGGTACGGAGAGGGCTTCGCGGCGAATATCCACCGTCACTTACCGGACGGCTGGCTTCCCGCGGTGAAGTACCTCGTCGACGAGCTCGGGGCGGACGTCAACGCCCGCGACCACAACGGATACAGCGCGCTCCACCACGCCGCCTCACGCGGCGACAACCAGCTGATCTTGTTCCTCGTCGAGCGCGGTGCGGACGTAAGCGTGGTGAGTCGGCGTGGTCAAACTACGGTGGACATGGCGAACGGCCCGGTGCAGCGCATCACACCGTTCCCCGAGACCATCGCGTTGCTCGAGGGGCTTGGGGCGAAGAACAACCACAACTGCGTGGGCTGCTGACTAACCGTCTCTGCCAAAGAGACCCACCTACGATACGATCACTAACAGCTGGAGCCCGATCCGCGGCGGTTCTCTGGCGGTACCCAGCGCGGATTGCCACAACCGAGAGACCGACCGTGCTGTGCCCCGCGCGCGTATGGCGTAGCGCCCACGAAGTGGACGCCCGGGCCCTAGTCGTCTCGGTCTAGGTTTCAGCCCCCCCACGGAACGAAAAAGACCCCCCAGGTCGACGACCTGGAAGGCCAAAAGCGGAGCCGGTGGGATTCGAACTCCCCCAGCCCTCTCTTCGCAGCTCGGTGGTTTGCAACCGGCGATATCGGGAACTATGGTTTTCGGCAGTAGCGGCTGGATCGAACGGCCCTTCAGGAGCTGAGAGTAGGGTGGCAGGAAACGATCAACCTAACCCCAGGGGAACTTTCCTATGAAGCTGCAACACGGGTGGAACCGCCGCGACTTCGTCCGGGTGACCGCTAGCGCCGCAGCGGGCGCCGCGGCCCTCCCCGCGCTGCCCGGATACTCGCGCGCCGAAGCCACGACTCCCACCGCAACCCAGTCCGATGAGCTGGCGCGGCTGACGATTGCTCAGGCATCGCGGATGATCCGGGAAAGAGAGATCAGCTGCACGGAGCTCACGCAGGCCTGCCTGGCCCGGGCCGAGGCGTACAACCCCATAGTCAACGCTTTCATCACGATCATGTACGAGGAAGCTCTCGCGCAGGCCCGGCAGCTCGACGCCGAGGCGAGCGCGGGGAACTTCCGCGGACCTCTGCACGGCATCCCCGTCGGGCTCAAGGACAACATCGACACGGAGGGAACGCGCACGACGGGCGGCAGCCTCGTGTTCGAGGAGAACGTCCCCGAAGAGGACGCCTTCGTGGTCAAGCGCCTGAAGGAGTCCGGTGCCGTCATCATGGCTAAGGCTGGCCTTCAGGAGTTCGCCATGGGCGGGAGTAACGTCTCGACGTACTTCCTTCCCGTCCGCAATCCTTGGGCGCTCGACCGCATCTCGGGCGGCTCTTCCGGGGGCTCGGCCGCCGCAGTGATCGCAGACATGACCCTCGGAACGCTAGGCACTGACACCGGTGGCTCGGTCCGCATGCCCGCCGCCTACTGCGGCGTCGTCGGCCTCAAGCCCACGTATGGCCTGGTCTCCATCGGGGGGATCATCCCGCGCACTTACTCACTGGACCACTGCGGTCCGCTGACAAGGACGGCCGAAGACTGTGCTTTGCTCCTGTCCGGCATGGTGGGGTACGACAAGCACGACGTGGCCAGCGTCGAGCATCCTCTCGAAGACTACCGCGCGGCCCTGAGTCAGCCCGTGAGTGGGCTCCGCTTGGGAATCCTGAGAGAGCCTTTCTTCGACTTCCTCGACGCCGAGATCGCGAGCGCCATGGAGGAGGCCATCGGCGTCCTGACGGAGCTGACCCGGAGCGTCAGCGACACGCGCCTACCGCCCCAGGGGAGGTACTCGAGATCGTACCTCGCTGGGGAGATCGAGGCGTTCCACTGGGAGTGGTACCAGCGGAGCGCCGGCCGCTACTCGCTCAACCAGCGGCGGACGATCGAGGCCGTCCACAGGAGGCTCAACGACGTCGCGACGACGCAGTGCTCGACAAGGGTCGTGGACTACATCAACGCGCAGTGGGAGCTGCAGCGAATGCGGAAAACCATTGATGACGCCTTCGTCGACCACGACCTCGTTGTGCTTCCCACATGGCGCGTGATGCAACCCACCATCAACGAAGCGCTCGAACGGGAAGAGAACGAGGCGGAGCCGACGGAGCCGTCGGTCACGTCGAACTGCTCACCCTTCAACAGCTTCGGCCTTCCCGCGGCCTCGATCCCATGCGGCTTCTCGGCCGACGGCCTCCCTATCGGGCTCATGATCGCGGGGCCGCGCTTCTCGGAAGGTAGAGTGTTAGCCCTCGCGAACGCCTATGAAAAGGCCACGGAATGGCATACGCGGAGGCCAGCCCTCAGCCTCGACATGCCTGTCCCACCCATCGACCGGAAGGACCGCCGGTAGACAAGTGCGCTGAAGCCGACGGGAAAGGCGCGATTCGGCGTAAGTCCTTGTGCTACAAAGCGGAGCCGGTGGGATTGACCTGCGGTCGCCTACGGCGATCCTCGGTCGTCTCGCGGAAACCGGGCAGCCCGCTACCGCGGAAATCAGCAGGCCGCTCGGCTCGAACCCACACATCCTTTCGGACGCCGGTTTTCGAGACCGAACGGGGGTGTACCGTTAAGTACCTCTAAGGCCGTTTACGTCCGGTTCACAACAATCTTGCCCCGCCGCCTGTCCGGCGAAGGTCCGCTAAGGCCGTGTAAGACCCGGTACGCGGGTAACGAATCGGGTAACCGGGTCACGTTGCCGCTTAGTGTTGCAGAAGGTCCCGGTCAGAACTCCCAGGTGAGACCGAACGACGGTAGGACGGGAAACAGCGTCTCCCCTCTATTCGGGATCACCCTCCCGGAACCTGTCAACGACAATGGGACACTCTACGGGATTAATTAGAGAGCAATGTCCTGTGTGGTGAGGGAAGGGATGGGAGGATTGATGAAGACGGCCTCCGGGAGCGGTTTGGGCTTCGGCACACCTCTGACGAAGCGTTCGGGATGAGCGGCCCATGCTTCGCGGAGCACGGATTTCCTGCCGGCAATGACCTGATCGGCGTTCCCGAAGTGGACCTGCTCGGGGGTTAGCATCGAGATGCCGCCATGGCGGTGCTCGGCATTGTACCAGCGGAAGAACGATCGACAGAACGTCTTGGCTTGGCCCTGATCCCCGAACCGTCCGGGAAACGAGGGATGGTACTTCAAGGTTTTGAACTGAGCCTCGGAAAACGGGTTGTCATCCGACACCTGAGGCCGGCTCAACGAGCGGGTCACGCCGAGGTCAGCGAGAAGTTGAGCGGTGCATTGGCTTGTCATTGGAGCTCCCCGATCCGAGTGCAGGGTCAGGACCCGGGGCTGGACGCCATGCTTCAGGCAGCTCTGCTGGATCAACCGGCCGGCCAGGGCCGAGTTCTCCCGGTCCGCCACCATCCAGCCCACGACGTAGCGGCTGTAGATGTCCATGATGACGTAGAGGTAGTAATAGCTCCACTTCTTCGGCCCGAGCAGCCGCGTGATATCCCAGGACCACACCTGGTTCGGCGCCGTGGCCATCAACTCGGGCTTCTTGTACTCGGGATGGGTGCGCTGCGCCCGGCGTTCCTGAACCGGCACCTCGGAGGCCAGAACACGATACATCGTGCGTTCGCTGCACAGGTAGACCTCTTCGTCGAGCAGCGTGGCCACCACCTCGGCGGGTGAGCGGTCCACGAACCGCTCCGAACACAGCGTGTCGAAGACCTCGCCTCGTTCCGTCTCGCTCAATGCCCGGGCGGGCGTCGGGCGGGGCTGCTGTTGCCCGGTTGATGGGCCTCGACGACGGTACAACGTCGATCGGGAGACCTCGAGGGCCGCGCACGCCGGTTTTACACCGACGTGCTTAGCCAGCTCATCGGCCGCCTTCAAGAGTTTGTCCCGTCGTCGAGGCTTATCCCCAGCAGCCCCGCAACTTTTCCCTGCACGTCGATGATCAGGTGTGCCTTCCTGAGCTCATTCTCGAGCCGTGCGTTTCGCCGCTCCAGCTTGCGTACCTTCTCATCCAGCGGATTTCGCTCCGGCTTGCGGCCGCGTTTCTTCGACAGGGCCTTCAGCGACCCGCTATGCGCCGCCTTGCGCCACGTCGTCAGGTGCGACGAGTACAGGCCCTCTCGCCGCAGGAGTTGACCCACCTCGCCGGGCTCGGTGCACCGGTCCGCTTCTTCGACGATCCGCAGCTTGTACGACGGACTGAACCGCCGCCGTAGCGGCCTATCTACTACCTCCGGGTCCGCAGGAGCTGCCGCGCTTCGCTTGGCCTCCCCGGTTCCAGGGGCACTACCATTCTCTTCCATTCTCTCTCGCAGTCCCAACATGTTCGGTTTCTCTGCCTTCGCCCTACTCTAATTCTTTGCGTGCTCCGTGTCTCACGTACGTTGGCAGAGAGGGGCCCGGACGGAAGCTGGACCTTGTAGTCGTACGATCGCAGGTTCTCACGATTGTAGAGGTTGAAGACGTCCAGGAACGGATAGGAACTGCAACCGGCCTATCGAGGGGGGAGGCGGGGTAGGTCGGGGTGTGTCGTGGGACGCGGAGGAGGGGCGGCGGGGTCGGGCCGATAGCGGTCGCCGAGCGAGGCGAGGCCAGGGCTCGGATGATGGAGAGGGACGTGAGGATGTTCAGACGGGCGGAAGGGTGTGGCCGAATGGCTCAGCTTGTCCGGGCAGACATCGGGAGGCGGACCCTCAAGGGTCGAACTCGTCGGGCAGCGACTGATCGAACACGAAGTCTGGTACGGGCTCGGCCTCGGTGGGATCGAAGGCCGGAGTCTGATCCAGGAAGTCACCTTTATGTCGGAGAGACTGGCCGACAGTTCGGCAAGCGCATGGACGAACACCTCGCCCAGCAGCTTTCGGGGATGTACCGGCTGTACGACCCTGAGCGATTCGTGCGCGACGAGAAGGTGCTGCTTTGGCGCGGAGTGTACGGACCTGGCTCGGAACCAAGTCTGGCGGGATTCGTCCAGCAGCTACCGCAGCTGGCTCCGGTTCTCACCGAATTTGTGAAGCTGATGAGGTTCCACGTCGCGCCGCTCAGGTCCGATGCGAGGATAAGAAAGCGCATTGAAGCAGCTCTCGCGCACCACCTAGCGAGCCAGAGCCCGCCCGTCGGCTCGTTTCAGGAGGAGGACATTCGCTATGGTAGTGTCGCGATATTTGTGTAAAAGGGGGTGAGGGGTCCGGGGAGGGTGGACAGCCCGGGAAAGAGAGAGGAAGCTCCTTGTGAATGTTCATCATGACACGAACCCGGGGAGTCCGGGCCTGCGCCAGCAGGTCCGGAACCGGAAAGGAGCTTCCTCATGGAAAAGATGGTTGAAGTTGAGCGGGCCACGCAAGAAGAGTTACGGCAGGATTTGAAGTCGTTGTTTCAGGGCGCGATTCGTGTGACGCTCGAGATGGTGCTGGAGGAGGAGTTGAAAGCGATGGTCGGAGCGCGTCGTTTCGAGCGGGTCGGCAGCCGGAAGGATCACAGGAACGGCACGTACCTCAGGCGCCTGCTCACGAGCTTGGGTCAGATCGACGTGATGGTGCCGCGCAGCCGGGAAGGCGGCTCGCCCGCCGACGTGATCGGCCGCTACCGGCGCAGGAGTGAAGAAGTGGACGAGATGATGGTGGAGGCCTACGTGAGCGGTGTGTCGCAGCGCAAGATGGGCGACGTGACTGAAGCACTGCTGGGTGAGCGCGTGGGACGCTCGACGGTAAGCCGGGTCGCGAAGCGGCTCGATGGGGCTGTAGAAGCGCTGCGGAGCGCACCCATCGAGGGGCCTCACCCCTATCTGTATCTGGACGCGACGTTCCTCGATGCGCGCTGGGCCAGGAAGGTCGAGAACGTGAGCGCGCTCGTGGCCTACGCGGTGGATCCGGACGGTCACCGCCGGCTCCTGGCCATCACGCTAGGCCCTGAGGAGTCAGAGGACAGTTGGTCGGAGCTCCTCGAGCAGCTCCTGGAGCGAGGTCTCAGCGGCGTCGAACTGGTGATCGCCGACAAGCACGCGGGCCTGGCAGCTGCGGTGCGCCGCTTCCTGCCTGAGGTGCGCCGTCAGCGCTGCACCGTGCACCTGCAACGCAATGTGCTGGCCAAGGTCCCGCATCGCCTGCGCAAGCGTGTGGCGCGCGAGGTTGCCGCCGTCTTCCGGGCCCCCGGGCTCGTTGAGGCGAAGAAGCGCCTGGCCGAGATCACGACGCGCTGGCAAGAGGAGCTCCCCGAGGCAATGAAGGTGCTCGAGCGGGGCTTCACGGCCGCCACCCAGTTCTACGCGTTCCCCGAGCCCCACTGGGCCAGGCTACGCACCACGAACAGCCTCGAGCGCCTGCACACCGAGATCAAGCGTCGGATCCGGAGCGCCGGCGCCTTCCCCGACCGAGCCAGTGCGCTCCGCCTTATCACCGCGGTTGCTCTGAGGACTACTGCGGTCTGGAGCAAACGCCGCTACCTCGATCTCACGCTTCTCGAACCCAAGGAGGTCGCCAAGGCAGCCTAACCGAAGCATCGAGGAGCTTCCTCTCACTTTTACACACAACTCGGGACTTGACCTTCGCTATCACCCTCGCCGCGAGGGCGAGGAGCCCTGCGAGGTCACGCTCGGGTGGAGTAAGAGGCCCCTGGGCGCGCCTGATTCGGTGACGGCTTGATCGCCCGGATCTCGCGCTCTGCTGACCTACGCCGCATCTTGATCGCATGTCCGACCCCTTGGCTTCGCGTCTTCGTGGAAGGCGTGGTGATCGTCGGCTCGATCCTGCTGGCGCGGCCGTCCGAACGTACCTGGAAGAGAGCCTTGGCTTCGAGCAGTAGACGCTTCCTGTCCTGAACGATGGGACGAGAAGGCACTTTTAGAATCGCGCTCTTGGTCGTGCTTTCGATCACGATTGCCATTACGGCGTATCACCGTATGCAGGCCAAAGCTGCGGGCGGGTCGGTATCGAGGCGCGAAGAGGGATTCGTGCTGCTGGCGATGCGAGCCGTCTTCGGCTTGAGCCTCTGGGTCGCGGTCATCGCCTATTTGGTCAGCCCTGGCTCGATGGCATGGTCTGCGCTGCCTGCTGCCGATTGGCTCAAGTGGGGTGGAGTGGGGCTCGGACTGCTCGCCAGCGTGCTGTTATACCGGACGCTTCATCACCTCGGCACGAATCTTACAGACACGGTGGTTACGAGAGCAGAGGCCACACTTGTCACGAGCGGCCCTTACGGTTGGGTACGCCACCCGTTCTACGTGACCGTCTTGCTATTGCTCCTCTCGGCTTCGCTCATCACGGCCAACTGGTTCATCGGTCTGTTGAGCATCTTTGTTTGTGCGTTCTTCGTCCTCCACACCCCACTTGAAGAGCAAAAGTTAGCTGAGCGGTTTGGTGACGACTATCGGGCGTATAGCCAGCGGACCGGCAGATTCTTGCCCCGATTGGCAAGCCGACGCTAAGACAACGTTGAGTCACAGAGTTGGACGCGCCGCTCCCTGCCACGGGGGGCGTGTGCCCGCGTTTAAGGTCGTGACGGTGAGTGACAGCTACGACGTACCACATGCACTGGTAGTGCTCACCCTCACGCAGCGTGGAACGCGAGCAGATCCCGTTACAACAGCCCCGCGCCCGCCAGGTCGGCCCTGTAAGCGCGAGGATCGCCCAAGTGCGTCTTCCCGGACGCCTCTGCCGCCATTTGCGCACTGCCTCGTACTTGCGCACGAGGGTCGAAAGCGTGCATCTGTGGGCAGGAGTGGCCCTCAAGAGTCAGGACTGTAGGGTGAGAGAAGGCTGAAGTCCGTGCGATCTACAACGCGCCGCTTTCGTCTCGGTTCGGGACCCTTTCTCAGAGACACTCAAGTCCGCTGGCAGATGGCGCTGACGCCTCCTATTTTGTGCTGTTCCGTACCGTCTCGGATCACTAGCAGGTCACCATGATTAGCGCCGTAGCGTCTCTCGGGAGTACCGCCATGAACACCCGCAACCATCACCTTGCCCGCCCTGCGACAGGAGGGCTCGCCGCCGGCCTCGTCGCCCTCGCCCTCGCCTTCACCGGCAATGCACTCCACGCCCAGGGCGCGGACGCTCCGGATACCGGGATCAGACGCCTCGCCTTGGAGCAGTACCTGCAGATCGAGGGCGTGAGCGATCCGCGTTTGTCGCCCGACGGCCGGCAGATCGTCTACGTCCGACAGTGGGTCGATCCCGTGACGGACAGCCGCAAGTCGAGCCTCTGGATCATGAACGGCGACGGGAGCCAGAACCGGTCGCTGACCCAGGGCGGCTCGCCTCGCTGGTCTCAATCGGGAGATCGCCTCGCGTTCTTGGCGTGTGGCACGGCGGGCGGGGACCCCGGCGCGTTGGTCGACTGTGAGGGGGCCTCCCGCCAGCAGATCTACGTCCGCATCATGACCGGACCGGGGACCGGCGCCGTCACTCAGATCACCCGGCTCACCGAGAGCGCCAGCAACATCGCCTGGATGCCCGATGGATCGATCATCGCTTTCAACCAGTTCGTCCCGAAGGAGAATACCTGGACCGTTGAGCTGCCCGGCAAACCCCGGGAAGCCAAGTGGACTGCGGAGCCTCGCATCGTCGATCAACTCGACTACCGCCAGGACCGGCAGGGCCTCAGCCGAAGCGGATCCCGGCACATCTTCACCGTGCCGTCCGACGGTGGCACGCCTCGCCAGATCACACATGGCGATTTCGATCACGGTTCGCCCGACTGGGGTCCCGACGGCAGAACCATCTATTTCGACGGGTTCCGCCGCGGTGATCCGAACCGCACTCACTACGCCGGCAGCTACGTGGGCCGCGCTTCCAAGATCTATTCCGTCGACGTCGCGTCCCGGGAGATCCGCGAGCTGAACAGCGGCCACCTCGGTGTGGACATGTCTCCGCGCGTTTCTCCAGACGGCCGGACCATCGCCTACCTGGCCTCGGACTCCACGGATCACATGTACGTGCAGCGTCGCTTGCACATGATGGACGTCGACGGTTCGAACCCTCGGCTCGTGGGAGGCGACTTCGACCGAAGGATCCTGAATAGCCAATGGGCGCCGGACGGCAGCGGCGTGTATTTCACGGCTGATAACCACGGCGAGCGGAATCTACATTTCGTGTCGGCGAGCGGCGACGTACGCAAGATCACGGACGGCAAGCACAACCTGAACATCTCCGATATCAACCGAAACGGCACGGCGGTGGGGACGCTGTCCGATCCCCACCTGCCCGGCGATGTGGTGCTCGTGTCGCTCAGCAACCCCGACCCGCAACGGCTGACACAGGTGAACGACGACGTCTTGGCCGATGTGGCGCTTGGCGAGCTGGAGGATTTTTGGTACGAATCGGTGGACGGCTGGCAGGTGCAGGGGTTCATCGTGAAGCCCCCGGGATTCGATCCGAGCCAGAAGTATCCGCTCGTGTTGAGCATCCACGGTGGACCCCACTCCATGTCCACGTTCGGGTTCAGTTTCTCGTTCCAGAACTTCGCGGCGAACGACTATGTCGTGCTGTACACCAATCCTCGGGGATCTACGGGATACGGCGAAGAGTTCGGCAATGGCATCGACAACGCATGGCCCGGCAAAGATCACGACGATTTGATGCGCGGCGTGGACGAGGTTTTACGCCGCGGATACGTGGACGAGAATAATCTCTTCATCATGGGGTGCAGCGGTGGGGGGACCCTGACGGCGTGGGCCATCACCCAGACGACTCGGTTCGCCGCTGCGTCGGCCCGGTGTCCCATCACCAACTGGATCTCGTTCGTCGGCACGACGGACGGCACGTCGTGGTATCAGACGTTCCGGCAGTATCCGTGGTACGATGCCGAGGAGCATCTCAGCCGCTCGCCGCTCATGTTCGTGGAGCACGTCACGACCCCGACGCTCATCATGGTAGGCGAGTACGATCTCCGCACGCCCGTGCCCCAGAGCGAAGAGTTCTACCAGGCGCTCAAGATCGAGGGTGTCCCGACCAAGATGATTTATATGCAGAACGAGTGGCACGGCACGTCGCGGAACCCTTCCAACTTCCTACGCACCGAGCTCTATCAGCTGGACTGGTTCGGGCAGTATATGACCACGGACATGAAGGAGCGGCGAATCGTTACGGACGAGGGGACGGGGACGCGCTAGGGACACCCTAACCCAATACCAACATGGACACGGCCGTGATGACGATGCATCCGGCCAGGTTCAGCGCGAACCCCTCCCGGGCCATCTCCAACGTGGTGATCCGGCCCGTTCCATAAACGAAGGCATTGGAGGCCGTAGCCACTGGGAGCATGAGGGATAGGGATTTCAACGGCCCTATCGAGTCGGGAGGCTCGGTAGGTTGGGGTGTGGGAAGGGACACGGGGAGGGTCGGGCGAGTCGGGCTGAACGGCGTCGCGGAGCGGGCAGGGGACGGCGCTCGGATGATGGAGTAGGACGCGGGGATATTCACACGGGCGGAAGGACGTGGCCGAATGGCTTAGCGTGTCCCCTGGAACTTCCTTTTTGAACCGGTGCGGGCCTACGACCCCTTCCCCAACGGCTCATTTGTCAGCGCCGTGGTGGACAATGACCGCAGTCGGTGGGAGCCGTTCGGAGTTACTGAGTTTCACGTCATCCTGAATTTCTTCGAGAGTTGAAGGAGCGGGTTGGGAATTGAAGCCCCAGATCCCCTGGCTTCGCGTCTTCGTGGAAGGCGTGGTGATCAAACGATGACGGTGGCGTATGAGTGCGCAGGTTGTGGTTTCAGGTAGATCCCTCTCGAGCTTATCCCATTTCCTGTCGTGACCACCGTCACAGCAGAGTCTCCCGCGGTTCGCTGGGTGATTGGTGTGCTGTCGGTCGCCGCCGTTGGCGCTGTGGTCACCGTACTCTACGGCCTGCCGGGGCGCGGCACGGCACTCGGGACGCCCCGGAGTGCTGGCAACGGTCAACGCCGTCCTCAACGGAAGCACGGCGTGTTTCCTGCTAACCGGCTACGTGTTCATTCGCCGAAGGAACATCAAAGCCCACCGGACCTGTATGGTGACCGCTTTTGTTCTGTCGTCGCTTTTCCTCGTCACCTACCTGCTTCATCACGCCCAGGTCGGCTCCGTTCCCTTCCAGCATGAGGGATGGATTCGCCGCGTGTACGGCTTTAGGCGGGGTCTTTGCTCTCCGGGCCAGCGCAACGCCAACGGCGGCCTCTTCTTGGACCGCCGATGTTTGCAAGGTCTAACATGGGGAGCGGTACCCCACTTGGGGGCACGTCAGGAGCGGTGCAGGAACGGTCTATTTCGGGAGCTACCCGCCGCTCATCCACCGGTACACGCCCCGTACGTTCAAGGGGAACCAGGAGTCGTACTGGCTCCAATCTCCGTACTCCGGAAGCCTGACTTCCGCGGCGGCGCGGTCCTCCGACCAACCCGCCTCTACAGCCCTCCGCACTTCGGCCTTGAGGGCGTCGTAGTAGCGGATCTGCCGATGGATCGTGTCACGATCTCCGGCCGGCCCGTGACCGAAGACGATGACCTCGAAGTCGAGGTCGAGAAGGCGTGGGACGGACGCGAACACGTCGGGAAAACGCCAACCGGGAAAGTCCTGGAAGCCGACCCGATCGTTCGACACGAAATCGACCGCGAAGGCCACCTTGACGTCGGGCACGTACACGACCGTCGAGTTGTCACTGTGATTGGCGCCGAGGTAGTGCAGCTCGATCACGCGGTCGCCCACCGTCAAGCTCATGAACTCCTGGTAGGTGACCGTCGGCACGGGAAGATCAGGGCTCGCCGCCCGAGCGAGATTCGGCACAGCGTTGCGCTGGGCGATGATCGGTACGCTCACACCCATGGCACTCATGAGAGCCGGGGCGCCCGTCGCGTGATCGGCATCCTCATGGCTGTAGACGATGGCCCGGAGCGGAGCGCTCGGGGCGACCTTCTTGATCTCCTCGGCGTACTGTGCCGCAGCCTCCATGGAGATGGGATCGACTGCCAGCACGCCCGTGGGTGTCACCACGAAGAATCCGTTGTGGGCCTGCCACCGGAACTGATACACCCCTTCGGCGATACGTGTCGTTTCGTAACCGGCCTGTGCATCCAGCGACTGCCCACCCGACAAGCAGAGAGCCACCGTTACCAGAATCCATACGTATCGGGCCATGATACCTCCTCGGTCGGAGTTGCAATGGCACGCCACCAGCCTCTATGGCAAGAGCGGAAGCGTAGACGACATCCGCAGAAGTTTCAATTTCCTTTTCAAGACCTGGCCGAGGCCTGCGTTACCGCGGAAGAGCCACGTCTCCGGTCGAGGGCTCCAGCCTCACGACGTTCGAGAGCGGCGAGCCCCGCCGAGGGCCTTCGAGGGCCAGGTAGACGAAGCCGTCGGGCCCCTCCCGCACGTCCCGGATGCGCCCCAGCACACCACCCAACAATATCTCCTCGCTAACGGCTATCCCTCCGGAGAGAGAAACCCGGGCGACCCGCTCGCCTACCAGGCCACCCACGAACGCGCTACCCCTCCACCACGGGAAGCGATCGCCGGAGTAGAACATGAGACCGGACGTTCCGATGGAGGGCACCCAAACGAAGCGAGGCGACTCCATTCCTTGACGCTCCGCTTCCGGCGTGATGACCCGTCCGTCGTAGTGGATCCCGAAGGAGGCGACCGGCCAGCCGTAGTTTCGCCCGCTCACGATCAGGTTCAGCTCGTCGCCTCCCCTGGGACCGTGCTCGTTCGACCAGACGTCTCCGGTCTCCGGGTGCACGGTGAGCCCCTGCAGATTGCGGTGCCCGTAGCTCCAGATCTCGGGAAGGGCGTCGTCACGACCGACGAAAGGGTTGTCGGACGGAACTCTTCCGTCGTCGTGCAGCCGCACGATGGTACCCATGTGGTTGGTGAGGTCCTGCGCAGGATGGTCGGCCAGAAGGTCGGGATCGAGCATGCGATCGCCCACTGTCAGGAACAGGTAACCGCCGCGATCGAACGCCATTCGGCCGGAGAAGTGGTTGTTGTTGTTACCCCAAGCGTTCGACTCGAAGATCTCCTCCACGTCGACCACACGATTGCCTTCGAGCCGCCCCCGCACGACGGTGGTCGTGCCCATGGAGCCGTCCTCGTTGGGCTTGCCGTAGCTCAAGTACAACAGTCGGTTCGTGGCGAAGTCCGGATGCGGCACCACGTCCATGAACCCTCCCTGACCCCGTTGCCGATAGACGGCGGGCCAGCCCGTGATGGGATTGGGATCGAGCTCGCCGTCCCTGATGATCCTCAAGCGACCGGGTCGCTCGGTTATGATCATGTCACCGCTGGGCAGCCAAGCCATGGACCAGGGATATTCCAGATCCTCGGCCACGGTCACCACACGGAAGTTGTGGCGAGCGGTGACCTGCACCTCGCCCTCGCCGTCCGGCCCCGATGGAGTGTCGGAGGATTGGCCGACAACGGGGCTTGACACGACAAAGAGACCGACGCCTGCGCAGAAGAGGATGCCGCCGATCTGAACAGCGCGGCAAACGCCCTTCGTCAGGCTCTCACGACGACGCATGCGGGTAAGTCGCATGATCCCTCCCTGGACGGGTCCTCGAATTGACGCGTCAAAAGGTATCGATCGGAGGGACGAAAGCATATTGCGCCCCTCTGCCGCCTACTCCGCCTTCAACAGCTTGATGGGCCACCTCCTTGATGGGTCACCTCTATCGCGGCGTGGGTACCGACTGCGTATAATCGCTGAGTCTCTCAACGAACCCTTCCTGGCGTGCCATGAATCGACGTGATGCGATCCGCACGGCCGCCGCGGCCGCCGCCGGCCTGGCCACCCGAGTGTCCCCGGTCCTCGCAGCCGTAAGGACTTCGCGGCCGTATGGCGATCGGGTGGCGTCCAGACAGCCGGCACCCGATATCCTCCTGCGGGGCGGCCGGGTGGTCAACGCCGACGGCAGCCGTCTTGCCGACGTCCGCATCGTGGGAGAGCGAATCACGGAGATCGGTTCCGGCCTTGCCGCTGGGCCCGGCACGCGGGTCGTGGACGCCGCCGGACATCTCGTGATGCCGGGGGGAATCGATCCACATGCGCACCTGCAGGGCAACTTCATCGACGATCTCACGACCGGTACGTCGGCCGCCCTGGCCGGGGGCATCACGACCGTGGGCACGTTTGCGTACGCACAGGGTGATGAGAACGCCGTCGAGGCGATGGATCGTTGGCTCGCCGAGGTCCCGAAGATGGCAGTCGGTGACGTCTTCTTCCACGCATCGAGCTGGCCTCCGACGCCGGAGTTCGCGGCCATGATGCCCGAGTTCGCGGCGCGCGGCCAGCCGAGCCACAAGATCTTCATGACCCGTGATGACTTCGGCGCGCGTCGGCGCGAGGTCATCGACGTCCTGGAAGCGGCCCGTGACGCCGGTGTCGTGACGCTCATGCACTGCGAGGACAGCGCGATCCTGAATGCAGCACTCACGCGCCTGCGGGCTCAGGGCCGAACGTCGCTGGCCCACTACGCGGAAAGCAGGCCCGAGTTGGCCGAGATCGCCGCTACCCAGGACGCCGTCGCGCTGTGCGCGCACACGGGAGCACCGATGCACTTCGTGCACCTGTCGTCTGCGAGGTCGCTCGATGCAGCTCGCGATCCGGCGTTCGGAGCACTGCCCCTCACCGTCGAGACGCGTCCGCTCTACCTGTACTTCACGGACGAATGGCTGCGCGGACCCGATGGCCCGCTCTACGTCGGGCAGCCACCGCTCCGTCCCGCGAGCGACGTAGAGGCGATGTGGCAGGGGCTGCGCGACGGGCGAATCGACATGCTCGCCACGGACCACGCACCGTGGACCCGTGCCCAGAAGATGGACCCTGAGCTCAACGTGGGGCGCCTGCGCCCGGGCGTGAGCGACCTGCGCTTCGTGCGTCCCGTACTCTTTTCGGAAGGGGTACGCAGGGGACGCATCTCCGTCGAACGCTATGTGGAAGTGACGTCGACCGGGGCCGCCAAGTCCTTCGGTCTGTATCCGGACCGCGGTGTGATTCGCGAAGGTTCGTTTGGCGACGTGATGATCCTCGATCCGAACCTCACGCATGTCGTGGATGCATCCGACGATCCGTCGAACTCCGACTACACGCCGTTTCAGGACTGGGCGCTCACTGGCTGGCCCGTGATGACGATCCGGCGCGGTGAGGTGGTCTACGAGGATGGTCGTGTGACGGGGCGGGCAGGGAGTGGGCGTCCCGCGGTCCGTAGTCGGTGGGTGGGCTAAGTCCAAGAGCTGCCGAAGTTCGTGCCGCTGCCTCGGTAATCTCCTACACGATCACTCACGAGCTCTGGAATCACGTTGTAGCAGATCGGGAGAGATCCACCCTTCGCCTCAGGTAAGGGCCTGTTCCCTCAGCCAGTCGGTCGCTGCGCCCCGGGTCCATCCAGTGCAGCCGACGCTGAGAATGGCCGTGATGACCTCGCGACCAAAGTCCAACGCGTGATCGCTGGTCTCATTCATCGAGCATCTCCAGGGGCATCGTCGATCGGGTCGTGAGCACCGAGAGGAAGACCGAGACCTGCCCTCCGGTTCATCTCACCTGCGATGAGCCTCACCGGGATCGAACCGTAAGAGAGAAAAGCATCGTGAAAACCACCAAGCGTGAAGCTGTCTCCCAACGTGTTCATTAGGTCGCGTCTGAGGTCGTGAATCATGTCCGCGCCCATCAGATACATCAGCGCGGCACCTGGAAACATGCTGTTCTTCACCGACTCGGCCTCGGCGGCATCGCGACTCATGCCCGCACGCTCAGCGTACAAAGCAGCAGCCTCGGCGAGCGTCATCCGTCCGTGGTGCAACTCGACGTCGACGATGGCCCGAACGCACATGCGGAGCCGCCCATGATGCTCGGCGTACTGCTCGAGCCCCGTCAGCCCACCCGCCTCGGCCATCACGTCGGTGGCGTACGATGCCCACCCCTCGGCCATCGTGCCTCCACAGAACATCGCGATGCGTGAGGCGCAATCGACGGCGGCAATCCGCCCGATCCGAAGCGGGGACCTGAAGGCGTGCCAGTTCTGGACGTGGTGGCCGATACCGCCATGATGGACAACGTGGTTCAGCTTGATCACGGAATCGTTGTGGGAGCGCAGCAACGCATCTCGCTCCGACTTCGGAATCGACATGTCGATTGGTGTGACGAGGTAGTCGTGCATGGCGGGTCTCTGGAAAGCGGCCGGAGACCGGTAGTACAGGAAATACAGGTCGGGGGCCGCAGCCCGAGCCCACTCAGGGCGGGGGACGTACCGTATGGGAAAGTCGGGCCAGGTCACCAATCGACGCTCCTCGGCCACCGTCCGCATGGCATCCCACGTGTCCTGGTACAATCCGTAGTATTCGTCCACATCGGGATGCGCATCCGCCAACGCGCTGACAGCGTCGGCGGGGTCCACCGCCCCGAAATTATGTGCAGCGGTGCCCAGCCATGACTCAGCTTGCGCCAACTCCTCTCTGGCGTACTCCACGATCTCGTCCGCCGACCGGCCCAGAAAATGACCTTCACGAAGGAGCAGGTCGAACGCCTCAGCACCGCAGGCCACCTCTTCCCTCTGGCGACGGAGGAGTGTGCCTTCGAGAAAGTCGTTGAAGTCCGTGAACGCCTGTGCGGCCGTCTCCGAGGCCTGAGCCAAGTCTCCGCCCAAGTGCGCAACGCCTTCCCGAAGAAAGGAGAGCGCGCCGCGGCACTCTCGAATCGAACGCCGAGTCCACTCCGTCGGTGCCGAATCGAGATGGCCGCGCGCCTGGGCCAGAAAGTCCGGAACCGCTCCCATTCTCTCACGAAGAGCCGCCATCCGCACCTGGCTGGGTGCGAAGTCGGACAGGAGGAGCGACATCATGCCGAAGATCGCTTCCCCCACGTGCGTACTGGGATTCCGGAGGAAGTGGCCGGATTCGTACTCCCAGAGTTGAATACGTAGGTGGCCCTCCGCGAGTCGATGATCGATTCCGCCGAGCGAGGCCTCACCGTGCTCCGTATCCTCCACCTCCGCGAGGAGGCGACGCATCTGGGAGACCGTATCGTTCACCCCCATCGAACTGTAATCGGGGAGTCGGTGGTCATGCTCGTGAACACCAACGAACGTGGCGTTCACAGGACTCCGCTTGTAGTAGGTGTCGAGGAAGCGCTCGAGCCAGGGTTCCGCCGGGGTGGTCTGGGCGAGCACGTCGGATCCGACTACCCCCATGGACAGCCCTGCCACAGCCGTCCCTGAAACCTTGATCGCCTCACGCCGGGAAAGCTTCACGGGGTACCACAATCTCACGAGTCGTCGCATCGCAGCATCGTTAGGCAAGCTAGGAGACGGTAGGGGGTGCGGCAAACGGCTTTAGGCGACCCCCATTCTTCGCAATCTGCCACGGTCGACGCTAGCGGCTTTCACACAGGGCTGGGGCCACCGCTGCACCGCCGATGTTGGCTGTGCTGATCACCCCCCATCCAACAAGAGGCTACGTCACGCCGGTAGGCCAGAAGATCGCCGTGGCTTAGAACGCCGTCACAAGTTTCGGGGTCCGATGGCTTCCTACAGCAACACGAACGGCAGCCCCAGCGCGAACAGCGCGCTCACGATGATCACGGAGACGAAGCCCATCGAGCGGAAGCGATGGACCGACCTCGCCGCCTATGATCAACACCGAGATTGCGACTCCGAGCATCTTGATCCCAGTAGACGCCCAAGAATAGGGATAACCGGAAGGAGAACCGGGACGAGCGCCAACACCGTCTTCCCCACCTGCAGGCGTCTCCATTCAACTGCTGTGATGTCCGCAAGCGCGATCCTGACAGTCCCAGTGCGGAGATTACTGAAAATCCGGGCCGTGAGGGTGACGTGACCCCCTGAAACGAGACCAAAGTTGATGTTAGGATGCGGCTTTGGTCGCAGCTATCAGGGAGGAGGTCAGAATGAGTAGGAGACGACACACGCCGGAGCAGATCATCACGGCATTGAGAGAGGCGGAGGTGGGTCTGGCGAACGGCAAAACGGTGGCGATGGTGAGCCGGGAGTTGGGGATCAGCGAGCAGACGTACTACCGGTGGAGGCAGGAGTTCGGGGGGATGAAGGTGGATCAAGCTCGACGCTTCAAGGAGCTGGAGAAGGAGAACGCACGGCTAAAGCGAGCGGTGGCGAACCTGACGGTGGACAAGCTGATCCTGGAGGAAGCGACCAAGGGAAACTTCTGAGCCCCGAGCGCCGACGCAGGTGCGTGATGCATGTACGTCAGCGACTCGGGGCGAGTGAACGTCACGCGTGTCACGTACTGGGTCAGCCGCGCTCGACGCAGCGCCGGGTGAAGAAGCTACCTGGCGACGAGGAGGCGCTACGCACGGACGTGATACGGTTGGCGAGCCGGTTCGGCAGGTACGGGTATCGCCAGATCACGAACCTGCTGCGTATCGAGGGCTGGGAGGTGAACCACAAGCGTGTGGAGCGTATCTGGAGGCAGGAGGGGCTGAAAGTGCCCAGACGGCAACCGAAACGGGGTCGGTTGTGGCTCAACGATGGCTCGTGCATCCGGCTCAGGCCACTGCACAAGAATCACGTGTGGTCCTACGACTTCGTAAGCACGAGGACCCATGACGGCCGTGCGCTGAAGCTTCTGACCGTGCTCGACGAGTACACGCGGCAGTGTCTGGCGATCAAGGTCGGTCGAAAGACTCGAGCTCACGACGTTCTCGAGGTGCTCACCGATCTCTTCGCTCGGCACGGTCCGCCCGAGTATCTGCGCTCGGACAACGGGCCAGAGTTCACGGCGAAACTGGTGCGGAGATGGCTGGCCAGGCTGCGGGTCCAGACCCTCTACATCGCGCCGGGCAGTCCGTGGGAGAACGGCTACAACGAGAGCTTCAACGGCAAACTGAGAGACGAGTTCTTGAACGGAGAGATCTTCTACACACTGCCCGAGGCAACGGTACTCGTCGAGCAGTGGATGACGTGACCCCCTGAAACGAGACCAAAGTTGATGTTAGGATGCGGCTTTGGTCGCAGCTATTGACCTGCCCCCGAGAGCGGTACCACATCCTATGTTAGTCCCAGCACCTGTGGAGGGCCGTGAAGGACGGGCATCCTCAGGAACCAGGGCGACGGCTTAATCGCCTCAGGGGCCGGGGGAAAGCCGCCGCAGGCGCTGTGGGGTCGGACGGTATTGTACTCGCGCCTCCATTGCTCGACCAGCACGGCCGCCTCGGCCAACGAGCAGAAGATCTCCCCGTTCAACAGCTCGTCCCTGAGCTTGCCGTTGAAGCTCTCGTTGTAGCCGTTCTCCCACGGGCTGCCCGGCTCGATAAAGAGCGTCTCGACGCCCACGCGCCCCAACCACCGCCGCACGAGCTTCGCGGTGAACTCCGGTCCGTTGTCCGACCTCAGATACTCGGGAGGCCCGTGTCGGACGAACAGATCGGCCAGCACCTCGAGCACGTCGTGGGCTCGGATCTTGCGAGCCACCACGATCGCCAGGCACTCCCTCGTGTGCTCGTCCAGCACTGTCAGCAGCTTCAGCGCACGCCCGTCGTGCGTCCTCGAGGCCACGAAATCGTACGACCAGACGTGGCCCCGATACAGCGGCCTCAGCCGGATGCACGATCCGTCGTTGAGCCACAGCCGACCTCGCTTCGGCTGCCGCTGCGGCACCTTCAGCCCCTCCTGCCTCCAGATCCGCTCCACCCGCTTGTGGTTCACCCCCCAGCCCTCGATGCGGAGCATGTCCGTGACGCGTCGGTAGCCGTAGCGGCCGAATCGACTCGCGAGTCGCACGATATCACCTCGGAGCGCCCCCTCGTCACTCGCCACTTTCCTCACCCGGCGCTGCGTCGTGCGTGGCTGCCCGAGCACCCGGCACGCTCTCCTCTCCGACGCCCCGAGCTGCTGACGTACACGCACCACACAACGTCGTCGGCGCTCGGGGCTCAGAAGTTTCCCTTGGCCGCTTCCTCCAGAATCAGCTTGTCCAGTGTCAAGTCCGCCACTGCTCGCTTCAGGCGCCCGTTCTCGCGCTCGAGCTCCTTCAGGCGCCGTGCCTGGCTCACCTTCATCCCGCCGTACTCCCGCCTCCACCGGTAGTACGTCTGCTCGGTGATGCCGAGCTCCCGGCTCATCAGCTTCACGGATTTGCCGCGGGCCAGACCCACCTCTGCCTCCCGCAGTGCAGTGATGATCTGCTCCGGAGTGTGTCGCTTCCTTCCCATCCTGACCTCCTCGCTGAAAAGCTTCAGACCAGGTCGATCCTAACATTGCACCTGGTCTCGTTTCAGGGGGTCAGGTCAGGACTCGCTCGGGCGCATGTAGACCCCTTGGCGGATCCGCATGAGCCGGCCTGAACGGGCCAGGCGGGAGAGCGCCTGACCCACCGCGGCCCTTTGGCCGAGGTGAAGCAGGGCGGCCGGGCAGATCGGCGTGGCCTCGGCGTGCTCCATGATGCGCTCGGGCAGGCTCTTCATGACTTTCTCTCTCCGCGTCAGAAATCGAGCCACAAATATAAGAGTCGTCCTGTTCGGAGCGACTCTCGAAGCCCTTGATCCGTTGCCGCGGCAGGCACGGCACGCCGCTCGGCGACCGCCCCGCGCCCCGGCATGTGAAACCTGTCATTTCCGTGTGGGCGACGCCAAGTCGGCCGTGCCCGGGCCGACCTTCCGGTCGAGCCCTAAGACCCTTGACGGGAACCTCTGGCGAGCGCTGCGGAGGGTGTGTCTGCCATGCCACTGGCGGCGGTGTCGAACAGCTCGCGTACCGTACTGGCTATCTCTAGCCGCTACGGGCATTTAGGAGATTTCCTAAAAGTTGACTTCCTTGCATGCGGGTCTTCACCGTTGTGGCCATGAAGACGCGGGAGCAGCAGTTCAACTCGCGGGTGAGGGTGTTCCTCGGACGCACGGGCCTGAGTCCGACGACGTTCGGCATGAAGGCGCTGGGCGACCCGAACCTGATGCGCCAGATCGACGGCGGACGCTCGTTGTCGCTGAGAACGGCGGACCGGGTTCTGGCGTTCGTGGCGGACTACGACCTGGACTCGGGCGGCCCTCGGACTCCGCCCCGAGGCCACCGGCGCCGGAAGCCTTCGTCACGGGCGAGGAGAACGAGGAGGAGCAGAGCGATGAGCGGCGCGCGACTTACGGCCGCACTGGAGTGCGCAAACGACGCGGGGGGCCGATGCGCACTTTGGCCCTCCGGCGATGCGCACGCGTGCTACGGAGTAAGCCACGACACGGCCACGTCTTGCGCCTTCGCGGCCGGGTCGGTCAGCGCCGCACGGGCAGCACTGACCGGGACGGGAGCGACCCCCCAGTCCGAGGGCCTGGTACGGGTTCGGAGGCAGGTGTGTTTGCGCACCCTTGCCCCCGTCCCCTCGGGGTCGCTCCCGGCCAATTATCCCTACGCGGGAAGGCGGTTCAGCGCCGCTTCGAGGCGGCGGAGCACCAGTTCGCCGACCCCCTGTCCGTCGGGCTATCGGACATCGCCGAGCAAGGCCGGGGCCGCGATGGGCGGGGCCGCAGCCCACGCCGCCAAGCCTGGGATGCGCCCGTCCTGGGCACCCAAAAGGCCTTCCCGCATGGGGTACCTGGACCGGAGCGGCATCGCCGCTCCGGCGACCGTGGTGCAACCGCAAAGCAGCCAGCGACATACGGAACCGCTGGCGCGCAAATCGCAACGGTGGTTCCGTGCACATGCACCTCAATGTCGATGTGCACGCGCGGTACGCCACCGACCCCCGGTGATCGGCGGTCAAGATCGGCCCCCCGAGCCGCTCTCGACACGTCTGCGAAACAACCTTCCCAGCATAGCGCCGGACTCGTGAATCGGGAAGCGCCAGCGCGGCGGGTCATCGGCTCGGAGCGGCCTGAACGCCGGAAGGCCCGGCGCACGCGGAATCGCCCGTCTGGCGAAGATGCCTTTTCAGCGCGAAGTTTCAGGCGCGCAGATCGTGCAGTCCATCATCGAGGAGGAATCGAATGATGGCACGCACGAAACGAAGCCGGCACAGTTACGGCGCCGGCGAATGGGGCCGGAACCGGGTACGGGTGTTTCCCGATCCCAAGACCGGCCTGCTCCAGATCGAGTGGCGCGAGAACGGGCGCAGGCTGAGCAAATCGCTCAAGCACCGCGACTGGGCACGGGCGAAGAGGCAGGCGGACGAGTTCGCCGCAGGCTTCGCCGGGCCGGAGATCGGGGGCGGAGCGGAAGCCGAGCCCGAGCCGCCCACGCTGGAGACGCTTTTTGACATCTACGGTGAAGAGGTGACGCCCACCAAGGGCAGGCAATCGCGGCGGCACGACAGGGCCGCGATGCGGATGTTCCTTGGGTTCTTCGGACGGGACCGCAGCCCGGCAACGCTGTCGCAGCGCGACTGGGACAGGTTCATCAGGGAACGACGGGCGGGGCGGGTCGGCCCGAGCGGAAGGCCCGTATCGGATCGAACAATCGAACAGGACCTGAAGCTACTGCTGGCGATCCTCAACTGGGCCGCGAAGTCGAGGGACGAGCATGGCCGCCTCTTGCTTGACTCGAACCCGCTGAAGGGCCTGAAGACGCCCAAGGAGAAGAACCCGACACGGGTCATCCTCGTGGAGGAGGAATACCTGGCGCTTCTAGAGGTGTCCCGCCAAGTCGACTGGCGATTTCGCGTCGCGCTGGTGCTCGCGCACGAGACGGGACACCGCATCGGTGCCATCCGCCAGCTCCGGTGGTCGGACATCGACATGGAAGAAAGAGTGGTGCGGTGGCGCGCGGAGCACGAGAAGTCGGGCTACGAACACCGGACGCCGGTGACCATCGAGGCGATCGTCGTCTTGGAAGAGGCGCGAAAGAGGAACCCTGGGATCGGCGACGCGCTTGTGTTACCCGCGCCCGGGAATCCTTCGACGTGCGTGCGCTCCGGGCGGGCGCGCTCCTGGTGGAAGAGAGCGGAGAGGCTCGCGGGGCTGGAGCCGAAGCACCGCAGAGGCTGGCACTCGCTGAGGCGGAAGTTCGCTTCGGACCTCATGGACCAGCCGCTCAAGGTGCTGTGCGAGCTTGGGGGCTGGAAGACGGCCAGAACAGTGCTCCAGTGCTACCAGCACGCCGACGAGGACCAGCTCAGGAACGCGCTCGACAACCGCCGCAGAATTCGGGCCTGAACCCAATTAGCGGGAATCAATTGGCGGGAATCCGGCACGTCACGCTCGTAAGTTCAATGCGAGCAAAAGGATGCACATCTGCCACCGCATGCCCGCAAGGCCTTCGTCAACTGCTGTTCTAACGCGGTCATAGAACTCGTTCACTTGTTCGACAGCTTCAAGGCCGGCCGGGCGCCCACGGTCAAGGGTGGATCGGCCAGCGCGCCGGCCGGCAGCACCACGAACCGCTCCCCCTCGATCTCCCGGAGCGTGATCCCCCAGGTGGCCGCCTCGAGCCGCGTCAGGGTCTGGCGGGCTTCCTCGATGCCCAGATCGAGGGCGGCGGCCGTCTGGATCCGGGCCTGGATGCGCGTCGACAGCCAGTGCATCGTCGCCCAGCTCCCGCCGCAGATGCTAAGCCAGAGGCTCAGGCCGACCACCAGGGGCCGGAGCCAGGCCTTGAGCAGGAGGGCGCGCATCCGCCCGGTCGCCACCGCCGTATCGGCTTCGATGGTACGCAGCGCGTTGCTCGCGACGCGCCGCGAGTTCCCGCCGAGCCGCTCGAGCTCGCTCGCGGTCAATTCCTCGATCGCCTGGCGTTCGGTCTCCAGCCGTCTCCGCAATCGCTCGGTCAAGTCGTTCGCGTTTGAAGTCATGTGCGTATAGCTCTCCTTTCAGACGCCATCGGTCCCCGGTCGTGGGATCCAGGGCCGTCAGGTAGTCCTGGCCCTGGCGCGGCACCTCCAGGCCCGCCTCCCGCAGGGCGGCGACGACATCGGCCCGATTCCGTACCGTGCCGTGCTCGACACGCTGGAGCAGGTAGTCGCGGATCAGGTCACGGGGGGCGGGCTCGAGCGCGAGGCCGGCGCGCAGGTGCGCCGCCTCGACGTAGGCACGGTGCCCGGGTTGCTGCACCCGAGCCAGCGCCGGGTCATCCGGCCGGCTCCAGCCCTGTTCGGCGTTGAAAGCGTCGCGGAGCGGGTCGAAGGTCTTCTGCCAGCCCGGCGGCACGATGTTGAGGCTCCGGCCGGTCTCGAGGTCGCACCGCGCGGCGAGGACATGCACGTGAACGCCGCCGTCGCGCTCCCGATGTACCACGGCCGCCCAGGCGTAGCGGTCGGGCTCGAGCCCCGCCCAGGCCGTCTGTTCAAAGGTATCGATGACCGCGCCGATCTGCGCGTCGGTCGGAGTGTCGTCCGGTGCCCAGGCAATCACGCCCGACGTGTACTTGTGCTCGAATGCCAGCGCGTCGGCCACCGCGGCGACCTGATGGGGATCCCCCTGGAGGATCTCCACGCCCTCGCGCAGTTGCCCCGTCGCGTCCCGCGCCCCGAGGAGGTAATCGGCCGCCGCCCGGGCCGAGCCGGTGCCGCGGGCCAGGAATTTAATGTGCATCGGGATCGGGGCTCCCGACGGGGGCCAGTGCCGCGAGCGCCCGCTCGATGGCGACCAGGTGGGCGACGATCTCGACGGTCTCGGCGTTCGCTTTGAAGGTATTGGCCCAGCGGGCGATCTGGTTCAGATTCGCCCCGATGCGCGCCAGCTCGCGGGTCCGCTCTCGCTCCACCTCGGCGTGCGCCACGGTCCAGGGGCGAACCCGGCCCACCGACCGGCGCACCAGATCCGACAGCGTCAAGCCTGCGGAGCGCGCCTTCGCGTGCCACTCGGCACGCTCCGCCCCGCTGGCGCGGATCTTCACCCACACGTCGCGGCCAGCGGCCCTCATGTGCCGTTGCCGTTGGGGGGGTCAGAGGGGGCACAGCCCCCCGCCAGCCCCTGCCGGGGACCCGCGAAGCGTGGCCCCAAAGGGTAGGCTGGCTCTCCCGCCGTAGCGGCCAAACTCGCCCGCCGACGCTCGGAACACTGGGCCGTCAAAATCGCCATACCCGTATATTGACGAGCCCGCCTTATGCGGTGTCAACAACGGAAAGCGAGGCGATATTCCAAGAGGTCCAGCCACGTCCGAGAGCCGGACCAGGCGCCGCCAGCGGCGGCTTGAACTGCTCCCGGAGCGCCTCTCTCTGCCAACCCTGCGAGACACGAAAGGCGAAAGGGATTAGAGTAGGCCGAGGCAGAGAGATGAAGGATGGGACCAAGAGAGAGAATGGAAATGAATGGAACGCCCTCCTCAGGCGGTGCATGGCAACCGAAGCCCGGCAGCCGGGCCGGACCCGGAGATTTCGGCGAAGGCGACGAGGCAGCGCTTCACACCGCAGTACAAGCTCTCGCTTGTCGAGCGCGCGGACGCGTGCGAGACGCCGGGAGAGATCGGCTGGCTGCTGCGGCGCGCGGGGCTGTACAGTTCGCATCTGTCGGCTTGGTGGAAGGCGGTCCGGGTGGATTTGGGGATTCGCCGCAGCACATTCTACGGCTGGTTCAGGACAGGGGTGTGGCGGGACTGGCCGACCGGCATTCCGGCGCCGGCGTGCGCTGGAACCGGATTCCCGACACGGTTCGTCAGCGCGTCGTCGACAAGGCGGATGAGGTGCGAAGGGAAGCGTCATGACCGTTGACTCCAAGGGCCGCGGGCTCTTCATCGTCGACAACAGTGTCTCGGGCTGGACCGGGCTCCGGTACTTGGAGGAGTGGTCCAGCATCGCGAAGGCGTTCGACATCGCGACCGGATACTTCGAGATCGGCGCTCTGCTCACCCTCGACGGCAAATGGCAGGGGCTCGGCAAGATCCGGATCCTGATGGGTGCCGAGACCACCCATCGGACTCGGAAGGCCATTCTCGAAGCGGTCCGGGCACACGCGCTCGGCCGGCTCGACGAAAGCATCGAGGAGGACAAGGAGCCGAACCCCTTCCTGCACGGCGTCCCTGCGATCCTCGATGCGCTCCGCTCCGGGCAGATCGAATGCCGTGTCTACGGCAAGGACAAGTTCCACGCCAAGGCTTACATCACCCACGCAAAACTCGAGGTCGTGGGCGCCCAAGCGCTGGTGGGCTCCAGCAACTTCACGCGGCCAGGTCTCACAAAGAACATCGAGCTAAACGTACAGATCCAGAGCGCCCGCGAGGTCGCGCAGCTCCAGGAGTGGTTCGAGACGCACTGGAACGAGGCGAGCGGGGTCACCGAGGCCGTCATCGAGACGATCTCGCGCCATACGCACCTGTATTCCCCATTCGAGGTCTACGCAAAGGCCCTACAGCAGTTCTTCCGGGGACACGAGCTGACCGCGACCGAGTGGGACGAGACACGCTCGCGCATGTTCCCGCACCTCGATCGCTATCAGCAGGAGGCGTACTGGGCGCTCATGAAGATCGCCCGGCAGCACGGTGGTGCGTTCCTCTGTGACGGCGTGGGTCTCGGCAAGACATTCGTCGGTTTGATGCTGATCGAACGACTCATCCTTCACGAAGGCAAGCGTGTCGCACTGTTCGCACCGAAGGCGACCAAGGAGGGGGTATGGGAGCCCCACCTGCGTCGGTGGCTTCCGCATATCGGTGGTGTTGGCGGAGGCGCGGACTTCAGCAACCTAGCCGTTTTCAGCCACACCGACCTCGGTCGAAAGGGAGACTTCCCGGAGCGTTTCCAGCGCATTGCGGAACTGGCCGACGTCTTCGTCATCGACGAGGCGCACCACTTCCGCAACCCGGGCCGCCGGGGCGACCCCGACAGGGGAATCGAACCGTCGCGCTACTCCCGCCTGTTCGAGCTGCTCGACAGCACGGAGCGTCCCAAGACCGTGTTCATGCTGACGGCCACCCCCATCAACAACCGCCTGAGCGACTTTCGCCACATGACCGAGCTCTTCACGCGTCGCGACGAGGCATACTTCGCACGCACGATCGGCGTGAACAACCTGCGGGCGCACTTCAGCCAGATGGAAAAGACGCTTCGCAGCCGTGTGGGGCAGGACGAGGCGGATGCCGCCGAGCACATGACCGAAGCCGAGGGGATCCTCTTCACCGACGCATTCTTCCGCCAGCTCGTCGTCCAGCGGAGCCGCGATTACGCCCGCGAGAGCCAGATTCGGGAATACGGTAAAGCAGCAGCCTTTCCCGAGCGGAGGGACCCTCACGTAGCGGCGTACTCAATCCGAAAAACCTACGGGCGGATGCTCGATCTGTTCGAGAAGGCCTTCGCGAAGCAGAGCCCGCTCTTCACGCTGCCGATGTACTACCCCCTGCATTGGTACAGGGGACCGGACAAGGACATCGACCCGTTCGAGGAGAACCGCCAGAGACAGGTGATCGGCCTCATCCGGACCAACTTCCTCAAGCGCTTCGAGAGCTCCGTCGCCGCCTTCGAGCTCTCCTGCGACCGCCTCCTCCAAAAACTGCTCGCCTTCATCGAGGTTCACAGCGAGAGCGACGCAGAGAAGAAGCGCCTCGAGCGCTGGAAGGCGCAGAACGCCGATGTCCTGGGCTACGCCGTCCAACGCCAGCTCGAGTTCTGGGGCGAGGATGGCGAGGAGGCGGACGACGAAGACATCGTCCCCCAAGAGATGCTCGACGCGGTCGAGCACCTCGACCGGGCCGCGTACGACGTCAAGGAGATGATTCCCGAGGCCTTCCTCGACCTCGACCAGATGGTGCAGTTCCTGGACGAGGCCCGGAAGTTCGAGCAGAAGCACGACGACAAGCTCTGGAAGCTCATCCGCCTGCTTAGGTCAAAGGCGCTGGCCGACCAGAAAATCCTGATCTTCACCGAGTTCGCCGACACGGCCCGCTACCTCAAGCGTCACCTGGAGGAGGCCGGTATCGAGGGTGTCGAACAGGTGGACAGTGCCACGAAGAAGAACCGTGCAGACGTCATACAGCGCTTCGCACCCTACTACAACGGCCTCTCCTCCCCGGAGCTCGCCGAGCAAGGCCGCGAGGAAATCCGCGTCCTGATCTCCACGGACGTCCTCTCCGAGGGACTGAACCTCCAGGACGCCTCGCGGATGATCAACTACGACATCCACTGGAACCCAGTGCGCCTCATGCAGCGCATCGGCCGGGTGGACCGGCGCATGAATCCCGAGATCGAGGAGCGGCTTGTCGCCGACCATCCCGAGGCGGCCGCCTCGCGCGGCAAGGTCTGGTTCTGGAACTTTCTCCCGCCCGAGGAGCTGAACGAGATCCTCTCGCTCTACACGAAGGTCACGCAGAAGACGCTCCTCATCTCCAAGACCCTCGGCATCGAGGGCCGGAAGCTTCTCACGCCCGAGGACGACTACGCGGCGCTGAAGGAGTTCCACCATGCCTACGAGGGCACGCGCACGGCCGTGGAGGACATGCACCTCGAGTACCAGGCGCTGATCCAGGCCGACCCGGAGCTGGAGGCGCGCCTCGCTCGCTTCCCCGGCGCGATCTTCAGCGGCCGCAAGCGCCCGGGGAGGGGCGTGCGCGGTGTTTTCTTCTGCTACGCGCTCCCCGCCCTCGACAAGGAGAAGAACGAATTCACCGAGGATGCCGGCACCACCCGCTGGTACCTGTACGACCTCCACCGCGAGACCATCCTCGAGGAGCCGGGCGAGATCGTTGCGAACATCCGATCGAAGCCCGAGACGCTCCGGCGCTGCACCACGGAGGAGAAGACGCTCCTCGACATCCGCAAGCGGATCGAGAAACACATCAAGAACAGCTACCTGAAGCGCGTGGATGCCCCGGTCGGCATCAAGCCCCGGTTGCGCTGTTGGATGGAGCTAAACGAGGGCTGAACCGATGCCGACCGACCACCGCGAACGCCTCGCCCGCATCCGCCGCTTCGACCAACTCGTGGCCTACCTCCGCGACGAGCTTGGCTGGCCGATCGACTCGGACAACTTCGAAGAGCTGACCTTCGAGTACACCCCGGAGGAGCTCGGGATCGACACGAAGAACGCGGCCAAGATCCAGGAGATCAAACGCCTGCGCCCGCTCGTGTCGGGCCAGCCCTGGGGCATCTTCTTCGTCAAGTTCGAGCCGAAGCGCCTGCCCGTGGTGGCGTTGCGCCGCATCCTCGGCCAAGTGGCGCTCAAGAAGCGCACTTCGGCCAACAAGTCCGAGCGCCAGGCCTGGGCCGCCGACGACCTTCTGTTCGTCTCCAACTACGGCGAGGGCGACGAGCGCCGCATCGCCTTCGCGCATTTCTCGCAGCCCCGGGACGGCCACGACCTGCCCACCCTCAAGGTACTCGGCTGGGACAACCTCGACACGCCGCTCCACCTCGACGCCGTCGCCCGGGAGCTGAGCGACCATCTCACTTGGCCCGACGACGAGGAAGACACCGACGCTTGGCGCGAGGGCTGGCGCGACGCCTTTAAGCTGCGCCACCGCGAGGTCATCACCACCTCGAAGGAGCTCTCCGAGCGCTTGGCCGAGCTGGCCCGCGCGATCCGCGACCGCATCCGGACGGCGCTCGCCATCGAGACCGAGACCGGCCCGCTCACGAAGCTCATGAAGGCGTTCCAGACCGCGCTCGTCCACGACCTGGACGGGGCTGGCTTCGCCGACATGTACGCCCAGACCATCGCCTACGGCCTGCTCTCAGCCCGCATCACCGACCCCGCGCGGCGCACCGCTGACGACTTCGCCGCACACATGCGGACGAACCCGTTCCTCCGGGAGCTGATGGAAACCTTCCTGCGCGTGGGCGGTCGCCGCGGCAAGGCCGGCGGGCCAGGCATCGACTTCGACGAGCTGGGCGTCTCCGAGGTTGTGGAGCTGCTCGACCATGCCAACATCGAAGCCGTCGTCCGCGACTTCGGGGACCTCAACCCGCAGGAAGACCCGGTCATCCACTTCTACGAGCACTTCCTCGCCGCCTACGACAAGAAGCAGAAGGTGAGCCGGGGCGTCTTCTACACGCCCCGCCCGGTGGTCTCCTACATCGTGCGCTCGGTGGACGAGCTTCTTCGCACGGAGTTCGGGCTCGAGGACGGCTTCGCCGACGTCACGACATGGGGCGAGATGGCAAAGCGCCAAAGGGATCTCGAGGTCCCGGACGGCACCCCGCCGGACCAGGCCTTCGTCCAGATCCTCGACCCGGCCACCGGCACCGGCACCTTCCTCGTCGAGGTCATCGACCTCATCCACAAGACGATGGTCGAGAAGTGGAAGTCGCAGGGCCACGGCGTGCAGAAGATCCAGGAGCTCTGGAATGAGTATGTCCCGAAGCACCTACTGCCGCGCCTGCACGGCTACGAGCTCCTGATGGCTCCCTACGCCATCGCGCACCTCAAGATCGGCCTCAAGCTCTTCGAGACCGGCTACCGCTTCGAAAGCGACGAACGCGCGCAGGTGTACCTGACGAACGCGCTCGAGCCGCCGGGCGAAGGGCAGCTCACGCTCGACTTCCTGCCGGCGCTGGCGCATGAGGCCGAGGCGGTCAACGAGATCAAGCGGAAGCGGCGGTTCACGGCGGTGATTGGGAATCCGCCCTACTCAGGCCTTTCGTCGAACATGGGTCCGTGGATCGACGGTCTTCTCAAGGGTCAGCTGCCAGATGGAACGGCGACCTCCAGCTACTACCACGTTGACGGCAAGCCGCTCGGCGAGCGCAAGGTGTGGCTCCAGGACGACTACGTGAAGTTCATCCGCCTCTCGCAGTGGCTGCTCGACGGCACGGGTGCGGGGGTGCACGCATACATCAGCAACCACGGTTACCTCGACAACCCCACG
Source organism: Longimicrobiales bacterium (assembly GCA_965226625.1). GTDB lineage: Bacteria > Gemmatimonadota > Gemmatimonadetes > Longimicrobiales > Gaopeijiaceae > UBA1138. Next base: position 559,753 of record CBDDDK010000003.1, read on the forward strand.
TTTCGTGGGATGCGCTGGTCGCTCATGCAGTCCTTCCGTCGAATCCACGTGCTCGACCTCCACGGGAACCTCAAGAAGAAGGAAGCTCCACCGGCGGGTGGCCGCGATGTCAACGTGTTCGACATCCAGCAGGGCGTGGCCATCGGGCTCTTCACGAAGGCTGCCGCAGCCAACAGATGTGCCTGCCACGCCGATCTCTGGGGCGAACGTGAGCAGAAGTACCACTGGCTATTGGAGCACGGCTCCGCCGACACCGAATGGGTGCGGCTGGAGCCAGGCCCGCCGTTCCATCTTTTCGAGCCCTTCGACGACGCGGGAACGGGCGCCTACTACGCCTGGCCTGCAATCAACGAGGTGATGGCCGTCAACGTGACCGGAATCGTCACGGCGCGCGATGCTTTCGTCATCGATTTCGACCGGGAGGCCCTCCGAGGCCGGATCGCCGACCTCCGCTCGAACTCGCTGTCTGATGATGAAATCCGTAGGAAGTATTTCGTCGGGAAGGGTTCGAAGAAGTATCCGCCCGGGGACTCACGCGGATGGAAGCTGCCTGCGGCCCGGCGGAAGATCCGTGAAGACGATCAGTGGGATGAGCGGTACGCGCCTGTGCTGTATCGCCCGTTCGACATCCGGGAGATGTACTACGTGCCGTGGATGGTGGACTGGCCTCGGACCGAGGCCATGCCACACATGCTTGCGGGAGAGAACTACGCGGTTATTACGGCTAGGAGCAACAAGTTCACGCAACCTAACCACTTCTTCTGTAGCCAGACCATTGTTGAGGCGAAGTGCGGCGAAGCCAGTACGCAGTCTGCGACGTTTCCCATCTACCTCTATCCCGGAGTCGGCAAAGCCGACGGGTCCTTGTTTAGCCGCTGGGCCAAGGGCAAGGACGGCCGAACGCCAAATCTGGACTCGGTGTTCGTTGAGCGGATTGCAGCCGCCACCAAACTGCGATTCGTCAGCGACGGCCGCGGCGATCTGCGGAAGACCTTCGGCCCAGAGGATGTCCTCGCACACATCTATGGGGTGTTCCACAGCCACGGCTACCGCGAGCGCTACGAGGCCCAACTCAAGCTCGACTTCCCCCGCGTGCCGCTGCCCGGAAGTGTCGGCCTCTTCCGAAGGCTGGCGGAGGCGGGCCATCACCTGCTGGCCCTCCACCTGCTCGAATCCCTGAAGCTCGGTAAGCCCATCACCACCTATACCGGCCCGAAGAACCCCGAGGTCGGCCGCGTCGGCTGGTCGAACGGCACCGTCTGGCTCGACGCTGGCAAGACCAGCGCCCGCGAGGGCCACCGCGCGACGAAGCCCGGTACCATCGGGTTCCAAGGCGTGCCCGCAGAGGTCTGGGACTTCCAAATCGGCGGCTACCAGGTCTGCCACAAGTGGCTTAAGGACCGGAAGGGCCGCACGCTCTCGGACGAGGACATCGCCCACTATCAGAAGATCGTCGTCGCCCTGAACGAGACCATCCGTATCATGGCCGAGATCGACGAGGTCATCGAAGTCCACAGCGGCTGGCCCGACGCTTTCCAGACCGGGTCAGAGGCGGATGAGGCACGGCGCGGTGCCGGTTGATGGGACCGCTACCGCTCATTGTCATTCCCTTACAACCTGTCCGCGAATGTCCTCTAGGGTCGGGTGGATTCCCGTTCATAAAGAAGGGTGTAATAAGGGGATAGTAGACATATGGGTTACGCTATCTATTTGATTAACAACTATTTATAGAATTCACACAGTAGCGGAGTGTGAAAACGACGTGGGGGGCCGATTCACAGATGACCCCGGTCGCGATTCACAGAGGTATGGCTCGCGATTCCTTTGCGGTTGTTGCGGTTACGCCCGGTGCTACCCGGTCGGTGGGGACGCACCAGGCGCGCCGACCGGGACGGGAGCGACCCCCCGCTCCGAGGGCTTGGTGCGGGCGCGGGGCCGTGTGCGTTTTCACACGCGGGCCCCCGCCCTCCTGGGGTCGCTCCCGATCCAGGAATCCCTTGGCGGGAAGGCCATTGAGCGCCGCAGCGGGCGCGGTGGTCAACGAAGCGGTCCGGCCTCCGGGCCTCAACTCTCACCAGCAGGCAGTCGCGTCTGCGGTCCTCGCCCATCGACCATGGCAACCAGAGCGACAGGTCGTCGGGCGGGCGGTCGGCGTGGTGCGCGGACGCCGTATGGCCTGCGCGGGACGTCAATACCACGGCACGACCGAACGGTCACACCGTCACCACGTGCCCACGCACGTGCCGTCGGGACGCTTCCGCCAAACGCCGTCGAGTGCCAGCCTCCACACGGCAAAGGATGTCCCCTTCGGCCAGCGGGAAGTCGTGGCCATTCACGTCTATGACCGTGGCACTAAGCGTCGCCGTCTCGCCTACCGCCGCGCTCACCAAAATAGGCGAAACTTTCTCTACGATGGCGAAAGCAACTCAATCTAACGCGAACCATCGTGGATCAGGCAGCGATGTGAGGTCTTCCCGGTTCTCGACTCCGAGGCACGCCCTAGACACATTCGTAGCGCCGCGGGGTCCCCCGTCGTCACAGCTCCGCCAAGCAGCCGCAGCCGTTGATCACCACGTCAACGACCGCGTTTTCCGATGCCGTGGCGGATCGGGTGGCGTCCAGCGTTTGCCAGGGTTGCCACCTAAGTCTGGGTTGCGGGTTTCCGCAGAAAGCAATGCCTGATGCCCAGATACGCGTGCTTGGCAGGGCTGATCGTGTTGCGCTCCATGCGCCTGCCCAGACTCTTGGCGAGTAGGTCGAGTGGGGATGATGCAGGATCATCGTCGGCCTAAACTTGCCGGCCAGTTCACCCATGCGCTGTCGGCGGATCTCCTTGGGCGTGGGTCCGTATGCTGACGGCCTGCCTCGGCCGCTGAAAAGGTGCAGGTCGTGGCAGCCCAAGACGAGGATACTCTCAGAGCCGGTGTCGAGGAGATGCGAGCGGAGGTCCGTCACATGGACCAGCGTGTGCTGCTGCGAATCCACCGGATAGGACTTGCCGGTCCAGTGAACCACCTTACCGGAAGCCGTATCGAGGACGGCCACCAGTTCCGCGTGCGTACACGCCTGCGGGCAGGCGGACCGACAGTGATGATTGTCTCGTATCCGCTCCTCCTTGTGCCACCCGACGTTCAGGTCGACGCCAAGCGTCAGGAAACGCGTTCGCTGTCTTGCCTTCTGTAGGAGTTCCCCCTGAACCACCGCCTCGACCGCCGCTTCCGCATACGGAATCAGCTTGAGTAGGTCGTGCTCCTTCGAGTCCCATCCCCTGGCGCCGTCGTAGTCGCGCGGCAGGCCTGTTCGGATGAACCCGCCTGGAGTGACCGCGACGGTGGCCAAGCCGGAGGGCCACCGATTGGACGCGAACGCATCCGACAGCATCGCGCGGGCTGCATCGCGGTTGTCCGACTGGCGCTGCCAATAGGTCCAGCCGCAAACGACGATGCGTACCACCGGGGGCGTTGATCTGCTCGTGGACTCCATGTGTGTTACTGGGTTGTGCCGCGTTCCTTATCCAGACAGCCCAATCGCCAGCCGCCAACATTAGCAGGCGACGGTTTCACGCGCACCGCCGGGTGGTGCTCCGGCTCGACGTGCGTTGGCTATCTTGAGTCGCACCGTGGAGTGGCGAGGCCGCCATTCGTCGAGGGCCGCGCTCCTGGTCATCAGCGGATGTCCGCTCCAGATCGCTCACACGCCCGAGGCGCACGAAGCCCAGCAGCTGAACGTGGGGTCGGTCATGCCACCGATCCGTACTGCCCGTGCCCTCCCGACCCGGTGTCACGCCACCCAGCCAACGGGTAAGCACCGGTGCTTGTCCGAGCACCGCCCGCGTCCCCTTCCTCAACGCGCGCGTTCCTCTCGTGCTTATCGCGCGGGGGTTGGCGGGGGCGGCGAGCTCCATGGGAGTTGGAAGGACTCTCCAGGTTCCGGCGGGAGACCAAGGAGCCTGTCCCGGCCCCGGGACAAACCTCATGCGGGGTGTTCCTTGGATACGGTGTCCATGCTGATGGAGCAGGGGCTATGTTTGGAGAGCGTTCATGCCCCTGAAGAGACACACCGATGACATGAGTCCCCCACAACTGACGGATGCCGGTGAGGATAGTGGTTCTCTGGACTCGGACGTGGCGAATCCGCCCCCAGATCACGAGTCAGGGATGGGTGGTAGCTGCCCCCGATTTCTTCGTGGACAGTAGATTGGTCCCCCAGATCACGAGTCAGGGACCGGAGTCGAATCTCGAAAGCGTAACGCGTCGTGGCGTGTGCCGACGACCCTGATTGGGTCCTTGGGATACTTAAAACGTTTCTTGTCTTTCTGTTCGGCAACAACGTGACTAGCCGGTTTGGTCAGGCAGAGACACCTTCCGATGGTCGAGACAACGACCCTAGTGTACCGCCGCTAAAGTGGCATTAGCACGAGTGACCTTTGCCATGATATCTTGGTCATGCACGAAAGATAACGCCCGCTTCACGTCATGCCCATCACACTTAAGCGCCGATACACTAGCTCGGTCTCGGGCGGATTTGATCTTCGAAAATCGTCGCATCACCGACAAAAGGAGGCATCGCATGAATCCTGCCGGAAACTGGACTCGTTTCGGGTGCATAGCGACTATTTTGTTGCTATTTGCGACATTCCCCGTCACGGGCCACGCCCAGGGGTCCCTCGAAGGCACGGTTCGGGATGGTGCCACCAACCAGGGGGTGCGCGGCGCACAGGTGTTCATCTCGGCCCTCTCCATCGGCCGACTGAGCGACGCCGACGGCTCCTTCCAGATTGGAGGCATTCCCGCCGGCACCCATGTGGTCGAGGTCAGGCTGATCGGCTACGCCACGGAGCGCCAGGAGGTCAGCATCGCGGACGGCCAGGTGACGCAGCTCGACGTGACCATCAGCGAGGAAGCCATCGCGCTCGCCGGCATCGTCGCCATCGGGACGCGGGCCCGGCCACGCACCGTGACCGAATCAGCCGTCCCCGTCGACGTCATCACGAACGCGGAAATCATCAACCAGGGCGACACCGACTTCGCCAACCTGCTCCGCAACGTGGTGCCGTCGTTCAACGTGAACATCCAGCCCATCAGTGACGCGGCCACCTTCGCGCGCCCGGCCAACCTGCGCGGGCTCGCCCCCGACCACACGCTGATTCTGGTGAACGGGAAGCGCCGCCACCGCACGGCGGTCATCACCTGGTACGGCAACGGCCTGGCCGACGGGTCGCAGGGCCCTGACATCGCACTGATTTCGGGCATGGCGCTGGAGCAGGCCGAGGTGCTGCGCGACGGTGCGTCGGCGCAGTACGGCTCCGACGCCATCGCGGGGGTGATGAACTTCGTGCTCAACAACAACCGCTCCGGCGGAGCCCTCGAGATCAAGACAGGCGGACATCTGTTCGCGACGACCAGCGAACCCTTCCAGGATGATCCGATCCCGGGCGACGGGGAGATGTACAGCATTGCGGGCAACATCGGTCTGCCTCTCGGGGAGACCGGGTTCCTCAACCTGACCGGCGAATACGGCAATACCAATCCCACCGACCGCAGCGTGCAACGGAACGACGCGCTCGCGCTGGTCGGGGCCGGCAACCAGCACGTGCGCTCTCCCGCGCAGATCTGGGGTTCCCCGCAGGTATCCGACGAAATCAAGCTGTGGGCGAACACGGGCTACCTGTTCAGCGACGCGCTTTTCTTGTACGGACACGGCAACTACGTAAGCAAGCAGGTCGAGGGCGGCTTCTACTTCCGGAATCCGAACACCCGTAGCGGCGTGTTCGGGACCAGCAGGGACAGTACACTAGTTAACGGGACACCGGTTACCGGCCCGGAAGGTGATATATTGCAGGTTCCGCTATTGTTGGTCGGCGACATGATCGACGCGCGCGACGGAGTGCTGGACGGTTCGGCCGGCTGCCCGGAGGTACGGGTGAACGGCGGCGTCGTGACCGATCGCGCGGCGTTGAACCAGGTTCTAAACGACCCCAACTGCTTCACCTTCCAGAAGATCTTCCCGGGAGGCTTCACGCCGCAGTTCGGCGCATACGTGCTCGACGCCTCCGCAGTGGCCGGCCTCAGGGGCACCCGGGGCCAGCTGGACTGGGACGCCAGCGCCAGCTGGGGCAAATCCAACATGGACTAATCGGGGACGACCGTAAACTACGATCATATAACGATTTATGGCCGCTTGCAATGCTACGTGTACCACTTCGGATATGCAAATATGAGCGGGATTTCGCCGGATCGAATGGGATGGCCACGGACGACGAGGCACCGCCGGGCTAGCTCGGAGCACCGTGCTCGGAACCGGGGTATCGCGGCCTTCACAGGCCTAATACTTTCTGGAACCCGTCTATAAGGTCCCTACTTTTCGCCAAGTGGTCTGGTCGTCCTCCCGTAGAAGGGTGCACATGGAACATTCTTCATGCTGCAAGTGCTTCCCAAGCACCAGAGGACGTCCTGTATTGCCCATGGTCCGTGCTGTGCCGTAGCCGACTTATCTTCTAGCTCGGAGAGTTTCACGATGAAATTTGCCCTAGTCATCACCCCACGATGGGTACTTCTTGGTTTGTCCCTAACGATGGTTCTGCCCACCTTGGTGGCTGCGCAGGATGGCACCATCGCGGGCACCGTCCGCGACGATGCCACCAACCAAGGCCTCTCGGGTGCCCAAGTCTTCATCTACGCCCTTTCCGTCGGAACGCTGTCCGACAACGACGGTGCCTTCGAAGTCCGGGGCGTGCCCGCGGGCACCCACATGGTCGAGATTCAGCTCATCGGGTACGCCATTGTGAGGCAGGAGGTTACGGTCACAGCTGGCTCGGAGTCCCGCCTCGATGTGGCCTTGTCCGTGGAGGCGGTCATCCTCGGCGGGATCACGGCCATCGGAACCCGCGCTCGACCGCGCACCGTGACGGAGTCGGCCGTTCCGGTGGACGTCATCCCCGCCAGCGAGATCATCAACCAAGGCGACGTCGACTTCGCAAACGTGCTGCGCAACGTCGTACCCTCCTTCAACGTCAACACCCAGCCCATCAGTGACGCCGCCACCTTCTCGCGGCCAGCCAACCTGCGCGGCCTCTCGCCCGACCACACGCTGGTGCTCGTGAATGGGAAGCGGCGTCACCGCTCTGCGGTGATCGTGTGGTACGGCAACAGCATCGCCGACGGCGCGCAGGGCCCCGACATCTCACTCTTCCCCGGACTCGCGCTGGAGCAGGCCGAGGTCCTGCGCGACGGCGCGGCCGCCCAGTACGGGTCCGACGCGATCGCGGGGGTCATGAACTTCGTCCTCAAGAACGACCGCTCCGGCGGCTCGATCGAGCTCAAGACGGGCGGGCACCTGCTCGCCGAGACAACCGAGCTTCTGGAGGGTGGCCTGTTCCCGGGCGACGGCGACATGTACACGCTGTCGGGCAACTTCGGCCTGCCGCTGGGAGAGTCCGGCTTCCTGAACCTGACCGGCGAATACGGCAACGCCGATCCGACCGATCGCGGTGTTCAACGCAACGACGCCAAAAGGCTGATCGCCTCCGGGAGCCCCCACGTGCGCACACCCGCGCAGATCTGGGGGTCGCCGACGGTCTCGAACGACTTCAAGCTGTGGGCGAATTCGGCCTACGCCTTCCGCGACAACCTTTTGTTCTACGGGCACGGCAACTACGCGTCCAAGCAAGTCGAGGGGGGCTTCTACTTCCGTAATCCGAACACCCGTACCGGCGTGTTCAACACTGGCTCCGGCCAGCTCTTGGTCGGCGACATGTTGGATGCCGCCGACGGAGTGGATGACCAATCGGCCGGGTGTCCGGAAGTCCGGGTCGTGGACGGCCTCGTGGCCGACATGGCTGCGTGGGAGGAGGTCCTGGACAATCCCAACTGCTTCACCTTCCAGAGGATGTTCCCCGGTGGGTTTACGCCGCAGTTCGGATCCTATGTCTCCGACGCCTCCGCGGTAGTGGGGCTTCGAGGGACCAGCGGTCGGTTGTCGTGGGACGCCAGCGCGGCCTTTGGCAACTCCAACCTCGACTTCTACATGTACAACACCGTCAACGCCTCGCTCGGGCCCGACCAGCCGTGCAGCGACAAGGGAACCTCACCGGCCGTTCCCGACCAGCCCTGCACTCCGTACTTCAACCCGGGAATCTACGACCAACTGGAAACCAACCTCAACGTCGATCTCTCCTACGCCGTCAACGACCGGGTCAACATCGCGGGTGGCGCGGAGTGGCGTAACGAGCGGTTCGAGATCGTCCCGGGCGACGAGGCTTCGTGGACCGAGGGTCCGCTCGCGACCCAGGGCTTCACCCCCGGCTCCAACGGCTTCACCGGGTTTGGGCCGCTCACGGCGGGAGCTTGGAACCGCAGCAACTTCGCGGGATACGGGGACCTCGAGTTCCGCGATCCGGACGGCGCCTGGACCCTCGGCGTGGCGGGCCGGGTCGAGCACTTTTCGGACTTCGGGACTACGGTCAAAGGGAAGATTGCCGGACGCGTGAGCCTATCCGACGGATTCGCGCTGCGAGGTGCCGCCAGCACCGGATTCCGAGCACCTACCCCCGGACAGCAGAACGCCTTCAACATCTCGACCATCTACGATCCTGCCATCAAGGACCTTACCAACAACGGTACAATCCCCTCGACATCGGCGCTCGCCCAAGAGTACGGTGGAGGGCCCTTGGAGCCGGAGAATGCGGTCAACCTGTCTTTCGGTGGCGTGTTCCAACGGGGCAACTTCAGCCTTACCACGGACTACTTCCTGATCGACGTGTCGCAGCGTCTCACCACCAGCAGGAACATCGACCTCACGAACGACGAGATCCAGCGTCTGGTTGCGGACGGCATTATCCGGCCCGGCGGCGTGCTCAATAAGTTCCAGTTCTTCGTGAATGACTTCTCGACCAGGACGCAGGGGCTCGACGTGGTGGCCGCCTACGATGTCGAGAACGAGCGGGGCGTCACCACCGTGAGCGCAGCTTGGAACGTCACCAACACGAACGTGACCGAGCACAACTCGGAGACGCTGGACGACAGTCGTGTGAACGCGCTGGAGAAGGGGCTGCCCTTCGTGAGAGGGAACGTGACCGTCAATCACGTTTTCCCGGGCGGGACCCGCCTGCTGGTGCGGGGCAGCCATTGGGACGGCGTCTTCGAGAGGTACGCGCCCTACTCCGGCGATGAAGTTGTCACGACTCGTTATCCGGGACGCCAGCTGCTCGACTTCGAGGTGGCCCAGACGTTTGCCGACAACTGGACACTTACGGTCGGTGCTCAGAATGCGCTGAACACCTATCCGGGCGAGTTCCCCCTCGCCGCCGACAACTCCGGTCAGCGATATGGCGAGTACAGCCCGTTCGGCTTCAACGGGGGGTTCTACTACACCAAGCTGTCCTACAGCTGGTAGTTGGACGCAGCGGTGCGGAACTGGTGGACGCTGACGCCGATTTCGCACCGACAACGCGACGACCCCGGGAGGTGGATCCAGCCGCCTTCCGGGGTCCGTTAGCGTTTGGCGAGCAGCGCGTTTGCGATCAACCTGGTGGCCGAACCTAAACTTAGAGGTGGCGAGTGTGGCACGTTGCCGCGTTTTCCGGAATCGCGGTTCCCCGGGACCCCTGTCCGCGAATACACGACTCATAGCGTAGCGGCTTCTCCTTCGGCTCCAGGTCCCGTAGCCGACCCATGCCCAGACGTCTCAACCACAAGCTCACCGTCGAGCGTGGTGACGATAGACGACGAGCGATCTTCCTCCCTGTCCACCGTCGCAAGCGGCTGCGCCAGCTGCTCCAGAAGCACCGTGTCGCGGCGGTGCCGTATGGGTTCCGGTCGTCCGGCCGAGGAGACGGACCACCCCCAGGAAGTCGTCGAGGCGGCGCTGGCGCATGTGGTCCAGAACAAAATCGAGGCAGGCCTACCGGCGCACGGACCTGTTCGAGTGGCGGCGTCGCCTGATGGACGATTGGGCGGCCTATCTCGCGGGCGAGAGATAGACTTTGGCCCGCTGCTCCGGGCGGTGCCCGGAGAGGCGTTTCGGAGGCGTCCGCAGAGCTGGCTGAGAACACCTTACGGTGCCTAAGCCAGCCTACCCTTTGTGGGAACAAAGGGGCTGACGAGGGGCTCCGCCCCCTCGACCCCGAAGATGTCCCGCGCCGATGCGCGCAAGATCGCGGGCGACGGGTTCGCCGCGATGGCTAATCGCCGCTTCGCCGACCGCCGCCGGACAGCCATGGGCGCGAACGGGGACGAGGTTCCGGAGGCGGCCCCCGCCCTCCGCCGCGCCGACACCGGCGCGGAAACCAGGGGGTCCAAGGGGGGCGGAGCCTCCCCTTGCCAGACCGCGACGTTAAACGTTGCGTGGGCTGGCTTACGCACCCTACTAAGGGCGTGAGACAGCCCCCGGCGCGGAGGATCCCGGGTCGTCGGAATCGCTGGCCAATCGCTGCGTGACGTAGTCGCACCACGCCTGGAGAACCTCGGCGCGGCGCGCCAGCAGGTCGGACCGCTGATACGCCTGAACGACCTTGCTGCGCGGGACGTGGGCAAGGCAGGCCTCCGCGACCTCCGCCGGAACCCCGGACTCGGCCATCCACGACCGCGCGCTCGACCGGAACCCGTGCGGCGTCGAGGCTACACGGGCGCGGTGAAGCACCCGCCCCGGAGCGTTCACGACCAACGGCCCGCCCGACCTCGACGGGAACACCAGCGGCGACTCCCCCGACAGCGCCCGCGCCCGTTCGAGCACCTCGAGCGCGCCCGTGCTGAGCGGCACGGCGAACTCGCGGCGCGCCTTCATCCTCGAAGCGGGGATCGTCCACTTCGCCGCCTCCAGGTCGATCTCGTCCCAGCGCGCCCCGCGCGCCTCTCCACCCCGAACGGCGGTCAGCACGATCAGTTCCACACACAACGCAGCCGCCGAGGGCCCATCCCCCAACCGCCGGATCGCCCGGAGCGCCGCCCGGACCTCCTTGTCCGGAAGCGCGCGATAGTGCTCCGGCCCGGTGCCGTTCACCCTCGGCAGCGCCGCCACCGCCCGGTCCACCGGATTGTCCGGGCGGTAGTTCCGGCCGATGCACCAGCGAAAGACGGCGGAGATCCGGTGCCGGGCCTTCCGCCCGGCGGCGGGCTTCGAGTTCCAGATTGGTGTGAGGCAGCGGAGTACGTCCGCGCTCGTGATCCGGTCCGCAGGCTTGTCCAGCAGCGGGGCGGCATGCAGACGAAACGTCGACTCCCACTGCTTGGGAAGCGGGCTCCCAGCCTTCCACGCGTCGCGATGAAGCTCGATGGTCCTTTCGGCGGCATCGGCGAACGTCGGGACGCCGCGTCCTCCACGCGGGTCTTGGCCCAAGCGGACGCCCCGGCTGTTGTCCAGCGCCTTCTGCCGGGCCTCGGCGAGCGTCACCTCGGGATACGGCCCGAGCCCGATCGAGGTGAGCCGTCCGTCGATCCTGACGCGTTGCCGCCACGTCTTCGTGATCCGGCCGCTAGCCGTCCGGTGGACCCGGAGACTCAGCCCCCGCCCGCCGCGTCCGTCGCCGTAGACTCCGGGTCGGCCGACCGTCCGAACGAACGCGGCGGTGAGTGTCCTCGGTCGCTTGGTCATGGGCTTCCTTCTTTGGTAGTGTATCACTTATTGCAGCACTACAGAAAGAAGAATACACCGGATGCCAATGGAACACAAGAGACAGTTCTACCGGGTGTGTCACGCCAAAACCATTGCAATACAGGATGTTATGGGACTGCTAGTGGACTGTTGTGGACGGCCTCGGATGATGATGTCAGAGTTCAACATGGACTTCTACATGTACAACACGGTGAACGCCTCGCTTGGGCCGAACCAGCCATGCAGCGACCAGGGCACCTCGATCGCCGTCCCGGACCAGCCGTGCACACCGTACTTCCATCCGGGAATCTACGATCAGCAGGAGGTCAACTTTAACGCCGACGTCTCCTACGCCGTGAACGAAAGGGTGAATGTCGCCGGCGGCGCTGAATGGAGGAACGAGCGCTTCGAGATCGTCCCGGGCGACGAGGCTTCGTGGACCGAGGGTCCGCTCGCGACCCAGGGCTTCACCCCCGGCTCCAACGGCTTCACCGGCTTCGGCCCCCTCACCGAGGGCACCTGGAACCGCAGCAACTTCGCCGGCTACGGTGACGTCGAGTTGCGGGATCCGGCAGGCGCGTGGACGTTCGGCGTCGCCGGGCGCGTCGAGAGATTCTCGGACTTCGGCACCACGGTGAACGGAAAGGTCGCGGTCCGGACGACCGTCTCGGAGGGCTTCGCTCTGCGGGGCAGCGCCAGCACCGGCTTCCGCGCCCCCACGCCCGGCCAGCAGAACGCCTTCAACATCTCGACGATCTACGATCCCGAGATCATGGACCTCACCAACAACGGCACGATTCCGTCGACATCCCTCTTGGCCCGAGAGTTTGGCGGCGAAGCGCTCACGCCGGAGAAGTCGGTGAACATGGCGTTGGGTGCCGTGCTCGAGCGCGGCCGGTTCAGCCTCTCCACCGACTTCTTCCAGATCAACGTAAACGACCGTCTTACGACGAGCGCCGACCGAAAGCTCACCCCGGCGGAGATCGACCAGCTCGTGGCCGACGACATCATCCGGCCGGGCGGGGTGCTGGCGCGGTTCCGCTTCTTCATCAACGACTTCGCGACCCGCACCCGGGGAATCGATCTCGTGGCCGCCTACCAGATGGAAGGAGCGAACGGTTCCACCACCAACATCACCGCCGCCTGGAACTGGACCTCGACCCAGGTGACGGACTTCAACTCCGGCACCCTCACGGGCACGCGCATCCGCATCCTGGAGGAGGGGCTCCCGAACGTGCGCGGCAACGTCGCCGTCAACCACACATTCCCCAACGGCGTGCGGACGCTCGTACGCGGCAGCTACTGGGGCGGCTACTACGACGGCGAGACTCCCTACTACACGGGCAGCTCGGACAATACCATCGACTATCCGGCGCGCGTCCTCTTCGACATGGAGACAGCCCGCTCCTTCAACGATCGCTGGACGCTGACGCTTGGGGCCCAGAACGTCCTGAACACCAAGCCGCAGGAGTACCCGGGCGCGGCCGACGGCGTCGGCAACCGGTACGGCCAGTTCACGCCCTTCGGCTTCAACGGGGCCTTCCTGTACGGCAAGCTGGGGTACAGGTGGTAGCCTAAACCGATCCTCCAGCGGACGGATCAGCCGGCTCCGGAGGGTTGCTGGACGACCCTTCGGGGCCGGTCTTCTGATGGCCACGAGCCGATTGCGAGGCTTCTCCCGTCGCTGACCGAAGTTGGGTCTGTCCCACACTTCCAAGCATACTTCGCCCACACCCGACTCAAGAGACTCTGACTCGATCGATGTCCTCGGCTAGACGTGTCCCCTGGCTCCTGACGGGCGCCCTGCTCGCCGTCGCCAGCTGTGTGTCGTCCTCGGCACTGGAGTTGTATGAGACCAGCGATGCCCCCTGCTACGACCGCGCCCTCGAGCCCCAGACCGCGGTCGTCGACGCGCATCTCCACTTTCGTCCCTTCGGAGGTCCCGAGATCCCGTTCGAGGAACTGGTCTCCTATCTCGAGGAGACGGGCGTGCTCTTCGCGAACGTCTACTGAGGTGCCCCCAGTTGCGGTACCACTTCCTATGTTAGACCCCGAGCCATCGGTGGTCCCTGGAGTTGGGGCATCCTGAGGAACCAGGGCGATGGTTTTATCGTCTCTGGGGCGGGGGGTAGTCCGCCGTGGGCACGATGGGGTCGGACGGTATTGTACAGCCGCCTCCACTGCTCGACGAGTACCGTTGCCTCGGGCAGTGTGTAGAAGATCTCTCCGTTCAAGAACTCGTCTCTCAGTTTGCCGTTGAAGCTCTCGTTGTAGCCGTTCTCCCACGGACTGCCCGGCGCGATGTAGAGGGTCTGGACCCGCAGCCTGGCCAGCCATCTCCGTGACCTGACCCCCTGAAACGAGACCAGGTGCAATGTTAGGATCGACCTGGTCTGAAGCTTTTCAGCGAGGAGGTCAGGATGGGAAGGAAGCGACACACTCCGGAGCAGATCATCACTGCACTGCGGGAGGCAGAGGTGGGTCTGGCCCGCGGCAAATCCGTGAAGCTGATCAGCCGGGAGCTCGGCATCACCGAGCAGACGTACTACCGGTGGAGGCGGGAGTACGGCGGGATGAGGGTGAGCCAGGCACGGCGCCTGAAGGAGCTCGAGCGCGAGAACGGGCGCCTGAAGCGAGCAGTGGCGGACTTGACACTGGACAAGCTGATCCTGGAGGAAGTGGCCGAGGGAAACTTCTGAGCCCCGAGCGCCGACGACGTTGTGTGGTGCGTGTACGTCAGCAGCTCGGAGCGCCCCCTCGTTCACCGCATGGCCGACGATCCCCTAGAACTAAGAACCGACCCTGGCTTGCGCCTAGCCTTGAAATCCGCCATAGGATCACCCTGTAGCGGACTCACCAGCCGCGCCCCCCCCCGGCGGCGAAAATGAGATGTCTTAGCGGATGCTAGATCCCGTGACTGACTTCCACGTCAGCCCCTCAAATTCCGGGGTAACCTGATGTCTGAGATGCAGCTAGTTGTCACCCTCTCCGTCATAGCTGGAATACTCGCCTTCGTTGCTCTGCGTTACTGGGGGCGCTACCGGCAGCTCCGGGTCCGATTCAAAGACGTCCTCGACATCGAGGCCGAGCGCGACAAGTTGGCCAAAGAGAAGGAAGCCCTGGTGCAGGAGGTGAGCACGCAACGCTCCCGCTGGGAGGGAGAGTTCACCCAGACTGTATCTAAGTTGGAAGACCTCACGAAGCAGCTAGATATAGTTCGGGATACTGTCGAAATGCAGTCCTTCGGTCTCTACGAAACCGAGTTCGATTTCGGGACGAGCGACGAATACAAGGACGCTATTCGTGAGATCCGTGAATCCCAGAAGCAAATGATCCGGGAAAAAACAGCTGCCGTCTGTCCGGTGGACTGGCAGGTCGAAGGGAGCAAGGCCAAGGGGCGTCAGATGGTCAACCGACAACTTAGACTTCAACTTCGTGCGTTCAACGGTGAGGGTGGATCAGCGATCTCGAACGTTCGCTACAACAACGTCGTGCGGATGGAGGAGCGTATCGAAAAGGCATTTGTAGCCATCAACAAGCTTGGCGAATCCCAAAGTTGCTTCATCACTCCCGGTTACCTGAGGTTGAAGATCCAGGAACTCCACCTTGCGCACGAACTCGAGGAGAAGAAGCAGGCTGAAAAGGAAGAGCAACGCGAGATCCGGGCGCAGATGAGGGAAGAGGCCCAGGCCGAGAAGGAACTCGAAAAGGCCCAGCAAGCGGCAGAGAAGGAAGAGGTGAGATACAGCGACGCCCTGGAGAAGGCCCGAGCAGAGATCGCTGAGGCCGAGGGGGCGAAGCAGGCGAAGCTCGCTGAGAAGATCGCCGAGCTAGAGCGACGGCTGGAGGAGGCACACGCGAATAAAGAAAGAGCGATCTCGAGAGCCCAGATGACCAGGTCTGGGCATGTCTACGTGATCTCAAATATTGGGTCTTTTGGGGAGGGTACGTACAAGATCGGCATGACCCGTCGCCTCGATCCGGTGGACCGGGTAAAGGAGCTTGGCGACGCAAGCGTCCCGTTTCCCTTCGATGTCCACGCGATGATCTTTTCGCACGACGCCCCCGGATTGGAGAACGTTCTTCAACGTCGATTCGCGGACTGCCGCCTCAACCTCATCAACCTCCGGCGGGAGTTCTTCTCGGTAACACTCGAGGAGGTCGCCTCCGTTGTTCACGAGCAGGACGCGGCGATTCATTTCACCATGGCCGCAGAGGCGGCTCAGTTCCGCAAAAGCGAGGTGGTTCGCACGTCTTGGCAAGACCGTGACAAGCCTCCGCCGGAGGAAGAAATCGTGGCTGAGGCCAAACGCCAACTGGAGGCGTTAAAGGTTGAATGGACGGCAGCCGACGTATCAGGCCACCAGCAAGCCTGAGCATGGGCCGGAGACCGCCGCTCAATCCCCGCCTCACCGTCCGCTGCGAATACCCCGACAAGAGCAGCCCACCCTCGGAGGTGTCCTTCCGCCTCTCGCCCTCTCTCGATTTAAGGATGTTGTCCTCGTAGCTCAGGTGGGATAGAGCGGCTGCTCCTCGGCAACGTCACGGTGCTTCCGCACGGAGAGGTTCCGGCGGCTGCCACGTTTACGACATGCCGGCGCTGGGAAGGTGAGCCCACCTGGCCCGAGGCCCGCGAGCAGGCGCGGCGTCTGTGGGTGGATGAGGTCGCCGACGCGAGCCGACTGGCGGTGCTCAATGCGGTGAACGAGGGCAACGCTGATTTGGCATTCCGTATCCTGGAACGAATCGAACCCGCACTCGCTCCGTCCACCCGGAAAGTGAACGCGGAGGTAGATGCTCCGGTAGTGACGGGAGTGCTGGTGGTGCCCGCCGCGATCACGGAGCAGGAATGGGCAAAGGCTGCGCAGCGGCTTCGCTATGACGGCGAGACTTACCCCGGTCCGCCTGCGCTGATGCTGGATGAATAGGACCCTGTGCTGATGGGACTCGCCGCTCGCTCAACTCCTCCCTCGTTCCTCTATCCTCACGAGCGTCAATGTCAATGTGACCCCCTCCTCCACCACAGCCAAGGTGAGCGTGTCGCCGGAGATAGTGTACTCCCCGTCCTCGTCGCACCCCAGGCACGGTTCCACTCTCCGTTGGAATGTTGGAGCGCCCGGACCCTGATCTGTTACTCCTCCGGCTCCCACGGTTGCCTGGGAGTCGCGTTGTCGGCTTCCTTCAACGCGAACATCGTCACGTAGGTGCACGTCAGGGTGATCGCCTGGCCGGGGGTCACGGGTGCGGTTCGAGAAGGATGGCGAGGTCGAAACGTTCCACCGCCCGCACCCGACCAAGGAGGCCAAGCGGTATCAGATTCGAGCCGCCCGCGCGTTTTTGGAAAGGATGGGGATTACACCATGACGAACACAATGACTTACAAGGGGTACTCGGGCCGTATCGACTATGACGACGATGACAGGGTTTTCACCGGCCAGATCGCGGGCATCCGCGATGGTGTCGGCTTTTACGCCGATAACGTGGAAGCCCTTCGGGAAGCCTTTCATGAGGCCGTGGAGGACTATCTCGAGACCTGTGCCGGGATCGGCAAGCAACCCCAGAAGCCCTATTCGGGCCGGATGATGTTTCGCGTCAGCCCCGAGGTACACCGCCAGGCCGCACTCGCGGCGGAACTGTCCGGCAAGAGCCTGAACCAGTGGGCCGAAGAAGTACTAGACCGTGCTGCACGGTGACCGGTCATACGTGAACTCCGAAGGTGTTTCTGGCCGGTACGTGAGCTGGGTGCCGTGCCATGCTGTTTCGCTTGACGTCTGCACGACATAGAATCCGACACGGGATACGACACACGGCGTCGCGCGCCGGACGGCGCCCTCGACGGTGGGTCCTAAACGGCCGTTTGCGACACGCCGGCTGATCGGCTACGTCCGCGTCTCAAAGTCGGACGTCTCCAGGCGACTCGCCGCTCAAGGGGCACCAGCTCACGATGGTGGCCAGGATGGCCCGGCTGACCACCGGCTTTGCGGCGACTCTTGACGCGCCGTCCCCGCAGACGCTGTCGTCCTGCGAGGCCATCGGATGAGGGCGGCTTGGACGTCGTGGTGGAGTTCTGCTGACGAAGCGCGAGCTGGCGTTCGAGATCGGCAATCCGCTTCGCCTGTTCGTCGAGCTGTTCGCGCAGGCGGTCGTTCTCGCGCTGCAGTCGTTCAATCTCGCGCGCCTGGCGATCAGCGGCCGCCCGGGCCGTATCGTCACGCGGCGATCGCTTCGTGCGCTCCGGCTTCATCACCCAGAGCGTACGAAATTACAGCGAAAGGTACAAGTACGAAATCAGTGCCAACATTCCACAGGGCCTGAACTGTTACCTTCCGCAAGTAGCCGTCCGCGGAAATGATCTGGTCTGCCTGGGCTGCGATTGCCTCCGACCACGTCTTCGGACACGTTGAGGGCCTTGGCGGCCGCGCTGGCTGTCCGCGGTCTCGTCGATGGCACGCTCGACCACCGACAGCGGGGACCCTGCGGTCCAGGATTCCGTTTTTCGGCGTCCTGAAGCATAAACCATTTATGCTCAGTGTTTTGCGGTCGCATAGTCGACAAGCTCGCCGAACTCGATCCGGTCGGGCTTGGTTGCATCACGCACGAAGGTGCCGGGTCGCAGTGACGGCATCGAGAACCGCGCGGCGTGTTGTCGACATGAATCGGGATGTTGGTTTCGGTCGCGACCAGACACGCGATGCAGTTGGCGCGTGAATGGCCGCCGGGAGCACAATGCTACCGGCGGCCGAGGGTTCTACTATGGATTTATCGGGTATACGTTGATCCACTGGTAGACGTTGCCGTTCCCGTCGTCGTAGTTCGGGCTGTAGGCCTCGTCGTTGGGGTCGTACTTGGGATCGTCTGGATCGTAGCTCGAATTCCACGGATCCTCTCTCTCCTTGCACACACCCGCTGCCACGCCGCAAATGCTGTTCCCGCCTCCCACCAAGGTCACCTCCGAAGCGCCACGTGCGCCGACTTCCGTCGTGAACCATCGGAAGTTGCTGATATGGGTGTCGTGGAACTGACCGCAGTACGGATCCCCGATCATCGGGAACAGCGTCCCGTTCTCCCACCCACTGTCGGGGGTGCAGACATAGGGGATAGGAGATCTCGCCACATTCACGTTCACGGACCGCTCCTGACCACCGGTGATGCGTTCAGCGACAGTCACGGTCACGGTGTACTGGCCCGGCGAGAGCCCAGCGGCGTCCCAGGTAGTCTGGTTAGTGCGTACACCGCCGTTGAAGCTACCGTTGGCTGCCCTCCAGATGTACGTCAGCGGATCATCGTTGGGATCGGATGCGTCGATACTGAGATCGACGAGGTGCCCCTGTCCGCCCGGAGCGTCGAGCGTTGCTGTGCAGACGGCGGGGTTGTCTCCCTGCGGTGTCACCCTGGGAGTGCAGGCGATCTCGCTCACCACCGGCGGCAGATCCCTCTCCTTCACGATGATGGTGACCTGGGTGGAGTTGAAGGCGTAGTCGTAGCCATTGGGTCGCGCAGCGGCAACCACGACTCCTTGATCACCAGTCGTGAGTCCAGTGCTCGACCAGGTCAGAAGATGGTTCGCTCTGCTTGTGGTAGAGGTTGGATGTGAGGAGCTGATGGCGTGCTCTCCACCCCTCACAACCCACTCGACAGTGTAGAGCAGTGAGGAGACCGTGGTCCCGTTAGGTCTTGTGACCGTCAAGGTGACCTCGACGTCCGCGCCGTCAATCGAATCACAAGATCCCATCCGGGGTGGGTCGTTCGGACGGGGCGAGCTGTCCGTGGGGAGCGGCTCCCCGTTGTCGCAAGACAGATGCGGACGCAGGTCCGGTGGGGGAGTGGGTTCGATCACGTCGAAGGTGAGTGTGTTTGAACCAGCGGCGTCTCCCTTATTGTCGCTCCAATGTTCTGGTATCGGGAAGAAACCGCCAACCCCTTGCACATAGATCTGATATCTGGCCCCGATCGTCACGCTGCCTGGAGAAGACGGAGCCTTCCACGTGAGGTTCTCACTATCGCCGCTCACGAAGCGTCCTGGAGTACCAGATCCAGACAGCTGCGATATACGCCAACCGCAGGTTCTCGCTGTCCTACCGACACTGCATTCGATCTTGCCGTTTAGGCTGCCATTCACTTCTGCCGTAACATAGCCGGAGGGCAGCGGAGTCACGATGGCTCTGAGGCTCACGGTACTGCCCACCTCTACGCGGTCAGGGCACGGGCCTGGACGTTTCGGCAAAGACGAACTCGGGTCGAGGCATCTTAGAATGATGGGTGGATTGGCAGAACCGACGGTTCTGCCAGGTTGATGTACCACGAGCGCCTGCAAGGACGATATCTCACCCGGCGGTACCGGCGGCCACGTCACAGTCCCGAATCGCTCGGACGTTCCGTTATCATCGGGGTAAAGAATCACATCGACATAAACCGAACGTCCGGCAGGAACCCTCAGGGCGTATCGGTTATGAATGAGATCGATCCAATCGGGGCTAGCCGAAGGCACCGCGGCGGTTTTTACGACGGCCTCGTCGTCGGGTAGGTCTATGCTCCTGTTGCACGTGACCTCGACGGGCGTCTCAATGCTGGCGCCGACTGCGTCGACTGTGACCTCTTTACCGGCCTCCGAGGCCCAGCAGTTTATAGCTGTGGGCTCGTCGGCCCTGCCCCCGATGCCACCGCCGGCTCGGATCCTCTCAACGTCGTCGCCGCTGATATCAGACACATACAGCCCGGCCCGCCTCATGCTCAGAGGCCAGCTTGACCCTGAGGTGCTGAAGCTCATCCCACTGAGGTCAGTGTCGCTGAAGATGCGGATGAGCCCCGTGCCACTGTCCCGGCGCCAGACATTGGATCCTGACCGCACCCTGGCGTCCGGGAAGTTGTCCGGTTCCAGGTGTGTTCTCGCGGCGTTCCACGCCCACTTCACACTAGAGAAGTCGACCGTCCGGGTGTCTGGCTTTGCTGACTTCATGTTGTTGGCTTGGGCGGTTGCCAACCCGCCGTGCGCCTGCGCTGGCGAACTCACTGCTGAGGGTCCTGTTGGAGACAGGACCCCACCGTCCTCGTCGTCACCCCCGCACCCTGCTGTGGACATCAACAGCGCTAGTGTTATTCCTGTCGTGATTCTCATCGTCATTCTTCCTTTCAATCTGATGAGGTGGCCCCGGTTTATCGGACAGGTTGGCGGCTGAGTTAAGGTGTATTCCGGTTGTTGATCATGCCGCCTGGTTCCTTGGGCCCTGGTTGCCGTGCCGGTGTTCTGCTGCCTGTGGGGATGTGGGCACGGCGCGGAGCGACATGTCTATCATATCCACGGGCCGGGCGCCGCGGTAGGCCTCGGCTGGCGTTCGCCCGCCGAGCGCCGAGTGTGGCCGCTCGGTCGTGTAGAAGGGAAATCTTCTACTCGTTGGAGGAGGCGAAAGTGCTCATCGAACAGTGGCGGCGGGAGTACAACACCATCCGACCCCACAGCTCGCTCCGCTACCGACCACCGGCCCCCGAAGCGCTACGGCCCGATCCCTTCTTCTTGAATCTGCCCAAGCTTAACGGCCCTCACCCCAGGCTTCAGGAGGCCGTTGGACTAACACAGTAGGTGGTACTGAGGTGCCCCCAGTTGCGGTACCACTTCCTATGTTAGACCCCGAGCCATCGGTGGTCCCTGGAGTTGGGGCATCCTGAGGAACCAGGGCGATGGTTTTATCGTCTCTGGGGCGGGGGGTAGTCCGCCGTGGGCACGATGGGGTCGGACGGTATTGTACAGCCGCCTCCACTGCTCGACGAGTACCGTTGCCTCGGGCAGTGTGTAGAAGATCTCTCCGTTCAAGAACTCGTCTCTCAGTTTGCTGTTGAAGCTCTCGTTGTAGCCGTTCTCCCACGGACTGCCCGGCGCGATGTAGAGGGTCTGGACCCGCAGCCTGGCCAGCCATCTCCGCACCAGTTTCGCCGTGAACTCTGGCCCGTTGTCCGAGCGCAGATGCTCGGGCGGACCGTGCCGAGCGAAGAGATCGGTGAGCACCTCGAGAACGTCGTGAGCTCGAGTCTTTCGACCGACCTTGATCGCCAGACACTGCCGCGTGTACTCGTCGAGCACGGTCAGAAGCTTCAGCGCACGGCCGTCATGGGTCCTCGTGCTTACGAAGTCGTAGGACCACACGTGATTCTTGTGCAGTGGCCTGAGCCGGATGCACGAGCCATCGTTGAGCCACAACCGACCCCGTTTCGGTTGCCGTCTGGGCACTTTCAGCCCCTCCTGCCTCCAGATACGCTCCACACGCTTGTGGTTCACCTCCCAGCCCTCGATACGCAGCAGGTTCGTGATCTGGCGATACCCGTACCTGCCGAACCGGCTCGCCAACCGTATCACGTCCGTGCGTAGCGCCTCCTCGTCGCCAGGTAGCTTCTTCACCCGGCGCTGCGTCGAGCGCGGCTGACCCAGTACGTGACACGCGTGACGTTCACTCGCCCCGAGTCGCTGACGTACATGCATCACGCACCTGCGTCGGCGCTCGGGGCTCAGAAGTTTCCCTTGGTCGCTTCCTCCAGGATCAGCTTGTCCACCGTCAGGTTCGCCACCGCTCGCTTTAGCCGTGCGTTCTCCTTCTCCAGCTCCTTGAAGCGTCGAGCTTGATCCACCTTCATCCCCCCGAACTCCTGCCTCCACCGGTAGTACGTCTGCTCGCTGATCCCCAACTCCCGGCTCACCATCGCCACCGTTTTGCCGTTCGCCAGACCCACCTCCGCCTCTCTCAATGCCGTGATGATCTGCTCCGGCGTGTGTCGTCTCCTACTCATTCTGACCTCCTCCCTGATAGCTGCGACCAAAGCCGCATCCTAACATCAACTTTGGTCTCGTTTCAGGGGGTCACGTCAGTACCACTATTGGGGACCTATGGCAGTGCCTCAGAGGACCTGAATGGGGTTCAGGGGGTCGCCGGTTCGAATCCGGCCGTCCCGACTGGGGAAGTGGTTGGGCAGTAGTGGTTTACAAGAACGGGAGAGTCCAAGGATGGGCTCTCCCGTTTGGCTTGTGGTGGGCCCGGCATGGGCGATGACTTGGAGGTGAAAGTCCTCCCGGAACCTGGTCGCAGGGACCGAAGGGAAGCGCAAGGCGTTCGTCGTGAGGCGTACGCTGAACGAAGCGTGAAACGAACCCGTGAGTCGACGAACAGGAACCGGATACGAGGCGCTGCGGACCGGGGCGAGCGGACCACTGACCGCGAAGCTCCTGCGACCAAGGGGAAGCGGCGTAGATCCGGCGATTGTGCGGGGAAGGTCATCGTTCTTACCCGGGGAGGTCTCGCCTGACGCCTGAAAGGGCGACGCCGGCATTGCGCTGTTGGGCCTGCCGGCGGAGCGAGAAGTCAGCAGAGGCCATAGTAGGCCGACGAAGTGCATGATGCGCTTGGACCCAGCTTTGTCGGACGAAGGGCCGAACGGAGAGGAGAGTGTGACGACCGTGGATCTCGAGAAGGCCATGCGCCAGGAGTCCAGGCAACTGGAGCTCCCGCTGGAGGATAGGGGTGAAGTCCCGAAGGTAGAGGGGAGTGGCGAAGCCGGAACGGTGGCCCATGGAGACGAGCGCTCAGGAAGCGAGCATCTCCTGATGGAGGAGGTGGTCGGGCGTGCCAACCTCGTAGGAGCGTTGAAACGCGTGCGGCAGAATAAGGGCAGTCCGGGCATCGACGGGATGAGCGTGGAGGAGCTGCCAGAGTACTTGCGCAGGCACTGGGGGGAGATCCGACAGCGGTTGCTGGCGGGGACCTACCAACCGAAGCCGGTACGAAGGCAGGAGATACCGAAGAGTGGGGGAGGGGTCCGGGAGTTGGGGATTCCGACCGTGCTGGACCGGTTCATCCAACAAGCCATCCTGCAGGTGCTGCAACCGAGGTTCGACCCGACGTTCAGTCGGCACAGCCACGGCTTCCGGCCTGGGCGCCGAGCACACGATGCGGTGCGCGAAGCGCAGCAATACATCCAGGAAGGGAGACGATGGGTGGTGGATGTGGACCTGGAGAAGTTTTTCGACCGGGTGAACCACGACGTGCTGATGGGGCGGCTGGCAAAGCGGATCGAGGATAAGGCGATGCTGCGGATCCTCCGTCGCTACCTGGAAGCCGGAGTCATGGCGAACGGGGTGGTGATGGAGCGGCACATGGGGACGCCTCAGGGCGGACCGTTGTCGCCGTTGCTGGCGAACGTGCGCCTGGACGAAGTGGACAAGGAGTTGGAGCTACGCGGACACGCGTTTGTCCGGTACGCCGATGACTGCAATGTATACGTGCGGTCGAGGCGGGCAGGACAACGTGTGATGCAGGCGCTGAGGCACCTGTACGGGAAACTTCGGCTTCAGGTCAACGAGGAAAAGAGCGCGGTGGCGCGAGTGTGGGATCGACAGTTCCTGGGCTACAGCTTCTGGGTAGCGGCAGGGAAGGTCGTGAAGCGCCGGGTCAGCAAGAAGGCCCTGACGAAGTTCAAGGAGCGAGTCCGGCAGATTACAAGCCGGAGTGGCGGGCGGAGCCTGCAACAGGTGGCGGAAGAGCTACGGCGCTACGTGCTGGGGTGGAAGGCATACTTCGGCTTAGCGGATACACCGGGGGTTTTCCGAGACCTGGACCAATGGATCCACCGCCGGCTGCGTACGTTGCAATTACGCCAGTGGAAACGGGGAAGGACAGCGTACCGGGAGTTGAGGGCTCGCGGTGTGAGCGAGAACCTCGCCTGGCGAGCTGCTCGGTTCGCGCGAAGCTGGTGGCACGTGGCCGCGCACCACGCCCTGCACACGGCCTTGCCAGGGGCGTACTTCGACGAGCTGGGTGTGCCCCGGCTCACGCCGTACTGACCTCAACTCACCGAACCGCCAGGTGCGGACCCGCATGCCTGGTGGTGTGGGAGGGGAAGGACCGGGATCGCCGGTCCTCCCCTATCCCGATTGCCTATAGTGTGCCGTTCCTCTACCAAGTGGACATGACGTGACCCCCTGAAACGAGACCAGTGCGGATGTTAGGATCCGGCATCTGGTCGCAGCTACAGGGAGGTCAGCAATGGGCAGGAGACGGCACACGCCGGAGCAGATCATCACGGCACTGAGAGGGGCTGAAGTTGGGCTGGCGAACGGCAAGACGGCGGCTATGGTGAGCCGTGAGCTCGGGATCAGCGAACAAACGTACTACCGGTGGCGGAAGGAGTTTGGGGGAATGAAGGTGGATCAGGCTCGGCGGCTGAAGGATCTGGAGCGAGAGAACGCGCACCTGAAGCGGGCGGTAGCGAACCTGACGGTGGACAAGCTGATTCTGGAGGAAGCGGCCAAGGGAAACTTCTGAGCCCCGAGCGCCGACGGAGATGTGTGCATGTGCGTCAGCGGCTCGGGGTGAGTGAGCGTCACACGTGTCGTGTGCTGGGGCAGTCACGCACGACGCAGCGGAGGATCAGGAAGGTGCGCTCAGACGAGGCGGCGCTCCTGGGGGACGTGGTGCGGCTGGCGAGCCGTTTCGGTCGCTACGGCTATCGCCAGATCACGAATCTGCTGCGCATCGAAGGGTGGCATGTGAACCACAAGCGCGTGGAGCGGATCTGGCGTCAGGAGGGCCTGAAAGTGCCCAAACGCCAACCTAAGCGGGGTCGGTTGTGGCTCAACGATGGCTCGTGCATCCGGCTTAGGCCGCTGCACAAGAATCACGTCTGGTCCTATGACTTCGTGAGCACGCGAACGCACGACGGGCGCGTCCTGAAACTTCTGACGGTGCTCGACGAGTACACGAGGCAGTGTCTGGCGATCAAGGTGGGGCGGAGGACCCGAGCGCACGACGTACTCGAGGTTCTGGCCGATCTCTTCACTCGGTACGGTCCGCCCCAGCATCTACGTTCGGACAACGGGCCAGAGTTCACGGCACATCTGATTCGGCAGTGGTTGGCTCGGCTAGGTGTGCAGACGCTCTTTATCGAGCCGGGCAGCCCGTGGGAGAACGGCTACAACGAGAGCTTCAACGGTAAGCTGAGGGACGAGTTCTTGAACGGGGAGATCTTCTACACATTGCCCGAGGCGGTCGTCCTCGTCGAGCAATGGAGACGGATGTACAATACGGTCCGCCCCCACAGCGTCTACGGCGGCCTACCCCCGGCTCCAGAGACGATAAAACCATCCGCTTGGTTCCTTAGGATGCCCCAACTTCTAGGGCCACCGGTGGCTCAAGGTCTAACATAGGGAGTGGTACCGTACCGGGGGGCACGTCAGAACAACTCGAGCGGGACACTGATCAAGTCTTGCGGGATCGCACCCTCCAAGCGGGTCTCGCTGACATTCAGGTGTCTCAGGTTGGTGAGCTTGCCGAACTCGGGCGGGATCGGCCCCGGCAGGAAGGGGATGTCAGCGAGGTCCAGCCGAGTGAGACTCTGAAGGTTGCCGAGTTCTCGCGGAATCGGCTCGTCAAAGCGGCTAAGAGCGCCACGAGCACGGTAACCGAGGGTCCGCCGAAGGGTTGACGCGCTGCAATCCATGTGAGTGTCCTCGGTTTGAGTCTGCCAATCGTCTCCATTCGACATCCCGACCTACCTTCGTATCCATGGTGATGTACTGCCAATAGATCACCGACTCCGCGTCGCATCCTGAGGACGCCGAGGGGAGGAGCTTATGGGGAGGAGCTTATGTTGGCTCGCGCGCTGTCTGGACTGCGAAAACTATGGCTGGCAATGTTTCCAGTCTCTCTCCATTCGACATGAATGCGACAACTGAGTGTAGTTTGAGAAGTAGTTAAGGTGCCTCGTATGCTGAAGTCCGTGGATTGGCCTGCCGAAAGATCGTCCAGAACGTCGGTCCCCATGAGAACGTCGTTGGCGTATCCTGTAACCCTTAGTTGTGTCACGGGCCTCCGGGCCTGGACATTACCAGTGATCGTGATTCTGTAGATAGGAATGCCCGGTGTAATTGGTGTGCCCCTGCAGGTCGCAATACTTGCGGTAACTGCCTTGGCAGAGTCATCATCGGCAAGGCGCCAATCATTGTTGGTGCTACGGGTTCCATCGGTGCATATGTAGCTCAAAGTACCCATGGTTGTTGACGTGAAGACAAGTCGGACGGTACAGTTACCGCCATACCGCCCTCCGTCATAAGTCAGCGTAATCGAACCAGCATTTACTCCAGTCTTTGAATATGTATAGCTTCCGGGGTAACGGCCATCTTCCTCAAAGCGGTCCGCAGACGGGAAGTCGACAAAGAAGGTTCGGGCTGTCAAGCGTTTGCCAACGAAACGAGCATTGAACGCATCCCGGTCCGCCGGGGCGTGGTCAGAAGCTACCGGCTGGACCGTCACACGGATGGGCTGCTCGGCCTCAAGCCCGCCAGGGTCGCGCACCATCACCGTCACGGTCGCGGTCCCCTCGGCAATCGCTCTAACCACCACGGTGCTGCCCGACACGGACACTCCCGCCACCCCGGCGTCCGAGGTCGCCGCCGTGTAGGTCAGCGCGTCGCCGTCCGGGTCGGTGAAGTGGTCGCCCGCCTCAACGGTCGCCGCCTCGCCGACCACCAGGGTCTCGGGCGGGATCGGCGACCCGGCCAGAGGTGGGCGGTTGGCCGGCTCGACGGCGACGTTGGCGCTGAGCGCGGCGGTCAGCCCGCCGGGGTCACGCGCGGTCACCGTGATGGTCGCCGTGCCTGCCGCCACCGCCGTAATGGTCACGGTGCTGCCCGAAACGGTAGCCGCCGCGACCCCGGCGTTCGAGGTCGACGCCGTGAAGCTCAGCGCGTCGCCGTCCGGGTCGCTGAAGAAGGAAGCCACGTTCACCGTCGCCGGCTGCCCCTCGGTCAAGGTCTGGGCCGGGATCGTGCCCGATGCGACCGGTGCGCGGTTGGGCGGCGGCGGCGGTTCGGGTGCGGTGCCCCCGTCTCCGCAGGCGGCGACCAGCACGGCCAGCGTAGCGCACGCGAGGCGGCGCCACACGGCGCGGTGGGCAAGGTGCGGGCATCGGCTTTTCATTGTCGGCTCTCCCTGTTTGCGTCCCGCCTGCGCGGGCGCTCCTTGAATGACGATGGATTGACTCATCATGGTTCCGACTCGTTTCGCGTTCTTTCTCATCTGCTCTATCTGGGTCGGATCACACGTACGACTCGGCCTGCGGAGTCGGCGACGATGATCGGCCCCCTCCAAATGTCATTGCCGTACGGGATCAGCCGGCCCTTATCGATCTTGCGGGCGGCGTCCACGTCGGGCAGCCGATAGGGATCGGCCGCGGTCGCATCGACCGCGTATCCCAAATCGGCTAGAGATTGGATGGTGATCGTGCTCAAGGGCTCCGTGTTGCCCTCCTCCGACCAGCCGGTCATCAGTTCCGTCTGCATGACCGTTTCCCTCCAATGGCCGTTCCAGGTTCCCGCGCCGCCGGTGTTCTCCACGGGCACCTTGGCTCCGCCGTAGCCCGTGCCACCCGCGTCGTCGAACGCTTCGATGGCCAGCGGACCCGTGAAATGGGTGTCCGGGGCCTCCTCCTCCGACGCGTGGTTCCGGAGCAGTTCGAGATCCTCCCAAATGGTTCCGATTCCCAGTACATGCCCCATCTCGTGAAGGACCAGCTGCTCCATGTTGCCGACTCGTTCCTGCCCTTCGAGGTCGGCCGTATCGAAGCTCATACGACCGTAGATGGGCAGCTGACTCGCAAGACGCATCCAGCACGGGCCAGCCTGCGCAAGCGTGCCACCCGGACCATCGATCTCCTCGACGACCGCCACGATCATCACGTCGTCGATTGCCGCGTGCCGCTCGAATCTCGGGTCGTCCCCGCAACTCCAGCTCCGGGCCTCCAGGTCCGGGAGTTCGGTCGCGGCCAGAACCGTCATCCAGCGCTCGGTGGCACCGCGGAACGCCGCTTCCTGAGTCGCAGTCACGGAACTCGCGAACACGAGATCGATCCGGAAGCCGTTCGGAGAAGCTCTTACGCTCACCTCGAAGGTGGCGACCGCGCTCAAACCGCTGGAGTCGCGGGCCGTCACCGTGATCGTAGCCACCCCCCGTGCGAGGGCGGAAACGACTACGGAGGCGCCGGACGTCGACGCTGCGCCGGCCACCCCGGCGTTGGACGAGGCCGCCGTGAATGACAGGCTGTCCCCGTCCGGGTCGGTGAAGTACGTAGACGCGTCCAGCGTCACGGTCTCCCCCGTGGCGATGGACTGGTTGGGAATCGTGCCCACCGCCTCGGGCGTCCGGTTCGGCACGGTCACCTCGAAGCTCTGCTGGGCCGTCGTCCCGTCAACATCCCGGGCCGTCACTGTCACCGTCGCCTCGCCGTGCAGCACCCCCGTGACCGTCACCACGGTGCCCGCGAGGACGACCACGGCGACCCCCGGATCGGAGGTCTCCGCCAAGAACGTGAGCGCGTCGCCGTCGGGGTCGCCGAAGTGTTCGGCCATATCGAGCGCGACCGCCTGACCCGCGTTGACAGTCTGCGCCGGGATCTCCGCCACCGCCTCGGGCGTCCGGTTCGGCACCGTAACGCTGAAGCCCTGCTGCGCCTGCCCGCCGCCGGAATCCGTAGCCGTGACTGTTACCGTCGCCTCGCCGCGTGCGACGGCCGTGATCGTTACCACGCTGCCGACGACCGCAGCCGAAGCCACGCCCGGGTTGGAACTCGCTGCCGCGTAGGTCAGCGCGTCCCCGTCCGGATCGGCGAAGTAGCCGGACACGTCCACCGTCGATGTCTCGCCGACCGCGATAGCGCGGGAGGCAACCGCCCCCGTCGGGACCGGTGCCCGGTTCGGAAGAGCCGAGGGCTCGGTAGCCCCATCCCCGCAGGCTACGGCCACCATCGCCAGGAAGCAGGCGAGGCCGGCGATCGCAGGGTGCCTAGGCCCACACTGGACTGCAGTCGAGCTACGCAATCGTGGCCACTCCTTCGGCGACCCCCGTGACCAGACCCGCAGTGTCCACCGTCGCCACCTCGACATCACTGGACTCCCACGAGAACTCCGCTCCCGCCACCGCATGGCCGTTCTCGTCGAACGCCTCTGCCGTCAGCTGAACGGTCTGACCCAATGCGGTCAGCTCTAGGGAAGCTCTGAACAAGACGGGTGTAGTTTCATGGTATGAAACGACCGGGGAGTTGTGAGCGGGCCATGGAGCTTCAGATGACTTTCGCGGAGCTGGAGTACGATTCTGAGGTGCCCCCAGTTGCGGTACCACTTCCTATGTTAGACCCCGAGCCATCGGTGGTCCCTGGAGTTGGGGCATCCTGAGGAACCAGGGCGATGGTTTTATCGTCTCTGGGGCGGGGGGTAGTCCGCCGTGGGCACGATGGGGTCGGACGGTATTGTACAGCCGCCTCCACTGCTCGACGAGTACCGTTGCCTCGGGCAGTGTGTAGAAGATCTCTCCGTTCAAGAACTCGTCTCTCAGTTTGCCGTTGAAGCTCTCGTTGTAGCCGTTCTCCCACGGACTGCCCGGCGCGATGTAGAGGGTCTGGACCCGCAGCCTGGCCAGCCATCTCCGCACCAGTTTCGCCGTGAACTCTGGCCCGTTGTCCGAGCGCAGATGCTCGGGCGGACCGTGCCGAGCGAAGAGATCGGTGAGCACCTCGAGAACGTCGTGAGCTCGAGTCTTTCGACCGACCTTGATCGCCAGACACTGCCGCGTGTACTCGTCGAGCACGGTCAGAAGCTTCAGCGCACGGCCGTCATGGGTCCTCGTGCTTACGAAGTCGTAGGACCACACGTGATTCTTGTGCAGTGGCCTGAGCCGGATGCACGAGCCATCGTTGAGCCACAACCGACCCCGTTTCGGTTGCCGTCTGGGCACTTTCAGCCCCTCCTGCCTCCAGATACGCTCCACACGCTTGTGGTTCACCTCCCAGCCCTCGATACGCAGCAGGTTCGTGATCTGGCGATACCCGTACCTGCCGAACCGGCTCGCCAACCGTATCACGTCCGTGCGTAGCGCCTCCTCGTCGCCAGGTAGCTTCTTCACCCGGCGCTGCGTCGAGCGCGGCTGACCCAGTACGTGACACGCGTGACGTTCACTCGCCCCGAGTCGCTGACGTACATGCATCACGCACCTGCGTCGGCGCTCGGGGCTCAGAAGTTTCCCTTGGTCGCTTCCTCCAGGATCAGCTTGTCCACCGTCAGGTTCGCCACCGCTCGCTTTAGCCGTGCGTTCTCCTTCTCCAGCTCCTTGAAGCGTCGAGCTTGATCCACCTTCATCCCCCCGAACTCCTGCCTCCACCGGTAGTACGTCTGCTCGCTGATCCCCAACTCCCGGCTCACCATCGCCACCGTTTTGCCGTTCGCCAGACCCACCTCCGCCTCTCTCAATGCCGTGATGATCTGCTCCGGCGTGTGTCGTCTCCTACTCATTCTGACCTCCTCCCTGATAGCTGCGACCAAAGCCGCATCCTAACATCAACTTTGGTCTCGTTTCAGGGGGTCACGTCACAGCTCGGTAGTGCCCCGATGCGACCTCGACATTCACTCGGCCGCTCCGCCCCTCGGCGTCGACGTACTCGATCTGCGCGTCGGGGTAGAGCACGCGGCCCCGGGCGTCGACGGGGAGACCGAGTTCACTTGCGGCGCGATGCCGTTCGACGTCTGCGGCCCGGCGACCGTCTCTCTCGCGCGCGGACTCGCTCCGGCGCGCGACAGCGCTCTTGAGCTCGCCGTCGAGCCGTACGCGCCGGATGGCGGCGCCCCGCTCGAGCAAGCGTTGGCGTTCGCGGCCGCAGGCCCGGTAGATGGCCGTGTCGTGCGCGAGCTGGGCGTGTTGGAGGAGGCGAGCGGCGGACCTGATGTGCTGTCCGGGGTCCAGGCCCTGCCCGGCGTCCAAAGTTGAGGACGTTGACACACGGGAGGGCCAGGTTTAGGCTTGCCAAATCCTATTTTTAGGCGAGCCTAAATCTAAGGCGGAATTACGTGAGTGAATTGAGGATCGCCCTCGTGCTGCTTGGTGGCCTGGCGATGGCCGGGTGTGATGCCCTCACGCCCAGCGGCCCGGCCGAGGAAGAGGTACTGGACGGGACCATCGCAGGGATGACCGGATCGCAGGTCGGGCAGCACCTGGCTGGCGACGAAGAGTTCGGTCGTGTCTTCGCCGAAAAGGACGGCCTGGGCCCGATCTTCGTCGCGTCGTCGTGCGAGCGGTGCCACGCCGGTGACGGGAAGGGCCACCCGGTCTTCAACCTCGTCCGTTTCGGGCGTCCCGGCCCGTCGGGCTTCGATCCGATGATCGAGTTCGGCGGTCCGCAGCTCCAGCATCGCTCGATCTCGGGCTATCCGGCGGAGGTCGTGCCCGTGGAGGCCGTGGGCGTATCGACGTTCAACCCACCTGCCGTCACCGGCCTCGGTTTCCTCGATGCGGTAGAGGACGCCACGTTGATCGCACTCGCCGATCCGGCGGACGCCGACAACGACGGGATCTCGGGTCGACTCCAGCTCCACGACCCGAGCGAGCTCATCGAAGAGGCGCTCGAGCTCGAGCACCGTGGCTCGCCCGATCCGGACGCGCGTGGCACACTGGTCAACGGCCAGTACATCGGCCGCTTCGGGAAGAAGGCCCTCACCGTGAACCTGCTTCACCAGACGGTCGGGGCGTACCAGCAGGACATGGGGGTGACCAGCGATCTGCTCCTCGAGGACCTCTTCAACCCTGCTGCCGGCAGCCGTGCATCCGACGAGGCACCCGACCCGGAAGTCTCCAGCGCCACCGTCTCGAACGTCGTTTTCTACCTGAAGACGCTCCGCGCACCGTCACGGCGCGACGAAGGACATCCCGAGGTCTTCGCCGGCGAACAGCTCTTCTCCGCCATCGGCTGCGCGGCGTGCCACATGCCCACGCTCCAAACGGGAGCCTCGGAGATCGAGGTTCTCGATCGGGTGCAGTTCCATCCGTACACCGATCTGCTGCTCCACGACATGGGCCCGGAGCTCGACGACGGGTACACGGAGGGCATCGCGCTCACGTCGGAGTGGCGGACGCCGCCGCTCTGGGGCATCGGCATCCAGGACGCGTTCCAGGGTGGCGAGACCTTCTTCCTGCACGACGGCCGGGCGCAGACGCTGGCGGAGGCGATTGGGCTGCACGGCGGTGAGGGAGCGGCGGCGCGGACCGGGTTCCAGGCCCTGTCGGCCGACGATCAGGCGCGCTTGATCCGTTTCCTCGAATCGTTGTAGGGGGCGCGACGATGAAGCGACGAGGTTTCGTCCAGCGACTGCCCGTTCTCACGGCCGGGCTGGCCGCGGGCGCCTCCGCCGCGATGATGGGCGGATGCGCCTCGGTGCCCTACCTGGTGCCCCAACCGACCCCGCGTGGTCTGTCGCTTTATGCGTCCGAGCTGGGTCCGGAGGGAGACGCCTTCGTGCAGGCTCCGGGCATGGAACGACCCGTCTACATAAGGCGACACGCGTCGGGTTCGCTGACCGCGGTGCTCGCCGCATGCACGCACCGCGGATGCCAGCCCGAACCGGTGGGCGATCGACTCGAATGTCCGTGCCACGGAAGCCAATTCAGCTTCGAGGGCGAGGTGCTCGCCGGGCCGGCGGACCGACCCCTGACCCGCTACGAAATCGTGGAAACGGATGGGGAGATCGTGGTTCGACTCCCGCGAGGTGCACGATGACAGCCACGACGATCACCCGCGTCCTGACCACGCTCGTGGCGATGACGGCGATCTCGGCAGGGGTCGAGCCGCTGTCAGCTCAGGTGGACTCGATTCAGGCGGACTCGACGCTGGCGCAGGACGGCATCTACAACCGTCCGTTCATCGGCTCGATCTCTTCGACCTCGATCGGAGGCTACGTCGAGGGCACCACGAACTACTTCGTCGAGGACGGGGTCTCGGAAGGCTTCTCGATGGAGCTCCGGCGCTTCAACATCTTTCTCTTCTCGCAGGTATCGCAGCGGATCCGCTTCCTGTCAGAGCTGGAGTTCGAGCACGGCACGGAGGAGATCGCCCTCGAGACCGCGCTCGTCGACTTCCAGCTCGGACGGGGACTCGTGCTTCGCGGTGGCATCATCCTCGTACCACTCGGCTACCTGAACCAGAACCACGACAGCCCGCGCTGGGACTTCGTCGAACGCCCGCTGGTCACGACCGACATCATCCCGTCGACGCTCTCCGAGGTCGGGTTCGGAGCGAACGGCAGGTTCGCGAGCGGTGAGCTCGTCTTCTCGTACGATGCGTACCTGACGAACGGCCTCGGCGCCGCGATTCTGACCAACGAGACCGGCCGCACGGACATCCCGTCCGGCAAGAACGAGGAGCTCTTCGGCGAGGACAACAACGGCTCCCCCGCCCTCTCGGGACGACTCGCTCTTCGGCATACGGGGCTCGGCGAGGTCGGCGTCTCGTACTACGGCGGCTACTACAACGACTTCCGGGTCGAGGGCGAGCAGGTCGACGAGAAGCGCTGGATGGGCATCGCCGCGCTCGACCTCCGCGGCGACATCGGCCCCACCTCGATACGAGGAGAGGTCGTGTACGCATCCGTCGACGTGCCCGAGAGCCTCTCCGAAGTCCACGGCGACACTCAGTGGGGTGCGTACCTGGACGTCCTGATGCCCGTATGGCGACCACGCTTCCTCGGCTACACGGATGCGGTCGTCACCGCCGGCCTTCGACTCGAGACGGTCGACTACAACGTCGGCACGTTCTCTTCCACGGGCTCGAAGATTGGCGACCAGGTGACGGGGATCGTTCCGTCGATCAGCTTCCGGCCGACCTCCGTTACGGTGTTCCGGGCGAACTACCGGTATCACTGGGCCACGGACTTCCAGGGCAACGACCCGGCGCGCATCGCAGGCTTCCAGTTCGGGTTCGCGACGTACTTCTGAGGAACGCGGTCTCGGCATCGCACCGGGACCCCTTCAGGCGCATACGTTGCCCAGCCTGCTCGCCCCTCCACAGTAGCTCGCATCCTGAAGCTGAATGACGATGCCGTCGGGGTCGGTGAAGAAGAGCTCTGGCGTGTCACCTTCCGCACCGCCCAGCTCTTCACTGCGCATTCGCACCCACGAGACCATCGGGCCCGGTGCGCCGGTGGCGTCGCCTCTGGGCTTCACGCCGAACTGCGAAAGGGCTTGCTGGACCTTGTCCGGATCGAATCCATCCATCACGAGACACGCTTGCGTGATGCGAGGCGTCGCGCCGGCCGCCGCGCTGCCATCGATGAGAAGGCGCTGAGGTCCGGATCCGACGCCCAGCATCGGCACCGTTCCATGGCGTCCCTTCACCGTCATTTCGAAGAGCGCCTGATAGAAGCCCAGGGAACGCTCCTGGGGTGCCGCGCACCGCGAACTCTGGGAGGCGCTTTGGGATCGCGGCCGCGGGATCGAAGTCGTGGTCCTCGTCCGGACAACGGACGAGCGGGGCCGGGCGGAGACGGTGCTCGCCAACTGGGCGCGAGATCCCCACCCCTCCGAATTCGACCACGAAATCGGCCGCGAGATCGTCCGAATCGAGCAAGCCATCCGCGACAAGGATGACCGGGTGCTCAAAGAGTATGGCGACCTGCAGGCCTGCCTCAAGCGGATCGTCGAGCTGAAGGACCTCCACCGATCCTCGAGTCCAGGAACGATGATCCACGGCTTCGCGACATGGCGCTCGAGACGGCTCCCTGGAGGCGGATTTTGAACGCGGATCGGCGAGCGTCGGTGCTGATCGGCGAGTGCACATCAGACAACGGGGTGCATGTGCACCGAAACGCCATTTCCATGTGCGCGCCAGCGCTCCCGTATGTGGCTGCCTGTCTTACAGTTGCGGCACGGCCGCCGGAGCGGCGACGCCGCTCCGGAGCTTTCGGCCGAAGAAGGGAGCGACCCCCCCTTTGGGGATGCCTCGATCGGCATCGCGGAGGGTTGGCATGTGCACACCCATGCCACCCTCCGCCGGGGGTCGCTCCCCTCCAGCAATCTCTAGCGGGAAGGCCATCAAGCGCCGCTGCGAGCGCGGCGTATCAACGAATCCGGCCGCCGGTCGCGGCTTTTCACCAGCTAGGTGGCTCGGCAAGTCGTCCCAGTGAGGTCGGCGTCGGCGCTCGACCAAGCCCGAAACTGCCCCGAGGTGGTTGAGGTTGCCGCCGATGCGCGCGACCTGCCGGCCGCGTGCGCGCCATGGCCTGCCGGAGCGCGGGCGTCCAGGGGATCGAAGGGGGCGGAGCCACCCTCGCCAGCCCCTGCCGGGGACCCGCGAAGCGTGGCCCCAAAGGGTAGGCTGCTCATGACTGCTAAGGGGTCATGAGCTAGCCTTGGCCCGCCCAACGGATCGGGCCTCGACAGCTCGCAATTAGCGGCTGGGACCGGGGTCCGGGCGCAACGCTCACCGGCCAAGTCGGCCGTCCCGTCGTTCATCAGCCGGCGGCTCTGAGGACAGAGGGTGAGGGCGGTGACGATGAGGGTGACGATTACGATGGTCGGCGGGGAGCCCACCCCGGTCTTCTGGCGCGTGCAGGCTCTCCGGGAGGCCCTGGAGGCCGCGTACGACATCCAGCTGCCGCTCACGAGCCCCCGGTCCGTCGCGGACAAGCTCCTCGGCCTACTGTTCACCAGCGTCACGGAGGACGAGGGCGACGGGTGACCAGGCGCTCCTTGGTGACGGCGGTGCTCTCTGCCATGGCCGCATTCCGCCCTACCCGTACCCCTCGGCGACCCGCGATCGCGCGTCAGCGGCGATCCGACGGCCCGTAGCTTTCCCGAAATGCCCGTGGAACGCCCGGAAACGGCCTCTGAGCCCGTCGCGGAAGCGGCGGCACAACGAGGGGATTAGGTT
This sequence comes from Longimicrobiales bacterium, assembly GCA_965226625.1. Taxonomy (GTDB): domain Bacteria; phylum Gemmatimonadota; class Gemmatimonadetes; order Longimicrobiales; family Gaopeijiaceae; genus UBA1138. The sequence continues at coordinate 596,062 of CBDDDK010000003.1, forward strand.
AGGCCTCGGTGCTTGCTCTCCGGCCCGCCAGATACTCCGCCCAATCGTCCATCAGGACGCGTCGGCGCTCGAACAGGTCCGAGCGGGCGTAGGCCGCCTTCACCTTGTTGCAGACCACGTACGCCAGCGCCGCCTCCATGACGGCATGCGGCGCGTCCGTGCGCTCGGCCGCCCAGTCCCGGAAGCTCGAACGGAAGCCGTGCGGCACGGCCGCGATCTCCAGCGCCTTGAACAGACCGCTGAAATCGAAGTCCTTCAGCTGTAGCCCCCTCGGAGACGGGAACACCCACTCCGAACGGGGCGCGTGCTCCCGGGCCTCGGCCAGAACCTCCCGCGCCCGCGCCGACAACGGCACCCGGTGCTCCCTCCGGTTCTTCATCCGCTCCGGCGGAATCGTCCACTCCCCGCCCTCCAGGTCGATCTCCTCCCACCGAGCCCCTCGCACCTCCCCGGACCGGCAGGCCGTCAGCATCATCAACTCAGGGCCCAGCTTCACCGAAACCGTCGCCTCGGATCGCTGCACCGCGTCGATTGCCCCGGCCACCTCCCCATAGGGCAGCGCCGTATAGTGCTTCTGGATGCGGGAGGGCTTGGGCAACGCGGCCCCGATTGCCTCGCCCGCCGGGTTGTCCAGCCGGTAGCCCTGCGCAATCGCCCACTTCATCACCGTCGTGATCCACTGCCGCAGCCGCTTGGCCGTGTGGTACTTCCCGTTCCAGATCGGAAGCAGCACTCCCATGACATCGGCCGTGGTGATCCAGTCCACCCGCTTCTCCCCGATCTTCGGATACGCATACGTCTGCAGCGTCGCCTCCCACTGGCCAGCGTGCTTGGCACCCCACGTCGGACGGTGCTGGACTACGCGCGGGCGGACGTCCAGTCCGCTATCGTATCTGACCTAAGTCATGTGTGCACTCATAGTTATCGTGCGTATCCGATGCTAAGATCACCTTATTGATCACCCTTTGGGAATTGAGATACGGAATCCATAATGTGAAGCCCCACGTCGCTCTTGAAGAACTCGACATCGAGCGCGGGCTCCTGCCCTCACGGCTCTACCGCAGAGCCGCGGGAACACCCGGCGCGGCTTCCTGCCTAAGTTGCCAGTCGCTGTGGACACCGGCCGCGCCGTCTTTGTCTACGTCGATCCAGACCATGAGACCACGACGGCGCCCCGCGATTCGCGTTTGGGGCCTTATTGATGCCAAGAACCGAACTTACGCGGGTTGTCCGCGGCGTTCCGTGCCGCTAAAGACCTGCTGTACAGCGACATAACCGTCGGATCGGAGGCCGGCCAAGAACGCCGGGGAGACCGGCAAGGGGGGTCGAGACATGTCGGAGCATCGCGCCACAATCGAATGGGAGAGGGGCCACGGCGAATTCAGGTACTCGTCCTACCCCCGCGATCACACGTGGACGTTCGAGGGCGGGGTGCAAGTCAGCGCGTCCGCGGCTCCCGGCTACCTCGGGAACCCGGATTTCGTAGATCCCGAGGAAGCGTATGTCGCATCTCTCGCGAGCTGCCACATGCTCACCTTCCTGGCGATCGCCGTTCGAAAGGGGCTGGTCGTGGACCGGTACCGGGATGCGGCCACAGGCTTCATGGGAAGAAACGCGGATGGCAAGATGACGGTCGCTCGTGTGGTGCTCCGCCCCGAGGTCTCCCTCGGCTCCCCGGCACCGTCTCCAGAAGCGTTCGCGAAGCTCCACGAGATCGCGCATGAAGAGTGCTTCATCGCCAACTCGGTCCGCACTGCTGTAACGGTCGAGGGGCGAATGGTGTCGCTGGGAGAGCAGGAATACGGCAGGATCGCGGGGGCCATTGTCGGGACGATCGGAACCTCGCGTAGCCGTTCGGCCAAGCCGGGATGATGGCGCGGATTGGTGTCGTGCCGGCCTGTGGGACGCACGGCGTGGTAAGACTGAGATCGGTCGCGCCCGCAACACCCGCGGCCGGAGTCAGACTCTCAAGGCCGAGAGGGCCAAGCTGCCGGCGAGGCGCACCGCGACGGCGGGCGCCGCGTAGTACCAGACGCGGATCACGGCGTGGAGTGTCGGATCGTCGTAGGCGATGAAGTCGAGCACCGGATTTCCACCGGAGGCGGGAAAGGGCGCCCTGGCCTCCACCGTGGCGGAGGTGAGATTTGATACGGGTCGTGAGCTGGAACGTAAACGGGATTCGCGCTTGTGTGCGGCGCGGATTCGTGGACTTCTTGGACCGGTCCGAAGCCGACATCGTCGGCATTCAGGAGGTCCGCGCACTGCCCGAGGAGATCCCTCTGGCCGCGCGCACACCGCCCAACTGGCACGCGACGTTCGCGGTAGCCGAGCGTCGGGGATACAGTGGTGTCGGCATCTACTCGAAGCTTGAGCCCGAGCGGGTGGAGACCGCCCTTGGAGAACCACGGTTCGACGTCGAGGGTCGGTTCATCGCTGCCCACTTCCGGACCGGCCGCGGGCGGTTCGCAGTTGTCAACGGCTATTTCCCCAAGGGAAGCGGAAAGGACCGGGACAACAGTCGGGTCAGCTACAAGCTCGACTTCTATCGAGCGGTATTCGGCCGGGTACAGCAGTTACGGCGCCGGTACCCGGTGCTCGTGATCGGAGATTACAATACCGCCCACCGCGAGATCGACCTCGCTCGCCCGAAATCCAATGTCAAGAACAGCGGGTTCCTCCCCGAGGAGCGGGCCGAGCTAGACCGCTGGCTCGGAGCGGGCTGGGTGGACACCTTTCGCGCCCTGCATCCTGACGAGCCCGGCCATTACACCTGGTGGCGGCAATGGGGCGGCGCCCGTGAGCGGAACGTGGGATGGCGGATCGACTACGTTCTCGTGTCACCGACCGCGATGAAGCGAACCCACGATGCCTTCATCTGGCCTGACGAACGGGGCTCCGACCACTGCCCGATCGGCGTCGATATCGACCTCTAGACGTAGGCAGCCCACTCGTCCGGGCTCCGTGCACCGGTCCGCTTCTTCGACGATCCGTAGCTTGTACGACGGACTGAACCGGCGGCGGCTCGGCTTATCTACCACCTCCGCGTCCGGAGGGGCTGCCACGCTTCGCTTACCCTCCCAGGTTAGTGGGGCGATTCCATTCTCTTCCATTCTCTCTCGGTGTCTCAGCATCCTCGGTTTCTCTGCCTTCGCCCTACTCTAATTCTTTACTCGTTCCGTGTCTCACCTAAGTTGGCAGAGAGGGCCGCCGTGAAGCGGCGGAGCAAACTCAGCCATAGCAGGTCACTGCAAGAGAGCGATCAGTACGTGATGAGACTGGCACCTCTCGGAGAGAGTTCGACCCTGCGAGGCAGCTGTCGTCGATCCCGCCCCGCCCGATGCCAGGCCAGGAACTCATCAACCTGTTTCTGAGCCGTGTAGTAAGTAACGCCCTCGTTCATCGCCGCCTTTATCAGGGCAGACCGCCTGGGTGGCTCGCCGCTGCCTGTAGCATTCAAGCAAAGCACCCAAGTGACGGCAACTGGGTGCTGGACCGTGGACTTACCCTTGAGCTGCTCGGGTGTGATCGGCATCGGGGATATGAACGTGGCGACTCTCGTCATTGGGGATGTGCCGGAAGCATCACCTGGCCAGTCGAGTTGGTCGAGCTTGTCCTGACGTGACCCCCTGAAACGAGACCAAAGTTGATGTTAGGATGCGGCTTTGGTCGCAGCTATCAGGGAGGAGGTCAGAATGAGTAGGAGACGACACACGCCGGAGCAGATCATCACGGCATTGAGAGAGGCGGAGGTGGGTCTGGCGAACGGCAAAACGGTGGCGATGGTGAGCCGGGAGTTGGGGATCAGCGAGCAGACGTACTACCGGTGGAGGCAGGAGTTCGGGGGGATGAAGGTGGATCAAGCTCGACGCTTCAAGGAGCTGGAGAAGGAGAACGCACGGCTAAAGCGAGCGGTGGCGAACCTGACGGTGGACAAGCTGATCCTGGAGGAAGCGACCAAGGGAAACTTCTGAGCCCCGAGCGCCGACGCAGGTGCGTGATGCATGTACGTCAGCGACTCGGGGCGAGTGAACGTCACGCGTGTCACGTACTGGGTCAGCCGCGCTCGACGCAGCGCCGGGTGAAGAAGCTACCTGGCGACGAGGAGGCGCTACGCACGGACGTGATACGGTTGGCGAGCCGGTTCGGCAGGTACGGGTATCGCCAGATCACGAACCTGCTGCGTATCGAGGGCTGGGAGGTGAACCACAAGCGTGTGGAGCGTATCTGGAGGCAGGAGGGGCTGAAAGTGCCCAGACGGCAACCGAAACGGGGTCGGTTGTGGCTCAACGATGGCTCGTGCATCCGGCTCAGGCCACTGCACAAGAATCACGTGTGGTCCTACGACTTCGTAAGCACGAGGACCCATGACGGCCGTGCGCTGAAGCTTCTGACCGTGCTCGACGAGTACACGCGGCAGTGTCTCTGGCGATCAAGGTCGGTCGAAAGACTCGAGCTCACGACGTTCTCGAGGTGCTCACCGATCTCTTCGCTCGGCACGGTCCGCCCGAGCATCTGCGCTCGGACAACGGGCCAGAGTTCACGGCGAAACTGGTGCGGAGATGGCTAGCCAGGCTGCGGGTCCAGACCCTCTACATCGCGCCGGGCAGTCCGTGGGAGAACGGCTACAACGAGAGCTTCAACGGCAAACTGAGAGACGAGTTCTTGAACGGAGAGATCTTCTACACACTGCCCGAGGCAACGGTACTCGTCGAGCAGTGGAGGCGGCTGTACAATACCGTCCGACCCCATCGTGCCCACGGCGGACTACCCCCCGCCCCAGAGACGATAAAACCATCGCCCTGGTTCCTCAGGATGCCCCAACTCCAGGGACCACCGATGGCTCGGGGTCTAACATAGGAAGTGGTACCGCAACTGGGGGCACCTCAGTCCTGCGGAACTTTGCCGTGTTCGTCGAACGCTGCCTGGTACCACTCTTGGGGGCAGGTCAGGGGCCAGGATCAGGGCGGCGAGAACCGCTAACGGCGACACCCTGTGGCGATCCTCACCGGCCTTGCCGCACTGGGACAGCCCTTCTGGTGCCCAGCCGTGCTAATCCGGTTTCTCCGTGCTGGCGGAAACGAGTCGGTGGCGCAGCTTCTTCAGGATACGGGTTCGGCGCGTCTCGTAGAAGTCCAGGAAACTCGTGAGTTCGGTTGGAACGTCGCCCAGATCGTGCAGGTCGCAGTGATTCCGCCGCCTTTCTTCCTCGGAGTACTGTGCGAGTAGCCAGTCGGCAGGCGGCTTGGCACCCTTGCTCGTATTCGTCGATCCTTCGAGGAGCTGGAGGTTGGCTAGGCGGTTCATCCGATCGCGATACTCGGGGATCTTTTCCTCGTGGACGCCGGCCTTCTTCAGGCGCGCCGGGGTCATCAGCGCGCGCGGGAAGACATGGTCGATGTGGAAGCGGTTCGTGGCTACGTCGACGAAATCGTACAGGAGGAACAGGAGGCTGTAGGCCCTTCCATCGTACGCGGCGTCAGCCAAGTCCTGGAGTTCCTCGCCGTCGAAGGTCAGGCTCTTGCGTTGCGCATGCATCGCCGCCTCGATCGCGCGAGCCGGGAAGCCGTCATGGCAGGAACTCTCCCGGATCCCTTTGCGGATCGCCACCAGCAGGTTATCGGCGCCGCTGCTCCAGATCCCGTGTTTGAGCAGCGAGCGAATCAACCAGTCACGAATCGCCTCGCGGTCCTTGGCGCCTAACGACGACTGACGGTGATGGAGGAAGTAGGCGATCGGCAACAGGGCGTTTGCCGATGTCAGGCTCTGTCCAGAGTAGCCGAACGAGGATGCGAGTTCCACCGTTTCTGTGATCGTGCTTCTGATGCGATCCCATTGATCCTGCAGGGTGCCGATTTTCGATCTTCTGAAGTTCTCGACCTTGAATCGGATGCTCTTGCTGTCGCCGAGCATCAGGCAGGCCTTGAGCACGAAGTCGTGGTTGAATGAGAAGCCCCTGCCGATGTTCTTGATCTCGTCAACTAGAGCGTGGATCTCCTGCCGCGCGTCAACCTTATCCCATTGGGCCACCGCCATGCTGAGTCCCTCGTCTGAGGAGACTCGCCCAAGATCGGCCGCGACGTCGGTACCGAAGTTGAAAACAGGAAAATGATCACGCAGGCCTTGAGCTACAGACCAGTGGACCAAGCCACCTTTTCGCCTACGCGGACGGGTAAGGGAGGGCTTCGCCCTGTTGACTTCCTTCGCCTTATAGATGCTGTGTCTGGCGACCTTCCTGGAAAAGAACGACGCCCTCATACGGAAGATCAAGGGTGCCATGGTCTATCCAAGCGTGATCTTTTCCGTGGCGGGGATGGCTATCGTGATTCTCTTGATCTTCGTGATTCCGACATTCCAAACGATGTTCGAATCGGCGGGTATCCCGCTTCCGCTTCCGACGCGGGTCGTGATCGCCATGTCGGCTTTCCTACAGGCCTTCTGGTGGGCTCTCGCGGTCGGGATCGTGGCTGCCGTTTTTGCGATCCGGGCTATCTACGCTACCCCTGCGGGGAATCTCGCGATCGACAGGCTCATGCTGGCGCTACCGATCTTGGGGGATCTTCAACGCAAGGCTGCGGTCGCGCGGTTCACGAGAACGCTGGGAACCCTGGTGTCGTCGGGCGTCTCGATTCTGGAAGGACTCGAGATTACGGCCAAGACTGCGGGCAATCGGGTGATCCACGACGCGGTCATGAGTTCGCGCAGCTCCATCGCCGGTGGTGAAACGATCGCCGGGCCTCTCAAGGAGTCGGGCGTGTTTCCGCCGATGGTAGTGCAGATGATCAACGTGGGTGAGCAGACGGGTGGCTTGGACGACATGCTGACGAAGATCGCCGACTTCTACGACGATGAGGTCGATGCGGCAGTCGAGGTGCTCCTGGCGGCGATGGAGCCCATCATGATCGTCGTGCTCGGCGTCGTGGTGGGTGGTATGATCGTAGCCATGTACCTGCCCATCTTCGATATGATCAACGCGGTGGGGTAGGTGACAGAGACTGCATAGCGACGCCAAGCTGCCCTGACACCGGCCCGGGTTCAGAATGATGGACACGCTTTTTGCGCAGATCGTCCGGAGGGAACTCCCGGCTGACCTCGTCTATCAGGACGAGTTGGTGACCGCGTTTCGCGATGTCCAGCCCCAAGCTCCGACCCATATTCTCGTGGTCCCCAACAAACCGGTTCCGACCGTGGCCGACGTGACCGCGGAGGACGAGGCGGCGCTCGGCCGTATGATCCGGGTAGCTGCCAGGCTAGCGGAGGAAGAGGGGATCGACCAGGAGGGATACAGGCTCATCCTGAACTGCCGGGCCCACGCCGGCCAGGAAGTCTATCACGTCCATCTGCACCTGCTGGGTGGCCGTCCCCTCGGGAGGATGTTGTCGGATCCTTGAAGGCTGCTGGTCCGACCCTTGAAGGCTGCTGGTCCGACCCTTGAAGGCTGCTGAAGGAGTACAGCCTTCTCAGTGACCCGAGGCCTTCGGATCGCCTTGCTCGCGTGACCCCACCACACAATCTTCCTCCCCTTCATCAATAGCCTTCTTGTAGAAGGGCAGCCCAGTCTACTTCCTCAAGCCTTCTAGAGATGCTTAATGGAAACTCTCGAGAACGTCGTCACTGCTGTCCGGATCTTCGTATGGGAGTGGGGAATTCCTGTGGGGGACTCGACCATTCCCCTCGTGGTCATCGCCCTCATCGGGGCCGGCACGTTCCTTACGCTCCGCCTCGGCTTTATCCAGCTGCGGCATTTCGGCCATGGCGTCGCGGTTGCCACGGGCCGCTACGACGATCCCGAAAGCACCGGCGACGTCTCGCACTTTCAAGCGCTCACGACGGCGCTTTCAGCCACCGTCGGCATCGGCAACATCGCCGGCGTCGCGCTGGCGGTTCACTGGGGAGGCCCCGGTGCTTTGGTCTGGATGTGGCTGACCGCGGTCCTGGGAATGGCCACCAAGTATGCCGAGGTCGCCCTTTCCATGCATTACCGCTCGGTGCACGCTGACGCGGAGAAGATCGTGGGCACCGTCTCGGGCGGACCCATGTATTACATCGAGCACGGACTCGGGTCGAACTGGAAATGGATGGCCGTATTCTTCGCAGCCATGCTCGGATTCACGGCCTTTTTCACGGGGAACGCCATTCAGGCGAACACTGTGGCCGACACGGCCGAGGCCGCGTTCGGGGTGGCCCCCTTCATCACCGGTATGGTCTTGGTGGTGATCGTGTCGTCGGTGATTCTGGGAGGCATCACTCGCATCGGGCGCATTACGAGTATCCTGGCCCCGTTGATGGCCGGGGTCTATGCGCTGTCCGCCCTACTCATCGTTCTCATGAACGTAGGCGACGTGATCCCCGCGTTCGTGACCATCTTCAGCGAGGCGTTCAATCCCACGGCTGGTGTGGCCGGAACCGGTGTGGGCGCGATCATGGTCACCATGATCTGGGGGGTCAATCGCGGACTCTTCTCCAACGAGGCGGGTCAGGGCTCCGCCCCCATCGCCCACGCGGCCGCGAAGACAGAGGAGCCCGTCTCCGAGGCGGTTGTCGCCCTGCTCGGGCCCTTCATCGACACCCTCGTGATCGTCACCATGACGGCGCTCGTGATCGTCATTATGGGCGTATACAATGAGCGTATCCCGACCGAAATCACGCTTGCTGGTGGTGATCTCAGTTGGGTGTCTGGAGACGCGGCAGCCGGATATGAAGACGTTGCGGCACCGGCTGAGATCCAGGTTCAAAACGGAGCGCAGACCGTGGGGAGTGCGGCTCTCGTTGCGTGGCATGAGGTGGCGGTAGAAGAGCTCTATACCGACGAGGGCATGACACAGGCGTTCACGGGCTCGGTGTTCCCCGCGCGAGGCGAGGCCGTCGATGCCGGGGGCAACGTATATGCGTCGCTCTGGGGAATGGCGGTGGAAAGCGGAGCGCCGCTCACGATGTATGCCTTCCGAAGGGGACTGTCGCCTCTCGGCGACTGGGGGCACTACGTCGTGATCTTCTCGGTCTTCCTGTTCGGCATCTCGACCGCCATATCCTGGAGCTATTACGGGGACCGCTGCGCGATCTACCTATTCGGTGAGAAAGCCGTTCTACCCTACAAGGTCGTGTACCTGATCATGCACTTCGTGGGCGCGATGGTCGCACTGAATCTCGTATGGGAATTGGGCGACATCGCGCTCGGGATCGTGATCCTCCCCAACTTGATCGCCCTGGTGCTGCTTTCGGGTACGATCAAAGAGCTCACGGACGACTATTTCGAGAGGAAGCCCTGGAAGACGACCGGCAAGGTCTAGTGTAGTGTAGCAGAAATCTTTTGCCTAATAGATACATGCGATAGATTCCTCGCATGGGACTTCCAGTGCGTAGGATTCGGTTGCGCCGAAGAGAACGCAGGCGCTTGGAGCGATTGGTGAACAAACGGACCACACCGCAACGCGTGGTCGAAAGGGCCAACATCGTTCTCTGCTCTGCCGAGGGACGGTCGGGGTCGGCGATCTGCCGGGAGGTGGGCGTATCGAGGCCGACGGTCACGCAGTGGCTCGACCGGTACGAGGCAGGTGGCGTTGAAGAGCTGCTCGAGGACCGACCACGCTCGGGTCGACCCCGCAAGATCACTCCGGACGACGAAGCGGAGATCGTCCGCAAGACCCTCGAGGAGAAGCCCGCAGACGCCACGCATTGGAGTTGCCGTCTCATGGCCAAGGAAGTGGGCGTCCATCCGACCACCATCTCGCGGATCTGGCGGGCTCATGGACTACAGCCCCACCGCATCGAGTACTTCAAGCTGTCCACTGATCCTTACTTCGTTGAAAAGTTGCGCGACGTGGTGGGTCTCTACGTCGATCCCCCGGAGCGGGCCGTTGTCTTCGCTTTCGACGAGAAGAGCCAGATCCAAGCCCTCGACCGCACCCAGCCAGGTCTTCCCCTCAAGAAGGGGCGCGCTGGAACCATGACCCATGACTACAAACGTCACGGCACGACGACACTCTTTGCTGCCCTCGACGTAGCCACCGGGGAGGTCGTCCACGAGTGCTTGCCGCGCCACCGGCATCAGGAGTTTCTGCGGTTCCTCCGCAAGATCGAGCGCAGCGTGGCTTCCGAACTCGACATCCACGTGATTCTCGACAACTACGCCACCCACAAGCATCCGGCCGTCAGGGCGTGGCTCGACAAACACCCTCGGGTCCACTTCCACTTCATTCCCACTTCATCCTCTTGGCTCAATCTCGTCGAGCGCTTCTTCAGCGAACTCACGACTCGTCAGCTCAAGCGCCTCGCCGTCACCAGCGTGGACCAACTAATCGAGGCGATCAACCACTACATCGATCGCAGAAACGATAACCCCACACCCTTTGTCTGGACCGCCTCTGCACAATCCATCATCGCCAAGGTCAGCAAAGCGAAAGAGACTTTGGCTACACAGCACTAGTTCTCTCCGTTTCTGTCGTAAACCCAACGGGTAATACGGTTTACAACCTTCGGACACACCATGTGATACACGCAGCCCGCAGTGTGTTACCAAGTCGTTGTCCCATCGGGACTTACGAAGAATGATCCCGACTTCTGCCACGACGTGCGGAGGATCCTCGAGAAGGCCGGCCGCGGGGACGACTACCTGGAGATCGGGCTCGGTGGTGCCTGGCAGTGGAACCCGCTCGACGATCCGCTGCTCGACACCTATTCGCTCGCCTACAGCGTCGCCTCCCTGATCAACCAGCTCTTCGGCAAGAGTCGCGAACCGTTCTGGCAGCAAGCCTACACGAACCTCGTGCGCTGGATCATCGAACTGCACCGGCTCTTGCCGGGGGGCTGGGTCACGCTGCAGGACGTCTACCGCTGCACGATCGACGCGGAGCAGTTCGGCCGGAAGATCGGCGAGGCCCGCGAGCTGGCCGACCGGCTCTGCCCGGTGCGGGCCGTCATCGCGACCAAGGATCTCGCCGCTCACAAGGAACCCCTCGAGGACTGGGCCTGGGAGCCAGTGGCCGGCACCGAGAAGGCAACCTGTCGGCTCGATCCCGAGTTGAGCGATCGGCTCGCCGAGCTCGAGATCCCGTTCGGGACCGAGGAGAGCGAGGGCGGCGCGGGCAGCGAGCTCAGGGAGCAAGTCGAGGCGATCGAGCGCTGGTACCTGAACGACTGGATGGCGCTCGACCCCAAGCTCCGCACCTCCATCGTCGAGGGCATCTCGGTCTTCCTCTCGCTGTTCGATCAGCCGCAAGTCGCGAGCATGTTCTGTCCACCGCCTCCGGACCCGGACGAATCCATACATATGTATAGTGCTGCGCCGGACGAGGACGGCGCAGCCGTCCGGCCCGGCCCGTGCCGGGCCTTCGCCGCCGGCTCCCGCCGCTCGCCGAGCTGATCGAAGGGGGCCGGGTCCTCGCCCTCAACATGCCCGCGGGCGCGAACCCGGCGCTCGGTCGCGCGATCGGCGTGCTGCTCAAGAACGCCTGGATACAGGCGCTCCTCCGCCGGCCCGCCGAGGCTGTCCGCCAGCCCGGCCGCTACCTCCGGCCCGCCGTGTTCATCTGCGACGAGTACCAGGCGTTCGCCACCGTGGGCCAGGACGACCCCGCGGGCGACGAGAAGGCGTTCGCGCTGACGCGGCAATGCCGCTGCATCCCGATCGTGGCCACGCAGTCGATCTCCTCGCTCCGCTCCGTGCTGTCGGGCACGGAGGCGTGGCGCACACTGGTCCAGACGCTCCGCACCCGGATCTTCCTGTCCTTGAGCGACGAGTCCTCGGCCAGGATCGCCTCGGAGATGTGCGGCAGCGTCATGAAGACGCAGCCCTCCTACACGTTCACCGACCTGACCCCCTGAAACGAGACCAGGTGCAATGTTAGGATCGACCTGGTCTGAAGCTTTTCAACGAGGAGGTCAGGATGGGGGAGCGCACTCCGGAGCAGATCACGCACGACGCAGCTACAACGGAGGCAAATCTGCACTGCGGGAGGCAGAGGTCGGTCTGGCCCGCGGCAAATCCGTGAAGCTGATGAGCCGGGAGCTCGGCATCACCGAGCAGACGTACTACCGGTGGAGGCGGGAGTACGGCGGGATGAAGGTGAGCCAGGCACGGCGCCTGAAGGAGCTCGAGCGCGAGAACGGGCGCCTGAAGCGAGCAGTGGCGGACTTGACACTGGACAAGCTGATTCTGGAGGAAGCGGCCAAGGGAAACTTCTGAGCCCCGAGCGCCGACGACGTTGTGTGGTGCGTGTACGTCAGCAGCTCGGGGCGTCGGAGAGGAGAGGGTAGTGTCGCGATATTTGTGTAAAAGGGGGTGAGGGGTCCGGGGAGGGTGGACAGCCCGGGAAAGAGAGAGGAAGCTCCTTGTGAATGTTCATCATGACACGAACCCGGGGAGTCCGGGCCTGCGCCAGCAGGTCCGGAACCGGAAAGGAGCTTCCTCATGGAAAAGATGGTTGAAGTTGAGCGGGCCACGCAAGAAGAGTTACGGCAGGATTTGAAGTCGTTGTTTCAGGGCGCGATTCGTGTGACGCTCGAGATGGTGCTGGATGGTGCTGGAGGAGGAGTTGAAAGCGATGGTCGGAGCGCGTCGTTTCGAGCGGGTCGGCAGCCGGAAGGATCACAGGAACGGCACGTACCTCAGGCGCCTGCTCACGAGCTTGGGTCAGATCGACGTGATGGTGCCGCGCAGCCGGGAAGGCGGCTCGCCCGCCGACGTGATCGGCCGCTACCGGCGCAGGAGTGAAGAAGTGGACGAGATGATGGTGGAGGCCTACGTGAGCGGTGTGTCGCAGCGCAAGATGGGCGACGTGACTGAAGCACTGCTGGGTGAGCGCGTGGGACGCTCGACGGTAAGCCGGGTCGCGAAGCGGCTCGATGGGGCTGTAGAAGCGCTGCGGAGCGCACCCATCGAGGGGCCTCACCCCTATCTGTATCTGGACGCGACGTTCCTCGATGCGCGCTGGGCCAGGAAGGTCGAGAACGTGAGCGCGCTCGTGGCCTACGCGGTGGATCCGGACGGTCACCGCCGGCTCCTGGCCATCACGCTAGGCCCTGAGGAGTCAGAGGACAGTTGGTCGGAGCTCCTCGAGCAGCTCCTGGAGCGAGGTCTCAGCGGCGTCGAACTGGTGATCGCCGACAAGCACGCGGGCCTGGCAGCTGCGGTGCGCCGCTTCCTGCCTGAGGTGCGCCGTCAGCGCTGCACCGTGCACCTGCAACGCAATGTGCTGGCCAAGGTCCCGCATCGCCTGCGCAAGCGTGTGGCGCGCGAGGTTGCCGCCGTCTTCCGGGCCCCCGGGCTCGTTGAGGCGAAGAAGCGCCTGGCCGAGATCACGACGCGCTGGCAAGAGGAGCTCCCCGAGGCAATGAAGGTGCTCGAGCGGGGCTTCACGGCCGCCACCCAGTTCTACGCGTTCCCCGAGCCCCACTGGGCCAGGCTACGCACCACGAACAGCCTCGAGCGCCTGCACACCGAGATCAAGCGTCGGATCCGGAGCGCCGGCGCCTTCCCCGACCGAGCCAGTGCGCTCCGCCTTATCACCGCGGTTGCTCTGAGGACTACTGCGGTCTGGAGCAAACGCCGCTACCTCGATCTCACGCTTCTCGAACCCAAGGAGGTCGCCAAGGCAGCCTAACCGAAGCATCGAGGAGCTTCCTCTCACTTTTACACACAACTCGGGACTTGACCACTGGTGAGCTGATCATGGCTAACGTGGCTCGTCTCTTCCCGTCTTTCGAAGTGCAGGGTGTGCATGCGTTCCGGGTCAGCCGCAGGAACGACGTCGAGATCGACGAGGACTCGTCGGGTTCGCTGCTGGCGGCGGTCGCCGATGAGGTCGAGGACAGACGTTTCAAGCCGGTCATCCGGATCGAAGTACAGGGTTCGATGCCCCGCGAAGTGCGCGCCCACCTGCTCCGTGAGCTTCGCGTGCAGCGGGGCAGTGACTCGGCTTTGCTCAATCGTACCGACGTCTACGAAGTGGATGGGCCCATCGACCTCACGAGCTTTGCGGAGTTCACGGACCTGGACGTGCCAGGGGGGCGGTTCCCGCCGTACGAGGCGACGCACCCGCTGGCGGACGGCGTCTCGATATTCGACGTACTCGCGGATCGCGACATGCTGGTCCACCATCCCTTCCAGGCGTTCCACAACACCGTCGGTCGCTTCCTGAGCGAGGCGGCCCACGACCCCGACGTGGTGTCGATCAAACTGACGCTGTACCGCACAGGGCGGGACTCGCCGGTGATGGAGGCGTTGCTGCGCGCGCTCGAAGCGGGTAAGGACGTCTCCGTCTTCGTGGAGCTCAAGGCACGCTGGGAAGAGGAGAGCAATATCGAGTGGACCCATCGACTCACCGAGGCAGGGGCCCACGTCGTCTATGGTGTGGTCGGCTACAAGACGCACGCGAAGACCGCCCTCGTGGTCCGGCGGGAGGCGGACGTTGTGAAGCGGTACGTGCATATCGGTACGGGGAACTACAACGCGGCGACCGCTCGCTCCTATACCGATCTGGGGCTCATGTCCTCGGATCTGGACCTGGGCGCCGACTTGAGCGACTTCTTCAACGGGCTCACCGGTGGGGCAGGACCCCCGCAGCAGGACTTCCGCCGCCTTCTCGTCGCGCCCGGCTCATTGGTTCAGGGCATCGTGCGCATGATAAAGAGGGAGATCGAGCACGCACGTGCGGGACGCCCCGCACGCATCCAGGCGAAGCTCAACAGCTTGGCGGACCGCAAGGTCGTGAAGTTGCTGTACCGGGCTGCTGAAGCAGGCGTGAAGATCGACCTGATCGTCCGTTCGATCTGCACGCTCAGGCCGGGCGTGCCAGGCCTCTCGGAGGGAATCCAGGTGCGGAGCATTCTGGGGCGCTTCCTCGAACACTCCCGGATCGTGTACTTCGAGAACGCCGGCCGGGGCGAGTACTACATCGGCTCGGCGGACTAGAGGGCGCGCAATCTCCGGAGGAGGTTGGAGATCATGACCCCGGTCGATGACCCCGAGGCTCGTAAGGTGCTGCGGTCCGTGCTGGACACTCAGCTCGCGGATCCGCGCGCATGGATCTTACGCCCAGACGGTGTGTGGGAACGCCTGTCAGGCGACGGCCTCACGAGCCAAGAGCACCTCATGATGTTGGAGGAGAACGGCCGTCTTGCGCGTTGAGCGCTCCCGCTACCGTCGGTAGTTTTCCGGCGCGGTTTGAAACGCCGCACGAGCGCCTGTAGCTCAGCTGGATAGAGCATCGGCCTTCTAAGCCGAATGTCCCAGGTTCGAGTCCTGGCAGGCGCGTTGTACGGAAGGGAAGGTCCTGTAAGGCTTTCCGGCTTGCGGGGCCGACTCGTTTCCCACCATTTTGCTCGCTGATGGTCATCTAATGGGCTGGTTCCCGCTCCCGCCCCCAAAGAGGCTCCCATGCTCCGGTACTGCCCGACCCGCCTCGCGTTCCTGTCCTTGTCAGCCCTCGTCCTGGCAGTCCCCTTCCGTGCCGACGCCCAGATTCCGATGGCTGAGCCGCTGCCCGTCGACCCGGGCGTCACCGTGGGCGAGATCGACAACGGCATGAAGTACCTGATCCGCCAAAACCGCCGACCAGAGAATCGCGCCGAGCTGCGGCTTGTCGTGAATGCGGGATCGGTGCTCGAGGACGACACCCAGCGCGGTCTCGCCCACTTGGTGGAGCATATGGCGTTTAGCGGCACCGAGCACTTCGAGAAGCAGGAGCTCACCGACTACCTCGAATCGATCGGGATGGAGTTCGGACCTTCGATCAACGCGTACACGAGCTTTGATGAGACCGTCTACATGCTCCAGGTGCCGACCGACGATCCCGAGATCATCAACACCGCGTTCCAGATTCTCGAGG
This sequence comes from Longimicrobiales bacterium, assembly GCA_965226625.1. Lineage (GTDB taxonomy): Bacteria > Gemmatimonadota > Gemmatimonadetes > Longimicrobiales > Gaopeijiaceae > UBA1138. The sequence goes on from CBDDDK010000003.1 coordinate 611,886, forward strand.
ACTGGGCTCACCTGGTGAGCTTCGAGCCCGATGAGATCGACAAGGAGCGGGGTGTGGTCATCGAGGAGTGGCGCCTGGGGCGCGGGGCGGGCGCGCGGATACAGGACCAGCAGTTCCCGATCATGTTCAGCGACTCCCGCTATGCTGAACGGCTCCCGATCGGTGACGTGGAGGTGCTGCAGAACTTCCCCCACCAGGAGCTGATCCGGTACTACGACACCTGGTACCGGCCCGACCTCATGGCCATCGTGGCGGTAGGAGACTTCGATCCCGCAGCGATAGAACAGCTGATCCAGACCCACTTCAGCCGGCTACCGGTGCCTGCGACGCCCTTGCAGCGGCCGTACTTCGACGTTCCCGATCACGCCGAGACCTATTACGCGATCGCCTCCGATCCCGAGGCTACGAGCTCGCTGGTCGGGGTCTTGGCGATGAAAGATCCCCCGGATCTCACGACGGTCGGCGGGTACCGCCAGAGCCTGGTAGAGGCCCTCGTGAGTGGCATGATGAACAACCGGCTCCAGGAGCTCACACAGCAAGCCGACCCGCCGTTCGTAGGGGCCTTTACGGGAGGTGGCCGATTCGTCCGTACCAAGAGCGCATTCCAGCTCCTGG
>CBDDDK010000003.1:617500-1869745 GCA_965226625.1 Longimicrobiales bacterium
TCCATGGCCAGGTTGAAGCCGGGGTAATACCTGGTGGAGGACCGAACCGTTGTGGGTTGAAAACTGCTCGGATGAGCTGTGGATAGGGGTGAAAGGCCAATCAAGCTCGGAGATAGCTGGTTCTCCCCGAAATATATTTAGGTATAGCCTCAGGAATTTTGTCCGGGAGGTAGAGCACTGAATGGGTTAGGGGCCCTACCCGGTTACCGACCCCAATCAAACTCCGAATGCCCGAGACATGGACCCTGGGAGTCAGTGGGCGAGCGATAATGTCCGTCCGCAAAAGGGAAACAGCCCAGACCGTCAGCTAAGGCCCCTAAGTGTGTGCTAAGTGAGAAAGGATGTGGATTTGCAGAGACAGCTAGGAGGTTGGCTTAGAAGCAGCCATGCCTTTGAAGAGTGCGTAATAGCTCACTAGTCAAGTGGATCTGCGCCGATAATGGTCGGGACTCAAGCGCACCGCCGAAGCTACGGATGTGACGCCTCTTCGGAGGTGAAACATGGTAGGGGAGCGTTCCCAGGGCATCGAAGCGGACCCGTAAGGGCTTCCGTGGAGCGCTGGGAAGTGAGTATGCCGGAATGAGTAGCGATAAACAGAGTGAGAATCTCTGTCACCGAAAGCCTAAGGGTTCCGGAGCCAGGCTTATCCGCTCCGGGTTAGTCGGTCCCTAAGCCGAGGCCGAAGGGCGTAGGCGATGGGAAACAGGTCAATATTCCTGTACCGCAGTGTGCGCGTTTGACCCCGAGGGGGGACGCGGAAGTGACAGGACCGTCGGGTGGTGGATTTCCGATGTAAGGTGGTAGGCGATGAGAGGGGATAAAAGACTTCTTTAGCCGAGCGCCGATGCCGAAGGGGACCTCGGTCCCCGCCAAGGGTCCGTAATCATGCCGCCAAGAAAAGCTTCGCGGGGAAGTTCACATTGCGACCGTACCGTAAACGGACACACGTAGGCGAGGCGAGAAGCCTAAGGTGCTCGAGTGAATTGTGGAGAAGGAACTCGGCAAAATGTCCCCGTAACTTCGGGAGAAGGGGAGCCGGTGTTAGGTGAAGCCGATGCATGGTGGAGCCGAAGCCGGCCGCAGAGAATCGGCCCAGGCGACTGTTTAGCAAAAACACAGGTGCCTGCAAAGTCGCTGAGACGACGTATAGGCACTGACGCCTGCCCGGTGCCGGAAGGTTAAAAGGAGGGGTTAGGATTCGTCCGAAGCTCTGAATTGAAGCCCCGGTAAACGGCGGCCGTAACTATAACGGTCCTAAGGTAGCGAAATTCCTTGTCGGGTAAGTTCCGACCTGCACGAATGGCGTAACGATCTGGGCGCTGTCTCCTCCACAAGCTCGGCGAAATTGGAGTCTCGGTGAGGATACCGAGTACCCGCGACAGGACAAAAAGACCCCGTGCACCTTTACTACAACCTGCTATTGGGTCTTGGCACCGCATGTGTAGAATAGGTGGGAGGCTTTGAACCAGGGGCGCTAGCTTCTGGGGAGCCAATCGTGAAATACCACCCTTGTGATGTTGAGGCTCTAACCTAGGCGAGTGAATCCTCGCTGGGGACCGTGGCAGGCGGGTAGTTTGACTGGGGCGGTCGCCTCCCAAAGAGTAACGGAGGCGCGCAAAGGTTCCCTCAGTGCGGCCGGTAATCGCACGAAGAGCGCAAAGGTAGAAGGGAGCTTAACTGCGAGATCGACGGATCGAGCAGATACGAAAGTAGGTCTTAGTGATCCGGCGGTTCCGAATGGAAGGGCCGTCGCTCAACGGATAAAAGGTACGCCGGGGATAACAGGCTTATCGCCCCCGAGAGTTCACATCGACGGGGCGGTTTGGCACCTCGATGTCGGCTTATCGCATCCTGGGGCCGGAGAAGGTCCCAAGGGTCGGGCTGTTCGCCCGTTAAAGCGGTACATGAGCTGGGTTCAGAACGTCGTGAGACAGTTCGGTCTGTATCCGTCGTGGGCGTTGGAGTATTGAGGAGAGCCTTCCCTAGTACGAGAGGACCGGGAAGGACTGACCACTGGTGTACCGGTTGTCGCGCCAGCGGCATCGCCGGGTAGCTACGTCGGGACGGGATAACCGCTGAAAGCATCTAAGTGGGAAGCCCCCTCCAAGATGAGTGCTCCCAGAGTCCTCGGACTCTCAGAAGGGCCGTACGAGACTAGTACGTTGATAGGCGGCAGGTGGAAGCGTGGTGACACGTGTAGCCGAGCCGTACTAATCGCCCGTGAGGCTTGACCGGCTCCTCCAGCCTCCAGCCAGTCACTATAGCTATGCCCCCGCTCGCGGGGATGTAGCTGCCGTTACAGCTAGGCTCTCACCTCTCTCGACCTCTGTTATCGCATTTGTCGGTGGCTATTGCGTGAGGGCGACACCCGTTCCCATCCCGAACACGGCCGTTAAGTCTCACCGCGCGGATGGTACTGCCGGGGTCGCCCGGTGGGAGAGTACGTCGCTGCCGACTTACATGACGAAACGACCCGTCCAGAATCGCTGGGCGGGTCGTTTCTGTTGCCGCTAGAATACTGGATGTGCGAGGCTGCACGACCGGGCCGGAACCCGTCCACGCTTTCTGAGAGTGCCGTTGCCCCCAGAGATCGCCAAGAGTACAACGACCCGCGCGGGCTACGTCACCCTCCTGGGGCGTCCCAATGCTGGGAAGTCGACGCTCCTGAACCGGCTCGTTGGGGAACACCTCTCGATTGTGACCGCCAAGGCCCAGACGACGTGGCGGCGGGTGACGGGCATCCTCACCACCGGCTCGGACCAACTCATTTTTCTAGATACGCCTGGGCTACTCGAAGTCCACGATCTGTTACAGCGCGCCATGCTTGGCGCAGCTCTGCAGGCGCTGTCTGAAGCCGATGTTGTTCTGCTGGTCATCGATTCCACGCGGAAGCCCAGCCCCGAGGAGACCGCACGCATCGTTCAGGCCGTCGAGGAGGCGCGCGCGCCGATCCACGCCGCTGTGAACAAGATCGACGAGGCCAGCGAGGGCCAGGTGGGCGCTTGGAATGCCTGGCTCGCCGAGCACGTCCCGGGCGACATCCATCTCATCTCCGCCGCGGACGGACGTGGCGTCGACGCGCTGCTCGAGGCGGTGCGCTCGGCGCTGCCCGAGGGCCCGTTCCTCTATCCCGAGGCCGACATAGCGTCGGACCCGGTGCGCTTCTTCGTCGCTGAGCTCGTGCGGGAGACGATCTTCGAGCAGTACCATCAGGAGATCCCCTATTCGGTCTTTTGTCAGGTGGAGGAGTACCGCGAGGGGCAGGACCCGATCTACATACAAATGAACGTCTACGTGGAGCGAAAGTCCCAAAAGGGGATCCTGATCGGGAAGAAAGGTGTTGCGATCCGGGCGCTCGGTGAGCGGTCCCGCGAGAAGATCGAGCACTTTCTCGATGCCCGTGTGTACCTCGATCTGTGGGTAAGACCGCTGAAGGCCTGGCGTAAGAACAGGGCCCACCTGGGCCAACTCGGCTTCCAGGTTCCGGAGGACGACGATGCACGCTTTTCGTAGTCTCCTGGCGCTGTCACTGGCGCTGAGCATGACGGTGCCCCTCGCAGCGCAGGATGTGGGTGAGGATCCAGGTTCGACGGAAGGGGCTCTCTTTCTGTTGCTCCCGGTCGGTGCCAAGGCTGTCTCGCTCGGGCGTGCGGTGACTGCTCTGGACGGGTCAGAATCGGCGTTCTGGAACCCGGCCGGTCTAGCGGCCGTCGACACGAGTCAGGTCGTACTGCTGCGCGGTGATCCGCTCGCCGGGACGTCGACAGCCTTTTCAGTGCTTTGGGCCGGCCCCGGTGTGGGCGCCATAGGCGTGTCGTACCAACTGCTCGACGTCGGGAGTCAGGAGCTCAGGGACTCTGACGGCAACGATCTCGGCTCGATAAGCGTGCGCAATCACCTCGGGGTCGTGTCCGCGGCCGCACAGTTAGTCGAGAGTGTTCGTCTGGGCGTCAACTTCAAAGTCGTCCAGTTCCGCCGCTCGTGCCGCGGCATCTGTTCGGATGCCGGCACGACCGCCACGACCTACGCGTTCGATGCCGGTCTACAGATCTTGCCCACCGAGCGTCTGAGGATTGGGGCGATGCTGGCCCATATTGGCCCGCGGCTCCAGGTGCTCAACGCCGACCAGGCCGATCCGCTCCCTGCACGAGCGCGCCTCGCGTTCGCGTACAACCTCATCGCCTTGGTCACGGACGATGAAGAACTCGGGGGTTGGCTCGCGGTGGAGGTCCAGGACCGTCTCCGTGAGCTGGGGTCTCTCTCTCTTTACCTCGGTGCGGAGCTTACCGCGGGGGTGAGTGAAGCGCTCTTCCTGCGCGCCGGGTACGTGCTGGGCGACCTCGATCAAGAAGACGGGGCCCGCGTCGGGCTCGGCTTCCGCTACGAGCGCTTCGATCTGTCGATCGCCAAGTCTCTAGCCGTGTCCACGCTGACGGGCGAGACCGAGCCGGTGCACGTGACCTTCTCGATCCGGTTCTAGAAGGGTGATCGGAAACGGGGGTGAGCCGTGCACAGGGCTCACTCTGCTATTGGTGGCGGTGGCGGCGGTGCCCGCACGCGCCGAAGCCCAGGACCGTCCATCCTGGTCGTGGCAGACCGAACCGCCCTTTGCAGCGAACTACCGGCAAGATCTAGAGACGGGCCCCGTCAGTCACACGCTGTTGTCCCTTGCACTACCAGGACTTGGTCAGCACCGGCAGGGCAAGGCGAGGAAATGGATCTTCGCCGGGCTCGAGGTCGCCGCGTGGTCGGTTTACTTTGAGCGGCGCTCGGCGGGCGGCGCCTTGCGCAACGACTACCGGGACTTCGCCTGGGAAGAAGGCCGGCTCCAGGCCGGAACCCGAGTGGACGGGGACTTCAACTACTACGAGACGCTCAGCAAGTGGAACCGATCGGGCGCTTTCGACCGCGACGCAGGCTTGAGTGGGCTCCAACCCGAAGAGGACCCGGCTACATTCAACGGTACCATCTGGGTCCGAGCCCAAAGCATCTTTCTCGGAGGTGACGGACCGCCGGGAGACGCCGGCTTCGCCCAGGCTCTCGAGTATTATGAGGCGCGCGCTTACGAAATTGAGTTCCTGTGGGATTGGAGCCGTCGGCCTGCCGACCGGGCGCGATTGGGGGAGCTCATCTCGGAGAGCGATAGCCGATTCGTGCAAGCGACGACCGCGGTCGGTATCGTGATCGCGAACCACCTAGTGTCGGCCGTCGATGCCTTTCTAGGGTCGCGTGGCATCGCTTCCCTGACGAACATCCACTTTGCGCCTCGCTGGACGCCGGAGGGGGGCGGGTGGTCGGCTAAACTCAGCGTTCCCATCGGCTCCACCGGCCCCAGCGGCCACTGAGCCGTCGCGGGCGGGACTCCGGGAGCGGCGAAGCCAAAGTCCTGGAGGTCTTGGCGTCGTCGACGCGGGGCCCCCTCAAGCCCAAAGAGATCGCCCGCGCCGCAGGCGTGGCGACGAGCGAGTACAGGCGCTTCAAGCGGCTGTTGACCGGCCTGGAGCGGGCCGGCAAGATCTGTCGCGTGAAGGGCCACCGCTATGCACTCTCCGGAAGCCTCGATCTCAGTCCTGGCATTGTCTCGCTGACCCGTGGAGGCGACGCTTTTGTCCGTCCCGACGTGGGCGGTGGCGACCTCTTCGTCCCGGCGACACACCTCGCGACCGCCATGGACGGCGACCACGTCGTCACACGAATCGAGGCGCGGCCGCGCGGCCGGAGCCAGGTTGCCCGCGTCATCAAGGTCCTCGAGCGTGCCCGGAAAACGATCGTAGGCACTTTTCACGGCTCCAGGAGGTTCGACTATGTCGTGCCCATGGATCGTCGCCTCTCTAAGGACGTGCTCGTGCCCAGCGACGCTGCCGGGGAAGCGAGCGACGGAGATGTCGTCGTCGTGCGGCTCGACTCATACGGGGAGGGCAGGGTCGGTCCGGTAGGTACGGTCGTAAAGGTCCTCGGTTCGCTGTCGGATCCCGGAGTCGACATTTTGGCTGTCGCTCATGATTTCGGCCTCTCCTCCGATTTCCCGCCGGCCGTGACGGCGGCGGCCCAGGAAGCCGCCGAGCGGGGCATGGAGGGGATCACGGATGAGTGGCTCGACCGCACCGACATGTTGGTTTTCACGATCGACCCCGCGGATGCAAAAGATCACGACGACGCGCTGTCGGTAACCGATCTCGGAGCGGGACGCTTCGAGGTTGGCGTGCATATTGCCGACGTGTCCCACTTCGTGCCGGAAAAAGGGGCCATCGACGTTGAGGCGCTCGCACGCGGAACCAGTGTCTATCTCGTGGACCGCACGATCCCTATGCTACCCGAGGCACTCTCTGCGGACGTGTGCTCCCTGAAGGGGGGAGTCGAGCGACTCGCCGTATCGGTCTTCATCGAGCTCGACACGTCGGGCCAAGTCCATGGACGTCGCTACGAACGGACACGCATCCGATGCGCGGACGGGCTGTCGTATGAGCAGGCCCAGGCGGTACTGGACGGCGTGGGCGCGACCTCGCCGTCCGTCGACCAGGCGATCAGGACCCTCGGCGAGCTCGCGCGCGGCGTACGGGCGGTACGCGAGCAGCGCGGGGCGCTCGACCTCGACATACCAGAGGCCCACGTCGTGCTCGACGAACGTGGTCACCCCGTCGACATTCGCAGGAGGGAGCGACTGGAAAGCCACCGACTCGTCGAGGATTTTATGGTGCTCGCCAACGAGGTCGTGGCGGGTGACATGGAGGCGCGCGACGTCGGAGCGCTCTATCGCGTGCACGAGGCGCCGTCCCGGGAGCGGGCCGATGAGCTGCGCGAACTGCTCGGCCGGGTCGGGCATCGCCTCCCGAACCGGAAGTCGCTGACGCCGCGAGATCTGCAGCATCTCCTACAGGCCGTACGCGGTCGTCATGAGGCCGCGCTCGTGTCTACCGTCGTTTTGCGCTCCTTGGCTAAGGCGCGCTACGACGCCAAGAACTTGGGCCATTTCGGACTCGCGTCGGCCGCCTATCTTCACTTCACGAGTCCCATCCGGCGCTATCCGGACCTCGTGGTCCATCGAGAGGTCGTGCGCTCCCTGATCGGCGGGGAGCCGCCACACACCCAGGAACCCGGCGAGCTCGCTTCGATCGCCGATCGAGCGAGTGCGCTGGAGCAGGCCGCCGCGGAGGCCGAGCGGGCTTCGGTAGCGCTGAAGAAGGTGGAGTTCATGGAAGGTCACCTCGGCACCGAGTTCGATGGGAAGATTTCGGGGGTCGCCGCTTTCGGGTTCTTCGTGACTCTCGACCGGTACTTCGTCGACGGGCTCGTGCATGTAAACAGTCTACGGGACGACTTCTACCGGCTGCGTGAGGATACCTACGCACTCGTGGGTGACCGGGGGCGCCGCACGTACCGGCTGGGGGATCGTGTTCGGGTGCAGGTCGCGCGGGTCGACAAGGAGGCCCGTCATGTGGACTTCCTACTAATGCTCGCACTTCCTCACGCCGATTGACACCGCCCTCGCGCGTGCGGTAACCTAGCCTCCGGAGCTGCTTCCCCGCGCGAGGTTGTATGGCTTCCGACAATACCGTTTTCTACTTCGGTCCTGGTCGCACGGACCCCTCTCCGATCGTCTCTCGCTTCACCCAGGAGAACGATCTGGAGGTCGTCCGTGTGGATCAGGCCGTCGAACTCCGAGCGTTGCTGCACAGGACGATGCCGGCGTGCGTCGTCATGGAGACCGGACCGGACTCTAAGGACATCGTGGAGGTCGTTCGTGTCCTCAAGGAAGACTCTTTCACGAGGATCGTGCCTCTGGCAGTAGTGCTGAGTGGCGGTGACGACGGCGTGTCGGAGCTGCTGGCAGTGGGAGCCGACGAGGTATTGCACTACAGCACGGCGGAGCTGGAGAAGCGGCTCAGGCTCGACCAGGTTCTCAAACGAGCGGATCGAGACGTTTCCGTACACCCGACCACGCGTCTTCCCGGCACCAACCACATTGCGCGGGACATGCAGGCGCGACTCGAGACGTTGGAGCAATTCGGCGTCTGCTACGCGGACCTCGATCACTTCAAGGAGTTCAACGATCGCTACGGGTACGCGTACGGAGACGGGGTGATCCGGATGCTCGCGCGTATTCTGAGGGACGTTGTGCGCGGCTTGGCGCCAGATGGTTTTGTAGGGCACATTGGCGGGGACGACTTTATCTTCAACGTGCCCATGGAGTACTTGGAGGAGACCTGTGACGAGATCATCTACCTCTTCGACGAGCTGATCCCGTACCAGTACACCCAAGAAGATCGTCGCGCGGATTATTTTCTTGGCAAGGACCGTCGCGGCAGCGTCCACCGCGTTCCGCTCATGTCGCTGTCGATCGGCGTCGTGACCAATCAGTTCCAGACATTCGATCATCCAGGTATGATCAGCGAGCTCGCGGCGGAGATGAAGACGTTTGCGAAATCTCTGCCCGGCTCGAAATACGTTGTGGACCGGCGCCACAAGTCACCCATTATGGAGACCGCTTCCGCGAGCGAGGCGAAGAAGTTGACAGGCAATGAGTCGTCCGGTTTACCCAAAGAGGACACCTGAACCAATCCGATTATGGTCATCCAAATCCATTGCCCGGCTTGCCCTGCGTCCTTTCCGGTAGATCCCGACAAGATCCCGGAGGCGGGGGTCAAGGCTCGCTGCAGCTCCTGTGGTCATGTCTTCCGCGTAGAGCGTCCCTCATCGATCGACGACCTTGCGCCCGATGCGACGTCGGAGGTGGCTACCGGGCCGGGGTCTGATGTCGAAGCAGAGCCCGAACCAGAGCCAGAGCCAGAGCCAGAGCCAGAACCCGAACCAGAGCCCGAGCTCGAACCAGAGCCTGAGGTTGCCGCCGAGCCATTGCCCGCATTCGATGTCGAGCCGGAAGAAGAGATCACGGGCGACTCCAGTACTGCGGCACCGGCGGAGCCGGACTTCTCAGTTGAGGCAGAAGACGGGGATGCCGCCGATGAGGGGCCGGCCGAGAACTCGTTCTTCAGCGGGGGTGCGCCGGCGGATGCGGAAGAGGTACCCGTCCAGGAATCCGTGTCTGACGATGCGGTGGCGGTGGTCGAGGATGCGGTGCCAGCGGTCGAGGATGCGGCGGTCGAAGCAGCACCGGCTGAGGAGGCCGCCCCGAAGGTCAGCGGTTTCTCCTTCGGCAAGCGGGATCCGACGGATAAGGCGAAGCGCCTCGCGAGAGTTCTCGTGTCCGACATGACGATGTACAACGCCGACCTACACGAGTCTGCGCTCGCCAAGGGCACGCTGAAGGAGGACTTCCAGGAGGAAATCGACAAATCCTGGAAGGAGTACGTGGAGCAGGTTGGAGCCGAGATGGGAGAGGGAGACGGCCAGGAGTTCTGGCGCCAGGCGCTCAACGACGTGCTTGCGAAGGGTGAACAGCTCTTCTAGCTCCCCGGCGGAAGTCCCCAAAACGCATGGTGTGCGATGAACAAGGACCATCTACAGCAGCTCGAGAATCTCGGCGACACCGTCCGGGAGCTCAGGGGGTATCTTTGACCTCGACGCACGTCAGGAGCGCCTGAAGTCGCTCGATTCCGAAATGGCTCAGCCCGGTTTCTGGGACAACCAAGAGCTGGCCAAGGCCGTTATCGACGAATCCAACGGTATCAAGGGCTGGCTCGAGCCCTGGCGAACGCTCGATGACCGTGTGTCAGACTTGTGCGCCCTGGTCGAGCTGCTCGAGGAGGAGGACGACGCAGAGCTCGCGGCCGAGTTCGGCAGCGGTATCGCTGACCTCGCGAAGGGGGTCGAGGCTCTAGAGCTACGTACCATGCTCCAGGGCGAAGACGACCATCGGGGGGCCATCGTCACGATCCATCCGGGGGCTGGTGGGCTCGAGTCCCAGGACTGGGCCCAGATGCTCATGCGCATGTACACGCGATGGGCCGAACGGGGTGGCTTCACTGTCAATGTTCTCGACCTCCAGCCGGCGGAGGAGGCGGGAATCAAGAACGCGACGCTCGAGATCAATGGAGAGAGCGCATACGGATTCCTCAAGGCTGAAGGCGGCATTCACCGCCTCGTGCGTATCTCACCCTTCGACACGCAGGCTCGCCGGCACACCTCGTTTGCGAGCGTCTTCATCTATCCCCAGGTGGACGACAGCATCGAGATCGAGATCGACGACGGCGACCTCCGTGTCGACACGTACCGTGCGTCCGGCGCCGGAGGACAGCACGTGAACAAGACCGATTCCGCGGTCCGTCTCACGCACGGGCCGACCGGGATCGTAGTCCAGTGCCAGCAAGAGCGCTCGCAGCACAGGAACCGCGCGACCGCGATGAAGATGCTGCGCGCCCGCCTGTATCAGCACGCGCTTGACGAGAAAGCAAAGGAGCGAGCGGCGCTCGAGGCGAAGAAGACCGATATCGGTTTTGGGAACCAGATTCGGTCTTACGTTTTCCAACCGTACACGATGGTCAATGACCACAGGACCGAGCTCAAGATTGCGGACGTCCAGTCCGTGATGGACGGCGCGATCGATCCGTTCATCGAAGCCTATCTAAAAATGTTAGGCGTGGTGTCTTCGTCGTAGCCTCGCATACACCGCTAGACTCGCACCGACCTATGGAAGATCTGAGCCAGGTGCTCCGCATACGGCGTGAAAAGCTCGAAGCCCTCGGCGAGCGGGGTATCGAGCCCTTCGCCTACAACTACGAGCCGACGCATCGCACGGTCGCGGTAGCCGCGTGCTTCGAGGCAGCGGAAACGGAGGGCCGGCTCAGCGAAAACGGCGACTGGGAGTCGGTCCGGCTCGGCGGTCGCATCGTGAGCTGGCGGGGCCACGGTAAGAGCGCGTTCGCGCACCTCGAGGACGGAGATGGTCACATCCAGATCTACTTCAAGAAGGACGTTCTCGGTGACGGACCTTTTGGAGACCTGGACCTGATCGACCTCGGGGATTGGATCGGGGCGGAGGGGCGCGCCTTCCGCACGCGCACCGGCGAGATCACGATCCGGGCGGAGTCGTATGAGCTGCTCGCCAAGTCGCTGCGGCCGCTTCCCTTCGGTAAGGTCGACACCGACCTGGAGACCGGTGAACGCACCGTGCACTCCGGTTTCTCGGACCAGGAGACCCGCTACCGACAACGCTACGCTGACCTGGCTGTTCATCCCGAGGTCCGGGAGGTCTTTCGCACGCGCTCGCGAATCATCACGGCTCTGCGGGCGTTCCTCGATTCGGAGGGCTTCTTGGAGGTCGAGACACCGGTGCTCCAGCCGCTGTACGGTGGCGCTTCGGCACAGCCGTTCGTGACGACGCACAACGCGTTGGACCAGACGATGTATTTGCGCATCGCGGACGAGCTATACCTCAAGCGCCTCATCGTCGGGGGCTTGGATCGCGTCTACGAGATCTCGAAGGACTTCCGCAACGAGGGGCTGAGCCGTATGCACAACCCCGAGTTCACCATGCTCGAGTGGTACCAGGCGTTCTCCGACTACCTAGATCAGATGGATGTGGTCGAGCGCATGGTTTTGCACGTGCTGGACGACGTCATCGCTTCGCGCACGATCGAGTACGGAGAGCACGAGATCACATTCGAACCTCCGTTCCGGCGTCTGAGTCTGGTCGGTGGCTTGTCGCAGGCGTTGGGTCTGGATGTTCACGAGATGGGAGAGGGCGAGCTGCGGGCGAAGGCCGAAGAGTTGCAGGTCCCGAACGTCGACGGTGCCGGCCGAGGCAAGCTGATCGATAAGCTCTTCGGTGAGCTCGTCGAACCCGACCTGATTCAGCCGACGTTCGTGATCGACTACCCGAAGGAGCTGAGTCCTCTCGCGAAGCCGAACCGCGAGGATGCGCGTCTGACGGAGCGTTTCGAGCTGTACATCGGTGGCGCGGAGATCTTCAACGCGTTCTCGGAGCTCAACGACCCGATCGACCAGCGGCAGCGCTTCGAGGCCCAGGCGACGCTGCGCGCTGCTGGGGACCATGAGGCTCAGCAGGTCGACGAGGACTACATCCGCGCGCTCGAGTACGGCATGCCGCCCACGGGTGGGGTCGGCTTGGGGGTAGACCGTCTGGTGATGATGCTGACTAACCAGTCGTCGATCCGGGACGTCATCCTGTTTCCCATCCTCAAGGACGAAGAGTGAGCCGGTCGCGGGCGCGGCCCGGCAATGGCCGACTGTACTGGTTCATAGCCCGCCACTACCTCGGCGCTGGCCGAGGACGCGGCCTGCTTTCGCTCATCACGTGGATCGCGCTCGGTGGTGTTACCGTCGGCGTGACGGCGCTCATTATCGTGATCGCGGTGATGACCGGCATGCAGGAGGACCTCCAGTCGAAGATCCTGGAGTCGACGGCGCACGTAGTCGTGATGGAGCAAGGCACGAGCTTGCGGCTGCACGACTATGCGACCGTGCTCGAAAAGGTACGCGCTACGGAGCATGTAACGGGCGCCGCACCGTTCGTGCTTTCACAGGTGTCGATCGTGCGCAGCGGTACGGACGCACGCTACCCGCAGTCAGCCGACCTATACGGCATCGCGTTGGATACGATTGGCGCTCCGCCAACGGAGATGGCAAGGAAGATCATCGACGGTGTGCTCAACCTCGAGCCCCCGGCGTCAGGGGTACGGCCGCTGCTCATGGGCTCGGGTCTCGCCGATCGCATGCAGCTCTTCGTTGGAGATACGGTCGTGGTTGCCGCCTTCGAAAACCTGAAACAGGATATCTTCGGCGGCCTGGCTCCGACTCTGCGGCAGTTCGAGGTCACGGGCACGTTCACGACTGGCATGTACGACTACGACATGAAGAACGTGTATACGTCGCTCGAGGTCGCTCAGGAGCTGGTGGGCATCGAGGACCCCAATACGGTAGGCGGGATCGGCGTGCGCACGACGGACCCCGATATCGCTTTGACCGTGGAGAGAGAGCTGCGCTACACCCTCGGCTACCCGTACTGGGCCGAGTCGTGGATAGTGACCAACCGGGCGCTCTTCAGCGCGCTCAAGCTCGAGAAGATCGCGATGACGCTGATCCTCGGCCTCATCGTGGTCGTCGCCGCGTTCAACATCGTCAGCACTCTGGTAATGGTGGTATCGGATCGCACCCGCGAGATCGGCATTCTCAAGGCCATGGGCATGACCAGGCGAGGCATCTTGCGCGTGTTCGTCCTGCAAGGGGTGTGGATCGGTGTGATGGGCACGCTCTTGGGCTCGGTGCTCGGCGTCGTGCTCGGTTTGCTCATCGACCGTTACGACATCATCAAGATCCCGCCCGACGTGTACTTCGTGGACAGCCTTCCGGTTTCGATCTACGTCCCTGATGTGCTGGGGATCGTGGTTGGCAGCATCGTTGTGGCCTTCCTCGCCACCGTGTACCCTGCGATCCAAGCGTCCCGCCTCGAGCCGGTGGACGCGATCCGCCATGACTGACGGCTCGAATCCGGCGATGACGAACGGAGCGTCGCCGCCACTCGCGGCACGGGGCCTCCAGAAGAGCTTCGTCATGGGAGACGGAAGCCTGCTCGAGATCTTGAAGGGCGTCGAGTTCGAGATTGCGGCAGGTGAGGTCGTCGCGATCACCGGAGCTAGTGGGGAGGGGAAGTCGACGTTGTTGCATCTCCTGGGGGCGCTCGACGTGCCCACCGACGGGGACGTGCTCCTGGCTGGCCGGCCCATCGCCGGCCTCACCGATGACGATCTCGCTGCCGTGCGCAACCGACACGTGGGGTTCGTCTTTCAGTTCCATCACCTGCTCCGGGAATTCACCGCGCTCGAGAATGTGATGATGCCTGCGCTCATCGCTGGAACGCCGCCACACGAAGCTACGGAGAGGGCGTCTAGCCTCCTGGTCGCTGTCGGTGTCGACCACCGGGAGGGCCACAAGCCGAGTCAGCTATCGGGCGGGGAGCAGCAGCGTGTGGCGGTCGCGAGAGCGCTCGTCAACTTGCCTCTCGTGCTGCTCCTGGACGAACCCTCGGGTAATCTGGATACTGAAACGAGTGAGCTGCTTCACGACCTGCTATTCCAGCTTCGCGATCGGCGAGCGCTTTCGATGGTGATCGTGACGCACAACCGCGAGCTGGCGGCTCGGACGGACCGAATCCTGCACCTTGCTGGAGGGCGGCTCCAACCGGTCCCTCAGGTGTAGCCTACGTTGCAGGGGGCTTCGAGCAGCGTCGCGGACGGTGCGGGGGCCGACCAACTCACGCAAACACTGGTTTCAGATGCCCGACAACATCTGCGACAGCTGTGGCTCGTCCGACGCGGTCGTGAATTTCACGCAGATCGTGAAGGACGAGATGTCCACGTTCCATCTGTGTGAGGCGTGCGCCGCCGAAAAGGGGCTCGAGCCGGCTGTGGAGCCGAGCAACTTTCCGCTCACGGACTTTCTCGCTCAGATGGGCGACGAGCGCGGACACGATGAGCTCGACAAGGACCACCAGTGCTCGTTCTGTGGTCTTACATTCGGGCAGTTCCGCGAGACGGGTCGCCTCGGGTGCCCGCACTGCTATCAGACGTTCGAAAGCCACCTTCGCCGGTTACTGCGTCGCATTCACGGAAGCGTGCAGCACGTGGGAAAGGTGTACCTCCCGCCAGACCCGACCGCGTCCGAAATGGAAAAACGCCTGGATGGGCTGCGACGTAGGCTTCATCGCGCCATCGAGGCAGAGGACTTTGAGCGCGCGGCCGAAGTGAGGGATCAGATCCGATCCCTCGAGCCCGCATGAGGTATAAGGCTGTTGAAGAAGCACAGTGTGCCCAACACCATCATGAAATGAACAGACGAGTCTGTGGATTGGGGTGGCACGGCCCCATCTCCGTCGTTGGAGCTCCTCGGACCACCGCCTTTGGCGGCGGTGCCCGCGGCGGCTATGCCTTCGAAGCTCCGCGACCCACGCTACGCGCGGGTGCCCTCTGGGGCCGTGGCATCCCGGGGACCCGTGCGTTAGCACGCGTGGCGGCCCGCTGTACTTCTTCGACAGCCTTCTAGAGCGGATGAACGATTTCACGACGATTCCGGACTACGGACTCAGCTGGCTCGAAGCCAGCGGTGACCACGCCGACATCGTTCTGTCCACCCGCGTTCGGCTCGCCCGCAATCTCCAGGGGCACGCGTTCGGGCCCCGGGCTCGCGTGAACGACCGCGAGGCGGTTCTCCGACTCTTCAAGAGCTCGGTCGAGCGCGCTGAGACTCTAACGAGCGGGACACTGCTCGAGATGCCCGACGTCGGCACACGCACGCGCCGGATCCTGCTGGAACGGCGCCTCGTGACTAGAGATCTTCTCGGAGACGAAGAAAGCGGTCCTCCGCGAGGTACGGCGGTCCATCTTTCGAGTCGTGATCCCCTCAGTGTAATGGTGAATGAGGAGGATCATCTCCGTGTCCAGAGCTTGCTGTCAGGCCTCCGCATCGCAGAGGCATGGCGCATGGTGGACCAGCTCGACGAAGGGCTGGGTCGTGAATTGCCATATGCCTACCACCACGAGTTCGGTTTCCTCACGAGCTGCCCGACCAACGTGGGCTCTGGCCTGCGCGCATCCGTCTTCATGCATCTGCCGGGTTTGGTCCTCACCAAGGAGATCGGGAAGGTGCTCCAGGGGCTCGGTCAGGTGGGGTTGACCTTCCGCGGGCTGTACGGCGAGGGGTCCGAAGTCGTGGGAAACTTCTTTCAGGTGTCGAATCAGACGACGCTGGGCAAGACCGAGGAAGACTTGGTGGATCACCTCGACAAGGTCGCCCGCCAGGTGATCCAGTATGAAGTGCAGGCGAGACAGGTTCTGCTGCGCGACGCGCGCGGTGTAACCGAAGACAAGATCTGGAGAGCGTACGGCCTTCTGCGTTTTGCGCGGTCGCTTTCCTTCGAAGAGTTGATGAATTTACTCTCGGGTGTGCGGTTGGGACTTTCGCTGAAACTACTCCCCGGCCTCCGTGTATACACGCTCAATAAGATGATGATTTTTACGCAGGCGGCTCATCTGGAGCAAGCCGCTGGGCGTGAGCTTCCGTCATCGGAGGGCGACGCGCACCGTGCGGCCTATGTGCGGCGCATTCTTGCTTCTGAGGGGGACATCACGTCCGACGGCACGTCGGCAGTTGATGGACTCCCGAACGACGGTCCGGACGGACGATGAACTACAACTTCACCGACCGAGTGAGGAAAGTGCTGGCGATGGCCCGAGAGGAGGCCATCCGCCTACAGCACGACTATGTGGGTACCGAGCACATCTTGCTCGGGCTCATCCGTGAAGGCGAAGGCGTAGCGGCGGCGGTTCTGACGAACCTCGACGTCGATCTCGAGCAGATCCACGAGCGGGTCGAAGAGTCGGTGCGCAAGGGCAAGGCGACCATCGCGCTCGGCGAGCTGCCCTACACGTCGCGTGCCAAAAAGGTGTTGGAGTTCGCGATGGCCGAGGCTCGTGACTTCAACCACTCCTACGTCGGTACCGAGCACCTGCTGCTCGGCCTCCTGCGAGAGGAGAAGGGAATAGCCGCCCAGGTTTTGAACTCGCTCGGCGTGACACTCGAGGAGGCCCGGGGCGAAACGCTCAAGGTTATCGGTTCCGACGTCGCACCATCCGAGCCCGCCGGCATCGGAGGAGGTGGCTCCGGCACTCCCTCCGGCAAGCAAGGCGACAAGAAGTCCAAGACTCCGGCGCTCGATCACTTCTGCCGCAACCTGACGGATCTGGCTCGCCTGGACAAGCTCGATCCAACCATTGGGCGGACTACCGAGATCGAACGGGTCGTGGAGATTTTATGCCGTCGCAAGAAGAACAATCCCGTGCTCATCGGTGAGCCCGGTGTGGGCAAGACCGCCATCGTGGAAGGTCTCGCTCAGCTCATCTCGCGTGGGGAGATCACGGAAGCTCTGAAGGACTACCGCGTCCTGGCGCTCGATATGGCCGCGGTCATCGCGGGCACTAAGTACCGGGGCCAGTTCGAGGAGCGGCTCAAGGCCGTGATGAGCGAGATCCAGCAGGCGCAGACCGTCATCCTATTCATCGACGAGATGCATACACTCGTCGGGGCAGGCGCCGCGGAAGGCGCCATCGACGCCTCCAACATGCTCAAGCCGGCGCTCGCCCGCGGTGAGCTGCAGTGCATCGGAGCGTCGACGCTGAACGAGTACCGGAAGTACATCGAGAAGGACGGAGCGCTTGAGCGGCGCTTCCAGCCGGTCATCGTCGATCCTCCCGCAGTGGAGGAGACGGTCGAGATTCTGAAGGGGCTGCGGGGTCATTACGAGGACCACCACCGTATCGTGATTCCGGACGAAACGATCGAGAACGCGGCGAAGCTCGCCGACCGGTACATCACGGATCGCTTCCTGCCCGACAAAGCTATCGACGTGATCGACGAGGCGGGCGCACGCGCACGCATCGCGAGCGCAGTGCCGCCGCCCGAGGTCGAGGAGCTCAAGGGGCAGCTCGCCGAGATCGCCAATCGGAAGGAAGAGGCGATCGGGAACCAGGACTTCGAGCGTGCTGCTGAACTCAGGGACGAGGAGCGCGAGTTCAGCCAGTCGATCCGGCAGCAGCAGGAAGCGTGGGAGGAAGAGCGCAGGCGCCACCGGCCCGAGATCTCTTCGGAGGACGTCGCATTCATCGTCAGCCGTTGGACGGGAATCCCGGTGACACGGATTGCCCAGACCGAGTCCGACCGTCTGGTGGACATGGAAAACGAACTGCACAAGCGCATCGTCGGCCAACAGGACGCGATAGAGGCGATCAGCCGAGCGATCAGGCGCAGCCGAGCCGGGCTGAAGGACCCGAGGCGCCCCATCGGTTCGTTTATCTTCTCCGGGCCGACCGGCGTCGGCAAAACCGAGCTGGCGCGGGCGCTCGCGGAGTTCTTGTTCGCGGACCCGGAGGCCCTGATCCGTGTCGACATGAGCGAGTACATGGAAAAATTCTCGGTGTCGCGCCTGATCGGTGCGCCTCCGGGATACGTCGGCTACGAGGACTCGGGTGCGCTCACCAAAGCGGTACGGCGGCGCCCCTATGCCGTCGTGCTTCTGGACGAGATCGAAAAGGCGCACCCCGACGTCTTCAACATCCTCCTGCAGGTGCTCGACGAAGGTCATCTCACGGACAATTACGGCCGGGTGATCGACTTCAAGAACACCGTCCTGATCATGACATCGAACCTGGGCGCGCGGGATATTGCGAAGGGTGGAAGCCTCGGCTTCCAGTCCGCGGATCATCTGAGTAGTTACGAGGTCATGCAGGACAAGGTCCGTCAGGAGATCGAACGCGCGTTCAACCCCGAGTTCCTGAACCGAGTAGACGACACCATCGTCTTCCACCCGCTGACGAAGGCGGAGATCGCGGAAATCGTGCACATCCTGCTCGAGGACATGCGGGGTCGCCTTGCGGACGAGGAGATGACGCTCACGATGACGGATACCGCGATAGAACTACTCGTCGACGAGGGATACGACGAGAAATTCGGTGCTCGGCCCCTCAGGCGGGCGATCCAGAAGTTCCTGGAGGATCCGCTGTCGGAGAAGATTCTCACGGCCGAGTTCGCGGCCGGGGACGAGATCGAGGTGGACACGGATCCCGAGGGAGGAAGCTTGACCCTCCGGGTGGAGTCGACGAGCAAAACGTGATGCGCTGGACCCATTTGCGAGACCGCCCCGGGAAGGCCACCGCTTTGGCGGCGGCCTTCTTCGCGGTCATGGGGTCGACGTATCCCACTGGTGTGTCCGCCCAGGACCCACAGACGGGGCTGGTGGCCGTAGACACCGTAGTCGTGGAGGGCAACTCCGAGCGCATCCAAGAGCAGTCGATCGTGGCGCTCTTCGGTGTGCAGCCCGGTGTAGAGGTCACGTACCGGGACATCCAGCGCGGCATAAAGGAGTTGCTGAAGAGCGGGCAGTTCAAGGACGTGGTGGTTCGGGCCCGAGGCACCTCACCCGTGGAGCTGGTCATCCAAGTCGAGGAGCAGGCTCGGGTTCGCGCCGTGCGGATGAACGGGCTCGAGCATCTGTCGGCGCGCGAGGTCAGGGACACGGTCGGGCTGACGCCGCGCTTGCCGTTCAATCCGCAACGCGTCCTCGACGCGAAGGCGTACATCCGGTCCGAGCTCGCAGCCGACGGCATTCCGTTCGTCGAGATCACCGACCGGATCGAAGAGGTCTCCGGAGGGGACAACGAAGTCGACGTCATCCTCGACGTCGTCGAGGGTCAGCGCGTGACTATCGCGAACATGGAGTTCATCGGGAACGAGCGTCTTGCCGACGACCAGTTGCGTGGCGCCATGTCCACCAAGCCCGAGGGCTTCTTCTGGTTCCGTTCCGGCAGTTTCGACGAGCTCCGGCTTACCGAAGATCTCGCGGTGAAACTCCCGCAGCTCTACAGCGGCCGCGGATTCTTGGACTTTCAGGTCCTCTCGGACACGATCATCGTCGATCCGACCACGGGCAAGGCGAGCCTGGTCGTCGAGATCGAAGAGGGTGAGCAGTATGTGCTCGGCTCGTTCGCGGTCGAAGGGAACCGTCGTTTCACCAGCGAGGAGCTCGAGCTCCCTTTCCAGAGCGGTGGGGGCGGCATTCTGAGTGGCCTCGGATTCGGGGGCGACGGAGAACGTGGGGAGGAGAGGGAGGTCTTCGACGCCTCGGCGTTCCGGGAGGCGGTCGCGCTCACCGAGGAGCGGTACCGAAACGAGGGGTATCTATATGCCCGCGTCACGCCAGTCATGGACAAGGTCCCTTCGGAAAACGGGGGGGCGCCGAGGATCGACGCCACCTGGCAGATCACCGAGGGCTCGCCGGCGCTCGTAAACCGGGTAACGATTTCCGGCAACGAGTACACCTACGAGTGGGTGATACGGAACCAGGTGTTTGTTCTGCCTGGCGACGTGTATAGCCAGGAACGGGTGTTGCGCAGCTACCAGAATATCTCTGCGCTGAGCTTCTTCGAGGCGCCGGGGCCGTTTCCGGATATCCAGCCAAACGACGAGGGCGACGTCGACATCACGTTCAACGTGGTTGAAAAGCAGACCGGTTCCGTCAGCTTCGGCACCTCGCTCGGCGGCGGCACGGGCCTCTCCGGATTCATCGGATACGAGCAGCCCAATCTGTTTGGACAGGCGAAGGCCGGCAGCGTGCGGTGGGACTTCGGTCGCTTCCTGAACAGCTTCCAGGCAAGCTACACAGACCCGGCTCTCTTTCGGAGCCTCGTGTCGGGAACGCTGACGCTATTCAATTCGCGGGACCGCTTTTTCCAGTTCTCCACGGGCCGGCGACGCCGGGTGGGAATGAGCACGCGCCTCGGTTTCCCGTTGCGGAACTCGAGAGTGACCCGTTTGTTCGTCGGGTATGGATTGTCGCGGACAAAGTACGAGCAGTTCGAGGATGCCGACGATACATCACTGTTCGGTCGCCCACCGGGCGTTCAGAGCCAGCTCACGTTGGGCCTTACCCGTCAAACGCTGGATCACCCGCTCTTCCCGACCAGCGGCTCACGCCAGAACGTCAACGTCGAAGCCAACGGCGGGCTGCTCGGTGGTTCCGGCCAGTTCACACGTGTGCTGGCCGACGCGAATTGGTGGGTCCCCATCGGCGGGAGCGGCTTGGGCGAAGGAGGGACTCCCGGTGGTCCGCGTTTCGCTCTCGGACTGACGCTCAAGGCTGGTGCCATTTACGGTGATGTGTCGGGGTTCCCCTTCGATCGGTTCTGGATGGGTGGTGTGCGGTTTGGCCAGAACGTGCGCGGCTACGGTGAGACGTCGATTACGCCCCTCGGTTACTTCCCTGAGCAGGCAGCGGGCATCAACGAAATCGAGCGGCTCGGCAACGCCTTCTTCACGGTGACGGCCGAATACGCCCTACGGGTGAGCAGCCAGCTTGGAGTCTCGCTCTTCTACGACGCAGGTAATGTGTGGCGCACGCCAGGCGACTTCGACCCGACGCGCATGTTCCGCGGAGCGGGATTGTCCGTGTCGCTCGTGACCCCGTTCGGACCCCTTGGGCTCGACTACGCGTATGGATTCGACAAGACGGAACCCGGATGGCAGCTCCACTTCCGTATGGGTCCGGGTTTTTAGAGCTTTCTGGGCTGTTTTGCACCACTTGACGGAGTACTGGCATATGAGACGCACTTCGCTCGCGTCCCTGGCTTTGGCCACCCTGCTTTCGGCGGGGGCTGCGGAGGGGCAGACGTTAAAGATCGGCTACATCAACTCCTCCGAAATCGTGCAGAGCGCCCCCGGCTCGGCGGAAGCCCAGGCTCAGTTCGATGCCGAGTTGGTGTCTGCACAGGAGGAGATCCAGCGACTGCAGACGGAACTCCAAAACCTGGACCAGCAGCTGCAGCAACAGCAGCTCACGCTCTCGCCAGAGGCCAAGGCTAACCGCGAGCAGCAGCTACGGGTCAGGGTTCAGCAGTACGAGGAGCGGACTACGCAGCTCCAAGAGCAGGCGAATACGCGCCGAGCGGAGTTGGTTCAGCCGATAATGGACCAGATCACCGAAGTGATCGAGGCTCTGCGTGAGGAGGGCAACTACGCGATGATCCTCGACGCCGCCGCCGGATCCATCATCTCGGCGGACCCGACTCTCGACCTCACGCAGGAAGTTCTGCGTCGGCTCGAGGCGGCGGCTGCAGCGCCCGGAGGGGGGCAGTAGAGTAGCTCTTCCGTGAACGACTCTAGCGCGAAGCAGACTGGGGTGCCTGGACTGACGTTGGCAGAAGTCGCGGAGCTCGTCGGGGGCCGGCTGGAGGGGGATGGCGACACGTCGGTCCGCGGTATCGGCTCTGTCGATGAGGTCCGTGGCCCAGATCAAGTCGCGTTTCTGGCGACGAAGCGGTACACGCGCTTCGTGCCCGATTCCAGGGCAGGAGCCTTCCTGGTAGCGTCTGCGCTGGAATCCTACGTGCCTGAAGGCGTTCCTCGCGTCGTCGTCGACGACGCCTACCCGGCGCTGCGCACCGTGCTGGCGCACTTTCACCCCGATCCTACGTGGACGTCACAAGTGCATTCCACAGCGGTTATCGGGAAGGGGGTCGCCCTCGGCGAGGGGATCCGGATCGACCCGTACGCCGTGATCGAGCCCGGTGCGGTCATCGGGGATCGCACCCGAATCGGAGCGCACTGTGTGGTTGGGCGCGACGCCGAGATCGGCCGCGACTGCCTCTTTTATCCGCAGGTCGTCGTTTACCACGACTGCTCGGTGGGCGATCGAGTGATTCTTCACTCGGGAGTACGCGTGGGGTCGGACGGTTTCGGGTTCACGTTCGTCGATGGGGCGCACCGCAAGATGCCGCAGATCGGGCGATGTATCGTCGAAGACGATGTGGAGGTCGGCGCCAACAGCACGCTGGACCGAGGATCCCTGGGGGACACGGTGATCGGGCAGGGCTCGAAACTCGACAACCTCGTGCACATGGCGCACAACGTCCGTGTCGGAGCGCTCTCGCTGTTCGCCGCACTGGTCGGCGTAGCGGGATCGGTGCGCATCGGGCGGGGTGTGTGGATGGGTGGACAGGTCGGGGTGAGCAACCACCTCGAAATCGGGGATGGAGCCCGCCTCGCGATCGCGACGAAGGTCATGCGAGACGTGCCCGCGGGAGAAACGATGTCGGGCCACCCAGCCCGTCCACACCGCGAGCAGATGAAGAAACAGGCCCATCTCGGCCGCATGCCGAAGCTCGTGAAACGCGTGGAGCGGTTGGAATCCGTGGTTTCCGAACTCTCGGACGGATGAGAGCTCCCAGCCAGCGCACGATCGCGAGCGAGATCACCCTGGAAGGTTGTGGTGTGCACTCGGGTGAGGCCGCGACCTTGACGTTCCGTGCCGCCGAGCCTGATACGGGCATCCGCTTCCGCCGCGTCGACCTGGAGGGTTTGCCGGAAGTGCCGGCGGGGCTGGATCACGTGGTCGACACCGATCTCGGTACGTCGCTCGCCTGCGGAGAGGCCAAGGTGCTCACCGTGGAGCACGTCATGGCCGCGCTCGGCGCCCTCGAGATCGACAACGTAACACTCGATCTCACAGGGCCTGAGATTCCCATCCGAGACGGATCGTTCCAGGACTACTTCCGTGCCCTGAGCGATGCCGGACCGGTGGAGCAGGACGCCGAAGCTAGCGTCATCAGCATCGGCGAGCCTTTGACGACCGACGGAGGTCCGGGTCAATCATATGTGGCCACCAAGGGATCAGGCCTCCGCGTATCAGCTACCATCGACTTCGAGCACGACGCGATCGGGAGGCGCTTCGGCTCTTTTTCTGCGGCGGCCGGAGCGTTCGCGATCGAACTTGCGCCGGCGCGAACCTTCGGCTTCAAGGCGGACTCTGAAGAACTGCGCGCACGCGGACTCGCGCTCGGCGCGTCGCTCGAGAATACCGTGGTGCTGGACGACGACGGAGTCATGAACGACGGCCTGCGCTTCGAGGATGAGTTCCTGCGTCACAAGGTTGGGGATATCGTCGGCGATCTCGCGCTCATCGGAGCGCGCATCAACGCTCACGTGGTGGCGGAGCGGCCAAGCCACAGCGGTAACATAGCCCTCGCCCACGCGATCGCCCGGCAGGGTCGGCATGCTGTCCGGCGGCCGGTCCTCGATATCACCAGGATCATGGAGTACCTGCCGCACCGGTACCCGATGCTGCTCGTGGACCGCATTACCGAGTACGAGGAAGGCAAACGGATCGTCGGCATCAAGAACGTCACGATCAACGAGCCGTTCTTCCAGGGACATTATCCGGGGCATCCGGTGATGCCGGGCGTGCTCGTCATCGAGGCGATGGCGCAGGTGGGAGGACTCCTGCTGATCGACCAGGTGGAGAACTCCGAGGAAAAAGTTGTCTACCTCATGTCGCTCAACAACGTGAAGTGGCGGAGGCCGGTCACGCCCGGCGACACCATCGTCTTCGAGTTGGAGCTCACCCAGCACCGAAGGGATGTCTGCAAGATGCGGGGGTGCGCGTACGTCGATGGCAAGCTGGCTGCCGAGGCGGACCTCATGGCGAGCATCGTCAGCGAATGAGCGAGGTCACCGTTGGAAGCCGGGGGGAGACCGAGGTCCATGCGACGGCGCTCGTGGATCCAGCGGCGGAGCTTGGCCAGGGTGTCACCGTCGGCCCCTGGGCTCTGATCGGTCCGCGCGTGCGGATCGGCGACGGGACGGAGGTCGGTCCGCGCGTGTTCATCGAGCGCGATACGACGGTGGGCGCGGACTGCCGGATCGCGAATGGAGCGGTACTCGGGACTGACCCACAGGATCTGAAGTTCCGAGGTGAGGAAACGACCCTGGAGGTAGGAGCCCGGACCGTTGTCCGCGAGTTCGCGACGCTCAACCGGGGGACCTCCGCGGCTGGCAGAACGATCATCGGCAGCGATTGCCTGCTCATGGCGTACACTCACGTCGCTCACGACTGCGAGCTCGGAAATCACGTGATCTTGTCGAACGCGGTGAACATGGGGGGGCACGTGGTCATCGAGGACTGGGTGATCGTGGGCGGTCTCACCCCGATCCATCAGTTCGTGCGCATTGGAGCACATGCGTTCGTGGGGGGAGGCTCCCGCATTCCACAGGACATACCCCCTTACTGCCGTGCTGCTGGGAATCCGCCCAAGCTCTACGGGCTGAACACCGTCGGCCTGGAGCGGCGCGGATTCTCCGAGGACGTGCGCAAGGCGCTCAAGCAGGCGTACCGCATTCTGTTCGGCTCGAACCTCAACCTGTCACGGGCGCTCGAACGAGCGGACGAGGATGTGTCTGCGATTCCCGAGGTGCGGCACCTGCTCGGGTTCATCCGTGCAGGCGAGCGCGGGATCACCATCTAGGGCGGGGCGAAATCCCATGTCACTCATTCGCGTGCGCCGCAGACGGAAGAAGAACTGGCTCGACGCCCGGAAGGGAATGCCGGCTCGGCGCCTCATGGGGCTGCTGGTTATTACCATCGCCCTCATCTGGTTTCTCAGCTCGCGATTCTAGCAGGCTGTTGAAGAAGTACAGTGGGCCGCGTGACCAGCGCTTGCGCGTGTTCAGGCAAGGAACGACGAGGAGAGACTATGCATCAACCGCGTGGGCACCGCCGCAACGCGTCGCTTGCCATGTGCCCAGCACCATGATGACATGAACGGACGAGTGTGTGGGTTGCGCGGGCACGGCCCCATCTCCGTCGTTGGAGCTCCTCGGACCACCGCCTGCGGTGGCGGTGCCCGTGACGGCTATGGCGTCGTCGCTCCGCGACCCACGCTACGCGCGGGTACCCTTGGTGGCCGTGGCATCCCGCGGGCCCGTGCGTTAGCACGGGTGGCAGACCGCGGTACTTCTTCAATAGCCTGCTAGTGTGTGGGCCGAGGGACTCGCCGACCGTCCTCATGCTCGCGGGCGAGGTGTCGGGGGACCAGTATGGAGCTGGCGTCGCTCGGGCCTTACGTCGACGCCTTCCGAACGTGCGGCTGCTCGGTCTCGGTGGCCCGCTCATGGAGCGAGAAGGTGTGGAGCTACTCGCAGGGCTGGAGGAGCTTGCCGTAATGGGGTTCACCGAGATCGTGGGCCGACTCAAGTTCTTTAGAGAGTTGGAGCGCCGCATCAGGGACGTCGTCTGGTCGACGGATCTCGTCGTCGCCATCGACTACCCGGGCTTCAACATGCGGATCGCTCGGGCCGCCCACGACGCAGGCCGTCCGGTCATCTACTACATCGCGCCGAAGGTGTGGGCGTCGCGCCCGGGACGAGCAAAGCGATTGGCGGCGGTGACGGACTACGTTGCCGTGATCTTCCCCTTCGAGGTGGAGATTCTCGAGGCTGCGGGCGCGACCGTCCACTACGTCGGCAATCCGTTGCTCGATCGGCCGGACGACGTGGTGGATGCGGCGACCTTCCACAAGACGTGGGGGCTGGACTCGGATCGCCCCATCCTCGCAATCCTGCCGGGTTCCAGGAAGCAGGAGATAGCGCGGCACCTCGACCTCTTCTTGCAGGCAGCGGATTCTGTTCGGCAGTCCAGGCCCGACGTGCAGCCCGTGATCTCCAGGGCCAATGCGCTGCCGAAGGATCTCTATGCACACGTCGCATGCCCGGTGGTGGACGATACTAGGGCGCTCCTGCGTCACGCGCGGGCGGCGCTCGTCAAGTCTGGGACTTCGACGCTGGAGGCCGCGCTCGAGGTGACCCCGTTGGTCGTCGCCTACCGCATGGCCCCTCTCTCGTGGGAGATCGTGAAGCGCGTGCTCCGCGTGAAGAACGTGGCGCTCCCGAACTTGGTGGCGGGCGCGGACATCGTGCCCGAGCTCCTCCAGGGCGATGCGGTCCCCGAGCGCTTGGCGGAGCTGCTTGTCCCGCTCCTCGACGGGGCCAGCCCCGCGTATGAGAAACAGATCGACGGACTCTCGAAGATCGAGAGCCTCTTGGGACCTCCTGGCGCCTCCGAGAGGGTGGCGGAGCTCGGCATCGAGCTGCTCCGGACACGCGCATGAGCACGGACCGCAAGCGCAACCTCAAATTCGAGACGGCCGGCGTACTGGGCGCAGGACTCGTAGGCGCGCTCTTCATGACGACGCGGGTGGAGCGCATCGGGACGGAAAACTACCGACACTTCAGACGGGAGGGGAAGCCGGTCATCTTCGTCTTTTGGCACGGTCAGTTGCTGCCGTTGGTGCACTGTCACCGCCGGGAGGGGATCGTCGTGCTCGTGAGCGAGCACGACGACGGCGAGTACATCACGCGGGTCATCGAGCGGAACGGTTTCGGGACCGTTCGCGGTTCGAGCAGACGCGGTGCCAGCAAGGGCCTCAAGGGCCTCGTACGGGCTGCGAGGGCCGGAAACGACCTCGCGCTCACCCCCGACGGGCCGAGGGGCCCCGTGGGCGTATTCAAGCCCGGAGCATTGGCGGCTGCACAGCTGACGGGGCTGCCGATCGTTCCTCTCGCGGTCGGAGCCTCGTCCGGGTGGCGGTTCCGCAGCTGGGATGGCTTCCTGGTGCCCAAGCCGCTTTCCAGGGTCTGGCTCGAATACCTCCCTGCCCGCTTCGTTCGGCGCGACGCAGACCGCGCGGAGCTGGCACGCATTAGCACGGAGATCGGGCGCGACCTGAACGCACTCACCGCTCGGCTGAACCCCGAAGGGGTCGATTCGCCGGGGGAGTCATGGCCGGAGGAGTCATGAAAGCAGCGCTGTCCGTCTTCGCGCGTCGTTGGTGGGCGGGGAAGGCCGGCATGCGCGGGTACCTGCTGTCCGGCCTGCTTGCGCCGGCTTCGTGGGCGTACGGACTGCTGGTGTCGATGAGGAATGGGGCATACGAGCGAGATGTTGGAGAGCGTGTTCCTGGCCTCCGTGTCATCTCGGTGGGCAACCTTGCGGTGGGCGGGACGGGAAAGACCCCCTTATCCGCATGGGTGGCCCGGTTTCTGAGCGATCGCGGTGTGGCCACCGCGATCGTGTCACGCGGCTACGGTCGCGACGAGCTTGTGCTGCACCGCCAGTGGAACCCTGAGGTCGCGGTCGAGGCGGATTCGGATCGCATCCTCGCGGCGGTCCGGGCTCGCGATGCCGGCGCGGCGGTCGCGGTACTGGACGACGGCTTTCAGCACCGCCGGCTGGCACGCGATCTCGACTTGGTCATTCTAGCTGCCGAAGACCGCTTCCCGGGACGGTTGCTGCCCACAGGCCCCTATCGGGAACCGGCCGCGTCGCTTGCTCGGGCCGACGTGATCCTGGTTACACGGCGTACCGCCTCCTCGGAACGAGCGCTCGCGATCCTGCACCGAGCGCGTGGCTTCGCGCCGACGCGTCCGGTGGGCGTCGTGCGACTCGCGCCCGACGGGTGGCGGGACCTGCACGGCGAGCGGGTCGCTGCCCCCTCGGGCGATGCTATCGCCGTGGCCGCGGTGGCCCGTCCAGACGACTTCCGCGAGAATGTCGCGGTGCTCTTGGGGAGGGAGGTCGCGCTGTTGGCGTTTCCCGATCATCACGAGTATTCCGACGGGGACGTCAGAAGAATCGTGACCGCGGCGGGTGCGCGGGCGGTTGTGATGACCGAAAAGGACGCGCTGAAGTTGGCGCCGCGCGCGAGCGACCTTCCAGAGGCCAGAGTCCTGACGCAGCGCATTGTTTGGGAGTCTGGCCGTGACGAGGTCGAAATGAGAATAAGCGAGGCGGTCGGAGGGTTCTCGTGAGGCTTCTGGTCGTCGTCGTGGGGAAGGTAAAGGCTCCGCTGGCGCCCATCGTTGCGGAATACGAACGACGGGCCGCCCGCTACTGGAGGCTGGTGGTCGAAGAAGTGGACGCCGGCGCCCGTCGTGGCTCCCGGGATTCGGAGGCCGTCATGACCGCCGAAGCGGGGCGCCTAATGGCGCGGGTCCCGGACGAGCTGGAGCTGATCGCGCTGACGCGTGGAGGCGAAGAGATGGGTTCTGAGGAACTCTCGGGGTACTTGCAGGAACAAGCGGTCAGTTCGTCAGCCGGCGTGGCGTTCGTGATCGGCGGAGCGCACGGTCTCGCGCAAGGCGTGCTCAGCAAAGCTGGGAGACGACTATCGCTGTCTGCCATGACATTACCGCACGAGGTCGCTCGCCTCGTCCTGGCCGAGCAACTCTACCGCGCGGGCACGATCGCCCGTGGCGAGCCGTACCACAAAGGCTGACTCCATGGAATTGATCGTAGGTCGTCCCTCGGGCTCCCCCGTGGTTCGCGACTATTTGGCGGGGGAGCCTTCGGTGCGGCGGTTCTTCGCTCGGGGCTTCACAAGCACGGATGATTTCCAGGCCAAGGCTGCCGAGGTCGACAGCCGCTTCGACCGGGTGGCTCGGGAGCGAGCCGTGGAATCTGTCATCATTCCGCCGGGAGCAGACACGGCACGTCTAGACAGCTTCATCGAGCACGGCGGCTACATGGTCACTACGGGTCAGCAACCGGCCCTGTTCGGAGGGCCGCTCTACAGCGTCCACAAAGCGCTCACCGCGGTGCGCCTGGCTGAGGCTCTGGAGTCTGCTCTCGGCAAGCCCGTGATCCCGGTCTTTTGGGTGGCCTCGGAGGATCATGACTGGGCCGAGGCGAACCACACGGACGTGGTTGGCGTCGACAACGAGCTGCATCGCTTCGCGATCGACGCGCCCAACCCCGATGTGCATCCTCCGATCCATCGAATCCCGCTAGGTCCGACCGTACAAGACTGCGTCGACCAGTTTCTGCAAAGTCTTCCAGACACTGAGTTTAGTAGTGAATATTTCGAGTTGATTAGAGGGGCGTTTACGAGCAACGCAACACTCTCCGAGGGCTTCCACGCCGTCTATCAGAAGCTGCTCGGGCGCTTCGGCATCTTCTTCACCGACGCGGCACATCCTGCCGTGAAGCGACACTCTGCGCAGACGCTGCTCGCCGAGATCGATCGATCTGAGGAGTTCGAGAAGGTGCTGCGCGCCACTGCTGCCGACCTCGAGTCGGCGGGCTACGGGCTTAAAGTGCCCATTCTCGATGGTGGCGTGAACCTCTTCCTCGAGGGCCCCTCAGGTCGCGAACGCATCTACAGGCAGGACGGAGGCTTCCGCCTCGGGACCTCTGATACGCAGTTGTCGGCCGATGAAGTGGGCAGTAGACAGGCTGAAGACCCGTCGGTGCTCAGCCCCAATGTGCTGCTGCGCCCAGTGATCGAGAGCATGATCTTCCCGACGCTGTCCTACGTGGGCGGGCCGGGCGAAATCGCGTACTTCGCACAGTTGGGTGCCTACTTCGGAGCGCACGGGCTGGAGATGCCGATCGTCTACCCTCGCTTCGGCGTGACCCCTGTAGAGACGAAGATTCGCCAGGTGCTGCAGAAGTTCGGGCTCGACGTCGACGCGCTCAACCGGCCCTTTCACGAGGTTGCGGGGGACATCGTGCGCGAGGAGGTGCCTCCCGACGTGAAGAAGGCGCTCGGGGGCCTGCGTGGTACCATCGACAAGGGTGTCGGTGAGCTACAACAGGCGGTGAAGCCGATCGACCCTACGTTGAATGGGACGGTGAAGCGCGTGCGTAGCCAGGCGTTCGCCGCGATCGACGACGTGGAGAAGAAGATCCTCCACGCCCTCAAGCGCGAGAACGAAATCGCGCTGTCGCAGCTCGAAAAGGCTCAGGCACATCTGTTCCCGAACGGGACGCCAGCCGAGCGAGTCCAGAATCCCCTTTATTTCCTGACGAGGTATGGTGGCGCGGTTCTCGATTCCCTGTACGAACACTTTCGGGTGAACTTCGACTGACGGACCCGCGTATGATCTGTTGTGCCGTGCGCTCCGTAACCTAACTTCGGGCCATGTTCCTGCAGCTGATCCTGATTCTCGTCGTCCTCATCCCGCTTCTGGCGATCGTGCTCGATTCGTCGGTCGGTCGCGCCTTGGCGTCCCGTCTGGAGCGGCGGAGTCTGAACGGCCCCTCTGATCTCATGGCTGAACGCATCACTTTTCTCGAGGGCGAGATGGAGCGGCTGACGAGCGAGATGGAGCGGCTGGACGAGGAGAGTCAGTTCGTGACCAGACTCCTCTCCGAGAGGTCCGAGTCCTCCGGGGCTGCTCTACCACCGGGTGACGACTCCGACTGACGATCCGTGGACCGGCTCCGGCCGGGAAGCCCGCGCTGCCACCAGGGTAGGCGCGGGCATCTTTTTGAGCCGCCTCCTGGGTTTCGTGCGCATGCGGCTCGAGGCGCATTTTTTCGGGAGCAGCGACTTTGCGGATGCGTGGCGGACGGCGCTACGACTGCCCAACGCGCTGCGCAACCTGATGGGTGAAGGAACGCTATCGGCGTCCATGGTGCCGGTCTATTCCGAGTTCCTGGAGCAGGGGAGGCACGAAGACGCGAAGCGCTTCGCGGGGGCCGTGCTCGGCATCGTCGCGGTCGTGGCGGCCGCGGTGGTGCTCCTCGGCGAGATCATCGCGTCGCCCATGGTTCACGTCTTCTTTCCCCGCTGGTCCCAGGAGAAGCAGGACCTCACCGTCACGCTGGTCCGCATCCTCTTCCCCATGAGCGGCATCCTGGTTGTTTCGGCGTGGGCGATGGGGGTCCTCGACAGTCATCGCCGGTTCTTCGTGTCGTACGTGGCGCCGATCTTCTGGAACATCGCGTTGATTTCGGTGCTGGTGGCCGGAGGCTTCTACTGGGGTCTCGGGCAACGCAACCTCGTAGTCGCGCTCGCGTGGGGAGCGCTCATCGGAGGCGGGGTGCAACTGGCCGCGCAGGCCCCGTTCGTGCTCCGGCACCTGAACGGCCTCCATCCGTCCCTGGGCCGAGGAGTGGCCGGCATCCCAGAGGCGATCCGCAATTTCGGGCCCGTGGTAGCGGCTCGCGGCGTGGTCAATGTGAGTAGTTTTCTCGAGACCGTGCTGGCGGGGCTGCTCGCGAACGGGGCAGTGGCGGTCCTGGGGTACGCACAGACGTTCTACGTGCTGCCGATCTCTCTCTTCGGGATCAGCGTCGCTGCTTCCGAGCTTCCCGAGATGTCACGCATGCGCGGCGAGGACAGTGACGTACTCGCTGCCCGTGTGGCGGCCGCTATGGGGCGGGTCGCGTACTTCCTCATCCCGGCGGCGATCGGCTATCTCGCTCTCGGGGACGTGGTGATCGCGGCGCTGTTCGAGACGGGCGAGTTTGGGTCGGCCGAGACCCTGGTGACGTGGTGCGTGCTGGCGGCGTTCGCGCTCGGCCTGCCCGCATCGGCGTGCTCCCGAGCTCTGTCCTCGGTGTTCTACGCGCTCCGCGACACGAAGACGCCCGCTCGAATCGCATACGTGCGTGTGGCAGTGTCGATCGTCATCGGGGTGATTGCCATGATCCCGCTGGATAGGTACGGCTTCTCGGGATTACGTCTGGGCGCCGTGGGACTCGCCTTGGGCACGTCCGGCGCTGCGTGGCTCGAGTTCGCGATGTTGCGTCGCGCCCTGGGCCGAAAGATCGGAGCGCACGGACCGGGTGCGCGGCCGATCGTGTGGCTCACGCTCGCCGCTTCGCTCGCCGCGGCGCTTGGCGTCGGGCTGCAGCTGATCTTGCCGCCGGCGCGTCCGTGGATCGTCGCTCTTGAAACGCTACCTCCGTTCGGGGTACTCTACGTGGTCGCCACGGCGCTGCTGGGGCAGGGGATGAAGCTTGGTCGTTCCGCGTAGTAGGGGTCGGCCGGCCGTACCAGGCGGGCCGCCAACGACCACTCCACGGGAGCACCGCTGTGCCGGTCGATACTGACACTTTGCGCGCACTCTCGACGAAGCCCGGCGTCTACCTGTTCAAGGACGCCAAGGAAGGCGTGCTGTACGTGGGCAAGGCGCAGGCTCTGCGTAGCCGCGTCCGCAGCTACTTTCAGCGCGAGGCGGACCTGAGCGCCAAGAATAGCGAGCTGGTCCGGCTCATCGACAGCATCGACACGCTTGTGGTCGGCACGGAGGCCGAAGCGCTCATCCTCGAGGCCAACCTTATCAAGGAGCATCGGCCGCGCTTCAACATCCTCATGCGGGACGACAAGAAGTACCCGTACATCAAGGTCACCGTGAAGGAGCCGTTCCCGCGCGTGTACGTGACTCGGCGCCTGGTGAGCGACGGTTCGCGGTACTTCGGTCCGTACACGTCGGTGGGCCCCATGCGGCAGGCGCTCGAGGTCGTGAAGCGACTGCATACCGTGCGCTCGTGCCGATACAACTTGCCGAAGGACGGACCCGACCGGCCGTGTCTCGACTACCACATCGGACGATGTCTGGCGCCCTGCGTCGGCCTGCAGAGCGCAGCCGACTATCGCAAAATGACGGACGATATTCTGCGCATCCTCGAGGGTGAGACCGAGGACATCAGGGGTGACGTGGAGATGCGAATGCGCGAGGCGTCGGCGGCGCTCGACTTTGAGCGTGCCGCGCGCATGCGTGACGTGCTATCCGGTCTGGATACGCTCGCCAAGGAGCAGCGCGTACACCGCGCTCAGGGGGGAGACCTGGACATCGTCGGCCTGGCTCGAGACGGCGATCTCGGCGCCGGGGTCGTGCTCAAAGTGCGCTCTGGGCTGCTGCTCGGTCGCGACGCGCAGAGATTCGCCAAGATCGGGGACGAGTCCGAAGAGGATCTGTTGAGCTCGCTCGTTTCTAGGCACTACCTGAGCGCGGGACACGCGGGGTTGGTCGATCTGCCGAGGCACGTGCTGTTACCTCATGAGCTCGAAGATCGTGCGTTGCTCGCGGAGATCCTCACGGAGGGCGCGGGCCGTCAGGTCGCAGTCACCGTGCCTCGGAGGGGCGAGAAGTTGCGCCTGATCGCGTTGGCGGAGGAGAATGCTCGCCAGGTGCTCGAGGACCGCGTCGCGTCGCTCGCATACGCAGCGGATCGGGCCGAGGACGCGCTCTTCAGCCTCCAGGACGAGCTCGACCTCAAGGTGGTGCCCCGGCTCATGGTGTGCTTCGATATCTCGCATTTGCAGGGCGCCGAGACCGTCGGCAGCGCGGTGGTCTTCGAGAACGGAGAGCCGCGCCGAGCGGCGTATCGCCACATGCGCATCAAGGGGGATTGGGGGAACGACGACTTCGCGTCCATGGGAGAGGCGGTCCGCCGGTACTTCCGGCGCCGTCGGGACGAGGACAAGCCGTTGCCCGATCTGGCCGTCATCGATGGCGGGAAGGGTCAGTTGAGCGCAGCGGTGAGCGCCCTGGCTTCGCTCGAGCTCGAGGACGTGGCGGTCATCGCGCTCGCGAAGAGGGAGGAGGAAGTCTTTGTGCCCTGGAGCTCGAAGACCATCTTGCTGGACCGGAGAAACCGCGCGCTGCACCTGCTTCAGCGCATACGGGACGAAGCCCACCGATTCGCGGTGCGCTACAACCGAAAGCTCCGCCGCAAGCGCACGATTCGCAGCGAGCTCGGCGACATTCCGGGCATTGGGCCCCAGCGTCAGAGGGTTCTGCTGCGGCGCTTCGGATCCGTTAGGGGCCTGCGTCAAGCTACCCGGGACGAAATCGCTCGCATCCCGGGCTTCTCAGAAGCGCTCGCGAGCCGCGTCTTGACCTATCTTGGACGGTAACGTGACCGTACGCACCCGCTTCGCCCCGAGCCCCACCGGCCGCCTGCATCTAGGCAACGTTCGAGCCGCGGCCTTCAATTGGTTGTTCACACGCCACCACGGCGGGGTCTTCATCCTCCGGATCGAAGACACGGACACCGAGCGCAACGCCGTGGGAAGTGAACAGGACATCCTGGACGATTTGCGCTGGCTGGGCCTCGACTGGGACGAGGGTCCGGCTGTCGGCGGACCTCACGGGCCGTACCGTCAGAGTGGACGGGCCGAGCTGCATGCTGGCGCGATCGAGAGGCTGATCGCTTCGGCACGTGCATACCCATGCTTTTGCGCGGAGCAGGCCCACGACCCCGACGCGGGCGCGGACCGTCCCGCGCGTCGATACGCGGGCACCTGTCGGCGTCTGTCGACTGAAGAGCGGGCTTCCCGCCTGGAATCGGGCGAGCAGTGCGTGATCCGCTTTGCGGTTCCGGAAGACCTCGATCATGTCGAGATTATGGACGAGATATTCGGTCCTATCTCATTTCCCGCCAGTGACATAGACGACTTCGTGCTCAGGCGGACAGACGGACGTGTCACATACAATTTCGGCGTGGTGGTCGATGACATCGACATGGAGATCACACACGTGATTAGAGGCGTCGGTCACCTGTCGAACACGCCGAAGCAGGTCCTGCTCTTCCAGGCGTTCGGAGGGGCGACGCCGGTGTTCGCACACCTTCCCACCGTGCTGGGATCCGACGGTCGCAAGCTGTCCAAACGGGAGGGCGCGACCGCGGTCGCCGAGCTGCGGAGCCGGGGATTTTCTCCGGACGCCGTGCTCAACTACTTGTCGCTGCTCGGATGGTCGCATCCGGAGGAAAAGGAGGTGCTGACCCGTTCTGAGCTCGTGCGGGCGATGTCTCTCGATCGCGTTGGGAAGAGCGATACCCAGATGGATGCCGAGAAGCTACTGTGGGTTTCGCAGCAGCACTTGGCGCTGGAGAGCCTGGAGGAGTTGACGGTCCACGTAGGGCAGTTCATTGACCGGGACCGCTTCCCGGGCCTAGGCGCCGATGCGGCACCGGCAGTCGACGTCCTGCGCACTCGACTTGCCACCTACGGTGACATCAACGACCACCTCGAGCTGCTCTTCGCCGGGGACGAGGCCGCCGCGGCATCCATTCGGGCTGAGGTGGGGGCCGACCCGCGCGCGCGCGCGGTGCTCTCCGCCGTGCGCGGGCGGCTCGAAGCGGTAGAGAGTTGGGAGGCCGAAGTGCTCGGCGATGCCATCAAGGCCGGAGGGGGCGATGCGGGGGCGCACGGAGCCGGTCTCTACCATCCTTTGAGACTCGTGCTCATCGGCTCGGAGAAGGGCCCGGATCTCGGCAAGATCCTTGCAGGGGTTGGGATGACCGAAGCGTTTCGCCGTATAGATGAGGCGTTGAGATAGGGGAACGTAACCGCCAGTATAGATAGCGAGCGGGGGACTTCGCTTTTAGCAGGGCCTTGGCGGGCTTTTTGTCGTCCTCTATTTTATTCGGTCTGTATATCGTTACCTGTTTGACCCGAATGGAGGATCCCCGGATGAAGATCCGTCTCGGACTGGTCCTGATGCTGGCTTGTGGTCTCGGCCTGACCGGTTGTGCTTCTGGAGGTGGAGGTGGAGGTGGAGGTGGAGGTGCCGCACCGTCCACGCCCGATGGCGTGTCTTTCGTGCAGGGCGAGCGCCCTCGTGATACTGAGAACACACGCGCAGCGGAGGATTATCTGGATGACGGTGAAGACGCGGACGACCCGGGCGAGGCCCGACTAAGCTTCGAGCAGGGGCTCACGGCCGCCATGGCGGCGATCGCCGAGGACGGCCGCAACCCCCTGGCTCACCGTCTGGCTGCTCAGGCGAATCTTGCCCTCGAGAACTACCAGGAGGCGGGCACTCACTACGACCATGCCGCCGAGTTGCGTCCGCTCTACGAGTTCGAGGATCAACCTATTCGTGAGGGAGCATGGCTCGCTCTCTACCAGAAAGCGCTTCCTCTCGTGAACTCGGGTGACTACCAAGACGCGGTCCCCTTCTTCGAGGACGCCAACGGGATCTATTCCGAGCGACCCGAGGCCATGGTGACTCTGGCCCAGATCTATGCGCAGCAGCGCAACCACGACCCGGCTCTTGAGAACATCGAGTCCGCCCTAGCGCTCATCAACTCGGATAGGATCGAGGAGCAGGACTCCACGACCGCTGCCAATTGGCGGCAGCAGGCGTCGACCCTGCCCTTGCTGCAGGCGCAGCTCTTCCAGGACGCGGGCCGCTTCGAGGAGGCTGCCGACGCGTACCGTGCGCTGGCCGCGACGGACCCCGATGATGTGCTCGCCGCACGCAGCCTCGCCACCGTGCTCTTGCAACTGGGGGACGAGGCGGCCGCATTCGTCGAGTACGAAAAGCTCCTGGAGCGCCCGGATCTGAGCGCCACCGACTTCTACGTGATCGGCGTGGGCTTCTATAACGGTCTCGATTACGCGGGCGCGGCCCGGGCCTTCGAAGGCGCGGCCACGAGCAACGTCAAGGACCGCGACGCGCTCGAGATGTGGGCGCGGTCGCTCCAGCTGGACTCCGCTTACATGGCGCTCCCCCCCGTGGCTGAGCGCTGGGTCGAGCTCGACCCGTACAGCCAGACTGGCTACCTGCTCATGGCCCAGGCGGTGAACCAGAACGGTGACGAGGACCGGGCTGGGGAGCTTATCCGCACGATCGACGCGCTCGAGGTCGATGTGTCCGACCTGCAGGTCACGCGCTTAGACGATGGTGGTGCACGAGTAACCGGATCGGTGGCCAACAAGACGCTCGATCAGGGTGCGACGGTGACGTTTACCTTCACGTTCTATACCGTGGCCGGTGACGCGATGGGAACGCTGACCCAAGAGGTCACGGTGGGCGGAGAAGGCATGAAGGAGATCTTCCAGCTGGAGTTCAGCACCGAGGACGCGGTGGGCGGCTACGGCTACACGCTGTCGATCGGCTAATCACTGGCTGGCGCAAGGACACCGAGCGGGCGGTCCGGTGATCCGGGCCGCCCCATGCGGGAGTAGCTCAGTTGGTAGAGCATCAGCTTCCCAAGCTGAGGGTCGCCGGTTCGAACCCGGTCTCCCGCTCTGAGGTAACAGGAAGCCCCGGAAGGACTTAGGTGTCCCTCCGGGGCTTTGTGGTTGAATCGTGGCTTC
Source organism: Longimicrobiales bacterium (assembly GCA_965226625.1). GTDB lineage: Bacteria > Gemmatimonadota > Gemmatimonadetes > Longimicrobiales > Gaopeijiaceae > UBA1138. The sequence continues at coordinate 654,634 of CBDDDK010000003.1, forward strand.
AAACGCGGCTTCAAACGACTGACATAATGATCCGTTAGGTCACTGGGCGACAAGGGGTGCTGGCGAGGCGGGCGCGGTCTTCTCCGTGCTCTGGTTTGACGATGAACTCGACCACCTCCTGGCGCTCGGTGACGTGAGCAAGGTGCCCATAGCGGCTCTCGATCATCTGCGTCGAGCGGTGCCCGAGCTCGCGAGCGACCTGCCACAGCGAGACCGGCGCGCCGTGCACGAGCGTCTGGAGCCGCGCCGCTGCGTAGGAGTGACGAAAGGCGTGGAGCCGTGGCTTGTGGACGCCCGCTCGCTCACCGATACGGTCTAGCTGCCGGTCCACGTTGCCTGACCGCGCTCGGGCCCTGGGAGCGCACCGACGGCAGTGTGCTCCCGAGCACCAGCGATGGCTTTGCCACGGCCCTCGCTCTTCTCGCCCTGCAAGAAGCAGGCGTGGCTCTGTCCGAGGCGCCGCTCGCGAAGGGACTGGAGTGGCTGTCCGCCAATCAGGACCCGACGACCGGGTCGTGGCCCGCCTCGTCCGTGAACAGGCGACGCGACGCGAATAGTGATAGGGGTAAGTTCATGAACGATGCGGCAACTGCGTATGCTGCGCTTGTGCTGTCGCGGGGCGGCTCCAGCCTAGTGAGGTAGCCGGGGCTTCAACAGCCCGTACGTCCAAGCCCCACCCATAGCCGCCGCGATCGGCGACCACCATCACTCCGACGCCACTGCCCGTGAGGGCGTACATCGGCCCAGGGCAGGCGCCTGCGAGTCCCCAACCGAGGCCGAAGAGCGTTCCACCCAGAGCGTGATTAGCTTTCGGGCCGGTCTTCGCTCGATCCGGGAAGGCGATGGGTTCACCGCGGACAGTGCGAGCCCCGAAGCGCTTCATCGCGGTGATCGAAAGCGCACCAACCGCGATCGCGCTCCCGATGATTCCGTACATGTGGAACGCCTGGAAGCGGAACATCTCTTGGAGCCGGAACCAGGACGCGACTTCCGATTTGAGGAAGATCACCCCGAGAAGGACACCGAGTCCGACGTACACGAACAGGCTCTCGGAGCTTTCCTCTGACTGCGTCACCTCAGGCGGTGTGGCCGTGGATTGAGTCATCGGCTAGAGAACCAGAGGGAGGAGCAGGTGCGCTGAGATCAGCCCGCCGACGAAGAACCCGACGACGGCGACGAGCGAGGAGAGCTGCAGGTTCGCCATACCCGATATCGCGTGACCGGAGGTGCACCCGTTCGCGTATCGGGCGCCGAACCCCACCAGGAAGCCCCCCAGCACGATGATCACGAAGCCGGCAAGCGTGGTTAGCGAGCCGAACGTGAACAGCTCCGCAGGAACCATCCCGCTGAGGTCGGTCAGTCCGAGGGCGCCCATGTCGGCGCGGGTCGCATCGGAGATCGCGACCACGTCGTCGGGGCTCCCCAGCACCCGCCCACCAAGGAAGCCTCCCACGACCACACCTGCCGCCATGGACAGCTGCCAGGCGCCCTTCTTCCACCAGTCGTAGCGGAAGTACTCGATGTCGCCCGGGACGGTGGCGGCACAGAAGTGCTGCAGGGTCGAAGAGATCCCCCACTTCTTGCCGCCGTACCAGTACACGAACGGGACGATGAGGCCGATGAGCGGGCCCGCGACGTACCATGGCCAGGGTTGGGAGATCGCTTCGAGCATTCTTGGTGCCTCGGGTTAGCCGTGGTCTTGGGGCAGCTCGTCTTGTTCGAACAACTAGGTTGTCAGATAGCGGGACGCCGAGTCCGGGGCAATGCAGACGACTCGATGGCCGGGGCCCATCTCACGCGCGACTTTCATCGCGGCCCAGACGATCGCGCCGCTGCTCATCCCGACGAACAAGCCCTCTTCCCGGGCGAGTCGGCGGGCGAGCGGGAACGCATCCTCTTCCCGCGCCTTGATGATCCGGTCGATGAGCGAGCGGTCGAGGTTCGGTGGAATGAAGCCGGGGCCCATCCCCTGGAACTTGTGCTGGCCGCACTCTTCACCTGAGAGAACGGCGCTGCGCTCCGGCTCGACGACCACGACAAGCACGTCGGAAAGCCGCTCCTTCAAGAAACGCCCGACGCCGCTGATCGTCCCGTCGGTGCCACTCCCGTACACGAATGCATCGATCCGACCGTCCATGCCTTCCCAGATCTCCGGCGCCGTCGAATCGTAGTGGGCCTGCGGGTTGGCCGGGTTGTCGAACTGGTTGGGCATGAAGGCGCGGGTCGCGTCAAAGGATAGGAGGTCTAAAAGGGGTGCCGTGGCAGGAGGTGAGGCGGGAAGGGGAAGGGTGGCGGGCTTCGGGGTGCCGGGCGGAAGCGGTGCGGGCGCTCCACGCGAAGCGAGGCCGGCTGAACGGGAGGAGGAGCTCAGTCAGTTCGGAGCCTCGCCGCACGTCTACTTTGCCTCCGTCACGGCGCCATCTGCGCCATCCCAACTGGAACATCCTCGACCGTCTCCGAGCCCTGACCCCTATCTCGCCGGGCGCCTCCAGGCCAGCTCCTCCTGGGGGCGGAGGACCCCGGCGCGCATGACGTGGGTGAGGGAGCGGAAGGCTCGCACATCCGCCGTCGGGTCCTCGTCGAGGACGATGAGATCGGCGATCTTGCCGGCCTCAAGGGTCCCGAAGTCGCCGAGACGTCCCATGGTCAGCGCGCCGTTGTGGGTCGACATCGTTACGATGTCGGCCGGGTCGATGCCCGCGTTCTGCATGGCCTCCATCTCGTTGTAGATGGAGGGGCCGTGAAGCGTGAGGGGGTTCCCCGCGTCCGTTGCTGTGGCGACGATGCCCCCGGCGTCATGAACTCGGCGGAGGTTCTCGGCCTTGACGAAGGAGCTTCGCCCGCTCTGTTCCATCCGACGGTAGATGGCCTCTGGAGCTCGCTGGGCCGGCCGCATGAGCTCCTGGAGCACCCGGGTTCCGTTCACCTTGTTGACGGTGCCCGGGTCCACACAGCCGTTGGGATCGTCGATGGGGTGGGGCTCGTTCAGGGCGATGGATGCCATGGCCCGACTCGAGAAGGCACCCACGACCAGGGTGGGCGCGTAGACCGCCTGGTTGGCCCGCAGGAGATTCAGAAACTCGTCGTCCACGAACTCGTCCCCGACACTATGGACAAGGAGTTTGGCGCCGGCTCGGAGGGCCGCTTTAGCCTCTCTGAGGCTTGTGGCGTGGACGATGAGGTCCAGGCCGGCGTCCCGGGCCAGGTCGCCGATCTGCATCAGGCGGGCGTCCAACTCGTCCCGCCGCTCGGCTGAGGGTCGCAGGTACCAGACCTTCACGGCGCTGGACCCCATCTCCACCAGGGTCTCGACCGAACGGGCCACCTCGGCGGGCGTGTCCATGGGGAGGAAGGTGTAGTGCTCCTCATCGGCCATCAGGGCCGCGCGCGTGGCGTGGGTGATGAGAGGCCCGGCGGCTCGGACGTGGACGGCGATGGTGTCGTTCTCGGAAGCATCCGGCAGAGTGGTGGTCCAGGGGTGTCCGCCGACGTCGAAGACGGCGGTGATGCCCGAGCAGAGGTAGGACCGGTGCCATCGTCCCGGGTCGGCGCGGAGCTCCCTGGATGTCTGCAGGTAGGGGTAGATATCGGGTGCTGAGATGCCGTCGGGGCGACCGTCCCACCAGCCGGTCTGGCTGAAGTGGACGTGGGCATCCACGAGGCCCGGTGTGATGAATTGCCCTATGACGTTCAAGCGCTCTACCACGTCGGGGATGGGGCAGTCCCCGGCCGTACCCACACAGGTGATCCGGTCTCCGTCCACGAGCACGACGGACCCCACGATGGGTGAGGACCCGTCACCGATGATGGCCGTCCCGCCCACGAGGGCGATCTGACCGTGGGCTGTGGCTGGGAGCCCTCCGGCCACCAGGGGCTCTCCCCGGCCTGACCGGTCTCCGAAGACGACCGCCCCAACTACCGTGACGAGCACCGCAAATCCGATGATCAGGATGAAGAGGGCAACGGGGCTGAGCCTGCTGCGGCTACGGTCCTGATTCTGCTCGTGACGCTCCCTGCGACCAGCCTTCTTCGATGACATATCTGCATCCGAGTCCGGGTACGGTGTATCATCACATACTTTGTGGGTTCCCCTTCAATGTCAAAGGCTGCCACCCAATCGCCGCTTGGGCATCATTCGAAGGACCCCGGACGAAACGGCCGTGTCTTTACGCGAAACTCGAGCTGGATCGCGCTGGACTCGACATGCCACCTCGAACAGTTCGCTGTCGCTGGTATCAGCGCGCTCGGCTCGAATGGCGGCCTGAGCGCGGCGGCCTCATCATCGACTTCGTGTGATCTGTATGGTCAAGAGCTCGGCGTGCCGGTCGAGGTCGACCCGCGCTGTGTAGTCCTCCGACTGCTCTTCGCCGAGCACGCCTTGCACCTCGAGAGGCACGTCGGTGGGTACCTGGCAGAACATGTAGAAGCCAGCGGCGTCGGACGTCGTTTCGAAGCCGCGTATGTCGCCAGTAATGTTGCGTCCCGAGATCACGCGATAGTCCGTCCACTGGACGCGGACGACCGCCCCGGCGACGGGCCGGTCGCCGGAGTCACGCACGCGCCCAGCCAGCACTGCCGAGTCCTCGGGACGGGGCTGCCCCCTGCACGCATCGAACAGGACGTCTCCGATGGCGGGCAAGTGATAGTCGAGCATGGCCATCTCGCCTCGGATGACGTCACGAGCTAGCGGATCGGGGACAAAACCGTATTGCTCGAGCGCAGGATCCACGAAGCGCACTTGGTACCGGCCCGGGGTGAGGCCCGTAATACTGTACCCGCCCTCCGCGTTCGTATATACCTCCTGGTTCGAGCCGACCACACCCACGCGGACGCCTTGCCGCACTGTGCCGAGGCTGTCAACTACGATGCCCTCGACGCCACCGGTCTGGATTCGTTGACCGAGGCTACGCCCTCCGCCCTCCCGAATGTCCAGCACGCGTCCTCCAGTCTGGTGGAAGCCGTTCACGAAGCGACGCGGAATGCCCTGGTAGTCGGTCTCCTGCGCGATGACCGGCATGCGAATCCACCACTCAGGGACGATCCACGTGCCGCTCGGCATCCGCCTGAAGTCCACTCGGCCACCGACGTCGCGCGATGAGATGTCCCCATCGACGTACTCGTAGCGGAAGTCGAGCCAGCGGAGCTCGGCGGTCTCCGTGTCGATCCACATCGTGCCGGCAATGTCCGGAACGCTCTTGTCATCACCGGTAGGCTCGAACACGAGGCCGATCATGCCCTCGGTCCCCCGGTCCTCACGAGCCAGGCCGAAGCAGTGCGTATCCAGGAAGGCGTCAGACAGAAGCACGGCAGCGTTGGGCGCGAAGTAGCGGCGACCCTGACCGTCGTCCTGGACAAAGCCGTTACTTACGAGGTCTTCGGCCGGACGGCTGTCGAAGGGTGTGCGCATATACCCTTCGCGATGCGTCTCTTCCTCGCTGAGGATGGTGTGGGTCGTATCGAGCTGACGGTTGTAGATCATCGTCTCGTACCGGTACAAGCCCTGCTGATCCGTGAACGCCGCCGCGCTGAGCGCCTTGCGGGCCTCGTTCCAGACGACCGCGATCGCCAGCCCCTCTCCTGCGGGCCGGAGCATGCAACGTCCGCCATCGAGCTCGACCACGATGCCTTCGAGCTGGATCGCGCTGGACTCGAGATGCACGTCCTGGGGAACGGACATGCCTTCGGCCACCTCGAACAGGTCGCTCTCGCCGGTAGCCATCCCGATCATCTCGACCCGCACCCGGTATGTCGCCGCGGGAATGCCGATGAATAGTGCTCGCCCCCTCTCATCCGTCAGCGCGTTCTTCACGACTGTGCCCGAGGGGTCGACGAGGTGCGCCAGAGCTCCGAACACGGGGGTCGATGCCGGTCCGATCACGCGCACCAGGACGGTCTGGGCCGACGCGGTTGCGGGCAGCAGCACGAGGGCTGCGGTCAGTGCGTACCGCGCGTAGGAACGATTCATGTCAATACGGACCCGCGTGGGACAGGTACTGTTCCGATCGCGAGGGCCCTTTTTCTCGGCCCTCATGAGCCAAGCACCGGCCACGTCGGAGCGTCGGCCGTTACGTGCGTGACGAGCGTTTCATTGACGTCAGGTCACGTGATGGGCACCTGTGGTTACATAGTGATGGCTGGCCGGTCGTTGAGTTGATCGCCGAACTCCCGCACTGCTCTCTGGATCTTCGGCACGATCTCGGTTCGGTGGGCTTTGTAGTTGCCCCATTCTTCGGAGCCAGGGTTGCCGGCGACAACGACCGAGCTTCCCTCCCACCCCAGCCGTCGGGGAGGAGTCTTCAGCTCATCCGGCCTCAGACCCAGGAGACAGCGTCCTGGGGGAAGCCACCGATGTGGGTGCAGGTCTCTGCGGCGGCGTCTCGGCCGGCCTCAAGGCATGCGTGCAGTGGACAGACCCTAAGGTGGGCATCGAGGAAGGCCGCGATGAAGGTGTCGCCTGCTCCCGTCGTATCGACGACGGCGACGGGTGAGACCCCGGTCTCGGCTGAGATCGTCCCGTCGGATGCTATGCTTCCCAATGCACCGCAGGTCACTACGACGAAGCTCGCTCCCCGCTCCAGCGTCTCGCGCATCAGGACCTGGGCCCGCTCTCGTGACGGACCCGCGGAGAGGAATGCGATCGACAGCCCGTCGGCACTTCGGTGCTCCTCCGAGGCATTCACGGTCAGATCCTGGGAGACACTGACGCCGTCGGCGACGAGCGCGCGCTTCAGAGCGCCCCCGTCGTCGATCCACCCGAGATGGACATGCCGCCGCGATCGCAGGCGCTCCACTTCCGCCGGCACAGGACGATATCCACGGCAGACGCCGAAGTCCTCGGAAACGAGAATGCGGTCCCCCATGGGATCAGAGGCGATCTCGGTGACGGCCGTCTGACCAGGGCGGACGCGAACATGTCCGGTCTCCACCCCGTCCTGGTCGAGGCAGGCCAGTAACCGCTCCCCATTTGCATCGTCGCCCACGGCCCCCAGGTAGACGACTCGGTGTCCTCGCCGGCGGATATGAACCGCGACGTTCACCGCATTGCCGCCGACGGTCGATACACCGACGGGCGGCAGATAGCGGTCGATGCAGTTGTCACCCACCGTCGCGACGTCGAAGCCGTCCATGCCATGCTCCTTGTGCCTATTGTGGCACCTTGATCCGAACGCCGTCCGTTTTGTCGGCGGACTGACTCCCCGACGCCGTGGTGCGGACCCGAAGCGTGCCGGAGGCTATGCCCGCTGTACTACCGTCGGTACCGTGATTGCCTCCGGCTGCTCCGCCGGAAAGGACTCCTGTGAGACCGCGCTCGACTTCAATACTCGACCCGCTTGTAGTAACGGCGGGTCGAAAGGGGGTGGTCTCGCAGCACTTCCAGGTGGGCGCTCACTCGCTCCAGGAGTGTGGCGAGTACGATCGGAGAGATCATTGCGCGCACGGCTTCGGAAACACCAGGGAGATCGACTTCGGCCGCGTCGAGGACCGCGACCCGATCGGTGTATCGGTGGACGAATCTCTCCACCCGCTCGACCAGGGGGCGAAACTCGTCCTCGCCCTTGAGCAGTACCGTGCTGACCCCCGGCTCGACCAGCTCGAGGGTACCGTGGAAGAAGTCGGATGCGTGGACGGGTCGAGTCCGAATCCACTGCATCTCCTCCAGGATGCACATGCCGTAATAGAAGGCCTCCGGCCAGGTAGCCCCCGCGCCCGTGATGATGTGGTACGTCGAATCCTGGATCGCTTCGGCTAACGGTAGAGCCTGAGGCTCGAAGGTCCTCTTCGCCGTGAGCAGCAGCTCGGGTAGCAGGCCCAGCTCGCTCACGATGTCTTGATACCCCGAGCATTCGCCCCGGTGGCTCATCAGCGACAGTGCCAACAGAAGAGCCTGGAGATAGAAGGACTCACAAGACGTGTCGTCCTCGGCGAAGTTCACGAACGCGTGGTCCGCCCCCTGGCCGAGTGGCGTCTCTCCGTGGCCGACGAAGGAGAGGACCGAGGCCCCCTGTCTCTTCGAGAATGCGAGGCTTTCCACGCTCTCCGCCGTCGTTCCCGACAGCGACGGGATGACGACCAGGGATTTCGGACCGAGATGGACGAACCCGCTACGGACCACCTCCGCCGACATGTCGCGAAAGACGGGAAACGTGGACTTGCGCAGGAGAAGCTGAAAAGCGGGCTCCATCAGGATCGCCGCACCGCCGGTTCCGAGGAAAAGGAGGTTCTCTACTCCCTCGTCCAGGCAGGTGCCGACCGTCTCGTGGATCCTTTCCGCGAGCCCCACGGCACCCGATTGGATCCGGATGAATCGGTCTTCGTCGAAGTTCAGCATGACGGTGATTTCTCCGGGCTCGAGCGACGTTCCATCATCCGCACGGCATGTCTTAGATGCAGTCTCCTCTGTAGAGGTACCTCTGCACGCTCGGTTGATCGAGGTTCTCCCTGGTGGCCGTGACCGTTTCGGTCCGGATCGGCGTCTCGACCGGCTCGCCCCGGACCGCGGCGACCGCCTGAGTTACGCCCTGGTATCCCATCTCGTAGGGCCGCTGGATAATCAACGCGTCGAGGAACCCTCCCCGGAGCGCCGCGATCTCCACTTCGTCGGCGTCCACGGCCACGGCCTCCACTCGCTCGGCCACGCCGGTCGCGCGAATCCCGGCGGCCACGCCCATCGCCGGGTTGTTCGAAAGCGCGGCGACACCGACGAGATCGGGGTTGGCGCTCATGAGGGAGACAAACGCGGACTGAGCCGCCGGGACGTTCTCTCCCGCGAACTGGTTTCCGATATAGGTAAGGTTCGGATAGTCCTCGATCGCCTCCTCGAAGCCGCGGATGCGGGCATCGACGGTCGAGATGCCGGGAATGCTGTTGATCATGGCGACCTTTCCGCTCCTGTTGCCGATCAACGAGGCGAGGGCTTCGGCCGCTTCCCGACCGACGGCCACGTTGTCGGTGGCGATCACCGCCGAAAGGATCGACGGATCGTCGATGCTCGTGTCCACGGCGACGATCTTGGCCCCTGCACGCGCAGCCTCGCGCAAGGGAGCCAAGAGGGAGGTCGCGTGGGCAGGATCAATCACGACGGCGTCCGGGGCGGTGGCCATGACGGCATTCAGCAGCGGAATCTGGTCTACAGCGCTATAGACGGGCGCCGCCTGAACGTTGATCGTCACTCCCAGCTCCCTGGCGGCCGCCCGCGCCCCGCAGGCGATCGCCTGGTGGAACCCGCTGTTCCGCTGTGCCAGCACGAGAGCGATGGTCTGCTGCGCGCCGGCTCTACCTACCCCCGCCAAGGAGACGGCACACAGCATCAAGAGGTGGCGATGCAAGTTCATGTTCGACTCCGGTCCCGAACTCCTCTTCATCGCGATTCTGAGCTCCGGCGAAGCTGATCGACCAAGACGGCCAGCAGGAGCACAATGCCCACCGCCACCTCCTGCCAGAAGCTGGGCAAGCCGACAATGACCAGCCCCGCCGCGAGCACGACCGGAATGAAGACGCCGGCGACGGTTCCATACAGCGTTCCGGTCCCGCCGAACAGGCTCGTTCCACCGAGGACGACGGCCGTGATCGCCTTCAGGTTGTCTGTGCCGTGGCCGGCGATGGTGGTCGAGGCGAAGCGGGTCAGCGAAATGTAGCCCGCGAGCCCGGCGCAAACCGCTGCGATGACGTACACCGTGACCAGATGGCGCTCGACGTTGATTCCGGCCCGCCGAGCCGCCTGTTCGTTCGAACCAATGGCGTAGGTATAGAGGCCGAAGCGGGTGCGATGCATGACGACGCCCGCGACGACTGTGAAGACGCCGGCGATCACAACGATCACGGGCACGCCGAGAACCCGACCGATGCCGATGCCGTTGACGATCGATGCCGGCACGCCGATGAGGTCGACTCCACCCGAGAGCAACCGTGCTCCACCGAGCGCGATCCCGATGGTTGCCAGGGTAACGATCAACGAGTTGAGCTTAGCGTAGGCAATCAACACACCGTTGATCAAGCCCCAGATCGCGGCGGTCCCTAGGGAGACGAGGAGTCCCACCACCACCGCCCAGCTTCCGTCGGTCCCGACAGCGCGCATGGCGAGCACCGAGCAGACGCTCGAGAATACCAGCACGGCGCCGACCGACAGGTCGATCCCGGCCGTTATGATGACATAGGTCATCCCCACGGACACGATGAGGGCCGTCGAACCCTCCACAGCCATGTTCCTGAGGTTGATGCCGCTCAGGAAGGCGCTCGGATTCAGAGAGCTGAAGACGGCGGCTATGATGGCGAGCGAGGCGAAGATCATCAGCTCCGGGCGGTCGAGCAGCCACTGCCCCGACCATCGGCGGGAGCGACCGGTCTGCCCGGCATCCGTCTCGCCTGTCATTCGCCGCCCCCGTTCGTCCGTTGAGTCGGGCCCAACGATCTACCTTCGCTCTGCGCCAGCTCGAGAGTTCCCGTCATGGCGCCCACCAGCTCGTCCGACGTCACCGATTTGGCGTCATACGTAGCGACCCGACTGCCGTGGCGCAACACGACGATTCGGTCGGCGACGGCGAGCACGTCAGGCATGCTGTGGCTTATGAGCACAACGGAGATGCCCCGGTCGCGCACGCGCCGAACCAGGTTCCAGACGTTCCACGTCTGAGCCACGCCCAGGGCCGCGGTCGGCTCATCCATGAAGACGAGGCGCTCCGCCCATATCAGGCCCCGCGCCACCGCGATCCCCTGCCTTTGGCCCCCGGAGAAGTTTCCAACGGCCGCGCTCAGAGCCGGGATCTGGACGCCGAGCGACCGGAAAGCCTCGCCCGCTCGCCTCCGCATCTCGGGGCGGTCCAGAAAACCGAAGCGCCCAAGAAGCCCCGGGGCGGATATTTCCCGGCCCAGGAAGACGTTCTGGACCGGATCGAGGTCGAGAGCGAGTGCCAGATCCTGGTAGACCGTCTCGATGCCGTGACGGCGTGCGTCGATGGGGGACTGGATCTCCGTCACGGCGCCATCGATGCGGATCTCACCGGTGTCAGGTCGGAGTGCACCCGATAGGATCTTGGTCAGTGTGGACTTGCCGGCGCCGTTGTCACCGATCAGCGCAACCACCTCGCCCCTGAAGACACTTATATCGGCGTCAATGAGCGCATGGACATGGCCGAAGCGCTTGCTGATCCCTCGTGCCTCGAGGATGGGAAGGCTCATCGTGCCTTGTGACCGGCGCCTAACCGGATTAGTCCGCGGCCATCCAACCGGTGTAACCGCTCGGCGCCCGCACGTACAGATAGCCCTCGTAGCGACCGAGCACTGGGACCTGCTGACCGGGGTCGAGCCGAACGATCACGAGCGCGCGGTCGTTGGGCTCGAGAAACACCGCCCCTCCCGCCGCTGCGACCTGCGAGTTGAGCGGCGAGTCGACTGGTTCCGTGAGTCGCGCCGCTACGTAGCCATCGATTCCATCAGGGGAGCGCACTCGGAAGTACTCACCGGAGCCGCCGAGTACACGCAGGGGCGTGTATTGGCCGAGTTCTCGGATTATGGCGCCGTGAAGCGCTGGCGTCGCACGCAGTCGAATCCCGTCGTTGACCAGGCGCACCCATTTGCCGAGCTGATCGAGGTCCGCGGTTTGCTCCGCGAAAGTGCCGCGCGGCGGATTCAGGAAGGGAAAGGGATCCACGGCTCCTCGGCGGTAAAGGCCGAAGTGAAGGTGGGGTGGCGTGGTGCGCGCGTTGCCGGTATTTCCGACGAACCCCACGGTGTCGCCGATGTGGACTTCGTCCCCGTTGCGCACGTACTGACTGTCGAGGTGTGCGTAGTAGATGTTCGCGTTGCGAACGGGGTCCCTCACCCACACGACCTTGCCGCCCAGATTCGTCATTCCGACTCGATTCACACGGCCTGCGGACGCCGCCAGCACGGGGGTTCCGCGGCGCGCGAAGATGTCCACGCCGGCGTGGCTGCGACGTCCACCGTCCCGTTCGACCCCGAAGATGCTCTGCACGCCCCGCATGCCGTACCCTTCCACAGGGAACGCCAGCTGCGCTTCTACCCTGAGCGTCACACCGTACGTGCCGCCCCGAAGCAGTTCTGGTTGCAGCCGGAGCACGTACTCGCCACCTCTCCACGGCTCGACCACGAAATCGCCCGGTACCGAATCGCTCGAGAACACGGGCCGCAGGGGGTCGTCCTCGTTAGCGGGCACTCGGAAGAGATCGATGAAGACGCGCGTTTGCTCGCGGGAGTTGAGCGTCACTTCGGTGGTAAGCCGCTGACCACGTGCGATGGTGACGCGGTAGGCCATCGCACGGGGATCCTCAGCACTGATGAATCCCTCTTCGTGGAACGGAAGCGACACCCAAGCTGGAGACTCGATGGCCTCGCGACCTGCCATAATCCAATCGCGCCCCAGAGCGGTCTCGACGAGGCCGGCGTCCGCCAACGACGTCTCGTAGGCTTCGTACGGCGTCATGTCCCGGAAGCGGTCCTGTGCCTGCTCGACCTGCTCGCACGCCGTCAGGGCAGCCAACACCACCGCCGCGATGGCCCACTGCCAATGGTTTGCGCCCTTCGTCATGTCCCGCGTACCGCCCGTGTCCGGTTAGAATCCATCCGCATGGGGTCCTTATGTACGTGTGTTCACTCCTTGAGTTCCTTCAGAAAGCTGTCCTTTTCCGGCTGCATCGGTCAAGCGGATAAATTGTAGTGGACACGGCGCCCGGTTAGTTTTTCCGTCCACTCCCGGGCACTTCTCCGCACCAACCTTCTAGTATCGACCATGGTACGCATCGCCGAAATCGAAGCTGGTAGCATCGCCGACGAGCTCACTCTCGAGATCGGCACGCGGATCGTGCGTATCAACGGCGAACCGATTCGCGACGGCCTTGATCTGACGTTCCTGCTTGCGGACACCGAACTCGAGCTCGAGACCGTTTCTCCCGACGGGGAGGTAGTGCTGTACGAGGTTGAGCGCGAGCCGGGTGCGCCGATGGGGATCGTGCCGGCTCCGGACACGATCCGAGAGTGCGCGAACAAGTGCGTGTTCTGCTTCATCGACGGGAACCCGGAGGACGCCCGTACAACGCTTTGGCTGCGTGACGACGACTTCCGGCTCTCGTTCACCTACGGCAGCTACGTCACGCTGACCAACCTCGGGCCGAAAGGCCTGCAGCGACTCGTCGATCAACGTATCTCGCCGCTCTACGTGAGCGTGCACGCGACGGAGCCGGAGGTGCGAGAGCGACTGCTCGTCAACAAGAGGGCAGGCCTGATCATGAGCCAGCTGCACGAATTGATCGGGGGAGGGCTCGAAGTCCACACGCAGATCGTGCTCTGTCCCGAGTGGAACGACGGCCCCCATCTCGACCGCACGATCGATGATCTGTGGAGCCTGGGGCCGTCCGTACGTTCGCTCTCCGTCGTACCGGTCGGGCTCACGCGGTACAACATCAATCAACCCGTGCGCCCGTTGATGCCGACCGAGGCAGGGGTGGCGATCGACCGAGTCGACCGCGCACGCGAGCGCGGTCTCGCGGAACGGGACCTCGGATGGTGCTACGCGGCCGACGAGATGTATCTCATCGCGGGCCGGCCAGTGCCGCACGCAGCCTACTATGACGATGGTGCGCTGTACGAGAACGGCGTCGGGGCGATCCGCCGCTTCGTCGATGGCTTCGACGCGGGCCTCAGGGCCGTGCCGCGCTTCGAAGGGCGGCTCCTTCGTCTCGTGACAGGCGTCTCGATGTCCCCGTACTTGCGGGAACGCAGCGACCGCCTCGCGGCTGTTACGGGCGCCAACGTCGAGGTCGTCGAGGTCCGGAACAGGTACTTTGGCGAGTCGGTTACCATCGCCGGACTGCTCGGCGGGCGGGATATCTTGGAAGCCCTCGGCCCGTCACAGGACGGAGACATCATCGTGCTGCCGGCAGAGGCGCTCAACGCGGACGATGTCTTCATCGACGATCTTGCGCGGTCCGAGCTCGTGACGGCGCTCGCTCCCGCGGAGATCCGCACCGGCTACGAGATCACTGAAGCGCTGAGGGCCGATTGAACCGGCGGCTTCCCGTCATCGCGATCGTTGGGCGGCCGAACGTTGGGAAGTCGACGTTCTTCAACCGAGTGATCGGCTCCCGCGTTGCAATCGTCGATGACCGTCCGGGAGTCACTCGGGACCGCAACTTCGCCGCGACGGACTGGGCGGGGCATCACTTCTTCATTGTCGATACCGGCGGCGTCATCGAGGGCAGCCACGAGCCCCTCGACCGGGCGATCCGACATCAGGCGTTCGCGGCGGTCGAAGAGGCCGACCTGATCCTGTTACTAGTCGATGGCAAGGAAGGTGTGCACCCGCTCGACGAGGCCCTCGCCGAAGTGCTGAGAAAGACGGCAAAGCCGGTCCTCCTGGTCGCGAACAAGATCGACAACCTGCCGCACGATCAGAGCCACCTCGACTTTTGGTCACTCGGCATCGGAGAGCCGCTCGCGGTGAGCGCACTTTCCGGCAGGGGTTCGGGTGATCTGTTCGATCAGGTGCTCGAGGCTCTACCCGAGGCACTCGAGGCAGAAGACGGGGACGACACCATCCGCGTCGCGGTTGTGGGAAAGCCCAACGTCGGCAAGTCTAGCTTCGTGAACCGACTCATCGGTGAAGACCGAGTCGTAGTGTCGGAGGTTGCCGGCACGACCCGGGACCCGATCGATACCCCCTTCCGCTACCACGGAAAGACGCTGGTCTTCATCGATACCGCCGGGCTGCGCAGGCACACGAAGGTCAGGGACAGCCTGGAGTACTACAGCGCTCTCCGGACGGAACGGGCCGTATACCAGGCCGACGTATGCGTGGTACTGATCGACTGCAGTGAGGAGGAGCTGCACGCTCAGGATGTGAAGATTCTCCAGACCGCTTGGGAGGCCGGCAAGGCAGTGATCTTGCTCGCGAACAAGTGGGATCTGGTCGACAAGGACACGATGACCGCGCCGGACTTCCAGAAGACTATGCGGCAACGCATTCCGTTCCTGCAGTGGGTACCGATGGTGTTCACCTCCGCGCTCACCGGCCAACGCGTTCGGAAATGTCTCGATCTGATCCTGGAGGTGTTCGAAGAGCGCCGTCGCCGAATCGAGACACACGAGGTCAACGCGATCGTGGAGGCGCTGGTCCGTCGTCAGCCGCCGCCGCTCCGCAGAGGTCGCCGCGTGCAGGTGAAGTACGCTACCCAGATCACGGTGGCTCCCCCGACGTTCGCCATCTTCTCTAACTTCCCGAAGGCGCTGCCCGCGAGCTACGTTCGCTTCCTTCATAATGGGTTCCGGGATGCCTGGACCTTCATGGGCACGCCGATCCGACTTCGTCTCCGGAGCGGCAAAGAAAAGTGACCTACGCTCTGCTCGCACTTTCCTACCTGCTCGGCGCGACGCCGACGAGCTACTGGATGGGGAGAGCGTTCCACGGGCTCGATCTCCGCGAGCATGGATCCGGCAACCTGGGCGCGACCAATGTTTTCAGGATCCTGGGTCCGAAGTGGGCTCTGCCGGTCGTTGCGGTCGATGTCGCGAAAGGTTTCGTCCCAGTCTGGTTCTTCCCGAGCATGGTGGATGGAGATCTGGGATGGACGCTAGCGTTCGGGGGGGCGGCGATCGTTGGGCATATCTTCTCCCTGTGGGTCGGCCTCAAAGGTGGGAAGGGGATCGCCACCAGCGCCGGAGTCTTTCTCGCTCTGGCGCCCTGGGCGGTGCTGGGCGCTTTTGTGGTTTGGCTCGTCCTGACGTTGCCGACCGGGTACGTTTCGCTCGGCTCCATGGGTGCTGCGGCCACTCTGCCGGTGTTCGTGGCGCTGACGCCTCACCGGGCTGACACCGCGCTTATCTGGTTCGCTGCGATGCTCGCGTTCTTCGTCATATGGGCCCACCGCTCGAACCTGCGACGGCTGCTGCGCGGGACCGAGAGCCGCTTCGGGAAGGCTCACGTGGACGACGCCAACAACACCGACGGCGCTGATCCAGCCGGGGTGGGGCCATGAGCGATTCGCTCCCTATCACCGTGGTGGGTGCCGGTGCCTGGGGCACGGCACTCTCGGCGCTGCTTGCCAGGAAGGGGCACGCAGTCACGATGTGGTCCTACGAGCCCGAGATCGCCGAGTCGATCAACCAGCGTCGCCTCAACCCGTATCTGTCCGATGTCTCGCTGCCCGAGGGACTGTGCGCCGAAACGGAGTTGGCGCTCGCGGTCCGAGGTGCGGACGTAGTGCTCTCGGCGAGCCCGTCCCAATTCGTGCGGGCGGTCATGGCCGAGGCGGCCGGGAGCCTAGCTCCCGGCGCATTGATCGTGAGCGCCTCCAAGGGCATCGAGCTCGCCTCACTTCTGTGCATGGACGAGGTGCTCGACGGTGTGCTTTCACAGGCCCACATGCAGCGGTTTTGCGCGCTCTCAGGCCCCAGCTTCGCGCGAGAGGTCGCCGCCGGATCGCCCACAGCGGTCGTCGTCGCGGGCCGGACGGAGGAAGCCGCGGACCAGGCGCAGGACATTTTCCAGACCCCGTACTTCCGCGTGTACACGAACACCGATGTCGTGGGGGTCGAACTCGGCGGTGCGCTCAAGAACGTCATAGCCCTTGCTGCCGGGATTACCGTCGGTCTCGGATACGGCCACAACACGATGGCCGCGCTCATCACGCGAGGGCTCGCAGAGATGACTCGGCTCGGGGTCGCGATGGGCGCTGAGACAGCTACTTTCTCGGGGCTGGCCGGTATGGGCGATCTCGTGCTCACATGTACGGGATCGCTGAGCCGGAACCGGGCGGTCGGCCATCGGTTGGGACGGGGGGAGTCTCTCGATGAGATCCTGGCCGATATGACCGCCGTGGCCGAGGGTGTGAAGACCGCACCAGCGGTGCACGAGCTCGCCGCCCGGCACGGCGTCGAGATGCCGATCGTGGAGCAGGTGTATCACATCGTACAGGAAAACAAACGTCCTGCGGACGCGCTGAAGGACCTCATGCTGCGCGATCCGAAGCCGGAAGGCTGAAAATGAGCGAACGGGAGCGGTGATGAACGAGCCGATCGCAAAAAAGGTCTACTACTCCATCGGGGAGGTCTGTGACCTCACGGGCCTCAAGCCACACGTGCTCCGGTATTGGGAGACCCAATTCGACGTCCTCAACCCGACCAAGAATCGTGCCGGCAATCGCGTCTATCGATCGAACGAGATCGAGATCATTCTGCTCGTGAAGCATCTTCGCTATGAGAAGAAGTACACGATCGAGGGCGCCAATGAACAACTCGTCGAGATGCGCAGGGCAGGTGAACTGGAAGAGGAACGCCAGCACGTGCTCGAGCCTGGAATTCCTCGCCGCCGTCAAGAGCCAGCTCCAAGAGCTCCGCGAGGTGCTCACGCCAGGTACCGCTTCGGGGGACGGCTGAGGAGTAGCCCCGCGGCCATGGAGATCCTGTGCACGAACGACGATGGGTATATGGCGACCGGGATTCGCGTGCTCGCCTCGGCCGCCAGAGCGCTAGGCAGTGTCAGCACCGTGGCGCCCGATCGGGAACAGAGCGCGACGAGCCACTCCCTCACACTCCACCATCCGCTGCGGGCGCGCCGCACGGTGGACGGGGCGTTCGTCGTGGACGGTACTCCGACGGACTGCGTGATCCTGGGTGTGAACGAGCTTCTTGCCGAGCGGCCTGACGTCTGCCTCTCAGGGGTGAACCACGGTCCGAACATGGGCGAAGACGTGCTCTATTCGGGAACGGTCGCCGCGGCCATGGAGGCTACCGTGATGGGCATTCCCTCCATCGCGCTCTCCTACGTCGGGGACCGCTTCGAGGAGCTGGAGGGATGGGAAGCGGTGGTGCAGGCGATCCTCGAGGGAATCCTCGAGCGCGACGGCTTTCCCGAGCACACGTTGTTCAACGTGAACCTGCCACCGGTAGCGCCTGACGAAGTGCGCGGCGTCAAGGTCACTTCGCTGGGCCAGCGCCGGTATGCGGACTCGATCCTGCGCGCCAAGGATCCGATGGGCAAGGAGTACTTCTGGATCGGGGGTGGGTCAGTGAGCTGGCGTGGTCCTGAGGACTCGGACTTCCAAGCTATAGGGGACAGCTATGTTTCTGTGACTCCGCTGCACCTTGACCTAACCAACTACGAGTTGCTCGAGGAGATCCGCGCGTGGGATCTGGGCCTTTAGACGACACCCGCTTCGTCGGATACCGGCGCAAGCTCATCGAAGACATTCGGGCACGAGGAATAGACGACCTCGAGACGCTCCAGTACTTCGACATGGTGCCGCGTCATACCTTCCTGCCCGAGGGGGTTTGGCCGCGGGCGTACGAGGACACGCCGATCCCGATCGGGTTCGGGCAGACCGCTTCGCAGCCGTCCCTGCAGGCGTATTACCTCTCCTTTCTCTCGCCCAAGCGCGACGAAAAAGTGCTCGAGATCGGCACCGGTAGCGGCTTCCTGACCGCGTTGCTCGCGCTCACGGCGGACCGAGTCTACTCGGTCGAGCGTGTACGGGAACTGTCCGTGCGCGCTCGCAAGGCACTCGACGGAATGGGTGTCAAGAACGTCGCTCTGCTCGTAGGCGACGGCACCATCGGTTGGCGCAAGTACGAGCCCTTCGACGTGATAGTCGTGTCGGCGGCCTCTCCCTCGATCCCGTCTGCCCTGGTCGACCAGCTCGCGGATGGCGGCCGCATGTTGATTCCCATCGGGTCCAGGGAGTCGCAAGAGCTCGTGCACGTGCAAAAGACCGGATTCCTCGTCACGGAGGACGTCGTGAAGGGGGAGGTCAGCTTCGTACCTCTGCTCGGTCGTTTCGCCTGGGCCGAGGGAGGAGGATGAGCGAGACCCCATCGCCGCCCGGTCCTGTACGGCGCCTCTACGACTGGGTGCTGCACTGGGCGGACACCCCGTACGGAGTACCCGCGCTTTTCCTGCTCGCGCTCGCGGAGTCCTCGTTCTTCCCTGTCCCGCCCGACCCCTTGCTGATCGCGCTTTGCCTTGGCGCGGCGACTCGCTCTCTGCGGTTCGCCGCGATCGCGACAGCCGCATCGGTCGTGGGCGGCATCATTGGCTACGGTATCGGAGCAGGGGCCTGGCACGTGGCCGAGCCCTGGTTTTTCGAATATGTGCCGGGCGTCAGCCAAGACGCGTTCGACGGGGTTCAGGCTCTCTACGACCGTTGGGATTTCTGGGCGATCTTCTTCGCCGGACTCACACCGATCCCCTACAAGGTCTTCACGCTCTCGGCCGGCGTTTTTGCGATCAACTTCGGGGTCTTCCTCGGCGCGTCGGTCTTGAGCCGAGGGCTGCGGTTCTTCCTGCTCGCTGCACTGATCTTCAAGTTCGGCAAGCCGATCGAGACATTCATCGACCGCTATTTCAACCTGCTCGTCACGGTGTTCGGCATCCTGCTAATCGGGGGTTTTCTCCTGATCGAGTTCGTACTCTAGGGCGGTGCCGATCTCGCCATTTGTTTATCGGCGTCGCCGCGGCCTATATTCGGGCCAGACGGGTGGCTATTCCCGTCGCCCTCTTTCGGATGGAGCCGCGAAGCATGAGCGACGACAGCAGCGGGAGTCGGCTTCCGCCTCCGGCATTCCCGCCGGGCTCTCGCAAGCACCTGGGCAGTAACAATTCGGGGCGTGCTGCGCCCGTGGATCTGGGCGGCGCGCTCATCTCGCCTGATGAGCCGATGCCCGAACGAGATCACTCGGTCGAGGACGCGTTCATTTCCCCGGACGACCCCATGCCAGACCGGACGGATGTGATCGTCGACGCAGCTATCCCGTCGGAGGGCTCGAGCCTAGCGTTCATTCCGCCGAATGATCCGACTCCTCCCGGCGAGGTAGTCACCGCGGACCCGGGCGGACCGCCGCAATTCGAGACCGAGGGCGGTGTAGCCACCGGCATGGGCATGGACGACCACATGGACGCTGAGGACATGGCGTCCGGTGGCGATCCGTACGTGATCGATCTGGTGCAGAAGGTGGGCAAGCTGGCCGAAGCACTCAGGGCGAAGGGTGAGGCCGGGCTCCGCTCCTCAACCGCCATGGACCAGTTCGAGTCGACGCTGCGCGGATACTGCGTCGGCTACCTAGCTGGCCGGCGCGCCGAGGACGACCCGAGTTCGGACTTCTAACCCGCACGGGATCCGCCGCGGGTGGGCGGCATTGCGCAGTGGGCGCAGCCCCTTCTGCGACTTGTAGCGACACGGATTCTTGAGCCTCCCAAGACACGTGCAAACCTAGAATGTGCACTGTCGCAGGGCGTCCGGGTCGACTCTAGGAGTCAAAATCGACGTGTTCTTGCTCACAAATGCCACGAAGAAGCCGTTGACGAAGAGTCGAGGTGGTGTCGTTGAGAAGCGGTTGAAGGCGGAGAGCGGCAGGAACTGTGATCCATAGTCGCTAAACGGATTATACATGCTGGTCGCACTGAACGGGCTCCCATGTCGGCCGCTCGGGTTCAGGACCGACAGTGGGTCGAATTGATTAGTGAGGCTCCCGAGGAACTCGTCGTCGTCGCCGCTCACCTCACCACCGATAACCGTGGCGCACGTCAACGGTCCGGCGACCACGATCACACTCTCACCCGTGACGCCTTCGCTTATGGCTGAGATCGTGTCAGCACCAAGCCCACGGGCGGTCACGGTGGCCTCAGCGTCTGCAGCGACCAGGGTAGCTACCACGGCGTGACTGGTCGTCCACGTGATGGCTCGGTTTGTGAGCACGTTGCCGGTGGCGTCCTTCAAGGTGGCCGTGAGAAGGACCGAGTCGCCCAACTGCACGGAGTCCAAGACCTGTGTGATCTCTACACTCGCGACGTTCGCCGCAGTGACGGACAAGATCGTGATCGAGAGGCTGGCGGTGCTGGACAGGCCGGCACTCGTGACCTGAACGGTGAACGGGGCGGTCTCAGCCCCCGCCGGCGTGCCGGAGATCGTACCGGCGGTGGACAGGCTCAGTCCCGCTGGCAACGCTCCTGAGCTGATCGACCAGCTGTAGGATCTATCGCCACCCACAGCTGCGAGTGATCGGCTGTACGCCTGGCTGATCCTACCGTCCGGTAGGCTCGTCGTCGTAATGATCGGCTCGGCGGACCCGATCGTAATCGACAGGCTGATGGTGGTAGACCGGTCGGCACTCGTGACCTGAGCGGTGAACGAGGCGGTCTCAGCCGCTGTCGGCGTGCCGGAGATCTCACCGGCGGTGGACAGGCTCAGTCCCGCAGGCAACGCTCCAGAGCTGATCAACCAGCTGTAGGATCCATCGCCACCAATAGCTGCAAACGCTCCGCTGTACGCCACGCCGACGGTCCCATCCGGCAGGCTCTGCGTCGTAATGTTCGGACGGGTGGTACCGTCGGTCCCCGTGACCGATTCACTACCGCCACACTGTGCGAGACTGAAAGAAATGACAGCAACCGCAGTCCCCTTCAACAAGCTGCTCCAGGCCACTTCTCCTCCTGCCCGCGTAAGCACGTTCTCGAATTCGAGCGATCACCAAATCTATTACCGTCGCGAGATGTTTCCGAGAGTGGACGTCACCATAAAGAGCGCCCACCACCAAACGCACGGGGAGGGCGAAACAGCCCTTCAAGCCCCCCCCCTCGACCTGGTGTAATAGAAGCTGGAGGCCATCGAGTCCGCCGGCGGCGCAACGCGCCGCCCGTCGCGCCCCTGGGGCAGGGTCCCCAAACGCGAGGGTCGGGTCGTCACGAGCTGCTCCTCCAACCCGCGGTGGGAAGGATCGACGGGGTCGGAACCGAGGTCCGGGCCGCCTACACCTGCCTGCAGTACTTCGGGATCGATCGATTCGAGTCCGGCGATGCCACGGAACCGCGCATCGTTTGCCGCGACATCGTCTAGAGTGCTCTCGAGCAGCTCGATCCGGCGTTGGAACTGCTCGAACTCCGTACGAAGTGCTTGGTTTCGGGTCTCGAGGCGGCTGGTCCGGACGCGCGAATAGCCATCGAGACCCACGGCCAGCGCATACCCCCCGAGCAGTAGGACGGCAGTGGCGACCGCTCCGATCGCGACGCGGAGGAAGTGAGAGGAGAACGAGTACTGCTTGATGGGACTGTCCCGCACCTGTAGCCCATCGACTCGCCAGATCCCCTGGCTTCGCGTCTTCGCGGAAGGCGTGGTGATCGTCGGGCCGATTCTGCCGCCGTTCGGGATTGCAAGGGACGACCCGTGCCAACGAGGATGGTGGGTGGTGATGGGAGAGGTCGCTTGCAATCCGGCCCCCCAGAGCGAGGCGCGACTACTAATCGCGCTAGCGTTCCGAGGGGCCAAGTCGTAGTCTCGGGCTCCTCCGTGACCTTATTCTAGGAGTCTATGCGCCCCGAGCGCTTGCAAGTCGGTCTAAGGATCATGCTGGTCCTGGGAATCCTGCTTTCCTTTCCCGCGCGTCCTGTCCTCGCACAGTACGGGGCCGAGCTCGAGGTCGAGCGGAACGCGCGCGCCACCACCACAAGACTCGAGGTGCTGGAAGGCCGGTTCTACGCGCTTCGTGCCGAGCGGGTGCGGTCCTCGGGGATCGATACCGATCGGTTGGGCATCAGTCTTCCCGGCCCCCTTATCGGACTGGGTGGGTACGCGTCACTCTTCTTAGAGCGCCGGCCGAGCCTTACCGGGTACGGAACGAACTTCGAGTTGAGCCGAGGGCTCCTCGCGCTGGGTGGCAGCCTCGAGCGCGCAGGGGGCCACTTTACAGGCACGTACGTGAAGATGCTGGGGGGGGATTTCGACGTTGGGTTCGGCGGCGGGAAACGAGATGCGGAGTTGATCTGGCACGGTGCGGCGTACGCGAAAGACACCCGTTTTACGCTGGCCGCTGGGGGTTCGGTCGGGCCGGGAGACACGAGCTACCAACACGTTGCTGGAGCCTGGCGCCCGGAAGAGCGAGGCCGTGGGTATGGGGCCTGGTTTAAACTCGAGCGAGACGGGCCCGGCGACTACTTGGTCGAACTGAGTTTTGCGGATAAGGCGACGTTCGACTATCGGATGATTTGGGGGGCCTACGGGATGGATCAGTGGCCCCATGAGAGGAATTTCGAGGCGCTCGGAGACCCGATGCGCTACTTCCGACCATCGACTCGGAACCATGAGCGTTCAGGTGGTGCGGGCGTACTCAGCGCCCGCTACGAAGAGGAGGGAGGACAACCGTTGCTCACGCTGGACGCTATACTCTTCCCGTTCAGAATCCTAAGGGGCGAAACCTTCAGTTCAGGCGAAAATCCCGGACAGGCATCCGGTCCGCGGAACCTCCTAGCGGAGCTTCTACGCGGCTTGATGATAGGTTTCGCCCAAGGGCTACACGGGAGCCGAGACATCACGCTGATGGGCGAGCTTCGTCTCGACCCGATCACGCTCTATGCCGAACTCGAGACAGGTGCTGAAACGAACACCTATCTCTTTCTTCAGTACGTCGTTCGCGGCGGGCTCTGATCGGGGACCATCTACTTCCCGGGAAGGGGCTCCTTGAGCGTATCGCGCCCCAAGGGCCCCCTAGAGACTCCTTTTTTGTGCTTATACCCTCACGAGCCTATTTGTGGGGTTGGATCTAATACTCAGTGAGTATTATCAGAGGTGGTGGGTTTGGCGCTGACCCGACTATCCGACGCATCCTGCTCGCAGTGAACGCCCCCGATAGGTGGATGCTGAAGCGGGTCCGGAGTGTCCATAAAAGTGTTCATCAAAGGGAGTTAGGTAGGCGTCGAGCGCGCGTAAGTCGCAATTGAAGCCGTCCCTTGCCCGGGAGGTCTCGGTCGACTGACGTTGTGGCTCCAAGCCACTCGGGAGGCGCCTGCGGTTCTTCGTGCGGTGGCGCCCCCGAGCCTTAATCGGGCTCGGGCCGAGACCTCACGAGGGAGAACAGGCACCATGGCTTTCATGTTGAAGCTCCGTTGGGACATTGAGATGGGTCGAGAGGGGGAGTTCCGGACCAACCAGGAAGCGTTGTGCACGGTCATGCTGGAGCACCCAGGCGTGATATGCTATCACGCGGACTATCCGTCCGAGCGAGTGAGCGAGTGGGTGGAGATCTACACCACGAATGAGGCGTTCAAAGCTCACTTGGCGAATGAGAAGGGGAAGGAGCCTCTCGCGGCTCTAATTGACGCGTGTTCTTCCATCGAGTGCAGGTGTTGGGGGGATCCCGACGAGATATCCCGAGAGATCCTCACCGGCTTCGGCACGATCTACCAGAGCATGGCGAACGGCGCGTTCGTGCTCAACCCGCGAGCCGATAAACACTCTCTGACGTAGAGGCGGGCCGCCCTGGGCCTCGATCCGCACGGCTGAGACTGAGGGCAGCCTCCGGGCGGTATCCTACGTCGCCTCCAACACGTCCTCGATCCTCTTCAGGCGCTCAGGATGGCGGAGACGACGGGCGGATCGGTCAGAAACGCGATGTTTGGCGGACACCACGCTGCCGTCATCGTCGTCGAGCAACGCCACGAGGCCCGCTCGCGTCAACGTCACGCCGCAGTCATCCGGAGGGCAGGGCCGCAGGCCAACTGGGGGAGGCGGTCCTGAAGCGTCGTCAGGCACTCTCGCCTGTCTCACAGGCAGGCGTGCTGCCGTCTGTCTAGGCGCTGGCGGGCCTGATCTGCGCCAAAGACTGCGCATGGATGGGTTCTCGGTCATGAACTTGAGTGATTCTGCTGGCCCTGTGTTGTGGAGCAGGGGGTCCCCTGTTCGAATCCGGGTGCCCCGATTGAGTAGGATGTATGCCCCGTTGAGCGACTTCTTCATCATCTGCAGCGAGGTGCGGCCGACCGAGGGCAACGCCGAAACGGTCAGGGTCGTGATCGTGAAGCTGACACATCCGCTCAATTTGTGATCCGGCAGACGTGGCGCTCGCCGATGTAGAGGCGCGGCGTCTACCAATTCCTCGACCTCAAGGTGGCTAGCCCGCCAATGGTTCATGTCGTTTCTTGTCGGTGAGGGCATTAGCTCTTCGGCCGGATCGCGGTGGCGGACAGAAGGCCCCGGGCCACCTCGGGGAGGATGCCCATGCGCTCGTAGACGGGGTACACGATCTCCCGGAGTGGGGCGAGTCGCCGGCTGAACCAGACCGCAACGGCTAGGCACCCGAGCCCACCCAGGGAAACGGCGAGCGGAGCTCCAAAGCGGGTGGCAATGGCTCCGCCTACCAGGCTGCCGAGGGGAGACATCCCGATGAAGGCCATGGTGAATAAGCTCATCACGCGGCCTCGCATGGCGTCATCTACAAGGGTCTGGAGCATGGTGTTTACGGAAGCGGTGACGACCATTACGGCGAAGCCGATCGCCACGAGGAGGGAGCACGAGAGCCACAGGATTTTGGAGAACGCGAAAGCGACCAACGCCACCCCGAAGAGGGCCGAAGCCCGGACGATGACGCGGCCCAGACCGACCACCGTGTCACGGGACGCCAACGACAAGGCGCCAAGGACAGCCCCGAAACCGGCGCACGAGGTGAGAAGGCCGAGCGTGCTCGCGCCACCCCCCAGGATATCCCCGGCGAAGACCGGAAGCAGGACTACATACGGAATGCCCACCAGGGAGACCATCGCCAACAGCGAAAGCAGGTCTCGGATGGGTTCGAAGTGGAACGCATAGACGAACCCTCCTGCGATGTTCTGCAGGACCGGGCCTGCGGGTTCCGTGGTCTCCTCGGTGAGATGGAGGGCGGCCAGCGCTCCGATCACCCCCAGGTAGCTTACCGCGTTCAGCACGAATACCGGCCCCTCGCCCACCCATCCTACGAGCACGCCCGCGATCGCAGGACCCACTAGGCGGGCGGAGTTGAACAAGGACGAATTGAGGGCGATGGCGTTGGGTAGATCCTCGCTCCCCCTGACCAGCCGTACCAAAAGTGTCTGGCGTGCCGGGATGTCCACGCCGCTTATGAGCCCACTCACCGCGGACAGCGCTACGAGGTGCCACACCTGCACGGCCCCGGTCAGGACGATAGCTGCGAGAACGACGGCCTGCGCCATGGACGCGATCTGGGCTGCTACCACCATGCGGTAGCGACTCCAACGATCGGCCAGGACACCCGCGAAAGGAGCTACGATGAAGGCGGGAAACTGGTTGCTGAAGCCTATGAGTCCAAGGAGGAGAGCGGAGCCCGTCAGCTCGTAGACGAGCCAGCTCACCGCCACACGCTGCATCCATGTACCCACCAGCGAGACCCACTGCCCGGCGAAGTAGAGGCGAAGCTCGCGGTGGCGGAGAGCTCTCAGGGCGACGCGGAGGCGATTGAACACGCCAGAGGCTAGCGTTTTGCCGGGTGACGTGGAAGCTGCGCTAACTCCATGCTCGGTGGGAGGCAGGCCCCTACTCGGTGCTCAGCGTGTCCACCGGGTTCGCGGACGTGGCTCTCCGGCGGTCGGCGAGCTACCGCAGTCAACGAGACCTCGCTGAGATGGCTTGCTCGGGCCAAGGATGCGGCCGGAATTGCCGGGCTGTTCGCGAGCGACGGTGTCATTTTCCTGGAGAATGAGGCACCCGTCGTCGGACCGGCGGGCTGAGAAGCTCGCTGGGCTCGATACACAGAAGGGGGGCCTCTGGCACGCCTACCGTAGAAAATGGGTCGCGGAGCGAAAGCACTTGCCGGACGTAGACGTAGCTGCGGCAGGTGGCTGGAGGGACACGGTAGCCTCAAATTCGCCTACCAGCAGGCAGACGCCGAGACTATGTTACGCGTCGTGTTGGAGCCCAGTGAGTTGAGAGAAGCACGGTGAAAAACTCTCTTTCATGCACACGAACATGCACACCCCGTCGGGTACATACCGATGAAAAGAGCCCGAAATGGCTCAACGACGGGAAGAAGATGCTACTGCCCTCATAGCTCAGGTGGATAGAGCGACTGCCTCCTAAGCAGTAGGTCGCAGGTTCGAGTCCTGCTGAGGGCGCTTGGGGAAGGGAATGCCCTACAAGCACTTACAGGCTTGTGGGGATTTCTCTATAGACATCGGATGGGCACCAAGTCACCCATAAGTCACCTGCAGGACCCATTTCGAGGCTGATATCAACCTTTCCTGTCAGCCCCCCCCCTATTCCACCGCCACCGCCATCTAAAAGCGATCCGGCCTCAGAGGCTGGCCGGCCCGTTCGTCACGTGCCACTTTAAGGAAATGCGGGACGGCACGCCGAAGACCATCGGATTCGTCTGCAAGAAGGCCAGGGGAAGGATGGCTCGCTTCATCGTCCAACAACGTGTCGAGGATGCGGACGGCCTGAAGGCGTTCGGAGAAGACGGCTATACGTTCGAGCCGCAGCTGTCGAGCGATGAGGACCTCGTGTTCGTCCGCCGATGAAAGCGGCATGGTATGAGGGATCCATCAGAGCGAACAGCGGCGAAGCCTCGGTGCAAGCAGTTCGATGGCTAGAAGTGGCGTGAATACTGGGGTTTTACAAGGGAAAGGCGAGGAAGTACGGGGAAGCTATGGGGTAGCCGGTAGTGTCGCGATATTTGTGTAAAAGGGGGTGAGGGGTCCGGGGAGGGTGGACAGCCCGGGAAAGAGAGAGGAAGCTCCTTGTGAATGTTCATCATGACACGAACCCGGGGAGTCCGGGCCTGCGCCAGCAGGTCCGGAACCGGAAAGGAGCTTCCTCATGGAAAAGATGGTTGAAGTTGAGCGGGCCACGCAAGAAGAGTTACGGCAGGATTTGAAGTCGTTGTTTCAGGGCGCGATTCGTGTGACGCTCGAGATGGTGCTGGAGGAGGAGTTGAAAGCGATGGTCGGAGCGCGTCGTTTCGAGCGGGTCGGCAGCCGGAAGGATCACAGGAACGGCACGTACCTCAGGCGCCTGCTCACGAGCTTGGGTCAGATCGACGTGATGGTGCCGCGCAGCCGGGAAGGCGGCTCGCCCGCCGACGTGATCGGCCGCTACCGGCGCAGGAGTGAAGAAGTGGACGAGATGATGGTGGAGGCCTACGTGAGCGGTGTGTCGCAGCGCAAGATGGGCGACGTGACTGAAGCACTGCTGGGTGAGCGCGTGGGACGCTCGACGGTAAGCCGGGTCGCGAAGCGGCTCGATGGGGCTGTAGAAGCGCTGCGGAGCGCACCCATCGAGGGGCCTCACCCCTATCTGTATCTGGACGCGACGTTCCTCGATGCGCGCTGGGTCAGGAAGGTCGAGAACGTGAGCGCGCTCGTGGCCTACGCGGTGGATCCGGACGGTCACCGCCGGCTCCTGGCCATCACGCTAGGCCCTGAGGAGTCAGAGGACAGTTGGTCGGAGCTCCTCGAGCAGCTCCTGGAGCGAGGTCTCAGCGGCGTCGAACTGGTGATCGCCGACAAGCACGCGGGCCTGGCAGCTGCGGTGCGCCGCTTCCTGCCTGAGGTGCGCCGTCAGCGCTGCACCGTGCACCTGCAACGCAATGTGCTGGCCAAGGTCCCGCATCGCCTGCGCAAGCGTGTGGCGCGCGAGGTTGCCGCCGTCTTCCGGGCCCCCGGGCTCGTTGAGGCGAAGAAGCGCCTGGCCGAGATCACGACGCGCTGGCACAACGACTCCCCGAGGCAATGAAGGTGCTCGAGCGGGGCTTCACGGCCGCCACCCAGTTCTACGCGTTCCCCGAGCCCCACTGGGCCAGGCTACGCACCACGAACAGCCTCGAGCGCCTGCACACCGAGATCAAGCGTCGGATCCGGAGCGCCGGCGCCTTCCCCGACCGAGCCAGTGCGCTCCGCCTTATCACCGCGGTTGCTCTGAGGACTACTGCGGTCTGGAGCGAACGCCGCTACCTCGATCTCACGCTTCTCGAACCCAAGGAGGTCGCCAAGGCAGCCTAACCGAAGCATCGAGGAGCTTCCTCTCACTTTTACACACAACTCGGGACTTGACCGGGTAGCCTTTGTGCCTACATGTGGTAGTTGGGTGGTCATATACTAAATGGTTGCAGAACAATTACTTACGTACCCTTAGGACATGTAGCATTATTGAATATTACCCTATTTATTACCCACTTGATCTACAGAAACGCTCACTTTTCATGGGGTTTCCGACTGCTTACCCCCCTTCTCCCGGCAGAGGGGCCGGTGCTAGTGCAGGGCCGCCGCCGTCGCTGGGTTCATGGAAATGGACTTTGCCGTCTAGTTCACCAGGCCCGTGGACTTCTTGATCGTACCAGCGCATGGCTGACCTGCTGTCGTTTTACAGAGCGCAGATCTGGATCGCCCACGACCAAGCGTCGTACGAGAAGAAGAAGTACGCGCCCGACTTTTACAACTAAGCACGGCGGGACGAAACGGCAGTTCCCAGGATAACAGGTGAGGAAAGTCTAGGCGCGTAAAGTTGGGGTGCGCGGAACACAAGCAAAATTGGCGGATATTGCGATATTTCTAGAGGAGAAATAAATGAAACCCGTGATCTCCAATTTGTTTCAGAATTTGGAAAATGGAAAGATAAACAGGCGGCAGTTGCTTCAGGCTCTTGGCCTGACGGCAGGGGCTGCCTCTGTTGTTGGATCGGTCGGCGCTTGTGCTCAGCAGGGTGAGGGTGGTGCTGCGGCCCCTCAGGAGGGGCTTCCGAGGATGAAATGGTTGAAATCATATCCGCGCAGCGGCCCCTTCAAAACGATCTCCGTCGGTCACATTTCTTATTCGGTTCCCGATCAAAAGAAGACCCGCGCCTGGTACATCGATCTCCTCGGGATGGAAGCCGTGTTCGACAACGGTAGCACGACCGCCCTCAGATTTGGAATTCCATGGAACCTCATCTATCTGGGCCAGAATGGGGATCCCAACGCGAAGCCGGCTATAGGTCACATGGCGTACTCGATTGAAAAATTTAGACTTGACGCCATGGAAGCCGAATTGAAGGCTCGTGGCCTGCCGTACAGCTATGATGGCCCCGAAATGATTCACACCGACGATCCGGAGGGCTACAGGCTCCAACCGTCCTCACTGGTGGCAGTATTCCCCGGGGGTGGCAACGCGCAGAGCATAGAAGATCTCACGCAAGAAGATGGTCTCAAAGCCAGCTTACGAGCAGCCCCGAGGCCCACCTTCGAGGCATTCCGAGCGAGCGCCATGAATCACATTTCTCATAACTGTGTCGATTACGGCAAGGTCCGCGACTATTACGTGGATCTGTGGGGGATGAGGAAAGTGTCCGACGACGGCAAAGTGGCTGTCGTCGAGTTCGGTGGTGAATTCGGTGATCCACCGCAGCAGGTCTGGCTCCGCGGCGGGCTCCAGCCCGGCGAAAAGCAGTATGTCGATCACGTAGGGTACTCCATCGAGGATTTTGACTCGAGCCGCGTGGAAGCCGAACTAAAGCGTCGTGGACTGAATCCCAAGCCTGCCGGCGCCAACGCTTGGGCCATCAATGATGTGGTTGGCTTTCCGATCCAAATCTGCGACATGAGAGGAGTAGTTCCTGCGGACGCCTACAAACCCTACGGCGATGCTCCAGCGACGCAATCCTGATCCGACCGGTGCCATTCTGGACTCCCAGTACGTGAAGACCTCCCCCCAGGGCGGACCTAAGGGGATACGACGCGGGCAAGAAGGTCAAAGGGCGCATCGACGCACTTGAAGCACTTGGCTTCGTCTGGGATCAGTTCGAGGAGGACTTTCAGAGAGCACTGGGCTACCTGAAGGCCTACAAAGCGGAGCATGGTGACTGCAGGGTGCACGCCCACTTCAAGACTGAGGATGGGTTCAGGCTCGGCGGTTGGAGTTCTGCTCGACGAACAGAGTACCAAAAGGGCCGACTATCCCAGGAGCGCATCGACACACTTGAAGCACTTGAGTTCGTCTGGACGGCGCGGTGAATTGTGGATGTTGCACGCCCAGTTTCGATGACGAAATAATCCACGGGCCACGAGAGCGAGGTGTTCAAGCCCGCAAGGCGACGGCTGGCGGTAGCCAGCCAGTTCTAGTTGGGTCAACACCCCAGTACCCGGCCCCCCCCTATTCCACCGCCACTGACGCTGAACCACTAAACAGTGTTCTGCGCGTCCTGAGTTGCGGGTCTGAGTGGGGCAGAGCAGAATGAAGGCATGAAGAAAGCCCTGCTGTTCGCGCTCGCTCCAGGGATGCGTTCAGGCGGGTGATGGGATCCACTAGTTCGGCACACCCTAGTCCGGGCAGATGGCCTCGTAGCCAGGAAGACAATGCTCGACCTGGCCGCCAACCATGGTCATTAGGACCTCGACGTTGATCAGATCGTCCGGTGCGACGAGGAGCGGGCTGTCGGAGAGGATGATCAGGTCCGCGAACTTGCCGACTTTCAGGCTGCCCACCTCGTCTTCCATGAACAGAGCGTAGGCGGCATTGATTGTCATCAAGCGCAACGCCTCTTCAACGCTGATGACTTGGGTGGCGAACCAGTCCGGCGGCGTACAGACACTACCATCACTCCCGCTGATAGCTTTGTGCGTCACGAAGTCGTAGAGATCACGAATCGGCCTGCGTCCGCCCGCTGACACATCGCTGTGCCAGGCCACAGGTGAGGTGCCCCCAGTTGCGGTACCACTTCCTATGTTAGACCCCGAGCCATCGGTGGTCCCTGGAGTTGGGGCATCCTGAGGAACCAGGGCGATGGTTTTATCGTCTCTGGGGCGGGGGGTAGTCCGCCGTGGGCACGATGGGGTCGGACGGTATTGTACAGCCGCCTCCACTGCTCGACGAGTACCGTTGCCTCGGGCAGTGTGTAGAAGATCTCTCCGTTCAAGAACTCGTCTCTCAGTTTGCCGTTGAAGCTCTCGTTGTAGCCGTTCTCCCACGGACTGCCCGGCGCGATGTAGAGGGTCTGGACCCGCAGCCTGGCCAGCCATCTCCGCACCAGTTTCGCCGTGAACTCTGGCCCGTTGTCCGAGCGCAGATGCTCGGGCGGACCGTGCCGAGCGAAGAGATCGGTGAGCACCTCGAGAACGTCGTGAGCTCGAGTCTTTCGACCGACCTTGATCGCCAGACACTGCCGCGTGTACTCGTCGAGCACGGTCAGAAGCTTCAGCGCACGGCCGTCATGGGTCCTCGTGCTTACGAAGTCGTAGGACCACACGTGATTCTTGTGCAGTGGCCTGAGCCGGATGCACGAGCCATCGTTGAGCCACAACCGACCCCGTTTCGGTTGCCGTCTGGGCACTTTCAGCCCCTCCTGCCTCCAGATACGCTCCACACGCTTGTGGTTCACCTCCCAGCTCTCGATACGCAGCAGGTTCGTGATCTGGCGATACCCGTACCTGCCGAACCGGCTCGCCAACCGTATCACGTCCGTGCGTAGCGCCTCCTCGTCGCCAGGTAGCTTCTTCACCCGGCGCTGCGTCGAGCGCGGCTGACCCAGTACGTGACACGCGTGACGTTCACTCGCCCCGAGTCGCTGACGTACATGCATCACGCACCTGCGTCGGCGCTCGGGGCTCAGAAGTTTCCCTTGGTCGCTTCCTCCAGGATCAGCTTGTCCACCGTCAGGTTCGCCACCGCTCGCTTTAGCCGTGCGTTCTCCTTCTCCAGCTCCTTGAAGCGTCGAGCTTGATCCACCTTCATCCCCCCGAACTCCTGCCTCCACCGGTAGTACGTCTGCTCGCTGATCCCCAACTCCCGGCTCACCATCGCCACCGTTTTGCCGTTCGCCAGACCCACCTCCGCCTCTCTCAATGCCGTGATGATCTGCTCCGGCGTGTGTCGTCTCCTACTCATTCTGACCTCCTCCCTGATAGCTGCGACCAAAGCCGCATCCTAACATCAACTTTGGTCTCGTTTCAGGGGGTCACGTCATGTCCCTCCACTGTTCGGTTCCCCTGATGTTCTCGGTGAGGGCGAAGCCGTCCATGCGGGGCATCTCCACGTCGGTAACAACCAGGTCCGCGCCTCGGTCCTGCAGAAGCCTCCACCCGTCGGCTCCGTCTACGGCGACCGTCACGTCGTAGCCGGCCGCCTCCAGGACAGTCTGGATAAGGCTGCGCGTGGTCACGGAGTCGTCGACAACGAGGATCCGCTTCTTGGAGTCCGTGCGCGTCTCGTCGAACGCGGCTTCGCGGATGCCCGCACGGCCCGGTCCGAGCGCGGCGTGCACGAGCTGCGCCGAGTCGAGAATCAGGGCGACTTCGCCGTCGGCGAGAATCGTCGCGGCCGCGACGTGCGGCACGTTCACGAGGCGGCTTCCCAGGCTCTTGATGAGCACGTCCTGCTCGGCGATCAGTTCGTCCACCGCGAACCCGACTTCCTGGTCACCGACCTTCACGATCAACACGGGCAGTCTACCCTCCACTGCCACCGGTTCGCGTCCGGATAGGCCGAGAATGTCCGCCAGCGATCCCAGTCGACAGGGGGTGGTGTCCAGGACGAGCACGTCTCGCCCCTCGGCGGAACGGATATCATCGGCGCTCACCCGCACAATCCTCGCAACATCGGTCGCATCGAACACCCAAGTTCGTCCACCCGCCTGCACCAGGAGGCCGCGTAGTGTCGTCAGCGTCAGAGGGAGCGTCAGCTTGAACCGCACCCCTGCACCCGGCTCCGACGAAATGTCCACGAAGCCCCGCAGGCGCTCCACCGCCGCGGCCACAACGTCCAGTCCGACGCCCCGTGACGTGACCCCCTGAAACGAGACCAGTGCGGATGTTAGGATCCGGCATCTGGTCGCAGCTACAGGGAGGTCAGCAATGGGCAGGAGACGGCACACGCCGGAGCAGATCATCACGGCACTGAGAGGGGCTGAAGTTGGGCTGGCGAACGGCAAGACGGCGGCTATGGTGAGCCGTGAGCTCGGGATCAGCGAACAAACGTACTACCGGTGGCGGAAGGAGTTTGGGGGAATGAAGGTGGATCAGGCTCGGCGGCTGAAGGATCTGGAGCGAGAGAACGCGCACCTGAAGCGGGCGGTAGCGAACCTGACGGTGGACAAGCTGATTCTGGAGGAAGCGGCCAAGGGAAACTTCTGAGCCCCGAGCGCCGACGGAGATGTGTGCATGTGCGTCAGCGGCTCGGGGTGAGTGAGCGTCACACGTGTCGTG
The DNA here is from genome assembly GCA_965226625.1 of Longimicrobiales bacterium. GTDB lineage: Bacteria > Gemmatimonadota > Gemmatimonadetes > Longimicrobiales > Gaopeijiaceae > UBA1138. The sequence goes on from CBDDDK010000003.1 coordinate 688,564, forward strand.
TGCTGGGGCAGTCACGCACGACGCAGCGGAGGATCAGGAAGGTGCGCTCAGACGAGGCGGCGCTCCTGGGGGACGTGGTGCGGCTGGCGAGCCGTTTCGGTCGCTACGGCTATCGCCAGATCACGAATCTGCTGCGCATCGAAGGGTGGCATGTGAACCACAAGCGCGTGGAGCGGATCTGGCGTCAGGAGGGCCTGAAAGTGCCCAAACGCCAACCTAAGCGGGGTCGGTTGTGGCTCAACGATGGCTCGTGCATCCGGCTTAGGCCGCTGCACAAGAATCACGTCTGGTCCTATGACTTCGTGAGCACGCGAACGCACGACGGGCGCGTCCTGAAACTTCTGACGGTGCTCGACGAGTACACGAGGCAGTGTCTGGCGATCAAGGTGGGGCGGAGGACCCGAGCGCACGACGTACTCGAGGTTCTGGCCGATCTCTTCACTCGGTACGGTCCGCCCCAGCATCTACGTTCGGACAACGGGCCAGAGTTCACGGCACATCTGATTCGGCAGTGGTTGGCTCGGCTAGGTGTGCAGACGCTCTTTATCGAGCCGGGCAGCCCGTGGGAGAACGGCTACAACGAGAGCTTCAACGGTAAGCTGAGGGACGAGTTCTTGAACGGGGAGATCTTCTACACATTGCCCGAGGCGGTCGTCCTCGTCGAGCAATGGAGACGGATGTACAATACGGTCCGCCCCCACAGCGTCTACGGCGGCCTACCCCCGGCTCCAGAGACGATAAAACCATCCGCTTGGTTCCTTAGGATGCCCCAACTTCTAGGGCCACCGGTGGCTCAAGGTCTAACATAGGGAGTGGTACCGTACCGGGGGGCACGTCACGGGCGGCTCCCTCCTCGATATCCTCGATGCGGCTCAGACGAGGCGCCTCGGTCCGCTCCGCAGCTGGGACCTCCTTTCGCGGGCCTCCCGGAAAACTGCCAGTAATCCTGCCCATCGACGTCGCCTACCCTCCTAGTTGATCGTGCGAATGATCGGGGGCTGAGTCGGAAACTAAGTCGTACCTCGCGAGTCACGCCACCGCCATGTGAAGCGGATGGTTGAAGAGAGTCATCCTGTCGATCGGCTCGCATCTGATGCCAGCGACGAGGGGCAGGTCTCTGGATTGTATCGAGAAGCCTTGAGGGAACGAGGTGTTACGAACGTCGTCCAAATCTCGGGGCTATCGAAGACTTTCTGACCGGGTACCGTCAAACGGTCGTGTCAAGCGACACCACGCTCCAAATGATGAAGGCTTTACGCGGCCGCAGCCGTTCGACTTCACGAGAGCCTATTGAGCGTGGAAGGGACTTTTGTGGCCAACTCCGACGGGTGGTTAGGTGAGGGAAAGCTGAGAGGGATGGCCTAGCAGGTCTTTCGCATGCGAAAACCAGGGTGGGCGGCATTGGTCGCGGTGCCAGAATCGGTGCCAACACCCACCGCCGCTGGCCGTCCCTTCAAATTGCATCCAGATTGCATCTCAGAATCCGGTGATATTAGGTTATTCTGGGCGTCCAATCACCGAATCCAAGCCCTGAAAGCCCAATAGCCGGCGAAAATCACCGAAATCGGATAGTCCCGAACCGTCCTCCTAAGCGTAGGTCCCAGGTTCGAGTCCTGGTGAGGGCGCTTTGGGAAGATGAAGCTCTACTTTGTTATGCGGCGCCTGGCGACCTCTCATGGAACAGGTCGATAGAAGCCCCACGTAGTCAGTTCCGGGGCAACGGTCACGCGGCCGACGAGCTCGTATGCGAAGCGTTGATACAGGGCGACGTTGGACTCGGTCTCAGTCGTGAGCGTCACGCCTTCTGATCTTGGGTCATCCGAGGATAGGCGATGGACGTATTCTATGAGTCTGCGTCCCAAGCCTGCGCCCTGCGCCTGGCGTCGTACCCCGACCATGTTGAGGTGGATGTGTGGGGCGCTCACCCCGAACGACGCGCTCGCGGCACCGAAAGCTTCGTACCTCGATCGAGCCGACATTCCAAGCTCTCCCCACACACGCTCTCGCAGAGCGCTGAACTCGGGACTGCTCTCAACCGAGGCCGGGCCTGACACGAGCGCAGCGGCCTCCAAGCCGCTCGGCCCCCTTACACCGAGCATGACCTCGTCGCGAAACACTCGGGCCATGACGAAGAAGTGTACGAGCGTCCTCAGGCATGGCTCGTAGTCGTTGGTGGGACCGATGACGAAGCGCATTACTGGGTAGTCGAAGAAGGACTCTTGGAGAACCTCTACGATATCCGGTACGTCATCATGTTCGAGGATCTGGACGAGGTTATCGGATCCGACCAACTCGCTCACTCCTGCGAAGCGCCACCTAACATCTCGCGATTCTGCTGCGAGAGTCGCCGCTTGGCCCGGTACTGTCTGACCCACCACGACCCGTGACCACACCAGTCAGGTAGAGGAGCGTCACAGAGGGTTTTCGGAGCTGCTTCATGGCGCACACCTCAGTCACTTTGGTTTCAACGAGTCGACGATGCTTGCCGCCGGTACAGTTCGGACCACAGGATCGGACGCAGGCACACTCCAGGATCCGACTGTGGTCAACATCCGAGAGCGGTCTGGTAGGCACAAGCAAAAGTCCAGAATCACGCTCATCTGTGAGTCTAGAGCAGCATAAGTGGGAGCCTCATGGCTCGAAGATCACCGTGGTGATGAACACGCCTACGCTGCCCACCGAGCGGAAGGGCTGCTTCAAAACGTCGGTGTAGAGCTTGCCGGAGGGTTGCTCAGTCATGCAGCGAACATGCGTCTAAGAAGCGGTGGGCTGCGATCCGATCACGTGATAACCCTCCCAAGAATACTCACTGAGCATAAAATCCGAACCAAAGGATTGCCGAGTCGGGGTATAAGTATAAGATGGGACCCCAAGGCCCCCCTTGGGGGGCGACGGGTGGTGAATCAGTTTCCACATCGCCTTCCAGATGCCAAATGAGCATCGAATGGCGGAACTGAACGGCAAAGGGGGGGCTGTGCTCTCAATCGTCCGACGGGTGTTACTGGCGCTGATCACGGTTTGGGGCCTCTACTCCTCCACACTCGCGTTTCAGTCCGCGCCTCGAGTCGACTACTACAGCAGCGACAACAAGCTGGCATGCAGGCCTGGTTCTCTTACTTGCGTAGTGGATTCGCAGACCGCGTTCCTTCGAGGGACGTTCACGCTGCTGCTCACCGTCGCCGCGTTCGGAGCGTGTCTACTGATTCTGAAGGACGAGCCTCGGCGTGGTGCGAACGCCCGCGGGACCGAGGACTTGGAATGACCGGAGTGCCTATTTAGCCTGTGGTCAGCGTTGGACCGCATGAGTATGCGCTCTCGTGCAGCCTCGAAGTCAGATAACATCCCGCTCGTCGGGAGAAAAGGTCTCGCGCCTACTGCTTGATCAGGCTTCCGTTGCCCCCCGTGACGACTACTGGGCCATCGCCCCTCTCTGCCAACGTACGTGAGACACGGAGCACGCAAAGAATTAGAGTAGGGCGAAGGCAGAGAAACCGAACATGTTGGGACTGCGAGAGAGAATGGAAGAGAATGGTAGTGCCCCTGGAACCGGGGAGGCCAAGCGAAGCGCGGCAGCTCCTGCGGACCCAGAGGTAGTAGATAGGCCGCTACGGCGGCGGTTCAGTCCGTCGTACAAGCTGCGGATCGTCGAAGAAGCGGACCGGTGCACCGAGCCCGGCGAGGTGGGTCAACTCCTGCGGCGAGAGGGCCTGTACTCGTCGCACCTGACGACGTGGCGCAAGGCGGCGCATAGCGGGTCGCTGAAGGCCCTGTCGAAGAAACGCGGCCGCAAGCCGGAGCGAAATCCGCTGGATGAGAAGGTACGCAAGCTGGAGCGGCGAAACGCACGGCTCGAGAATGAGCTCAGGAAGGCACACCTGATCATCGACGTACAGGGAAAAGTTGCGGGGCTGCTGGGGATAAGCCTCGACGACGGGACAAACTCTTGAAGGCGGCCGATGAGCTGGCTAAGCACGTCGGTGTAAAACCGGCGTGCGCGGCCCTCGAGGTCTCCCGATCGACGTTGTACCGTCGTCGAGGCCCATCAACCGGGCAACAGCAGCCCCGCCCGACGCCCGCCCGGGCATTGAGCGAGACGGAACGAGGCGAGGTCTTCGACACGCTGTGTTCGGAGCGGTTCGTGGACCGCTCACCCGCCGAGGTGGTGGCCACGCTGCTCGACGAAGAGGTCTACCTGTGCAGCGAACGCACGATGTATCGTGTTCTAGCCTCCGAGGTGCCGGTTCAGGAACGCCGGGCGCAGCGCACCCATCCCGAGTACAAGAAGCCCGAGTTGATGGCCACGGCGCCGAACCAGGTGTGGTCCTGGGATATCACGCGGCTGCTCGGGCCGAAGAAGTGGAGCTATTACTACCTCTACGTCATCATGGACATCTACAGCCGCTACGTCGTGGGCTGGATGGTGGCGGACCGGGAGAACTCGGCCCTGGCCGGCCGGTTGATCCAGCAGAGCTGCCTGAAGCATGGCGTCCAGCCCCGGGTCCTGACCCTGCACTCGGATCGGGGAGCTCCAATGACGAGCCAATGCACCGCTCAACTTCTCGCCGACCTCGGCGTGACCCGCTCGTTGAGCCGGCCTCAGGTGTCGGATGACAACCCGTTTTCCGAGGCTCAGTTCAAAACCTTGAAGTACCATCCCTCGTTTCCCGGACGGTTCGGGGATCAGGGCCAAGCCAAGACGTTCTGTCGATCGTTCTTCCGCTGGTACAATGCCGAGCACCGCCATGGCGGCATCTCGATGCTAACCCCCGAGCAGGTCCACTTCGGGAACGCCGATCAGGTCATTGCCGGCAGGAAATCCGTGCTCCGCGAAGCATGGGCCGCTCATCCCGAACGCTTCGTCAGAGGTGTGCCGAAGCCCAAACCGCTCCCGGAGGCCGTCTTCATCAATCCTCCCATCCCTTCCGCTCACGTCACCACACAGGACATTGCTCTCTAATTAATCCCGTAGAGTGTCCCATTGTCGTTGACAGGTTCCGCGCCGCTTAGGCAGAACTCACCTGACGCGCCGGTCAAAGTCAGAGCCGTGCTGGACACGGCGAAGACCATACTCACGTTGAACACACGGCAATCCGCATGGGGGTCGTCGGTTAGCCATTCGAGAGTGAGGGTGCTAAGGGTGATCGAATCGGACACAGTGCCGGTATCATTGTCATCGGAGGGTTCGGTCCATGTTCCCGATACGGCGCTGGCGGTTTGTGTCAAATGCAACGTGCCCTCGCCTCCCTCGATGCCCTCCCCGGCGATGTCGAATAACAGGGTCCCGGTCCACGTTCCGGTCACGTCGACGTCGACGTCGACGTCGTCGTCCGGGGCCACGGAGTCCGACTCCCCACAGCTGGCTGCCCCGAGAAGTGCGAGCAGCAACAGTGGCAGTGTGGCCGTCTTGTGCATGAATGCCCCTTTCTTAGCCCTTCGGGCCGCACGTACGCGCTCCATGGCACGGTGGGCCGGTCCGGTTAGATACGGTTCTAACGTTAGGATGCGGCGTAGCTCTCCGACAGGTAGGCGCCGAGCATGCTTCTAAGGGGTCAAGTCCCGAGTTGTGTGTAAAAGTGAGAGGAAGCTCCTCGATGCTTCGGTTAGGCTGCCTTGGCGACCTCCTTGGGTTCGAGAAGCGTGAGATCGAGGTAGCGGCGTTTGCTCCAGACCGCAGTAGTCCTCAGAGCAACCGCGGTGATAAGGCGGAGCGCACTGGCTCGGTCGGGGAAGGCGCCGGCGCTCCGGATCCGACGCTTGATCTCGGTGTGCAGGCGCTCGAGGCTGTTCGTGGTGCGTAGCCTGGCCCAGTGGGGCTCGGGGAACGCGTAGAACTGGGTGGCGGCCGTGAAGCCCCGCTCGAGCACCTTCATTGCCTCGGGGAGCTCCTCTTGCCAGCGCGTCGTGATCTCGGCCAGGCGCTTCTTCGCCTCAGCGAGCCCGGGGGCCCGGAAGACGGCGGCAACCTCGCGCGCCACACGCTTGCGCAGGCGATGCGGGACCTTGGCCAGCACATTGCGTTGCAGGTGTACGGTGCAGCGCTGACGGCGCACCTCAGGCAGGAAGCGGCGCACCGCAGCTGCCAGGCCCGCGTGCTTGTCGGCGATCACCAGTTCGACGCCGCTGAGACCTCGCTCCAGGAGCTGCTCGAGGAGCTCCGACCAACTGTCCTCTGACTCCTCAGGGCCTAGCGTGATGGCCAGGAGCCGGCGGTGACCGTCCGGATCCACCGCGTAGGCCACGAGCGCGCTCACGTTCTCGACCTTCCTGGCCCAGCGCGCATCGAGGAACGTCGCGTCCAGATACAGATAGGGGTGAGGCCCCTCGATGGGTGCGCTCCGCAGCGCTTCTACAGCCCCATCGAGCCGCTTCGCGACCCGGCTTACCGTCGAGCGTCCCACGCGCTCACCCAGCAGTGCTTCAGTCACGTCGCCCATCTTGCGCTGCGACACACCGCTCACGTAGGCCTCCACCATCATCTCGTCCACTTCTTCACTCCTGCGCCGGTAGCGGCCGATCACGTCGGCGGGCGAGCCGCCTTCCCGGCTGCGCGGCACCATCACGTCGATCTGACCCAAGCTCGTGAGCAGGCGCCTGAGGTACGTGCCGTTCCTGTGATCCTTCCGGCTGCCGACCCGCTCGAAACGACGCGCTCCGACCATCGCTTTCAACTCCTCCTCCAGCACCATCTCGAGCGTCACACGAATCGCGCCCTGAAACAACGACTTCAAATCCTGCCGTAACTCTTCTTGCGTGGCCCGCTCAACTTCAACCATCTTTTCCATGAGGAAGCTCCTTTCCGGTTCCGGACCTGCTGGCGCAGGCCCGGACTCCCCGGGTTCGTGTCATGATGAACATTCACAAGGAGCTTCCTCTCTCTTTCCCGGGCTGTCCACCCTCCCCGGACCCCTCACCCCCTTTTACACAAATATCGCGACACTACCCCGAGGGCCCTCGCGGTGTAGTTGTCAGGTCGGTTCGTTGCCGACACGCAGACGATTCTTATCATTCGCTCTCCTTCGAACCAATTAGTTCGAGACTCCAAGCCACCTAACGACTCGCGATTCTGCTGCGGTGCAAGATGCCGACCGCAAGCCAAGCGCGCGACCTTGACCTCGCGGCACTGGTGTCAAGCCTGGCCCAACGAGGCGTTAGGCCTCCTCGTGCATCACCTCGCCACGGTGCAGGCGAAGCGCCACCAGGGAGGGTTCCAGTTGTTGGCGGCGGGTCGGGCAGGCCGCCGCCAGGTTCCGCACCACCCCGACCAGAATGTCCTCGGCCTCACGCGCCTGCCCCCAGACCTCCATCTGCTGAATGCCGGCCTCGACGCATTGGAGCCAGTGGAAATTCAGATCCTCGCGCAGCGTTGCGAAGACCAACGTGTCGTAAAGGCCCTGGCGCGGATGGCCAAGGCGGAGGTATTGCACAGCGAGACGGATGGGCTGATCCGGATCCGATTTCTGATCTAAGGCATGCAGGAGTGATGTCAGCAGCGCCTCTGGCTCAGTGGAAACAGATGACGGACCACCAACGGTTCCTCCCCTCGGCGCAACACCTGATGCACCGCATTCCGCACCACCCCGACAGACCCGTCAGGGTGTCCCCCGGCATGCGCGCCGGCGGTACGTTCAGAAAGCGGTCCTGGAACACCGCCAAGGCCGCGTGAAACAGATGACGGACCACCAACGGTTCCTCCCCTCGGCGCAACACCTGATGCACCGCATTGGCATAATTGAACGTGTGCTGCGGATTGAACCAGTCGGCCGATTCATTGGACGCCGCGAATCGGGCCAGTCGAAGGGCGGCCGCGTGTGCGACCCGTTGGCCGATCCGGTGGGGCGGGGCGCCCGCCGACAGGGCGTGCTCGATAGCCCTCAAGATGACCATCGGATCTTCACCGAGCAGCGTATCGGTGAATCCCGCTTCCGGTATCCACTCCTCGCGCCGCGCGGTGGCCATCATTCCATCTAGCCGTTCTTCCACATCGCTCAGCGCCCCCATCAGGTCATACGGGTGCTGCCACGAGGCCATCTCTTCGCCGCCCCGGGATCCAACGACATCGTCCACCAGCAGGGGCAGGACCGCGTCGGCGTATCCATTGTCCAGTGCCCCAACCAGCTCGATGCCCTTGTTGATGAAATCCAGGACATGACCCTGATCGGCGAACGGCCTGTCCCCGCTGGCCGTGGCCAGAGCTGAGGAAACCATGCCCATGGAACCGGACCTCATCAGGGTTCGCAGGGTGATCTCGCAGCCGTCACGGTGCCGCTGGCGGGTGAACTCACGTAACCGGATCAAGAGCGTACCGACGTCATGGTGGTTGGGAGCGACGGCCTGCAGATGACGCCGGACGGGTGCATCGCCCAACGGGTCGGCGAGTCGCCGCGCCACCACGAACAGAAGGTGGTGACGGGTCGCGTCCGACAGATGATCTAACAGACCCGCCGCGAGGCCGGCGTTGGTCAGACCGCCCCAGCCATTGCCCCGTTCGCAGGCGAAATCCACGAGAAAGCCGAGCAGGGCCCGATCCGACACCCCGATGTCCCTCATGCCTACCAAGGCCTTGCCGATGATGACCCCGATATTCCGTTCCATGCCCCTGCGCAGTCGGGTCCGGTGATGGGCCTCATCGAACGCTTGTCGGGGTTGGGGGTTCACGTACACTCGCTCATCCGCTACGCAGGCGTCGTGTGCCGGGATGTCATCCGCCCACACATCGAAGGCGCATCCGCTACCGGCATCGAACCGCGCCTGATGCCAATGGCAGGTGAGGACACCGTTCTTGAGCGTGCCGCGATGGAGCGGGAAACCCATGTGGGGACAGCGGTTGTCGACCGCGCTGAGGGTCTCGCCCTCGAGGAACACGGCGATGGGATGCTCTCCCCCCTGGATGACTTTGACCCTATTATCCCGCAGATCGGTCAGGGGCCCGGCGTCCAACCACTCTGTTCGGTACTCGTCCGTCGTCATGTTTGATTCCTCTATCTGATAAGTATAAGGAGGAGTCTCTAAGAGTGGTTGGAGCGGAGGCAGGCTTGAGAGACTGTCGGTCAGCGATTGCGGCCACCCCGCGACCGACGCACCCGTACGAGGCGGTGCAAGAGATTCAAGAAATGGTCGCGGTGGCATTCCCTACGTCGAGGACGCTGAGCAGAGCGTGCCGAGTTGTTGGGTGGCCGTCCCCAGGATAGCCTCGAGATGGGCCGTGGCTTCATGCGTCGCGCCCCAGAAGAGCTAACGACGCATCACCGTCCACGACCAATTATGGATGCTCGAAGCTCATCTCGATGACTGCTAGCCGGTAGCCGAAAAGAAAGATGGCAGGTTGATCGCGATAGCTCCGGATTCTCCACCTTCAATCGCGAACGGGTCATCTTCCAGCCTCGCCCGGAGGGCCATCGGCCGATCAGAACCTTGCACTCCTCCGGCAGCAAAAGAGCCGGATAAAGCGCCAGCATCGCCAGCGGAAACACTCCGATGTTCATGAATACGAGGATGGAGGAGTGAAGAGCCACGCCCATCGCCAGCGCCGGGCGACGCGTGCGGTTCCACCAGATGAGCAGGGGAAAAAGGAACTCCCATAGTGCCACCACAAGAGTTGCTACAGCGAACAGCCCTTGGGGAGCCAGTGGCGGTGGTCCGAAGCGAGAAAACAAAGGGCTGTCCAGCGCAATCCACAGGGCGGTACCGTTTCGCCACGCGGGGTCCACGAGCTTCCAAAAACCTGACACGACATAGATCAGGGCTAGCTGAATCTGAATCATCCTCAAAGGCCATACCGGTATGACAGAGGGGCCTATGGAGTCACCCTGGGCCTCCCGGCGTCGAAGCGCCGTAACACGATCCAGAGAAAGGGCTCGATCGATCGGAGCCACGGCGACGAAGGCTGCAGCCACGTACAGGGATGTCAGCCGGAGCACCGCATCACCGGCGGTTAGGAACGTTGGGTTGCGGTGATGGAACCAGTATGTGAGCAGCAGGGTCGCCACCGCCGCCGGGCGTGTCCTCCATCCCACCAACAAGGCAAGCAACGCCACCCCGAAGAGGACGGCGAGAACCGTGGTCGCCAGCTCCCCCCCAAGCAGGTCGGGCATGAACAGGCGGCCAAACCATTCGCTGCCCCAGTTGCGGGCGAACACGATCGGAAAGTCACCATCATTCGTATAATAGAATCGCAGACCAGGGAGCATCCCCATCCAAAAGCAAAGGGAGACTGCTGCGAAGCCTATCCTCACCATTCCAAGGCGCAGCCCGTCCGTCTCCTCGAACCAGAACTGATGCCAGGCCCCTCTCACCCGCGAGACGAGGGTTCGAGATTCGGTCGGCTGCGGTGAGCTGCCTCCGAATTCAATCATCCGCCGCTCCGGCCGCGACATCGCAATCGAAGCTTCCGAGAGAAGTTCTGCGGGGGTTGCGTGGGACCTTCAGCCACGGAGGGTTGACGGGCTGCCAGCTCGCGGCGAGAGAGACTTTCACCGGCCGACGGCCGTCACGGTCCAGCCTTTGGCAAAGTTGGAGCGCCAATCTCCGGCGAAAGAAGTCCCCGGATACCTCATACGCGAGACTGAAAAAGGTGTCATAGGAGCGAGGACGCGTCCAATGAGGAAAAGGGTCCTCCGCTGGACCACCAATCGTCAGCGAGTCCGTCTGCCAAACTGTCGGCTCCCCGAGATGATCATCGCCACTATACCAGGCGACTGCCTCGAGCGTGGCCACCCAGTCGGAGGGCTCAGGCGCGAATAGCATCCAGTGCTGGTGGGTCGACGTCGCGTCAAGCCAGAGCCGAGCCCCCGGCCAGATGATCTGCATGACGGGAAGCGGGCCCTGATTAAGCGCTCGCCGCAGTGGGGGGGGTGTCTGCCTCGCGGTTCCGATCTCGAGCAGCACAAGAGTAGCCACTGCTGCCCAGTGCACGATGAACAGGGTTGAGAGAACAGCCCGTCGGCTGACTCTCAAATTACGCGCTCCGACGGGAGTCTGCCGGCTTCCTCACTTCCCCACGCCGTATGCGATGCCACTGTCGCCCAGCGCTCGGTCTTTCCGCCTAGCCGACCCAGTTGTGGATTGATCGGAAGACAGGACGCCCTGCGTGACTGCTGGACGCGTAAAGATGGGCCCTGCCGTCCCGACGGTCGGTCGGAGGGGCAGGGCCCAAGTAATACTGATGCTGTGGACCCGTCATGGGTCACTAGAAATTCAAATTAGTCTCGATCTCCGCGTCCGGAATCGGAAAGCAATTGCTGGCCGGAAAATCCGAGAACAGAGTTGACACGGTGTTCTCCCAATCAGGGAAATCGAGGGTGCCCGGAGTACCGTCCTCGCTCCAGCGACGAATGTCGCCCAAGCGTCGGGCCTCCATCCAGAATTCGATTCCCCGTTCCCGCTTGAGGAACGTCCAAGCATCGTCGATCGAGTTGGCGACCCACGGTTCGAGCGGCTGTCCCGTCACGTCGCTAATAAACGCCGTGCGGTTGTCGTTGATGAGCGTCATCGCGCCTGGGAAGTCCCCCGCTACAAGTAGAGCTTCCGCTCGGATCAAGATAGCCTCACGACCGCTCGAGACCCTGTAGTCACTATTCCGACTCTCGAATTTCGTCTGGAATAGGAAGGGCACCGCCCCAAAGCCCGAGAGACTCCCGCTGGCCAAGGGATGGACCGGGTCAGTGTCCCATGGGACCCGGGGGTCTCCGGTATCTCGATAGTAGTCATCGTAAAAAGTCATCCAGACGGAGATACTCTTCCACGGGAAGATGCCCATAGAGTGGAAGAAGGTATTATGCGTCTGGAGGCTGGGACCCTCTGCGTCCACGAAATACTCGAAGTCCCTAGGAACCTGTAGCGCGTCGGTAACTGCGCCCGTAAGATCCTTCAGCCAGAGGCGCACGGACGCGCGACCTGCGTAGGCAGCGGTCCTCACATCGCCGCTTCCCTTTGCGATCGCCTCTGTGAAGTTCGTTTCCGCCCGCTCGAAGTACCGAATGTTGGGCTCCTTCGGTCCTCCATCGAAGACTGCTTCGCAGAAGTTCTCACCCAGCAAGCGGTTCGAGTACCCGGCCCAGAGGTATGCCAGTGAAAACGTGGCGGGTGCGACGTCACCTCCCGTGCCATCTGAGAACCGTCGGATCGCTTCCTCGGCGATCCAGCGGGCCTGTTGCGCTTCGGCCCAATGGCCTTCAAGCCTGGAGCTGTTTGAAAGCCACTGCCCCGCCTGCTCGATGGGATCATGCCCAGTACCCGCAATGCCGGTAGCGCCACCGGGCATGAGCGTCCGGGCCGCGTGGGATCCTCCCACGCCCACATTATTGATCGATTCTATCAACTTCTGTTGGGATCCATCCACGAACGCCTGATGTGCCGACGGCAAATTCAGGAACTCGTCGTTGACCGGCCCCGGATTGACCACGTCACACCCACTGACCACAGCCACGAGGATCGCCAACACGACATGTAATCCGCTGGCATGATGCCCTCTGCGCCGCTGTGCGCTCCCGAATTCTACTGGTCGGCCGGGCTCTTTGACTCTATCGCTCATCTTCTCACCCTCCTCAGAATTGCACCCGAAGGGATGCGTTGAACGACCAAACCGGCGGCGGTGAGCTTATAGCCCCATTCCTGAAGCTTTCGGGATTGCCTCTCATCTCGGGATCTCCGACCCGCCACTCGCTGTTAACCCAGGTAAACGCGTTGTTCAGCGATAGTGTCAGAACGGAGCTGTTGACCCGGTCCTGGAACGCAAAGTCAAGCGGCACCTGGAGGCTCAAGGTGCGCAGACGGAAGAAGTCCCCCTTTCTGGCCGTGTAGCTCTCTTGGATCAAGGACGGAGTGCAGAGTGCTCGATAGAGAGCAGGCGTACTGTCCTTGAGATCGAGGGTGTTGTTGTTGGCCGCGGGGCCCGTGAAGCCCACCGCGGGCCCGTTGTACGGATTCACGTAGAAATCCCAACACAGGGGCATCCACGCGGAGCGGCCGACTCCACCCCGGGTGAAATTGCTCTCCAAGGTCGTGTGGCCACCCTTGAATTCTCCGCGAGCGGTCAGGAAGATCCCTCCCGGGAAGCGGAACGAGGTGGACGGCGACCAGTTAAGGGTGGGTTGAGTCGGACCGTAGATGTGGTTTTGCTCGACCACGGGAGTCGCAGCCTCTTCCGCATTGCTTATGAAACGTCCGCGCACTACGGGAGCGGGCTGACCCTCGATCACCCAGACGTCTCGCTCGACGGTGAACGGTGGCGCTCCGCCGAGGTCGGTTACCTCGGAGTTGTTGGTGGTCAAGATGAAACCTAGGTCCCACCCCCAATCGGCCCCGCGAATCACGGCGTACGCAAGATCCACCTCGACGCCTGAGTTTTTGAGCTCACCCACGTTGGTGCGCTGCGCGCTTATGAAGCCGCCAGAGGGCACTTGGCCGACGCTGAAGAGGGCGTCGGAGGTCGTCTGGCTGTAGTAGGTGAATCCGGTCTGAAGCCGGCCATCAATAAAGTCACCATCGAACCCGAATTCGAACTCCGCCGTCACCTCCGGGCCAAGGTCGGGGTTGCCCAAGTTACCAGGGATGAGCGCTGGGGTTGGACCGAACCCCTCAGAGTTCCAGGTGCGTGTAGCGTCGAACGCTCCCGGAGCCCGGCCCGACTTGCCATACGCGGCGCGGAGCTTCAGAGCTCCCCACGAATCCTGCCAGAAGTCCTCATCGGACATCACATACGAGGCGCTCGCCTTCGGATACATTTGAAGTCCGAAGCCAGACCCGAAAGCGCTATTCCCATCCACCCTCGCTCCAAGTGTCACGAAGTACTTGTCACGGATATCGAAGACATTCTGGACGAAGAAGCCCGCGTTCCAGATCTTCGACCGATCTTCGTAAGAGAACCGCGTGGCGGACGAACTGACGGTGGGACTAGCGGCCCCGGGGAAGCTCTCCCCATAACCGTTCAGGCGGAGTTCTTCCTCCCCGATCGCCTGACCGCCCCATGAGAAGTTCGACCGGATATCGTCCGTCATCTCGAAGCCGAACGTCCCCACGTAGTCGATCGTCAGGAGCGAATTCGACCAGTTGTCATTGGAAATGCTGCCCGGACCGAACAGGACGAAACCGAACGGCCGAATATTTCGCGTCTCCTGCTGTGAAAAGTCGTAGCCGACCGACAGGCGGTTGGTCAGGTTGGACAACGCCGAGTGCGTGACGGTTAGCCCTGTAGTGAGCCGATCGATCGAGATCCTGAAGTCCGCGTCGAATAGCTGGGCGAGGACGTCCGGGTCTTCGGAGTTCAGATAGTTGGAGACCCCCCGGTATGCGTTGTGGGTAATTCCAGCCTCATTGCCGCCCGTGGGGGTGTTCCGCGTGGTCTGCCGGGCGAAGGCGGTGTTGAACTGCACCTGAAGATCTGATGTCGGCGAAAAGGTGAAGTTTCCTCGCGCGCTCAACTTCGTGATCGAGTCCGACGGCAGAATGCCAATCCCGTCCTCGAAATTCCCAGAGACGAAGTACTGGAGTGCTTGTCCCCCACCCCGGACCGATGCGCTGTACCCACCCACATAACCGTTTCTGAGGAAAGGGCCAAGCCGATGATACTTGAACGGTGAGCCCCTTCCCATTATCTGCGCCCGCGAAAGGCCCTGCCGGGTCTCGACGCTCCAAACCGGCGCGCTCGTGGAGCCCCTCTTGGTGAAGATCTGGATTACTCCCGCCGATGCCTCCGTACCGTAGAGTGTCGTAGCCGCTGAGCCCTTGATGACCTCGATGCGCTCGACATCGTTGGGGTTGATGTTATTCAACGGGTTGGCCGTAACATATCCGCCCGCCCCTGAACTCCCCTGCACTCGGGAACGCGATTGCGGAAAGGCCTTGCTCTGCATCCGCACGCCGTCGACATAGATGAGCGGCTGATTGCTCATGGAGACAGTCGTGTTGCCCCTAAGGCGGATCTGGGCACCGTTTCCCAGTGTACCGCTCAGGCCGGCCACCTCCATCCCCGGCGCGGCACCAGTCAGCAAGTCGGTCAGAGTAGTGGGGCGCGTAGGCATGTCGGCGATCCGCAACTCCGAGATGGCGTTGCCGACCTCACGGCGGCGCGCAGCCCCCGCAGTCCCTGTCACCACGATCTCGTCCAACCCCAGCGCCTGGGAGCTGAGTTGGAAGTTCACCTCCAGCACCTGCCCGGCGGCCACCGTCACCTGCTGGGAGGCGGCTGCAAGTCCAATCCTCTCAGCTCGAATTTCGTACGTGCCGGGAGGCACCTGGAGGATAATAAAACCGCCGTTTTGGCGACTGAGCCCACCGAGACCTTCCTCCACCAGATATATCTGAGCCTCGCTGATGGGTGCTCCAGACAGGGCGGCAGTGACCCGACCGACGATTCGCCCGGTCTCTTGACCCTGAACGGCTGCCGGAACGCTCACTAAGGCAAGTCCGAGGAGCAGCCGTATTAAACGTCGAAAGCGCATGGAACTTGTGCTCGACCGAGGAACTAGGATGCGTGATTTCAACGGGCTCTCCTTAGCAGGGAGGTCAGTGAGAATCTCTGACCCCGAATTGTGTTCCCGGCGGCGGTCCGGCTCAGGCCTCGGGATCAACATGAGATGCAATTGTGATTGTTGGTCGCGCCCAGACTCACGAGAAGGCCGATCGTCTCAGGGAAAGGTTCGATTCGCTGCGTCGGGCCATTGGCCATATCCGCAGTGGTCTGACCCTTGCGGTTCAGTGCCAATACATCAGCGCCCTTCTCGATCAGATAAAGAATCAGCTCATTGTCTCCACGGGACGCCGCATTGTGAAGCGGCGTGTCACCGCGGGAATCACGCGCGTTGACGTCGGCGCCCAGCTCCTCGACGAGGTAGCGCACGGCCCGCAACCACCCGCCGGGGTGGTGGCGGTGAACATTTCCCACCAATCCGTAGCCATGTCCGCTGCCCGAGGCGGCGTGTATCGGATATATGCCTGGACCACCCACGGGAACCGGCGGGATCCCCGACGGATCCGGCGGGTCATCCGGACTTGGAGCGGGCACACCTCTCCCACCACGCCGCCCTCGGCGCCTTCCCTCGGTCTTGACGGTAGGGATATCGGGATCGGCGCCGTAGCGAACGAGCAGCTTCATCGCCTCAACGTCCGTGCCATGAGCAGCTCGCAGGAACAGCGTCGCTCCGACCCAATCAACGCCCAACTGACCGCTCCCGAGCTCCATGTACCAAACGTTGTAGTTCAGGCGGACGTTCACATCAGCCCCTGCGCTGAGCAGCGCCTCCATCATCTCCAGATATGAAGTCTCCTGCCTCAGGTGCTCCGAGGGCATGGGGAACCTGGACATCGGAGCCCACTGGCCGTGGATAGTAGCGAAGAGAGGCGTATTGCCCGAGTCGCTGCCGATGCGGGGATCAGCACCGCGTTCTAGCAACATCATGGCAAGATCGAATTCGCCATTAATCGTTGCGATCAAGAGCGGAGTCGTATTATCGCCTTCAGTGCCCTGGTTTACATCTGCACCCCCCTCCAGGAGCGAAATGGCGGCTTCGACATTGCCATCCCGACCCGCCAGGGTGAGCGCGGTCATGCCCCCATAACCCCCGATCTGCTCCGGAGTACTCATGGCGGTCACGCCGAAGTACTCCTGGCCGCCCTTTGCGGCCGACCGCTGGGCGGCGCTCGCATCCGGCGGAGCTTCTCGGGACGGGGGTGGCGCTCCCGCCCCCTGGCCCGAAGGCTGACCGCCTGCCGGCTGAGCCTGTGAGGGGATCCGAGCGCTCTGGCTGTTATAGGATCCTGGCGCAAGTCCCAACCGGGCCTCTTTGTCCCTGAGGGCCTCACGATCGATCTCCTGCCGGCGCCTCATGTCGATGACCGACGCAGCGATGGCAGGGTCGGCACCTAGGTGAATCAGAGCACCAATCGCGCGCGCCCGATTATTCGCAGCGGCAAACATCAGCGGCGTGTGGCCCCATTGGCTCTCCGCCACGTTCACATCAGCACTATGCTCCACAAGCGAAACGATCGCGTCCACGTTTCCCGAAGCGGCCGCGAAGTGGAGCGGAGTGGCCTGGCCTGTCGAGGTTGCGGCGTTTGCGTCGGCACCGGCCTCGAGCAATACCTTCACAACCTCGGCGTGTCCTCCCCTACTGCCGAGATGAAGCGGCGTGTAACCGCCCAGGCGCGTCAAAGAGTTCGCCCGGGCGCCGGCGTAGAGAAGCACGTTCGCCATATCCACATCGCCATTGTATGCGGACCAATGGATAGCGGTCATGCCGTCTCCCTGAGCTTCGTTCATATCCGCCCCCCCCTTCAGAAGGGACCGGACGGTAGCTAGGTCGCCTCTCATCGCGGCATCAGCAACGGAGTCATCCGGAGGCACCCCCGCGAACGGCACTAGCGCGATAACGAACACTGCGATTGCCTTGACCAACCGGATCTTCATCTTGATCTCCCTAAATGGACTCGACGCTCAGGCTACCCGATCGACTGTGCAGCCAACCCACCAGGCGCATCCAGCGAGAACTCACGGACACTGTCGCCGAAGCCCTCCACGTCATCGAGCCCAAGCTTGTGCATGGCCGTCAGCATCACGTCTGCCATCGGGGTCCGGTCCGGCGCCTTCAGGTGCAGCCCGCCTTCGAGCTGGCCATTCGCACCACCCAACAGGACGAGAGGGCAACGCTTGTGGTTATGGAGGTTCGCGTCCCCCATGGGGGAGCCGTAGATAATCATGGTCTTGTCCAGCAGGTGTGTGTCACCGTCCATACTGGCCTTGAGCTTGTCTAGCAGGTACGTGAGCGTGCTCACGTGATAGCGATTGATCACGTTCAGGTCAAGCACGGCCTCCGGTCTCCCGCCATGATGAGACGCGGGATGGTAGGGCGCCATCGTACCACTGTCCGGGTATACACGACCCGTCGCATCACGCGACATCTTGAACGAAATTACCCGGGTCATGTCGGTCTGAAATGCGAGCACCTGGAGGTCCAACATCAGCTTCACATGCTCATCGAACGAATCAGGGACGCCGGGAGGGGCCTCGGGCAACTCCCTCTGCTCCCCGCTCAAGTTGCGCTCCTCGATGCCCTGGATCCGACGCTCGATCTCCCGAATGTTCTCGAGGTACTGGTCTAGGCGCTGTTGATCCTCCGGCTTCAGTGACCGCATGAGCTTGGCCACATCCGCAGTGATCCAGTCCATTATGCTTCTGTGGGTGCTCCGAATCGCTGCCCGCTCCTCCGGCGTGCCGCCCGCTCCGAACAACTGATCAAAGGCTGCCCGAGGATCGCGAATGCCCGGAAGCGGCTTGGTCGCCGATACCCAACTGATCGAGTCCATGTATGCGCAGGCATACCCGTAGGAGCACCCTCCTGCCGTATCCACGGTCTCAATGCACAACTGCATGGATGGGATCGGAGTGTCCTGGCCAAAACGCTGGGCGTAGATCTGATCCAGCGACGTGCCCGCGTAGATGTCTGAGCTCTGCGTCTGTCTTGGATGAGACTGGGTCAGGAATACAGCGCTGGCACGGGAGTGATCACCACCGATCTCCGCGGGCTGGAACGCCTCCGCCATCCGGCAGTCCGTATTGCTGACGATCGTCAGGTAATCGCGGTATGGCTCCAGGGAACTCAGAGCGTTGGGGGCCGACAGGTCGAAGTCGCGTCCCAGCTTCTCGGGCGACCATAGAAATTGCGTAGCGCCCCACTCGTTACTCCCCGCCGCGCCGTGGACGTTTTCGATCGCTAGAAGCCGCGTGCGGTCCTCTGGCGCGAAGTGCCGGGCGGCGGGTACCATGGCGTCCAAGAAAGGCAAGGCCAAAGTCGTCCCCATTCCCTTAAGGAACGTCCGCCGCGGAAGATGTTTTCCAGTAACAAAATGCATGATCTTCTCTATTCTCCCAGGCTAGGGGCGATACTATCGCTCGCTATTGGCTCTCTGCAGCTACCGCCGACGCTTGCATGCGGAAGGCGTCGCTCTTCACCACTTCCAGGATGAACGATGAGATACGGTAGTCCTCGGACGCCGCCACCTCCACGATCCGGCGGACCGTTGGCTGGTCGTAGTATTCCACACGACGCCCCAACGCGTAGGTCATGAGGTTGGAGGTGAAGTTGCGCAGGATGAGCGGCGAGCGCCGAAGTAGCGCACGGTGCAGATCAGAGGGGCTGGTCACGGGCGTCCCGTCGTACAGCTCGCCCCGAATATCCAGCGGGACACCGTTCTCGCGAGCTCGCCACCTGCCGGTCACGTCAAAGTTGTCGAGCGCGAGGCCGATCGGGTCCATGAAGCGATGGCAGGAGTTACAGACCGGAGACGCTCGATGCTGCTCTAACCGCTCCCGAGTAGTCAGGATCCGCCCCTCGACATCACCGGGAGTCGCTTCAAGCTCCGGGACGTTGGGCGGTGGAGCCGGCGGCGGCGTCCCTAGGATCACCTCCATGACCCATTTCCCGCGCAGTACAGGCGAGGTCCGACCTGGCATGGAGGTAAGCGTGAGCACGCTGGCGTGGCCGAGGATCCCCACTCTGTTCTCGTCAGGATAGGAAACCCGGCGTAAGTGGTCTCCCGCGACACCGGGTATGCCATAATGCCGTGCTAAACGTTCGTTCACGAAGGTGTAATCCGCCGTGAACAGCTCTAATACGCCGCGGTCCTCACGTAACAGGGAATTGAAGAATGTCTCGGTCTCGAGGCGCATCGCCTGCCTCAACTGCTGATCGAAGTCCGGGTACACACGGACATCGGGATTGATGCCCTCGAGGTCCGGAAGACGGAGCCATTGGGCCAGGAAGCGGCTTCCAAGGGCTTCCGAGCGGGGGTCAGCCAGCATACGACGTGCCTGTGCCACGAGCACGCGCTCATCCGACAGCTCCCCCGCCCGGGCAAGAGACATCAATTGTAGGTCCGGAGAAGTCCCCCAGAGGAAGTAGGACAGGCGGGAGGCCAGCGCGAAGTCACTGATCGGGGAAATCTTGCCGGGGTCCTCGTCCGTTAGGTCTTCGAAGCGAAAGACGAATCGTGGGCTAGCGAGGATCGCCTCCAAGGCAACCCGGATTCCCGACTCGAAGCCACCCTCAGCGGCCCCACGGTCGTAGAACGACAGCAGCGCCGTGAGCTCTTCACTGGTGACCGGCCTTCGGAAAGCCTGAGTCGCCAGACGTGTGAGGATCTGGCCAGCGCATGCTGACACTTCTTCGGGCGCAGTCGGACGACAGGTGAAGAGCCGCTCACGGGTCGGCGTTCCGGATACGCCTGTTGGGTTGTACGGTCCGGCGATGACGAGCTCGCGCAAGTGGGGCAGCTGTTGCAGGCCGTAGTCGGTCGACGTGGCCGTATTCGCGATACTCCACTCGAACGGAGAGATAAGGTCGTCCACCGGCCCTTCGTACCTTTTTATGAACGCGGCGGTCACCCTGTGAGAGCCAGACCGAACGAAGAGCGGTTCGGTCTTCATGGTGACGCCACCGGGATCCTCCATGTGCATGAACCGCTCAACCGCCAACAGGGTCACCCGCGCACCATCGATGGAGATTTCGATCTGCTCAGGTTGATCGACGGTGTGCATGGCCGCCTGGCCACTGCCGTAAATCGAGCCCACATCTTCGTAGTGGAGCGAGACGCGGAAGACGTACTCGCCGTCTGCGGGGAAGTTATGGACCACCGACGAACCACCACGCGTCCCGAAGGGCGCCCCTTCGACACGCTGGTCCTGAGACACCCACTGCGGAGTCAGGAATTGTGTTTCGCTCGGCGAGGTTCCTGAATATCCAACCGCTAGTCGGCTGATTTGCGTGGCGGCGCGAAGGTACCCGTCCATAAGAGTCGAGGACAGCAACTGCGCGTCGGCGATGTTGTCGAAATTTGCGCTTTTTGCATCAGGTGGCAGATAGGCACCAGCGTCAATCTGGAGGCCCAGCAGCTCCCGGATCGAGTTCTGGTATTCAACCCTGTTGAGGCGCTGGAAGGTGCGGCTACCCGGATTGGGGTCGGCGGCGGCGGCGCGATCGAGGTCTCGCTCGAGCGTCTCCGCGAAGACCAGAAGCGTATCCCCCGCAGGACGCTGTGCCCCGGCTGGTGGCATCATGCCTGCGCGGAGCTTCGTGATGATCTTCTCGGCCAACTCCGCCCGGTCCGCGGCCCCTGACACCTCAAAACTCTCGAGGGACATGTTCCCCCTCAAGCGCCTGTCATTGTGGCAAGACTCGCAGTATCTCTCGACCACGTCGTCCAGATCTTGCGCCAGGAGACGGTGCGAAGCAGAGGGTTCAAGGGAGGCGCGATGGACCGAGCGGTCAGCCAGCGGCGGAGGCAGGCCCCGAGATGTCTGTGGATCGCCGTTCAGAACGACGAACAAGACACCCAACATCACACCGGCGAGTATCCTCATAGCCTAGCTCTTTCACACCTGGCCCCCGCCGAGAGGTCGGAGTGACCAAAGCATGCTCCGGCCAGCGCGGATGCGATTCTGTGACGAAGTACTGAAGTACTAATGACGACCGCGTAATGGTACGACCGCATGCAGCATTTACGCAAGTCGGCTACAGTGAGGCGGATGATGGCTTCGGGTCGCTTCCGTCGGTACGCCAACGAGGACGCCGAGCAGAAGCACAGCGACAGCGCATGGGGGGGGGCAGGCTGTCAGATCACCTTTCACGGCAGGAAGCGTTTGACCGCGCGCTGCGTGTAGTAGAGCCCGACCCCAGACCCGACTATGCTGACCATGAACGCGGTATAGATCGAGATCGGAGCGCCGATGAACCAACCGACCCATCCTCCGGCCGACATGCCAGCGAACTTGAGAAACCCTTTCATGATGCACGGCTCCGGACCGGTTGAGCTCTAACGCACGTCAACGGAATGTGTCCGCGAAGCCACTCCGCTTCAAGCTTCGAGACAGGGTGCCAGCCGGGCCAGGCGTGGTTCATCCACAGCTTCACGCCGCGCATGTTCTTGAGCGGGATGCCCGGCCTGCTGAGGCTTTCATGCCCCGGTGTCGCCACCCTACCTTGTGTGCTCGTGCACCTGATCGCATAAGTCAAGGAGTGCTCGCATGACGGGTCGGGTCCACCGCAAGCCGATGAGTTCGAGGGGACCGGCATCAGGGTGCAAGAGGTCGCGCCACGATCTGTGAAGGCGCCGACGCGGTGATGCAGCCAGTGGCGTCCACGGATATCGACGTCATCTGGTAGAAAGGAGCGACGGGCGTGTTCGACTTCGCACAGGCGCAGGCGTCGGTTCGTGGGCTCGTGCGCCGTACACCGCTGTTGGAGGCGCCTGAGCTCTCGGAGAAGCTCGGTGTACCCGTCTTGCTGAAGGCCGAGTGCCTGCAAGTGACCGGTTCCTTCAAGGTACGCGGCGCCGCGGCTCGCATGGCTGCACTGAGCGAGGACGAACGTGCTCGTGGCGTCGTGGCCTGCTCGAGCGGCAACCACGGGCTGGCGGTCGCGTACGTGGCGCAGCGTCTGGGCATCGCCGCGACCGTGTGCGTGCCCACGTGGGTCGACCCGGTGAAGTTGGAGGGCATTCGGAGCCGAGGAGCCGAGGCCATTGTGGTGGGGGACACGTTCGACGAGTGTGAAGCCCACGCGCTCGCCCTGGCCCGCCAGTCGCTCCGCTGCTATGTGTCGGCGTACGACGATCCGTGGGTCATCGCGGGGCAGGGTACGCTCGCTTTGGAGATCCTCGATCAGTTGCCCGTCGTTCCCGAAGCGGTGCTCGCTCCACTGTCAGGAGGCGGGCTGATCGGTGGCGTCGCCGCAGCGCTGCAGGAGAAGCTTCCGGGGGACGCACCGCACATCGTCGCGGTTTCGGCGGCGAATGCCGCCGTGATGCTGGCGAGCGTGCGCGCGGGCAAGCCGGTCGAGCTGCCTGAGCAGGACACTGTGGCCAACGCGCTAGCGGGTGGCATCGGGCTCGACAACCAGTACTCCTTCGAGTTAGTCCGAGACCGCGTCCAGGAGCACGTCAGCGTCTCCGAGGCACAGATCGAGGCCGCGATGGCCTACGCCGCGATGTCCCTGCGACTGGTGGTAGAGGGAGGTGGGGCGGTTGCGCTTGCGGCTCTGCTCTCGGACGCATGGCGGCCCCACGCCCTTGAGCCCGGCGCTGAGCGGGCTGTGGTCGTAGTGCTGAGCGGAGGGAACGTCGCGCCCGCGACGCTCGCCTCCGTGCTCAGCCGTTAACGGAGCCGCGTCACCACGATCTTGGCGGGTGCCGTCAACTGGAATTCCAGTTGCAGCCCATCTCCGGTCCCGGACGAGAGGAAGTCGTGGATGCGGATGCCGGCTAGCCCCATCGGCCCCGAGTAGGTGGCGGTGACGAAACCGGCGCTCGGGTTCTCGTCAGAAGTGGTTGTGACCGGCCAGGGGTAGAGACCCGCAGGCACGAGTTGAGGCGGCCCCCCGAAGATGTCCGTCGCTGACACGAGATCGTACGTCGCGAACGTGCGCGCCGGTTCGGGGGCGGCGGTTCCGTGTAAGCTCATCGCGGTGACGAGCTCCACGAAGAGCTGCTCCAATGTCTGACCTGTCTGAGCGGTCAGCCCTGCTGTACCGGGCGTCGCGGAGGGAGCCAAGAGCGCAGTGAAGAAGGCGCCAGCCTGACCGCTACCCGCGTTCCCATAGGCATCCGCCAGGAAGCGTTGCAGGTGCCAACTCCCGTGATAGAACGAGTGCTGAACGTGTGCCCCTGCCGGATTTGTCGTGAAGCTATTCGGATGGTTCGACAGTTGGATGATGATGCCTTTGATCCGGTCTGTGACGCCCCACAGTTCCTTGGGGACCAGGCCGCTTTCGGGGACGGCGTTGAGGATGTCCGCGCCGGTGACCGTTGCGGTGACCGCCGGTCCACCGATCGCGGCCCAAGCCGTTCGCGAGGCCATCTCTTCGGAGATGTCGGCGGCGCCCTCATCGAGCCAGATTGGATCGCTCCCTTGTGCCCCGGCCGCGCGATTGGAGCCCCCGATGATGTGCTTGGCCTCGTGAGCGACCACGCCGAGCGCGGCCCAATTGGGAGTGTCGCCGGCCATCAAGTTGAAAAACTCCGTTTCGAAGTAAGCGATCTCGGCCTGATTGCCGTTCGGGCACGCCGAGGCGTCGTGGAGATCGCCCGAAAAGGTTTCTGCCACACCACCCAAGCTGAGCGAGGCCGCCGTAGTGACCAGGAGCCGTCCGTTCCCGTCGACGTCCGACATCGGGCCCCAATACTCGGTGAGCATGTCCTTCACGTACGACGAGTAGTAGTCGAGCATGACGTTCGCGGACGCCACATCGATCGCCGTGCCAGCGTCCTCCTGATAGATCGCGAGGTCGTCATTGAAGACGACCAGCGAGTGCGGTATCTTGGCGCCCGAACAGGTGCTGGTAGTGTTGAGCTGCCGAGTCGCGGGCGGGTCCGCGCGCAGCGCCAGCATGGGCCCACTCCCGAGCAATGTCTCCTTCGAGAAGCCCATGTCGCGCTCGCGCTGCCTGAGAATCGCGTGCGCTCTCCGAGTCCGCTGCCTGCGCTCGAAGTTCTCGACAAAGACAGTGCCGTCGATCTTGGAAAGGACCTGCGAGGGAGTTCGCGCGCCAGTGCTCGGCGGGGTTACTGCGTTGGCAGACGATCCGACGGCGGTGGCTGTCACCGTCGCCGTCGTGACGTCGCTCGAGTTCTCGCTCTCGGACGGGCGAATCACCGCTACGCGGTAGCGATCCCCCGAGACGCCAGACGGGAGCAGAATGCAGTCGGTAGCCTCGTACGTCGCGCTCCCGCCGGGATCCATCTGGACCGTCTCTCGACTGGCGCACGCTGCTATCTCGACGGTGAGGTTCTGCGAGCCCGAGACGCTGCTGACCGTCACCGTGATCGCCGCCGTGCCCTCACCGACGCCCGTAGCCAGTCCGTTGCTGCTCACCGTCGCCGCGGACGCGTCTGCGCTCGACCACGCCACTGTGGCGTTCGTGACGGTGCTGCCGTTCGAGTCCCGGATCACGGCCGAATAAAGCTGCGTTTCTCCGATCGCGATCGTTACGCCTGCCGGCGAAACCGTAACCGAAGCGATGGTCGGTGCCCCTCCATTGCCGGGGCCGGGGCCGGTCGGACCGTCGCTGCCACCGCAAGCGGTGAGGAACGCAAGCGCGAAGACGACGTGCGGACGACGAGTGCTCATGGGGACGCCTGGAAAAGTCGATGCATCTCGAGCTTGTTCGGGCGAACAAGTCCTTGCTCTGATTCTAATCAGGTCGGGGGTTCTACGTCGAGGAGTTCGGGCAGGAGCTCACCAGCTGGCCCGAGCAGGCTGACTTCGGCCTCCCCGCTGAGTGGAGTGGGTTCGAGGTTGACCTCGATGAGCATGCCACCGCTGTGCTGGGTCACGAGTGGTACTGAGGCCGCCGGTTGGACCAGCGCGCTGGTTCCGACCACCAGGCACAGATCCGCGTCCTGCGCCGCCTGGAACACGTGCGACAAGACCTCGGGTTCCAGAGCTTCTCCGAACCATACGACGTCCGGACGGAGCATGCCGTTACAGCCCGCGCAGCGCGGGAGCGAAGCGTGGCTGCTGGCGTCGACCGAGGTGGTGCCCGGCGTGCGTACGCCGCAGGCCGAGCACTTGTCGCGATCGATTGCGCCGTGGATCTCGACGGGGAGAGCAGGGGAGGGGTCACCGCCGCCGCCCGCCCTATGAGCCGCCCTGGTGTGTAGGCCGTCCACGTTCTGAGTCACGATCGTGGTGGGCGTTCCAGCGAACGCCAAGCGGGCGAGTGCCATGTGGCCGCGGTTCGGGGCGCAGTCGGCGATGAGGCCTCTCCGCCAGGAATACCATTCCCACACGGTCTGTGGATCGCGCGCGAACGCTTCGGGCGTGGCGAGCTCTTCGCTTCGATGGGATCTCCACAGGCCTCCCGCACCCCGAAACGTGGGGACTCCCGACTCCGCCGAAATACCGGCTCCGGTCAGTACCACAATACGATTGGCTTCACCAACGAGCCGCCGTGCCCACGCCATCTGCTCAGTCATCGCAGAGCTCGGCCATGGCTCATACGCATCAGCTCCGGAATGCCGACCAGGCCAGCACAACCCACGCTGCGAGCAATGCCACCCCTCCGAGAGGGGTCACCGCACCGAGCCACCGTTGCCCGGTCAGCACGAGCGCGTACAAGCTGCCGGAGAAGATCAGGATCCCGATGACGAAGAGCCAACCCGCGACCTGTACGAGGGGAGCCTCCCACCGGGCATACGCCCAGGCCACCGCGAGCAGCGCGAGCGCATGATACATCTGATAGCGGGCGCCCATCTCGAACGTCGCGAGATCTTCCGGGCTCAGCGTATCGCGAAGTCCGTGGGAACCGAACGCACCAAGCGCGACCGAGAGGCCCGCCAGAAGCGCTCCGATCCCGATGAAGAGGCGATCGGGCGTCACCCCTCAGTAGGCCAGTGCATAGGCCTCACGGCGCGGGTCGGCGGCCGCGGCTAGTGTGCCGGTGTCAGGGTCGTAGAAGATCATCTGGACACCTCCGAACGTGGCGGTCCACCCCTCGACCGCACTGATGCGGTGGCCGAGCGCGGTCAGGCTCGCACGGACGTCCACGCGGACCCGGTCTTCGATCGATACCGACAGTCCGCTGTCCGAACGGAAACGAGGCGCCTCGATCGCCTGCTGAGGCGTCATGCCGAAGAGCACCATGTTGTGCACGATTTGGATCAGGGTCTGCGTCTGGCTGTCGCCCCCGGGAGTGCCGATGGTGAACGCAAAATCCTCCCCTCGCAGCGCCATCATGGGCGTGAGTGTGTGATACGGCCGCTTCCGGGGCGCGACCTGGTTAGGATGGCCGTCTTCGAGCGTGTACAGCGTACCGCGGTTGTGCAGCAGCACCCCGGTCCCGGTCTCCAGGAGCCCCGACCCGAAGCCGGCGAAGTTGCTCTGAATCCAGCTGACTGCGTTCCCGTTCTCATCGATCGCCGTCAGGTAGACCGTGTCACCGGAGTCGTCGGGGGTCTGGTCGTCCGTATCTTCCATGCTGTCTCCGAAACCCGCCGCTACGTCTTCGCTAGCGCGTGCTGGATCTACGAGTGCCGCGCGTAGACGCAGGTAGTCGCGTCCCATCATCCGCTCGACGGGTACGTGCGCTTTCTCCGGGTCGGCGACCCAGCGGTCTCGGTCTGCAAACGCGAGCTTCTTCAGCTCGATCATCGTGTGCAGGTACGACGCCGTGTTGTGGCCCAGCGCCTCGATGGGGTGCGCCTTAGCCATCTCCATGTAGGTGAGCTGTGCTACGCCCTGCGTGTTGGGAGGCATGACGACGAAGGTGTAGCCGAGGTAGTCGTTCCTCAGCGGGGTGACCCAAGTCGAGGTGTGGGCCGCGAAGTCCAAAGCGCGTAAGTGACCGCCTTCGGCCTCGATGAAGGCGGACAGCTGCTTGGCGACCGTGCCTCGATAGAAGGCGTCCTTTCCTCCTCGTGCGATCCCCGCCAGCGTAACGCCCAGCGCTTCGTTCTTGAGTAACGAGCCCACGCGCGGGGCGGACCCACCCGGCAGGTACAGCGCCCGGCCCGGCTCGTTCAGAGCGCCACCTTGGGACTCGAAATCCATGGCCAGGAGCGTCGACACCGGAAAGCCCTCGCTCGCGTACCGAATTGCTGGCTCCAACAACTGTGCGAACGGCTTGCTGCCGAAGCGCTGGTGGGCGTCGACCCACGCGGCGACTGCCCCCGGCACGCTCACCGCCCGAGCCCCGGTCTGTGGGATCTCGTCGAGACCCTTAGAGCGGAAGAAGTCTGGCGTCGCGAGCGCCCCGGATCGGCCGCTACCATTCAGAGCGCTGATGTCACCGGTTGCGCCGTCGTAGAAGATCGCGAACGCATCACCACCCACGCCGTTCATGTGTGGTCGCACGACTGCAAGCACGCCTGCCATCGCGATGATGGCGTCCGTAGCTGTTCCCCCGTTATGCAGGACCTGAAGTCCCGCCTGCGCCGCGAGCGGGTGGCCTGCCGACACGGCACCCCGGGTGCCGCGCACATCGGGCCGGTTCTGGGGGGCGTACGCCGTTTGCCCCTCCATCTCCTGCCCCGCGGGTGGCGTCTCGGGCCCGGCACAGACCGTGAGAGTGAGCGCCGCAAGCGCGGCCAGAATCGGTCGTGAGGCTCGCTGTTTCATGTCGGATCCAGGGTTCGTGAGGCGTGCGTCGGGTGCACGTTGGGGGGGCCATCACGACCGCGCCAGGGGCAGTTGGTGGTGGCCACCACCCGCGGTTATCATGGGGCCCCTTTCATACCCTGCTCGTCCCCTGTTCGTGGAGTCAGAGCCCCATCGTGCACGTCGTCGCATCCAAGGTCGAGGGCCGTCCCCAAGCGGTCTCGGGGATGCGGATCGCGATCATTGTGGCGCTCGCTCACGGCCTGAACGACACATACGCATCGTTCATCCCCCCGCTTCTGCCGCGCATCATGGACGACCTGGGGCTGTCGATCGCGATGGCGGCGACTTTAGCTGTTACGTTCTCACTAGCCTCATCACTTCCTCAGCCTCTGTTCGGGTACCTGGCCGATCGCCACGGGCGCCGCATCTTCGCAGCCGCCGGGCCGCTCCTCTCGGGCATCTTCATCGCGTCCATCGGCTTCGCGTCGGGCTTCTGGGTGCTCGCTATCTTGCTGACGCTCGGCGGATTGGGAAGCGCGGCATTTCACCCTCCTGGCGCTTCGTATGCGGTGCGGGTCGGAGAGGGAAGGGGAGGGGGCGCTCGGTACTCGCTCTTTGCTTTCTGCTTTCTGCGGCGCTCTCGGTTTTGCGGTGGGTCCACTAGTAGCAGTGGGTCTCGTCCAGTGGCGGGGCATGGAGGGTCTGTGGGTCGCGATGTTTCCGGCGTTGATTCTGACACCGTTCTTCTACCGTGCGCTCCCGAGTCGCCGCGCGGAGACGAAGGCGGCGAAGACGCCGCCCGCGCCCTCGGAGGTGCTGCGCCACCTCGCTGGCCCGCTCGGGCTCATCTTCGGCATCAGCGCGACCTTGGCCTTCGTGCAACGCACGTTTCTCACGATGTCGCCGATCATCGTGGCGGAGCTCGGTGGATCTGAGGCTCGGGGTGCTGTTGCGCTCACCATCTACCTCGGTGCGCAGGCGCTCGGCACGGTGACCGGAGGATTTCTCACTGACCGGGTTGATCGTAGGCTGCTGCTGGTGCAGCTCTGTGGCTGGACGTTACCGGCTCACCTCGCGGCGGTCTGGTTCGGGCCACAGGACGGACTAGGGCTCGTTTTTGCCGGTTGCGCGGGCTTCTTCGGCATGGCCTCGTTGCCACCGATCGTCGTGATGGCCCAAGAGATACACCCTCGGGGCGCCGCTGTTAGTTCGGGCGTCGTTATGGGACTCGCATGGGCTGCCGGCTCTCTCGGTGTTCTCGGCACGGGTGTCCTCGCGGACGTGATCGGACCGCAACCGGCGACGTTGCTTTCGATGCCCTTCCTCCTCGTCGCGGTAGGGCTGGCGTCGCACCCAGCGTTAAAGGGCGTACCCCCGGGCGGCGCCGCGGAGGCCTGACGATGCCGTTTCACCTCGTTCCGGCTCGTGACCGCAAGCTGTTCCGGCTCGTGAAGCGCGCTGAGGTCGTGCGGCTCATAAAGGGGCGGCCACTTTACGCGGCGGGAAGTCCCGCCAAGAACGTGTTCCTCGTTCAGTCCGGATTCGTGCGCCTGGTGCTGCCGGGGATGGAACAGGGGAGGAGTGAGCGAACGGTCTCAGTGGCACTCCCTTGGGAGCTCTTTGGCGATGAAGCGTTCACCGAGGGCCATCGACGGTACGGGGCGATCGCGGGGTCGACCTGCACGGTGGTCGCCTTGCCCACAGCCAGCGTTCTGAGCGGGCTCAAGACAGCCAAGAAGAGCCTGAATGCCTACCTCGAGGGTGTCGAGCGCGAGTTGCACCGACTGCGGCACGTGCAGGGGGGTTCGCGGGGGCCCACCACCGCACAGCGCCTCGCCGAAGTGCTGCTGGATCTCAGCACGCGCTGCGGTGAGCCGGCCGGTCGGGGAGTGCATCTCTCAGTCAAACTCACCCACCAGATACTCGCCGACCTGGCGGGGGCTCATCGCGCGACCGTGACGACGCTACTCAACGACTGGCTCTACGACGGTTCGATCGCGATGGCCGATGGCTTCCTAGCGCTTCGGCGTCCGCGCGACCTGTGGATCGTGGCCGGGTATCATCCCTCTGAGACCGACTCGGAAGGCTGAATCGAGGAGCTAGGACCCGGCGTTCTTGGAGGGATTGTCGAGGCAGCGTGGGGCTCGCCGGCGCGTTGACCGAAATGTCCGTCCCGCCTAGCTTTTGGCGCTTCCCGAGGGGCGGAGACCGTAGGAACTGAACCGAAGAAGGTCCTTTCATGTCACAGCGTCATCCCGGTGCCCGCCGGACCCACCAAGAGCGCGGCGACGACCCCGACGACGTCTTCCTTTCTAAAGTGCTGCACGTGGGCGAATGGACCCGCGCCAACCAACAGCTCCTGACGGTTCTCGGTGTGGTCGCAGTGATAGTGGTCGCGGGAATCGTGTACTATCGGAACTATCGGGAGGCGCTGGTCCAGCAGGCGGCGCAGCAGCTCGAGGCCGTGCATGAATCGATCGCGATCCAGGACCACGAGGGTGCCAAGAGCGCGCTCGTCACGTTCCTCGAGCGCTTCGACGGCACCGGGTACGAGGGTGAAGCAAGGCTGCTGCTAGGCGATTTGTACTTGCAGTCGGACGATCCGCAGCAGGCGCAGGTAGTGCTGGAGCCGCTCGGCTCCTCGCCGAGAGACCCGATCGAGTTCCAAGGTGCCGCATTGCTAGGTGCCGCCTACGAGCAGGAAAGCCTCTGGAGTGAGGCCGAAGCGATCTATTTGAGAATCGCGGATCGCTCGGAGCTCGACTTCCAGGTGCGCGACGCGTTGGCGAGTGCCGCGCGGATTCGCGGCGACCAGGGCGATGCCTCCGGTGCGATCGAACTCTACGAGCGCGTATTGAGCAATATGGAGGAGAACGCAGCCGACCGCGGCCAGTTCGAGATGCGCATCCAGGAGCTCAAGACGGCGGCGACCACTTAGCGCGCGCCTAGAGCCGAAGGTCCATCCTAGGCCATCTATTTGAGGGTGCGCGCCTCAACTACGCATAATATGTATTATGTTACCTTCTGCCGAACGGCTGGCCCTTGGCCGGCTCCTGGCCCTGCCCGCCAGCATCCCCAGCTAGCGCCCCGTTCGGCGCTGGTACGGTTCTAGTGCTCTCACGCGAACCTGGGCGGTCCCCGGGCCCACCATGCCCAGCTTGACGGCGGCCGTGTAGGTCACGTCGATGATACGGCGGTCCGGGTCGTGGAACGGGCCCCGGTCGGTCACTCTCAGAACCACTCTTCGTCCGTTCACGAGATTGGTTACCTCGACGTAGCTCGGCAGTGGCAGGGTTCGGTGCGCAGCGGTCATACCGTACATGTCGTAAGTCTCCCCGCTACTCGTCTGCTGCCCGTGAAACGGTTCACCGTACCACGAGGCCACCCCACGCTCGTCGTATCCCTCCGAGCTATCGAGAACGCGGTACGTGCCGCCCGACTGTTCGTATTGCGCCATGTTCCCGGTTCCACTGGGCGGTTCCACTTTCGGGATGGGGTCCGGTATGGCCTCCAGGGCCGACAGGTCCGCGTCCGAGAGCGGCACCCTGGGGCCCGACAGCTCGGCAGACCCGATCATGGTGCATGAGGTCGCGGCCAACACGGCGGCGATGAGCACTAGTCGCTGAGTCCCGTCCATCCTTTCACTTCCTTGTAAGCCTTCTTCACAAGCTTGTGCTGCTTCTTAGGATCTAGCCTAGCTAACCGCCCACTGACAAAGCGGTTATCATCAGTGACTTCGCGTAAAATCTGGACTCTCTGGGGAGGATCGGGTAGCGGATCGCTGTCGGCATCGAGCTCGATCTCCATCAGGGCCAGACCCTCCAGAGCGCCAAGGAATCTATCGAGTTCCGAGCGGCCGAGCTTCCAGCGAATCTTCTCGACGATTCGGTCCTCCGCAGCCTCGAGAAGCCGGACGGCCATCTCGGGCGGTACGATCGTCTCCACCTCCTCTCTTCGGATGCCCGAGCCGGTCTTGGACGTGAGGACGGCTCCCCGCGGCTCACCGGTCCGGATGCGGACCGAGGGATCCCCATTCCGGATGTACCCTTGGCGGTAGTGGTGTCCGTCGCCGAGCGTGTACCAGAGGGCGTCGGCAACGCGAACCAGGAATCGGCGCTCGATCTCCCACGCCATCGTCCCTACCCCTCCGGCTTCCGGCCGA
Source organism: Longimicrobiales bacterium (assembly GCA_965226625.1). Taxonomy (GTDB): domain Bacteria; phylum Gemmatimonadota; class Gemmatimonadetes; order Longimicrobiales; family Gaopeijiaceae; genus UBA1138. The sequence goes on from CBDDDK010000003.1 coordinate 720,807, forward strand.
GCACCACGATGCGGCGCCTCAAAAATGGCACGAGGCCCTGAAGGAGACGTTCCGCGACGTTCAGGCCGGGCAGATGGGATTCCGCGTAGTACGCGCGCTCGATCACGAAGCCTTGTTTGGTGAGCAACGCCCTCATGCGCTCCATCGACTTGTAGTCCACATGACTCACGTCCCGCTTGAGCACAATATCTCGGTTCTTGAGCACCTCCAGGAAATGACCGCGGTGCGGGGTCCAGGTGCTGAAGCGGCCGCCAGGCTTGAGAAGCCGATGCGCCTCCTTCGACACGCGCTCGGAGTCGTCCGGATATAGGTGCTCGAAAAGGTCCGCAGCGATGACCAGGTCGAAGTGCGAGCCTTCCAGCCCAGTATCGCCCCCGTCGGCGCACACGAAACGCAGCCTGTCGTGCGGGTCGGACTCGAGTCTCCGGTTGCAGATCTCAATGCTCTTCTCGCTGAAGTCGACGCCGACGATCTCCCCGACCCGGTCCGCGAGCTCGAAGCCGAAAGTGCCCCATCCGCAGCCTAGATCGACTACGTGGTCGGTCGGTGTCGGGTCGTGGATCGAGAGGACCTTCTCGACGCGGTACCGCTGGAAGCGACTCTCGGTGTCGATGAGGTGATCGGTACCCTCTTCGAAGTAGTCGCTGGAGTCGTAGAACTCCTTCCCTATGCGGGGTTCGCTCGTCACAGGCGGCCAGAAACCTGCTGGAACTTGAGCCACCAGACGCGCCACACGGCTTCGCGCACGATCCGTTTCGACATCTTGGACTCACCGCTGTCCCGTTCCGTGAAGAGGATGGGGACTTCTGTGAATGAGAACCCCTTGCACCAGGCGCGGAACTTCAGCTCGATCTGGAACGCGTAACCGTTCGAGCGCACTCGATCGAGCCTGACCCTCTCGAGTACCCTGCGGTGCCAACAGTTGAAGCCGCCGGTCGCGTCTCGGACCGGCATCCTGGTAATGGTGCGCGCGTACCACGAACCGAAGTAGCTCACGAGGAGTCGGGTCATCGGCCAGTTGGAGACCGTGACCCTACCGTCGACGTACCTCGAGCCGATGACGAAGTCGTACTCCGCAGCCGCAGTGATCAGCGTGGGCAGCGCCTCGGGAGGATGCGAGATATCGGCGTCCATCTCGAAGATCAGCTCGTATTCCCTCTCGAGCGCCCAGTCGAAGCCAGCGAGATACGCCTTCCCCAAGCCGTCTTTCGCGGCGCAGTGCAGGACATGCACGCGGGAGTCCTGGGCGGCCATCTCGTCGGCGAGCCTACCGGTGCCATCCGGCGAAGCGTCATCGACGACGAGCACATCGATACGCTCGTCCTGTTCGAGAATCTGTGGGATCTTCCGAGGAAGGTTTTCCTTCTCGTTGTAGGTGGGCACGATGACGAGGAAGCACTCCCTATGCGCCTTATGCCCCTCACTCATGGCTCACGTACTCCCCTGCCCTGTTGGCCGCGACGTGACGCGCCCAGAACACTGCGGCGGGAACGAGCTCCACGACCGTGGTCCAGACCCGTGCAATTACCGCAAGCGCGCCGGCGGAGCCGACGCCTACGTGCGGAGTCAAGAATGCCACCAAGAATCCCTCACGTACCCCAACGCCGGCCGGGGCCGGGATGAACAGGTAACCCATGACGTACGCGGCCGCGAAGGAGGATGCGGCAGGCACGATTCCGACGGAGACACCGAAGCTGACGACGAGCACCCAAAACGACAACGCTAACAGTACCCAATTGAGCGCGTAGAGTGCGAGCCACTGCAGCCCATGAACCGAGTCCAAGCGCTGTGGCGTCTCCGCGCGCGCCATACGGAACCAGAGTTGGGCGCCCCACTGAAAGCTGGCGGGGATCGCGATGACGATGATGATGAACGCGAGCAGGCCAGCAGCTAAGAGCCCCCAAGGCCGCAGCTGTTCGGGTCCGGTGAGCAACGCGCCCAGCCCCACTGCGGTCGCCGCGAGCAGGGACAGTCCTTGGCCGAGCACTGCCGCACCGGTCGCCGTGACGGGTCGCACACCCTTTGCTCGCGCGAGCACGGCGAGCCCGGCGATCTGCCACACTTTCCCGGGCACGTAGCGGCCGAGGTTGGCGATCATGAACAATTGGATGGCCTCGATCGACCGAATGCGCGCACCACCGAGATCTGTGACGACCCGGGCCCAAAGCACGGCGTTCATGAACATCGCGAGGAGCAGTAGCGCGCACGCCGACCCGAGCACCACCAGATTCGGCTGCCACGCCGCCGGATCGAGCTTCTGGAATTCGGTCCAGTCCAGCCCCACCCGGTCCACGATGAACCACGTCATCAGGATCGTGAGGGCGAGCTGCGCCATTCGGATCAGCCAGGTCTTCAGTGAGCCTCCCTCGTCGAGCGCTCGCGCCAAAGATCGAAGCCGGCAGCGCCTACCACCGCAAGGAAGAGAAGCAAGCTGATCCAGATGCTCGTGCGGACCAGAGCCGACTCGTACACCATCTCGACGGTGTGCTCACCTGCCGGGATCGGCACGGCGCGAAGGCTGTGGTAGGCACGCAAGAGAGGCTGTTCCGTGCCGTTCACGGTGGCTCGCCACGCCGGGAACCAGTTGTCCGAGACCACCAGCAGCGCGGGCTGCTCTGTAGCGACGGCGAGCCGGAGCCGGTTCGGGGTTCGCTCTAGCCAGGTCACGGTGCCTGCCACGGGCCCACCCTGGAGCGCCAGCGGCGGGGCTTCGGTCAGCACCACCTCGGTCTCGGGGTCGAAGTCCGCCGACAACATGTAGGTGACGACTTCCTCATCTGACTTGATGACAACGCCGCCGACGAGGCGCGCGCGCGGAAGGCCCGGCTCTGCGAATACGGTCTCGTACGGTCGCCCGTCGCTGAGTTGTGTTCGGGAGAAGACAGCCCCGTCTATCGACTGCCCCAATTCGTAGTCCGGCCACAGCACGTACCTCACGTTGAGTAGCCGACGGATGTTCACGTTGAAGAGGTTATCTGGCATTCCCGATCCGACCATCCCGATCAACTCACGGTAGCGGGAGAGATCGTTGGGGTGGTGGCCCGCGACGAGCTCGATGCCGTGAAGTGCCGGGGTCACGTCCTGCCCGGTGCTGCGAAACGAAAGAAGCCGGTACGGCTCGTCGCTGCCTTCTTCCTGGTTCAGGATCGCAAGAATGTTCGCGTCCGGAGCCGACCATGTCTCAAAGTCGAACGGCTGGACAAACGTGTTCGATACGCGCAGTTCGTCCGCTACGACGAGCAGCACGAGTCCCGCCAGCAGCGCTTTCGGGACCAGATACGCGCCGCGCACGGCCCACGTCAGGCCGGCGAGCGCAAGAGCAAAGAGGAAGGCGATGAACGCGCCTTGCACGATGAAGGGTCGCAACTGGCTCTCCATGAGCTGGAGGCGGTCCGGATCAACGTCCGAGTAAACGGTCGAGGTCCAGATGGTCGTCAGGACTCCAGAGGCCGCCAGGAGGGCCAGACCCCCCAACGCCCCGGCGGCGCCCCAGACTATGCGCATGATGTTGCGCCAGCTGTCGTTGTTGTTCTCCTCCGCGGCCCGGAAGAGTCGGTCCGCACCTAGGGCGGCCAGAGTCGCCACTCCGAAGCCGAACAGGAACATGACCTGCGCTGGGGACCGGAACAGAGGGATGCCCGGCACGACCTCGTAAAAGAGTCGCCACACCGGCGTGTGGGCTCCCAGCGCGAATAGGAACGCCAGTGCACCCAATCCGGTGAAGAACCACCGGAGTCCGGGACGGGCACCACCGGCGAACGAAACTGCCGCGAGCAGCAGCAGCACCAGACCGGCGTACTCGTGGTTGTTCTTGAAGATGTTACGGCCCCAATAGGTGTTCTGGGCCCAGCCGGCCGGACCCCCTGCACTGTTGCCAGCGAACTCGGGGATTACCATCGCCATCGATTCTTCGGGATGCAGGGACCACGAGCTCGACCAGGCGATACCTGCTTCTCCGGCGGCTTCGCGAGAAGTCTGCACACGTCGCGAGTATTGGTTTACGTAGTCGAATGCCGGAAAGAACTGGAAGCCCGCCACCCCCGCTCCGGTGAGCGACGCCGCCAGGAAGAGCGCGAAACGTATGCCTGCCGCTCGTGGTCCAGATGTGCGCTGGGCCGTGCTGCCGCTGTGCCCGGAGTCCGCGACGTACCCGCGCGCGATCTGTCCCGCCCTGAAGAAGGCGTACAAGCCTACGCCTCCGAAGAGGAAGTACGCCATCTGGAAGTGCGTGGTCGTGATCACCAGGCCGATGATCAGCGCGACCGAGCTGAACACCGCGACACGAGGAGCCACGAAGTGGCGCTCGACGGCCCAGAAGAGAAGCGGCGTCAGCGCGATGACGAAGATCCTCCCGTCATGTCCCGGGGTCACAAGGCTCACAAGGAACGGCGCCAGCATGTAGCCGACACCCGCCACCAGGGCGGCCGCACGAGATGCGCCAATCGAGCGCACCCAACCGAACATGAAAAAGCCGGCCGCGGCAACATGGATCACCAGCTTCCAGCCGAGCGCCCGGAACGGCTCCATGACCAGGAGAAGGATGAGCGACGGTGGGTAGAACGAGTCGCCAGCGGAGAGGGCCTCCAAGAACGGCGTGCCGCCCAGGATGTCAGGCGCCCAGCGAGGGAACGCACCGAACGTGTGGACCGAGCCGGCGTAGAGTGCCCGTGCTACGTAGCCTAACCCCAGCGTGTCACTACCAAACAGCATCTGGTTGCTGAACACGAAGGTCCGAAACAGCAAGAGCGTCAGCCCGGCGAAGAGCGTCGGCGGAAGCCACGAGGGGACAGAAGGCACTTGGCTGACCCGGTCTTTCCGTCGCTTATTCACCATCTCTACCTCGCTACGCCGCGTGGCGACGCGCCACGAGCTCCTCGTAGATCTCGAGATGCCGGTCGGCGAGGCGGGCGTTGCTCCACCTGTCCACGACTTGCCTTCGCGCCTGGGCGCCGAGGGCGCGAAGCTGGCCGCCGCGCAGCAGCTCGATCACTTTCGCTGCGAGGGACGCAGGATCCGCGGGCTCGAAGAGCCCACCCACCGCGTTGCTGACGATTTCGGGCAGCCCTCCGACCCGCGACGCGGCGACCGGGAGCTCGCACGACATCGCCTCTAATGCCGCGATCGAGGTCGCCTCCATCAGCGATGGGAAGATCGCCAGGTCGCCGGACGAGAGAATGCCGGGCATCTCTCGGTTGGCGCGTGCCCCCAGGAATCTCACGCGCTCGGCGACCCCGAGTTCAGCGGCCAGGGCCTCGAGCTTCTGCCGCTCCGGTCCGTCTCCCACGAGCACCGCCTCTACGTCCACTGCGGTCGTGATGAGCGGCATCGCGCGCACTAAGTACTCAACGCCGTTCTTGTGGAAGAGCCTGCGCGGTACGATCAGGCGCGCGCGCCCGTCCCCGAGCGCAGAGAGCGTCGGCTCGACACGCTGAAAGAACGACGTCTCGACTCCGTTGGTGAGGGCCTCGACGCGGATGCCGGGCGCAATGCCCTCGCCCACCGAGGCGATCTCGACACTTGCGGCAAGGTTGTGGTCCGCGGCCTCCAGGAAGCGCTTGAAGATGGGACGCCAAAACCGCGACTCGGCTCGCTCGAGGAAGTGACTCGTGTGGTATGTAGTGACGATTGGTGCCTGGCCTACTCGCTGCCCGACCATGCAGGGAAGAACCGAGGCGATATCCTGGGCGTGCAAGATGTCCGCAGAGCGCGCGAGGGCACCGAAGCGAGGCATGGAGAAGAGCGCGTGGGCCACCCAACCCGGTGTGTTGCGTGCGGGCATCCAGGTTCGCCACACCCCGACGCCGCCCATGATCTCATGATCGGGGAGTCCTGGCTGAGAACGGGACGTCACCATATGCACTCGGTGTCCGCGCTGGGCAAGTGCCTGGCACAGATAGTACACGTGGCTCTCGAGGCCGCCGACCTCCGGAGGAAAGTAGACGCAGTGCATGAGGATGTTCACGCGCCCCAGTCCTCCATAGCGCGCGGACGTCCGAGCAGGTCGGAAACCACGATGTCCGCGATCCGCGCGCCGGCGCGACCGTCCCCGTACGGGTTGGTAGCTGGTGCGTCCGACGCCGGTCGAGCGAGTGCGGCCCGACTGCGCTCCAGGATCAAGTCCCGGTTCGTGCCCACCAGTTCAGCCACCCCAGCCTCGATACCCTCTGGGCGCTCCGTCACCTCGCGCAATACCAGAACCGGCACACCGAACGTGGGAGCCTCCTCCTGAATACCGCCCGAGTCGGTCAGGACGAGCGCCGCCGATGCGAGTGCGGCGACCAGGTCGAGATATCCGACCGGGTCGATGAGGTGGATGCGCTCATGGTGCGCGAGTAGTTCGCGCGCAGGTTCGACGACGTTCGGGTTCGGATGCACCGGATACACGATCTCGACGTCGTCGATCTCATCGGCGAGCGCGCGCACCGCGCCGAACACTTCGCGGATCGGCGCACCGAACGATTCACGCCTATGCGCCGTCAGCAGCACGAGCCTGCGCTCACCCCGAATCGCCGCGCGCAGGACCTCGTTGTCGACGGGTCTCTGTCGGTCGGCCACGCTCATGAGTGCGTCGACGACCGTATTTCCGGTCACATACACCTGCTCCGCAGGCACTTTTTCGGCGAGCAGAGCGCGCTTGGCATACTCGGTCGGTGCGAAGGAGTAGTCGGAGACCACATCCGTGAGGCGCCGGAAGATCTCCTCTGGGAACGGCGCCCACTTGTCGTGACTGCGCAGGCCGGCCTCGACGTGCCCGACCTTCACCTGCTCGAAGAAGCCCACGAGCGACCCGGTGAATACGGTGGCGGTGTCGCCCTGCACGAGCAACGCATCGGGTCTGAAGCGTTGCACGACGCCGCGCAGACCTTCGAGCGCGCCCTGAATCACATCGTAGAGGCTCTGGCCCTCCTTCATGATGCCCAAGTCGTAGTCGGGGTTAAGTCGGAACGCGCGCACGACCTGGTCGACGAGTTGCGTGTGTTGGCCCGTGAGCACCACGCGCGTCTCGACGTCGGCGCTGTGATCGCGAAGCGCGTCGACGACCGGGGCCATCTTGATCGCCTCGGGCCGGGTCCCCACCACGACGAGGACTCGACGGGGCCCGCCGACCTTCTCACTCAAGTCAGTCGTCCCTGTTGCTCAGCGCGTCGAGCTCGTCCCGCACCTGCGCGATTTGCTCCGAGACGAGCCCGAATCCTACGAGCAGGAAGCCGAGCGTCTCGCACAGCATCACCAGATATAGAAGTGGCCGGTACCCCATGGGCGGGATGTACGGGTCGAAGCCTACCATCGGGTGGACGAAGCGGAGGTATATCGCCACCGCCGCGACGAGAACCCCCAATCCGGCCAAGAGCATCCCGGTCGCGCCGAAGAGCAGAAGCGGCTTTCGCGAGAACAGCAGCAGGAAGCCCACGGAAACCAGGTCGAGCAATCCGACGATGATTCTGAACGGGCCGGTGAACTTGGACCGCCCTGCCCGTCTGGGGTGCAGCTCGATATCGATCTCGCTCACGGTCGCACCGCGGGCATGCGCGAGCACGACGAAGAAGCGGTGCCAGTCGTGGCGCAGTGTGAGCCCGTCGAGCACGCTTCGGTGGAACGCCTTCATCGAGTTGAGATCGGAGACCGGGACGTCGAATACCCGGCGTGACAGCCGGTTGTAGACCGTGGACACCACCCTCTTGTTGTACCCTCCGATCTTGCGGCCCGTCACGATATCGAACCCGTCCGCGAGCCGCTCGAGGAAGCGTGGGATCTCGTCCGGAGAGTGCTGCAGGTCCGCATCGAAAAGCACGAGATAGCTCTTCTCAGTGGAGGCCGCCGCAGTGATCATCGCCTCGGTCTTGCCCCGGTTCGTCTTGTGCTGAACGACCTTCAACGCCCCCCACCCGTCCGCCTCTTGACGCGCAAGCAAGGCGGTATCATCCGTGGAACCGTCATCGACGAGCACGACTTCACCCTCGAGGCCATGGCGCTCGAACGCCTCTCTGAGCTCCCGCACCAGGTCCTTGACAACGGGTGCTTCGTTGAAGGCGGGGACTATCACGGCGAAGTTACTCTTCGTCATACCCGCTTGCGCATGCGCGCGGACAGGATGCCGAGCTGGTCCCGGTATTTGGCCACTGTACGGCGAGCGATCTTCACGCCGTCGATCATGAGCGACTTCACGATCGCCTGATCGGTGAGCGGCTTGCTGGTGTCCTCGTCCGCGATGAGGCTCTTGATCTTGTCCTTCACGCCACGCGCCGAGATGTCCTCGCCGCTCGTGGTCGCAAGACCGCTCGAGAAGAAGTATTTGAGGGAGTACACTCCTCGCGGCGTCTGCACGTACTTCTTGTTCGTCACGCGGGACACGGTCGACTCGTGCATCTCGATGTGATCGGCGACCTCGCGCAACGTGAGAGGCTTGAGGTGTTGCACCCCTCGCTCGAAGAAGTCGCGCTGACGGTCTACAATGAAGTTCATGACCTTGAGCATGGTCTGACGCCGCTGCTCTATCGCCTGAATCATCCAGTGGGCCGAATTGAGTCTGCTGGAAATGAACTCCTTGTTTTCGCCTGTGAACTTCTTGCTGTCCTGGGCGATCTCCCGGTAGCTCTGGGATATGCGCAGCCTGGGCAAGCTCGTGTCGTTGGCGAAGACCATATACTCACCGTCGATCTCCTCCACTATGAGATCGGGGATGACATACTGCTCCGGTTCCGCGGAGTGCTTGAGTCCTGGCTTGGGATCGAGGTGGCTGATCGCGTCGGCGGCGTCCTGCACCTCGATCGGCTGCACGCCGAGCGCGGTGGCGACTTCCGCCCAGCGATGGTTGAAGAGCGCGTCGAAGTGGTCCCGCACTATCACATACGTGAGCTCACCCTCCTCGTCACGCATCCTGAGCTGGATGAGGATCGACTCGCGCACGTCCCGAGCTCCGATCCCCGGCGGGTCGAAGCCCTGGATGACCTTGAGCATCGCCTCGGCTTCCTCGATGACGTACGGCTTGAAGAGTGCTGCGATCTCCTCGAGCTCGGCGGCGCGCGCGGCCTCGTCAGCGATCGACTCTGCGGTCGCGATCGCCGTGGGCCGCACCTCCGCGAGCCAGCCGTTCACACCCCTCACCGACTCCTCGAGCTCACACGCGAGCAGTCCGTCATCGTTAATGTTTCCGACGATCTCCTCGCCCATACGGAGCTCTCGTTCCGACAGCGAAATCATGCGTAGCTGGTCCCGAAGGTGATCGTGTAGGTCGTGCGTTTCGATCGGCGTACGCTCGAAGTGTTCAGTTTGGTCGTACTGCTCGCGCCGACCCCCGACGTCGAATCCGTCGAGAAGGATTGCCTCCCAGTCGACATCGTCTTCGCCCATGGGTTCGTCGTCGGTGTCTTCCTTGAGCTCGACTTCCTGCTCGACGTCCGCTTCGCCCAACTCCAGAAGAGGATTCTCCGCAACCTCCTGCTTCAGGTATTGCTCGAGATCCAGCATCGGCATGTAGAGCAATTCCATCGCCTGATATAGGCGTGGGTTGATCCGCATCTCCTGCCGGAGCTGGGTACTCTGATACAGTTTCATGAACTGGCTCATCGGTGACTCAGATCTCCACTAGAAGGCTGTTGAAGAAGTACAGCAGGCCGTCCCACCGTACCCCACAGACGCCTAAGATCAAATCATCCATGGTGTTGGGCACATGGCGACCAACGCTTTGCGTCGGTGCCCGCGCGGATTGATCCATCGTCTCTCCTCGTCGGACCACCGCCTTCGGCGGCGGTGCCCGCTCGGCTACGACTCCTCGTCGTTCCTTGCCTGAACGCGCGCAAGCGCCATGTGCGCGGCCCACTGTATTTCTTCAACAGCCTTCTAGACCCCGGCTGGTTCCGGATACCGGGCTCGCATGCGTGTCGTCAGCGTCGGACCGAGGTAAATATCCGCAACTTCCTCGTTCCAAACCAACTCTGAGACGGTCCCACTCACTCGGATACGTCCTTCGTACATGATGCATGCCCGATCCACGATCTCGAGCGTCTGCTCGACGTTGTGGTCCGAGATGATCACACCGATGTCGCGGTCCTTCAGTCCGCGAACGATCTGCTGGATATCGTTGACCGCTATCGGATCGATGCCTGCGAACGGCTCGTCGAGAAGCATGAACTTCGGCCGCTGGACGAGGGCTCGCGTGATCTCAAGCCTACGCCGCTCGCCCCCGGAGAGCGAATACGCCTTGTTCTTTCTGAGCTGCTCCAGGCCCAACTCGCCGAGTAGCTGATCGAGCCGCTCGCGCTCGGCCGTCTTGGGCAGCTTCAGCGTCTCGAGGATCGCGAGCACGTTCTCTTCGACCGTGAGGCGTCGGAAGACCGACGGTTCCTGGGCCAAGTAGCCGATCCCGCGGCGAGCTCGACGGTACATCGCGGTAGTTGTGAGGTCGTCACCGTCCAGATGGACGGTGCCGGAATGAGGGGCAATCAGCCCGACCATCATGTAGAAGGTCGTGGTCTTCCCCGCACCGTTCGGCCCCAGCAACCCGACGATCTCTCCCTGGCGAACGGTCAGATCCACCTCGTTCACGACTTTGCGGCGCCGATAGATCTTGGTAAGACCCTCGCCGGAGAGCCGACTTTGGGCGCCCGGGTTCTCGGCGTCTGTCACGAGCCCCTCCATGGATGACGAGTCGCGGCCGACTCCCGGATTTGCGGATGGCCGTCAGATGATGGCGTGCGTGAGCCCGGCGGGCGCGAAGGCTCCTGCGGTGTGGTTCCTCGGGGCGAGCCACCGACGGAGGTCGTGTCGAGGGCAGTCGTCGTATCGACTCCGAGGCTCGGTGCTGCGAGGCTGTCCTCCATCACCCGCACCGGCTCGAGATGCATGCCTCGCGTATGGCCGTCCACTTCCATGCGGTCGACGTCGCCTTCGACCATGACGATCGTGATCTCGTCGCCGACCACGTAGTGCACGGCGGGTTCGTCCTCACCCAGGACCGCGGCGGTGTCCGACGGTGGTAGTCGGTACAGACTCCGCGCGTCGCCCTGGGCGATGATCCGGTCGATCCGGTAGGCCGCCTGCGCCGTGTCCGCGGCGGGCCCCAGGCTCTCGCTGGTGTCCGCAGACACGAACATTACGATGACCGTGTCGCCCTCCAACCAGTCGGTGCGCGCGATCTCCGGTAACGTCTCGACGTTCAAGGAGTCGCGTGCGCGAGAAACGCTACGGGCCATGCCTCCCGCGAAGATCCGTTCAAGGGCCTCGCCGGGCGCGATGACCTCGATCGAGTCTGCGGTGACCTCGAAGTCATCGGCCTGAGCGACGGGCCGCGCATCCGCGCTGTCGACCAACATGACGTCAGGCGCCGCCGGGGCCATCACGGCGACGAGTCTGTCCAGAAGATCGTCGAGCAGGTAGATCCGGATTTCGGGCGCCGTGAGCACCACTTCGTTGCCGTTCAACACGGCGTCGCGTACGGCCCGCACCTCGTCGATGTCGTCGCCGTCCATGCCGAGCGTGATCGTGCGAGCGACGAGATCGTACGTTGGACCGTCGACTCGGGCAGATCCTTCGAGCAAGATTCGGCCGGCTACCTGGTCATATTCGACGCTGTCCGCAAACGCGTTCAGTGAATCCCGCTCGATCTCGACATCACCAGTCGCGCGGAAATATCTGTCGCCCTGGATGAAGATTCGGTTGCCGTCGACGATGTAGGGCGAACCCTGCCTGTGGGGCCCGGCATCCACGGGGAGCACGAGAGCCTCCGCCGACAGAGCCGTGCCCGTGGAGTCCGCCGCGATAGTATCCGGGGCTGTCGGTTCGATGCTCTCCGGCCTAGGCTCTGCCGGCCTCATCCGTAGGATCGCGTGAGGCTGAATGCCGTCCGCCGCGATCGTCACCGTGGTCTGTGGCTCCTCCCGGAAGTCCGTGGCGCGCAGATACACCAGGTTCCCGTTACGGATAGTGAAGCCCTGGAGAGTATCCTGGACAAAGACGTGGCCGTTGGCTTGAAGTCGACCCTGCTCCGGAAAGTAACGGGCTTCATCTGCGTTCAACTCCCCATTGGCGTCGATGAAGCGCACGGACCCCATCATGTGCTGCATGCTCTGGGCGGAGTACTCCACCGCGGAGTCGGCCCAGATCTCGATCCCGTCCCGGCACATCATGTGCGGTGCGCCGAGGTAGGTAATAGTGGCGCCGCCCGTGAGCGTGGTGAACTGCATCGACCTGGTGGGAGCGATGAAATCGCAGTCCTCCTGAGCCGCGATCCGCGAGGGGATCAAGGAGCAGGTCAACAGGACGAGGGCGGCTGCGGACCGGCCACGAGGGGCGGGTGAGGACATGGGCGTCGGTAGCTAGCGGCCGACGGCTCCGCGGATATTCGCGATCTGCACGTTCCGGAACTCCATGTCGGACCGGAATGACGACCCCCGGGTCACCCGCCCGTTGGCGAGCGTCTGCACGGTCGCCGAGTCGCTCCAGATTTCGTCCTCGATGGGATCGTAGACCATCTCCGCGCTCTCGATGCGGCGCCCGTCGGCGTGCACGACGAGCAGGACGTCACCCTGTGCCCACATTCGGTCAGTGTTTTGGTCCCATTCTCCGGCTGTTCCCGTGACCGTGGCTCGCTCGGCCCCGATCTCGTCGTAAAAGACGATGCGCATCTGCCGCAGTTTCGCCTTCGCCGAGTCCACGTACATGAAGGCCGTGTCGGCCTCGACCCGGCCCTCACGGATTCCGTTGGAGGTCATGAAGCTGACCATTCCGAACACGATGTTGTCCGCTCCCATCTCCAGGAGCTCATGAGAGGTCACCGAGCCGCTCGTAGGCGCTTCGCAAGCAGCCAAACCTGCAAGGAGCACAAGTGTCGCGAAACGCGGCCCGTGTTGGAGTCCCAACGTCGCTAGGTCCATTTACACCACTCCCGATCGCATGAGATCATGGAGATGCACGATTCCTGCGAATCGTCCGGCCTCATCCTCCACTACACCACTCCCGATCGCATGAGATCATGGAGATGCACGATTCCTGCGAATCGTCCGGCCTCATCCTCCACCGGCCGCGCCATAATGCCATGCGCCTCCATCCGGTGGACGGCAGCGGATCCCGGCTCCTCGCGCAGCGCGGTCTTCGGATCTGGAGTCATTATCTCTCCGATCGCATGGTCTAGGAAATGGACGTCGCGTTCCATTAGTCTCGTGTGGTCCCCAGCCGTGAGCACGCAAGTGATCCGGCGGTCCTCGTCGACCACTGGCACCGTGCCACGCATTTCGGCCAGCGGCGCGATCGGGTCCTTCATCCTCGCGTCCTCACGGAGCAAGGGATATTCGTCCGCTATCATGACATCTGCTACACGGACCGAGAGCTTGGTTCCCGATGTTGCACCGGGATGCAACGCGGCGAAGTCTTTCTCGTGAAAGCTCTTCGCGACGTCGTCGCGGCCCACGATCCCCAGATCCCGTCCAGTGCCTCTACGGCGTGCGGGAAGGTCGCCGGCGTTCCGGTCGAGGTCAGAATGGCTAGCTTCTCGCGCCCAATGTTGCCGCATGCCGCTGAGTGCGTCACCGGCTGCGTTCCTCGACGTAACGCTCGACGACCTTATCGAGCTCCCCTCGTGCCGCGAGCAGTGCGTCGCAGAACTCCCGGGCGGCGCCGTGGCCCCCGGGTTTATTCGACTGCCAGTCACAGATGTCCACCACATGAGAGGTCGCGTTGGCCACGGCGGCCTTGAGGCCCACGCGTCGCAGCACCGCGAGATCCGGAATGTCGTCCGCGAGCATTGCGACTTCGTGCCACTCCACCGCCTTCCGACTGAGCAGATCCTCCACAACGCCGAGCTTGTGCGCGTCCGGTTCCTGGTGGCACTCCACAACGCCGAGCTCGCGGGCCCGCAGCGCGGTCGCCTCCGAAGTTCGTCCGGACACGATGGCGACCTCGAGGCCGGACCACATGAGCATCTTCATACCGACGCCGTCCTGTATGTCGAAGCGCTTCAGCTCGGTGGCCTCCCCACCCGCGTTCGCCCCCACATAGACACCGGCATCGGTGAGCACGCCGTCCACGTCGAATATGACGAGCTTGATCTGGGCGGCGAGCCGCGCGTCGATCGGCCCGGCTCCGGCGCCCATCGGGCTCACGGAGCTCATGGAGCGTCCCCATTCTCCCTGGCCGCGCTGGTGAGCGCGGACAGAATCGCTACCACGTCCTTCAACAGCCCACGCATGCGCTCGAGGGGCACCATGTTCGCGCCGTCCGAGGGTGCGCTGGCAGGGTTAGGGTGGGTCTCCAGATACAGACCGTCGCAACCTGCCGCAACCGCTGCGCGCACGAGCACGGGGATGTGTTCCGGGTCTCCACATCTCGATTCGTCCGTCCGCCCTGGCCGCTTCACCGAGTGGGTTCCGTCGAAGAGCACGGGTGCGCCGGTCGCGGCACGCGCGGTCGCGAAGGAGCGCATGTCGACGACCAGGTCGCCGTAGCCGAAGAACGTGCCTCTTTCCGTGACCGCGACATCCGTCGCTCCCGCCCTGCGCAGCTTCTCGACTGCGCCCGCCATGTCGTCGGGAGACATCCACTGGCCCTTCTTCACGTTGATGGGCTTGCCCGTGGCCCCGGCAGCGAGCAACAGGTCGGTCTGACGACACAAGAACGCTGGGATCTGCAGTACGTCGACGACCGCCGCCGCACGTTCGGCTTGCTTCGGTTCGTGGATGTCCGTGAGGAGCGTGAGGCCAGTCTCTTTTTTCACCGTGGCAAGTCGTTGGAGGCCTTCAGCGAGCCCGGGGCCTCGCACGGAGTCCATCTGGGACCGATTCGCCTTGTCGAATGAAGCCTTGTAAATGACGGGCAGCCCGAACGACTCACCCAAGCCCTTGACGGTCCGCGCTATCTCGAGGTTCAGCTCGTCACTCTCGAGCACACAAGGGCCCGTGATGAGCGTGAATCGGTCGAACATCTCACGGCGCTCTATACGCCAACCGGCTCCTCAACCGGAGCGGCTCTTCTTTTCTGGGCGTATTGCGCCGCTGCCTCGATGAACGAAGCGAACAGGGGGTGTGGGCGGGTGGGCCGGCTCTTGAGTTCGGGGTGGAACTGCCCCGCAATGAACCACGGATGATCGGTGAGCTCAATCATCTCCACGAGGCCGCCGTCCGGTGACAGGCCGCTGAGCGTCATGCCGTTCTGAGTGAGCAGCTCCCGGTACTCGTTGTTCACCTCGAAGCGGTGACGGTGACGCTCGGACACTTCCCGTGCGCCGTAGATCTCTCGGGCACGCGTTCCCTCTCCGAGCACACACTGGTATGCGCCGAGGCGCATCGTGCCTCCCTTGGCGGTCACCTGGAGTTGGGAGTCGAGGAGACATATCACCGGATCGGACGACGCCTCCGAAAACTCGGAGGAATGTGATTCATCGAGGCCGCAGACGTTACGAGCGAACTCGATGACGGCGGTCTGAAGGCCGAGGCAGATACCGAAGAACGGCATCTCGTTCTCCCGTGCCCAGCGGATGGCCGCGAGCATCCCTTCCACACCGCGGGGACCGAATCCACCGGGAATGAGCAGTCCGTCGAAGTTCTGGAGCGACTCGACGCCGTCGCCTTCGCTGAAGTGCTCAGCCGAGAGCCACTCGATCTCGGCTTTTACGTCGTTTGCGATGCCGCCGTGGATCAGGGACTCCTGGATCGACTTGTATGAGTCCACCAGAGCCGTGTATTTGCCGACTACGGCGATGCGCGCGGTGCCTGACGAGGGTCCTTTCACACGGTTGACCATCGCGGTCCACTCGGTGAGATCCGGCTGCGGTAAGTCGATACCGAGTCGCTCCAGGATCACGTCGTCGAGCCTCTGCTCCTTGAGAGAGAGTGGGACCTCGTAGATGGTCTCCACGTCACGCGCCTCGATCACGCCCTCGAGCTCGACGTTGGTGAAGAGCGCGATCTTCTTACGAATCTCCTCGGAGAGCGGGTGCGCGGTTCGGCACACGACCACGTGGGGCTGGATTCCGATCTGCATCAGCTCGCGGACGGAGTGCTGGGTCGGTTTGGTCTTCAGTTCCCCAGCGGCGGCTATGTACGGCACCAGTGTCAAGTGCACGAAGATGACGTTCTCACGACCCACGTCCACCCGGAATTGACGAATCGCTTCCAGGAACGGGAGCGACTCGATATCACCAACCGTGCCGCCGATCTCCGTGATCACCACGTCGTTGTCCGCGGAGAGCCGGGTGATCGCACCCTTGATCTCGTCGGTGATGTGCGGGATGACCTGTACGGTGGATCCGAGGTAGTCGCCGCGCCGTTCCTTCGAGATCACGGTCTGATAGATACGGCCGGTGGTGATGTTGTTCGCCTGGGACAGCGACTGGTCGATGAAGCGCTCGTAGTGTCCTAGATCCAGATCGGTCTCGGCGCCGTCATCGGTGACAAAAACCTCTCCGTGCTGAAACGGTGACAGCGTTCCAGGATCGACGTTGATGTAGGGGTCGAACTTCTGCAACGTCACCTGCAAGCCGCGCAGCTTCAGCAGCCTTCCGATCGACGCCGCAGCGATGCCTTTGCCCAGCGAGGACACGACCCCGCCGGTGACGAAGATGTACTTCGTGGGTCCTTCGTACTTGTCGGTCATGGATTCCGTCATGCGAAAGTGGGGGCTCCTTGCTCGTTCAGCTTCCCTTCCATGCGAAGAACGTCCGCGGGTGTATCAACCCCTGGGTCCGCCGCACCCACGATGGCGACCCCGATCTTCAGCCCTGCTTCCAACGGCCTCAACTGCTCCAACGACTCCATGCGCTCGAGCTGTGACGGGGCGAGGGCCACCCAGTCGTGCAGCGCGGCGCGCGTATACGAGTAGATCCCAATGTGCCGCAGGAACGGCTCGCGCTCCAGCTCCTCCCCCACGGGCTTATCGTCACGCTTGTACGGAATCGGCGCACGCGAGAAGTACAGCGCCCGACCGCTCGCCGCGCGTGCGACCTTGACGACGGAGGCATCCATGCGCGCAGCGTCCGTGTTGAGCGGTGTCGCGCACGTCCCTACGTCCCAGCGGCCCTCGCGTACGAGGTCGATGGTGGCCCTGACATGCGCTTCTTTCAGCAGCGGTTCGTCGCCCTGAACGTTCGCGATGAATTCGAAGTCGCGGTATTCGAGTCGGTCGGCGACCTCAGCGACGCGATCGGTTCCCGACGGGTGGTCGGGTGACGTCATCTCGACTGGCGCTCCCAGCGCCCGGCAGATCTCAGCTACCTCCTCGGAGTCGGTGGCGACGACCGCTCGATCGAGCACTGACATTCCCTCAACGCGGCGCCAGACCCATTCGATTAGAGGCCGTCCGAGCAGAGGGTAGAGCGGTTTGTTGGGCAGGCGCGTAGATGCGAGTCGGGCCGGCACGATGCCCAGAACCTGGCCGATCAAGGGGATTTTCCGGGGCCGGGAGGGCGCGATGGGGATGCAAAATTCACGCCAGGGAAGCTACCGACGGCTGGGGGGGAGGGTCAACCGGGCGAGGCCGAGTAGGGCCCACTAAATCTCCAGAAAATTATTCAGCAACCGTTCCCCGTGCTCACTGAAAAGCGACTCGGGGTGGAATTGCACGCCCCAAAGCGGCAGATCGCGGTGCCGCATCGCCTGGACCTCATCCTCGTCGGCTGGGTCGGTGCTCCACGCCATCGGAATCAACTCATCGGGCAGCACGGACGAATCGGTAACCAGCGAGTGATAGCGTGCTACCTCGAACGGCGACGGTATCCCTTCGAACAGTGCCCCACCTTCGTGCCGCACAAGACCAGTCTTGCCGTGCATGATGCGATGCGCCCTAACGGTGTTGCCGCCGAACGCCTCACCTAGCGACTGGTGTCCCAGACAGACCCCGAGCATCGGGATCCCCTGCCTTCCCAAGATGCGGAAGGCCTCGACGCTGACGCCAGCTTCGGCCGGGGTGCAAGGTCCGGGCGATACGACAACCCGGTCTGGCTGCATCGCCGCGAGCTCATCGATAGGCTTTTGGTCGTTGCGCACGACGACAGGGTCCGCGCCCAGAGCTCCGAGGAACTGGACGAGGTTGAACGTGAAGGAATCGTAGTTGTCGACGACGAGTAGCATCTCGAGAATCTACTCAGCTGCGCGGGCGCGAAAAGCCCTATTCGCGTGGTGAAGTTGTGGACCTGACGCCCATCGTGCGTGTAGGGGCCCAGTACTTCTGCGACTTGTGTGTTCTACTCCGGAGAAAGCGTGTACACGCGGTGCCTGGTTTGTGCCACGCCGTTCAAGCCCAACGACCAGTTGGAGCATTTGCCCAGGGGGCGACGTGTGGTGTACGACCCTGGGCGCGGACGACTGTGGGCGATCTGCTCTACCTGCAAGCGCTGGTCGTTGACGCCGATTGAGGACCGTTGGGAGGCGCTCGAGGAGCTGGAGAAGTTGACCACGGACAAGGCGCGCCTACTCTCGCAGACCGACAACATCGCGCTCTTCAAAGCTGGGCCGCTCGAGATCGTGCGGGTCGGAAGGGCGCAGCTCACCGAAGAGGCTTGGTGGCGCTACGGGCGGGAGCTGACGTCCCGTCGGCACAACTACAAGAAGCTCTCGTTCGCGGGCACGGCAGCCGCTGGCACGGTTGTGCTCGGTGGGTGGGCGACGGGCGGCATGACGCTGCTCGGCATGTGGTTCATCATGGGCCACGCGCCCGACTCCATTACCGACGCGGCGCGTTGGCTCCGCTTCGGGGGCTCGGCCTGGCGGGGCGCTCGTGAGTGCCAGGGGTGCGGCTACACGTTCACCGCGGTGCCGTACCGCGACCGGGGGAGCCTCGGGATTTTCCCTGGGGGTGAGACCGGGCGGATCGAGGTCGTACAGCGGTGCCCGGTATGCGGCAGCTACAAGGGGGGGGGGCTACACCTTCGGGGCAGAGACGCTGACCGCACGCTCCGTCGCGTGCTCGCCTACCACCACTTCGCGGGCGCGTCCGAGCGTCGGGTCGTCTCCGCCGCCAAGCTCATCCAGGAGGCGGGTTCGCCGCAGGACCTGACCCGTATCGTAGTGAAGGACGGCCGCAGGATCGGCGACCTTCAGCGCACGGGCGCGATCGCGCTCGAGATCGCGGCTAACGAATCGGCCGAGCAGAAGCTCCTGGAGCTCGAGCTGGCACAGCTCGAAGCACATTGGAAGCAAGAAGAGGAGCTGGCGGCGATCGTAGATGGCGAGCTGACCCCCCTGCCCCTCCTCGAAGGCCTGCGCCGGAAGGTCACGGGACGCGGGTAGCTCGCAACTCCGCCAAAGTGGCTACCCGGCCTTTCTCCGACCAACGGGCCAAGGTCACCGCTTCGGGCTCCAACCCCAGGCCCCAGGTTGCGTCCGAGAGTGCGGTGACCGCGTAGCCCCGCGCCTGCATACCGTCGACCGCCTGGGTCACGCACATGTCACGTGCCACTCCGACGACAACAAAGGCGAGTGGCTTTCCCAGGGCATCTTGGAGTGCGGCGAGAAAAGCTTCGGTCGCGGGATTCCCGGTGAAGACGTCGAAACGGGTCTTCTGGATGAAGACCGGCCCACCGTCGGCCAGCGCTTCTCGGACGACCGTGCTAGCCGCGCTCTGATCAGCGTCGTATGCGAGCACTACAGGGTGACTCGGGCGAATCTCGGGGATGATCGCCGCGCCGTCCCGTTCCGTGGGATCGGCCGAGCGACCCATACAGTGCGGCGGGTAGGTGCCGGCCAGCGGATCGGGGCTCACGAGATCGATCTCTTCGTCGTCGAGCCCGTGCCAATCACCGGTATAGACGAGCAGGTCGCACTTCTCGTGCATCCAGGCCACGGCCTCACCCAGCGTGGCGACGATCAAGGTCGAGCCCAGGTCTGCGTCGTCACCCAGGTCCTTTACGTACAGGCGACCGTGCGGATGCAAGAAGTCGACCTGTGCGTCGACGATCCAACCGATGAGGGCGGTGTCTTCACTCACGCGACGCGTTCCAGGCGCTCGTTCTCCCGATACCAGCGGCCCACTTTGGCGAGAGGCTCGCCTCCGACGCGGACCACATCCGCCGTGTAGTCGAACGATCCCCGTATCAGCGCCGATCCGACGCCGTAGCTGTCGACCGGGACGCCGGAGGCCTCGAAGTATCGGATCTTGTCGACCGAGAATCCCCCCGACACTACGATCTTCACGTGCTGGGAGCCTTCGGCGTCGAGCGCATCGCGAACACGCTCGACGAGGTGCAGGTTCACGCCCCGCGGGTCGAAGTCGCCCATCTCTTCGTGCAGCGAGCGATCGACAAGATCCGCGGAGGTGTCGAGGCGGACCCCCCAGAGCTTCCGACCCATCGCGCGCGCGACCGCGAGTGACGTTCCCACCGAGTCGTTGTCGAAGTCGACGAGCGCTATGACTCGCACGCCGTCCGGCGTCGCGTCGGCGAACGCCTCCGTGGCGGCGACCGAGTCCCCGGCGAAGGCCGCGATGAGCGTGTGGGGTACGGTGCCGATGCCTTCCGAGCCCCACCATGAGGCCTGCGCGTCCGTCGAGACGCCAATCGCACCGGCCACGTGCGCGGCCCATCCGTCGCCGGTCTGCACCATCCAGTGATCGTGACGTGCGGGGAAGAACATGACTGGGCGCGGCCACGCGGCCTCGACCACCGCCCGGGTATTCGTAGCGATTCGTGTGCGACGCGCGAGCACACCGACGTACAAGGTCTCCAGGTGTGAGAACGCCGCGTAGGGTCCTTCGATCCGCATCACCGTCTCCCACGGCTCGGCGCGGTCGCCGTCGTTTAGGGACAGGACCTCGAGATCGGAGAACGAGTAGCCTTCGGTCAGGCAGAGCTTTAGGATCCCGATTGCTTCGTCCGTGCCAGCGACGAAGGCATCCTTCTTCTGAAAGACCTGCATGGTGACCACCGGATCCATGCAGTGGTGCAGAAGCACCTCGCGAGCCCGCACGAAGTACTTATCAGAGTAGTAGCCACTCCGCATCTTTTCGACGGGGAGCTGAAAGATCTCGGGCGCTAGTCGTTCAGATCTCCGGATGGGTGGTGGTGCTCCGCTCCGCTCCTCCGGAGCGATCATCTGGATAGGTGCGACACCCAGGTGCGTCTAGACCGCGCAGGCCATGTCCTGTGCACAGCACATCGGCGACTTAATCATGCCGTCACCGTTGGGGCACTTGGATACCTGCACGGTGCTGCCGTCATCCTTCGTGAGCGTGTCGTTCACCAGAGCCGCACCGCACTTGCCGCACGTCATGTCTACGCTCATCCCACACTGATCGCAGGTGTAGCTCGCCATGCGAGACTCTCCAGCTTGGAAGGGACCGTCATCTGGACCGAACACGCGGGCACAGTAACACACTTGATAGCCGTGGTCACCTCCAACGATACTCCTCGCTATCATGCCGACGCTCTTGTGGATCCTCGGGCTCAGCCTCGGGATCTCTTTCCTTTGCTCGATCCTGGAAGCGGTCTTTCTCTCCATCACTCACTCACACATCGCCGTGCTCAAGGAGCGGGGAGAGTGGGCTGGTGTGTGGCTCGCGCAGGCGCACGAGAATGTCGACGAGCCGATAGCGGCCATTCTCACGCTCAACACGATCGCGCACACGGTCGGGGCTACGCTCGCCGGTGCGGTCGTACAAGACCTCTTCGGCAACGCGTGGCTGACGGCGTTCTCCGCCGGACTCACTCTCGTGATCCTCGTCTTCTCCGAGATCGTGCCCAAGACCCTCGGCGCGACGCACTGGAGGCGACTCGCGAAGCCTTCCGCACACGTCCTGCGAGCAATGGTCTTCAGCATGAAGCCGATCCTCATCCCCCTTGGTTGGATGTCGGGCTGGATCACCCCGAAAGACCATCATCCGAGAATCAGCCGCGCCGAAATCGAAGTCCTTGCGGAGATCGGCCGACATGAAGGCACGCTGGACGAAGAGGAATGGAAAGTGATGAGCAGCGTCATCCGGCTCGACGAAGTGTCGGTCGGTGAGGTCATGACGCCGCGCACCGATATGAGCGCCGTGCCCGTCGAGTCGTCCGTCGCTGACGCTCAGCAGGTCATGCTCGACACGGGATACCTCCGGCTGCCAGTGTACGAGGAGAGCCTCGACCGGATTGTCGGCGTTCTCGTGGCGCGGGATCTGTGGCGCGCCCACCGGGCCGGGGTGGAGTCCATCTTGGAGGTCATACGTACCGTTCCGTTTGCTCCGGCCTCGAAGCCCGTAGAGGATCTGATACCTGAGATGCGAGCCCATCGGGTCAAGTTGGCGATTGTGGTCGACGAGTTCGGGGGAACCGCCGGCCTCGTCACGCTCGAGGATCTCATCGAGGAGATCATCGGTGAAATTCAGGACGAGCACGAGAGCGATGAGCCAATCGCGTTCCGTACGATGGCTGACGGCCAGTGGCGCGTGTGGGGAGGTGCCTCGCTCAGGGATGTGAGCCAGCATCTCTCCTTCGAGCCGACGGAGGACGAAGAGGAGGGTTTCGAGACCGTGGGTGGGTTCGTCTTCGGCCGCCTGAATCGAATTCCTGTTGTCGGCGATCGGGTCGATATCGACAGCGGCAGCTTACGTGTCACCAAGATGAAGGGGCGCCGCGTCCAATACCTGCTCTTCGTTCCTCGTCCTGGCAACGAGGAATAGCCAGACCTGTGCGCTGCTCAGGCGCTCGGCTCTTTCGCGAGGGGCTCGGCGGGAGGCGCGCTGGACGCCTCGGCCGACGCAGCCTCGAGTTTTCGCTCCATCTGTTCCTCGAACCAGAACGAGATTGCGAGCAGCGCGGCGCCACAGGTGATCGCCATGTCGGCCACGTTGAAGATCGGGAAGTCCCAGAAGCCGAGGTCGATCGGCCCGATGAAATCGACGACGCCACGGTCCCAACGGACGCGGTCCCACAGATTTCCGATCGCACCCGAGATCACGAGGGAGATCGACCCGACTCGCAAGAAATCGCGGCTGGCCGCCTGCTTGAAAAGGACGCAGAGCAGCGCCAAGGCGATGATGGTGACAGGAACGAAGAACCATCGCGAGTCCTCGCCCAACCGAACCCCGAATGCCGCACCCTTGTTGTAGGCGAGAGTGAGTGGCACGAGACCGCCGAAGAGCTCGCTACCGCGAACGCTCAGCGCGTCCAGCGCCCAGCGCTTGCTCATGAGGTCGAACAGCATGATGAATGGGAACGTCAGACCGAAGATGGCGACCTTCGAACGCACGGGGATGGAGCTCCTCGCTCGGGATGAATACGGCTGAGGCAGTGTACATGGGGGGCGATGGTTCGTTCCAGGCGGCCGGAGTCGACTATCGGATCTGCTGTATGTGATCCGAGTAGTGCCCGTGGACGATACCGCATTCGCTATGCTCTGGCCCTGCACTGGACAGACTTCGAGGATGCGGGTCAGGCATCTTCCCCCAGGAAGACCGGAGCTCCCGTGCACCGGCTCGGGCAGCCTGGCCAGTCATGACCCCGGTAACGCCCAAGCAGGTACCCAAGGACGACTACGGTTCGGAAGAGTACGGCTTGGATCAGCTGCGGCATGAAGAGGACAGCCTGAGTTCTTCGATGCCGAAGCGCGACATGCGACATGTAGAACAGAGAGGGGCGACCGGGCGGACCGGCGTTGATGACCTCGAACACCGCTTGGAGGTAGCGATCGAGGTCGACCACGGGACGTACCCAGCTTTCGAACTCGAGAGCCTCCTCGCCTTCGTTCCACCAACGATGCGCCAGGCCACGAGGAAGCGCCGCGCTCTCCCCCGGTCGCGTATCGATGCGTTGACCATCGACTATAGCGGAGAGCGTGCCCGAAGTGACTGTGCCCTCCTCGTCCTCCAATAAGTGGATATGCAGAGGCGGACCTGCACGATGTGGCGGCAACGAGCCCTTGAGCTCAAGCCACACCTCCCCACCCCTCGGCATCCGCCGAAGCTCCAGCTGTTCTCCCGTGTGCCGATTTTCGAGCACGAGCGGCTCAGTGGGGGGTTGGTTCAGCTCGGTACCCTTGAAAAAGACCCTGATAGGATCCGCGATTCTGCTGCGCGTCCAAGATGTGGACCGCAAGTGAAGCGCGCGACCCTCACGCCTACGTGCGACTGCAGCAATCCTTGTTGGGCACAACACCGTCGATTACGGAGGCTGACTTGCTGACGACCTTTGTGGCCTGGCATACTCGCACGCAACCGGCCGTGCCTCAACGGTGCTGTAGCGCGCGACATACCAACGCGTTCTTCAGGCCGCTTGGGATGTCGGCTGACCAAGTTCTCTGGATGGAGGGGCATCCATCATGTTCGTCGTGCAAGACACATTCAAGACCAAGCCCGGAAAGGCCAACGCGCTCATCGACGTGCTTACCGCAGCGGCTCCGCACTTCGCTGCCGATGGAGTACGAGGACATCGAGTACTCGTAGATCACGTTGCGGACTATTGGACGGTGATCTTCGAGTCCACAGTCGAGGATCTCGACACGTACTTCGCGTTCACGGAGAACGAGGCAGCACGCGAGGCCATGACGGGGTATCTGGACTTTGTCGTGAGCGGTAGTCGTCGGATCTACCGGATAGCGTACGAGGGGTGAGTCTCCGCAGTGTTTGGCCATTCCGCGTAGCGACTTCGCGATTCTGCTGGGCGACCAAGTCGGTGACCGCGAGCGTAGCGCGCGACGCTCAAGCTCTCCCGTGACTGCAGCGATCGCTTGTTGTTAAGCAGGCGCGTATTATGCTTACCATTAAGCGTTGATAGCGCAGAGGCCGAGGAGTCACGCCAGGTGACAGTGGGTGAAGATACGGGAGATCGGCTCGGCGACGCCCTCGTCCCGGTCGAGCGCCCCGCGGCTACTCTCGTGCGACGACTCACCTGAGTCATTTAGATCCCTGCGCAAGCCCAGCAACCAACGGACACACATGTCAAGCCTAGGTACTGCCGATCGGCCGCTGCGCGCCGCCGTTGTGGGCTCCGGGCCCGCAGGGTTCTTCGTGGCGCAGCATCTGCTGGCCAAGCCGGACCTCGTCGTGAGCGTGGATCTGTACGAGCGTCTGCCAACGCCCTTCGGCCTGGTCCGCTTCGGGGTGGCGCCGGACCACGAGGAAATCAAACGGGTGACGCGCCAATTCGATAAGGTGGCCGCGAATCCGGCCTTCCGGTTCTTCGGAAACGTGGACGTGGGCTCCCACGTGACCCTGGACGAGCTCAGGGACTACTATCACATCATTTGCTTCACCACCGGCGCCGAAACCGATCGACGGATGGGCATCCCCGGTGAAGACCTGGCTCGCAGTCACACGGCTACCGAGTTCGTCGCGTGGTACAACGGGCATCCGGAGTACCGGGACCGCCACTTCGATCTCTCGGTCGAACAGGTCGCCGTGGTGGGCGTGGGTAATGTGGCGGTGGACGTAGCCCGCATCCTCAGCCGCACCGCGGAAGAGCTTTCCAGCACTGACATTGCGGACCATGCCCTCGAGGCCCTCCGGCGGAGCCGTATTAAGGAAGTGTACATGCTGGGGCGGCGAGGACCCGCGCAAGCCGCCTTCACCAACCCCGAAGTCAAGGAACTCGGGGAGCTCGTCGGGGCCGACATACGGGTGCGGGAAGACGAAATCGAGCTGGATCTATTGAGCCGCGTGGAAGTGGAGCAGAGCGATGATCGCAAGTTGATTAAGAAGCTGGAAATCCTGCGAGAGTTCGCAGGCCGCTCTCCGGCCGGGAAGCCCCGCACGCTTACGATTCGCTTCCTGGTGTCTCCCGTGGAGCTGGTGGGGAACGAGGCCGGGCAGGTGGTGGGTCTGCGGGTCGTGCGCAATCAGCTCGTCGCGGACGGAGGCGCAAGGCTCCGAGCTGAAGCCACGGATCGATCCGAGCTGCTCCCCGTAGGTCTGGTTTTCCGGTCGGTCGGGTACCACGGCGTCCCGCTGTCGGGCGTGTCCTTCGACCAGAAGCGGGGTGTGGTGCCGAACGAGTGTGGCCGCGTGCTCGCTCTCCCTGGCGACGCGCCGATGCCGGGCGTTTACGTCAGCGGGTGGATCAAGCGCGGCCCGACGGGCGTGATCGGCACCAACAAGAAAGACGCCGCGGAAACGGTGGAGGCGATGCTGGAAGATCTGGCGCTTGGAACGCTACCGTCACCTGCTCACCCGGAGCCCGCAACCGTAGAGTCGTTCATCAGGCAACGGCAGCCCGCGGCGGTGACGTACGCCGACTGGCAGCGGATTGATCAACTGGAGACGGCGCGCGGAGAACCGCAGGGGCGGCCGCGAGTGAAGTTCACCTCGACGGAGGAGATTCTCGCCGCGCTTAACCGCGAAGCCTAGGACGCCGGGCTAGTTTCTCGGTTGCCGGTGCGTCAGGCTACGCCTGACGCGACTATCCGCTCTTCGTCACCCTCGAAGAACTTCTTGTTCTTCTCTATGTAGCTGTGCCACTCCTCCGGGGTGTCCTCCTCTGTGAAGATCGCGGTAACGGGACACTCGGGCTCGCAGGCGCCGCAGTCGATGCACTCGTCGGGGTGGATGTACAGCATATCCTCCCCCTCGTAGATGCAGTCCACGGGACACACGTCCACGCAGCTGCGGTCCTTCTCTCCTATGCACGGCTCGGCGATGATGTACGTCATTGGAGGATGTTGTTAGAGGCTTGGGACGATGTCAAGAAGGAAGCGCCCCGGCCGCGTAGCCTCTTCCGCCCTGATCGGCGCCGGCCTCTAACCCGCGCTCCCCAGCATCATACCACCTTTCCAGACGCCCTCGCCTGGTCACCCTGCTACCCTAGAACCCTGCGGGCTACCTCTTTTTTTGAGCATTCGAAGGGGGCTACTCCCCGGGGAACGGGGACTCAGATCGAAGTGCTCACCCATCAACGTCCTGAGTCGGTCGGGCCTCGCACGACGTCGCCACCCTTCATGACCAGAACGACGTCGCGGAGCGCGCCGATGTCCGTAGCCGGGTTGCCTTGCACCGCGACCAGGTCGGCCAGAAGCCCGGGCGCGATCCTACCTCGGTCGTCGAGCTCGAAAATGTTGGCGTTTCCGGACGTAGCTGCGCGAAGCGCAGCAGACGGCGCCATGCCATACTCCACCATCAGCTCCAACTCCCGCACGTTGTCCCCGTGCGGATAGACGCCGACGTCACCGCCAAAGCACATGGGAACTCCCGAGCTCAGGGCGATGGCGAAGGATGCCCTCTTCCTGCGGAGGCGCTCCGGTTCCTGGTCCACGCCTTTCCGCCAACCGCCGTACTGGCTGACGGCGTCGCCTGCGGCGAGCGTAGGGCAGAAGCCGACGCCCCGCTCTGCCATGAGAGCAAAGATCTCGGGCGTTCCGCCATCACCGTGTTCGATAGTTCGCACGCCGGCACGTATCGCCCGCACCATCCCCTCGGGGGTAGACGCATGTGCGACGACCCGCCGGCCCGAGCTCTCCGCGACCTCGACCACGAGCCGGAGCTCCTGCTCGGTATAGGTCGGCCGAGCCTGACGGTTTGGCCCCCAACGATAGTCCGCATAGACCTTCACCCAGTCGGCCCCCCGACCGATCTGATCCCGCGTCGCGCGTATCAGGTCATCGTGCCCGTCGGCCTCCTCGGCTCCCTTGGGGAAGCGCCACTCTGGCGCTCCCTTCGGGTTGTAGCTGCCCGTCGCGACCAGAGCCGGGCCGGACACGAGCATGCGGGGTCCAGGCACCACACCCTTGTCTATGGCCTGCTTGAGCCCGACGTCCGTGTATCCGGCTCCTTCGGTGCCGAGGTCGCGGGTGGTGGTTACGCCGGCCATAAGCGTGGCACGCGCGTGCACCGTGGCGCGAGCGACGCGTTCCGCGTGGGACTCGAGCAGCACCTGGTCCGTCCAGGAGGTCTCGTTGTAGGGGTGGAGGAGGAGGTGACTGTGCCCCTCGATGAGTCCAGGCAGGAGCGTTGTACCACTCAGCACGATTTCCGCCGCACCGGCCGGGGTCATGACCGAAGGACCCACCTCCGCGATGCGCCCGCCCTGTACGAGCACCGACCAGCCCCCACGGAGCTGCTCACCGTCGAAGAGACGGTCCGGACGCAGGACGACGGATTGCTGTGCCTCGAGCGCTGTGGAGACCGCCAGTGTAGTGAGAAGTACAACGATGGGTCGACGCATAGGGTCTCCTTGGATCATGCAAAAACAGGCGAGCCGGGAAAGTGAGGCCAACGACGGTGATGGGGCCAGCCGGCGCGATGGCGCGATGAACCTACCGCAAGGGACTGGCGAACGACGCCGGTGCGCCGTAACAATGGCGCCCCATGTGGCGCAACCTACTATTACTTCACCGCCCTTTCAGAATTGCTACCGGTCTCGTCGTCGCAGCCTGGTGCCTGTCCGGCGTCGTCATAATTTACGTTCCCTGCCAAAGACACGGCATAAAAAATGAGCCGCGCACGCTGCCCTTACAAGGCCAATACCGCATCGAGCGTGAGCTGGGCGAAGCCAGCATGGCGACGGTCGCGGTTTGCTGACCTCAGCCACATTTTGAGCCTATGACGCAAGAGCGTACGCGCCAACTGGCCGCCGTCTGGTTCGCCGACATCGTCGACTACAGCAAGCTCTCCTCTCGCGACGAGGACGCTGCTATTGCCGTCGTCGAGGAGCTTCAGCGTCTCGCCCGTGAACAGGTCGAGTCTCGTGGTGGGCGCATCGTCAAGTTCGTGGGTGACGCAGTGCTCCCCGTGTTCGACTCCACCGATGCCGCGCTCGATGCCGCGCTCGCCCTGCAGGAGTCCTTCTCAGCTTCCGAGATCGTCCAGCAGAAGGGGTGCGCGCTCAGGATCGGCGTGCACATGGGCGAGGTCGTCATGGCGAAGGACGGCGATGTCTACGGCGATGGCGTGAACATCGCGTCCCGCATCGAGGGCGTGGCGAGCGCGGGTCAGGTGGTGGTGAGTGAGGACGTGTACCGTCAGGTGAGAAGTCGGACCGCATACGCTTTGCGAAAGCTCGGAGAGCGTTCGCTCAAAGGCGTCGAGGGATCGGTTCTGGTCTATTTGATCCAGCGACGGGGTGCCCTGACGGCCGACGACCCCCCGATGTCCGATCTCGTCAACCGACTGAACGCAGCCCTCGACGGCCGCTACGCGATCGAGCGTGAGATAGGCGAGGGCGGGATGGCCACGGTCTACCTGGCCGCCGATATCAAGCACGAGCGCAAGGTTGCGCTGAAGATCCTGAAGCCCGAAATCGCAGCAGTCGTGGGAGCCGAGCGGTTCCTGGCCGAGATCAAGACGACGGCGGACCTGCAGCATCTACACATTGTCCCGCTCTACGATTCGGGAGAGGCGGACGGCTTCGCCTACTACGTTATGCCGTACATCGAGGGCGAATCGCTCAGGAATCGGTTGAAGCGGGAGGAGCAGTTTCCCGTCGATGAGGCCGTCGCAGTTGCTGCCGACGTAGCCGAAGCACTCCACGTCGCGCACGGACAGGGCGTCGTGCACAGGGACATCAAGCCTGGCAATATCCTCCTGAGTAGGGGTCGTCCGCTCGTCGCCGACTTCGGGATCGCGCTCACGCTGAATGCCGGGGAAGAAGAGCGACTGACGGGAACTGGTGTCTCGTTCGGAACTCCTAGTTACATGAGTCCGGAACAGGCCTCGGGAGACTACGAGGTGGACGCCCGGAGTGATGTCTACTCGCTCGCGTGTGTGCTCTACGCACTTCTCGCGGGAGAGCCACCGCACACGGGTTCGACCGTCCAAGTGATTCTCGCGAAGAAGCTCACGCAGGCACCTGCCCCGCTGAAGTCGGTACGCCCCGATGTACCGGACCACATCGACAGAGCCGTGGCTCGGGCGCTGTAGCTCCTGCCCGCCGACCGCCAGGCGAGTGCTGAGGAGTTCGCGCGGGGGCTCCGGCTGCCGGAGTCGACCCGGGACAGCGATGGCGGCGTGGCCAGGCTCGAGACCGCCGGCAGCCAGTGGTCGCCGCCCAAGGTCGCGCTCGGCCGCCGACACCGGTTGGTGGGCCGGGAGCAGGAACTCGAGAAGCTCCGCGGGCACCTAGACCGTGCCCTGGACGGCGAGGGCTCGTTCGTCATCGTCGGGGGCGAGCCCGGGGTGGGCAAGACTCGCCTCGCCGAGGAGATCCTGCACGAGGCGCTGGACCGAGGCGCGATGGTCCTGCTCGGACACTGCACGGAGATGGACTTGGCGTCGCCGTACACGCCAATCGTCGAGCAGCTCGACTATGCGGGCCCGGATCGTCTCGGGGGAGACGTTCAGGGACATCCTGGGAGATTCGGCTGTGGAGATCGCCCGGCTCCTCCCGAGGTTGAGGAAGATACTCCCCGATCTTCCACCTGCGCCGGAGCACCCACCGGATGTCCAGCGCCGCAACCTCTTCCACCACTATCGGGAGTTCGTGGCGCGCGCGGCGAAGGTAAGGCCGATCGTGGCGTTGTACGACGACCTGCATTGGTCGGACGAGGCCACGTTGCACCTGCTCGAGCACCTGGCGCCGCACCTCTCTGGACTTCCCATCCTGTACATCGGCACCTACCGGGACGTGGAGCAGGACCTTGGACGTCCCTGGGCGAGGACGATGGGTACGCTCACGCGTCAGCGGCTCGCCGACAGGATCGTGCTCCACCGGATGCCCGAGCACGAAGTCGCCGACCTGCTTGCCGAGCTCGGTGGCAGCCCGCCACCGGGCCGAGTCGTGCACGCGGTTTTCGAGGGCACTGAAGGGAACCCGTTCTTTGTCGAAGAGGTGTTTCAGCACCTGGCGGACGAAGGGAGGCTCTTCGACGACGGTGGGGAGTGGCGCCCGGACCTGAGTGCCGAGGAGCTCGACGTGCCGGAGGGTGTGCGCATCGTCATCGGACGTCGCCTGGAGCGGTTAACCGACGAGACTCTGAGAATGCTCGAGCCCGCTGCTCTCATCGGCCGACGCTTTGATCTACAAGTGCTCGAGGAGCTGGAAGTGCTCGATCCCGACGCACTCTTGGACGCGCTCGACGAGGCCGAGAGCGCCAGGCTCGTTCGCTCGGACTCGAGTGCGCGCCACGCAGGGTACGGGTTCACACACGAGCTGATCAGGCAGACGCTGCTTCACCGCCTCTCGGCCCCCAGGCGCCAGCGGTGGCACCGCCAGAGCGCCGAAGCGATCAAGAGCACTTACCCGGACGCGCTCGACCGCCGTGCGGCCGACCTCGCGTATCACCTGTACGAAGCCGGCGGTGCTGCGGACGTGGACGAGACCCGGAGCTTCTGTATGCTGGCCGGCCGGCAGGCTCTGGACGGGGCGGCCTTCGAGGAGGCGTTGTGGCACGTCCGGCGCGCCTATTCCGTAGACGAGCGTGATCCGCCGCCCGAGCAGAAGCTGCTCCTGGAGCGTATCAGAGCCGAAGCGCTCTGGGGCACGGGGATTGGCGAGTGGCCCAATGCGGTCGCTACCTGGCTGAGCGCGCTGGAGATTCCGGAGTCGTTGGAAGACGGCCAAGCCATCGTCGAGATCTGCATAGCCGTGAACTTTGGCTTACTTGCTCTCGACGATCATCAAACCGCGCGCGAGACCGCTCAGAAGGGATTGGCCGTACTGGGAGACGCTCGGGTCGCCGCGCGTAGCCTGCTGCTGGCGAAGTATGGACTGGCTACAACGTTCGCCGACTTCCACTCCGCGGCTAACGCACTCGATGCCGCGGAGGAGATCGCCCGTGACCTTGACGACTCACTGACTCTGGGACGGGTTCTGGCCGATCGGACTGGGCACCTCATTTCGTGGGGTCTGCCGCGTGAAGCGATCGATGCGGGCACGCGCGGTCTCGAGCTGCTCGATCTGACGCTGGATCCCATGGAGTGGATTATCACGGAGGCACACGTCCTCCTAGGCATGCACGTCTCGGGGTTGCACGAGGAAATCGTGGAGCGAGCCATAGAACTTCGAACGCATGCGGACCGATTCGGGAACCTATACGGCCAGACGTTCGCGGTTCGAGCCCAGATGGACATGCGACTCTACACGGCCGGTGATTGGAAGGCTTACGAGGAGTTTGCGGCGGAAGCCGCGGAGCTGCACAGCATATTCCCTTCGGTGGCCGGACGGGGCCAGATCTTCTTCGCGCAGTGCGCACTAAACCGACGCGAGGCTACGCAAGCCTACGAGATGGTCTGCGACGGGGCATCTCGCTCCAGCACCGTCGGCGTCTGGTCGCCCACTTGGGTGGGGACTCTGCTATGGCACGCCGTTCGCGCGGGCGCACCCGACATCGAGCAACGAGCGACCACCGTGCTCGAGAGCATGCCAGACCCCAATGAGCCCCTGTTCATCGGCTGGTTCGACGGCCTCATGGCGAGCGTCGAAGCGTTCGCCCGGTGGGGACGACTCGAAGATGCCGCAGCGCTCCATCCACTCATGGCCTTGGTTACCGGCCGAGGATGGAAGTCGGGTGGGGGGGGGCTGCTGTCGCACACCTGCGCAGGCATCGCCGCCGCCGCCGGCGGCGACTGGGAGACCGCCGAGCGCCACTTCGACGACGCGGATGAGTTCTGCGCGTTCCGGATCGTGATCTTTCCCGCCAGGAATCGCTACTGGCGCGCGTGGATGCACCTCCAGCGGGGCGAGCCGGGCGATGCCGAACGGGCGGAGGTGCTCGCGGAGGAAGCACGGGCGCGCTTCGCGGGCCACGGGATGATGCTGGACGTCGACGACGCGGACGCGTTGCTCGCGCAGATCGACGTGACCGGCTGAGCCCGCCGATCGCGTCGTTCTCCTACCGCCCCACCCTGAATCGGTTGCGCCGCTCGCCCCAGGAACTCTGCTCGCGCACCTGAGGTCCATGACGGTCCCTACGCGACTACCCGCAGAAGGAGAGTTGCGTAGCGCATGCACCGCACGAAGTACTCAGGGTCCGTTTCGCGGTAGTAGTTTGCCACTGCCTTGTCGAAGGACCTACGCGAACGCGCCAGAGCCCACTTCAGCAAGGCTCTGGAAACTGGGGTTCTCGTTTCGAGGAACGCCTTTCCCATCTCACGTAGAGGCGGCAGATAATCCGTGATCGCGCGACGGGCGAGTCTCACTGTCGGCAGGACATTCTCGGTGATGTCTCGCGCCTCTACAAGCTCGAAACCCGACGCTTCTGCCTGCTTGACGTACTCCAGCTCCGCTAGGTCGAAGCCCTCGGGATAGGGCTGCTTACCAGGAGACCGAAATGTGCCGCTAACGAGGAGATGGCCACCGGGTTTCGTTAGGCGACAGCTCTGACGTAGGCCGAGCTCTCGATCGATATAGTTGATCGACTCACTGAAATAGAGGAGGTCGAATCGCGAATCCGTCTGGAACTTCTCCAAGGTTGAGCACCGGAAGCACAGCCGCGGACTGCTGCAGCCAACAAAGTATTTTTCATGGTTCCGGTCCGGAGATATCGCTACCACATTATATCCGCGGCGGACCATTTCGAATGCGCTGTCGCCGATTCCCGCTCCCACATCGAGCACGTTAGTGACCCCCTCGGGTATGGCCGAGAGGAGTTCGTCCCTGAACCGGCCCTGGGCACACCGCAATTCGTCGAGATCCAAGCAATCACTGGCCGTGCCGGTATCCCAGAAGCCGTAGTGAAGAGAAGGGAGCTTGAGCACCTCGCTCAAGACGTAGAGTTCGAAGTTCAACTTTCGAGATTCCGCGTTCACTTTGTTGGGTCCCGTGTGAGAAGTCGTGTGAGGAGTGGGCGGCCAGATTGATGCGGTCCATCGGAAGCTGAGGAAGATCGCTAGAGTGCTCGCGAAAGAGGTCCGGGGCTGCCTCTTGCGCGCCAACAAGTCCCACGGCGAAGTAGAGACCCCCAGCTGTGCCTGACGACAAACGAGACTTGTGTCGCGGTATAGGCGCATTAGTAGCCTGCGGGACGCCAGCACGCAATCGGGCCTGTCGCGGGCGTTGGTGCAGGGCTTCAGGTGCGCCGAAAGGGACGCGATCCAAGGAAGGGGCGTTTCGCGTAGCAAGCCGAAAGCGCCGACGCACTGCACTCCGCTCACCGAGCTGGAGTGACGATTGCGGCCACCAGCGGGGCGCTCCCACGGACCAGCCCCTCTGAAATGACTGACCCATCATGAGCAAACGGGCTTTCTACGGCTGAGCGGTCACAATGAATTGGTAGGCCAACCCCGAACGCCACAGCTTGGCCAAGTAATACGAAACGCCGGACAGCACCTCAGAAGCGAGAAACCACTTGGGTGGCAGGACGCGCTCGAAGGGTGCGCCGGAGACTTCGATATCGACTATTTCAAGCCCGTGCGCCTGTAACAGCTTCTGAAGCGACTTGACGGTGTAGAGCGCCACGTGTCCCTCTTCCAAGATGCCTCTGGGCGCGTACTCGAAGCGGCCCAAGAGAAGAGGAAGCCGCACAGACAGATGAGCTATGTTGCCCACCGAGGCCACCAGCCGCCCGCCGGCAAGAAGCCTATCCTTGCAGTCCTGGATCAACTGATGGTTCTTCTTCACGTGAGAAAGACAATCGGCCAGCAGAACAACATCGAAGGGATCCACCGGTGAGAGATCTGCAAGGCCGTTTTCCAAGTCGACGATGTGTGTGCTCTCGCATACCGTTTTAGCCAGTTCGCCCACAACCCGATCAATTCCGACGACCGCGCATCCCTGCTGTACGAGCTTGTCGGCAATGAAGCCGTCCGCGCACCCAACGTCGAGCACGCGCTGGTTGGGGCCGATGATACGGGGCACCTGCTCATGACTTCCGTAGCGGCTCTTCTTGAGAGCGTAACGCTCTCGAGCGTTTCCTGAATCGTCCATAAGCAAACTATCTCGCGAGGCACCTTTGGATTATTCGCCCCATCTCCTCGACCCTTTGCTCGGAGAGCGTCGGATAGTTGGGAATTCGCAAGAAGTGCTTTTCCGCCCACTCTGCTTTAGGACAATCCGCTGCGTGCTCCGCAAACTGATCGAGACCGGCGCAGTTGTAGTACTCATGCCGGTTTGTCTCGATGCCGCGTGCCCGCAGGTCACTGGCCAGCTCATATGAATCTGGAACACCAAGCCCAAAATATCCGGCGTTCCAGAGACCGTGTTTGTCTTCGTGGTAGGCCTTCACGTGCGGAAACGCCGCGACTCCAGCCTTGATGAAAGAGGCGACAACACGGCGACGCTCGATATTTTCATCGAGGCGGTCGAGCTGTCGTTCAATCATCTTTGTCATGTATCCCTTGAATGACCCGCGCTCTTCGGGACGGAAGACGTAGTCAGGGTCGTCCTTCGAGGGGTACAGCAGGTCGGCCATGCGAGGAAGCATTCGGGTGGCTGGCTGCAGGGCACATGTAAACGGGAGCGGATGAAGCATGGCCGACAGCGCGCAGCGCACAAAGTTGTCGAGAAATGAGCGAACACCTGGTGTAACGCGCCGACCGTCGCCCGTCGCCGGGACTTTGGACGAAAACTCGTCCCTGAGGACGAGCATCCCGCCCCCGAACGCGTTGATCATCTTATAGATGCCAAAGCTGAAAAGTGCGCTATCCCCGAATTGACCAACCTGCTTACCTTCGCATTGTGTGCCGACCGCATGAGCGCAGTCTTCGAAAAGATCTAGATCATGTTTTTTGCAGAGCGTGCTGATGCGCTTCATGTCAGCCGGCGCACCGTACATGTGGGTTGCGATGACTAGGCGGGATTTGCTTGTAAGCTTGCTTTCTAGGTCGGTCGGATCCATGCAGAGTGTATCGGGATCCACGTCGACAAATACAGGAACCAAACCTTTCTGAATGATGAGCCGAACCATCACGAAGAAGTTGTACGAGGAAACCAGGACCTCATCGCGAGGTTGGTAGTTGCCCAGGTCCAGAAAAATCCATAAGGCGTGGCGTCCAGTCGGTAGGGGCAACACGCGGCATGGGCCCAACACCGGCTCCCAAACGGACTGAAGCGTCTCAGCGTCCCCTCTCCTCAGCGGTGAGGACAGATAGGTCAGGAAATCCCCAACCTCCAACGAGGGGTAGTGGACCGGCACTGAAGGCTGCAGAACCATGCTAGCTCGCTCCGGCCTGCGCTACGCGTTCTACCAGGGCTTCAGAGCGAGTCTCTCCGAAAGATCCGTTCGAACGCGGTGGTCTGGGTCGTATCGACGAACAATTCTCTGCCATGACTCGAGATCCTTGTACATCCTCGGCATCTGCGGTGAAGTGACGTACGAATCCTTCGCTAGGTAAATCCGGCCCCCCAAAGAGATAATCAGGTCGGTCATCTCTTCGAAGAACGGCCGATTCTTCTCCCGAGTCTCGAAGTCCGCCATGAGCGTGTATCCGGGTTGAGGAAAAGACAGAAGCCCATCAGGCAACGTTGAACCGAACCGCTTGAGAATGGCGAACGTCGGCCGCAGTCCATGTTCGCGAAAACGTCGGACAAATTCTTTGAAAGCAAGGGCTGCTTGCTCAGCCGGGACGGAGTATTGGTACTCTTGGAACCCACGCTTTCCGTAGAGCTTGTTCCAATGTTTGAGAACATCGACTGCGTGAACGAACGTTCGATAATGATGCTTCTCGTCGATGTTTCGATGCTGAAAAAATCGGACCTTGTTCAGCGCTTGAACCAGTGAGGTTCTCAGCACTTTTATTCTGGGAAGTGGCACGGTCAAACTTCGCGCGCGCGATGGAGTGAACCCCCGAGGGTGGACAGTGGGGGTTGGCTGGATTGACCGGTTGAGGGTTTCAGGCTGCATACACACTCTCGAATTCCTCAGGCGGCCTGTAGCCGAGGGAGGAGTGCAAGCGTCTTCGATTGTATACCTCCTCAAGGAAGTGGGGGAGTCGGTTGGTTAGGTCATCAATCGTGCTGTAGTCGTTTGCGAAGATCTCCTCGTGCTTCAGAGTTTTGAAGAAGCTCTCGACGTGCGCGTTGTCATAGGGATTTCCCCGCCGGGACATCGATCCTCGGATACCGTGGGCGGCGAGGCGTGAGCGGTAGGCTCGAGACGCATACTGGACCCCGCGATCGGAGTGGTGAACCAGGCCAGCCCGCGGCTGCCGAAGATCGAGTGCGGCGTCGAGTGCGGCTAGGCAAAGACGCGTGTCCAGGAGATGGCTGATGGCATAGCCGATGACTCTGCGCGACCACGCGTCGAGCACGACGGCGAGGAAGACGAATCCGGTGGTGAGCCGGATGTAGGTGAGATCTGCCACCCAGAGCTCGTCGGGCCCCTCAGGAGTGATCGACGATCTCAGGTTCGGGTAGATGGGCTGCTTGTGATCGCTGTTCGTCGTAGCGAGCCATGCGCGTACCCGGTGGGGCGTGAGCGCATGCTCACGCATGACACGCGCGACTCGCTTGTGATTAATCACCAGGCCACGTCTCCGGAGCTCGTGCGTGACCCGTCGGTATCCGTAGGCGGAGAACTCGGCCAGGATGTCTTCGATCCGAACGCGCAGATCCGTATCGGCCTTCTCCCTGGCTGCCCGGTGGCCCGCATGCGGTCTCTTGTAGAAGGTGCTCCTCGCCATGTTCATGAGGCTACATCCCCGTCGGATGGGGACGCCCCTGGACCGGAGATGATCGACGGCCGCGCGCCTTGCTGCGAGGGTCGTATCAACG
Source organism: Longimicrobiales bacterium (assembly GCA_965226625.1). GTDB lineage: Bacteria > Gemmatimonadota > Gemmatimonadetes > Longimicrobiales > Gaopeijiaceae > UBA1138. The sequence goes on from CBDDDK010000003.1 coordinate 758,275, forward strand.
CCCTTTTTTTCATGACGTCGAGCTCCATCGTCAGCTGACCGATCTTGCGCTCAAGCGCCGCAATCTTTGCCCCGTACTCGACAACCTCCTCCTGGAGGTGGATCTCCCTTGTGAGATCCCCTGCTTCGTACTTCTTGATCCAGACCATCAGCAGGGAGTGGGGGACCTCGTGTCGTGTCGCAATCGACCTCGCGCTGCCTTCTCCGTCCAGATAGGCTTGGACGAGCTGGATCTTGAACTCTGTGCTGTACCTCCTGTAGCGTCGAACCGTCATTGATCCTCCCGGGTGATTACGGAAGGTCAATCCATCGCCCTCTCTGTGTCTACTTTTAGGAGTTCACTCCACGATGGAGCCTCTCCTTGAATAAAGTTGGCCTCGTAGTGAATGATCCTCGGCGTTCTTGCCGCAAGGTCCAGCCAGGAAACCTGGTACTCGCTATCGCATTCACGAAATCGGTTGAGCGAGTCTTCGATTTCCTGGTACGCATTGGTACGGACATGCAGGAGATTCCAGCTGCGCTTCTTGAGCTTCAGCTTGGCTGTCAGAATGAACCTTGTGAGCCCCATTCCCCCAATTGTTGCAGAGAAGAGTTCCGGCTCGACTTCACGGCTGCAAGCCCGAAGCTCGCCGTCGCCGCAGAGGACCTCCAGGCTTTCCACGACATTGCCGAACGAGGCCGACACCGGATGATTCTTTCCATGTATGTCGGAGCCGATGGCGCCGCCTACCGTGACCCATTGGGTGCCGCCCAATACCGGAAGGCTCCAGGGACGGTGCTCCAAGAAGGTCAGGATCTGCCCGATTCGTAAGCCCGCGCCACAGTCAATGGTGCCGGCTTCTTCGTCGTAGCTCACGATGCTTTGCATGAGCTCTGAGCTAACTGTCGTGCCGTTTCCCAGATATGCGGCGTCGCCAAAGCTTCTGCCGGCACCGCGAGGCGCGTAGGCCTTCAGCCCGCAAACGAGCTCTTGCAGGCGGTGCGACGAACAACGGACCAGATCTGTTGTGGTCCGCAGGGTGTTGGACCAGCTGGCTATGTACGTCCGACGAGGCATTCGGAGACCCTACTACACTTCCATGGCCACAGGGAGCCTCGAATACTCAATCCTGGCAGCCTCGTTGATTGAGATCAAAATGGCGCCCTTAACTTTCGGTGGCGGCGATCGAGAAGTCGCCGCTACCCAGTCTCAGCGGCATCTCCCCGGTTTTCATACGCGGCACGCAACAGGTACTCCAGTGACGGAAGCGGTTTGACCACCATGAATATCTGATAGGAAAACGCACCCCGGGACAAGCGAATCAAGACACGGTTAACCCATAGCAGAAACCGACTCACTCTGTTATCGCCAATTGCCAGTGGGAAGGGGCCTGGAATGCCCTGCTCCTCGATCACTTGGAACCCTGCCTGTTCAAACAGCCGGCGTAAACTTCGGAAAGTGAACAGACGGGTATGGGTCATATCGAGAATGCCGCGCTTGCCGTAATTGAATTGTCCGAGCAACAGCATCAGCCGCGGTATGAAGAAGCCGACGTTCGCAGTACTTACTAGCAGCTCGGTGTCCGGTGCCATGGACATTCCGCGTTTTAAGCTGCCGATGAAATCCTCCGGCGATGCGAGATGTTCGAGCACGTCGAGCATCAATACTATAGTCGTAATCGTCGAACTGAACCGCCGGCGCCCCGGCGTTGAGATCGTGTGGAATGAACCTGTCCAGGTTCACACCGGGCTTCCTCGGCGACACGGCCACGCCGGTAACAGAACAGTGGTTACTTTCCTTCAGCAGTGCGCACATGTACGGGTTGGCACATCCGATATCGAGAACGCGGGTGCCCGTCTTGACTCTACCCAAACAAGCGGTTTGGGGACTGAACCGCCGGCGCCCCGGCAAATAGTCGGACTTGATCCGGTAAAGGTCGTTGGGCGGCCTCTCCGGAACGCAATCGAAGCGGGGATCATACAAGAAGCCGACCTCCTGCAGACGCGCCGTCAGCACTGCCGTCGCCACGTCCCAGGCGTACTTCAAGCCGTTCACGCGACTGATCTCATCACCATAATAGGTTGGGATCGCGAGCTCCTTGATGCGGAGCTGCGCGAGAACGAGCTGGATGATGATCTCTGTGTCGAAGTGGAACTGGTCGGTATTCAACTGCCACGGGATCCTCTTGAGTGCTTCGACCGAGTAGACACGATATCCGGAGTGGAACTCGCTCAAACTCGTTCGAAGCATTCTGTTTTCGAACCAGCTCAGAATCTTGTTGCCGACGAACTTGTAAAGCGGCATGCCGCCCTTCAGGGCAGCTCCACGCGTCAACATTCGTGACCCGAACACGGCATCGGCCTCGTCGTCACGCAGCGGCTGGACCAAGTCGGGCAGTCGTTCGGGCGCGTACTGTCCATCCCCGTGCAGTAGGGCAACGAAATCGAAGTCTTTTTGGACTGCGAAGTGATAACCCAGCTTCTGGTTTCCGCCGTAACCCTGATTCACCGGATTCGTCAGGACGTGGAGGGCAAACGGCAGAACATCTGGGTTCCTTACTTCGTCTGCACGCTCGAACGTGCGATCTGCGGAAGCGTCGTCGATGACGAGGACCTCCACATGGTACTCGTCGATCAGCCCTCCGGGAATGCGAGACAGGACGCTCTGGATCGTCTTCTCGGCGGCATACGCCACAACCAAGATCAACAGCCTGGGTTTTCCCCCAACAGATGGGGCGCCATCAGCCATGACTAGTCATTAACCTCAGGCAGTCGAGTGTTTGGGCGCCGGTAGACTCTTCCGTATCTTTCGACCTCGTGCATCGTCCAGCCCTTGACCAGAGCCCGGTCCAGGAAAGGCACCGGATGAATCCGGTAACGCCAATGCGACCGGGTGGAAATCGACGGCTCGTCTATCGACCAGGATCGCAGCTTTTACCTCCCCCAGTCCGCTCCGGTGATGGCGGGACACTCAGCGACGTCTTTCAGGCGCGCGAGGCGACTCTCCGAGGCACCATATAGCGATTCACGATCCGCAGGCGCTGGGCGCGCCGATGTCGATAGTCCTCGAACCGGGCAACGTTCGCAGTGGACACAGCGTTCCTTACAAATACTATGTCGGGCGCACCTTCAATCTAGCGAACGTCGCGAGGGGCACACAACGACCCCGCATCGACGAACTCCCCATGACTCTCCCCTTGAGGGGCCTCCCCACCGATCTCGGACTGCTTCTCATGGCAGCGATCTGGGGGGTCAACTTTACGGTCCTCAAGGTCGTCCTCGGGGATCTGGATCCGCTCGCGCTCAACGCCTTGCGCTTCCCCCTCGCATCACTGGCTCTTTGGACCCTGGTCCGCCAGCTTCCGGGATCCTCTAGGCCGAAGCCCGCCGACGTGGCCCAAGTGCTCGTTCTGGGCGTTTTAGGCAACGTCGCGTACCAGCTCTGCTTCATCTTCGGGCTCGACTGGACCCTCGCGGGCAACTCTGCCCTGTTGCTGGCGACCACCCCGATATGGACCGTCATTCTCTCGAGCGCCATCGGGCACGAGCGGCCCGGGACATGGGTGTTCGCCGGGATCATCGGCACGTTCGCCGGCATGTTCCTGGTGATCGCGGGACGCGGCGACGGGCTCGACTTCGGCAGCAATTCGCTGCGGGGCGACATCCTGATGGTGATGTCCGCCATTCTTTGGTCGATCTACACGGTCGGCGGCCGCAACCTCATAGGCCACTACGGAGCCCTGCGCATGACGGCGTGGACCCTGTGGGCGGGAACACCGTTTCTGATGCTCATGGGGGTTCCGTCGCTTCTCAGAACGGACTTCAGCTCAGTCTCGATCGGCGCATGGCTGGGCGTGGTGTACTCGGGGCTGATGGCGATCAGCGTCGCTTACCCGCTCTGGTACCGGGGCGTGCAGCGCCTCGGCAACAGCCGAACGGCGGTCTATTCCAGCTTGGTTCCAGTAGCGGCTCTGATCACCGCCTGGATCTGGCTCGGCGAGGTGCCGTCAGTACGGCAAATCGCGGGCGCCGCGGTGATCTTGGTAGGGCTGTCGGTGGCGAGGCTGAGTCAGTCGCCCAAACCCAGCTGATCGCGGTGGAAAAGCTCGGGAAACTCGGGCCGCCGTTGGTGTTGGTCGAGCCCACGATCACCACGCCGACGTGAAAGCGAGGGGATCGCGGGTCACGGGAAGGACGAAACGCTCCATCAGATACCCGCCGTTTTGGCAGAAGGCTTGAAACGCGGTTTCCGCGCGGCGGTCTACGCGCCCACCCTCCGGGCGGTAGCGTCAAGAGTATTCCACAGGAGTGGGAGCAGCCACGATGCTCTAGGAGCAGCTCCTCTAGCGGAATAGAGCCTTCGATAACATCCCGTGGACACCCTTCGTGCCATCGACGAGCTGGGTGACGCGTAGATCGAGCGCAACCGAGCACAGGATGTACGCATCTCCTCGCTCCATACCCTTGTCCTCCACGAGAAACCTGACCATTTCACGCGTGGCCATCCGAGCCGCCTGGTCGAGATCGGGATCTAGCCCCATGGATATGTAGTGCGTCGGTGTTTCCGCACGGGGCCACTGGAGGGTACGGTCCTTATGGAGGATTACTTCGATTGTTCCGTATAGAGATGCTTCAATGGCGGTACCTGTCACCTCTCCGTCGCCCTGAGCCGCGTGCCCGTCCCCGATGGAAAGCAGCGCCCCGTCTACGTGCACAGGCATAAAGAGCGTCGTACCCTCGACCAAGTCCTTGTTGTCTAGATTGCCGACGTGATAGCCGGGAGCAGAGCTGTTGATGCGTCCAAGCAGGACAGGGGGTGCCACCCCGATAGATCCGAAAAACGGGCGTGCGGGAATCTCGATTCCTTCGACGCCCGTCATGGTTATGGTGCCAGCAACGGTATCGATTTCGAAGGCACGCAGCGCGGCCGAGGGAAAGTCCATCGGGATCGTGCCACCTCCGGGCAAGAATCCGCTGACCCCGTAGTCCACCAAGAACCCGATGTCGACGAGGTGAACCTCCAACACATCACCCGCCTCTGCATCCTCGACATACACCGGGCCATTCAGTGGGTGTGATCCGATACGGACCGTCTCGCGTTCTTCGACATTGAGCATGGATGGCAGGAACCGATCCTCCGAGATCCCTGCCAACCGCAGACGTCCCAGCCCGCGAGAAAGCAGATTTTCGAAGTAGACCCTGTCTCCAGACCGAATCGCTACCACAGGTTCGAGCGAGGCGTCGTAGAAGCCCCAGTGGATGTTCTCTGCCGAAAGCGGTAGCTGGTGCGTGACGCCCTACTGCGCAACGAGCGCGCGCGGGGTAATAGCTGTGACAGCTAACACCGTGTATATCAGAGCGGCGTGCGTCCCCCGATTCAAAAACGGGGCCTGTTCGTGCGTTGGCGTTATCACCGATTCCTCTTCAGTTGTCATTCATCGTTAGTTAGGCCGTGTGGTCGGACAACTGAACCGCGTGCTCCACCCTGAGCTAGCCTCCGCGTGGGAAGAGGTTCGGAACAGGACGGAATTATGGCACGGCTTTTGGAGGCAGAGTACCGACCGAACCGCCTCTGGTGCTGCTGTAGGGGGTTAAACGCTCATCCTCAAGAAAAAAATATCGACCGGCTTGGGAAGGCACCTTTAGCGAATAACAGAGGCGTGGACTACTCCCGCCCTGAGGAAAGGATCATCCGAGTAGCCAGAGCGGCAAAACCGAAGAGACGAAACGCCGCATCTACAGGCAACCGAAGCCGGCGGAGAAAGCGGCGCTGGCGATGCAACTCGATGGCTTGCGTAGGGGAGCTTGAACCGGCAAGGGGGCGCAAGCTAGTGGGGACAAGATGCGTGGTAACCTGCACACTGGCATCACAAGCAAAGCGAGCCACCACCCGTAAGGTGATGGCTCGCTATGGCTTGCGCGTACTTTCCCAAGCAGTGGAGGCGGCGGGAGTGACGGCGGCTCTTCGGGCCGCCGTCGGCTACTCGGTCCGGCAGACAGTTCTTCACGAGACGCCACTGCTCGTCGGCTCAAACCCGCGTTGCGTCTTCCGCTTTCGTGCGATCCGCGCGGGGTCGCCTCCCGCCGCATGACCCAGAGGCAGCCACAGGTGAAAAAAAGGCTCCAACAACCTGTTTGGTCGTCAGAGCCTTTCTTAGTGGAGGCGGCGGGAGTCGAACCCGCGTCCGCACTTGGGTCCAGAGGAGTCTCTACGTGCGTAGATCACTGGTATGTCTCACCTCGGGCGGTCAGTGATCGACCGACCCCGCGGCCAGCCGCCTCAAAATCTCATCCCCCGGCCCAGCGGCGAAACCGGGGGACCAGCTCGAATTATCGTCGCCTCAAGGACCGCCTCGAGCGGGCGATCAAGGAGACGGGCACGTAAGAAAGCTTACGCAGCCAGCGCCAGGTTATCGTTGGCAGCTAAAAGTGTTCCCGAAGATTTACGAGGATCAGGACCTCGGCACGCTACTCCGCGTTCACCAAACACGTCGAAACCGGGACGCCCCCGATGATGCGGATGCTCTGTCAAACAGCCTGTGAGTGAAAGCTACGCAAAATGCGGGGGTTCGGTCTACCCGCGGCTGCGGCTCCGGTGGTTGCGCGGCCTATACCAGAGCTTCGGCTCTATGCTCAGCGAGATAACCTTCGAGCAGTATCTCGACGTTCTCGAGCGTGCTCGCTTGGAAGAGCTCAGTGCGGAGTTGCTTGCCGTCCGGCAGCCCTTTGGTATACCAGCCGAGGTGCTTTCGGAAGTCTATGATCGCCCGTTCGGGGGTCCTATCGAAGGCGATCGCGTTCTTCGCGTGTTCGAGGCAGATCTCGAAGCGCTCTTCGATATCCGGATCACTTGGGATGGGGTCCCCGTCCAGCGCCGCGCGAGCCTGTGAGAAGAGCCAGGGACGTCCGTGTGACCCCCTGGCGATCATGATGCCGGCGCATCCGGTTTCGTCACGCATACGTCGCGCGTCATCGCCTGTTCGGATATCGCCGTTCCCGATCACCGGGATCGCGAGCGCCTCGGCGACCGAACGGATCTCATCCCAGCGCGCCTCGCCGCTGTACATGTCGGCGCGCGTCCGCGGGTGTATGCACAACGCCCGTGCGCCGGCGTCCTGACAGCGCAGGCCGATGGTGACCGGATCCCTAGTTTTCTCCTCGAAACCGCTGCGGATCTTGACCGTCGTGGGCAGTGACGTGGCATCGTCGACGGCCCGGACCAGGGTCTCGAGCAGATCGAGGTCCTTCAAGCAGCCCGAGCCACCGTTTCGCTTCACGACCTTCTTCACCGGGCACCCGAAGTTGATGTCGATGAAGTCCGGGTCGTACGTTTCGGCCACGAATGCGGCCGCGTCACGCATCACGGGGGGATCGGAGCCGAAGATTTGGATCCCGATGGGGCGCTCTTCCTCGTCGAAGCGCAGATAGTGGCGCGACCTCGGGGACTGCATGACTATGCCTGCCGCGCTCACGAACTCGCTCACTACGACATCCGCCCCGTACGCGCGGCAGAGTCGGCGAAACGGGGACTCGCTCACGCCCGCCTGGGGCGCGAGGTATAGGGGCGTGTATGGGCCGCTCAGGAGGGCGACAACGTCGATGGACATGATGCGAAGCTACCCCTAACACCGGCCGCGGTGAAGCTGCTGGTCGCTTGGGGATGACGCACCCGCCAGCATGCGGTTATTGTCTCGCTCCTTTTTAGGGTGCGGCATCGAATCGAGATTCGGAGGCGATGGATGCGTTTGAAGGAGCTCTTCACGTCGGATGTCGTGAAGCTCGACCTGGAATCCCAGAGCAAGGACGATTTGCTCAAGGAGCTGGTGAGCCTACTTGTGCTCGACGAGAAGTCGGCGGCGATCTTGTTCAAGACCCTCAAGCGGCGCGAGAACCTAGGCTCGACAGGCATCGGAAAGGGCATCGCGATCCCCCACTGTCGCACCCTAGTGGTCGATCGCTTGCGCCTCGCCTATGGACGAAAGCCCGGTGGCGTCGACTTCAAAGCGATCGACGGCGAGCCGGTCTACAACTTCTTCCTGATCATCGCCCCGCCGCTCGAAGTTTCGAACCAGTACCTACCCGTACTCGGGAAGATCGCGCAGTTCGCCAGGGACGCTGCTGTGCCGGGCGACCTTGGAGAGCTCACCGAGCCCGAAGAGTTCCTTGCGCTTCTCGCTGAAAAGGGATTGTAGACGGCAGCCGTTCGGTACTACTTCAACACGGATATCTTAATAAAATCGCGGATGCCGTTGACCGTGAGCTGTACGAAGTAGATGCCGGAGGCGACTTGGCGGCCTGATTGATCGGTCCCGTCCCAGTACGCCTCGTAGGTACCGGGAAGAGCGTACTCGAGCTGTATGAGTTCAACGCCTGCGCCCGAGGAGTGACCGAGAGCGACTGGGGAGGTTACGAGTTGCTCGAGCAGGTTGAAGATGCGTATGGACACAACGGCAGGACGCCCGTCCACGAACAATCCTTCCTCTAGAACGAAGGGTATCGTCGTTTCCGGGTTGAACGGATTGGGATAGTTCTGCTGCAGTTCAAAACCACCCGCCTGACCGGACGACGCGGGAGGCCCAGGGTCCTGAGCGGATACGGCCTCAGCCGCGACGAACAAGGAGAGGAGGACGGACAGGACGCCGACAATGCGTCTCATGGACGTCTCCGCACAATTAGATGTGCTGTAGCCTAGGGTCAATCGCACTCCATGCATGGTTCACGAGCGGCGCTTACGCACCACTGCTATCATACGTTCTCAGGTTCTCCCAGGTCAAGCTAATTGGCCTGATCTCGTGGAAAAATCTGAGCAACACACTCTGTGTTACCGTAGCGGGCCGTCTTTGTTGCCTACCGGCAGAAACGGCCTTAGGGGAGCACGCTTCGCCCTTCGTCGCTCCTCATGGTGATGCCCAGGCCGTCCAAGCGGTTGAGCAGCGGAATGAGGTGCTTGCGGGTCACTGGCAGCGCGTCCCGGAAGGCGGTCGGTCCGAGACCGGCCTGCCCGCCGAGCATCTCGCGCACCGCAGCGATCCCCTTCTCGAGCTCGGTAGTGCTCACGTAATATCCGTCGGCGATCGGGCTAACGACCCCCTCTCCCTCGAGGAACTTCAAGAGCGACCAGAGGTCGCCTCGGCCCTTGAGTGATGCCGGGAACTCGTCCACGAACGGCGGAGCGAGGCCTGCCGCCGCGAGCAGCGCTCGGACTTCGTTCGCGGCCACCTCCTGGTCACGCGTCAGGGTCACCACATGTCCGGGCAAGCGGACGCCGCCATCGGCCGTTTCCAACACGCTTCGCTCACAGAGCCTGGCGATCGTGGCATCGGCCAGGTCAGTGGCCGCCCACTCGGGTAGAGCCGTGCGCACCGCGGCGAGTGAGACGGCTGGCCGCAGCGGGTATGTAGCGTGCGCAGCGGTGACCGCCGCCACGATGCGGTCATCGGCCTGGGCGGCGATTTGAGCTGAGAAGAGGTGGCCACGCGTTCGCGGGTCACCCTGAGCTTCGAGTTCGTCCAAGATAGGGCCTAGCTCGTCGACGGTGAGGCCAGTCGATACGGGGAACTTCGCTAGCTCTGCGCCGTGCCACCCGGCCAAGTCCAGAAGTGCACGAACACGCGTCCGCGCGTCGCCCTCCAGCAGACTCTCGAGCCCCGCTCGAACGGTGTCGCCGATGCGATTTCTCTTGGGCGGCGTCGGCTCCGCGATCAACCCGCCCCCGATCGTAGCGACCGGGGAGTAAGCCCTGAGCACGAGCCGGTCGTGTGCTCGGGCGACGACAGGCTCCTCGAGTCTCAATTGCACCCACCCTGCTCCGCCGGCCCGGATCGTCTCGGCCTCGAGCAACGCACAGCGGGCCATGACCTCCGCCGTTCCGACGTGCACGCGGACTCGCTGGTTGTGTTCGAGGCTCCAGGCCGTGTCGGCGAGCATCCTGACGCGAGCGGTGAGCATCCACGTCGGTGACCATGCCGGGTCTGACACGAGCGTCGCGCCTCGTCCCACAGCGGTGCGATCCGCGCCTTCGCCGGCCAACGATATCGCGGTCCGGTCCCCAGCCGTCGCTTTATCGACTTCCCGACCGTGCACCTGCACGCCACGGACCCGCGCCGCGAGGTCGTCTGGGAGGATGCGCACCCGGTCCCCCTTGCCCAGGGTGCCGCTCCAGAGCGTTCCGGTAGCTACCGTGCCGGTACCCTGGATGGTGAAGACACGATCAAGCGGCAGTCGGGCCAAGTCTTCGCCGGAGGACTTCTGTACTGCCCCCACGGCGAGCGCCAGGGCCTCCCTGAGCTCGTCCATTCCGATTGCCGCCTGAGCGGACGTCGGCATCGACAGCGCTCCACGATACGGCGTCGGCTCAAGAAGGTCTTGAACCTCCGAGCGCACCAATTCCAGCCACTCTTCGTCTACCAGGTCACACTTCGTGAGTGCGACGACGAGATGGCGCACTCCCAGAAGCTCCACGATGGCAAGGTGCTCCCTGGTTTGCGGCATGACTCCTTCATCGGATGCGACGACCAGCAGAACGATGTCCATGCCCGCCGCTCCCGCCACCATCGCACGTACGAACGCTTCATGGCCGGGCACGTCAACGACGCCCAGTCGGGCTTGGGGTAGAACCAACTCGGCGAAGCCGAGCTCGATCGTGATGCCGCGGGCCTTTTCCTCCTTCAGCCGGTCGGTATCGACGCCGGTGAGCGCGTGCACGAGCGTGGTCTTGCCGTGGTCGATGTGTCCAGCCGTACCGAGGATGAGGCGTTTCACGCACCGACCTCGTCATCTGGGGGGAGTAGTCCACCCAGGAAGCGGAGGGACTTGAGCGGTTTGGACACGACGTGATACGCCACGAAGTCGGAAAGCACACCAAGGTGTCGGCGCGCGTATGTGAACTCCGCCTCTAGCTCGGACGCGAGCAAGTTCGCGATCTGACCGCGCGCGATGGGTCCGATGAGCGGCCCTGCGGCATCCTCGGCGCATCGGGCGCAGCGAACGCCGCCCGACGCGAAGTCGAAACGCCCCACCTCGTGGTCCGCGAGCGGATCGCCGCAGTGCACGCACGGATCGAGTTGGGGAGCGAACCCAAAGGCCTCCGTGATACGCCAAACAGCCGAGAGAGCCGCCGCGGGCACCTGGGCCGTCTCGATAGATTCCAGAATGTCGAGTCCCTCTTCGAGCGCACGGAGCAAATCGGGATTTCGCTCCTGGTCGGCGTGGGCAAGGACCAGCTCGGCAGTGGCGGAAGCCCCGGCAAAGCGTAGCACGTCTAGCCCGAGTCCATCTCTCATGCGTGTGCAGTCGAAGTCCTTCATCGTATGCATGTCACGGTGCGGCTTTATGTATGCCGTAAGGGTTCCGGTCGCGAACGTGGCAAGTGCGGCGTTGCCCTTTGCGCTGCGGGTACGAACCCCCCGAGCCATCACGCTTAGCAGTCCCTGGGCCTCGGTATAGAAGCGGAGGATGCGACTGGTGTCACCGTAGTCGTGGGACCGGAGCAGCACCGCAGGGGTGCTGAGGGGAGCCACTACGGCGCCGCGCGAATGCGGCGAAGCAGCTCCGCGCGACGGCGCTCATACAGCGTGCGGGCAGCAGCGCTCGGATCCGTCTGGGCCTCGAAATCATCGTCGAGGCGCGCGACCTGTACGAGTAGGCCGTGCCGGTTCACAGCGGGTGAAACTGGTGTCCCAGCAGCCAAGGACAGACCGGTTCCCCGTAGCGCGAAGAGCCCCATGCCAGCGAGCAAGATCGCGAGCACGACCGCGACCGATTTCACCGGCGGCTGAGTCGGAGCCTCAAGCGCGACCAGATGGATCGAAGCTAGATCGACCGATTGGCCGCTGTATCGTCGGTATGTCGAGCCCACTTCCAGCTCTACCCTCGTGAGGAAGCGCAGACCCTCGACCTCCATGAGCGGAGCAGGCTCTCGGATGAGCACCTCGAACTGGTCTATGACACCGGGCGTCGGTATCGCCGTGAACATGTCGTCGAGCATGTACTCCACCACGAACATTCGGGAGCCGGGAGCCATGGGGGCCCGGAGTACGAGGTCGCCGTCCGCGAGCTCGATGACGTCGGGGGCCACGTCACCCTCAACGACCGCGAACTCGGCCGCTCCGGCCGCGAGCGGGTACCTCCAGACGGCGCCCGTCTCCCGCGTCACGACCGTACGCGCACGGCTGTTGGCTAGCTGAAAGACATCCGTTACGCGCCAACGGTTCTCGACCGCTTCGAAGAACAGTGTCCTGATCTCGATCTGCAGATCGACTCCCCGCTCCGGAGCCAGAAGCGTATCGTATGTTTGAATCGCGTACACGGAGTCTAGCTGCCTCGCCGCGGTCACGATATTGCCGAAGTAGCTCACCCCCTCGTGTTGTATCGACGCGAAGAAGACGTCTCGACGATCGGGGTCGGGCACGTTCGGTAGGCGGAGCGAGAACGAACCGTCCGCCGCCACCTGGGCGGAGTCCACCTCACCTTGGGTCGTGTCGGTGAAGTGGTGCAGGACGACCGTGCCGCGTGTGAGCGCGGTATCGCCTAGCAGCGCGCGACCGTTCAGGACGGGCTTAGCTTCGACCTGGGCGGAGATGCCCGCGGGAACCGCGGAGGCTGAGAGCGCGACGAGGGAGGCGACGAATGCGGCTCGCAGCCGATTCGTGACCGTACCGTCAGGGCTTGAATCGCCCAAAGTCCTCGGGGTTGAGCCTGCGAAGGCGCTCCTCGAGGTTTTCCGCGCTGGTTTCCTGGGCGATGTCGAGCGTGACCTCCCCGAACATCGTCTCGCCGGCACCCTCTTCTTCGGAGATTTCGAGTGTTTCGGCCTCGAGCAAGTCTTCGCTGGCAAAGATGCCGGCGGCGGCCCGAAGCGCGAGCGCGATGGAGTCCGAAGGGCGCGCGTCCAGGCCGAAGATTTCACCGTTACGTCGGACGAGCAGCTCGGCGTAGTAGGTGCGCTCCTCGACCTTTGTGATCACCACCTTCTGAAGGCTGCCACCCAGGCCATTAAGAACCGAGCAAAGCAGGTCGTGCGTCAGCGGTCGGGGAACCACCACTGCCTCCAGTTGCATGGCGATCGCGAGCGCCTCCGTTTCTCCGATGTAGATGGGGAGGCACCGGTCGCCGTCCGTCTCCTTGAGGATGACCAACGCGATGTTGTCAGAGCGGAACCGCAATTCATCTACTCTGACTTCTACGAGCACCTGAGATTCTCCGAAGCGAGGAAACCGGCCGGGCGTACATACCCGGCGGTTTCCACCAATACTCCGAAGCTCGACTGGGGTTCTACTCGGCCGATCCGGCCGTCTGTGCGACGGCCCGCGCAAGTCGGGAGTGTCAGCTGCCCAGCGCTGCCCAGAGGTCGTCGGCGCGGTCCGTGATCTCCCACGGGAAGAACTGCACCTCTGGGCCGCCGGCGTCCGGTAGGCCGAGCTCGGGGTCTCGACCGAAGTGGCCATACGCGGCCGTCGCCACGTAGATCGGCGATCTCAGCCCGAGTCGGTCGATGATCGCCGCGGGCCTGAAGTCGAAGACGTCCGAGATCGCGCGGGCCAAGTCGGCCTCGGACACTTCGCCAGTACCGAACGTGTGTACGCGGATCGAAACGGGCTCGGCGACGCCGATGGCGTACGCAAGTTGGATCTCGCAGCGCCGTGCGAGCTTCGCCGCTACCACGTTCTTGGCCGCCCACCGGGAGGCATACGCCGCCGAGCGATCGACCTTGGTCGCGTCCTTGCCGGAGAACGCCCCACCGCCGTGTCGTCCGACGCCGCCGTACGTGTCAACGATAATCTTACGGCCAGTGAGACCTGCGTCCCCGTGTGGCCCGCCGATCACGAAACGGCCGGTCGGGTTGACGTGCATGATGGAGTCGTCGTCGAGTAGTTCTTCCGGTAGAACCGGCTTCACTACCTTCGAGATGATCTGCTGCACGAGGTCGTCATAGGCCACGTCCTCGTCGTGCTGCGCGCTGACGACCACCGTGTGGATGCGAACGGGCGTATCGCCCTCGTACTCGACCGTGACCTGCGACTTGCCGTCGGGCCGGAGCCACGGGAGCTCTCCGTTCCGGCGTGTTCGCGCTAACTGCCGAGTGATCGCGTGGGCATACTGGATTGTCGCCGGCATCAACTGAGGAGTCTCGTCCGACGCGTAACCGAACATCATGCCCTGGTCACCCGCGCCGCCGGTATCTACGCCCATGGCGATATCTGGGGACTGCCGGTCGAGGTTCGTGAGCACCGCGCAGGTGAGGGAGTCGATGCCGAAGTTCGAGTTCGTATAACCGATCCTGTGCAGCGTACCGCGTACTACGTCAGGCACGTGCACGTAGCAGTCGGTGGTGACTTCGCCGGCCACCATCGCGAGACCGGTCGTCACGAGCGTTTCACACGCCACCCGCGACATCGGGTCCTGGGCCAACAGATGATCCAGTACGGCGTCGGAGATCTGGTCCGCGATCTTGTCCGGGTGGCCTTCGGTGACCGATTCGGACGTAAAGAGGGTACGGCTCAACGTAAGCGCCTCGTTGGGGTCGCGTCGCGGGCCCGCGAGCGGGGGACCAACGCTAGGCAATCACGGGGGAAGCGACAAGTTCCAGCGGCCCTGGAAGACCTTGAGATCAACGGAGTCCCCGATCCCGTCGACGAGACAGCGTGTCACGTGCGCACTGGTAGGCGCCGCGAGCGCCTTGCGGGCGGCTTCGCGAGCGTCCTCCATGCGGACGTCGCGAATGACCTTCTTGATCTCCGGGAGCGACGGCCACGCCACGGAAAGCGCGGTGATATTGAGGCCGAGCAGCAGGAACGCGGCGAGCGGATTGGATGCCATCTCACCGCACACGCTGACCTCGATTCCGGCGGCGCGTCCGACCCTCGCGACCTGGTGCAGTTGTCGAACAACCGCCGGATGGAACGGGTTGTACAGTTTCGCGAGTCGGGGATTGGTTCGGTCCACGGCTAGCGTGTACTGGATGAGGTCGTTGGTGCCGATCGAGAAGAAGTCCGCGTGACGCGCGAGTTCCACGGCTTCGAGCGCAGCCGCGGGAGTCTCGATCATTACACCCAGCTTGTACCCGGCATTGAAGGGGATCCCGTCAGCCTCGAGCCGAGCCTCCTCTTCCCGGAGCAGCGCGCGTACCTGACGGATCTCGTCTACGTCGTTCACCAGAGGGATCATCATGCGCACGTCGCCGTACGCCGTCGCCCTCAGCAGCGCCCGAAGTTGTGTCCTGAACAGCTCTGGTTCGTCGAGTAAAACGCGGATCGAGCGCCATCCCAGAAACGGGTTTTCTTCCCGGGGCATGTGCAGGAACATCGGGAATTTGTCTCCTCCGAGATCGAACGTACGGATGTACACGGCACCCTCGGGAAACGCCTTCGCCGTAGCTTTGTACGCTTGGAATTGCTCTTCCTCACCGGGCATCGTATTGCGTCCTACGACGAGGAACTCGGTGCGGAACAGCCCTACACCGTCGGCTCCGTGCAGCCGCGCCTGCTCGGCCTCGACGGGTAGGTCGAGGTTGGCGCGTAGCTCGACGAATTGACCGTCCTTCGTCACCGACTCTTGCTTGGCGATGATCGCCATCTCGCCCTCCCACGCCTTGAACCGTCGCTGCCGCTGGCGAAAACGCTCCTGGTCGTCTTCGTCTGGGTCGAGTATGACCCGCCCGATCCGGCCATCGACGATCGCGTGCTGACCCTCGACGGCTCTCTTGGACACATCGCCCAGGCCGACGACGGCCGGGATTTCCAAGGAGCGCGCGAGGATCACCCAGTGCGCGGTGCGGGTCCCGAGATCGGTCGCGACGCCGAGTACCGATGCCGCGTCGAGATGCACCACCAGGCTCGGCGTTAGGTTCGGCGCGACAATGATCACGGGCTCGGCGAGAGCTTCGAGATCGGTGGGGTCGTGGTCCCCCAAGAGGCGGTGAAGCACCCGGATCATGAGATCCTCGAGGTCGTTCAAGCGGTCGAGCACCATCGGATGGGAAGTGCGACTCCACATCGCCTGCAGCTCGAGCATGCGCCACTCGAACGCCCTGCGCGCGTTCAGCCGATTCTCTTGGATGTATCGAACCGTACCGTCCACCACCGCCGGGTCGTCGAGCATCAGGATCTGGGGATCGAAGATCCGGGCCTCAACCGATCCGAGTCGCGTCTCCGTCCTGTCCTTCATCTCGAATAGCCGAGCTTTCGCCCACTCCCGGGCCTCGTGGAATCGCTCAACTTCTATGGGCGCATCAGCCTCTTCGAGGGTTTCATGCGGCACGGATGGGACCCCCCAGTCGAGCACGAAGACGCGCCCGGAGCCGATGCCCTCGGACGCGGGGGAGCCGTCTAGGATGATCGACATCAGTTCTCCTCAAAGCCGCGTCCGACTAGGTCGGCCAGAGCATCGACGGCGTGTCCGGCATCGTCCCCGTGGGCGGCGACTCGTAAGGTTGAGCCCCGTTCGGCCGCCAGCATAAGCACGCCCATGATGCTCTTTCCGTTCACCTTCAGACCGTCCTTCTCGACCGTAATCCGTGAGGCGAAGCTGCCCGCTAGCTTGACGAACTCGGCGGCCGGACGTGCGTGCATGCCAGCACGGTTCACGATCTCGATTGCTCTCTCGGCACGTGGGGGCTCGATCACCGCACCACCCCCCATGCAGCGATGAGCACGATCGCGATAACGGTGGCGATCGCTGCCGGCCTCCAGATGCGATGCCCGACGAGGAGCCCCAGAACGAAGCAGACGATCGCCACAACTACCCAGAGGAGCCCGGCCTCGCTCAGTCCTGACCGGCCGGCCAGCACGACCCCGGCGATTAGGCCGACGAGCAGCGATGCGATCGACTTGATCCGCTCTCCCAGTTGCGCCAATCTCGCTTCCCTGAGCGTGCGCGCCACGTCGCGTCCGTAACGGAGCCCGCTGCGCAAGCCCCACACGCGGAGGGCCAGGTGGCCCGTGTTGTAGAGCACGAGAAAGAGCCCCACGACCACCCACACGGGGAGTCCGATCCACCACAGCGCCAAGCCTGCCATGGATACCATGGGTAACCATGCCGCCCAGACGAGGGAATCGCCGAGGCCACCTAGTGGCCCCTGAACGGCAGTCTTGAAGCGGCGTACCGTCTGTACATCGGCGCCGTCAGCCTCGAGCCTGAGCGCCGCACCTAGTGCCACGTTCGCCAGATACGGATGCGCGTTGAAGTGGTCTAGGTGACGTCGCACCGCGGCGTCCATGGCCTTCGCATCGGCACCGAAGATTCGCCTCAGACCGGGCAGCATCGCAAAGGCGAAACCCGCACCGAGCATCGTACGGTAGTTCCACGAGCCCTGCACAAGGAACGAACGCATGAACGTCGATATGATCGCGCGACGCGAGAGGGCGCTCACAGGAGCCTCACCCCCACAATGCCCAAAGCAAGACCTGCGACGAAGAGCGCGCGGCGCTCCCGGAAGCCGCCGAGGTCATGGAGCAAGATTCCCACCGACACCGCGGCTCCCGCGAGCACCAGCGCGAAGGACTCGCGTTCCCCGAGTGGCCACGGCGCGCCGACGCGTGCGACGACCATGCGCCCGATGGCGACGCCGGTCCCCGTTATCAGGACCCCGCGAATGAAGTCGAGCCCGACCGCGGCGAGGTGAGCGGCCGCAATTCGTTCGGTGCCCCTGAGGGAGTCGGCGGGCTCCGGCACGATGAAGCCATTCGCTTTCCGCAGCGCGGTGATCGAGAAGCCGCCGATCTGGCCCCACAACAGACCGACGGCGATCGCGATCGGGATCGCTCCCGGTGCGCTGGACGCCGACGCGGTTGCCACGGCGACGACCGTAGCGGTCGCCCCCTCCGGGAATTGTGCGCCGCCGCTGGGAAATGAGACGAGCAGATACAGCTCGAGCAACGTCCCGATCAAGAGGCCGAGCGCCGGGTCCCCGAGCATCCAACCGGTGAGCGCGCCAGCCACGAGGGGCCGGGACAGCATGAACTGCCCGACCGACGTCGCGTCCAGCGCCAGGCCTCCGCCTAGCAGGGCGATCAGAGCAAGTTCCATCAGATTTCCCGGAGTGTTTCGAGTGGAACCCGGTGTGCGTCGGGCAGATCGCGGGCGCTTACTTCCACACCCTCTGCGGCGAGATTCACGAGGTGGTCTACGTCCTCGGGCGTCAAGTGGAGATAGGTGAGCACCTCACGCCGGCCGGGGCCGTGGTGGATTCCGCCCAGATTAACTCCTTCCCCTGACAGCATCCCACCTGTGCCGAGACGCCACATGGTCGTGACGTCCCGTGTGAGTAGGATGGTCCGCTGCGGGGCATCCCGCCACTCGGATAGCCGGTCGCGCGCGTCCTTCGTGGTCGTGAAGACGACTTGGGCGGTACCGGCACCGAGGCGATACAGGTCCTGCTCCCAATCACTCCCGGCGAGGTCGTCGTCGACGACCGCATATCGGTCAGGACGGAGCTGATGGCCCCACCCGATGACCACCTGCCCGTGGATCAGACGCTCGTCGACCCTGAAGAGGACAATGGCCATTCTCCACCGTCACTCGGTCGCGGGGACCGCCGCGATCGATGCACGGCCGATCTCCAACAAGCGTGGTACCAGCTGCTCGAGCGGCAGCCCACGATTGAACGCGAAATCGAGCAGCATGGGTAGGTTGACTCCGGAAACGACGACCCTGCGCACGGAATCTCGGCAGCACGCCAGAGCAGCCAGGCCGCAGCTACCCGACTGCAGGTCGACGAAGACAACCGACCTAGAGTCCCCCACCATGCCGTCGAGCTCGCTCTTCAGCTGCTCGGGATCTTTCCCGTCGTTCGAGAGAGGAGCGAGGCAGTTAGCGATTCCGCCAGTGATACGCTGTGCCGCGTCCACGAGCCCCTGCGCCATTGCCCCGTGTCCCACAACGACTCCGAGGGCGCCCTCCGCCTCACTCATAGTCCTGCTCTAGGGACTGCTTGAGCTTCTCGTCGAAGATTTGGGCCGAGTTCACCCCAGTGAACCGCAGCAGATGGTTCATAGCCACGACCTCGGAGATCACCGTGATGTTCTTCCCTGGGTTGAGTGGCACGGTAACCTTCGGGATAGACACCCCGAGAATGTCCTCGTATTCGTCTTCGATGCCGGTGCGGGAGTACTCCCGTCGCTTATCCCACATGTCCAGGGAGACGATCACCTCGATCCTCTTCTGCTGACGGATCGCGCGCACACCAAAAAGTGCCGGGACGTCGATGATGCCGATGCCCCGGATCTCCATATGGTGCTTCTGGCGTTCGTGTCCCCGTCCGATGAGCACGTCGTTTCCCTGCTTGGAGGCGAGTACGAGGTCGTCCGCCACGAGGCGGTGCCCTCGCTCCACGAGGTCGAGCACGCATTCGCTCTTTCCCACGCCGCTGTCGCCGACGAACAGCAGGCCGACCCCGTACACGTCGGCGAGCGAGCCATGTAGCGTCGTGGTCGGTGCCAGCGTGAGCTCGAGAAACGGCTTGATGCGCAGGTAGAACTCCTTGGTCGACACGCCGCAACGGAGAACGGGGACACCCGCGGAGTTGGCTTCCTCGAGAAAGCGCTCAGAGACCTGCTGACCCTTCGTGACGAAGACCGCCGGCACGTCGAAGCTGAACAGAACCGCAAGGCGGCCGCGAGCGTCCGCATCGGGGAGCGCCGCGAGGTAGGTCATCTCGGTCTCGCCGAACACCCACATGCGTCCACGAGGCGTACGCGTGGTGTGGCCGGCGAGCGCGAGGCCCGGCGACGTGACGTCGGGATCCGATGCCCCACGATCGAGCGACGTGGCTTTCGTGAGAATCTCGAGTCCCAGGATCTGCTGCTTGGCTGCCAGGATCTCCCCGACCGTAACGCTCTTCGGGGTCAGTGGGGCCTCACTTCTCGAACAGCCGTCTAATGTGGGTGGGACGCTTCAAGACGGCTCGGCTTCAGGTGCACTCTCAGGGAGAGGCGGGGCCCGGTGATCGCGATGCTGCTGTCGCTCTCGCTTCAACATGCGCGTGATCCGATCGATCGCCTTGTCTAACGCGGACCTGAACTCACGCTCCTCGGCACGCGCCACGACAGGCTCTCCGCGGTCGATGTGAACGACCACTTCAGCCGTTCTGGAGCGCTTTTCTTCCGTATAGATGACTTCTGCTGAGCTGATGCGGGAATCGTACCGGCTCAGCTTTTGGATGTGCTCCTCGGTACGGCTGAGCAGAGCGTCCGGGACATTGCAGTGCCGCGCCGTGATCTGGACTCTCACGAGAACCTCCCGAAGGGATCGTTAGGAGACCGCCCTCCTAAAAACTAGCCGAGCGCCGATGCGGCCACCACCCGACGGAGGAACGCCTCCATCTGGTCCGCGGATGCGTCCCACGAGTACTGCTCCGCGAAGCTCCGTGCCTGCCGGCCCATCGCCCGTCGCCGCACGTCATCGTTGATCAATAACGCGATCGAGTTGGCGAGTGCACGCACGTCTCCGTGAGGCACCAGCAGCCCGGTCTCTCCGTCCACTACGCTTTCGCGGAGACCGGGGGCGTCGCTCGCTACGCTGGGTGTGGCGCAGGCGCTCGCCTCCATGATCGAGATGCCCCATCCCTCGTTCGGCGACGTCAGCGCGTGCAGCCAAGACGTTCGGAACAGATCGAGCTTCTCCTCTTCCTCCACGAAACCCAGGAAGTGGACCCTATCCGCCAGGCGGAGATCGCGTGCGACCTTCTCGAGTCGCGGACGATCGTTGCCGCTCCCTCCCACTCGGAGCGTCACCTCCAAGCCTTCGGAAGCGAGCAGAGCTACCGCACGCATGAGAAGGTCGACACGCTTGTACTTCTTCAGGCGCCCTAGGTAAAGCAGAGAAGGCTCCGCCGTTTGGGCGCCGTCGGGGTGGGGTGAATAGCGCTCCAGATCGATCCCGTTCGGAATCACTTCGATGCGGCTCGCGTCGAGACCTCTGCGCCCCAGGTCCTCCCGAGTGCTCGCCGACACGGCGATGGTGGGTGTGGTCCGGAAGACGAGCGGGATCGGCCGTTCGAGCAACCATGTCGCTGCCGCCAGCGGAAACGAGGCCTCTTGGAACGCGGTCGCGCCGAAGAGATGGTGGATCAACGCGACCACCGGTGTTGGCGTCCAGTACCGCGTGAAGAGGGGCACCTTGTTTAGGTCCTCGACGACGACGTCGAAGGGTCTGTCTCCTAGCTGGCGCCAGAAGTATCGGGGTGCCGCGAGCGAGAACGTGTAGCGCGCACCGGTACGGTGGACTTCGATCCCATCGACCTCGGCGCGGTGATCGCAGCCCTTCCAACCGGAGGCCAGGAGAGTGATCTCATGGCCGCGCCGCGCGAGGCGCCCAAATATCTCGTGGAGGTGCGCCTCTGCTCCTCCGGCTTGAGGGTTTTGCCGGTCGAGCCAATTCACGACCAGCATGCGCATCCGCGCGGTTCCGTTCACGACGGATGACCCTCATGCCTCTTGAAGACTGCGTCGAGCACGCCGTTCACGAATCGCGGCGAGTCCGGGCCGCCGTACGCTTCCGCGAGCCGAATCGCTTCCTGGATCGAGACCTTCGGGGGAACTCCCTCGACGTACATAATCTCGACGGCTCCGATGCGAAGGATCGCGCGATCGATCTTCGAGACCCGCTCGAGTCTCCAGTTGTCCAGCGCGCTCGCCACGGTCGCATCCACTTCATCGAGATGTTCATCGAGTAGCCCGAGCACCGAGCGGATGTACGGAAGTCTGCGAGGCGAGATTCTCCGAGTAGCGGCGGTATCCGCGAGCGCGTCTCGAAGGCTCCCGTCGAAACTCGCGCTTTCCCATCGGTAGTGGATCTGAAGCAACCACGCCCGCGCCCGGCCGCGATCGATGCGCGCGGCAAGCCCGTGACGTTCGGATTCGGTCACCGACGGCCTAGTAAGGGTGATCGGAAAGTTGATCCATCGTCTCTCTTCGTCGGACCACCGCCTTCGGCGGCGGTGCCCGCTAGGCTACGACTCCTTGTCGTTCCTTGCCTGAACGCGAGCAAGCGCGGGGCACCCACGCCGTATGGCGTGGGTCGGGCGGCTCACTCCCCTTTGCGATCACCCTTCCAGAGCCCTGTACACGCTCACCATCTCGAGTGCGGCAAGCGCGGCCTCATACCCCTTGTTGTCCTTCCCATCTCCCGCGCGCGACAGCGCCTGTGCGTGGTCGTCCGTGGTCAATACGCCGAAAAGCACGGGAATCGATGCCAAGCGGGCGACTGTGCCCAAGCCCGCCGAGGCCTCCCTACACACGTAGTCGAAGTGGGGTGTGTCACCGCGGATCACACAGCCCAGCGCGACGATCGCGTCGTGCCGATCGAGCTGGGCAATGCGGGCAGCCGTCGGCGGTAGCTCCCACGCTCCCGGCACGTGGATGACCTCTAGGTCGTCGCGCACGCCGCCGTGCTCCTCGAGGCATGTGAGCGCGCCCTTCAGAAGACGGTCCGTGACGTCGGCGTTGAAGCGACTCACCACGATCGCGAGCCGGAGGCCGGCTGCGCGCGATGAACCTCTTAAGTTGTCGACGAAAGAACCGTCGGTGCTCACAGGAGGTGTCCGAGCTTCGAGCGCTTGGTCTCGAGGTACCGCTCGTTGTGCTCGCCCGGATCTACCACGAGAGGTTCACGACCGGTAATCTCGATGTCGTAGCCGTCGAGGCCGACAATCTTGCGGGGGTTGTTCGTCAGTAGCCGGATCGAGTGCAGCCCGAGATCCAGGAGGATCTGCGCGCCGATGCCGTAGTCGCGGAGGTCGGGCTTGAAGCCGAGCCTTCTATTGGCCTCGACCGTGTCCATGCCTTCGTCCTGCAGCTCATAGGCCCTGAGCTTGTTGACAAGACCGATGCCGCGGCCCTCCTGGCGCAGATAGATGAGGGCGCCTTGCCCCTCTTCTTCGATCTGACGCATCGCGGCAGTCAACTGCTCTCCGCAATCGCACCGCGCGGAGCCGAAGACGTCCCCCGTCATGCACTCGGAATGCACCCGCACCAGCACGTTTCCCTTCCCAATGATGTCGCCCTTCACAAGCGCGAGATGCTCGCGATGGTCGAGGATGCTCTCATACGCGACGACCCGGAAGTCCCCGAAGCGTGTCGGCAGTGCAGCCTGGGCCATGCGTTGGATGATGCGTGTCTTCGTCAGCCGATACGCTACGAGCTGAGCGACAGTGATGAACTTGAGCCCGTGTTCTTGGGCGAAGGCCTCCAGTTGGAGACGACGCGCCATCGTGCCGTCCTCGTTGAGGATCTCGCAGATGACGCCAACGGGGGGAAGCGCCGCGAGCGTCGCGAGGTCGACTGCGGCTTCGGTTTGGCCAACCCTGCGCAAGACGCCACCAGCCTTTGCACGGAGCGGGAACATGTGCCCGGGCCGGCGGAGATCACCAGGCACGGTCTCGGGGTTCGTCAGGACTTCGATGGTCTTCGCGCGGTCGTGCGCGCTGATCCCGGTCGTGACTCCGAAGCGTTCGTGGGCGTCGACCGCGATCGTGAACGCGGTGCCCTGGGGATCGGTGTTTCTGTCGGACATGGGTGGAAGTTCGAGATCGTCTGCGCGCTCGGGCGTGAGGGTCACGCAGATGAGGCCCCCCGCATGCTTGCGCATGAAGTTCACGTCTTCGGGCGTGACCATCGCCGCGGCCATTACCAAGTCGCCCTCGTTCTCTCGATCTTCGTCGTCCGCCACGATTACCATCCGCCCCAGGCGAATTTCCTCGATGGCCTCTTCGACGCGGTCGAGCTTCATGATCTGTTCCTCTCCGGGTTCCCGCGGCTCGCGAGGATTCGGTCGACGTATTTGCCGATCATGTCACCCTCGACGTTGACGGGTGTGCCGGCCGTGAGGTTACCGAGATTCGTATGCTCATACGTGAACGGAATCACCCCGATCCGGCAAACCCGATTCGGTAGCATATCGCTGACGGTGAGGCTTACCCCATTGAGCGTGATCGATCCGTGCATTACGGTCAGGTCGAACACCCCCGGGGGGACCTCGAAGTCCATCAGCCAATACTCACCGTCCTTCGCAATGTGAATCAGATGACCAATGCCATCTATATGTCCCTGAACGAGATGCCCGTCTAAATGGTCACCCAACACCATGGCTTGCTCAAGGTTGAGTCGCTGCCCTTCCTGGTAGGATCCGGCGACGGTCCGTTCGAGCGTCGTGCCGATGACATCGACCGTGAAGTTCGTCTCCTCGACGACCGTGGCGGTTAGGCACGCCCCGTCGACAGCGACCGAACCGCCGGCGCGGAGCTCGGAGGCGATCTGGGGCGCCTCTATCCAGAGCCTACGAGTCGAGTCCAGCATCTCGATCCGTGCTAACGAGCCCGTACTCGTCACGATACCAGTGAACATCAGCCGCCCTCTCTGTCCAACACAATGAGCGTATCGCGGCCGTGGGTCTGGGGAGCCAACGCCGGAGAGAAACGACTCCAGTCGACGGTTCCTGCTTCCTCGAAGAACGCGGATACACCTCGGGAGCCAAGAGTGATGGGCGCGATGATGAAGTAAAGTCGCTGCACGCGGTCCTCCCGGAGAAGGCTGCCGGCCAGGCGCGCGCCGCCCTCACAGAGAATTGATTCTGTTCCTATTTCCCAAGCGACGCTCAGCACCGCTCCCAAGTCGAGCCCGTTCGCGCCGTGCGGGACAGGGTGAACCTGCGCGCCAGCGCATTCCAGCCGCTCGATGTCTCCTTCGTCGAGGTCTTGGCGCGTGAACACGTGTACTGGTGTGTCCGCGACGTCCGCGAAAAGCGCCGCGTTTGTCGGTAGCTTGGCGTGAGCGTCGAGGATCAGCCGCCGCACTGGGGTGCGGCCAGGGGGGACCATGCGTACGGTGAGGCGGGGATTGTCAACCCGAACCGTGCCGTTACCTACGAGCACGGCGTCGAAACCCGTGCGGAGACGGTGCACCTCCCGCTCCGATTCCAGCCCACTGATGCGGGTGCGCTCCCCCGGAGCCGAGGCGATGCGCCCGTCCAGGCTCATCGCAAGCTTCAAGGCGACGAACGGAGTCTCGTAGGTCTGGGTGTGGAAGAACACGGGATTCTCGGCCCGCCCGACCTGCTCACCCCACACCGGGCCCACGACCTCGACCCCGGCATGGCGCAACGTGTCACCGCCTCCGCCCGCTCGGGCCCCAGGCTCGGCGACGCCGTAGATGACGCGAGACACTCCCGCGCGCACAAGTGCATTCGCGCATGGAGGGGTCTTGCCATCGTGGTCGCACGGCTCGAGGCTCACAAAGGCGGTCGCACCTTCGGCGCGACTGCGTGCTTCCTCGAGCGCAACGATCTCGGCGTGCGGCCCACCGAATTCACGGTGATACCCCTGCCCCACCAGACGTCCGTCCCGCACGATCACACAGCCCACGAGCGGATTGGGGTGCACACGCCCCCAGCCACGCCGTGCGAGTGTTCTTGCCCACTCGAGGTGGGCCTCGTCCTCGCGAGTGAGCGGTAGGCTGTCCATGGTCGGATCGTCCATGGCCAATAGAGTGCTAGATCGTCAGCCGCGCCGCGAGGCTCCCGAACAAGGACCCCCGAGTAGGATCGAACTCCGCGCCGCTGTAGCCGGAGAGTGCCGATAACCCCTCGACCCACCCGAGCTCCGCCGACAACTGCAAGACCAGGAAGTTCAGCGATGCGCCCGCGAAGAAGAGAGCTCGGCTCGCTTTCAGCAGCGCCTCCACGGTGATGCTACCGGTGACATCGTCCGCGACACCGATCCTTGCATCAGTCGAATACATGTCCCATCCCGTGCCCAGAAGGAAGCCGACCGCGAAAAGGTCCTTCCCGACCGTCAGACGATACGAGGAGACGCTTGGGTCGACCTTTACCTCGGTCGGATCGCCGAGTGGGACGCTTCCCAGGCGGACGACACCGAGCAACCTCCGCGAAGCGGAGAGCGTGATGCCCGGCAGCGTGAATGATTCCCGCAGGATGCCGAAGCGCGCGCCGAGAGAGAGAGAGCCAACCCGCCCGTCGAAGCCCTGCCCCTTCGGGAGGAAGAGCATGCTCGACTGAGCGAGCAGGTCCACTGACAGAAGCCCCCCCACGGTCGGCATCAAGCGGAACCCGTCGAATACTCCGAGAGCCACGCTGCCGTGCAGCGTGGGTAGGAAGAATCTGGCCTCCCTCGCGCGCGCATTCTGGCGGTCTGTCAGGTCTGGCAGCCGCGCATACAGACCGCCGGCGCGGATCGAGAGCGCGACTCGGGGTGTGCTGCCGATCCGCCGCCCGAGCGTGGTCGGGCTTCCCGCGATCTCGGACCCGAGTCCAGCGAGCAGCCCAGTCTGGCCGAGTAATGCCTGGGACGCGACAGCTCCCTCGAGACACCGGATTGTCGACGTAGGTGCAACCGACTGGCAACGGTCGGATAGGCTGGTCACGTCCTGCGCGGCGAGCCCCGGCGAGAAGGGGACCGCCAGGACGAGAGCGAGGCAGGCGCCCCACGCAAGGTGCCGCATCACTGGTATTCGACGCCGCCGCCGGGCTCGATCCGGCCGACGACCCGCGAGCCGATGCCGTGCGCAGCCGCGGCGGAGACCACGGCCTGAACATCGCCCTCGCCCACGACCGCGATCATGCCGATACCCATATTGAAGACGCGGTCCATCTCGTAACGGTCGACGTTGCCGGCGTCTTGAAGCGTCTGGAATACCGGTGGCACCTGCCAGCTCGCGCGCTCGACCGAGGCACCGAGCCCCTCAGGTAGGACCCGCGGCAGATTTCCCGGGATACCACCCCCTGTCACATGCGCCAGCCCGCGGATGACGTTGGCCTCGAGCAGCCCCAGGAAGACAGGCAGATAGCTCCGGTGCACGGTCAGAAGTTCGTCGCCGACGGAGCGCCCGGTGGCAGGGAGCTCCTCTCCCACGCTGAGGTGCATCACGTCGAATACGATGCGGCGCGCGAGCGTGTACCCGTTGGTGTGAAGGCCGGACGAGTCCAGGCCGACCAGCAGGTCGCCGCTCTTGATGCGCGAGCCGTCGATGATGCGGTTCCTGTCGACGATCCCGACTATGAAGCCTGCGAGGTCGTACTCGCCAGCGGCGTAGAAATCCGTCATTTGAGCGGTCTCGCCGCCCAGAAGCGCGCAGGCGTTCGCCTTGCAGGCGAGCGCGACGCCCCGCACGACCTCGTTGACGACATGCTCGTCCATCTCTCCCGTCGCGAGATAGTCGAGGAAGAAGATGGGGCGCGCTCCCTGCACCAGGATGTCGTTGACGCAGTGGTTCACGAGGCACTGGCCTATCGTGTCGTGCCGTCCCGTCGCGAAGGCGAGCTTCAATTTCGTTCCGGCGCCGTCTGCGCTGGAGACGAGCACCTGCGTGTCCTCGCCTTCGGGCACCTGGTACAACCCCCCAAATGAGCCCAACTCGGAGAGAGTGAAGCGATCCGCCGTAGAAGTGACGAGGTCTTTCAGGCCCGCCTTGGTGCGTTCCGCGGCGTCGAGATCTACGCCGGCATCGCGGTAGCTCAGCGGTTCAGACACGTTGCTCCACCTCTACATGCGCCTCGAACGCGGTCATCTCATGGAAGCTCGACATGCGTTCCGCGATGGCTTCGGGTGTCAGATCGATCAAGCCACCAACGCTGAAGCGCTCGACGGCGAACGAGCCCATCACGGATCCATAGACCATCGCGCGCCGAAGGTCAGCCGTATCCAGCGATCCCGACCGCTCGATGTGACCCGTGAAGCCTCCCGCGAACGCGTCCCCCGCGCCTGTCGGATCGAAGACGTCTTCCAACGGGAACCCTGGCACGAAGAAGAGCCAGTCGTCCGCGAAGAGGATCGCGCCGTGTTCCCCCTTCTTCACCAAGACGATGTCGGGGCCACGCTCCCGGATCCAGCGTGACGCTCTCAGCAGATTCGGTTCGTCGGCGAGCTGGCGTGCCTCCTCGTCGTTGACCATGAGGATGTGGACACGGTTGAGCAGAGAGACGAGCGATTCTCGGCTCCCGTCGATCCAGTAGTTCATCGTATCGCACGCGATCACCTCGGGAGAATGCACCTGGTCGAGCACGTCATGCTGCAACCTGGGGTCGATGTTGCCCAGAAAGATGCAGCGCGACTGACGGAACGGCTCGGGAATCTTGGGTTGAAAATCCGCGAATACCCCGAGCTCGGTAGCGAGGGTGTCACGGCCGTTCAGATCCGAGTGATAGCGTCCGGCCCAGAAGAAGCTCTTGCCTACCCGCTCTTCGATGCCGGAGAGGTCGGCTCCCCGGTTCGCCAGGAAGTCCAGCTCGTCAAGCGGGTAGTCGTTGCCCACGACGCCCACGACGCGAACTGGCGCGAACAGTGTCGCCGCCGACGCGAAAAAGACAGCCGAGCCGCCCACGACGCGTTCGGCTTTGGCGAACGGCGTCTCAACCGAGTCGAGTGCGACGCTACCTACGCAGAGAATCGACATGTCATCAACTCGAGAAGATTCTACCTAGCGCTCTTGGTCCAGAACCGCACGGTCCATCCGTGTGGGCGCTGAAATGCCGAGCACTGCGAGCCCGTTCCTCAGCACGACCTGCACCGCGCGAGCGAGAACGAGACGAGCCTGACGTAACTCGGGGTCTTCAGACAGCACCGCGAACTCGGGGTTCCGGCTCGGGTTGCCGGCATGATACCACCCGTTCGTCGCGCCTGCCGTCTGCTCGAGGTACTCGCAGAGCACGTGGGGTGTCGATTGTCGGGCAGAACGCTCGAGCGCTTCTGTGAACTCGCCGAGGTTCTTGACGAGCTCGCGCTCGAGTTCATGGTCGAGAACGCTCAGATCCGTCGCGCCTGCTTCGATCGACTCGGCGTCGATTCCCGCCTTCGCGAAAATCGAGCACATGCGGGCATGTGCGTACTGAACCTTGTACACCGGATTCTTGTCGGACTGGTCCAGGGCCACGTCGACATCGAAGAGCATCTGTGCGTCCGGCTTCCGCATCTGGAAGAAGTAGCGCGTGACGTCGACTCCGACCTCGTCGTACAGCTCGCGCAGAGAGAGTGCAGCGCCCGCGCGCTTTGAGAACTTCACCTCCTGTCCGTCCCGCGTGACGCGCACCATCTGGTGCAGCACGTACTCGGGGTATCCCTCGGGCATGCCGAGCGCTTGCGTACCGCCGCGTACGCGGTCAACAGTTCCGTGGTGATCCGACCCTTGCACGTTGATGACCCGGTGGAAGCCACGCTGCCACTTGTGGAGGTGGTAGGCGACGTCGGGCAAGAAGTAGGTGGGAAGCCCGTTGCTGCGAACCATGACCCGGTTCTTCTGGTCACCGAACTCCGTCGTCTTGAGCCAGGTCGCTCCCTCGTGCTCGTACACGAGCCCCGTATCCTTAAGAGCCTGGATGGCGGCATCTACGCGGCTTTCGCTGTAGAGTGACGACTCGAGGTAGTACTCGTCGAAGAAGACCCCGAAGTCGTTGAGGTCGCGGTCTTGTTCCGCACGGAGGACGCGTACCGCGAGGGCTCGGATCTCGTCCAGTTCCTTCTCGCTGACGCCCTCCCGGTATTTCTCTCCGACTTTGTCGGCCAGGCGCTCCGCAATCTCAACGACGTACCCGCCGTGATACCCGCCTTCGGGGATCTCCGCCTCGCCACCGAAGTGCTCCAGATAGCGTGCGTACACGCTGAGGGCGAGCAGCTCCATCTGCCGGCCGCCATCGTTATAGTAGAACTCGCGATGCACGTCCCAGCCGGTCCAGGTCAGAAGCGAGCAGATCGCGTCCCCGAGCGCTGCTTGGCGGCCATGGCCGATGTGCAGGGGTCCGGTCGGGTTCGCGGAAACGAACTCGACCATTACGCGCGCTCCGCCGCCAATCTCGCTCCGCCCCCACGACTCATTGCAGGCGAGAATGTCATGGAGCACGGACGCCATCACCCCGGACGACACCCGGAAATTGAGGAAGCCCGGCCCAGCGATCTCCACGGCTTCAACCCCCGCGGCCTCTAGGTCAAGCCGCTCCACGATCTGGTCGGCAATCTGGCGGGGGGGCCGCTTTAGCTCCCGCGCAAGCGCCATCGCCACATTGCTAGCGACGTCGCCGTGACCCCGGTCTCGAGGCCGCTCCAGCTGCACGGTAGGCTCCACGACACCCATGTCCTTCAGCACCGCGCCCAGCGCGGTCCGAATCTTGTCGTGGCTCATCGATCAGGTGTCCGAGGACGAGCTCGTGGACGTGGAGAAACCCGAGTCGCCGCCGCCACTGGAGGACGAAGAATCCGAAGACGAGGGGGATCCTGAAGACGAGGACGAGTCCGAGCCACCCGACGAGGCACCTGAAGACAGGTCCTTGGACGGGCCCGACGACGACGTCTCAGCGGACGCCTTTTTCTTGTAGTCCTCGGAGCGATTTTCGGTGATGTAGAAACCGTCGCCCTTGAAGAGGAAGCCGGCGCCACCCGAGATCTGACGTCGGGCATCGGCCCCGCATTCGGGACATTCCGACACGGGGTCGTCGGACATTCTCTGGAAGACCTCGAAGAGGTGCTCGTTCGGGCAGCGGTAGTCGTACGTGGGCATACGCGGAAACCGGGCAAGAAAGGGGCTCATCGCCGCGGTAGATACGGCCCCGGAACGTAACTGCCCTGGGCTGGACCGCCTACCCGTCGAACACGCCCCACTCGGCCCGCAGCCCGTCGCTGATTTCGCCCAGTGTCACCCCGGCTTTCACCGCGTCGATGATAGAAGGCAACAGGTTACCGGTGCCGCGAGCCCCGTCGCGGATCGCGACGAGACGAGCCCGCACCTCGGCGTCGTCGCGCTCGCCTTTGACGGCGGTGAGGCGTTCGATTTGACCACGCTCGAGCGCGGAATAGTCGGGTTGGCCGGCGCCGCGCCCAGGCTCCTCGTCCTCGGTGTGTCGATTCACCCCGACCACTGGACGCTCACCGGACTCGATATCCATCTGGAAGGCGTATGCCGCGCGGTGGATCTCCTCCGCCATGTAGTCGATTGCCTCCGCGGCTCCACCGAGCTCATCGATGGCGTCGAGATATTCGACGGCGCGTCGCTCGATCTCGTCCGTGAGCGCCTCTATGTAGTGCGAACCGCCGAGCGGGTCAGCCGTGCGTGTGACACCGCATTCCGCAGCAATGATCTGCTGGGTACGGAGAGCGAGCTTTGCGGATCCCTCCGTGGGGAGCGCGAGGGCCTCGTCGAAGCCGTTCGTGTGTAGCGACTGGGTACCGCCCAGCGTGGCGGCCAGCGCCTGTACGGTGACCCGAACCACATTGTTGAGCGCCTGCTGGGCTGTCAGCGTCGAGCCGCCGGTCTGCGTGTGGAAGCGGAGCCGGCACGACTCGTCGGAGGCGCCGTAGCGCTCCTTGAGCAGCTTCGCCCACAACCGGCGGGCCGCCCGGAACTTCGCTACTTCCTCGAGCAAATCGTTGTGCGCCGCGAAGAAGAAGGAAAGCCGGGGCGCGAACGACTCGATGTCGAGCCCGGCGCTGATCGCCCTTGCCACGTACTCGAGCCCATCGGCAAATGTGAACGCGACCTCCTGAGGAGCCGTAGACCCGGCCTCCCGGATGTGGTAGCCGGAGATCGAGATCGGGTTCCACCGCGGAATCTCGCGAGCGCAAAATACGATGATGTCCGAGACGAGCCTTAGGCTCGGGTCCACCGGATAGATGTACGTGCCTCGCGCGATGTACTCCTTGAGCACGTCGTTCTGCACCGTGCCGGCGAGCGAGTCCCGGGGTACGCCTTGCTCGTCGCCGAGCGCGACGTACAGGGCCAGGAGAATCGACGCCGTCGAGTTGATCGTCATCGATGTGGAGACATCGTCGAGACGGATGCCGTCGAAGAGTCGCCGCATGTCCGCGAGCGAATCGACGGCGACTCCCACGCGCCCCACCTCGCCTTGGGCCATCGCTGCGTCCGAGTCGTGCCCCATCTGCGTTGGCAGGTCGAAGGCAACCGAGAGGCCGGTCTGGCCGCGGTCGAGCAGATATCGGAAGCGCTCGTTGGTTTCCTCTGCCGTACCGAAACCGGCGTACTGGCGCATCGTCCACACCCGACCCCGGTACATGTCCGCATAGATTCCGCGCGTGAAGGGAAAGGCGCCCGGCTGACTTGAGGCGTCTTGGGGACCGTAGCACGGCTCGACCTCGATCCCGCTGTCGGTCGTCACCTCGGGCCTGGTGTCTTCGCCGTCAGACATCTCGCCTCTCCGGGACGGGCTTGATCACGGGGCGTCCGGCTCCAGGGCGGCGAGCTCGACGAGCACCTGGTCCCTCTCGACGGCGTCTCCCTGCGCGACAAGCACTGCGGAGACACGCGCCTCCACTTCCGCGGTAAGCTCGTTTTCCATCTTCATCGCCTCTACGATGGCCACTCCCTGTCCGGCCGTGACGATGTCGTCCACCGATACTTCAATGCGAACCACCAGGCCAGGCATCGGTGCCCGCACTTGGCTGGGTCCCACAGGTCCCGATACGGCCGCGGTGATCTCCCGAATCGCCATGGCGCGTTCGTCGAGCACCTCAGCCTGGAACCGGCTGCCTCCCACATGCAGGTCCCATCGCCCTCTGCTCTCCCGGCGTGCGAGCACTCGATAGGAGGCGCCATCCATGAGAAGGCTGCGCCCCGCATTCCCCTCTAGACCCGCGAGATCGACGTCCACGGCCACCCCGTCGATCTCGACTCCGTCCGGGCCGAGCTTCACTTCAATCGTGCGCTCACCGATGGCGACGTGGTAGATCATGCATTATCTCCCGATCGGGCGAGCACCGCGACGGTCTCCACGTGTGCGGTCTGGGGGAAGAAATCGAAGGCCTGGATCTCAACCAGCGTGTATGCGTCGATGAGGCGGGCCACGTCCCGGGCCAGCGTAGCCGGGTCGCAACTCACGTAGATCACGCGGCCGGGTGCGGATGCGCGGATGACGTCCGGCACCGAGTCGTGCACGCCCGACCGCGGTGGGTTGAGGATGAGCAGATCAGTCGGTAGCACGGCCGCGAGCCGTTCCTCGACGCGCCCCTGCACGATGCTGAGTGTGTCCGGAGCATCGGTCAAGGCCGCAGCGCACGCGGCAGGGTCCACTTCGATGCCCGTCACCTTGGCACCGCGTCGTGCGAGCTCTCTCGCGTATGCCCCGACGCCGCAATATGCATCCACCACCTGGTTTGCCTCTTGCGCTCGCAGCAGCACGAAGTCACGAAGCGCATCGCCAAGCGCCGTGTTCACCTGGAGGAAGCTGTCCCCCACCCACCGCGACGCATCGGAGCACCCTGGGGTGACGGCCTCAGATCCATGAACGAGTGTCGCTCTTGTCGCCCCGCCGGGTCGGTGCCAGATCGCTTCGAGAGCGGGCACCGACTCGCCAAGGTCGCCGGCGCTCCACCCGGACGCGCCACCGTCGACGACGAGCGCTACCCCATCGCCCGCGCTGCGAAGCGTCAGCCGTAGCCGACCTGCCCGTGGAAGATGACGCGCGCCGCCGCCCCAACCCTCCCGAAGCGCCGTCCAAGCAATCCGGAGCGAAGCCTCGGGAAGCAGGCACTCATCCGCGACGTCGATCACGTGAGCCGGCCGCCCGAGGGCATGGAAGCCCGCCACGACTCGCCCGCCCCGGAGGCGGCGCAGAGAATAACTGACCCGGTTCCGGTACCCAAAGACTTCTGGCGATGGGAGCACGGTTAGCGGATCGACTTCGAGGCCTCCGATGCGCTTCATGGCATCCGAGACGAAGAGGCTCTTCCATTCGAGCTGGTCTTCGTACGGCAGGTGCTGGAGCGCGCATCCGCCACACGTATCGAAGAGCGCACAAGGGGCGTCGATGCGGTTCGGGGCGTGCTCGAGCAACTCGACTACCGAGGCCTGCGCCCACCTGCGCTTGACCTTGCCCAGCCGCACACGCGCGTGGTCTCCCGGAGCCGTTCGCGGTATGAAGACCACTCTTCCATCTGGTAGGTCCGCGACGCCGGACCCGTTCGAGGCGACGGCGCGTACGTGCACGTCGGCCAGGGCGTGTCGAGTAGCTGGGGCATCGCTCATGTTCGCTTCCGCCGCCAAGGCCAGCCAGCTGCGCGCCACGCTGAGATCGCGTTACTCCCGTTCACGCCGATCCGTGCCGTGCGGTGCAGCCGACGGTGCTCTTCTTCGAGCAGAGCGGCGGCCACGCCGGCCGCCCGAAGCGCGTCTTCCGGGTCGGCGAGTTCCACCAGCTCGGGGTGTCGCTCAAGGTACCGCACCGAGAAGGAGCCGGAGCGAAAGTCCGCCTCGTCCATCACACGTCGATGGAACGGCGCGCTGCTTTCCACACCGATGAGCACGAGCGCGTCGAGCGCTCGCGCCATGCGCGAGATCGCTGCCTCGCGAGTCGGTGCATGCACGATGAGTTTTCCTAGCAACGGGTCATAGTGCGGCGAAATCTGGAAGCCTTCGACGACACCTCCGTCCCAGCGTACCCCGGGGCCGGTCGGCGTTTCGAGCCGTGTGATGACGCCGGTCGAGGGCAGAAAGCCCGCCGAGGGGTCTTCAGAGACGATTCGGCACTCGATGGAGTGCCCGTTCAGCTTTACATCTTCCTGACGAAAGTCCAGGAGCTCGCCAGAGGCGATGCGCAGCTGCCAGTCGACGACGTCCAACCCGGTAACGAGCTCGGTAATCGGGTGCTCGACCTGGAGGCGTGTGTTCATCTCTAGGAAGAAGAACTCTCTGTCCTGGTACAGGAACTCGACCGTGCCCGCGCTACGGTAGTCGACGGCCCTCGCGGCTCGAACCGCCGTTTCGCCCATGGCTGCACGTGCCTCGGGGCTCAGGACCGGTGAAGGCGCCTCTTCGATGAGCTTTTGGTGCCGGCGCTGGATGGAGCACTCACGATCGCCCAGGTGCACCAAGTTGCCGTGAGCGTCGCCCAGCACTTGGATTTCGATGTGTCGGGGTTGGTCCAGATATCGCTCCAGATACACCGAGTCGTCGCCGAACGCGGCGAGCGCTTCGCGCTGGGCGGCCTCGAAGGCCCGCTCGACGTCAGGCTCGGCCTCGACCACGCGCATGCCCTTGCCCCCGCCCCCCGCGGAGGCCTTGAGCAGCACGGGAAAGCCGATCTGAACGGCGGCGGCGGCGGCTTCTCCCGCGTCGGAGACCGCCTCTGTAAGGCCCGGAACGATCGGCACTCCCGCGTCGGCCATTCGCCGCCTCGCCTCGGTCTTGTCCCCCATCGCCGCGATCGTCTCGGCGCTAGGCCCGACGAAGATCAGCCCGGAGTCTTCGACCGCACGCGCGAACGAGACTCGCTCCGCGAGGAAGCCGTACCCGGGGTGGATCGCTTCGGCGCCCGACGTTTTGGCGACTTCGATCAGCTTGTCCGCTCTGAGGTAGCTCTCGCCAGACGCAGCCGGCCCGATCGGGTACGCCTCATCCGCCTCGAGCACATGAGGCGCGAGGCGATCAGGCTCGGAAAAGACAGCTATGGTCCGGATCCCTCTCTCGCGTGCCGCGCGCACGATGCGCACCGCGATCTCACCGCGGTTGGCGACGAGCAGAGATCGGATCACGTTGGCGGCTGCCTAGGAGGGTGATCGGTACAGTGACTCGGGGATCGTGCAGCCCGAAGTTAATCTCCCATATGTCAGCCGCCTAGGCGCCCTGTGACTGTCATCTCGTCATGATTACGCATGATGCGCAGGGTGACCTCCTCGTTCTCGTCGTACGTGCTCAGGATGCGGAGGACCCTACCTGGCCCCGACGTCTCTCGGTCGCCGATCCGGAGAATGACGTCACCCGGCTCGAGTGCGAGCGTCGCATTCTCGTCCACGTTCGTGACGAGCACTCCGCCTTCCGTGCCGAAGTAGGAGGCGAGCCCCTTCTTCATCGCCATGAGCTCGATCCCGTGGACGCTCTGGGAGAAGAGGGAGAAGACGTCATCTCTCATCGTGTAGTCGCCGCCGATCCATCCGGACGCGTCGGGACCCGGGTACCGGTGGACGTCGTACCTCGGCACATCGATACGGACCCTTCTCCGTCGGACTAACTCCCGCGCCTCCACCGTGGCGGTCTGGGTCTCGCCCCTCCGCACGTACTCTACCTCGACCTTCTGGCCGGGCTCGAGATCAGCAGAGATCGCGAGCAGTCGCTGTGCGGGAATCGACTGGTCGACATCGAAGTGGTCCTCCGCATTTCCCGAAAGCGGCTCTAACAGCGAGTGGCCGTCCACCGATGTGATCAGGTCGCCCTCACGTATTCCGGCTTCCGCGGCTGGACCGTCTTCCATGAGCGCCGTAACCCGGACGCCGCTCGCATCGATTCTGGCGCTCTGCCGCTGGTCCACGTAGATCCCGATGCGCGGGCGGGCACCCGTCGTTGGAGCGAAGCCCCGGACCAGCTCCCGGAGTGGGCTCACGTCGAAGCATGAGCATGTCTCTATCTCGTTACCGTCGCGGTCGACGCATCGGCAGTCGGCCGTGTTCTGCGCGGAGGCAGTGGGGGCTGAGATCGTAGAGGCGGCCGCGGCGATGCCGGCCACCCGCAGCATCAATTTGAGGCGGGCTTTTTTCATGAATCGTTCCTCCCTGGGGTGGAATTTCTGCTCTCCTGACTTGCTACCGATTGGGATGCGCGGGCGCTTGGGAGGGTTGTCCCATCGGCGGAAGTGCTCCGCGAGAGCGGCTGGGAGCGCGAGAGCTGATGCGTGCTGAATGTCGCATTCTAGAGCGGGATGTTGCCATGCTTTCGCGTAGGGTTCTCGTCGCGCTTGTTCTGAAGCATGTCGAGTGCATTAATGAGGCGCGGTCGGGTCTCTCGGGGGTCGATGACGTCGTCCACGTACCCGCGCGCAGCCGCGATGTACG
Source organism: Longimicrobiales bacterium (assembly GCA_965226625.1). Lineage (GTDB taxonomy): Bacteria > Gemmatimonadota > Gemmatimonadetes > Longimicrobiales > Gaopeijiaceae > UBA1138. Next base: position 795,022 of record CBDDDK010000003.1, read on the forward strand.
GATGCGCGAACTTCTGGCGGTACTCCTCGATACGCGCTTCGGTGACCGCCTGTGGGTCGTCGGCGGCGGCGATCTCTTTGCGGAAAAGAACTTCGACGGCGCCTTTCGGTCCCATCACCGCGATCTCGGCCTGCGGCCACGCCAGATTCACATCACCCCGAATGTGCTTGGAGCTCATGACGTCGTATGCTCCGCCGTACGCCTTGCGCGTGATCACGGTCACCTTGGGTACGGTCGCCTCTGCAAAGGCGTAGAGCAGCTTAGCCCCGTGGCGGATGATCCCGCCGTGCTCCTGAGCCACGCCCGGTAGGAAGCCCGGCACGTCCTCAAGTACTACGAGCGGAATGTTGAAGCTGTCGCAGAAGCGTACGAAGCGGGCACCCTTGTCCGAAGAGTCGATGTCGAGCACGCCCGCGAGAAAGGAGGGCTGATTCGCCACGATCCCGACCGCACGCCCCCCAAGACGGACGAATCCCACCAGTATGTTCTGCGCGAACCGTTGATGTACCTCGAGAAAGGTACCGTCATCCACGAGGCGAGTGATGACATCACACATGTCGTAGGGCTTACTGGGGTTATCCGGTACTATCTCAAGTAATTTATCATCTTGGCGGTCGTGTGGGTCGGACGACTCGAGGGCTGCCGAGAGCTCGGTGTTGTTCTGAGGGAGGTAAAGCAGGAGCTCCCGGACCGCCGCCAGGCATTCCGGTTCCGAGTCGCACGCGAAATGGGCGACCCCGGACTTGCACGAGTGCACCTCGGCGCCTCCCAATCCTTCCAAATCGACGTCTTCGTGTGTGACGGTCTTCACCACGTTCGGGCCGGTGACGAACATGTAGCTAGATCCACGGACCATGTAGACGAAATCGGTGATCGCTGGGGAATAGACTGCGCCGCCCGCGCACGGCCCCAGAATGACGCTGATCTGCGGGACCACGCCGGAGGCAAGCGTATTGCGCAGGAAGATGTCCGCGTAGCCCCCGAGGCTCGCCACGCCTTCCTGGATCCGGGCCCCGCCCGAGTCGTTCAAGCCGACTAGCGGAGCGCCGTTCTTCAGCGCCATGTCCTGCAGCTTCACGATCTTCTCGGCGTGTGCCTCGGACAGCGCACCTCCGAAGACGGTGAAGTCCTGGCTGAAGACATAGATCAGGCGACCGTGTATGGTGCCGTACCCCGTCACGACCCCATCGCCGAGGATTTTCTTGTCCGCCAGTCCGAAGTCGGTAGACCGGTGGGTGACGAAGCGGTCCATCTCGACGAACGAGCCCTCGTCCATGAGGAGGTCGAGCCGCTCCCGCGCCGACAGCTTGCCACGATCGTGCTGCGTCTGGACCCGCTCGCTTCCCCCACCCTCTGTGGCGGCACGGCGCAGTTCTTCGAGGCGAGAAAGCTTGTCGTGGATGGACATGGAAGCGGCTAGCCGATGGGCACGAGGGTGCCGTTGTCGATGTACACGAGTTCGGTGCGGCGCACTACTCGCCCATCAACGACGGAGAATATGCCGGTCGCGCCCTCCACGTCCCGCAACGCTTCCACGGCCTCACGAACCTGGACGGGGGTCGTCGGTCTGATTCTGAGCGCCTCGAGCAATAGCAGCGCCGCGTCATATCCGATGGCCGGCACCGGACTCACCAAGCTTCGCTGAAAGTGGCGCTCGTAGGCGTCCTGAAACGCCACCCTGCCGGCCGAGCCGAGTTCGCGGCCCACTGCGGCAGTCGCAACCACGCCCGTCGTATGGCGAGTGTCGATTGCCTCGAGGACGCGGGGGTCTGTCCATGCGGAAGTGCCAAGGATGTCGATCGCGAGTGTATCGAGGCCATAGTGGGTGACCTGAGGCGCGACGAACTCCACATCCTCCGGTGGGATCGGCACGAAGAGCGCGACGGGTTCGAGCAACTCTACGTGCAGCGTATCGTCCTCACCCAGCTCCAAGGCCGCGATTTCGGCTTGTCGCAAGGCGTTCTGCGCACCGACGATCTGTTCCTCGAAGAACGTCGCACCCGCCTCGTAGGCATAACGCCCCACCACTGGAATCCCCAGGTCCTCCATCGCACGCTGGAAGGCGTCCGCCTCTTCGACCGACTCCGGGACCTGGGAATGCACGATGGAGACGCGCACGTATCCTTGATCCGCCGCGTACTGGGCGACCGATGCAGCGGCCTGCGGATCAGGGCCCTCGAGCGAGTAAACACCCCCGCCGCCACGGGAAGCGTTGCGCGCCGTCGGCGAAACGAGCGGGAGACCGGCGCCGCGTGCCTGACCGGCAGCCTCCAGCGAGGCGTCCTCCAGGAATCCGATCGCTCCGGAAACCGATTCGGCTTCGAGCTGGGCGACAAGCGCCGCGGTCAGCGTAGGGTCTGCCTTGTCGTCGCGCGCGGTGATGGTCACATCGAAGCGGTCGCCCAAGACCTCGGAGGCGGCCACCTCGATGCCCTCGGCCACGAACGCCGCGAAGTCCGCGAGCGCGGGCGGGCCGCCCATCGGCAACACGGTCGCGATGGTCAGGGCGGTCAAGCGCACACGGCCCACCGGCAGCTCCCCGCGGAGCAGGCCGCGCGCGACAGCCTGGTCGGGTCCGGTTGCCCCGGAGTCCAGCGCGTGCTGTGCCAATCGGCTTGCCATCCGCTCATCACCAGCTTCGAGCGCCGCTGTGGCCGCCCGCACATCTAGTACCCAGGAGAGAGCCGCGTCCCCTGGCGCGTTCGAACGAGCCGCCTCCAACTCCTCGGGGCCGAGCAAGTCCGCGGCGGCACGCGCCAACAAACCGGCCCGAGCGAGATCACTCGGCGGCGCTCCCACTGGGATGCGCATGAGGCGGTCAACGCGCGCTGGTGCGTCGTCAGTGAAGGCGTCCGCCTGAAGTAATCGAACCGACGCGATACGTGGGTCGTCGGGCGGCAACAACTCGAGGTACCGTTGTGCGGCTGTGTCGGCGGCGGCGGCGTCCCCGGCGTCCCGAGCGGCGCGAGCATTGAGCAGTAGCGCGCGCCCCGAGACGGGGGCCGTAGGGTATCGGGCCACGATCTCAGCCGTGAACTGGCGTGCCTCGACCAAACGGCCAGCCCGCATGGCCTCTTCAGCCCGGGCGAAGAGTTGTGCCGCCCGCGCCTCCGCCCCTGCGGAGATAGGGCCCACCTCAATGACCGGGTCGGCAGGACCCAGGTCGGGGGGCGGATCGCTCTGCTCCGGCGCGGCGAGCTGACAGGCGCCAAGGAGCAGCGCTACTACGACGTAGCGCCCGGACACGAGCCGCGTCCGGGCGCTACGGCCGTATCCCGTCATCGCATGAGCGGGCGGTGGAGCTCTTCGGGGACCATCCCTATTTCTCCTCGTCCCCTTCGGCTTCGGCCTCAGGTGCGTCCTCGGCTTCAGCTTCAGGTGCGTCCTCGGCTTCGGCCTCAGCTTCGGCTTCAGGTGCCCCCTCGGCTTCGGCCTCAGGTGCGTCCTCAGCTTCGGCTTCAGGTGCGTCCTCAGCTTCGGCTTCAGGTGCGTCCTCGGCTTCAGCTTCAGGTGCGTCCTCGGCTTCGGCCTCAACTTCGGCTTCAGGTGCGTCCTCGGCTTCGGCTTCAGGTGCGTCCTCCGATGGCTCATCCTCGGCGTCAACGGCCTTGGGCGGCGACCCGGATCGCGAGGCCGCGGCCTCGTCGGGGTCGGCAGACGCGTCTGGTGCCTTCTGGCGCACCTCGCGCTCTTCCTCATCGTCCGGGCCGCCTTCGGCCTCGGCCTTGGCGGCCTCCTCAGCCGCCGCGGCAGCGCGCGCGGCTTCGATCTCCTCTTGCGGCTTCCGGTCCGGCGTGTCCGTCACCTCCAGTACGATGCGCCGGTTCGCGGCGTCCGACTCGATTACGCGCACGCTGACGGCGTCACTCGGACCGTAGTACTCCTCGAGCTTCTCGGCGTCCTCGATGCCGGAGTGCGACACGGAGACAAAGCCTTCGATGTCGTCGCCGAGGTTGACGACGACACCCTTCTCCTGAGCCCGAACCACGTGCCCCTCGAGCTCGATACCCGGGGCGAGCCTCTCGGAGATCGTCGGCCACGGGTCGTCGGTGAGCTGCTTCACGCCCAGCGAGATCCTCTTGTTTTCGGCGTCCACGTCCAGGATCAGTACTTCGATCTCCTGGCTCTTTTGCACGACTTCGGACGGGTGCTCGATCCGTTTGGTCCAGCTCATGTCGGAAACGTGAACGAGACCGTCGATTCCCGGCTCGATCTCTACGAAGGCACCGAACGAGGTCAGGTTTCGGACCGTACCGGCCAGCTTCGTACCCGTCGGGTACTTCACCGGGAGAGCTAACCAAGGATCTTCCTCGATCTGCTTTATGCCTAGCGAGATCTTCTCGTCGTTCCGATCGACCTTGAGCACTACGACCTCGATCTCTTCCGCGATTGATACGACTTTCGACGGATGCCGGACGTTGCGCGTCCACGACATCTCCGAGATGTGCACGAGCCCCTCCACGCCCTTCTCCAGCTCGATGAAAGCGCCGTAGTTGGTGATCGACACCACTTTGCCGCGGACGCGTGAACCGACCGGGTACTTCTTGTCTATGTCCGTCCACGGGTACGGTAGGAGTTGCTTGAGTCCGAGCGAGATGCGTTCGCGGTTCCAATCGATGTCGAGAACCTTGACGTCGATCGCGGCACCGATATCAACCAGCTCGGACGGGTGTCCGACGCGGCCCCACGACATGTCGGTGATGTGGAGAAGGCCGTCGAGTCCGCCCAGGTCTATGAACGCACCGAAGTCCGTGATGTTCTTGACCTGGCCTTCGCGCACCTGCCCGACCAGAAGCTCCTTAACGAGGGTCTCGCGCTTGGTATGGCGCTCGGCCTCGAGAATCACGCGGCGCGAAACGACGATGTTCCGCCGGCGCTTGTTGAGCTTGATGATCTTGAACTTGTAGACCTCGCCGATGAGGTCCTCGATGTTCGGGACCCGTCGCAGCGCGATCTGCGAACCCGGCAGGAAGGCGTCGACACCCATGAGGTCGACGGTCACGCCACCCTTGATCTTGCGGACCAGCGTGCCCTTGACCGGGCGGTCCGCGTCGTGGGCTTCGCGGATCTTCTCCCAGACTCGGAGGAAGTCGGCCTTCTTCTTGGAAAGCACGACGACGCCGTCGTCGTCTTCGAGGCTCTCCAGCAGCACCTCGACCTCGGAGCCGGCCTCGGGCGCCTCCTTGAACTCGTCGAGCGCGACCGAGCCCTCGCTCTTGAAGCCGAACTCAAGAATGACCACGGTATCGGTGAGACTGAGGACCCGCGCTTTGACGATCTCGCCTTCGCGAAACTCCTGGAAATCGGAGCTGAACTGCGACAGAAGCGATTCGAACTCTTCCTTAGAGATCGGCAGCGGCTCTTCGCCGAACGGATCGTAAACTAGCTCGGGAGAGATTCCGTCGGGCACGTCGGCGACGGCAGTGGCGGGCGCCGCCGGCTGCTCGGCGGCCTCTTCGGCGGCGATCTCATCAGCGGAAAGAGTCGTCACTTCACCAGTGAGGGCGTCGACTATGACCTGCTCGCCTTCGGCGAGATCTATCTCTTCGGGGTTGGGGTCCTGCGAATCAGCCATGATAATCTACTCGCTTCTCGCACAGAGTGTGCGAGTCACTTGCCGGTGTTCGGGGGACGAACCCGGGTTGAGATGGAGAGAGAGTCCGGATAACCTCAAAACCTAGGGAGGGCCTAGGAAAGCGTCAACCGACGAACCCGCGCGACCACGGCATCGACCTGGTCCTGGAAGTCGAGCCTCGTGGTATCGATCTGGAGGGCGTCGGGAGCTTTCCGAAGCGGTGAGATGTCTCGCTCTGAGTCGCGACGGTCCCGGTCGGCGATTGTCTCGATCTGGAGGGCAAGCTCGGCTTCGTCGCTCTCGGGGCCTCCCCGCTCCAACAGCCGCCGACGCGCGCGCTCCTCCACTTCAGCGACCAAGTACACCTTAACCTCCGCGTCCGGAAACACGACGGTCCCCATGTCGCGGCCATCCGCGACCAACCGCCCTCTCGAGCCGGCGCGTCTCTGGAGCCCAAGCAGGCTGCGACGCACGGCCAGGAGACGAGCCAAGTTGGAGACGTGATCCGTGATCTCCCGGGTCCTCAACTCCGTGTCGACCTGAGCGCCGCCTACCCAAACCTCGAAACCCTTGTCAGTCGGACGCAGCTCGACGTCTAGAGCCAGGAGGAAGTCTTCCGAGATCCCGGGCCACCGGTCGGCGTCGATTCCCGCCTGCAGCAGCGCCAGCGTGAGCGCGCGGTAGAGTGCACCCGAATCCAAATGACGGTACCCAAGCACCCGGGCGACCGCCCTTGCCGTACTCGACTTTCCGGAGCCTGCCGGACCGTCAAGCGTGACGACTGGCCCCTCTGACGCTACGCTCTGCGAACCAGCGGTCACGCCGCGGCTCCTGCGCCAAGGTCGCACAACAGTTCCCAGAAGCCCGGGAAGCTCACGCCCGAGACCTGGGGCTCGTCGACTTCGATGTGGTTGCCGGGCGCGGCGCCCAAGACGCCGAAGGCCATCGCGATGCGGTGATCCCCGAAGGCTCGAACCCCGCCCTCCAGGGGCTGCTCGGAGCCGAGCACGGTGAGGCCGTCCTCGTGCTCCTCGACGTCCACGCCTAGCGCGCGAAGATTCCTAACCACTGCATCGATTCGGTCGCTCTCCTTCGTGCGCAGCTCTCGAGCGCCGCGAATGCTCGTCTCACCGTGGGCGCGGGACCCGAGGATTGCGATCAGCGGCAACTCGTCGATCATGCGGGGTACCTCGGTGGTGCCGACCTGCGTTCCCGTCAGCGACGATACCCTGGCCGAGACAGTCCCGCTGGCTTCGCGGTTCTCGTCGTCGCTGTCCGTCTCGATCGTGATCTCTGCGCCCATGCGCTGCAGCACGTCCAGGAATGCTGTGCGCGTGGGGTTCAGGCCCACGCCGACGATCTCGATCGCGCCCGCGGTACCCCCGAGTGCGGCGAGCGCCAACAGGAACGCCGCCGAACTGATATCTCCTGGCACGCGAAAGTCGAGCTCGGAGATTCGGCCGGGCGGGTCCCGGAGCTCGACTCGCCACCCCTCTGCGACTGCGTGGCTCTGGGTCGATACACCCACCTGATGGAAGAGCCTCTCCGTATGGTCCCGGGACCTCTCGGGCTCAGTGACGAGGGCGAACGCTCCCCCAGTGAGTCCTGCCAGCAAGATCGAAGACTTCACCTGCGCGCTCGCGACCGGCGTCGACCAATCTATGCCCTCGAGCGGTCGCTTACCGCGCAGGTGGACGGGAAGCCGCCCTGCTTCTCCCATAAAGTCGAAGCCTGCGCCCATGGCGCTCAGCGGCTCCGTTACACGGCGCATAGGCCGGGAGCGCAGGGATTCATCGCCCGTCATAGTTGCTTCGACCCCACTGCCCGACAGCACGCCCAGGAGCAGTCTGGCGCCTGTACCGCTGTTACCGAGGTCGAGCTCCGACGCCGGGCTGCGCAGACCTTCGAGGCCGACGCCCTGCACTGTGATCTCGCCCCGGTCTGAGGGGATCTCGGGAATCCCGGCACCGAGCGCACGCAGCGCGTTCGCCGTCGATTCAGCGTCTCCTCCCCACAAGAGACCGCTGATCCTGCTCTCTCCCCCCGCCAGAGCGGACAGGATCAGAGCGCGTTGCGTGAGCGACTTGTCTCCCGGGACATGGACTCTCAAGCGCCCCTCCAGGTTCGGGTCTTCTCCATCAGGGATACGATGGCCTCGACGTCCCCGCCCTCGACGTCGTCGGCCATGCTCTGAAGGTTCCCGGCCATCGTTCGAAGGGCGCGTACCAGATCCGGGTGGGCACCTTCGAGTAGCCCTGCCCACATCTCGGGGTTGCTTGCCGCGAGCCGTGTCATGTCGCGCCCGCCAGGGCCAAGGTGCTCAGGGCTGATACCCGCATCGTCGAGCGCGGCGGCGAGGCTGTTCGCCGTTAGCTGAGGTAGGTGGCTAACCAGCGACATGAGGTGATCGTGGGCCGCCGCCGAAGTCCGCATGGGGTTCGCACCCAAGGAACGCCACAGAGCCTCGACCTTCTCGGTGTGAGCGCCAGCCTCGGGCTCCGCGACGATCCAAACGAGCGCACCGTCGAAGAGGTCAGGCCGGGAAGCGGAAAAGCCCGACGCCTCGCTCCCGGCCATGGGGTGTGTGCCCACGAATCGACTGCCCACGCCGGCCTCTGCCGCCACGAGCGCCACCGGGGTCTTCAGTCCCGAGACGTCCATGATCGTCACGTCCCGGCGGGGCGGATCCGCCGCGATGCAAGAGATCAGGCGACACACCGCTTGCAGTGGAGTCGCAAGCACCACCAGGTCGGCGTCCCGCAGGGCTTCCTTCAAGCTCTCCGGTGCGGCCATCACTGCCCCGGCGTCCAGCGCGGCGCGGCGCTCGTCCGCATCGTTGGACCATCCTCGCACCTCGGGAGCTGCGGCTGTCCCGGTGAGCGCCCGGGCGAACGATCCACCCATGACCCCGAGACCGATCACCGCGATCCGCTGAAAGGGGGCTGCCTCAGACACCTTCGGCCTCACCTCGGTGGGACACTTCGAACGAGAGACCGTCGTACGCCACCTTCGAGGCTTGGAAAACGGACCTAGCCTCGTCTCGCAGCGGAGTGGGGTCTTCCGAGTAGCGAGCCGAGAGGTGCGTGAGGAAGAGCCGGAGGACGCCTGCGTCTCTAGCCACACCCGCCGCACCCGCCGCGGTGCTGTGATGCGTCTCGCGCGCGCGTTCCCGCTCCTCTTCGCCGAACGTGGCCTCGTGGATGAGTACGTCGGCTCCTTTCGCTCGCTGGATGGTGCTGTCCGCTGGACCGGTATCCCCCGTGTAGACGACAGTCCGTCCCGGGCGTGGTTTGCCGACCACCTCGGCGGCGCGGATTACGCGACCGTCCACCTCGACATCCTCGCCCCCATGGAGCTGCCCGAAGAGCGGTCCTTCGGGCACCCCCAGCTCGTGGACTCGGTCCACGTCGAAGCGACCGAGCCGCTCCTTTTCGACGAGCGCCCACCCCACCGCCGAATTGCAGTGCTCGACCGGGAAGGCCTCGATGCGGTATTCGCCACCCTCGAAGCCCTCGCCTGGCTGTGCCTCGATGACGTCGACCGGGAACGGGATGCGGTCCACCCCGAGGTTTACGGTCTTGCGAAGCCAGTTGCTCGACCCCCCCGGTCCGTAGAGTGCGATGCCCTCGGTACGTCCCTGCAAGGCCAGCGTGCGGAGCAGGCCCGTAACACCGAGGAAGTGATCCGCGTGCAGATGTGTAACGAAGATTGCCTGCACCGCGAAACCCGTTCCGTACCGCATCATCTGGCGCTGCGTGCCCTCACCACAGTCGAAGAGGAACTGGTCCCCCTCCCACTGGATCGCGATCGCGCTGACGTTGCGACCAACTGTGGGCCGAGCCGCCGCTGTACCCAGGAAGGTGATGCGAATCATGAGCCTGGAGGAACACTTGTGAAGAAGGCCAGCGTGCCCCACACCGTGCTACCAGAGGCGGAACTGGAATCGTAGCGTGCGCCCCGGTTGGGGGAGCCCGCACTGGTCGTAGACAGTAGCGTCGGTGGCGTTGCGCAGGGAAGCGGAAGCGTCGATGCGCGCAAGCGGCCCCGCCCGGCGCAGCTGGAAGATCTTCCGGAGCGAGAAGTCCGCTGAGGCGCTCGCAGCCAGCGGTTGCAGACCGACGACCTCTGGGTTTTCACAGCTCTGACCGCCCACAAAGCGGAAGCCACCCGAGGCCCGAAATCCGGCGCCGAGCGGCGTTTCGACACCGACTCTTCCGGTGAGTGCAGGCTCGTACTCCAGCTCGACTTCGCTGCCGTCGGCCTCCATACCTTTCACATGCTGGAGCGTGAGATCGCTCGAGACCGTCGCGACGCCGACGGTTGCGATCGCGAGCAGCTCGATACCGGTGCTTCGCACTTGGTCCCGGTTGATGCGCCGGAAGCGGCGCACGCCGTCGTCGCCGGTCACTGAGGTGCGCACGATCCCGTTGTTGAGCCGCTGGTGGAAGCCGACCACCTGGAACTCGATATCCGCCGTTCTCTGGAGTGTGAAGCCGCCCTCAGCACCCACGAGTGTCTCGGGCGCGAGGTCCGGGTTCGGCTCGAAACGTCCCAGCGCCCCCGAATACAACTCGCGCAGCGACGGGAAGCGTGCCCGCCGACTCAAACCACCGTGCAAGAGGAGGCCCTCGCTTACGAGTGTGCTCATGCCGAGGCGGAAGCCGTACTCGGTCAGCCGCCCAAGAGGCGGCTTGTCGCCGCTCTCTGGCGTGTCGCTGCCATCAAGGACGGTCCCCAGCGAGAGACGTGTACGGCCCGAGGCGCCGAGCCTCCGCTCGGACTCCGCCGCGACCGACCACAATCGCTGGCGAAAGCTGTTCGCCCCGCCCGGGGTCAGGATCTCATCGTGAGAGACGTCCGCGTAGGTGGCCGCGGCCCGAATATCTCCATGCTCGCCCGCGGTGTGATCACCTTCGAGTCGCAGGGTGACGGTGCGGTCGTCGCTGTCCTCACCCCCCACGACCCGCGAAAATAATTCGCTGTCGTACTCGTCGATGCGGGTCGATCCCAGATCGAGTCCGACGCTCGCTTCCAGGTCTCCCCGACCTCCACCGCCGGTCTCACGCATGCCCGTCCCGATCGAGAACGCCGTGAAGAGCCGGGTCTGCTCTGGATACCGCCAGAGACGCGGGTCGTCCTGATGCGCCTCCGGTCGCACGCCGCGCCCGACGTCGAACACCGACGTGACCAAAGACGCCCACGCTCCTCCGTCCGCGCGATAGCGAGCCGCGAAGAAACCATCAATCCGCCGGGAGTCGCTGTTGAGGCGCAGATTGTCCTCATCGACCAGGAATTGCGGCCGGAGGTTGGGATCGCCTCGGGCTCCGTCGGGAACCGTGACGCCCGGATGGTCCTCGAAGCCCGCACCGACACGGAACAGCCACTGGCTCAAGTCGCGTTCGACAAGACGGGCCGCGTTCACCGAAAAGTTTGTTCCACCGGTCTCGTCGAGCGCCATGCCGAGCACGAGCGGGTTCACGCTCTCGAGTCTGCCCGGCACACGTGCGACGTCGACCTCTATGATGCCACCGAGCGTGTTAGGGCCGTACAGCACCGAGGACAAACCACGGATGAGGCGCACCCCCTGTGCAGCCGTGAGCGGGATGATCGACATGTCGGTGCGGTGGTCCCACCCGATGGTGAGAGGCACGCCATCCAGAAAGATCCCGATCTGTCGTTCGTCGGAGCCACGGATGGCGGGCTGCGCTTCGCCACGACTGTTCCGCCTTACGACCATCAGCGGCATCGCCCGTATGACCTCCTCCAGCGAAGGGGCCGGGCTCGAGCCGAGCGAATCGAGGCGCACGACGACTGCGCTGGAACCGCCAGTGGTCAGTGCGGGTCGTGCCACGTTCACAGTCATGCCGCGCACATTGTACTGGCGTGCCACCCGGGTCGAGTCGACGCGCACAGTGTCACGAGCTTGGGCGGTCAGCGCCACCGGACCGGCCATGCACAGAAGAGGGAGAATCGGACGAACTAGTCGCCGCATGAAGGTCTCGTGTCTGGTTGTCGTTGCGGGTCGCCGTCATCTGGGACGTACCTCCCCGTAGGACACACCCCCCCCGAATGTTCCGGCCGGCTCAGGTCGTTCCAGCCGCATGACGGGACACGTAAAAATAATGCGTTCCTTGAGCTTCGGGGTCGGCTGGAGCGTTGGACAGCGAGCGCAGACGGTTATCCCGACCTAGGCTTGATCGCGCCCGAAGGAGGATCCTGGCGTGTCACATGATCAACCTCACCGGCCCGCTCCTGCCCGTGACCGAATTGAACGCGCTGGCGCCGACGTGTGGTCGGACTCGCCGATCGTGCTCGTCTCCGGCTGGCACGGCACGGCAGCATTGACTGAAGCCAGCGGGACGCATGTCGGCTGCAGTGGGTGGGGAGAGCTCTATGTGGAGACCTGGTTGCGGCCCCTGTCCTTGGCCCGATAGAGCGCCTGGTCGGCTCTCTTTAGGATCTGATCCCGGGAGACCCCCGGGTCGGTCGAGTCCGAGACGCCGACGCTCACGGTGACGGAGAGCTGGCGGGACGTCGGCACGGGCGGGGTCTCTTTCGCAAGCGACGGTCTCGCATTTGGGCGGCGCCACGTGCGCAGAGAAAATGACGCACGCTCGATGGCGACCCGTACAGCGTTCAGGTGCACGATCGCTTCGTCGCGAACTTTCCCCGGGAAGAGAATCGTGAATTTCTCGCCGCCATACCGGTACGCTTTGCCGCCTCCGAGCACGTCCCCCAGTTCACCAGCGACGAGCTTGAGGACCTGGTCGCCCACGTCGTGTCCATGCCTGTCATTGAACTGCTTGAAGTGGTCCACGTCGACCATCGCGACGGTGTAGGTGGAGCCGAGCTTATCTAGGTCCCGCATGAGCGCACGGCGCCCTCGGAGTCCGGTGAGATCGTCCCGATACGGAACCTGTCAACGACAATGGGACACTCTACGGGATTAATTAGAGAGCAATGTCCTGTGTGGTGAGGGAAGGGATGGGAGGATTGATGAAGACGGCCTCCGGGAGCGGTTTGGGCTTCGGCACACCTCTGACGAAGCGTTCGGGATGAGCGGCCCATGCTTCGCGGAGCACGGATTTCCTGCCGGCAATGACCTGATCGGCGTTCCCGAAGTGGACCTGCTCGGGGGTTAGCATCGAGATGCCGCCATGGCGGTGCTCGGCATTGTACCAGCGGAAGAACGATCGACAGAACGTCTTGGCTTGGCCCTGATCCCCGAACCGTCCGGGAAACGAGGGATGGTACTTCAAGGTTTTGAACTGAGCCTCGGAAAACGGGTTGTCATCCGACACCTGAGGCCGGCTCAACGAGCGGGTCACGCCGAGGTCAGCGAGAAGTTGAGCGGTGCATTGGCTTGTCATGGGAGCTCCCCGATCCGAGTGCAGGGTCAGGACCCGGGGCTGGACGCCATGCTTCAGGCAGCTCTGCTGGATCAACCGGCCGGCCAGGGCCGAGTTCTCCCGGTCCGCCACCATCCAGCCCACGACGTAGCGGCTGTAGATGTCCATGATGACGTAGAGGTAGTAATAGCTCCACTTCTTCAGCCCGAGCAGCCGCGTGATATCCCAGGACCACACCTGGTTCGGCGCCGTGGCCATCAACTCGGGCTTCTTGTACTCGGGATGGGTGCGCTGCGCCCGGCGTTCCTGAACCGGCACCTCGGAGGCCAGAACACGATACATCGTGCGTTCGCTGCACAGGTAGACCTCTTCGTCGAGCAGCGTGGCCACCACCTCGGCGGGTGAGCGGTCCACGAACCGCTCCGAACACAGCGTGTCGAAGACCTCGCCTCGTTCCGTCTCGCTCAATGCCCGGGCGGGCGTCGGGCGGGGCTGCTGTTGCCCGGTTGATGGGCCTCGACGACGGTACAACGTCGATCGGGAGACCTCGAGGGCCGCGCACGCCGGTTTTACACCGACGTGCTTAGCCAGCTCATCGGCCGCCTTCAAGAGTTTGTCCCGTCGTCGAGGCTTATCCCCAGCAGCCCCGCAACTTTTCCCTGCACGTCGATGATCAGGTGTGCCTTCCTGAGCTCATTCTCGAGCCGTGCGTTTCGCCGCTCCAGCTTGCGTACCTTCTCATCCAGCGGATTTCGCTCCGGCTTGCGGCCGCGTTTCTTCGACAGGGCCTTCAGCGACCCGCTATGCGCCGCCTTGCGCCACGTCGTCAGGTGCGACGAGTACAGGCCCTCTCGCCGCAGGAGTTGACCCACCTCGCCGGGCTCGGTGCACCGGTCCGCTTCTTCGACGATCCGCAGCTTGTACGACGGACTGAACCGCCGCCGTAGCGGCCTATCTACTACCTCTGGGTCCGCAGGAGCTGCCGCGCTTCGCTTGGCCTCCCCGGTTCCAGGGGCACTACCATTCTCTTCCATTCTCTCTCGCAGTCCCAACATGTTCGGTTTCTCTGCCTTCGCCCTACTCTAATTCTTTGCTCGTTCCGTGTCTCACGTACGTTGGCAGAGAGGGATACGCCATGGCGTAGGTCGTCTGCAGCACCGTGACCGCCAGGGTGACTCCGACAGTCATGAGCAACAGCGAGTCCGTCACCAACGACGTGCTGGGATGGATCGCCAGAAGCACCGTGAACTGGCACCAGAGCAGAGATCGCTCCACTGCCCCTCCCCACCGGTGTACGCCGTATGCGGCGGCGGCGAGGGACACCAGCGCAAAAAAAGCCACCGACTGCGGGAGGCCCGTCCACCCGGTCGTCCAGGCCGGGATCAGCTCCATGCTCAAGAACGCCTCGACGTTCACCGAGTCGTGGAACCACAGCGCTGGAATACCGGCCACGGCCGTGCTGACGGCGATCTGGCCAGCTCCTGTGCCGGACGCCACACCCCGATCCCGCGTCAACGCAAGCACACCGATGAGAATGAGCACCACGGTCCCTAGAGCGCTCAAGATGTCGGTCTCGGGAGCGCCGCTAGTGACGAGATCGAGTGCACTGAGACCGAGCATTACCACGAAGAGGCGACTCCGGTGGAAGCCTCCGGCGAGCGCGAATCCTAGGCCGTACACGACCCAGCGATACCGTCCGGTGATCTCCAAGAGGAGCTCTTCGCTCCCGAACACGAGGAGCCCCCAGGCAAGCAACAGCACCGCTGCGCCGGGCATCAGCCAGGACAGTACCACGCTCAGCCGGGGCGCCCGCCGATGAGCACGCCGCTCGTGCCGGATCAATCCCGCGTCAGGTGTCATTGCTGGGAGACGATCGGTGGTGGTCCTCTCTCCACCAGCATGCGGTCTGCATCTGCATGGAGGCTAAGGTAGACGTGATGACGAGATGACGCATGACCGTCCGATTCCTACGTGCGGCACGCAAGCCTCGTTCGCGGCCACGCAACGGCGATCAGTGCCGCATGCGAGCGAATGGTGACCGCCGGCTTCATGCCTGCCTATCCCCGCACCCTCGCTCGGCTCCGTGCTATGCAGCCGCTGGGGGTGCAGGCGGGAGCGGTGTTGGATTAAGGGTTCGTGGTCGATTGAGGGACTCCGCGGAACCCTCCTCTCCCCCTGGTGTCTGAGCTTGCGATCCGGCCCCATACTCAGGCGTCGCCCGGAACCCGGAAGGAGAGCCTCCATGATCATCCGGACTCGCAAGCCCAGTGACATCCACTCCTCGGACATCACGCCCCAAGACGTCTATGTGAACCGACGTCGGTTCATACGGACCGCGGCTCTCGGCGTGGCAGCATTGGGGCTCCCCCCCAAAGCGTTAGGTGCAATCGATCGCGGCCCGCGCCAGCAGATCCCGGCGCGCTTCCAGAACATGAAGTCCGAGCTCGACGAGGATTTGAATCCGTACTCGCACGTGACGACGTACAACAACTTCTACGAGTTCGGCGCCGGCAAAGAGGATCCGAGCCGAAACGCGGGCGACTTCCAGCCGACGCCGTGGACGGTCCGCGTCGAGGGGCACGTCAACAAGCCGGGCGACTATCAACTCGAGGACTTCATCGGTCCGAGCAATATGGAGGACCGGATCTACCGCATGCGGTGCGTGGAGGCGTGGTCGGTAGTCGTCCCCTGGCGCGGCTTTCCGCTCTACGACGTGATCAACCGAGTGGAACCGACCGGCAACGCCAAGTTCGTTGAGTTCAAGACGGTCATGCGCCCAAAGGAGATGCCGGGCCAGCGCCGGGGTATCCTGGATTGGCCTTATGTCGAGGGTTTACGTTTGGACGAAGCAATGAACCCGCTCACGCTCATGACGACCGGCGTGTATGGCATGGATCTGCCGAACCAGAACGGCGCGCCGCTCCGGCTTATCACGCCGTGGAAGTACGGCTTCAAGGGCATCAAGTCGATCGTGAGCATGAACTTCGTCGAGGACATGCCACGCAACACGTGGTGGCTGCAGAACCGTCGCGAGTACGGCTTCTTCGCCAACGTGAACCCGGAAGTCGATCACCCGCGGTGGACTCAAGCGCGCGAGCGGCGCCTCGGCGAGTTTCGCAGGCGCCCAACGCTGATGTTCAACGGCTACACCGACCAGGTCCAGTCCATGTACGAAGGCATGGATCTCACCCGATGGTACTAACGCAGCACTAGCGCCGAACGGTTCATGGATCAGAAGAGGGCGATCTTCCGCCTGAAGGTCGTTCTCTGGCTCAGTGCGCTGGCACCGGTCGCGTGGCTCGGCGCGGCCTTCTTCCTCGACATGCTCGACGCGAAGGCTGTCGACACGCTGACACTCGGCGCGAAACCGATCGACAGGCTCACGCTCGGCGCCAACCCGATCGAGAAGCTCACTCACGTGACCGGCATGACTACGCTCGTGCTGCTGCTGATCACGCTGTCGGTCACGCCGATCCGCAGACTCAGCGGCTGGAATCGGGTCATCAAGCTGCGCCGACCGTTCGGCCTCTTCGCCTTCTTCTATGCCTTCTTGCACTTCAGCATCTGGGCTGGGCTCGACCAGACGCTCGCATGGAGCTGGATGGTGGAGGACGTTATCGAGCGTCCCTACATTACTGTCGGCTTCACGGGCTTCGTCATCCTGATCCCGCTCGCGCTCACGTCGACCACGGGTTGCATACGCCGGCTCGGCAAGCGCTGGACCGTGCTTCACCGAGGGATCTACGTGACTGCCACCCTCGGCGTGATCCACTTCTATTGGCTGGTGAAGGCCGACGTGCGGCTGCCGCTACTGCTCGCCGCATGCCTCGTGGTCCTGCTATCGTACCGCGTCGTGTTCAGCTTGAAGAAGCGGCGAAGACTGTCCCCTAGAAGGGACATGCGACCAGCGAGTCCCTAGGTTTCAAGCGGATTCCGGTAAGGCACGGGACGTGCCCCTATTCTCCCCACATAACGTGATCCACGGGCGAGCCCCGGAGAGGAGATGTGGGATGGATAAGATTGTGATGGGTGCGGCGGTTCTGGCACTGTCTGCGTGCATGCACACCAATTCGGTGCGTCTGGATCCCAGCGCATCCTACGCCCCGGTCAATCCGTACGACGTCGTCATCTACTTGGAGGAGCGCGACGTCCCGTACGAGTACGAGCCCATCGCCCTCGTTCACGCGAGGGGCGACGACCACTGGACTGACGAGGCCGACATGATCGAGGCGATGCGCGAGGAGGCCGCGCTGCTCGGGGCACACGGAATCATCATCGAGTGGCTCGAGGAGCCGCGAGCCTGGGAGCACGCCATCGAACACCTCACCGACGACGACATCGCAGACCGGCGCGGGAAGGTCGTAGCGATTCGCGCCGTGGGCCTCTAGTGCACTGCATCCGAGACTCTTCGACATCCAGGCCCCCCCCCGCTCTCACGCGATTTCGGCGGAAACCCCGCGCGGTGTCTAGGACCGCTCGTGGACGCCTTCTAGTGGCTCAACGAATACAGAACCACGTTGGTGCCGAGTGCGTAGGCCGCGGGCGAGAACTCGAGAAAGTAGTCGTAGTCTTCTCCTTCGCGCTCCCACCCATCGGCGATGTCGGTATTGTGTGTCATCATGACGAGCGGTCGGCCCCGCTCATCGAAGATCGCCCTCAGGTGGGGCGTCATGCTCTCGCGTCCACGTTCTGAAGTGCCGCGCCCGCCGTTTCGACGCCACCACTGGATAGACGGAATCTGCGGGACCTCCTCCACTACGTAGAGTGCATGCATGAGCATGTGGTCGGGAGTGATGTCGACGATCGCGTAGTCCGGGAGCACCCGGCCGATCTCGTACGCCCACTGCCGCCAAGCCCTGTCGCCCCAGAAGTCGTCGACCCAAATGAAGCCGCCCTTCAACAAGTAGTCGCGTAGCCGCACGACCTCGATCTCGCTGAACCCGACCGTGCCCACGTCGGACATGAATATGAACGGGCACTCGTACAGCTCATCATGAGTGGCGCGCACCACCGCGTTGCCGGGCTGTCCGTCGCCCCACCGGGCCGGTTTGGCGGTCGTGAGCTCCTCGAATCGAGTTACGAAGTTGTAGTCCGATCCTGGGTAGTCCGTATTCCAGCCGTAGCCGCCTTGCTCGCCGCGGACACTCTGATACAGAAGCCGGCAGAAGGTGAATCCGCGGTCGCGGATTCCGTTGGATGCGGTGGGCAGGCCTTCCCGAAAAGGGTTTGGCATCCACCCGGTGCGCCACCGTCTCTGTTGGTACTGGAAGGCCGAGAGCACAAGTACGATCGCGAGCGGCGCAAGGTAGCGAGCGCGGCCCAAGTCCTTGCTGCTCCACCGACCCATCATTGGTCCAGTACATGCTCCAGGAAGCGCAGCATGAGCGACTCGGCCTCTGGCGTCTCCGGTGTCATGTCCCGGAACTCTTCGAGCGTCGAGGCGCCCGTGAGAGCTAGGTATGCGGGGTAACGCTCGACCCGCGCAATGAGTCCGGCCCGATCGAGCTCAGGGTGGAACTGCGTTGCGTAGATCGGCTTGTCACAAAAGCAATACGCCTCGTTCTCGATGGTCTCGCTCGAGGCGAGCAAGACCGCGCCGTCGGGCAGCGCGGTCACTATGTCCTCGTGGCCTATCTGCACGGGAAACCGTGAACCGAGTGGTCCGAACACCGGATCGCGCTCTCCTTCAGAAGTGAGTTCCAACCACACCGTACCCACCTCGGCTCGCTCACGGTCCGTGATCACTTCTCCGCCCAGGGCACAGGCGAGCGCCTGGAAACCCCAACAGGACGCGAACGTGGGCTTCGCCGACTCATGCAGGCCAACCATCGTGTCGAGGGCGGCTGGCAGCCACGAGCCCCCTCTCACCACAGAGTAGTCACCGCTTCCTCCGATCAGCACGATATCCACCGAGTCGAGCAGCGCCGGAGACGGCGCCCCCGAGAGGAGATCGAACACCTGGAGCTGTCCGTTCTCGGTGCCGAGTACGCGCGCGAAGCACGAGGCCTCGTGGGCGCGGATCGGGTCCCCGGCAGTTCGCACCTGGAGGAGGAGAAATCGAGGATGTACGCCCAAGGGTGGCCGCCTGAGTGGGACGGATCGGAAGACCGAAACTACCCGATTCGACCGAATCGTGCGCTCGCCATGCGGATCCCTGTCGAACGAGGGGACCGTGGCTCAGAAAGGTCGCCAATGGCAGGCTAGCCCGCCCTCTGCTCCTCGTCCTCCTCGTCCTTGAGGGCTTCGAGGAACCGGCCGCTCGTTTTGCGCTCGTCTTTCAGCGCCCGGATGAGTGCCTCAGCTTCCTTCACCTCGTAGCTCAGATCACCTGCCTTCTCGATCGCGACGTCCACCATAACCTTTTCGCTGCGCAGCATCCGGAGCCCGGATCGCAGGTCCGTAACCAAGGCCTCCATGCGCGCCATACGTTGCTCCGCATCCTCGATCTCGGCACGTCTCCGGTCGACCGCCTCCGCCAGCTCGTCCACGTGCTCGGCGCGTTTCAGGATCTCGTCGAGCGCCGCCTTCGTGGCCTCCACCTTCTGCTTGGCTTGGCTGATCGAGCGTACCTGCTCGAGCGTCTGATCTGTTCTCTCGAAGATAGCCGCCAGCTCTTCGCGGACGGCATCGACGCTCTCTTGGCGCTCGTCGAGCACGTGAATGGATGTTTCCAGACTCTTCTCGGCCTGCTCGAGCGCTACCAGCTTCTCCTCGAACAGGGTGATCCGCTTCTCGGTAAACCGCAGGCCGCCCACGCGAGCCTCCAGGCGCTCCGCGAGATCAGTCGTCGCGGCGATCTGCTCGGTCGCGGCAGCAACGCCAATCGTGATCTCCCGACCCTGACCCTCCAGTTTCCGGATGGAACTCGATACTGTGGATCGCAGCTTCGACGCCTTCTCGAGTCCAGCCGCAACCTGAGTGACGACCGCCTCTCGTTCCTCGAGCTCTCCCTTGAGGGTTTCCAGGCGATCGGCGAGCGCCTCGATTTCGACGCTACGGAGCTCTGCGGACCCCATAACAAGCGAAAGTTCGGCACTGCGCTCGTGGATCTCGTTCAGTCGCACACCCACCTTGGCGATGGTCGCCTCCAGCTCCTGGGCGTCCTCTGACCGCTTGGCGACCTTTTCGAACCGAATGTCCGCGTCGCTCAGCCGATCGCTCAGCCCCGTGGTCCGTTGCTCGAGCCGGTCGATCTCGTCCTTGCGCTCCTGGAGAGTCTCGACGCTCGCATCGAGCTCCTTCCTGACCGCACGAAGGTCGTCCACACGGGTCCCGACGCTGCTCACGAATGACTCGCGACGCTCGAGGGTTTGGGCCATGGCATCGATGCGTTCGAGCGCGGCTTCCGTCGTGGCGACTCGATCGCTCATCGAGTCCAGGTCACCCATCCGTTCGCGCAAGTTTTCCATCCGCGAGTCCGTCTCCGTGAGCCACTTCGCCACGTCCCTGCGAATGGCAAGGCCCCGCGCTAGCTCCTGGTGGGTCGCCGTGAGCCGGTCATGACTGTCGGCCACTTCGTCGCCGATCGCCCGGAGCTCTTCGATCTCAGACGACAGCTCGCTCAACGACGGCCTGACGGCCTCTAGCTCGTCGAGGCGCCCACGAATCGAATCAGCGTCCTTCTCGGCCCGATCCAAGATCGCACCGACCGTGTGGACTCGCTCGATCTGACCGTCTACCCGACCGATGTCGGTCGCCAGCGACGTCAGGCGGGCTGCCAAATCGTCCGCACGTCCTGTGGCTTCAGCCACGGACCGGTTGGAGTGCTCCAGCTCGCTCTGCCGCCGTTCCATGTCCGCCAGGCCTGTGCGGATCGCGGCCGACTGTTGGTTGATAGATTCGAGGCCATCTCGCTCAAGCTCCAAGCGATCCAGCCCCGACCGCACCTCGGCCCGGAGGGACTCCAAGCGGTTCTCGAGCGAAACCGCGTCCTTCATGGTCGTTTCCTTCTCGGTCCTCATTTCACTGAGTTGCGCCGCGGTCTCGGCCGACAGCTGCTGCAGTGTCTTGAGCGTCTTTTGAGTCTTGGAGATCTGCTTGCCGTCTTTTTGAACCTTCTTCAGCCGACCGTCGATTTCCCAAACCAGATCGTCGAGGCGAGCCGCTTGGGCCGCCGCTCGGTCAACCACTTCTCCCTGATTCTCTAGCGAGTGGAGCTTTTGAGTGACGTGGTCACCGAGGGCGTTGAGAGACTGAAGCTGCTGCTCGGCCCGCGCCGCGACCTCCTCCACCTTCGAAAGTTGGCCGAAAGTGCTCTGAAGCTTGGCAAGTCGACCCGAGGAGCTCTGGAGCTCCTGCGCGAGCTCGCTCGCTGAGTCTTTCATGTCGGCGAAGCGCAAGATCGTGCCGTCGTGTGACTTCCGCAGCTCGCGCTCGCGCTCGCTCACCTGTGCGACGCTCTGCACCAGCCCTTCGACCTCGGCACGAAGCGATTCCGTCGTGTTCTCCAGCTCTCTTACGCTTCCCTTCTCCCCCATGAGAGCAGCGAGGTCCAGCCTCAGTTCGCCCGCCTGTTTCTGGACGTCGCGAACCTCGCGGACCGAGGTTTCGACGCTGGCCATCTCCACCTTCAGAGCCGCCACGTGCGACTGAGACTGGTCTTGCGAGCGCTCCACCTCCTCGGCCCGCACCCTTATCTCTTCGACACGGTCACCTATTCCGGTCAGCCGCTCGATCCGTTGCTCCGCGGTGCCGATCTGCGAGGAGAGTTTCTTTGCACGCTCGTCGAGGTCAGTGAGTCCGTCCGCATGCGACGCGGCATTGTGGGCGGCGGCAGAGGCCCGGGCGAGCAGAGATTCGAGCTCCCCCCTTTCCTGCCGCACCTCGTTCACGAGCTCACGCAGAACGTCCGGTAACTCCTCGAGCGGCGGACGCTGCGCCTTGTTGAACCATCCGGGCATAAATACCTCCGAGATCAGTGCTTGCAGGGACTCCCATTCTTCATCATCACCGCCCTTTTCACAAGACCTCGGGAGCCATGATCGGCCTGGACGCGACGAGTCCGTATAACCCTGCCGGGCACACAGATTGAATCCCGAAGAGGGGCCCGATAACGGACTTCCGCAGTGCCGGGAACGTGGCGTGCACAAGAGCGGGCTTCGCAGGTGTGCTGGTGAACGATCTGTGACGCACCGCGGTTGAGGGGCGGCCGCGGCGTAAATACTACGCGGTCACCAAAGCTGGACGAAAAGCGCTGCCCGAGTTCAAGAGCGGTATCGCGGCCTCGCTCCGGAGCCGGCGTACCCACAGCTATGCAGCAACGCCGCTACACGCTAACGGCAAGCTTGTCCTTCAGATTCGTGGCCCGCGAATCCACGGCCAGTAGCTCCGCGTCGACTTTGGCCGTTGCCCACGCTATCGCCTCACCGCGATGCCCTGTACCTCGAAGCGCGCATTGAACAACAGGGTGCCGGCCCCGAGAAAGGCTCGGGCCGGGAACTCACCCTCGAAATACGTCCGGTACACTGCGTTGAAAGCGTCGTAGTTAGCGACATCTGAGCAGAAGATCTGGACGGTGACGAGGTCGTCCATTGTCATGCCGGCGGCCGCCAGCGTGCTCCGGACGTTGTCCAGGACGAGCCTCGCTTCGGCTTCCGGAGTGGACGGTACTTGCTGGTTCGAGTCCAGCCCGATCGTTCCGGACAGGTAGAGCATATTACCGGCCAGTACCGCTCCACTGAACGGAGGCGCCGCCGCGTCAGTGGCGGAACGCGCGTTGATGTACTCACGCCCCGCTTGCGCGGCCGCGTTGCTGGTGAGGCCTGCAATGGCGAGCAGGAGGGCGAACGTGCTCAGGCATTGAATCCGCATCGGTCATCTCCGGGATAGGTTTTGCGAAACGAGCGAGACGATTACGTCCCGCTCGTGCACAAGAGAGCCATCGGCCTCACATCGAGCAAAGGGTGATCCGCCTCTGCGCCGCCCAACCCCCATCACGTGTGTCTCGACGACCTCTTCGCGAGCTACCACTCGGGGCTGTTCGAGAGATCCCGTGAGCTGTGCGTCGACATGACCGAGGCCATGCTAATCGGCGGCGATTAAGCTCACCGGTCGCAAGACTGAGAGGATTCGTAGCCGTTACGCCATCGTAGACGATAACGATCTCCGGACAGGCGTAGAGAAGCTCGCGAGGCTCCGCGCGGATGCCCCGATGCACACGCAGGTGCCCCTTCACCGAGTTCGGACGCGATGCGGTAGCGACCTTCGAGGGCGGCGTTCAGGCGGGTGACGGGATCAGGCTCACTCATGCGCGCAAGATGCGGCGCATACCACTGATCCGGTAGCGCCGTCTCCGACGATGACTGAGTGCGCCCCTCGCACGCGGGAGATCTCACCTCTTGAACGGGAGGGTGCCGCTCTATATGCTAGCTTTATCCTCCCGCCCACCTCCACGAGGCCCTCCATGCTTGAACACCGTCCCCGACATGCATACGTACTCTTCGCAGCCACTGCCCTGCTCCTGGCGGCGTGCCAAAGCGGACCGCCCCCGGGCGCAAGCGCCGCTCCGGCTCCCGTGGACTCTCCGAATCCCAATGGGGCGACGGTAGAGCAAAGGACGCCCAACACCCTGGACGGCATCTACACCTCCGCCCAAGCTCAGCGCGGCCGCCTGGTCTTCGAGAATATCTGCTCCGAGTGCCACACCACGGGGGATTGGCAAGACGGGCTGTTTCGCATCCGCTGGGACGGTGTGTCAGTGTACCGGTTCTGGCACTACATCTACGAGCGAATGCCCGAGGATCGGCCGCCGTACTGGCTTAGCCGCGAGCAGGTTACGGATGCGCTCACCTACATTCTACAGCTGAACGGGCTCCCGTCTGGAGACGCGGAGTTAGGGAGTGATGAAGACAGCATCGGTCAGCACTGGCTGTATTGGGGAAACCTGTAGCCAGGCGCCGATGCCGCAGCGTCTTCCCCCGGATCTGATCGTCGATGCAAACTCGGGGGGAGAGACTGTGCGGCCTCGGCTGTTGGGGTCATGGCATCAACCTGATTCTGTTAACAGCATAATCCTTCGCCTGCTCGGTATAGCAAGCGAAACCCCCCGTTCGTCGTGACTTCCACAGATGCTTTGTTTGCGGGGACCTACAACTAGGGCTGGGACCTGCATCCTGATGGGGACCGGCTGATCATCGCGCAGGACCTCGAGGCCGAAGACGCCCGAGAACCCGAGCGTTTCCTGGTCGTCGTGAACTGGCTCGAGGAGCTTCGGCAGCGGATGGGCAATGGAGCAGTGCCGTGAGGGATGATCTCCTCACCTGACGAAGATCTCCATGATCTCCACCGGCACGGAGCTGCTGTTGTGGAACCCGTGTCGAGTGCCTGCCTCCATGAAATAGGGGTGCCAGGGTTGCACGTCCACGGACTGCCCTCCGTCCAGGTTCAGCTCCATTGGGCCCGAGATCGGAACAAACAAATGGAATTGGACCCCTGTGTGTGCGTGTATCACGCGTGTACCGCCGGGATCCACGACGACGCGCAGCGCACGAACCTCAGGTTGATCGCGAAGCAGGGCATTGCTGATTCCCACGTTGCCTTGGCTCGAGAGCGGGCGTAGTGGCGAAGAGCGATCGCCGATAATCGGCGGTGTCTGTGCCACCAGGGCCATGTCGGTTGGATTACCTGGCCGTCGAAGCACATCGCTCGCCTCGGCCTCGGCAATGATAGTGGCAGCATCCTCGGGAAGGAGATATCTCTCCGCAACCAGCTTCTCTGCCGCAGCCCGCACCGCAGCCATATATCCCGCATGATTCTTGTAACGCTCCTCGAGCGACAGGCGCGGATCGCCGGTTGCGAGCCGTTCCGCACGGGTCTTCGGGAACGGACTGATAATGCCTCGGTTGTCGCAGAAGCCGCCCTCCGAGTAGCCCGCGCCCCTTTCGTTGAAACCGGTATAGGTGGCGGTCGGCGCCAGCAACAGGTTCGACCGAATGCCTCCCAGATCGTTACCGTCCGCGTCTACCTGCGGGACCAGGATCCGATACTCGCGAGAGATCCGGCGCGGCGGGTTTTCCGTGATGATGCCGGACACATCCTCGTGCCGGAAGTGGGGCCCGAAATCCAGGAGCTCGAACCGATTCACGAGCCCGGTATAGGTGATGCCCGGAATCGCCGGCCAGTCGATCTGCCCGAACGGCGAGTCGACCTGCGGAGAAACGAGCGTCCCATCGCGCAGGGTGGGCATTTTGCTTGCGGGCGGCATAATATTCTGCGTCACCCACTTGTGAAGCGCGTCGAAAGCGGCCCGCTGTGCATACCGCGAGTCATTGGGATTACCCGGGTACTTGCACCGCGGCGGCCCGCCACCGGTCCCGTGGGGCGTGCCCGCGACGAAGTACATGCGGACGTTCTCGGGCAACGGCAGATCCTTGGTCGCCAGTGCATCCGTCATGCTGGCGGATATCCGATGGTTGTAGAACTCGGATGACGTGAAGGTCGACACGATTTTCGGGCAGGTATCCGACTTCATGCAGCGCGCGAGAATCCCACCCGTGCGGCCCCTCAGAGGGTCGAATGTTGGCATCCAGGAAAGCGGGGCCTCATAACGCGGAAATAGATGCTGCGTGTGCTCGAACGGGGCGCGGCCCGGCTGCCCAAACCGCACGCTGAGCGGCTGTATGCCCGCCGCTTTCCTCACATGTGCGCCATCCGCCACCCGTCGTCCGTTTACGTCCTCGTTGAAACCCAGGTGGATGAACGCCCGCAGGGCGGCCCCGGTTTGTGACGACCCCCAGATCTCGACGTTCTGGATCTGCCCGGCGAGCGGGTTCCGCGTGCCAGAGCCATCCGCCGCCTCCTGCCGGAAGAACGCGAGGAGGTCGCGAATCGCGGCATATCCCAGCCCGAGTACGGTCGGGTTCTTGGCCGTGTAGATCAGCTCGTAGATATGGTTGGTATCGAAACCGTCCTTCGGACAGATCATCTTGGTGCTGGGGCGGCCGGGAAACGGTACGTCTCTGCAGTCGGCGAACGCCCAGTCGGACTTCGGGATGAGTTGCCGCGCGTCGCCCTCACGGACTCGCTGGGTGAGCGTCGCAGTAGTGTTGTCCAGACTCACGGTCTCGTAGGGCCTTGTTCCCGTGGTGTAGGGCGCCTCGCTCAACGGAAGAGACTTGGCTGGCTCAGACTGAACGTACTCGGTTCGCACCTCTCCCGTGATTTCCGAGCCGTCGGGATTTTTTGCCACCGGAACGTCGATGCTCAACCGCCCATTGGTGCGCAGTATGTCGCCTTGCCAGCCGCTCCACAGCATGGCAAATCCCCTCTTCTCGAGGAAGCCATCGCCCGGGCCGGTCGGCTCGTTGCGGCCCTCAACGCCGATGTTCCATTGGCCTTTGTTGCCCCGGTTGATCACGTTGTGGACGAGCGTGTGGTTGCCCTTGCTCATATCGACCGGTTTGATCAGGTAAAAATCCGTCACATACTCGACCCGCCCGCGCGCGTTCGTCGGCGCGAGCTCGATGTCCTGGATTCCGGCGTTCAGCGGATGCGAGGGGTCCACCTCGCCGAACGCGCGGCCTACCAGCTTTTCGTATTGGCCGACGTCGCCCAGTCTCTGCCCACCGTAGGTCGGAGACTCCACTCGATCGATCACGATCCGTGTAATCTGTGCCACGGCAGCGACTGGCATCGCGAAGAGAGCGGTCACTATCCAACAGATCAGTTTTGCTCGAATCGTTCGCATCGGATTGTCTCCTAGTAGAGTCCGGTTAAGCGATCGGCGTCTGCTCGCAAATCTATAGTAGGACATGATTCCTGAACCACAACCCAGAGAGCAACGCGCCTTGGCACGCAGGATCAAGGCAACAAGGGTTGAGGGTCTATGCAGCGCCTGTCGGCCGGCCGGGTGTGTATTTCTATTCATCCGAGACGGAAGCGGACGGGTGCTGCGCCCGCGAAATATCGAGAGCGGATGGAGTTCAGTGGTGCGCTCGCGAAGCTCAACTTCGAAGCGATGACGGACAGTCAGCTCGCTAGGATCGCCGCCGGTGAGCATCCGTACGCGGTTCTCGCACCGACGCGTGACTCCCTCAGTAGCTCGGCTGGCCGCGACACCGAGATACTGCGATTGCCGCCAGCTCAGGAAGAGGGGTCCGCAGGATAGGACCGGCATCTATCGGCGTTATGCCATCGCGGACGCGACAGCGCTGTCCGAAGGCGTGGAGAAATTGGCGTTACTTCACAATCGCTTCACAATTGCCCCTCAGACGGTCCATACACCCCCGATGGTGAGGGAAGCCTAAGTTGCTGTGCTGCTCTGCTATGCCGGGGGCGGGACTCGAACCCGCAAGCCCTCTCAGGCGGGGGATTTGCCGGGGGCGGGACTAAGCCCGGGGGATTTTAAGTCCCCTGTGTTTACCGATTTCACCACCCCGGCAGGTGGCGAGAACCTACTGCGAAGCTCGGCGGCGCGGCTCAACTCGCCCGCGTAAAGAGCACCCGCACGTTGTCGATGTAGTAGGTGCGAGGCGTCTCCCAAGTCCCCCAGACCCCGATGACGATTTGCATGCGACCCCCGGCGTCCGAGGACGCGCGCACGTTATAGCTCTTGTGGAGCCACTGCACGCCAACGTCCGATGCGGAACCGTTTCCGGTCGCGTCCTGCACCGTGAGCGACGCGGCGGTTCCGGGTGAGTTAGTGTGCGCGCCGGACAGGATCCGCCACAGATTAGCCTCTCCGAAGTCGGCGGTCCCGAAGTCGAAGCTGATGTCGACGTCGTAGGCAACGCTCGCCACGACGTTGACTGCGCGCTCGATCCAGACCTTGGCCATCCCGTTGATATTTTCGACGTAGAGCCTCACGGAGCTCGCACCGCTGGAGGCCTGTTCACTCGATGGCTCCACGGACCATGCCACGATCGGGTCCGTGAGGTCGACACCGTTTCCAAACCACTCTTCCAGACCGGACTCGAAAGAGTACGTCAGGTCGAATTCCGGCAAGAACGTGATGTCGCCTACTTGGTCGCACCCAAGGAGAGCGGTGGTGAGCAGCGCGACCATCAGCAGTCGTGTCGAGCGAGGCAGAGGGTCCTCCCGGGAGGGGTGGGATGGATTCTTGTGCGAGTCAGCGAGAATATAAGCGAATGCGAAGCGAACGATTCCGGCGCATACGAGATGTTCTCGCCCGCCGTCAGCCAGACTTGACCGTGCTCATAGACCGCGTGAACAAGTCGCACAATTTCTCGGCGATCCTGCGCAACTGCGACGCCGCAGGCGTGCTTGAGGCCCACGTGGTCCCGCCGGACAAAGGCCTGGCCTTGCACCACGGCACCTCGGCGGGCACCAAGAAGTGGGTGCGAGTGCGTATACACGAAGAGCTCGCGAGTGCGATCTCGCATCTGCATGCATCGGGGTTTCGCGTGATTGCCGCCCATCCGTCCGACGCCGCTATCGACTACAGAAAAATCGACTACCTGCAGCCGACCGCGATCCTGATCGGCGCCGAACTCGACGGCGTCTCTGCCGAAGGTCTGGAGCTCGCCGACGCGCACGTCTCAGTGCCCATGCTCGGCATGGTGCGATCCCTGAACGTGTCGGTCGCGACCTCCATCCTACTCTTCGAAGCGATGCGCCAGCGGGATGAGGCCGGGATGTACTCGAACAGCCGCCTTTCGCCCGATGACTTCGAGCGTCACCTGTTCGAGTGGGCCTGGCCGTCGATCGCCTCCAAGCGCCGCCGCGAGGGACGCCCGTACCCGAAACTCACCGCGGACGGGGATCCAGTTCGGGAGTAGGTCGCCGGTAGAGGCCCCCTACTCTGCCCGCCCCAGCTGGAAGCGCATCGACTCTTCCACACCCTCGTAGAAGAAGGTGAAACCGGACTCGGTGAGCTTCCTGGGCAGCGCCCGCTGCCCCCAGAGCAACGCTTCCGTGCCAAGCTCACCAAACGCCGCTTTCACGGCGAGCGCGGGCACGGGCAGCACAGTCGGGCGCCCGAGTGCCCGACCCAGCGCCGCCGTGAACGTCGAGTTCGTCACTGGGTGGGGTGCGGTGGCGTTCACGGGACCTCGGATGGAATCTGTCATCAGGACGTGATGGATCGCTGCGATGAGGTCGTCGTTGTCGATCCAGCTGAGGTACTGCTTGCCGGATCCCAATCGGCCGCCGGCACCCATCTTGAATGGCGTAAGCATCTGCCCGAGCGCCCCACCCGCCGGCGAAAGCGTCACGCCGGTCCGCAACGTAGTCACACGCACGCCTGCCCGCTGTGCCGGTTTCGCCGCGCCCTCCCACGCCCGACACACCTCTGCGAGGAAGCCCTTCCCAGCATGTGCGGTCTCGTCGATCCGTTCGCTGCCGCGGTCGCCGTAGAAGCCTACGGCCGACGCCGACACGAGAACACGCGGGCCGCCGGACATGGTCGCGAGCGTGCGGGCGATCAGCTCGGTCCCCTTCACCCTGCTCTGCTTGATCGACCTCTTGCGGGCGCCGGTCCAGCGACCGCTCGCGATCGACGAGCCGGCGAGGTGCACGACCGCGTCCGCACCTGTGAGGCCCTCGACGTCGATCTCTCCGGTCGCGGGATTCCAAAAGATCGAGTCGTCGGCCAGCCGGCGGCTGTCCCGCACGAGACGGATGACCCTGTGGCCGCCGGTGGTGAGGAAGTCGGCGAGGTTGCTGCCGATCAGCCCGGACGCCCCGGTGATCGCCACCGTCAAGGGGGGCTTCGAAGCGTGCTCCGCGTGCCGCGCGAGATCGGTGAAGAGTCGGCGATATCGGAAGCGGAAGAGGCGGCCCAGCTCGCGATTCACCAAGCCTGGCCCAATGGGGGCGCCGAGTGGTAGCTCGAGATCGATCTCGTCTTCCAGCTTCGTGCCGCCACCGTCGATGGGAGTGCAGCGATGCGTATGCACCCAGGACTTCAAGGGTCCGGATACCTGTTCGTCCCCGAACTGCTCGTTCTTGATATAGTCCCTGTGCCGGAACACCCACTTGAAGCTCGTAGGCCCCCGGTGCACGCGCAGCGTGACCTTCCCGCCGTCCCGGATTCCGCCCTCCTTCTCAAGGACGTCGACAACCGCCCAAGGCGGAGTCAGACGCTCGAGCGCCCCAGGACGTTCGTGCCAGGCGAAGACGGTTTCGGGATTGTGGTGGACGAGCTCGGTGCGGTACGTGAGTCGTGTCATGACATCAACATCCAAGCTGTTCCGGAAGCTGCGAGTTGCACGGTGAGGTTGTCGAGACCGTGATTACTCAACCCCTCGGCGACCGCTCCCACGGCTGCGCAGGCGAGCGCCACGAGCACCGCCTGCCATGGATCAGTCAGATTCCACAACGCGACCGTTGCCGCGGTCCAAGCAACCAGAAAGACGGCGGCGGACCCTTCTAGGGAGCGCGTAGCGGGCACTCCCCCGAGTGACGGCACTCGATACTTGTGCTTCCCCCACCGCGTACCGACCGGTTCACCAACGGCGTCGCCCCACCCGCTCACGAGGTATCCAACCGTCGCGTACGGCCCGGTAAGAAGAGCGCTTCCGAGGCCCCCTAGCGCGGTCGTGACCAGCGGCACGAGTATGAAGAGCGTGCGGCGGGGTCGGTCGGTGTCACGGGCCAAAACACGGTAGATCGGATCCCTGTCGCCCCGGAGCACCGCCACGAGGACGACGCATGCGAGTACCGCACCGAAGGCGTTGGTTCCGGGCAAGCCCCATAGCGAGTGTGTGACCGCGGCACCCGAGAAGACTCCGAAGTGGAAGATCTTACGCGTGTAGGGGACCCCTAGGCCGCGTCGGCGCGTGTATGCCGCGAGCGTGCCTACCGCAAACGCGATGCTCACCGCCAACGCGCACGACCACAGCGCGGTCCGAAGATCCGGGATGAGCATGTACCTCAGGTCATCCAGCATGACGATTCCTCACGGAGAGCGCCCAGCGCTACTCCACTACCGTTGGGTGTCCGCGAGGTTGAAGATCGATCCGAGCAGCTCGCCGAGCAGCTCGGGAGCGTCTTCCTTGAGAAGCACGGCGGAGGCCAGCTCGCCGAGCAGCTCGGATTCGTCGTCGGTGATCGCCTTGCCGGTCAGCACGAAAACGGGCAGCCCCGTATGCAACGGATTCTTCCGGAGCTTCTTCAGGAAGCCCACACCGCCCATTACCGGCATCATCAGGTCTAGCAGGACCGCGTCCGGAGCCTCGGTACCTACCTTTTCCAACGCATCCTTCCCGTCGACCGCTGTGACCGCTTCGAGACCGACGCCAGCGAGGTACTCGGTGAGCATGGTGCGTATGTCAGCCTCGTCGTCCACGACCAGCACCCGGCCGCCCCTCTTCCGGACGAGGTTGCGCCACAGCACACGCAACAGGTCCTCACGCTCGAACGGCTTGGTCACGAGATCCACCGCCCCGAGCAAGCGACCGCGACCCTCACCGGCCACTATGGAGACGATCACGACGGGAATCTGCTTGAGATCCGGATCCGCCTTGAGTCGCTTGAGCACCTCCCATCCGGTCATGCCGGGCATCACGAGGTCGAGCGTAATGAGGTCCGGATGGTACTTGCGGGCCGCGGCGATTCCTTGCTTGCCATCCTCCGCGGTGATGACCCTACAGCCAAACTCCTCGAGGTAGTGGCCCATGAGGACACGGGAGTCCTTCTCGTCGTCAACCACCAGCACCTGGAAGTCTCTCATGGTGGCGGCAGCGCCCGCCGCGGGCTCAGTGACCGCTCCGACCCTGGATGCCTCCCCGGGGCTTACGCCGTCGGCAACGGCCGCCGCGGAAGACGCCTCGGTGACCGCCGTCGGTTCCGGCGCCTCCGTCAGTGCGTCGCTGCCCGCCTCGTCTACCCTGTCCTGCCGCTTCGCGCGCTCGCCCATTACGATCTTGAACGTCGAGCCCTTCCCTTCCTCGGACTCCACCAACAGCTCGTAGCCCATGAGCAAGCAGATCGAGCGAGACAACGCCAGTCCGAGACCGGTACCCCCAAATTTTCGGGACGTACCGGCTTCAGCTTGTTGGAATGCCTCGAAGATTGCCCCGAGTCGATCTGCTGGGATGCCGATACCCGTATCGACCACAGAGATCGCGGTGGGAGCCCTCCCGTCCGAACCGGTTTCGAGACGCACGGTGACCGACCCCTCGAGCGTGAACTTGAGCGCGTTGCCGACGAGGTTGATGATCACCTGCTTGAGTTTGGCGGAGTCCGTCTCGACGAGCGCGACCTCCTCGGGCACGTCGGCGATCAGTTCGACCTCGCCGTCCTTCACTTTGGCCTGACCCTCGAGCTGCTGAGCGGTCTCGACACAGAGGTGCGCGAGATCTATCTGCTCGATGATCAACTCCATCCGGCCGGCTTCTACCTTCGCCAGGTCCAACACCTCGTTGATCAACTCGAGCAGGTGTTTCCCATTGGACGTCACTCGCGTGAGAAAGCCGATGTCTTTTTTGTTCAGCCGCTCGTCCTTGTTCTTGAGCAGGATATTCGTGAACCCGATGATCGAATTGAGCGGCGTGCGCAGCTCGTGGCTCATACCCGCGAGGAAATCGCTCTTCGCTTTGTTGGCCGCGACGGCTTCTTCCTTGGCGACCCGCAGAGCTTCCTCGGCGCGCACGCGCGGCGTGACGTCTTTCCCGAAGAAGACCGCGCCGGACACTCCCTCGAAGGCCTGAATCGGGTTCGCGTACACCTCGAAATAGTGCTCCTGGACCTCGCTCTGGTCGGTGCGCAGCACGACGTGACGCTCACCGCCCAACGTCTTCGAATAGAGGTCCTGGTACCAAGCGACATCGTCCGGCCGATGCATGTCGGCAGCTAGACCGCCCATCCTGGGCTCCTTGCCGGATTGTGCCTCGACCGCGAGCGCGAAGGCCGAGTTGAACGTGATGAGGCGTTGATCCCGGTCCACCGACCAGATCATGTCGCCCGTGTTCTCGACGAGCGCGCCCAAATTCGCGCGAGATTCCGCGAGCTGCCGCTCGGCGATTCTCTGCTCCGTAACATCCCTGAAGATGCCCTGAGTCGCGACCGCGGTACCGCGTACGTACTGTGCCTGTGCGCTCCCCGACAAGATCATGATACGCCCGTCGGACGCGAGATACTCGACGGTGAACCGCTGGGCCTCCATCGCCCGCGAGCGCTCGTTTAAACTGCTCCTCGAGATGCGGCCGTTCCACTGGGTTCAGGATGTCGAAGAAGTTCAGATCGTCGAGTTCGTCATCCCCGTATCCCAGAACGCGTTTCCAAGAGCTGTTCACGTAGAGGAACTTGCCGGTCGGATCGACGCTCTGGATCAGGTCATTCGCGTTGTCGAGGAACTCCTGCAGCCGGGCGCTGCTCTCCTTCACCGCCTGCTCTGTTTGCGCCCGTACGTCGATCTCATGAGCGAGTGCCTCGTTGCTGTCCGTGAGCGCCTCCAGTACCTGTCCCTCACGTGTGAAGGTCAGGTATACACTGGAGAGGAGGCCCGTCAGGACCGCCAAGTAGCTCGCGATCTTGAGCATATGCGCAACGTCGAACATTGCGTCGAACCGCTGTCCCGAGGCCGCCATGAACGCGGCGTGGCAGAGCACGGAGATCACAAGCGAGATCATGAGCCAGTGCTCGAAAGCATCGCGACGCCACCCTCCTTTGTAGATGAAGCCGAAGGCAGCCAACGCGAAGAACGCAGCCGGCAGGAGCTCGCCGGGACGGCTGATCGGGAGCCCCGGGAAGTTCGCGCGAGTCAGCGGAACGTATTGGAAGAAGAGGAGGTTGATCAGCGTCAGCCCGAGAGCGGTGGCTAAGACTGAGAACTCTCCTGTCCGTTCGATCTGGCCGCGCGCTTCCTTGCGCCACGCCAGCACGCTGACCGCTAGGAAGAGCGACAAGAAGACCCGCTCCGACGTCCAGCTCCAGGCGAACAGCTCCGGGGCGTTGACATCCACGCCCATGAAGTACTCGGCGGTGAGCCAAGCGTGATTGAGATCCAGCAGGCCAGCACCGATGAAGCCGGTGCCGATGTACAAGAACGTGACCCGCTTGCGGCTATAGAAGCGAACCAGCGCCAGCGCGCCGATAACGAACGCCAGCAAGGTGGCGATCGCCTCCATCATGGTGTGAATGGAGGAGTTCGTGTCCCACAGAACATCGTTCCCGATGAGAAGCGATCCGCCGAGCAGCAAGAGGAACAGGATCCAGTAGATCGTGATCCGTTCCGCAGAGCGGTCGGGCCCGGCTAACTCGTCCTCTGTCGCAACGCCGGGGGAATCGCTCGCACCCGTTTTCTTCCAGGCCGTCGTCGACTCTCGTGAAGGCTCGGAATCAGGGCTCAGCCCGTCGGCAGGCAACGCTCGATGGCCCCGAAGAGGACGTCCTCGTCGACGATCGGTTTCGTGACGTAGCCGTTGAACCCCGACGCGAGGAACTTCTCGCGGTCGCCGGACATCGCGTGGGCGGTGAGGGCGATCACCGGAAGGTCCTTGAGCGCGTCCTGGTCTCTGATCCACGCCAAGACTTCCGTCCCGTCCATCTCCGGGAGAGAGATGTCGAGCAGAATCAGATCGGGAATGTCGTCTCCGAGTCCGTTTATCGCTTCGACCCCGGTCTCGTACTCGGAGATCTCGTACGTGTCCTCGAGAAGGGTCTGCACGAGCATGCGATTGTCCGGGTTATCCTCGACGACGGCGATCTTGTAGGTCATTCGGTAGCCTCGATTCCGTCCATGACGGTTTTCAGATCCGCAATCGCCCGGCTGTAGGCGTCCTCCAACCCAGGCACGATTTTTTGGACCGCGTCAAGGTCTCCGCTTGCCGCGGCGCTTTCGATTTCACCGGCCAGCCCTCCCAACACGTGTGCCCCGACGTTGGCCGCGCTCGACTTGAGCGAGTGGGAGCCGTTCTCCGCCTCGCTTACGTCATCTCCCGCGGCGCCGGCACGGATCTGGTCTATGCGCGTCCCCGAATTGTCGAGAAAGAGCCTGACCATCTGGCCCGCGAGCTTGTCACCACCCCACTCGCGGAGGCGTGCCAGCGCAGTAGGATCCAGGGTTGTCGAATCGGTCATTGTCGGGAGGTGTGAGCCGCCATGCCAGTCCCCGGTGGGAGAACGGACGGAAATCGCCCAAAGTCTAGCTTGCGCACGGCTTCGTCGCTACGCCTTGCCGCTCAGCGTGTAGCATTGAAATAGAAATGTCCGGTTTGGTTGAAGTAGAAATGTCCTCTTTCGGAGTTTGTTCGTTCGGAGTGGAGCGAGCAAACGGAACCGGGGGAGGAGATGCTGACATTGAGCCAGCGAGATCGAGACCGACTGGCGGTACTGAAGCAGGTGGAGCAGGGACTAGTAGCGGCCAGGCGAGGGGCGGAGTTGCTGGGCATAACCTCACGCCACTTCCGCAGGCTACGCAGGAGATGGGAGCGAGCAGGAGACGGAGTGGTGATCCATGGGCTTCGCGGCCGACGCTCGAATCGGGCCAAGGCGTCGCAGATGCGGGGCCGAGCGTTGAAGCGGGCGCGTGAGCCTGTGTTCGAGGGCTTTGGGCCGACGCTGCTCGCTGAGCACCTGTCACGCGACGCTGAGATCGGGCCGCTGAAGGCCGGCACCCTGCGCAAGTGGATGATCGAGGAGGGTGCCTGGAAGCCGAAGCGCAGGAGGGCGAGGCATCGCAAGGCCAGAGCGCGCAGGGCGGCCTTCGGCGAGCTCATCCAATGGGACAGCTCCGAGCACGCCTGGTTCGAGGACCGCGCTGCTGGCCGCTTCGTGCTCATTCAGATGCATGACGATGCCACGAACCAGCTCATGATGGCCCGTTTCGTCCCACGCGACACGGGAGCAGCCAACCGGCAGATCGCCATCGACTACCTGCGCCGCCATGGCCGTCCCATCGCCTTCTACACCGACAAGGCGGGCCACTTTGGCCAGTGGACCCGGCCTGTCTCGGCGATCCCGCTCGAAGAGCGCGACACCAAGCGTACCGAGTCCATTATTCGCAAGGCCCTGCGTGAGCTCAACGTCGAGCTGATCCTCGCACACTCGCCCCAGGCCAAGGGTCGCGTCGAGCGTAACTTCGGCACTTCGCAGGACCGCCTGGTCAAGGAGCTGAGGGTCGCAAACATCTCGACGCTCGAAGACGCCAACCGCTACCTCGACGACATCTACCTCCCGTTCTGGAACGAACGCTTCGCGGTCGAGCCCGCTGAGTCCCGTAACGCACACCGTCGCCTCTCGAAGAGGCCCGATCTCGACGCGCTCTTCGCTGAGACCCTCACTCGCTCTGTCGGCAACGACTTCACCATTCAATACAGCAGCCGTAGATGGCAGATCTCCAAGTGCCAGGCCCGAGGGATCCGGCCCCGTCACAAAATCACCGTCGAACTCCGGATCGATGGCTCCACCCGCTTCCGCTTCAAGAAGCGCTATCTCGATCTCGAACCTGTCGCGGAGCTGCCCAAGCCCAGACCCCAAAACTCTCGTCCGCCCCGAACCAAGAAGACGCTCTCTACGGCCAAGACAGCGAAGTCACGTCCCACGCCGCCCAAACCTGGACCCGATCACCCCTGGCGTAAGCACGGCAGGCTCATCGCAAATCCGCGCGCCATCGCTCGGCATCGCGCTACGACTGCCACTTCGCGGCCGTCGGCTTCGACTCCCTCGATGGAGGGAGTCTCTTGATTCACCTTAACGCCCTGGGGGGGGGACATTTCTAAATCACTCAACCCCCGGACTTTTCTAAATCAATCCAACACCTTGCCGCTCAGCGCGTCACGGATGGATCGTACGCCGGCCCCCGCACCCTCAACGTGTCCATATACCGCGGATCCGGCGACTACCACAGTGGCACCAGCCGCCTGAATGTCTCCTACGTTGCCGGCATCCACACCACCATCGACCTCCAGTTCGGCGGCGCTCTCCATATCATCCAGAAGCGCTCGCGCGTCCTGAACTTTCGCCGTGCTCGTGGTGATGTAGGACTGTCCCCCGAAGCCGGGGGTCACGGACATCACGAGCAACAGGTCGATGTACGGAACAACGTCGGTCACCGAAGCGAGCGGGGTGGCTGGGTTGATTGCGACGCCTGGTCGAGCACCTAGCTCACGGATTCGTTGAACGGTTAGATGGAGGTGGGCGCACGCCTCCGCATGGACGGTCAGCAAGTCTGCGCCGGCGCTGACAAAGGCCTCGAGGTAACGATCGGGCTGCTCGATCATCAGGTGAACGTCGAGCGGAAGATCGGTCGCCTTGCGGGCACCTGCGGTGATAACGGGGCCGATCGTGATGTTCGGCACGAAGTGGCCGTCCATGACATCGACGTGAATCCAGTCGGCTCCCCCCGATTCGACCGCCTGAATTTCGTCCGCCAGGCGTGAGAAGTCACAGGAAAGAATGGATGGCGCGATCTTCATAGGCGGCGCTCCCGGAGCTCGATGCCGCCGGCGAAGGCGAGGATCACGGCGTCGGCGAGCCCGAGGAAGAAGCCCGTCTCAACTACCCCTGCCCTTCTCTGAAGCGCCGCATCCAGCGCTGCCGGATCATCGATACCGGCGGAGAATCGACAGTCCAATAATAGGTTCCCGTTGTCGCTCCGGAGTGGCATGCCATCATCCGACGTTCGCGTCCGGACCTCCGCACCCAGGTCCTCCAGGAACCTGGCGTGCGTTGCCGCGGACCAATCGACGACCTCCACCGGGAGCGGTGACACGGTACCCAGACGGTCTACCGCCTTGCTTCCGTCCGCGATGATCACTACGTGGTGCGAGGCCTGCGCGACCATCTTCTCACGGAGTAACGCACCCCCCATTCCCTTGATGAGATCCAGCTCGGGCGACACCTCGTCGGCCCCGTCCACCGTCAGATCGACCTTCTCCCGATCGGCCAGGCCGATGACCTCGATTCCAGCCTCCCGCGCCTCGCGAGCGGTCCAAATGGAAGTGGGCACCCCCACGATGTCCGAGAGCCCACCCCGAGAGAGCTTCGTGGCAAGCACATCGAGGAAATGTGCCACGGTGCTCCCGGTACCCAGGCCCAGAACCATGCCACTCTCGACGTACTCGAGCGCTCGCTCGGCCGCCTGACGCTTCAATGATTCCTCTGGCTTGAGTTCCATCTCGCTCCCCGTATCCTTACGGCGAAAAAGCCGCCGCAATGTAGGGGCCGCCGAGAGCCGTCACTAGGCGTGGCTCGCCGTGCTTGACACCCGTGGTGGCCCCCGCGAACATTGCGCCATGCACATGCACACGCGCGGGTATCGGTATTATCGGTTTGCTCCCATGAGGGGGGCCCGGAGTCCGCACGTGTAGCGACTGAGCAGACACAAGCGGCGACCGAGGCTCCCGACACCCGTCGGGGGCCTTTTTTATTGTTTCAGAGGACGGACAGAATGATCATCGTGACGAAGAAGGACGTAACCCAAGACCAGCTCGATCATATCCGAGAGCGCATCGAGTCGCTCGGACTGCGCACGCACATGTCTCAGGGTGAGCATCGGACCGTCATCGGGTGTGTGGGCGACGACTCCGTGCTCGAGCACGTACCGCTGCTCTCGATCCCGGGGGTCGAGGCCGTGCACGCGGTGCTCAAGCCGTACAAGCTCGCCTCCAAGGAGTTTTCGGCGGAACCCACCGAGGTAACGCTCGGCGACTCCGCGATAGGTGGAAAGGACATCGTGGTCATCGCCGGACCCTGTTCCGTGGAACCCGGCGACATGCTGGCCTCCACGGCGCGGCACGTACACGCGGCCGGCGGCCGGGCGCTGCGGGGTGGGGCCTTCAAGCCCCGCTCGTCTCCCTACTCGTTCCAGGGAATGGGTGAGGAAGGCCTCAAGATGCTGGCAGATGCGCGTAGCGAGACGGGCCTACCGGTCGTCACCGAGGTCATGGACACCCGTCAGGTCGACCTGGTGGCCTCGTACGCGGATGTGCTTCAGATCGGGGCGCGCAACATGCAAAACTTTTCGCTCTTGACCGAAGTGGGTCGGGTCCGGCGCCCGGTGCTTCTGAAGCGTGGAATGTCGGCCACTTTGGAGGACCTGCTGCTCGCCGCCGAGTACGTGATGAGCCAGGGCAACTCGAACGTCATCCTGTGCGAACGTGGCATCAGAGCCTTTACCACCGAGACTCGGAACACCTTCGACCTGGCCGCGATTCCGGTCCTCAAGCGGGAGACGCACCTCCCGGTCGTCGCAGACCCCTCGCACGCTGGTGGGCGCCGCCATCTAGTCGCTCCGCTGTCGTACGCGGCGATCGCCGCTGGCGCCGACGGGTTGATCGTCGAGGTCCACCCGGATCCGGAAACCGCCACCTCGGACGGGGATCAGTCGCTCGACTTCGCGGAGTTCGATGCGTTCATGGACGGCCTCCATCCCTTCGTGGCAGCGGTAGGCCGCGGAATCGCTACCCGCTCGGGTTCAGAAGCGGCGTGAAGTCCGTGTTGTAGAGGAAGCCCCGACAGTCGCGAGGATCGGGGTCACGCGCGGGGGAAGTGTCAGGGCTTTTCGAGTTCGGCGAGGCGAACGGCTACTTCATCGAGCTGATCGCGCACGGCGCGCAGTGACGTGCCACCGTCGGAGTCACGTGCGTCCGCGGACCTGAGCCAGTCGAAGACGTCCCTCACGTCTTGCTCGAACGCGTCGTGCTCCGCCCTCAGCGCGTCGAGCGGAAGCTCCGAGAGAGAGACACGCGACTCCTCGGATTTGCGGACGAGACGTCCCACGACCTCGTGGGTAGTTCGGAACGGCACGCCCCGACGCACCAAGTAGTCCGCGAGATCCGTGGCAAGGAGTTGCGCGTTCATTACCTCGCGCATGCGTTCCGGACAGAAGGTGGTGGCCTCCACGGCGCCCGCGAGGGGAGGCACCGTGAGGGCCAGGGTATCCACGGTGTCGAAGAGCGCCTCTTTGTCCTCCTGCAGATCACGGTTGTATCCGGTCGGCAGGCCCTTCAGCAGCGTGAGCATCGTCGTCAGGTTGCCTGCGAGGCGCCCGGACTTCCCCCGCGCGAGCTCCGCAACGTCGGGATTCCGCTTCTGGGGCATGAGGCTCGAGCCGGTGCTGTAGCCGTCTGGTAGCCGGACAAAACCGAACTCCACGCTCGAAAAGAGCACTAGGTCCTCACAGAGGCGTGAAAGATGGACTCCGATCATCGCGCCCGCGTACAGCAGGTCGCAGATCCAGTCCCGATCTGCGACGGCATCGATCGAGTTTTCGCTCACGCGAGCGAAGCCGAGCTCCACGCGTAGCGCTTCCCGGTCCACAGGAAACGGGCAGCCGGCGATTGCTCCTGAGCCCAGCGGCAATACGGCCGCGGCATGCCCAGCGCGCCGCACTCTCTCGATGTCGCGCAGGAACGGGAATACGTGCGCGAGTGCCCAGTGTGCCGCACGGATCGGCTGTGCTTGCTGGAGGTGAGTGTACCCCGGCATCACCGCGTCGACGCCCTTCGCCGCGAGGTCGTGAAGCGCCCGACATAGTCCTCTCAAGTGCACTTCAATGCGCTCAGCAGCGCTCATGCCGTACGCTCTGACTCCCGTGGAGCACTGATCGTTTCGGGAGCGTCCCGTGTGGAGCTTGCCGGCGACGTCACCGGCCTCTTCCCCGAGCATGCGCTCGACGACCGAGTGGATGTCTTCTTCCTGAGCGTCTCCAAAGCCGTGTTCGGCAATCCGGGCCTCTACGGCATCCAGGCCGGAAAGGATGGCTTCGACCTCTGCGCCCGTGAGGACTTCGGCCCCACCTAGCGCGCGTGCCCACGCCTTGCTTCCGCGGATGTCCTCACGCCATAGGCGCTGGTCGACATGCAAACTGAGGTTGAGCGGGACCATTTCAGGGGCCATCCCGCCGTCGAAGCGCCCCCCCCAAAGGGAAGCGGCGACTGGAGAAGCCGCGACTGGGTCGGTCAGAGCGCGCCGGCCTCGACGACCTCTTCGATCAGCTCGGAGACGGCCTGTTCACCCGTCGCTTCCCGGCCCGCCAGACCTGCGGCGGCACGAATGGGCAGGCCGAACAGTTGGATGAAGCCGGCGGCGTCCCCGTGATCGTACGTGCCGGCATGGCCAAAGCTCGCGAGGTCTTCGCGGTACAGCGACACCGGGCTCTTCCTGGAGGTCACGGCACACGAGCCCTTGAAGAGCTTGAGCTTCACCGAACCCGTCACGTTCTTGGACAGAACGTCCGACATCGCCTGCATCGCTTCACGCTCCGGCGTCCACCAGCGACCCTCGTAGATCATATCGGCCCACCGCTGAGCGATCTCGTCTTTGAGGCCTTCGGCTCGGCGGTCCAGGGTGATCGACTCGAGGTCTTTGATGGTCGCATGGAGCAAGGTTCCGCCCGGCGTTTCGTACACGCCGCGCGACTTCATCCCGACGAGACGGTTCTCGACCAGATCGGCCCGCCCGACACCGTGCCGTGCACCGACTTCGTTGAGTGTCTCGAGCAGCTGGACCGCACCCATCGGCTCACCGTTCACCGACATCGGGACGCCGCCCTCGAAGACGATCTCAACGTACTCGGCTTTGTCCGGTGCCAGCTCCGGCGCCGTAGTCCAAAGGAACATCGACTCCTCTGGCTCGAATGCCGGGTCCTCGAGGGGACCACCCTCGTGCGAGATGTGCCACAGGTTCTCGTCCCTCGAAAAGAGCTTGCTGTCATCGACGCCCTCGAGAGGGATGTCGCGCGCGCGGGCATACGCAACTGCGTCCTCACGGGACTTGATATCCCACTCCCGCCACGGCGCAATGACCTTCAGATCAGGGGCGAGCGCCGCGTAGCAGAGCTCGAAGCGGACCTGGTCGTTTCCTTTGCCGGTGCATCCGTGCGCAACCGCATCCGCGCCGACCAGCCTTGCGATCTCGACCTGACGTTGTCCGAGAATCGGCCGCGCCATCGCCGTGCCCAGCAAGTACTTACGGCCGTACACGGCACCTATCTTCAGCGTGGGCCAGACGAAGTCCTCGACGAATGTCTGCCGCAGGTCCTCACCGTAGAAGCCGGTCGCGCCAGTCGCGAGGGCCTTGGCCTCCAGGCCGTCCAGCCCGCCCTGCTGGCCGACATCGCCTGCCATGCAGATGACTTCGGCTGTGTAGTTCTCCGTGAGCCAAGGCACGATGACGGAGGTATCGAGCCCGCCGGAGTATCCGAGAACGACCTTCATGATGATTTCCTTAGACTGCGCATCGGTCACGCGAGTAAAAAACCAGGGCCGGGGGTCGGAAGACCAGCCGCTTCCCGCCAAAGCTCTGGGGGGCATCTGCCCCTAACTGCCTCCCCCGGTCCCCTTTTTTAAGTTCAGGTGGCATGACCGACAGCGCCGGTCACAAAGAATAAATATGCACCGTATATGCATTATGTCAAGTGAGGGGCCGCGCCATCTGTTCGAGGCGCGTCCGAACGGCCGGGAGGAATTCGGGCTCACGCAGAATGATGAGAATGGTGTCGTCCCCAGCGAGGGTGCCCAGGACCTCATGCCACTCTTCCCAGTCGATGCCGGCCGCGACAGTCTGCGCGCCGCCCTTCATGGTACGCACCACCAAGAGGTGGCCGACCCCTTCTGCGGACTGGAAGAGCGTGGGAAGCAGAGATTCCAACGACGGGGTACTCTGCCACTCCTCCGGCACGGAATAGTGGGGGGTACTGTCGGCACCGGGCACCTTTACGAGGCGCAGCTCACGGATATCGCGGGAAAGCGTAGCCTGGGTCACGTCAGTACCCCGCTCTTGCAACAGCTCTCGCAGCGACTCCTGGCTGGTGACCCGATGGCTCTTGAGCACCTCGAGGATTTGCGCGTGACGGTGGCGTTTGCTCACGCCGCCGCCGCTTCGGCGAGCGCATGTACACGCTCGGGCTCGAAACCAACGCTGCGCTCTACTTCCGCACCATCGCGGAACATGATCACAGTAGGGATGCTCCGTATGCCATACTTGGCGGCGACTTCAGGGGCCCGATCGGTGTCGACCTTGGCGACCAGGATCTTACCGATGTGCTGATGCGCCATCTCGTCCATCAGCGGTGCTACCATCTTACAGGGCCCGCACCAGTCCGCGTAGAAGTCCACCAGGACGGGCACGGACGCCTTCAGAACCGTATCGTCGAAGTCGTCTTGAGCGACCTTCACTGGCCGGTCGAGCAGCATCGGCCTGCCGCATTCGCCGCAAGTAGGACGCTCAGCAGCGCGGGCGAAGTCCACGCGATTCTTCGTATCACAAAAGGCGCAGCGTAGTGTGATCGGGCTCTTGGCTTCGGTCGTAGTCATGGACACTCCGCGAGAAGTCCTGGCGCGAAACTATACCCCGATTCGTCGTACTCGCCAACGACTTCCGGCGTTTCGTCGGGGTGGCGGCGGCGTGCGACATTCGGCATCATGCCGCGATAATGAACGCACCGCGCTTCCACTTAGCCCGCGTACGCGATCACGACGTCTGGCGCGGCCGCCCAGCCGGGGGTCGTGGTTTTGGGGCGTCGAGCCTGAGGGAGCCCAGAGCATGCACCGTTCACTGGAGGCGGGTGAAGCGATGCATTTGGGCCCTGTCTGAGCGGGGGCAACACCGACCTCGCTTTGCTCCGCACGCTGTTGTCTGACGGGAATCAACCACATGTGTAGGCTGGTCGCCTATCTCGGTGCTCCGGTGACGCTCGCGCACCTCGTCTTCGATGGATCGCATTCCCTCTACGAACAGAGCTGGGCGCCGCGGGAGATGCTCTCCGGTACCGTCAATGCGGACGGGTACGGCGTGGCCTGGTACGCCGAAGGACGACCCGCCCGGTTGGCCGAG
Source organism: Longimicrobiales bacterium (assembly GCA_965226625.1). Taxonomy (GTDB): domain Bacteria; phylum Gemmatimonadota; class Gemmatimonadetes; order Longimicrobiales; family Gaopeijiaceae; genus UBA1138. The sequence continues at coordinate 838,621 of CBDDDK010000003.1, forward strand.
CTGCGTCCCATCTGGTACGACACCGACCTCCGCACCACGCTGTCCTCACTGTCTTCGGGCTGTCTGCTCGCGGGGCTGAGAAATGCTACGTCGGGAATTCCGCTCGACCGCTCCGGAGTGCCGCCGCTCGTATTAGACAAGTGGACTTTCGTGCTGAACGGCTTCGTACCGGATTTCCGCTCGCGGCACATGCGGGCGCTACGCGCCGAGCTCCCGGACGACCTGTACGCCGAGCTGCGAGGCTCCTCGGACTCTGAGACGCTGTTCCTGCTGGCGGTGGCGGCCGTTCGCGGGGGCGCTACGCTTCCCGAGGCACTTCAACGCGCGGCAAAGGCGGTGTACGACCGCGTAGGGCGAGAGGCCGAAGCTCAGATCAACATGGTGCTGAGCGACGGGGAGAGGATCGCCGCCGTACGCAGCGGGACGGCGCTGCAGACGAACTCCCTGTACTTCGCGAAGCGCCCGCCTTTTGCCCCCAACGGTATCGTGCTTGCCTCGGAGCGTCTCGATGCGGGCGCGGCATGGGAAGCGGTCGACGGACACAGTTGGCTCGAGATCGGTCCGAACATGGAAGTGCACGGCGAGGGACTGTTCTTGTAGGGGAGCGTGCCTCACGGCAGGTTCATCCCACGCAGCAGATCCCGAAAGCGGGTCGTGGCGGACGCCGTATCCCTACGCCCGCGTCGCCAAGATCAGCGCGAAGAAGCCCTGTGAGTCCTCCACCCAACGCTCCACGACGAGTCCCGCGGGGGAAAAAAGGCGTTCTATGGCGGGCCGATCGTACTTGCAGCTGATCTCGGTTCGGATCGACTCGCCGCATCCGATGCGAACCGACCCAGCACCGTTGGGAAACGTCACGACTTGTGGGCCGCGCGCATCGAGGTGCATCTCGATGCGGCCATGATCGGCGGCATAGAAGGCACGGTGCTCGAACGCGTCGAGATCGAAGTCGGTTCCGAGCTCGCGATTGAGGACACGAAGCACGTTGAGGTTGAATTCTGCCGTGACGCCGTCAGCGTCGTTGTAGGCAAGCTCGACCCTCTGCACGGTCTTTCTACTACCTGGTCGGAGGTCCGCGCCCATCAGCAATCGGTCATCGGACCGCAGCTGACGAGCGACCCGGCACAGGAGTCGTACGGCGCTCGTAGCATCGAAATTCCCGATGGTACTGCCCAGCAGAGCCAGCCACGACGGTCGAGGCAGTTGCACCGAGATATCGAGCGGCTCGGTGATGTCCGCTACCTCTGGCTCGACCCGCAGGCCGTCATATTCGATTCGCAGGCGCTGCGCGGTGTCGTGCAGGAATTCACCACTGACGTCGACGGGCACGTACAGATTGCCGGTCTCGTAGGCGCTCATCGCATCGAGCACGATCCTCGACTTTTCCGCACTGCCCGCTCCGAGCTCGACTAGGGCCGCTGGGCGGAGCTCGTTCACCCAGATCGGCATCCATCGCTCGAGCAAGGTGCGTTCGGTCCGGGTCGGGTAGTACTCGTCCAGGCGCGTGATCCGCTCGAAGAGTTCCGAGCCACGTGTATCGTAGAAGTACTTTGGCGACAGCTCTTTTTGAGGAAGGCGGAGCCCGGCGAGCACATCGGCGAGCATTACCGACCGATCATGAGGATCGCTCGGTATCCGCACGCCTACGCCCGTGTCACGCGCTAATCCCTCAGTCGTCTCGCGCACACCGTACTCCGCTGAAGATCTGCCTGCGGATGGGGTAGTCCCAATTGCGGAACGTGTTCCGAATCGCCCCGAAGCGAGTCGCCCACGCACCGCCCCTCAGCACCTTGTACTCGTTGCCGAAGAAGACCTCCGAATATTCGGGATACGGGAAGGTCTCGTAGCCCGGGTATGCGCAAAAGTCCGTCGACGTCCATTCCCACACGTCCCCCATCATCCCCCAGCATCCGATCGGAGAGACCCCCAGGGGATAGCTGCCCACCTTCACCGGTCGGAAGAGCATCGCATCGAGGTTAGCTCGCTCTCTATTTGGCGCCAAGTCCCCCCATGGGTAGAGCCGTTTCGTGCCGGTCCCCGGGTCCCACGAGGACGCGGCCTCCCATTCCGCTTCGGTCGGGAGCCGCCCGCCCGACCAGGCCGCGTACGCCTCGGCCTCCCAGTAACAGATGTGACAGACCGGGCTCGTGGGCTCGAGGCATACCGTTAGATCCATGTAGCGCTCGTACCAGTCATCACCCCGTCGCAGCCAGTACGCGGGCGCGACCAAGGCCGCCTCTTGCTTCCACGCCCAGCCAGCGTCGGACCAGAACTCGCAGCGCTCGTAGCCCCCGTCCTCGAGAAAGCCTAGGTACTCTCCGTTGGTGACCGGATGTACGTCGATCCAGAACGTTTCGAGCGTGACCTCGTGGCGAGGCCGCTCGTTGTCGTACGCGATCGAGCGATCGCCGGTACCCAACACGACGCTGCTGCTAGGGAAGCGTGCCATCGTGCCAGGAGGCGGCGCGTTTGTCTCCACCGCCGGAGCCTCGCCCCGCCCCGGGGCAGCATACGGATCGCCGCGCTTGAGCTGAAGCGTCTGCAGGATCGTCTCGTTGTGCTGGTACTCGTGCTGGAGGACCATGCGGTATACGAACGAGTCACGTAGCAACGGCTCATGGGCCCCGCGGTCGATCGAGTCCAAGCGTTCCAAGACGGTTCGGCGTACCGTGTCCAGATAACTGTGACACTCGGACCGGCTCGGCAGCGGCAGCTGGTCCCGGAGCGCACGCGCATTCTCGAACGGATTGTAGATCCCGCGCAGTCCCTGGGAGCCGGCATTAGCCATGTTCTCGACGAGCCACACCTCTTCGAAGTGCCCGATATGCCCTAGGTCCCACACGATCGGGCTCATGGCCGTGTCGTGCTGAAGCCGCAGGTCCTCGTCCGAGAGCACGCTCGTGAGCAGGAGTGTGCGGCTGCGGGCTTCGGAAAGCAGGCTCGAGATCTCGGCACTGGTGAGTCGGCGGCCGACGTGGAGATCCATGACGATGTATGGAGGAAGTGCGCGGGACTGGGTAAGGTAACGATCCCTGGTGATCTGGTTCCCACTCGTGGCGAGGTTCCCGAGGCAAGCGATGGTCGAAGACACTGCGGCACTCCAAGCCCACAGCGTCAGCATGCGTTACGGTGACGTGCCGGCACTGTCCGGCGTGTCGCTGATCGTGGCTACCGGTTCGTGCGTCGCACTGGTAGGTGAGAGCGGCTCGGGCAAGACCACTCTGCTCCGCTGCTTCAACCGCATGGTGGAGCCGGACTCGGGGAGCGTGCTCGTGGGCGGCACCGACGTCTCGGCCAGCGACACAGGTGAGCTGCGCCGCTCGCTCGGCTATGTGCAACAGGACGCTGGTTTGCTTCCGCACTGGAGCGTGCTGCGCAACGTGGCGATGGTACCCTGGCTGCGCGGCCGTACGGAGGCCAACGCAGTTGCGTCTCGAGCTCTGGACATGGTTGGCTTGCCCGTCGAGTACTTCGGAGACCGGTGGCCGCGAGAACTCTCGGGGGGTCAGCGGCAACGCGCAGCGTTCGCCCGGGCTCTCGCCGACGAGCCCGGCACTCTTCTGCTCGATGAGCCTTTCGGGGCACTCGATGCGATCACACGCGTCGAGGTGCGACGGACTTTCGTCCGATTGCGAGATGAAATTCGCATCACGGTGCTGCTCGTGACGCACGACCTGCGTGAGGCTTTCGAGCTCGCGGACGAAGTCGCGGTGATGCGCGCCGGCGGAATCGAACAGGTCGCGAGTCCGGCCGATCTGCGTGGGACCCCCGCAACGCCTTACGTCCGCGAGTTGCTTGAAAAGGCGGGGGTGGCGTGAAGGCGGGCGGGCACGCTCGGCTCATTTGCACGTGGCTCATAGCTGCGTCTTTCTTCCCGGGTGCCGTGCGCGCGCTCGGGGCCCAGACGGGTCGCTCGATCGTTGTGGCCACTAAGCCGTTCGCGGAGTCGTTCATTCTGGGTGAGATGTTCGCCCGCCTGCTAGAAGCGCGGGGCTTCGCCGTCGAGCGGCGACCGGGCCTCGGCGCGACGCAAATCGCATTCGACGCGCTACGGCGGGGTGACATCGATGTGTATCCAGAATACACCGGCACCGGGTTGCTCGCGATCCTGGGCGAAGATCCGCCACCCACGGGTAGAGAGGCGTACAGACGCGTCGCCGAAGCGTTCCGTGCCCGATGGGGCGTGCGCTGGTTGCCGCCACTCGGGTTCGAGAACACGTACGCGATCGCGGTGCGACCCTCTACGGCCGACTCGCTCGGCTTGTCAACGCTCTCGGACTTGGCCCGGGAGGGGGGAGGGTTGATCGCTGGCCTCAGTCCGGACTTCATTGGACGGGCGGACGGCCTTCCCGGCCTGCGAGCCGAGTACGGCTTCGAGCCGCGGGAGGTGAGAGCGCTCCTGCAGGCCGTGAAATATCAAGCTCTGGAGGCCGGCGAAGTCGACGTCATCGACGGATACGGAACCGACGGACAGATCGCCCGTTACGGCTTCACCGTTTTGCGAGACGACCGCGAATTCTTTCCGCCCTACGACGCCGCGGCGCTCGTCGGCTCGAGCCTGGCCGAAGAACGGCCGGCGGCCCTCGCGGCACTGACGGAACTCTCCGGCCGTCTCGACGAGGTGACGATGAGGGAACTGAACCGTAGCGTCGAGGTCGACGGTGAGGATGTAGGCGCCGTTGCGCACGATGCGCTTTCGGTCCTAGGGCTGGTGGGTCCTGGGGGCGAGGTGCAGTCCGGTTCGGTGGCACGAGACGGTTCGCTGCTCGCTTATCTCTGGTCCCGACGAGCCGAAACCGCTGAGCAGGTCCGGAGGCATCTGCTGCTGGTCGCGCTGTCGATGATCGCGGGCATCCTGGTGGCCGTGCCGCTCGCGCTGCTCCTGGAGCGGGTGCGCGCAGCGGCCGAGGGTACGATCAGGGCGGTCGGGCTGCTGCAGACGATCCCGAGCATCGCGCTGCTGGCGTTCATGATCCCGTTCCTAGGCATCGGCGTGGCGCCGGCCGTGGCAGCGCTTTTTCTATACTCGCTGCTCCCGATGGTCCGAAATACCTACACAGGCGTCCGGGATGCCGACCCAGCCGCGGTGGCTTCGGCTCGCGCCCTCGGCATGACCGAGCTCCAGCTGCTGCGCTACGTCCGGCTGCCGCTCGCGGCGCCCGTAATCATGGCAGGCGTTCGGACCGCAGCGGTGATCAACGTCGGCACGGCGACCTTGGCCGCCTTCATCGGTGCCGGGGGACTCGGTGATCCGATCGTGGCCGGGCTGGCGCTCTCGAACACGCGCATGATCCTATCCGGCGCCATCCCAGCGGCCGCATTGGCTCTACTCGTGGATGGGGCGCTGAGCGTCGCCGAACGCTCGGTGACGCCTCGGGGGTTAGGCTAGCCGAGCTTCGCGAAGTCGCTCCCTGCCGGATCCTGGAAGGCTCGCAGCCCGAACTCGGGCAAGAGCGCGAAGAGATGGTCGAAGATGTCGCCCTGAAGCGCTTCGTAGTTCCCCCAGTCGGTATTATTCGAGAAGCAGTAGATCTCGATCGGGACACCCTGAGGGCCCGGCGCAAGCTGACGCACGAGCAGCGTCATGCCGTCGTGGATGGTCGGGTGCGCTTTCAGATAGTTGAAGACGTAGGCGCGGAACGTCCCGATGTTGGTGAGCCTGCGCCGCTCCGGGATCAGCTCGGAGTCTGTGCCTGCGCTGGACGCGTCATGCTCCGCGAGCGTGTCCCTCTTCTGCTTCATGTAGCCGCGCAGCACCTCGAAGCACGATAGACGTTCGATCTCCTCCTCGGTGAGGAAGCGGATCGTGTTGACGTCTAGCTTGATCGCGCGTTTGATACGCCGCCCACCGGACTCGCTCATTCCTCGCCAGTTCTTGAACGACTCCCCGATGAACTTGTGCGTGGGGATGGTCGAGATCGTCTTGTCCCAGTTCTGGATCTTGACCGTGTGGAGCGCGATGTCGACGATGTCGCCATCGGCATTCGACTGTGGCACTTCGACCCAGTCTCCGATCCGGATCATGTCGTTCGACATGATTTGGATGCTCGCCACCAGCGAGAGGATCGTGTCCTTAAACACGAGCATGAGTACCGCAGTGAGCGCGCCGAGCCCGGAGAGAAATGCAACGGGCGAAACCTGCGCGAGCACCGAGACGACCACCACACCGGCGGCGATGTAGGAGACCAAGCTCACAACCTGCAAGTAGCCCTTGATCGGGCGACTCCTCGACTCCGCGTACGAGTCTTTGTAGATGTCGTTCACTGCCTCCAGGAGCGATGCAAAAGCCACCGCACCCGTCACCACGATGAACGCGAGCGAGACGCGCTGCACCAACGTCGCCACGAGCACGAGCGCGGCCGGTGTCGTGGTGAGGGCGTCCGGGGCCGTGGCGCTCGCCATGTCGACCTCCGTGACTCCCAGCGCCAGGCCGATCCCGTAGTACGCGAGGACCGCAGGCACGCCGTGAGCGATACGGGCGAAAACCTTCCTCTCGATGATCCGGTCGTCCCAGGTCGACTGGGTGCGAGCGGCGACCCGGCGCACCGTAGCTCGGATGAGTCTCGTCGCGAGCCAGTCGGACAACCCCATGACTGCGACGAGGATCAGCACACTTGCCATCAAGCTCAGCCAGTTGTCTGGAAGGCCGGCCATTTTGTCGTCCTCCGTGCGGTAGGTCGGATCAGCGATGCTCGCCTAGCAACTCAGCGTTGCCAGGATCGGAGAGCTGGCGCGCCGGGGCAAGCTCCGAGGTTGTCGCCGAGGCTCGGGACTTCATCGTCGAATCCGGATTCGAGGCGACCGCCGAGGGAATTCGCGCGTCGCGCACCGCGCTGGTCGGTCGGTTCCGTGACCACGCGCGAGGGCCGGAGACGTGGCGGGACTTCTTCTCGATGGAGGAGTGCCGGGACCTGGTCTTCCACGTGCAGGAGCATCGCTTCACGCTGCGGGGTATCCAACGGATTCTCGACGAGTTGAACCTCGAGTTCCTGTGCTTCGAGCTGCTGGAACAGGAGACCCACGACGCTTTTCGCGAGCGCTTTCCCGAACCCGCGTCGAAACGGTCGCTCAGCGACTGGCACGCGGTCGAAACCGACCGCCCGAGCACGTTCGCGGCGATGTACCAATTCTGGGTGAGAAAGCCGGCGTAGGTAGGCGTGGGCGCCGAGAGGTCCTATAGTCCGCAGGTCCAGAACGTCGAAAGCGCACACCGCCCAGCGAGGCCCACCATGAGCCGATTCTTCGCCCTACATGCTCTTCCGCTCGTCGTCACCGTTCTGCTCCAGCCCGCCGCGCCTGTGGGCGCTCAGGTAACTGCCATCCGCGCTGGCCTGCTCGTCGACCCGGAGTCCGGCACGAGCACCGAAAACGTCGTCATCCTCGTCGAGGACGGCCGGTTCGGGGCCATCGGTCCGGACGTTACGATCCCCGCAGGGGCCGAGGTCGTGGATCTCTCCAACCTGACGGTGGTGCCTGGGCTCGTCGACGCTCATAACCACCTGGCGCTGACGTACAAAGACGAACCCGAGAGCAACGTCTACTACCTGACCTACGTGCTCGACTCCACCCCGCTTCGCGCCATCCAAGCGGCGTCCAACGGCATTCAGATGCTCGCCGCGGGATTCACGATCGTCCGGGACATGGGAAACAACGGCAACTACGCGGATACGGCACTCCGCCTCGCAATCGAGCAGGGTTGGATACCGGGTCCAATGATCATCAACTCGGGCGTCATCATCGGCGGCATGGGCGGCCAGTTCTGGCCGACACCGGAAATGGGGATGGACCACAACATCGTCTTTCCCGAGTACCTGGACGCCGACACACCTGACGAGATCGTCAAAGCCGTCCGGCAAAACGCCCTCTTCGGTGCGACCATCATCAAGATCTGTGTCGACTGCAAGCCCTGGGGCTATTCGGTCGACGAGATCCGCCTCTTCATCGATGAGGCGGCGAAGGCGGGAATGAAGGTCGAGGGCCACGTGCAGACGGTCGCCGGAGCGGGCAACGCGATAGAGGCCGGCATCTGGTCGATCGCGCACGACTCCGGCCTGACCGACGAGATGCACAAACGGATGGCCGAGCGCGGCATCTTCCGAGCCGGCACCGAGACGCCGATCTCGCTCACTGGACATACCTCGACACAGCGGTACGAACGGACCGTCGCGCTCCTGCGAAACGCCTTCGACAACGGCGTGGCGCTCACGTTCTCGACGGACGCCGATTACTACGTGCCAGGGATGACCCGCGGTGAGGTAGCCATCGAGTTCATCGAGACGTGGAAGGCTGCCGGCATCCCGAACGCAGACATTCTCCGCGCCATGACGACGACGGGTTACAGGGTGAGCGAGACCGAGGACACACGCGGACCGATCCGCACCGGGCTCGCGGCGGATCTCATCGCCGTTGTCGGCGATCCGCTGCAGGACATCGACGCGCTTCGCAGCGTGAGCTTCGTGATGAAGGATGGAACGGTCTTCAAGCAGAACGGAGTCATGACTCCTGGCGGCTTCTTCAACGGCGGGCCAGTGAACGGGTGGAATATCAGATAGTCCAGGGCCGGAGCCCGGCAGCGAGCGGCTAGACTCATTCGCTCACCTAGGCCGCGGGAAGCTCCCCTCCCGCATGGCCGCGTGGTACGCGAAGCTCGCCATCACCACCGCATTGATCGTCAGGTCTTCCGGCAGGAGCTGGTCGAAGGTGTCCATGTTGAAGTGGTGCGTCCGGGCCCGATAGTCGATCCGGTCCTGCAGAAACTGGAATCCCGGGAGCCCGGCTTCGTTGAACGACAGATGATCCGTGCCCCTGTTGCTGAACTGGGAGAGCGTCTCCACACCCAAATCCCGGAAGGGCGCCATCCAGGCCTCGAAAATGGGCGCCGCCTGCCGGTTGCCCTGAAGGTGCACACCACGGAACTGGCCCGTCCCGTTGTCCATGTTGAGGTAGACGGAGAAGTTGGCGTGCGCGGCGGTGGCCGTCCCGTCTGCGACGCTCCTGAAGTGGTTCCGTACGTATCCGCGGGAACCCCTCAGGCCTCCTTCCTCATGGCTCCACAGCAAGATGCGGATAGTGCGTCGTGGGTTTGCGTCGATGGCCCTGAGGATACGCATCGCCTCGAGCATTACCGAGACACCGCTCGCGTTGTCCGTCGCGCCCGTGCCGCTGTGCCACGAGTCCAAGTGGGCGCCAATGGCCACCACCTCATCGGCCAGATCGCTTCCGGGAATCTCGGCGATGACGTTGTATCCGCGGGGGTCCGAATCGTTCATGCCGACGCGAACGTCGACCTCCATGCTCACCGGAATACCGCGCTCGAGGATCCGGTAGATCCGGTTGAAGTGCTCCGTTGCAACCGCGAGCGTCGGCAGCGCTCTCTCGACGGCCGCGCGGGTGCGGTCGCCGCTCGTTGTCGGATGCCCAGTGACGAACACGGTTCCGTCTCCACCAATGCTCGCCTTGAGCACTACCGCGACCCCCTCCGCCTGGTAGAATTGCTCGACATCCGCCTCTGAGATGCCCTGCCGGCGAAACGTCCGCTGATCGAGTTGGCCCCGGGCGTGACGCTGGATGAGGAGATCGCTGCCCTCGGTCTCGAACACGCGCAGCGATTCCTCCGTGTGCCGAAATGCGTCCTGCACGAAGCGGGGGCCGGTCGGCATCGGTGGAGTGGCGAGCACGATGGCGCCCCTGAGCCGACCCCGGTATCGAGCGAGATCCTCCGGAGTCTGGATGACTGCGTTGACTGCGCGAGCGCGCACCGGCGCCGCTGTGCCGGGCGTGAGCGCGAACGGGTAGGCCACCACCATCTGGTAGTCCGGGGCGGTCATATGCACCGAGACGCGCTGGACCTCCCAACCCACGGTCTCGTCCCCCCATGCCTCCTTCTCGATGCCGGTCAATCCGAGCTCGGTCATGCGGGACATCACCCAGTCCTGCGCCTCTCGCATGTTGGGCGAGCCAGTGAGGCGCGGTCCGATCACGTCGGTCAGATAACCTGCGTACTCCATGACACGGGAGTTCTCGAATCCCTCATCGCGGATGCGGTCTACGACGTCCCAGTGAACCGGCTCCTGGGTCGCGGCGGGTGAAGCGGCGAGGGTGAGCGCCGTGATGGCGGTCAGGGTGCGAGCTAGGATGGTCATTTGACTCCACCTGGGAACGGTATGCGAATGGTCTCGACCGACCGAGACGAGTGGCGAATGTATAAGCCCCCACTGGTCTTCGGGAGAGAGGTGCGCGTCCTTTGGCCTTCAGCTCAGCCGCCTGACGGCCCTCAAGCGGGCCATTGAGATGATGCCCAGTACGGGCCCGATCGTGAGCATCCCATACGCCACGTGCCAACCAGCGGAGGCGGCCAGGACCGAGGTCACCTGGATGCTCACGGCGCTCAACGCGAACCCGAGTGAAGTCTGTAGCGTGAGAGCCGTGCCGACGGCATCAGGCGGCGCTACTTCCGTAATGATGGCGCTGAACTGGGCGCTGTCCGCGACAATCGTGAAGCCCCACACCACCGCCAGCGGCACCACAATCCAGGCGCTAGCGTCCATCAGCCAGCCGATCGACAGCGCGCACAATCCACTGATCACCATCATCCAGATCGTCGTCCGTTCACGGCCCCACGCATCCGCCCACCGGCCGGCGACCACGGATCCGACACCTCCGGCGGCGATGACCGAGAATGCTACCAGATCGACCGCCAGTGAGTGCGATGGCGACATCGCATCGCCCAGAAAGAAGTCCGAAAAGAACAGATTCACGGAGGCCCACATGGCGTACAGCTCCCACATGTGACCTAGATAACCACCGGTCGCGAGCATCGTCTCGCGATGCGTGAGCAGCCGCGCTACCCGTGTCCATTCGAAGGCGCGCTGCGGGAACGGATAGGGCCCGTCCCGGTAGCCGACCGCGATGAGGACGGCGGCGGCAAGCCCGGCGATCGACGCGGCCGCGACCACCGCGGTCACGGTCGGCCCACCTAGAGCCTTCAGCAGGTATGGGGTCGACTTACCCACGGTGAGGGCCCCCACGACCGTCCCGATGGCAAAGCCGCGAGCCGATCGGAACCACGTGGAGACCATCTTCATGCCGGGTGGATACACGCCGGCGAGGAAGAAACCGGTCGCGAATCGTGCCACGAGCGCCAACCCGTAGCCCGGCACCACGAGAAGGACGGCGTTCGCCGCGGCGGCGAGCAGTGCCGAGGTGGCGAAGTAGGCACGCGAGGAAAGCACGTCGGCGAGGTTCAGGAGCGCACCGACCGCAGTGCCGGCTACGAAGCCGAGCTGCACGACGGCGGTGAGCCACCCCACCTGACTGGCGGTGAGTTCCCAGCGCTGCTGGAGCTCGGGGCCCGCAGCGGTCGCGCTCATCCACGCCGATAGCGAAAGCATCATCGCCACCGAGACCAGCGCGAGCGCGCGCCAACGCCCGGGGTCGGCGTCCGTGTCGGCAGGCCCAGCCACTACCTGATGAGCTGCTTCAGGACGAAGAGCACGTTGGCGGGCCGTTCAGCCAGACGACGCATGTACCATGGGAACCACGACGGGCCGTAGCTGAGCAGCACGCGCATGGCGTGCCCTCCTCCTGCCAGCCGCACCTGCTGAGCCCGATCGATGCCGTACAGCATCGCGAACTCGTAGCTGCCCTTCTCCAGGTTGAGCTCGTACGCCAGCCGAGTGGCTTCACCGACCATGCGCGGGTCGTGCGTGGCGATGACGGGACGTCCCTTCCCTCCGCTCGCTCGAGCGCGCATGAGCATGCCTGTGAGTAGGACGAAATTCTGGTCGACGTCCCTTTTCTTGGGGTAGGCGGCGCTGGCAGGTTCGTCGTAGGCACCCTTCACCAGCCGAATCGAGGGGTCCAGCGGCAGTAGTGCTTCCACGTCTCCCCTCGTGCGGTGGAGATACGACTGCAGGCAAACCCCGACGTCGCCGTGTTGCGCGAACACACTCTTGAATATGTCGAGCGTTGCGTCTACATGCTCCGACCTCTCCATGTCGATCCATGCAGGGGCCGTAGACGCCTCGAGCAGCCGAACGATCCGCTCCTGTGTGCGGTCTACGCTGAAGTGGAGCCCGAGCTGTGTCGGCTTGACGGAGATCTGCACGTCGAGGCCGCGCTCGCTGATCGACTTCAGGGCCCCGAGGTAGTGTTCGAGCACCGCGTCGGCTTCTTCCTCGGACTCGAGGTACTCGCCTAGTAGCGTCGCCGTGCCCGTGATCGAATGGTCGGCCAGTCGGGCCGCTTCGTTCAGCGCTTCGTCCAGCGTCTCACCTGCCAGAAAGCGCCGGGTCGCACGCCGCACGAAGGCGTATTGCGGGAGCCGTTCGGCGAGCACTGGGTTCGTGGAAGCCCAGAGCAGCGCTTTCCCCATCATCGACTACGGTTCCTCTTTTCGGTTGGGTCGCGGGCGGCCCGGTCGTCGATCCTTCGATCGTGGGCGGCTCGGTCGGGGTCAGGATCTGACGAAATTGTACATGAGCCGGATGACTCGGTATGCCTCGTCCGCGTCCCTGGCGGTGTAGGCGACCGTGAAGCCGTCTACCTTGGACGCGCCCGGAATCGATTGAAGGATGTCCACGTGCGTGGTCGATGCGAAGCGCAAACGGATCCGCACCGGCGTGCCGATGTCGAACGGCGAGTAGCTATCGGTATCCAGTCGCGCGAGCGACCGCCGAACCCCCTCGCGTAGCAGCTCGTGCACGCGTTCGGGATGGATGAGGCGTGCCGACGCGGGCGACTCGGCAGTCTTGGTCGTGACCGTCTCCGTCTTCAGTAGCGCGCCGAGCTCGGCCGCCGCAGCGGAATCACCCGCGGCCAGGATGACCGGCACGCCGTGCCCGCCCGCGAACGCCGCGTTCAGGCCCCCCTCACCGACCTCGATGTCGTTGAGCCACAGCCCTTTGACGGACCCCGTCCCGGTGTGCGCGAGAAATCCGTCCGGGTCGCCTGCCTTGGCGTGGTAGCCTAGGAAGATCGCGCCGTCGAAAGAGGCATCGAGCCCCTGGACCATGCCGAACGGCTTGATGGAGCCCTGGATGTAGGTGACACGCGGATCGAGCTGGGTGTGCAACACGTTCTGGTGATCGCCGTGTGAGTCGTTGACGAGGATCTCGGCGCCGGGGTCCCGCGCGAATATCTCCTCTACCACGGTGTTCACCTCGGCAGTCACGAGCCGACGACTCGTGGCATAGTCTTTTCCACTCGTCGAGGTCATCGCGCCGGTGCCGATCCCACCGATGCCCTCCAAGTCGACTGAGATGAAGATGCGGAGCTGCTCCTGACCACTGACCGAAGTGTTCACGCCGCCGACGCTCAGCAGCGTGCTCAGAAACCAGAGAGCGCGTTTCATCAGTTGCCTCCGAATGGTGTGTAGCCGGCCGCCTGAAGCGCTGCGCTGTAGGCGGCGACCGGGCCCGGCTGAAATCGCCGCGAGCTCGTCTTCTATGGTATCCACGGCTCCGCTGGCCTGGTTCATCATGTGGACGGTATTGGGAGAGGGCCCACCCGTGTCACCCGTTATACGTGACATCGGACGGTCGATCAAGTCGGCCACTACGTCCCCGCCGCACCCACCCTGACACTCGAGTCCGGTAAAGAGTCGTTCGTTGAGCGCCCGCAGTTCGCCCTGCAGCGTTTCACCCTGCTCGCGGAGCGCCTCGGCAGCGTCTTCGAGCGTCTCGAGCACGGTCTCGACAGCGCGCAGCAGACGCGTGAGCTCCTGACGCGCGTCGCTCCCTCGTTGGATGATCGCGGACATCTCGAGCAGCGCGTCCCGCTTCGCGACCAGGTCTGCCATGCTGACCGGGTTCCGCGGGTCGCCCATCACGCTGAGACTGGTCGCGGAAGTCAGGTTTCCGGCGGTCACCGCGACCTGATACGTGCCCGGAAAGACCGGCATCTGGCGTGGCAATACCGACTCGTCCGAGTCTCCTCCCGGACGCAGGTCCCAGACCAGGCGATTCGCTCCCGCGTTGGCGGACAGCGAGCGCGAGTAGACGAGCGAGCCCTCTTCGTTGGTGATTGCCACATCCGCATCTCCACCCTCGGCTGCCCAAAACGTGAGGATCGCGCCGTTCGCCCGAGTCTCCGCCTGCTGTATGGCATGCCCTGTGGAGCGGTAGCCGATCGCCTCCGCGATGCTCCGGTCGTACGCCGGCGGCGGGCCGAACACGTGCACTGTAGCGCCACGGATCGAGGGGTCTTCCGCCAACTCACGCAGCGGCCGGATGTCGTCCAGCACGATCAGCGTCCGGCCGTGCGTGCCCAGCACCAGGTCGGCATCGCGCGGATGCACGACAAGGTCGCGAATGGGGACTGCAGGCACGCCCGAAGTGTACTTCTCCCAGCTTTGTCCTCGGTCGAAGCTCACGCGCAGCCCGAACTCGGTGCCCAGGAAGAGCAGGTTCTGGTTCTCCGGGTCCTCCTCGACGGCGTGCACGAAGCCTGCAATGCCGGGTGAGCTCAGTGACCTCCACGTCGACCCGTAGTCCTCGGTCACATACACGTGCGGTGTCCAGTCGCCCCGCCGGTGGTCCTCTGCCACGACGTAGGCGCGCCCCGGCTCGTGCTTGGATGGTTGCACGTCCGGGATCCAAATGCCGGGTGGGAGTCCCACGATGTTGTCCCGCACGTTTTGCCAGCTCTCGCCACCGTCTTGCGTGATCTGAACGTTACCGTCGTCGGTGCCGACCCAGATCAGCCCTCGCTCGAGCGTGCTCGGACCGATCGAGATGATCGTGGTGTGCATCTCCGCGCCCGATGCATCGACGGTGAGCCCACCACTCACCTCCGTTCGCTGCTTGAGTGGGTCATCCGTGCTCAGATCGGGCGAGATGATCTGCCAGCTGCGACCTTGATCGCTGCTCGTGTGCAGGAATTGGCTTCCCAGGAAGATCGTCCCCGGGTCGAGCGGGTCCCAGGTGAGGCCCGCGTTCCAATTGAAGCGGAGCGCGGTACCGTCGGGGTGGACCGGCCGAATACTACGTCGGGCACCGGTAGTCTTGTTGAAGTGCTGCAGGTTACCACCCTGAGACATCGAGTACCCGAAGTTGTCGGGGTCGGCACGATCGGGCATCACGCTGACGCCGTCACCGCTGCCTACGCGCCGCCAGTGAGCGTTCAGGATACCCTTGTTCTCCCATACCGTGCTCGGACCATACCAGGAGCCGTTGTCCTGTAGACCTCCATAGATGTTGAATGGCACCTCGTCGTCGACGGTGACGTGGTAGAACTGAGCCACCGCGAGGTTCTCTACGAAGCGCCAGGTGTCTCCGCGGTCGTAGCTGAGCGCGATCCCGCCGTCCTCGCCCAGGATCATGCGAGCCGGATCGGTCGGATCGATCCACAGCTCATGCACGTCCCCGTGCACGATCTCGCTGGGCACCACCGTCCTCCAGTTGCGCCCCTGGTCCTCACTCACTTCGATCCTAGACTGCAACCGATAGAGCCGGTTCTCGTTCTTCGGGTCGATGCGCAGATCGGCGTAGTAGAAGGGACGCGGGTTCGCCCCGGGACCGTCATCGATCGTGCTCCACGTGCGCCCCCCGTCCGCTGAGCGTACGAGCTCGGAACGGGTCGCCTCGATGATCGCGTAGACCACGTCCGGGTTCGACGGCGAGATCGCTAGGCCGATCCGCCCGAGTTCGCCCTCGGGGAGCCCGTCGTCGGCAGACATCTGAGTCCAAGCATCTCCACCGTTGTAGGTCACGAAGAGCCCCGAGCCGGGGCCACCCGACGTTAGGTCCCAAGGAGTGCGCCTGAACTCCCACATCGCCGCGAAGAGCTTGTCCGGATTCGACGGGTCCATGATTAGATCAGCAATGCCAGTACGCTCGTTCTGCCACAGCACGCGATCCCAGGTGCGGCCGGCGTCACGCGTTCGGTACAACCCGCGTTGCTGGCCGTCCGACCACGCGGGTCCCATGACGCCGACGTACACGATGTCCGGGTCCGTCGGGTGCGTCAGGATCCGGTGGATGCGTTCCGAGCGCCCGAGCCCCATCGACCGCCAGGAACGGCCACCATCGATCGACTTGAAGATGCCCCTCCCGACGCCGGCGCTGTTGCGGGGATTCCCCTCGCCCGTACCGACCCATACGACGTCTGGGTTGGGCTGGAAGACCGCGATCGCGCCAATACCCAGCACCTCTTGCTCGTCGAATACGGGGTTCCAGGCGATCCCGCCATCGTCGGATTTGAAGAGTCCACCTGTAGACGAACCAACGTAGATGATGTTGGGGTCGCTGAGCACGACCTCGACATCCGCTACGCGACCGCTCATGCCGGCGGGTCCGATCTCACGGGCGCGGATGGCAGCGAACGGATCGGAATAATCTTGTGCGCCCAGCGGGGGCGCGGTCATTGCCATGGCTACGAAGGCAACAAAGCGGCCGAACTTCATGAGAGGACTCCTGCGTATCTCTAAGCGGCCGACCCACGCGGGCCGACCGCTCCAGATTAGGTGGGTACCAGCGAGCAGGCTAGCCGTCAGCGGCGTTCAGTTCCCCGAAGGTCCAGGCAAGGGGAAGACCTCCATCGCGACGCACGGCTGTTGACCCCCCCCCCCTACTGGTGGGCACTTTTATTAAATGGGTATCGACTTCAGCGACCGGACCGTTCCACCCCGCGCCCTCGCCCTTTCGCTCGCTGCCTTGACGGTTCCCGTGATCGGGGCGTTCCAGTTCCCTGAGCAACTCGGCGACTACTCTGCGTTGTTGTGGCTCACTACCCTCCTGCCCGCATTCATCCTGGCCTACTACCGCGCTTGGCGGGGAATCGCCACCGCGTTGGCGGTCGGGATGGCGACGCTCTCGCTGACCCAGGCCGCGGTATTGCTGGTTGGGCGACAAGTGCCTGACATGCTTCTCGGGGTCGTGATCGCCTATGTCGCGATCTCACTTTGCATCGGATGGCTAGCTGAATCGCTCCACCAGGAGCGAGCCGTGGTCGAGGACATGGCGTTCACCGATCATCTGACCCGCCTGCCGAACCGCCGCCATGGTCGCCTCTTCCTCGAGAACGCGTTCGCCGCCGCCGAACGCGGGCGGGGACTCAGTCTCCTGCTCTTCGACCTCGACAACTTCAAGAAGTTCAACGACAGGTTCGGACACGCGGCCGGGGACGCCGCACTTCGCGAGTTCGGCGGCATCCTCGAGCGCGCAACACGGCGGATGGATCTCTCTGCGCGTTTCGGAGGCGAGGAGTTCGTTTCAGTCCTGACGTCGACGGACACCGCAGGCGCGATGATCTTTGGCGACCGCATACGCGCCGCGCTCTCCGAGACCGAACTCAGCGACGGCAATGAGCTAACCGTGAGCGCGGGTGTCGCCACATTCTATTCCGGTATGAGTTCACCGGACGAGCTGCTGGCCGCCGCGGACCAAGCACTCTACCAGGCGAAGAGCGCGGGTCGGAACTGTGTGCGGCTCTTTGGCCGCGAACATGTGGAGTCGCGCCACCACGACACCGGGCCGGAATGACCGACCGCATGCTGCGCACCGCCAAGCGCACGCACGCGTTTTCAGAGTCCGTGATCCGGGAGATGACACGAGTCGCTCAGGAGCACGATGCGATCAACCTCGCGCAAGGATTCCCCGACTTTCCTGCGCCCAAGATGCTCAAAGACGCCGCGTGTGCGGCGATCCAGGGCGACGTGAACCAGTACGCGACCACATGGGGTACAGCGAACCTGAGGCATGCGCTCTCGGAAAAATACGGCACGATGTACAACCTCGAGTTCGACCCGGAGCGCGAGATCACGGTGACCTGTGGGGCGACCGAGGCGATGGCCGCAGTCATGCTCGCAACGATCGATCCCGGCGTGGAGGTCATCGTCTTAGAGCCTTTCTACGAGAACTACGGCCCTGACGCCGAGCTATCTCAGGCGAGTCCGGTGTTTCTGCCTTTGGAAGCACCAAACTATCGGCTGGAACGAGAGAGACTCGAGGCGGTCGTGACGCCGAAGACGCGTGCCATCGTCGTCAATACGCCAAACAACCCGACTGGGCGTGTGTTCGACCGTGAGGAACTTCAGGCGATCGCAGACATGTGCCGGGAGCACGACATCCTCGCGATCACCGACGAGATCTACGAGCACATCTACTACGAGGGTGAGCATTTGGTGCTCGCGGCCTTCGAGGGGATGCGCGACCGCACGATCACCGTGAGTGGGCTCTCCAAGACGTTCAGCGTGACAGGGTGGCGCGTGGGAACGATCGTGGCGCCACCGCATCTCACGAAGGCGATCCGGAAGGTGCACGACTTCCTCACAGTGTGAGCCCCTGCTCCGCTGCAGGAGGCGTGCGCGGTCGGTATCCGTGAGCTCGGCGAGGACTACTACACACAGATGGTCGAGGGCTACAGAGAGCGGCGTGACGTTCTCGTTTCGGCGCTGCAGGCCGCGGGATTTGCATGCACGACGCCGCAAGGTGCTTATTACGTGCTGGCGGACTTCAGCGGGATCTCCGACGAAGACGACACCACCTTCGCAAAGCGATTGACGAGCGAGGGCGGCGTCGCCCCCGTGCCAGGCTCGAGCTTCTACAGCACTCCGGAGGGAGGGCGCTCCGTCGTGCGCTTCGTGTTCTGCAAACGGCTCGACACACTGCATGCCGCTGCGGAACGACTGAAGACCTTTACCGCGCCTGTATGAGGCGCTCCCGAGTCACGCTTCCCCACCCCCTTCCGTTGGAGGCGTGCCTTTGCCATCCGCGTCACTGACGGTGTACTGGACCTCGGGATTCTCCCTCGAGACTTCCGTGACCTGCCCCTCCCATTTCCGCATCATCTTCACG
Source organism: Longimicrobiales bacterium (assembly GCA_965226625.1). Taxonomy (GTDB): domain Bacteria; phylum Gemmatimonadota; class Gemmatimonadetes; order Longimicrobiales; family Gaopeijiaceae; genus UBA1138. The sequence goes on from CBDDDK010000003.1 coordinate 857,415, forward strand.
AAAGCCCTGGCGATCTCCTGGTCGAATTCGGGGCCCGCACCCTCCTCGATAATGCCCAGCGCCCGCTCCGTCGGCCACGCTTCCCGATACGGGCGATGCGTGCGCAGCGCGTCGAAGACGTCACAGACGTGCACGAGGTTGCTCGCCTGATGGCACGCGCGATCAAAAGTGATGGCGGGATACCCGCCGCCATCGATTCGGATGTGGTGCTCATACGCGACGACCGCGGCGAGATCGAGATGCTCCTCGGTAGTCATGATGATGCGAGCGCCCTCAACGGGATGGCTGTTCATGAGCAGACGCTCTTCGTCACTGAGCTTGCCGGGCTTGTTCAGGATGTCGCTGGGGATCGTCACTTTCCCCATGTCGTGCAGTAGCCCTGCGATCCCGAACATCCGCACTTCCTTGGGAGTCAGACCGAGGAATTCGGCGAGCGCCATCGTCAGCACCGAGACGTTGAGCGTGTGCGTGACGGTGTACTGGTCGAACTCTTTCATACGCACCAGCGGGATCATGTACGCCTGATCCCCGTGCATCGCGACCGACAGCGAGCGCACGGTTGCTTCGGCCTCGAGCATCTGGAGTTGGCGAGCCTCCTTGAGCTCGCCGTGAAGCCACTCCACGCTCTCGATCTCTTCCCTCAAGGAGTACCCCGTGGTCGCGGCCACGACGTCCGGCGCGGGGGCATCTTGTGGTTGGCCCCGGAGGCCGACCTCGCCGTAGCGGATGTTGGAAGGTCGGCCCTGTCGAACCTCGGCGGAACTGACCGGGTCCCCTGACATCCGGATGTAGACCTCCTCCAGGAAAGCCTCGAAGTCGTCCCGACTGACTGCATCCAGGAACTCGAGGCGCTGGATGCCGACCTGTCCCAGGCGGGTCGCCCAGCCCCAGTTGCCGAGCTCCCGCAAAGGGCGAGCGCCGAATACGATCTCGTCGGCCAGGAAGGTGAAGACCGCACGGGGTGACTCTTCCTGAAGATCGACCAGGTGTCCGTACGCGCTGTCGATGGCGCGTTCCCGGGCAGGATGGCCGTCCTCGTACAGGTTCATGGCAGACACGACCTTGGCCAGGTTCGTGAGGAACAGAGCGGGTGCGTCCATCAGCCCCCGCCCGCGGCAACTCGAATACCCGGGTCCTTGGACCTGCTCGCAAGCTCGAGGATCTCATCGACCTGCGGGTGCCCCGGCCACGTCGCGGCCAGAATCCGAAGCGCCTCCAACACGACTGTGCTGTTCTCGGAGATCTTCGCTTTCCCGAAGAGTGTCGTTTCGCCCGCGACGATCTCACAGAGAGCGCTACGTGCCAACGGATGATCCACGTGCTCCAGGCAGCGGATCGCCATGGTGCGGATCTCGTCGGTACGGGTCGCTGCCGCGACGACGCGATGCACCAGGGTCGGTAGCGTGGCCTGGGGCACTCCGTCCTGGATCTGCAAGAGAGCCATCCGCACCATACGCTCGTCCTCGTCCGTAAGCGCGGCGACGAGCGATCGGTCGCGAAGGGCGCTGCCGGGCCGCATCGCGAGCGGTAGGGCCTCCCGCCGCACCCGGTGATCGTCATGATCGAGGTACGGCTTGGGATCGAAGTCCGCGGGCAGGTGCTCCATACGCTGGAGAAGCGCCAGCAGGTTCCGGATCACGAACCAGCGGCTGTCGCCCAAGCGATGGATCGCGCGTTGCCCCACGAACGCACCCAGTCCGGGCAGCACGTCGAAGATCCGGCGCCGGACCGAACGCGACTCGGACTCGGCGAGAACGTCCATAAGTGGATCTACAGCGCTCGGCCCCATCTCGGCCACCAGCGCGCGCACAGCCTTCATGTCCAGCTCGTCGGCGCCCAGGAACTTTCGAAACTGCTCCGGACTCGTGAGGTATTGCTTGATCGTCGCCGCGGCGGCATTACCCTCCGGACATGTCGCGATCATGTCCATGAGTCCCCCCGTGCCGCCCTGGGTGACCATGTCCTGGACTGCCTTGCTGATGGTGGGCCCGAAGGCGTCGACCTCCAGGGCCATCTGCACGAGGCGGACCGCCCCCGTGATCTCGTCGCTCTCGTCCGGGAGCTGAAAGACAGGGGCCGCCGTCGCCATCGCGTCCAACACGGTGGTGTAGGCCTCGGGGTTCGGGTCCTTCAGTTCCCAGCCTTCGATCAGCGACTCTACGTTCTCCCGTAGCGCGGTGTCCGCCTGGGACCTTGCCCCGCCGCCACCGGTCCCGCCACTGGCGTGCATCGCGAGCTTGCTCAGCATGCGGGTCATGGACGACGAAATCGTCTGCTCCGAGGTCGCCGCGGCCGCAGACACCACCTTGACGACCGAGTCGACCGCAAGGCTCTGATTCGCATCGAGCACGAACTTCTTTCGCTGAGCGCTGTTGCCGCCGAACTTCACCAGGCGCTCTAGCGTGTTTTCATCCAGCTCATTCATAAGCGTGGAGACCCGGGCGCGGACCTTCCCGGACTCGCCGTCCGTCGTGTCCTTCAACTCGTCCGTCAGCTGGAGCATGTAGCCGACGATGGCCTGGTCGTACGCCTCGTCGCGCCCGTGGCCCTCTATGGTCCGCGCGATGGTGGTGGCGTCCGGTGAAGCCGCCAAGCTTTCGTCCGAGGCTAGCGCAGCCTGCGCCAGCCCGAGCCAGAGGGCGGTCGCCCGATCCAACTCTGCCGAGGGCTCGGCGCCGGACTCATCCCTCAACTCCAGCTTCTCGTAGCCGACTCGGTGGACCTTCGCATGTTCCCAGGTCGGAAAGTCGTCGGCTTCTCGCATACCGATCGGAGTTTCCCCACGGCCACTCTCCTCCGCGAGAACCTCGAGCAGGCCAGCGATCTCCGACGCGGTCACACCTCTCGCGAAGGAAATGGCCCCGAGCTGGTGCTCGTGGAGTCGCCTGGCGAGGTCGGACAGCACTGGATGTTTTTGGTCGGTTGCCATCCCCTCGATGATCAGCTGTCGCGCCGCCACGCCGATCGAAATCGACGTTCGCTCGCTGAACAGTTCGCTCAGGCGGCCCACGATGTTGTCGAGCACCGGATCGTGCGAGGGATGTCCCACCGGGTACATCGCGTAGCGATGCACGCCGATCGATAGCTCGATCAGGAATTCGGACAATTCCCTCGAGAGGGAGGCCTGCTGGACGGCTAGCTCGGTCTCGTCTTGGGTCACCAGGCGCCGGTCGCGGTTCAGGATGGGGGCTCGGCAACATACATTTCAGCCCGACTTCCTGCGACGGACTCCCAATCCGCATTGACCGACCACACACAGCGCTCCGAGCGAGACGGTCTCATCCGCACTGCTGCTCGGGTCACTCTATTTGGCTTCGAGTCGACCGAGGCGCTTGCGTGCATCCGAATGCGGGGACGTCGTTGGCGGGTCGGCGGTGCCGCCAGAACCATGGGCATATTCGCCATGATCGCGCCGGTCGCGGCGCTTGTCCCACCCCACGCCCCTTGGGGGATCGGCGCGCTCGCAGCTGGGGTCATCCTCGCGCGACGACGCATGATGGAACAATTTACCCTGATAGAACTGGAGGGCTCGTGTCCCAAGTGTAAGGAGCCCCTCAAGGTGAAACGCGCCCGGCTTCGCACACCACACCCGATCACGTGTGAAGGATGCCACCATCAGGCCTCCTTGAAGGTCCCGGCCGAGACGCTGGCAGCCGGCATGATCCATTAGCTCGCTATTCGGGCGCTTCTCGCAGCACAGGGAGGGGAGGCTTTGTCAGCAGGCTGCGACTGCCGAGGAGCCCTACGAGGACAGTAAGGGCCGCCACAGCCGCCCAGATCGCGGTGAGCGGCAGCACGCGTGGGGCGTAGGCGAGTTCAAACACGTTCGGTACGACGATCGCGCCGGCGATTACCGCCAAGAACAGGCCGCTGGCGCTGGCCAGTGTGCCGAGCGCGAGATACTCGGCAAAGAGGACGGTCAGCACCTGCTTTCGGCTAGCGCCGAGAATCCTTAGCAGCGCACCCTCACGGAGGCGTTGAACACGGGACGTGGCGAGCGCGCCGACCAGCACCAGCACCCCTGCGAGCGCGCTGAAGACCCCTAGGAAGCCGACCGCCTGCCGGACCCGAGAGAGAACTGTGTCGATCGCCTCCTGGACCCGTGAGAAGTCGAGCGCCGACACGTTCGGAAACGCCCTGACCAGATCTCGCTGCACGGCGGCTCGCGCGCCAGCGTCCGCAATCCGCGCCACGATCAGGATGGTCTGCGGTGCGTTCTCGAGTCCCCCCGGCTCCAGAATCGCATAGAAGTTCGGCTCCATGCGGTTCCAATCCACCCGCCGGAGGTTCGTGACCACGGATGGGACACGTATCCCAGAGATATCCCAGGTAATGGTGTCGCCGAGGCTGACCTTGAGGCTCTGGGAGACCTCCAGCTCGAGCGAGAGCCGAGTAAGACCCCCTGCATCGACCTCTTCGCCGTCTTCCTCCCCTGGAGTCCCGTCCCACCAACGGCCGTGTACCACCGTTTCCGCGCGCCCTATTTCCGTGCGGTAGCTGTTCCGATATTCCCTTCGTAGAGCCCAACCATCGGGGCGCCGTTCCCGCACAGTGTCAGCACGCAACTCGTCCGGGCTCCTTCCGTTGATCGCCACGATCCTAGACGGGACGAGCGGTGCCACTTCTGCGCTGCTCCGGGCTGGTTCGGGCAGCAGGTCGATCACGCCCTGTACCTGATCCGTCTGTACGTCGAAGAACAGAACGTTGGATTGCCCCTCGCCAAACGACACCTTGAGGTCGTTGCGAATGTTGCCCTCCACCTCGACGACGGTGCCAATGATGAACGCACCGAAGCCCAATGCGAGCGTGACGGACACCGTCTGGTTCCGAGGGCGAAATAGGTTCGACACCCCCTGTCGGATTGGGTACGAGGCGCTCCGCGGAAAGAAACGGCGGGTCAGGAGAGTCAGCGACCAGCCCACGAGGGTCAGCACGCCGACCGCAGCAAAGAGAGCGCCGGCAAAGCCGAGCCCGAGCGCCGGCTCGGGCGCCTCGAGGGTGCACAGGATCAAGACGCTCGCCCCGAGCAGCGCGTAGGCACCGATCGTCAGTGGGTTCGCGCGTCGACGCACGGGCTCGAAGTCCTGACGCAACGCCTGCAGTGGGGGCACGTCCTTCACTCCGAGCAACGGGATCAACGCGAAGATCAACGCGATCCACACGCCGATTCCGAGGCCGGTGAGCGCGGGGCCGACGGACAAGCGTGTGCTAACCTCGACCGGTAGCAGATTAGTTAGGACAAAGGGGAGGGTCCCCTGCACCATGACTCCGAGCGCCACGCCCGCAAGTGAACCCAGAAGTCCCATGGCTCCAGCCTGGATCAAGTAGGCGAGGAAGGCAGTCCACTGGCTTGCTCCCATACACCGGAGCACCGCCACTCCCGGTCGCTTCTCGCGCACGTAGACGTGGATCGAGCTCGCGACTCCGATCCCACCTAGCAGGAGGGCAGCCAGACCCACTAGCGCCAGGTAGCGCCCGAGGAAACGGATCCCGTTGGAGAGGCTCTGCGCCTGTTCCTCCGCCACCGTGTAGCGTACCCGGGTGGCCGAAAACACGTCTCCGTACCGCTCCCGCAGCGCGAAGCGGTCGTCTCGCTCCGGCAACCGGAGGAAGACCTCATAGCGGGCCAGCGAACCGAAGCCGAGCAACTCGGCCCGGATCATGGCTTCCTGCGAAAGGTAGATCCGGGGTCCGATCACAAAATTGAAGCCGAGGTCCGTCGGCAGGTCAGCCACAGTCGCCGCGATCACCAGGCGGGCGCGGCCCACCACGAGGGTGTCACCCACCCGTGTGTCGAGCTGGGTGAGCACCGCAGGATCCACCAGGACCTCACCCAGGCCGATACCCCCGGTCCAGCGACCTGCCGGTTCCGTCGAGACCGCGCCGTAGAAGGGGTAGCCCCCATCCACCGCCCTCACCTGCATTAGGTGGACCGTGCCCGAGCCCGGCGCGAACACCATGGAGCCGGCCGTGGTCACTCGAGTGAGCTCGACACCGGCCCGGCTCAGCGAATCCAGGAGCGTGTTGATGGAGTCCGGGAGTACTCGGCGGGCAGAAATGCGCGCGTTGGCTCCCATGAGCACGTCGGCCTCCTCCTGAATCGAGCGTGCCACATCGTCTCGGAAGGAGTGGATGGAGACCAGAGCTCCCACTCCTAGCGTGATCGACGCCATGTACACGCCCACACGGCGGAGGCTGTGCCGGCTCTCCCGCATCGCGAAGCGCACCGCGAAAGCGAGACGTAGTCTTCTTCTCAAACTGTCTGCCCTGTTAGGAGGGTGACCGGAAAGGGGGGTGGGCCGCGTTGCGTGCCACCCCAACCCACAGACCTCTGTGTCCTTTCAGCCTCGTCGGACCACCGCCTTCGGCGGCGGTGCCCGCTCGGCTACGACTCCTCGTCGTTACCTGCCTGAACGCGCGCAAGCGCGGGGCACCCACGCCGTATGACGTGGGTCGCGCGGTCCACCCCCCTTTCCGATCACCCTCCTAGGTCGGAGACGATCCGACCTCCAGCGAGCGACACGATTCTGTGTGCCCGTGCTGCGAGCGTGAGGTCGTGCGTCACCATGACGAGAGTCGTGCGTGCTTCGCGATTCAACTCTTCGAGCATCTCGACGATGCCTTTACCGGTTTGCTGGTCGAGGTTCCCCGTCGGCTCGTCGGCGAACAAGATCTTCGGGCGATTGGCGAAGGCGCGTGCCAGAGCTACTCTTTGCTGTTCTCCGCCGGAGAGTTGAGCGGGAAAGTGATCGAGCCGGTCACCGAGGCCCACGCGATCCAGTAGGGCGGTAGCCTCGTTGCGAAGGCCCTTGGCGGTGCCTCGGAGCTCCAGAGGCACCAGCACATTCTCCAGCGCGGTCAGCGTTGGAAGCAGATAAAACGTTTGAAACACGAAACCGACCCGTTGGACCCGAAATTCCGCTCGACCGTCCTCGGTAAGCGCGAAAATGTCTTCGCCGTCGAGGTATACACGACCACGCGTCGGCTCGTCGAGTCCCGCCAGGAGGCCCAAGAGCGTCGTCTTGCCACTCCCGGAGGGGCCGACCACGGCCAGGAAAGACTCGGGCTCGATTTCGAGATCGATGGAGGTCAGCACCGGCAAGGGCCGGCCTCCGCTCATATAGGTTTTCTCGAGGCCCTGGGCCACGATCATCATATGCGACACTTCCTCTTCATCATCTCGGTGCTAGCCTGCGCCACTTGCGCGCAACCCGATGACCCAGCTTCCGGCACGCCCGATGTCGGGCAGGCCGCTCCCGCGCACGCACAGACAGGAGCGGCGCCTCCGGACGAGCGACCGACCGTAGTCTTTCTCGGCACGAGCCTCACCGCCGGACTGGGTCTAGTCAGCGACGAGGATAGCTACGTCGCCCGTCTGGCGGAACTGGCCGATTCGGCGGGCTTGCCCTTCCGGCCCGTGAACGCCGGAGTTTGGGGAGAGACGAGCGCAGGTGGCGTGCGGCGTCTGGATTGGGTTCTGCGTGAGCCGCTGGCTGTGCTCGTCGTTGAGCTCGGCGCCAACGACGGCCTTCGAGGTCACGATCCGGCGACCCTAGAAGAGAACCTTCGCACAATCGTCGATCGTACCCGCGCACGGTACCCGCGCACGCGCGTGATGATTGCCGGGATGGAGGCACCCCCCAATCTCGGGCAGGCGTACACGGATAGATTTCGTGAGATCTTTGCGACCGTGGCCGAGGACACCGGCTCAGCACTCATCCCCTTCTTGCTCGAGGGCGTCGCCGGCGTCCCCGAACTCAACCAGGACGACCGCATCCACCCGACTGCTGAGGGTCACAAGCGCATGGCACGGAACGTCTGGACCGTGCTGGAGGGCGTGTTGCGGGAGCTGGAAGGCTGATGAAGTACAGCAGGCCGGCACCCGCGCACCGCGCGGGTCGTGCGGCTTCGAAGGCATAGCCGTCGCTACGTCCATAAGCTCCCTCAGCCTTCTCGAGGCGTCACGATGAGCGATAGTCCGTTCAGCTTCGGTACGAAGGTCCTCGGGACCGGCGCGCTGTGCCTTTTCGCACTGCTCGGGCTGGGGGTCGCGCTTCCGGCTACCTGGGAGGCCGAAGCGAGGGGGGTCCTGCGGGCAGCACCGGACGTCGCGTTTCAGTACCTCGACTCTCCCCAGGGTTGGCTGGCCTGGACGCCGTGGCCGGACAGCAGCACGGTCTCGGGGCCCGTGAGGGGAGCCGGAGCGACGCTTCTCTGGCACGATCCCGAATTCGGCAGCGGGACCTTTACGATCGTCGAGGTCGACGCGCCCAGGTATGTGAGCTACAGAGTCGAGGTCAACGATGGCAAGATGTGGACCCTGGGCACGCTGGAGTTAACCCCCGAGGGGACGGGGACGCTCGTGCGCTGGCGCGAGGAAGGCGACCTGGGCCGCAATCCACTCATGGGCTACTGGGCGCTCTCCATGGATCGCGCCCAGAGCGAGGAACTCCAGAAAAGTCTGGACCGCCTGGCGGTAGTGCTCGCCGACTCGGCAAGCACCCTGACGGCCGACTCGACCGTAACTGCGGCTTCCGACTCTACTGGTTACGAGCCCAGTCGATCAGATCCCGATTCGTCTCGGTCTTCTTCATGGCGCCCAGCAACTCCATCATTCCGTCCGAGGGGCCAGCTCCGGAAAGCTGGCGGCGCATGGCGTGCGACAGCCAGAGCGCGTCCCCGTCGAGCAGCAGCTCCTCCTTCCGCGTCGCGGAAAGCGGAAGGTCGATCGCCGGGTAGATTCTGCGGTCCGCCAGCTCCCGAGACAGAACCAGTTCGCTGTTCCCCGTACCCTTGAACTCCTCGAAGATGACCTGATCCATTCGAGATCCAGTATCCACGAGCGCGGTCGCGATGATCGTCAGCGATCCTCCACCCTGCGTATCCGAGATCTTGCGGGCGCTACCCAGGAAGCGCTTCGGCTTTTCGAGCGAGTTGGCGTCCAGTCCACCGGACATTGTGCGTCCGCTTCCCCCCTTGACCGTGTTGTGTGCGCGCGCCATCCGAGTGATCGAGTCGAGGATGATGACGACGTCTTCACCCTGTTCCACCCGACGACGTGCACGCTCCAGGGTGATTTCCGATACCTGGACATGCCGCTCGGCAGGCTGGTCGAACGTCGAAGCGATGACTTCCCCGAATCCGCACTGCTCCATCTCGGTGACTTCCTCGGGGCGTTCGTCCACCAAGAGGATGATGAGATGGCATTCCGGATTGTTCGTGGCGATGCCTTCGGCCACGGCCTGGAGAACGGTGGTCTTCCCGGCCTTGGCGGGCGCCACGATCATCGCGCGCTGTCCCTTGCCGAGCGGACAAATGAGATCGATGACCCGGTTCGTGTAGTCTGGCTGTCCGAGCATCGTTCGGCCGCACTCGAGCACGAGCTGCTCGTTGGGGTGCGTTGCGCTCAACCGCTGGAACTCGGGCCGCGTCACCATGTCCTCCGGCGACTTGTCGTTCACGCGCTGCAAATGCGCGAGCGGCGGACTCTTTCCGTTGCGTGCGCGCCCCACGATACCCACGAGCTCGTCTCCGGTACGGAGGCCGAATTTCTGGATCATGCGGGAGCCCACGTAGATGTCGTCGTTGCCGGGGGTGTACCCGGACTCCCGACGCCGAACGAATCCGGAGCCGCTACCGAGAACCTCGAGGAGGCCCAAGGGTCTCGATTCTGATTCCAGTTCTGAGGGATCGTCGGGGAGTTGTGCGAGGAGTTCCTGTTCCGTCGGCTCGTGTTGTCGTTCCTGACCTGGCGAACGACGACGACGGCGGCCGCGCCGGCGGCGCTTGTTGCGCGGCGGCTTGTTACGGTCTCCCTCGCCCTGTGGTTTCTCTGGCGATTCGGGCACGTCTTAACCCATGTTGCGGAGCGCGACATCCGATTCGAGAAGACTGATCACGGATGTCCCTTAAATGAACTCCGTACCTAACGGAGTTGTTGACTTGTCCTCTCCAGCCAGCCAGGGGGCCGCTCTGGCGCCGACGCAACAGCATCGACCGGACACCAACAATCTTCCATCATCGGCGCCGCGGAGCAAGGCGGGAGTTTCTCAACGCCCTCGCCGTGTCCTCTCGCTGCGAGCATAGTGTCCGGGCTCCGGGACAGCCACCATTATGTGACAACACGTGAAGTCGTGACCATAAGTAGGTGTAGCACAGCAGATTAGGAGTATAGAGGAGCCGTGGCATGGCCCGTGCGATGTGCGTAAGTGGTTCCTAACTCGATGGGAGGGATACCGTGCGTACGTCTGCTAGAGTGACACTGGTGCTCGCTGCCTTGGCCGCCTTTTCGGCGCATGAGGCCCGTGGACAGGCTCACCTGTCGTTCTCGGTCGGCGTCGGTCCATTGTTTGCCGGCGTCGGGTTCGGGATCGGTGGAGGTGACTACGCACCGGGCCGATACGATCGCGGACGTCGGTCGTCCTATTCGTGCTGGGACTACTACTGGGACAGCTACTGGGACCCGTACAGCGACTGGTTCTACGACTGCGTGGCCTACAGCCCCTGGCGGTACAACTCCTTCCGCACTCGAAGCTGGTTGAGTCGGAGGGGCGGCTACTATGGCTCACGCAGCGCCTTCGTTTACATCCGTGACCCCTTCGCGATCCGTTGGGGACGATATTGGGACTACGATCCCTGGGGCAGCTATTGGGGTGGTGGTTACTGGGGCGGCTACTACGGTGGCGTGCGCGCGATCCGTGGACGCGGGGGCCGCACTACCGTCGTGGTCAATCGCCCTTCGCCGCGCATCGGCTCCGGCTCTAGGCACGCGGAGAGTCCTCGGACAACTACAGGCCGAACGGCCGTGCGACGTCGGGGGACTACCGCAACTGCCGCTGTCCCCGCACGGACTCCGGCGCGAGCCGGAACCGACACCGGTCGGCGAGTCCGGCCCTCGAGCGTGCCCACGGCGGGTCGCGCGGGAGCCAGAGTCGCTCGGCCCGGTGGACGGACGGCGACGCCCCGGCGGGGCGTCGCCCGCCCATCGACCCGTTCTTCAGCTCCTCGCTCCGCGCCGAGGGCAGGAGGCCTATCCACCCGAGCGCGGCCGTCTTCCAGCGCGCGGCCGTCTTCCCGGCTGCCGTCCCGCAATTCTGCGACGGCGCGTCCGACTGGCGCACGCACTCGGTCGCCGAGGGTGAGCTCGGGAGCAAACCGGCCCGGCACAAGGGCGACCCCCAGGACGACTCCCTCGACGCGTCGGGCAGCCGCGCGGACACCGACGACTCGCTCGGCACCGTCCAGGAGCTCGAGAACGGGGCCAGCTCCATCTCGTGTGCCGAGAACGAGATCAGCACCAAGTCGTGCGCCTAGTACGAGGTCAGCTCCGTCTCGCGCGCCCCGCGCGAGTTCAGCGCCCTCCCGCACGCCCAGAACGAGGTCGGCACCCTCGCGGGCTCCGTCGACGCGTTCGGCTCCGCGGGCACAGGCGAAGCTGTCAGCGCGCTCGTCCCGAGGGGGCTCCAGCCGGCCGGCGAGGCGTCGGCGCGGTGGCTGAGCTACTCAGGGAGCCTCTGCAACCCGTCCTGAACCACCGCCCTGCACGGATTCGAGCCGACCCAATACGAGAGTTCGGCCGGGTGTCGAACGGACCAGACCGCGACATCGGCTCAGGAACCGATCTCGAGCGTGCCCAGCTCCCCGGCGGCGCCAAGCACGGGGTCCGCGTTGCGCGTCATGCCCGCGAGAGCTTCCTCCGGCGTGGGGCCAAAGAGCACGCACGCCCCATTCATAGCAGCCAACGAGGCGGACGTCTTCGAGGCTGAGGGAACGTCCGTCGAGCATTACATCGCTCACTGAACGCTACCGCCCTCTTCTTTCGAGGTCACGAGCTCGTCGAATTCCTCACGAGCCATCGTGAGATCTTCGCCGCTCCAGAAGTCCTCTAGCTCAACGCCGAGTCCGTCCGCCAGGCGATTCACATAGTTGAAGTAGGACACCACCTGACAGATATCCAGGATGCCGGTGTCGTCGAAGCCAACCTCGCGAAGGCACCGGACGTCGGCCTCGCCCACCGCGTGCGGACTCCTGGTGAGTTTGACCGCGTAGTCGAGCATCGCCCGATCCTGTTCGCAGACGTCGGCCGATTCATAGTCCCGCGCCAGTGCACGAGGCACATCGGGCGAGCCGAGCAGCGTACGGAGTCCCGCCCCGTGATGGTTGATTCAGTAGAAGCAGTGGTTCACCGCGGATACGGTGACGGCCACCATCTCCCGCTGGATTTTCGTTAGCGGGGAAGGTCCCCGCATGAGGTGAACGTAGAGCCTGACGTGATCCCACATGGAACGTGGGTTCAGGGAGTGGATGCGAAGGATGTTGTCGACCCCGCGTGCACCCTCTCGGTACTGCCCGTGGAGCTCTCCGGGCAGTCCTTCGGCGTCTTCGTAGGGCACGTAGGGGATGTACGCCATCGTCGTCCGATCCGAGTCGGCCAGCGCGGGCTTGGGTTCTAGAAGAGCCGCAAGATGTTCGGGAAAGCCCTGGCGCGGCAAGGCGCTCACCACCGCGGGACACGTTTGGCCGGCTTGCGTGCGATCGATCCGAAGAGCCAGATTCGGTGGACACCGGCCGATTGAGGCACGCATTCCGGGAGAAGGAGAATGGAACGAGAGCTCGCCGAACTGAGTGGGCATGCAATCTCGGCGCCGACGCAGGAAGTCTGAGCGATGCGCATGCTCGCGCTGCTGCAGGGTGCTCAGGTAGCTGGAGAGGGAGCTGAGGCAGCCGGTCACGAAAGCGCGGTCATCTCTATGGTGGGCGCCTACGTCGGGCTGATGGTCTTAGCCGCGGCGTTGAGCGCGCTCGCGAAGCGATTCAAGATCCCCTTTACTGTCGTGCTCGTGGTCGCGGGTGCGCTGCTCGCTGCGCTCGCTGACCGCATCGCGTTCCTCGCGCCGATCGGTGTGCTCGAGATCACGCCTGATGCGGTGTTCTTCGTCTTCCTCCCCACTCTGATCTTCCAGTCCGCCTTCCACCTCGACGCGCGGGCTCTTCGAGAAAATCTGGCGCCGACGCTCACTCTCGCGGTGCCGGGGCTACTGATCTCCACGGCCGTGATCGGCGGCATCATGCACGTGGTCGGCTCGTGGATGTCCCTGGAACTCTCGTGGCCTGAAGCGTTCCTGCTGGGATCGATTCTCTCGGCGACTGACCCCGTGGCGGTGATCTCGCTGTTCGGCCAACTCGGTGCGCCCAAGCGACTGACGGTGCTGGTGGAGGGCGAAAGCTTATTCAACGACGCTACCGCGATCGTGCTGTCCCGGATCATCCTGGGAGTGATGGCGGTCGGCGTAATGTCCGGTGATACGGTCATCCTGGGTGGCGCGGAGTTCTTCAAGGTCTTCTTCGGTGGACTCATGATCGGCTGGGCTCTTGCCGTGACGGCCGGCATGATCATCGGCGCAGTCGAGGCGGACGCGTTCATCGAGATCACCATTACGACGATTCTGGCGTACCTGTCCTTCTACGTCGCTGAGCACAGCCTGGGCCTGAGCGGAGTCATGGCAGTGGTGGCGGCCGGCGTCGTCATGGGCGGTTGGGGCAGAGCCAAGATCTCTCCGTCGATCGCCGGCTACCTCGAGCACTTCTGGGGCTACCTCGCGGAGGTCGCGAACGCCCTGCTCTTCCTGCTCGTCGGTCTGACGGTCACTCTGGGGGCGCTCGTGGACTCCCTTCCGATCCTGTTCTGGGTCGTGATCGCGATGCTGCTCTCGCGCGGTTTGGTCATCTTCACGCTGGTGCCGGTGGTCGGTAGGCTCCCAGGCTCCGATCCCATCGACCGCCGCTACCAAACCGTCATATACTGGGGCGGGCTCCGGGGCGGCATCGCGCTCGCGATCGCGTTGTCTCTCCCCGACACGATGGAGAACAAGGAACTCTTCATCACGCTCGCAACGGGTGCCGTGCTCTTTGACATTGATCGTTCAGGGGCTCACGATCGAGCGAGTGGTGAAGCACTTCCGGCTCCACGTTCCGCCGCTCTCCGACCGAATAGCGCGCATCGAGGGCCTCATCTCCGCCAAGATGCGCACATTGGACGAGATTCCGGTCCTACAGGCCGGGGGTCTCTTCAGTCCTCGGGTGGCCGGGGACATGCAACGCCGGGCACAGACCAGCATGGACGAGCTGCGTGAACAGCTCGAGCGCATGCGCGGCGAGGAGCTGGACCTCAAGGAGGAGCGGCGACTCCTTTACCTGCGTTGTTTCAGTGCTGAGAAAACACTGTACTACCAGATGTTCTCGAAGGGGCACCTGGGAGAGCGCACCTATCGCAACCTTGCCCATTCCATCGAGCTGCAGACGGAGAGCATCCGTCACGAAGGCCGCCTCCCGGAGTTCACGCTCCACCCACCGTCAGGCGAGCGCCTCGAGACGGTGCTGTATCGGATGCTTGAGAATTTCCCCGGATTTGCCACCCTGGTCGAGAACCTCCGAGAGGGGCGCGCCGCGCGGGACTACGAAGTAGCGTGGGCGCGCTTCCGCGGTGATACGCGGGTGCTGGAAGACCTGGAGGACCTCGGCAGGACGGAGGCCGTACGGGAGGACATCGTCGAGGAGGTCCGAGCCTACTACCAATACTGGAGCGAGAGCGCGCGCAGCAGGCTGGACCAAACCACGGAGCTATTCCCGGAGTTCGTCTCCGCGACGCAGGACCGACTCGCCGACCGCCTGGCAGTGCACGCGGAACAGGAGGCGATCGAGGAGAAGGCGCACGCCGGCACCATTCCGCACGGCGTCGCCGACGTGATGCTCGAGGAGATGGCGCACGAGCTCAAGGCCCTTCGGGCCACCCAGGCGGCCAAGCTCGCGATTGGTCCGGGGGAGCTGCTCAAGAAGGTGCCCTTCTTCCAGGGAATACCGCGCGACGAATTCGAATTGGTCGCAGATAACCTGAAACGTAGGACCGCCCCCGCAGGCGACGCGATCGTCAAACAAGGCGACGGCGGTTCGTCGCTCTTCCTCGTCGCACGCGGAGTCGTGCGCGTGACCCGGCAGGACGGCGGCATCGGGCGCGACCTCGCGACGCTCATGGCGGGAGACTTCTTCGGTGAGATGACGCTGTTACACGGTGGCACGCGGACGGCGACGTGCCGGGCCGTGACGCCGTGCGCTCTCTACGAGCTGCGTCGGGAGGATCTCGAGGCGGTGCTGGAACGCTCACCAACGATGAGGGACGCACTCGAAGAGGCGGATCGTACCCGCCGGGAGGAGCAGCGTCTGAGCGGGGCCAACGCCGGAGACTGACCGCCTGCGAGCTGACTCACAAGCAGCAGGCAGGAAGCGCCAAACAAAGATACTTTCGTGTCGCCCGTGGGCGTCGCATCTTGATAGTAGCCCATCAATACAGGCCTAGGCCACGGAGAGAACTGGATGCAGGTAGAGCGTAGTCGAATGCGTCGTGAAATCGATCAGCGGCGTGTGCTCCTCCTTCGTCGGGACGCACACCACCGCAGCAGCTACCGTCGGGCCCATGGCCGGCGGGCAGCCACGATGGACGTGTCAACCGAGCATCGTGAGCCGCGGAACCGACGAGCGGATCTCCGACGCTCCGGCGTCGATCGGCGCCTTACTGAAGAGCGCCGTAGAAGCGCCCGCCGCATGAACTCCGACAGGCGGACGGTCATCATCTCCTAGCGTCTCGGGTGCCCAAGACTCCTTCTCGCCGGCTCGTGTGTGCGCTCGTCGCACTCGCTGCGAGTGCAGTCTATTCGAACACGCTTTCATACGGCGCCGCCTGGGACGATTCCCGCTTCGTGTTCGCGTCCGGAGCGACCCAAGGTGTGACTGAGATTCCGGAGATGTTCCGCAGGCCGCTGTTGCGCGACATACCAGCGCGTCGGGGTGTCTATCGGCCGCTCACCACCAGCAGCTACGCACTCGATTGGAGCCTCGGTCGCGGGCAAGCGCGCTTCTTCCACTGGACGAACGTGGCGCTTCACGCGCTCGTTTCGGGACTGGTGGCACTGCTCCTGTTCCGACTCGGTGCCAGAGCCGTCGCCGCGGGCCTCGGTGGCATTGTTTACGCAGTGCACCCGGTGCACGTGGAAGCCGTCGCAAACATCGCTGGCCGCGGCGAGCTGCTCGTCGGTCTCTTTGGCGTGTCCGCGGCCCTCGTCTACCTCGGTCTGGGTCCTGGCCTAGTTTGGGGCCGCTCCGCAGCGGTCCTGCTGCTCTTGGGGGCCGCTACGCTCTCGAAGGAGCACGGCGTCATGGTGCCCCGGCCGTCCTGGCCGCCGTGGAGGCCCTCAGGCCCGGCACGCACGGGAGCCCCTTTCAGCGTGTGATCGCGCGGTGGCCGCTCTGGCTCGGCATGGGCGCCGTGGTCGCGGCGTACATAGCGGCTCGGAGGGCGGTGCTCGGGACCTTCGCCACCGCGGGGGTGGCCCCCTTCATCGATACGCTTCCTCCCTGGCAGCGTGTTACCACGGCAGTCGCAAACTGGACTGAGTACGCCCGCCTTCACCTCTTCCCTCTCGACCTCACGGTCGACTACGGACCAGCCGTTATTGTACCGTCTACGCCCGCGGACTTCGCCTTCTGGTCGGGCCTCACAACCGCTGGGCTGGCAGTCGGGTGTGCGGTGTGGGCATACCGCCATCACCGCATCGGTACACTGGGTCTCGCATGGTTCGCGATCGTCCTTCTGCCATCGAGCAACCTAATCGTCCCGATCGCCCAGTGGATGGCCGAGCGCTTCTTCTACCTTCCCTCGGTCGGCCTCTCGATGGCGGTCGTGGCGCTAACAATGTGGGCTCGTGAACGGCTTGGCGGCCGGGAGTTGCGAATGGCATCGGTGGGCGCCTTGCTCGTCGTCATGCTGCTCGCCGCTCGATCCTGGACGCGGAATCAGACCTGGGTCGATACGGGAACAGTGATCGCCACCCTGGTCACCGAGCACCCGGAGGCCTTCCGAGCCCAGTGGTTCGTCGGGCGCCTGTACTTCGAGCAGAGCCGGGTCGAGGAAGCGTTCGTCGCGCTCGACAGCGCCACGACGCTCCAGCCCAACGCCATCGAGTTCCCAATAGAGAGGGCCGAGTGGCTGTTGCGCCTCGGGCGAAGCGAGGAGGCGGAGCAGACCATGGCGGAGCTTCCGTTCGGGCGCCACGCCGACCGTGAAGCACACTTGGTCCGAGCGCTCGTGGCTCAAGACCGGACAGCTGCGGCCGATTCGGCGCTAGTGGCGGCGCGACAGGCGTTTCCCGCGAACCCGCGCCTGGCCGCGCTGGCGGATTCGATCGCGACGCTTCGCACCCGAACCCCACCGGACACCGCTCGGTAGAGTTCGGGATCGCCGTCCGTCGTCCGCCGCTCCCCTAGCGGACGATCCGTCCTCGCGCATCAACTCTGATCGGAGGCGGCATGGGAATCTCGCGTAGACGGAAGAGCCGATCCGGGGAGATGCGCAGGGTCGGGCTGACGGTGTACGTATCAGCCTTGGTGAGATCAACAACGTAGCCCATGTCCTTCATCGCTCCGACGGTGATCGCGCTGAGCGGGTTGATACTGCTTTCGTTGATGAAGCCTGTCATGAGCTCGCGACCCATGTCCGCCTCGTGCCAGTGCGCGTCCGCAGTGCCGGTGCCACCTGTGTTGGCAACCGGGACCTTGTTCGTCGCAGTGCCGCCGCTCAGGTCATATTGCGTCACTGCCTCCGTGCCCGGCCAGAAAGGATCGGCACCGGCGGAATCGACGAGCGTCCCGTTCCAGGGCGTGCCGACGCCGAACGGTAGTGTCGCGATATTTGTGTAAAAGGGGGTGAGGGGTCCGGGGAGGGTGGACAGCCCGGGAAAGAGAGAGGAAGCTCCTTGTGAATGTTCATCATGACACGAACCCGGGGAGTCCGGGCCTGCGCCAGCAGGTCCGGAACCGGAAAGGAGCTTCCTCATGGAAAAGATGGTTGAAGTTGAGCGGGCCACGCAAGAAGAGTTACGGCAGGATTTGAAGTCGTTGTTTCAGGGCGCGATTCGTGTGACGCTCGAGATGGTGCTGGAGGAGGAGTTGAAAGCGATGGTCGGAGCGCGTCGTTTCGAGCGGGTCGGCAGCCGGAAGGATCACAGGAACGGCACGTACCTCAGGCGCCTGCTCACGAGCTTGGGTCAGATCGACGTGATGGTGCCGCGCAGCCGGGAAGGCGGCTCGCCCGCCGACGTGATCGGCCGCTACCGGCGCAGGAGTGAAGAAGTGGACGAGATGATGGTGGAGGCCTACGTGAGCGGTGTGTCGCAGCGCAAGATGGGCGACGTGACTGAAGCACTGCTGGGTGAGCGCGTGGGACGCTCGACGGTAAGCCGGGTCGCGAAGCGGCTCGATGGGGCTGTAGAAGCGCTGCGGAGCGCACCCATCGAGGGGCCTCACCCCTATCTGTATCTGGACGCGACGTTCCTCGATGCGCGCTGGGCCAGGAAGGTCGAGAACGTGAGCGCGCTCGTGGCCTACGCGGTGGATCCGGACGGTCACCGCCGGCTCCTGGCCATCACGCTAGGCCCTGAGGAGTCAGAGGACAGTTGGTCGGAGCTCCTCGAGCAGCTCCTGGAGCGAGGTCTCAGCGGCGTCGAACTGGTGATCGCCGACAAGCACGCGGGCCTGGCAGCTGCGGTGCGCCGCTTCCTGCCTGAGGTGCGCCGTCAGCGCTGCACCGTACACCTGCAACGCAATGTGCTGGCCAAGGTCCCGCATCGCCTGCGCAAGCGTGTGGCGCGCGAGGTTGCCGCCGTCTTCCGGGCCCCCGGGCTCGTTGAGGCGAAGAAGCGCCTGGCCGAGATCACGACGCGCTGGCAAGAGGAGCTCCCCGAGGCAATGAAGGTGCTCGAGCGGGGCTTCACGGCCGCCACCCAGTTCTACGCGTTCCCCGAGCCCCACTGGGCCAGGCTACGCACCACGAACAGCCTCGAGCGCCTGCACACCGAGATCAAGCGTCGGATCCGGAGCGCCGGCGCCTTCCCCGACCGAGCCAGTGCGCTCCGCTCTATATCACCACGGTTGCTCTGAGGACTACTGCGGTCTGGAGCAAACGCCGCTACCTCGATCTCACGCTTCTCGAACCCAAGGAGGTCGCCAAGGCAGCCTAACCGAAGCATCGAGGAGCTTCCTCTCACTTTTACACACAACTCGGGACTTGACCCGCCGAACCCGAGCACGTGTCCCATCTCGTGGATGATCGTCTCCACGAGGTCGCTCGAAGCCTCGAGATCGGAGAGGTCTGCCTCGTCCAACTGCATTATCCCCAGGAGTGCGAGGTTCCCGGTCGTGCGCACGACGCAAGGACCCGCCTGGCCAAGGATGCCTCCCGATCCGTCGATCGCGGTCACCTCGGCGAAGATGATGACGTCGTCGATGGTCTCGGCCACCGCGGGGTGAGCGACCGATGAGCACGCAGCCGCGGCAAGCGTTACCGCCACGGCGGGGAGATCTCCGATGAGGAGCTCTTCCCACCGGGACTCGGCGTCGCTGAAGGCGGTCTGCACGCTCGCGGACGGAAGGGTGCCCACGAAGCGCACCTCTACATCGAACAGACTCACCGTGGTGACCGTGACGTACGTGGAGTCCGCGCCGTCGTCCTCCGTTCCGCGTACCCAGGCGGTGCCGGGCGCTACGCCGGTGACCACACCCGTGGACGTGACCGTGGCCACGGCGGTGTCCGTGGATGCCCAGGTGGCAGTGGGCCCGAGAATCTCGGTGCCCGCAGCGTCGAAGAACCTCGCCGAGACGTTTCCGCTGCCCCCGACACTGAGGCTCAGCGAATCGGGAGAGACATCGACAGAGTCCACGGTAACTACCACCACCGTGACGTTGGCCGTATCGGCCGCCGGCCCCGCCGTGGCGATGACGGTCGTGGTTCCCGCGGCTACCGCTGTGGCGAGGCCGGTACCCGTGATCGATGCTACGGTAACGTCAGTGGAAGACCACGTTACGTTCGGGTCGGAAATCGGATTCGCATTCCCGTCTACGGCCGCTGCTGTGAACGCCAACTGCGCGCCAGGGATCAGCGTAGCGAACGCAGGCGTTACCACGACCGTCGCCGGGATCTGGGCCACGTTGACCTGGACCGCTTTTTGAACGGTATCGCCGATGGCGGTTACAGTGGTCGCTCACGCTCCGATGGCGGTGACCAGGCCGGTCACCGAGTCGACGGTCGCGATCAAGGTATCCGCTCCCATGAAGGTCACGACGAACTCGCTGAGCGCACCGCCAGCAGCGTCCACCACGGTCCCGCCGACCGTAACGGTGTCCCCGATCGCGTCGAAGGCGATGGTGGACGGAACCACCTCGATGTCCGCGGGTCCGGTGGCCACACGGACCGTGAGGGATGCCAGGACCGAGCCCGCCGTAGCGGTCACCGTCGTCGTGCCTTGCCCAATGGACGTCACCACGCCATCCGGGCCGACGGTTGCGATTGTGGTATTGGCCGCAGACCAGACGATGTCGGAGCTAGGGAGTGCCTGTCCCCCACCGTCGACGACCGCAGCGGTCACGGTTTGGCTCTTCTGTAACTCGGTGAAGAGGAACTCCTCCTCGCTGAGCGTGACCGTGGCGGGCACGCGCTTGACCGTGATCCGCGCGGTATCGACGATGTTCACGGTGCGCACGAGGATTTCCGCGGTCCCCTCAGTGACCGCTTGGATCACACCACTCGCGGTGACCGTCACGACGGCAGGATCTGTGGTCGTCCAGCTGAACCTCACCCCCGTGGCCGGTGAGCCATCGCCAGCTACGAGCTGCGCGGTGAGCTGAGTGGTTGCTCCGATAAAGCCCAGGTTAGTTGCGGACGGAGAAAGCGTGATCGACGCGGAGACGGTGTCCGGCTCAAGCGGCAGCCGACGAATGCCGCTGGAATCAGGACTGCAACTCGTTAGTAGAGTGACCGCCGCAAGCAGTGTCCAAGTCCAGGCTCGTGCTCCGGTATGGCTAACCATTAAATACTCCGTGCAGGCCGATCAGAAACGAAAACGATGCCGTGGGAACGCGGTCCCCGACGATTCTCTGTCGCTAAGCTACTCTAGGTCCGTTTCTCACGCGTCGCCACAGTCATCTCAGGTCGTCGAGGCCTATCCTCTTCGTCCGGCTGCGGGCTACCGGTCGTGCACCACCGCGTCCGCAACCCGGATGATGGACCCGAGGGACTTCTCCACATCCGCGTCCGTGGTCGCCCACGAGGAGACGCTGATCCTCATCGCGGATCGGCCCTGCCAGACCGTTCCACCGCACCAGCACATACCGTCTTCCTGGACGCCTGCGATGACAGCGTCGGTGGTGTCACCGTCCCCGAACGAAACCACCACCTGGTTCAATTCGACCTCGTTCAGAACCTCATATCCGGCGGTCTCAAGACCCTTGGCAAACCGGGTCGCTTGCCGACAGTTGCCCTCGAATAGCTCCGCGAGACCCGACCGGCCCAAAGAACGCATCGCGGCCCAGATCTCAACTCCTCTCACCCGCCGGGACATCTCGGGCACGAGGTCCGTCGGATCGCGATCTCGGCTCGTTAGGAGGTAGGCCGCGTCCTTGGCGGACATCGCGCTGGTCAAGTCCTCGGGATGTCGGCAGAACACGAGGCCACTGTCGTAGGGAACGTTGAGCCACTTGTGAGCATCGGTCGCCCATGAATCCGCGTCTGGCACCCCACGCGCCAGATGTGCCCGGTTCGGATTGGCCAACGCCCAGAGTCCGAAGGCACCGTCGACGTGTACCCAAGCCCCAGCTTCCCGAGCCGCTGCACAGATCTCCTCCGCCGGATCGAACGCTCCCGAGTTGACGTTCCCCGCCTGGATGCACAGCAACGTGTCAGCGTCGAGTCCGGGGAGTGAGTCCACGCGCATCCGGCCCTGCGCGTCTACCGGGACCCGCTGCAGGCGTTCTCTCCCCATTCCAAGCAGGCTGAGGGCCTTGAGCAGGCTGACGTGGACCTCGTCGCCGACGACCACACGGATCTCGGGCGCGCCGAACAGGCCACGCTTCTCGACGTTCCAGTCATGGCGGGCGAGAAGAGCATGACGGGCGGCGGCGAGTCCCGTGAAGTTCGCCATCGTGGCGCCCGTGACGAAGCCGACCGCAGTCCGAGGGTCGAGGCCGAGCACGTCTAGCAACCAGGGGACCGCGGCCCGCTCGAGCGCCACGGCCACCGGGGAGGCGATTTGGAGGCCGGACATCTGATCCCAGGCTCCAGCCATCCAGTTCGCCGCGAGCGTTGCCGGCAGCGTGCCTCCCGTTACAAATCCAAAGTAGCGCGGCCCCGCTGTCGCGACGGTCGCGGGAGAGCCGAATCGATCGAGCCGTTCGAGGACTTCCTCGGGAGACTCAGGGTCCTCGGGGAGGGCACCGCCCAGCGCGGTCAGCTCAGCGACGGCCTCGGGAGACGGGAAGACCTGCCGTGTCTGGATGTCTTCGAGGTAGCGAGTGGCGCGAGACAGGGTCGACTCGAGGAGATGTCGCATCGAGGGAGCGGCTCTCGGTGTGGAGTGGGACTGATATGAGCAGAGGGCCTACCGGCCCTCAGCGGCACGGTAAAGCGGATCTGAAGGGTACGGCAAGGCAGCTCGGCGCGGTCGATCCCGGAATACGTCGGGCGGCCCGTCCTTCCGCTGATCGTGGCCGTGTGCTGATCCTGGCGAGCGTGCTAGCAACGGCGAGATCCGGGGGAGTGCTGCCGGCGTGTCCAGGGGCGTGGAATCTAATTCTTGCCTTGCGGCCCCTGTCTTAGCATCATCTTATACGGTGCGCGCGAGCAGGTGCCAGCATCGGTTGCAAGCCTCAGGGGGGGCCGCTGCAGGCCGGCGAACCCGAAAGGGACTGCCCGCGCTCCCTCCCCCCTGCTCCCACATTTCGAGCGTGACGGCCGCGTGTCAGATGCGTCTCATTCCACGTCGCGTGGGCGGAGCGAACGACAAGCGCCCGGCGACTCGAGCACACCGACCATGTTACACCCGGCATGAGCTACCAACTGCTCGCCGACCTCGTACTCGCGTTGCACACGCTCTTCGTGGTATTCGTCGTCCTCGGAGGGCTGCTGGCACTGCGCTGGCGTCGCGCGGCATTCGTTCACGTACCGAGCGCCCTGTGGGGAGCGTGGGTCGAGCTGGCGGGCTGGATCTGCCCGCTGACTCCTCTCGAGGTCACTTTGCGGCGGCAGGCCGGTCAGGCCGGCTACGCCGGTGGCTTCCTCGAGCACTACCTCATTCCGATCCTTTATCCCGTTGGTCTGACGCGCGGCATCCAGATCGGGCTCGGCTGCGGCGCGCTAGTCCTGAACGTCGCCATCTACACCGTCGTGACGCGGCGGTGGAGGCGCTCGCGGATGAACGACACCGCAGCAAGGGAGGACTAATCAGTGAAGAAACCAAGGGTGTCCTGGCCGGAGCGGGGAGACCACCTATGGCGTCCGGGGCACGCGGGCGTCCGCCCAGGCCCGGAGTCCGTGCGGCAGCACGATGCCCGCGCGCAGCTCTTCGACTTCTGGTGGGGTGAGTGCGGCTGACTCGGTTACCACCGCCGTAACCAGCTCGAGCTCGAACGGTTCGAAGTAGCGGTTCCACACTCGCACGCCGGCTGGTGCTTTCCATACCTCCTCAGCGGGACGGTCGTCGGCGAGGTGCTGAGGGAATCCGGTCGGCAGGATCTTCGTTTCGTCGGATACCACGACGACCGGCACTTCGTGTCTCACAGCGGCGTCCACCAATCCGGCGGAGCCGATCTTGTTCACGACGCCCAGGTCACCGATCGAATCCGCACCGAGTAGCACCGTGTCGCATTCTACCATGAGGATCGAAGCGGCGGCATCGACCGCGAACGTCACCGCCACACCCTCTTTCGCCAGGGCGGTCGCGAGCATCTCCCCCTCCTGCATGGGTCGGCTCTCGAGGCATATCACCTGTTCGAGGCCCCGCGCCCGCTCGTGCGTGAGCGTCGCGTGCACGGTCGAAGAAGACGAGATCGTGGCCACGGTGCCACCCGATGGAAGCAGTGGGGCCGCTCGTGCCGCGACTGACTCTGTTCTCGACTCGAGACCGCTACGGAACGCTTCAGCGGTCCTGGCGGCACCGTGCCGTGCCGCCTCAAGATCTTCGGCGGCCTCCACGGCAGCCAGGACATCCCGCACGAGCGTGACCAGGGGCGCCATCGCGGGCTGCGCATCGAGGATCTTCTCAGATACCTCGCCCAACTCCCGTCCGTACTCCTCAAGCGAGCCCGCTTGCACACGTATCGCGGCTCGACTAAGCACGTCTGCGGCCATTCTCCCGACCACCGACGCGCCAGACACGAGATCCGCTCGAAGGGGCGCAACCAGGGCGTCCAGGCGCTGATCAGGGTCCATGGCGGAGCCCCCACACTACGGACACCGGAGGTCCGTCCCCACGCGGATGTCGCTCCCCGTAACTACCGCACCCGCACGTACTTCTGGAGATTCCGAGGAGCCGGCTCTCCGCCATACATATTCCCGTCACGATCCACTGCGACGAACTCCGCACCGTTACCGATAGTCTCGCGTGGGTCACCCCCCGGGTAGATGATGAAGTCGGTTACCCAACCGGTCTCGACGTCACCAATGCGGATCCCCATCTCCCAGCCGGGATTCTGCACGTTGTCCGACTCCGAGTCGGCCACGAAGATCTGGCCCTTTCCGTCGAACGCGATCCCGCTCGGTCGTCCGAACTGCGTCCACGTGGCCAGGTGCGTGCCTTCCTGGTCGAAGATCTGGATCCGGTTGTTGCTGCGATCAGCCACGAAGATCCGCCCGCTGGAATCCATATCGATGGCGTGCAGCGACCGGAATTCGCGGGGCCCGTACCCGGTCCGCCCCCAGGATGTGATGTACTCGCCATCGCTCGTATATGCCGCGACGCGGTTGTTTCCGTTGTTTGTGTGGCCGTCCGCGATAAAGACGGTACCGTCGGGCGCCACGACGACGTCGCTCGGCGAATTGAAGCCGTTGGCACCGCTGCCCGCGACCCCTGGAGTGCCGAGCCTAAAGAGCACCTCCCCGGTCGGAGTGAACTTGACGATCTGGTGTCCCCGACTATCACCCTCCGGTATCCGGCGTGAGCTCACCGCGTCGGTCACCCACACGTTGCCGTCGGGATCGACATCGATCCCGTGAGGCCAGATGAACATTCCGCCGCCGAAACTCTCCACCACATTGCCATCGAGGTCGAACTTGATGATCGGGTCCAGGTCGGAGTCCACGCATTCGTTGCCGAATCGGTCGGGCGCCGAAGCATCGCAACGGATCACCGCCCAGAGGTGCTCTCCGTCGGGGTCGATCGTGATCTTGCCCACGGCGCCCATCTGCCGCCCGTCCGGCAACTGCGCCCAATCATCTACGGTGCGATAAGGACTGGGGCCCGATTGGGCGAAGAGCTGTGCTCCCGCCGCAAACGACGCGATAACGACCAGGGCACTGATGTGCGCTCCGGGACTCTCCTTCGGGCTGTAAAAGGGCATGATTCGACCTCGCTTCTGGGAGACACCCAACGACCTCTCAACCGCGGTCAACCGTAGGGTGCGTGTCTTCGAGGGGCAAGGCCGAGCGCACCCACAGCCCCGGCACCGGATCAGCTTGTCCGCACTATCGCTGCGCTCCGGTCGAACAGCTCAATGGCTCCGGCGATCCCACGCGTTCGACAGCACCAACGGCGAGCCTTAGTCTTGTCGAAGAGCCATTTCGAGACAGCCGGCGAAGGGATCGGTTGTCTCCTCAACGAGAACTCCCCACAGGAAGGCACGGAATCCTCATGCCGATGGCGTTTTTGACTTGCAGGCGACTCGCAGGGTGGCCACTCGTGGTCGGCGTCTGCGCACTAGCGCTCGCTTGTTCGGGAGGTGAGGAGGGACCTCCCGAACCGTCAGCTCCCCCAACCGGGTCATATGAGGACTTCACCCCGGAAGAGCTGGTACAGGTCTTCAATCTTCGAGAAAGCGATGTGCCTGTGCGCGAGCTACCGGGGTGGGCTCCACCCAAGAAAGTGGTAGTCGTGGTTCCCGAGGAGTGGGATCGACGTGAGGAGAGGATGGCGTTCCTGCAGACAGTCGCTCCCGGGGTCGAGCTCATCCCTGTCAGGGATCGCAGAGATGCTGTCGATCGAGGCGTGCTCGCCGATGCACAGGCGGTGATCGGGCTTGCCTGCAGTGCGAGCGCCCTCGAGGCGATCGGTCCGGAGGTCCGCTGGATGCAGTCCGGTAGCGTCGGGGTCGCGGGATGTTTTTCGAGCGGCAACCCGCCTGTTGAGACCAGCCGCATTCTCCGTGAACGCAACATCGTTAGCACCTCGCTGCGTGGCATGACCGCACGCGCTATCGCCCAGCACTCTCTCACGCTCATGCTGTCGCTGATCGGCGGCATGGATATCCACGACGAGAGACAGGGGAACCACGTATGGGGGAGAACGCAGACAGACGTGGTGAAGGACAAGAACCTGGATAGGGAGTTCCAGGATCACACATTGTTCGTGGTCGGGCTCGGGAGTATCGGTACGGAAGTGGGTCGACTCGCTCACGCCCTAGGCATGCGAGTAATCGCGACTCGGAACAGCAGCCGCTCGGGACCGGCTTTCGTCGACTACGTGGGCCTCTCGGATGAGATGTACGAGCTCGCTGGTCAGGCCGATGTGGTGTTCGCCTCAGTACCCAACACCCCTGACACACAGGAGATGTTCGACGCGGAGTTCTTTGATGCGATGAAAGAGACCGCGTATTTCGTCAGCCTCGTGCGCCTTCAGGTCGTGAACTGGGACGACTTGAAGGATGCGCTCAGGTCAGAGAGCATAGCGGGGTTTGCGGCGGACGACCTACCTCAGAACGACTTCGAACTCTGGGACATGCCCCGTGTCATCGTGACGCCGCATGTCTCGGACTACTCCAACCGATATCGCGACAATCAGTACCTTCTCTACCGCGAGAACCTCCGCCGTTATATCGCGGGCGATAGAATGGTGAATGTGGTAGACCTTCAGCGGGGGTACTGAAGCGAGGGCACAGGATCACGGAGTGCGGGAGGGACCGAATGAACCGGTTGACTCGGACCATCGTTCGCACGCCCGCCCTGCTTCTGACCACGGCGGCGATGTGGAGCCTGAGTCTGGTCAGTGTAAGATTTTAGATGGCGACGAATTGGCGCCTGCGTCTCCGGCTGGGGGCGTGTATCCACGCCCGCGCAAGGCCCTTCCGGGCAGGGCGTCGGTGGGAACGCCGTTCTCGACGACTGGCACTCCGTTCACCAGCACGTAGTCGATTCCCTCGGAGTAGTGGAAGGGGTCCTCGAAGGTGGCGTAGTCCTGGATTCGCTCCGGGTCGAGGATCACGACGTCCGCCGCCTTTCCGGGCGCCAGCGTGCCCCGATCCTCGAAACCCCAGATCTGTGCTGCGCGACCCGTCAACTTATGGATCGCCTCCGGCCACGATACGATTCCCTCGTCCCGGACGTAGCGGGCGAGGAACCGAGGGAAGGTCCCCAGATGCCGCGGATGGGGCAGAGGGGGTAGCTTGTCCCGGTCGTCCAGGCTGAGGGCGTCCCCATCGGTACCGCCCACGACGAAGGGCGCCGCCAGCACCTGACGCAGCGTCTCCTCTTCGTTGTTCCAGTCGATGACCATCCCCCGGCCCTCCTGCTCGAGGACCACGTCCATGAAAGCTTCCTCGGGCGAGACGCCGCGCATCGCCGCGACCTCGCTCACCAGTTTCGCATTGACCTCCGGGTTGGTCACCCCGAGGCGGATGCGGTCCCACCCCACGAGCGCCACCAGCGCTGGCTCGTCGGTCGCGAAGCCCCGGGCGATGCGTCGCCGCTGCTCCGGGTCTCGGAGCCGCGCGAGCATCTCCTCCCGTCCCCCTTCCTGCGCCCAGGCCGGGAGGTAGGACGACAGGCCCGTGATCCCCCACGTGTAGGTGTAGCTGTCACCCGTGATCTCGAGCCCTCGTGCCCGGGCCTCCCGGATGATGTCGAGAAACTCCGGGGCCGACGTCGAGGCCACCGAGTTCAGATGGTAGAAATGGACCGGAATCCCTGTCCGCTCGGCTATCACTGCCGCCTCCCGGATGGCCTCGGGATCCTCTCCGTTCATGGTGCGAGCGTGGGTGGCATACGTTCCCCCCGCCTGCGCGGCTTCCTGGGCGAGCGCCACCAGCTCGTCCGTGGACATGTAGATGTTGGGGACGTAGCTCATGCCGCTGGAGATGCCCAACGCCCCCTCCGCCATCGCCTCCCTGACGAGGCGCTTCATCTCTTCCAGCTCCTCGGCCGTAGGCGGCCGGTCCTCGTAGCCGAGCACGTAGGCACGGACCCCCCCGGTAGCCACGTGGGATCCGAAGTTGGCCGCCGTGCCCCTGCGCTCCAGGCTTTCCAGGAACCCTCCCAGAGTCGTCCAGTCCCGTTCGATGCCCGCGGGCATGCTCGGGCCGTCCCACCGGCCGCCGACGGGCCCCATGGAGAAGGTCTCGCCGAAGACCTCGGTCGTGATGCCCTGCAAGGAGAATGAGGGCCCTCGGCCATCCACCAGCCGCTCGGTCTCCGAGTGGCTGTGGGAGTCGATGAAACCCGGGGTCACGTAGCGGCCGGCGGCGTCGATCGTGAGGGTCCCCTCGCCATCCACCTCGCCGACCGCGACGATCCGATCACCGCGGATCGCGACGTCCGCTGCCCGCGGCGGATCCCCCGTGCCGTCGATCACCGTGCCACCCCTAATCACTACGTCGTAGGGCTCGGGCGCCGGACCGCAGCCAGTGCCCATGATGAGAAGCGCGAGGACCGCAGCGGTGGCACGTGGATGTGGCTTCACGAGGAATCACTCCTTGGGTGGGACGAGTCGAGCAGAACCGGGGCGCGCATGGGCAACCGGCCTTCCCGGACGTGATGGCGAGCGTGTTCGTGCGCAATCTGACGTGCGCCGCCTGAAAGGGACAGACGATCGATCCCGTCCTGTTCCGATATTCGAAGGAAGGCTCAAAAGCCTGCCCTGCAGCAGTGGCCGCTCGTGATGCGCTTCGCTTGCGTCCGTGCGGGCGACGCAGCAGAATCGCAACTCCGCGTGTTCGACACTGGGACGGGTGACTGCGCGGCGAGCACAAACACGACTATCCGATGTCAGTTTGGTGCGCAGCAGAATCGCAGAGACGTCAGACGGATGTTCTTGGGATTGGATATGAATCGATGATACGGATGCCGAGTGCCCGTTTTTCAGTCGGTGACGTGGTGCAACACAAACTGTTCGATTACCGAGGCGTAATCGTCGATGTCGATACGCACTTTCGAGGATCCGAGGAATGGTACGAAGCCGTGGCCCGTTCGAGACCACCCAAGCACCGTCCTTGGTATCAGGTATTGCCACACGGAGCCCAACATCAAACGTATGTAGCCGAACTAAACCTCGAACCAGATCACAGTGGCCGCCCCATTCAACATCCCCTAGTGGAGCGCTACTTCACTGATTTCAGCAACGGTCGGTACGTCAATGACGTTCAGATCCACTAATGATCATGCCGTTGGAGTGAACCCCTAAAAGTAGACACAGAGAGGGCGATGGATTGACCTTCCGTAATCACCCGGGAGGATCAATGACGGTTCGACGCCACAGGAGGTACAGCACAGAGTTCAAGATCCAGCTCGTCCAAGCCTATCTGGACGGAGAAGGCAGCGCGAGGTCGATTGCGACACGACACGAGGTCCCCCACTCCCTGCTGATGGTCTGGATCAAGAAGTACGAAGCAGGGGATCTCACAAGGGAGATCCACCTCCAGGAGGAGGTTGTCGAGTACGGGGCAAAGATTGCGGCGCTTGAGCGCAAGATCGGTCAGCTGACGATGGAGCTCGACGTCATGAAAAAAAGGGCGTTGATACGACCCTCGCAGCAAGGCGCGCGGCCGTCGATCATCTCCGGTCCAGGGGCGTCCCCATCCGACGCGGATGTAGCCTCATGAACATGGCGAGGAGCACCTTCTACAAGAGACCGCATGCGGGCCACCGGGCAGCCAGGGAGAAGGCCGATACGGATCTGCGCGTTCGGATCGAAGACATCCTGGCCGAGTTCCCCGCCTACGGATACCGACGGGTCACGCACGAGCTCCGGAGACGTGGCCTGGTGATTAATCACAAGCGAGTCGCGCGTGTCATGCGTGAGCATGCGCTCACGCCCCACCGGGTACGCGCATGGCTCGCTACGACGAACAGCGATCACAAGCAGCCCATCTACCCGAACCTGAGATCGTCGATCACTCCTGAGGGGCCCGACGAGCTCTGGGTGGCAGATCTCACCTACATCCGGCTCACCACCGGATTCGTCTTGACGTGACCCCCTGAAACGAGACCAAAGTTGATGTTAGGATGCGGCTTTGGTCGCAGCTATCAGGGAGGAGGTCAGAATGAGTAGGAGACGACACACGCCGGAGCAGATCATCACGGCATTGAGAGAGGCGGAGGTGGGTCTGGCGAACGGCAAAACGGTGGCGATGGTGAGCCGGGAGTTGGGGATCAGCGAGCAGACGTACTACCGGTGGAGGCAGGAGTTCGGGGGGATGAAGGTGGATCAAGCTCGACGCTTCAAGGAGCTGGAGAAGGAGAACGCACGGCTAAAGCGAGCGGTGGCGAACCTGACGGTGGACAAGCTGATCCTGGAGGAAGCGACCAAGGGAAACTTCTGAGCCCCGAGCGCCGACGCAGGTGCGTGATGCATGTACGTCAGCGACTCGGGGCGAGTGAACGTCACGCGTGTCACGTACTGGGTCAGCCGCGCTCGACGCAGCGCCGGGTGAAGAAGCTACCTGGCGACGAGGAGGCGCTACGCACGGACGTGATACGGTTGGCGAGCCGGTTCGGCAGGTACGGGTATCGCCAGATCACGAACCTGCTGCGTATCGAGGGCTGGGAGGTGAACCACAAGCGTGTGGAGCGTATCTGGAGGCAGGAGGGGCTGAAAGTGCCCAGACGGCAACCGAAACGGGGTCGGTTGTGGCTCAACGATGGCTCGTGCATCCGGCTCAGGCCACTGCACAAGAATCACGTGTGGTCCTACGACTTCGTAAGCACGAGGACCCATGACGGCCGTGCGCTGAAGCTTCTGACCGTGCTCGACGAGTACACGCGGCAGTGTCTGGCGATCAAGGTCGGTCGAAAGACTCGAGCTCACGACGTTCTCGAGGTGCTCACCGATCTCTTCGCTCGGCACGGTCCGCCCGAGCATCTGCGCTCGGACAACGGGCCAGAGTTCACGGCGAAACTGGTGCGGAGATGGCTGGCCAGGCTGCGGGTCCAGACCCTCTACATCGCGCCGGGCAGTCCGTGGGAGAACGGCTACAACGAGAGCTTCAACAGCAAACTGAGAGACGAGTTCTTGAACGGAGAGATCTTCTACACACTGCCCGAGGCAACGGTACTCGTCGAGCAGTGGAGGCGGCTGTACAATACCGTCCGACCCCATCGTGCCCACGGCGGACTACCCCCCGCCCCAGAGACGATAAAACCATCGCCCTGGTTCCTCAGGATGCCCCAACTCCAGGGACCACCGATGGCTCGGGGTCTAACATAGGAAGTGGTACCGCAACTGGGGGCACCTCAATGTCGTCAGGTGCGACGAGTACAAGCCCTCGCGTCGCAGGAGTCGCCCTACCTCTCCCGGCTCCGTGCACCGGTCCGCTTCTTCGACGATCCGCAGCTTGTACGACGGACTGAACCGCCGCCGTAGCGGCCTATCTACTACCTCTGGGTCCGCAGGAGCTGCCGCGCTTCGCTTGGCCTCCCCGGTTCCAGGGGCACTACCATTCTCTTCCATTCTCTCTCGCAGTCCCAACATGTTCGTTTTCTCTGCCTTCGCCCTACTCTAATTCTTTGCGTGCTCTGTGTCTCACGTACGTTAGCAGAGAGGGTCTGGGCTATCTTATAGACCGTGTCATCGGTGGGGACCGGTCACACCGCGCCGGCGCGCATCATCTCGGCGTGCACGGCACACCCCCTCGGCAAATCGAGTGTATGTCTCGACTCGGTCAAGGTGATCTTGGTCTGCGCAGCCACAGGGTGGGAACGGTTTGGGTACGCAGTATATCCGCTGACCTCGCCCTTCACCCGCGGCTCGCTCTCGCTGCGGGCTGCGAGTTACGGGAAGTGGCTGCTCAGCCGCAAACAGTGGCTGCTCAGCAGCCAGCTTCGGAGGCTATTGTCGGCTTCAAGATCGCGAGTCTGGGTGGACAGCTGCGCTGGCAATCGGAACAAGGCCCCGTTATCGGCGACCTGTCGTTTCCGAAAGGCATAGAGCACGTGCGTTCTGCGGCGTACCCCTCTGAGCACGAGTTCACGATGTGCTGTGACGTCGCGCCGCGGGTCTTAGAGCGCGTCGAGGCCGAGCGGGGCGGGGCACCACCTGTCTTTTGGATGGACCTCGCCGGGGCCTGGGTGATCGATGGACACATCGAGCCGATCTATCAAACACCCTGGCGTTTCGTCGTGCCCGCCGACATGTGGCTCTCATTCTTGGCGGCATCGGGCTTTCGTGATTTTGACGTCCTGGAGCTCCGACGGACCCTGAAAGAGGGCGGAGACCTCCAGCCTGCCATAAATCACCTCAACGCGGCTCGCGGTCTTGCTTCCAGCGATCCAGGTAGGGCCGTAGGTCTTTGTCGTCTGGTCATTGAAGCTCTTGAGGTGGTCGCGAAGGAGCACGGATATGGTTCTGTCGCCGAGCACCTGACTGCCTGTACAGACGAGCTGCGTGGTGAGCACTATGGCCGCATCATTGCGTCCGCAAAGCAACTGGCTGCCCTGGACCACCACCATTTCGGGCAGGATAGCACGTTTACCCGCGCTGAAGCGCTCGCGCTCGTGAGGGTAAGTGAAGCGCTCGTCCTGATGTTGGGCGAGCTCTCGCCACGACTCATTACTGAATCTGGGGAGGACGGCGAAAACCCATAGCAGACCCAAAACAAACTGGCTACGGTCGCAACCCCCGCGAGCGAGAGTCCGGCCTGAACTCATGCGGAGTGGGTCTTACTACTTTCGCTACAGATTCCAGCTTGTCCGTTGCCTCACGCAATGACCAACGACATAGCTACCTCCGCACTCTTGACCCATAATCCGTCTCCACCACCGGGAACGAACATCATGGCCGACAACGACACCGTAACCCCGATCTTAGCGGATGACGGAGACGACATAGCCCCCGAAGCAGGTGCTGACAGGACACCGAAAGGTGCTCTCGTGCCCGTCACTCAATCCCCGACACTCGAGGAGAAGCGCGCCCTGATGAAGAGCCGAGTCAGGGTTTGGGTCACCTACGGCGCCGCCCTCTACGTGTTCCTCTTCGGTGCCATCCTCTGCGGCTTGCTCCTCTGGCTCGGCTCCGACGCCACCGGCATGGCTGAGGCAAAGGACTTGTTCCTGGCGACCCTCCCAATCGGAAGCGGCATCCTGGCCTACTGGTTCGCCGCCCGCGGTAGGAGCAGTTCGGGAGACAACGATAAGTAATGACGATCAGGAGGAGGACACAGTCCGCAAATAGTGCCGACCAGAATGGACCGGTGCTGACCCCAAACAACTGGTCCTTGATCCGGGTTCGAGATGCCTGCCAGTCATACCCGCCATTTGATGCCGTTTCCCCGCCCTTTAAGCACGGCAGCATCAGGTATGGTAGGACGGCAAGTGCAGCAGATCGCACAGTCCTGGTTAAACCGGCGAATTATTCAGTAACCAGTTGCTACGCTAGCGGTTAGCCGGTCGCCGATACGCTGTGGATCACTTCGGATATACAAAACGAACGGGCGACCGCGGAAGGGATCGGTTACACCCGACGGAAGGCTGGGCGGCCTCACGCCTCATCACTGCCCATGAGCATCAAAACTAGGCAGCATCGCGTGCGCGATATCCGGCTCTCACTCGGGCGCGGCAGCGTCCAGGGCCTGCCGTGCGTCGAGAATGTCCCGGACGAGCTGCTCGACATCGCGCTCGTCGATGAACGGCGAGAGGATGAAGCTCTTCAGGCCAACCATCGGCTCCCCGTAGTCGGTTTCCCGGTAGCAGTCGGTCATGGAGATGCGGACGCCTTCGCCGCGCATCGCCCGCTCGTATAGATACCGGAACAACCGGCGGTTGTAGTCATTGTGGCGCAGCAGCTCGTCCCGCGCAGCGGGGTCGGTCCGCTCGCGATCCTTGACCGTCCAGGTGTCCACGCCGTCGGGATAGACCCGAAAGACGGTGACCGTGCCGACGCCGTCGTCGTTGAGGACCGTCGTGCAGTCGTGGCCCTCTAGGTACTCGCGGAGCGTTTCAGCCATCTCCACGAGATGGCCGAGTAGGACGCGCAGGCCCACATGTCCGAATAGCTGTAGGTTGGCGTAGGCCGCGAGCACCCCCGAACCGCCGCGTGACGTCTCCAGCGTGAACACCCCGGGATGGCGCTCGCCGCTCTGGAACAGGTACGGCATCTGTTCCCGGCCACGGACGAGAAGCTGCATGTCGGCGCGGTCGCGGGCCAGGAACAGGCTTGAGATGTAGGGGGTGAACCCGGTCTTGTGGAAGTCGATGCCGACCGAGTCGGCCCGGTGCAACTTGGAGATGCGCCGACGCGCCGACGCCAGCGCGCGCACGGTGCGCAGCCGGAAGCCGAGCGGGTTCGCTTCGAAGTCGTAGTCATTGAACACCGACCAGGCCCAGCCAATGACGGCGTCGGCGTGGATGTGCGGCCTGTAGTCGAGGTCGTACTCCTCCACCAGCCGGTCGCGCAGGTCGACGATGGCGTCTAGGTCGTCGACGCCGAACGCGTCGGTCGTGCCCATCGTCGCCACCAGCGCCACGATGCGCCGCCCCTGGTCGAGCGCCTCGCGGGCGGCCTCCTCCAGCCGGTCGACGTGGATGTCGTTCTCCAGGTGGGTCGGTACCGCAACGACGCTCTTCTCGCCGAGGCCGAGCCAGCCGGCAACGTTCAAGCGGCAGTAGTGGCTCTGCGCGGAGGCCAGGATCATGCCGCCGCCCGGCACGCCGTTGTCCATCGCGTCCGGGAACGCCTTTTCGATGCCGAGCTTCGCGCCGTAGAGCACCGTCCCGGTCCCGCCGAACGTGAACACGCCAGCCGCCCGCACCGGGTCGTACCCGACGAGCCGCGACACCATCGCCACGACCGCCGCCTCGGTCAGCATGAGGCCATACGACGTATCGTCGGAGACCAGATTCGGATTGTAGATGGCCGGCAGCAGCGACCCGATGACGCTGGGAATCGACGGTGGCGGGACGACGTTGATCTGCGTCCGCGGATGCCCCCAAATAGGCATGCCTTCGAGCTGGCCTACCAGCTGGCGCGCCACCTCCTCGACGCTGTGCCCTTCCTCGGACAGCTCGGCCCGCTCCGCGGCCGCGTAGTCGAGCGTCCGCGGCCGGCCGAGCAGCGGCACCTCGGATTTCAGGTCGTCGACCTGATCGAGCGCGCGGAGGATCGAGAAGACGAAATAGGCGTCGTGCTTTCGGTCCGAAACCGGCGCGGGAAAGGTGTCCCGCAATCGGGCGAGGAGTTCCTGGTAGAGTCGCTGTGTCACACTGTCCGGCTGAAGCAGCCTACTTCCATTCTAGCGTCGACGCCGAACCAATCCGCAGCGTTGTTGCACGAATCGTGACTGGCCCGCACGATGCCAACCGACAGGATCCTCACCTGCCGAAGGATCTCACAGCCGAGGACGACCTCACTCCCCTGCCCAGCTGGGCTCCGGGCGCGAGGGCCCTCTCCGATGATGGACGTGTATCGGAAGAACACATTCTCCACCGCGCCTCGGGTCACATGCGAAACTAGATCTATAACGCGGAACGACGAAGCGCCAGGCAGGTCATCTCCCCACAGGCAACCACAGAAGAGACGGATCGCAACCTGGAATTGATTGCCGAGAGTCTCTGGCTCCTTGTCTAGCAAGACGAGCTTAGGATTCGTCCTGGGGGCTATCTGGTCAAACGCGGGTGCGGGCGAATTGTCGTCGAGCCAGCGAGAAAGACCTGGACACCGGGAGCCCTCGAGCTTCCACTGGTGGAGCTTGGTCCGGCTCTGGCACTTGGTGGGACCTCCTGGGACAACTTCTCCTTTTCTATTGTTGACACCGCAGGAAGCGGGCTCCTCAATATCTGGTATGGCGACCCTAACGGCCCTGAAGCAGCTGCCCACAGTCATGCGCCCGTCAAACCGTTTTCCGAGCTCGGCCTCGTCGGCGACTGCCTCGGCTGGAGACGGAGCCACGATGATCGCTCATCTCCAGGGACGCGAACAGGCGCTCGAGCCCTTCGGCTGGACGGGACGCCGGGCCAAATGGATCGCCCTGGCCTGTCTCCACAGCGGCGTCTTCACCCGGGCGCAGTGGACGCGGTTTCTGGGTTGCCACACCGAAAAGGTGCGCCGCGCTGTCCATGCACTCATCGCACAGGGTGTGGCCGCCGAAGAGAACGTGCCCGGTATCACTGGCATCAGCCGCGTGTGCCGGATCTACGGGCGTGGGATCTATACAGGCCGGACTCGAGCGAATCGTCGAGTTGAAGGAACGGGCTCGCAGGCAAGCTGGCCGGGGGCTGATTCACCGCGGCATCACTTGGCAGACCGTGCGCCTCTCCGGAGCGCACTTCCGATGACCGACCTGCGTCTCATGCCACCACTGGGCTGTGAAAACGACGTGGGAGGTCGATTCACAGTTTGCCCAGTGCCGGATTCACACGGGACCCGCCGCGTATCCGCCGAGGCGGCAGTGTCTTACGCCTCCGCGGCCCGGCCGGACGTGGCCAGACGGGCCGCTCAGGCGGATATGGGAGCGACCCCCCCTGCTGACGCCCTAGTAATGGCGTGGGGCGGTGCGGGTTTTCACAAACCTTGCACTGCCCTGGGGGGGTCGCTCCCGGTCCAATGATCCCTGGCGGGAAGGCCGTGAGCGCTGCGGAAGAGCGCGGCGTATCAACGGATCGGTCCGGCCTCCGGGTCTCGACTCTCGCCGGCTAGGTACGCTGCCCAGTCCGCTGGTGAATCTGTCCTAAGTTACTTAAATAATTGAAGTTATATTATATATCCAAGGTATTAGTCACCCTTTCGATCACCCTTTGCGAAAGGGGACTCGGAATCCTTGCCGCAGCGTTGGGCCGCCACCATCCTCAATCCTCTGGAGGCCGACGTGCCCCACGCCCCAAGGGGCCGTCGCTGACCCGAAGCGACGTGGAACAGAAACGACACGAGCATCTGGCGCCTTCGCTAGGGGTCGAGAATACCCTTACGGCTTCGACTACGACACGGTGAGGGGTGGAGTCGTTCTCTCGCTCTCCCCTTTGCCCTGAATCCTTGGACCACTACCGATTCTACTCGGACCCCGCACCCAGCGCGTCGGGCTGAAAGGTGCCCTTCCGGCTCGCCACACACGACCCGGAAACGCGCGGAGACGACCACCGCAGGCCCACGTGAGCGAGCAGACGGCAGCCGCTCGATCCGATGGCCCGGGATCCGTCAAAAGTGGTACTTCAGGCCGACCGTCACCGCCAGGTAGCTGATGCCCTCGAATCGCTGCGTGGTGTCGAATGGGGTGACGCCGTCCGCCTGCACGGGCGCATGGCTGCGGATAAGATCCCAGGTCGCCTCGTCGGTGATATGGCCGAATTGGGCCCAGCGCCCCGTCACGCCGACCGAGGTGTGCTCGGTCAGCGCGTAGTCGGCGCCGGCGAGCACCTGGAACCCAAACGCTTCTTGACGAACCGTCGTATCGAGGGAGCTGAGAGTGCCCGCCGCGGCGCGCTTGGCGGCGTCCGGCCAGTCCGGATCAAAGTCGATGCGCAGGTACTCGACGTCCGGCTTCCGGATGAACTGGTTGGCATAGTTCAGGGTGGTGATGGCCACGCCGAGGCCGCCGCCGACGTACGGCGTCCAGGGCGACTCGTTCGGAAAGTCGTAGTACGCGTTCGCGAAGATCTGGTGGGCGGCGTAGTCACGGATCCACTCGCGCGGTGGCTGGTCGTCGCTCCACTCGGTGTCCTTGCCCTGGAGCGCCACGTCCGTGGTGGCCCCGACCGCCGCGGTGGCGGGCCCCTGGGACCGGGTGAGATACTCCACCTCGACGCGCACCCGGTCGGCCCGGTAGCCGAACAGGAGGCCGCTCACGACCCCGCCCCCCGGGTTGAACGCGTTGCGCAGGATGGCCGTCGGCGTGCTGGCGCGGCACGCCTCGTCGCTGGCCGGCGGGCTGGTCGATGCCGGATAGAGGAGCCGGTCGCACCGCGTCGGGTGGTTGACCCCGGTGACGACCGAGGTGAGGGTGGACGCGTTCGCCCTCCCCACCTCGAGGCCGACATAGAAGCCGTCCTGGTCGGTCTGGCCGCGCGCGGGCGCTGCCGGCCCCAGGAGTGAGAGGCCCAGCGCCGCAGAGAGGCCCGCGCGCGCCGCCGATCGTGCCCCGCCGCCGGATGGCATTAGTCCCATGTCGGTGTTGTACCCGCGAGCACGCACGCCGGTCCTGGGGCTTGGTCAGGAAAGCATCGAGGCCCTGTTGGAGGCGGCGTCCGGGTCCTGGTCGGCGCGGGCGAGCACCCAGGAGCCAGCGAGGAGTTTACGCCTGGTGTCGCGCTTCCGTTCCCTGGTTGATTCAATGGTACGCAGCCGCGCGATCCGGTTGGCGATTTGCTGCTTTTGTGTTTCGAGCTCGGCGATCCGCTCATCCGCTGGTTTAGCCATAATCAGAGCGTAGCACGAGCCCTCTTGACGAGTTCACCAGAACGAGGAAAGCGCACTTCGCACTTATAGTTCATGCGAAACCTCGGGCTAGAGGATCGTAGCGGCGGCGCACACGGCGAGCGGACGCGGCTCAAGAATCAGATGCGGCGGCTCTTTCGTTGCACGGTGTCGCTGAGCGAGGGGAGGCAAGCGTGAGTGCGCTGATCGCCCGCCGCACGGAGGGCCACACGGTCCCGCTGGCAGCTTTTCGGCGGTACTTTGTGACCCCGGATGATAGCCAGCCAAGGACTATGCGCGCCCCCCTGGCCTATCCGCCCTGGGAGGTGCGCGATCGGCCTGCCGGCAGCACCACGAACCTCTCCCCCTCGATCTCCCGGAGCACGATCCCCCAGGTGTCGGTCTCTAGCTGTGCCAGCGTCTGGCGGGCCTCCTCGATGTCCAGGTCGAGCACGGCGGCTGTCTCGATCCGGGCTTGGATCCGCGTCCACAGCCAGCGCATCGTCGCCCAGCTTCCGCCGAAGATGCCGAGCCAGAGGCTCAGGCCGACGATGAGGGGCCGGAGCCACGTCTTCAACAACAGCGCGCGCATCCGCCCGGTCGCCTCCGCCGTATCGCGCTCGATGGTACGCAGCGCGTTGTTCGCGACGCGCCGCGAGTTCGCGCGGAGCCGTTCGAGTTCGCTCGCGGTCAACTCCTCGATCTCCTGGCGTTCGCTCTCCAGCCGTCTCCGGAGCCGCTCGGTCAAATCGTTCGCGTTGGAAGTCATGTGCGTACAGCTCTCCTTTCAGCCGCCACCGGTCTCGGGGTCCAGGGCCGTCAGGTAGTTCTTGCCTTGGCGCGGCACCTCGAGGCCCGCCTCCCGCAAGGTGGCAACGACATCGGCCCGGTTCCGCACCGTGCCGTGCTCGACACGCTGGAGCAGGTAGTCCCGGATCAGGTCGCGGGCCTCGGCCTCAAGCCCGAGGCCGGCCCGCAGCCGCGATGTTGAGGCTCCGGCCGGTCTCGAGGTCGCACCGCGCGGCGAGGACATGCACATGAGCGCCGCCGTCGCGCTCGCGGTGCAGCACGGCCGCCCAGGCGTAGCGATCCGGTTCAAGCCCCGCCCAGGCCGTCCGTTCAAAGTCGTCCAGAACCGCGCGGATCTGCGCGTCGGTCGGAACGTCGTCCGGTGCCCAGGCGATCACGCCCGAGGTGTACTTGTGCTCGAACGACAGCGCGTCGGCCACCGCGGCCACCCGATGGGGATCGCCCCGCAGCACCTCCACGCCCTCGCCCGGTCGCGTCCCGCGCTCCGAGGAGGTAGTCGGCGGCCGCCCCGGTCGAGCCGGTTCCGCGAGCCAGGAACAAAATAGGCATCTGGAATCCGGTGACATCCGTAGTGTTCCATAAAGGTTCATAAATTACTGCTGTATCAACGGTTAAAGCGGGTTTCCTCGCACGTCTAACCGCTAGGGCCACCCCTTGAAATCCGCTACCATCCCCTATATGAGTAGCGGATGGATAATGTGACTAATCCACCCACCGTGCGCCGAAAAGGCAAGCCCCAAGGCCGCCATCCCCACAAGCGGCTCTCGGTCGCCTTCGTGCGCTCGGCCCCGCCCGCCCGACACTGCGACGGCAACGGCTTGTACCTCTACGTCCAGAAGACCGGAACCCGAAGCTGGATTCAGCGGCTCGTCATCCGGGGCCGCAAGCGCGAGCTCGGGCTCGGGAACGTCGCCCTGGTCTCGCTCGCCGAGGCCCGCGAGCAGGCGCTCGCCAACCGAAAGCTCGCCCGAGCGGGCGGCGACCCGCTGGCCGAGAAGCACCGCTCGCTGGGCATTCCCACGTTCGCCGAGGCCGCCCGGCGCGTGCTCGAGCAGAAGCGCACCGGGTGGCGCAGTTCGGAGCACGCAAGGAGCTGGCTTCGCAGTCTGGAACTGTACGCCTTCCCGCGCATCGGGAAGGTGCCCGTCTCGGAGGTCACGAGCGCCGACGTGCTGAAGATCCTCACGCCCCTCGGGCACACCAAGGGTCAGACGGCCCGGACCGTCCATCTTCGCATCCGCGCGGTGCTGGAATGGGCCATCGCCATGGACTGGCGAACGGACAACGCGTGCGACCGCCTCCGGCCGGTGCTCGGCCCCCAGCGCGATGTTGTCCAACACCATCGGGCCTTGCCCCACCGGGAGGTGGCGGCGGCGATCGAGAAGGTGGTGGCGGCGGACCCGGGCAAGATGGACACGCTGGCGTTCGAGTTCCTTGTGCTGACCGCGGCGCGGGGCGGCGAGGTTCGCGGGGCGGTGTGGAGCGAGATTGACCGGACGCAGCGCTGGCCGAGGGGCGCGATGGGCTCCGGTAGATCCAACCCCCCCGCCACGGCATCACCGAACCGTTACGACGATCCTCAGAGACTAACTCAGGCAATACCATGACGACGCCACCAGAAGAGATCACGATCACCTGTCCGGACTGCGGACACGTCTATAAGGACTGGTATCGCGCGTCGATCAACTTGGCGCTCGATGATTTCGGCGCCGACTACTTGGAACAGGCGTCGACGACGACCTGTCCGGTGTGCAGGGTCACACATGACCTTGGAACGTTGGTTGTCCGTCGAGACAGCGATGGAAACACGATCTTCGAGATGTGACAGACGGAATATCCTGCAACGATGTCCGTCGCGTCATGGGAGCGACCGGCGTTGTTCCACGAATCGTCACTGGCCCGCACGATGCCAACCGACAGGATTCTCTCCTGTCGATGCGATACGACACTGGTCGGCCGAGCTCGGTCATCCGATTGAGGAGCTCACAGCCGAAGCCGAACAGCAGGTCGGCACCCGCCTTGTCGAACGGCACTCACTGACAATCGCCAGCGGTGAACCGAGAGAATCATGATCCCGGCAGGCATCACCAAGACACACATTGCGGAAGCCACACAGCACATCATCCGTGATGGAGTTCCATCGCTCAGGTGACGTGACCCCCTGAAACGAGACCAAAGTTGATGTTAGGATGCGGCTTTGGTCGCAGCTATCAGGGAGGAGGTCAGAATGAGTAGGAGACGACACACGCCGGAGCAGATCATCACGGCATTGAGAGAGGCGGAGGTGGGTCTGGCGAACGGCAAAACGGTGGCGATGGTGAGCCGGGAGTTGGGGATCAGCGAGCAGACGTACTACCGGTGGAGGCAGGAGTTCGGGGGGATGAAGGTGGATCAAGCTCGACGCTTCAAGGAGCTGGAGAAGGAGAACGCACGGCTAAAGCGAGCGGTGGCGAACCTGACGGTGGACAAGCTGATCCTGGAGGAAGCGACCAAGGGAAACTTCTGAGCCCCGAGCGCCGACGCAGGTGCGTGATGCATGTACGTCAGCGACTCGGGGCGAGTGAACGTCACGCGTGTCACGTACTGGGTCAGCCGCGCTCGACGCAGCGCCGGGTGAAGAAGCTACCTGGCGACGAGGAGGCGCTACGCACGGACGTGATACGGTTGGCGAGCCGGTTCGGCAGGTACGGGTATCGCCAGATCACGAACCTGCTGCGTATCGAGGGCTGGGAGGTGAACCACAAGCGTGTGGAGCGTATCTGGAGGCAGGAGGGGCTGAAAGTGCCCAGACGGCAACCGAAACGGGGTCGGTTGTGGCTCAACGATGGCTCGTGCATCCGGCTCAGGCCACTGCACAAGAATCACGTGTGGTCCTACGACTTCGTAAGCACGAGGACCCATGACGGCCGTGCGCTGAAGCTTCTGACCGTGCTCGACGAGTACACGCGGCAGTGTCTGGCGATCAAGGTCGGTCGAAAGACTCGAGCTCACGACGTTCTCGAGGTGCTCACCGATCTCTTCGCTCGGCACGGTCCGCCCGAGCATCTGCGCTCGGACAACGGGCCAGAGTTCACGGCGAAACTGGTGCGGAGATGGCTGGCCAGGCTGCGGGTCCAGACCCTCTACATCGCGCCGGGCAGTCCGTGGGAGAACGGCTACAACGAGAGCTTCAACGGCAAACTGAGAGACGAGTTCTTGAACGGAGAGATCTTCTACACACTGCCCGAGGCAACGGTACTCGTCGAGCAGTGGAGGCGGCTGTACAATACCGTCCGACCCCATCGTGCCCACGGCGGACTACCCCCCGCCCCAGAGACGATAAAACCATCGCCCTGGTTCCTCAGGATGCCCCAACTCCAGGGACCACCGATGGCTCGGGGTCTAACATAGGAAGTGGTACCGCAACTGGGGGCACCTCAGTGGGACTCCAGGTCGATGCTCAAAGAGCGGATTCAGTGGTATCGCGAACAACGACTGTCAGTTCTGCGACCTAACGTCTCGCGATTCTGCTGCGCGACCGAAAAGCTGAGCGCAGCGAAGAGTACACCCTCGCTTCAACTCGCGACTGCAGCAAGCACTTGTTAGGCGGCTTGGATTCATATAGTAAGTGCAACAAACCACCCGACCGAACTCCACAAAGAAGTTGAGGCGAGCTGGGACGCCCTAGACCTTCCTTCTCGACGAAAAGGAGGAAGTTCATGAACAGGTATCGCCAGCTCATCTCTGGTGAACGATATGCGCTCTCTGCGCTCAGAAAACAAGGATGCAACCAAGCTGCGATCGCTCGAGCACTGGGCCGACATCGAAGTACGATCAGCCGTGAGGTGCGCCGCAACTCGAAGGATCGTCAGGGCCGGGCCTATCGACCGGACCTGGCCGATGACTACGCCCGGTGGAGACGAGGCAGATCGCGCCGCAATGAGCGCTTCGGTGCATCGGACTGGCGAATGGTGGAGGCGTGCCTCAGGCAA
Source organism: Longimicrobiales bacterium (assembly GCA_965226625.1). Taxonomy (GTDB): domain Bacteria; phylum Gemmatimonadota; class Gemmatimonadetes; order Longimicrobiales; family Gaopeijiaceae; genus UBA1138. The sequence continues at coordinate 900,832 of CBDDDK010000003.1, forward strand.
CAGTGGAGCCCTGAGCAAGCCGCAGGCTGGTTACGGCGCAAGGCTCGGCTCTCGATCAGCCACGAGACCATCTACCGCCACATCTGGCGCGATCGAAAGCGCGGTGGCCGCCTGTATCTGCATCTGCGCTGTTCGCCCAAGCAACGCCGAAAACGGTACGGATCCTATGATTCCCGAGGTCGGTTGGCCGGCAAACGGCCGATATCTGAGCGCCCAGCTGGCGCACAGAACCGAAGCCGAGTCGGCCACCTCGAAGCCGATACCGTGATCGGTACCAGCTCCGACAAGCACTGCGTCCTCACCTTCGTCGATCGTAAGACGGGCTACGTGATGATCGGCAAGCTCGAGGCTCGTACCGTCGAGGCTACGAACCGTCGAGCCGTTCGTCTGATCAAGACTGCCGCTCGCCCCACTCACACCATCACGGCCGACAACGGAACTGAGTTCCACGGCTATGGGGCGATCGAAGCAGAAACCGGATCGAAATTCTACTTCGCCGCCCCCTATCATTCTTGGGAACGCGGCACCAGCGAGAACACCAACGGCCTGATTCGTCAGTACCTACCGAAGCGTACCAGCATGGCTCACATCACTCAGCATGCTTGCAACCGCATCGCTCACAAACTCAACAACCGACCTCGTAAACGACTCGGCTTCCTCACCCCCAAGGATTGTTATGAACTCAACTCAACAACCTAGCCCGTGTTGCACTTCAAAGTTGATCCCGAGCAGCATCGGGCGCGAGCGAGTCCTCGAGGTCGCGTCGGTCACGACTGCTCACGGGCCCGCATACACGTTCGTGCCGTGTGCGGAGTCGATGTCCGTGATTCGAGCGTAGAGCTCCGGCGAGCCCGCGTAGCTGTCTTTCAACAAGTCAACGAAGGCCCGGTACCCGGGATTCTCTCCGTATAGAAGCGCGACCCAAGGGATGAAGTCCACGTGCGTTCTTGAGAGATTCTGCTGCTCAAGGAGAAAGAAGTGCTCAGCCAGGTTCAGCATGTCGAGGATGTGTGAGGTGAATCTGACGCGCTCAACCTCGTCGAGGCTCTCGATGTCGCGGCAGCCTCGCAGCCAGATACCTGCGAACTCCTTGTCGCTCCGGAGAGCCCCAAGGATCTGAGACAGGGAATCGTTTGAGGGAAGCTGAGACCCCGGCTCGTGTGGCGCTCGCGCTGTGCCGTATCTAGCGAGCCAGGTAGATGAGCGTGACGACCACCGCTATGGCCCCGGCCCATTCCCCGGTTGCGCCAACAATCTCCCAGTCCATTCGGGCCTCCCAGGGGCAGGTGGGATAGGCTAAGGCGGCTAGTGGATGCCGCCTAACGTCTCGCGTTTCTGCTGCGCGTCCAAGATGGTGACCGCGAGCGAAGCGCGCGAGCCTGATGCCCACCGCGACTGCAGCAATCGCTTGTTAGGCGGAAGCGAACGGCCTATCGAGGTTCCACTGCGAATTCATACAGGATTTGCCCCGCCTGATTCACGAAGCTAACAGTCGCTTGGTCCGGACGGACCGTGAGGCGGGCGTGCCCTGAGTCTCCCCAGTATCGTCCATAGCCGGTGATCTCTCTCCCGAACTTCCACGGAGCGCCACAACTCCCTGGAAGCGTGTAGTGGATGTCGTCAATCATCTCGTCGACAAAGATATGGTCGTGTCCATAGAAGAAGGTCTGGACACCGAACTCACGCATGGCCTCGTGCACCAATTTCTGTTCCCCGACACCCGCGGCCCTGGGTCCACCCCGTCCGTAGAGCGTGGCGTTTTCGGTGGCGCCGTTGCCCCCCACTGCGTGATGTATGCAAACGAACTTGAACGGGTGATCGGAGCTCGAAAGAGTTTGTTCCATCCATCCAAACTGTGCAGAGCCCAACGTCCAGTCTTCAACCACCGTGACGTCTGCACCTCGGGTGTGTCGCTCACCCGATGGGACCGTATACGACTGCACGTTGAGAATCACAAAGAGCACAGGTCCCCACTCAAACGCAAAGTAGTCCTCGTTCGAGCTGCCGCCTTGCGGGTAGGTATGATCGTTGGGGTTCGGCGTAAAACGCCGACGGGCGTCCGCCACTCGCGCCGCACTGTCGGCCGGCAGCTTGCCGGATTCGCCCTCCCAATTCCCGATCAGGCCGGCGTCATAACGGATCGTCAAACCGCCCCGAGCTCCGCGCTCTAGGACGGAGTGAGCGAGGTCGATTTCGGTAGCCACGGAGTTGACTCTAAGGAAGAAAAGCCCGCCCGGCCGAAGTAGCTCCTTCACGCGATCGAAGTAGACGGCAGCATCGGACGATCCGCCGTGCTGGAAACATTGAATCGAGATCACGAATTCAAAAGCACCACGAATCCCGCCCCGTCGGAAGTCGACGCAGGCCAAATGCCGAGGCCCCCCGACCTCGGAGTTGAGCAACTGCTTCAACGCTTCGGCCGAGAGATCAAGGCCAACGATTCTGAGGCCGCTCGTGACGAGGGGGAGGTAGTTCCGTCCATTCCCGCACCCAACATAGAGTCCGAGGCCCGCTCGACTTGCGGAAACGTCTTCGAGCGTGCGGATGATCTCGTCTACGAAGGGGAGTGGACGCTCACCGCCATAGCGACCCCGGAGGTACTCCGCGTCCCAACTCCTGGCTACCCGTTTCGCCTCAACTTCTGACCTTGCTCCCACCGGGCGGTCCCTCGTGATCATTTGTCTCGCGCTACATAACGTCTCGCGATTCTGCTGCCGGACCCAGAATGCTTGTACAGATCGCGAGCTGCAAGGCGAGTGATCTGGGCCTGCACCTCTACTCCGGACTGCAGCAATCGCTTGTTATGTAGCGCGCGCCCGCTAGCTAGTTGAGGCCAAGTCCTTCCGGCGGAGTGGCTTGATCCTCTTTAGGTCCACCCTTGCGTCGAGTTTCGCGTGGTAGAGGTCCCACCGGAGCTGGTGGTTCATCCAGAAGCCGGGGGTCGTTCCAAACACGCGCGAGAGTCGCAGAGCCGTATCTGGAGTGAGGGCACGCCGTCCGTTCACGAGACCGTTGACCCTCTGGAACGGAACCTCAATACGCTCGGCCAACTCAGTCTGCGTAATCCGAAGAGGCTCAAGAAACTCCTCAAGAAGCATCTCGCCCGGATGGGTCGGTGGTCGATGCGTTGGGACTCTAACCATGGTCTAGGTCTACTCAGTAGTGATAGTCGACGATCTCAGCACCCCGTGCGCCTGAGTCCGTCCATCGGAAACAGATCCGGAACTGATCGTTGATGCGTACGCTGTATTGGCCTCTCCGATCTCCCTTCAGGGCCTCCAACGGAACCTGTCAACGACAATGGGACACTCTACGGGATTAATTAGAGAGCAATGTCCTGTGTGGTGAGGGAAGGGATGGGAGGATTGATGAAGACGGCCTCCGGGAGCGGTTTGGGCTTCGGCACACCTCTGACGAAGCGTTCGGGATGAGCGGCCCATGCTTCGCGGAGCACGGATTTCCTGCCGGCAATGACCTGATCGGCGTTCCCGAAGTGGACCTGCTCGGGGGTTAGCATCGAGATGCCGCCATGGCGGTGCTCGGCATTGTACCAGCGGAAGAACGATCGACAGAACGTCTTGGCTTGGCCCTGATCCCCGAACCGTCCGGGAAACGAGGGATGGTACTTCAAGGTTTTGAACTGAGCCTCGGAAAACGGGTTGTCATCCGACACCTGAGGCCGGCTCAACGAGCGGGTCACGCCGAGGTCAGCGAGAAGTTGAGCGGTGCATTGGCTCGTCATTGGAGCTCCCCGATCCGAGTGCAGGGTCAGGAGGCGGGGCTGGACGCCATGCTTCAGGCAGCTCTGCTGGATCAACCGGCCGGCCAGGGCCGAGTTCTCCCGGTCCGCCACCATCCAGCCCACGACGTAGCGGCTGTAGATGTCCATGATGACGTAGAGGTAGTAATAGCTCCACTTCTTCGGCCCGAGCAGCCGCGTGATATCCCAGGACCACACCTGGTTCGGCGCCGTGGCCATCAACTCGGGCTTCTTGTACTCGGGATGGGTGCGCTGCGCCCGGCGTTCCTGAACCGGCACCTCGGAGGCTAGAACACGATACATCGTGCGTTCGCTGCACAGGTAGACCTCTTCGTCGAGCAGCGTGGCCACCACCTCGGCGGGTGAGCGGTCCACGAACCGCTCCGAACACAGCGTGTCGAAGACCTCGCCTCGTTCCGTCTCGCTCAATGCCCGGGCGGGCGTCGGGCGGGGCTGCTGTTGCCCGGTTGATGGGCCTCGACGACGGTACAACGTCGATCGGGAGACCTCGAGGGCCGCGCACGCCGGTTTTACACCGACGTGCTTAGCCAGCTCATCGGCCGCCTTCAAGAGTTTGTCCCGTCGTCGAGGCTTATCCCCAGCAGCCCCGCAACTTTTCCCTGCACGTCGATGATCAGGTGTGCCTTCCTGAGCTCATTCTCGAGCCGTGCGTTTCGCCGCTCCAGCTTGCGTACCTTCTCATCCAGCGGATTTCGCTCCGGCTTGCGGCCGCGTTTCTTCGACAGGGCCTTCAGCGACCCGCTATGCGCCGCCTTGCGCCACGTCGTCAGGTGCGACGAGTACAGGCCCTCTCGCCGCAGGACTTGACCCACCTCGCCGGGCTCGGTGCACCGGTCCGCTTCTTCGACGATCCGCAGCTTGTACGACGGACTGAACCGCCGCCGTAGCGGCCTATCTACTACCTCTGGGTCCGCAGGAGCTGCCGCGCTTCGCTTGGCCTCCCCGGTTCCAGGGGCACTACCATTCTCTTCCATTCTCTCTCGCAGTCCCAACATGTTCGGTTTCTCTGCCTTCGCCCTACTCTAATTCTTTGCGTGCTCCGTGTCTCACGTACGTTGGCAGAGAGGGGGTTGAGGCGAGACGTCTCGAGGTTTGGGGGACCGTAGCGGCGGTCCTCCTTTCGACTCTTGGTCTGGGCTTCGCGATTGGTGCTTCTGGTATGACTCTTGATGAGTCGCTCGAGTTCGTGTGCCTCAAAAACTGCTAGCGATGATATGGGCGAAACGCTCAGAGTGGATTCGCAAGGACCCGCCAGAGCGCATCCTGTTCGCTGTGAACGCCCCCGATGCGTGGATGCTGAAGCGGGTCGTAAGCGTTCAATAAAAGGAGTTAGGCCGCTGTTCTGAGATTCACCTGAGACTCCACGACGAGGGTAGATTGCTCCAGCTTCCTGCGGGTCTTCCGAAGCGTCTCGCTCTTTTCGGCCTCTCCCTGTTCTTCGTGTTAGCCGGGGCCAACCACTTCCTGAACCCGGACTTCTACGTCGAGATGATGCCGCCGTACCTGCCAGCACATCTCGAGCTTGTGTACCTGAGTGGATTCTTCGAGAGCCTCGGGGGCGCTGCGGTCTTGGCCCCAAGCGTGCGTGCCCGCTCGGGTTGGGCGCTTGTCCTGCTCCTTGTCGCGGTCTTCCCGGCAAATCTGCACATGGCTCTGAATCCCAATCTATTCCCCGATGTTGACTCCCTGGCGGTCTATATCCGTCTTCCGCTCCAGATTCCCTTGATAGCCTGGGCGTACTGGGCGACTCGGCCTGATCGTGCGGCGTCTGACACCGACGCGGCAGCGGTATGACAAGCGATTGCTACAGTCGCGGAGGGACCTGGTGGCTCGCGCGTTCCGCGCTGGGTGACCAGATTGGCCGCGCAGTAGAATCGCCAGACGTTAGAGCGCATGCTTGGGGTACGCCCGTCGGCGGTGGGCCGTTCCTGTAGAGAATAGGAGTGGGGGTGCCGGAGTGAGGGGGTCTACTGCGGCCCCGGCAGAAGCAGCTCCCGGCCAGGGAGTCGCGCCCTTGCGGCTAGACCCATCCTGTCCATTAGCTGCGTGAAGCGTTCGTCGCTCCGAATAGGGTCCCAGTAACCAAAGGACGGAACAGAAATGAGCAAGGCCGAGTGCTCTTCGAACGCCCTATCGAGCCAGTCGAACGCGGCATCATATGCCCCCAGGCCAATGTGAATCCAAGCGATAAGGGCGGCCTGCACGTACGTCTCCTCACGCTGGGCAACGAGCTCGCCCAGAATGGTCTGGGCTGCCTCACGTTGGCCAGAAAAACCAAGCGCAAAGGCCAGGGACGCTTTGAAAAACGGGCCACCTCCGGCGGCTTCCACGCTCTTCTTGAAGGCTGCGATGGCTTCCTTGAATCTCCGCATGTGAACCAGCGCGTAGCCGAGGCACACGTGCGTCGTAGGGAAGCCAGGGTCGAGTTCCATTGCCTTCTCAAATTGATCAATGGCCTCGGCGTACTTGCCCTCGAGGGTGAGGATGAAGCCCATGTCTTGATACCCCTTCACCCAAAGGGAATCGACTGCCAGCGCTGCGGTGGTCTGGTCTAGGGCCTCCTGCGTCCGACCTTGATTCAGCAGGTAGACTGCGTATCCCTGCCGTGCCACAACCGAATTGGGGTCCAGCTCGGTACCGCGCTTGAACTCGAGTTCGGCGGCGGCCCAGTCCCACTCGTATGTCATCAGAGCGCTGCCGAGATAGGTGTGAGCCTCGGCAATGGTGTCGTCGATTGCGAGAGCGCGAGAAGCTGACGCTTTAACCTTGGGATATGCCTCACTCGGGCGCATCCCTCTCTGCCAACGTACGTGAGACACGGAGCACGCAAAGAATTAGAGTAGGGCGAAGGCAGAGAAACCGAACATGTTGGGACTGCGAGAGAGAATGGAAGAGAATGGTAGTGCCCCTGGAACCGGGGAGGCCAAGCGAAGCGCGGCAGCTCCTGCGGACCCGGAGGTAGTAGATAGGCCGCTACGGCGGCGGTTCAGTCCGTCGTACAAGCTGCGGATCGTCGAAGAAGCGGACCGGTGCACCGAGCCCGGCGAGGTGGGTCAACTCCTGCGGCGAGAGGGCCTGTACTCGTCGCACCTGACGACGTGGCGCAAGGCGGCGCATAGCGGGTCGCTGAAGGCCCTGTCGAAGAAACGCGGCCGCAAGCCGGAGCGAAATCCGCTGGATGAGAAGGTACGCAAGCTGGAGCGGCGAAACGCACGGCTCGAGAATGAGCTCAGGAAGGCACACCTGATCATCGACGTGCAGGGAAAAGTTGCGGGGCTGCTGGGGATAAGCCTCGACGACGGGACAAACTCTTGAAGGCGGCCGATGAGCTGGCTAAGCACGTCGGTGTAAAACCGGCGTGCGCGGCCCTCGAGGTCTCCCGATCGACGTTGTACCGTCGTCGAGGCCCATCAACCGGGCAACAGCAGCCCCGCCCGACGCCCGCCCGGGCATTGAGCGAGACGGAACGAGGCGAGGTCTTCGACACGCTGTGTTCGGAGCGGTTCGTGGACCGCTCACCCGCCGAGGTGGTGGCCACGCTGCTCGACGAAGAGGTCTACCTGTGCAGCGAACGCACGATGTATCGTGTTCTAGCCTCCGAGGTGCCGGTTCAGGAACGCCGGGCGCAGCGCACCCATCCCGAGTACAAGAAGCCCGAGTTGATGGCCACGGCGCCGAACCAGGTGTGGTCCTGGGATATCACGCGGCTGCTCGGGCCGAAGAAGTGGAGCTATTACTACCTCTACGTCATCATGGACATCTACAGCCGCTACGTCGTGGGCTGGATGGTGGCGGACCGGGAGAACTCGGCCCTGGCCGGCCGGTTGATCCAGCAGAGCTGCCTGAAGCATGGCGTCCAGCCCCGGGTCCTGACCCTGCACTCGGATCGGGGAGCTCCAATGACGAGCCAATGCACCGCTCAACTTCTCGCCGACCTCGGCGTGACCCGCTCGTTGAGCCGGCCTCAGGTGTCGGATGACAACCCGTTTTCCGAGGCTCAGTTCAAAACCTTGAAGTACCATCCCTCGTTTCCCGGACGGTTCGGGGATCAGGGCCAAGCCAAGACGTTCTGTCGATCGTTCTTCCGCTGGTACAATGCCGAGCACCGCCATGGCGGCATCTCGATGCTAACCCCCGAGCAGGTCCACTTCGGGAACGCCGATCAGGTCATTGCCGGCAGGAAATCCGTGCTCCGCGAAGCATGGGCCGCTCATCCCGAACGCTTCGTCAGAGGTGTGCCGAAGCCCAAACCGCTCCCGGAGGCCGTCTTCATCAATCCTCCCATCCCTTCCCTCACCACACAGGACATTGCTCTCTAATTAATCCCGTAGAGTGTCCCATTGTCGTTGACAGGTTCCGCCCGGTTAAAGGAAGTCGAACAGGTTCCTCGCTCCCACCGATCACCGCCGTACCCAGTAGCACCGAGTCCGCCTCGATGACCGGGCCCCGAAGCTCCAAAGTATCTGATGTAGTTGTAACGCGGACGCGGTCGGGCAGTGGCTCAATCCCAGGGACTACCGGCTTCCAGGTCGCACACGCAGTCTGAAGGAGAAGGATGGTCAGAGTCAGCGTGCGCTTCATGGTTCAAGACCTCTGGGTACTGAGACTGCGCGGGGGCCCGCGCCCGGCTGGTCCTCTTCCAGGGAATAGTAGCGGCCCAGTTACGGCGCGACGCCGAGGGCTTCAAAGAGGGTCGAGGAGGCCATGGCGGCGTTCACGCGTTCCGGTTGTTCGTCAGCTCCAATGTTCACATCGAGCGCCCGATAGGCACCCACCGTCTCGAACGCGTGCATTCGTTCCGAGATCTCCATGTACTCCGGTGGGGAGATCCAGAAATCCGTGAACCCCATCGCCGGGAACGACGACGTCAGCATCACGAGGTTCTCGGCATCGCGGTATCGAAGTGGCTCGAGGATGACCCCGTTCACCACGCTGAAGATCGCCGTGTTGGCAGCGATCCCGAGCGCCAGCGTCGCGACCGTGATCGCCGTGAAGCCCGGAGCACGGAACATTCCCCTCAGCGCGAATCGCACATCGTTCCAGAGTCCCGTCATCTTCATCGTCTCCCTTGTGGCGAACCCAAGATCGCCGACCACGCCCTGTCGATACCGTCAGACGATGGCGCACGCCGACGACATTGACCCCAAAGGACGCATCTGTGCGATGGTGGCGATTGCACGCTACACAGGCCGCCGTATCGGCTCGATCTGTCGCCTGAAGGCCACACCCACATCCTCTGGAGGTCGAGGACGTGGACAGGGCGATTGCGGGCCTTGGGAAGGACGTGAGGGACGCCGACAACTATCCGCAAGGCGCGATTCTGTGGACCGCCGACGCCGATAAGATCGGAAGAAACTGGATCACTCCAATCTCGCCCGATCTGCTTCTTGAGCTTCAACGATACCAGGCGAAGTGCCCCGTGATCGGAGACGCGCCGCTATTCACCGCGCCGAGAAAGAACGGCGTGCACTTCGACCCCGATCTCGCCGGGAAGTGGCTGTTGCGGGTCGAGAAGAAAGCGAATCTGTCCAAGCTGGCCGGGGGACGTTGGCATCCGTACCGCCGCCTGTTCGCGACAGAGTTGGCCCACCAACCGGCGAAGGTGGCGGCAGAGCTAGGAGGGTGGAAGAATCCAGAAACGATGCAGCGGCTCTACCAACAACCGGGGGGGCACGACATGTACGAGGCGGCGTCCTCGGTCGGCCACACCGGATAATCTGGACCCACTTTGGACCCATCGCTCGACATCGAAAGAGCCCCGCAACGCCGAGAGACGTTGCGGGGCTTCTCTTTCCCTACACTGGGGCGGGTGGGTTCGAACCACCAACCTCCTGGTTAACAGCCAGGCGCTCTGCCGATTGAGCTACACCCCAATTTGGTCACTTCGTCGCCTATCCGCGCGTTATTCTCACACAGCAGCCTTCACCCACACGCAGTGCTGTGCAATGCTCTGCGCAAGAACGATCTGGTCTCATCCGTGCTTCTCTCTCAGCTCACCATCGCCGAGAACGACGCATAGCATAGTCTCAGCGTCGGATTGTTGGTAGACCTTCCTGAGCGTAAGCGAATTCTGCCCTGAGCGTAAGCGAATTCTGCCTATCCTTCCACAGCACGGACCCAAGGGCGGCTGTCCATCTGAGCTGGACGCCGGCTAGCGCAAGAAGCTCCCCCGCAAGCCGACCACTTCCTGACCGGCGTGGAGCCCCGAAGCGGAACATCCGTGGTATGGCACGGGTTCATTGTCCGGGGCTGCCTTCGATCACTTTACCTCTCACATTCGAGCCGGCGAGCCCCGGCTGGGTATCGTTGGAGGATCCATGGCGAACATCATCCTTCCACCGCGATGGCGAATCCCCGACCGTGAGGCCACGCCGGAGTCGGTGTACTTCAACCGCCGAGCGTTCCTGAGGAGCGCTGGAGCAGATATCGCCGCCGTGGGGCTGGGCGCGTGCGGATCCGAGTTCACGCCCGTCGAGCTGGACGATGAGCCCACCGGCTCCTGCAACGACCCCATCACCCATCCTCTACAGGCGCTCTGTACGTCACCGAACATGGATCTCCATCCGGCCGCGAGAAACGAGAGTTTCGTGATCGGAGAGACCCTGACGGATCGCCTCATCGCGGCCCAGTTCAACAACTACTACGAGTTCATCCAAAACTCCGGGGACGTAAACCGCATTTGGCCCTACACGGACCCCTTTCAGGTGTGGCCCTGGACCGTCGAGGTCACGGGGCTCGCAGAAGTCACCGGGACCTTCGACGTCGCCGACTTCGAGAGAGAATTCGGGCTCGAGGAACGCACATACCGGCACCGATGCGTGGAGAGGTGGTCGATCAGGGTCCCCTGGACCGGGTATCCACTGGCCAAGCTCGTTCAGAAGTTTCGGCCTCTGTCCTCGGCAAACTACGTGCGCTTCGTATCATTCAACCGGCCGGACGAGGCCGTCGGGCAGCGATCTCAAGCGGACTACCCATGGCCGTACTTCGAGGGACTTCGCATGGACGAGGCCCTCAACGAGCTCGCCTTCGTGGTCACGGGAGTGTACGGGGAGCCGTTGCCCAAACAACACGGGGCGCCGTGGCGCCTGGCGATCCCCTGGAAGTACGGATTCAAAAGCGCGAAGGCGATGGTTCGCATCGAGTTCATGAGCGAGGAGCCGCCGACGTTCTGGACGGCCTTGGCGCCCACCGAGTACGGCTTCTACTCAAACGTGAACCCGCTCGTCCCACACCCGAGGTGGTCACAGGCTTTGGAGGAGCCGCTGGGAACCAACACTCAGATCGCGACGAGGCCCTTCAACGGGTACGAGCAGTTCGTTCAGGACCTCTACGACCCTGGGCTGATGACCTACATCAGTTGAGCTCGCGGGTGCGTCGAGGAGGAGGGCGGCCGTAGGCGACTAGAAGCCAACACGGGTGAAGTACCCCAAGACCAAATCTTTGCCCGCAGGAAGGTTCTTCCCCGCAAGTGGCCACCTCACTCCGACCTCGACCTGTCCGGGCCCGGCAGGGACCAGTAGAGAGGGATTGAAACGGAGCATTTCACGCTTTGCGCTCGGCGACTCCAAGCCACCGAAGACGGGCGTCTTCCCGTGCCACCCCTCCAACCCCACCTTGTATCCGATCGGACCTGCCTCCCCACCCACCGCCGTATAAAAGAACTGCTCGTCACCAAAATCCCTCGCGTCCTCCGTAGCCTCTTCACGCCACCGGTACCCGATCCACCCCATCACGTAGGTCGGAGCCGGATAAAAGGAGTGGCCCAACTCCAGCATCAACTCCCAATCGCGCTGACCGTCCCCGAGGGGGATCATGTTCGAGCCGACGTCGAAGTCGCCGACGGGAAGCTTGACACCGGCCCGGATGGCCAACGGCGTAGTTACTCCGAGCAACCGCAACGGACTCGCCCTCGCGAAGAACCGCACGTCGCCTACCCCGGTGGACGTTCGCATCCCTGCGAGATCGTCGAAGCGAAGCCTTTGAAATGAGAACTGGGCCCAGGCGTCGAAACCCTCGAGCAATCCCAGCGCTAGAGTGAAGAAGGACCCTGTCGCAACGGCGTGTCCCATCGCCGGAAACACGCCCGTGTCCCCCTCGAAGTCATACGCGTCTCGCGTGTTTTGGTGGTAGACCGAAAGGGAAGCCCATCCCTGCCCCTGAGGCTCCACCCACTGGGCCGACATTCCCGACGGCCACGCGAGGAGCGCGACGCCAAGGAGCAGGCATGCGATCCGTCTACTGATTCGCATCACCGGACCGTATTCGGAGGACTTCGATCATGGCACCCTGCGGGCAAGTGTCGAGTCGGCGCTGTCGGGTCTGAACCGTCAGGCTACGCTTTCGAACTCCTTCAACGCGGCGACCGTCGAACGTACGTGCTCCGCGCTGTTCTGCAGAGCCACCGTTTCGTCAGCATCGAGCTCCACTTCCAGAATATGCTGGAGCCCGCCTTCACCGAGCATGCAAGGCACTCCTAGGAACATATCGCTCATGCCATACTCGCCCTGGAGCCAAGCCGCACAAGGCAGGATACGCTTCTTGTCCTTCACGATCGCCTCGGCCATTTGCGCTGCGGCCGCCGCCGGCGCGTAGAACGCACTCCCCGTCTTGAGGAACGCGACGATCTCGCCACCGCCCTTCCGCGTCCTCTCGACCAGCGCGTCGATGCGGTCCTGAGCGAGCAGCTGGGTGAGAGGAATTCCGCCCACCGACGTATAGCTCGCGAGCGGCACCATCGTGTCGCCATGGCCTCCGAGCACGAGCGCCTGGATATCTTCGATGCTGACGTCGAGCTCGAGCGCGATGAATGAGCGGTAGCGCGCCGTGTCGAGCACGCCGGCCATGCCAATCACCCGCTCCCGGGGGAAGCCGGTCGTCTCGAGCGTGACCTGTGCCATCACGTCGAGCGGGTTCGTCACGACAATGACGATAGAGTCGGGCGCAACGCGCTTGATCTGCTCCGACACGGAGCGTATGACCCCGGCATTGATCTTCAGAAGATCGTCCCGGCTCATGCCAGGCTTGCGCGCGATACCGGCCGTCACGATGAAGAGGTCGGAGCCCGCGGCCTCCTCGTACCCGTTCGTTCCAATCACGCGCGTGTCACAGCCCTGGATGGGCGCGCTCTCCCACTGGTCCAGCGCCTTGCCCTGAGGAATCCCTTCGGCGATGTCGACGAGGATTACCTCACGGGCGAGTTCCTGTTGGGCGAGCAGCTGCGAGCAAGTTGCGCCGACGTGCCCGGCACCGACGACTGTGATCTTCTTCGCACTCATGGGACGACCTGACTCCGCGGGGGTTTTCCTTCAGAAATCGAACGACCGTGATGGTCGGCCGCGCGTGGAGTATAACGACCTGCTTGCCGCGGTCTACCCGCCGGTTTGAGACAGCGCGACGAGCCCACCGGACCCCACGTCACTACCCTGGATGAGGTAGTGCCGCTCCGGCTTGATGCGGAGTGTTTCTTCAATGAGCGGGCGCAAGTCTTGCCCTGCGCGCAGTGGGTCGCGCAGGTCGGTTTCGATGTCTCCGAAGAGGCACGGGCGAAGCTGCCCGGAGGCCGTCAGCCGCATGCGATTGCACCGGTCGCAGTAATTATGACTCATCGGGGTGATGACCCCGACGGTTCCCGGGGCGCCGGGGAACCGATAGTAGGTGGCGGGCCCGTTCCCGAACGGACCGTCGACGGCCTCCAGCTCTTCGATCGCGCGGACGCGGCGCAGCGCTTCAGCGCATGACACGAAGCTGTTCGCACTCAGGTCCAGGTTGGCCCCGGTGGGCATGAGTTCTATGAAACGCACGTGCCATGGGCGCTCACGCGTGATGCGCGCGAAGTCTTCGATCTCGTCGTCGTTCTGTCCGCGGATGAGCACGACGTTGATCTTCAGAGGCGTGAAGCCGACCTGCTCGGCGGCGTCGAGCCCTTCCATGATTCTCGAATAGGAGCCGGGCCGACGTGAGATCGCGTCCACCCGGTCTGCCTGCAGGGAGTCCAGGGAGATGTTGAGGCGCTGGACTCCCTCCTGCTTCAGCGCTTCGGCGTTCTCGGCGAGCAGCACCGCATTCGTGGACAGGGAGAGATCCTCGATCTCCGGCACGGCCGCGATCATGCGCACGAGATCGGGAAGGTCACGGCGGACCAGCGGCTCGCCTCCGGTGATGCGGACGCGCTCGAGTCCCATTCCGGCCATCGTGCGAACGACGTGCACGATCTCCTCGTACGAGAGAATCTCTTCGCGCTTGAGCCAGGGCAGCCCCTCGAGCGGCATGCAGTACACGCAGCGCAGATTGCATTTGTCAGTGACTGAGACGCGTAGGTAGCGCACGGTCCGCCCGAATTGATCAATCATGCGTCACCCTCTTTCCCAACCGCCGCGCCCTCAGCGGCCGGCGCCGTGCCCGGCGGTACGGTGCCTTCGACCCACTCGGAGACCCCGTCGACGTAATGCTCCTTCTTCCAGACGGGAAGACGCTCCTTGAGCTCCTCGATCACGTACCGTGACGCCTCGTACGCCTCTGCACGGTGCGGACTCGATACGGCGATCGCCACGCTGACCTCACCGAGCGCCAACTCTCCTAAGCGATGCACGACCGCGACGCGGTCCGTGCCCAAGCGCTCGGCAGCCTCTTCAGCGATCGTCCTCAGGACCTCGCCGGCCATCTCCTGGTAGGCGTCGTAGCGCATGCCCGATACCGGTCGCTCGTCGGCGTGATCACGGACGACGCCCAGGAAGAGCAGAGTCGCGCCGTCTCGGAATGACCCGACCCGAGCCAGGACTTCGGCCGGGTCGATCGCTTCGGACGCCACGCGCGCAAAGATCATGGTCAGCCGCCAGCGACCGGCGGGATGAACGCGACCTCGTCTCCTGCGCCAAGGGGCTCGTTCAGCATCGCGTAGGTGCGATTGACAGCCACCGCAGGCTGCTCCGGCAAGGTGTCGAACGGAGAACCCCGGCCCCTCAACTCTGCCACGAGGTCGGCAACCGTCGCGCCCTGTGCGAGCTCCACCGTCAGCTCGGAGAGCCCGAGCCGATCACGGTAGGCGGCAAAAAAGAGCGTACGGACAGGAACGGGCATGAAGTGCCTCAGAGCGAGTGGTGCGCCGAATCGACTGAGCTTGGGAGACCCCGCGGCCTACGTCAACGTTCCTTTGGAAAACCCCCGAGCAGTGGCAGCTCGGACCCGTGAGGTCGACCCAACGCTTGTCCACTCCCGAACGGACGGAGGCCACCCCCCGGTAGCCCATCGCCGCCACCGCGGCCGGCGCCGCGTCCTGGCTGACCCCGGAGGCGCCGGATACGCTGACCGAGTTGCTCTCGTAGGTGCAGGAGCCGTAAGACCTGGGCGGGGGTGAGAACCTCAAGCAGTGCCTCGTGCTCCGCCTGGAACAGCGCGGCTTCTTGGGCGCGCAGCGCGGACATGCGCTCCAGCAACTCCGCCGCCTCGACTTGGTCCTGCCCACCTTCGAGCATCAGAGCCTCGACGCGGCGTCTCAGGGCCTGCTCCTGACGTCCCACCTGCCGGCGCTGCTCCTCGAATCCCCGGACTGTCTCGTTGAGGCGGGCGTCCTCCTCCTCGCTGAGGTCGAGCTGCTCCCGTATCATCTCGGCCATGCGCTCGCGTACACGCCGTTCCAGCTCCATCCTCTCTGGCGCTTGCCCTCTCCGACCCATCGGCGGCCGTCGCTGCGCCTCTAAGGGCACAACGACGAGGAGCGCAAGCAACGCAGAAAGCACGAACCCCGACTTGGCCGGCCACGACGTCCTCATGCCGAACCCCCCGCTCCACCCACGCGCAATTCATCTAGAAACTTCAGAAGCGCCTCGTCGCTCAGAGCATCGAGTGCCGGAGCGCCTGCAATGAGGCCGTCGTCACTGAGCCACAGGTCGCCGTCTTCGAGCTCGTACGCGTAGCCCGGAATCGCCGACTCGGGTTGTTCAGGACGGTCGTAAGAGATGCCGATGCCGAGGGCGAGCACAGCCACGGCGGCCGCGGTGATACCCCACCAGGGACGGCTGACAGATGTGCGGTCGTAGCGCACGGCATCGCGGACCCGATTCGCGAGCCCGTCCGGCGCCTCGACACGAGACTCGAAGACTAGGCGTGCGAGCCCGACTTCGGCCCTGCACTCATCGCAAGCCTTGAGGTGCGACTCCACCGATGTGCCGTCGAGCTTCGCGAGTCGCCCACCGACGTAGTCGGGAATCCACTCCCGCACCGTTTCGCACTTCACATTGCTCATTGCATCAACTCCCTGAGCCGTCGAATCCCATGAAAGTAGTTGACCCTGGCAGCACCCTCGCTCGATCCGATGATCTCGCCGATCTCCTTGAAGCTCAGCCCCTCTTCTATTCTAAGCGAAACGGAGAGCTTCTGCTTCTCCGGTAACGTCGCCATCATCCTTCGCGCCCGCGCGGCCTCCTGCGCATCCACCGCGTCGGTGTCAGGTGCTGCCTGCTCCGATCGCACCTGCCCCGCATGCTCTAGCGCAGTCTCTCTGCGGCGTCCTCTTCGGCGTAACGCGCCTCGTGCCTCATTGCCCGCGATGGTGAGGACCCAGGTTCGAAAGGAGGCATCCCCTCGGAACCCTTCGAGCGCTCGAAACACCTTGATGAACGTGTCCTGCACTACGTCCTGCGCCGCATCGTCGTCCTGCAGCATGGAGAACGCCACGCGGTACGCAGACGCGTGGTGTCGCTCCACCAAACCACTGAGAGCCGCGTCGTCACCGGCACGCGCCCTTTCGACCAATTCCTCGTCGGAAAGAATCGCGTCCGACCGTTCGTCGTCCCTCACCGAACGTCAGACGCGCACGCGCTCAGAAACGTTAAATGAGGCTCCAGCGAATCGACCGAGGCACGGTCCGGCCATGAATCAGCCGGAAACTTCGTCCAGCCTGGCGACGCGGCTACGGAGATGCTTCGAGGGTTTGAATACGGGCACGGACCGCGAGGGCACTTCAACCGGATCCCCGGTTCGCGGGTTGCGAGCCACGCGCGTCTTGCGTTTCCGCACCTTGAACGTGCCGAAGCCCCGGATCTCGATGTTGTCGCCATGCACTAGCGCAAGCTTCACGGCGTTCAAGAAACCATCCACGACGAGTGCGCAGTCCTTCTTGGAGATCCCGGGACCGATCGCTTCGGCCACCTGCTCAACCAGGTCCGCCTTCGTCATGCTTCCTCCAGAAGAGCGTCTTTCAAGGGACTTCTGAATCCAGCTGCCTCGCTAGGGGCAGGCACGGTAACGACGGTCTCGCACGGCCGCAAGGTGGCCGGAATCGTTGCGACAGATGGACTTAGGTGCGTGGTGCGGCTCAGGCGGAGGGTGCTCGTCGCTCTTCCATGAGCTCGAGGAATCGGTCGAAGAGATAGCGACTGTCGTGGGGTCCCGGGGCGGCCTCCGGATGGTACTGCACCGAGAGCACAGGATATTCGCGGTGCTCGACGCCCTCGACCGTGAGATCGTACAGGTTGAGGTGCGTGAGCCGCAGGTCGGGGGCCCCCGGAATCTCGTCGCCTTCCCCGCTACACACCGCGAAACCGTGATTCTGAGAAGTGATCTCCACCTTCTGGCGATCGAGGTTCTTCACGGGATGGTTACCACCGTGGTGTCCGAACGGGAGTTTGAAGGTGCTCGCTCCAAAAGCGCGGCATATCAGCTGATGACCCAGACAGATTCCGAAGACCGGGACATCGGCCTTGGCGAGCCCGAGGATCGCGGGCTCCGCCTGCTCAACCGCCGCTGGGTCTCCGGGTCCGTTCGAGACGAACATGCCGTCCGGCGGATCGTCGAGGATCTGCTCCACCGGCGTGTCCGCAGGAATGACAGTGACCCGACACCCACGTTCGGCAAGCAGCTTGGGGGAGTGGGCCTTCACACCGAAATCGTACGCGAGCACGTGGAAGCGCTCTTCCCCGACGGCGGGAACCGAGTATGGTTGCTCTGTCGAGACTCCACCGGCTAGGTCGAGACCCTCCATGAGCGGATGCGCCTGCACCTCCTCCATCACCTCCTTTTCGGACATCCCCACCGGAGCGATCGCCGCGCGCATCGCGCCTTGTGAACGGATGTGGCGCGTGAGCGCACGCGTGTCGAGATCGGCAATCCCCGTGATGCCGTTCTGCTTCAGATAAGAGTGGAGGCCGCCTTCGGAGCGCCAGTTTGAGTGGAGCCGCGACGCTTCACGAACGATGAAGCCGGCTACCTGAGGAACCGGGGATTCCCGGTCCTCGGAGTTGACGCCATAGTTGCCGATGAGCGGGTAGGTCATCGTGACCAACTGGCCCGTGTAAGACGGGTCGGTCAGGACCTCCTGATACCCCGTCATGCAGGTGTTGAATACGACCTCACCCAAAGCGAGGTCCGACGCGCCCACGCGATCGCCGTCGAAGCGGCGACCGTCTTCCAGGAGTAGGTAGGCGGTGCTTTCCAGGGGTCCCTCACTGTGCTGACCAGCGAGTCGTTGGGCAGAAGCTACGCACGAGGTCAACCGGGTCAACCCGGACTCCCTAGCGCGCCCGGTCACACTTAGGTTGAGCGGCCCGTTTACCCATTGGAGCACCCAATGAGCACCGCAGCCGTTTACATCCACGCCGATGAATCCTGCCTGGGAAATCAATTCCAGAAGCGGGCTAACCCCGGTGGAGCCGGTGGCCTCCTGGAGGTCTGGAAGAATGGCGAATGGGAACGGCGGGACTATTGGATCTCGGAGCCCGACACGACGAACAACCGCATGGCGCTGCGAAGTGCCATCGAGGGACTTCGCGTCCTCAGGCGGCGCTGTATCGTGCACTTCATCTCGGACAGCCAGTACCTGGTGAAAGGGATCTCCGAGTGGATGCCGAACTGGAAGCGGCGCGGTTGGAAGAGGAAGGCCGGCAAGATCGAGAACCTGGAGCTCTGGAAACAACTCGACACCGTGCTCCAGCGCCACGACATGCGCCCCCGATGGGTAAAGGGCCATGCGGGACACCCCGAAAACGAGTACGCGCACGAATTGGCGACGATCGCCGCCAAGGATCGGTCGAACTCGGGCGGCCTGATCGACTCCGGCTTCCAGGAGTGGCTCGACGCTCTGCGCGAGAAGGGGAAGTACCTGGAGTATATGGAATTCCAGGCGCCAGGGGATCGGTTCTCACGGAGGTAGCTCAAGCGAGACCACAGTCCCAACGCACAGATGTGCCGAAGCTCACTGCCACAACAGCGACCAGAACGGCGAGAGGGCCCGAACCGTAGTTGCCTACGATCGGGCCCTCTCTACTCGAGGGACTCTTCAGGCCGCTTCACGCTGCGCCTTCAGCTCCCTACTGCGCTGTCGGATCCTGGCCCTGCTTGGGTCCGCCCTCGTGCAGGCGGCCAGGCCTCTCTCCTCTCACCCTCGCATTGTCGCGCGGTCCGCGACCGAGAGCGCCCCTTCGCTTTCGGGGCTTCTGACGGGGGTCAGCGAACTCCCCCGCCTGGCTCCCCGGAAATCCCAAGTTCCGGTTCGCCTCACCACCGCTGCGCCGTCGCACCCGGCAGCTCACTCTTCAGATTCATCTGAGGGATGACCAACGCCATCGTCTTTTGATGAGCCGCATCTGAATCGCGAAGGATAGATATCGGTTTGCGGGCACGAGGGCAAGGGTCCGGTGGAGAAACACTTGTGGTTCTCTACACGACGGTCTAAACATATGTTACTTAACATGTTATACGCTGTACCAGATATTTTTTCGAGGTTGTTTATACCGGACTGTAAACAGATGGATTAGGGAACATTCTTTCCCGAAACGAACGGGTTCCTGCTCATCCAGAACTTGAAACTCACGTAGGAAAAGGCGGTCGCGAGAGCACCCAGAAGGAGCGATCTTTGTTGTCTATACTACAAGAATATCGCACGAAAAGACGTCAGCGAAGTGCACGACGAGCGATTCCGACGCTTCCGAGACGCTCACTGGACGACCTAGCTCGCGCTGGAGCGACGTCACGTCCCGATCCGGGATACCACAGGGCACGATCGTGCTGAAATAATCGAGGTCGGTCGCGACGTTGAGCGCTACGCCATGAGACGTGATCCACCCCGAAGAGACTCTAACGCCGATCGCTGCGAGCTTGCCCATCGCGGTCCACACACCGGTCAGACCTTCGCTTCGCTCGGCGTGCACGTCGAATGACGCCGCCACTCCGATCAGCACGGTCTCCAGGTCTCTCAGGTAGCGGTGCAGGTCCTTACGGTCTGGCTTGAGGTCCAGAATCGGGTACGCAACGAGCTGGCCAGGTCCGTGATAGGTGACGTCACCGCCCCTTCCCAACTTGAAGAGCTCGACACCTAGGCGATCCCGCTCGGTCTGGTCTGCAAGGACATGGGCCGGATCAGATCTCGAACCGAGGGTAACGACGTGCGGGTGTTCCAGAAGTAGAAGCGTGTCGGGGATGTCGGCAGCCCGCCGCTTGCGCACCAACTCGGCCTGTAGCTCGAGTCCTTCAGCGTACGGGACAACGCCCAGCTCTCGCAGCGCCAGAGTCCTACGCTCTCCGCTCATGCTCCGTGATCAGGCGTCCTCAGGGAAGCTCTCGAGCATCTCCTTGAGGGCGGAGAGGAAGCGCGCGGAGTCCGCGCCATCCACGATGCGGTGATCGTACGCCAGTGAGAAGAGGGACCGCTTCCGGATCGCCATTACATCGGCCCCGGTCTCCGAGTCCGAGACCACCACGACGCACTTTTCGATTGCGCCCGTGCCCAGGATGGCCGATGTCCCCTTCGGGATGATCGGGAGTCCCACCAGCGTACCCAGCACGCCGGGGTTGGTGATGGTGAACGTCGCACCCTGAATCTCGGCCGGCATGAGCTTTTGCTCGCGCGCTCGAGTCGCTATGTCGACGATCTTGTTGCCGATCCCGATGAGCCCCAGGTGGTCGGCATCGTGCACCACTGGAACGATCAAGCCCGGGTTGAGGTCGACCGCCATCCCTAGGTTCACGTTGCCTCGGTAGATCACGTTGTTTCCCGAGACCGCAGAGTTGACCATCGGAAACTCACGCAGCACGCGGGATACCGCCCAAGCCACGAAGGCCGTGTAGCTGACGCGCGCGCCCTGTGCGGCCCAGCGGGCCTTGTTCTCTGACCGGATGCGGTCGACGGCCGAAAAATCGACTTCGATGAACGAGTGAACGTGCGGCGCGACCCGCTTCGCCATGACCATATGTGCGGCCGTGAGACGACGGATCTTGCCCATCGGCTCCACCTGGTCGGCCGCGCGGACTGTGTACTCGGGATGGTGAACTTCGCCGTAGAACGCGGTCCACAGATCGGAAGGAGCCACTGCGGCAGCAGGAGCCAATGCTGAAACGCCCGGCGACACGGGGGCGGCAGAAGCCGCCGGAGCGGGAGAAGCAGCCGGCTGGGCCGGAGCCGCCCCGGCACGCGATTCGATGAAGCTCAGGATGTCCCGCTTCGTCACGCGACCCGCATGCCCGGTCCCCGGCACACTCGCGATATCGACACCCTGTTCGTCGGCGATCTTCCTGACGACTGGGGTAGAGCGTGTACGCAACCGATGCCCGGCGCTCTCCTCGCCACCCGACGGAGCCGCGCCAGAGGTAACGGTCGGCGGCGCTGGTGCGGGTGCGGGTACTTCCACAGTGGGCGTCGTCGCTGCTGGCTCAGCCACCGCAGCCTCTGCCGTGGCGGTCGGCGTGACGCCGTCAGGATCGATGAACGCCACGATGGTGCCGACCTCTACGGTCTCGCCCTCTTCGACCGAGATCTCCACCAACGTCCCCGACGCGGGCGCCGGGATCTCCGCGTCGACCTTGTCGGTCGAAATCTCCAGGATCGGCTCATCACGCTCGACGGCATCCCCGAGCTGTTTGAGCCACTTCAAGACGGTGCCCTCAGCTATCGACTCACCCATCTGAGGCATCGGGACTTCAATGCGAGCCACGCTCGATCACTCCGCTCTGTCGTATCTGGGTTGCGACGCGTCGCGTACCCTCGGCGCCACCCTTCGGTCCTTTGCGCTTCTGCGAGAATCAATAGGCGGCGAGATAGCGCGCCGCCTTTATTACATCTTCCGTCTGGGGGAGGAAGTAGTCCTCCAGCGGGCCCGAATACGGGACGGGCGCATCGATGGCCGTCACCCGCAGAATCGGGCCGTCGAGCCACTCGAACGCCCTCTCACTGACCCGGATCGCGATCTCGCCTGCGATGCCTCCTGTCCGCGTGTCCTCGTGCACGACGAGCAGCCTTCCCGTTCGCTTCACACTTCCAACGATCGCGTCTTCGTCGAGCGGGAGCAGCGTCCGCAGGTCGATGACCTCGACGCTGACCCCGTCGCCTTCGAGGGTCCGCGCGGCCTCAACCGATTTGTGAACCATCGCTCCGTAGGTGACGATCGTGAGGTCCTCGCCCTCCAGTACGGTGCGGGCCTCACCGAGCGGGACGATGTAGTCCTCCGCCGGAAGAACCTCGCGCAGCGCCGGAGCCCGATAGAGTCCCTTGTGCTCCTCGAAGATGACCGGATTATCGTCACGAATCGCGGCCTTTATGAGTCCCTTCGCATCGTACGCCGTGCTCGGGTACACGATCTTGAGCCCCGGCGTGTGGAAGAAGGCCATCTCGATGTTTTGGGAATGGAACGGCCCCCCGCGGTTCCCACCGCCCACCGGCCCTCGGATCACCATGGGCATCGGCCCGGCTCCACGGTAGAGCGATGTCGCGATGTAGTTGGTCAGCACATCGTAAGCGGGCGAAATGAAGTCCATGAATTGCATCTCGACGACTGGGCGGAGCCCCATGTGAGCGGCCCCAGCCGCGGCCCCGGTGAAGCCCCCCTCGGCAATCGGCGTGTCGATCACGCGGCGCTCACCGAACGCCTCCAGGAAGCCGCGCGTGACCTTGAAGGCCCCACCGTACACGCCGATGTCCTCCCCCATCAGGAAAACGCTGTCGTCGCGTACCATCTCCTCGTATAGGCCCTCGCTGATCGACTCCAACATCGTGACGGCTTCACCCCGCGCGGTCTTCCCTAGATGCTCAGGGACGGCTTGGCTCACGATGGGTCTCTCACGCGGTGCGCGGGTCCGGCATTTAAGCCCGCGTCCAGGGACGGGGCATCGGCACGTCGGTGTATACGTCGTCTACCGCTTCGGGACCGTGAGGAACCGGCTCAGCGATCGCACGCTCGGCGGCGGACTTGCACTTATCATCGACCTCCTGGCGAATGGCCCGTAGCTCATCCTCCGGGGCCCATCCGCGATCGAGAATACGGGCATGGAAGCGCTCGATCGGATCACGGGTCTCCCACTCGGTGATGAGCGCGGGGTCTACGTAGTCCTGCGGATCATGCTGCGCGTGCCCCAGGCGGCGGAAGTAGCGCAGCTCCACCATCTGCGCTCCCTCGCCGGAGCGCGCGCGAGCGGCGGCACGGGCCACGGCCTCGTATACGGCGACGACATCGGTCCCGTCGACCGACTCGGCTCCGATCCCGTATCCCGGGGCCTTGTGCGTGAAGCTCTCCAGGCGCGTGTTCTTGACGGTCGGGCTCGAGAAAGCCCACTCGTTGGCCTCGACCATGAGGATCATGGGGCAGCGCTGGACGGCTGCGAAATTCAGGCCCTCGTGCCACGCCCCGGTCGAAGACGCGCCGTCGCCGGAGAAGACCATACCCACCCGGTGTTCGCCGCGGAGGTTGAAGGACAGCGTGATGCCCGCCATGACCTCGAGCATGGTGCCCAGGGACGACACCGGACCCACTAAGCCCCTCTGATAGTCGACCCAGTGTACGTTCGTCTCGCGACCCTTGCTCGGGCCCGTGGCGCGCGCCATGTACTGACGGAAGAAGTCTACTACCTCGCCGCCGAAGACGAAGAGCGCCCCCGCAGCGCGCACCGTCGGAACCAAGACGTCACCCGTGCCATCCGTCCGGCGCCGGAGCGCGAACGCCGCCCCAACCGCGCCTGCTTCCTGTCCCAGAGAGCGGTACAGACCGCCCTTGACATGCCCCTGCTTTTGAAGAAGCTCGACGCGCTCCTCGGCCGCCCGCGTTAGGCACAGGGCACGATACAGCTCGAGCAGCTGATCGCGATCGAGCCCGAGAGACGGGTTGTCAGCCACGGCTCATCGAGTCAGGCGCTCGGAAGAGGTCAGCTCCCCGAGTTGCCTGGATCCAGGCCGTCCTCGTTTCCCATGCCCTGCGCGGGCTGATCGCCAAGGCCGGGCAGAACCGGCGCCGGCGCGGTCACTGGAGCCTGGACCTGGATGACCGACGAAGGCTGCCGGGCACGCGAGGACATGATGGAAAGAACCAGCGCCAGCACCATGAAGATGGTGCCGGAGATCCACGTGGCACGAGTCAGCACCGTGGTGGCCTGGCGGCCGCCAAGGATGCCTTCGGTCATGGAGGCGCCCCCGCCCACGGCCGCGAGCCCTCCACCTTTCCCGGACTGGAGAAGGATGATGACCGTCATGAATATGCCGTCCAATACCAGGACGGCGAGCAAGAATCCGTACATCTCCGCGATGAATCCCTTCCAAGTGAGAGGTTAAACGTCGATGAGGTCCAAGGGGGTGTCAACGCCCGTCTAAGCACCCCCTGCGGCGGCGATCTC
Organism: Longimicrobiales bacterium; assembly: GCA_965226625.1. Classification (GTDB taxonomy): domain Bacteria; phylum Gemmatimonadota; class Gemmatimonadetes; order Longimicrobiales; family Gaopeijiaceae; genus UBA1138. The sequence continues at coordinate 925,199 of CBDDDK010000003.1, forward strand.
GGCGAAGGAATGGGGATCCAGGCTGGCGCCGCCGACCAACACGCCGTCTACGTTCGCGGCACCGAGTAGATCGGCCACGTTGTCCGGCTTTACGGAGCCTCCGTACAGGATTGGCGTGCGCACGGCAGCCGCGAGACCCAGAGTAGCCTCGAGCCGACTCCGAATCGTCCGGTGTGCGTTCGCCGCGTCTTCCGCGGTCGCGGTTTCCCCGGTACCTATGGCCCAGACCGGTTCGTATGCGATCAAGAACCGTCCCACGTCACCCTCGAGCACCTGCAGCGCCGCATCCAACTGCGTGAGGATGACCACGTCGACCCGACCGTCCTGCCGCTCTGCGAGGGTCTCTCCCACGCAAACCACCGGAACCAGGCCATGCCGACAGCCGGCCGCAATCTTCAAGGCCACCTCTTCGTTGGTCTCGCCGAAGACGTGCCGTCGCTCCGAGTGGCCGACGAGGACGTGGCTGGCTCCCGCTTCGGCCGCCATCGCAGCAGAGGTCTCACCGGTGAAGGCGCCCCCATCCTGCCAATGGATGTTCTGTGCGCCCAACTGAATCCGGGTATCGCGCTCGGGGCACGCCGCGGCGACCCCCAATGAGACCACGGGAGGGAAGATCAGCAGCTCGTTCTTCCCCGCGCGTTCCTCCAGGGTAAGCCCAGCAAAAAAAGCCTGGGTCTGGGCGGCACCCATATACATCTTCCAGTTGCCCGCGATCACAGCCATCCGGCCTACTCCCTATCGCTCAGTGACTCGACCCCGGGCAGCGCCGCCCCCGCCAGCAGCGCGAGCGCAGCGCCGCCGCCCGTTGATACGTGGCTCAGTCGCTCTACGACCCCGGCCTGCTCTGCCGCCGCCGCCAAATGCCCCCCTCCCAGGACGCCGAGCGCTCCCCCGTCACACGCATCGGCTACGGCGCGCGCCACCTCTACCGTGCCTCCGGCGAACGCGGGGATCTCGAATACCCCCATGGGTCCGTTCCAGACGACCGTGCGGGCGCTGGAGACGATGCTCCGGTAGATGGCGCACGTCTCGGGGCCGATGTCAACGATTCGGTCTGTGTCACCGACGTCGGTCCGACCCACCACTCGCTTCGGCGCGTCGTGGGAGATTTCGTCTGTCACTACGCAGTCGATGGGTAGCGTGAGCCTGTCCCCCGCGGCCTGGATCAACCCGGCCGCCAGGTCGATGCGATCCTCTTCGACGAGTGATTCGCCTGTAGCCAACTCCAGCGCCCGAAAGAACGTGTTCGCCATCGCTCCCCCGATGAGCAGCCGATCGACACGCGGCATGAGCGCCTCAACCACGTCGATCTTCCCCGAGATCTTCGCTCCGCCCAGGATCGCCACGAAGGGTCGCTCGGGACTCTCGAGCGCATCCTCTAAGAACTCGAGCTCACGCGCCATCAGGAGTCCAGCTACCGCTTCGCCCCCCCGCCCTCTTACCGCCCTCGCCAGACCCGCTGTCGAAGCATGTTCTCGATGAGCGGCCCCGAAAGCATCGTTCACGAACAGGTCGGTCAGTGCGGCCCAAGTGGCCGAGAGTTCCGGTTCGTTCGCGGTCTCACCCGGGTGGAAGCGGGTGTTCTCGAGCAACGCAATTTCTCCGTCACCGAGTGCGAATACCGCCTTCTGTCCGCCCCGGCCAACGGCGTCCCGTACAAAGGCCACAGGCGTCCCGAGCTGACCGCCGAGGTACTCGGCCACGGGTGCGAGCGACAAGTCCGGATGCGGGCGTCCCTTCGGCCGACCCATGTGAGACAGGGCGACCGTGCGAGCGCCGGACTCGCGGAGCACCGAGAGCGTCGGCAGCGAAGCTTCAATACGCTGGACGTCCAAGACGCGGCCAGACTCCGTGCGCACGTTGAGGTCCGTGCGCACCAGAACCGTGCGACCGCGCAGGGTCGATCGGTCGATGTCGGCGAGGGTCTTCTTCAGGGGCTCAGTCCCAGTGCTGATCCGGCTTTCACGCGCGCGCCGCGCGCCTAAGCCTCGATGGGCGCCGGGAGGCGCTCCCCGACGTAGCGCACGAGGTCCACGACGCGATTCGAGTACCCCCACTCGTTGTCGTACCAGGAGAGGACTTTCACCATCCGGCCCGCCATGACCGACGTGGAGAGCGCGTCGACGATCGAGCTGAACGGGTTGCCCTGGTAGTCGATCGAGACGAGCGGCTCGTCCGAAACGTCCAGGATGCCTGCCAGGGCAGCACCAGCGGCGTCCCGAAAGGCCGCGTTGACCTCTTCCGCGGTAGTGTCCTTCTCCACCTCGACTACGACGTCGACGATAGACACGTCCGCCGTCGGCACACGAAGAGCCATGCCGTCGATGCGTCCCGCGACGGTCGGCAATACGAGCCCGGTGGCCTTCGCCGCACCGGTGGTGGTCGGGATCATCGAGATGCCAGCCGCACGAGCGCGCCTAAGGTCGCTGTGCGGCAGGTCCAGGATACTCTGGTCGTTCGTATACGCGTGGATGGTCGTCATCAGTCCGTGACGGAATCCGAAGCTCTCTGTGAGGACCTTCACCACTGGCGCGAGGCAGTTGGTCGTGCAGCTCGCGTTGGAGATTACATCGTGATTCTCGGGATCGTATTGATCGTGGTTCACGCCAAGCACGATGGTGACGTCCTCGTTCTTACCGGGCGCGGAGATGATCACCTTCTTCGCGCCCGCCGTGAGATGCTTGGCCGCGCCATCACGGTCCCGGAAGTGGCCCGTCGCCTCGATTACGATGTCGATCCCGAGGTCCGCCCACGGTAGCTGGGCGGGGTCGCGCTCGCTGAAGACCCTGACCTCGTCATCGTCGACGACCAGGCTGCCCTCGGCGACTTCGACGGTACCCGGGTAGTGACCGTGCACGGAGTCGTACCTGAGCAGGTGAGCGAGCGTCGCGGCGTCGGTGAGATCGTTCACGGCGACGAAGTCGATGCCACTGCCGCCGGCCTGCTTCGCACTGCGAACAACGTTGCGGCCGATGCGACCGAATCCGTTGATGGCTACCCGGAATGACATGAGGGTGGGCTCCTACTGGTCTCTACGAAGAATGGGCTCGATATCGGGTACTGAGGCAGCGTAGAAGGTAACCCCCATGTGGCCGTCATGTGGCTGTGAGCGGGTCGTGGGGCAGCGCTCTCGCGTAGGCGATCAGAGTGACGCGCGCGGCCCCTGCCGCGATCAATGTCTCGGCGGCTTCGCAGGCGGTCGCTCCTGTGGTGAGCACGTCGTCGATCAGGAGGACGTGGGCGCCTTCCAGCACCGCTCGGACCCCGGCGGCCAGGGAGAACGCGCCTGCCACATTCGCGCGCCGCTCCGCGGGGTGCAACGACGTCTGAGAGGCACTCGCCCCAGTGCGTACCAGCAGCTCGCCCAGCGCCAGCGAACGGGCCCTGGCATAGCATTCGGCGAGCAAGCCCGCCTGGTTGTAGCCACGCGTTCGCAGGCGCAGCGTGGTCGTGGGGACCGGCGCTACGAGCGCTCGCCCCCCCTCGCTTGGGAGCGAGAGCGGCGTCATAGCCGAAGCCATGAGCGGTGCCAATTCCGGCCACCCCTCGTACTTGAGCGCGTGAACGAGGTCATCGGCGGGCGGGGCGAGCACGTAGGCATAGCGCGCCGTGGACAGCGCGGCCGACCAGTCCCGGCAGCCGCGGCACTGCAGATCGCTCGTGCGTCCCGTGCCGCTGGGAAAGTGACACCGCCCGCAGCGGGGCCACGGCGCCACCTTGAGTCGGGTCCGACATCGGGCGCACACGAGCGGCGCCGCCGCGCTGCCTGGCACCCAGATTCCACAGGATATGCATCCGGCAGGCAGCAACAGATCGGTGAAGTCCGCGGCCCATGATGCCGCGTTCATCCAGGTTCGCTCCCCTTCATCGCAGCCCGCATCACTTCCACTGGAGCGGGCTTGTCCCACCACCGCTCGAACGAGGCAGCCGCCTGTTGCACGAGCATCTCCCCGCCGTCGGTCGCCCGGATTCCCAGCGCTTCGGCCGCGCGAACGAACGGAGTCGGCTTGCTGCCATACACGAGGTCCATCGCCGCACCGACTCGGTGGAGGATCTCGAAGTCCAGCGGTGTGGGATCGGCTTCTCCGAGGCCCAACCGGGTAGCGTTCACAACGAGATCGAAGCTCTTGCTTCGCAATCCCTCGAGGAGCGGAACCACTCGCGTTTTCTGTCCCCCGATGCGACGCGCCACCGCGCGGGCACGATCTGCCGTGCGATTGAAGATGAGCACTTCGCCGGCGTCCTCCTCGAGCAAGCCCATCAACGCTGCGCGGGCGGCACCACCGGCACCGAGGAGCAGGACGCGGATCCCCGCCGGGGAGCCCTCGACGAAGCTCTTGAGCGCGCGCCGAAAGCCGTCCACGTCGGTGTTGTCGCCGTAGACCCGCCCGTCGTGGTCGCCCCAGAATGTGTTACAGGCCCCGGTTCGACGCACGGCGGGGCTCGCAACGTCCACTACCGAGGCGGCCGTCTGCTTGTGCGGGAGCGTGATATTTCCGCCACCACCTGCTCGGGACAGGCCGCGCATGAATCCGTGAAGGTCGTCTGCAGCGCAGCGAACGGCCACGTATATCCCGTCGACACCGGCTGCCGAAAACGCCGCGTTCAGGATCGTCGGAGACATGGAGTGCGCAACGGGATCGCCCAACAAGGCAAGCGCGCGAGTCGATGCCGTGACGCTCATTTCTCGACCACCGGCTCGAGGCGCCGGAAGGCTCGAGCGATCAGCCGTTCGAGGAACTCGAAGGTCTCGAGGTAGTGCTCATCCGGACCCCCGATGGGGTCGGGGACCGATGCCGTGCCGTCCTCTTCTCGACCCTCTGCGAACGACGTGATCAGCGCTGCACTCTCGCCTCGACCGAGCTCCACGACCCTCACGAGGTGGCTCGGTGACATCACCAAGATGAGGTCGGCCCACTCAGCTAGCTCGGGGGTGAGCGGCGTCGCAACGTGCTCGGAAAGGTCTAGACCGTTGCCGGCTGCCGCGCGTACCGCTCCACCCGAGGCGTGATCTCCGTCGAAAGCAGCAACGCCCGCCGAGCGCACCTCAAAGCCCTGCCAGCCCAACTCGGCGGCCGCGCGACGCGCGATGACCGCTGCCATCGGGCTCCGACAAGTATTGCCGCTGCACACGAACAGGAGGCTGAAGCCGCCGTCCGTGCTAGGAATGGTTTCCATTAATCTCCGGTATCACGGAATCGCCGGTATCACGCAACGGAGCCTGCCCACCGGAACAGTACCCTCCCGCAGCACGGTGGGCGTGCCGCTCGTACAGTCGATGATCGTGGAGGGGCCGGATTCCGGAAGCGTGCCCCCATCCAGGAGCCATACGTCGCTTCGCCCGAGTCGTTCGATGACCGCCGCCGCCTCGGTCCCCGACCGGGCAGGCTCCCGACCTGGTTCGTTCAAGCTTGTCGACGTGAGGGGGACCCCCAGTAGCTCGAGGAGTCGTCCCACGATCGGCTGCGGGCTCACCCGCACGGCGACCGTGCCGTCCACGCTGCGCACACCCGCAAGGAAGATACCGTGAGGGTCCCCTAGTACCAGGGTCACTGCTCCGGGCCAGAAGATCGACGCGAGCTTCGTCGCTTCGTCGGTCCACGCCAGCGCTTCTACCGAGGCCGCGGACGGTACGAGGGCGATCAAAGGCTTATCGCGCCCGCGAGGCTTGAGCTCGTACACCCTGCGGATGCCCGAGAGCGTGCCCAGGGAGCCGAAGCCGTACACGGTCTCGGTCGGATAGGCGATCACACCGTCGCGCTCCAGGTGCGCGACAACCTTCCCGAGATCGGCTTGTGGATCTTCGCGCAGGTCGGTGCGACGCTCTAGGTCAGCCATGGTCGCTCCGTGCAGCCAGAATCGCTTCCGCGATCGGGATGTCTTCGGGCCGAGTCAGCTTGACGTCGGTGGACCCGCCATCGACCATCTGCACCTTGCCCCCTACGGACTCCACGAGCGCGGAGTCATCGGTGCCGCTCCCAGCTCCCTCGTATGCGCGCCGGAGAAGACCGGCTGGAAAGACCTGCGGTGTGTGCGCATGCCACATCGCGACTCGACTCGGAGTGTCGACCACTCGCCCCTGTTCGTCGACTCGCTTCATGGTGTCGATCGCAGGGCACCCCGCGACTGCCCCGCGCCCTTCAGCCGCGATGTCGATGCACTCGGAGATCATGGCCCGAGTCACCAACGGCCGCGCGGCGTCGTGAACCGCGATGATGTCCACGTCGTCGGGCAGCGCCAGAAGCGCATTACGGACCGAGTCGGTTCGTGTCTCGCCTCCGGCCACGACTCTTATGCGACCGTCGAGGTCGGTGATCCATGCAGGGGGCTCGGCAGCGTCGTCCGGCGCGAGCGCAACGACAACCGCCACGACACGAGGCTCGGACAGGAAGGGCCGGAGCGCATGGCGAAGTACCGGCTCACCGGCCAGCTCGAGGAACGGCTTCCTCGATCCGCCCATGCGACGCCCTAGTCCAGCGGCGGGCACGGCGACCCCCACTCGAGGAGGGCGATCGAACCCGTCCCGCGGTCCGGTCATGGACCGAAGCTCGGTCCCTCGCTCTGCGGTCCGCCTGCGCCCCCCCCGGGCCCGCGCTGGACAGAGTCGAACCGAGTGTAGGCCTTCTGGAAGAACAACTCCACCACGCCCGTCGGGCCGTTCCTCTGTTTGCTCACAATCAACTCCGCCTTGCCCGCGAGCTCCTCACGCTTGTCCGCTGAAGCGTAGTATTCGGGCCGGTACAGGAACATGACGATATCAGCATCCTGCTCGATCGAACCGGAATCCCTGAGGTCCGACAGCATGGGTCGTTTGTCCGTCCGCTGCTCGGGCCCGCGGCTCAGCTGGGAGAGCGCCACGACGGGGACTTCGAGCTCGCGAGCGAGTGCTTTCAGTCCGCGAGAGATCTGGCTGACCTCTTGCACTCGGTTCTCCGTCCTCCCGGCTCCCGACATCAGTTGCATGTAGTCGATGACGATCAAGCCTAGATCCTTGCCGTCGGCGCTCAGCTCCGACAGGAGGCGACGTGCCTTGGCGCGGATCTCGAGCACGTTGCTGCCGGGCGCATCGTCGATCCAGATCGGCGCGGTATTGAGATGCCCGGCAGCGGCGGCGAGCCGCTGGTGTTCCTCCGGCGAGAGCCGGCCCCGCCGCAGCTTCAGCGCATCGATGCGCCCTTCGGCGCACAGGAGGCGCTGGACGAGCTGCTCGGACGACATCTCGAGTGAGAAGACAGCGACAGGGATGTTGTTCGAGATCGCGGCATTCGCGGTGACGTTGAGCACCCATGACGTCTTACCCATCGAGGGGCGCCCCGCGACGATCGCCAGGTCACCCTTTTGTAGCCCCGTGGTTATGCGATCGAGGTCCCGGAATCCGGTGGCCACGCCGGTGATGCCACTGTCGGACTCCTGAAGCCGCTCGATGTGTTCGAACGCTGACCAAAGGACCTCTTTGATCCAGACGAAGCCCTTTCGCTTGTGGCTCTCCGCGACTTGGAAGATGCGCGCTTCCGCTTGATCGAGGATCTCATCGACCTCGCGCTCACCCTGGTCATACACGTCCCGGATGATTTGCGAAGATTGCTCGACGAGTCGCCGCAGCAACGCCTTGTCGCGAACGATGCGCGCGTGGTACTCGAGGTTGGCCGCCGTGGGCACGGCATCAACGAGCGCGGCCAGGTAGTCGAACCCCCCGGCCGATTCCATCTCGCCCGTCTTCTTGAGCTCCTCCGAGACCGTAATCACGTCGATCACGTCCCCGCGCTCGAAGAGGCGGACCATGGCCCGGTAGAGCCGTCGGTTCGCCTCCCGATAGAACATGGAGTCGTTGAGGAACTCCACGGCCCGCGGCACCGCGTCCCGGTCGATCAGCATACCACCCAGTACGGCGGTTTCCGCCTCGAGCGAGAACGGAGGGGTACGATCGAATACGGCCTGGGCGAAGTTGGGTGAGGCTTCCATTAGTCCTAAGGTACATACGCGGTCAAGCGCGCAACCTATGAGCTATTCATTACCCCCCTGAGTAGCTGTAGGTCGTCCCAGAACGCACGGGTCCACTTCGGATTCCGCAACAGGGCGGCGGGGTGATACGTAACGACGAGGGGGACCCCTCGGTAGCTGTGAACCTCTCCCCGAAGCTGGCCCAGGGCGATTTTTTGCCGACCGGTGAGAAGCTGCGCCGCGAACGTTCCGACCGCCATCATCGCCTCGGGCTGAATGAGCTCGATCTGCCTTTTGAGGTAGGGGGAGCACGCCTCGATCTCGTCGGGCATCGGATTCCGGTTCCCGGGCGGCCTGCACTTGAGCACGTTGCAGATGTAGACCGAGTCCTCCCGCGAGAGATCCACGGTGGCCAGCAACAGGTCCAGGAACTTGCCCGCCTGGCCGACGAACGGAAGTCCGGTCTTGTCTTCGTTGGCACCCGGAGCCTCGCCGACAACCATGAGTCGCGCACTCTGCGACCCATCCGAGAACACGACGTTGGTGCGGCCCTCGGCGAGCCGACACAGCGTGCAAGACATCGCGGCGTCCCGCAGCTCCGTGTAGGACGCCGGCAGCTCGGGGAGGGCTCCCCGCGGAGCCTCAGCGGACGCAGCCGCCCGCGCGAGCCTGAGGGCCTCTGCGCGCGTAAGGCTATCCAGAAACAGGTCGGTCGCGCCGATTTCGGCGCGCTGACGCAATAGTCGTGCTGCTTCGGTTCGTAGGGGATGGCGGCCAGTCACGCTTCGCCGTCCAGGCGACGCAACACGCGCTCGATCAGCTCCTCGGCAAGGGCTTCCTTGCCCATGAGGGGAAGTTCTTCCCGAGCGCCATCGCGGGACAGGAGGGTGACGCGATTCGTCAGAACTTCGAAGCCCGAGCCGGCCTCCGTCGCGTCGTTCGCCACCAAGAGGTCGAACCCCTTCGCCTCGAGCTTCTTCTGGACGTTCGCCAGCAGATCGTCCGTTTCGAGCCCAAAGCCAACCGCTAAGCTTCCCTCTTTACGAAGGCCCATCGTATCGGCCGCCACGTCCGGGTTCGCGACCAGTGGCACGTTCAGGGCACCGCCGGTGTCGGCGCGCTTCACCTTCTGGTCTCTTGCCTCGAGGGGACGGAAGTCCGCGACCGCCGCCGCGAATACCGTCACATCCGCGGAGGAGACCAAGCCCTGGACGGCATCGTGCATTTCGAGCGCGCGCTCTACTGGAATCAGGTCGACTCCGACAGGGATCTCGAGCGCGGTGGGTCCAGACACGAGCGTGACCGCCGCGCCATGCCGCCAGGCAGCCTGCGCGATTGCGAACCCCATGCGGCCAGAAGAGCGGTTTCCCAGATAGCGTACCGGGTCGACGGCCTCACGCGTCGGACCCGCGGTGACCAACACGCGCTTCCCCGTGAGTGCGCCTTCGCCCGCCAGCGCACGACCGACGTGCTCTTCGATCTGCCACGGCTCGATCATGCGGCCGGGGCCTTCCCCTTCGCCCGCCGCGAGCGTGCCTTCGGCCGGCCCGGCCACGGTGTACCCGAGCTCGTCCCGGAGGTGTGCCAGGTTCGCTTGCACCTGCGGATGCGAGAACATCTTGTCGTTCATAGCTGGACAGAGAATGACCGGCGCCCGCGTCGCGAGCAGCGTTGTGCAGATGAGGTCGTCGGAACGGCCCTGGGCGGCGCGTGCCAGAAGATCCGCCGTCGCGGGCGCTATACAGATCACATCGGCCTCGCGCCCCAAGCGGATGTGGAGCGCGGCCCCCTCCGCGGAGAAGAGTTCTGTCAGCGCGGGTCTGCCTGTCACACCCTCGAAACTGAGGGGCGCCACAAAGTTTTGAGCTGACCCGGTGAGAACCGAGTCGACCTTGGCTCCCAGGCGCGTTAGATCACGCGCCACCTGAATCGACTTGTACGCCGCGATCCCGCCGGTGACCCCCAAAACGACACGCCTATCTTTCCACGGGCGTCGGGGTGTCAGTCTTAGGTCCGGCATACACTAGCCGCCCGTGCTAGAAGTACAGTGGGCCGCGTTCAGCCGGATCCGGTCGAGAGGCCGTCGCCCTTGCGGCGGCGCTTCACCAAACGGAACTCGATCTGTCCGGAGGTCAACGCCTCGAGAGAACGGGTCGTGAGTTTCTTTTCTTCGCCAAGCGGCATGGATTCACGCGGAAGCGTGTTGAGCTCGCGCGCGTATTTCGCGGCGACGAGCACACCGAGGTACTTACTCTCGGTGCCGGCGGAGACTTCGTCGGGCGTAAAGACCCTCATATCTACTCCTCTGTTACCTGCGTTTCTCGTACTCTTCTTCTAGGATCTGCGCGATACCTGTGCGAAGCACGTCGATGTTCTCCAGGCGTACGGCCTCGAGGGTGTTCCCTTGCTTCCCCGTCACGATCTCCTCGATCTCCTCTACACACCGATCGAGGTCGTCGTTCACCACGCGATGGTCGAACTCGGATGCGGCCTGCAACTCGTCCAGCGCAGACCTCAGCCGCATCTCCACCTCCCGAGATCCTTCCGTCCCTCGCCCTGTCAGCCGCTTCATCAAAACCGCTACCGATGGTGGTAGGACGAAGATCAACTTCGCGTCGGGGACCGAATCTCGGATCTGACGTGCTCCCCGCACATCGATGTCCAGCACTATATGCTCACCTCGCGAGGCCGCTGCCTCAAGGGCTGCGCGCGGCGTCCCGTACGAACGCCCATGCACAGTGGCCCATTCAACGAGAGCGCCCGCGTCGATCATCGCCTCGAAGTCGCCCTCGCTCAAGAAAAAATAGTCGACCCCGTGCTTCTCGCCCTTTCGAGGCGCGCGCGTCGTCGCGGAGGTCGAGAAAACGAACCGGTCCGAAACGTCGACGAGCCGCCGGGCGAGGGATGTCTTGCCAGCACCGCTCGGTGCGGTCAAGACCACGGGCGCGGCACGCGTCACTCGATGTTCTCGACTTGCTCGCGAATCCGCTCCAGCTCCTCCTTGAGGGTCACGGAGTCGTGCGAGATCTGGGAGTCGTTCGCTTTCGATGCGATGGTATTCACTTCGCGGTGCATCTCCTGCACGAGAAAACCGAGCCGCTTGCCAACGGGCTCCTCACCGTCGGCGGAAAGCGCCTCTTGGAACAGCTCGATATGCGAACGGAGGCGCACCAGCTCCTCGTTGATGTCCCACTTCTCCGCCAGGTACGCGATTTCGCGCGCCAGCCTGTCCTCGTCCACCGCAACCTGCTCGGAAAGCTTCTTAACCGCCTCCCTCAGTCGGTCCCGCTCCGCCACGAGCCGCTGAGGGGCTCGCCTTTCCACTCGGTCGAGTGTCTCAGCCGTCGCCGACAGACTCCTCTCGATATCTTCGCGTAGCCGTGCGCCCTCGGCTTCGCGAAGCGATCGCACCGACCGTCCCGCATCCTCCGCAAGCGATCGGAGGATCTCCGGTTCGACGCCCTCCGCCCGATGCTGCTCGGGCGTCCGGAACAGGTCACCGACGCGCGTCAGCATTCCCAAATCGACTTCGCCCGGCACGTCGAGCTCAGACTGAAGGGACTCGAGCGACGCCCGAATCTGCCGTGCGAGATCGAAGTCGATCTGCCGTACCGCACCGCTTTCCGTCGCGGAGCGGTCGATCGTCAATAACGCGCTGACGTGGCCCCGAGAAAGGTGCCGCTTCAACGCTTCAGCGATCTCATGCTCGAATTTGTCGAAGCCGGATGGTGTCTTGATGCTGGTGTTGAAGAAGCGATGGTTGACGGTCTTCACTTCCAGCCGCAAATGACCCGCGGGTGATTCCCGCTCAGCCTCTCCGTACCCGGTCATGCTCCGGATCATGGACGACCTCCGCAGAGCCGAAAAGGTAACGCCTGTGGGCTCAGTTCCACATCGTCCAGCGTAGGCCGTACCAGGTGCGCGTAATGGGCAGCACCCGACCCGGGAAGCTCTGCAGGTTCGGCCGCCGGATGAAGTTGTCCCACCCGATGAAGATCTGGACCGTGACGATGCGGATCTGGATGCGCCCGTACCAGTTCTGGTAGAAAGGCACCGTCTCGAGCGGGCGCAGGCCTTCTTCGTCCTCCTCACCTAGTATGTGAACGCTCATCCGGCTGTTCCCGCGCACGCCGATCTTCCACCCGAGCTCGAAGTTCCCGGACTCCAGATAGGTACGGTGGAAGACGAGCGCACCCCTGTAGATCTGTTCCGGCAGGTACGGCCCGGGCTCGTCCCACTGCTGCAGCGAGCCCTCCAGGCGCAGGCTTTCCCAGAATGTTGGGATCCTGCCCCACAGTTCCCACCCCGTCCGCTGGGCGCCCGCCAAGAACGGTGAACCCCGGTCCGACTCGATTCCGAGCGGGATCAGCGAGTCCGACTCTACCTCTAGCACCGCACCCGACAGGTAAACACCACGCCAGGACAATGCCGCACCGAGCCTCGTGGCGCGCCGGTCCGTGATTCCGAAGAGCGGCGCGCTCGTGACGTCCCCCTCGGCTTCGGGGAGCTCGGTTCCTTCGCTCGCGGTTGAGTCGAGAGGAGGCACCGCCTCGAGCAGCGGCGTTGTGCGCGCTCCGTATGTGCCCGACTCCCAAGAGCCGAAGAGTGAGACGACACCCAAGAGCGGCTCGGTCCACGCGCGCACACGCTTGCTCGACGTCGAGTTGTCGGCCCACGATCCCCGTGCCAGGTCGGCCGATATACCTCCCACGCCTGGCCGGCTCGCACCAGCGGTCAGATCGATCCGGCTGGCGGGCAGGTCGTCTCCTCCGAAACGTCGGTATTCCCCTCGCGCCCAAAGGCCCGAGCGGCTGAGTCCGAGCCGGAGCCCGCGCTGGCTCCGGCTTCCTCCCTCCAGCTCGTACGCCTCCCGGGTGTCCTCCACGTCGTGCGACGACTTGCCCGTGTACGCCTCGCCTACCACGCCTTCAGCTAGACGCATGCGCCCTCTCAGCGCCCAGTCGGTGCGCGTGATCGGAGAGGCGTAGTCGGGTAGATCGGACTCGGTGCCCATGGTTCGGAGGTCGAGCGCCAACCCGGCATCGGCGCCGCGGTGCACTTGATATCGGAACCAGCTGCCGGTCCGCTTGCCCTTTTCTTGTCCACCAGGTCCGCTGGTATCGACGCGCTCCAGGCCAAGCCCCACGCTGCCACCCAGCGCGGTAGGATCGGCAAAGGCGCCGCGGAAGATATTAGTACCGAGGTCACCGGTACCCGCCTCGACAAGCGAGTACGGCCGACCGTCGTCGTACTCCAATGACCACATCTCGAGCCGCAACTCGCCCATGCCGCGTTCGAGTCGAACGTGCTGGATGCCGGCGAGCCCGATGCGCGCCAGATCGACGACCCCGCCTTCGAGCGGGAAGAGCTCGAAGCCGTCGCGGAACACTCTGACGCCGCCGCCCCCCGAGCCAAAGGCGCTGATCGCAGACGGAGTACCGTAGTCACCCGCGGCCAATACGATCAGCCCGGGGATCTCGGCCACCAACTCGGCTACAGTGTTCGCACCGCTCGCCATAATGCCGGAGTGGTCCCACGACCAGACGCCGGTTCCCCACCCGTCCGGCACCCGGCGCTCGAAGGCCGGCAGGTTGTAGAAGATGGTGTCCGCGGATGCGGTGTCCGGCATAAAGTCGAGCGCCAACGAGTCGACGGCGATGCTGTCCGATGGCACGACGAGCGAGTCCTGCGGTTGCTGTGCCTCCAGCCCGGCAGACGGAAACAGCGTGAGCGCAACCGTGAGGGAACGCAGGAACGCCCCGATCCGCGACGGGGATCGGGGCGCGAGGAACCGTCCGAGCGAGTCGGTCACCCGGCGCGACTCCGGACCCATTGCACGAGTAGCCGGGTCGGGAATCCGTACCCGCCTTTTCGCTGATACGGGAGCTTACCATCCCCGTATGCCGTGCCCGCGATGTCCAGGTGCGCCCACGCGGCATCGAGCACGAACTCGGACAGAAAGCTCGCCGCAGTGATCGAGCCGCCGGGACGCCCGCCGATGTTCTTCAGGTCGGCGGTCTCACTGTCGAGTTGCTTCCGGTAGTCCTCCCAGAGTGGTAGCGGCCAACACCGCTCCCCGGAGTCGGAACCGGCCGCGATCAGCTCCTCGACCACACCTTCGTCGTTCCCCAGGACCGCCGCGGCTTGGTTGCCCAGCGCGATCACCACGGCACCAGTGAGCGTGGCGCAGTCGACCATCGCCGCCGGATTTAGGCGAGCGCCGTACGTGAGGGCGTCGGCGAGGATGAGACGCCCCTCGGCGTCGGTGTTGACCACTTCGACGGTCTTGCCCGCGAGCGTATCGATGACGTCACCCGGCTTTAGCGCAGTGCCCGACGGCAGATTCTCCGACGACGGCACAATACCGACGACGTTCGCTTTCAGGCCCAGAAGCGCAATCGCCTGCATCGCACCGATAACCGCCGCACCACCGGACATATCGAACTTCATGTCCTCCATGCCACCGGGCGGCTTCAACGAAATTCCACCTGCGTCGAACGACAGGCCTTTCCCCACCAATACCAGGGGAGCCTCGCCTTCGGCTCCGCCCTTGTGCTCCATGATAATGAACCGGGCTTCTTCCTCGGACCCTCGCGAGACCGCGAGGATCGCGTGCATGCCCTCTTCCCGAAGTCGTGCCTCGTCAAACACGGTGACATCCAGGCCCACGTCCTCGCCCATCCGCTGTGCTTCAGCGGCGATGTGCGACGGCGTCGCGACGTTGCCCGGCCTCGACTGCAGCGTGCGCGCGAGGTTCTCGGCCGCTCCGATCGTGGCGCCTACCCTGACCGCGTCCGCGGCACGCTCGCCACCCCCGAGCACGTCAACGGCCGTAACGTCCTCGTCGTCGTCCTCGTCGCCATTCTTCAACTCACGAAACTTCCACGCGGCGAGCGCCGCCCCCTCGGCCGCCGCCTGAGCCGCAACATGGTCATCGACCTGGGCCAGACCGTCCAGCGACAAGCTCAGGGACGTGATTCCGAGGCGCTCCGCGACGCGAACCGCCCGAGCGCCGAAGCGTCGTACCGCCTCGCCATCGACCTCATCCGCAGCACCGATCCCGAGCAATAGTACGCGCTCCGGACCAAGCTCGGCACCGTACAGAACCACTTCGTCCTTCGAACGTCCCTTCATGTCGCCGGAGCCCAGCGCCCGACCGAGGGCCCCCTTAAGCGCTTCGTCCAACTGCCCCAGCGACCCCTCGACGTCCACTGTCCCTTCGCTGATTCCGACCGCCAACAGCGGCGTGGCATGTGACCGCGGTTCCGAGTCGACGTAACGAAGCTGCATGGGGTCGCCTTGGCTTGCGGAATTCATGGGGTGGACGGTGACCCTTAGTTCACGAGATTCGCCGCTTCGTTCCATCCCTTTGCGGGGGTTCCTACGAGTCGACGCCCTCTGCCGTCTCGAGCACCAATTGCCGCACGACCGCCCTGAGTTCTCCGGTCTGTGCGAACGTCGCAAGCTGCCGGTCGGCGCTCGTGCCCTCCTCGAGGATGTTGAACGCGTACTCCACCTGCTCCCGGCTCCCGAGGTCGTCCACTACATCCCTGAGGAACCAGTCGAGCAACTCCCGGATCACCTCACGAGCGGGCCGCTCGGCTTCTTGGCCGAGATCGAGCAGGTCGCCTTCGACGCCGTAGCGAACCGCCCGCCACTTGTTCTCTTCGATGAGTGTGAGCGGATAGACGCGGAACGTCATGTTATCGCAGCGCAGCCTCCAGAGTTTGGCGACGAGCGCCTGGAAGATCGCCGCGATGCACACCGCCTCATCGACCCGCGTGCACATGTCGCACAGCCGGAACTCGAGCGTCGGGTAAAGGTGATGGGGCCGTACGTCCCACCAGATCTTGGATGCGTCGGGAATCGCGTTCGCGTTGACGAGCATGCGCACGATCTTTTCGTAGTCCGCAAACGTCTCGAACGTCGGCGGCACACCCGTGCGTGGGAAGTTGCGCCACAGCACGCTCCGGTATGACTTCAGGCCGGTCTTGCGGCCGACCCAGAAGGGCGAGCTGGTCGAGAGCGCGAGGATGTGCGGCAGGAAGTACCGCGACACTTTCATGGCGTCAATCAGGAACTCCGGATCCTCGATCCCGATGTGTACGTGCATGCCGAAGATCAGATTCTTGCGCGCGAGATCCTGGAGGTCCTGCTCAACGCCCTGGTAACGTTCGAGCGGCGTGATCTCCTGATCCATCCACGAGGAGAACGGATGAGTCCCGGCGGCGAGGATCTCAAGGCCATCCTTGGCCGCCAGGTCCATGACCGCGCGCCTGAGACGTACGACCTCAGAGCGGATCTCCACGGGGGTTTGGCACACCGTGCTGCCCACCTCGACGACGGACTGGTGCAGCTCGGGCTTGATATCCTCGACGGTGATACGTCCGTCCTCGAGGATCTGCGTGATAAAGGACTTCAGCTCCCCGGTCTCTGGATCGACGATCTGGTACTCCTCCTCGATTCCGAGCGTGAGGGAGGGTGGTTTCATGAATCTCCTTCGGCCTCCTAGACTCCGTCGATGATCGCCTTGAGCGTAGCACTCGGACGCATTGCGGCGGCAACCCGGTCCTGATCGGGCAAGTAATACCCGCCGACATCCTGCGGCAATCCCTGGGCGCCGTTCAGCTCGGAGAGGATCTTCTCCTCCTCCTGTGCCAGAGCTGAGGCCACCGGGCCGAATCGCTCGGCCAACTCGACGTCCGACTGCTGCTCCGCCAGAGCCTGCGCCCAGTAGAGCGTCAGATAAAAAGCACTCCCCCGGTTGTCGAGCTCATGCACCCTGCGGGAGGGCGCGCGCGCGTTCTCGAGATACCGGGCGGTGGCCGTATCGAGCGCGTCGCCCAGGACCCGCGCGCCGGCGTTGTCGAATTGATCGCCCAGGTGCTGCAGTGAGGTGCCGAGCGCCATGTACTCACCCAGCGAGTCCCACCTGAGGTGTCCCTCGAGCTCGAACTGTTGCACGTGCTTGGGCGCTGAGCCGCCCGCGCCGGTCTCGAAGACGTCGTGTGCACGGGCGCTGTCGAGCCAGAAGACCGCCGGGGAACCGGTGGCGCGAGCGCGCTTCACGGCCAGCTTTACCCAATCGCGGAGCGGGGCGTCCTTGGTCTGGCAGGCACGCCATATGTCACCCGCCTCCACAGTCTGCTCGATGAGCGTGTCGCCACCGGCGTCCATGACCCGGACCGTGCCGTCGGATGGCACCTCGAAGGTATTGTCGTGAGAGCCGTACTCCTCGGCCTTCTGCGCCATGAGATCGACGTTGGGCACGCTCCCCATCGTCGACGGATCGAGTTGGCCGTGCTGCTGACAGTCCCGAACCACCGCGTCGTAAATGCCCGCGTAGCTCGAGTCGGGAATCACTGCCTTGCAGTCCTGCAGCTCGCCCTGAGCGTTCCACATGCCGCCTGAGTCACGGATCATCGGCGGCATGGAGGCGTCGATGATGATGTCGCTGGGCACGTGCAGGTTGGTGATGCCCATGTCTGAGTTCACCATCGCTATGCCGGGGCCGTCCGCGTAGGCCGCCCGAATATCGGCCTCGATGGCCGCGCGCTCCTCCACCGGTAACTCCGCGATCTTGGCGACCACGTCGCCGAAACCGTTGTTCGCGTCGACGCCGAGCTCGTCGAGCACGCCTCCGTGCTCCGCGAAGACGTTCTCGAAGAACACCCGCACGCAGTGGCCGAAGATGATGGGGTCCGAGACCTTCATCATCGTCGCCTTCAGGTGGAGGCGTCGATGCTGAACCCACCGGAGCCTTGCCAAGACATCATGCCGTGGGCGTCGGCTTCGTCGAGGAGACCGTGACGGCGGAAGTAACGGAGCACACGTCGCTGGACAACATGCCGGAGCTCATGCCAGTGCTCCAGAGTGAGTAGGGCGGCCTCATGGAAGTGGGCCTCGCCGTCGGACGCGTGTGAGAACACGCCATCGAGCACAACGACGTGGAAGTGGAAGTGCGCGTTGAGGCCGGAGCCGAAACGGTGAAGGAAGGTGAGAGCCCCGAGCTGAGCGTCGCGGGGTGCACCCGGGCTCGTACGGCACAGGGCGGTGCGGACAGCTCGGATGAAGATCTGCAGGACGGCGCCGGCGATGTCTGGGTTGTGGTGCAGGAAAGGACGCAACCGCTTCGGCAGGGTCAGCACCCACTGGCGGACGGGAAGGTGGGGCAGCACGTGATCCGTGATGTGGGCGGCGACCTCGGCCATGCGCCGTGTGTTGCATGAGGGGCAGATGCCACGGCCTTTGCATGAAAACGCGAGCAGCCGTTCGTGGCCGCAGTCCTCACACTTTAGCCGAGCGAACCCGTGGGCGAGGATGCCGCATCGTAGGTACGCCCTTAGGTCCTTCTCCACCCACGAGGGGACACCATAGCCCATGGGGTCGGTCTCGGTGGCCTGGGCGAGAAACGTCTCGAGATGGTACTGGACCACCGGATAGAGTGCTGTAGCAGTGGGCCGGCGCGGTCGGTAGACGTGCCGGGAGCTGGCCCAGTCTGGTGCACACTTCGGGTGGTGTCGGTATCGAGGGAGCCGCTGCACCGGAGTCGCCATCCCGGAGCGTGCATCGATTCACGGAGCGCCACCACGCTCGAACGGGTCCCGTCGGCGACCGCGGCTGCTAGGCGCGCGTACGTCGTCCCCGGGAAGCCCGCCAATGGCTTCCAGAGCGATGAAAGCGGCAACCGAGACCTGAAGATCCCCGGGCTACGCGTCTTCGTGGAACGAGTGGTGATCGCCCGCATCCCACAGCGCGCACCGGCAGACGTATGTAACGATATGAAGCATACGTATACCGGCTAGAAAGCCATGTGTTGGGTAGGCTGCGTGGCACTCATCTGACGGACCCGGAAAGGGACCCCCGGGCGCCGACGGGCGCCCGGGGTCTTCTCGCCGGCGGGCCTAGTTGAACTCTCTTCGCCCCCCGCTACATTCCGCGCCATCATGGCAAGCTCAGCTTTCTCGAGGCTTCCCGGCTTTCGCGACTTTCCTCCGGAAGACATCGCCCTCCGGTCTCTGATTTTCGAAGCGTGGCGCCGGACCTCACGGCGCTACGGCTTCTCGGAGTATGACGGTCCGCCGCTCGAACCTCTCGATCTTTACGTGGAGAAGAGAGATCGTCGGGCAGTTGTACAACTTCGTCGACAAGGGCGACCGCGACGTGACGCTTCGCCCCGAAATGACGCCCTCCTTGGCTCGGATCCTCGGGGACCGCAGCCGTGGCATGAGCAAGCCGATCCGGTGGTTCAGTATCCGCAGCGGTTCGCACCATGGCCCAGTTACAGGACAACCTGGCCAGCCTGGATCTCGAGTTAAGCGATGCTCACAGGGCGGCACTGGATGAGACCAGCGCCATCATACCGGGCCACCCCTACGACTTCCTGGACAAGGACCTGGTGAGACAACTGGCTTTTGCCGGCATAGCGGACCAGATCGACAATCACCACTGAACCCGTATCATGGAGGGCTGGGCAAGCCCCCAAACCATCAAAGGCATAGGGGAGCAGCAGTGAACAGCAAAATCAAGGTGGCGAAACCGCTGGTCATCCTGCATGGCGACGGCATGGCACAGGTCGCATTCGAGCAAATCCTGGAGCAGTTTGTTGGCAATCAGCTGGACATTGAACTGATTGAAATCGACCTCACTGCCGAGAACCGCTTGCTCACCAACGGGCAGGTAATTGTTGATGCGATAGACGCCTTGAAAAAGTACGGTGTGGGTGTCAAGAATGCCGGTATGACAGTTAACCGCGAGCAGTTGGATGAGTTACTCGCCAAACATCCCGCCATCAAGGAATCAGGACTACACAGGCTGGCCACCAAATCTCCCAATGGTGCAATCCGCAAGGGCATTGGCGGCAATATCATCCGAGAGGATATCCAGTTCCGCAATCTACTGGCCAACAAACCCGAATGGATAGATCGCGATATCGAAGTCGACACCATGGAAGACGGGGGCATCAAGGACAGCCACAATGAACTGTCGAAAGCCACCGGAGTGGTCAAACTGGTCTTTGTGGGCAGCAGCGGTGACCCGGTGGAACTGCATCGGCGCTTCATCAAAAGGGGGGATCCCTGGCTGCTCGCCACCAACGACGTCGACAAGATAAAAACCTGGGCGCACCGCTTCTTTCAGCGCGCCATCGACGAGCAAAGGGCTGCCTACCTAGGTCTGAAAGATACCGTGATCGCCGGTTATGACGGCGTTATGCACGTCGTTATCGAGGCGATCTTCGAGGCGGACTACAAAGATCAGTTCACCCAACTCGGGCTGGCCTACCACTACGAACTTATTGATGCCCAGGCAGCACGTATTGTGGCCAACCCTCCGCAGCGGGCGCTGTGGGGCGTACCGGATAACAACGTAGGGCGAAAGCTGTTCAAGCTGGTGACTCAATTAAAAAAATATGGCATCCCCGGTCGTAAGTATCACGTCTCCCTGTCGCGTATGAGTGCCGGCGGCGGCGATCAGTACGGCAGTTACAATGCGCCGATGACCGAAGACGGGATTCTCAAGGTCATTGTCGATGGTGAAGAAAAACACGCACGCCAGGTCAAGAAGAATGATCCCGTGCTGTTCATGTCCAACGACCGCGATGCCATCAAGGATTGGGTCAGTCAGGTGTTCCGCGATGCCTCGCGGAACAACAAGGAGGTGTATTTCGGCCTGAAGCGCGAATACATGGACTATGACGAGGTATTCAGCACGGTCATTACCGAGGTACGGCGAGAATTGGCAAGAGCTGACACGCCACCCCCGTCATTCATGATCATGCGGCCCTCCAGTCAACTGATAAAAATGATTACCGATCCGCCCAGGAACGCGCTCTACCCAACGCAAAACCTGGATGGAGATATTTTCTCGGACATCTCCGCCGCCCTCGGTGGCAGCCTGGCCACCGCCAGCTCTATTATTGAGAGTAAGGATGGCACCATGTTGTACGAGGCGCCACACGGCACCGCCCACGATCTCTACCTGAAATACCTGGAAAGCGACGGCAAGGAGGCGCACTTCAACTCCTCCGCGCTGATCTATGCGCTGGCCAATGCCCTGGAAAACCTGGGTGCGCGCGAGGACAACCAGGCGTTGGTGGATTATTCGAACGATCTGAAAAAAGCGCTGATAGATACCGTGGGAGCAGGCATTATCACAGGTGATCTCAGGGGTAAGACAACGGAACCGACAGCAGAAACACTCGTTGATATGCGCGGCTTTCTCGATGCCGTCAACAGCAGGCTCAGCGCTAACTAAAGAAATCCGCGTTGGGCGCACCAAACATCACCGCCCCCACGTTCCTGGAGAGGCAGTGTCTGGCGATCAAGGTTGCTCGGAAGATCCGAGCCCACGACGTGCTCGAGGTCTTGGCTGATCTCTTCGTAAGGCATGGTCCGCCCCACAGCGCCTATGGCGGCCTACCCCGGCCCCGGAGACCGTAAAACCATCAGCTTGGTTCCTTAGAATGCCCCAGCTTCTTGGACCGCCGATGGCTCAAGGTCTAACATAGGAAGTGGTACCACACTTGGGGGCACGTCAGAGGGGGAGAGAGCCTACGGGAAAAGAGTCAATAGTCACCCTAGCTCTCGATCACAAACAGGGGATCGCCCCCCCCGATCGCCTGACCGACAGAGATATAGACCTCTTTGATCGTGCCGCTCGCCGGGGCCATGATAGGCATCTCCATCTTCAAGGCCTCGATGTCGCACATGCGGTCTCTCTCCTTGACTTGGCTCCCCTTTTCGACATGAACCCGGAGCACCCTTCCCATCATGGGGGCCTTCACAGTCTGTTCAGCCATCCCCTCTCACTCTATAAGCATCACCCGCTAAACGAAGACGCCTAGCCTAGAACACTCAACAAGATCCCAGCGATAACAGCAGAACCTACGACGCCAGCCACATTTGGTCCCATGGCGTTCATCAGCAGGAAGTTGTTCGGGTTGGCTTCCTGCCCCATTCTCTGCACTACCCTGGCTGACATTGGCACGGCCGAGACACCACAGGCACCTATCATCGGATTGAAGGGTTCTTTGCTAACTAGCATCATCAGCTTCCCCATAAGCACACCCCCGGCGGTCCCACAAGCAAAGGCGATAAGACCCAAAGCCAGAAC
The DNA here is from genome assembly GCA_965226625.1 of Longimicrobiales bacterium. Lineage (GTDB taxonomy): Bacteria > Gemmatimonadota > Gemmatimonadetes > Longimicrobiales > Gaopeijiaceae > UBA1138. Next base: position 947,252 of record CBDDDK010000003.1, read on the forward strand.
CATAAGGGTTTCCGGGCGCATTACTAGCTCGGCAGGCATACTTGCTCCGATAGAAAGCATGAGCAGTATAGTGATTGAGTTGATAAAGGCATTCTGTGCCGTGTCAGAAAGCCTTTCTACTACACCGCTTACCCGGAGTAAGTTTCCAAACATAAACATTCCCACGATGGGTGCGCTGCGAGGTACCAGCAATATGATCAGAATGAGGCATACTATGGGGAACAAGATCTCTTCTGTTTTTGACACCTCGCGTAACTCTGGCTCCATATAGATCTCTCTCTCCCTTTTTGATGTGAGAGCTCTAATTATGGGAGGTTGAATGATAGCTACCATTGCCATGTAAGAATATGCGGCCACAGCCGTGATCCCCATTAGCTCAGGCGCAAGCCGGGAGGTGACGTAGATCGTTGTGGGACCGTCAGCACCGCCAATGATTGCGATGGCAGCCGCTTCCTCCAATCCAAACTCGGCGATACCAAAGTGCCCCAAAGCCAAAGCGCCGAGGAAGGCAATAATTATTCCTATTTGTGCCGCTGCCCCAAGCAAAAAGAGACGCGGACGGGCTATGAGTGGGGCGAAGTCCGTCAACGCACCAAGACCAACGAAGATTAGCAGAGGCAGGACTGTATATCTGAGGAGACCAAATTCAATCAATACTCCCAAGAGACCGGCGGCCCCAAATTCGCCTCCCGTCTCCTGAGGCTGAACCAAGAGTCCAGTGCCAGGGAGATTGGCCAAGATCAATCCCATCCCGATAGGAAGGAGTTCATAGGGCTCGAAATCCTTGACAATAGCGAGATAGATGAAGGTGAGCCCCACACAAATCAAGAGGACATGCCCCAAGGTAAGGTCGGCAAGGCCGGTTTGGAATCCTAGCATCTTGTCCCAGTCAATTCCTAAGTTCGTTCTCTTTCTTGCCGCCTTCAGCCTTGCTGGTAGCGACTCTACCAACTATCACCCCGACGAGCCAGATAGCTAGAGCCAGCATGATTAGGATGGCAAAGACTATGACAAAGCCAAAGCCACTAATCTGCGCAGCGAGCCCCCAGTCTATTCCCATATCTCTAACTCAATAACTCGATCAGGTTATGAGTGGAGGTCGCTCTTTTCCCTGAGGGTCAGAAAGTCCTTGGCCTGCATGGGGTAGAGTATCCCCATGAGGATATCCTCGTCGCTCTTTGCCAGAGGCCCGAGCTCTTTCACCGCTCTGTCCCAGTCCTCCGGGTCGGCGAGGTCCCCTGCCCTTGCCGAGTAATCGGGAGACTTGTCGCCCAGTATCTTAGTCACGAGCTCCTCGCTCACCGGGCCCGGTGGCCGACCGTATTTACCCGCGACATAATCCATGACCTCTTGCGTGATGATTTGGTATCGCTCTCCCATCAGCACGTTGAATACCGCTTGGGAGCCGACGATCTGGCTCGTGGGAGTCAGGAGCGGCGGATAGCCCAGGTCCTTCTCCACATTCGGACTTTCTTTCAGGGCCGCCTCCATCAGATCCATCCGGCCAGCCTCTTTCAACTGCGCGACCATGTTGGAGATCATCCCGCCGGGCATCTTGTGCTTGAGCACCTCGGTGTTGACACCACCGTACTTCGTTGCGTGTTCCGAATACTTCTCCCCGATGTCCCGTGTGATCCTGGTAGGCTCCTCGAGTAGCTTCAGGTCTAAGCCCGTGTCGAAGGGTGTGTCCTTGAGTGCAGCGATCATCGTTTCGGTCGCGGGGTGTGAAGAGCCGAAAGCCAGCGGGCTCAGCACCGTATCGATCATATCCACCCCGGCGAGTAGGGCCATCACGTGGCACATGCTGGAGGCCCCGGTCATATCGTGAGAGTGGAGGAGGACCGGCAGTTCCTTGGCACGGTCCTTCATGCCCTTGATGATCCTGTAGGCATCGAAGGGCATGATGATACCCGTTGCGTCCTTCAGCGATAGCCAGTCTGCCCCGATCTCCAACACTTGCTCCGCATACTCCATCCACTTTTCAAGGGTGTGCACCGGGCTGATGGTGTAGTTCACCTCCACGTGGGCCTCTCCCCCGAACTCCTTGACCGCCTTGGCGGCCACCTCGACGTTCCGGAAGTCGTTGGTGGCCTCGAACACCCGGAAGACGGTAATGCCGTTCTTCACCGCCTTCTCGACGAACTTGCGGACGATTCGGTCCGGATAGGGTTTATAGGCGAGGATGTGCTGGCCCCTCAAGAGCATCTGAAGTTTGGTGTTGGGCATGACCTCCTTGATTCGTTTGAGTCTCTCCCAAGGATCTTCCTTCAGGTATCTCAAGGATGCGTCGAAGCTGGCCCCTCCCCATACCTCCACCGCATAGAAGCCACACTTGTCCAGGGCCGCACAGAGGGGGAGAAGGTCATCCGTGGAAACCCTGGTGGCGAGTTTGCATTGCTGGCCATCCCTCGGGGTCAGATCGGTAATCTTGATCCTTCTCGAGCCGACCGGTGCGCTGAGCAGTGTTCGAAGATCTTGATCCAGTCTCTCGAAGGATTCATTCAGATCCATGGGTCGCCTCCTCCCTACGCTGACGTGACGGTCCCTTTCAAGGAACCGACTTCGTACTCACAGGTTATGGGGGCCACCCGACTCGCCATAACGGCAATGCTGCAGGTGTGGGTCAGCGCTGCGTGAATGGCGTCCCGGACCTCCTTGTCGGTGAGGTCTGGTGGCCCTTTCATGCGGAACTTCAGCATGATCTTCGTATAGACCTTTGGATAATCTGGCCGGCGCTCCCCGTCCGTTTCCACCTCAACATCTTCCACGTGTTTGCCGGCCTGGTGGAGTGCCTCATAGGTATGGATTCCCATGCACGCCGCGATAGAGTACATAAGAAGGGCTGGTGGCCTGAATCCCCTGCCTTTCCCACCCACATGCGCGGCGGCGTCAATCGGCAACTCTAGGTCAAGGTCTTCACCTTTGCCGATAAAATGGAAATCCGTCTTCTGGTTGACTCTTACCTTCATGGTCTAACCCTCTCTTGACTTAGGACGCACTCACTTAGGAAGCACCACAGAAAGTGGGGGCTCACCCGTCGCCACACGCTGGATGTTCTCCCACGCAAAACGGGACCGGCGGAACCAGCCCTCGTATCCATGCCCCGCGACATGGGGTGAAAGGACGACATTGTCCTGCTGCACGAAAGGATGATCGGCGGGGAAGGGTTCCGTGCAAAAGACATCCAGCCCCGCTCCAGCGATGCGATTCTCCCTCAAGGCCTCGACCAGGGCCTCCTCGTCCACCGCGGGCCCGCGGCTGGTGTTGAGTAGGACGGTGGTGGGCTTCATCATGCCCAGTGCTTCCCGCCCGATGATCCCCTCGGTCTCCGGGGTGGCGGGGACATGCAGGCTGATGATGTCTGCCTCCCGCAGTAACTCCTCCAGAGAGACTCGGCGGGCCCCTAGATCTTTCTCTATCTCGGGGGCGGACACGACGTCGTAGTATATGACCCGGGCCTCGAACGCCGCCAAGCGCCGGGCTACTTTCCGGCCGATGTTCCCCGCCCCAACCAGGCCCAGGGTTTTGCCCGCCACCTCAAAAGTGTTGAACCCCGAAATCGGCTCCCGCCACCGTCCCTCCCGCATCGCCCGGTCACACTGGATGAGACGCTTGTAAAGAGCCAAGAGGAGGGCAACAGTGTGCTCGGCCACCGACCAAGCGTTGGCCCCGCCGTTGGTAGCCACCGGGATACCCAACTCGGCGGTAAGGCCCAGGTCTATCTTGTCATAGCCGGCGGTCAAGAGTTGGATCAGGCGCAGCGTCTTGGCCGCTCGCAGGAGGTCCTCAGAGATCTGGGCCGGGTGGAGGACCAGGAAGTCCGCCTCCCGCCCCAAGGGGAGTTTCTCCTCGTCGCTGGCACGACGGGGTAGCCAGGTCAGCTCAAACCCCTCGCGAGGCGCCTCCTCCGAGAAGATCTCCGCCACCCGCTCGCTTTGACCATTGATGAAAAACACCCTGGACATCTTCATGCCTCCTCGAATCGCCGACCCTCGATGCGGCGCGGCAGGTGACATGTTGGATCGAATTGACGCCCGAGATGGCATGTCGCCAGCGCCGGGGCTTCGTCGGTCCAGGTATAGATGATCAGGGGTGACTGGCTCATGCTCTCGCTTGTACGGGGCGTGGTTTTCTCGAAGGGGTCAGTTCGGCCTGACTCGCGATTTCGAAGCGCGCACAGCTTACCGACTGGGAGCGCGGGCGGCAAGGCGGCGTCACCAGCCGTGAGGGCGAATCGCCGTCTTGCACCCGCAAAATCTTCGGTTTATCTTCGGTTTACAAATTCGGTATTTATTCGGCCCAAACAGCTATGTCGGAGCCCCATCCGCGCTTACAAGGTGTTCCCACCCACTACGGCAGAGGGTGGGCCCTAACAGACCAACCCACAGGATGGGCTTCGGGCCCGGGCTCTGGCTCGGCGTTCCTGTCGGTTTCGCCACGCGTCTCCTCGGGGAGTCGCCAAGCGCTCTGCCTTTGGCTGCCTACCTTCGAGCTACGCCTCGAGCTCGTCCGCTCCCCGGAACTCGACAGTACGTCGATCGCCCTGCTCGCGCCCGGCGAAAGCACTCGGCGCACGATCTGGCAGGTCTCGGAGCGTGCTCACGAAGCCGGAGTGCGTCCCGAACAACTCGTTTCGCAAGCGGTCTCTCTGTGCCCTTCGCTCACGCTGCTCGAACCTGATCCGGCGCACTACGACGCCGCGGTCGAATCGATGCTCGAGCTGCTCGCTGAGATCACACCGATCCTCGAGCCCGCGGGTCGCGGACGTGTCTTCCTCGGTATGGACGGCCTGAGCCGTCTCTTCGGCTCTCCCGAGCGTCAGGCGAAGCGGGCCCTTCGCTCGCTCTTCCGCATCTTCCCCGCTCCTCTCGTCGCTGCAACCCGAGCAGGCATGGCACCCGGGAAGTTCGGGGCGTGGGTCACAGCGGCGTCTGCCCGGTCCGGCGAACCAGTGATCGTCGGAGAAAGCGATCTCGCTCGGTTCCTGGCCCGCTGTCCGGTGAGTTCACTGCCCGTGGATCCGCTCATCGTTCAACGCCTGGAGCGGCTCGGTGTGCACACACTCGGAGAGCTTCGACGCTTCCCGGAGCCCTCACTCATCTCCCAGTTCGGCGACGAAGGCCAGAGTGCACTGGCATGGGCTACGGGGCGACGCATCGATCCCGTTCGGCCATGGCATCGTCCCGAGCCGATCCGTGTGTCCCTGGATTTTCCCAACCCCGTGGGCATCACCGATACGTTGCACGGAGCGCTCGACCGGTTGATCGAACGAGCGCTCTCCCGTCCCACACGTCGGGGGCGAAGCGTGACGGGTGTGCGCTTGGGCGCGCAGCTCGAAGGGGGGGGATCATGGTTCGTGGAGACCGTGCTCAGGGAGCCCACGGCTCAACGAGAACGAATCGCTTCACCACTGCGCATGAAGATGGCGATCTCACCTCCCCCCAAGGCCGTCGACATTCTCATCGTCGAGCTCACGCAGTTCGGTGCATCGAGCGCTCAGACCGGTCTGTTCGATCGCAGGGACGCTAGCGGCCGCACAGTCACGGGTAGGGAATTGGCTCGAGGCGAGATGCCTCCATCGCTCCGCGATGCCGTGAAAGAGCTCAAGCTCCGGCTGGGACACTCTCCGCTCTACCACGTGGTCGAAGTCGATCCTTGGTCACGGATCCCCGAACGGCGTCATGCACTGCTGAGCTTCGATCCATGAGCGACGCACCCCGCCTACGACCGCTCGGCCAACCGCGGGTCGTGACGGTTCGCACCGACAAAAACGGTGAGCTGACCCACGTGCGCCTGCCCGGCAAACCGGCCCGCACTGTGGAATCCGTGCGCGAGCGCTGGCGCATCGATGACGAGTGGTGGCGGCAGCCGATTTCACGAGAATACCGAGTGGTCATTCTCGACAACGGCAGAAATGTTACACTTTATCACGACCTGCTCGAAGGAAATTGGTACGCCCAACGAGATTGAGAGGTATATTTAAAGCTACGCCACTCGCCGAAATCCTGAACGCTGTGCCGATCCAACCTTATCGCCCCTGCAATGCAACCTTCGGATCTGGAACCTAAGCACCGCGTGAAGGACGTGCGCATCGTCAACGAGCGTCTCTACGTAGATCTCGAAGACGGCCAGACGGTAAGCGTTCCGGTGGAGATCTACCCTCGACTCGCGAACGGCACGGACGAGCAGCGGGCGAACTGGCACCTCATCCGCTCGGGCTGGAGCATCCATTGGCCCGACCTCGACGAGGACATCGATACTCTCGTTCTTCTGTCTGGCGTACGCCCCCCGCAATCCTAATAAAGCGTCTGCCGGTTGAGCTCAGCTGACCCGCTCATCACTCGCATCCGACCACTCCGGCCGCGCGGTCTAAGAGTCCTCATCCATCTCGACGAAGGCCATCCGTTCGAGGTGACGCTCGAAGCGCTCGAACGAAGCCGATTTGGTATCGGGGACGCGCTGCCCACCATCAAGCGCCACGATCTGCTCGACGCCGACGAGAACGTCCGCGTGCGTGACGCCGCGCTCAACCTGATCTCGTACCGCGCGCGCACGCGCTCGGAGTTCCGGATACGACTCCGTCAGAAGGGCTTCCGCCCCGCCCGTATCGACCCGTGTCTCGATCGGCTGGAAGAGCGCGGGTTTCTCAACGACGAAGCGGTTGCGGCGGCCTTTGTGCGCGATCGCCTGCGCCACCGTCCGCGCGGCAGGGCACGCCTGTCCGCCGAACTCCGGGCGAAAGGTGTCACTCCGGACCTGGCCGACCGTGCGATCGAGCAGGTATTCGCCAACGAGGACGTGACGGACCAGAAGCTCGCCCGGGAAGTCGCGGAGGGCTGGGTACGGAGACAGAACACTGCAGCACTCGTGGCACTCGCGCAGGAAACGCATAACCCGGAGAGGGATAAAGCGCGGCGCCGGCTGAACGGCTACCTCGCAAGACGTGGCTTCCGCGGAGAGGCGCTACGCGAGGCGACCGCCGTGGCGCTGAGGCTGGCGAGAGAGCAACCCACCCACGGAGAGAGTAGGCGGCCGCGACAGTTTCGCCTCGTATGAGCTGCTTCTACGCTCCAGCCAAGCGCTGTCGCCTCCGACGCGCCCAGACGGCCAGCGTGAAGATCACCGCGACTGCGAGACCCACGGCAATCGGCGGGGATCGGCGGTACAACGCCTCGAGCCCCGCCCCCGACGAGGTGAAGATGATCGCTCCGGGTGCGATTCCGATCGCCGTGGTCCACAAGAAGCGCCACCGGGGGATGAGGCACATCCCCGAGCCCCAGTTCAGGGCAGTGAAGGCCACCACCGGAATGAAGCGTAGCAGGAGTAGACCCCACCAGCCCGCGCCCTCCACTAGCTGGTCGACCCTATCGAGCCCCGCTTTGCTCACCATCCGTTCGGCCGCCGCTCGACCCCAGGCACGTGCGACTTCGTAGCTGATCCATGCCCCTGCCATCGCGCCGATCCACGTGATCAGGCTCCCGACCACCGGACCGAAGAGCATGCCGTTCGCCATCGCCGGCGCCTCCGCCGGAATCGGCAGCACGGCGACGAACGTCATGACCAGCGGCGCCACGACATAGGACCACAGGCCCAACCCGGCCAGCCAAAATTCGATCTGCGAGAACATCCCTTCCATGTCCTCCTGTCGACGCACCGCGCCTTGGCGGTCCCCGCACGAACCGTGTGCCCTACGCTATGGGGCCGAAGAAAGGTTCGTGGGCCCTAACTGTCCACTCGAGACGACGTCAGAGACGCCCTCGCAGCGCGGTTCGAGCGGTTATCTTTTCGTGGAATCCACAGTCGCCAGGTCACATACGTTCCGGGACCTGTCGAGCAGGTTGATCCCGAGTCCAGGAGGTGCGCGAATGTCACGCGTGTTTCGATACCGGGTCGCCCGCCTTCCGCTCACAGTCGCGGCCGGCCTCGTACTGAGTCTCAGTGCGTTGCTCAGTGCGTCTGCAACAGCTCCCCTGAGTGCCCAGACCGCGCGCGAGATCATCGACCAGGTCGATCGGCTCATGCGTGGTGAATCGAGCTATGGCCGTGTGACGATGGACATCACCACAGAGCACTGGTCGCGATCTCTCGACATGGAGGTCTGGTCGCTCGGTACGGAGCACTCGCTGGTGCGCGTGCAAGCCCCGGCGCGAGAGGCCGGCACCGCAACACTGCGAGCGAGGGAAGAGGTCTGGAACTATCTCCCGCGCGTGGACCGGACTATCAAGGTGCCCCCCTCGCTGATGATGGGGTCGTGGATGGGGTCGCACTTCACGAACGACGACCTCGTGAAGGAGAGCCGCATCGTAGACGACTACGACTTCGAGATTTCCTTCGAGGGGGCGGTCGACGGTGTCGAGGTCTACGAATTCACCATGACTCCCAGACCCGAGGCCCCTGTGGTGTGGGGCCGTGTCGAGGAACAGGTTCGCAAGCGCGACCTGATGCCGACGTGGGTGCGCTACTTCGACGACGACGGCACGCTCGTGCGCACGCTGACGTTCTCCGACTTCCAGATGATGAGCGGCCGGTTGGTGCCCACCGTCATGCTCATCGTTCCGGCGGACAAGCCGGAGGAGAAGACGTCGATGACGTACCACGAGCTCGAGTTCGACATCGATGTCGACGAGAGTTTCTTCAGCCTCAGAACTCTCCGGGCGCGGCGGTAGTGGCCGCAGACGCGGTGTGGTGGAGGATCGCTTGGCGAAACCTCTGGCGCAATCGCAGCCGCACGCTGATCACGTCCTCGGGGCTCGCGTTCGGGTACCTCGCCGCGGTTTTGATGGTCGGGCTCACCGATGGGATGGTAGCGGAGCTCATCGAGAACGGAACGCGACTGATGATCGGCCAGGTGCAGGTGCACTCCGCCGAATATCGGCCCGAACGCAACATGCACCGCACCATCGGTGGATATGACGGCGTCGATCTGGAAGCGCTGTTAGCGCGCATCGAATCCGATCCGGACATCACCGCTGCCGCGCCTCGTCTCTACGGAGGAGGTCTGCTCTCCTCGGGGAACGAGACCAAGGCCGGTCTACTATTCGGTGTCGATCCGGACCGCGAGCAGCGAGTGAGTACCCTCCTTTCTCGCCTCAGCGACGGGCGGCTACCCCAAGCCGGACGGTACGAAATCCTCGTCGGTGTCGAGATGGCACGGCAACTCGGCCTCGAGCTCGGTGCCGAAGTCGTCGTCGTGGCGCCAGCGAGTGACGGCTCGATGGGAAACGACCTGTTCACGCTGGTCGGCATGTTCGACACAGGCACGCCGGCGATCGACGCCAACTACGCGATCCTACCTCTGTCCGACCTCCAGTACTTGATGGCGATGGACCCCGGCCGCGTTCACGAAATCGCGCTCACGGTGACACGCGCGTGGGACACTCCGCTGATCGCGAGCGCGCTCGCGGCGAGCCTCGACGGTTCGGGCCCGGCGATCGAGGTGACGCCGTGGACGGAGCTACGCCCCGAGCTCGCGGAAGCGATCGGGCTCATGGATTCGGTCAACTACCTGATCGCGGTGATCATTTTCTCGATGGCGATCTTCGGTGTCGCCAACACGATGCTCATCGGGACGTTCGAGCGCAGAAGGGAGTTCGCCGTCGTGCGGGCCCTCGGCACCAGCCCGTTGGGCGTCGGCCGCACCGTCGTCTACGAGGGAATCATTCTCGGCGCCATCTCGCTCGTCGTGGGTGCCCTCATCACCTGGCCCATCGTCGTGTGGTGGCACAACTCGCCGCCCGACCTAACGTCGGTCATCGGCGGCTTCAGCTTCAGCGGCTCGCAGTGGCGCCCCATCCTGCGCGTCGAGTACTCCTATGACACGCCGGTCATCTGCGCGGTGGCGCTCTTCCTGACCTCGATGCTCGCGGCAGTCTATCCTGCCTGGAAAGCCACGCGGGTGCCGCCCGCCGACGCGCTCGCAGACCGATGAGGTTTGCGATCCTGCTCAAGCTCGCGGCCCGGAGCGTAGGCCGGAATACCCGGCGCAGCGCGCTCACCGCGGCGGCGATGGTCGTCGGGCTCGCGCTGCTGATCTTCTCGCGCAGCCTCGCGGAAGGGGCCCACGAGCAGTGGATCGAGTCCGCGGTCCGAATGGGAAGCGGTCACGTGGCGATCCAGGCGCCCGGGTACTTGGAGTCCGGAAAGCTCGAGTACCGGATCGAGGCCCCGGCATACCAGCGCACGCTCTATGCGGTGGAGGCGGCGGCCAGCGACCGGATCGTCGCGCACGCACCGCGTCTGGCGGTGACCGGGCTGGCCAGCTCGGCTTCATCCGCGCTGCCGGTTCGCATCGAGGGCGTCGATCCCGACAGGGAGCGCGCCTTCTCCGATCTCGACGAGAAGGTGGAGGACGGCCGGTATCTGAAGCCCGATGACCGGCTGCACGCGTACATCGGCGTAGAGCTCGCGCGCCGACTCGGACTGAAGGTGGGTAGCCGCTTCGTGCTCACGGCGCAGTCCTCCGCGGGCGACGTGGAAGGGCAGCTCGTACGCGTGGCGGGGATCTTCCGGACCGCGATCCCGGAAATGGATGAGGGGCTGATCCACATCCCGATCGAGACCGCACGTGAGTGGCTCGGTACTCCAGACGCCGTCACGACGCACGCGGTTCTGCTCAGGACCTCGCGCGACACTGACGGCGTGGTGGCGGGGTTGCAGGCGGAGCTGGCCGGCGATCCGGACCTACGTGTGCTCGGGTGGCGACGCGCGGCGCCGGAACTCGACTCCGCGCTCCGCATGGACGACTATGGCGACTACGTCTTCCATGCGATCCTGTTCGCCATCGTGGCGCTCGCCATTCTGAACGCGGTGATGATGTCCGTGCTCGGACGCCGACGCGAATTCGGTCTCCTGCAAGCGCTGGGTCTAACGGGTGCCGAGACGGGATGGGTGGTCTTCGGCGAGGGACTCTTCCTCACGGCCGTGAGCGGTGGTGTGGGCGTTGTGCTCGGATACCTGTTCACTTGGGCCTTCTTCCGGGACGGACTCGACTTCAGTGGGCTCGCACAAAACGAGGGCTCCTGGGCGAGCGCGGGAGGCATCGTGGACCCTGTGATCGTGCCGGTCTTCCACATCAGCCAGGTGATGCTGAGCCTCTACTTCATCCTGATCATCGGAACCCTGGCCTCTATCTATCCCGCTGTGCGCGCGTCGAAACTCGACGTGGCAGAGGCGATGAAATTCGATCAATGAGCGCTTCAGACGGCACGCAACTGGCGGTCCGGACCCAAGAGGTCTGGAAGATCTATCCCCAAGAGCCTAACCCGGTGAAGGCGGTGCGCGGCCTGTCGCTCGCGATCGAGTCCGGAGACTTCGTTGCGATGGCAGGTCCGTCGGGCTCCGGCAAGACCACCGTGCTCAACCTCTTGGGCGGCCTCACCCGGCCCAGCGATGGAAGCATCTGGATCGGGGGGGACGAGATCACCGAGATGCCCGACAAGGCGCGCGCGCGCCTGCGGCTCGAGCGCATCGGCTTCGTCTTCCAGGCTTACAACCTTCTTCCCGTGCTCTCGGCGATGGAGAACGCCGAGTTCACGCTGTTGCTGCGCGGAGTTGCCTCAAGTGAGCGGCACCGCAGAGTCCGCGAGCTCTTCGACCAGATGGGCCTCGAGGGCCTGGAAGACCGATTTCCGGGGAAGCTCTCGGGCGGGCAGCGACAGCGGGTTGCCGTGGCGCGCGCCGTGGTGGGCGAGCCGGCGCTGGTGCTCGCGGACGAGCCCACCGCCAACCTCGACTCGGCGGCCAGCGGCGCGCTTCTCGACGTCATGGAACGTCTGAACCGCGAGAAGGGCACGACGTTCGTATTCTCGACTCACGATCCCCGGGTCATGGAACGCGCTCGCAGACTCATCACGCTCATCGATGGTCAGATCTCCGAGGACGTGCGCCGAAACCACGGGGCTTCCGGCGTGTGAAGCGGGTCACGAATGCAAAGACCCTGCTCGCGGCCCTCCCCCTGCTGTTTCCTCCGACCCCGGCCACGGCGCAAGTCGAGCTCACCGGGTACGCGCTCGGCATGAGTAGCCACACGACCGAAGGCGATCTGTCACCCTCCGGAACAGCGTTGCTCGGCCGCGCTCGTCTGATTGGGCTCGCGGGGCTCGGTTCGTTCACTGTCGATGTCGCATACGAACATGTGCTTCAGCGCACGCCCGAGGGCGGCGGCTTCTCGGTGACCTCCCCGGCGGCGGGGACCGGCGCGGGAGACTGGCTAGGCACCGATTGGGAGCTTCATGGCTGGTCCCGCAGCCACTGGCGCCATCGCTTCGACCGGCTCAGCATCGGCGTGTCGGAGGGCCCGGTGGAAGTGGAGATCGGCCGCCAGGCGATTTCCTGGGCGACGACGCTGTTCTTGACCCCGGCGGATCCCTTCGCGCCCTTCGACCCGTCGGATCCCTTCCGCGAGTATCGCGGCGGAGTCGACGCGGTGCGACTTCGTATCTTTCCTGGACCGTTCACGGAGGTGGAGGCAGTGGTGCGGGTGGCCGAAACCAACCTCGGTACCACGGTCACGGCGCTCGCACGAGCGCAAACCTCGAGCGGCGGATGGGCCTTCGGCGGCTGGGCAGGGATGCTACACGACGACCCCGCGATGGCCCTCTTCGCTACCGGTGCCTTCGCAGCCACCGCGATACGAAGCGAGGCCACGCTGCGCGAGGACGACGCCGGCGAGGCGACCGTACGGGCCACGCTGGGGCTCGACCGGTTCTTCACCCCCGGCAGAAAGGACCTCTACGTGATCGCCGAGCTGCAATATGACGGACTCAGTGCCCGCGATGCTTCGTCTATACTAGAAGTCACGTCATCTAAGTCATTTCTACATGGTGAGATACAGACTTTAGGAAGATGGACGGCAGTGATGCAGGCGAGCTATCAGATCCATGCGCTCGTCGGCCTCGACGCCATGGCCTTGGTGAACCTGGCGGACGGAAGCGCGCTGTTGGCCCCGGGACTCTCCTGGGCCGCGACGGGGTCCACCTCGGTACGCCTCGGCATCTACTCGGGGCTCGGAGAAGCTGGACTCGAGCCGATGGGCACCCTAGCGTCCGAGTACGGATCGATCCCGGGGCTCGCGTACGCGGCGGTCTCTCGCTTTTTCTGAACCCTTCCCTGTCCGAAGCGCGTAGTTTGGGCCAAAGGAGAACTTCTCTATGGCCAAGAGTCCCAAGTTCAGAGTGCCGGATACAGGCGCTCCGCGACCACCGAAGTCACCGAAGCTCCCGGGTCCGAGCAAGCCCTGGGACAAATTGGGACCCGATCCGCTCAAGTGGCTGAAGCTGCTTACCAAGAAGTGAGGCTGCGCTAGCCGGCTACTCCTCGCCCAGCCCGTGCTCGACCACGAGCCGGGTAAGTCCCGCGACGGTTCGGATACGCAACTTAGTCATGACTCGCTCGCGGTGAGTCTCGACGGTGCGGGGGCTGATGCCGAGCTCCTCGCCGATCTCCCGGTTGGTGCGTCCATCGGCGATCCGGAGGAGCACCTCGACTTCGCGACCCGTGAGACTCTCCACACGGCTCCGCTTCTGCTCCCTTTCGAGCTCGGCCCGCAGTCCTACTGACAGCTGATGGGTGACGCGCTCCGCGAAGAACTCTCGCCCCTGACTCACGTTCGCGATCGCGCGTCGGAGCTCAGCGGGCGCTACGTCCTTCAGAACGTATCCGTCCGCACCGGCACGTACCGCCTGCAACACGTACTCAGGGTCGTCGTGCATCGAGAGAATCAGGATGCCGACCTTCTGCCCACTGTCGCGGAGCTCTTTCGCGACCTCTAGCCCGGTCTTGCCCGGCATGGTGACATCGAGCACCACGACGTCCGGCCCGTGCTCCTTCGTGAGCTTCAGCGCTGCATCACCGTCCGCGGCTTCGGCGACGACCTCGAGCCCCGGGACCTCTTCGAGCACGATGCGGATACCCTGTCGTACCACCGCGTGATCGTCAGCGATCACTACCCTCAGTCGCTCGTCGGTCACTTCCCCTCAGCCTCCCGTGCTAAACGCGCGGCACCTGAATGCGAACGCGTGCACCGCCGTTCGCCCCGTTTCCTACTTCGAAGTAGCCGTGTATCGCCGTGACGCGTTCCCGCACGCCGGCGAGACCGCCAAGGCTCCGTAGATTCTGGAGCGCATCTTCAGGCAATCCGCGGCCATTGTCCAGCACGATGAGCAGCGCGTGGTCCGACTCCATGGAGAAGGTCACGTCAACGCGGGTACACTCACCATGGCGGACCGCATTCGACAGCGCCTCCTGCAGGGCGCGATAGAGCACCAGTTCTGCATCGGTGCCGACAGCAGTTCCTGTCGCGGGGCCCTCGAAGACGACTTGCAATGCGTCCTGCGCCTCGAAGTCGCGTGCGAGCGCGCGCATCGCGGGCACCAACCCCAGGTCGTCGAGCGCTCCCGGACGAAGGTTACGAGTCACGCTGCGGATCGACTTGATACCTTCGCCGACCAGTGTCTTCGCGCGGTCGAGCCCGTGCGCCAACTCGGGGTCGCTGCGCTCCTGAAGCAGCCCCAGTTGCATGTTCAGCGCAGCGAGCACCTGCGCCGTTTCGTCGTGCAGCTCACGCCAAAGTCGATTCCGTTCCTCCTCGTGCTGGTGAATCATACGCGCCTGCAGCCGCTCGAGCTCCTCGGTTCGATCCTCGAGACTCCGGTGCAGATCCTCGTTCTCGAGCGCGGCTCCGACCTGTTGTCCGAACGCGACCAGAAAACGGCTATCGAGCACCGTGAAGGGGTCACGGGCTTCGCCGACCACGACGAGCGCGCCGACCACTTCCTCTTCGCGGATCACCGGCAGCGCGGCCGTATAGGCGTGCGTCCAAGCGGCCGAGTCACGCGCCCGGTCGTCGCGCCGAACCGCCGGCAGCCCGGACCGCTGTACGAGCGCAGCGCCCTCGCTCGCGGCAATCGGCGGGCCCTCAAAGGGCCAAAGCGCGGCAACACCCGCGCCGTGGACGAAGGCGCCACCTCCTTCAGTCTCCAAATACAGCGCGGATCCATGCACGCCGCGCAGCGAAAGTGCCCGCCGCAACATCGCCTCGGCGATCGGCTCTTCCTTGCTTCCCCGCCCTTGCAGCTCGCCCGACAGCGCGGTCAACGTGCGCAACCCCTGATCGAGGTCCTCGAGGATGAGAAAGAGGATACCGAGCCCCATTCCTACTTCGAACACGATGTCCAGGTAGTAGCCCCACGGACTCCAAGCCCCGCGCGCGCGCAGCAAGGGATAGTCGAGATGATGCAGCGCCCACAGCGCGAGCAAGACGACGAGCAGGCGAGCGGCGGGCGAACCGACCTGGCGGTCATACCGGAAGAACGCCCACGCCGTTCCGGCGGTTGTGATGCTGAGGAAGGCGACCATGGGGCCGGCAGCCCAGAGGAACTGGTCGAGCACGTAGATCGCGACGAAAGACCAAACCAGCGGAATCGCGAGGAAGAGCACATACCCGTGCCGCCACTCGAGGCGCTGCGCGAATACCAGTGCGGCCCAGAGCAACGCCAACGCGGCCCAGCCGGTGGTTACCTGATGCCAGAAGAGCCACCACGACACGCCGGTGTGCAAGAACGCAATGATGGCGCAGAGGCGAAGCGCATACAGCCCCCAGGCGAGCCCCCACAGACCGAAGTACTGCTGCTGATAGCGCCGAGACAGGACCAGGCACAACACCACGAGACCCAGCGTCACCATGAGCTGTAGATACCCTGCGGCGAGCTCGTTGCGCGCGAGTTCCGGGACGGAAAGATCCATGGCCGGAAGATCCGCCGGCGACTGGTGTCCGGCAATGCGCTTGCCAGAAGCGATTAGCCCGACGACCGTCCCCACCCAATGACGATTACCGCCCCGCCCATCCCCCTCTTCGCCGACCGAGTCCATCGAATCGGCACCGAGGCCGCGTTCGCGCTGGGAGCGTTGATCGCGGAGGTCGAGGCGAAGGGTGAGCGCGTCATCCGGTGCAACCTGGGGCAACCGGACTTCCCGGTGCCGAAGCACATCACCGACGCGGTCAAACGCGCGCTGGACGCCGGGCTCACGACGTACTGCGACCCGCAAGGAATTCCTGAGCTGCGCGCCGCCGTGGCGAGGTCACTCGGCGAGAAGCATGGGCTCGACATCGGACCGGAACGCGTGGTGGTCTACCCGGGCGGGCGACCCCCTATCGGCTTCGCGCACATGGCATACAGCGAGGCCGGAGATGAGGTAGTCTACCCGTCGCCGGGATACCCTCTCTTCGAGTCGTTCGTCCCGTACTTCCGGTGCACCCCGGTCCCGGTCGTGCTCGAGGAAGATGACGCCTTCAGCTTCACGCGCACGTCACTCGAGCCGCTTCTGAATGACAAGACCGACCTGATTTTCTTGAACTTCCCGTCCAACCCGACCGGCAGTGTGGCGACGAGGACGCAGCTAGAAGAGCTTTCGGAGTTGATCCTAGAGAAGACCGACGCACACGTGCGCGTGTACTCCGACGAGTCTTACGAGGCGATCACCTTCGACGGTGACGAGCACATCTCGATCGCGTCGATGCCTGGCATGGCGGCACGTACGATCATCGCCTCCGGTTGCTCCAAGACGTACGCGTGGACAGGAGGCCGCGTGGGCTGGGCGGTGTACCCCACTCCGGAAGAAGCCCAGGTCCACACCAAGCTGGCGATCAACTTCTTTGGGTCTATCCCGCCTTACAACCAGTGGGGTGCGGTCGAGGCACTCGAGTCTCCCGAGAGCGGCCCGGCGATACGGCGGATGGTCGATGCATTCCAGGGCCGCCGCGACCTCGTGGTCGCGGGTCTGAACGAGATCGACGGCATCACCTGCCAAAACCCGAAGGGCGCCTTCTACGCCTTTCCCAACGTAGGCGGGGCGCTGGAGAGCATCGGGGTCGTGGACGCGTACGACCGACTG
This sequence comes from Longimicrobiales bacterium, assembly GCA_965226625.1. GTDB lineage: Bacteria > Gemmatimonadota > Gemmatimonadetes > Longimicrobiales > Gaopeijiaceae > UBA1138. The sequence goes on from CBDDDK010000003.1 coordinate 964,142, forward strand.
CCGGAGCAGATCCGCTCGGACTCGAGCCCGGCTACGCTCTTCCAGCTCTTCCTCCTGCACTGCTACCAGGTCGCCACGATGGATCGGCGCTCGTTCAACGCGTTGGGCAGCGAGGGTCAGCACTTCCTCAGGGTCTCGACGGCGAACGAGGACGACGAGCTTGCGGAGGCCGTACGCCGCATAGCGATCGCGGCCCAGGACGCCGACGGCTTCCAGAGCTTCGTTCGATCGGGCACACGACTGACGATGTGACGATGTAGGGATGTCGCCATCGACCACGACGGCGCACCTTCTTACAGCCTTGACCGAGACCGGAAGCGAAATACATGACCCCAGAAGTCGCGACGGAGCCCAAGATGGCCACCGTGACCACCATTGGCTCGCACCAGCAGCAGGCGTCTCACGCCGTCGAGCTGCCAGCCTACGGGCGAGAGTACTTCGACGACGTAGCCTTCATGACCTCGATGTTGCTCACTCTGCTCGGCAACTACCGGGGATCCGGCCACTTCGGGGGTCCCTTGGCGTACACGCCTTACAACGTGGCGCTCCACCTGGGAGGCGCCGAAGCGGGCGGGCTCTCCTACGATATCCGTGCACCGAAGCACCCGTTCAGCGACAAGTTTATGCTGGCAGGCGGGCACTGTATCCCCACGTGCTACGCGCTTTGGATGATCCTGTACGAAGCGATGGCGCGCCGGCACACGGCGACGGGGGACGACCGCTACGCGTGTGACCCCGCGGTGGCGATTCTATCCGTCGACGCCTTGGGCTTCCGTCGCAGCGGGGGGGCCACGGCCACGCTGCTCGAACAGAACGGTCTCGCCGACCACCCGCTCTTTGCGCAGGCGAAGCTCCGCGGCATCCGACCCTTGATGGGGCACGCCGAGAGCACCGACGTGACCAACGACGTGAACGGAGGTCCGTCGGGAATCGGGCTCGCTACCGCAGCGGGAAGGGCGATGTTCTGGGACTTCATCGGCGCTCCGTCCAGCATGAAGGTCATCGCCTTTGAAGGCGAGTTCGCGATGACCGAAGGACATGCCCAGGAGCTCAAGACCGCAGCGCTCTCCCAACAGGTCGGCAAGCGCCTCCGCATTTTGCTCAGTCTGAACAATGCGGGCATCGACGATTACCTCGTGGGAAGCGTGATCAAGCCCGAGTACGAGGGCTACGACATCGCCCAGCAGTGGAGCTCCTATGGCTGGAACGTGCTGCGCATCGAGAACGGCAACGACTTCGACGATATCTTCGCCGCGCTGAAGCTGATGGAGGAATGGCCGGAGGACGACCGCCGCCCGATGATCCTGGTCGGTCCCACCGTGAAGGGGTGGTGGCCGAGTGCCGAGAACGGGGAGCTAGCCGGCGCCGGCGAGCAGATCGTCGGCTTTGCGAGCCACCCGTACGGCTTTGGGATCAACTCGCCCTACTTCGTGGCTCTAGCCGAGTCTTTCGAGCGACGGTTCGGCGTAGAGTTCCAAGGGATCCGCGACGGCGTCCCCGAATCTGAGCCCGACCGGCTCATCCAATTCAAGACCAACGTCGATGTGGCTGTGTCGGTCCTGGACAAGAAGCCCGAGCTCGGTGATTGGATCGCCGACCGACTCGTCGGCATCGCCGAGGCCCTGGACCGCCGGCTCCCCGTCGACATCGATACCACCACCGATCCCTTCCTCGACGAACGACTGACACCCGCCGGCCTTCCCACGGATCCGGTAGAGGTCACGGTCACCGACCCCCATTCCGGTGAGTCGGTATCGAGCACGATCAGCCTCTTGCTGCCGGCGGGAGAGAAGAAGGGGGCACGCCGCGCGATCAGCGAAGTGGGGCGGTGGCTCAACTACGTCACCGGCGGCCGCTTCCTGACGATGGCCGCCGACCTCTCCGGTTCGATCAACGTTGAGAACTCGCACTTCTTCGGGCACTACGATCCGGTGCGCAACCGGGGCGGCACACGCCTCAAGGCTCCGATCCAGGAGGCCGTCAACGTGTCCACGATCATCGGATTGGTGAGCCAGACCACGTCGCTCGATCCGTCGGTTCACTCGGGAGTTTGGGGTCTCTCAGGAACCTACGGCGCGTTCACCCCGCTCATGTATACGCCGGCGCGCGTGTTCAGCCAGCAGAGTCAGGACAGCCCGTTCCAGTTGGGCGTGCTCACGATTCTGGCGGGTCACTCGGGGCCCGAGACCGCGGCGGACGCACGCACGCACTTTGGAATCTTCGCGCCGCAGGTGTGGACGCTCTTCCCACGCGGACAGATCATCAACCTGTACTTCTGGGACTACAACGACGTCGCCCCCGGTTATTTCGCGGCAGTCGCCAATGCGGCGGGAACGCAAGAGGTCGGCATCATCACGATCCATGTGGCTCGGCCCGACGCTCCGGTGGCGGACCGCGCCCAGTTCGCCGACTCCGATCCCAAGGCCGCAGCGAAGGGCATCTACCTGATCCGGGACTACGATCCGGACCTACCGCCCATGGGAACCGTCTGGACCCAAGGCTCCAGCTCGACGGTCAACCTGGTGAGCATCCTCGATCGGCTGAACGCTGATGGTATCAACGTGCGGATCGCGGCGGTGATCAGTCCGGAGCTCTTCGCCTATCAGCCCCCGGACTACCGAAACCACATCTACTTCGACGCTTCGCGCTACGACAGCATGGTCGTCAGCACGATGACCAAGCGAGTGCCTCCCTTGCCCGACCTCGGTCCGCTCACGGAGGAGTACTCGCTGTACGCGGACCATGACGATCGCTGGCGGACCGGCGGGACCGAGGACGACGTCATCGCCGAAGCGAGGCTCGACGCGGAATCCATCTTCCAGGGGATCGTGCGCTTCGCGAGCGAGCGGGAGAACCGGCTCGAGCGACAGCGCCAGGCGCTCGCAGGTCTCTAGCGAACCGCTCGTTCAGACCGTGCAGGAGCCACCAATGACGAAGCCCTGGGACCGCCGAACGTTCCTGCTACGTCTGGGCGCCGCGGGGCTCGGCACCCCCGTCATCGCGCTGGTCGCGTGCGCCGACCGCTCCCAGGCGGAAAGCGAGGCCCCTACGACGAGCACCGACCGCCCGGTTGTGGACCCTATCGTCCGGTCATACGCCGGAAACGCCGCCCGCCTCGTCACGCCGATGTCCCAGCCGCCGATCGCGTATGTCTCCCAGGGCCTGCGTCTAGTCTTTATCGACCGAGAGTTCCGCGACCTGCTCGTCGGCATCCTGAGCGCGCACATCTCGGTGAGTACCGGTCACTGGCGCATCCCTCAGCCAGGAGACCCACTGCAGGAGCCGCTCATTCCCGGCATGCCCGTGCGCGAGTTCGAGGAGGTCGGGATCGGTGACTGGGACCTGGGGATAGAGCCGAGCGAAGGTGATTTCCGCATCCGACGAGGACAACGTGTGGAGACGACGATCGACTTCTCTTGTGTGCCCATGATCGGTTCGTCGCAGCAGCTCAGCGGTGGGCCGTGGCACATCGTGCATTGCGACGGCTCGGGTGCCGGTACGTGTCGCGAAGATTTCGTCGAGGTCGGGATCGCGGCCCGGTCCACCGCCGGGAGCTGCGGGGACGGAAATGACGAGATTCGAGTCCTGACGTGGGTCTGCCCGGAGGCGTAGGTCGGCGTGTCTCTAGCCTTCTCCGCGACTCACCTATTGCCGGTTCCGCTCGTCCCCCAGACATTGCGCAGACATCTCGCAGAGGAGACGAGCCGGAAGCACATCCGGTGAGCCGCTAACCCCACCAGGAGACCACTGTGAACAAGATGATCACTGCCCTCGCCGTCCTGGCACTCGTTGCGGCTGCCCCAGCCGCCGCACAGAACGCCAACATGAGCTTCTTCATCACCAGCGCGGGTTCGGGTGACGGAGCGAACCTCGGAGGCCTCGACGGTGCGGACGGGCACTGCGAAAACCTCGCGAACGCCGCGGGCGCCGGCGACCTGACGTGGCACGCGTACCTGAGCGCACTGGCGAGTGGTGGCCAGCCGGCGGTGAACGCTCGCGACCGCATCGGTTCTGGGCCGTGGTACAACTATGCCGGAGACATGATCGCGGCGGACGTCACTGCGCTTCACTCGGACGCCGCCGACCTCACGAAGGAGTCGATTCTTTCGGAGAAGGGTATGCAGGCGAACGGACGCGGCGACGATCCGAACATGCACGACATCCTCACGGGTTCCAACCTCGATGGGACCGTGTTCATGGGTGAGGGCAACACCAACTGCGACGACTGGACCACCAACGGCGAAGGCAGCACCCGCGTGGGCCACCATGACCGGACAGGCGGCGGCGACAACGGCAGCTCGTGGAATTCCGCTCACGGTTCGCGCGGCTGCAGTCAGGACGACTTGATAGGCACCGGTGGGAACGGGTTCTTCTATTGCTTCGCGATCGACGGAACCACGCCCGCACAACCCGCGGTGCCAGCGGAGACCCGTTGATGCTCGAGGACTGACGTGAAGACGAAGTCACGGATGCTCATGGTCGGGGCCCTCCTCTCGGGGGCCCCGATCTCGCATGGGCCACTCGAGGCCCAGGGAGAACCCGGCATGGACGCGTGGGGCATCACGGCGGTACCGGGCATCGAGCTCGGCCACCACACGTTGAGCGAACGGCCCACGGGCTGCACCGTCGTGCTGGCGCGGGGAGGAGCCGTCGGCGGCGTGGACGTGCGCGGCAGCGCGCCGGGCAGCCGTGAGATCGCGCTGCTCGACCCGGTCACCATGGTCGATCAGGTACATGCGGTCGTGCTGTCGGGAGGGAGCGCCTTCGGCCTAGACGCCGCGTCGGGTGTCATGCGATACCTGGACGAGCGCGACATCGGATGGGCAGTCGGTAGGGGGAAAGTCGTGCCGATCGTCGTCGGGGCGATCCTCTTCGACCTGGGCCTCGAGGGCGATGACAAGATCCGCCCGGGGCCCGAGTGTGGTTTCGCGGCGGCCCAAGCCGCGTCGTCCGAGGCCGCCACCGAAGGGTCCGTCGGAGCCGGAGCAGGCGCCACTGTCGGCAAGATGGGCGGTCCCGGCCGCTCCATGAAGGGTGGCTTCGGTACGGCGTCGGCTAGGCTTCAGAACGGCCTGGTCGTCGCCGCCGCGGTCGCTGTGAACGCCGTCGGGGACATCATCGATCCGGCGACCGGCGAGGTCGTGGCCGGCGTGCGTACTGAGGACGGGAGCGGCTTCGCGGACGCGCGCCTCCTGCTCCGCGCCTCCGGCGGACGCGGCGCAGAGCCACAGATCGAGCCCGCCGCGAACACTACGATCGGCGTGGTCGCCACGAACGCCACGCTCACGAAAGCACAGGCGACCAAGGTCGCGCAGATGGCGCAGGACGGGCTCGCGCGCACGATCTATCCCGCGCACACGACGGGCGACGGGGACACCGTCTTCTCGCTCGCTACCGGCGAGCTCGAAGGACTGGCGAACGTGACGGTGATCGGCGCCTTGGCCGCCGACGTAATGGCGGAAGCTATTCTCAGAGCGGTGAGGTTGGCGGAAGGATTGCCGGGCATCCCGAGCGTTTCGGATCTGGGGCGTTAGGCTGATCGCAACCGCGTGAACCCCGACCCCGACGCACCCGTCGCGCTCCAGCTCGGCATGCTGCTGGGCTACTCGATCGCGCTCGTCGTCTTCGGGCTCTGGATCTCGAGGCGCGTCGCGGGCAGCGACAGCTTCTTCGTGGCCGACCGGAAGCTGGGACCGGGCCTGACCTTCTCGACCTTCCTCGCAGCGAACATCGGAGCCGGCTCGATCATCGGCGCCTCGGGCCTAGGGTACGACTTCGGGCTCTCCGCTTGGTGGTTCGTCGGGTCCGCCGGAATCGGCTCGATCTTGCTCGCCACCTGGGTCGGACCCCGCATCTGGCGGATCGCGACGAAGCACGGCCTATATACTGCCGGCGACTACCTCGAGCATCGCTACGGGAGTGCGGTGCGCGCGACAATCGCTGCCCTGCTCTGGTTTGCGACCCTGGCGATTCTGGCCGCTCAACTGATCGCGATGTCAGAGATCCTCGAATGGGTGCTCGGCGCGCCGCGCTGGGTTGGAGCGCTCATGGGCGGCATCGTGATGACCGCCTACTTCAGCGCGGGCGGTCTGCTCACATCCGCGTGGGTGAACGTCGTCCAGCTCGTCGTGCTGCTCGTCGGCTTCGTGATCGCCGTGCCGCTAGCGTTGTCGATGGCTGGCGGTTGGCAGGCTGTAACCGCCGCCGCACCCGGCCCGGAATATCTCGACTTCTTTTCCAGCTCCGGCCTCGTCTACGTCGCGCTGATCGTGCCTGCCTTCATCATCTCCCCGGGACTGCTGCAAAAGGCTTATGCGTGCCGGGACCAGCGCGCGCTGCGCATCGGGATCGCCGCCCAAGGCTTCGTATTGCTGCTCTTCGCATTCGCTCCGGCGCTGCTGGGCATGATCGCACGAGTCTACGATCCCACGCTGGCCAACCCCGAGTTCGCCGTCCCGACAGTACTGACTCTGGGCCTGCCCACTTTGTTCGGTGCGCTCGCCCTCGCCGCCGTCTTCTCCGCCGAGGTGAGCAGCGCGGACACGATCCTCTTCATGCTGTCCACGTCACTGTCCAAGGACATCTACAAGAGGTACGTGGCACCGGAGGCGTCGGACGCGCAGGTCTTGAAGGCGGCTCGCTTGGCGGCGCTGGCAGGGGGGGCGCTGGGGATTCTGCTGGTGTTCGTGATCCCGACCGTCATCGGCTCACTGACGATCTTCTACTCGGTCATGAGCGTCAGCCTTTTTGTACCGATCGTCGTCGGTCTGCACACGCGCCGGGCCGGCGTACCCGAAGCGCTCGCCGCAATCGGCGTGGGAGCCTCGATACTGATCACCGTGGAACTTGCGAAGCGGACCGGCACCGCCGCTTGGCTCGCTTCGCCCTGGTTCGACCGAACGCTGTTGGGAATCATCGCGTCGGGCGTGGCGTTCGGGATCGTGTATCTTATCCGCTGGCCCGACTCGCAAGGAGCATCCTCGGACCGCTAGAGCGATACTCTCACGTCCCTTCAGCCGGAGGTATCTAGTGTCCTGTCCCAGAAGTTCGGCGTGCACCGAGGGTGCCGAGGCGCCGCCCTGGCGAGGCGCGACGACGAGTACTAGCAGGGCTATTTTGAGGAGGAGCTACGCAGCCAGGGTGGATGTATTGGTGCCCGAATGCCGGCGAACTTCTGGGACAGGACACTAGGCACGCTCAAGCCGCGTCCGCGCCGCCTTCTGCAACCTCGACCTCGCTCTCCATCTCCCACGCGTATCGCCCGTACCGGGCGGCGCCGTTGAGCCTCGCTCGGTGGCACAGCGCGAGCTGAGCCGCCTCGGTGTTGGCGGGGTCCCCCCGCCAGGCGCCGAGCGGCGCTTCTTGCAGGGCCCGACCGTACGAGAAGCTCAGCTGCCACGGTGCCTCGGGCGAGCGAGCGTTCATCGCGTTCAGCCGTTCCGTCGCCTGCTCGGATGTCTGCCCACCCGAAAGAAAGACGATACCGGGGACCGCCGCCGGGACCGAGTGCAGCAGGCACCGCACGGTCATGTCCGCGATGACGTCATCCGCGGCCTGATCCGGGCAGCTCTTCCCGGACAGTACCATGTTGGGTTTGAGAAGCATGGCGTCCAAGTCAACGCGGTGGTGGTGGAGCACGTCGAAGACGCAGTGGAGAGTGGATTCAGTCACATCGTAGCACCGGTCGATCGTGTGATCGCCGTCGATGAGCACCTCCGGCTCCACGATCGGGACTAGCCCCGCTTCCTGCGAGAGCGCTGCGAATCGGGCTAGCCCATCTGCGTTGGCGCGAACGCAATAGGGCGTGGGAAGCTCGTCGCCAATGGCGATGACTGCGCGCCACTTCGTGAAGCGAAGACCTTTCTCGTGATAGTCATGGAGGCGCTCGCGAAGTCCATCCAGGCCCTCTGTCACCTTCTCGCGCGGAGATTTTGCCAGCGGTTTGGCTCCACGATCGACCTTCACGCCAGGAATGATCCCGCGAGCCTTCAGTAGGTCGGTCAGCGGCGTGCCCGACGCATCGACTTGGTTCGTCGTTTCGTCGAACAGGATCACTCCGCTGATATACTGGTCGACACGCGGCGCCGTGAAGAGCAATTCGCGGTACGAGCGCCGTCCCTCCTCCGTCGATGGAACGTCAATCGTCCGGAAGCGCTTCTCGATCGTCGGTAGGCTCTCATCCGCGGCGAGGATGCCCTTGCCGTCCGCCACGAGCGCTCGGGCGATCTCTGCGAGCGACGGTTCCGCTGGGGGCTGAGTAACGTTCAACACCTCGTTCCTTTCCAAGCGTAGCGGTTCTGACAAGGATCCATGTTAGTCTCTTCTCCCACCCTGACAAGCTCATGAGCTACTTGGCTCGGGAGATTCGATCCAGCCGCCAGGCGAGGGTGGTGACGCACACGATCTCGGGCCACGCGTACCCGTTCCTCGGAATCCCTCACAGCACCTCAATCAGCGCCCGCGCGGCGGTCCTACCTGAAGAAAGGCCAAGAGAGCATGTCGGACCGTGTGTGCGTGGCGTGCAGTGATTTGCTCAGCGAGGGCAAGACGCCCTTGGGGCAGATTCGAGGCATCACGGGCTGCTACGCACCGTCCAACTCGTAGTCCGTCGTGATGTCGATCGAGGTGCGGATCGACCGGTAGACCGGGCACTTATCCGCATGGAAGTCGTGCACCCGCTCAATCATCTCCCGGTACACCTCCTCCGCCTTCAAGAAGTACATCACATGGATGCGGCGGATCACGATCACGCCGTCGTCTTCCTTTTCGACCTCGCCCCGCACGTCCGCAGTCAGGGCCCCGTCACTCGCATTGATTCCGCGCGCCTCCAGCGCGCCTCCGAAGGTCCCCGTTAGTCAGCCGCCGGTGGCGGCCATCACGTAGTCGAGGGTGGTCGTGATCTCGCGCTCGGGCTCCACACCGTAGTGCTCAGCAATCGCGCTGTGCACGCCGAACTCGACGGGTCCGTCGTGCGCAGGCAGCCACGCGTGGCGATGCGGGCCCCGGAGACGCTTGATCTTGATCTCGGCGGTGTAGACGACATCGGCCATACGGGTCTCTTCGGTCAGGGTGAGTGCCGATGGTAGAGGGAGGGGTAGGAGGTCGGCAAGGCTGTGAGCTATGGAGAGAGACAGCTAATTGTCGCCGCCCACCGCGCTCTCAGCTCAGTGACCCAATTTCGCGATCGACCGCCGTTAAAGCTTCATTGCACGACTTCGACTTTCGGTTTATCTTCGGTTTCCATGAATATGCCCTACGTCGAACTGCACTGCCATTCGGGTTTTTCGTTCCTGGACGGCGCATCGCATCCTCAAGAACTAGCGATGCGCGCGGCAGAGCTCGGCTACCCGGCGCTCGCGCTCACGGACCACAACGGGCTCTACGGCTCCATGGAATTCGCCCACGCGGCAAAACGTGCCAATCTCCAGCCGATCACGGGCGCGGAAGTCACCCTCCGAGAGTGCTTTCCCGGCCTCGAGGAGCCCGCGAGCGGGCATCACGTCACGCTCTTGGCCGAAACACCTCAGGGTTACGCAAACCTGTGCCGCTTACTCACCGAGGCTCACATGGGTTCAGAGCGAGGCGATGTACGGCTCCCCCTGCCCTCTCTGCTCGAGCTTTGCGAGGGGCTGATCCTGCTGACTGGGTGCGGGAAGAGCCCCGTGGCGGCCGCGCTCGGTTCATCGGTCGCCGAAGCCGAGCAGATGACTCGGCAGCTCGTGAACGCGTTCGGGCCTGGCAGCGTCTTCGTGGAGCTGCAAGACAATGCCGTGAAGGGAGATACGGCACGCAACAAGGCGCTCGCTCGGCTCGCCGGGCGTTTGGGACTCGGCGTCGTGGCGACCGGAAACGTGCACTATCATCGCCCCGAACGGCATCGGCTCCAGGACGTGCTCGTCTCCATCAAGAACCTAGCGACGCTCGACAGCGCGCACGGGGCACGGCGAGCCAACCGGCTCTTCCACCTCGCCGAGCCGTGGGAGATGCGTAACCGCTTCCAAAGCCGACCCGAAGCGCTCACGAACACGCTGCTCATCGCCGAACGATGCGCCGTCTTCGATCTGACGGAAGATCTCGGCTACGAGTTCCCGAATTTCGAGGGATCGGCGCGAGGTGAAGCACTCGAGACACTCTCCGCGATCTGCCTGGCCAAGATATCCACGCTCTATGAACCCGGCAGTTCGCAGGAAAGGGACGCCGAGGACCGTCTGCACACGGAATTGAGGCTCGTGGATCTCCACGGGCTCGCGGGATTTTTTCTCGTCTACCGCGACATCATGGACTTGGCCGTCCAGGTCGCGCGGGAAGTCCGCGGAGACGCCCCGCGAGCCTGTTCGGGTCTCCCCCCCGGCCGTGGACGTGGTTCCTCGGTATCGTCGATCATCTGCTATTTGATAGGGCTTTCGCACATCGATCCGGTGAAGAACAACCTCTTCCTGGGCCGATTCCTCAACGAAGCCCTGCGCAGCGTGCCTGACATCGACCTCGACTTCCCAAGGGACATCCGGGAACAGCTCATCCTACGCGTCTACGAGAAGTACGGCTCCGAGCACACCGGACTCGTCTGTACTTTCCCCACCTATCGATTGAAGTCCGCGGTTCGGGAGATCGGAAAAACGCTCGACCTGCCGATGGGAGAGCTGGAAAAGCTTTCGAAGCTCTCCGAACACCGTTCCGCGGCAGGCCTCGCGGACGAAATCGCAGCGCTGCCGGAGTTCAAAGACCGCGCGGACGCCCAATTGTGGCGCCTATTGGGGTCTTTGGCCAAAGACGTGGCCGGCCTGCCTCGCCATATCTCCCAGCACGTGGGCGGCATGATCATCTCTAGCCGCCCGCTGGTGGAGATCGTCCCGCTCGAGCCCGCCGCCTGGGAAGGCCGAGTGCTGTGCCAGTGGGACAAGGATTCCTGCGAGGACGCGGGTTTCATCAAGATCGACTTCCTCGCGCTCGGCATGCTCTCACTAGTCGAAGAAAGCATCGACCTGATCGCGGAACGGCACGGGGAAGCTCCCGACCTGTCCCGCATCGACTTCGAGGACGAGGTCCTCTACGACCGTATCTGCTCGGGAGACACCGTCGGGCTCTTCCAGGTCGAGAGCCGGGCCCAGATACAGATGCTCCGGCGCACGAAGCCGCGGAACCTCGAGGATCTGGCCGTTCAAGTAGCCATCGTGCGCCCCGGTCCCATCGTCGGTGGCGCGGTGAACCCGTACGTGCGACGCCGCGAAATGCTGCGTGACAACCCGGACTACGAGGTCCCCTACCCCCATCCGCTGCTGAAGGAAGCGCTCGGGGAGACGCTGGGCGTGATCATCTTCCAGGATCAGGTGCTCAAAGTCTGTCAGGCGCTCGCGTCCTTCTCGGACGGTCAAGCGGAGGAGCTACGCCGTGCGATGAGTCGTAAACGCTCGAAAGAGGCGCTGCTAGCGCACTGGGGCGACTTCCAGAAGGGCGCGATGGCCAACGGCATGGATGAGACCACCGCGCGGGAAATCTTCACGCAGGTCACCGCGTTCAGCGAATTCGGATTCCCCAAGTCCCACGCAGCCGCATTCGGCTTGTTGGCGTACCAGTCCGCGTGGCTACGCCACTATTACCCGATCGAATTCTACGTCGGGCTCTTCAACAACCAGCCCATGGGCTTCTATTCACTCGATGCCCTGGGGCGGGACGCGCGTAGGAACGGTATTCAGACCCTCCTGCCCGATGTGAACAAGAGCCAGGTCACCTGCGCCGCCGAAGGGGACGACTTACGTATCGGGCTTGGTTTCGTACGCAGTTGGGGCACTGAAATCGCGGAGCGGATCGTCGCAGAACGGGAGAAAAGCGGCCCGTACGCCTCGCTCGCGGATTTTTTGCGCCGTACGCCGGCCTCATTAAAGCGGCCTGCCATAGAAAACCTCATCTGGGTGGGCGGATTCAGCGACTTCGGCCTCACCCGGCGGGAATTGCTGTGGCAAGCGGGTCTCTGGCTCGGCCCCGAGACCGACAACGAGCGCACGGGCGGACGGGAGGACCACGCGCAGACCGAATTGGAGCTTGCGGATCCGTATGCGAGCATCTCGTTCCCGGACCTGGGACCGACGGACCGTATGGTCGCCGAATACCGCATGCTGCGCTTCTCGGCGCACCTGCATCCGCTCACGCTTCTGAAGGGTGTCCTGCCCGATGGAACCATCTCCTCGGACCGCCTTCCGCACCTGCGCCAGCACAGCACAGTGCGCGTCGCAGGTCTCGTAACCACTCGACAGAGACCTGGAACTGCAAAGGGCTATGTCTTTGTTCTGATGGAAGATGAGCACGGTCCTATAAACGTGATTGTGAAGCCTGATATCTACAAACGGGACCGCAATGCCGTGCGCATGGAGCCCTTCCTCACGGTGCGCGGCCGACTGCAGAAAGACGGGAATACGCTCAACGTGATCGCGTACGAAGTGGGGGCGTTGAGGGTGTCCGGAACACCCGTACGACGGGGGGGGATGTCGAAGACGTACGCGGCGGCCGCGGACGGCAACGACGGGGAGCACGGCTCGAGCCTCGAGAACGGCCTCCTGGCGGTTCGCGAGGGTCCTCAAGAGGATCTCGAGGACCTGCACGCCTCCCTGCCCGGCGCACTCGAGTCCTGGGTCGACCCGGATCGCCATGGTCCGAGCCCGTTTCGCTACCTTACGCCGCTGCGCCAGAACCCTCCAGGCATCAAGAGCTGGGGGTAAGCATGGCCCTCAGCTGGGGGAAGAGCGCGCTCGCCAGCAGGGGACAGCGGCTGAGCACCAAGAGCACGTGGAGGTCTGTGGGAGTCATCGGCCGCTGAGCGCCCATCGGCTCCGTCCTGGAAGTGTGGCGGAACTTAGTATACATGTACCTGGGTTACTTGCGCTTGACGGTCCCTCACCTACCATGCAGGGGGTTGGGTCGGCGGTGGGGATCCCTTTCTACGCTCGGAGGCACGATGGACGGTATTGCGAAGGCCTGCGTTGGACTCGCCGCGCTCGCGTTTGTAGGGGCGCTCGTCACTTCGTTCACGGGACCGCTCATGGGCGTGCCCCCGGAGGCGTTCTCACGCGCCTCTGCGAACCTGGCACTGCTCGCGCTGTGCCTCTTCATCGGCTTCAAGGACGAAGGTGGCGGGGGAGGGTGAGCCAAGCGGCGTCGACCTGATGTACCAGAGTCGCTCGAGTATCGACGCGGACATGGCCGCGTCGCGGGTGGCCAAGAGTAATAATTCGCCCGATCAGCCCCTCGGCCAGAAATTGTTGGTGCGGTCCACATCGGGCACGTAGCCGGACGGATCGACCTCGACGCGAGTCACCGACCCCACCCCCGCCGGGACTTCGATCTCGAAGCTCTTGTTGCCGTCGAGCCAGTGATCGACCGGGATCGTTTCATCGATCTGCTCGCCCGTCGATGTCCGGATACGGACCGTCGCGGGGAACGGAGCAAAGCCGCGGTCCTCGATGGTCACAGTGGCGCCACCAGACGTACGCGCGCGGACCGTGCCAACCGCGTGGTCGAGCGTCCACGTCTCGAAGTAGAAGGATGTCCAGAACCAATCGAGGTCCTGTTCGGCGAAGCGCTCGAACGTGGCGAAGAAATCCCAAGGCGTGGGGTGCTTGTACGCCCACTCCGAGATGAAGGCCCGGTACGCCTCTTCCCACGTCTCCTGCCCCAATAGCTCACGAAGCGCGACCATCAGCGTCGCCGGCTTCGCATACGACGCGGCGTTACCACCAGGACCGGGCTCGTACCAGTCGGCATGCCGCATCATGCTTTGCTCCAAGCCGGCGGTAGCGACCTGGAGGTAGTTGGCTGCCTCGACCCGGTGGTGGTCCACTCCCGGCCAAAACTCCATCCGGCTCTGGTCCTCCAGGAAAGTAGCGGAGCCCTCGTCCATCCACGCGTGGCGCTTCTCGTTGGAGCCGACGACCATCGGCACCCACATGTGGCTAAGCTCGTGCGACGTGACGTTGAAGAGCGCCTGCGCATCCCCGTCCTCGTACGGCCCGATCAGCGTCAGCATGGGAAACTCCATGCCACCGTCGATGATGTCCGCGCCCTCGACCGAAGTCATGTGCGACCACGGATACGGAAAGCCCGTGTACACCGAATGGTGCTCGATCGACTGCTTGGCGTACTTCCATTGCTGCGCCCAAAGCGGGGCGCGCTCAGGACGCCAGAACGAATGGATCAGCACGCGGTCATCTTCGTCGTCCTCGTCCCGGTCGAGCACGACTGCCGACGTCGCGTCCCACCGCTGAAGGTTGGAGGTGGTCCAGGTGAAGTCGCGCACGTTGTCCGCTTCGAAGCGATAGGTGAGCCAGCCGTCCGTTCCGGAAGCGGTCACGGTGCCCGCATCGCGCTCGGCTTGCCCAGCGATCATCACGAGCTCGTCGGAGGTCGACGCCTCTTCGAGACGGTCGAGCGTGAGCGCCGAGAACACGTCATCGGGGTTCTGGAGCTCGCCGGTTGCCATCACCGTCCAGCCCTCGGGCACGGAAATGGAGACGGTGTAGTCCCCGAACCCGTCGTAGAACTCTGCGGCTCCCAGGTACGGCTGCGCGTCCCACAGGCGGAGGTCGTCCAAGACCGCCATTTTAGGAAACCAGTACGCGATGAAGTACATCTCCTTGTCGGAGTGCCCCATACGGCCGGAACCGTTCTGCGGAATCGTCTCTCTCCAGCTGATCTCGAGCTCCAGCGTATCGCCCTGCTCCACTGGGAAGCCCGGGGCAAGCTGCATCAGCGTACCGCTCACCCCGTAGCCGGGACCATCGTCGACTTCTATCTCCTCTATCTCCTCGAGCTCCTCACCGTCCGCCGAGACGCTGGTCAGCCGAATACCGTCCGTGATCTCCTCGGAGCCACTCCTCGGCGAGCCTTGCCGATACAAGTTCTGGTGCAGATGAAGCCAAACGGTTGGCAACGTCGCGGGCGCATTGTTCACGTACAGGATGCGAACCGTGCCTTCCAGCTCCGAGGTCTCAGGATCGAGCCGAGCCTCGATCTCATACGAAGACGATTGCTGCCAGTACGAATGTCCGGGGCTGCCGTCCACACCGCGCCACCCGCGTTCTAACGAACGCTGGTAGAACGGCGGGAGAACGACGGGCGCCGGTACCGGCCTGCGTACTTCGTCGCTCTTTTGCGCCGTAAGCGCCTCCGGCGCCAGTCCGCCTTGAAATACGACGAACGCTCCGAGGCCGACCACGCCACGCCACAGAGATAGTTCCCGACCCATTGCTAGACTCCAGCTACCTGTGCAGACCGTGGTCGGCCCGCTAGGGATTCCTTTTCAGATAAAATGCGACCCCTTCCCAATCGACGGCCCCCGAGAACATGTCGAAGTACCGATTGACACGATCTTCGCCCATGAAGTGCGCGAATTCCTCACGCACCTCGTCATCGTAGCGCTCCGCGTCCTCCTCATCACCTGCAGCCATGCCCGCCCTCACCCGTGTCTCCAACGCGTCGAGACGTGACTGGAGCTGCACACGACGCGTCTCGACGTCACCGTGGATCCCGAAGTGCGTCGCCCCAAACCGTTCGGGTCCGATCTCACCGATCTCGTGCAACGTCCGCTTCCACGCTCTCAGATCCACCGCGGGCGGTGGCGTCGGAGGGTGCGAGGGTCCACCGGACAGCACGATACCCATTGCATCACCCGCGTACAGCGTGCCGTCACGCTCGTCCAGATACGCCAGGTGATGCGCGATATGTCCGGGGGTCGCAATGGGAAGCAGCTCACGGCACGGCCCGGGCTCCCCGGAGCGCCACGCTTCGATGCGATCTGCCGGAACTGGCTTCATCTCACCCCAAAGGCCGTCATGTGCATCTCCGAACGTCCGGCGCGTGCTCGCGACGAGCCGCTCCGGATCCACCATGTGAGACGCACCATCCTCGTGAACATGCACGGTGGCGTTCGGGAAGAGCCGGGCGAGATGCCCGGTCGCACCGGCGTGATCGAGGTGGACGTGGGTCAATGCGATGTGTCGGAGATCCTTTGCGCCTACCCCATGGGACTGCAGCTCAGTCACCAACCGCTCCACGGCGGTGCTGGGACCCGGATCGACGATGGTCGGCTCCCCCGCGTCGATGAGGTAGCACGCGATCGCCCCTTCGAGTCGGAGGTGCTCCAGGTCGATGCAGGTCGGTTGACTCAGGATCCCTCCCAACGACCGTCAGGGAGGATCCCCCTACCCACGCTCGCCGATAGGTACGAAGTCCCGAGCATCCTCGCCGACATATACCTGACGCGGTCGCGCAATCCTCTGCTCAGGATCTGTCAACATCTCCTGCCACTGGGCGAGCCATCCGACCGTGCGCGGGATCGCGAAGAGCACAGGAAAGAGCTCCACCGGGAAGCCCATCGCCTGGTAGATGATGCCCGAATAGAAGTCGACGTTCGGATACAGGTTTCGCTCGACGAAGTAGTCCTCGCTCAGGGCGATGTTCTCTAGCTCCAAAGCGATGTCCAATAGTGGGTTATGTCCAGTTACTTCGAACACTTCATCAGCTGTGCGCTTGACGATGCTGGCCCGTGGATCGTACGCTTTGTACACCCGGTGACCGAAGCCCATCAGGCGCTCTTCTTGCTTCTTCACGCCCTCCATGAATGCCGGGATGTTGTCGACGTGCTCGATTCGATTGAGCATGCGCAACACAGCCTCGTTGGCGCCCCCGTGTAGCGGGCCATAAAGTGCGGCCATGCCACCAGCGAGCGCGGAGTACGGATCCCCGCGCGACGAACCGATGGCGCGCATCGTCGTGGCTGAGCAGTTCTGCTCGTGGTCCGCGTGCAAGATGAAGAGCACGTCCAGTGCCCGCTCGAGCACCGGGCTCGGCTTGTACTCGCGCGTCCCGACCCGGAACAGCATGCTGAGGAAGTTCGCCGTATAGGAGAGCTCATTCTCCGGATACACGAACGGAAGCCCTCTGTGGTGCCGGTACGCATAGGCCGCCAGCGTCGGCATCTTCGCGACCAGACGCACGATTTGCCGCCAGCGACAGTCCGCATCCTCGATGTTCTTGGCTTCCGGATAGAAGGTCGAGAGCGCGCTGACGCCGCTGATGACCATGCCCATCGCATGCGCATCGTACCGGAATGCTTCGAAAAGCTCCGCGATGTTCTTGTGCACATAGGTGTGGGTCGTCACGTCGTGCGTGAATTTGTCGAGCTCGGACTGGGTCGGCAGTTCACCATGGAGCAGCAGATGCGCTACCTCGAGATGCGAACTCCGCTCAGCCAACTGGTCAATCGGATAGCCACGGTAGCGGAGAATGCCCTTCCCGCCATCGATGTACGTCACGGTGCTGCGCGTTGACGCCGTGTTCGTGAACGCCGGATCGTAGGCCATCATCCCGAAGTCCGTGTCGTTGACCTTGATCTGGCGCAGGTCCATAGCCCGGATGACGTCCCCGTCGAGGATGTCGACGTCGTACTCCTTGCCTGTCCGGTTGTCTCGGATCGAGAGAGTGTTGCTCACCTCGTTTCCATTCTCCCCCATGCTCCCTCCTTCGACCGACAGTCGTCGGGGTGTCCAGTGGCTGCGCAATCTTTAGTATATCGCTGCGGCGGGGACCTCCCAAGGGCAGTGCACGCTGGCGACGAACGGCGAGAGGCCGCTCGAATCCGGTATGGAGGCCGCGACGATCCTGGAGAAGCCATTCTCGCCCGAGCTTCTCATGTTCACCGAGAGACAGGCGCTCGACGAGAGGAGGCGTTCCACAGGCCGAACAGTCGTGGCGTGCGCACGATCTGGTGGGTCTCGAAGAGCCGAAGCCCGCAGGCCGAAGAACCCCGCGGGGCTCGCATACCGGGGGCGGGAATCGAACCCGCACGTCCTTGCGGACAGCGGCTTTTGAGGCCGCCGCGTCTACCGTTCCGCCACCCCGGCTAAGTGTAGTATCTACTGGATTATCGTCGCCTTCCCTGCCGACGTCGAGCCGTCCGGTAACTAATCGGGTAACGAATCGGGTAACTGGAAAGGCCGCCGCGTCACCTCCTCAGTTCCGAGCCCAGCACCAACCCCGGGATTCGCTGATCCTACCGAATCCGCACGAAGTTCCCGCTTACGAACGCGAACCTCATGACCCTTCCCTCGATGATGGCGGCGGCCGTGTCATAGCTGACCTCCAGTCCGACGTCTCCCGCCTGATTCTCGATCCCGATAGTGGCGCTTCCCCCTGTAGCCTCGTCGGCATCGTTGCTATACATCTCGCCGTACTGGAATACGACCTCGCCCGAACCCTCGTACAATATGAGGTTGAAGGTCAGGTACGAATCGTAGTACCACTCGAGGGTTGGGACGGCACGCCACTCGACCACGAACGTCCGGTTCGGAGCCGTGCCCGACGTCCCGTAGTAGATATCGCCGTCAAAGCCAGGGTCCAGATCATCCCAGAAGGGGGCGATGAAGCCATCGCAGTCGTAGTTGTCGTTCGGAATGTCCATGTTATCGTACTCGTCGCAGACTGTCCCCAGCGTAATCAGCCCGTTCGAGTTGATCGAGGCCTCAGTGTAGTCCGTTCCATAGAACGGGAACGTGAATCCTATCGGGACCACCTCGTAGGCATCGTCTGAGCCGGCACCACTCGCCACGGTGGTCCCTTCCATGAACTGCGGGACCAGATTGATGCCCGAGCTGGCGCTAGGCGTGAGTGCGCCCGAAGTAGCCGTGAGCACGAAGCCAGAGCCCGGCGTGTCGATCGAAATACCGCCAAACGTCGCGACCCCTGCGACGGCGGATACAGTGGTCGTGCCCCACAGCGTTGCAACCGCGGTGGGGTCGTTCGTCATCGCGACCGTGACCATGTCGGTGGCGTCGGACACGACAGTCCCAAGTGCGTCGAGTAACGTCACGGTCAGCGGCGTGAGGAAGTCACCCACTACCGCACTCGATGCTGCGGAGATGGCAATGGCATCCAGGACCTGCGCCACCGTGACGCTCACCGCGTTGCTGGTCACTGCGCTCGCCGAGGCGGTGATGTTCGCAGTGCCGTTGGCCACTGCGGTGACTGTGCCGTTGCTAGCCACCGTTGCCACGCCGGTGGCGTCCGAGGCCCAGGTGAACGTCACACCGCCGATGCTGGCGCCACCCGCGTCCTTCGCGACCGCGCTGAGTGACTGCGTCGCCCCGACTGACGTGAACGTGAACGGCCCCGTCGGTGTCACCTCGATGCTCGAGACCGCCTGCGCGACCGTGACCGCTACTGCGTTGGAGGTCACTGCGCCTGCCGAGGCGGTGATGTTCGCACCTCCGTTGGCCACTGCGGTGACCGTGCCGTCGCTAGCCACGGTAGCTGCGCCGGTATTGTCCGAGACCCAGGTGAACGACGTCACGCTGCTGATCGCGGTGCCGCCCTCGTCCTTCGCCACTGCGCTGAATGACTGCGTCGCGCCGACTGAGGTGAGCAGGACTGGCCCCGTCGGTGTGACCTCGATGCTGTCGAGCACCTGCGCAACCAGAAGCGTTGCGCTGACCGTCACGGCGCCTGCGGACACCGAGATGTTCGCGGTGCCGTTGCCCACGATCGTGACCACGCCGTCACTAGTCACGGTTGCTACGCTAGTGTTGTCCGAGGCCCACGTGAACGTGACACCGTCGATGGTGGCGCCTCCCGCGTCCTTCGCTGTCGCCGTCAACGCGACAACGATCCCTAGGGAGGGAACGGGGATGTGATCGAGGATATCGACGCGAACCTCAGGGTCAGCCGTGAGTGTGACCTCGATGCTCGCGACCTCCCCCGTGACGGTTACTGCCACTGCGTTGGAGGTCACCGCGCCGGCCGAGGCGGTGATGTGCGCAGTGCCGTCGGCCACTGCGGTGACCGTGCCGTTGCTAGCCACCGTAGCCACGCCGGTGGCGTCCGAGGCCCCGGTGAACGTTACACCACTGACCGTGGCGCCACCCGCGTCCTTCGCAACTGCGCCGAGTGCGTGCGTCGCCCCGATTGACGTGAGCGTGACCGGCCCCGCCGGTGTGACCTCGATGCTCGACACCGCCTGCGCCACGGTTACTGAGGTGCCCCCAGTTGCGGTACCACTTCCTATGTTAGACCCCGAGCCATCGGTGGTCCCTGGAGTTGGGGCATCCTGAGGAACCAGGGCGATGGTTTTATCGTCTCTGGGGCGGGGGGTAGTCCGCCGTGGGCACGATGGGGTCGGACGGTATTGTACAGCCGCCTCCACTGCTCGACGAGTACCGTTGCCTCGGGCAGTGTGTAGAAGATCTCTCCGTTCAAGAACTCGTCTCTCAGTTTGCTGTTGAAGCTCTCGTTGTAGCCGTTCTCCCACGGACTGCCCGGCGCGATGTAGAGGGTCTGGACCCGCAGCCTGGCCAGCCATCTCCGCACCAGTTTCGCCGTGAACTCTGGCCCGTTGTCCGAGCGCAGATGCTCGGGCGGACCGTGCCGAGCGAAGAGATCGGTGAGCACCTCGAGAACGTCGTGAGCTCGAGTCTTTCGACCGACCTTGATCGCCAGACACTGCCGCGTGTACTCGTCGAGCACGGTCAGAAGCTTCAGCGCACGGCCGTCATGGGTCCTCGTGCTTACGAAGTCGTAGGACCACACGTGATTCTTGTGCAGTGGCCTGAGCCGGATGCACGAGCCATCGTTGAGCCACAACCGACCCCGTTTCGGTTGCCGTCTGGGCACTTTCAGCCCCTCCTGCCTCCAGATACGCTCCACACGCTTGTGGTTCACCTCCCAGCTCTCGATACGCAGCAGGTTCGTGATCTGGCGATACCCGTACCTGCCGAACCGGCTCGCCAACCGTATCACGTCCGTGCGTAGCGCCTCCTCGTCGCCAGGTAGCTTCTTCACCCGGCGCTGCGTCGAGCGCGGCTGACCCAGTACGTGACACGCGTGACGTTCACTCGCCCCGAGTCGCTGACGTACATGCATCACGCACCTGCGTCGGCGCTCGGGGCTCAGAAGTTTCCCTTGGTCGCTTCCTCCAGGATCAGCTTGTCCACCGTCAGGTTCGCCACCGCTCGCTTTAGCCGTGCGTTCTCCTTCTCCAGCTCCTTGAAGCGTCGAGCTTGATCCACCTTCATCCCCCCGAACTCCTGCCTCCACCGGTAGTACGTCTGCTCGCTGATCCCCAACTCCCGGCTCACCATCGCCACCGTTTTGCCGTTCGCCAGACCCACCTCCGCCTCTCTCAATGCCGTGATGATCTGCTCCGGCGTGTGTCGTCTCCTACTCATTCTGACCTCCTCCCTGATAGCTGCGACCAAAGCCGCATCCTAACATCAACTTTGGTCTCGTTTCAGGGGGTCACGTCACGTCATAAAGCTGGTCGCATCCAGGGCGCTCAACCTAAACCATAGACCCGCCATCGGCTCAACCGGAAGCCCCTGACACGCTCCTTCACTTCGACCATTATTAGGCCCCCCGAACACAGAGTACCTGACCACAGGAGCCACCGTGGCTGACCCTGGACTCGACCCCTTCGGCGCGCTGACCACAGTCGACCTTCCCGAGGGGCCGACTTCCTTTTATCGCCTGTCCAAGCTCGAGGAAGACGGCGTGATCGACTCGCTCGACCGCCTTCCCTTCTCGATCCGGGTTCTGTTGGAAAACGCCCTCCGGCACGCCGGCGGCGGCTACGTATCTCAAGAGCACGTGAAGGCCGTCACCGAGTGGAGTCCGCGCAACGCAGGTGCCGACCTACCCTTCATGCCCACCCGCGTGGTCCTTCAGGACTTCACGGGTGTACCGGCGGTCGTCGACTTGGCCGCTATGCGGGACGGCCTCAAGGCGCTCGGTGGCGACCCGCAGCGAATCAACCCGGTGGTCCCCGCGGATCTGGTCATCGATCACTCGGTACAGGTCGACTATTTCGGCTTCGAAGATGCGTTTCGGCTGAACGTCGAGCGCGAGTTCGAGCGGAACCGTGAGCGCTATGCGCTACTCCGCTGGGCCGGCGAGGCATTCGAGAACTTCTCCGTCGTGCCGCCAGGCACCGGAATCGTCCACCAGGTCAACCTCGAGTACCTCGCGTCGGTGATCCACCGCCGAGAGCACGCGGGCACGTGGTTGGCCTATCCCGACACGCTGGTGGGAACCGACTCTCACACGACGATGATCAACGGGCTCGGTGTGGTGGGCTGGGGAGTAGGCGGGATCGAAGCCGAGGCTGTGATGCTCGGCCAGCCGTATTACATGCTGCTACCCGAGGTCGTCGGCATGAGGCTCTCCGGCACCCTGCCGGAGGGCGCAACCGCGACCGATCTGGTGCTCCGCGCCACCGAAATGCTGCGTGAGCACGACTGCGTCGGCCGCTTCGTCGAGTATTACGGCCCAGGATTGAGCAACCTCGCTGTGCCCGACAGGGCGACGCTAGCAAACATGTCGCCCGAGTACGGCGCCACGATCGGCTTCTTCCCCGTCGACGACTCGACGCTCACCTACCTGCGCGGCACGGGCCGGTCGGAAGAGTTGGCCACGCGGGTCGAACGGATCAGCAAGGAGGTCGGCCTCTTCCGCACCGACGAGACCCCGGACCCCGAGTTCACGTCGTCGATCGAGCTGGACCTGGGCACCGTGGAGCCCAGCTTGGCCGGTCCGAAACGCCCGCAGGACCGGATCCGCATGGCCGACATGCGCGCCGCGTTCGAGCGCGACTTGCCGGCGCTCGTGCCAGCGGGGTTCGAGCTCGCGGACGCTAGCAAGCTTGGCGCGGACGACGGCGAGCGTACCGGCGAGAGCTGGGCGGGCGAAGGCGGCGCCGAGCCGTCCGTGGCGGTCGCTCGAAGCGATGGCCCGAGCCGGGCCTGCACCGTCGAGGCAGACGGCGAAAGCTACGAGATCGGAGATGGTACGATCGTGATCGCCTCGATCACGAGCTGCACGAATACGTCGAACCCGTCGGTGATGGTCGGTGCGGGTCTGCTGGCGAAAAAGGCAGTCGAGAGGGGCCTGGACGTGAAGCCGTGGGTCAAGACCGCGATGGCACCCGGCAGCGGGGTCGTGACGGACTATCTCACGCAGGCGGGGCTACTGCCCTTCCTGGAGCAGTTACGCTTCCATGTCGTCGGCTATGGCTGCATGACGTGCATCGGCAACAGCGGGCCGTTGCCGGAGAGGATCCACGAGGCGGTAGAAGAGAACGGCTTGGTGGTGGCCTCGGTGCTCTCGGGCAACCGCAACTTCGAGGCCCGGATCCATCCGCTGGTGCGCGCCAACTACCTGATGTCGCCGGTGTTGGTGGTGGCGTATGCGATCGCGGGACGCATAGACATCGACCTGTACAACGAGCCCCTCGGCCATGGCAGCGACGGGAAGCCGGTTTTCCTGGCAGATATCTGGCCATCCGCTCAGGAGGTAGCCGAGACGGTCTCCGGCGCTCTCGAACCCGATATGTTTACGAAGCGGTACGAGGTGGTGAACACCGGGGACGAGAACTGGCAGGCGCTCCCCCTCCCCGAGGAGAGCAGCCTCTACGAGTGGAATTCCGAGTCGACGTACGTACAACAGCCGCCGTTCTTCGAGGGCATGACGCTCGAAGTCCCATCCGTGGGCGACATCCACGGTGCTCGCGTGATGGCCCTGCTCGGGCAGTCGGTCACGACTGATCACATCTCGCCTGCGGGAGCCATCCCAAAAGCCGAACCGCCCGGAGTGTACCTGCGCGAAAACGGCGTCGAGGTGAAAGACTTCAACACGTTCGGATCACGCCGGGGCAACCACGAGGTCATGATGCGTGGCACGTTCGGGAACGTGCGCATCAAGAACCTGCTGCTGGATGGCCGCGAAGGCGGATACACCGTCCACTTCCCGACCGACGAGGAGATGCCGATCTACGAGGCCTCCATGCGCTATCAGGAGGCTGGAACACCGCTGGTCGTGCTCGCAGGCCAGGAGTACGGCTCTGGCAGCTCGCGCGACTGGGCCGCAAAGGGCACGATGCTGCTCGGCGTCCGCGCGGTGATCGCTGAGAGCTTCGAGCGCATCCACCGCAGCAACCTGGTCGGCATGGGTGTGCTTCCGCTCGAATACAGGGGCGGCGCTACGGCCCAGAGCCTCGGCCTCGATGGGCGCGAGACGTTCGACATCACGGGCATCGCCGACGGTCTGGAGCCCGGTTGCACGATCGATGTCACGGCAACCGCTGAGAACGGAGCGACCACGACGTTCAAGGCGAACGTACGCCTCGATTCGCAGGTCGACGTCGAGTACTACATGAACGGTGGGATCCTACAGACGGTTCTCAGGAAGATGGCGCGGGGAGAGATGTAGCGCGGCGCCTTCTAGCTGCGAGCGGCCCACTGTACTTCTACCACGGGACACTAGGGGTCGTACGGGTCTCCGCGGAAGGCTGCGGGCGGTCCCAGAACTTCTTGCAAAATGATCGCCTGCCGGAGCGCGTGCGGGTCCCGGCTCGATAACACTTGGTGCACTGCCCTGGCGTCCGCAGCGAGGCGCTTCGCGAGCGGATCCAGCCCGTCCTGTTCCGAAGGCGCCCGTGAGGAAGGGTCCGTTCCGTAGCCCACATGGGCGCGGTGCACGACATGCTCCTGCTCCGGAGTCGGCTGGTAGGACGCCCGACGTGCTACGGTCGTGGTCTCGCTCCGCGGCTCGGGCTCGGCTGGCAAGGCGCTCGGTCGCACCCCGGACACCAGCCCGGGGATTTCTTCCCAGACGTCTTTCGGGATCAGCGTCTCCGGCGGGGCCGGGCTCGACCGCGACACTGTCCTGTAGGGATTCGAGTACTCCGGCATGTCGTCGTCGATCTGGTCGTCGTACGAGGGTGGCTCATCGTGTGAGGGACGATCGTCGTAGGAGGGTGGCTCGTCGTGTGAGGGGCGATCGTCGTAGGAGGGCTGGGCGTCGTACGTCGGCACGTACTGCTCCTCCTGGGCGGGATCGTACTGCCCCTCCTCGGGCGCCTGTCCGGGCGGCAGAGCCCGTCCGGCCTTCTGCTTGCGGAGAACGCCCTCCAGGAGCGAGAAGAGGATGATGACAACGATAAAGACCAGGCCCTCCATCGCTTGCGCCCGCTACTCCGGGGGAGGGGGGGTCGAGCCGCTGTCATCCGGTCCCGCGATCGCTCGCCTCATCGATGTGTCCGCCTGGACGTTCTTGTACCGCATGTAGTCCATCACCCCCAAATGCCCCTCCCGGAATGCCTCGGCGAGCGCTAGCGGAACCTGCGCTTCGGCCTTCACGACCTCGGCCTTCATCTCGCCGACGAGCGCCTTCATTTCCTGTTCCTTCGCGACCGCCATCGCGCGGCGCTCTTCGGCGCGTGCCTGAGCGACGCGCTTGTCCGCCTCGGCCTGATCGGTCTGGAGCTCGGCACCGATGTTCTTGCCGACGTCCACGTCCGCGATGTCGATGGAGAGGATCTCGAACGCGGTCCCCGAATCCAACCCCTTCGAGAGCACGGTTTTGGAGATAGCATCCGGGTTCTCGAGAACCTTCTTGTGCGTGTCCGCTGAACCGATGGTGGATACGATGCCTTCACCGACCCGTGCCAAGATCGTCTCCTCGCCGGCGCCGCCCACGAGTCGGTTGATGTTCGCACGCACGGTCACACGCGCGATGGCGATGAGCTGAATGCCGTCTTTGGCCATCGCCGCCACCTTCGGCGTATTGATGACCTTCGGGTTCACCGAAACTTGCACGGCCTCGAGCACGTCCCGTCCGGCGAGATCGATCGCCGCGGCCTGATTGAAGACCAACTCGATCGACGCCTTGTCGGCACTGATGAGTGCACCGACCACCCGATCGACGCGGCCGCCCGCGAGGTAGTGTGCTTCGAGCGCGTTTATGTCGAGATCGAGGCCGGCCTTGGTCGCCGTAATGAGGGGGCGGACCACCGCTGCCGGAGTCACCTTGCGCAGGCGCATGCCGATGAGGGAGCCGATGCCCACGCTGACACCCGCGGAGACGGCCTCGATCCACAGTCGGACCGGAATCGCCCACAGGACGACGGATACGCCGAGGATGACGGTGACGATCGCGAATAGCTGAAACGCCAGTACCTGCTCGTCCATTGCAAAGCCTCAGTCAGTGGGTGTTGTTCGCATTGCTTCAGACCCCTCCGCCTCATCGGCGGCCAAGGGCCGAACGATATGGCGGTATCCCTCCGCGCTGATGACGCGCACAGGCGTCCCTTCGGTGATCCACTCGGACTCGGACACGACGTCGATCCGCTCGTCACCGAACATCGCCGTACCGGACGGACGGAGGTCCGTGATCGCCGTACCGACGGTGCCTACCAAGTCGTCACGTACCTCGGCGGACTCATACCCGATCGAGCGGTCGGTCCGCTGGAGCAGGAAGATCCCGCTCTTCGCCAACCTCGAGCTGCGCGGGAGCGAGCGCACGAGGACCCACGCCGAGACGAGGATAAGCAACGCGGACGTCGTCAGGACCATGCCGGCCGTCGTGTAATCAGACATCGTCGGAACCGACCCCAACAGGCTCATGAACAAGCCACCGAGCACCGCGACGATTCCGGCCAGCCCGAATAACCCGAAGCCAGGTATGATGACAACCTCCACGCCCAACAGCAGCAAACCGGCAGCGAAGACGAGCACGTCCTCGAGGCCCGCCAGCCCCACGATCAGATGCGATCCGAAGAAGAGGCTCAGCGAGAGCAGACCTGCCGCACCGGCTAT
The DNA here is from genome assembly GCA_965226625.1 of Longimicrobiales bacterium. Classification (GTDB taxonomy): domain Bacteria; phylum Gemmatimonadota; class Gemmatimonadetes; order Longimicrobiales; family Gaopeijiaceae; genus UBA1138. Next base: position 990,769 of record CBDDDK010000003.1, read on the forward strand.
CCCGAACGACGGTGTCTTGATCTCCGCAATCAGCCCCAGGAATCCGAGGGATAGCAGGAATGGAGCAACGACCGGGTGAGAGAAAAAACGCACGATCCGCTCGGCCCAGTTGATCTCGGACGTCACCACATCCGCCCCACCGTACCCGAGCGCCGTGAGCAGCGCGTCCAGGTCCTCGATCTCCACGGCATAGTCGAGGGCGACGGCCTCCGCGGTGGTGAGCGTCAGCAGCTTGCCCGTCTCCACGACGCCGTCGATTTCCACATCCTCATCCACCATCGCGGCCGCGACGGTCGGGTCGAGACCCTGAGCTTCCGCGAGCGCGCGCATCTCGCTGCGCATCGCGGACACGATCTTCTCGGGGGCCTTCTTGCCGGAACCGTCGACCGGGGTCGCTGCGCCGATGACCGATCCGGGCCGCATGTAGATGCGCGACGTCGAGAGAGCGATGAGCGCGCCCGCCGAGAAGGCACGCCGATTCACCAGGGAATACACGGGGACTTCGGAGTCAGAGAGCGCGTCCGCGATGCGTTCCGCGGCGTCCACCCGGCCACCCGGCGTATCGATGTCGAGCACGATCGCGCTGGCGCCCGCGGCAGCGGCCTCGCTTACGCTACGCTCGATGTACGGGGCCAGACCGAGCTCGATCACGCCCGTGACGGGCACGCGGTATACCATTCGCCGGTTTTGAGCCGGAATCGGCGTGGCGAGTGGTCCGAGCACGACAGCAAAGGCGAGGAGAAACAAACGTTGGCGGCGTTTCATTGTTCAGTCCCTCCCAGACGACGTCCCATTGTATTCAAGCGCCTCCCGACGCCATCAGGCCTCTGGCATAATAAGCCCGTCTGATGGCGCGCACCCAGTCCTGCTGCGACAGAGCTTCACGCCCCCCCTGAAGCAGACGGTCGAGACGCTCGAGATCTTGGTCGGAGTACGTGTCACCTGCCAAGATACTTCGGCGGTCGACGTCCACTTCAGACACCATCGTCCGTGCGACCGCTTCCGGTCCGACCTCGCGGAGCGCATCAGACCCTGTGAGCAACTGCACCATCGCGTCCTGGAGATTCTCGGCCCGGAGCGCGTCCCGCGCCAGCGCGTGCGCATTCGAGGCTTCCCATATACGGACGCGGATGCGCTCCGGAAGCTGAAGCTCAGGTAGCTCCAAGGCGCGTCTCACCCCTTCGCCAAGTCGGTCGAGTTGCTCGCCAATGCCGCCGCGGCCGAATTGCGGAACGAAGAGCATCGCCAGCTGCCCGTATGTCAGGCTGCGAACCCTTCGACCTTCGTCAGCGGCAAGGTCCCACGAGGTTAGCCAGCGCGCGACGGCGTCCGCCGACTCGGAAGGCGCGTCATCCGGCACGGTCCACGAGCCCGCATGGGGAAGGTCTACCCCGAGTGCCAGCGCCCCCGCGGTTTCCTCCGCAACTATGTGAGCCAGCGGGTCGGTCGCCGCATCTTCACACCCTGCGAGCGCCGTGAGCACGAGGGCCAGTGACACGCGGGCCATTGGCACGAACGTGCCGGGCCTCGGAATGCATGGAGTCGCGGGCACATAGGGGCTCATGCATAGAAGTTCGCGCCATCCGCCGTTCCGCCGCTACCCTCCCCTGACCCAGTTCGTCGGGCTCGCATGGCCTTCGCCCTGCCGAGAAGCCGCAAACCCCGTGTCACGATTGATGTTTTGCCCGATTAGAGGCGCGGAACACCGGCCCATTAGTATGTATACCGTGCGGCCCGCCGTGGGCCGACACACGATCCGAAGACTCGAGGAAGCCCAGATGTCCGAGAAGGTATTGGTTCGGTACGAAGTGCGGGACGGGATCGCCATTCTCACGCTCGACGATCCGCCCGCGAACACGTACACGCACGATGATGATGCGCCAGATCGACGAGAGTATCGTAAAGGCGCGCTTCGACAAGGATGTACACGTGATCGTGATCACCGGCGCGGGTGAGAAGTTCTTCTGCGCCGGTGCAAACATCGGCATGCTCGCCGAGGCGGACCCCGATTGGAAATATTGCTTCTGCCTGCACGCCAACGAGACGCTCAACCGACTAGAGCACACACCGAAGCTCGTCATCGCGGCGCTCAACGGTCACGCGGTCGGCGGCGGTCTTGAAATCGCGATGGCTGCGGACATCCGGATCGCGCGCAAGGACGCAGGCAAGGTGGGCCTTCCGGAGGTAGCGCTCGGCGTCCTTCCCGGAACTGGTGGTACCCAGCGACTGGTCCGAATGGTCGGCAAGTCGAAGGCCATCCAACTGATGACGGAAGGCTCGACCTTCGGCTTCGACAAGGCGCTAGACCTCGGGCTCGTGAACGAGATCTACAAGAGCGAGGACCGCGATTCGTTCTTGGCCGCGGTGCTAGAGTACGCGGCGCAGTTCACGACGCCCGACAAGGCGAGCAAGGCGGTAGGCCTCATCAAGCGCTCGGCGCAGACGGGTTCGGAGCTGCCGTTCGAGCTCACGCTCGCGCTCGAGCGTGAATTGCAAGCGCAACTATTCGCGAGCGCCGATGCCACGGAAGGTCTCAACGCATACATCGAGAAGCGGAAAGCCGAGTTCAAGGGCGAATAGTCGGCGGCTGAACCGACATGATTGAAGCTTGGATCGTCGACAGGAGCATGAGTCACTCACCGTTCGTGATGCTCAAGCCGTCCGTGGGGTACCGGCACGGCCATCCGTCGACAGCGGACACCGTGCCTCGGGTGGCGCTTTCCTAATCCTAAGTTCACGGCGGGGTGGTCAGAATCATCGTTCAGCTCGCGCCTCCGGTGGTCGCCGCGATATACTGGAGAAGGGTGACCACAAGAGGTGCGATGGCCGGGCGTACCGGCGCTGATCGTGCACGTGCCCACGCGGATCGCGGTAAGCTTGATGACGCCGGAACAGGACGAAGACCACCCGAGGGGCTTCTTCTCATGAGCGATGATCGATTGGAGGCGCTGCGCGTGAAGATCCGGGCAGTCGATCACGAGTTCGTCAAGCTGATCGGTCGACGCAGGGACCTCGTCATCGAGATTGGAGAGGCGAAGGAGGCGCTCGGGCTGCCGGTTCTCGACCCACCTCAAGAGGCCGAGGTCGTCCGCAGGGCAGTCGAACTCGCTCGGGAACTCGAGGTCGACGAAGAGCTTACGCGAGACGTGATCTGGCGGATCATCGCCTCGGCGAGGGACACGCAGACGGGGCGGACCCGGTGGGGTCCACCCCTTCCGCGTGGTCAAGACGCCACCCCTCCCTCGGGAGATGAGTAGCAGCCAATAGTCGACTACGGGCTGAGGCTGACAGGGTCAGTCGTCGGCGCGTCTCGTACGCAGGCCGCGGTTCAGGAGCGCGACCACCTGGGGGGAGTCACCGACTGGGACACGCACGCCGTACATCTCACCCGGAGGTGTGACGCGTCTCATTAGGTGCGGGTTGAGGTCACGTAACAGCCGCTCGTCCACCCCGAGGCCCGCAGCCACTTTGGCAAGCGTGGTGCCTCCAGGCACGAAGGCCCGATCGAATCGGTACGGATCGGCGAACTCGACGATAAAGCCGTACGCTGCGGCGTCTTCCGCGAGAATAGTGGCGGCCACGAGCCTGGGCACATATTCCCGGGTCTCCCGAGGTAGATGATCTAGAACGTCCCAATAGACGTCTTCGTCACCGGTCCACCGTTCGGCATGGCGTCTCAGCACGCGCTCGACTCGGCCAGGCCCAGCATTGTATGCCGCGGCAGCGAGGTACCAGGAGCCGAATCGGCCGTGCAGCCACTGGAGATAGTCCAATGCGGCGTCGGTCGCCCTCACGGGATCACGTCGCTCATCGACCCATTCGTCCACGCGCAATCCGTACTGGAGCGCGGTCGGGCTCATGAACTGCCAGAGGCCCACGGCCGAGACCCGCGAGACGGCCCGAGGCTCGAGCCCGGACTCCATCATCGCCAGGTACAGTAGCTCTTCCGGCATCCCGCGCTCGCGGAGCTTCCCGCGCACGAGCTCGTCGTACACGCTCCGCCGCTTCAGCAGCGTCTCGAATGCAGCTTTCTGCGTCGTCTGGAACCGCGCCATCCACCGTTCGACACGTGCATTCACGTGAAGGGGCAGTTGGGTGCCGAGCGCCTCGAGCTCGACTGAGGGCACGACGGCCGTGATATCTTCGGTCTCGCGCTCGCCGCCCATGAATAGCAGCGGGACCAACAAGAGTGGCATCACGTGCCACCATCTATAAGGTATAGGCGCGAGTCACAGGCTCGCTGTTCTTCTGCGTAGACATAGTCAACCTCCTTCCATGTCGCCTGCCCCCCTATACGAGTATTGTCAGATAGTGTTGGCAGAGCTGAGCTCAGAGGAGAAATGCAGGCGGTCCCGCCCGCGCTGAATGCGCGAAATGCGAAGAGGTCCGGCCCGGTGGCTACGCCACCGGGGCCGGACACCTAGTCACGGCTGGGAGAACTATTCAGCCGGGTAAACCGAAACGACCTTCCGAGCACGCATGCGCTCGAACGTCACGATCCCGTCGACACGGGAGTAGAGTGTGTCGTCACTGCCACGGCCGACGTTGCGACCGGGATGAATGCGCGTGCCGCGCTGACGCACCAGAATCGAGCCGGCGGACACTTCCTGCCCCCCGAAGCGCTTCACACCGAGGCGTTGCGCGTTGCTGTCACGACCATTCCGGCTGGAGCCTACGCCTTTCTTGTGTGCCATGAGGTCCTACCCGTACTATGCGAGCTGAATCGAGACGCGCTACGCGAGCGCAACTTGCTCGATCCTGATCTCCGTGAAGTTCTGCCGGTGGCCCTGCTTCTTCCTGTATCCCTTCCGGCGCTTCCGCTTGAAGACGATGATCTTGCTGGCACGTCCGTGACGTATCACCTCCGCCTTCACTGAAGCCCCATCCACCGTGGGCGTGCCCACGAGGATATTCTCCTCGCCGTCGCCGGCGAGCAGGACCGTGTCGAACGTGACCGAATCCCCGGGCTCGATATCGAGCGAAGGGATGCGGAGGCGGACGCCGGGCTCGGCCCGGAACTGCTTACCGCCAGTTTGGAATACTGCGTACATAGCAACTTCCCGAGTGCCATCTCAGGGCTTTGATGCAGAGCATATAAATGTCGATCCGGTGAGCAAATCGGTCAAGACACCCCCCCTGGAGGTCAGGCCGCGACGTACTTGTCGGTGACGTCGGTCTCGGCTGGCCCGGACAGCAACCGGAACTCGTCGAGCCGCATGAGTGGGTCGTCGCGGAGATCGAGTCGCAAGCGGGTCCGGTTGCGCAGCCTCTTCAAGAGCCCCGGTTCCTCCTCTATCACCCTCAGCGCGACCTCAGGGTGCACACGGACCACGATTTGCTTCTCCTGCTTCGAGGACGCCGCCCGGCGCAGAGACCGCTCGATACGGCGAACCACTGTGGCAGGTGTGAAGACCCTCCCCATTCCACCGCACAACGTGCATTCGGACGTCAGGGACTGAAAAAGCGAGGGGCGTACACGCTGCCGCGTCATCTCAATCAAGCCGAGATCGGAGATCCCAAACGCCTTCGTGCGAGCGCGGTCCTTGCCCAGTTGCTTGCGTAGCTCGGTTAGAACCTGGTCGCGGTGTTCCTGGCTCTCCATGTCGATGAAGTCGGCGACGATGATCCCGCCCACGTCCCGAAGACGGAGCTGCTTCGCGATCTCGCGCGTGGCCTCCAGATTCGTCCTCAGGATCGTCTGGTCGGGGTCCTTCTTGCCCTTCCCGGTGAAGCGGCCTGTGTTCACGTCGATAGAGACCAGCGCCTCGGTCGGCTCGATCACGATGTGACCCCCGGACTTGAGGTGCACGCTACGCTGGAACGCCCGCTGAATCTCTTCTTCGACCCCGAACTTGTCGAAGAGGGGTTCCGGGCCCGCGTGTAGGTGGATGCGATCCTGGAGGTCCGGATCCACGCTCTTGACATATTCCAGCACCTCGTTGTACATCGGTTTCGAGTCGATACGAACCGCGTCGAACTTGTCGCTGAACAGGTCGCGGATGACGCCACTGATGAGCTGCGCCTCGCGGTGAAGGGAAGCAGGAGCCTTCCGTCCCTTGGCACGGCTCTGGATCTTAGTCCAGCTCTCGTGCAAGAGCTCGTACTCCCGCCCGAGCTTCTTCTTGGTGACCTCTTCGCCGACGGTGCGAACGATCATTCCGCCGCTCCCCGGCTTCACGATCTGCTTAGCCATCTTGCGCAGCTTCGAACGCTGGTCACGCCCTTCGATCTTTCTGCTCACGCCGACGTGCGACGTATACGGCATGTAGACCATGAAGCGGCCCGGCAGCGAGACCTGCGCCGTCAGGCGTGATCCCTTGGTGCTGATCGGCTCCTTGGTGACCTGCACCAGGATGCTCTGACCCTTCTGGACGCTGTCCTGGATCGGGGGGTACTTCTTCGGGCGTCGGCGACCGCGTCCGTGGCCTCGGCTATTCCCGTCCCCATCCCCATTGTCGGCGTCGAGGTCTTCGTTCTCGTCGCCGTTGAGATCCGAGACGTGAAGGAAGCCGGACTTCTCGGTGCCGATGTCGACGAAGGCGGCTTGGATGCCCGGAAGCACCGCCTCGACACGGCCTAGAAAGATGTCTCCGAGCAATCGGCCTTGGTCGGGACGGTCCAGCATGACCTGGACCAAGTGATTGTCTTCCAGGAGCGCCACCCATGATTCCTGCGGGGTCGCGCTCACGAGGATTTCTCTCCTCAAAATACTGCTCCGTTGTTTCCGTCGATCCGCGTCTCCCGAACCGAGCCCGTCCGCGTCCCGAACCCTCCCGCCTCAGTCTTCGGCGAGCGAGCCCGGCAACCGTCCGGCCTCCGGCGTCCCGGGCGCGGTGGAGTCGGCGTGCTTGGGGGGTCCTCCCCGAGGCAGCGCCGGCCCCCTACCGCAGCGGGGTCGACTGTTAGTTTGTCTCCGCCCCCACGGGCTCTCGTGAGCTCGCCAAGGATGGCTCGTTGATTCGGTCGGTCATCAGCTCGGCAACTATGTGCCGGCCGATCAGCAACCGCTGAATTTCACTGGTCCCCTCACCGATCTCGCAGATCTTGGCGTCGCGCATCATGCGCTCAACGGGGTAATCACTCGTGTATCCGGCCCCGCCCATGACCTGGATGGCGCCCAGCGTGGCACGCATGGCGAGTTCCGAACAGTACAGCTTCGCCATGGCGGCTTCCTTCGAAAAGGGAGCGCCACGGTCCTTCAACCAGGCTGCGTGGTATGCCAGGTGCCTTCCCGCCTCGATCTCCGTGGCCATATCCGAGAGCCGGAACTGAACCTGCTGGAATTCCCACACCTTCCGCCCGAATTGCTGGCGTTGGTTTACATATCGCACGGCGGTCTGGAACGCGCCGTCGGCCAAGCCGAGGCTGAGCGCGGCTACCCCGATGCGTCCGGCATCTAGCGTCTTCATGAAGTTGATGAAACCGAGTCCTTCTTCACCCAGACGCTGTTCAACCGGTACGAACACGTCCTGGAAGAGCAACTCGCGAGTGTCCGAAGCTCTCCAGCCCATCTTGTCTTCTTGCTCACCTGCGCTCAGGCCTTCCGAGAAGGGTAGGTCAGGACGATGGCCCCACGCCACCGCCTCTGCCCGCGCAAGATCCACGGTCGGTTTGCAAACGATGAAGCTCGAGATGCCCCGCTGACCCTTCTCAGGGTCCGTGACAGCCGTCGCTACAAAAATCTCACCCAAGCCGGCGTGGGTTATGAAGATCTTCGATCCATTCAGCCGGTAGCCGCCCGCCTCGCGCACGGCCCGGGTCCGCGTCCCTGCCGAGTCCGAGCCCGCATCAGGCTCGGTGAGCCCGAAACCTCCGAGTACGTCACCGCTTGCCAGCGGCGGTATGAACTCCCGCTTCTGGTCCTCGGTGCCAAACACCAGGATCGGTGAGGTGCCCAGGGTCGTGTGCGCAGACACCGTGATCGAGTGGCTGGCGTCGAACTTAGCCAACTCCTCCACCACCAGGATATAGCTCAGGTAGTCGAGGCCGAGGCCACCCAGCTCCTTTGGGACAGGAACTCCGAAGAGCCCCATCTCGGCCATCAGTTTGGCGTTCTCCCACGGGAACTCAGCGGTCTCGTCGAGTTCTCGAGCCACCGGAGCGATCGCTTCCTCCCCAAAACGGCGTACCCGCGCCTGAAGGGCTACGTGGTCCGAAGAGAGATAGCGATCCATGGAAGCTCGTTGATAGAGGATGTCTGCTCACCTGGGGTGGCAGCGGTCGCATGCGTGGCACTGACGCCGCGCCTCCTCTCCAAAGTAACGAAGAAGCGCCGCCCGTCGGCATCCTCGGCCCCGCGCGTACCGTTCGACGGCATTGAGCTTGCGAATCGCGGACTGTCGCAGCTCGTTGGCCCAAGCCAAGTCCGCGCGTGAATGAACTCCCACGCGGACTTGGCGAGACCCTCCAGCTGCCGCCGCAGTTCCGTCCGCCACCGATCCCTTCTCGGGTAAACGCCGGATCGCGCCTGTGCGCTCGAGCGCGGCAAGCACGAGCGGGACGTCTTCCTGGCAGAGCGCGACGCCCAAGTCGCTGGCGAGGTCAGCCGCAGTGGTGTCGACGACCCCGAATGCGTCGCGTCCTCACACTAGTCCTCGATGCACCCGCCTGAGAAGGTCGAGCCGTGGATGGGTTCGTTCCAGGAATACCCGGCCTACCTGGCGATCGTCTCGATGGTAAAACGCCAAGCAAGTCGCCTGCGCTCCGTCCCGCCCCGCTCTCCCTGCCTCCTGATAGTACGCCTCGAGGGTCGTGGGGAGCTGCACGTGGACGACCAGCCGGACATCGGGCTTGTCGATGCCCATGCCGAACGCATTCGTGGCGACGACGATCCTGCAGTCGTTCGCCAGAAATCCGTGAAGTACGCGTGTCCGCGTCTGACCACTCAGGCCGGCGTGGTACGCTTCGGTCCGCTGCCCGAGCCGAGCAAGGGCATCTCTCACTTCTTCCACACCACGTCGAGTGGGCGCGTAGACGATCGCCGTCCCAGGGTGCATGCGAATCACGCGGTGTAGCCGCCGCATCCTGTTCTCGCCAGAGCTCACGCGCTCCACCCGCCAGGCGAGGTTCGGGCGATCGAACGACTGGACGACGATCTCCGGATCGACCATCCCCAAGTTGGTGCGCACGTCGTCGCGGACCGTGGGCGTCGCCGTCGCGGTCAGCGCCAGCACCGGACAGCCAACCAAGACCCTCAATCGCCCTATCTCGCGGTACGAAGGCCGAAAGTCGTGCCCCCACTGACTGATGCAATGCGCTTCGTCGACCGCGAGCAACCGCACGTCGCATTCAGCCACGAGGCGGCGAAAGGCAGTGAGTCCGATGCGCTCCGGCGCCACGAAGAGCACGTCGAGGACACCTTTTGATGCCGCCTCGGTGATGGCCCTACGCTGCTTGACCTCCTGCGCCGAGCCCAGGAAGGCGGCTCGAAGCCCCGCGCCGCGCGCACGGCGGACCTGGTCTTCCATTAGGGAAACGAGCGGCGTGATCACCAGCGTGAGGCCGCCGAGCGCGAGCGCGGGAATCTGATAGCAGACGCTCGTGCCTCCCCCGGTCGGCAGGATGCCGAGGGTATCGCGGCCCGCCAGAACCGCGCGTACGAACTCCTCCTGTCCCGGACGGAAGCCCGGATAGCCGAGGTGCTTCTGAAGCAGCGCGACGGGGTCGGCAGACATCCCCCACGCTCGTGGACCGCGCGAGCCTATGGCATGGGGGAACGCGACTGACGCAGGAGCGCGCCGGCGACCAAGACCACGAGCGACGCACCTGTCAGCCACCGCTCCTCGAAATAGATACTGGTCAACGCCATGACGGCACCCACCGTGAACACCCGCACCTTCCACACGAGCGGGGGGCGGGGATTGGGAGACCGGTCGAGGAAGAGTGACACGCCGAACTCAGTCGTCCGATTTCTCGAGGAAGCGCCGGACCCCTTCACGGCACTCCTCGGACATGCGCGCTTCGACGTTGACTTCGGCACTGCGGCGGATTCCGGACTCGAAGTCCAGATCGTCGAGCTCGTGGAGAAGCTTCTTGGTGAGCATGACGGCCCCGCGCGGCTTCTTGCCGAACATTTGCAGGTACTGCTTCGCGTTCTCCGAGAACGTAAACGCCGGGAAGACCCGGGTCACGAGCCCGAGATCTCTGGCCTCTTCCGCTGAGATGCGGTCGCCTTTGACGACGAGCTCGAAGGCCTGCGTTTCCGACACCTTCCGGCGCAAGATCGCCATCACCATAGCCGGAACGAAGCCGAGTTGGATCTCGGGGTAGCCAAACTCGGAGTCGTCGCGCGCGAGCACGATGTCGCACGCAGTGGCCAACCCGCACCCGCCCGCGAGTGCGCGTCCCTTCACGAGCGCGATCACCGGCAACGGGTGTCGCCGAATCTGGATGAAGAGTTCAGCCAAGGAGAGCGCGTCCTCGAGGTTCTCTTCCTGGCTCAGCACGACGATCCGCTGGAGCTCCTCGAGGTCGGCTCCGGCACAAAAATCCTTTCCGCGTCCGGTGAGGACAACTACCCTCGCGTCCGGATCTTCGGCCGCGCGCTCGAGGAAGGCCTTGAGGGACGTGACCATGGCCTGGTTGATCGCGTTGCGTTTGTCTGGGCGGTTGAGCGTAAGCGTGACGATGCCGTTGTCGACTGTGTACGGGAGGACCGACAATTCGCTCATGACATACCCTCGGATCTTCCCGCCACCCGTCCGGCCGGCACGCGGCCCCGACCCCTTACGGTGTCTGCGACTTCGTCCGGCACTTCGATTTCCATTCTCAGCAGCGCGGTACTGAACACCTTTCCCTGAGCATCGTTCATGAGCGACATAGTACCGCCGCCTCCCAGGGCACCGTGCAACAGGAAATTGAGCGCGCCCAGGTTCGGAAGCTCGAACCGTTCGACGTCGCCGCGCACCATCGATCCGAAGTGGGCCTTCACCCGGTCGGTAGTGAGATGACTGCGAAGCAGCTCGTAGTGCCCGGGGTCATAGGCGATGACCCCCACGTTCGCGGTGTCGCCCTTGTCGCCGGAGCGCGCGTGCGCGACGTCCACCAGTTGAACTCGAGCCATGCGCTTCACACCTCCTGCACGTCGACGGCCAAGTACGGTTCAACCGCCGTACGCTCAATGAGCGCCGGCCAGTACGCCATGATCTCCTGAACCCGAGGGCGCCCACCTGCGAAGCCGGTCACCGACGGCGGACCGGTCAATACGAGCGGCGCGATTTCGCGCGTGAATCGTTCGACGGGAGCGCGCTCCTCAGCTCGCACGCCAATGCGAAGCTGGACCTCGGGTAGGTCGGCCGGCGGTTCACCGGCGAGCATTCCGTGCGTCGAGTCCCACCCGACCAGTTCTGTGAGGATTTCGTCGAAGCGCACACCGAGCCGGTCGAGACGCCGCCGCAGGACGCGATCGGCCTCCCTCGCCTTGGCCGCCGCATCCGGCCATGCATAGGTGAGCGCTCCGGTGGCCTTCCATCCCGCTGAATAGGCTATCGAGACCTTCAAGAAATCCGTCCGGGCGCGGCCTGTGACCCCGTGCACCTGAACGCGGTCGTCACCTCGGTCGTCCAGCTGAATGCTCGTGAAGTCCGCGATCACATCTGGCGTGATGTACGTCGTCGGATCACCCATCTCGTACACGATCTGTTCAGTCACCGATCCACGGGTGACCCAGCCGCCGCTCCCATCGTGCTTGGTCACCACAAAGGCGCCATCGGCGGCAACCTCGACGATCGGGAAGCCCACCGCCGCCAGGTCCGGCACCTGCCACCAGTCGATCATGCAATTCCCACCTGTCGCCTGGGCACCGCACTCGTTGATGTGGCCGGCGACGACACCCGCGGCGATGCGGTCGAAGTCGTGTGTGGTCCACCCGAACTCGTACATCAGCGGACCGTAAGTGAGAGCCGTATCGGTGCTGCGGCCGGTCACGATCACGTCCGCGCCGAGCTCGAGGGCACGCACGATTGGAGCCGCGCCGATATACGCATTCGCGCTCTGCACGCGGTCGCGCACCTCACGGAGCGGAGCGCCGGTCTCCATGTGGGTCAGTTCGTGACCCTCTCCGAGAAGTGCGTCGAGTCGATCCATCAAGTCGTCGCCCGTCACGAGGCCGACCTTCGCGCGCCCGGCGACACCAGCCGAGCGTCCCGCTTGAGCGAGCGCCTCGGCGCAGCCCACAGGGTTCACACCACCCGCGTTGGTGACGACCCTCACCCCACGCTCCACGCACGCCGGGAAGATCCGCTCCATCAGCGGCACGAAGTCCCGAGCGTATCCGGCGTCCGGGTCCCGCGCGCGCTGCTTCTGCATGATGGACATGGTCACCTCGGCGAGGTAGTCCAACATGAGGTAGTCGATAGGCCCGCCCTCGACTTGCCGCACAGGCGCCTCAAGATCATCGCCCCAGAAGCCTTGTCCGCTCGCGACGCGGACGACGCGGTCGTCGTCGCTCATTCTGCTGCGCCCGCTATCTGGAACGCGCCGAGGTGCGGCCCGGAATTGTTGAGCGCCGTGCGAATCAAGAGTGCCAGCGCCGAGCGTAGTTCCTCGGGCAGCACGATCTCGTCGACGAAGCCCCGGGCCCCCGCGAAGCGAGCGTCGAGCTGACGGTCGTACTCGGCTCGGACCTCGTCCATTTTCGTGGTCAGATCTTCGTCAGGGAGATGGCCGGCCTCCTTGAGGCGGTCGATCTGCGCACTGAAGAGCGCCATCACGGCGCTCTCACCCTCCATGACCCCCATACGACCCGTCGGGAGGGAGAGAATGAAGTCCGGATCGAAGCCCTGCCCCGCCATCGCGTAATATCCCGCGCCTGACGCGTGGTTGAGGGTCAGAACAACCTTCGCCACCGTCGCGGTGGCCATCGCTTCCACGAACTCCGCGCCGGCCCTGATGATTCCGGAGTGCTCGGCGTCCGTCCCGACCATGAAGCCCGAGACGTCCTGAACGAACAGAATCGGTGTCTCATGGCGGTTCATGGTCTCGATGAAGTACGCCACCTTTCTCGCGCTCTCGGTATACACGATACCGCCGAGTCGCGGGGGCCCGTCGGTATTCTTGAACATCCCGCGAGCGTTGGCGATGACCCCGACGGGGTGGCCGTCGATGAAGGCCGTGCCGCAGATCATCTCCTGCGCATGGCCGGGCTGGAACTCGTCGAGCTCCTCGCCGTCCAAGATGCACTCGAGCACGGCACGCGTATCGTACGGTTGGCGGTGATCGTCCGGCATGATGTCGTAGAGCTCGTACGCCAACCGCTTGGGCGGCGTGGCAGTGCGCCTTTGGGCCAGGTCGTTCCGCGGAAGCTCGGCTACTAGCTGTTGGAGCCGAGCGATACACGCCTCGTCGCTGTCGACCATGTAGTGCGCTACCGCGCTGACCTCCGTGTGCACGCGGGCACCGCCGAGGTCCTCCGAGCCCACGATCTCGCCAGTCGCTCCTTTCACGAGGTTCGGTCCCCCGAGACCCATGAACGACGTGCCCTCGACCATGAGGACCACGTCGGACAGCGCCGGCAGGTACGCGCCACCGGCAATGCAGGGCCCCATGACCGCCGCGAGCTGGGGAACACGCAGATAGCGGCGCATCACCGAGTTGTAGTAGAAGATGCGCGCGGCGCCGTACTGGCCCGGGAACACCCCGCCCTGATAGGGGAGGTTGACGCCGGCCGAATCCACCAGATAGAGAATCGGGACGCGGCACCGCATCGCGACTTCCTGGGCCCGTAGGATCTTCGTGATCGTTTCTGGCCACCACGACCCTGCCTTGACCGTGGCGTCGTTGGCGACGATGACGACCTCACGTCCGGAGACGCGTCCGACGCCGGTAACCACACCTGCACTGGGCGCCGCCCCGTCGTAGAGGTCGTGCGCGACGAGCAGCCCGATCTCGACCCAGGGCTCCCCCTCGTCGAGCAAGAGATCGACACGCTCACGCGCGGTCAGCTTCCCTTGGGCATGCTGGCGCTCGATGCGCTCGGCGCCACCACCGTCATACAAGCGATCGCGGAGTTCTCGGAGATCGACGGACAGCTCGGCCATCCGGCCGCGGGGTCGGCGAGATTCGTCAGCCGTCACTAGAAGTCCGTCCTTCGGTCACACCGCCTCGTGGGTAGAGGACCACTCGCGGATGTAGTCGATCGCGGCGGTCGTGGGCGTGCCCGGACCGAACAACTTCCCGATTCCCTGCCCCTCGAGCGCGGCCATGTCTTCCGCAGAGATGATACCGCCACCGGTTAGCAGGACGTGATCGGCCCCGGCGTCGTCGAGTAGTGCCTTTACACGAGGAAAAAGCGTCAGATGCGCGCCTGACAGCACGGACATCGCCACGACATCCACGTCTTCCTGAACGGCGGCGCTCACGATCATCTCGGGCGTCTGGTGCAGACCTGTGTATATGACTTCGAATCCGGCATCACGAAACGCGCTCGCGATGACTTTTGCGCCTCGGTCGTGACCGTCCAAGCCAGGCTTGGCAACGAGAACTCGAATCTTGCGATGGGTATCGGACATGGGCCTCCCGGCTCAGAAGAAGACCGGCTCCTTGTACGAGCCGAAGACCTCCTGCATGGCGTGGCGGATCTCGTACAGCGTGCAGGACGCACGGGCACAGTCCAGAATAACCGGTACCAGGTTGTCCCCACCCGAGCTCGCCCTGCGCAAGGCCGCCAGAGTTTGATCGACCTGCCCCGCGTCCCGACCGAAACGCAATTCCGCCATACGCGCAACCTGAAGCCGCTCGACCGACGCATCAATCTTCAGTTGATCGATCTCAATCTTCTCGGAGCCTTCCGTGAAGTGATTCACGCCCACGACAACACGTTGCCCGCACTCTATTTCATGCTGCTGACGCATGGCGGAGGCAGCGATCTCCCCCTGAAACCACCCCTGTTCGATGCCGGGCACGACGCCGCCCAAGGCGTCGATTTCGTCGAAAATACCCAGCGCCTCGCGCTCGAGCTCGTCGGTGAGCGACTCTACGAAATATGATCCCGCGAGGGGGTCGATCGTGTTCGTGACACCGGACTCGAACGCCAGGATCTGCTGCGTCCGCAGTGCGATGCGCGCCGCCTTCTCCGTGGGAAGAGCGAGCGTCTCATCCATCGAGTTGGTGTGCAGCGATTGGGTGCCGCCCAGAGCGGCCGCCATCGCCTGGTAAGCGACCCGCACGATGTTGTTCTCAGCCTGCTGTGCGGTAAGGCTCACACCCGCGGTCTGGGCGTGCGTGCGCAGCCGCCACGACTCCGGACTCCTAGCCCCGTACACGTCGCGCACTTGCCTCGCCCAAATCCGACGGGCCGCGCGCAACTTGGCGATTTCTTCGAAGAAGTCGTTGTGAACGTCGAAGAAGAAGGACAGGCGCGGGGCGAAGGTGTCCACGTCGAGACCTCGCGCGATACCGCGCTCGACGTACTCGAAGCCATTGCGCAGTGTGAACGCAAGCTCTTGCCCGGCCGTCGACCCAGCCTCGCGAATGTGGTATCCCGAGATCGAGATCGGGTTGTAGCTCGGCGCGTTCTCGCTGCACCACTCGAACATGTCGATGATGCATCGCAGAGCCGGCTCTGGGGGGAAGACCCAAGCGTGCTGGGCTTGGTACTCTTTGAGGATGTCGTTCTGGACCGTGCCACGCAGAACCGCTGCGGAGATGCCCTGTCTCTCGGCCGCGGCGACAAAGAAGCAGAAGAGGATGATGGCCGGACCATTGATCGTCATCGAGACCGAGACCCGGTCCAGCGGAATGCCCTCGAAAAGACGTTCCATGTCGTCGAGCGACGAAATCGCGACTCCGCAGACCCCCACTTCTCCCAGCGAGCGCTCGTGGTCGGAGTCATACCCCATGAGCGTCGGGAAGTCGAACGCGACCGACAGGCCGGTCTGGCCGTGGGCCAACAGATACTTGTAGCGCTGGTTGGTTTCCTCCGCCGAGCCGAAGCCCGCGAACTGGCGCATCGTCCAAAGACGGGTCCGGTACATCGTGGGGTATGGACCCCGCGTGAACGGAAACTCGCCCGGAAACCCCAGATCGTGTTCGGGATCGCCGCCTTCACGATCGAGCTCGGTATACAGAGGCCTCACCTCAGTGCCTGAAGTCGTCGAGAAGAGTGCGTCCCTCTTCGGCGTCGCGTCGTAGGTCCGCTCCCACTCCGCCAGCCGAACTCTCAGACGCGCGAGCTCCTCTTCCTTCTCGCGCACGAGATCCGCGAGCTCAGGCGTGCTCGTGACATTTTTTTCGATCATCGACATGCGTAAAGATGACCCTGGCAGCCCATGGTAGAAAGAACGGGTCAACGCAGAAGGCCGTCCAGAATTCGGCGTGCGACGGAATACGGTGTCGTCACTCGGTCCCCGATGCCGTCGAGCGCCGCTTCCAGCACTTCGTTGGCGAGTTCGGAGCGCCGAGCCACCCGCCGTAACTCCCGCTCCACAACGTCCTGAACTCTTGTCCTAGCTCGAGACCGACGGCGGGCCTCGAGTTGACCACTCGCTGCTAGCCAATCTCGGTGGGCCTCTACCGCCTCGAGCAACCTGGGCAGGCCCTGTCCGCTCTGGGCAACCGTTGACAGCACCGGAATCGACCACCTCCCTTTCTCGGTGGCCTCCGTGTCCGTGGCACACTCCTCTCGCAGAGCGCGCGAGAGATCCACGCCATGGTGCGCCGGAATGTCCTTGAGGGCGTTCCCTGCCTTGAGGTGCAGCGCGTGCCGCAGCTCCGTCACGAGCCGTTGGGCACCTGGGCGGTCCGCCTTGTTCACTACGAAGATGTCGGCAATCTCCATCAAGCCGGCCTTCATCGCCTGGATCGCGTCTCCCGACTCGGGGACGAGAACGACGATGACCGTGTCCGCCGCGGCCGTGACCTCGAGCTCGGTCTGGCCGACGCCGACGGTCTCGACGAGCACGCGATCGAACCCGAACGCATCCATGAGGTCGAGCACCTCCTTGCTCGTCGTCGCCAGACCGCCGAGAGAGCCCCGGGTAGCCATCGAACGGATGAAGATTCCGGGGTCGGTGGTTAGGTCGTTCATGCGGATTCGATCTCCCAGCAGCGCGCCTCCTGAGTACGGAGACGTGGGATCGACCGCGATCACGCCGATGTGCTCGTCGTCCGCGCGGTACGACGCAGCCGCACCCGCGAGCAAAGTCGACTTGCCCGCTCCGGGCGGACCCGTGAACCCCACTCGGCACGCGCTCGGCCCAACCGTCAAGACCCTGTGAAGGAGCTCTTCGAAGCCGTCGCGCTCATCCTCCACGATCGAGATCGCGCGAGCCAATGCCGGCACCTCCCCGTGGCGGAAGCGCTCGAGCACCGAGCTCAACGCAGGCGACAGGCTCTCGGCTTCGAGGCTCATCTCATCTCCCATCATCGGGACGCACTCCGCGCGCATGTCTCAGCGGGTTCTCGAGCAGGTGTATCGGGATGAACAAGACCACTACGAACATGGTCAAGGCGATGAGCAGGCCAGCGCCCAGCAGCCACCAGTTCCGCAGCGCGATGAACAGGATCGAGGTTATGACCGCAGTCGCGGTCGCGAAGATACTGAGCAGAAGCCGGCGCGCCTGCAGGTGCAGGAATCGCTCCTGGGACTGCATGTCCCGAGGATGCACTCGCACCCGAAGTTCCTCGCGCTCAGCCCGGGTGACCAGATCACGCATGGACCGAATGGCGCTCTGCGCCTCGTCAACGAAGCTCCTGGCCATCTGGGTCGGCTGCCGGCCGATCGAGTCGAGCAGTTCCGACCGGTGCTGGCGTACCACGCCCTGGATAAAGGTGAGCCCGTCGAAGTTGGAGTCGTAGCGGAACGCGAGCCCCTCAATGAGGGCACCGGTCCGGAAGAAGTACACGAGCTCCTGCGGCAGCACGAGGGGCCAGGTATAGAAGGTGTCGAGAAGCTCGGCGACGATCTCCTGAACGATGCGCTGTCGGTTCGTGGTCTGGGCGCGCTTCACGATGCGCAGGATCTCGGCTGCCGCCTCCCGGATGTCCCCGCGCGACACCTCCGGACTGATCATTCCCAGGCGATACATCTCGTTGATGACGCCGTCGATGTCCTCCCGCCCAACGGCGAGCGCGACGCCGAGGATCGACTCTCGTGTCCAGCGTGGCACGTCGAGAACCGCGCCCCAGTCGAGCACGACCAGGGTGCCGTCGTCCTGCACGAGCAGGTTGCCGGGATGTGGGTCGGCGTGCATGAATCCGTCCACTAGCATCATGCGCAGGTAGACACCGGTCAGCGATTCCATTAAGCGCTTGAACGACAGCCTGCCGGACGAAAACAGATCGTGGAGTTGATCGATCTTGGTGCCACGACAGTGCTCCATCACCAGCACGCGCCGACGCGTGAACTCCTCCAACACCACGGGTGCCCGCACCTTGGCGTCCCCCGAAAACACGCTCTGGAAGCGCTCGATGTTCTGTGCCTCGATACGGAAATCCATCTCCGCGCGGACGCGTACCGAGAACTCACGGATGACGTTGGTGAGTCCTCGCACATGATGGTTAGGGAAGAGAATGTTCAGCCAGAACATCAGCCGGAACGAGATCTCGAGGTCCAGGGCGATCGCGGCCTCGACGCCCGGACGTAAGACTTTCACCACGACGTCCTGATCGTGCACCCGTGCGCGGTACACCTGACCCAGGCTCGCGGTCGCGATCGGCTCTTCACGGAATTCCTGGAAGACCTCGGCCACCGGGGCCTCAAGCTCCGCCTCGATCACCGCTTTGACCGCGGGCAGCGGGTCGGGCGGAACCTGATCCTGAAGGCGGCTGATCTCCGAGAGGTAGGGCTCGGGGAGGATGTCCGCCCGGGCCGAAAGCAGCTGCGCCAGCTTTACGAACGTCGGGCCGAGCGTCGCAAGGCGGCCCGTGAGGCGCTTCGCCCTGGCGAGGTGGTGCTCCGCACTTCGCACGGTGGGTCGCCCGAAGAGTATCCACGAACGACGGTCTCGTAGGAAGGCGAACAAGATCGGGGCCAAGCCGACGAACACCGAGACGGTGCGTCTCACAGTAAGAGCTTCGATGCCAGACCCAGAAGCAGGAAGAAACCACACAGGTCGGTCAGGGTGTGCACGAAGACCGACGACGCGACAGAGGGATCTACCCCCATGCGGTCGAGAGAGGTCGGGATGAACGCGCCGGCAAAGCCGGCCACGACCTGGTTCCCCCACATCGCCAGGAAGACGACCAGACCCAGCATGGGGTCGCCATCCAGCATGAGGGCGATGAATGCGATCCCTCCTCCTAGCACAGCTCCGTTGACGAGACCGATGAGAATCTCCTTGGCCACGAAGCCTCTCGCGGAGCCTGATCCCTGCGTCGTGATCCGGCGTATGGTCACCGCAAGTGACTGCGTCCCCGAACTCCCGCCCATCGCCGCAATGATCGGCGCGATGAATACGAGCATGATCACCGCGTCGATCGTCTCTTCGAACAAGAGGATCACCGAGGCGGCAAACGACGCCGTGACCAGGTTGAGCAACAGCCAGGGCAAGCGAGTCCGGACCGACTCAGTCCACGTGTGTTTGAGCTCATCTTCGTCCCTGACCCCGGCGAGACGAAAAATGTCCTCGGTCTGTTCGGCCTCGATGACGTCGATGACGTCGTCGAAGGTGATGCGACCGAGCAGCTCGCCCTCTTCCGTGACGACCGCAATCGAGGCCAGGTTGTACCTAGCGATGAGCCGCCCCACTTGCTCCTGATCGACCTCGGGCAGCACAGTCGCCGCAGGCTCCTCAACGAGTGCCTCGATGCTCTCGCCAGGGTTCGCGATGACCAGATCGTCGAGTCGGAGCGTTCCCAGGAGCGTGTGATCCCCATCGACGACAAAGACCGTGTAGAAGTCTTCGACCTCCTGTCCCTGGACGCGAACCTGCTCGATCGCTTGCCCCGCGGTGAGCCTCGCTTCTACCTGGACCAATTCGGTCGTCATTAGCCCACCGGCGGTATCCTCATCGTACTGGAGAAGCCCCTTGAGCTCGCCCGCCTCGTGCACGGGCAGGGCTGCGAGAATCTTGCTCTGCTCCTCGGGTTCGAGCTCACTGATTAGATCGACCGCGTCGTCGTCGGGCAGTTCACGGAGCAGCTCCGCACCCTTCTCGGGGGTGAGCGCGGCCAATAGGTCACCCCGCTCCTCGCCCTCCTCCATCTCGGCGAGCGTGTCGGAGGCCAGTTCCGTCGGGAGCGCCGAGAGCAGCTCGATTCGCTGGGCCTCGTCAAGCTCTTCGACCAAATCCGCCAGATCGGACGGATGAAGCTCCGCCGCGTGCTCGCGCACACCCGCGAGGTCGCCCTGGGCCGCGAGGGCCTCCAGGCGCTTCTGGCGCTTCTCAATGTCGTGCTCGGTCGTGCCCATTGAAGAAGATCCCCGAGGCGAGTAGGCCTCGCAAGGTAGTCGGGGCCGAGGGCTAAGCCTGTTCTAGAGCCTCGCCGAGTAGCTGCTCCTGAAGCACGTACATCGGGCTGGTGAAGCGGTCGTCGCCGTCGGGGTGATCGTGTCCCAGCACGTGCAGGGTGCCGTGGATAGCGAGACGGACCAACTCCTCATTCAGGGGCACCCCGAGCGCCTCGGCCTGCCGCCGGGCCTGATCTGCCCCGACGTAGACGTCTCCGAGCGGCTCCTCTGGGCTGCCGAGCGAAAATGCGAGGACGTCGGTGGATCGATCCCTGCCGCAGTATTCACGGTTGAGACGCCTGATCTCCGCATCGTCGACCAGCGTGACCGAGAGCTCCGCCTCCCGTCCGTCCGCGACGAGGGCCTTCCTCACCGCAGCCTCCAAGAGCGCCTCCTCAACAGAGTCGAAGACTCCTAGGTTGACCTGAACTTCCATCCCGGCTCGGGCTAGCCAGAGTCGGCCGCGCGTGACTCGATGTCGGTGACCTCCGAAGCGTGGGGCTCCGCGCCGTTAGCGTTTCCTTCCTCGTTGTTCGTCAGGTGCTTCGTGGACGGGTACTCGATGCGGCGGTGAAGGACGCCGGAGAGGATGTTGACGAACTGTTCTTTCACCCGCGTGACTTCTCGGAGCGTGAGTGGAGCTTCGTCGAGCTGTCGGTCACTGATCTTTCCCTCGACGATATTGTGGATTAGGTCGCGTACGCGCTCCGGGGTCGGATCCTGCATAGCGCGCGTAGCGGACTCGCAGGAGTCCGCGAGCATCACGATCGCGGTCTCCCTCGATTGGGGTTTCGGACCCGGGTACGAGAATCGCTCGTGGTCGATGTCCCCGTCCGCTTCCTCTCTGGCCTTCTCGTAGAAGAACCCGATCCTCTGTGTGCCGTGGTGCTCCAGGATGAACCGGATCACCAAGTCCGGCACCTTCGCGTCCTTGGCGAGCCGGACACCTTCGGTCACGTGCTCCCGCACGATGCTCGCCGACGTCTCCGGCTTGAGTTTGTCGTGCGGGTTCCGCCCGTCCTGCTGGTTTTCCACGAAGTAATGCGGCTTGAGCATCTTACCGACGTCGTGGTAGTAGACCCCGACCCTGGTCAGGAGGCCGTTCGCGCCGATCCCAGCGGCCGCGGTCTCAGCGAGATTCGCGACGCTGATCGTGTGCGCGTACGTACCGGGCGCCTCGAGGGACAAACGACGCAGCAGCGGCCGCGTCGGATCGGCCCATTCGAGCAGCGTCTGGTCGGTCGTGATCCCCGTGAAGAACTCGAACACGAAGAGGAAGCCCGTCGCGAGCAGCGCCGAGACTGTGGCGTTTCCAGCGACGATGGCAGTGCCCTGGGCGATGTCCATCATGTCCCGAGACGTCGTCAGCCCATGGGCCAGCAGCATCAAGCCACCGGTCACGGCGATGATCGCGATCGCAACCCAGGTCTCGGAACGCCGCCGCACCGCCCGCACGCTCATCGCGGCGGCGGCGCCCGCAGCCATGACCACGAGCATGGTTCCGTACGAGGAGAAGGGAGACAAAGTGCCCGTAACCGCTGCGAGCACCAGTACCAGGAAGAGCGCCATCCGCGAGTCCCAGAGCACCGCGACTGGCAGCGCCACGAACGCGATGGGAAGCCACTCTGCCGCGATACCGCTCCGGTCGATCGCCACCGCAGCCGCGAAGTACGCCGAGACCAGCAGCGCGATGAAGAGGAGCCAGCGGAAGTTGGCGTACACCTCGGGGCGATTGAAGAACAGCAGCAGACCGAACAGAGAGAAGAGCATCACGTTGAGCACGCCCGCACCGATCACGGCGGCGGCAGACAACTTAGCCGTTTCACCACCGCCACGAGCGCGCTGCTCCGCAGCGTATGCCTGCAGGCGTTCCAGCGTCTCCGGCCCGACGGGATCCGCCTGGCGCACGATCGCCTGGCCCTCGAGCAACCGTTGCTTCACCGGGGAAACGGCCCGTGCAAGCGCGTCCCGACGCGTCTCGGTCGCGAGCACATTGGGTACGTAGGTCGGCCGCATGTGCCCGATCAGGATCATACGGAAGAGGTCCGACTCGTCGGGAGTCGTGAGAGGTGGGAGCGTCAGCGCCGCCTGGTCATAAAAGTCTCGCGAGGTCGGGACGTCGTCCGCCAACCTCGAGACTTCCCGGGTATCGCCTTCGCGGACATAGATCCTGGTGGTGGTGACTTCAGCCATCGAGGTGACGTCGACGATGCCTAACGCAAGAATCCCACCGGTCGCCGCTACGGCGGAGCCACGGAACGCCTCGCGCGACGCGCTGTCTCCGATGAAGTCGACTTGAGACGCGGTGGCGGTAATCCGATTTCCCTGTAGGATCGTCTGTACCTGGGTGCGGTCGTCAAGCAAGACGGCTGAGTCGAGCTGATCGAAGAAGCGTTCGAGCTCGACCCTCATCGTGTCGGCAAATTCCGGGACGAAGTTGAACGTCGGGGGCTCTCCTGCGCGCACCGAGTTTTGCTCCGCCTCCAGTTCAGCGACGTTCTTCAGGACGTCGAAGGGGAAGTCGGCGATCACGTCCTCTGGGGCGACGCTCCAGGACTCGTAGGGCCGGACGTCCGGCCCTCGGGCCGGTAGGAAAAAGGAGACGACCAGGCCGGCGAGTACAACGACCAGGAGGATGCGTGCGCCGTGGTGGGAAATGCGCTCGCTCCACGAAACACCAGGTTCTCCCGACAACCTACGCAGCACGGAGTCGCTCCCGTTTCGGTCGTTCTGGCGACTCACGACTGTTCGTCCTCCGCCTGCGACGCCCGCGCGTAGGCGTTGATGATCTCCTTCACGAGCCGGTGCCGGATGACGTCCTTGGCGTCGAGGTACACGATCGAGATCCCATCGATGTCCCTAAGAATGCGCTCGACCTCCAAAAGACCGGAGTCGGTCTTGCGCGGGAGATCGATCTGTGTCTTGTCCCCGGTGATCACGACCTGGGAATTCAGCCCAAGGCGGGTCAGGAACATCTTCATTTGCGCCGTCGTGGCGTTCTGAGCCTCGTCGAGAATGACGAAGGCGTCCGACAGCGTGCGACCGCGCATATATGCCAGCGGAGCGATCTCGATCGTCAACTCCTCCAGCGCCCGCCGCATGCGGTCGGGCGGCATCATGTCCTCGAGAGCGTCGTAGAGCGGCCGCAGGTACGGATCGACCTTTTCCTGAAGGTCTCCCGGAAGGAAGCCCAGATTCTCGCCGGCTTCAACCGCCGGACGTACCAGGATGATCCGACGCACACGCTTCTTGTATAGCGCGTCGAGACCGCACGCCACCGCAAGGTATGTCTTTCCGGTCCCGGCAGGACCTATGCTGATAACGATGTCGTTGTTGGTGATCCTCTGCACGTACCGCCGCTGACCGTCGGACTTGGGCACGATGACCCGCCGCGAGCCGGGGATCGCGATGCGTATTTCGTCTTCTGGGTGGACAATCCCTTCAGCGCCGAGCGCGTCGGTGCCATCCGTAAAACGGCCGATGTCGGGCACGTCGAACGGCGCGCGCAAGCGAGAGAGCTCGATCATGTGCTGAACGACCGGTACCGCCCTTTCGACCGCATCGAGGCTGCCAGAGAGGATGAGATGATCGCCGCGCATCACGACCCGGATGCCAAAGAGCCGTGTGACTTCCTGCAGGTTGTGATCGGTGACCCCGGTCAGCATGAGGGGGTCTGCCCCCTCCGCGTCGAGCCGATGCTCTACGATCGTGTCGCCGTTGGCCAAATTCTCTCCTGGAAAGCCTCAGCCTCCCCTAGTTCTTCTTCCTAGTTCTTCTTCGTGATCGTCAGACCGAGCCCTTCTAGGTGCTCGTCCTCGAGTGCCGTGGGCGCGCCCTCGAAGAGAGCTCGCGCCGCAGTAGTCTTCGGGAACGCGATCACGTCCCTGAGACTACCTGATCCAGTGAAGCGCTGCACGATTCGGTCCATTCCCAACGCGATGCCCCCGTGTGGCGGCGCACCCGCGGCCAACGCATTGAGCAGGAACCCGAATTTCTCATCGATCTCCCCGTCGCCGAGCCCCAGCGCCCGCAATATGCGCCGCTGGAGCTCCGGTTGGTGGATGCGGATGCTGCCGGACCCGAACTCGGTTCCGTTGCACACCAGATCATATGCGGTTCCCCGCACCGCTGCCGGGTCCGTCTCGAGCAGGTCCACGTCGTCGACGTGGGGCATCACGAACGGGTGGTGGCTCGCAGTCAACACTCCGTCCTCTTCATCGAAGACCGGGAAGTCGGTGACCCAGAGCCATGCGTGCTCCTTCTCAGGCTCGAGTTCGAGGACCGTGATGGCCGCCATGCGGGCTGCTACCAACGCCGGCGACGTGACGTGATCGGAGCCTGCGGCGACCAACACGAGATCGCCGGATTCCAAGCCCATGGCGACCGCGTGCTCCGGCCGCAAGAACTTCCCTAACGGCCCCGAGATACCCTCCTCGGTGCACTTGGCCCACAGAAGACCGGGAGCTCCGGTCGCCTTCGCTTCGGCTTCGATCGCCTCGATCTGCCTCCTGGACAGGCGAACCCCACCTCTTAAGCGGATACCACGCACCCGGCCCCCGGCTGCCACTGCCGACCGTATGATGCCGAAGTCCAGAGAGGCCGTCGCATCTGTCCAATCCGCGATCTCGAGGCTGAAGCGCAGGTCGGGACGGTCCGATCCGAACCGGTCCATCGCGTCCGCCCAAGTGAGGTGGGGGAACGGCAGCGACGTGTCGATCCCGACCACGTCCGAAAGGCGAGCCATGAGCCCCTCCATCAACATGAAGATGTCTTCCGGCTGCACGAAAGACGCTTCCACGTCGATCTGGGTAAACTCGGGCTGTCGGTCCGAACGCAGATCCTCGTCGCGGAAGCACCGCGCAATTTGGAAGTACCGGTCAAAGCCCGCGATCATTAGGATCTGCTTGTAGATTTGCGGGCTCTGAGGAAGCGCGTAGAACTCGCCCTTGTGAACTCGGCTCGGCACCACGTAGTCGCGCGCGCCCTCTGGCGTCGCCTTGGTGAGGATTGGCGTCTCGACCTCGAGGAAGCCGTGTCCGTCCATGTAGTTACGCGTCGCCAGGATCAGCTCGTGTCGGAGAATCAACGCCTCCTGAAGCTCCCGACGCCGGAGGTCGAGAACGCGGTGCCGCAGGCGGAGTTCCTCGGCTGGTAGCTCGTCTTCCGGCGCGCGATACACGGGGATGGCGGGAGTCTCGGCGTCCGCGAGGATGTCAATGGTCGCCGCCTTGATCTCGATCTCCCCCGTCTCGATGTCCTCGTTGCAGGCCCCCTCAGGCCGAAGCTCGACCGTCCCGACGACTCGAATCACGTCCTCGTGCCCGATGTCGCCCACGGTCTCTATGCTCGCGGCGTCGGTCCAGTCCGGACCGAAAGAGACCTGCAGCAAGCCGCTGCGGTCGCGGAGGTCCACGAAGACCAGGCCACCAAGGTCTCGGCGGCGGTGGACCCAGCCCGCCAACTCCATCCGCTCCCCCGCATGCTCGGCCCGCAGGCCACCCACCATGCGCGTGCGCAGATGTGTTCGTTCGTTCTCTATGCCGGTCATCGGCGGCTAAGTTAAGCAATGCCTCCGACGCAAGCCATTGATCTACTGTCGTTAACGCCGGACGAGCTGGGCCGGGCACTGGCAGAGCATTTCGAAGTGCGGGGACAGCCCCCCTATCGGTCCGCACAGGTCAAGCGGTGGATCTATGAGGGTCTTGCGCCGTCGATCGAAGACATGACGGACTTGCCATTCCGCGAACGGGAAGCGCTGCGCGAGCGCTTCGCGATGATCGAAGCGGAGGCGGCGCAGGTCTCGCTGAGCGAAGACGGCACGGTGAAACACATGTGGCGGCTCGCCGACGGCGAGTTGATCGAATCGGTGCTGATCCCAACGAAGAAGCGGATGACGCTGTGCATCTCATCTCAAGCCGGGTGCGCGATCGCTTGCACGTTCTGCGCGACCGGATGGGGTGGCTTCGACAGACAGCTCACAGCCGGCGAGATCGTGTCCCAGTACCGGGCCTCCCGCCGGTGGGCCGAACGGAACGGGCGCGGCCCGATCACGAACATCGTCTACATGGGCATGGGAGAGCCGCTGGCCAACCGGAAGTCCGTGCATGCGTCGTTAAGCATCCTGAATCAGGGGTACGGAGTCGGTGCACGACGGATCACGGTGTCGACCGTCGGGGTGGTGCCAGGAATCCTCGAGCTCGCGGAACGGCCAGAGCAGTTTCGGCTCGCGCTCTCGCTGCATGCGCCGGAAACCGAGCTCCGCGGCTCGTTGATCCCCTTGGAGAAGAGACACCCCCTGCCCGAGTTGCTGGAGGCGCTCCGGAAGTTCGACGACAGTGGCGGCAAGAGGATCACTTTCGAGTACACGATGATCCGAGGAGTCAACGACGACATGGCGCTGGCCCCCGAGCTCGCGCGGATCGCGAGCCAAGTCCGCGCATTCGTCAATCTCGTCCCCTTCAATCCGATTCCCTATCAGGACTGGCGTTCGTCCCCACCGGAGCGGATCAGAGAGTTCGCCGCTGTTTTGGAAGCGGCCGGTGTATCAGTGGCGGTGCGTGAGACGCGGGGACGTGACATCGACGCCGCGTGCGGCCAGCTCCGGGCCCACACGCTCGTGCAACTCGAAAAGGGACGCGGGTAGAGCCGGCAGCCGGATCGCGGACTACCTGACGCCCCGACCGATTCGGCTCGCGCGGATCTCGCGGAGCCACGGGAAGGGCCGGTACGACTCCTTGTTGTAGGAGAAGTACGTGAAGACCGCCCGACCCTCCAAACGCCAATCCTCGAGGAGGCCCCAGTAACGGGAGTCGAGGCTCGTCTCCCGGTTGTCCCCCATCATGAAGTATCGATCCTCGGGGATGACGAGCGGACCCCAATTGTCCCGTGTGGGCGCGTACGTCTGCGGATCGGTGCCGGGCAACAGGAACTCCCTTTGCCACTCCATCCACGGGTGCATTTCGTCAGCGACGTCGCTGTGATTCAGGTACGGTTCGTCGAGGGCATCCTCATTCACATACAGTACGCGATCCCTCATGCGCAGCGTATCGCCAGGCATGCCAACGAGACGCTTCACGAGCTTCAGGGTCTCTTCGTGCGGCGGATCGAAGACAAGCACGTCTCCGCGCTTGGGGGTCGAGTAGCCGGGAATCCGCAGGTTCGTGAGCGGGATGTACGACCCGATGGAGGCTCGATTCACCAGCACCATATCGCCGACCAGTAGCGTCTCCTCCATTGAACCCGACGTGATGACGAACGTCTGCACGAGGAACGAGCGAAGGAAGACAAAGAGTAGCCCTGCGATAACAATCGACTTCACCCACTCGACTGCCGCGCTTTGCGGCGGCGCGTCCTTCTTAGATTTTCCGGCTTTCGCGTGGCTACTCCGGCCCGCTGTTATCGCCTTGCCCTTGCTGTTAGCCATCTATCCTGTGGAGTCGTGAGTCACCGTCTTAAGGAACCTCTGCACAAGCAGGGCACGCCGCCACCCGTGCGCAGCACGGGTACCCGGGCGCCACGGCCCCAGAAAGCATCCCGCCTGAACGCGCGGGTCGCGCAGCGCGCCCTACTTGTGTAGAGGCTCCCTAGCGCCGAAGCCAACCGCGCAGATTCCACCATGCCGGCTGCTCCAGCACATCCGATTCCGGCAGATCCGGGCGACGCCATTCGCTTCCCAGCAGTACGGACACATCCACGTATAGATTCGAGTCCGGTTGGCTGCGCACGTTATTGATTCCGAGTACGTCCGCAACGGCCCGCGCCGTTTCGTCCCGCCCGACGCGGTCCAAGACGACCGACGTATCGGCGTCGAAGTCCCCAGCGTTTCCATAGTCCACGACGTCGAACCCGAAGTCGCGCAAGTATTCAGTCGCGTCCCGCGCCGAACCGGCGATCCCGCCCGCATTCAGGACCTGGACGCGGGTGCCGGGTATCGGGCCTCGCTGGGCGTCGCTGACCACCGGCAAGGGGGCGACCCCGGATCCAGCGACCAAGATGCCGACACCGATCGCTACCGTGGCGAGTACCAGACTCCAAGCGATTCGGGAGCGAGGGCTCGCCATCACTCTGTCACCAGGACGTTCCAGAACTCGACCGTATCCGGAAGCAGATCTAACCCGCGATCTATGACGTGACGGACTCGCGCACCCACGATGTCCCGGGTGACGGCGTCGAGCTCCGTAGGCATTCGTGTCCGGAGTCCTGCCCTCCACTCCGGACTGAATGCTCGCCCCGGCTCCAGGAAGTCCGCCGCATACAAGCTACGACCCAGCATGCCGAGCGATGCGTGACCAACGGTGTGATACGTCAGCGCCAGGAGCAACTCTCCGTCGAGCACGCCCTGCACCCGGAGCCGCTCGGCTACTGCGGGCCCATGCAGGACGGGCCCAGGAAGCGAAAAGTGGTTAGGGGGCACCTTAGGACGCAGGACGTCAGGCGCGACGTCGCGAAGGGCGTCATGTAGGAATCCGGCCGCGCGCCACCGGCACCGGTCCCATTCGGAGAGTCCGAGCGCGTCGGCCCAGACACCCAACAGTTCCGAAACACGCACCATGTGTGCGCGACGGCTGGTGCTCACTGCCGCCCACTCGGGCAACGTGCCTTCGGCTGCGGCCTGGATGAGGGGGTGTCGACCGTTGTTCACGGCTAAACATGGTCCCTAGCAGCCCGTGGCAGAAGTACAGCGGGCCGCTTCACCGAGTTGCCGCGGTTAGCTTTCGCCATGTCGATGCGATGGGACGCACTGCTTGTGCGGCATACGGCGCGCGAACTCGACGTACGCCTCGCACGCGCGCGGCTCTCCGCGATCCGTTTGGACGGAGTGCAGCGAGACGTGGTGCTGTTCTTCCGCGATTCGACGCTTCTGTGGCGACTCCACCCTACACGTGGGTACCTCCAGACCTTCGCCGCCTCTGAGCCTGGGCTGGACGCCATCAAGCTGCCGACGCGAGTTCGCAGGGTCTACGCCCCCCCGGACGAGCGACTCCTCGTCTTCGAACTGATGCCAGCGCGTGGTCTACGAAGGTCTCGGGACTTAGTGATCGAGCTCCTCGGCAACCAATGGAATTGCATCGTGACGGAGGGTGAAGAACAGGTGATCCGGCACGTGCTGCACACGCGCGTCGGGAAACGAACCCTGCGCGTCGGACAGCCCTACACCCTTCCCGCGCCCTCGGCTAGAAGCGGTATCGATGGAGCCATCACGGTCGAGGAGTGGAGAGAGCTCACCTCGGGACTCGACGATAAGGAGCGTCGTAAGCGTCTGATCTCCAACGTTGCGTGGACATCTCCCCTGAACGCGGGCGCTCTTCTCGACGAATCACCGGAGAATGGCGGTCGGGCGCTCTGGGAGAGGTGGGTGTCCGTGGAGGCCGACCCGGCACCCGTGCTGCTGCAGTCTCCTCAAGGACTTCAGCCATACCCTTTCTGGCTGCCACACGAGGACGCGGAGCCGGTGGACTCGCTCATCGATGCACTCGAGCTCATGGCCGACCACGACGGTGCCGACGGCTCTCGAGCCGCCTTGCTCGATCCACCACTTCTTCGCCGCCTCGAGCGCGCGATCGAGCAGGCGGAGCGCCGAGTGACTCGGTTGATCGCAGAGTTGAGCGGTCTGCCAGACGAGGATGCCCTGCGCGCGATCGGGGACCTCATCCTCGCGCGCTTCTCCCTGATTCCTAGTGGAGTCACCAGTGTGAACATCGAGGACTTTGAGGGGAAAAGTGTCGACGTGGAGCTCGATCCTGCCCTCGCCCCACACGGCAACGCGAGTGCTTATTACGATCGTGCCGGCAAGACGACACGCGCGCGGGAACGGCTGCCACCTCTCATCGCCCAGGCTGAGTCCGCGCTCACGACCCTGACTTTGCTCGTCGAGCGGGCCGCTTCAGGGACCGTATTGGCGGGCGAAATCGAGGCGGCCATCCCTGACGATGTCGTTGCGGTCGGAAAGGGACAGCTCGAGCAGTTACCGCCATACCGCCGCTACCGCAGCTCGGGCGGCATCGAGATTCGAGTGGGGCGTGGCGCACGCCATAACGACGACCTCACATTCCATCACTCCGCGCCGACCGACGTGTGGCTGCACGCCCGCCACACGGCGGGAGCCCACGTCATCCTGAGGTGGAACGGACCGGGCAACCCCCCTGCTCGTGACCTCGAGGAGGCGGCGATCCTGGCGGCGCTGCACTCGAAGGCCCGTACCTCGGGCAATGCACCAGTCGACTGGACGCTTCGCAAGTACGTCCGGAAGCCGCGTGGGGCGGCGCCGGGCTCGGTCGTACCCGATCGCGTACGGACCGTGTTCGTCGAGCCGGACGAGCGCGCGCTCGAAACGCTCGTCGATAGCGACTAGGCGTCCATTCCAGCTCGGAGGGACGACACGAAGCTGGCGGCGGCATCGATCCCACTGTCCTCGAGTAGTTGGATCAAAGCGCTGCCAACTATGACCCCGTCAGCCACCGCAGCGACCTCTCCGGCCTGCTCCGGTGTCGAGATCCCGAACCCGACGGCCACGGGCAGGGAGACCGCCGCCTGAACTCGGCCGACCTCGTCAGCGATCGCATTCCTCAACTCAGACCTCGCTCCCGTGACACCCGTCCGGGAGAGGTAATAAAGGAAACCCGAACCACTCGCGGCGACGTCGGGGACCCGATCCGGCGCGGTGGTCGGTGCGACGAGTCGAATCAAGTCGAGCGGTGAAGTTGAGACCTTCTCTTCCAAGGCAGGATCCGCCCCGGTCGGCAGGTCGGTCAGAAGGAGGCCGTTCGCGCCGGCCTCGACGGCATCCGCCAGGAAGGAATCGACTCCGTAACGCAGCACCGGGTTCAGGTACGTCATGAGCACGACGGGCGTCTCGTGCCGTGAGCGGAACGTGCGCAGGTCGGCAAGCACTGAGCGTGCGGTCGTTCCGTTCTCCAGAGAAACGAAGGAGGAACGCTGAATGGTTGGGCCATCGGCGAGCGGGTCCGAGAACGGGATGCCCAACTCCAGCACGTCTCCGCCGGCTGACGCCAGCGCCTCCAACAGCGGTACGGTCGAATCACGTGCCGGATATCCGGCGGTCACGTACGGTACGAGAGCGGCTCGACCCTCCGAGCGGCGAGCCTCGAACGTTCTAGAGATCAAGCCAATAGGTAGTCGCTGACGCGGATCCCGTACTTCTGTGGATCTGTGGTCTTGATGATGTTTCGGGTTTGACCGGTAACCGGATCGACCTTGGTCAGATCGACCGTGAGAGGGGTCACAAGCGGAACACCCATCGCGTCCGATATCACCCTAACCGTCGGTCGATTGAGCATGTCTAGATCCGGATTGACCTTCGCCACGACGGCGAGCTCGTGCGTATCCAGGATGACGAGCGTCCCGACCGGGTATACTCCAGTCGCGGTAATCAGCGCTTTCACGAGCAGGACATCCTGGCCACGCTTCGGGTTGTCGCGCATCTCCTTGAGCACGGCGTCCGGCGACCACGGCTCGTATTGGTAGCTGCGCACCGAGGTGCCAGCGTCAAAGGCGTCGGCGACCGCCACTATCCTCGAGAAGAGCGTGGGTTCGCGAGGACGCTTGTTCGATGGATAGCCCGTGAGGTCGATCTTCATGTGGTGCTCATACGCCATGAGCATCTGCCGGTAGGGTGTGTCCGCGAAGCCTCCCATGTTGAACAGGAGCAACAGCCCTTCCGTCGTGTGCTCTTTCAGCTGCTCCCACTCGTCTTCTGTAAGGCCGCCCGCCTTGTTGATGACGTCGTAGTCGACGCGTTGCTTTCCGATGTCGTGGAAGAGCGCCCCGAGCCCAAGCTCGTAGAGCTGGAGCTTATCCAGCGCAAGCCTCTGCCCGATGATCACACTGAAGATGCAGACGTTGACGCAGTGCGTGAACGTGTATTCGTCGAAGTCCCGCAGCGTCGTCATCGTCACCATCGATGACTCGTTCGAGATCACCTCGTCGACGATGCCCTGTACCGCGCGCTTCACCTTGCGAACGTTCACAGCCTTGCCGATACGCGTGTCCCCGAGCGCGTCCTTCGCAACCTGGACCGACTCCGCGTAGGTACGCCTTGCAGCAGTCAGCGCGTCAACATCATCCTCGACCTCGTCGCTATCCGTCTCTGCGCGAAGCTCGATGTGCTGGGTGTGCGCGTGCGCGAAACTCTGGCTGAAGGCCCCGAAGGGATCGTCCGTATTGGGGCTCCGGAGTATCATGGAGAGGAAGGGAGCCCACTCACTACGCTCGATGCCGGGGTGCACCTCGATGGTCCCGATGCCGTGATCCTGTAACGCGCGGGAAAAGGAACCGGACGTCGAAACGCTCGTGGCGTCCAGTCGTACGCGATTCTCGTTCAAGAAGAAGAAGTCGCCCACAACGCGCACTTCGGCGGCGCCGTCGTTCCGCACGATCCGCTCGATCAGCCCATGAAGCTCGGTCAGCGCGGTCTGCACGGTCTCGTTTTCGACCGGATAGAGCTTCAACGCGCTCATCGCTCCGTAGAACGCCGTCAGGATCTTGCGCCCCTCTTGCTGGTAGTTGATCTCAGCCATTACTCGGCGCCCTCGCCCCGCAAGGCGCGACCGACATTGCTACGCACGACCGCATCGCCATCATCACTCGCGTGATCGAGTGCAGCTCGTGCCGCCTGACTTCCGATCTTGCCAAGCCCGAGAGCGGCGGCGGATCGGATGTCGGTCGGCTCGCGTTTGCCCAGGAATCGCTTGCCGTTGAGCAGACGGTCGAGCAGATCGACGCCGTCGTCGCCTGCGACCATTCCGAACGCCTCGAAGAAGGCGACCTTTTCGGAGATGTCCGCCACGCGAGTCTCCTTGCTCTCGATCTTTGTGGCGAGCACCTTGGCCGCTGGTCGGTGTTCGAGTGCACCGAGTGCTCTCGCGGCGGCGACTCGAAGGTCCCGTTCAGGATCGTCAAGGGTCTGCTCGAGCGCGTCCGCGGCGATGGATGCCTTGAGCGAGATCGCCGCCTCGATAGCGGCGAATCGCATGGCGGGGTCGGCGTGCGCCAATAGGCCGACGAGCGCCGGCACGGCTTCGGTGATCTGCATCTCGCCCGCGAGCCGCAACGCGCCCGCGGCGAGGACGTCGTCGTCGTCCTCCAGCAACTCCACGACCGCACTAGGGTTGAGTTTCGCGATCTCCTGCACGGCATGGCGCAGAACCTCCTGCAGCTCCTTGTGGTCCACGGTCTCCGAGGAGCGCAGCAACGGCGCTAGAGCCCCCCCCCCAAGGAATTGCAAGAGAGCACTGAACTGGGCCGCCGACGCACTGATCGTGCCATCTAAGAGCGACTGGATCAGCTCGGTGACGACCTCCGGACTACTGATCTCATCGAGAACCTCGCGACACTCGGCCAACCGCTGCTCGTCGAGGCTACCCTCCTGGTCTTCGAGCGCGCGTAGCTCCCTAAGCACCTGCGTAACAGCCCCGATCCGCCCGCGATGGAGGAAGCTCGGCAGAAGAGCCTTCAGGATCTCCAGGATCTCGCTCTGGCGCTCGCGGTTCCCGGGCTCCTCCAAACGATCGAGGAGCGCCGCGACAACGTCGCTTCTCACGTCCCTCTCCAGCTCTTTCTTGAGTTCCCCGCCAAGGACCTCCATCTCCTTGGGATCGAGGGCGTACAGGGTCGGATTGAAGTCGTCCTTGGAAACCGTCCGCGGCCCTTGTTCTTCCGCGGCGCCGGCCTGGCCTGACTCGGGAGGACCCTGCTCTTCCTCCTCGGAGGCGGCCGCCAACACCGCTTGCATTTCCGCCGGGCTGTTGCCCGGTCCGGCCTCGGGTAACGAAACGCCTTCAGCAAGCAGGTCGACGTATTGGTACGAGAAGAACTGAAGGTCGGCCTCCCAAAGGACCGTCAGCAGGTCGTCACCTTCCGGCATGAGCTTCCGCGCCTTCTGCAACACCTCAAGGAAGCTCACGAGCTCCTGTTCTTCCACACCGGGAAGGAAAGTGGCCTCCCTCACGCTGTCTTTGAAGAAGAGGAAAGCGAGCGAGTCGTTCCGGTTCTCGGTGTGATACACCGAAGTCTCACCGAGCATGAAGTGCTCCTCGGTGACCCTCAGGACGAGCCGATCGGTCTTTGCCCAGAGTGTGCGAAAGTCCCCGCGCAAGGCATCGACGAAACGCTGCCGGACTGGGTTGTTCTCGTCGTATAGCTGGTACGCGCGAACGGCCTTGCCTAGTGTGGTGAAGAGGGTCTTGACCTCCACGAGCGGCAGGTCTTCCCACTCTGAGTCAGCGGGAAGCCCACCCTGGCCGGTCGCGACGTCCGTCAAGCCCGCACCTACAGCGCCAAGCCGCGTCCTTCGACGCGGGCCACGTGAGCGACGTCCTTGTCGCCGCGACCCGAGAGGCAAACCAACAGCGGGCCGCCGTCCCGGTACGAGGCCCCTTCGCGGAGCACGTATGCGATGGCGTGAGCAGACTCCAACGCGGGGATGATTCCCTCCAGTTGAGAGAGCCGACGAAAGGCCTCTAGCGCCTCATTATCCGTGACCGACGTGTACGTCGCGCGGCCCTGTTCCTTCAAGTACGAGTGCTCAGGCCCAACACCCGGATAGTCGAGTCCTGCCGAAACGGAGTGGGCAGGGGACACCTGTCCGTCCGAATCTTGCAGAAGATAGCTCAGCGAGCCGTGCAGGACACCCGGCGTTCCCGCGCCGAGCGACGCTGAATGTCGGCCGGTCTCGATACCCGCGCCAGCAGCCTCCACACCGACCAGGCGAACCCCCTCCTCCGCCAGGAACCCTGAGAACATACCCATCGCGTTGGACCCTCCACCAACGCAGGCGACTACGACATCGGGAAGTCGATCTTCCGCCTCGAGCACCTGGCCGCGCGCCTCACGTCCGATTACAGACTGGAAGTCACGGACCAGGCGTGGAAACGGATCCGGCCCCACCACCGACCCGATGACGTAGTGCGTGTGTTCGACGTTCGTGACCCAGTCACGGATAGCCTCGTTCGTCGCGTCCTTCAGCGTGCGCGTACCCGACGAGACGGGGCGGACCTCGGCGCCCAGTAGTTCCATGCGGTAGACGTTGAGGGCCTGTCGCTCGATGTCCTCCTCGCCCATGTACACAACGCAATCGAGGTCGAAGAGCGTGCAGGCGGTCGCGGTCGCGACCCCGTGTTGTCCCGCGCCGGTTTCGGCGATGATCCGGTGCTTACCCATGCGCCGCGCCAATAGCACCTGCCCGATCGTGTTGTTGATCTTGTGCGCACCGGTGTGGTTGAGATCCTCACGCTTGAGGTAGACGGCGGAGTGACCTATTTCCGCGCCGAGGCGCTCGGCCTTGTAGAGCGGAGTGGGCCGCCCCACGAACGTGGTCAGTAAGTGCTCCAGATCACGTCGAAACCCGGGGTCGCGCCCGGCTTCCTCGTAGGCCACGACAAGTTCGTCCAGCGCGCGAATCAGAGTCTCGGGCACATAGCGCCCACCGAATTCCCCGAAACGCCCCGTCAGAGAGGGATTCGGGGTGCTCAACCTGCGGTCTCTTGCTCGGACAGGTGGATCACGGCCGAGCTCGGCCCCGACCGAGCGGCCGAGATGAACGCCCGCACCAGGTCTGCATCTTTCTCCCCGATCTCGGACTCGACTCCAGAGGAAACATCGACCACGTCTGGTCGGAAGCGTTCAACAGCAGCCCTAACGGTGGCAGGGCCCAGTCCACCCGCCAGTATCAGATGCTGCGCGTCGGACAGGTGATCGTGGACGCTCTCCGGGTTGAACTCGAGGCGGATGCCGCCACCGCCCACGACCCCTGTCTTCCACCCCTCGAGCAGGAGCCCGTCTGCAAGTCCACGATACTTGTCGAGCGCGGTGACGACATCGGCGACGGCGCGTACCCGGACCCCCTTCCACAGAGACCAGTTTCCTCGTCGGGCCAGCGCTTCCAAAACGTCCGGAGGCTCGTGACCATGCAGTTGGATCACCTGCGCACCGAGTGCCGCGGCCTTCCTCTCCGCTTCGTCCACGGACTCGTCGACCAAGACGGCCACCGGTCGCGCGCGCACCTCCTCCACCAGCGCGCGCGCTGCTTGCGGATCGACGCTCCGCGAGAAGCCCGAGGTCAAGACGACGCCCAGAAAGTCGGCCCCGTGCTCGTCAGCCATGACGACGTCCTCACGGCGCCGGAGGCCGCAGATCTTCACAAGGGGGACCTCACGCATGGACACGCTCCACACGCGCGACCCGGGACAACTCCGCGGCCGCGGCTCCAGGATCTGCGGCCCTGAGCAACGTCTCCCCCACCAGAATGGCATCTACGCCGCTCTGCCCGAGGCGCGACACGTCCGTGGCACCGCTAATCCCGCTCTCGGACACCACGACCGCATCGCCCGAGATCCGCTCCAGCAGTCTCAGGGTCGTGTCGAGATCGGTCGTGAACGTCGCCAGGTCGCGATTGTTGATCCCTATGATCTTCGCGCCCGCCTCCAGGGCGCGGTCCAGGTCGTACGCATCGTGGGTCTCGACGAGCGCGTGCATGCCCAGCGCCTCAGCATGCCTCAGCAGCCCGCGCAGCGAGTCGTCGGACAGGATTCGCACGATCAACAGGACCGCGTCGGCACCAACCCCCCGGGCCTCGATCACGTGAAGAGCATCGAGCGTGAAGTCCTTACGCAGAATGGGGATCGCCGTGGCGTCACGGATCTGGACGAGATCCCGGTTCGTGCCCCCGAAGTACGGCTCGTCCGTAAGAACGCTGAGCGCGGCAGCCCCTGACATCTCGTACGATCGCGTGAGTTCGGCGGGCTCGAGGTCGGGGCGGATGGGCCCCGCACCGGGAGAACGCCGCTTGCACTCGGCGATCAGAGAGACCTCCCCCGGATCCGAGATGGCCGCTCGGAAGTCGCGCACCGGGGGCGCATGCTCGAGCGCCGCTTCGAGCTCGGACACCCGGTCGTGGAGGACCCCCAGCTCCGCGCGCTTGGTACGCACGATGTCCGCGAGAACCCCAGGGAGCGAGGAAGGATCTTGTGTTTCGGGCAACGTTCGGATATCCTTATTTTGGTTTCTGTTCGGGTTAACCTGGGAATGGAGGCACCGGAAATGCCCCTGACCAAGCGACAAAAGGAAATCCTCGATCACATCGGCGAATTCATCGCCGATCGGGGCTATGCCCCGAGCTTCGAGGAGATCGCGAAGTCCTTTGGGTACGCATCGCTCGCAACGGTCCACGAGCATCTGAGCAATCTGGAGCGCAAAGGCTACATTAGGAAGTCCTACAATGAGAGCCGGTCCATCGAGCTCCTGAGACCCGGTCAGGGCGAGCCCTCGATCGAACTCCCGCTACTCGGAGCGGTAGCGGCGGGCTTGCCCATCGAGGCCGTCCAGGACACCGAGACACTCGCCGTTCCTCCTGACATGGTGCGCCGCCAGAAGGACAACTACGTGCTGCGCGTCGAGGGCAACTCGATGATCGAGGAGCAGATCCGGGACGGGGACTACATCGTCGTGCAGGCGCAGGAATCGGCAGAGGATGGGCAGATGGTCGTTGCGCTCGTATCCGGTGAAGCCGCCACCGTGAAGACGCTCTATCGGGAGCCCGGCGAACGGATTCGGTTGCAGCCGGCGAACCCCACGATGGAGCCCATCCTCGTCGATGCTGCGGACGTGCGGGTCCAAGGCGTGGTCGTGGGCGTCATCCGAAAGTACTGAGCAAACATTATCGGGTACTGCTCCTCAGTCGCTCGAGGGCCGCGGCTGCGCTACCGCCGTCGATGCTCGCTTGGGCCTCACGGACCCCCGCTTCAAGAGATTCGACCGCACCGCCCACGAAGAGAGCTGCTGCCGCGTTCAGGAGGACCGCGGTTCTGGCCCCGCCCCGCTCACCGCCCAGAACTCGCTCGATCACTACGGCGTTCTCCGACGGGTCTCCGCCCGCGAGCGAGGTGAAGTCGGCGGTTTCTAGCCCGAGCGCCTCGGGCGTGACCTCGAAACGAGTGAGGCCGGACTCGGTGAGCTCGGCGACGGTCGTTACGCCGGAGGGGCTGATCTCGTCCATTCCGGGCTCTCCATGCACTACTAGCGCTCGGATGTGGCCGAGTTCCTGGAGAGAGCCCGCCACGAGATCGATCAGCTCCGGGTCCGCGACGCCGATCACCTGGCGCTGGGCGCCCGCAGGGTTCGTGAGCGGACCGAGCACGTTCATGACCGTAGTGATGCCGAGCCCTCGCCGGACCGGCCCGACATGCCGCATCGCCGGGTGCAGCAGGGGAGCAAACATGAACACGATGCCCGCCTCGGCGAGTACTTCGCCCATGCGCTCCGGCGTGAGGTCGATGACGACCCCTAGAGCCTCCAGCACGTCCGCGCTACCGCTGCGTGATGTGAACGAGCGATTTCCGTGCTTGGCAATCGGAACGCCCGCACCTGCCGCGACGAGCGCAGCCGCGGTGGAGATGTTGAACGTGGTGACCTCTCCGCCTCCCGTGCCAGCCGTGTCCACGAGCCTGGAAGCGTCAGACGACGTCACGGGCACCATGACCTTCCTCAGCGCACGCACCCCCCCCGCGACCTCGCTGGGCTGTGCCCCTTTGGCCCGCAGACCTACTAGCAAGCCAGCCATTTCCACTTCGGAGGCCGAGCCAGCCATGAAGCGATCGAACGCGGCCTCAGCTTCCTCGGCGCTCAGGTGAACACCCTCCACGACCTTCGCGATGAGTCCCTTCAGGTCCATGCCATCGTGCTGCTCGGACACGCGCACACTCCAGAATCTGGAACCCTCTGAACGAGGTAGAAATCCTAAGCTCCGTGCGGCTTTTCGGCCAATCCGGTGCCCTCTGATATCGCTTGACATCCGCTCCCGCGAATCTACCTTTTCGCCGTGGAAGCCCCCGAGACGACCCGATTGCAGCTCACCGTCCACTACGACGGCTCAGCGTTTCATGGATGGCAGTGCCAGTCGGAGCAGCGGACTGTCCAGGGTGACCTGCAGGCAGCTCTCACCCAGCTCGCGGGTTCTCCCCGCACTGTCATCGGCTCGGGCCGCACCGACACGGGTGTGCACGCCACGGGGCAAGTCGCGTCCGTCGATATGCCAACGCCATGGACTCCGGCGAGGCTTGTCAAGGCGTTGAACGCAACGTTGCCGCAGGAGATCTGGATCGAGTCGGTGCGCCGGACCGCGCCCGACTTTCATCCCCGGTACGACGCGATCGCCAGGACATACGTCTATCGCGTGGGCGTCGATGACCAGGCCCGGTCCCCCTTCCAACGAGGACAATGCTGGGCGCTGTGCGAGACGCTCGACACCGAGTTGTTGAACGCTGCCGCCGCGGACATCCTCGGCAAGCACTCGTTCCGGGCGTTCGCCAAATCGGGTCAGCCGGAGCGTGGGTATCGGTGCGACGTGGCGGAGGCCGCGTGGGCCCCCTGGGAGCTCGGCGTTCGCTTCGACGTCACGGCGGACCGCTACCTGCACCACATGGTGCGGTACCTCGTCGGCACCATGATCGACGTCGCGCGTCACCGACGACCGAATGGGGACATCGCGGCACTGCTCTCCGGCCACGGCGGGCTGACCACGTCGCCACCCGCACCGCCCGAAGGGCTCTTCCTCGCTCGGGTGGAGTACCCGGAGAGCGCCCTGCTGGCGGACGAACCGCGAGAAGGCTGTTGAAGAAGTACAGCGGGCCGCGCGACCCACGCCATACGGCGTGGGTGCCCCGCGCTTGCGCGGGTTCAGGCACGGAACGACGAGGAGTCGTAGCCGAGCGGGCACCGCCGCCGAAGGCGGTGGTCCGACGAGGAGAGACGCAGCATCAACCACGCAGCCACCATGTGCCCAACACCAAACGTGACAATATCTTACAAGCCTGTGGGTTGCGGTGACACGGCCCCATCTCCGTCGTTGGAGTTCCTCGACGTAGCGACAGCTATGCCTTCGAAGCTCCGCCTAGGACCTGGGGCGGTGGCACCGCAACGCGGGCCGCTGTACTTCTTCAACAGCCTTCTAGCCTCACCTTCACGGAGCGCCGCCACCGCATGAAGATCTTCCTCGACACCGCCGACGTCGTCGAGATCCGGCGCGCCGCCAACGCCGGCCTCGTCGACGGTATTACAACGAACCCGTCACTCGTCTCGAAGGTCGCGGGCGACCGAGATCCGAAGGACGTCTACCTCGAGATCTGTGAGATTGTGGACGGTCCGATCAGTCTCGAAGTCGTGGGCCTCGACAGGGACACCATGGTCGCGGAAGGCCGGAAGTTGGCCGCCATCCACGAGAACGCGGTGGTGAAGGTGCCGCTCACCGAAGACGGGCTGAAGGCGTGCCGCGATCTTCGCGCGGAAGGGCTGCGCACGAACGTGACGCTTTGTTTTTCCGTTTCGCAGGCGCTGTTGGCTGCCAAAGCGGGGGCGACATACGTGTCACCGTTCGTTGGCCGGATCGATGACGTCTCAGGTGAAGGCATGGACCTCATCCATCAGATCCGGCAGGTGTATGACAATTACGGGTACGAGACGCAGATCCTCGCAGCCTCGATTCGCCACCCGGTGCATGTGGTGGAATCGATGATGCTCGGGGCGGACTGTTGCACGATGCCGCCCAACGTCCTGTGGCAGCTCAGCAAGCACCCGCTGACCGACCTCGGGCTCGAAGGATTCTTGGCGGATTGGAACAAGTTGGGCGCGGAAATCTGAGCGCCGTGGGCCTAAAAGGGTGATCGGAAAGGGGGGCGGGCCGCGCACATGGTGCTTGCGCGCGTTCAGGCAAGGAACGACGAGGAGTCGTAGCCGAGCTACGGCGATGAGGAGAGACGATGGATCAACCGCGCAACCGCCATGTGCCCAACACCATGGCTGAAAGGACAGACACGTGTGTGGGTTGGGGTGGCACGCAACGCGGTCCATCCCCCCTTCCGATCACCCTTATAGCATGACAGATGAGACGGTGAGCATGACGTCGTTCGACCGCTATTCCCATCCTCTCTCCGAGCGATATGCGTCCCGTGAGATGCAGCGGATCTTCTCACCGAAGAAGCGCTTCGGGACCTGGCGCCGGCTGTGGCTGGCGCTTGCGGAGTCGGAAGCCGAGCTCGGCATCGACATTTCGGACACGGCGCTGGAGCAGATGCGCGCCGTGTTGGACTCGGTCGATCTAGCGCGTGCTGCCGACTACGAACGGCGATTCCGGCACGACGTCATGGCCCACGTCCACCTATTCGGGGACGATGCTCCAGAGGCAAAGGGCATCATTCACCTTGGCGCCACGAGCGCCTTCATTGGGGACAACACCGACCTGATCCTCCACCGGGAGGCGCTGAGCCTCGTACGCAAGCGGGTGGTTCGCTGCGTCGCGGCGCTCGCGGACTTTGCGCGGGAACACGCGTCTGTCCCCACGCTGGGATACACTCACTTCCAGCCGGCACAACCTTTGACGGTCGGCAAGCGTGCGACGCTCTGGATCCAGGACCTACTGCTCGACGTCGAGGAGCTCGATCACCGCATTGATACCCTCCGCTTCCGAGGCGTGCGCGGCGCCACGGGCACACAGGCTTCGTTCCTGGATCTCTTTGAGGGCGCTCACGACAAGGTCGACGCACTCGACCGTGCGGTGGGAGAGCGCATGAGCTTCGTGAGTACGTATCCGGTGACCGGACAGACGTACCCGCGGAAGGTCGACTTCGCGGTGCAAGCGTCGCTCGCGGGCGTCGGGGCTTCGCTGTCCAAGCTGGGAAACGACTGGCGGATCCTCGCGCATCTGCGCGAAGTCGAGGAACCGTTCGAGTCCGAGCAGATCGGCTCGTCTGCGATGCCGTACAAGCGCAATCCCATGCGTGCTGAGCGCATGTGCGCTCTAGCCCGTCACGTCATCGTGCTCGCGCAGGACCCAGCGTTCACGGCCGCCACACAATGGCTCGAACGCACGCTCGACGACTCGGCCAACCGGCGGCTCTCGGTCCCCGACGCGTTCCTGGCGCTCGACGGCTGCCTCGTGCTCGCAGAAAACGTCGCCACGGGTCTGATCGTGAACCGGGAGGTCGTGCGGCGAAATCTCGCAGGGCATCTTCCGTTCATGGCGACGGAGACGATCTTGATGCAGGCCACGTCACGCGGAGGCGACCGTCAGGAGCTCCATGAGCGGATTCGGAAGCACTCGATGGCCACGGCAGAACGCATGAAGGAGGGCGGGTCGGAGCTCGACCTGCTGGAGCGAATCGCAGGAGATGCAGCCTTCGGGCTCGACGAAGAGGAACTACAGGCGCTAGTTGATCCCCTCCGGTTCGTGGGGCGGGCGCCAGAACAGGTCGCCCGATTCCTCGACACCGCCGTGGCCCCGGTTCTGGAACGACTCGGCGGGGAAGCCGACCAACTGCCGCAAGCCGAGATCCATGTCTGAGGAAGGTTTGTTGCTGGACTCGGCACTCGACCTGCCTCTGCTCCACCGCGGCAAGGTGCGTGACGTCTATGAAGTCGACGCCCACACGCTGTTGATGGTTGCGAGTGATCGCATTTCGGCGTTCGACGTCATACTACCCCAGCCGATCCCCCATAAGGGTGAGGTACTCACGCTAGTCACCGCGTGGTGGCTCGAGCAGCTCGAAGACCGCGTTGCGCACCACCTCATCGCGGTCGACCCCGACGCGATCAGCGAGCGTCATCCGGAGCTCGCCACGACCCGGGGCACGTGGGCGCGGCGGGCGATGCTGGTGACCCGGACGCAACCGGTACTGGTAGAGTGTGTCGTGCGCGGCTACATCACCGGCTCCGCATGGAAGGAATACCAGAGCAGCGGCACGCTGGCTAACGAGCCACTGCCGGAGGGTCTGCGGGAGAGCCAGCGGCTCGATCCGCCGATTTTCTCCCCAGCCACCAAAGCCGAGCAGGGCGAGCACGACGAAAACGTCACGTTCGAGCACACGCAGGAGTTGCTGGGCACGGAGCTGGCCAACCGGTTGCGGGACCTGTCGCTAGACATCTACGGATATGGTCGCGCCGTCGCGGACACGTGCGGCATCATCCTCGCCGATACGAAGTTCGAGTTCGGCTTCGACGCCGCGGGACAGCTGCTGCTCATCGATGAGGTGTTGACGCCGGATTCCTCGCGCTTCTGGCCCAAGGAGAGCTACGCGGTCGGCCGTGGACAGCCGTCACTGGACAAGCAGCCCGTTCGCGACTGGCTCGATGAGTTGCGGGACTGGGACAAGAGGCCGCCACCGCCGGACCTGCCGGATACCGTCGTGACTGCGGCTCGCAATCGCTACAGAGATGTTTTCCACCGCCTGACCGGTATCGAGCTGGCCGACTACCAGCCACCGCTTTTCGGGACCGATCGGTGAGTTTCGCCCGCGAAGGGTACCGGTTCGTCGCGATCGGGGTGTTCTTGGCGGGCCTCGCTTGGGTCGGCGCAGCCGCGGGCATCGGTGGGCCATGGCTGCTAGGCAGTGCCGGACTGCTCTCGGTGATCCCGCTCTTCGTACTGTGGTTCTTTCGGGACCCTGCGCCCCTCGTTCCGGCCGACCCCGGCGCCGTCGTGGCGCCCGGCCAGGGGAAGGTGATGTCGATCTCGGAGGTCGACGAGCCGACGTTCATGGGCGGCGCCGCGCGCAGAATCTCGATCTTTCTTTCCGTCTTCGACGTGCATGTGCAGCGCGCACCGGTGAGCGGTGTC
Organism: Longimicrobiales bacterium; assembly: GCA_965226625.1. Taxonomy (GTDB): domain Bacteria; phylum Gemmatimonadota; class Gemmatimonadetes; order Longimicrobiales; family Gaopeijiaceae; genus UBA1138. The sequence continues at coordinate 1,034,775 of CBDDDK010000003.1, forward strand.
GTCGAGCATCGGGCGTACGATCCGGGCAAATATCTGGCCGCCTGGAATGACAAGGCGTCGGCGGACAACGAACAGTCCTCAATCGGGATCTCCACGCCACACCGCAAGGTTCTGGTTCGGCAGATCGCCGGCCTGATCGCACGCCGAATCGTTTCCGACCTGTCCGAAGGCGACGCGGTGGTACGTGGCGATCGCCTCGGTCTCATCCGCTTCGGCTCGCGCGTCGACCTCTTCATTCCCCTGGATTGGGAGGTCGTCAGTTCCGTCGGCGACCGGGTTCGCGTAGGTTCGTCCGTGCTCGCCCGATCCCCCCTTGAAAACGACGCATGAGAACGCCGCGCGCCCCGCGACGAGAGACGCTGCAGAAGGGGATCATCATCCTCCCGTCCGCATTCACGCTCGGCAACCTCTTCTTCGGACTCTACGCGATGGTCGCCGCTTCTCGTGGCGATCTGGTCTGGGCGGGGTGGTTCATAGTTTTCGCGGGCACGCTCGACATGCTGGACGGAAGCGTCGCCCGCTTCACCCGCACAGGGTCTCGTTTCGGCGCCGAGCTCGACTCTCTCGTCGATGCGATCTCGTTCGGGGTCGCGCCCGGATTCGTCATCTACGAAATCTTCTTCGCCGAGGCTCAGTGGGCCTGGATTCTGTCGTTCGTTTACGTCACGGCCGTCGTCGTACGATTAGCCCGCTTCAACATCGAGCAGGGTGGAGATGCGAAACGCCACTTCCACGGTCTCCCTTCGCCTGCGGCAGCGGGAACCCTCGCCACGTACTACCCGTTCAGCCAAACCCAGTTCTTCGAGATGTATCTGAGCGACCTTCCCTGGGCCCAGATCATGGGCGTGGGCATGGTTCTGCTCGGTGTGCTCCTGGTGAGCCACGTGCCGTACGCCAAGGTGCCGAAGATCGGCCTCCGCACCGTCAAGGGTGTGCTGAACACCGTCTTCGTGCTGAGCATGCTCTTCGCGGCTCTCGCGGTGCCCCGGTATTTCTTCTTCAGCCTGGGTATTCTCTACCTCGCTTGGGGGCTGATAAAGTCCGTTCTTCTCGGACTGCTCGACCGCATCCCCCACGGCGACCCGCTGCTGGATGAGGAGGAGGACCACCTCGATGACCGCGCAGAGGTTCGCGCGCTCGAATATACGGACTTCAGCGGTCACGATCACATGCGATCCATGGAGGAAGAAGCTTGAGCCGGTTTCGACTGGAAATCAGGGTAAAGCCACGCCCGGGCATACTCGACCCACAGGGCAAGGCCATCCATCACGCGCTGAACTCCCTCGGATGGAATGGCGTCGACGCCGTCCGCGTCGGCAAGGCGATCTACCTGGACCTGGTCGCCGAAAACGCGGGAGCTGCCCTCGAGGCAGCTGAAGCGATGTGTCGGAAGCTGCTCGCGAATCCCGTGACCGAGACCTTCGAGGTGTCGCTCGTAGAGGAGCTCGCAGGGGCTCAAGCGGCGGAAGCATGAGGGCCGCCATCATCACCTTTCCGGGCTCGAACTGCGACTACGACCTCTATAAGGCCGTGCGGCAAGTAGGAGCCGAGGCCACCTTCGTTTGGCATCGGGAGCGCGGCCTCGATGGCTATGATGCGGTGCTGCTCCCAGGCGGTTTCTCGTACGGTGACTATCTGCGCGCGGGAGCGATCGCGCGCATGAGTCCCGTCATGGAAGACGTCATCGACTTCGCCAAGAAGGGTGCGCCGGTGGTCGGAATCTGCAACGGCTTCCAGATCCTGTGCGAGGCGGGCTTGCTTCCCGGAGCACTCGTACGTAACGCGTCGCTCCTGTTCGCCGGCAAGGACGTGCGGCTCCGTGTGGAGCGAAGAGATACGCTCTTCACGAGCGACTATCAGCCAGGACAGATCTTGCGCGTGCCGATCGCGCACGGTGAGGGCAACTACGAGGCCGACGAAGCGACTCTCGAGCGGCTGGAAGGTGAGGCTCACGTCGTCTTCCGCTACGTCGACGTCGATGGCAAAGCAACGGACGCGGCCAATCCCAACGGTTCTGTGCACAACATCGCGGGCATCATCAACGAAGACGGCAACGTGCTGGGCATGATGCCCCATCCCGAGCGGGCGATGGAAGAACTTCTCGGATCTACGGACGGAATCAGCGTATTCACATCCCTCGCCGCGAGCCTATCGGCTGTCGCGAGCTAACTACGAACACTTGATCAGGAAGAACGGCCATACCGTGAGCACGGTCGACGAAGCCGTCACGGAAACCCACGTCGCCCCCCGACCGGGCGATCCGGAAATCACGCCCGCGCTGGTCGCGGACCACGGCCTCTCGGTAGAGGAGCACGAGCGGATCCGCATACTCATGGGGAGGTCCCTCACCTTCACGGAGTTGGGTATCTTCAGCGCCATGTGGTCCGAGCACTGCGGCTACAAGAACTCCAAGCGCCTGCTCCGGCTCCTGCCCACCGAGGCTCCGTGGGTCATTCAGGGACCAGGTGAGAACGCCGGAGTGATCGACGTTGGCGAAGGATACGCACTCGCCTTCAAGATCGAGTCGCACAACCACCCGTCCGCGGTCGAGCCGTACCAGGGTGCCGCGACGGGGGTGGGTGGTATCCTGCGCGACATCTTCACGATGGGCGCACGACCCGTCGCGGTGCTGGACTCCCTCCGTTTCGGAGACCTGGACAGCGGGCGGGTGCGCTACCTGTTCGGCGGGGTAGTGGGCGGCGTGGGCGACTACGGCAACTGCATCGGCGTTCCCAACATCGGTGGCGAAGTCGTCTTCGACCGCGGCTATGAGGGCAATCCCATCGTCAACGCCATGTGCCTCGGCCTGATGAAGACCGAAGATCTGATCACCGCGTCTGCTTCCGGCGTCGGAAACGCGCTCATGGCCGTAGGCGCCCGCACGGGTCGCGACGGCATCCATGGGGCGACGTTCGCGAGCGAAGAGCTCAGCGAGGACTCCGACGAGTCTTCGCGCCCGCAAGTCCAAGTGGGAGACCCATTTACGGAGAAGCTCCTCCTCGAAGCGAGCCTCGAGCTGATCGCGAGCGGCGCAATCACCGGCATTCAGGACATGGGCGCCGCAGGGATCACGTCGTCGGCTTCCGAGATGGCTGGCCGGGCAGGAAACGGCGTCGAGATCGACATGGCGCAGGTGCCCGTTCGCGAGAACGGCATGACCCCGTACGAGATCCTGCTCTCAGAGTCGCAGGAGCGTATGCTCGTGGTCGCGCAAAGAGGCCGCGAGCACGAGGTCGAGAGCATCCTCGAGAAGTGGGAGCTCGAGGCGAAAGTCATCGGCCACGTCACCGACGACGGCCGCTTCCGGGTACTGGAGGACGGAGTCCTGGTAGCCGACATTCCCGCGCTGCCGCTCACGGAAGGGTGTCCGACCTACGAGCGCGAAGGCATCGAAGGCGAGGACATCAAGGCGCTGCGTGAGACCGATGTCAGCGCGCATCTGCTTCCCCGCGGCGACTTGACCGAGCTCTTCCAAAAGCTGCTGGGCTCTCCCAACATCGCGAGCAAACGATGGGTCTATCACCAGTACGACACGACGGTACGGACCGCGACCGCGGTGCGGCCGGGAGGAGATGCCGGTGTCATCCGAATCCGTGGCACCGACAAGGCGGTGGCAGCGACCACCGACTGTAACGGTCGCTTCGTCTATTTGGAGCCCCGAACTGGAACGATGATCGCGGTGGCGGAAGCCGCCCGTAATCTCGTGTGCGTAGGCGCCGTTCCGACGGCGATCACGAACAACCTGAACTTCGGCAGCCCGCTCAAGGCGCACATCTACTACCAGTTCCGCGAAGCGGTGCTGGGCATGAAAGAGGCGTGCGAGGTATTCGAGACGCCCGTCACCGGCGGGAACGTGTCTTTCTACAATGAGACCGACGGGCACGCGATCTACCCAACACCGGTCATCGGCATGGTCGGCGTGATCGACGACGCGTCGAAGATCGTGGGCCAGATGTTCCGCACAGAGGGCGACGACATCGTATTGCTCGGTGAAAACACCGACGAGCTCGGCGGCTCGGAGTACTTGTACGTGACCGCGGGTCTCGTCGCAGGCGCGCCCCCGAGTGTCGATCTGGGCAAGGAGCGGGCACTGCAGCGGGCGGTGTCGATGATGACGCACGGCCGCCATGTCAGATCGGCGCGTGACTGCTCGGATGGCGGGCTGGCCTGCGCGCTCGCCGAATGCGCGCTCGGAGACGGTGAAACAGCGATCGGAATCGAGGTCCAGCTCGATGATGATCTGGCGCCGGTAGCCACGCTGTTCGCAGAGTCCCAGGGCCGGATCGTCGTTTCGTGCGCCCGGGAGCAAACCGGGGAGGTCCTCCGCATCGCTGAGGAGCACGGCGTCCCGGCCGCCAAGATCGGGTCCGTGGGTGCCGCTGGCGGACCCTTCCGGATCGTCATGCGCGAAGGTAGGGTAGACGCCGACCTGTCCAAGATGGCGGACGCCTATTTCGGGGCTCTGCCGAGCATCATGGACGCCCCGTCGACCTCGGAAGCCTGACATGACCACGCCCTGGGTCGACGAGGGTCCACACGAAGAATGTGGCGTGGTCGGGATCAGCGGTGTGGACAGGGCGTCGGAGCAAGCGTTCCTGGCGATGTACGCGTTGCAGCACCGGGGTCAGGAAGCCGCCGGGATGGTGACGTTCGACGAGCAGGGTTCCCACGTTCTGAAGGGACCGGGCCTAGTCGGTGACGTCTTCGAGACGTGGTCGATTCGGAAGAAGATGCGCGGCCGAACCGCGGTCGGGCACCTCCGATACTCGACCGCCGGAGGCAACGAAGTGGAGAACATCCAGCCCATCACGGCACGGTACGCGAATGGAGATATCGCGCTCGCACACAACGGCAACCTCACCAACCACTACGAGCTGAGGAAGCGGCTGGTCGACGAGGGTGCGATTTTCCGGACCACGTCCGACTCGGAGACACTGGTGCATCTGATCGCGAAGTCGCGTCATGATACGGTGGACGCGCAGGTCGACGACGCGCTCACGCATTTGGAGGGAGCATTCTCGCTCGTGCTGTCGATCGACGATACGATTTATGCGGCTCGCGACCCCTGCGGGTTCCGGCCCCTCGTATTGGGCCGGAAGGACAGCGGCGCGATCGTCGCAAGCGAAACCTGCGCTCTGGACATTCTCGGCGCCGAGTACGTGCGTGACATCCAGCCGGGTGAGGTCGTCCGCATGCGAGATGGAGTGGTCAAACAGCTGCGCTCGTTGCCCCCCGCCGCGCAGCCGTCTCCGTGCATCTTCGAGCTCGTCTATTTCGCGCGTCCGGACTCGCACCTGTGGGGGATCAGCGTCGACGCGGCGCGCCGCGCGTTCGGCCGCCGCCTCGCCAGGGAGCACCCGGCGGAGGCGGACGCCGTGATCGCGGTCCCGGACAGCGCCAACTCGGCTGCTCTCGGCTTTGCCGAAGAAAGCGGCATTCCGTTCGAGCTGGGCATGCTCCGACATCACTACGTGGGGCGCACCTTCATCAAGCCGTCGCAGGACGACAGGGACTTCGGCGTGCGCATGAAGTACAGCCCGGTGCGCGAGGTGCTGGACGGGCGGCGCGTCGTGGTGGTGGACGACTCGCTCGTGCGCGGTACAACGAGCCGGTCGCTGGTGCGGATGTTGCGCGGGGCAGGCGCGCGCGAAGTCCACCTCCGCATCGGCTCGCCGCCCGTGAAATGGCCGTGCTTCTACGGAATCGACATGCCGACCAAGGGTGAGTTGATTGGGTCGAGCCTCGAAGTGCCGGCGATCGCCGAAAAGCTCGGCGTCGAATCGCTGGGCTACTTGTCCTTGGAAGGGATGATCGACGCAGTGGCAACCGGTGGGCCGTATTGCACCGCCTGCTTCTCGGGCGACTACCCTGGCCCGCTCGTCGACGTCGACAAGGGTTTCGTCTCCGAGGAGGGTCCAGCGCGGAAGTGAGCCCCACGTCCGAACGGCTGCTCCGGTTACCCAAGGCGGAGCTGCACGTGCATTTGGACGGCAGCCTGCGCACCTTGACCATGGTCGAGCTGGCGGCTGAGCGAGGTGTGCAGCTGCCAACGGACGACCCGGTGGCGCTGTACGACTACATGGTCGTGGACGACGCACGAAACCTCGATGACTACCTCGAGCGCTTCCACCTCACGCTGGCGCTGATGCAAGACGCCGAGGGGATCGAACGCGTCGCGTACGAGCTCGTCGAGGATCACGCCAACGAGAACGTTCGCTATGTCGAGGTTCGTTTCAGCCCAATTCTCAACGCTCAGGGCCAGCTGAAGGCCCATGAGGCGCTCGAGGCAGCCCTCGGTGGCCTGCATCGCGCCGAGAGCGACTTCGACGTAAGCACCGGGGTGATCGTGTGCGCCCTACGCAGCCTCAACCCCAGCGTTTCCATGGAGATGGCCGAGCTCGCAGTGGCTTTTGCCGACCAGGGCGTGTGTGCGTTCGACGTGGCGGGCGCCGAAGCCGGCAACCCCGTGCGCGACCATCTGGAGGCCCTGCGCACGGCTGAAGGCGCCGGCCTCCCGATCACGATCCACGCCGGTGAAGGCTTCGGCGCGTCCTCGATTCGCCAAGCGATCGAGGACGGTGGAGCAGGTCGGATCGGCCACGGGACGCGGCTGCTCGAAGACGAATCCCTGCTGCGTGAGGTCAAGGACGCCGGTATCCCGCTCGAGGTCTGCATCACTTCCAACGTGCAGACTCGCGTGGCAGCCACGCACGCCGACCACCCCGTTCGGCACTACTACGACGAGGGCCTCGCGGTCTGCCTGTGCACCGACAATCGCCTCATGTCCGGCGTGACCCTCACCGAAGAGTACGAGCACGCGAGGGACGACCTCGGCTTCACGTGGCAGGAGGCCGTGCGCGTGGCGAGGATGGGGTTCGAGAGTGCCTACGCGCCAGCCGAAGTGAAGCGACAGCGGCTGGCTGAATTCGACCGGGATGTCGCCCGGCTATAAGCGCCCACATGAAACGAGCGCCGAGGGCTCTGGGCGGGGGCGCGCTCCCTGGGGTATCGACGCGACGCGCAGAAGAAATCACCTAACCGAAAAGGCTCTGCGTCGCGTCTCTAAGCGAGCCCCCAATGCAAAGGATGTCCAAACAGGCGAGCGGCCCTAGGGGGCGCATGCCCGCACGGGGCCCACCCTCGATGCCCGAGAGGCTCCCAATAAGCGAATCGCCCCCGCCGGACCTAAGTCCGACGGGGGTGTCCTGATTCGCTCAGGTAGCCTGAGCTACCACGAGTTCAGCGGGGTTAGCTGATCACGTAGTCCGGTACCGTCTCGACGTCTAGATCACCCTGCAGAGTGGTGAGCATGTTGATGTCGCCAGTGTCGCCGCCTCCACCCACCGGGATGTCGTCCGGACCCTCGGCGTTCGTGAAACCAGCCGTGGCCGGAGCCACGTCGATCTGGTACACACCCTCGAGCAAGGAAGTGAAGGTGTAGGCCCCAGTCGCGTCAGTATCCGCGTTCTGGATGTGCGGCGACGGCGTACCGTGCTTCGCCGTGCACGCGCCCGCAGCGGGCGGCGACGGCTGCGCCGCGGCAGTCTGGCACCGCGTGATCGTCACGGTAACACCTGCCACACCGACACCCAAGGTCGTAGCACCGACGAGAGCCGAAACCACCTTACCCGTGACTGACCTGCCCCCGAGAGCGGTACCACATCCTATGTTAGTCCCAGCACCTGTGGAGGGCCGTGAAGGACGGGCATCCTCAGGAACCAGGGCGACGGCTTAATCGCCTCAGGGGCCGGGGGAAAGCCGCCGCAGGCGCTGTGGGGTCGGACGGTATTGTACTCGCGCCTCCATTGCTCGACCAGCACGGCCGCCTGCGCCAACGAGTAGAAGATCTCCCCGTTCAACAGCTCGTCCCTGAGCTTGCCGTTGAAGCTCTCGTTGTAGCCGTTCTCCCACGGGCTGCCCGGCTCGATAAAGAGCGTCTCGACGCCCACGCGCCCCAACCACCACCGCACGAGCTTCGCGGTGAACTCCGGTCCGTTGTCCGACCTCAGATACTCGGGAGGCCCGTGTCGGACGAACAGATCGGCCAGCACCTCGAGCACGTCGTGCGAGCGGATCTTGCGAGCCACCACGATCGCCAGGCACTCCCTCGTGTGCTCGTCCAGCACTGTCAGCAGCTTCAGCGCACGCCCGTCGTGCGTCCTCGAGGCCACGAAGTCGTACGACCAGACGTGGCCCCGATACAGCGGCCTCAGCCGGATGCACGATCCGTCGTTGAGCCACAGCCGACCTCGCTTCGGCTGCCGCTGCGGCATCTTCAGCCCCTCCTGCCTCCAGATTCGCTCCACCCGCTTGTGGTTCACCCCCCAGCCCTCGATGCGGAGCATGTCCGTGACGCGTCGGTAGCCGTAGCGGCCGAATCGACTCGCGAGTCGCACGATATCACCTCGGAGCGCCCCCTCGTCACTCGCCACTTTCCTCACCCGGCGCTGGGTCGTGCGTGGCTGCCCGAGCACCCGGCACGCTCTCCTCTCCGACGCCCCGAGCTGCTGACGTACACGCACCACACAACGTCGTCGGCGCTCGGGGCTCAGAAGTTTCCCTTGGCCGCTTCCTCCAGAATCAGCTTGTCCAGTGTCAAGTCCGCCACTGCTCGCTTCAGGCGCCCGTTCTCGCGCTCGAGCTCCTTCAGGCGCCGTGCCTGGCTCACCTTCATCCCGCCGTACTCCCGCCTCCACCGGTAGTACGTCTGCTCGGTGATGCCGAGCTCCCGGCTCATCAGCTTCACGGATTTGCCGCGGGCCAGACCCACCTCTGCCTCCCGCAGTGCAGTGATGATCTGCTCCGGAGTGTGTCGCTTCCTTCCCATCCTGACCTCCTCGCTGAAAAGCTTCAGACCAGGTCGATCCTAACATTGCACCTGGTCTCGTTTCAGGGGGTCAGGTCAGTTCGACGCCACAGGAGGTACAGCACAGAGTTCAAGATCCAGCTCGTCCAAGCCTATCTGGACGGAGAAGGCAGCGCGAGGTCGATTGCGACACGACACGAGGTCCCCCACTCCCTGCTGATGGTCTGGATCAAGAAGTACGAAGCAGGGGATCTCACAAGGGAGATCCACCTCCAGGAGGAGGTTGTCGAGTACGGGGCAAAGATTGCGGCGCTTGAGCGCAAGATCGGTCAGCTGACGATGGAGCTCGACGTCATGAAAAAAAGGGCGTTGATACGACCCTCGCAGCAAGGCGCGCTGCCGTCGATCATCTCCGGTCCAGGGGCGTCCCCATCCGACGGGGATGTAGCCTCATAAACATGGCGAGGAGCACCTTCTACAAGAGACCGCATGCGGGCCACCGGGCAGCCAGGGAGAAGGCCGATACGGATCTGCGCGTTCGGATCGAAGACATCCTGGCCGAGTTCCCCGCCTACGGATACCGACGGGTCACGCACGAGCTCCGGAGACGTGGCCTGGTGATTAATCACAAGCGAGTCGCGCGTGTCATGCGTGAGCATGCGCTCACGCCCCACCGGGTACGCGCATGGCTCGCTACGACGAACAGCGATCACAAGCAGCCCATATCTACCCGAACCTGAGATCGTCGATCACTCCTGAGGGGCCCGACGAGCTCTGGGTGGCAGATCTCACCTACATCCGGCTCACCACCGGATTCGTCTTCCTCGCCGTCGTGCTCGACGCGTGGTCGCGCAGAGTCATCGGCTATGCCATCAGCCATCTCCTGGACACGCGTCTTTGCCTAGCCGCACTCGACGCCGCACTCGATCTTCGGCAGCCGCGGGCTGGCCTGGTTCACCACTCCGATCGCGGGGTCCAGTATGCGTCTCGAGCCTACCGCTCACGCCTCGCCGCCCACGGTATCCGAGGATCGATGTCCCGGCGGGGAAATCCCTATGACAACGCGCACGTCGAGAGCTTCTTCAAAACTCTGAAGCACGAGGAGATCTTCGCAAACGACTACAGCACGATTGATGACCTAACCAACCGACTCCCCCACTTCCTTGAGGAGGTATACAATCGAAGACGCTTGCACTCCTCCCTCGGCTACAGGCCGCCTGAGGAATTCGAGAGTGTGTATGCAGCCTGAAACCCTCAACCGGTCAATCCAGCCAACCCCCACTGTCCACCCTCGGGGGTTCACTCCACTCGCCGTGCACATTATGCCTACCGGCTCCGCCGAGGATGTCGACCAGCCCGGCCTTGTTAACCTCGCGAGCGATCAGCTTGGCAGCGAGCGCGATGTCGTGCAGGAGATTGGTAAACCCCCCGGTCGCCTCTGGAGCCAGCCGTTCCTGGCCGACAACGAAGCGGGCGATCGTGACCACGTGACTTTCGAGCACCTCTTTGGCCCTCCCGCTCGGTGGTTCCTACAGTAGAAACGTGAACAATCTATGGACGGCGCGGGCAGGCTGCACCTCACCTGTCCGACCCAAAATAGCCAACCGCACCCGCTTGCTGCGAGCACTGTTGCGGGCAGACCACACGATTCGATTCTTGATTTATTCGATTCTTGATCTGAAGGAGCAACAGGCCATGAGTATACATGTTCTGCGGCCCGATCCTGCGTAGGGAGAGGTCGGGAGGGATCATCGGGGAGGCGATGGGTGGTGGCGGGTGGCCTAGTACAGTCGATCCGGCACGAGCACGTTCCTGAGCGGCTGCCCGCTGCGATAACGGGACAGATTGTCACAGAACAGGTCGGTGAGCCGCCGGTTCTCGCCGTCGCTGGTGCTGCCCGAGTGCGGGCTGACGAAAACGTTCGGCATACCCCACAAAGGGCTGTCGTTGGGAAGCGGTTCCTCCTGGAAGACGTCGAGGTAGGCGCCTCCCAGATGCCCCTCCTCCAGAGCCGCCACCAGCGCGGGCTCGTCCACCAGCGAGCCCCTCCCGATGTTCACCAGCGCGGCCCCCCGCGGTAGGGCAGCGAGCTCGGCGGCGCCGATCATGCCCTCGGTCTCCGGTGTGTGTGGCGCCACGAGCACGAGGAAGTCGGCCCGGGGGAGGAGCTCGGAGAGTCGGTCCGGCCCGTAGAGCTCGTCGGCGTGCACCGACGCCGCGTCGATGCCTTCCGGGTTGCGCCGGACGCCCAGGACGCCGAGGCCGAAGGCTCCCGACATGCGCCCCACCGCCTGGCCCACCGATCCGTGGCCCACGATGAGCACGATCCGGCCCCCGAGGTCCGAGCCGGCGAAGCGCTCCCAATGGCGTGCCCGCTGGGCGTGCACGGTGGGGAGCATACCCCGGACGTGGCCGAGCATGCAGAGAAGGGCGAACTCGGCCAACGGGCGGGCGTGCACGCCGCTGGCAGTCGTGAAGGTGGTGTCCGGCATGCGGCGGGCGTAGCCCATGAGATGGACGAACTGTCCGATGCCGGAGCTGGTGGCTTGGATCCAGTGGACGTTGGGGGCTAGCTCGGGGAGGTCCTCGCGGTGCGTCTGGTCGAAGTCGAAGAGGATGGTGGCGCGGGCGAGGTGCGAGCGCCACGCCGCCTCCTGCTCGGGGGTGCGCTCCGTGGGCCGTCCTTTGTGGTCGGCGGCGTAGCGCGGGGGGCGGAGCAGAGCCGGATCGTGGACGACCTCCGCCCAGGTCGCCGCCTCGCGAATGCGGCCGACGTGCTCGTCCTCCAGCCAGCTGGCGATGAGCATGACCTCGTCCACCCTACCCTCCCAGGACGCCGCGCATGATCTGCGCGATGACGTAGCCGGAGTAGTTGCCGAAGGCGTAGCCGAGCAGCCCCGCGGCAACGCCGGGAAGAAGCTTGCTGCCGTATCCCCGGGCGCTCGCCATGGCCATGGCCGAGGCGGGCCCACCGACGTTCGCCTGGGAGGCCACGGCCAGGGTGCTCAGCTCCAGGCCCGCCAGGCGGCCGATCCCGAAGATGACCACGCCGTGCACCGCCACCACCGTGACGGCGAAGTAGAAGACCCCGGGACCCACCTGTACGATGTTGGCGACGACGGACCTGGCACCGTTGCTCGCCAGAAACAACAGCACCAGGTAGTTCCCGATGACGGCGCTGCCAGCCAGCCTGCGCACGGTAGGCACCTGGGCGAGCAGCAGCGCCAGGGTCGTGAGCCAGAGCACGTCCGGCAACACGGGCACGAGCTCGCCGATCCTCTCCGCCGCCCACATGGTGCCGATGCCCAGGGTCACCAGGGCCGCCACGTCGGTGAGCTTCATGGGTCGCCGGCTGGCATACAGCGTCTGCTCGAGGCTGCCTTTGTCCACCGGCGCAGTTACGGCGACGGCGTCCAGGCCCTCTGGCTCCGGGCGCGCGCGCCGTGGATTCCAACGCGCCAGGACCACGGGAACGGTGAGGCAGGTGGTCATCCAGACGGCCGTGATGATGACGTCCGCAGCGATGCCCGCGGTGAACAGTTCGGGGCTGGTCTCCAACGCTTCGCCGACGGCGGCGAAGTTGGCGCCGCCCCCGGTGTACGTGGCGGCGAACTGGCCCGAGAGCTTCCAGGTCTCGGGGCCCACGGCGCCGGACCACAGGAGGCCGCCCACGACGGCCCCTGCGGCGGTGCCCACGGCGCCGATGCCAAAAGCCGCCAGCATCGTGGGGCCCGCCGAGATCACCGTGCGGACGTCGACGGAGAAGAGGATCAACACGATGCCGACGCTAACCGCCGGGCCCACCAGGAACTCGTAGGCTTCGTTCTCCCCGGGCAGCACGCCGATGTTGGAGAGCAGCATGCCGGTGAGGATGCCCACGAGCGCCGAACCGAGCGACTTGGCCAGGCGGTACCGCTCTTCCAGGCGCACCGCCATGTAGACGATGGCCGCCAGAACGACGAGGACCGCGACCGGGTCTGTGATCATTTGCTGGGAGGTGGGGTGTGGGGCGGGCGAGGGAACCGGCACGAAGGCGCGAAGCTAGCAGCCGGAGCACCCGCTAGCCACGTTGGCGGCCGTGCTGGCGGACCGCACGGACCACTCCGACTGAACGGACGCATTCTTCGCGTCCTATTTCAGGCACCTGCCGGTGAACGCCCACGTTCATCGGTGTGCACGACTTCGACCGTAGCCTGCCCGACTTCTGGGAGTCGGGCGTGGGCGATCTGCCGGACGACCTCGGGGATCTGCGGGGAAGAGTGGGGGCTCTCGGGACGCGAGGTGAGCGGGCCGGATCCGAAACGAGGATGGCGAGAGGCCCCGACGAGTGCAGCCGCTCATGGACGGGTCAACGCTCTCGACGCACTTGGAACGTACCGTCCGGCCGCGCGACGATGTTCACGGTACCGTCCAGGTCGGTACGGTACAGCATAGTGCCCGAGGCGAGTAGCCGACGTAAGACCCGAGGAGATGGGTGTCCGTACCGGTTCCGTCGACCCACCGAAACCACGGACACCTGTGGCGCGAGTCGTGCAAGCATGAGAGAGTCGGTCGAGGTGTCGCTTCCGTGATGGCCAACCTTGAGCAGCTCGAAGTCGCTCCCCAGCGATCCCGATACGTCGACCTCGACGTCCGCCGGGGCGTCACCCGTGAGTAACGCGTCGAATGCTCCGTAGCGCACATGAATCACGAGCGATGAGGCGTTCGACTCGGTGTCGCCGTCGGACAGACGCGCATCAGGCGCAAGCACGTCGAACGAAACTCCGTCCAACGTCCATTGCTCGCCCGCACGCCACCCTCCCCACGCGATGCCTCTCTCCCGAGCGAGCTCGATCAATTCAACGTAGGGTCGCTTAGGGCTCGGCCGGGCCGGATCGATAACGACACCCACGGCTACGGAGGAGAGAACCGCCGCCGCACCCCCGATGTGATCGAGATCGGGATGCGTGAGTACCAAGGCCTCGAGTCGCCGGACCCCTCGCCTCCGCAGTGCCCGCACCACCGGATGGGCACCCGGATCGTCGCCCCCACCGGACGGCCCGGCGTCGATGAGGACCCAGCGAGCACGCGGGGTTCGAATGGCAATCGCATCCCCCTGCCCGACGTCGAGAACGATCAGCTCGAGCGTACCGCGCCCCGTAGCCGAGAGCACAACCGGCCAGACCACCAACGCCGCGACCACCCAAGCCGCGCGCGAGATCCGGCGCACTCGTGCTCTGATCCGTGGAGCTCGGGTCACGAGTGCACTCAGGGAAAGTCCCACGCAGGCGACTTTCACAGCAGTCTGCGTGGTCCACACGCTCACCCACGTGTGGTCGCCGACCCACTCGGTCCCGATCTCGAGGCACGCGAGCAACGAGTCGACGCCTCCAGCCAAGAAGCCCGCAACCGCAGGGAGCGGTACCTCGAGCAGTAGCTGCACCAATGCCCCTGGCACGGCGAGCGCGACCAGGGGGGTCGTCAGCAGCGTAGCCGGTACTCCGACGAGAGAGACCCTTTCAAAGTGCCACGCGACCACCGGTATCGTAGCGACGGTGGCGGCGACGCCAGCGGCGAGCGCGGTCGCGAGTCCGTGCGGCAAGCGAGGGCCACCGACGCGCCTCAGGGCTCGCCTCACCGGGTCGCCCCAAGCCACCAAGCCAGCCGCCCCCGAGAACGAAAGCTGGAAGCCCGGACTCCAGAGGCGCCGCGGGTCCAGGACCAGCAGAACGAGCAGTGCGGCCCCGAGCGCGCCCCAGCGTGCGGGGGGACGTGCGCGAGCGCGGGACAAAGAGAGCAGAGCGATGATGAGCGCGGCCCGGCAAGCCGCGTCCGGAAAACCGATCAGCGCGACGTACAGCCAAGTCGCGACCGCCGCCACAACCGACGCACGTCGCCTGGGAATGCGAAAGGACTTCACAACCGCCAAGATCAGCCCGCTCACGACGCCGACGTGGAACCCAGAAATCGCGAGCAGGTGCGCAATCCCCGTGCGGGCGAAGGCCTCGCGCAGGTCGCTTCCCAGTCCCTCCTTCCTCGCTAGGATCAAAGCCGAAACGAGCGGCCCCCGCTCACCGTACCGCTCGTGTAGGCGTTCGACGAGCGCAGCCCTCCAGCGCACAGAGGCCCAGCGCCACGCGCCCTCGCTTCCCGGCACGAGAGTCGTAGAGGTCGCGAGAAACCAAGGGCTCCGCTGCCCCTGGCGCCAAGACCCGCTGAGGCGCACACGCCGACCCGCGAGGACACTTCCGTCATGGTCCGCTACGACCCGGAGCTCACAGCCCGACTCCTCGACCTGAAACGGAGCCGTGCCTCCTCTGGGTGTGGCGAGGAAATAGCCTGTGATGGTGGCCGAATCAGGCGGGCACGAGTATACCGTGTCCGAGGCAAGACCACTGATTAGCCCGGCAACGGCAAGCACCAAGTGGATCCATGGCCTGGGGGGACCCCGCGATGCGCCGATGGGCGCGAGAACAAAGACGGCGACGACCAGCGGCGCGACCGTCACGAGTGCGCCGATCCGACTCACCGCGACTCCGGCCGCAAAGGCCAACGCCGCGGTAGCGACCGGTGGCAGCGACCTCAACTAGGGTCGCTCGTTCCGGCCAGGATCAAGCCTCAGCTCTCTTCTCCGCCTCCCTTGAACAATTCGCGCTGATCGCGGTCGCTAAACCGACTCCGCTCCTCGCGGTCCTCCTCGGCGAGTCGATCGCGCAGGATCCGCCGAACCTTCAGGTCCGACTGAACGCCCGCCACGAGCATGATCACCATCCCCGTGATCAGTCCACCAAACGCAACGACAGTGAGTGGGACTCCATATAGCGTCTTGACGCCGAGGCGGAGCGTGACGCGCTGGCCCCCGTTCAGCGTTGCGAAGCCCAAAGAGATCGCCAGGACGATGACAATCCCCAGCGAGCCCCACAATCGGTTCACGCCGGTCCTGCCAACGCCGGCTCTTCGACCTCCCTTCCCGCAAACGTCGCGCCGGTCGTGGTCTGCAGCTGGACCATCGTGTACTCGCCGACGCGAGCGGGCTCACCGTCGAAGACGACGACCTTGTTGCGACGAGTTCGACCGAGGATCTGACCTTCCCTCCGGCCCTTTCGTTCGATCAAGACCCGCTCGACGCGACCGACCTCTCGGGCGTTGATCTCTGCCTGGATGGCGCGGCTCACGTCGATGAGCCCCTCCAGACGTGCTTGCGCCAGGTCCGGGTCGATGAAGTCCTCTCGGGGGAACTTCGTCGCCGGGGTGCCGTCGCGCGGGGAGTACTTGTAGGTGAACGCCTCGTCGAAACGCACCGTGCGCATCAAGTCGAGAGTGTCCTCGTATTCGTCGTCGCTCTCACCGGGGAACGCCACGATGACGTCCGTTGAAAGCGCGACGTCCGGGATCGCCCTGCGCACGAGCTCGACCTTTTCGAGCAACTTTTCTACGGTGTAACGCCGCAACATACGTTTCAAGGTGCGGTTGCTGCCGGACTGCGCCGGCAGGTGCAGCTGCTCACAGACGGCAGCTTCGGCGGCCATCACATCGACCAGCTCGGGAGTGACGTCGTTGGGATGCGGCGACGTAAAACGCACCCTCTCAATGCCGTCGATTCGCGCCACCTCGGAGAGAAGGCGCGGAAATCTCCAGTCGCCCCACTCGTACGAATTGACCGTCTGGCCTAGCAGAGTAACCTCGCTCACGCCGGTCTCCACCAGACGGCGGACCTCTTGAAGAATCTCCGAGGCCACACGGTTTTTTTCGGTGCCCCGCACGTAGGGCACGATGCAGAACGTGCACCGGTGGTTGCAGCCTCGCTGGATCGGGAGCCAGGCGGTGGGGCCCTCCCCTCGGCGCTGCTCCAGCCCCTGATAATTCTCCCCGAGGCTGAGGTCGAGCACCGCGAGCTGAGGGCCCCTCTTGCTCTGCTGGGGACCCAGCGACCCCCGCCTCCGCTCGAGACTCGCGAGGGTCCGAGGTAGACCCCGGTAACCGTCGGGCCCCATGACCAGATCGACGTAGGGCGCCTGCTCGAGCAAGGTCTCGCCTAGGCGCTGCGCCATGCACCCGGTCACGCCGATAACCATGTCGGGGCGTTCGTGCTTGAGTCCGTTGAGCTGCGCTACGCGGCCGAGTACACGCTTCTCAGCGTGCTCCCGAATCGCGCAGGTGTTGATCAGCACCACGTCTGCCTCATCGGGAGTGGCAACGATTACGTATCCGTTGCTCGCAAGCACGCCTTCCATCAGCTCGCCGTCGCTGATGTTCATCTGACATCCGTATGTCTCGACGTACGCGCGGCGGGCTGGTAGAGGCTCGTTCATGCTGAAATGACGGAAGGTTCCTGGGCCCACGCAATATACAGATCGTCCGCATCCCCCTGCAGTGTACCTGCTCCAAGCCGCGAGCGCGCGCGCTTCAGCGCGCGGCAGTCCGGTGGAACCGCGTCGCCTACCCCGACCCGGAGATAGTCCCCGGTAAGCGCCGTGCCCCCGTCACCCTCGACGACCACCTCGGCGGTACCGGCGATGCGCGTCGCCCGGTAAGCGGCGCCCTTCGCCTGAGCGATCTCCCGAAGCTCACGGCTCCGCTCCCCGGACACACGCTGCGGGACCGGATGAGGAAGGCCAACGGCGACTGTCCCGGCACGCGGGGAAAACGGAAATACGTGTAGGTACGTGAAGGGCAGCTCCTCGATCAGCGCTCGGGTCGCATCGTGATCACGCTCGCTCTCTCCCGGGAACCCTGTGATCACGTCCGCGCCGAGTCCGAGCGGGGACAAGCGTTCGGCGATCTCGAGCGCGCGAACGCGATACTGCTCACGGGTGTGCCACCGCCGCATGAGCTTGAGAACGGGGTCTGCCCCGCTCTGAAGCGGCATATGGACGTGTGGAGCGAGCCGTCCCCCCGAGGTGGCAAGGAGGTCGATGAGCAAATCGTCTACCTCCGTCGCTTCGATACTGCCCAGGCGGAACCGCGTGTCGGGGACCCGGTCCAGCAACAGCGCCATTAGGCGTGAGAGCGTCCAGATCGCTTCCAGATCCCTCCCGTAGTGCCCGATGTGGATGCCTGTGACGACCAGTTCGGCATGCCGGCGGGACAACAGCAGCGCCTCCGCCACCACCTGTTCGGGCGCTCGCGAGCGTGACTCGCCTCGAGCCAGACGTGTGGCGCAGAACGAACACTGGCGGTCGCATCCATCCTGGACCTTGAGCCACCCTCGAGCCGCGCCTAGGCGTGTCCTCAACAGCTCGCCCCCGATCAGTTCGGTGTCCATCCGGTCCAGTGACGAACGGAGCTCGATCTGTACCGGCGCCGCCGGCCCGAGCGCGCCGGCGACGGCGATGGGATCATATCCCTCTATGACCGCGTTAACGCCAGGCATCGCCCGGTATTCGTCGGCCTTGAGCGCAGCCGAGCAACCGGCGACTACGACCTGCGCCTCTGGCTTTTCCCGCACCAGGCGACGGATGAAGCGTCGAGCGTCCGCGTCCGCCTGATTAGTGACCGTGCACGTGTTGACCACGTAAACGTCGGCGTCAGAGAGCCTGGCCATGGTCTCGCCTCCACGCGCTTCCATCTCCTGGCGCATCCGCTCGGTATCGTACTGATTGGCCTTGCAGCCGAACGTGTGATAGAAGACGCGCATGTTGGCGATGGTCTCGGGGTCGGCAGAGGGGCTAGACGGTACGGTACCGTGCGCTACTAATAACCGGATACGCGCAACGAGAGCGTCGCACGCCAGAACCTCTCCGTGAGCGAGGAGTCGGAGCGCTCACCCCTCTCCAGCGCAAAGTCCGCACCGGCCAGAGTGATCCCGCTCGTCTCATTCAAGATGAAGCCGAAGCCGCCGGCTAAGGCGGTCTCAGTCGCGCCCGAGCTCCCGAACGAGAACGGGAGACTACTCTTCCGGTATCCGAACCGGAGCGGTGCGGTAAGACCCAACAGCCGCGCGCGCGACAACTCGAGACCCATGCCGAATCCGTTCGTGCTTCCCACGCTGGACGGGGTGGCCAAGTCGTCAGCGAGGTCCGCCCAATCGGCGCGAATCACGCTTGCAGTCACGAGTAGTCCGGGTGCCAGCACGACGCTCGCACCCAACCGAAATTGAAGGGGAAGGTCGAAAGCGCCGTCGCTACCTTCCGTCCCGTCCGATCCAGTGGCGTTGAGCGAACCGGACCAAGTCGCGCTCCCCGCGACACGGGCCACGGTGCCCAAGTCGGCAGCGAACCCGCCCGTCACGGACGGGCCAGAATATCTCCACCGGCCGCCCACCTCGTACACGCCGAAGTTCTCGGTCTCGGTGGCCTCGCCGAAGTCGCGAATCAACCGGCGTGTGACGGAGCCAGCGTACCGACCCACCGTGACGCCTACGCCTAGCCGCTCGTTGAGCCGCCTCGAGTAGCCGAAGTTGACGTGGGAGACGGCGCCGTCCTGCTCGAAGATGTCGGTAGCATCAGTGGGACCGTCTAGCAGTTCGACTGTCACATCCCGCTGGCCGTCGACCCGCTGGTCGAGGAACGAGCCGAGGCTGACGAAAAACATGCCTGAAGAGAGGGGGTATGCGACGCCGAGCAGTGGAAAGCGGTTACCCTGAAAGCGCCCGCTCTCGTCTGCTCCCCGCTCGTATTCGACCCAGGAGGGCTGCCCCACGAGCACCGCCGACGGGACGAGTAGCAAGCCGGCGGCACCAGGATCGCTCGGTAGAATCGAGTGACCCCACAGGCCGATGCCGAGGTTACCCAACGCCCGACCGCGGCCGTCGATCGACTCGGCTGGGAGGCCGAGCCCGGCCGCGTTGTAGAGCGACTGCGCACACAATGGCGCCGCGCTCAATGACAGCGCCGCGGTCAGTGCGAATACACGCATGCGCGCAGATAGACACCTCACGGTAGCTCCACTGATCGGCCGATCGTTACGATCAACTTGAGGAAGGGGGCGTTTTCGTCGCCCGGGCCATGGAACGACGCGAACGCGATCGAAACCGGCTCTAAGATCGAGAGCAACGCGAGCGTCTCCGGAGTCTCGAACCCCGCCGCGTCCACCCCTGAGATGAGATTCCGCGCGAAGATCGTGATCGGAATCTCGACGTTCTGTCCAACCTGCTCGCCGAAGAGCTCGGGTAGGATGAGGCTCCCCGGAAAGCCGACCAGCGAGTTCCCCAGCGGCGCCTTCGGCAACGTCTCCCGACTGAGCACGGGGCGCACGTCGATCGCCACGGTGTCGGTCGGCTGGAACGCCTCTTGGCCTCGTCGGGTCCGCAATACCAGAGCCGCGTAGTTGAGCTCGAAGTCGTGGAGTGTCACGGGGCACGCGACCACGGCACACAGCGCCGCCGGGCCATTGAGCTGCTTCGGCATGCGCACGTCGAGAACCGTGCGCCAGGCCGGCACCCCACCGACGCGCAAGCCGTCCAGGGGAGGCTCGGGGAACGGGTTGTAGACGAAGGTGACCCCCTCGAGTGGGGTGGCGAGGAAGAACGTCGAGTCGGGGTTCAGACTCGGACGGGTGTTGAGTAGCAATACAGCAGCTACGATCCGGACGCGCGAGCCTTCCGTGACCAAGTCGATGCGCGCACCCCGGCTTACGTCCGAGGTGTGGGGCCATGTGGCGATCTGCGCCGAGTCGAGCTCGAACCAGACGGAATCGCCGGCTGCCGGGTCCCACTCGGCGGTGCCCAAGGGCGCCACCGGCCCGGCACCTGCCTCCGGCCACGAGTGCCGATCGTTGATCGTATCGACCGCGTTGCTCCAGGTGGCCGTGCTCGCGTCCCAGTCGTGCTGCATCGCGCCCAGACTGAGCAGCACCGGCTCTTCATTGGTGCTCGCGAGCGTATCCAGAAACGCGACCAGGCGACCACCGAGGAATGTGAGCGACTCATCGGTGCGCGTCGTTCCCGTGGTATCCCTGACGGATGCAAATGCGGGGTACGCGCCGAATTTTAATAGAGTTCGGGCGTCGAGCGTGCCCGCGAAGGACTTGGCGAGCACACCGATACTCAGGTCCGCAGGTGTACCGAAGCCACCGATGACCTCGAGTCCCGAAGCGAAGTCCTCCCACGGGATGTGCAGCTCCAACGTGATCGGCTGTTCGGGGAACAGTGTATCGTCGAGCGACGCCGGCGTCTGTTCCTCGCATGCGACGACGCCGAGTACTGTCAAGCCGAGCAATGATCCGATAAGGTTGCTACGCACGTTGTCTCGTTGCGATTCTGTTACCTGCCGGTCCGTTCCGGCAGGCCCTCGAAGGGCACGGGCAGAAGTTCGCCCAATGTCCACTGTTTTCGAAGACCACCCGTCTCCGAAACGACGACGAGATCCGGCGCGAACTGCGCGAGGACCTGACGGCATGCGCCGCAGGGGCCAACCGGCCGCTCACCATCGGTGACGATGGCCACCGCGCGAAAGCGCCTCGCGCCCTGCGCAACCGCACTAGCTACCGCTGACCGTTCCGCACACACCGTGAGACCGTATGACGCGTTCTCGACGTTGCATCCCACGTGCACGGACCCGTCTTCCGCGAGCAGCGCCGCACCCACGTGGAACCCCGAGTAGG
Organism: Longimicrobiales bacterium; assembly: GCA_965226625.1. GTDB lineage: Bacteria > Gemmatimonadota > Gemmatimonadetes > Longimicrobiales > Gaopeijiaceae > UBA1138. Next base: position 1,056,103 of record CBDDDK010000003.1, read on the forward strand.
GGGCGTACGCATTTGCCGCCACGGCCCGAGCCTCGTCGATAAGACTCTCAAGATCCATCGAGACCTTTCCAAATCCGGGGAATCCGCGGCGTGAGGCCGGTCAGAACTTCGTAGCTGATCGTACCAGCCAGTCCCGCCACCTCGTCCAAGGTGATGCGATCTTCGCCGTCGGTGCCGATCAGTGTAGCGGTATCGCCGAGCCCAACGTCCAGAACGCCGGTGATGTCTACCACCGTCACGTCCATGGAGATCCGGCCGATGATCGGTGCCCGAACCCCCCGTAGCAGTGCATGTCCCCGATTGCCGAGCGCCCGCGGGAGTCCGTCTCCGTATCCGATCGCCAGCGTGGCCCAGCGCTGGGAGTCTTGCGCGCGGTACGTAGCGCCATATCCGACGGTGTCCCCCGGTTCCGCCTCCTTGAGATGCACGACGCGCGCTCGCAGCTGGACCACGGGTTCCGGAGCAGCGAGCCCCGCCCCCACCTCACCGCCGTACAGGAAGATCCCCGGCCGCACCACAGCCACCGCGTACTCGGGGAGCCGCAATGCGCCCGCACTGTTGAGTACGTGAACCACGACGTCATCAGGTGGTTCGAGGCCCTCGAGGGTGCCTTGAAGCCTACGCCACTGTTCGTGTACCGATTCCGGACCCTCGTCAGCGGAGTGCAAGTGTGTGTAGCACCCTACCCAGCGAAGCGCCTGTGCGGCCGCCTGTGACACCTCCGGAGCCCAGTGGTCCACGGCACGCCAGTCGAGGCCGGACCGGCCCAGGCCCGTATCGATCTCGAGGTGTACACCAGCGCGCAGCCCGAGGGAGCGAGCCGTGTCTTGGGTAACTCTAAGAGCGTCGAGACTCGAGATCCCTATTTGCAGGTCGGACTCCAGCGCGGTACGCAGCGAACCTTCGGGCACCGGGCTCACCACCACGACCGGCCGCGTGATGCCGAGCGCGCGCAGTTCGGCGCCCTCTTCGGCGGTCGCCACGCCGAACCCCCAGGGTTCAGTAGGCTCAAGCACCTGCACCGCCCGAGCGACACCCAGTCCGTACGCGTCCGCCTTCACCATCGGCAGCAGGCGCGCATGAGGACCGACGGACGACTGGACAGTCCTGGTGTTACGCAGGAGCGCCGCGGCGTCGATTTCAGCCCAGGCTCGGGTGGTCGGATTCGTTGACATGCGCCGAGAAAGATGCCAAGAACTATCCTCACATACGACCCCCGGGACTCCATGACCCACACTCCCGACAACCAAGCCGAGCCGCATCACTTTCCAGGGCCCGGAACACTCGATCGGGCGGTCAGGCTGGTCCGCTTCCTGAGGCAGAACTGCCCCTGGGACGCGGAGCAGACCGCCGAGTCACTAATCCCACATCTGCTCGAGGAAACACACGAGGTCGTCGACGCGATCCGCGACGGACGCATCCACGACGTAGAGGGCGAACTCGGCGACCTGCTGCTCAATCTCGCGTTCCAGATCGTCGTCGCTGAAGAGTCGGGCACGATGGATTCACACAGCGTCTATGCACGGCTCGAGGAGAAAATGATCCGGCGGCACCCTGATCTCTTCGAGGACGGTGAGCGACAGAACTGGGAAGTCCTGAAAGCGGCGGAGCGAAAGACGGGCGAAGGCGTTCTGTCCGGCATGGCGAAGGGGCTCGATCCCCTGACGAAGTCGTACCGGATTCAGGAGCAAGTGGCCGCGGTCGGGTTCGATTGGGAGAGCTACGAGGGGGCGTGGCAAAAGGTCTACGAGGAGCTGGAAGAAGTACGGGGCGCCCTAGAGTCCGGTGACGCCGATGCCGTTTGGGAAGAGATAGGGGATCTCCTCTTTGCGGCCGTGAATCTGGCACGGCTGGCGGGGCCCCACCCCAGCACCGCCTTGAGTCGCGCGAACACGAAGTTTCAAGCTCGCTTCGAGCGGCTCGAGCAGCTCGCGCTCGAGCGCGGAATCCCGATCGAGAGCGCAGGTGTCGAAGTACTCGACCGCCTGTGGGACGAGCTGAAAGGAGAGGAGCCGGGGCGCTAGGTGACGGGATCCGCCAGCGAACTTATGGGACAGATCACTAGTACCCCGCCACCTTGTCGACACGGTTCAACCACTCCCTCGGAGCAGCGCCGCGCAGGAAGCAGTCGAGGTTGTGCAGGATGAGCGTTGTCTCCCGCGCCCAGAACCCGCGCGTCACCGCTGATACGTGCGGTGTGATCAGCACATTCGGTAGCGCCCACAGCGGATGATCCGCCGCGAGTGGCTCCTTGGCGAACACATCGAGTCCGGCGCCCCGAAGTCGTCCCTCTCGAAGCGCCGCTACAAGAGCGTCTTCGACGACTAGCCTGCCCCGTGCCACATTGATCAGCAGAGCTCCGGCCTTCATCCTCCGGAGCGCGCTCGCGTCTATCATGCCGCGGGTCTGCTCGGTTTCCGGCGCGGCCAGGACAAGCACGTCGCTCTCGGATAGCACGCGGTCCAGGCCCTCGGCACCGTGAACGACATCGATGTTGGCGGCAAGCGACCCTACACCCCCGACAGCCTTGAGCGCCATGTCTTCGGGCCCGGGCGGAGTGCGCTTGAGAGCGAGCACGCGCGCGCCCAGGCCCGCCGCGCGTCGCGCTACCTCCCTGCCGACGCCCCCGTACCCGACAATGCCCAGAGTCAACGTGGAGAACTCGCTGAGCGGCGCTTCACCTCGATAGTAGGGCTCAGTGTCCCACTTGCGCGTGCGTTGGTTGGTGACCGCCAAGTCGAGTCCACGGCCGAAGAACAGGATCATGCCGATCACGGTCTCGGCCATCGGCTCCCCGTGGACTTTGGCGGAGTTCGTGAACACCACGTCGCTCGAGAGCATCACGGGAGTCAGGGAGCTGCCAACACCTGCGGCACCCGAGTGGACCCAGCGGAGCGCTCTACCCGCTTCGATGAGCTCGGCCGCGATTCCGTAGCCGGAGTAGATCTCTGCCGAGGCGACGGCCTCCAGAACGTCCGCCGACACCCGCCCCGCTCCGTCCCCTGAGCCGTCGGTCAATTCGTCGATGACGACGAGCTGCCAATCACCGGGCAGCGCGGCACGAATGTCCTCGGGGACCCACTCGGGCATCGCCCAAATGGGACGCCGGTCCATCATGTTCAACACTGCCCTCGGCATATCGAGACGGGGCTAAATGGCTGTTGAAGAAGTACAGCGGGCCGCCACGCGTGCTAACGCACGGGTCCGCGGGATGCCACGGCCACCAAGGGCACCCGCGCGTAGCGTGGGTCGCGGAGCGACGACGCCATAGCCGCCGCGGGCACCGCCGCCGCAGGCGGTGGTCCGAGGAACTCCAACGACGGAGATGGGGCCGTGCCAACGCAACCCACACACTCGTCTGCTCATGTCATCATGGTGCTGGGCACATGGTGACCAACTGTACCTCTTCAACAGCCCTCTAGGGGTAGAGCCGGTTCATGAGCCGTGGGAACGGGATCATCTCACGGACGTGGTGGCGACCGGTGATCCACCCGACAGTGCGCTCGAGCCCGAGTCCGAATCCCGAGTGCGGGAAAGTGCCAAAGCGCCGCAGGTCGAGGTACCACCGGTATGCCTCTTCGGGCAGACCCTCCTCCTGGATGCGAGCCAGGAGGCTGTCGTGGTCATCCTCTCGCTGACTCCCGCCGACGATCTCGCCGTACCCTTCCGGCGCGAGCAGGTCATCGCAGAGCACCGTTCGTGGATCGTCCGGGTTCTCCTTCATATAAAAGGCCTTGGCGCCCTTCGGATAGTTGTAGACGAAGAGCGGACGATCTTGATCCTCCATCAGCGCCGCTTCGTCGGGCGCGCTGAGGTCCTGCCCCCATTCGGTCCTGGATCCCCTCTGCTTCAGGAGCTCCACCGCTTCGGTGTAGCTGACCCGGGGGAACGGAGTCTTGATGCGCTCGAGATTGCCGGTGTCCCGTTCCAGGATTTCGAGCTCATCCGCACAATTCTCGAGGGCTCTCTCCACCAGATACGTAACGAATTCCTCCTGCAGGCGCATGTTGTCGTCCGAGTTCGCGAACGCGACCTCGGGCTCGATCATCCAAAACTCGGTCAGGTGTCGCCGAGTCTTCGACTTCTCCGCGCGAAACGTCGGACCGAAGCAGTATACTTTTTGAAACGCAGGGCACGCGGCCTCGACATAGAGCTGACCAGTCTGTGCTAGATAGGCCGTCTCGCCGAAATACTCGGTCTCGAAGAGGGACCCGGCATGCTCACCGATCGCACCCGTGAGAATGGGCGTATCGATCCGGGTGAAGCCACGGCCGTAGAAAAAGTCGTGAGTCGCCTGCGAGACCTCCGAGCGCACCTTGAGGCTGGCCCGCTGCAGCGAGGAACGCAGCCAGAGATGTCGGTGATCGAGTAGGAAGTCGATCCCGTGCTCCTTGGCCTGGATCGGGTATTCCTCCGCACCGGCCAGCAACGACAACGCCGTGACCCCGAGCTCGTATCCTCCGGGCGCACGCGCATCCTCCTTGACCTCACCCGTGACGGTGATGAGCGACTCCTGGGTCAAGGAGCGGTGCAGCTGCCATGCCATTCCTTCGACCTCATTTCTGAGCAAGACGGCTTGCACGGTGCCGGTGCCGTCCCTGGCCACGAGGAACGCGACCTCGCCGTGAGCACGGGTAGTCTCCACCCACCCCCGCACGGTGACGGTCTCACCGACATGCTCACCCAACCGTTCGATATCGATCATGATTCCGTTTTGAAGTCATCGATTCCCGGCGTACGCGGGGCGCCCAGACCCGCCCCCGAAGGCTGATCGGAAAGCGGCCCACCCCCTCTCCGGTCACCCTTCCAGTTCGCTTCCCAAGACATGAAGAGTGGAGTCGTGGGCGGCATTAGGGAAGCGCTCGCCTACCCAACGCCAAACATCTCGAGACGCTCCCGATACCGCGACTCCAAGAGTTCCCGCATCCGCCTCTGCGCGGGCTCCTGGAGCTCGGGATCCGCGGCAACGAGTGCGCGAGCCGCCCACTGGGCCTCGACCAAGAGATCCTCATCCGTCATTAGATCCGCGAATCGGAGCAGGGGATCGCGCCCGTGCTGCTGGCTACCAAAGAGATCTCCTTGGCCACGGATGCGAAGATCGGCGCGCGCGATCTCGAATCCGTCCGAGGTATCGCGGAACACCTTGAGGCGCTCCAACGCCTCTTCCCCAGGCTCCGCAATCATGATGCAGTGGCTCTCGGCCGCACCCCGACCCACCCGCCCCCGTAGCTGGTGCAGCTGCGAGAGGCCGAAGCGCTCGGCGTGTTCGATCACCAGAACGGTGGCGTTGGCCACGTCGATGCCAACCTCGATCACGGTGGTGGCTACCACGAGGTCGAGGTCCCCCGCCAGGAACGAACGCATGACCGCGTCCTTCTCGGCCGGCAGAAGCTGGCCGTGCAGGAGCCCGAGGCGACGCGCGGGAAACACATCCTGGCGAAGGCGCTCGAATTCTTCGGTTGCGGCGAGCAGATCCACCTTCTCGGACTCGCTCACCAGAGGATAGACAACGTATGCCTGCCTCCCTTCCGCCAGCTGTTCGTCGACTAAGGCGTACACAGCCGCCCTGCCGTCGGGGGTCCTCAGCACGGTCGTGACCGGCTTTCGACCCGGCGGCAACTCGTCGAGCACGCTGAGGTCGAGATCACCATAAAGGGTCATCGCGAGCGATCGAGGGATCGGTGTCGCTGACATGACGAGCACATCAGGGCGGAGGCCCTCCCTCTCGACCAACGCCATACGTTGCCGTACGCCGAAGCGGTGCTGCTCGTCGACGACCACGAGCCCGAGCCGAGCGAAACTCACGGTGTCTTGAATGAGCGCGTGCGTACCGACAACAATGCGAACCTGTCCAGACTCAATGGACTCGAGCGCCTCGCGCCGCTCGGAAGCGGTGAGGCTGCCCGTGAGGAGGGCGACGTCTACGCCCAACGGTTCGAGCCACTCCGTGAGCTTGCGCGCGTGCTGCTCGGCGAGGATCTCCGTGGGCGCCATGAGCGCGGCTTGATAGCCGCCCTCCGCGGCCAGCAGCATGGCAAAAACCGCAACGATGGTCTTGCCCGAGCCCACGTCACCCTGAAGCAAACGGCTCATGCGCCGCTTAGACTTCATGTCCTGGTAGATCTCCCTCAGCACTGCGGCCTGAGCCGTCGTCAATGCAAACGGAAGTCCCTCGTGCAGCGGTCGAATCAGTTCGTTGGTGCGCTCGTGCGTGATGCCCTCGTCAACTTCGGTCGCACGCCGTCGCGCCTGGGCTTGCACGAGCTGCAGGAAGAAGAGCTCGTCGAAAGCGAGTCTGCGCCGTCCGACTTTGGCGTCGGAGAGGCTCCGGGGACGGTGCAGCGTCGACAGCGCCTCGCCCAGACCCAGGAGCCCCCGCGCGGAGCGCTGCCCCTCTGTGAGGTATTCGTCGTCGTCAGCCCAGGAGAGCAACGCGTCGAGGTTGCTCCCCAAAATGCTTCGCAGCAACCACTGCGGAACATCTTCGCTCGCGGGATAGCTGACGAAGATCGTGCCCGTGTCGAGCTCGCCGTCCCCGGATCGCGACAGCAACGAGAACTCGCGTGGGTGGATCTGACGCCCGTGGAAGAACTTCACGGGACCCGTCACGAGCAGCGTGTCACCGTCGCGGATCTTACGATCCAGCCACGGTTGGCCCGGCCAAGCGACCGTGACCATGCCCGTATCGTCCTCCAGGACGACCTGGAAGATGCGCAGTCCGCGCCGGGTCGGGATGACGCCCTTGCTGCGCACCCGGCCGACCGCGGTCGCGTCCCGGCCGACCTCGAGGCTTCCGATCGGGGTGAGGGTCGACGCGTCGTCGTAGCGCCTTGGGATGTGGTACAGGAGATCTCGAGCGGACGTAATGCCCATGTTCGCCAGAGCGTCCGCGCGCTTCGGCCCCACCCCCGTGAGGAACCGGGCCGGTCGGTCTAGCTGGGAGAAGCTCACGCCCACTTCACGACTCGAAGACGCCCTCCACGAATGCCTGAGGCTCGAAGCTCTCGAGGTCGTCCAGACCCTCGCCTGTCCCAACGAGCTTAATCGGCACGCCGTATTCCTCGCGCAATGCCACGACGATCCCACCGCGTGCCGACGAGTCCATCTTGGCGAGCACGATGCCGCTTACGTCGAGCACTTGTTTGAACGCGGCAAGCTGGCGAACCGCGTTCTGACCGACGGTGGCATCCACTACCAACAGCGTCTCGTGCGGAGCACCCTCGATGCGCCGCCCGAGCACCCGGTCGATCTTCTCGAGCTCCCTCATCAGCCCCGTGTTCGTGTGGAGACGTCCAGCTGTGTCGATCAGCACGACCTCCGTGTCTCGGGCTTCGGCCGCGTCGAGCGCGTCGAACGCAACCGCCGCCGGATCTCCACCCTGCTCGCCTCGAATGAAGTCGGCCCCGATCCGAGCAGCCCACATCTCCAACTGTTCCACCGCCCCTGCCCGGAAGGTGTCAGCGGCGACCACCATGACCTTGCGGCCCTCTCGTTTCAAGAAGTTGGCGAGCTTCGCCACCGAAGTGGTCTTTCCAACCCCATTCACGCCCACCATCAAGTATACCGTGGGGCCAGAGTCGGCGGCGCGCAGGAACACGCCGTGCTCGCCTTCCAGGATCGCCCGGATTTCACCTTGCAGCGTCTCCACGAGCTGGGCGCCTCCCCGGGCCTTGCCCCTGCGCAGGGCCTCTTCCGCTCGCGCAACGAGGCGCATCGTCGCGGAGACGCCGAAGTCCGCGGCCAGGAGCCGCGCTTCGAGAGCCTCGAGTGAAACGTCGTCCATTCCTCCCACGACGACGCCAACGTCGGTCAGCGCCAGGTCGACGACCCTCCGCCACAGGCCCCTTTTCCGCTCCAACTCGTTCTTGAAGAGTCGAGCCATCAGCGGAGTCCCGTTCGCCGCCGCGCAACCCACTCCGCGCACAGCAGGGTGATCAGCAACAAGTATGGCCAGGGATAGGTGCGCAGCGGACGCCCCCCGCGCGCCCCATCGAATGCCGCCGCCCTCGGACCCATCGCTTCGGGTAGCGCGGGTGGCGGAATCATCTCGGACGAGTTCGCAGAGACGTCGAATCGACCGGTCGCAAGCACTTCACCCGTTCCCGCCGACGCCCGATAGTGGTACAGCCCCGGAGGCATCGCGCCGAGGGACCGTGTCGTTCCTCCGCGGAACACGGTGTCGGCGACTACCGAATCCCCCCTCAGGACGTTGATTCGCACAGCGGTGGAATCGCGCGGCAAAGACCAAATGACCGGATCACCGTGCTCGAAAACCCACCGTAACGGTCGCGGCTCCGGTGCAACCATGAGGTCGTCAGCGAGCACCCATCCGGCGACTCCCGACCAGAGGCGGCGATAAGCGTCGCGGCCCGCGCCCTCTCGCATCGCCCACCGCCAAAATCCGGAGGCGAGCCCGAGCACCCTCCGCCCCCCGGCATTCGTGTCGAGGTGGAGCGCCGCCGCGCGGGCACCGCTACCTCGAAGCTGCAGATCCAGGGGAGAAGCCACAGTGATAGCACCCGTGGGAACGAGGACATCGGTGAGCGGCGGAAGCCCGATCATCTCAGCACCCGAAAGTTCAGCGACCAACGGCGAATCCGGGATGTCGCCAGAGGCGTACCACTCCCCTCCTAGCGGCGCCGTGGTCCGCACGCCGGCGAGCGCAGCCCCCTCACGATCTCCCGCGAGCAGAATAGCGCTGGACGTGCGCTCCACGAGACGGCGGCTCCACGCATCGGCGTCACCGCGAAGGCCGTGCACGACGACCAGCGCCGCAGCGCGAACCGCTCGCCCAACCGTCGCAGAGTCGACGGGGCCAGCTCGCTCCACCGCCGGCCCGATGAGAACAAACCGTTCAGCTCCCACGCGAAGGTAGCCGACCCCTGGGAGGCCCGTGACGTCCTCAAGCACCGACAGCAGGAACCGGGGCTCCCAGTCGGGCTCCAGCGACACGAGCACCAACGCGCCCTCTTCGTGGCCGACGGCCGCATAAGCGACCGCCTCGTCGTCATAGAAGAAAGCGTCGGACACGGCGGTTACCCGCGCCGAGTACCGGATGCGGCCCGCACCGTTGGGGACCGGGATCTCGATCTCGACGCGACGCCGGAGGCCGCGGTCTGGTAGATCCACGAGCTGGGAGATCACCACTTCTCCGTCGGCTCGCACCTCGAGGGTCGCGCTGTCCGCGCCGACGCCGTGCACCTCCACCGTGGCCGTGACCGTGCCCTCGGGGCGGGCGGCATCGCTTACGTCGAACGCCGAGATACCCGCATTGACCAGGTCGGAGCCGAACGCCTCGAAGTCGACATCTAGAGGCAGCGCCTCAAGCGCGGCGCGCACAGCGACGACATCCTCGAATCGGAGATCCGAGAGCACTCGGACGGTACCGACGCCGGCCTCGGCGGCGCGCTCCAGTGCCGGCGCCAGCAAGGTCCGAGCCTGGTCGGGAGAGGAGTCAAGACCTTCAGGAGCACCGATGTCGTCACCGAACGTCACCACGCTCCAGCCCTCGCCGTCGAGCTCTACCGCCCTCGCCTGGGCCTCCTGCCAGGGGCTCGACCCAGCGACCTCAGCGGCCATGCTGAGCGAGACGTCGAGAAGAACCCACTGGGTCGACATGGCGGTGGTGCCCGTCCCCGGGACCCGAGGATCGAAGAGCAGCGCCAGGATCACGACAAACGTCAGCGCGCGAACGGAGGCCAACAGGCGTGTCGAGCGCACCGGAAGCTCGACGCGCAGATACATCCAAAAGGAGTAGCCGCCGAGTGCCGCGGCGAGAGCGATGAACAATAGACCCCGAGTCATGCCAGCCGCAAAGCCGCTACTGGGCCTCCCCGGGGGCGTCATCCATCTGGTCGGGCTGTTCATCCGCGGTAAAAACGCGAACCGGCCCGGCACCCGGGATCGCTTCGAGCAGCGAGACCCGAGTGGTCATCTCCCCCAGCCAACGCAAGCGGTCCTCCGACGGCACCGGGTCCCCGGGCGGAAGATCGACCGAGAGCGGATCCATGTGTCGCCCGCGCCGCAGCATCTCGTAGTGAAGGTGCGGACCTCCAGCTAGACCTGTCATGCCGACATATCCGATGATGTCGCTCTGTCGAACACGCGTGCCGAGGTTCACCCCACCGCGGAAGCGACTCAGGTGGGCATAGCGGGTTGTGATACCGTTGGGGTGTCGGATCTCGACCGTATTACCGAAGGACCCCTTCGCCGCACGGTGGATCACCACACCGTCGGCAGTAGCCATGATCTCCGTTCCACGGTCGGCGGCGTAGTCGATGCCGCGGTGCGCACGCCACGTCTTGAGGATCGGGTGGAAACGCGAGTTGGTAAAGGCCGATGAGATGCGCCGATACGTCAGCGGTTTCAGCAAGAACGCCCGCCGGACCGAATTCCCGTCCAAGTCGAAGTACGAGCCGTCCCCATCCTCGTTCGGGTCGAACCAGATCGCATGGTACGCAGTGCCTGAGTTGACGAGCTCTGCCGCGATCAAGCGCCCCGCTCTCATGGAACCGTCCGGGCGGATCTTGCGCTGGAACGCGAAGCGGTACGTGTCTCCGACACGGATCTGACGAGAGAAGTCGATCTGCCACTGAAAGACGCGGTCGAGGGCGTCTATGAGACGGGCCGCGTCGCCAGCCGTCATGCTATTGAGCGCCGGGTTCTGGTTCACCGCCGTCCACAAGTCGCTCCGGATCTCACCGGTTGCGTCAATCGTGTCCACGTAAATGGGTGTTGGCACGAGCTCGGAGGACCAGGCGCCGCTGACTAGGGAAAGGCGCACCGTCGCGTCGCGGCTCACCTCCACGTCGACCCCGCGCAACGACTCGTCACCCCTGCTGAACCGAAGCGTGACCTCGGTCCCGGCTCGCATTCGCCGGGGGTTGACGTGCTCCCGCAGCGCGAGCAAGAGCGACGCTTGCTCGTTGTAGGTGACCGAGCCCCCCAGCAGCCGCCCGAGCGTCTGCCCCGGCCGGAGCGCCAAGATCCGGACGTATTCCGCGGGCTCGGCGTAGACCGCACTCAGCGTCCCCACATCGGGCGGCTCCTGGTAGCACGATGCCGTAACGACGACGCCAAACGCCACCGCGGGCCACCTCCAGCGCGTGTGCTTCCCAGTTTTCACCAAGTACATGCCTCCAAAGTACTACGACCGCCCGGCGGACGTCTTCGCCGGGCGGCGGCCCGTCGCCTCAGGTGCTGGGCACACTGTACTTCTTCAACAGCCTTCTAATCCATTTGGCGACGGATGAACGTCGGAATATCGAGCTCCGCGAGCTGGGCGTGCGAGACCGTCTGCTCAGGGAACCTGTTCAGAGGAGCAACCGCTTCCGCACCTCCACCACCCACTGCCATGCGAACCGACTCGAACTGAGCCACCTCGTGAGCGACCGGCGCTTGGGTCGGCACGTCCCTGGGCTGAGGCTGCGGTCGCGACCGCCGGAAGTTGCCCGGAATCACCTTTTCGTCCGCCGCGGAATCGAAGCCCGTGGCGATCACCGTCACGCGGATCTTGCCCTCCAGCTCCGGGTCGTGGACGGCACCAAAAATGATCTCGGCCTCGTCTCCCGCCTCCTCCTGGATAATCGAAGATATCTGCATAACCTCGTCAATGGCGAGATCCAGGCCGCCGGTGATATTGATCAAGACGCCCTTCGCGCCGGCGATCGACACGTCGTCGAGCAGCGGAGAGGAGATCGCCTCTTGCGCCGCCTCCTGCGCGCGGTTGTCACCCTCCCCGAAGCCAGATCCCATGAGCGCCGGACCCCGTGCAGCCATGATCGTGCGCACGTCCGCGAAATCGGCGTTGACCTCACCCGTCACGCGGATGAGGTCGCTGATGCCCTGTGTGGCATTCAGCAACACCTCGTCCGCCTTCTTGAGCGCGTCGCGGAAGGACGTCCCCTTCGGCACGACGGCGAGTAACCGGTCGTTTGGCACGAGTATCATCGTGTCCACACTACGCCGAAGCTCGGCCAATCCCTGGTTCGCCTGGCGGTCCCGCTTCTTGCCCTCGAACGCGAACGGCTTGGTCACGACCCCGATCGTGAGCGCACCCATCTCACGAGCCATCTCAGCGACCATTGGAGCGGCACCCGTGCCGGTACCGCCGCCCATGCCCGCAGTCACGAACACCAGGTCGGCTCCCTCGAGCGCCCTCCGCACGTCTTCTTCACTTTCAGCGAGCGCCTGGCGCCCCACTTCGGGGCGTGCGCCGGCGCCGAGGCCACGTGTCAGCTTCTTCCCGATCTGCAGCGTGATCTGCGCGCGCGAAGACTTTAGCGCCTGTGCATCGGTGTTCATCGAGATGAACTCGACACCCTCCAAGTCTTCGTCGATCATGCGATTGACGGCGTTGCCGCCCGCACCACCGATCCCGACCACCTTCATTCGGGCGTTGTGGACTGGAGTCTCCTCGAACTCGAAGATCATCATGTCTCCTCCCTAGCGGAGTGTTGGAAAAGCGAATGTGTGAGCCGCCGCCATGGCACCTGAGCGTCCACTAGAAGAACTCCTTCAGCCATGTGCCGAGCTTGGTGAGCATGCCGGAGGTAATCGTAGATGCCCCACGGCCGGTCTCTGCGAAGCGGTCCGCACCCCAGAGCGCCAGACCAGTGGCGATAGCGAAGCGAGGGCGGCCGACGGAGTCAGCGAGCCCGCTGAGGCCCTCGCTCGGTACACCCATCCGCACCGGCGAAGCGAAGATCTGCTGGGACAGCTCCAGCATGCCGGGGATCGCGACGGTCCCCCCCGTAAGCACGACGCCGGCCCCGAGCTTGTCCAGCAACCCGTGGTCCTGGAGCTCTCCCTGCACCAGACTGAACATTTCGTCCAGGCGCTGCTCGACGATGTGCGCGATTAACTCACGGGCGACCGCACGCTTCTGACCCGGCGACGGCCCAGGCATTTCTATGGTCTCGCGAGGATCGACCAACTGTGCGAACGCCGTGCCGTAGTGCTCCTTGGCCTTCTGCGCTTCTGCGTATGGAACCGACAGACCCCGGACCAGGTCGGCCGTGAGCGTGTTGCCGCCGAACGGCAAGATCGCCACATGCTGCACCTTGCCCTCGTAGTATGCCGCCACGTCGGTGGTCGAGGCGCCGATCTCGACCATCGCCACACCGACTTCTTTCTCGTCTTCGGTGAGTACCGCCCGAGCTCCCGCGAGGGGCTCCAGCACGAGCTCCTGGACGCGGTACCCCGCCCGGTTCACCGCCTTTCGGATATTCGCCGACGCGGTGACCGCGCATGTGACCAGGAAGACCTCCGCTTCCAGCCGGACGCCGGCCATGCCGAGCGGATCCTTGATCCCGCGCTGCTGGTCGACCCTGTACTCTTGCGGAATCGCGTGCAACATCTCCCGGTCCGGTGGCAGCGCGACAGCGCGCGCGACCACGTGCACCCGCTCGACATCGTCCGCCGTGACGTCGTCTTCCGAGACCGCGACTACGCCCATCGAGCTCGTGGCTCGTACGTGGTCACCCCCGATCCCAGCATACACGCGATCGACCGCCACTCCCGCCATGAGCTCGGCTTCCTTGAGCGACGTGCGGACCGACTCCGTCATCTCCTCGATGTTCGTCACGGTGTCGCCGCGCACGCCACCCGTGCGGGACTGGCCGACGCCGAGAATCATGAGGCCTGGCCGCCGGAGATCTCCGATGATCTCACCGATCACGGCGCATGTCTTCGTGGTCCCGATGTCGAGCCCCGCGATGAGGTTTGAACGCATCTATGTCACCGTCACTTTCCGCTGGTACGGCGGACCACCACCTGGTCCGCGAATCTCAGATCTATCAGCTCAGGCACATCGCCCGATGAGTTCGAGGCCGCGTGAGCGAGCGCATTCAGGGCCTCGCGAAGGCGGTCCTGCGACACACCCAGGGGCAGCAGAAACTCCACGTCGGGCTCGATCCAGCGTGCGACGATCGACCGGCGCTCGCCCCACCGTACTTCGGAGACCATCTGCAAGAACGCGGTGTCGACACTCATGAGGCGACCGACCTCGGCGACGAGTTCGCGCGCCTGCTCTGGAAGCAGCCTCGAGCCAGCCGCGGGAGTTTGGCCCACGTCGACGAGCGGCTGGTCGAAACGATGCGCAGCCGGATCGAGCGGAAGTCGGATGCCTTCTTCGTCGACGGGCTCGACCGTCGGGGTCGAGACCAAGGCCACCGGTACGCGTTCAGTGACTAAGATCACGAGCCTGTTCGGAATCCTGCGCTCTATATGAACTTTCCGAACCAGCGGGTGGGCTCGGAGCGCTTCGGCCCATGAGTCGAGGTCACCCCAAACCGAGGTCTCGGGCCCGACACCTATCGCCTCGAGCACATCAGACCGGGTGAGGTAGCGCAGTCCCTGGATCTCGACTTCGGTGACCCGGAACGCCTCCATCGCAGCTAGCGCTTCAGGAACACGCTCGCCCCACGTCCACGCGGCGCCGCAAAGAACGGTCACGAGCAGGATGCGGAATTCTCTACGCATGTACTCTCCCCTCCAGGCCATCGAGCACTGGCTTTCCCACGTCTTCGATCGACCCGGCCCCGAGCGTTACGAGCACATCGCCTGGACGAAGTTCGTCCAGGAGGGCTTCCGCCAGAGCGCCGACTTCCGCCACGTAGCGCACGTCGCTCAGACCCGCCTGCTCCAACGCCGCTACGACGGTTTCCCCCGTGATTCCGAGGATCGGAGCTTCTCGGGCCGGGAACACGTCGGTTACGTACGCGAGGTCGGCAGACGCCAACGAGACCCCAAAGGCGTCCGCGAAGTCGCGCGTCCGCGAGTACAAGTGCGGCTGGAACGCAGCCACGATACGGGCGCCCGGGAACATCGAATGCACCGCCAAAAGCGTCGCTTCGATCTCGGTTGGGTGGTGCGCGTAGTCGTCGATCACGATTACGCCACTGGCTTCCCCGAGCCGCTCGAGGCGGCGTCTCACACCGCGGAAGCTCGCGAGTGCTTCGAGGATCGCCGCCCATTCGGCGCCCAACGCCCTGGACACGGCGGCGGCGGCAAGAGCGTTGCGCAGGTTGTGCACTCCCCCGATCGAGAGCATCAGCTCGCCAACCCCAACGCCCTCTTCCACGACCCGGCAGCTCGTCGTCGTGGAAGTGACTCGAACGTCGACGCCTCGCAGCATCGAGCCGGCCGACGTCCCGTAGGAGTAGCCCGCCACGCCGGCGCCCGGCAGCAGCGACGCAGCACCGTGGTCGTCGGCGCACGCAACGATCCGGCCACCGTTCCGCATGCCGCGGAGAAAGGTCAGAAAGCTCTCACGCACACCCTCAAGATTGCCGTAGACGTCGAGGTGATCCGCCTCGAGGTTGGTGACCACCGCCACGTCGGGCGTGAGCGTGTGGAACGAGCGATCGTACTCGTCGGCCTCCACGACGAAGAGGTCGTCGGACCCGTAGCGGAGATTGCCCGACCAGCCCGGCACGCGCCCGCCGACCAAGCCCGTCGGATTATGTCCAGCTGTGGCGAGGACCTCCGTGGCCATCGCGGTGGTCGTAGTCTTGCCGTGGGTTCCAGCGATCGCGACTACGCGCCCCGAGTTCACGCATGCGCCGAGCGCCTGTCCGCGCTTGAGCACCGGGATTCCGCGCTCACGCGCACGGAGCATCTCACGGTGGTCCGCCGGCACCGCGGATGTGACGACCAGCGCGGACACCTGTTCGACGTGCACCTCGTCGTGACCCACGTGAATCTCCGCGCCGAGAGCACGCAGGTCGTCGAGTGCCTGGCTCTCCTTCAGATCGCAGCCGCTGACCCTCCCTCCCTGCCGCAGGAGGAGTTCGGCGAGCGCGAACATACCCGCGCCTCCGACCCCGACGAAGTGGATGGGCTGCTCGCGGGCGAGCGCGCGCAGATCGACGTGCGGCCCGGTCATCGCACGCCTGCTCGCGTAGTGAGGAGAGCTTCGACGTCGGCGGCGATCTCGCTGGCAGCGCTGGGCCGCGCGCGACCCAGCGCTGCGCCACGCATGCGGGCGAGAGACGTTCCATCCTCGGCCAGGCGCACCACCTCGGCCCACAACCGGTCAGCGGTGAGGCCCGCCTGGCTTACTGCAACGGCCGCGCCTGCCTCCGCGAGCGCCCTGGCGTTATGTGCCTGGTGGTTCGCGGCTGCGGTCGGTAGTGGAACCAGCACCGCTGGTAGGCCCTGATTCAGAAGTTCCGCCGTGGTCATCGCCCCCGACCGGCTCACGGCGAGGTCCGCGGCCGCAAGTGCCGAGGGCATGTCCTCGATGTAGGGGAGCACATGCACCCAGGGCGGATAGCCCAATCGTGTGAGTCTTGCTGCCACCGCCTCGTGGTGCTTCGGACCGGTGGACCAGAGAAGCCGAAGTCGCTCAGGCCGCCTGAGCGCACTACCGACCACCCCTTCGATCGCCTGAAGGATCAAGTCGTTGAGCGCGAGCGAACCTTGGCTCCCGCCCGTCACGAGCGCTATGAGCGCGTCGGCGGGCAAATCGAAGAGGCTGCGTGCCTCCGCTCGACTGCGCAGTGAGGTGGCCCGCACCGGGTTGCCACTCTGACGCACCCGGCCCCGCACGCGTCTGGGCAACCGCACAATCGCTTCGGGGAAGGCGACGTGTATGGTGGTCGCGAAGCGGCTGAGAGCGCGCGTCGCCAAGCCGGGAACGGAGTTCTGCTCTTGCAGCAGCAGCGGCACGCGCAACATGCCCGCGACGAGCCCTGCAGGGGTTCCCGCGTACCCACCGGTCATCACGACGGCCTCCGGTCGCAGGCTGCGAAAGAGCCGCGTGACGGTATAAAGCGATGAGCACAGGGCCGCGACGGCACGCCAGCTCGACATGGGCCTCGTACGATCGATGCCCCGGACCGGGAGCAGATGGTGCTGCTCGCCCCGCTCCCGAAGGATTCGAGCCTCAAGACCCCGCGTGGCGCCGATGAAGACCGCGCGGACATCGCTTCGTCGTGCCCGGAGCGCATCCGCGATCGCCAACGCGGGGTAGAGATGCCCCCCAGTACCGCCCCCCGAGAAGACGACCACGGGGCCCCTCATGCACGGGCCGCCTTTCCGCCAGGAGATGCACGGGCCACAGAAATGAGGACGCCTACCGCGGCAAGCGTAACCACCAGGTTCGAACGTCCCCATGAGACCAGCGGCAACGAGAGCCCGGTCGGTGGCACCAAGCCGAGGCCGACCGACATGTGCAGCACGGCTTGGAGCGCGATCAGGTTGGTGAAACCGAGCGCTAGCAGCTCGCCGAAAAGGTCCTGGGCCCGGCTCGCGATCCGGAATCCGACGAGCACGATGCCCATGTAGAGCGCGACCAGGAATACGACCCCGAGCAGGCCCCACTCCTCCCCAATCATCGCGAAAATGAAGTCGTTGTGGGCCTCGGGCAGGAAGCCAAACTTCTGCCGCCCCTCCCCTATGCCGACGCCGGTCAGACCGCCGGAACCAAGGGCAACGAGCGACTGCCGGACCTGGAAGCCCGCACCACCGGGATCCACTGCAGGGTTCAGGAAGGCCTCGACCCGGTCGGCTCGGAAGCCCACGGCGAGCTGCTGGTGAAGGAACGGTAAGGTCAGTAGCCCGAGGAACAAGAAGTGTGAGACCCGCACTCCGGCTGCGAAAACGATCATGACGCCTAGCAGCCCGATCACTACGGCTGTGGAGAGGTCGGGCTGCAGCGCGATCGGGATCAGCACGAGCGACCAGATCAGGAAAAACCCTGCGAGTCCCTTCCGTAGCGATCGAAACCGCGGTGCCTTCTTCACCGCCATCGCGGCTGTCCACACGATGAATGCGATCTTCGCGAACTCCGAGGGCTGCCCCGATACGGCACCGACCTGCAGCCAGCGACGCGAGCCGTTGATCACCGGCGCGATCGCTTCGGTTCCGGGTAGCACCAGTACGACAAGGGTCGTGACACTCACGGCCAGCAACGCCCAAGACCACCGCTGCCACCAGCCGTAGGGCATCAGCGCGCACAGGATCAGTACGAGCAGCCCTACTCCCGCGGCGGTCGCCTGGCGTAGCAGGAAGTACGTGTCGGGAAGCCCCTCCCGCATCGCAAGAACCGACGAAGCGCTGTAGAGAATCACGAGACCGAACGACAGCAGTACCACGGTCAGCCCCATCAGCGTGGCACCCTCCCAACCCCGCCCCAGCCCGGAATCGGGCAGGAGGATGGGCCGGGCGGGCGCGACGTCCATGGGGCGGGCCGTCATGTCGCTCCCCTCGCGAGCGCTGTGAAGAGGCGCCCTCGTTCCTCGTAGTTCTCGAACATGTCGAAGCTCGAGCACGCCGGTGAGAGCAAAACGACGTCGCCAGGCCGTGCGAGAGCCGCGGCGCGGCGTACGGCGCTTTCGAGCCCGCCCGCGACCAAGTCGCTTCCCGACAGTTCGCTCACGATCCGCGACCCGGCGGCGCCGTAGGCGATGACCGAGCGCACGCCCGCGCCGTCCGGCACGAGTCGGGAGAAGTCCTCTCCCTTGTCCTTGCCTCCTACGAGAAGCACGACCGGCCGATCCAGGCTCTGGAGCGCGGAGCGAGTAGCCGCGACGTTGGTCGCCTTGGAGTCGTTGACCCAGAGCACGCCGTCGCGGTCGGCTACCGGCTCGAGCCGGTGAGGGAGTGGGCGCGCCGTCCGCAGGCCACTCCTCAATCCCTCCACATTCGCCCCCGCGATCCGGGCCGTGATCGATGCCGCGAGCGCGTTGCCCAGATTGTGCCGACCGAGCAGCGGCAGCTCCTCCGTTGAGATCAGGGCATCGGCCTGGCCTTCGGTCCGAAGCGTCAGCGCGCTCTGGGAGACGAAGGCGTGCGTTCCCGGGTGCTCCAACTCACCGAAGAAGAATCGAGTACCCGGGGTCTCTGCCATCAGAGACATGACCGCGGCGTCGCCTGCCGGCAGCACCCAGACGCTGTCGGCGTCGGCGCGGTTGAGGATCCGTGCTTTGTCCGAATAGTACGCGTAGAGACTCGCATACCGGTCGAGGTGGTCGGGTGACAAATTCGTGATCACCCCGATGTCCGACCGGAACGTGTCGACGTCGGCAAGCTGGAATGAGCTCATTTCCAGCACGTACCAATCTGGAGACTCGTCGAGCAGCGCGAGCTCCGAGGCCACTGGTGCAAGCCCTCCGCCCACGTTGCCGCCCACAGCCGCGCGGAGCCCGGCTGCCTGCAGCAGGTGCGCCACCAAGAGCGTCGTGGTCGTCTTCCCATTGGTTCCCGTGACCGCGATCAGTGGTGCAGAGAAGAACCGAACGGCGAACTCAGGCTCGGAGATCCACCTAACACCACGATCCGAGAGCGCTCGAAGCACCGGAGCGGCAGGGGGGATCCCTGGACTGACAACGACGAGGTCGGCTCCCACCAAACGCTCGAGGTCGTGTCCTCCCGTCTCGACCCTGGCACCTGCTGCTCGCAGGTCGACTCCACTAGCTGCAACGGCGGGTTCAGTACGCAAATCCGAGACATAGACGTCTCCTCCTCTATCGAGGGCCAACCGGGCCGCGGCGATGCCGCTGGCTCCGAGGCCGATGATGGACACACTCACTCCACTCAGTTCGCTCATTCTCCATTTCCGCTCCGCTTTGCCGCGGCATACTCACTCACCTGATCTTGAGGGTTCCGAACGCGAGCATCGCGAACAGGATTCCGAGGATCCAAAAGCGGGTCACCACCTTCGGCTCTGGCCAACCGAGCTTCTCGAAGTGGTGATGGATGGGGGCCATTCTGAAGACGCGTCGGCCTTCCCCGAACCGGACGCGCGTGTATCGGAAGTAGCTCGTCTGCACGATCACCGAGAGCATCTCCATGACGAAGACGCCGCCGACAATCACCAGCAGGAACTCAGCCTTGAGTAGGATCGCCATGACCCCGATCGCGCCGCCCAACGCGAGGGAACCGGTGTCACCCATGAAGACCTCGGCTGGGTGAGCATTGAACCACAGGAATCCGATTGCGGCACCTGCGAGCGCGACCGCGAAGATCGCGAGCTCGCCCGCGCCGGGTAGCGCGAAGAAGCCCAGGTAATTCGCCCAATCGGAACGGCCCGCGACGTAGGCGAAGATCCCGAACGTCACGGCTGAAATCGCCGTGAGTCCCGCCGCGAGCCCGTCGAGGCCATCCGTGAAATTCACCGCGTTCGACGTACCCGAGACGACGAGCCCCGCAAAAACGATGAAGGCGAACGGAAAGAAGTTCGCCTGCACATCCGAGAAAAACGGCACCGAGGTCACGGTCGATGGATGAGGCGAGATCGGGTTCAGGATCAGGAAGACGCCGAGTCCAAGCCCGAACGTCCACTGCCCGACCATCTTGTACCGGGCAATCAGACCCTTCGTCTTCCTCTGAACCACCTTGAGGTAGTCGTCCAGGAAGCCGATGGCGCCCATCCACAGGAGTGAGACGAGCGCGATCAGGACGTACACGTTGGTCAGATCTGCCCACAGCAGTGTTGAAACGGCCGCCGCCAGGATGATCAAGACACCGCCCATGGTGGGGGTTCCGGCCTTCGCGTGGTGCCCCTCGGGCCCGACGTCACGCACGACCTGGCCGACATTCGCGAGCCGAAGGCGGCGAATCACCATGGGGCCGAAGGCGAACGCGATCAGCAGCGACGTCACCACCGCTCCCGCGGCTCGGAAGGTGAGATAGCGGAAGACGTTGAAGACGATATGCACGTCGGAGAGGCCTGGTAGGAAGTGGTAGAGCATCAGGGCTCCGCCGTAGCCGACGGCGTCTGGGCACCAAAGTCCTGCTCTAGCGAAGGCAAGATGCCCTCGAGCGCGACGCCGCGGGACGCCTTCAGGAGCACGACTTCGTCCCCCTCCAGGCGCTCCCGCAGGGGTGTATAGGCGCTCTGCCAGTCGTCGGCGCGCAACACACGGTAGGCGTCCGTGCTGGCCGCCGCGGTGGCCGCGAACGCGCCGGTCGCCACGATCAGGTCGACGTCGAGTCCAAGCGCAAACGTGAGTACCTCTTGGTGGAGTCGCGCCGTGGCCTCCCCCAACTCCAGCATGGTGCCGAGCACCGCGACGGTTCGGGAGGCCGCGGACTGGCCCTGCAACAGGTCGAGCGCTGCCCGAACGCTCTGCGGATTGGCGTTATAGCAGTCGACGACCACCGTCAGGCCCCCGATCCGTCGGACCTCACCCCGCAACGATCCGGGCTCAGCGCTCGCGATACCCTGCACTGCGTCCTTCGGCGCGACGCCAAGCAGTTCCGCGATCGCCAGGGCGATCATGGCGTTCGCGACCGAGTGCAGTCCGGGCACTGCTAGGATGATTCTCTCGCCGTGCCAGTGGAAGCGATGGCCTCCGAATACGTCCGCCTCGACCTGTTCGGCACGCAGCCCCGGGTCGGCGCGCTCACCCCACCCGGCGACCCGCACCGAGGGGCAGATCGCACGCGCACCATCGACCAGCGTCGCGGGCTCGTGGCCAACCAAGCAGGTACCGCGGCCGGCGACCGCGCGTAGGAGGTCGAGCTTTTCCGTCAGCACGCCCTCGAGCGACCCGAGCTTCTCCAGGTGACTCTCGCTGACCGTTGTTACGACGCCGATGTCCGGCTGGGCGATCGCCGCGAGCGTCGCGATCTCGCCCGGCTCGTTGCTGCCGAGCTCGAGAATCACCACATCGACCTCGCTCGGCGTCGCAAGCAGCGTGAGCGGCATGCCGATCCGGTTGTTTAAGTTGCCGGACGTCGCATGAACGCGGTGCACGCCATCGATGGCGGCGTGCGCGAGGTCCTTCGTGCTCGTCTTGCCAGATGAGCCCGTGATCGCGACTACCGGAACGTCGAGGGCCTGGCGTCGGTAGGCGGCCAAGGCGCCGAGCGCGATGAGCGTGTCCTCGACCGGGTATAGTTGCTCGCTTGGCTCGGCCGCCACGGGCCGGGACACCACCGCGCCGCTGGCGCCACCCGCGAACGCGTCGGCAGCGAAGTCGTGCCCGTCGAAGTGCTCACCACTGAGCGCGACGTAGAGGTCTCCTTCGGCAATCGCGCGCGAGTCGGTCGAAACGCCGGAGTACTCAATGCCATCGTGCGCTGGCTCCGTCCGCAGGTCGAGCGCTTCGCGCACCGCACCGTCGGTCCAGGCGAAGCGGCTCATGCTACGCCCAGTTCCTCCAGGCACTCTCGCACCACGGCCCTCTCGTCGAACGGGATCGCCTCGGTCCCAAGCACCTGGTACTTCTCGTGCCCCTTCCCGGCGAGCACGACGGTGTCTCCGTCTTGCGCCATTACGAGGGCGAAGCGAATCGCAGCACGTCGGTCGGCAAGGCGCTCGTATGCCCCATCTTCCAGCCCCTCGGCGAGATCGTCGAGGATCCTCTCAGGATCCTCGGTCCGCGGATTGTCGGACGTCAGAACGATCACGTCGGCCACGCGCGCGACCGCCTCCGCCATCGGACGACGCTTGCCGACGTCGCGGTCGCCGCCGGCGCCGAAGACGACGATGAGGCGCCCCGTGGTGAGCGGGCGCACTGCCGAGAGCGCCCCGTCGAGCGCGTCCGGAGTGTGCGCGAAGTCTATGAGTACCGAGAAGGGCTCGGTCACCACGGTCTCGAGGCGGCCCGACACCTGCGGAACCGTACCGAGTCCCGCGGCGATCTCGTCGATCGAGAGCCCCGCAGCAGCACCGGCCGCCGCCGCCGCAAGCGAGTTCTCGACGTTGTAACGCGCGAGCAAGGGCAGGCGCACCTCACGTCGGTCCCCATCGATCACGAGGGTAAACTTCGATCCGTCCCGACCCAACCGAATCGACTCCGCCCTCACGTCGGCGTCGGCATCCAACGCGAAGGTGCGCAGCGCGCGACCACCGGCATCGAGCTCCTCCCAAGCGGGGTCGTCGCGGTTGACGACCAGGGTCCCGTCCGCGGCGACGAGCTCCACGAGACGGGCTTTCGCGCCGAAGTACTCGGCCATGTCGGTGTGGTAGTCGAGGTGGTCCTGCGTGAGGTTGGTGAAGACACCGACATCGAGCTCGACGCCGTCCAGTCGACGTTGATCGAGTGCGTGGGAGGACGCCTCCATCACCACGGCTTCCATCCCTCCGTTGGCGAGCTTCCACAGCCACACTGCGACCTGAACCGGGCCAGGCGTGGTAAGACTCTCAGTGCCCGGCCACACGCCCTCGTCGTCGACCACGCCCAGCGTACTGATCGCGGCAGCAGGCCCCCGACCCGCCATCAGATGACGCACGAGAAGCGCTGTGGTCGTCTTTCCGTTCGTGCCGGTTACGCCGACCATGAACATGCCCTCGTCGGGAGCTCCGGTAACCGCACGCGCGGCCAGCGCGGCCGCGCGACGACCGTCTGTCACCACGAGCTGCGAGACGCTTACGTCCACCGGACGCTCGACCACGACCGCGACAGCCCCGTTCGCGACCGCGTCGGCCACGAAGTCATGCGCGTCCGCGGAGGCGCCCTTCCACGCGAGGAAGAGGTCTCCGGGCTGGGCCCGACGGGAGTCCTGGCATACGCCCAAAACGGTGACGTCCCCCGGGCCGCGCAGCTCTCCAAGGAGGCCGACCGACCGGAGGACGTCGCCCACCTGGTCCAAGGTCCGTGCGGGCTCAATCATCAACCCTCCTTCGCGTTCTCAGCAGGATCGTGTCGCCTCGCGCCACGCGGATGCCCGCCGCAGGTTCGGTCCCGATAATCTCTCCGGCCTGCGCTCGGGAAACCCTCAGCCCCAACGCGTGCAGCCTACGGACGGCGACCCGTGAAGGGAGCCCGGAGACGTCCGGGACCGGCACGGCTGACCCCAGCGCGGGTGGTTCGTCGAAAGCGAGCCGTAGAGCGAGTGGCGCCTTGGAGGCCGGCGGCACTGGGGGATCGATCGGCAGAGAAGCGAAGTAGGCAGCTGGGCGCGCGGGCGGCATGGTGGACACCTGCGCTGCGCGCAGCAGCGCGGCACGATCGAGGTGCGTCGCTCGGGCAGCGAGCGCGGCCTCCATCGTAGTACGTGTCACCGGCGCCGCCACTACGCCGCCGTAGTACGCGCCTTGGGGACGCTCGAGCTTCACGAAAACCACGAGCTGCGGGTTCTCCGCCGGGAAATAGCCGACAAAGGAAGAAAAATACGCCCCGCGCTCATAGCCGACATCTGGAGAGTAGAGACGGCTCGTTCCGCTCTTGCCGGCGAC
This sequence comes from Longimicrobiales bacterium, assembly GCA_965226625.1. Classification (GTDB taxonomy): domain Bacteria; phylum Gemmatimonadota; class Gemmatimonadetes; order Longimicrobiales; family Gaopeijiaceae; genus UBA1138. The sequence goes on from CBDDDK010000003.1 coordinate 1,080,233, forward strand.
CCGGAAGGTGCCGAGGCGCGCCGACCTTCCAGTCCCGTCTTCGACCACGTCCTCAAGCACACGGCTCACCGAGCGGGCGACCTGCGGGGAGACCACCTGGCGGATCACTCGCGGCCCGAAGCGCTGGAGCACCGTGCCATCGCGGCCGCGGATCTCTCGGACCAGGTGGGGCTGCATGAGCCGGCCGCCATTCGCCAGCGCGCCGTACGCCATCGCCATCTGCAGCGACGTGACGGAGATCTCATACCCGATCGCGAGCGACGCCGGAGATTGTTCCGTCCACCCTTCGGGACGGCGAAGCGTACCCCGTACCTCACCAGGAATTTCGATGCCTGTGAGACCGCCGAAGCCGAAGTCGCGCAGGTTCTCGTACTGCTGCCCCGGCGGCATCGGCTGGGCGGCCATCGCGATCCCCACGTTGGAGGAGACACGCAGCGCGTCGGAAACGGTCATGCGACCTGAGTGGCGCTCGTCGAGTGTGCGGCCGGCAACGGCCCAGCTCCCATCACCGACGTCGATCGTGTCTCGCAGCGACGCAATCCCGTGCTTGAGGAGGCCGGCGACCGTGAACGGCTTGAGCGTGGATCCGGGTTCGAAGGGCGTGTTGATAGCAGAGAGCGAAGCGCTCTGACCTTCAAGGATCGAGACGAACGCGAGGATCTCACCGGTATGCGGGTCCGTGATCAGTACGTCCCCGCCACGAGCTCCCGTATTGTCGATCGCTTCCTGCAGAGCCTCTCGGCCGATCTCCTGCAAATCCATATCGAGAGTGAGCACGACCTCGCCACCCGGACGTGGCGGCAAGACGAGAATGCGCTCCCCGGGGATCTCTCGGCCGACGTTGTCCCGCGCCACGACCTCCTGGCCGGGGCGGCCACTCAGCAAGTCCTCGAAAGCCTGCTCCACTCCCCCACGCCCCGTGTCATCGACTACGACGCCGAGCACACCGTCCGCCAGGTCTCCGTGCGGGTGGTAGCGCTGGAGCTCGCGCGTGACATAGATGCCGCGCACACCTCTCAGCTGCTCACGCACTGCGGGCGGGTAACGACCCTGGACGACGCTCCAGCGCCGTTCCACGGACGTGACCTGCCGTGCCTTGCGGGACGAAATCCCAAGCGCGTCGACTAGGAGCGCACGTGCCGCCTCTACGTTCATGAGCTCGTTCGGAGCGATGCCGACATTGAAGCGCTCGCGCGACACCGCGAGCGGCGTGCCGTCGCGGTCCAGCACGCTCCCGCGCGCCGCAACCACTTCTTCGTTCTTTCGGTGCTGGGCTTCCGCGAGAGCGCGCCACCGCTGAGCCTGTACCCCCTGGATCTGGCCAGCGCGCACGCAGATGATCGCCGCCGCGGTGAACCAGGCGCCGAGCAGAACTCTTCGCCGTAAAGGACTGGGCCGCGCGATCACGTCTTGCGGTGTCATGGCCTCGAGTCTCCCGGGAGCGTGACCAACTCGACTCCCTCCGGGATGTGCATACCAAGCCTTTCTCGCGCCTCGGGCACCACGCGCGCCCGAGACTCGAGCACCAGGACGTCCCGTTCCAGCTCGACCCGCTCCGCCGCGACAACCGAGATCCGGCGGTGTAGCTCGTCGAGCAAGGCGAGTGATTCCAGTGCCCGGCTCTGGCGCCACGTAACCATCCCGAGCGCACCGAGCAGGACGACGAAGACCACCGCGCCGCGAGCAAGCGTAGCCGGGGCCATCAGGCCGCCCTCCGCCAGGCTCGCAGCCGAGCGCTGCGCGCACGTGGGTTTCGCTCGATCTCGTCTCGGTCCGGACGTACCGGTTTGCGCGTGAGTGTCTCACCCAACGGCACGCCTCGGCAGGTGCACAGCGGAAACTCTGGGGGGCAGATACACTCCTTGCTCCACTCGCGAAACGCGTTCTTCACGACCCCGTCCTCGAGTGAGTGGTAAGCGATCACGACCAAGATGGCTCGATCGTTCAACGCTTCCCGAATGGCGGGTAGCCCCATCTCCAATGACTCCAGCTCCTCGTTTACGGCAATCCGGACAGCCTGGAAGATCCGGGCCTTGTCCTGCTGAGAGGGCGAGCGCCGCAACGCCACGGTCAGCGCCGCGACGAGATCGTCACTCGTCTCCAACGGAGCGGACGCACGACGCTTCAGGATCTCCCGCGCCAATACCCGTGCCCTAGGCTCCTCGCCGTAGTCACGGAACACCGACACGAGCCGGTCCTCGCTGGCCGAGGCCAGCAAGAAAACGGCGTCGTTTCCCTGCGTAGTATCCATTCGCATATCCAGTGCCACACCACGGCGGAAGGCGAATCCCCGGTCTTCTTCATCGAGCTGATGGGAACTCACTCCGAGGTCGAGCAAGGCACCGTCCAGGCCACGGTCGCGGACCTCGATGTCCGCCGGAGCGCGGTCGAAGCGGCTGTGCACGAAGCGCACTCGGTCGCTGTACTCGCCAAGCGCCGCCCGCGCCGCTGCGAGTGCCGCCGGATCGCGGTCCACCGCCAGAACCCGGCAGCCACGACACTCCTCCAGGATCCGCCGCGCATGCCCCCCACCACCGACGGTCCCATCCAAGTAAAGCTTCTCGGCCCTGGGGCTGAGGAACCGCAGTACCGCATTGCTGAGCACCGGCTCGTGGTAGCCGACCCTATCCCTTCGCTCCGCTCGCGACCCGGGGGTAGCCTCTCCACGTCCCGCTCCTCTGTCGGTCATCCGAAGAGCCGGTGCGCAAATTGTTCGAGGTCGCCCGCTTGATCCTGAACGGCCTCGCCATACGTCGACGGGTTCCAGAGTTCCACGCGATCGAGGTTGCCGCTGAGGAGCACCGTTCCCGAGAGACCCGCGGCCTCCTGCAGGCTTGTGGGCACGAGGATCCGCCCCTGTTTGTCGGGGGCGACCTCCACTGCGTTCGAAACGATGAGCCTGACCTGGTTCCAAGCCTGCGGATCGTTCCGACGGTATTCGAGGAGTCGTTCCTGCACGCCTACCCACTTGGATTCTGGAAAGAGCGTCAGGTACGGCTTCTGCCACTGGAGGAGAACGAAGCGGCCTGAGTCGGCCTCTCGGCGAAACGCCGAGGGCAGGCTGACCCGCCCCTTCTCATCCATCTGGTGCTCGTATAGCCCGACGAATCCGTTCACCAACCGACCCTAGTGGTAATAAGTGGGATGAAGTGGGACATCATAGTGCCAGTATACGCTCCGATGGCCAAGGGCGTCAAGGGTGCTTTATTACAAATAATTGGGGTCGCGACGCCGTGTCGGATGAGGGGAATGCACGCTCAGGACGGGCACGATCCCCGAATCAGCGCTTCGAGCACTTTTTTAGATTTTCCGAAGGAAAACCGAAGGTGCTCCGCGGAGCGGTGGGGCGAAGTGGGGGGCATTCGGGACAGCCGGCGGTGTGCGCGGGTGGGGACCCGAACCTCTAAGTGCGCAAGAAAAAGCGCCCCGGGGCCGAAGCCCCGGGGCGCTCAAGCCCGGTCGGTTACCCTGGGATCCCGTTGTGGAAGAGGGCTTCTAGGTCAGCGACCCCGCTTGACGATCGCGTCCTGAATCTCCACATAGGTGTTCGCGTTGGCGAGCAGCTCCCCGAGGTTCACATTCACCGACGCCGGGTAGGCTCCAGACTGGTTGAACAGACCAATGGCGGTCCGGAACTTCAGCAGCGTAGCCTCCGCAGTCGCGAGCGTCTGGGGCGCCTGCTCTACAACGGCGGCCTGGTACACGCTGAAGCCGTGCCAGAAGTTGAGCTGGCTGACCATCGCTTCACTGACGTTGGGTAGCTCCTTCGCCCCCGCCATCCCCTCGATCGCGTATCGGTAGTTCTTCTGCTGGTAACCTTTTTGGTACGCGTCAGCGAAGAGCAGCCGGGCCGCCTGCTCCGCCCGCTGCGGGTTATCGACAGCGGCTTCCTTCAAGACCGCGACCGCATCCTCGATGCGACCGGCCTCGATCAACCAGTTGCCTTGCCGAAGCATGGCGCTCGGATGCGAAGGATTGATCTCACGGACACGGTCAAGCGCGGCTATCGCATCAGTGAGCTGATCGTTACGCTGCAGCGCATCCGCGTAGATCGACCACAGCGCGTCTTCCTGTGCGTGCGTCTCGAGAACACGACCACCAACCTCGATCGCGTTGGCGATCTCATCAAGCTGGATGTACGCCGCGATGATGTTCCGAAGGTGCCCTACGGGCGTCTCCGCGCCCTTGCCCTCGAACACCTTCTCGTACGCTTGGATCGCCTCTCGGTAGTAACCCTGGGCCTCCGGAGAAACGCCACCCTCGCTTTGGGCATCGAGCGCCGCGTCTTGCTCGGCCTCGAGCGCCGCGGAGAACGCGAAGCCGCCGTACTGCTCCCAGAGATCGATGTTCTCGGGATCGACCTCGAGGCCGATCTCGATGAGCTGCATGCCACCCACAGGGTCTCCGGCCCTCGCAAGGTCGAAGGCGATCCTCATGCGAATCGCCGCGTTCGCCGGGTTTAACTGGAGGTAGCGTCCGTAATAATCACGAGCCTGGTCGTCGTTGTCCTGAAGCGCCGACAAGTATCCGGCCAGTTCAAGCGCGTCCTGATGGAAAGCGTCCAGTACCAGCACCTTCTCGATTTCCCCAAGCGCTTCGGAGTGGTTCTCCATCTCATAGAGGATCCGCCCGCGCAGATACCGAGTGGTGACGCCATCGGGGTTGATGTCGAGCGCCTGGTCGCAGTTCCTCAGCGCGTTCTCCCACTGCCGGCTGGCGTAGTAGTCGGTGCAGATGGCCTGGGCACGGATCTGTTGCACGTACCTGTCGAACTCGTTGAAGATGTGCTGCGCCGCTACCTCTTCTTCCTTCTCTGCCACCGTGACGTCCGAGACCGCGAACTGCTCGCTCGAGGCGATGTCCCAGAAGACCACGTTCTGTAGCGCCCAGGACTTGTCAGGCAATTCGTTGTACTCGGCACACAGAGCGACCTGCGCTTCAATCTGCGAGGCGAGCTGACGCGTCAGGATACAGCTCAAGTCTTCGATCTTGGTATCGAAGCGCCTCGCCTGATCCTTGATTTCCCCCTCTTCGATGGGCTCGTGCGTCGCAAGCGTGTTGATGAGCTTGCGGAGCTCCTTCGAGGCGTCCTTGCCGAAATCATCATCCGCATCCCCCATTGGGGTGAAGTACGGGATGAGGACACGGAAGCGGCCCCCGGTTTGCGCATGAAGGGCTACCGGGCCCAGGACAAGGGCCACTAGGACAAGGTTGAGCGACAGTTTCAAAGGTCGGACCATGCTTCGTTCTCCTTGGGGTCTCCCCCATGTCGTCTGTCCGTCGAAACGGATTCGCCCGAAGCGCGATCGGACGCTGTTGAACCGGAACTGCAAGGTGTCTATCGGCTGGACGGCCCGGACGCCCGCAACCGTCAGCGCATACAGCTCGGTATCTTATGCACTGTGGACGCGTAGGGTCAACGCTCCTGGCCCACGACCCCAGACTCTCCGCAGCCCTGAGCACAGACTCAGGACCCATATACCTTTTACCTTTAACCGGTCGGAGACTTTACATGTTCCTTTGCGATCGCACCATGGATCCGCAACTTTGGGTATGCGTCGAACTCCCCAGAGCAAGGAAGAAACGATGCCAGCCTCGCGTTTCGATTCCCGCCGCCCGCGGCTAGTGCGACATGTCACCGCGACAGCGTTGGTCCTAGTCGCGTCAGCATGCAGCCTGGGGCCGAACTCGACATCAACCGCCGGGCCAGTGGAGGCGAATGAGGCCGAGTGGCGGGAGCTCGCCACCGTACGGGTGGCGCCGTTGACAGGTGCCGTTCGTGTATCTGTCGGTGAGATCGGGCTCCTCGACGACAACCCGTGGGGACTCGATACCTCTTTAGGAGCCTCGGTCGGTCTCTCGGAGCTCGTCGCCGTGGGGTTGCTGCGGCGCCCCGATGTCCGCTTCGTGGAGCGCCGACGCTTCGCCGCTGCGGCAGACGCCGAACGCCGTGGCGAGCCCCGTGGGCCGGGAGCGCCACCCGTCGGCGTCTCACCGGGCCCGGAGTTCATACTTTCGGCGACGTGGGCCTTATTCGGCGCAGCGACCGCCTACCTCGAGGGCCGATTGATCAATCCCGCGAGCGGGCGAGTCGAGCGCACGTGGCGGACCGAGACTCCCCGTGACGCAGATGCGGTTGGGGTCGCGCGCGTCATCGTCGGGGGTCTGGTCGCCGAGCTCGGACGCATGGGCCGGGCCCCGGCTTGGAGCGATCCGTTCGCCCACGCCGCGCCGACGACCTTCGAGCCCACGAACATTTCGGTCTCGGCCGTGAACGCCTTCCTCGCGGGCTTGGCCTCCGAAGAGGTTTGGAACTGGGAATCCGCTCGCGTCGGGTACCAGGCGGCCACAACCCTGGACCCCAACTTTTTCGAAGCGGATGTTGCGCTCGCCCGGACCGCGAGGCTGCGATCAGGAGGAACACTAGGGAGCAGTTGATTCGATGTGGCGCGGGGCGGCTTGGACGCCTATTAGTCCCCCGTCGAGCCATTCCGATCACGGCCACGCCGAGCGGCCCTTGACCCATACACCCTGAGCGTAGAGCACGCCTACCCGGACCGCACGTCAGCCGCTGGCAAGCGCGCTGAGCGCGTTCTGATCGTTGAGGGCGATCACGCGGACCGTTGGTTGTTCTCCGAGATCCTCAAGTCCCGCGGATACGATGTCGTCGCCTACGCCAGTGGCGAGGACGCCCTGAAGAAGCTCGAGGACGGAATTCCCGACCTCGTTTTGCTTAATCTCCTGCTGCCCGGCATCGACGGCCTGGAAGTGTGCAGACGAATCGCCGCGCTCGATCCCGATGGCCACACGCCGTTCATCCTCGTCGTGACCTCGAGCCAGGAAGCGGGTGCTCTAGACGACCTGCTGGCGGCCGGAGCCGACCGACTTCATTCGCAAGCCGGTGGACCCAGTGGCGCTGGGCATACGCCTCGATATCGCAGAGAGAAGAATCCGAGAGGTTGGCAACCTGAACGTCGCGCGCCACGAGTTCCGGTCTAAGGCCTTTGACCTGGAGACGCTCTTCAACAATGTGCAGGATGTCCTCTTCTCAGTCGACGTTACGGACGAGCGCATCATCCAAGTCTCTCCGGCCACGAGGCGAATGTTCGGCTACGACCCTGAGCAGCTCGTCGCGGATGAGTCCCACTGGCAGAAGTTTCTCCTCGCGGGACCCGATGACCACAACCCTTGGGAGGACCTACGAAATGGCGGGCCCGGCGGACCGTTCGTGCGCGAGTATGCGATCCTGCACCCGGAACGGGGCGAGTGGTGAGTGCGAGCAAGCGCAAAAATCCATCTGGATGAGGTATCGGGCCACCTACGCGCGGACGGCGTGGTCGTGGATGTCACGCACAAACAGGGATCTGGAGAGGAGCTCGCTGCCCGCAACCGTGAACTAGCTGCGCTCTACCGCCTCGCGGAGCTGACACTGTCCGCGACTTCGCTTGAGGAGGCGTACGGGCAAATCCTCGATCTCGTGAGCTCGGTGATGGGCTGTGCCATCGTCGCAATCGAGCACCTCGATCGGAACCGGGACCGTATGGTGGTAACCGCCGCCAAGGGATGGCCCGTGTTCGACGACGGAGACGTCGAGATTCCGCTACACCGGACGCTTTCGGGCAACGCCGTGACGAGTGGACAGCCGGTTCTGGAGTCCGACCCCACGTCGCGGCCCGAGCACGCTGACGAGCTTCTGCTTGCGTTGCACTTACGTACCTACGCCGCGTTCCCGCTCGAGTCGGGCGGCTTTTCGTTCGGCACTCTCGTTTTGGCGGACACTCAGGTGGTGGTGCTCGACGAGCGGTTCGAGCGTCTCGGCATGAACCTGGCCACCACCGTAGCGACGTACGTCGAGCGCATGGACGCAGAGGCGTCGATGCGCGAGAGCGAGCAACGGCATCGAACGCTCGCGACCCAGCTCCAGCAGGCGAACCAGGAGCTCGAATCGTTCGCGTACTCGGTGTCACACGACCTGAGGGCGCCACTCCGCACCATGCAGGGCTTCGCACATGCCCTTCTGCAAGACTATGGCGACCAACTCCCAGAGGAAGCGCGTGACTACGCCAACCGGATCGTCGCCTCAGGGCGGCAGTCCGAGAAGCTGATCAGTGACCTGCTGGAGTATAGCCGGGTCAGCTTCGAGCGGCTGGAGCTGATGCCTGTCGACCTGCGGGCGGTCGTCGATGCGGCCCGCGAGCAGGTCCAGGGCGACCTCGATGCTCGCGACGCCCAACTCACCGTGGAAGATCCGCTGCCTGCCGTGCGAGGCAATTTCACCGCGCTCGTTCAGGTTGTAGCCAACCTCCTCTCCAACGCAGTGAAGTTCGTAGCCGATGACCGGACGCCCGACATCCGGATCCGCACAGAGGAGCGCGAAGGATCAATCCGCCTTTGGGTGGACGACAACGGTGTCGGCATCCCCGAAGGTCAGGAGGAACGGGTCTTCGGCATGTTCGAGCGGCTCACGGAGAGCGGCAACCGCCCGGGCACAGGCATCGGGCTGGCAATCGTACGCCGGGGACTGCAGCGCATCGGCGGATATTGCGGTGTCGAGCGGCGAGCGGAAGGCGGAAGCGCCTTCTGGATTGATGTGCCGAAGGAATCGCGAACGTCGTTGCGAAAGGCTTGGCGCAGGCGCTCTACCAAGTAGCGCCGCGGTACATCTAGCACTGGCTGCTGGCAGTGAGAAGACCCCGGCCAACAAGAGTAGCCGGGGCCTCCATAGCCCGCTGAGGTCCTTCTAGTAGCGTAATCGGAAAGCTTCTAGCGCAGAACGATTCCGCCGCGGAGCAACCGAATCGAGCCCGAGCCCGTGTCGATCACGATGTCGCCGCGACCGTCTCCGAGCTGGCCGCACATGCTGTCACGCCGGGCCGACCGTACCTCGACCGGAAAGTCGATATCGATTCCGCCGCTGCCTGTGTCGATCTCGAGTGACGCGCCGAGGTCCGATGGAGCCCAGACGGTAACCGACCCCGAACCCGTGTCGACGTGCAAGGACTCGACGTCCGTCAACAACTCGAGCTCCACTGAGCCCGAGCCGGTATCGACCATCACGTCGGCGGATCGGATCCGCTCGAGGTCCACACCACCCGAACCGGTGTCGACGCTGAGTGAACGTGCCTCGATACCGCTCCCGACGACCCGACCCGAACCGGTGTCGAGTTCGACCTCGCCCGCAACCACGTCCGAGGCCCTGATGCTACCCGACCCCGTGTCTACGGTCAGGTCGCCATCCATGCCCGTCACCTCGACCGCGCCCGAACCGGTATCGATCGAGAGCGACCCGGACATGTCCTCGGCGGTCACCGCTCCGCTGCCCGTATCGATATCGAGCTCTCCATCCACGTTACGCGCCTCCACCGTGCCGACGGCGAGGTACACGTGGATTTCTTGCCCACTAGGCACTTCTATCACGAGGTCGGCCCAAGCCTCGAGGCCGCGGCCCGAGCCACGCACACGAATCTGGTCGCCTCCGCCCCGACCACGGTCGGAGAACGTGCCATCGTCGTCCACGCGTTGTGTCGTGTTGGACCTGCGGCCCATCTCGGGATACACCACTTGATCCGCCGGATAGACGATGCGAACGGTCTCCCTGCCGCGGATCTCTCCCGTCTCGATGCTCAAGCGATCGGCATCGTCGCCGTGGCGGGCGATGCGCACTACCACCTCGGAGCCGCTTCCAGGCACGATCTCCACATGCCCAGCGATGTTGTATATGGCCACTGACTGACCCGAGACGCGCTCCACCTCCTGCGCAAGGCTCGGAGCAGCTGCAAGAATGGCGGCGAGCGCGATCAACCCAGTCCTTTTCATCGTCTTCCTCATTTTCGTCATTCCCCTCCCTGTTCAGCGCCCCTGGCGCCGCAGTTGGATTTCTCCATCGAATACCGAGATCTCGAGCCGAGCCCCACCGTCGCCCAACTGGAACTCGAATTCCCGTCCTCCCGTGAAGCGTTCGACCAGCACGGGGAAGTCCGAGGTGAATTCCCCATCGAAGACCGAGGCCTTCACACTTGCCGCCGTGCCATCCGGGATCGCGATCATCGCATCACCGTCGTGCACGAAGAAGCTGTACTCGCCCCCGCTCATCAGTGACCCACTGAACGTGATGTCACCGTTCTGCGTCTCGGCACGTACCGAGTGCGCCTCCATGTTCGTCAGCGTCAGGTCGCCGCTGCCGGAGTGCGCTTGCACGGCACCGCTCACCCGTCGTAGGCGCACGTCATCCCCCTGAGACGAAGCGGAAATCACACCGCTCGCGTCGATGATGTCGATCTCGCCCTGCACCGACATCACCGTCACCCTCCCCGTCGTGTTCTCGATCCTTACGTCCCCCCTCACGGTCGTTACACGTAACGCGCCGCCGACGCCACTGACTACGACATCGAGCGAGCGACCGCTGATCTCGACGTCCACCCAAGAGGGAAGCCGGACCTCCACCTCGACTCCTCGGCGTCGCCCCTTGCTGTCGTCCGGCCTCAGCTCCAAACGCGATCCCGAACGCCGGACCGACAGTGCCGTACGGGTATCATCAGTCGTCCGGACCTGAAGTTCGTCCCTGTCCCACGTCACCACCCGGACCTCTCCGACGATATTCTCGAGAACGACCCGGTCGCCGCGGGACAGATCGACGACCGTGTCCGCTACCATGGGAGTGGTCGCCAGGACCGCCGAGGCGAGAAGGATCGGGATCATGTCAGCTCGACCACCGCGCAATCTCGGTGGCTTCCCTCAGGTAGCGGAGCTTTCGTCGGTATTCGCGCTCGAGGTGCGCGCCCAGGACTTCGTTTGCCGGATCCTGAGCCAGCGCGCGACGCGAGTCTTCGATAGCGCGCTCTATGACCCCCAAGTTCTTTTTCAGGACCCGAACCGTCTCCGGATCGAGCGATACGCTGACACCAGCCAGCAGCTCTTCCAGCGCCTCCAGTTCAGCGGACAACACTTCGCTCGCCCCGGGCAGCTCAGCGCTCGCCCTCACGGCGGCAGTGGTAACCGGTCCAGCAGCGGTCCTGCCGCGCTCCGGAACGCCCGGACCAACCCACCAGGTTATGGCAGCGGACACCACCATCAGGATCGTCGCAGCCGCAGCCAACTGACTCCGCGTTACGGTGAGCACGCCCACTGGCTCACGCGCTGCGCCCCGTCGGGCGGTCGGTAACTTGATCACCTGGCTCTCGACGGCCCCGAGTCCGAGCGGAGCCTGGATCGCCGCAGCGATCCCCGGCCACAGGTCACGCGGCGGGGACATCGGGCGGAGGCCTTGGGTTTTCTCCAGGACGGCGCGCATACCCTCCAATTCAGTCCGACACGGTCCGCACTGTTCGAGATGCCGCTCCACAGCTTCCCGCTCCGCGGCCGCGAGCGTCCCGTCCAGGAACTCCGACAGCCGGCTCTCCAATTTCTCGTGCATCTCGCTCATAGTTCCAACTGCTCCCGAAGTAGCTTGCGGGCACGGTGCAACTGCGACTTCGACGTGCCCACCGACACCCCCGTCATCTCCGCGATCTCTTCGTGCGCATACCCTTCCACGTCGTATAGCACGAACACTTCCTTGGCCCTGCTCGGCAGCGTCTGGAGCGCAGACTCGATGTCCAGCCCTTCTGCCGAGGCACGCCGTCGTGGCGCGATCATGCGCTCCATGATTCCCTGCCCCATCACGCGCCGGACCTCTCGCTTCCGTACAGTCTCTCTGCGACTGAGAATGTGGTTCACCGCAAGGCGGTGCAGCCACGTCCCGAACCTCGCATCTCCACGGAACGAGCCCAGCTTCTTCCAAGCCCGAATGAACACCTCTTGCGTAAGGTCCTCCGCGAGGTCTTCGCCCGTCATGCGCAGCGCCAGCGAATAGATCCTGTCCACATGACCGCGATAGAGGCGTTCGAAGGCCTCGTGATCGCCGTGCGCGGCGCGCAGTGCGTCGGCGGATTCTGGCTCTGCTGGCACAGGTTGGGCCAAGGCTCCTCGTTCGGTCCGATCCACGCTTCGTCCATTCACCAGGGTTGGACAACAAGCTCACGCTTTGGGTTGGAAGCCGAAACGTCGCGGAGAGACACACCGCGGTTGCATTCGGAGTACTCTGCCGTCACCATCACCCGAGTCTGCTCCACCCCACCCGTTTTCACGATGCGAATAGCCCCCATCAACCTCACCGCGCAATGACTGAAGGCTTCGCCTTCGACGGCACCGCCGAGGTCATAGCCCACCGCGGCTACAGCGCTCGCGCGCCGGAGAACACGCTCGCGGCGATCGACCTCGCGATCGAGGCCGGGGCCGACGCGATCGAATTCGACCTGCATACGGCCGGGGACGGCAACCCGGTGTTATTCCACGACCAGATGCTCAGCCGTACGACGAACGGCGTCGGTCCCGTGCGGTGGCGAACCGTCGAGCAGCTCCAGAAGCTCGACGCGGGCGGCTGGTTCGGGGCCGAGTTCGCAGGGGAAAAGATTCCGACGTTCCGCGAAGCTCTGGAGCACGTCGGGGACCGTGTCGCCCGCGTGTACGCCGAGGTGAAGGGCTTCCGTGAACTGGAGGACCTGGACAGGATGGTGCGCTTCGCTACCGAGACCGGCCAGAAGGAGCGTACGGTCTTCATCGCCATGAACTGGACGTTGCTGGACCGGATGCGCTCGCAGGACGCGTCCGCACGCATCGCCTACATCGTCGACGACATCGAGTCCGCGGAGGAAGCCTTGCGCAGAGCGACTGGGGACTCTTCCGCCCTGATCGACTTCAAGGCTGAGCTTCTGCTCGACGACCCGTCGCTGGCGTCGCGGGCCCGCGACGCCGGCATCGAGTTGGCGGCCTGGACGGTGGACGATCCGTCGGACGCTTCAAGGCTGCTGCAAATGGGCGTTCCACGCATCACGACGAACGAGGTCGAGGCACTGCTCGACTGGAAACGCAAGCTGTGAACCAAGGTGGGTTACCCCACCCTTTCTCGCCCCTCGGTCGCGTTGACGCATTGCGCCGGATGCGCTCGCAGGGCGTCGACGTCCTGGTGGTGGGTGGCGGCATTACCGGGTGCGGCATAGCTCGGGACGCCGCGCTGCGGGGCTGGTCGGTCGCCCTCATCGACAAGGAAGATTTCGCCTTCGGCACGTCCTCCCGCTCCTCGAAGATCGTTCACGGCGGCGTGCGCTACCTCGAGTATGGCCACTTCCTACTCGTCCGTGAGTCCGCCAGGGAACGCACAGTGCTCAACTCGATCGCGCCTCACCTGGTCCATCGTCTGGACTTCCTCTATCCGGTATTCGCACCCGACTCGTTGCTCAAGATCAAAGCGGGGCTATCGGTGTTCGACTGGCTCGCAGGAGCATCGAACGAGAACAAGCACGTGAATCTCGAGCCTCACGAGGTCCGGGCTCGGCTACCCGGATTGCGGGAGCCGCTGCGGGGTGCAGTGCAGTACCCGGAGTACATCACCGACGACGCACGCCTCACGCTAGAGAACGCGATCTCGGCCGCGGAACATGGGGCTTTGCTCGCGAATCACGCGGCCTTCGATCGCTTTCTGATGAACGATACGGGGGGGGTGCGGGGTGCCCGCGTCGAAGATCGCCTGACCGGCGATGCGTTCGACGTCGAGGCGCGATGCGTCGTCAACGCGGGCGGGCCCTGGGCCGAAAAGTTGCTGCGAAACGCCGACATGCCGGTAGAAACGCCGCTGCGACCGAGCAAGGGCATCCACCTGCTGCTATCGGCGGAACGATTGCCCATCGAGGGCGCGGCCTTCCTCAAGTCGACCTCGGGTCGCAGGGGACTCGTGATGCGCCGACTGGACTACGTGTACGTCGGGACGAGCGACACGAAGTACGACGGGCCATTGGATACTCCTCGAGCGACCCGGGAAGAGGTGCTCGAGCTGCTCGAGATGGTCCAGGATTGTTTTCCCGACGCCGCACTACGCATCGAGCACGTGCTCGCCACCTGGGCCGGGATCCGTCCGCTCATAGAAGAAGACGACAAGACGACCCGCGACACCTCGAGAGAGGACGAAGTCTGGTCCGGCCCTGAAGGCCTCATCACGATCGCGGGGGGGAAACTCACCACGTATCGACGCATGGCCGAGCGTGTCATAGATGAGCTGCGAGAAGTGCTGGGACCACCGCCGCGCGACGAGGTCCGGACGGCTACTGTCCCGCTTCCGGGGGCCCCCGCAGGCGACTTCGTGGACTTCGAGTCCCATACAGCAGAGCTTCTCCGGGCGGCAGGCTTGACTGAGAAGACGGCCCAACGGCTGCGATGGCTGTACGGCCGTCAGCTCCACCATCTACTAACTCTGGCGGAAACCGACCCGGCATGGCTGGAGCCGCTCGGACCTGGAGTACCGGCCGTGCGGGGCGAGGTGAAACTCGCGGTGGAACGAGAGATGGCCTTGAATCTCATCGACTTCATGGACCGGCGCAGTGCGCTGCTCCTCTTCTCCCCGGACTTCGGACTGGCCGGAGCCGGTGAAGCTGCTGATATCATGGGATCTCTGTTGGGCTGGGACGAGAACCGGAGAAATGCCGAGGTAGAGCGGTACCATGTCTACGCCGACGAGCACCGGGTGCCACCCGCCTAGGCGTTCGTCTCCGCCGAGGCATGAGCCACCGGTAGCAACAGCCGGAACGTGGTCCCTGACCCCGGCTCCGAGTCCACTTCGACGACACCGCCGTGGGCTTCCACCACGCCCTGGACGATCGTGAGACCGAGGCCGGCTCCACCGTGTCCGGCGGTCTGCCAGAAGCGGTCAAAAAGCCGGTCTAGGGCTTCGGGCGCGATCCCCGCACCGCTGTCGGACACCGAGAGCACCACCCGGCCGTCATGCTCGCTGCCCCCGAGCGTCACGGAGCCGCCGGGCGGCGTGAACCGGAGGGCGTTGTCGAGCAGGTTCGCGAGTGCCTGGAGTATGCGCTCCCGGTCCATTCTGGCCTGGGGCACATGCGAAGCAACCTCCACCCGCAGCTCGATGCCCGCCAGCTCAGCCTGCCCCTCGAAAACCTCTCTTGCCTCGTCCAGGATCGGGCGTACATGCTCGGCAGAGGGACGCACGACGAACGCTCCCGCTTCGATGCGCGCCACATCGAGCAGCGCCTCGATGAGCCGGCCCATGCGGCCAGCGGATCGCGCAATGATCTGCGCTTGCTTCCGACGCTCGTCCTCATCCAAAGGCAGATCTACGAGCAGGTCCGCGGCGGCCGCGACAACGCCTAGAGGATTGCGCAGGTCGTGAGAAACGATCGAGATGACTTCTTCCCGCTGGTGGACCGCTCGCCGCAGGGCGGCCTCCTTCTCCCGAATCTCGCTGATGTCCGAGAAGGTCAGGACAGCACCGCGCAGCTCCACTCCATCGACCAGCGGATGCAACGACCAACGCGCCGGGAACGACGTGCGGTCGCAGCGCCACAGCACGTCATCGTCGTCGGAATCCACAGCGCCTCCCGCATGAAGCGCCGCCAGGACCGGCGAATCCGTGCGGTCTCGGAGCTCTCCATCGGCCGTGGAGTGATGGACCAGGTCGTGCATATCACGACCCCGGATCTCGCGCTCGCTGAAGCCCAGAAGCGCACACCCTACCCGGTTCAGCGACGTGCACTTCTCGTCGAGGTCGATTCCTAGAACACCGTCCCCCGTCGCCTCGAGTAGCGCGTCGATCTCGCGCCGAGCTCGCACCGCCTCGGAGCGACGCCGTTCGCCTTCCACCATGAGGGCCCGAAGCCGTCGACTCACGAGACCAACCACGAGCGTCGAAGCAAGGGCGACGAGGGCCAGACTGAGCGTGATCCAAAACTGGAAGCGTATCGTACGAGCAGTCCTGCGTTTGCCCTCGTTGACTTGGCTCTCGATCGCACGTTCCAGCTCCCGAGTAGCGCGCCGGAGGTTGTCAAACGCGGCCAGACTCTGCGCGGCGAGCACCCGGCGGGCACCGGCGTCGTCCGGCGCGTCGAAGACCCTACGGTTCTCGAAGTGCCAACGCGCCGACTCCGCCGAGAGTTGGGCCAAGCGCTCACGGACATCGAAATCCATGGCACGAACCCTATCGGCCAGGTCGGCGTAGAGGCTGTCCTCACGCACTACCGCGGCGTTGTACTGTGTGCGATACAATCCTTCGCCAGCTGGCAGGAATCGCTGGAGGAGGTCCACCAGGCGGGCTTGGGCGAGCGACAGCTCCGCGCTCGCCAGCAGCGCTGGCTGGAGGTGCTCGGTGATTTGTTCCTGTGCCCGCGCGACGCGTTGCCCGAGATAGATCGGCAGAATGGCCAGCGCGATGAGCGCTACCGCGACAAAAGCGAGCGCCATGCGGGCGCGCGTCTTCCGGGGGCTACCGTTTCGGTGGTCCGCTGCCGACTGGGTTGGACTCATCCGAGATTCCCCTACCTCCCTCGGCCTTCGTCCTCCGAGAACTCCTCTTCGAGAAGTCGGAAACTGTCGTCGAGCTCGTGGTCGTTCTCCGTACCCATGATACGACCCGCGATGTACTCGCCCAAGACAGGACCTTGCTGGAAGGACTCCGCCGAGCCGCCACCCGCGAGCCGTCCATTGTCGTAGTCCGGGTGCTCGTCGATGATGAAGTTCCGGCTCACCGTCAGAGTGTAGTGACACGCCCGAGTCTCGTTGATCGCGCGCTCCGCGAGCGCCGGAAAGTACTTGGCGAGGATTTCCCGCGGCCTTGCGTGTGATTCCGCATCGACCCACCGGATGCTGGTATCGGGGGCGTCGTCGCTGTGACCACCGGTGCGAATGCGGAATCCACGGGAGTCGCCGGGTAGGGCTGGCCATCCGGTTACGCCGGAGAAGTTGTAGCTCGGACAGTTGGGGTGCCTGTTCCCGAAGTTCCCCGCCCCTATGACTACGACGTCCGGAGCTTGGCCCGAGCGGACGAGCGCTGCGCGCTGGGATCCGGCACTGGGCTCCTGCGCTCCCGCCGACGTGCCCGTGATCGCCAGCCCCGCACCGGCAGTCGCGACTTTCAGGAAGTCGCGTCTATCGATGCCCATACGCCGTCTAGTTCCCGAGTGGCGCCAGACTGATCGTCTCGAGCGCTGCCGGGTCGGGCGGCAACTCAAGGCCGCCCGGCTCGAATCCGTTCAGGCGTAGCACGAAGGCCACGATGTCGGCGTATTCTTGGAGCTCCAGGCTTCCGGGCGCATCCTCGGGCATCTGGGTCGACACCATCTCGAAGAGGTTACCGGCTGTGCGCCGCCGCCACTTGAACTTGAACTGGCGGTCGTTGAACTCGCTCGAGTAGTGGCACGCGGTGCAATTCGACCGAAAGACGTTTCGTCCTCGGTCGGCCTGAGCCGCCGAAAAACCGAGCACCGACGAGGCGGGAGCGGCGTCCGCGTCGGAGGCGGGAGCGGCATCCGCGCCGGAGGCGGGAGCAGCGTCCGCGTCGGAGGCGGGAGCGGCATCCGTGCCGGAGGCGGGAGCAGCGTCCGCGTCGGAGGCGGGAGCGGCGTCCGCGCCGGAGGGCCCTTGCGCGACAGTCGTGCTACCCGCGCAACCCGCGAGAGCCAGCAATGTTACGAACGTCAGAGATTTGGACGGAATCATCGTGCTCTGCCATTGAGTGAGAATGAAGGTCTCAAGATGATGCGGTGCGGGTCGAACCGGCAAGACGGGGATGAAGGTCCGAGATGGTCAGATGTTGATGTAGATCCGGCGCCGGTCGCCCCCTCCCCAGACTCTCACAATCGCCTTGATGACCATGCCGGACACCACGAACACGGCGGGCGAGTTCATGCCATACACCACAGATGGAACAAGCCGCGCCCCAGCGCCATGCTCACTCCAAGTCCTGGTGGAGCCGCGCCCTCACGAGATCCTCCGGTGTGTTCACGTTGAGAAAGGACGCGCCGGTCTCCAAGCCGAGCGACGCCATGTCCAGCTCGCGACCGTGGAGCTCGCAGAAGAGCGCGTGCAGCGAAAGGTCAGGCCCAGCGAGTCGTTCCACCACTAAGGGCAGCGCGGCGCAACCATACACTGCACAGAGAGGCTCGACGCCACCGGGTCCCCTCGGCGCGGCCGCCAACGACGTCTCGGCCTGTGCCGCAATTGCAGCCATGACCCGCTCACCGACGAGAGGGAGATCACACGCGAGGAGCAGCACGGCGTGCAACTGGCGCGCCTCGGCCTCCAACAAGGCGGTGTGTAGCCCACCCAAAGGCCCGTGCCCCGGCCTCACGTCAGGGAGCACCCTGATCCCCTTGGGGGGAGGAACTGCGTAAGGCACTGTACGCCACCTGGGCTCGGCTCCCCTACCTGGTCCTCGCCGTCGACGCCGAAGGGATCTACTGGGACGGGGAGCGAATCAGTTCCAGGAACGAAGCACGTGGCCTGGTGGGCACCCTGGCCAACGCCGGCATCCAGTCCGCTCACGATCGTGCCGGGTGCGGAGCTAGAGGAGATCACGCTCTTCCTAACGGTGATGCACGGGCCCGGGTGCTGACCCCAGAGGACGAAGATGACCTGACGACCTTGCTGTGGAAGGCGGATTTCGACCACATCCACTACACGCTGGAGGCATCGGACTCGGGGTCCGACCTCACCGAGAGACGCGGGGACGGCGAGTTAGAGCGCTCGATCATCAAGGTCACCAAGGCCGAAAAGTACGGGATCAAGGTCTCCGACTACTTCGGCTGAGGGGACACCGAAGCAAGGAGTGCCCACGCGCCGTTCCGTCGCTCCGACATCGCATAATCGACCTCGGACGACCCGCGATCGTGTCGGACGAGGGTAGCGGGGCGTCATGAGCCAGCGGTAGCCGCATCGTGCACAGCCGAGTCAAAATTCTTGCGCTAACACGTACTCGGACTAGGATGGGGGATTGGGGCGCGTGCGGCGAAGACCGCGCTACGCCCGGAAAACGGAAGCCGAGGCGTCGACATGGAAGACCGCATTTCACGCAGAGCCGCACTCAAGGTGCTCGCGGCAAGCGCGGTTTTCGGATGTTCCCCCGAGGGGGATGGGGACGCGGGACCGTTCGCTCCGATGGAGGGGGGAGGCAACGCGGCGACGGACCCGTCCGACCAGGAACCCGTTTCCTACCTGGCGACGGAGCAGCTGCAGGACATCCACGGTAACCCCGCGCAGGGCAGCGTCTACGTCTACGGGGTCAAGGACGGCGTCGTCCACATCATCGATGTAGTGCAGGTGGGAGAGGACGGGTTCTTCGAGCGGATTCCAATCCTCGATCAGTACTCTAAGATTCTTCTCGCGGGAGTGATCTCCAGCAACGCCAGGACGGTGAGCTTCACGCCACTCCTCGACTTCTCGCAGAACGGCGACCTCGTCGGACCGCGGCGGCTCAAGGTCCTTCGCAAGGACCAGATCCCTGAAGGGTTCGATACCAGCCTGTTCACGCGGTACCTCCAGAACGATCTCCCCGCGGATGGGGATGGTATGGGGGTGACGCATGCCTTTCAGTTCTCGGTCGAGGACGGCGTAGTGACGGACGTATCCGGTCAGTACTTGAGACCGTTCATGCCCGAGATAGGTGACCAGTTCAAGCTGTTCATCCCAGAGATCAGCTTCAAAGGCTTTCCGTTGGCTGAGCTCGCTGAGCGCGAGCACGTGGTGACCAAGCTCGAACGGAATCTGCGCAAGTTCTTTCCCAATCTGGAAGTCGTGGTCGGTAAGATCGGGCGCACCGGTCCCGTGCGCTTAAACCTGGAGGGCCAGTACGAGATCGATCCGGGGTACTTCCTGGTCTCGCTCGAGCGCCAGCAATGGCAGCAGCCGGACGGGGCCTCCATAATTCCGATGGAGACCGCCATCGACAACGAATATCAGGGAGAGCTGCGAGGGGCGTTCGGTAGCATCTTCATGACGACGCGACTGTCCGTCGAACTGCTGGACAAGATCCTGGCGAAAGCGGCGGCACGTTGCGTCGGGCTGACGGGAACCGCGCCCGTGGCCGTCCCGCCACACTTGACGATTCTGACGCACGGGCACTTCTACCATGAGAGCCCCGACGAAGTAGGAGAGGCCGAGATCATGGCCTTCAAACTGGCCAACGCGTACCCGGCTCGCCCCGGAAATGACCGACGGCGGCCCATCGAGGTCTTGGGGGAGACCCTGCCTTCGGACGGCCAGTCGGTCGCGACGCTGTTGGGTGGAGCACCCCTGGGCGTGTCGGCCCTGGCCGGCGGCACGATCGGCATCGGGAGCGCCAGACTGGCTACTTTCCCCCTGCAGACCAACCGCGATGGCAGCTACGGGTATGCGGCCCGAGACATAGCGAGGTCCATCGAGCAGAATTTCGAATCTGCGGGACCGCTGGTCTCGGCCCGGCGGGATTGAAGGAGCAGAGGGCCGTCACGCACGCCATCTCTGGCATGGAGAAAGGCCCCGCAGCGTCGAGAGCCGCTGCGGGGCCCCTTTTTTTTGGCTCTTCGAGCTAGCGACCCGGTATCATGATATGGGCGCCGGCCGTGCCTGCCGACATGAGGAAGGCGCCACCAGCGTCGCGGGTGACCGGAAAGCCAGTGGAGGCCGCAGTCGCACCGGGCACGGCGATGGTGGTGTGGATCCCGGCGCTCGCTTGATCCGGACCCGACATGGCAATCCACATCGACCCGTACTCGACTGACGCGCGTGTGCCGTTCGCCTCGGCCGCTGCGACCCGCGCTCTCTCCTCAGCGCCGTCGGCCGTCTCTGCCCGGAAGCGCCGGTTTTGTGCAACTCTGCCGAGGTTCGCCATGCCCGTGCACTGCACGGCGAACGGCGCCCGATCACGCTCCGAAGACCGGTCGTAGCAGACCAGCTGGCTAGTACCCTCCTTGAGGGTCTCGTACGTATAGTCGGCATTCCACTCAATGACCGTTGCGCTCGCGCTCGCCCTTGCGGGCGCCGGCGCCAACGCCATGTCGATCGCGCTCTGCGCGTGCGCACTAGCCGACACGGTGAGCAGACAGATGACGGCAAGGATGAAGCTCTTCATGGTGTTCCTCCACTCATGCGATTGATCCACACCCGACATTGGCAGAGCCTACACCGGCTCCCCTGGGAGCCTCCACAGTCGGGGGGAAGGAGATAACCGTCAAGGCTGAAGCTTGAAAGCGTTTGCTCAGTCACCCGCCTGTCCCAGCCGCACGCCGGGCGTGCCGCGTGTATTCACTGTGGCTTCTGCTGGGGCCAGGCATGCGAGGTTGGAGCCAAGTCCTCCACGCTCGCGTCGATGATCCCCCTGGCGGAGCGCACTGGTCGCTGCGAGATCCGAGACCGCAGCGTAGTGACACGCGTCGACACCAACGCCGTCGGCCGCGTCACCCGAGTAATCTATCTGGACCCGGACGGCGTCGAGCAAGCTCAGCCCGCGAAAGCAGTCGTGTTGTGCGCCAACGGTGCGGAGACGCCTCGACTGCTGTTTCTCTCCGAGTCGAGCCAGCACCCCGACGGACTGGCGAACTCGAGCGGGCTCGTAGGAAAGAACCTGATGTTCAACTACAACCCCATGACGTGGGCCCGCTTCTCCGAGCCGCTCAACGAGTACAAGAGCGTCGTCGCGACCCGCGTCGTCATGGACTTCTACGAGTCGGACCCCAAGCGCGGGTTCTACGGCGGAGGGGGCATCGATGGGCGCGCCACGATCGGGCCGCTGTTCTGGTCCGCGTTCGACAATCCGATGCCGGGAATGCCGTCGTGGGGGCCTGAGTTCAAGGAGCAGCTGAGCTACTACAACTACACGATGGCCGCCGTGGGACACGGCACTTCCCTGCCCCAGGAGACGAATACCATCGAGCTGGATCCCGATTTGATCGATGCGTGGGGCCGTCCCGGCATCCGCATGATCTACACGGACCACGCCGACGATCTGGCGTTCGCCGGATTCCTGAGGAACCGCCTGGTGGAGATCATGGAAGCCGCCGGAGCCGAGCAGGTCACACCCATGCCCGTCGCTCCCTCGACGATAACCGCCCACCTCTTGGGGACCTGCCGAATGGGGAACGACCCCCGCTCATCGGTCGTCGACCGCTTTCACCGGGCTCACGATGTACCGAACCTCTTCATCTGCGACGGCAGCAGCATGGTCACGTCCGGCCGCGGCCAACCCACGATGACAATCCAGGCGCTGGCGTTCCGCGCGGCTGACTACATGACCGAGGCAGCGCGGGCAGGCGAAATCTAGCAGCCGGGTGGCGGCCTGAGGCGAGCTGCCCACGAAGTCGACGCCGGCGTGCGACGGACACCCTGGTGCGTACTGGTCGAGACGTGTCTCTTGGGGGAACGGCACGCTGCAAGAGGAGGAACCATGATGGGGAAAGTCAGCTCTCACAGAAGCATCGTCGGCATCGCCTTCATCGCGACCGTGTCACTGTTCGCAGTGACGGCTTGTGGGCAGGCGGGCGGAGATATGCTCATCGACGACGACGACATCGGTGGGGTCGTCACCGGGCCCAACGGTCCCGAGGCAGGCGTGTGGGTCATCGCGGAGACCACCGACTTGCCGACGACTTTCAACAAGATAGTCGTGACGGACGAGGAGGGCCGCTACGTGCTTCCGGACCTGCCGAGCGCGACGTACGACGTCTGGGTGCGCGGCTATGGACTCGTCGACTCGCCGAAGCAGGCGGTCACCCCCGGAAGCACTCACCACCTCACGGCGGTGGCCGCGCCCGACCCGCACGCGGCCGCGCAGTACTACCCGGCAGGATATTGGCTCTCACTGATCAGTGTACCTGATAAGGATCAATTTCCGGGCACAGGGCCGGACGGGAACGGCATCTCTCCCGCCATGGAGAGCCAGGCCCAGTGGATTAGGTATCTCAAGTCGGGTGGCTGTACGGCGTGCCACCAGCTCGGCACCAAGGCGACTCGGGAAATTCCGTCGCAGCTCGGTGAATTCCCGACGACCGTGGCCGGATGGGATCGGCGCATCCGGTCCGGGCAGGCCGGCGGCGGCATGGTCAACGGCCTCCGCCGCATGGGCCTGGAGGCTGGGCTCGAGATGTTCGCGGACTGGACCGACAGGATCGTCGCGGGTGAGGTACCCCCGGCGCCGCCACGGCCGTCGGGCGTAGAACGCAACGTCGTCATTTCCCAGTGGGACTGGGCGGATCCGAAGGCATACCTCCACGATGAGGTATCCACCGATAAGCGTGACCCCACCGTCAACGCCAACGGACGGATTTACGGCGCGCTTGAGGCCAGCGCGGACTATCTGCCCGTTTTGGACCCGGTGAGCCACACTAGCAGCGAGGTGCCGGTGCCGGTACGTGACCCCAATACGCCCGTCGCATCGGGGCCGCCGATGGCGCCGTCGCCGTACTGGGGTGACGAGGCGATCTGGGACAGTCGGGCGAACGTGCACAATCCGATGCTCGATCACCGTGCACGCGTCTGGATTACGTCCAGGGTTCGTAGCCCAGAGAATCCGGCATTCTGTCGGGAAGGCTCCGACCATCCGTCCGCGCAGCGCTTCCCGACCGAGCGAACCGGCCGGAACCTTGCGATGTTCGATCCGGCGACCGAGGATTTTGTGCTCATCAGCACATGTTTCAGCACGCATCATCTGATCTTCGCGGAAGACGACAACCACACGCTGTGGACGAGCGGTGGCGGTCAGGTCATCGGTTGGCTGAACACCAAGATGTTCGATGAAACAGGAGACGAAGAGGCCTCACAGGGCTGGTCTCCGCTCATTCTCGATACCAATGGCAACGGCGAGCTGGACGCGTGGGTCGAGCCGAACCAGCCGATCGACCCCACCAGGGACAAGCGCATCACGTCGGGCTACTACGCTGTATCGTTCAATCCCGTCGACGGCTCGATATGGGGCACTTCGCTCGGATTCCCGGGAGGGGTCGTCCGGTTCGATCCAGAAACAAGTCTGACAGAATTCTACCAGCCGCCGTGGGGCAACCCGGAGGCTCCAGTGCAGGGCTACTCGCCGCGGGGTGGAGACATCGATCGCGAGGGGGTGTTTTGGTCCGCTCTCGCCAGCGGTCACATGGCGAGCTTCGATCGCAGCAAGTGCACCGGGCCGCTCAACGGACCGACCGCGACGGGGCAGCACTGCCCCGAGGGCTGGACGCTCTATCCGGAGCCCATGCCTCAACTGAAGGGCCTGACCGACTCCGGCAGCGCCGAGTCCAGCTACTACACGTGGGTGGATCAGTTCAACACGTTGGGGCTGGGCGAGGGTGTGCCGATCAACACCGGCAATGGATCCGAAGGACTGCTCGCGCTGCAGGACGGGGAGTGGGTCGTGCTGCGCGTGCCTTACCCCCTCGGATTCTACACCAAGTGGATGGATGGCCGCATCGACGATCCGGACGCCGGCTGGAAGGGAAAGGGCCTATGGGCGACCTACGGCACCCGGGCGCCGTTCCATCTCGAGACCGGCAAGGGCACTTCGAGCAAGGTCGTGCACTTTCAGCTGAGGCCCGACCCGCTTGCGCGGTAGTGAGGTCAGGCGTTTTGCGCCCCCAGCCCCGAGCAGCCGCAGGAGAGGTTAGGCATGATACGAACCGGATCGCTGCACATCGTCCTCCTGGCTCCCGTTCTTCGTCAGCGACGATCTCGACGTGCAGACGTTCGTGAAATACCGGTTCGCGGCGATGTGATGCGGGAGCGACACCTCCCCGCCGTTCAAGAGGATGGCCCATGATTCGACGACGCGACGTAGTTATCGGCACGGTAGGACTGACTCTCATCTTGGTGCTGGGCCTCGCAGCGGCATGCATGGACGAACGCGCTGAGCAGGCTCTGGCGACCGGCGGCGAGGTGCCGCTCTTCGAGGTGGATCCACTATGGCCCAAGCCGTTGCCCAACCACTGGATCCTCGGCTCCACAATCGGAGTGTCGGTGGATTCGCGGGACCACATTTGGATCATCCACCGTCAGACCACCTTCAACGCGGCCAACGAGCTCGGCGCGACGCTCGATCCGCCCACGACGCAGTGCTGCGTGCCTGCGCCGAACATCCTGGAGTTCGATCTAGAAGGGAATCTGGTCGGCTCGTGGGGAGGACCGGGTGACGGCTACGATTGGCCGCAATCCAACCACGGCATCACTGTCGACGCCCTGGACAACGTGTGGATCGGCGGAAACGGCGTCGAGGATTCGCACATCCTGAAGTTCACTCGGGATGGAACGTTTCTCATGCAATTGGGCCAGCCCCGGATGCGTGCGGGCAGCAATGACAGGGAGCACTTCTGGCAGGTCGCGGAGGTTACGATCGACGCCGAAGAAAACGAAGCCTACGTCGCAGACGGGTACGGCAATCGGAGGATTGCGGTGCTCGACGCGTCCACTGGAGCGTTCAAACGCTATTGGGGCGCCTACGGCAACACCCCGGACGACTCGCCTCTGCCAGCGTACAGCCCGGACGCACCGCCCGCCCAACAGTTCCGTAGCCCGGTCCACTGCGCCCAGATCTCACACGACGGGCTGGTCTACGTGTGCGACCGAGCGGGCGACCGTATTCAGGTCTTCCAGCGAGACGGCACCTATGTGACCGAGGGCTTCGTCGCCCCTGAGACACTGGGCTCTGGCTCGGCTTGGGACATTGCCTTCTCACGCGATGCCGAGCAGCGGTTCCTATACCTCGCCGACGGCTCCAACAAGAAGGTCCACGTTCTGGACCGTGCGTCCTTGGAAGTGCTTACCACCTTTGGCGACGGAGGACGTCAGCCGGGTCAGTTCTACGGCGTGCACAGCATCGCCACAGACTCGCAGGGCAACCTCTACACCACGGAGACGTACGAGGGCAAACGGCTGCAGAAGTTCGTGTTCATGGGCCTGGGCAGTGCGCCGCCGGACCAAGGGGTGGTGTGGCCGACCCGTGACTGATCCTGTCCTCCGCCAGGGCCCTCACGTAACGCGAAGAATCCGCTCGTACGAATCCGAAGAATTGGTGGTCGAGTACGACGTCAAGCGCTGCATCCACGCAGAGGAATGCGTGCACGGTCTGCCAGACGTGTTCGACGCCAGTCGCCGGCCCTGGATCGACCCCACCAAGGCGGGTGCAGCAGATCTCATCCGCACGATCGAGCGCTGTCCGACAGGCGCGCTGCACTACCGGCGGCGAGACCGGAAAGAGGAGCAGCCGCCGACGTCGAATACCGTGCGCATCGAGGCCGACGGCCCGCTCTACTTCACGGGCCACCTCCGAATCACCCTCCCCGGGGGTGAGATCCTCTACGAGACGCGGGCGGCTCTCTGTCGTTGTGGACACTCGAAAGACAAGCCGTTCTGCGACAACTCGCACCTCGAGGCAGCGTTCACCGACGCCGGCACCATCGTTGACAATCGCCTGAAGCCGTCGGAGGACAGCGAGGCGGAAGCGTTGGAAATCTCACCTGCTGCGAACGGACCTATACTGGTCCGAGGTCCCGTTGAGATCAGCGGCCCGCGGGGCGGGCGGGCGGACGGCGCCTCCGGTGCACTTTGTCGGTGCGGTGGGTCTGCGAACAAGCCGTTCTGTGACAGAACCCACAAGTCGATCGCATTCGAGGCGGATTGATACGGCGAGGGACGATATGAAACGGCTGGAGTCGATTGGCGGCCTCGCGGTAAGTCAAAAGAAGGAGTGGGGAGAAATCCTGACCGGTTTCGAGGGCACCAACCGGTACGTGGTCTCCGACGAGCGCGGAAACGAATTGTTCTACGCTGTCGAAGAACCAGGATCCGTCCTGGCCCGTCTCTTCCTGAAAGCGTACAGGCCCTTTGCCATCGACGTCTTGGATACAGGTGGTGAGACATTGCTGCGAATCGAGCGCCCGTTCCGATTCTACTTCCACACTGCGGTAATCTTCGACGGCTCCGGCAAGCTGGTCGGAAGTCTGGAGAGACACTTTTCGGTTCTTCGGCGCCTTTACTCGGTGCTCTCCACCAATGGCGACGAGCTCTTTGATCTGTTCGGTCCCCTCCTTCACCCGTGGACCTTCGAGATCCACGAAAAGGGGAGGGAACGAGGGATGATTCAGAAGAAGTGGACCGGCTTGCTGAAGGAAGGCTTCACCGACGCGGACAACTTTGGCGTAACGTTTCCGTCCGAATGGCCCATCGAATGGAAGACGCTGGCGCTCGGCGCGGTCTTTCTGGTCGACTTTGTTCATTTCGAGGACAAAGGCAATCGGTAGACCGGAGCGTGAACTACTTGCCGCTGAGCCGCCCAGCGAGATTCAGGGCACGGGGGCGGACCTTCTCGCGCTGCTCGCGACGACAACCCGGGATCACCATGAAACGGCCGCCGATTGTTCAGCAACGGAAGAGCTCGGCCCGGGCGGATCGCTGCCGCGCCAGGCACACTTCACCGAAACGCTCCATACAGCGAATCGAGCGCGAGCATCACCTCGGTTTCGGCGAGGTATACGTGGAACTCGGTCGTAGTGGAGGCGACCTCCGCCAGATTCACGCCCTGGAGAGCGAGGGCCTGGAGGAGCCGGTAGAGCACGCCGGGCGCGGCAAGGTTGTCCTCGCTCAAGGATACCGACAGGCTAGCGATCCCCCGGGCGATGCGCGCCGCGCGCTCCCCGACGGCGTCATGAACCTCCTCGAGCATCGCCTGCTCCGTGATCAGCGTGACCTCCCTGATGCCCTCGGTGATGGTCAGGTAGCGGCGCGCCTCACGGATCCTTTCTTGGAGTCTCAATAGCCCGGAATGCACGCTGGCTGTGTTGGGGAACGTCAGCACGACGAGCCCCCGCTGCACCGTGATACGATCCGCAAGCCCGATGTCCGGCTTCGCTTCGAAGCGGGGCAACTCCGCCCTCAATCGCGATAGCGCCATCGTGATCGCGCTGAGCTGCACGTTCTTGTGGGTACGCGCCTCGACCGTGGAGTGGATATGCCTCGCAACCTGGCTCAGGTTCATGAGCTTCTGCGCTAGACCGGTCTTCAGGGCGGTATCGTTGTCCACAATCTCGCGAACCGCATCGGCAACTTTGATCATGATCTGTTATAAAACAAACACTACTCGTTAGCAATAGTGATTTTCTCCTGATTCCTTCGCATTTCTATGGAGTGCGTCGATACTCCCCCTTCTCATTGAACAGTGTCAGGAGATGGAGAGATGAGCATTGCCGTTGGCACGGAATGCCCAATTTGCGCGGGCGCCGTTGATACACCAGACGACGTGATGCTGGGCGAGTTGCTCGATTGCGACGAATGCGGCTCGGAGCTGGAGGTGACTCAGCTCGCCCCCGGCCTCGAGCTGAGAGAAGCCCCAATGTGCGCGGAAGACTGGGGCGAATAGGTCCTCTTCGTGGTTGTGGGGATGGTGTGTACGGGGGTTAGGGCCGAAGAGAAGATGCTGGCTGCGGCTTTTTCCGCGCGCAATGTCGAGCTGCACGTAGTGGACGACCGCACGATACACGGCGATTTAGGGTCGTGGCCCGAGACGTTGCCCCAGGTCGACGCGGTGCTTCTGCGCTCGAAGAGCCATTGGCGCAACGTCGTCATCGCCCGTTGGCTGGAAAGCCTCGGTGGGCGTCCGATCAACGAAAGCCGAGTGATCGAGACGTGCGGCGACAAGGTGCTGACGACGCTCGCACTCCTGAAGGAAGGTGTGCCGACGCTGGGAGCTTCGCTCGCCTTTGCCACCCCCGGCGGAGAGATGGCGGCCGAGGCCATCGGCTACCCGCTGGTCGTGAAGCCTGTGATCGGGTCGTGGGGCCGCTTGGTCGGGAAGGTGAATGATCCGGACGCGCTCGACCTGGTGCTCGACCACAAGGCAGCGCTCGGCGGCGCTCCGCACACGGTCACGTACCTGCAGCGCTTCGTCGAGACTGGGGGGCAGGACGTCCGGTCTTTCGTCGTGAGCGGCCGATGCATCGCAGCAATCGCGCGGACATCGGAGGGCTGGAAGACCAATACCGCGCTGGGAGCCAAAGCCACAAGACTCGAGCTCGATTCCGAGCTGATCAGCGCATCGGAGGCTGCGGCACTGGCCGTCGGAGGAGGAATGGTCGCGGTCGATCTGTTCGAGATCGACGACGGATATCTGGTCAACGAGGTCAACGCAACGATGGAGTTCCGCAACTCCGTCGATACGACGGGCGTCGACATTCCGGGCGTCATCGCCGACTACGTGCTCGGTCAGGCCGAGGCAGCTCGGGCGGAGGGTCCCCGCGCGTGACCCGGGTGTCAATTCTCGGGGGCTCGGGCTACGGGGGCGGTGAACTCCTGAGGCTCCTGATCGGACACCCCGAGGTGACGGTCGCTGGTGTTTCCTCACGTCGACTCGCCGGCAAAGCGGTGGCCCGCGCTCATCCTAATCTCCGGGGAGTGAGCGGCCTCCGCTTTTGCCATCCTGATGATTTGCCGGAGTCCGAACTCCTCATGCTCGCCCTCCCGCACGGACAGGCATCGAGCCGGTGGGACCAACTGTCGCCGCGCGCTGAACGCTTCATCGACTTGAGCGCCGATTTCCGTCTCGCGGATCCAGCACTCTACGAACGGCACTACGGGCCGCATCCCAGGCCCGAGCTGTTAGGAACATTCGTCTACGGTCTGGCGGAGCTGAATCGAGACGCGATTCGCGAGGCGCGGTGCGTCGCGACCGGGGGTTGCAACGCCACGGTATCGATCCTGGCGCTCATGCCTCTGTTCGAAGCGGGCATCGTCGAGCCTGAGCGGACGGTCATAGACGTGAAGGTGGGGTCGAGTGAGGGCGGCGCGGAGCCGAACCAGGGCTCGCACCATCCCGTGCGTAGCGGCGTAGTGCGCCCGTACAAGGCCACGGGTCATCGGCATGCGGCCGAGATCGAGTCGGTGCTGCAGATGTGGGGGAGCGCCCGCGTCCACCTGAGCGTCTCCGCGATCGAGATGGTGCGAGGCGCCTCCGCGCTGGCGCACGTCTTTATGTCCGAGCGGGTGACGGAGAAAGACATCTGGCAGATCTTCCGTGGCCGCTACGCCGATGAGCCCTTCGTGCGCCTCGTCGCGGAGCGCAGCGGACCTTATCGACTGCCCGAGCCCAAGCTGCTGTCCGGCACGAACTACTGCGACATCGGCTTCGAGCTGGACGAAACGTCCGAGCGCCTGGTGGTCGTCTCCGCGATCGATAATCTGATGAAGGGATCGGCCGGTCAGGCCGTGCAGGCCATGAACATCATGATGGGGTGGGACGAGGCGACGGGTCTCGGCTTCCCCGGCCTTCATCCCGTCTAGATGCGATGTGTCGAATTCTCGGCCTCCAGGCCGACAGACCGGTCGACGCGGTCCCGTGGATCGAGGCATTCGGCTGCCGCTGCCGCGACAGCCAGGAATTTCAGGGGCACGGCTGGGGCATGTCGTGGCAAGAGGACGGAAGCTGGCAGCGCTACCGGTCGATCCGGCCGATCTGGGAGGACCGGGTCGAGCTACCCGCGACCCGACTGGTACTGGTCCACGCACGCAGCGCCTTTCGCGACGAAGGCATTGTGGTTGAGAACAACATGCCGTTCCTCTCGGGCGAGCTCGCCTTCGCGTTCAACGGAGAGCTGCACGGTGTCCGACTGTCGGCGCCCGGCGCCACCGGCGCAGCTCGCCTCCTGCGTCTACTCGAGCGCTTCAGCGCCGCCGCCGGTGGCGATACGCTCGCAGCGCTCGCACGGCTCGACGCATTGATCGCGCTTCGCTCGGACTACGTGCGCGCATTGAACATCGTCGTGAGCGACGGGCGCTCGTTCTTCATCAATACAAGCTACTCCGAGGACCAGGACTACTTCACTCTGCACACCGCATCCGTCCCTGCTCCCCACGGCCTGCGGATGGTGTCGTCTGAAAGGATTTCCACGGGAGAGGTCGAACCCCACTGGGTGTCGATTCCAAACCACTCCACGCGCGTACTGGACGCCGAGTCGACATGCTCCTCGTGAAGATGGGCGGTGGAGACTTCGACACAGACGCCATTGCCGAGGACCTGGCAACGCTCGACCGGCCGTTCGTGCTCCTCCACGGCGGAAACAAGCTCCGTGACCGGCTGGCCACCGAGCTGGGACGTCCGCCGCAGGTGGTCGAGTCGATCTCCGGATATACGAGCGTCCTGTCCGACGAAGATGGGATCGACGTCCTGCTCGCTGCGTACGCCGGCATTCGCAACAAGCGCATCGTGGAATCGCTGCGAAAGCACGGCATTAATGCGATCGGGCTCACGGGCTTGGATGGAGGTCTGGTTGAGGGTGTGCAGAACCAGGGTATCCGGGTGTGGCGCGAAGGCAGGAAGCTCCTCCTGCGAGATCAGTCGGGGAAGCCCCGTTCCGTGAACGGCACGCTGCTCAGGAGTCTCCTGGCTCAGGGGTACACGCCCGTGCTCACGGTCCCCATCGCCGGGGAAGACGGAGCCGCTCTGAACTCGGAAAACGACGAGGTGCTCGCGCTGCTGGCGGCCGATCTCGGCGCAAGCGAGATCGTTTCGTTGATCGAGGAGGTGGGGCTGCTCGCCGACCGGGACGACCCCTCGAGCCTGGTGACCGAAGTGGACTCGGCAGAGCTGGGGGAGTGGGAAGCGCGAGTGAGCGGTCGCATGCGGAGAAAGATCCGGGCTCTCAAAACGCTGTTCGATCGGGCGGACGCTTCGGGCCCGCTCTTCCGGCTCAGCGACGGGCGTATCGAACGGCCCGTCACGCGAGCGCTGGCCGGCGCGGGCACTTTGGTGGTGCGGAAGGCCGCCGAAGCAGCTGTGGAGTTGGCCAAGGCGCCCTTCAGCGAGTCGGAGGCGTGGCTCACCCGGCAGAGCCGCCACGAGCTCGACGTGTACGGCAAGCGTGGCCTCACGCTCGTCTCGGGACAGGGATCCCGCGTGCGGGACGCGGACGGAAACGAGTACACCGACTGCATCGGGGGGCACGGCGCTTTGGCACTCGGGCATCGTCACCCTGTCTTGCAGGCGGCACTTGCCGAGCAAGCCCAACGCGTGTGGTTCGTACCAGGAGCGTACGGTAGCGTCCCGCGGACACGGTTTCTAGAGCGACTGCACGAGGCTCTACCCCCCGAGCTCGATCGAACATTTCTGTCTAACTCCGGCACGGAGGCCGTGGAAGCAGCTCTCAAGATCGCGCGAGCTCACACCGGACGCGCTGGTTTCGTAGCCGCGGTGTGCGGGTTTCACGGCAGAACGATGGGGGCACTTTCCATCACCGCGGAGGCGAGATACCGCGAGCCGTTCGAGCCGCTGCTCGGCTCGGTCCGTCGTGTCCCTCTCAACAAGCCCCGCGCACTGGAGGAGGCGGTCGATTCCGAGGTCGCAGCCGTCGTGCTCGAGCCGGTACAGGGTGAAGGCGGTGTGCACGTGGCCGATCACGGGTTCCTGCGTGCCGCCCGCGCAGCGTGCGACGACGCGGGTGCGCTCCTCGTCTTCGACGAGGTTCAGACCGGTTTCGGTCGCACGGGACGCCTCTTCGCGTTCGAGCACTCAGGGGTCGTCCCCGACGTTCTGTGTCTCGCCAAGAGCATCGCGGGCGGTCTTCCGCTCGCAGCCACCGTAGTGCGTAGCGGGATCGGCCTGGAGCTCGGAACCCACGGGTCCACCTTCGGCGGGAATCCCATCGCGTGCGCGGTGGCGCGGGCGACGCTCGATGTGCTACTGGATTCCGACCTGATCGACCGAGTCGAGGGAATCGGAGACCTCATCTGCCAGCCCACCCGGGAACGAGAGCCAGGGATCGTACGAGAGATCCGACAGGTCGGACTGATGATCGGCATTCAGCTGAAGCAGCCGGCTCGACCCTACGTGCGCGCGCTTCAGGAGCGTGGCGTGCTCTCGCTCACCGCGGGCCGAAGCGTGCTTCGCCTTCTGCCCCCGCTGGTTATGGGCGCTGAGGAGGCGTCGAAGGTGGGTGCGATCCTGGCGGACGTACTCTCGGAAGGACCCCTAGGCGCTCAGGGAGAGCGGCGCTGAGATACACAGGATCAGGAAAACCCACGTCAGCGCTAGGCGGACCATATCGGGGATGCCATAGCGATCCCATTTGCACGCGCAAACGAGCGCACACACGCGAGCGCAGAGAACCAAGCATGGCGCCACTCCCTTGCCCCTACCGTACACGCCGCTCATCCTGGGAGGCAGGATGACGTCACGATAGGCCACAGACCGTTGGTGGCTCGGGAGTGAGGCAATATGGCTACGATCCGCGAAACCACTCGGCGCGAATTCCTGGTGCGACTGGGCGGGATCGGCGTGATGCTCACCCAGACGACGTGCACGCTGGAGCAGAAAGAACTACCCGCAAGGCGGGAAAGACTGCCCACGAGGACGATCCCCGGGACGGGGGAGGCACTGCCTGTCATCGGACTGGGATCGTCGAAACCGGTGCTCGAGATCCCCACCGAGGGCACGGAGCCCGTCGTCGCCGTGATACGGATGTTGCTCGAGCACGGGGGAAGTGTCGTCGATACCTCGATACGAACCGAGGCGATCGACGCCGAATTCGGGCGCGTTCTGGCGGAACCGGACATACGAGACAACATCTTTCTCGCGACGAAAATCAACACGCCCGACCCTGAGCTCGGGATCGCGCAGATGCGGCAGACACAGAGGCTGTTCGGCCGGCGCACCATGGATCTCGTGCAAGTCGAGAGCCTACGAGGTCTCGAGCATCACTGGCCGCGGCTCCGCGAATGGAAAGACTCGGGCGAGGCACGCTACATCGGCGTCACGGTATCCGCCCTTCGCGACCACGAGCGCATCGAGTCATTCATGAGAACGGAATCGCCCGACTTCGTGAACATCAACTACTCGGTGATGGAGACACTCGCCGAAGAACGGCTTCTGCCACTCGCCGAGGACCGCGGCATGGCCGTCATCATCAACAGGCCTTTCATGAACGGTAGTTACTTCGGACAGGTCGGCGACCGAGAGATGCCCGAGTGGGCGGCGGACTTCGACTGCGTGACCTGGGCACAGTTCTCGTTGAAGTACATTCTCGGGCATCCGGCGGTCACGTGTGTGCTGCCCGAGACGACGAACCCGGAGCATATGGAAGAGAATATCCAGGCGGGCTTCGGACGTCTCCCCGACGAGGCGACCAAGCTGCGCATGCGACGGCACGTCGCTGACTTCGGGAATAGGTAGGCCGAGGAAGCTGCAGCCGGGGACGCGCGAGCCGGGTCCCCGGACGGATGAGTCACTCGGCCTCGCTGTTGGTCCCCACCCGGACGGTCTGCTTGCCGCGCACCGGCAAAGGGACTCCGAGATCCAATGTAATGCCAGCGACCTGGCGCATCCCCGAGCAAGGTGACCCGCCGACCGTCGAGGCAGGGCTAATGTAGACCGCATCTCTCCACAACAGATCCAGGCGATCGAGGTCTACCACCGTGTTTCCACGCCAAGCGAGTGCACCTCATTGTTCAGCTCCTGCGTCCGACGAGCGGACAGGACCAAGCGTGCGATTCTTGGTGTACCGGACGTCATACCAGAGTGTCCGGACCGTGACCTACACATCCGCCCAGGGACTCCATGCGATCCTCCATTCGACCATTCGACGCTCGGGTCTGCGCAGTCGGGGGGACGGTCCTCGCTCTCCTACTCGGCCCGGCGAGCGTTCTCTCCCAAGCCACCCCCCCCGACTCCGCTGAGGTTCTCGAGCATGTGCATGAGCTTCAGCAGGAGTTCGAGCGCTACCGTGAGAGTCGTACCCCCGTTGAGGTCGAGCGGGCCAATGGGGTCTGCGACGAACGAATCGGTCGCATTTGCATCTGGTTCGGCGGCGACGAAGGTGAGGGCTTTCCGTCTGAGTTTCGCGAAGTCGCACAGGCGCGTGTCCAGTTGATCCAAGCCCTGTTCGAGGCCTTCGAACAGGTCGGTGACCGCTGGGTTATCGGGCAACTAGTCCACTATCTCGTGGAAAGTCGGAATATGGGAGAGGCGCAACGGGTCGCGACGGAATGCGGGATCCAGGAGACGTGGTGGTGCTCCGCACTTCGCGGCTACGTCCTCCATGTGTGGACCAGGTACGTCGACGCGGAGGCCGCCTTCCGTGAGGCGCTCGCTGCCATGCCGGCCGCGGAGCGGGAGGAGTGGACGAAGCCCCGCTACATCTTCACCCCAGAAGCCGAGGAAGAATTCAACAGCGCTTCGCCGAGGGAACGTGAGCGGCAGTGGGAGCTCTTCTGGCGCCTGTCGGATCCGCTCTTCCTTTTCGAGGGCAACGATCGCTTGACGGACCACTTTGCTCGGTGGGTCGTGGCCAAGAACCGAGTGGACGCAGCTGATCCGCTGGGGATGGAGTGGGAGGAGGACATGGAAGAGACCCTGATACGCTACGGGAGGAACACCGGGTACAGCCGCACCCACAACCCAGGCAGAGGCTTCGGTGGGATACAGGACACCCGCCGGATGGTCGGTCATCACCATCCGAAAAGCAGGGGATACCTCTTCCCCGAGGACTTCCTGGAGTCGCCCTCGGACATTCCCGCGGAGAGTTGGATCACCGCGCCGCGAGAAGCGAGGACATGGTACGCGCCGCCGTACGCCCCCGAGATGCGCGGATTGGAGACACAGGTCGGCCGCTTCCGACGAAGCGACCAGATGCTGGTCGTGGCTGCCTACCGGCCCACCGTTCCCGACGGCGACGCCCGCGGACGGGTGGTCTCGGCATGGGGCCCTGATGGCGGCATCGAGGGGTCCGCTCACGCGGCGTTGTTCCTGGTGCCAGAGGACGGACAGGAGCCCGTCTCCGTCCAGGGCAGCGACCCCGAAGGCGTGCTCACCATCCAGGCGTCGCCCAGCCGGTATGTGAGCGGCCTCGAAGTCGTGTACCTGGAAGGGAGGCAGGCGTGGCGTGCACGGCAGGGTGTGGTCCAGCTCCCGATGACGTCGGGCTTGGTCGACGTATCGGACTTGATGATCCTGAAGGAAGGGGCGCCCCTACCGGAATCCCTCGATGAGGCGATTCCGCACGTGCGACCCGGGGTGCGGCTGACCCCGGGCGAGCGGTTCCCCGTGCTCTGGGAAGTCTACGGGCTTAGGATCAGGGAACCGGTGCGGGTCACCATCGGGTTCAGCAAGGGTCGGCCGGACTTCCTCACGCGGGTGGGAGAGTTCCTGGGCGTGATCGAACCGGACGAGCGGGTGGACATCACGTTCGACGAGACGGGCCCCGACCGCGTTCAGACCGTGTTCCGCTCCATGGAATTGGAGCTTCCCGACCTGGAGCCGGGCGAGTACACGCTCCACTTGCAACTCGATCTCTTCGGCCGTACACCGGTGGTGACGAGCCGACCGATCATCGTGGAGGGGTGAGGACATGCCGCAGCCATCGCAATGATACTTCGAGGTCTCGTACCCATCCTCTGCATTCTCACGGCGACTCTAGTGGGGAACGGACGCAATTCCGACGCTCGTCGGCAAGGCGTGCGCGCTCCGCTGGTTAGCGTGTTGCACGACTACCCACCGGAGATCTCTCCCCCGCGGGACCTTCCGTTCTTTTATGATCTGTACACGTTCCGCACCGACGGGGGCGGCACCACGGTCGTCGCCGCGGTCGCCGTGCCGGTGAGGAGGCTTCGCGCCGAAAGGATGGACCACCGCGTCCGATATCGCTTCGACTTGAGATTCGTGGTGGCCGACACCGCGCGGCTCACCGTATCCTCGACCATCGACTCCGCGTTCGTCAGCGTGCCGCGTGCGCTGTCCGGACAGCACCTTCTACACACCTACGTAGAGGTCGAGGCGGCGCCCTCTGTCACCACGGTGCAGCGCGTGATCGTGACCGACGCCGCCAGGCCCGGGAGAGGGCAACTCTATACCACGCCCTTCGCTATCCCCGACTACAGCGGCAGCGACCTGATGCTCAGCGATATCGCTTTGGGGCTGCCCGACCCGAAGGGCGGCTGGACGCGTCGCGGAGCCACACTCGCCCTCTTGCCCACGAGCGAGTTTCCGGAGAGCTCCTTCGACCTCTACTACGAGATCTACAATCTCCCCTCGGGCACCCCCTACGAGACAGCGATCTCGATCAAGCCCCTCAACGACTCCGACAGCGACGACCAAACAGTCCGCACGCTGTTCTCCGGCGAGTCGGCGGCCCGAGCGGACGGCTCCGTGGCAGAGCTTCGTCAGGTGCAATCCGCTCTCCCCAAGGGACGCTACCGCCTCACTGTCAGCGTCAGAGACATGGTCAGCGGCCAGACCGCCGCACGCACGCGGCTCATTCAGGTCCGCGGATGGAGAAGCGGGACGACGCTGGTCCCTGCGATGCCACGCGGAGTCGGACGCTAGGGAACCTCTGCACAAGTAGGGCGCGCCGCCACCTACGCTGGCGCGTGGGTCCCCGGGGGTCTCGCGAGTTCAAGAGTAGGAAGGACGACGAGTCGTAGCCGTAGCGGGCACCGCCGCCCAAGGCGGTGGTCCGAGGAGGAGAGACGACCTATTGGGCCGCAACCCCCCTTGCGCCCAATACTAACTGTGACGATACGTACAGGTTCGTGGGTTACGGTGGCACGGTAACGGGGCGTGCCCTACTTGTGCAGAGGTTCCCCAGGGGCGCGAGGAGTGATCTGGAACTCATTCCTGCCCAAAGCTTACTATTCGGAGTACACCCGAACCCGAGGCACCATGCCGTATTACGAATACCACTGCGATACGAACAAGCAGACGATCGAGGTGCGCCACGGAATGGACGAGCACCTCGAGACCTGGGGTGAACTGGCCGAACGCGCCGGCGTGGAGGCCGGGACTACGCCGGCGGACACTCCGGTAGACAAGCTGCTCAGCGCTCCCATACCGCTCACCGGGTCCAGCCAGGACACTGGTTTCCAGGGCTGCGGCTCAGGCTGCGCTTGCGTGCCGCAGGCCTAGCGGCCCTCTCCTCCCCCCCCGAGCTTGTGGTGACAGGATGAGAGCCGGCGCGGCGTTTCCGCGGAAACGCCGTGCCGCGCCCTGTCCCTGAGCGGTCGCCCGTCGTCCGACCTATTGAGACCCGCCCTTGAGCCGCGCGCCGAGCGCGTCCCTGTCGACCTCTATCCCTCTCAGATACACGGCGGATATCCGCCTGGTATTCGTGATGTCGTCGAGCGGATTCGCGTCCAGCACCATGAAGTCGGCGCTCATCCCAGCCGCGACGGAGCCCACGTCGGGCATCTCCATCAGGTCTGCGGAGGTCGACGTAGCCGCCACGATCACCTCGGCCGGGCTCATCCCCGTCCGTACCATATCCTCGAGCTCCTGATGCACGGCCCACGGTGAGCTCCCGTCCGTCCCGAAGGCGATCGTCACCCCCGCAGCGTTGAGCCTCACCAGATTCCGCGCCTGGATCCCGAACGACTCCTGCGCCGCCGGACGGTCAACTTGCGCATCCTGCATCTCCGCGAGGCGATCCGCCGCCACCGTTCCACTCAGCCAAGAGAGATCGCCGGCGACACCGGGACCCGGGAGGTTAGGGACGAGGACCACGTCGGGGCGCGCCGTCCAGAGTTCGATGAGCTCGTCGTCGACGTCCATGTCGCGCACGCCGTGGGCGAACGCGTCGATTCCCGCCTGCAGCAGCCCCTTCGCATCCTCGAGACGGAAGATATGGGCGGTCACGCGTAGGCCGTTGGCATGCGCCTCGTCGATCACGGCCCCGTACAGCTCGGGCGACAACCTGTCATATTGGCCACCGCGATCGTCCACCCAGATTTTCACGAAGTCGACCTCCTGAGCGGCGAGCTCCTGCACGGCAGCTCGTGCCTCCGCCTCAGTCGTGACCCAGTGGGGCACCTCCGAACGACCCGGCTCCAACGACGTGATGCCACGCCCTGCGGACTGGGACCGCGCACCATCTGGCACGACCTCGCTCCGCGTCCGCAGGCCAACGTCACCCTCGTCCAGCCCCAGACTCAGCACGGCGCCGGCTCCGTAGTACGCCATGTGCTGCAGTTGATCGGTGCGTTCGTCGGGCACCGACGACAGGTGGACATGCGCGTTGACGAATGCCGGGATGACTGTCTTCCCCGTGAGGTCGACCCGGGTGGCGCCCCGCGGAATGTCGACGTCCGCTCGAGCTCCAACCTCCGTGAAGCGATCGTTCTCCACGACGAATACGGCATCCTCGATCGTGCCTCCGTCGCCATCGATGAGTCGGGCGCCCTCGAACACGGTCGCGGCCTCACCACCCGCATCGGCGCAACCGGCGACCAAGGCGGCCAACAGCAGAATCGCAGCCGACTTAGCGATCGTGGCGCGGAGCCCTCTCATTACCTGGCGCATACCAACCTCCCATTGCTTGGACTGAACTCTGACCCATATCACGTGCTTCGCCCGCCGGCAAGGTTTGCGGGTCCTTACGCTCCCCTACCGCGGTGGAGGCAACCGATCGGGTGGGTGGGGCACAATCCACTGCGCGTCGCCATCATCGACCGGTGTGGGCAGCCACTCCTGAGGTCAACTCCCGCCCTCGATAAAGCTTCGGCTGGATGAAACCATGTGAGGTCTTTGCCGAGGTGGTGCGATAACCTCAGCGCGTGCTTGGCCGGTAGGGTCCCAAGGCGAACCCGCCACGCAGCGTCACGGAACGGCCCTCGCGCCATACCAGCAGCTGGTACTGCTGCGCACGCGTTCGTACGGGAGCCGCTCCTGCGTGCGCCCGGCTCGTGAGACGACGTCGATCATCGCGGGCGACGCCACGATCCAATCCTGCGGTCTCCGCCGCCGCAGCCCACACGTCGATCATGTGCACGGCGCTACCAAGAGCGCCGTCCACGCTCCCCGGCGGCCCACCGTGCATGGCGAACATCAGTGGCCACTGGCGATCGCTCGTGTAGCTACGAGGAAGCCGCACCAGAACCGGCACGCGCCAGCCGCCGGGAGTCCGAGACCACGAACTGGTTCAGCGTGTCTCCAACGGCTAGACCGATGCCGGGCACGACCGGTGGCCCAGCTCGCATGATCTGCTCGAGGCCATTCATGTCGTCGCGACTCGCTCCCGTCGTCCAGGGAGCGGCACGAAGAGCCGCTTCGGCCGGTGCGAACTCGGCGGCGGACTGCGGCCACAGGTAGGAGCGTACGAGCTGCTCATCGATCTGCGCCTGCAGGGCCTGGGGGATGGCGAGCAGGAGCGGAACAAGCAGGAGCTCAGCACGAACGGTCCGATATGTCATGGGCGAAACATGCCGGCGGACGTGGTAACGCGCGAGTCGTTGGGTGTGGTGAGATCAGACGAAAGCCGCATCGCCGTCGAGCAGCTTCCGCTCATGGCGCCCATCTGCTTGTGACGACCTACTGATCAGGCCGAGAGCAACGCCTCGAGTCGACCCCGAATGATCTCTTCAGCCTCGGCCATGATGCGATCGATGAGTTCCTTACAGGTGGGGATGTCGTGAATGAGGCCGGTGACCATGCCGCAACTAAACACCCCCGCGTCCATCTTCCCCTCATGCAGCACTGTCCGCCCCCCGGTGCCCGCCACGAGGTGCCGGATATCCTCAATCCGGATGTCGCCGCCCTTCTGGCGCTCGATCTCGAGGACCTGCTCGGTCGCGGCGTTGCTCAGGACGCGCTCCGTGTTGCGTAGCGGACGCATGATGAGCCGTGTCTGCAATTCGTCCGCTTCGACGAGTGCCTGCTTCACGTTCTCGTGTACGGGCGCCTCCTGCGTAGCGATGAAACGCGTGCCCATGTTCATGCCGTCGGCGCCCATCGCCAACGAAGCCACGAGGCTGCGCGCGTCGGCCATGCCACCCGAAGAGACAAAAGGAATCGTCAACTCCTCGGCAGCGCGCGGCAGCAGGATCATGTTCGGGATGTCGTCCTCACCGGGATGGCCACCGCACTCGAATCCGTCCACGCTCACCGCGTCGCACCCGATCCGCTCCGCCTTGAGTGAGTGCCGCACGGAGGTGCATTTGTGGATGACTTTGATACCCTCTTCCTTGAAGGCCGGCAAGAGGGGCTCAGGGTTGCGTCCTGCCGTCTCGACGATCTTCACGCCGCCTTCGATGACCGCCCGGATGTACTCCGGATAGGGCACCTCCGTGAACATGGGCAAGATGGTGATGTTCACGCCGAAGGGCCGGTCCGTCATCTCCCTGCAGCGAGCGATCTCCTTCGCCAGATCCTCCGGCGTCGGCTGGGTCAGTGCGGTGATGATGCCCAGGCCGCCGGCATTCGAGACCGCCGCGGTGAGCTCGGCATAGCCGACGTAGTGCATACCGCCTTGAATGATGGGGTGTTCGATGCCGAAGAGTTCGGTGATGCGTGTTTTCATGGGCGAAACGACACCTTGCTTGTCTCGGTCTCGGCGAGCAGGAGGTTGAAGTGTAGTACCAGCCCGGTGGTTTCGCGCCGCCTCCAGGCGGGACGAGTTAACTTTCCGTGGATACCCAGTTCCGCGGAAATCGCTCGAGGGCTGAAGGAACGGCCCTACTCGATCTATGCCTGACGGGCGAGATTTTTGTCGTGAAGCTTGACAGCCCGCATATTCTTTGAGAAGACGGCCCCGCCGAGCAGCGGCTCGGCCTCCGCAGTCTTGCCGATCGGCTTGTCATCAGAGGCCCCTCACGCTCGCGTACGCCCGGCGGCTCGCACGCCCACAAGCCACGCAAACTGCCCCCCTCTTCTCAACAGCGCTGCCGTTTGTACTCTTCTATGCGCAGGAAGACTGCGGTGGCGGCGTGAATGAGCACCAAACGTTTCTGATCAGGGAGGAACGTGCATGGCCAGTAAGAAGACTAAGCGACCGCTAACCCTGAAGGCCATACTGACCCGGGCTCCCGAGCTCGAGGGGGTGTGCCGTCAGTTGGCGGCGCTTGCGCTCGCTGAGTTGGAACAGAACGGCCCGCTCGGCGTCCGCCAAAATGAGCAACTGAGAAGGGCTCTTGCGACGGCCGGGGAAGCTCTGGGTTGGACGGCGACCGCCGCGCACAGCGATGGTTCCATCACTGAAGTCAACAAAGACTTCATGACGATGGCCAAGGGAGGCTCGAGAGCCATGGGCCGCGACCTGGTGAAAGAACTGACCGCGAAGAAGGTCGAGGTCAAGCAGCTCAACGTTAGCCTCGCCTCCGCCACGAAGCTGGCCGAGGGCCCGGACACCGCGTATCCCACAGAAATCATCTTCTCCTACACGGTCCGTGACGCCTTCGCGGAGCTAGTCACCAAGACAGAGACAGTCACTGTGTCTGAAGCCGCAGAGGCGACGAGCGCTGCTACGGCCCTCGGGAGGAGCATGCCGGCGCGGACAAAGCTCGCGGATCTGATGATCACTGAGCTCAAGCGCAAGCAAAGCCAACTTGATGTGATGACCAAGACCCTCTATGAGTTCATCGAGTCCTCGGAGCGGCTTCTGCGAGAGGTGATCACCAATCTGCAGTAGGTGGCTAGAGCACAGGCGTGCGCACCGGCCGTGTGTCATACGCGGGCGGCGGCTACCCCCGGCGGGTAGGCCCCTGAGGATGGCCGCCATTAGCCACCTGGTTGGCTAGCTCAGGCCTCCTGCGCGTGCCACGCTGTCAGCAGCTCCGCCTCACGCTCCGGGGACAGGCCCGCTCGGAGGTTCGCCCGTCGGTCCGCTGGCCGCGATTTCGACCACTCCAGCGTCTCGGCAACCGTTACCGCCAGCGGACGGTAGGTCAACCCCTGGGCCTGAGCGCGGGACGCGTTCATGCGCATGAAGCCGGCGGTAGAACCTAAAGGCGGGTACCAAATAGGTATGTCTGAAAACGGCCGCACTCCATGCTCGAGGAGCATGTCCGCGTCGACCCACGTGAAGTGGACCGGCGAGCTCGTGACCGCCCAGATGCCGTACAGCAGCCCGGCCATGGTGAGCGGCGCGCCCGGACCCGTGGTATTGTAGGTGCCCGTGATGCCCTCCTCGACGCAGTGGATCATCCACTCGGTCAAGTCGCGCGCGTCGACGAACTGCGTGGGGTCGCTGGGATTACCGGGAGCGAGCATCTCACCACCTCGATCGACCCGATCGACCCAGTAGGTGAAGCGGTCGGAGTTGTCGCCAGGACCGACGATCACCGGCGGCCTTACCATGGTGCTCCGCTCGCCAAACACGGCCTGTACCTCCCGCTCGCACAGTGCTTTTAGCGGCCCGTACCCATCCCACTCGTCCTCCGGCACGCCGGTCATCCCGACGGCGCCGGTCTCGTCCTGGTCGATGATGCTCCGGTCCGCGAAAACCGCCTGGGTCGACACGAACAGGTAATGCTCGACGGCGTCACGAAGGACCTCCGCGGAGTCGCGAACGATG
Organism: Longimicrobiales bacterium; assembly: GCA_965226625.1. Taxonomy (GTDB): domain Bacteria; phylum Gemmatimonadota; class Gemmatimonadetes; order Longimicrobiales; family Gaopeijiaceae; genus UBA1138. The sequence goes on from CBDDDK010000003.1 coordinate 1,123,324, forward strand.
CGCGGGTCGTATCCGGAGTTGTCGAGCACGACGTCCCACTCCCGTCCCTTCAGCGCCTCGAGATTACCGTCCCGGTCCCCGACTAGCTTCTCGACGTCGGGAAAAAGGTTCGGGTTCGTGCGCCCTCGGTTGAACAGCGTGACCGTGTGGCCTCGCGAGAGAGCGAACCGCACCTGGTGGGGTCCGATGAAGCCCGTGCCTCCCAGGATGAGGATGCGAAGGGCGCGGCTGGCGGGATCACCCGAGCTGCCAGCGCTCTCCTCCGCCGCCGAAGCGCAGCCGGAGAGGGCCCCCACGCCGAGGGCGGCCGCTGTAGACCTACCGAGGAAATCTCGTCGATTCATCATGCCGAAACGCTCCTAACGAGTGGACAATGCTGGCTAACCGCGCCCTGTGGCAGCTGATCTTATCGCGCGCCGGAGGGCCGAGCAAGAAAGTCGGTCCGTAACGACATAGGGCCTCTGGCGGGTACCACACGCTGCGGTTACGGCTCGGTGTCAGGTGGTTAACTTGCACCCTCCCGGAGCTGAAGGAAGAGTGCCTCCCCCTCCTCCACGACCCCGATACCATCGGAGAGACCGGGGGGGGGCCCGAGATGCGTGCGTTCATCGAACGCTGCGGCAGTGGATGGCTCCTGGACACCTTTTAGACACCTTGATCACTTGAGCATTAGCACATACGTAAGCGTCTCCGCATCAGCGATCCGCGTCCTCCTGCTGTCCACAGTCTGGGCCTGGATTGCGATGCTGCCCCCGCCTGCCGCCGCGCAGGTAGGCGTCACCACCCGGTCCGTCCGCTCTGCGGCGGTCACCGCGACCGATGTGGAGATCACCATCGACGGCTTCCTCACAGAGGAGATCTGGCAGTCTGCGCCGACCATCGGTGCGCTGATCCAGCGAGAGCCGAACACCGGCGCCGAGCCCACCGAGCTCACCCGCGTCACGCTCCTGAACGACGCCGACTATCTCTACATCGGTGTCATGGCATACGATTCCGAGCCGGAGATGATCGTGGCCCAGGACATGACGCGAGATGCGATGCTCCGCGACGAGGACCGCATCGAGATTCTGCTCGACACTTACAGTGACCGAAGCAACGCCTACTACTTTGCCACGACACCTGCCGGTGCCCTCGTGGACGGATTGCTGTTCGCGAACGGCCAATCGAACCTTGCTTGGGACGCGATCTGGAACGTGCGCACCCGCCGCACGAGCGACGGCTGGAGCGCCGAATTCGCGATTCCGTTCAAGAGCTTGACTTTTCCGGCGGGGAGTACCGAGTGGGGCTTCAACATTTCCCGGATGGTGCAGCGCAAGCAGGAGGAGTCACGCTGGGCTGGGGCACGGCTCCAGACGCAGTTCTTCCAGGTGTCCGAGGCCGGTGAGATCACGAATCTAGAAAGCCTCTCCCAGGGTATGGGCCTGGATGTGCGGCCGTTCACGGGGGGACGTTGGCTGCACCGCAGCGAGAACGACAGTAACTCGGTCGCCGGCAAGCCCGGGATCGATCTGTTCTACAATGTCACGCCCAGTGTCAAGCTGACGGCGACGGTGAACACCGATTTCGGAGAGACAGAGGTCGACGCTCGGCAGATCAATCTGACGCGCTTCTCGCTGCTCTTTCCCGAGAAGCGGTCATTTTTCCTCGAGGACGCTGGGGTGTTCACCTTTTCCAACACTGCAGTCGGACCGCTGTTCTTCCTTTCGCCCCCACGCGCAGAGGTGATTCCGTTCTTTAGTAGACGGATTGGACTGCTCAACGGCCAGGAGGTCCCCATCGACTTCGGGATCAAGCTGACCGGCAAGGTAGGCCGTACCGACATCGGTGTGCTCGACGCACGCACCCGCGCACAGCAGACGGAGCCGGGCCGTAACTTCTTCGTCGGGCGCGTCAAGCAGAATCTGCTTCAGGAATCGTACGTGGGCGCGGTGTTCACGCACGGGAATCCGGGCGTAAACATTACGAGCCAGACCTACGGTGCCGACGTGCGGTTGGCGACCTCCAACTTCCTGGGCAAATCCAAGAACCTCATTTTCAACGCGTACGGCCTGAGGACCCAGAACGAAGGAGTCTCCGAGCGCGACCTCTCGTACGGAATGTCGCTCCATTATCCGAACGACCTCATCGATATGGAGGTGATATGGCGCGACATACAGGAGAACTTCGATCCGGCACTCGGTTTCGTGCCGCGGAGCGGGTTGCGCATAGTCAGGGTCGGGGGGCGTTACAGCCCCCGCCCCAGAGATTTTCTCGGGCTCCAGCAGATTCACAATGGCGTCTTCCTCAACCACACCACGCGACTCGACAATGGAGAGACGGAGAGCTGGAACCTCTTTTTCACCGTGCCCATAGACTGGCACTTCAAGTCGGGTGAGGCGATCCACGCTCTGCTGACCCCGGACATCAGGTACGAACGGCTGTTCGAGGAGTTTGAGATCTCCCCTGGGGTCAAGCTTCTCGTGGGCGAGTACCGTTTTACACGCTGGATGAATAACTTCGCCACGTCGGGAAGGCGCAACCTGAGCGCTATGGTGAGGTGGTCGTTCGGGACCTTCTGGACGGGGCGTGCGCACGAGCTCCAGACCACGCTCACCTACAAGTTTCCGCCACGCTTCTCGATCAGCGGCATCGCGAACCAAACGTTCGCCCGCTTGCCGGAAGGAAACTTCGTGGCCCGCACGCTGAGCTCACAGGTCAACTACGCGGCGTCGCCGTTCCTCACGTTTTCGAACCTGGCTCAATATGACAGCCGCTCTAAGAATCTGGGCTGGCAGGGCCGGATCCGCTGGACACCGAAGCCCGGCAACGATGTCTTCCTGGTGTTCAATCAGGGCTGGATCCAGGACCCAGATCTGGGCGGCTTCCGGTTCCAGGTCGGGGACAGCAAGATGTCCACGAAAATACAGTACACGGCGAGGTTTTAGTGGATTGACAGTGCGGTCCGGATCTCCGCATCTTGGATGAGACGAGTATCGCGACGTTTGTGGAGGCGGCAGCGATGGAGATGTCACGACGGGACATGCTGCGGGCGAGTGTCGGAGTTGGGGCGGCTGTCTGGATCCGAGAGCTCCCCGCTTGGACCCAGCAGTCCTCGCAACGCACCCGCGTGATTCCGTCCACGGGTGAGGCCATTCCTGTGGTCGGGTTGGGGAGCGCGCGCACATTTGAATTAGGTGTGACCAGCTCGGCACTGGTGCCGCTGAAGGAGGTGCTCCGCCTCTTTCATGAGATGGGCGGGAGGCTGTTCGACTCCTCACCCTCCTATCGTGGGGCCGAGGAAGTGGCCGGTGCGCTCGCCCAGGAGCTCGGAATTCACAAGGACCTGTTCTTCGCGACCAAGATCTCTACGGGAGGAGGTCGACAGGAGGGCATCCGCCAACAAGAGGGGTCGAAACGCGCGTGGGCTAGAGACACCATCGACCTGAACCAGGTCCACAACCTACGCGGTGCGGCAACCCATCTGCAGACGATCCGGCAGGCCAAGGAGGAGGGTTGGACGCGCTACGTAGGCATCACCACGTCCGGAAGTCGGCGATTCGACGAGATGGCTCGGCTCATGGGCTCCGAGCCCATCGACTTCGTTCAGCTGAATTACTCCCTGGCTGAAAGGCAGGCCGCCGACCGGCTTCTTCCGCTGGCGCAGGACCTGGGAATCGCTGTCGTGGTCAACGAGCCGTTCAACATCGGCCGCCTGTTCAGCGCGGTGCGCGGGCGTGAGTTGCCCGGGTGGGCAGCGGAATTCGACTGCGAGAGCTGGGGGCAGTTCTTCCTCAAGTACATTATCGGTCATCCGGTGATTACCGCGGTCGTCCCGGCGACCTCGGATCCCGAGCATCTCGTGGACAACATGGGCGCGGGCCTGGGCCGGCTGCCGGATGAGCGGACGCGGAAGCGCATGGAGGACTTCTTCGACGGGCTGAATTGAACCGGTGAACTGGAGTGAACTCCTAAAAGTAGACACAGAGAGGGCGATGGATTGACCTTCCGTAATCACCCGGGAGGATCAATGACGGTTCGACGCTACAGGAGGTACAGCACAGAGTTCAAGATCCAGCTCGTCCAAGCCTATCTGGACGGAGAAGGCAGCGCGAGGTCGATTGCGACACGACACGAGGTCCCCCACTCCCTGCTGATGGTCTGGATCAAGAAGTACGAAGCAGGGGATCTCACAAGGGAGATCCACCTCCAGGAGGAGGTTGTCGAGTACGGGGCAAAGATTGCGGCGCTTGAGCGCAAGATCGGTCAGCTGACGATGGAGCTCGACGTCATGAAAAAAAGGGCGTTGATACGACCCTCGCAGCAAGGCGCGCGGCCGTCGATCATCTCCGGTCCAGGGGCGTCCCCATCCGACGCGGATGTAGCCTCATGAACATGGCGAGGAGCACCTTCTACAAGAGACCGCATGCGGGCCACCGGGCAGCCAGGGAGAAGGCCGATACGGATCTGCGCGTTCGGATCGAAGACATCCTGGCCGAGTTCTCCGCCTACGGATACCGACGGGTCACGCACGAGCTCCGGAGACGTGGCCTGGTGATTAATCACAAGCGAGTCGCGCGTGTCATGCGTGAGCATGCGCTCACGCCCCACCGGGTACGCGCATGGCTCGCTACGACGAACAGCGATCACAAGCAGCCCATCTACCCGAACCTGAGATCGTCGATCACTCCTGAGGGGCCCGACGAGCTCTGGGTGGCAGATCTCACCTACATCCGGCTCACCACCGGATTCGTCTTCCTCGCCGTCGTGCTCGACGCGTGGTCGCGCAGAGTCATCGGCTATGCCATCAGCCATCTCCTGGACACGCGTCTTTGCCTAGCCGCACTCGACGCCGCACTCGATCTTCGGCAGCCGCGGGCTGGCCTGGTTCACCACTCCGATCGCGGGGTCCAGTATGCGTCTCGAGCCTACCGCTCACGCCTCGCCGCCCACGGTATCCGAGGATCGATGTCCCGGCGGGGAAATCCCTATGACAACGCGCACGTCGAGAGCTTCTTCAAAACTCTGAAGCACGAGGAGATCTTCGCAAACGACTACAGCACGATTGATGACCTAACCAACCGACTCCCCCACTTCCTTGAGGAGGTATACAATCGAAGACGCTTGCACTCCTCCCTCGGCTACAGGCCGCCTGAGGAATTCGAGAGTGTGTATGCAGCCTGAAACCCTCAACCGGTCAATCCAGCCAACCCCCACTGTCCACCCTCGGGGGTTCACTCCAGAACCGCTCTTAGGCGTTCGGCCACATCGACGCGCGCGCGGGCACCGGCCCAGACGGTGGGCGCCGCCGCGTGACCGGTCGGCGGCGCCAGGTCCGTCTGGGCACCTACGGCGGACGCCGTGAACGCCACGCCCCAGAGCGCGGCGAGCGCCACTACCGTCCGGTCACGCAGTGAGCAGGCCCTCACGATCGAGCTCCGAAGCGGTTCCGTAACCCGGGTCGAAGCTAAGACAGCCGTTCTTGTCGAGGGGCTCCGTTACAGCACTACCCCTAGCCCCTAGCCCTTGTAGACGGGATTCTCGGCACTCAGGCCCGGGCCACAGATTTGAAGATTGTAGCCATCCGGATCCGGGATGAACCAGCTGTCTTCGGTATCGGGGAACGGCTCATAGCCTCGGCTCTTCAACTCATCCTCCACCCCTTTTGTGTCCCAATCCTCGATCTCGAACCCGATGTGATCGATACGAGGTCCAGGATTGGGGTCGACGGGCTGACCGGGTCGCGTCGTGCGATTGCGCACGATCATGTACTCCAGCGGCCCTCGGCCGCTCGACCAAGTAAGAAGAGACTCACCGGCACGACCACCCGTGTCCGCGTCGAGCGCTACCTCCATTCCCATCAGGTCCACATAGAAGTCTCGATAGAAGTCTCGCGACACTCTATAATCGGCCACCTGATACGAAAGGTGGCTCAGGCCGACCGTAGTGAACCCTGCGCGCTGAGCCCCCGCCGCGGGCACGGCGGCGGCGGATGCGGCCTTCGTGGCCGCCGCGGTACCCGTCGCAGCCAGCGCCAGGCTCCGGATAAGTTCGCGTCGGTTCATCTTGCCCGACTCGAATTGCGTTAGCAGTCTCGCGATCAAACTTTCCATGCTGCCCCCTACGAAGTGACTGAGGATTTGATGGCTCCCTGGGACCCCAGGTAAGGTAGGACCGTGGAGCGAAACCCCCCAACAAAGCAGCCACCGCGGTGACATGAAGGGCAAATTACGAGGTCACGAATCCGAAGTACAGCCTGGTTGTTGCCTTGCTACAATCGCGCACATACGGGGGGCATGACGCAGCTCCTCACGGCCGCTGATCGTGGCCGGGATCGTCGGGTGCCGCCAGGAAAGACCTAACGCCTTGTCGGTTTACAGGTGTATGACGGCGATGTTATTCTGTCCCGCACGGTTGCTGGGAGGAGACTTGCTAAGCATCGATGCATTGAGCCGCGGGTCCCTGGCGATTTTCGCCGTGGCGGCGCTGGGCTGTGCCGAGCAGCGTGATGACGCCGAACCAGCCGGAGCGGGTGTGGCTCTCCCGCCGTCCGGTCCTCTCATGTACGTGACCACGCTCGGCGCAGACACAGTTACGGCGGAGAGCTTCACGCGGACCTCAGTGGAGGGGATCCAGGGCCAGCTCGTCGAGCGGAACCCGGCCACCCGCCTCGTCCGCTACTCCGCCACGCTGGGCGCTGAGGGGCGCATACAGCACCTGGAGGCGGAGGAGACAACGCCATCCCAGAACCCCGACGGCGATCCCCCCCGTAGCTGGGTCGTGGACGTGGCCGACGGCGTCGCCACAGTCACTGTCCGAGGCGGCCGGAACCCGGGCACCATCGAGGTGCCGGTGGCAGAGGGTGCCATCCCCACGCTCGGGCGCGGTTCCCCCGCGATGTTCGTTTGGGACCAGATCATCCGTCAGGCTCGGGAGTCGGGCGTCGACGAGCATCCCGTCGAACTGATCCGACCGGGGGCCCCAGAGCCGACGCCCAACACCGTGACCCGGGTCGGCGGAGACACGGTAGCGATTACCTTCTTCAGCTTCCCTCTCCTGGCGTGGCCAGGACCTGACGGGCTGGTCGGTGGCTCCTCGGGCCGGGAGACGACCTTCCAGGTCGAGACTCGCCGCGGCCCGGCGGCGGACATCGCAGTGCTGGCGTCGGCGTTCGCAGCGCGTGACGCACGCGGGGAGGGCCTCGGCATGCCCTCGCCGCCGGCGACGGTCGAGGCCTCGATGGGAGGTGCCAACATCGGGATCAGCTACTCTCAGCCGGCCATGCGGGGCCGCCCCGTTTGGGGTGGGCTGGTCCCGTACGGCGAGGTGTGGCGTACGGGAGCCAACGCGGCCACGCATTTCACGACGGCCACGAACCTCGCCATCGGTGACGTGGAGTTGCCAGCCGGGACTTACACATTGTGGAGCACCTACACGCCAGATTCCGCCACGCTCATCATCAACTCGCAGACGAACCAGTGGGGCACGATGTACGACGAGACGCAGGACTTCGGACGGACGGGCCTGTCCCTGTCCACGCTGTCGACGTCGGTGTCGCGCTTCACGATCTCCGTGCAAGAGACCGCCGATGGCGGAACGTTGCATCTGGACTGGGACCGGAACCGCTACTCGGTGCCGATCCGGGCGCGCTGAACCAGCTGCAAGGGCGGCGGGGAGGGCCTCGGATTCCGTAACCAAGGCCCGTGCATCCGGTTCGTGAAGACCGGAAGAGACAGCAGAGGTTGAAGCCAGTCGCATTCGGTCGTCGAGGCGACTTTCCGCGAGAGAGAGGAGGCAGAAATGATTGACAGAAAAAAAGCGACTGATTTCCCCAAGGAGGTGCTCGCCCTCTTCGACGGGTACGTGCACGGGTTCATCGATCGGCGAGCCTTCGTAGAAGGCGCCGCCAAGGTCGTCGGAGGCGGCGCCGCGGCGGTTGCGGTCCTGGAGACTCTGCAACCCAGCTACGCGTGGGCCGCGCAGGTTCCGGAGGGCGACAACCGCATCCAGGCCGAGTACGTCGAATACGAGTCCGCCAACGGTTCAGGCACGATGCGCGGGTACATGGCCGTGCCGGACGGGGCAACTGAGTCCAAGCCGGCGGTGCTGGTCATCCACGAGAACCGTGGACTCAACCCCTATATCGAGGACGTGGTACGCCGCTTCGCCGCGGCTGATTTCGTCGCGTTGGGTCCGGATGCGCTGACACCGCTCGGTGGGTATCCTGGAAACGATGACGATGGTCGTGATATGCAGCGTCAGCTGGACCGAGACGTGATGATGGAGGACTGGGTAGCCGCGTTCGAGTTTCTGCGAGCCCACTCCACCTCTACCGGCGGCGTAGGAGCGGTCGGGTTCTGCTACGGTGGCGGCGTGGTCAATCAGCTGGCGGTCCGCCTACCGAACCTCGGCGCGGGCGCACCCTTCTACGGAGCGGTGCCCGCTACCGAGGATGTGCCACGGATCCAGGCGCCCCTACTCATCCACTACGCAGGGTTGGACGAACGCATCAACAGCGGGTGGCCGGAATACCAACAGGCGCTCGAGGCCAACGGCAAGACGTACACGATGCACATGTACGAGGGCGCAAATCACGGCTTCCACAACGACACCACGCCTCGCTTTGACGAAGAGGCGGCTGCACTCGCGCAGGAGCGGACAATCGCCTTCTTCAACGAGCGCCTTCGAGACTGAGTTTTTGGGAGCTGTGACGCAGTCGCCAAGGGACTCCATTCACCAGACTGACGCCGACAGAAAGGACAACGAATCGACCGTACCGAATCGAGAGTGACAACAGCCCGTCCCGGGTGAGTATTGAAAATATCGGTGCCCGTTCGAGACAGGTGAAGATGATGGCGGATTCAAAACAATATTGGGTCTTGATCGTCGAGGACGACCCCGAGCACATCGCGCTGCTCGAGGCCGTCTTCGCGTACCGCGACGACAAGGCGCACGTCACGGTTACCAGGAGCGCGGAAGAGGCGATCGCCTGCCTCATGGGGCCGTGGCAGGAATCAGACTTCCAGGGCGGAGAGCTGCCGGACGTCATAGTGCTCGACATCAACATGCCCGGGGTGGGCGGGCTCGGGTTCCTCAAGTGGTACCATGAGCAGCCGAAGATCGCCCATGTCCCGGTGGTGGTCTTCACTTCCTCTGGAGGGCCGGAGCTAGAGCGGCGTTCCCTCGCACTCGGGGCCAGCGAGTTCATGGTGAAGCCGGCGGACTTCCGTAAACTCCTGCCAGTAGTTCGGCGCGCCCTCGATCGGTGGGTCGGCCAGCGAGCGAATTCAGCCTAGCGACTCTCCACGTGATCTGGTAACTCGAGGCTCCAGAGGCAGTAGCCTTCTACGAGGAGCGGGCTCCAAGCCTGTAAAGCCCCTCCCAAACGGGCCCATCCGGCGGGCGCACTCTGGAGAGCATGTCAAGATCCCGGTACTTTACCTGCGCTAGAGGGTATCCGTAAACCAGGGTTCACAGAGCCCCCTCGGACGATACAGCGTACCCCCGGGGCGCTTCCTGCGAGCCGAAGGCCGAGGCGTGTGGCTTGTCACGCCCGCTCCGCGTTCCGTTCCTCTCGACTCGACCATGGAGGTAGGTTATGGCACGTACTAGTCTGATGATGGCCCTGGTGGTTCTCCTTGTGGGTTGCTCTCAATGGGTCCCGGCCTCAATCGGGACAGTACCCGTTGGCGCGGAGGTTCGGCTTCGGCTGTCGGACGACGGCGCCGACAGCGTGGAGGAGTCAACTGGCACGCGCCGGTCCGAGGTCAGCGGGGAACTGCTTCGATGGGCCGAGGACGTTATGGTTTCTGCGCAGGCCGGCCCGGTCAACAGCGGCCTGCGGCAGCGAGTCATCCTGGACGTGGACCAGGTAGTCGGCATCGACGTGCGCGAGGCTAACGCTACCCGTACAAAGCTGCTGATCGGGGGCTTGGCGGTCGGCATCGGAACGGCCCTCATCTTAACGGTCAAGACCATCATCGAGGGTAGCAGCCCTGTACCAACTCAATTAGGCCCGGACCCCGTGACAACTCCAGCCGTACTGAGGAGTTTCGGTCTGACCTTGTTGAAGATTCTACACTGACCTAGCAGCCGTACCGCCGGAAGCTAACGCCCAAGATGGGTACCAGTCGCGGCCCACCGTCGCCCGTCCCGCAGGAATGATGGCCGGACTCGTCGACGAGTGCTCGCGATTATCCGGCAGAGGGTGCACAGCCCACGATAATCGTCGCCGAGACAGCGACGCCCTACGGATCGGCGACGCACCACTGATCGGCTACGACGAAGTGGGTCGCCTGCGATACACCGACTCGCGCTCGGGTCTTGAACGGATTAGCGCGCCCTCACAGCGGTCGCGGTCCCTTCAGCACGTCAAGCAGTTGTGGTTGTTGAGCGAGCCCAGGGATTCCAGTAGCCGTATCGTCTCCGGCAACGGAGGCGCGCGTTGGTGGGGACCGTTGGCCATGTCGGCCACGGTCTGACCCCGGCGGTTCACGACCGTTATCTCGGCGCCTTGCTCCAGAAGGTAGAAGATCAGATCGTGATCTCCCCTCGCGGCGGCGTTGTGCAGGGCGGTGGTGCCCTTGTCGTCTCGGGTGTTCACGTCGGCGCCGAGCTCTTCGACGAGGTACTTCACTGCGCGTAGCCACCCGCCCGGCACGTACCGGTGCGTGTTCGCGACGGAGCTCGCACCGTATCCCAGGCCCGACGCCGCGTGGATCGGGTACGCGGCAGGCCCACCCTCGGGAATCGGGGGCAGCCCGGTAGGGTCGGGTTCGGACTTATCGTCCCTCCTCTGCCCCGGGTACCGCCCGCCCGCTGCCTTCTTGGTGGCAAGGGTCGGATCCGCCCCGTAGGCGACCAGCAAGCGCATGGCGTCCAGGTCCAAGCCCAACGCGGCGCGCCAGAACGGCGTCGCCCCCAAACTGGCGCCGCCGGTGAACCACACCTGGTTGCCCGTGAGCCGGGCGTTCGGATCCGCTCCAGCCTTCAGCAGTGCCTCCATAAGCTCCAGGCGGGTCGACCGCTGCCGCTTAGGGGTCGGCGGCTGCGCATAGTGCGTCTTGGGCGCCCACTGCACGTCGAGGACCGCGTAGAGGGGACGAAGTCCCGCGGGAGCACTGGCAAGCGAGGGATCCGCCCCGCGCTCCAACAGGAGCATCGCTATGTCGAACTGGCCATTGACCGCGGCCACGAGCAGGGGGCTGCTCCCGTCTCCCGCACTGACCGCGTTGATGTCGGCGCCCCCGTCGAGCAGCGCCAGGGTGGCCTCTCGCAGCCCGCCCCTAGCCGCGTGGAGCAGAGCGGTCATGCCGCCCATCGTGCCGACGGTCTTCGCCTGCCTATGGTTCACCCGCCTCGACAGACCGTCCCCGGCGTCCCCGAAGAAAGCGACCCGGTCGACCGCCTGCTCTTCTTCTTCGTCTGCCTCATCGGCTAGCTGCACGTCCCGCATAGCTTGAACCGCCACCTGCAACTGCTCGGGCGTGGGTCGCCACAAACCCCCACTCGCTATCTCGCTGAGGCTGATTCGCCTCCCAACCCCACTCGCCTCTGCATCCTCCTGCTGCCACTGGCTCAACAACTCCCACATGGTTCGCGCCGAGGCCTGATCCACAGCGGCCCGGTGGGGCATATCAATGACCCGTGCGGTCGTCTCCAGGTCCGCACCGCGCCCCAGCAGCACTTTGATCGCCTCCGCTCGGTTGCGGCCCGCGGCGAAAAACAGCGGCGTGTGTCCCCACTCCGGCTCGCGGGCGTGAATGTCCGCGCCGTGGTCCAGCAGAAGACCGATGGCCTCAGGGCGGCCCGCCCGGGCCGCCAAGTGGAGCGGGCTGGTCCCACTATTCGTCGTGGCGGCGTTCACGTCGCTTCCAGCCTCGAGCAGCATCTTGATGACCGCTGCGTTTCCGGCCCGGCTTGCAACGTGAAGCGGTGTGTAGCGCCCGATCCTGGTCCCCGCGCGCACGTCCGCCCCGGCGGCTAGCAGCAGCGCCGCCACCTGCACCTCGCCTCGCTCCGCAGCCCAGTGCAGCGCGGTCATTCCGTCCCCATACGCCTGATTGGCGTCCGCGCCCTGTCTGATCAGCTCCCGCACCGCCGCCACGTCCCCGCGTTTGGCCGCGTCGACGACAGGCCACTCGGAGGGCGATGCTTGAACCACCGCCGAAGTCGCTTCGCCGGAGATCAGAGCCACCATCAAGAGGGCACCCACGATCTCTACCGATGGGCCGATCTTCATACGTCTCCACTCCCTTTTGTGCTGGGCTGCGACCCGGTTACCTCCCCGCTCCTTCCCGCTGCCACTCAGATCGACCCGGTACGGTCCGCCGCGGTCACCGCGGTCGTCGGCTGGGAGAGCGGCAACTCGCCGGTGCTGTCGCCAAAGCTGTCCATGTGATCGTGCCCGAGCCCGTGCAGCAGGCTCAGCATCGCATTCGCCATGGGCGTCCCGTCGGGAGCCTTGACGTGCAGGTTCCCCTCCAGCACCCCGTTGCCACGGCCCAGCATAATGAGCGGACACCGACGGTGCTGGTGGATGTTGGAGTCGCCCATTGCGGAGCCCCAGAGAATCACTGTCTTGTCCAGTAGGTGCGTGTCCCCTTCCACCGTATTCTTCAGCTTCTCCACGAAGGGGGCGATCGTGCCCATTCGATACCGGCAAAGCTCGTTGTATTCCGCGATCGTCTCAGGGTCGGTCCCGTAGTGGGACGCCGCGTGGAACGGCTTGTCCACGCCGCTCTCCGGAAAGATCCGGCTGGAGGCGTCCCGCCCCGTCTTGAGCGATACCACCCGGGTCAAGTCCATCTCGAACGCCAACAACTGGATGTCGAACATCATCCTCATGTGCTCCGAGTACGAATCGGGGACTCCAGTCGGCGCCTCGGGCAGTTCCCGCGCCGCTCCACTGGCGTTCCGCGTCTCGGTCAGCTCGATCCGGCGCTCCACCTCGCGCACATTTTCCAAAAACCGGTCAATCCGCTGGCGGTCCTCCGACCCCACTTCTCCCTTCAGCCATGACACCTCCTCGGCGACCCAGTCGAGGATGCTCCGGTTGGTCCGCCTGCGAATCGCCCGCTCCTCCGGGCTTCCGCCTGCACCGAACAGCCGGTCGAAGGCGACCCGTGGGTCCCGGATCACAGGGAGCGGCTGAGTGGGAGACGCCCAACTCATCGCATCCGTGTACGCACAATGGTAGTTATACCAACAACCGCCCGCCTGGTCTGTCGGCTCGATGCACATCTGCATCGACGGCAGGGGAGTGTCCTGACCAAAACGCTGCGCGTGCAACTGGTCGAGCGAGGTACCCACGTAGATGTCGGAGCCCTGGGTCTGCTTCGGGTGCGCCTGCGTCAGCAAGACCGCCGTCGAGCGGAAGTGGTCGCCGCCGATCTCCGGGCTGGTGAACGCCTCCGCCATGCGGCAGTCGGTATTGCTGACGACGGTCAGGTAGTCCTGGAAGGGCTCGAACGGTTTCAGCGCGCTTGCCGGGCTCATCGTGAAGTCGCGGCCGAGCTTCTCCGGAGCGTAGAAGTACTGGCTGGCTCCCCACTCGTTGCACCCGGCGGTGCCATGCACCTCCTCGATACATACCAGGCGCGTCTTGTTGATCTCCTCCGCCCTCCACAGGCGGCCGGCGGGGATCATCGCGTCGAGGAACGGCAACGCCACCGTAGCGCCCATACCACGGAGAAACGTACGGCGGGGGATGTGCTTTCCGCTGATGAATGCCATGATCCGGTCTCCCGAGATGCTCGTGATTGTATAGTGCTCGTTGCTACGATCTCAGCCTACAACTTAGTCCTCGCCAGCACCCAGCGCGACGGTGCTTTTTGTCGTCATCCGGAACGAGGGGCTCTTGACGACGCCCAGCACAAAGGACGACATCTTGTAACCATTCGCTTCCGCTCCCCTGACGATCGCCCGAATAGTGGGTTGATCGTAGTACTCCACCCTCCGGCCCACGGCGTATGCCATGAGATTCACGGTAAAGTTTCTCAGCAGGAGGGTCGGCCGCTTTTGCATCGCACCCAACAGCTCCGGCAGATTCGATATCGGCGTCCCGTCGTAGAAGTCGCCACGGGTGTCCAACGGCATCCCGTTCTCCCGGGTCCGCCATTCGCCCGTGACACCGAAGTTGTCGAGCGCAAGCCCAATGGGATCCATGAATCGATGACACGCCAGGCAGGTCGGGTTCGAGCGGTGCTTCTCCATCCGTTGCCGCGTCGTCAGCATACGTCCGTCCGTCACACCCTCCGTTTCCTCCAGGGGGGGTACGCCCGGCGGCGGCGGCGGCGGCGGCGTGCCCAGCAGAACCTCCATGACCCACTTCCCGCGCAGCACGGGCGAAGTCCGGTTGCCCATCGACGTCAGCAGCTGGACGCTGCCCTGGCCCAGCAATCCTCGCCGCCTGGCGTCCGGATACTGCACCCGCCGAAACGACTCCCCTACCACGCCTAAAATCCCATAATGCCGGGCCAGACGCTCGTTGACGAACGTGTAGTCGGCATTGAACAGCTCCATCAAGCTCCGGTCCTCGCGTAGGATGTGATCGAAGAAGATCTCCGTCTCCCGCCGCATGTCATCGCGAAGCTGCCCGGTGAAATTCGGGTAAAAGAACGCGTCCGGTTGCACCTTGCCCATGTCCTGCATGCGCAGCCAGGAGGCCGCGAAACGGGTGGCCAGCGCGTCCGAGCGGGGATCCTCGAGCATCCGTCCCACCTGCTGCTCCAACACCTCGTCCTTCGAGAGCCTGCCTGCGTTGGCGATCTGGACGAGCTCGTCGTCCGGCAACCTACCCCAGAGGAATAACGACAGGCGCGACGCCAGGTCCATGTCGCCGATCTGATAGGCCTCACCCGCCCGGACACCCTCCGGCGCTCTCTCGACCCGGAAGATGAAGTGCGGGCTCACGAGGATCGCCTCGAGGGCGGTCCTGATACCGATCTCGAACCCTGCTTCCGCCGCGCCGGCGTCGTAGAACGACATCAGGCCGTCGAAGTCCCTGTCGGTCAGCACCCGCCCGTACGCCTGTGTGGCGAGCCGGGAGACGATTTCTTCCGCGCAGGGCCGCGCTTGATCCGGAGAAGTCGGGCGGCAAGTGAAAATCCGCCGTCGGCCGGCCGTTTCGGATACGCCCGTCGGGTTGTAGGGACCGATGATGCTCAGCGACCTCAGGTGAGGCAGCAGCGTGTGCCCATAGGTCACGAACTCCCTGGTGCCCGCCAGGGACCAGTCGTGCGGACGAATCACATCGTCGTACAGTCCCTCTGTCTTGCGGATGAACGCCGCCGCCACCCGGTGTTGTCCCGCGCGAACGAACACCGGATCCGTCCGAATTATCCAGCCAGGACCCATGTCCGCATCGCCCCCCAACACTTCCACGGGGAGCAGGGCAACACGTGTTCCATTGATGGAGACATCCAGATCCTCGAACCGAGCGACGTCTCCAGTCCACAGCAGCGCCTCGAAAACGTACTCGGCGTCCGCCAGGAAATTGTGGTCAACCGCGACTCCACCCCGCGTGCCCTCCGGCGTGCCCTCGATGTGGTCCCACGCATGCTGCGAGATTGAGCGCGGGATGTCGTACGTCCTAGGAGCAAACGGTGCGTTGGGGTTGCCCAGCGCCAACCGGGCGACCTCGTTGGCCGCGGCGAGGTAGGCCTCGAGCACCGCAGGCGAAAGCGTCTGCGCGTTCGCCATGTTGTCGAAGTTCGCCAGATACGAGTCGAGTGGCAGCCACTCTCCGGGGTCCACGTCCAGTCCCAGAAGGTCACGGATCACCCTCTTGTACTCGGCCCGATTGACCCTCTGGAAGGGCCGGCCGCCCGGATTCGGGTTGGCGGCGGCCGCCTCGTCCATTGTCCGCTCAAGCGTCTCCACAAGGGTCAGCAGCGTGTCGCCACCCGGTCGCCGCCTCCCCGGCGGAGGCATCATGCCCGCGCGCAGCTTGGTAATCGCCTTTTCCGCCGTCTCCGCCATCTGCGGGGCCTGCGCCACGTCGAAAGCCTCGAGCGACAGGTTGCCCCTCAGCCTTATGCTGTTGTGGCAGACGGAGGCGCAGTACCTCTGGATCACAGCGTTGAGATCCTCGGGCGAAAGGTCGGGCTCCTCCCCGGGTCCGCCCCGCGAGTCCCCCTCCGCTTGGAGGGTGCCGGCGAGGGAGGCGTTGTGGGCCAGCGGCAAGCTGTACGCCGGCGCCCCACGGTAGTGTGCCGCGGCGCCGCCCGTACCGACGACCCCGAGGGGCGCAGCCTGTGGCGCTCGCTCGTTCAACTCCGAGCCGCCGCCTCCGGCCTCAAGTCCCAGCGCGGCGGTCATGCCGGCGATCCCGACGAATAGGGCGAGAAGTCTCACTGGCTCTACCTCACTGCTGGAGCTGACGGACGGTAGCGAAAGTGCTCATGCGTTGTGCCGCACGCCCCCCCTGTCACGCGAACTAATATGCGAAGAAGCTAGTTCCGTGCGGCGTGGACAGCAACGCATCCACCCGGGGCTGGCGGTCGGTTGAAGGTGGTCGCTCCGGATTCCACGAACAGTGGGGAAAGACCCACAGAATCCTGTGGGGAGAACCCCTACGATCAGTCCGGTTGGCCCTCGATGTAAGAGGTTAGAGACCTTTCGCCGACAGGGTCATGATCCGCGGACGAGCTCCTCGCTGAGCTTCCACAGCCTTGCCCGGGCCTCCTCGTCGTACGCCTGGTCGTTGGCCCGGGCCGGTTCCAGGCGATTGAAGTACTGGCCGCTGTCCAGGTCCGCGGTTTCGATCAGTTTCATGACCCCATCCGCCCCTTCCGCCACGGTGCTCCGGGGCACGAATCCGCCCATCCGAGCCATGCGCGTGTCCATGAAGGTGGCGGGATGGAGGGTATTCACCACCACGCCGGTGCCCTCGAGCTTCTGCGCCAGCTCGAACGTGTACATCACCTGGGCGAGCTTGCTCTGGTTGTACGCTCTCAGGCCGCTGTACCCCTCCTCCATCATCGGGTCGTCAAAGTCGATGGGAGTCTGACCACCGGAGGACACGTTCACGATGCGGGCGGGAGCGCTGGCCACGATCCGGTCTAGGAGGATCTGGGTGAGTAGGACATGGGAGAGGTAGTTCACCTGGAAGCGGAGCTCGTAGCCGTCCTCGGTGAGGGTCCGGACGGGGGGGACCCGCGACCCGATCCCGGCGTTGTTGACGAGGACGTCCAGGCGGTCGTAGTCGCGCAGGATCGTCTCGCCGAATTCCCGGATCTCCTTCAGGGAGGCGAAGTCCGCCCGGTAGAAGCGGGCGCTCCCCACCCCCTCGCGCTCGATCTCCTCCACGAGCGCCATCCCCCGCTCCTGGTTCCGGCCGTGGACGATGACGTGGGCGCCGGTGGACGCGAGCCTGCGCGCGACCTCGCGCCCCAGCCCGCTGGTCGAGCCGGTGACGAGGACGATCCGCTGCTCCGTCTGGGGCGCTCGAACGGCGGCCGACGCGATACTCACGTCGGAGGCCCAGGCAACGCCGAGCACGGACGCGCCGAGGAGCACGGCATGGCGCACTGAGCGCGGAGTCCTGCGGATTCTCTTCCCTCTACCCATCATGGTGCGACTCCCTGTCTCGTGTCCGGATGCCCTCCTACGCTTGTCGGAACCATAAGCTGGGGCCTCCCCGCGGACAAGAATGTGAAGCGCGTGGTTCGGCCGACGGTGCTCCGCTCGAGGATTGGACCGCCGGTATACGATCGACGTCCATCCGCCTACTGGACGAGAGGTTCACTCCATGCTTCCCAACGGTGAAGATTCACACATTTTTCGAGGAAGAACCACCGTTTTTCCGGAAAGTAAAGAGGTTGAACCGTGTCAAATCGACCTGCTGCTTATCGACCTCGACCTGGGCGAAATTCGTGTCGCACATCAGGCCCAGGTGGCGGGGAATGTCCAGCGGTCTCCTCACACACGGGCTTGTCAAGCGCCGCGGGCCGAGGGATCTTGCGTTCCCTAGTCATCCCGCCGAACGAGACGCTCAATGGAAGTCCAGCTCTGGCCGCACTCGGGTCGGCCCGGCGTCGGTCTGAAGCCGCGCAACGAGAGTCAGCGACCGCTGTTGCCGCAGCACGCTCGGCATTGCCCGGTTCTTGAGGCCGGCAGCGGGCTCGGGTACCTGGTGTATCCGCCGTTGGAGGAAAACGAGGCGTTCTACGTAGACTACCAGGGAAACGGGCGCTACGAGTTCAAATACTTCATGAGCAACCCGACGGGGGGCTGGGACCCGATCTTCTCGGTGAGCTGGGAGCTGCCCATCGCTAGCGTGGGCATGATACAGGAAGACGTCACGTTCGCTATGCCTGATCCGCCGGTCACGGAGGAAGGTGCCTGCAGAATGGCGCGCGCGTTCGTCGTCCCCGAGGACTTCGGCACCCCTCCGGGCGCGATCACGCTCCGGGGCGCGTACAACTTCAAGACCCCCGAGGGCTGGGATACCGTGTACGGCCCCGTTCTGAACATGATCGACCCTCCACTGGCACCTATGCTCGTCGTGCGGGTCGAGACGGACTGGTACGCCCACCACTCCGAATTCCGTTACGTCATGCAGCCCGGTCAAGGCCTCCCCGGAAGCCACAGCTTGCCGATAGGGCAGGTGCACTTAGTGCCCCGCGAAGAGATCAAGCTGCGCGACGTCACTGCAGAGGAGCTCGAGCAGATCAAGAAGAGCCGCGAAGAGTTCAGCCAGGACAAGGTCCAGCACCGCGAGACCACTCGCTTCGGGCTCGTGTACAGCCCTCACTACACCCGCCAGAGCCGGGCTCATCGTGACGAGAAGCGGCAGGGGGCCTAGAAGAAGGCTGTCCAACGAGGAGTCGTAGCCGAGCGGGCACCGTGGCCACCGCTAGCACCGTTCCGACGAGCATCCATCGCGACATCGAAAGACGTGCAAGCGAGAAAGACATTGCTCAGCGAACGAACGTGTAAGCGTACTTGAGCTGGATCGAGCGGGCCTGGGAGCGCGGGACCCGGGGGAGGCCCGGCCCTGCGGGCGAGAGGGAGGTATTGATCCCCTCGTTGTAGACCAGGTAGAAATCGTTTCCCTCCCGCGGGTTGTAGCGGATGCGGACGTTGGGCGAGAGAGTCTGCTCGCCCGAGTGGTGCTGGATGAGCGCACTAAGCGTGAGACTTCGGGACAGCGAGGTCCCGATCCTGACTCGGCTGATCAGCACGTTGTGATCTCCGGCGGGCACGTGGATGCGGTTGTAGATGCCCTCGGTCTCCATGGAGAGGTACGGCCCGGGATTCCAGGAGAGGTTGACGGAGACGCCCAGCCGATCACCCCCGTAGTAGCCGCCCCCGCTGAGCTCTCCTCCCGCCTGGAGCGCTCGGCCGGATGGGGAGCCGTAGCGCACTACGCCACCCACGAACCGGTAGCGCCCCTCCAGGATCCCCGCGCTTCCCACTTCGAACGGCTGCTCCACCACGTCCTCGGTGAAATTCACCTCCGTGTGTGCCGACGAGCTGTTTCTGAAGTCGAAGTTCCAAGCCACGTTTTGGAAATGGGTCTGCAGTCGCTCGAAGTGGTGGTCCCAGTGCACCTGGACGAGGTGGGCCAGGCTGTGGTTCTGGATGGAGCTCTCGGTAGAGGGAAACCAGGTGTACGCGATCCGGTTGGCCGCACGGTTTAACCCTGTTCGCTGCATGAATCCCACCGCCGGGTTGAAGTCGGGCCCGACGTATCTGTAGGAGGTTCCGATGAAGAGCCCTCGGTTGATCCTCCGCTGGAAGAACATTGAGGCCATGATGCTGGCCAGCGGGTCCGCATCGGGCTCCACGCTCTGGGCGACCTTCATGTCCACGAAGTAGTCGTCGACGATATGCAAGTCGGCGTCCAGGCCGTAGACGAGGTTGTAGGCCGACCTCAGGTCGGTTCGCGAGGTGAGCATCCCGCCCACGTACGACCCCCGGTCCCCGACCGGCCGCCGCAGTCTGACCACCCCGAAGTTCTCCGATGCCACGTTCTGGTCATTCACCGTGGCCGCCGCCGTCTGCATGTTCAGGATTCCCACGTCCCAGTCCCCGTAGTGACCCGTCAGCCGCGCCCCGCCGTGGATGGGGATGGGTTGGCCATCCACGATCCCGATGGTCCGACTGTGGAAGAGGCTCTCACGCTTGCCCGGGACCGAGAACTCGAAGAGATCCGAGCGCTCCTGGAAGAAATCCCGCTTCTCGGGGAAAAAAAGGGAGAATCGCTCCAAGTTGACTATCTGGTCGTCGGCCTCCACCTGGGCGAAGTCCGTGTTCACGGTGAGGTCGAGGACCAGGTTGCTGGTGACGTTGTACTTGAGGTCCCCTCCCAGCTCGGATGTCCAACTGCTCTCCCCCGTGTAGGAGTCGCCGGTCTCGGCCACCAGGTTGCGCTGGTTCATCCCTCCCAGCACATAGGGCTTGAGGTAAAGGGGACGGCGCGGCTCGATCCCCCGGAAGACGATGGGGCTCGCCTGGCTGGGCTTGTAGGCGCTGTTCCTCCAATTATTCGGGATCGCGGGGAACACATCGAACTCGCCGTTTCGGGCCACGTAGCGCCAGACGATGAGACCCATGCGCACGTCTCCGTCCGCGTCGGGCTCGAAGCGAAGGCTGGAGAACGGGATCCTCATCTCCACGCTCCATCCCTCCTCGTCCCGGATCGACTCCGCCTCCCAGAAGGCGTTCCAGTCAGTGTTCCAACTCGGCGTGCCAAGGTTGTCGCGGACGGCGATGTCAGTGCGCCCGCCGGACGGAGTGACGATGAACCCGTAGCCGGTCCGCGGGTCGCCATCGGTGTCCAGGATAATGCCGATCCCATCCTGGTCCGAGCGGTGGTAGGCGTCGCGCTCGAAGTACCGGTCCACGACGGCCGAAGCATCGCTTTCCTGGACCTGGGCTGCCACGTACATGGCCTCGTCGTCGTAGAAGATGCGGACAGCGGTCAACTCGCTGGGGAGCTCCCCCTCATTGGGGGTGAGCTGGTGAAGATCGGGGACTGTCCAAGCTCCCTTCCACACCGGCTCATCCGCTCGGCCATCCAGTACGACTCGGCCCTGCTGGAGCCGCGGTGGCCAGGCGGGCATGTTGCCCTCCCCGTCCGTGGCTTGAGCGTGCCCGAAGCAGGGCGTAGCCCCCAATAGCATCGCCGCCAGCAAGACGAAGGCCCGAACGGTCGCGGCCGTGAGAGATGACATGCGGCGACCCGAGCCCGAGCGAGTCCAGGTCGGCTGGCTAGTGATGGTCATCCTCACGATGAGCACGGGCACGGCGCGGAGGCGCGGACCAAATCAGTCTTTCGAGGCCAATATACTAGAACGCACATGGGCTCGCGGGTTTCAACGATGCGGTCAAGAGTGGCCACGCCGCCAACCGTGACTGCCTCGAGAGGCGCCGGTCCAGCGGGCGGCGAAGCTCGTCCGCGCCCCTCCGCTAGCGGATCAGGGGCCTGGCGCCACGCTCAACCCGATCGCCTTGCCGATCCCTCGGCTGTCGGCAGCGCCGAAGAACAGGGAGACGTCGCCGCTGGCGTCGTACTGGATGCGGAGACCGTGAGGCAGGCCGACGCCACTCGTCTCACGCACGTTGTGTCCCATCGTCGCGAGCTGTTGGCGGATCTCCTCGGGAACGCGCTGGTCTATGAGGAGCACGTCCGGCTCGGAGAAAGCCACTCGCGGCACGTCGAGTGCCTCCTGGATGGCCATCTCGAAGTCGATCAGGTCGACCACCAGCTGCGCCACGCTCTGCTGGATCGTGTGGCCCCCCGGTGAGCCGATGGCGGCCCACGGTCGCCCGTCTCGAAGGATGATGGTCGGACTCATCGACGAGTGCTTGCGACTGCCCGGCAGCGCGTCCATCGGGTTGCCGGCAGGGAAGAAGGTGGAGTACGCCATCGAATTGTTGAGCCAGATGCCGGCCCCCTCGACCATCACCGCGCTGCCAAAACCCTGGCCCAGGGTGATGGTCGCCGAGACGACGTTGCCCCAGCGATCGGCGACTACGAAGTGGGTCGTCTCCTCCCCCTCCGTCGTCACCTGGCCCGGCGGATCGAAGCCCGTGGCTGCGTGGGCATCGAGCGCGTCTGCCGCCTCCTGCCAGTACGCGTCGGAGAGCAGCAGGTCGAAAGGCGGCGGGTCCTTTTCGGGTCCGCCGGCGTACTTCAGCCGCGTCCAGGAAGCGTGTTTCACCGCTTCCGCGAAGCGGTGCAGATAGGCGGTGCTGTTGAAGCCGAGCGTCACGTTGTCGTAGCGGCTCATGATGCCGGCCGCGACCAGCGCGGCGAACGAGTTCGAGGGCGCCCCGGCAGTCACGACCTGGTGGCCGCGATAATCGATCTCGACCGGCTCGAACCACTCCGCCTCGTGCTCGACGAGATCCTCCATGGCGAGAAAGCCACCCCCGCGCTCCATCTCGGCGACCATCAGCTCGCCGACGGGCCCACCATAAAGCGCCTCGCCACCCAGCTCGGCCGCCAGCCGAAACGCTTCGGCGAGGTCGGTCTGTACGATCAGGTCTCCCGCCTCGAGCGGCTCACCGTCCTTGCCGTAGATCGCCTTCGCGTACTCTGAAAAGTATTGCCACGTGCCAGCAATGGAGCGGGCCATCGGCTCGCTCACCTCGACCCCCTCCGCCGCATGCTGCACGGCGCTGGCCAGCAGGTCAGTCCACGGCTGCGTGCCGTACTCCTGCCACAACGCCTCGAAGCCGTGGAGGTTGGCCGGCGTCGAGACCGACTGCGCCGTACGCAGCATGACCCTCAGATCGTCCGCCGCTCGGAAGACATCCGCGTTGGTCGCCTTGGGGAACCGGCCGTTCATGTCGAGATAACGAAGATCGCCACTGTCGGCCTCGTAAGTGACAACCGTGCCGTAGCCGCCAAAGAGGTTGGAGTTCTGCGGCTCCACGACGGTCAACGCGGCCGCCACCGCGACTGTCGCGTCGAAGGCGTTGCCACCGTTCTCCAGCACTTCGACCCCGGCCAAGGTGGCCAGCTCGTGTGCCGAGCTCACCATGCCACCGTTGCCCATCGGTTCATTCGTGCGAACGACCACAGCCTCATCGACGTTCGCGCAAGCCCAGCCGCCCAGCCCAAGAAGAACGGACGCAAGCAGACCGATACAGATCTTCTTCATGATAGTCTCACCAAGTCGAAGCGGAGATAGTCGTTTTTGTCGAGGGGCTCTGTTACAGCACTACCCCTAGCCCCTAGCCCTTGTAGACGGGATTCTCGGCACTCAAGCCCGGGCCACAGATTTGAAGATTGTAGCCATCCGGATCCGGGATGAACCAGCTGTCTTCAGTATCGGGGAACGGCTCATAGCCTCGGCTCTTCAACTCATCCTCCACCCCTTTTGTGTCCCAATCCTCGATCTCGAACCCGATGTGATCGATACGAGGTCCAGGATTGGGGTCGACGGGCTGACCGGATCGCGTCGTGCGATTGCGCACGATCATGTACTCCAGCGGCCCTCGGCCGCCCGACCAAGTAAGAAGAGACTCACCGGCACGACCACCCGTGTCCGCGTCGAGCGCTACCTCCATTCCCATCAGGTCCACATAGAAGTCTCGATAGAAGTCTCGCGACACTCTATAATCGGCCACCTGATACGAAAGGTGGCTCAGACCGACCGTAGTGAACCCTGCGCGCTGAGCCCCCGCCGCGGGCACGGCGGCGGCGGATGCGGCCTTCGTGGCCGCCGCGGTACCCGTCGCAGCCAGCGCCAGGCTCCGGATAAGTTCGCGTCGGTTCATCTTGCCCGACTCGAATTGCGTTAGCAGTCTCGCGATCAAACTTTCCATGCTGCCCCCTACGAAGTGACTGGGACGCAGCGAACGTCCGGCCTTCGCGGGCAGGATCATGATCGGCTCGCCGAGATCGGCGCATCGTACGGCGCGGACTTCCAGCTGTCAATAAGGATTGGCAGTAGGGGACGAACGCGGAAAGGGCGCCATCGGCAAACCCACCGATGACGCCCTTTCCGTCCGCTAATGAGGCGCGGACGCCGTTACTCAGCCCGAGACATTTTCGTTGCCGGCGATCTCCTCCGCCGAGAGGGGCCAGCGGCGATCGGTTCCCATTGCCCGGGTGACATCGTCCCATTGCCACGGGACGTTGCCGTAGTAGCGGTGGTCCTGGAGGCGCCGGCCCTCCACAATGAACTCCAGCCTGCGCTCGTACTTGAGCTGGGTTTCGATCGCGGCCGCATCGGTACTCGCGAACGCGGGCAGCCCGGCGGCCGCACGCACCAGATTTATCTGGCTCACCGCCTCGGGCAGGTTGCCCGCGAGCAGGTTGCCTTCCGCCAGAATCAGCCGTGCCTCGGCCCAGCGGCTGGCGGGAAGATCCGCATCGAGCCCGGGATACTTGAAGAATCGGTGGACCTGACCCGTATGAGGTGGCGGCGCAGCCACCTCCGCCGGACCGATGTCGATGCGCGGGTCCCGCAGGCCGCCGACTGGATCCAGGATCGCGATGTTCCGCGGATCGAGGACAACATTCAATATGTTCCGATGGTAAGTGTTGAGGCTGTTCTGAGACCCCGGCGCCGCGTAGTGGCAGACGAAGCTGAAATCGGATTTCATCGCCAGCGCCGCCTCGGCCGCAGCCATGGCGGCCGTGAAATCGGCCCCCTGCATGCCGCGCTCGAAGTAGAGCGAGCGCAGGACACGGGCCTTCGAACCGAGCGCCGCCGCGCGCAGGTTCACGTCAGGCGAACCCGCAACCACTTCGTCGAACAGCGCGAGCGTGCCCTCGAGCACGGCAGCCGGCGTCTGGGCCGCGCCGCCGTCGAAGGGCACTGAATTAAAATGATCGGCCAACGCCACCCGAGCGAACGCCCCCCAGTAGACGCCGTTTTGGATCAGCGCATGGGAGGGGTTATTCGCCTTCAATCTGTCGGTGACGTCCTCCGCTATCCAGCGGGCGGTCGCCATGCTGTTGAAAACAGAATTTTGGGTCGCGTTGTACCCCTGCATGTGTCCCCACATGTGGAGTTCGGTGAAGGTGAAGCTCCCTATGAAAGTGATGTCGTCGGACTGCAGCGCGTTGGCTGCTACCATGCTATCCCAGGCGTCGCAGACCTCGGCCTCGGGTGTGTTCGCCAGAGCATTGACCAGGTCAGGCTCGTCCAACTGGTCGGTCGTGAGGCTGCCCGGGTTCTGGACATCGAAAAGATCGCCGCACCCCGCTGCCACGAAGGCGGTGAACAAAAGAACGCTAACCATTCGTATTCGCATAACTCCCCCTTTATCTCTCTTCAGGTTTCTCGTCAGGAAATCCCGCCGTCTTCCGTGACACACGACGAGCGTCGTGTGTCACGGAAGACACAGTACGTCCGCTCTAGCTTAGAACGTCGCCTGCAGGCGCAAACCAAACCGTCTGGGGCTCGGCGTCTGGCCGTAATCCGAATTCATACCGAACGCGGAGTTCGGTCCACCGGACCGTGCCTCTGGCACCCCATGATACGGCGTCAAGGGATCCGACATGCAGAACGCGCACTCGTTCCACAGGAAGAGGTTGGTCGCCGACACCCTCACCCCCAAAGATTGCATGCTGCCGAGCCCCGAGATGAACCGGTCGGGGACGTTGAAACTCATGGACAGGTCCGCGAAGCGGATGAAGTCGGCCGATGTGAGATAGTCCGGGATCACCGAAGGATGACGGTTGCCGAAATCCTCGACGATCGCTTGCCGCTCCGCCGTCGTGGTGTTCGGGTTGTCCAACGCCGCCTCCATGATGGCCACCCGCGACGAAGTCCTGCTCGCGGCGTCCTGGATCAGCGACACCTCGGAGAACATGTGGTAATCGAGGGCGCCCGTGAACGTGGCGTTGATGGTGACGCCGCCAACGTTGAGCGACGTGAGGAAGCTCCCGGTCCACAGCGGAAGGGGGCGCCCCTGGTAGGCGAGCGAATCCCCACCCGCGGAGTTCTTGAGAATGTTGGGCGTGATCTGGTTCAGCCTGCTCACCTGATCGATCGGCACAGACACCGAATACGGGTTATTGGGATCCTTCACCGGCGCAATCCACGCCCCGGGGGAGAACCCCTCCGCCATCGTAGTATAGTACCGGCGCAGGCTGCGGCCGCCGGCGATGTCAATCCGGTAGCTGGGTATGCCACCCAGATCGACGATCTCCGAGTCGTTCAAGGCGGCCGAGAAGGTGGTCGACCAACTCAGATTGGGACGCCGGAGCCACGCCACGTTCAGCGAGGCCTCGATCCCCTGGTTCGCGATCTCGCCGATGTTCTGGACCGACGGCTGGCTGAACCCCAACGAAGCAGCGGAAGGCACGGGCAAAAGCGCGTCGGTGGTCTTGGAGTTGTAATACACAAGGTCCAACCCCACCCGGCCTCCCGCGAATCCCATGTCGGCTCCGATCTCCCATTCGAGGGTGCGCTCCGGCTTCAGGTCCGGATTGCCGGGATTGCCGGGGCTCAAGACGGAGAGGTTGTCAACGCCTACCCCTGGTACCCACGTCTGGGTGGCGTCGAACGCACCGGGCTGCTGCCCCGCCGCGCCGAGCGCCCCACGCAGGCGGAACTGGTCAAAGGTCCCAAAATCCCAGAAGTCATGATCGGACACGACCCAGGATGCGCCGCCCTTCGGGTACACCTGGAAGTCGAAGTTCTCACCGAAGGCCGAGTTACCATCGACCCGGATACCGGCGTTCAGGTACAGCTTGTCAAACAAACCCACTTCCTCCTGAACGTACACACCGGCGTTGATGACCTCCCGGAAGGACTCGTCAGGCGACCGGACTAGGGACCCGGCCGGCAGGGTGCTGAGCTGGTTCAGGGGAAAGTCCGTCGCGCCGAAGCTTCTGATCCATTCCTCCTCCCAGAAGCTCTGACCGCCGACGACCAGCGTGGAGGTGACGTCGGGATTGACCTCGTACTGCCAGGAGGTCTTGAAGTCCACCGTCGTCTGTTTGCGTTCGGCGGTCTTCACGGTGCGCGAGCCCTCGGGGACGCTGATGTTGAGGCCTTTCGAGAGCTGTTCAATATACTCATCGGCGACCCTGTCGCGGCCCAGGATCAGCTCGGACCGCACGCCACTCCCCCAGTCGTAGGTGATCGCCCCGCTCAGCGTCAGGCGGTTTTCGTCCTGCCGCGCTTCGGAGCTGGTGATGATCTCGCTGTTCAGGGGCAAGCGATGATCCGCGTCCGCAAGGAACCCGCTGTAGCCGTGCGGCGGTGGCCACGCGATCTCGTAGGCGTTGACGCTGTAGCGCCCGCCGTACGGGAAGTCCGGGGACGGGTTACGCGGCGTGGCCAGCCAGAACCCCCACAGATATCCGCTCCCCCATCTCAGGCCGTTGTCTGAGGGCGCGCGCTGGTCGCTCCGGACTGTGTTCAGGTCCACGCGAAACTCGAGTCTGTCCGTGGCCTGGAAGTTGAGGCCCGTGCGCAGATTAGCGTCCAGGACACCCTGGTAGTCACGATACGCGCGTCCCATGTTGCCGACTTCGTCGCGGATCCGTCCCGAGGCGAAGTACTGGACATTTTGGGTGCCACCGCGGACGGAAGCGGAATAGTCCTGCGCGGATCCCCAGCCGCCGATATAATCGAGGGCCGGCTTGCCACCGTCGATCAACGAGCTGGTGGCAAAATCGTACCCCCAGCTGTCCTTGACTCGGCCCTGCGGGATCTTCGTGCCCTCCATCCCGACGCCGACCGTCCACTGCGGAGCACCGCTCACCCCACGTTTCGTGATGATCTGGATGACGCCGCTGGACGCCTCGGTGCCGTAGAGGGTCGCGGCGGCGGCGCCCTTGATGATCTCAATGCGCTCGATATCGTACGGGTTCAGTCGGTCGATGCTCGAGCCCTGCCGCTGGCTGCCGACCTTGCTGAAGGTGTTGTCTACGCGGACCCCGTCGATGTAGATGAGCGGGGCGTTCCGCTGGCTAAGGCTGGCCACTCCGCGCAGAATGATCATTGGGGAGGTGCCGACGCCGGTGGCTATAGAGGGAAGCATCCCGTTGACCCGGCCCGAAAGCGCTTCCGTGATGCTGGATACGGGCGCGGCGGCGATCATATCGCCGCTAAGGGTTTCCACGGTCTGCCCGAGCCGGCGCCGCTCCGTCACAACCCCGGTGCCGGTGACGATCAGCTCGTCGAGGGAGATCGCCTGGCTTTGCATCGAGACCTCCACGACCGCCGTCTCACCAGCCGTTACCGTGACCTGCGAAGTCTGGGTGGCGTACCCGACGAAGCGGACCTCGATCTCGTGCGTCCCGACTGGGACGCCGACGAGGACGAAGCGACCGGCGGCGTTGGTCAGGCCTCCGAGATTCTCACCCGTGATGCTCACTTGCGCGCTCTCCAGAGGCCGCAGGGTGCCGGCCTCGGTCACTTGCCCGACGACAGTACCCTCCTGCGCGGACAAGGGACCCGCAGCGAACGCCACTGCGAGCAGAGCGGTGGTCATTAGCTTCGCCACCAAACGAGGAAATTGCATGATCGACCTCCTTCTGTTGTTCGGATGTGATTATAGACTTCACCATCAAACGAGGAACTTGCATAAATCAACCTCCTTGTGGTTCGGGTATCGCTCGGAGTCTACAGTGCTGGTACACTGGTACACTGGAGCACAAGCTAGAACCGGGCTGAGATCAGCACAAGGCGCAATTTTGGTTGTTTTTTGCGCCCAGGCTCTCCAGCAGCGCGATCGTCTCCGGAAACGGTCGAACGTTATAGCTCGGACTGTTCGCCATGTCGACGGTCGTCTGCCCCTGGCGGTTCACGGCCATCACATCGGCACCCTTCTCCACCAGATATAGGATGACCTCGTTGTCACCACGCGAAGCAGCGTTATGGAGCGGAGTCCGGCCGTTCAGGTCCCTCCCGTTCACGTCCGCTCCCATCTCCTCGACCAGGTACTTGACGGCTGGTAGCCACGAGCCTGGTACGTGGCGGTGTTCATTCGCGGCCCGCTGGTCGTAGCCCTCGCCCGTTGCCGCGTGGATCGGGTACATGGCTGGCCCACCCACGGGTACCGGCGGCACGCCGCTGGGATCCTCCTCCTGAACACTACTGGACGGAGGAAACCTGAATCCCCGCGCAGCCGGCTTCCTGCTGGGCATCGACCCATCGGCTCCGTGCGCCACCAGCAGACGCATGGCAGCGACGTCCAGGCCCAACGCGGCGCGGAAGAACGGCGTCGTCCCCTTGAGGTTCGCGCTCACGAGACGCTGATGGGCCCACCACAGGTTCTTGGTCAGCCGCACGTTCGGATCCGCTCCGGCCTCGAGCAGGGCCTCCATCACCTGCAAGTGATTCGCTTTCTGCTGCTCATGCGCTCGCGGCTGCGGGTAGAACGACTTCCCCGACCACTGCACGTTTATCACTGCATACAACGGAGTAGCCCCGGACTCACTGGCGAGGTTCGCGTCCGCACCCCGCGCCAGAAGTTGCAATCCCAGGTCGAAATGGCCGTTGAGCATGGCGATCAGCAACGGGCTCGTCCCGTCCCCACTCGTCTGATTAATGTCCGCGCCCCCGTCGAGCAGCGCCAGCAAAGCCTCTCTATACCCTGCTCGGGCCGCGTGCAGGAGTGGAGTCAGACCACCCCACTTCCCCACCAGAGCCGGCCCGCCGGAGGGCGGCATGGTCGAGATCACCGGTATACCCTGGACCTCTCCGTCGTCGGTCAGAATGACTTCGCCCTTGCGCTGCACCTCGCGCGCGGCCTGGATCGCCACCTCAATCTGGCCGGGAGTAGGGCGCTCACCCACATCCACGGGTCCCCACGGATCGACGAGTAGGTCATTGTCGACCCAGCCCGGACGGAACTCCAACAGCACCTCATAGAGTCGGTATTGGGCCGCGATGTCCACCGCCGCGTGCCGGGCCACGTCCTCGATGACCCGCTCGGCCACCGACGCGTCCGCGCCCAGTTCCAGGAGCGTACGGATCGCTTCCGGACGGTTGTGGGCCGCCGCGAAGATCAGCGGCGTCTGGTCCCACGCGCCCTCGCCCGCGTTCACGTCCCCGCCGTGGCCCAACAGCACCCTAATGGCGTCCGCCCCGCCCGACTCAGCCGCCAGGTGGAGCGGCGTCACGCCACTATTGGTCGTCACGGCATGCACGTCGCTGCCCGCCTCGAGCAGCGCCTGGGCCAGCGGCGCGCTCCCCGCCCGACTCGCGAGGTGAAGGGGTGTGTAGCGGCCGATCCTGGTTCCCGCGTGCACGTTCGCCCCCGCGGTGATCAACAGCTCCGCCATCTCGAGATCGCCTCGCTGTGCTGCCCAGTGCAGGCCCGTCATGCCATCACCCTGGGCCTCGTTCGCATCGGCGCCCTGCCGGAGCAACGCCCGCACCGCCTCCACGTCGCCTCGCATCGCCGCATCGGCGACGGGCCAGTCAGGGGCGGAGGCAGCCGCCAGTATCGCCACCATGCCCAACGCTCCCATCACGCCCACGCTCAGGCGGGGGTGAGTCGTGCGGGTGTCCATCTATGACACCTCCGCGGCGGTGACGCCGTTGAAGCCCAACGCGAACTCGCCCGTGCTGTCGCCGAAGCTCTCCATGTCGTCGTGACCGAGCCTGTGCAACAGGTTCAGGAACGCGTTCGCCATCGGCGTGCCGTCCGGCGCTTTCAGGTGAAGGTTGCCCTCGAGTTGGCCGTTGGCATGGCCGAGCACGATGAGCGGACAGCGCCGATGGTTATGGAGATTGCCGTCGGACATCGGGGAACCCCAGACGATCGCCGTCTTGTCGAGCAGATGAGTGTCACCCTCCGTGCTCCCCTTCAGCTTCTCCGCGAAATATGAGAGTGGGTTGAGGCGATATTGGGCGATCTTGTTGAAGTCCAGAATCGCTTCCTCCTTTTCCCCGTGGTGCGATGCGGGATGGAACGGCGTGGTCGTGCCGCTCTCTGGGTGGATCCGGTTCGAGGCGTCCCGCCCCGTCTTGAACGACACCACCCGGGTCATATCTGTCTGGAACGCGAGCACCTGGAGATCGAACATGATCTCCATGTGCTCCCTGAAGGAGTCCGGCACTCCGCTCGGCGCCTCCGGCAATTCCCGCACCTCCCCGCTCGTGTTGACCGCCTCGACCTTCCGGATTCGCCGCTCCACTTCCTGGACGTTCTCCAGGTACTTGTCCAACCGGTTACCGTCCTCGGCGCCCACCCTCCGCTTGAGCGTCACCACCTCCTCCACGATCCAGTCGAGGATGCTCTGGTTGGTCCGCTGCCGGACCGCCCGCTCCTCGCTGCTTCCACCCGCGCCGAACAGAAGATCGAAGGCGGCCCGCGGATCGCGGATCATCGGAAGCGGCTCGGAGGGCGACGCCCAGCTGATCGCATCCGTGTACGCGCAGTGGTAGTTGTACCAGCAACCACCCCCTTGGCCCAGGTTCTCGATGCACAGCTGCAGCGAGGGAAGAGCCGTGTCCTGTCCGAACCGCCGCGCGTGCATCTGGTCCAGGGAAGCCCCCACGTAGATGTCGGATCCCTGGGTCTGCTTCGGGTGGCTTTGAGTCAGGAAGACCGCGGTCGAACGAAAAT
Source organism: Longimicrobiales bacterium (assembly GCA_965226625.1). Lineage (GTDB taxonomy): Bacteria > Gemmatimonadota > Gemmatimonadetes > Longimicrobiales > Gaopeijiaceae > UBA1138. The sequence continues at coordinate 1,154,800 of CBDDDK010000003.1, forward strand.
GGTCTCCGCCGATCTCCCCCGGCTCGTAGGCCTCCGCCATGCGAACGTCTGTGTTGCTGATGATCGTCAGATAGTCCTGGAAGGGCTCGAGCGATTTCAGCACGTTGAGAGAATTCATCTCGAAGTCACGCCCGATCGTCTCCGGCGCGAACAGGTACTGGCTTGCCCCCCACTCGTTGCACCCCGGCACACCGTGCACCTCCTCGATGCACACCAGTCGCGTCCGAGCGTCGATCTCGGCCACCACGCTCCCCGCCCGCCCGGACCCGGCCGGGATCATCGCGTCCAGGAACGGCAACGCCACCGTCGCGCCCATGCCGCGGATGAAGCTGCGGCGGGGAATGTGCTTTCCAGTGATGATTCGCATGGTCATGGTAGCCTTTCTTCTGTTGAGAATTGAGCGCTGACGCTGCTGTCCTTAATGTCTTGTGTCTTGCCCCGCTACTTGTCCCCCGTGCTAACGACGTCTTCTGCTTCCCGCCTCATCCGGAAGGCATCGCTCTTCACCACGCCGAGGACTAAGGATGAAATTCCGTAGTCATTCGCCTCGGCTTCCCGGCTGATCGCCCGAATCGTGGGCCCATCGTAGTACTCTATGCGCCGGCCCAGGGCGTAGGCCAGAAGGTTCATCGTGAACGTGCGCACCAACGGGATGGGACGGTTCAGCAACGCACTCGACAGCTCCACCGCACTGTTCAGTGGCGTGCCGTCGTACAGCTGGCCCCGGGCGTCCAAAGGCGAGCCACTCTCGCGCACCCGCCATTCCCCAGCGACGCCGAAGTTCTCCATCGCCACCCCGATGGGGTCCATGTACTGGTGGCAGGACGCGCAGACCGCGTTGCGGCGATGGATCGCCAGCCGCTCCCCCGTGGTGAGCAGCCTCCCGTCAGCCACCCCCTCCGTCTCGTCCAGGGTCGGTACGTTCGGCGGCGGCGGCGGCGGCGGGGCGTTGAGCAGCACCTCCATCACCCACTTACCCCGCAACACCGGCGAGGTCCGCGTGCCCATCGACGTCGACATCAGCACGCTGCCGTGACCCAGCAGCCCTTGCCGCGCCACGCCCTCAGGGTACTGAACCTTCCGGAAGCTCTCCCCCACCACACCCGAAATCCCGTAGTGCTCGGCAAGGCGCTCGTTAAGAAAGGTGTAGTCCGCGCTGTAAAGCTCCAGCACACTCCGGTCCTCGCGCACGAGGTGGTAGAAGAACAGCTCCGTCTCCCGCCGCATGGCCGCTCTGAGCTGCTCATTGAAATCGGCGGACCAAAACGCGTCCGGCTCGACCCTGTCCAGATCCTGCAACCGGAGCCACTGGGTCGCGAAGCGCGTGGCCAACGTCTCCGAGCGGGGATCCTCCAGCATTCGCCTCGCCTGCTGCTCCAACATCTTCTCATCCGAGAGCTTGCCGTCACTCGCCAGCGCCACTAGCTCGTCATCCGGCTGCGAGCCCCACAAGAAGTACGACAGGCGCGAAGCGAGCGCCAAATCACTCAGCCGATAGTTCTCACCGGAGCGGGGGACACCCGCCGACGACTCTTCCACTCGCAATACGAAGTGCGGGCTCGACAGGATTGCCTCCAGCGCCGTCCGCAACCCGATCTCGAATCCTCCCTCGGCCACGCCTCTGTCGTAGAACGACATCAGCCCGTCCATGTCCGAGTCCATGAGCGGCCGCCGGTACGCCTGTCTCGCCAGCCGGGAGATGATGTCTTCGGCGCACGGCCGCGCTTCGTCCGGAGAAGTCGGTCGGCAGCTGAACACCCGCTGCCGGCTCGGGGTCTCCGAGACACCCTGGGAGTCTGTGGGCCCCCGGATGCTCAAATCCCTCAGGTGCGTCAGCACCACGAACCCGGTTCCAATTCTGAACCGGGTGCCGGCATTGGACCAACCGAACGGCTGTTGCAGGTCGGCGTACGGCCCATCGGCCTTCCGGATGAACGCGGCCCCCACTCGGTGCTGCCCAGCTCGCACGAAGATGGGATCCGTCAACTGCATCCAGTTGGGTCCCAGATCGGCGTCCCTGCGCAGTTCCTCTATGGCCAGCAGAGCGACCCGCTCGCCATCGATGGAAATATCCATGTTCGCGAACCGCTCATGATCTCCAGCCCAGAAGGACATCACGAAGACGTACTCGCCATCCGCCGGGAAATGGTGGTCCACCACGATCCCGCCCCGCGTCCCGTACGGCGCACCCTCGACGTGATCCCACTCGTGCTGAGACAAACGGTTCGGGACGAGGTACGTTTTGGAATCCGGCCTGGCATTCGCTTGGCCGAGCACCAGTCGGCTGACGTCGTTGGCGGCATTCAGGTAGGCGTTGAGCAGCGTCGCCGACAGGGTCTGGGAGACCGCCATGTGATCGAAGTTGTGCAGGTAGGGGTCGGGCGGCAGCCACTTTCCCGCGTCCACATCGAGCCCGAACAGGTCGTGGACGGCCCTTTCATACTCGGCCCGGTTGAGCCGCTGGAAGCTCCGGCTGCCAGGATTCGGGTTGGCTTCGGCGAACTCATCGACGGTCTGCTCCAGCGTCTCGACTAGCGCCAGAAGGGTATCCGCGCCCGGTCGCGGCCTGCCCGGCGGAGGCATCATGGCCGTCCGGAGCTTCCAGATCATCTTCTCAGCCGTCTCCCACCGCTCCCCAGCGGCCCCGATGTCGAAATCCTCGAGGGACATATTCCCTCTCAGCCGCCTGTCGTTGTGGCATACCTGGCAGTACTGCTCGATGACGTCGTCGAGGGCTTCGGGCGGAACGTCGGGCAGCCCCGCGAAGCCTCCGCGGAACTCTCGGTCCGCTGGGCTCGTGCTGGCCGGAGAAGCGCTGAGGGCCAACGACCCCGCGCTGTAGCCGGGCGTGGCATGGTAGTCCGCCGCGTAGGAGTCCGAGCCGCCGTCTCCGCCCGGAGCGCCCAACACGAGCGTTACACCAGCGATCCCGATTCCCGCGACGAGAAGTCTCAAGGCCTCACCTCAGATGATTCACCGGCTTTTAGAGGGGAGAACAGAAACGTGAGCGGCGTTGACCCCTAGCCGAAAACATATCGCCCCCGGCCCTTACCAGCAAGCGGGAACTCTCGACTTGGAGTGCGCTGCACGCCCCTCCTCCAGGCGCCGGGGACAAGCGGCCGCAGACGACACCTCTCAGACCGCCCCCGCCTGCGGCGCTCTGAGCGCGCCGCAGGCGGGGGCTCGTCTACAGGTGTCCCCAAATACTAGCGGGGGATAATTGGAAGCGTGATGTGCGAAGGATATTCGGCGTTGTGATAGATCGTCTGGTTGGCGGTGCGGATCTCCGTGTCCGTCTGCGGAGCATTACCCGTGTTCAGATTTCTATCGTACTTCGGGAAATTACTGCTCGAGATCTCCACCCGAATGCGATGTCCCGCTTTGAACAGGTTGCCGGTCGCCCAGAGATTGATATCGAACTCGTACACCGTTCCGGGCGTGAGCAACTCGAACTCGGTAAAGCTCCGGGAGGAGTTATGATACCTCCCCCGCAGGATGCCATCGATGAGGTTTATCACCTTCCCGTCGGGATGCACGTCCACCAGCTTCGCCGTGAAGTCCGTGTCGCGCCCTGAAGTCGACGCGTAGAGCGTCACCGTGAGCGGTCCAGTGACTTGCACGTCCTCCGTCAGGGGCGGGGTACTAAATACTAGGACATCGTCCCGCGTCTCGATTTCCGCATGGTCGAACGGACCGGGGGGCGTGGGCCCGAACATCAGGTTGCCACCGCTAGTCGGGACCGGGTCCCTAGGATCGTAGACGAACTCGTCGACCGGCTCCGACCGACCCGGTTCCTGAGTGTTCATCGTCCCATCCCCGGACGAGGTGTTGGCGTTCCCGCCGCTGTGGAAATAGTAGTTCGTATAACGGGTGCGGGCGAGCGGCCATTCGTTCTCGTGGTGCCACTTGTTCTCACCCATGATGAAGAGAGTCACTGGCGGCTCTTCGAGGAAGCCGTTGTCCTTTCCCTGCAGCAAAGCATCGAACCACTTCACGTTAAGGGTATCGTAGTCGACGTTACCCTGAGGTCCGAAGTCTATCCCTTCATATCGGAACGCTCTCGTAGTGCCGGCGTGCGGCCACGGACCGATCAGCAGCTTCTGATTGCTCCGCGCATATTCACTGCGCGCCTTCTCCACCATACCCGTGTAGCTCACGAGCGTACCGGCTAGGAAGACGTCGTACCAGCCACCCATGTTGTAGGAGGGAACGTCGATCTCCGGGATGCGGGCCTCGGAGTCCAATACCGCCCAGTACGAGTCGTAGACGGGGTGGTTGATGAAGTCACGCCACCACGGATTGTCCTGACTGGTCGCGGAGCCCATCGTAATCAGGGGCAGATGCATGAGCACCTGATCCCAGTTGGGGTTGCCCGACTGTCCTGTGCGGCCGCCCATACCTGAGGCCCAGCCGATGCGAGAACCCAGCGCCAGTGCTCCGCCCGGATAGGCGGTATCGAAATAGTAGTTGAAGGGGGTCACCCTCGGGATCATCGCCTTGAGGGAGGGAGACCGGAACTCGGCACCTTTCCACTGGGTCGTGGCGAGATATGAGTTGCCATACGTGCCCACCTGCCCGTCCGACCACGGTTGCTCACCGACCCAATTCTGCGTGTCGTGGCCGTCGTTCGCCTCGGCGAGATAGGGGTACCAACTTCCCTCCGAGTCGAACCGCCCCCGCACGTTCTGGTGGACGTACGCGTAGCCTCGCTTCGCCCACCTGAGCCCCTCTTCCCACGTCGAGGCGTTGGAACCGTTGTCGTACGGGTCCCTGATCAAGATCGCGGGATACTGCCCTCCTCCCGCCGGCACGTAGATGTCAGTCGACAGGCGCGTCCCGTCACGCATGGGCACCATGATGTTGTGTGAAACCAGCGCATCGTCCCCTGAACGGAACAGCCCGACATCGGACTGAGTCTGTGCTTCCATCGGAGAGCCATACAGCAGCGACAGCACTCCGACAACGAGAAGCCTTCCACAAATTCTAAACTGCATGACAATTCCCTCCACGGGTATCGTAGTTCCCTTACGTCCGGTAACGGATTCGCTTACGGACAGACCCACTTAAATAGTAGTGGCATTTAGTAGTGGCATTCTGATCGTTCTAGTGCCCATCGGCCTTATGGATGGCCACCACCGTCACATCGGCGATCCAGTCGACGAGCTCGCGGGCGACGGCCACCGTCCGCTCCTCGGGAGCGAGATCCACTCCGTTGATCGAAAACTGCCCGACACGCTTGCGCTGATCGATACGGACGCTCGTGGGATCCTGCATGAGCATGATGGCGCTGGCGCTGAACTCGTCGTGCAGGCCGATTCCGGGGGCACCGGCCGGCCCGTTCTTGCCCAGGACCTCGTTGATGCCGCGCTCACGGAGCCACTCCTGGCGCTCCGGCCAATTGTAGTACTCGGCGATGTGGTAGACCTTGGTCCTGCCGTCGGCCCACTTTGCGTTCAGCGCCGCGGCGACGCGCCCTTGGGGCGCTTGATTGCCGCCACTGTCGCCGATCAGGATGATTCTCTCGAAGCCCATGGAACGCAGGCTGGTGGAGACGTCGGTGAGGATCGCTTCGAAGGTCGCGTCCGAGACACCGATCGTGCCAGGGTACTTCGCCGAGCCAAACGGTCCGTCCCAACCGCCCTCGGGCACGAACCCGACGATCGGGGCGATCAGCGTGTTGCCCAGCTTGCGAGCGATCGCCGGAGCCGTCGCCGACAGGATAATGTCGTGCTTCCGCCCGGCCAGGTAGGGGCCGTTCTGCTCCGAGGCGCCCCCCGTCGGAATGATGGCCGTGGTCTTACCCGCGCCGATCGCGTCGCGCACTTCGAACCAGGTGAGGTCCGCGATCCAGAGCGACTCCAGTGCGTCGATCGGGTTGGCTCGGTTCGGGTCGTCCGGAGCGCCGCCGCTTCCGGGCCTCGGCTGCGCTTGGGCGGTGACGGGTGCGAGCAGCATGGCTAGTAAGGGCAACGCCGCGAAGCGAATCATTAGTGCCTCCAGGAATAAGTGACCACAGGGTATCTTGGCGGGCGACCGATTCACGGACCGCTTGCCCGGGGCCTACATTAACCCTCATGACCCGCCACCGTCGACTATCGTTGGCGGGATCGCCATCTGGGATACGGACCAGCGTCCGCACCTTCCGGGTGACAGCCGCGGCCTGCACGCAGACTCGGCCATCCTCCCCCAGCTTCAGCCGGCCCTAGGGCAGGACGCCCCAGGGCCGGTAAAAAGCTACCCTAAGCCTCGCAAGTGGGTTTGGCAAGGGAAACCACATACCCCGAGCCTCCCGCTCTACACGAGGCTCGGTGGGCTCGGAGCGAGTGCGCTCGAGCGGAGCCGACGTAGCCCGTCGAGGTGATAGAGCCCCACGATGTTCACCCCCGTCCTCCCCTCGTGCGGGGCCGTGGAGAACCCTTGCGCTGCAGCGGAAGCTTCTTGTTCCAGGGCAGGAGGCACTTCCCCAAAACCATCTCGCACCATCTCGCAGCTTATACAGATAAATATCACCCACCAGCGGCGCGCAAGTGTCACCCATTCAGGGTTACCGCTCAGCCGACGAATGACACCCAGCGCTGAAGTAGGCGCCCGAATGCGGTAGAATGATCGGATGGGACCGATCACGATTCTCGACACATCCGCGTTTCAGGCTCTGTCAGCCCGCGAGCACTTCTTCGTGTTCAAGCATCTGATGAGCAACACGACCCCCGTACTCGTCTACGAGGTTCTGGGCGACCTAACCAAGCAAGTGGCAACAGGCGCCAGCCCGCCGGAGCGTGTGGTGGCGCTAGCCCGAAAATTCGGAGAAAGCGGAGGTCCGGTAAACGCTAGCTACCTGATCTTGGCCCAGGCCGATTTGCTCGGCGGAACTGTCCCAATGACCGGCCAGATTCTCCCCGACAATTCGGTGGCCGCCACCCGGATGATGACGGCAGACCTCTCGCCACTCACTCACACGATAATGCGATGGTGCGCGGGGGAATTCTCCGAGTCGGAGGAGGAGGTTTCCCGCCTGTGGCGTTCGCACACGAGATCGCTGGGCTATTCCGGACTCAACGACTTGCTCAATAGGAATCGCCTAACCCTGCCGCAGCCGTCGTCGGAGGCGGCGGTCACGGCCGTGGCGGACGATCTATTGACGCGGCTGCCCCTCCAGGACGTGTGGGCGAGTTGGGCGATCGAGCAGTTCGTAGGCACGCGCGAACATGCAGAATTGGCAGCCCGGCGCTGGAGCAGAAGTCCGCGCGCTTTCTTCTCAGATCACGCTCCTTACACGCACCATTGCCTCAGGTGCCTCTTGTCTCTCGTCATCGCGGTGCGTCACGGCTTCTTGGCGAAGAATCCGACACATATGGTCGACCTCCAGTACCTGTACTACCTGCCCTTCTGCCACGTTCTGGTCTCGGACGATCGTGTTCATCGGCTGCTGACCCCGCAGCTTCTGAGGGACGATCAGACCTTCGTGCAGGGCAAGGAGTTCAAGGCATCGCTGGTTGCCGTCGCGGACGAATGGGAGGCGCTTCCGGTGGAGCAGCAGCGTCGCCGTAGCTACGCCTTAGGCGGATACCCTCCGCCCGTCGATCCTCCAGTGCTGCACGGGATATGGGTCAAGCACATCATGCCGTGGACCGGTCGTCGCCCCTCGGGAAACACGGACGTCGACCTCAGCGAATCCGACATGGAACTCGCCATGGCCGAGGCTTGCCAGGTCATGAACGTATCTGCCGAGTTAAGCGAAGACTCCACCGAGTGAAGGACGGCGGCTACTGCGAGCCGAGAGGAAGGCACTTCCGTGAGTGAGGATCGGCCATGCACGTAATGCATAGGACCGCCTGCAACCGTTTGGGCCTAGCCTCATGCGCGCTCGCTCTCGCCTGCACCGGGCCCGAGCCCACTAGTCCACTGATCCACTTCCACCAGAGTTCACGCTCCATGACCAGACCACCGATCCATTCGGACATGGCGACTCCAACGGCCTGAAATGCCGATGCTCGTGCGGCCCCGGTCGCTGCGGAGGTGATCCGTCTTGCCGCCCCCCCACTCCTGTCATACCGTGAGCATTCGACCGTGGCTTCTGGGCCGAATTCCCATGGGGAAGTCGTGCGGACGCCGCGGAGGAGTGGTCTTGCCAAGAGAGGGTCAGAGAAATGAGCGCCAAGCACCTTGTTCTATCGTCGATGTTCGGATTCTTCACGTTGACCCTCGCCGCGTGTGAGGCAGCCCAGACGGGGGGAGAGGAAGCCGCGCCCGAAGCCGCCGCTGAGCAGCCGGTCGAGCTGCAGACGACGTCCGACGAGCTCATGACCTTCTTTCTGACGAGCGTCGGAACAGGTGATGGTGCCGACCTCGGCGGGCTTGAGGGTGCGGACAACCACTGCCTGATCCTGGCGGAAGCCGTGGGTGCCGTTAACCAGACCTGGAGGGCCTACCTCAGCACGCAAACCACGGGCGGACAGCCCGCCGTGAACGCTCGGGACCGGATCGGCGAGGGCCCGTGGCACAACGTGAACGGCTTGCTCATCGCCAATAACGTGGACCAGCTCCACTACGACAACTCGAACATCAACTACGATTACGCTCTGAACGAGCGGGGCGAGAGGATGAACTCGGGGGCGATGGGCGACTCGCCGAACCAGCACGATATCCTCACTGGGACGCAGATGGACGGCACCGCGTTCGGGCGGGGAGAGGACCGCACCTGCGACAACTGGACGAGCAGCAGTGAAGGGTCTGCGCTTCTTGGCCACCACGATCGCTTCTCACGCACGACGCCCGGCGCGTCCTGGAACTCGGCCCACCCCTCACGCGGATGTAGCCAGCCCGACCTGGAGGCGACCGGTGGGGCAGGTCTGTTCTTCTGCTTCGCCGTGAACTGAGGCCGCCCCTGCGCGAACTAGGGTGGCACGTTCGTCAGGGCAGCGCCGCGTCGAGCTCCAGGTCAGCCTCGACGACGTCGGCCGAGCAGCAGCATGGCGGTGAGTGAGCAGGCCTGTTGGTAGTTCAGGCCTTCTGCTTCGGCTGAGTTTTGGAACAGGACGGCGTCACAACCGGTGGCCAGGCCTATTGCTGGGGGTACGACAACTACGGCGGGCTAGGCAACGGCACTTAGCGCCCCCGTCGGACAGCGCCCGTTCGGATCCGCGATCCCTGGCGAGGGGCGCGCCCCCGAAACGAGACGGTTTGGAGCTAAGGAGGGGAGCGCGACCTTACGCTCGTGTTTGATGTCGTCGGCTAGGTAGACGGTCGGCCATGCCGCCCTCACCGAGCTCCCGCTCGATGACGTAGCAGCCCTCGAGGGCGGCGTTGCGACGTTCTACGGGGTTCCCGTCCAAGGGGCTAGCGCCTCCCTTCGAGCCGAGGCGCCGTCGGCGCTGGCCTTCGGTGATTAGTCGCCTGCTCGAATGCGTAGCCGAACCCGAGCAGCATCTCCTCGGTGAACGGCCTGCCCAGGAACTCGAGCCCCACCGGCAGGTCGTCGGTCGTGAAGCCGGCCGGAACAGTGAGCGCCGGGAACCCTATCGCGGGGCTGAGGCCTCTGTTGTCGCCCCAACCGTAGCCGTCCGACGGATTCGGGTTCGTCTCCACGTCTGATGCGATCAGCGTCGGCTGGTGGTCGAACGTCGCGTGCACGATCGCGTCGAGCGACTCGTCCGCCATGACGTTGAGAACGCTCCGTCGAAGCGCCTCCCGCTTCTGGATCACGACTAGGTAGCCTGGGTCATCCGTGGTCTTGCCGACGACGCCCATCATGCCGCGCGCCCGCCACGGGATCACGACCCCTGAGAGGAGGATCTCGCTCAGCGTGCTCACCGGAGAATTGGGGTGCTCGGCCAGATAGTCGTCGGTCGCCTGCTCGGTCTCGAAGTTGTTCCCGATTCCCCGCACGATCCCGATTCCCCGCACGAGCTCGAGATCGGGAATGACCAGTGGGTCGACGATCTCGGCGCCGAGTGCCGCCAGCTCCTCGATCGCGCGATCGATGACGGCGCGCACTTTCCGGTAGTCGTCGGAGGACGGCTCGGCCCCGGCGTCCATCGGCTCACGCAGAACCCCGATGCGGGTGCCGCGGAGCCGATTGGCGTCGAGACCCGACGTGTACGTGTCCGGGATGTGACCCACCGAATAGGCGGTGATCGGGTCATTGGGGTCGTAGCCGGCGATCGCATCGAGCAGGATCGCTGCATCCATGACGGTCCGGGTCATGGGGCCCATCGTGTCCTGCGTCGGGTTCGCGGGCATCATGCCGTGGCGGCTGACGAGCTGGAGCGTCGGCCTCAGGCCGACCAGGTTCGCCACCGCCGCAGGCCCCCGGACCGACCCCCCGGTATCTTCGCCGATTCCGACCATTCCGAAGTTCGCTGCGATGCCGGAGCCGGTGCCGCCCGAGGAACCACTCGGGTTCCGGGTGGGGTCGTACGCGTTTCGGATCACACCGCTCGCCGACCCGACGTAACGAGACGCGAACTCGCCCATCGTGGTCTTCGCGAGGATGATGGCGCCCGCGTCCTTCATCCGCGTTGTGATCGTCGCGTCACGGCTGGGGACGAAGCCTTCGAAGAGCGCCGACCCGTACGTCGTCGGCATGTCGCTCGTCTCGACCTGATCCTTCAGGAGAACCGGGACGCAGTGCAGTGGGCCGGTCAAGCCTCCCGATCGCATCTCCACGTCCATCGCATCCGCCTCTTCGAGCGCATGCTCGTTGAGGTGTTGGATGGTGTTCAGGTTGGGGCCCGTCTGGTCGTACGCCGCGATCCGGTCCATGTAGCCCTGCACGAGAGCGCGACACGTCAGGTCGCCGCTCTGCATGGCAGCGTGCGTATCGGCGATCGTCGCCTCGACGATGTCGAAGCCCTGCGCCCCCACCGGCGCTGCGGAGAGCGCCGGAAGAAGGGCCGCGAGCGCCATCGCCCGGAGTCGACGGGCTACCCCTCGCGGGAGCCCCGCACGCGTCAGCACCTCACCTCATCAGACCGATCAATCGGGTCATTTCTCGCCACTCTCCGGGCAAAGATGATGACTATAGTCCGTGGCCTCATAGGCATCACGCAAGTGAGCCTCGTGTGTTCAGGCGGGTGATGATCATGCGCTCAAGATGCGGCGCAGTTCAACAGAGCGCGAGTAGATCCGTCTACTTCCCGAGCAGCTCGCTCTTCTCCTCTTGGTCAGCCCGCCGCAAAGCAGACGGGGCGTCACACTGAGCCGCTCGGCCACCTCGAGCCGCCCTGCTAGACTAGCGGAGCGTGCTCGCTGGTTGGGCACTACTCGAAGAGCCCAGCCGCACGTACAGGAATAGGGACTTCTCGCACCAGTTGCCGTCCGTGCTCATTCGCGCGTTCGCGGCGAGCGCTTCCTGAGCGAAGTTGACGCCATCTCCGGCGAACAGCGCCCTCAACAACCCGATTGGCGAGGGCCGCAGCGAAATCACCGGAGGGGTTTGTCGCTCACGACCTGCGCCATCGCCGCGTCACGACGTGGCTCGCAGATGGGGGCGACGTGGTGAAAGTGAAGGAGGCGGTGGGGCATGCCGACCTGCGGACCACGATGGGATATACCCATCTGGTCCGGGAACACCTGCGCAGTCTGGTGGTGCCTGAGAAGAAAGTCCGAGTTTCTGAAGAGTCGGCTAGCCCTTCCCGTTTGTTCAGCCTCTCCGAGTGGATACCGTCGCCACACTGCCTTGCTTGACGATCGTGTGGTGCCCCCCTTGAGTCACTCGTAGCTCACGGAGCTGAAAGATCTCGAATCACGTGTTCCATCGCTCCCACGGCTGCGTAGGCAGTCCCCCGATCACAGGGAGTGCCCAAGCGGGTCGCGCGTCCAGGATGAATGAAGTTGCGGTAGTTCTTGGCCAGACCGCAGGAAGCCGCCGTGTCGGGCTCGATAAGGCCGGCCGCCTCGCTCCCTGCGATGTACTGAGCCAGAACCCATTTGTGTGGATCGGTCGGAGCCTTCTTCCCTCCTCCGGCACTCTTAGTGGCCGTCCGGCCCGCCGCGAAGTCTGTCGCGTTCAACTTGAGCAAGCCCTGGAGAAGCAGCGCCTCTATCACGCTTCCAGCTACGACCGTCGCTGACTTCCACTCGCCGCCGGCGAGGGCACGCTCGATAGCCCCGATGTCGACCAGGATAGCCCGCCGAAAATCCTCGTCGGCGATGAACTTCAACCCGGATGGTCTCGATGCCGGCGCTTCATCCGGACACCCGCTGAGGATCTCTCGTAGGTATCCGAGAACATGCGGACGGCGGTCGATCAAGGCACTCGTGACTTTGGTGGATCTCCCGCCGCGGCGCCAATGGCGGACCGGATTTGGATGAGCACTATGTGAATCCTGGCATAGTCACGGGAATCGACCACGAGGAGCTCCTCAGGAATGCGGTCCACGAGTTCCACTAGGGCGGTCGCCTGAGCCAGAGACCCATCCGCGAGCGCAGACACTTGGCGGTAAGGCCCCCCTCCGGCTGGACCCAGGGCCATGCCGCGTCGATGAAGTCAACCACCTGGCTCGGAAGCACCCTGCCCACGTCGTTTTCCCTCCAGAATCTGTCCAAAATCTGTCCAACCGCCTCCCAGTGGAATGTGGATAACCGCCAGGAGGCCACACGGAGGGGGCGGGATTCGAACCCGCGTGGGCTTGCGCCCGCCGGTTTTCAAGACCGGTGCATTGAACCGCTCTGCCACCCCTCCAAGTCGTGCTAACGTAAGGGCTACTGCCCTTTTCCTACACCTGCCACATCACCCTCAATCAGGGGGGTATCCCCCAAACTGTCCCCTGACGATGCCTTCCCGTCATCGCCCACAGTGCTGCTGCACAGCCCCAACATCCTGCCCATCCGCTCGAAGTGCGGGGCCACGTCGGCGTAGTCAGGGTGAAAAGTCGCGTACTTCATCGTCATCTCGATGTGCTTGTGACCGAGCTGCCTCTGCAAAATCTGTAGCGGTATTCCAGCCCGTGCGAGCGCCACAGCCGCTGTGTGACGATGATCGTGGATCGTGTACTCGAAAATCCCCACGAGGGCGCACGCCCTGTCATGCTCTGCCTGCACCGTACGTCTTTTCAGGTTGAATAGCCGATCTGTGCCTGACAGCCCGTCTCCCTCGATATGGGAGCGCAGTGCCTCCGCGACCCATGGCGAGACGAACACGGACCGGACGCCTGTCTCGGTCTTCGAGTCCCGAATCGAGAGCCGCATCTCGCTGTGGCCGTCCCGCACGTCGCACACGCGCAGGACCTCCGACTCTCCGAGACGCATGTCAGTGCTCAGGAGCAACGGTTGCTGACAGCGGAATGGACGACGGATGGCCGCCATGTACGCCACGATGTCTGCCTTCTCCAGGTACTTGATTCGAGTGGTGTACCCATAACGCTTGATCTTGGGCCGTTCGGCAATCAAGCCCCTCATTTCAGCGTAGCGGGCCAGGATGCTGACGGCACCGAGGTCGTTGTTCACGGTGTTCCGGGCGCCACCTCGGGAGCCGTGCGGTCCTGGAGACGATCGACCGTGCGCGGCCTTGCCTGGTCGTGTGCGGCCACATCCACTCGTGCTGGACCCAGGAGTCCTGGGTGGGCGACACACGTATCGTGAACGCCGGCCCGGGCGGCGTCTGGGTGGAGCTGTAGGCCCATCAGCTGCGGTGGCCTGTCGATTCAACAGTAGAACAGGACGCCATATCGGATAGGTTGCGATCATACGCCCTGACAAGCAGGGAGCCTGTCATTCCAGCAGTGCGTTGTTCCTGAGGAATTCGGTCAGATACTCAACGACCGTGCGCCACTCGCGGGCGCAGTCGTTGTGCGCACAGTCGATCTCGTTGATCTCGAGTCCTTCCCGTGCGCGCGCGAGCGTTTCCGCGTGGGAGTAAGGGATCACGTCATCCTCGATTCCATGCATCAAGAGGATGGGGCCCGAGAAGTCCGACACAGCCCGTTGGTTGTCGAAGCGATCACGGACCAGGAAGCCGGGGACCATGCTCTCTCGTGCGATCGCCGCTGCGGAGCTGAACGTGGACTGAAGAACCAACGCTCGCACTGGGCGATCCAGAGAAAGATCGCCGGCAGCGCCACCGCCCATAGACCTTCCGAACGCTACGATTCGATCGGCGTCTACGTCGTCCCGCCCAACAAGCCAATCGAAAGCGAGTGTGAATGTCTCGCGTATTGTCGAGCGGGACGGCCGGCCTTCCGAGTGACCGTATCCTGGAAACTCCACCAACAGCGCTCTCACCCCTACCTCAGCGACGCGGCCCATCTCGCTTTCCCAATCCTCTATCAACTCTCCGTTGCCGTGGGCGAAGACGATTGTCGGGCCGGGGATGCCTCCCTCCGCATTGAAGAACCAGGCCTCGACCTGTCCGAAGGATGTTTCGAGCCATACTTGGGTGACGCCCTCCGGGGCGGATGCCGTCGCGCGGGGAGAGTCACGGAACATCCCGGGGAAGACCAACCGTCGCTGGACGCCGAAGATCAACACAGCGTACCCGAGAAGAGCCAAGCCCAGCACTCGTCCGACGGCGAGCGTTCGGGGCGCCCACTTGGCTGTCCAGGCGGAGCGCCCGCTCAATTACCGGACCTCTCCAACGTACTGGTCGACAACCGCGCGGGTCTAATCCTACTCGTTCCGGCGCAGCGGAACGAACCGGACCGGAGTGACGTCACGTATCTCGACGTCACCTCCGGGCAGCTTCTCAACCACTTTCAAGATCTGGAAGGAGGACAGGTCACCCACGGGGATGATCATCCGAGCGCCAGGCTTCAACTGCTCCACCAGTGGCTCGGGGATGTGCTCGGCCCCCGCCGTGACAAGGATTCCGTCGAACGGGCTCTGTTCAGGCCATCCGAGGTACCCGTCACCGGCACGGACAAACACGTTCGAAACTCCAAGTCGATCGAGCCGCTCGGCCGCTGAGTCCGCCAGCTCCGGAATGATCTCAATACTGTAGACCTCTGAGACCAATTCAGCCGCAACGGCTGCCTGGTATCCGGAACCCGTTCCGATCTCCAGTAAGCGGTCGTCCGGTTCCGGCTGGATGAGTTCGGTCATCAGGGCGACGATGTAGGGCTGTGAGATCGTCTGATCGAGCCCGATCGGAAGGGGTTTATTACTGTAGGCGCGGGCTCGATACTCGGCGGGAACGTATTCGTGGCGGGGGACCCTCTGCATCGCCTCAAGAACCTGGGGGTCAGTGACTCCGCGCGCCTCGATCTGTTCTTCTACCATCTGGCGCCGCGCCCGCTCGAAGTCGATTTGCTGGCGTGACGGGGTGGACGCACTGGCCTGATCCGGCGGCACCGGACCACACGACGCGTTCAGAGCAGCCGCGACGGCAAGAAACAGTTTCCTCCCCACCTTGCGCTAGTGCCTCTGGTCGTCGGCCAGGTAGACCGTGGCCATGCCGCCTTCGCCGAGCTCACGCTCGATGCGGTAGCGACCCTCTAGGGCTGTGTTCAGGCGGGGGATGGGGTCGGAAGTGTTCACGCGCTCAAGATGCTGCGCAGGTCAGCCGAGCGCGAGCAGAGCCCCTACACGAAGCACCACCGTCAGCCCCAGCGCGAAGAGCCGGCTCACGATGACGCAGGGTCCGGTGTGCGGGCCTACGCGGTCGTGCCGGAGGGTGAGGGGTTCGACATGGAGGGGTTAGGCTGACCGCGCGTACACTTTCGTGGGGTACTGTCAACTTGCTGGCGTGGGGTGGATCCCTAGTTACCACCGCCGCCGAGCGACCGCATGAGCGGTATGCCACCCTCGGTGGGTACGTACACGACCGAGCCAGCGGGCAGTTCGGAAAGCCGCTGGATGTAGTGGTACGTCAAGTACGCGGGCGTAAGACCCGCCGTGATGATCAACTGCGCTTCGGCGATGCCCTTGGCCGCTTCGATCTCCTGCTGCGCCCGCTCCCGGATGATGTCGGTCTGGAACGCCTCGCTGGCGACTTGCTGCTCGCGCGCGAGCTTGTCCTCGATCGCCTGGCGGACCGTGGGTGGCGCCTGCACGTCGCGCACGAAGACGTCGAGAACCTCGATGCGGTCTCCTGCTTTGGCCTGGATCTCACGCAGCATGTCGTTGGCGACCTCGCGACGATTCGGCGAGAAGATCTCGTTGATCGACTTCGTCGCCACCGCGTCCCGCACGCCGTTGCGGACGGCATTCAGCACTATACTCCTCTTGATCTGTTCCTCACTTCCGAGCCTCTGAAAGAGATCGGGCGCGTTGTTTCCATCAAGCCGGAAGAGGATCGAGATCTCGAGCGAGACGTTGAGCTGCTCGCTGGTCTGAGCCTCGATCAGCTCTACGCCTCCGCTCTGGGGATACGCCTGCTCGCGTACCGACATCTTCTCGATGTTCGCGAAGGGATTGACGACGTGTATGCCCTGCTCGAGCGGCACGGTGTCAATCCTTCCCAGGAAGTGCTTCACGCCGACGTCACCCACACTGATGATCGTGACACCACTGCTCACCATCAGGACGAGGCCGCCGACCATTGCGCCGAGCCCTGCCAGCTTGGCCGAGCCGGCCGCACCGGGCTTGGCGGTTTTGGGGCCGACCACGAAGATGACCGCACCGAGCACGATCAGGAATACGGAGGGGATGATAACGTTCATCGTTGACTCCTACGGCGTTCGCCGTCTATAGAGCAGATGTTGTTTTAGCGATACATAGGGCCGGTGGGGCTTCCGCTTGCAGCGCGGCCTTGGCGTCGGGCGCGTCCACGAGGTAGGCGTGGTAGCGCTGGTACGTTCCCTCATGACGCGCGGTCACCTGGAAGTTCATGCCCTAATCTACCGGTGCTTCTCGTGCCGATCTATCTGCGCGCAGTTTGCTGACCGCCGTCGCATCTTGAGCGCATATCCGATCCCATCACGCGCCTGAATGCAGCCCTCCAGGGCCGCTACCGCATCGAGCGTGAGATCGGTGAGGGCGGGATGGCTACGGTCTTATCTGGCTGACGACCTAAAGCACGAGAGGAGTCCGTTGAACGCGTATCTTGCAATCCCGGCGTGATGTGGGAATGCAACACACCGCCTGAGGCCACCAAGTTGACAATGCCCTTGTCGAGTCGGCTGATGCGACACCTCAGCCCACAACTCAACTAACCGCTCAGCCATGCCTGCAGAAAGGCCTTCATCTGGTTCCCCCAAAGCATGCTCAGGAGTGCGACAGCGAGCAGAGCGGCCAGTAGGGAAACCAGGCCAACACGAGTCCAACGAAACGCGCCGTGTCCGGTCTGGCGTAGAAAGAGCGTGACCAGATCGCGCCGTTCCTTGCGTGCCCCTTCCGGCAAGTGGGGCGTGCGGCTGAAGAGGTAGCCGAGCCGTCGCGTCATGTACATTCGGAAATTCACCGCCCAGCCGCATGCCTCCAACAGAGCGCTCATATCCCGCCTGCGCAGCTTGTTCCAACCCGAAAGTGCACTGAACAGGGCCACCACCAGCAGCAGAGCCACCAAGGCAAGGGCGGCATTCAGAGGGTCGATCTGCGAAAGTGTCTTGATCAAGTAGACCAGCGAGGAACCGACGGCTGCGAAGGCAATACCGCCGGCCAGCACCAGGTCGCGCATACCAGAGCCGGAAGGGGGTGCCGCTCCCGCCGATGGCACCTGGGCGGGCTGCTGGAGAGACTCGCCTTTTTCCATCTTCGTTGCGATCTCGGTGGTGGTCTTTTCCAGGGCTCCGGCCCGGGTGCCCACAAAGGCTTCAACCTTCTCGGATAATAGCTTTTTGGCTTTCACAAAAGGCGACTTGATCGCCTCCCCCAGGCTGATGGGGTTCTCGACCATATCCACGACTCGCGCGTCCCACTCCTTGCCCTGCAGATCATAGAAGATACCGCGCTTGCCAATTTCGATGACCCCCTGGCTACCACCCGTGAGGGCGGCGGCAATCTCGAAACTCCGCCCCTGCTCCTGGGACAGGATGATCTCGGCGTACACCAGGAATATCTTGCTGGCTTGGGCGATTTTCTTGTGCTCGGCGCGGTTTCGGACCTTCATCGTGAAGGCAAGTTCACGGCCGTCAATGATCAGGTTGCCCAATTCAAACAGGGCACGGCGACTGGGGTCGTACAGCGCGGAGAAACTTACAAAGTTGTTGGCCAGTTCCAGGAGCCAGCGCTGGTACAAGGTGAGCTTCTCCAGGGCAGTCACTTTCATCACCTCATCCTTCACCGCCAGATCCTCCAGCAGGAGCTGGAGAAGTTTTTTCTGAGCCGGACCCTCTAAGTATTCTTTCAGCGTGGTCTCACTCAGCTCATCTACGCCATCCGATGGCTTCTTCGCCTGCCACGCACCATAGGGCTCGAAGATAGCCTTGACCTGCTGCCAGCCGATCCGCGTGAGAGTTTCGTGGGAGTCCGGCTGGGCACGGGCAAGGACCCGGTTTCGTAATTCATCCATCTGATCCTGGTAGTACGGATTGACGGGGCCTTCCAAATTCAGCACACCTTCAGCATTCGGCGTTTGCAGTGGCGCTTGCGCGAGCTGTCTCTCCATGGCCTGGAGGTCGGAGCCGACCAGCTTCTGGAGCTCTTCTTCACTCAAACAGATCCGTTCGGCGGTGCGGGCATCGAGCTTTACCAGGTCGCACTGCCAGAAGAACTGTTCGATCTTGGCATCGAATTCAGACGTGAGCTTTACGGCGGCCGCCGTGTCGTCGCCCCAAGGCAGAATCCCTGCCGCACCGTCATCTTCGGCGAGTGCCTTCCAGGCCAGGTAGTTCCTCGCACCATCCAGGAATTGGCTCAGGTGACCTTCGTTGATGCCGTCTTGGCCGCTTACATCCTTGGTACCACCCACCCGCTCGAGTACGTCATTCGCCAACTGTGCGGCAGCCGGATCCGAAACGTGCTGAGGGGGGAGCACCCCGTCGCCGTTGGGAGAGGTCATCCCGTACGTATTTCGGAAGATGCGCAGCTGTTCCAGGCTGATCTCCTCCAGGTTCTCCACCTTCAGCTGTCCCAGGATATGGATCGCGGCTTCCCTGAGCTGCCGGCCCTCCTCACGGCTGGTATCCAGGTCCGAGAGGCGCAGGACGTCCGAGGAAGCCGCCATTCGGTCACGGTTCGCCATCATATGGAAGATCCATGTCACTGCCGCACGCAAATGTTCGGCACGGATGGTCCCACTGCCGTCCTGATTCAAGTACTCGAGGAACGCGGGATCGCACTGTAGGCTCTCGACCTGCACGCTGGTGGCGGCCCAGCGAGCTGGGTGGAGCTCGTGGATGAAGGCAAGATCCTCCGCACTTTCGATACGCAGTTGGTGGATCCCGCCGTATTTTTGGAAGACCATGGGCTTCATAACGCACATTCTACTCTGTTGCAGGGAATGTAAGGCAGAATAGTATTGGCTGAGGATGCCACCCAGCGGTACTGTCAACTTGTTGCGACCGGAGCGGCTCTCGGGCAGCGGGTGACCGGAACGGCTCAAGTTGTCCGCAGCACCGGGCACTCGGGAAGAGATCCGCGACCTGTTCCAGCAGGGTTACGGGATCAAGCTCCCGAAGACCTCGTACGAGGCGCTGTGGGATCGGTTGAGTGCCCACTTGGGTGACGAGGGAGCGGCTGACGCAGTCTGCGAGCTAATCGCTGTAACCGGTGTCCCCCAAACTGTCCCCTGACCAGCGGGATTGAGTCACACTCAGCGGGACTCACGAACAAAGGCCCATCCCAGAAAGCCAACTGGTACAGACTCTTTCGTACCTAGGGGGACTCAGACGGAAAGCTCAGATAGAGTTTCAAGACCGGTGCATTGAACCGCTCTGCCACCCCTCCAAGCGAGGTCGCACCCACCGGCCGAAAGATGCTCGAGGTGCTGCAGCGCTTCAATCGGGACCTTTCAGGATGCTGCTAGTGCCGGAACAGCCTCCGGCCGGTGAACACCATAGCCATGCCGTGCTCGTTCGCGGCGGCGATGACTTCTTCGTCTCGCTTGGAGCCGCCGGGCTGGATGACGGCCTTTACGCCGGCTTCGGCTGCTGCGTCGACTCCGTCTCGGAAGGGGAAGAAGGCGTCTGAGGCGAGGACTGCACCGGTCAGGTCGAGGCTGGCCGCGCCGGCCTTTCGCACTGCGATCTTGGACGAGTCCACGCGGCTCATCTGTCCGGCGCCTATGCCTAGCACGGCTCCGTCCTTGGCTAGCAGGATCGCGTTTGACTTCACGCCGAAAATTGCGGCCCAGGCGAAGCGCAGGTTGTCCATCTCCTCTTCGGTCGGCCGCCTCTCGGTGGCGACGGTCCAGGTTTCGTCGTCGACTCCGTAGAAGGGGGGCGCGGGCGGGGTCTGGGCGAGCATGCCACCATAGACGGTGCGCAGCATGCGCGCTTCGGGGATTCGGCCCCAAGCTGCGAGGAAGTTGTCGTCGTGGTCCCCTCCCCCGATCTCGGGGAAGGTCAGTATGCGGACATTCTTCTTCTCGATGAGCTTGGCCATGGCTGCCTGTGAGAAGCCGGAGGCCACGATGCACTCAATGAACAGCGTCGACATGAGCTCAGCGGTCGCCTCGTCCAGCAGCCCGTTCGTTGAGATCACGGAACCGAAGGCGCTGGTGGGATCGGCCGCGAGCGCTTTCTCATAGGCGGCGGACAGCGAGTCCGAGATGGCGAGTCCGCACGGGGTGGTGTGCTTGATGATGCAGACGGCGGCCTGTGGTGAATGAGCAAACGGCGACAGCGACAGCAGAGCTCCGTCGAGATCCAGCAGATTGTTGTACGAGAGATCCTTGCCGTGGTGCTGTTTGAGCGCGGAGAGCCCGGCGGGCTCGTCGGGGCCGTAAAACGCTGCTTCTTGATCCGGATTCTCACCGTATCGGAGCGTCCGCAGACGCCGCAGTGAGCAGATCAGCCGTTCGGGAAGTCGCGTCCAGTCCGCCGATCGCTCCATATAGGCGGCCACGGCGTCGTCGTATATGCTGACGTGACGGAAGACCTTGGCCGCGAGTCGGCGGCGCAGCTGTGTCTGCTCCTCCCCGTCGATCCCGGCGATCACCGTCTCGTAGTCGGCTGGGTCCACAACTACCCATACGTCCCGGTGGGACTTGGCAGCCGCACGGATCATGGTCGACCCGCCAATATCGACCTTCCCCATCGCGCCATCCATCGGGACATTGCCGGCGGCTATCGTGGCCTGGAACGGGTAGAGGTTCACGGCCACGAGATCGATGGGCACGTACCCGCATTCTTCCAACGCGGCCATGTCGTCGGCGCGGTCCCGCCGGGCTAGCAACGCCGCATGAATCGCGGGATGCAGCGTCTTCACGCGACCATCCATCATCTCGGGATGCTGGGTGACGTCAGAGACGCTCGTCACCTCGAGTCCGCCGTCCCGGAGGGTCCGGGCGGTACCACCGGTTGAGAGCAGCTCCCAACCTCGCTCCCGGAGTGCCTCCCCGAGCTGCACGATGCCGGTCTTGTCAGATACGCTGAGGAGCGCCCGTTTCATCGCACTTCCCTTATTGCCTCAGAGAGATTCACGGTACCTCATCGCCTAGTCGATAGGCATCACCGTCGCACGTCAGCGGCCCGGGATCACGCCCTTCGGCCAACCCTCTGCATACGTGATCCGCCGCCATGGGGTACAGGCGGTGCTCGGCTCTCAGCACCCTCGCGGCGAGTTCTTCCGGTGTATCGGTCAGCTTCAGCGGCACCGGCCACTGCGCCACGATGCCGCCGTTGTCGTACCCCTCGTCCACGTAGTGCACCGTGGGCCCCGAGATTCGCACGCCCGACTCGATCACGGCCCGATGCACGTTCATCCCGTACATGCCCTCGCCCCCGAACGCTGGAAGCAGCGCGGGGTGCACGTTGAGGATGCGGCGAGGGAAGCGCTCGATGACCTGGGTCGGGACCATCCGGAGATAGCCGGACAGGAAAATGACCTCGATGTCGTGCTGCTCGAGCAGCTCGAGCGTTTCTCCAGCCACTCGCGCTGGCTCACGATCCTTGGTCGGAATCACCGCTGACGCCACACCCGCAGCCTCAGCGCGCCGCAAGGCTCCAGCGCCCTCACGGTTGCACACGAGGAGAGACAGCCTCCAAGGGGTCTGAGCCCTCTGGTGGTCGATCAGCGCCTGCAGGTTGGTGCCTCCCCCGGAGGCGAAGGCGGCGGCCTTCAGCGCTCGGCTCACACCAGCTCCCCTCCATAGTGCGGTACCAAGAAGGGGTTTCCGACACGCTCGTGGCCGACGGTTGTCGGTGGACCATGGCCACTCAAGAGCACGGTCTCGTCAGGCAGGGTCAGAACCTGATCGCGGATGGACCTCATGAGTGTGGCCAAGTCCCCACCCGGAAGGTCGGTGCGCCCGATAGAGCCCATGAACACGACATCGCCGGAGATCGCGACGCTCTCGTCTTGCGCCACGAAGATCACATGACCCGGCGCGTGACCCGGCGTGAAGCGAACATCGAAGGCGCAGGTTCCGAACTCGTAGCGCTGGCCATGCTCGAGCTCGTGTGTGGGCGTGGGTTGTGCCTCCGCCTTGAGTCCGAACGCCGCCGCCTGTCTCGGCAGCGCCTCGTACATGGCGAAGTCGCTCCGGTGCAGCCAAATGGGCACTTCAGGCGCGACCGCCCTGACGTCGTTGACACCCTCGACGTGATCGAGATGCGCGTGCGTGAGCAAGATCGCCTGCAGCGAGAGCTTGTCTGCGACGATGGCGCGGGCCAGGTCTGGTGCGGCTGCACCGGGATCGATGGCGACGGCGACCTTCGACTCCTCACAGGCGACCAGGTATGCGTTTTCCCCGAAACCTCCACCTGTGAAGGTTCGGACATCCACTACTTCACGACCACCCGGAGGCCCGTACTGGGGAGATCAAACCGTGAACGAGCTCCCGCATCCGCAGCCACCCGAGGCGCTCGGGTTCTTGAACGTGAAGCCCTGACCCATGAAGCTGGTCACGTAGTCGATCTCAACGCCTTCGAGGTACTGGGCACTGAAGGGGTCCACGAAAACCTTCACACCCTGGATGTCGACGACCTCGTCCTCGTCCTCGGGCGCGTCCTCGATGTTGAGGCCGTATTGAAAGCCAGAGCACCCACCGGGCAGTACCGCGACACGCAAGCCGGCATCACTCTCGACACCGTGTTCCTGGATGAAATCTTGGATTTTGGTGACCGCGGTCACCGTCATGGTCATCATGGCAAAAAGCTATTTGAGGCTCGAAATATGGTCAACGGCGAGTCTCCTCGACAATCAACTCCGCCGCTGCCGCGAGGTCGTCAACCACCAGTATCGGCTCCAGTGCCGATGCCTCCAGCTCAGACCCATACCCCGTCCGGACCAGAATGCCCCGTCCACCGAGCTCGAGCGCGGGCATCACGTCGGTGAGCTTGTCTCCGACGTAGTACGAGCGCGCCGGATCCAGACCGAGCTCTTCAGCCGCATCGAGGTACATGCCGGTCCCGGGCTTTCGGCATGGACACGTACCGCCCAGATCCGGGTGATGCGGGCAGAAGCGCGTCATGTCGACGGCGACGCCCGCCTCTTCGAGCAGCGCGTCCAGCCGTGCCGCCACGGCTTGGTAGTCCTCAATCGAGTAGTAGCCGCGGGCGATCCCCGACTGGTTCGTGACGATTACGAGCGCGAAGCCCGCCTCTCGGAGCGCCGCCAGCGCCTCGAACGAGCCAGGTATGATCTGTACGCCGTCAGGGTCGGCGAGATACTCCCGTTCGATCATGATGGTCCCGTCGCGGTCGATGAACACCGCGGGCCGTAGCTCCGTCACGGGCTCGCCTCCCCCGACCATGCCTCGGTGACACGGCGAGCGAGGTAATGCTCCTCATCGGTATCGACGGTACGGGGATCGAGCAGCACCCGCCCCTCGGCGATGCGCGCGATCACGGGGGGACGGCCACCGCGCAGGCGAGCAGCGAACGCTTCGGCTCCGTCCGGGGGGTCGAGCGCGAGCGCCCATCCGGAGAGCTCCACTCCAGGGTAGGTGCCGCCACCCACTGCGCCCTTCGCTTCGACCAGCGCCCAGGACACGCCCGCGTCGCCGAGCATCTCTGCGAGGGAGATCGCGCGCGCTTTCAGCTCCTGCTCGGTGGCCGACAGCATCCGCAGCGTGGGGATCTCGGTTCGTGCCCGTTCCGGGTCCCGATACAGCTGGAGCGTCGCCTCTAGACCCGCCAGCGTGACCTTGTCGACACGGAGCGCACGACAGAGCGGATTCACCCGCAACTGGGCGATGACGTCGGCCCCGCCGAGCAGGAGTCCGGCCTGGGGCCCCCCCAGGAGCTTGTCACCCGAGACCGCTACGACGTCTGCACCACTCGAGAGCGAGTCGGCGGCCCGGGGCTCCTCGGGTAAAGCGAGCGCCTCGGCGCCGAGCATCAGCCCCGACCCCAAGTCGTGTAGAAGCGGGATGCTCTTGGCTCGAGCCACGGCGGCGAGCGCATGCAACGGCGCCTCCTCCGTGAAGCCCGTGATCCTGAAGTTCGAGCGATGCACTTTAAGGATCGCCGCCACGGAACCATCTGCGCACACTTCTTCAAAGTCGGTGACTCGGGTGCGGTTCGTACTCCCGACCTCCACCAAGGTAGCGCCGGACCGTTCGAGGATCTCGGGGATGCGAAAACCCCCACCGATCTCGATGAGCTCTCCTCGCGATACCGCCACACCGCGCCCGCGCGCCATGGTATTCAGGACCAAGACGAGCGCGGCCGCGTTGTTGTTCACGACTAGCGCGTCGTCCGCGCCCGTGAGGTCGCACAGAAGCGACACGCAGTGGTCGTAGCGTGATCCCCGCCTGCCCTGTTCGAGGTCGTACTCGAGATTCGAGTACCCGCGCGCCGCACGTGCCATGGCATCGCGTGCAGCGGCAGGAAGTGGAGCGCGCCCCAAGTTGGTATGCAGCACCACGCCCGTCGCGTTGATCACCGCGCGTAGCGACGGTTCGTCTTTCCGAACGAGGAGGTCCTCAACTCTAGCGGCATACAGTTCAGGGCCGTCGATGCCCGCGACTTCCGCACCGGACTTCACCTGCTCGCGCACGTCGGCGATGACCGAGCGAAGTGCCTCGACCGCGCGCGCGCGCGGGTACGCGCCCAGTAGCGCAGCGAACGACTCCTCTTCGAGCAGCACGTCGACGGACGGAATGGACCTCCTGGGGTCACTCATCGTGAGGTCCCGCGACCGGCGGTGGTGTCAGCGGCCACGCTCGTGTCCGGTACCGTGCTCGTGTCGGGAAGCGCTAGTGAGTCCTCCGCGAAAACAGCGTCCGTGGGCAAGTCGGGCGGTTGAAGGACGAGCGCGGCACTCCCGCCACCGAGCGGTACGGCCGTGATGTTCCTCACGGCACTAACTACGAGCTGGTAGGGCCTGTTCGGCACGAGCGTTGCGCCGAGGATCGTGACGATCTGCCTCGAAGGCAGCCGTTCACCCCCCGGTCCGGTCTGCCCTCGTGCTCGGGTGACACCGGGGATGGGAGGTCTGGGCCGCGCCGTGGGTCGGCCGTCCAAGCCGGGTGGGGCCACACGCCCGCCCGGGAGCACCACCGGCTCCGCCTCGGCAGGATCCGCCGCCGCAGGGTCGACGATCGTGACGGTGTCGGCTACGCTCGCGCTATCGGGATCCTCAGCCGCGGTGCTGTCCTGTGCGGCGGCCTCAGCGTCTCGTAGCACCGCGTCGAGGGAGTCGCGGACCGCGAAAGAGTCTGCGATCTCCTCGCCGTACGCCACGTACTCGTGCTCGTGGAAGACACGCGCCGCGGCTACCCCCACGCTGTCTTCATCGAGCACCGTGACGATCACGCCGGCGAGCGGAAGGTCCGGATCCAGGTAGTCGTCGAACTCGATGAGCGCGGTGATCGAATCCAGGGCCGTGACGCTCGTGACCTGGGCAGGCGTCGTGTCCGGCTGGAGCACGGGGATGTCCAGGTAGAGCGTGTCGGCTTCGTGCACCAACTGCCGCTGCACACCCTGAACCTCCATCAGGTCCACGGTGCCGTCGCGATTCCGGTCTTGGAACGCTGTGAGTTGGAAGCGGCCAGCGCGTCGCCCGTCGACCTCGAGCGCGGTGGGCACGAAGCGTAGGCCGAACACTCCATCGGTGTCGGTGATGGTCAGGTGTACGGACGAGTCGCCCTCTGTCGCCACCGCGCGGACCTCGTAGTCCGGCGCGCCCTGTCCGGTGACCCGGTCCCAGACGATCCCCGCAATCGTCGTGGGCACGGGAGTCGGACCGGTCGAGAAAACGAGCTCGAATTGGTCACGCATCTGGTTGTTGAACAGGTCACGCACCACGGGCAGCAGCGTGACTCTATATACCCGGTCGGGCTCGAAGCCTCCGTCCACGTCGATCACGAGGCTGCGCCGCTCGTGGCGCACACGCACATCTCCCAAGCGCGGGGACACGACTACGGCATCGTTGAGGGCACCCCCATCGACTTGCTCACTGATGCGCTCGTCGAAGTCGAAGCGAATCGAGCCCGAGAAGTCTGGAAGCACGGCAAACGTGTCCGGGGTGGTAGACACCACTACCGGGGGTCGGCGGTCCTCCGGGCCTCCCCGCGGTGACCCCTGCTGGGCACACGCGGCGACCAAGGCTATGGCCATCGCGACCGCGGCACCGGTGACGCCCCGCCGACCCCGCACGGGTGTGGGTAGAGTTGCGCCGGAACGCCGATCGGTGCTCAAAAGGCTCCGCCCTCGAGCTCAGCCAGCTTCTCCTGCAGCTTACTCGCCTGCTCCTCGTACCGCGCGAGCTTGTCGCGCTCCTTTTGCACGACCTCCTCAGGCGCTCGGGACACGAAGTCGTCGTTGTCGAGCCCTTTTCCCGTGCCATCCGCCAATGCTTGCAGTCGCTCGATCTCCTCGCGCAACCTGGCCCGCTCGCGATCGAGGTCGATGACGCCTTCCAGCGGCACGAACAGTTCGGCGCCCCCTCTGAGCACCGCGTGCGCACCGATACCCGAGCCCTCGCCTTCGTCCACGCCGCCAATGCGCGCCAGACGCTGGAGCGCGGCAGCCTGCGACCGGACCGTGAGCAACAGCCTGGAGTCGCCGCCCGTGAGGCGAACGCGGATGTGCTCGCCCTCGGCGACCCCATACTCGTTTCGCAAACGTCTAACCTCGACAATTAGCTCTCGTAGCGCCTCGAAGTCCCGCTCCGCGTCCTCGTCCCGACGGCCGTCGCTGCCGTCCGGCCACGGCGCCACGATCAGATCCTCCGGGCGCTCGTCTCCGTCGGGCCACGGCAGTCGCGACCAAAGCTCCGAAGTCACGAAGGGCACGATGGGGTGCAGGAGCCGATACGAGTGGTCGAGCACGGTCACGAGCGTCGACCGCGCCGCCTCGCGGCTGGCGGCATCGGCGCCCTCGGCGAGGCGCGCCTTCACGAACTCGAGGTACCAGTCGCACACTTCGCCCCAGAAGAAGTGGTAGAGGCTCCCCGCGACGTCATGCAGCCGGTAGCGCTCGAACCCTCGGGTCGCGTTCTCCGCAGAGCTGCACACCCTCGACAGGATCCACCGATCTTCGAGTGCCAGGTCGCCCTCGACCTCTGCGAGCGGTCGCACGGGGGCGTCGCCGAGACTCATCAACGCGAAGCGGCCCGCGTTCCAGATCTTGTTCGCGAAGTTGCGTCCGTTCGCGAAAGCTCCCTCTACGTCTTCATGGTCCAGGCTGATATCCGTGCCCACCGCGGCCTGGCTCACGAGGGTGTAGCGCATGGCGTCCGCACCGTGGGTGTGCACGACTTCGAGCGGATCGATGCCGTTGCCCAGCGACTTGGACATCTTGCGTCCCTTCATGTCGCGGACCGTGCCGTGCAGGTACACCTCCGAGAACGGAGGCTGACCAAAGAACTCGTAGCCCATCATGATCATGCGGGAGACCCAGAAAAACAGGATCTCAGGCGCGGTGACCATGGCGTGACCGGGATAGAATGCCTCCACGTCCGCCGTCCTCTCGGGCCAACCGAACACTGAGAACGGCCACAGCTGCGAGCTGAACCAGGTGTCGAGCACGTCAGGATCCTGCTCGAGCTCTGTCGAGCCGCATTTCGGGCACTCGCTCGGGTCCTCGCGGGAGACGATCTCGTCGCCGCAGGCGCAGTACCACACCGGAATCCGGTGCCCCCACCAGAGCTGCCGTGAAATACACCAGTCCCGGATGTTCTCCATCCAGTGCTCGTACACCCGCTGCCAGTGGCTGGGCGTGAACGTGATCGTGCCGTCCTGAGAGGCGCGTAGCGCGGGCTCCGCGAGCGGCTTCATCTTCACGAACCACTGCAGCGACAGACGCGGTTCCACCACGGTGTCGCAGCGGTAGCACAGGGGCAGCGAGTGCGTATGCTCGTCCTCACCGGCCAGCAGCCCCTGCTCCGCGAGAGCCGCCAGAACTGCGTTGCGCGCGTCGAAGCGATCCATGCCCTGCAACGCCGCGGGGACGTTGTCGTTCATGCTGGCTTCGGGCGTCATGACGTTGAGTATCTCGAGTCCCACCCTCTGCGCGATGTCGAAGTCGTTCGCGTCGTGCGCCGGCGTGAGCTTCACCATGCCGGACCCGAATTTCGGGTCGACGTGGGCGTCCGAGACGATCGGGATCGTGCGGCCCGTGAGCGGCAGCTCGACATCTGCGCCGATGAGCGGCAGGTAGCGCTCGTCCTTGGGGTTTACGGCGACCCCGGTGTCTCCGAGCATCGTCTCGGGCCTGGTGGTCGAGACCGTGAGGTACCAACGACCGTCGTCGAGCTGCCCGACCGCGTCGGCTCCGGCCTCGGATGCCGCCCGCGCGGCTCCGCTGGCCGACTCGGGTAGGGGGTAGCGAAGGCGCCAGAGGGTGCCCTGCGTGTCGTGACCCTCCGCCTCTTCGTTGGACAGCGCCGTCAGACACCGAGGACACCAGTTGATGATGTACTCGCCCCGGTAGACGAGGCCCTTCTCGTAGAGGTGCACGAACACCTCGCGCACCGCCCGGCTGAGGTCGTCATCGAGCGTGAACCGAGTGCGGTCCCAGTCGCACGACGCGCCGATCGCTTTGAGTTGCTCGAGAATCGCCCCGCCGGTATCCCGCACATGGTCCCACACCTCCGTCACGAACCGCTCACGGCCCAGGTCGTCGCGATGACGTCCTTCCGCCGCGAGCTTGCGCTCGACCACGTTCTGCGTCGCGATGCCCGCGTGGTCCGTGCCGGGCACCCACAGGGAGGCGCGCCCCTGCATGCGCCGCCAGCGGATGAGCACGTCCTGGATCGTATTGTTGAGTCCGTGACCCATATGGAGCACCGCGGTCACGTTAGGCGGCGGAATCACGATCACATAGGGATCGGCGCCGTCCTCCAGTACCCGACTCGCCGGCACGTGGAAGTATCCGCCTTCCTGCCACTTCGCGTAGCGGGCGGGCTCGATGGCCTGCGGGTCTAGCCGCGGCGCCAACTCTTGAGACACGTAAGCTCCGATCAATACGGGGGCCGAGAACGAATTCTCTCGAAGCCAGAAAGATGGCGAGCCCTCGATGGCTTCGGAACCGCTATACGGCCTGGCGTTGGTGACGTTCCCTTGTTCCGGCGGACTAGGAGACGTCCGCTAGATGGAGCGTGACACGCGCCTGGAGCCGCGGGCGCTCGGCTTCCGGAAAAAACGCGCGTCTCGCGTGCGCGGCTCGGTGCCCTCCGGCATCACGGCTCGCGCCGATTCGAACTCCTCTACCGGCACCGACAAAAAGGCCTCCGAGACCGTCGGGCCGAAGTGGACACCGGAACAGCGAGCGACCTCGGCAATCGCGGCCGGATGCGCGCGCGCGCGCCGGTAAGCCCGATCGGACGTCATCGCGTCATAGGCGTCGCAGACCGCCATGATCTGTGCGATCATCGGAATGCGAGCGCCAGACAACCCTTCCGGATATCCGCTGCCGTCCCACCGCTCGTGGTGGTAGCGCGCACCCGTGGTCAGGTGCTGCAGCGACGGGATGCTCTCGAGGATTTCCGCCCCGTCCGCGGGATGAGCCTGAATGTACGCAAACTCCTCCTCGGTGAGCCGGGTCGTTTTGGTAAGAACCCGAAGGGGGACCGCCAGCTTGCCGAGGTCGTGGAGGTAGCCGCCGGCCCACAACGTCGCCTTCATGCGGTCGTCCAGGCCCAGCTGATCCGCGACCGCGACGACAAGCATCGCTACACGTTGCGAATGGCCACCTGTGTACGGGTCCTTGGCGTCGATGAGGTTCGAGACGATCCCGAGCAGTTGATCGCTGGAGAGTGGCGACACCTCGGCCGGCAACACATGCTCCGCAGACCTCAGGAGCTTGTGCCGGAACGCCAATGGCTCATATCCGGGGATGTCGCCCCCGCGCGCTAGAGAGAGATACGTCTCGCCGACTTCGGGTCCGAACTCAACGCCGATACCCTGCTCGATGACCTCGATGATGTCCTCGGAGCTGAGCGGCGGCCGATGCGGTCGCTCTTGTCGGAGCGCCGCAATGGTATCGGATATCCGCAGGATCTGTGCTCCGAGCGGAATCGCATCGCCGTCCAATCCGTCAGGGTACCCACTTCCGTCCCACCATTCGTGGTGGTGGCGCACTAAGGGCGCCAGGACTTCGAGGTGCGGGATCTGCCTCACACGCTCCTCGGAGCGCATCGGATGCATGTCGACCCGCGCACGCACGTCAGGGGGAAGCTCGGGAACCGGATTCTCCCAGGCGTCCTCGGCCAAACCGACCATGCCCATATCTGCGAGAACGGAGGCGAAGAACAGTTCCGAGCGTTCGGCCCTGGACAGGCCCATCTCCATCCCGATCTGGGTCGAGAGCATGGCGACCATCGGGCCGTGATCACGCAAATAGCCCTTCGCCGAGCCCATGACTTCGGTCAAGGCCTCGAGAAGACCTGCGTAAAGCGCCCTACCAGACTCCGTTCCGGTCATTAGTGCGTGTTCCCAGCGGGTTCCACAAAATGCCGAATTGTGAAGGTACCACTGGGCCGACCCCGGCCACCAGGGCTATCTATACCCAGGGCTATCGGCACCCAAGGCTATCTGCGAGCGCGCGTCGTATCCGGTTGAGCCTCCGCCCGCTCGCGGTCACGCCGCTCGCGAATCGCGTCCTGGCGATCCTCCCACGCGTCTTCGACATCGCGGCGCGCGGTTTGGCGCAGGATCTCGTCCCACTGCCATTGCCGTTGGGCAACCTCGTCACGCTTGCCGACGGGGACACCGAACAGGTGAGTCCCGGGTAGAACGACATCGCCCAGATAAATCCTGCCGTCGGCGACTCCCCAGCGCTTGCCGTCACCGTCGGTGAAGGTCCAATCGGTGAGCCGCGCCTCCGCCGCCTGTGCCGCTGCGACCGAGTCGGCCCAATCCGCTATTCGGCCACGGAGCGCAAGCTCCTCCCGCTGCTCCAGGCTCAGGTCGGTGAGCGACGGATCTATGGGCCTCCACAGACGTTCGTCGGTGAGCCGGGGACGGAGCAGTTCGGCCCCGGTGAGAGGCGGGGGCGTGAGGTCGAGGCCCCCTTCCGCCTCGAAGATCAACGGGGTCGGAGCCACTTCGGGCGCCTCGATCTCCTGGATCTCATCCGGGTCGGCCGGCCGCTCGGGGTCCGTACCCTGAGCCAGCTCGATGAGGCTAAGCAACTCCAGAGCGTCAGAACTGGCCACGAAGTCAGAGAACGGGAGACGCGCATCGTTCGGCTCCAACGTGCCGTAGATCGGATACAAGCCGATTAGCACAAGGTGGATCGCGATCGAGATGGCAGAGGACGTCCACACGACCCGGCGAGACCCGAGCCCCAACCGTTTTCGACCCGCCCGTTTCGTGTAACCACCCTGTGCCTGCATTCGTCTTTCTAAACTGCCCGCGCAGCCCCGTTCCTAGCTACGAGAAGCCGACCGAGCCTCTGCGTCGCCTCAAACATGCGCTCCTCGGTGACCGTGAGCGCGATACGGAAGAAGCCTTCTCCGCCGGCACCGAGCGCCCCTCCGGGCATGACGATCACGCCCTCCTGCTCGAGCGCCCTCGTCGCGAAAGCCCGCGACGACTCGCCTTCTGGGACCGGCACCCACACGTACATGGTTGCCTTGGGCTCGGTGGCAGCGAAATCGACCTTCCGCAGACCTCGGACCGCCGCGTCCCGACGCCGCTCGAAGGCGGCGACGTTTCCGGGCACCCACTCTTCCCAGCTCTCGAGCGCTGCGACGCCCGCGGCTTGGATTCCGAGAAACTGCCCCGAATCCATGAACGACTTCACCTGCGAAAGCACCGCGATGATATCGCGGTTCCCGACCACCCACCCCAGCCGCCACCCCGTCATGTTGTACGTCTTGGACAGGGAGTGAAATTCGACCGCGACGTCGCGAGCCCCGTCGAACTCGAGGATGCTGCGTGGCCGATACGCGTCGAAGGCGATCTCGGAGTACGCGTTGTCGTGTATGAGCACTGCTTCGCGCTCGGCGCAGAACCGGATCGACTGCTCGAAGTAGTCGTCTGGGGCGGTCGCGGTGGTAGGGTTGTTGGGATAGTTCAGATACAGAAGTCGCGTGCGACTCGCGACCGACTCGGACCACTCGTCGAGCGGGATCAAGAAGTCGTTCTCCGGGCGTAGCGCGACGAGGTGGGGCTCACCGCCCGCCAGTGTCACGCCGCCCAGGTAGGCCTGATAGCCTGGATCCGGGATGACCGCCGCATCGCCTTCGTTAAGGAAGGCGAACGGAAGGTGAGCGATGCCGTCCTTGGACCCGATGAGCGGCAGCACCTCGGCCCACGGGTCCACGGTGACCTCGAATCTGCGCTGCATCCAACTGGCGATCTGCTCGCGGAAGGCGGGCAGCCCCACCTGGAACGGGTAGCGCGAGTAGGCGTTATCGCCCGCGACTTCGCGCAGCCGCTCGACCACCGCGGGTGGTGGATCCAAGCGCGCGTCTCCGGCGCCGAGGTCGATCACGTCGACTCCTTCAGCTTCGAGTCTTGCGCGCGTCGCCCTCATCTCTGCAAGCGGATAGTCCGGGAGCGCCTCGAAGCGTGTGCTGCGTCGCCTCATGCCTGCTCCTCGCGGGCCCGATTCGCGACCTCGCCGACACCCGCGACGTGCACGACGACTTCGTCCCCGTCGGCGAGCGGGCCAATCCCTGATGGCGTGCCCATCGCGATGACATCTCCAGGCTCGAGCGTCATGAAGCGCGTGATGTGTTCAATCAGGGCGGGGATCGGGAAGACCATGTCCCCCGCGGGAGAGTCCTGACGCACGTCACCGTTGACGCGTGTCGTGAGGTGGAGCCCATCCATGTCCACTTCCGCTAGGGGGGTCACCGAGCCGATGGGGAAGAACGTGTCGAAGCCCTTCGCTCGACTCCACTGCCCATCCGCGTTCTGGAGTTCGCGCGCGGTGACGTCATTCACGGGCGCGAGTCCGGCGACGTGCTCCCAGGCAGCATCCGCGGCCACGTTTCGCGCACGGGCGCCGATCACGACTCCGATCTCTCCTTCGAAGTCCACTCGCCCCGCCCAGGTCGGCATGACGATGTCCTCCCCCGCGCGGATGATGGCGGAGGGTGGCTTAAGGAAGATCAGTGGCTCACTGGGAACGTCGTGGCCGAGCTCAGCTGCGTGCTTAGCATAGTTCTGCCCCACGCAGACGATCTTGGACGGAAACGGCAGGGACATCTAAGTCTCCTTGGAGAGGCGCCGGACTACCCGGCATCGGACGAGGCAGGCCGAACCTATGTCGGACGGCCTCCGGAGTCACCCTCGTAGAACGCCTCAAGCCGTCGGCGGACATCACTCCACGCGCCCTTGATGAACGGGGTATCCGGGAGCGAATCCCGCAGGTAACGTCCGTATCGCTTCGCCACGATACGATCGTCCAGGAGAAGCACCGCTCCACGATCTGCTCGGGATCGGATGAGCCGCCCGAAGCCCTGTTTCAACCGCAGCGCGGCGTGGGGAAGCATGTACTGTTGGAAAGAATCCCCACCAGCGCGCTCCACCGCTTCCATGCGGGCCGCCGTGATCGGCTCGGTCGGCACACGAAACGGCAATTTCTGAATGATCAGGCCGCGTAGGGGATCCCCCGGTACGTCGACACCCTCCCAGAACGATGTCGTGCCCAGCAGGATGCCCCGTCCGTGCTCCACGAATCGACGCAAAAGCCGGTGGCGATCGCCCTCCCCTTGAACGAAGAGCGGCCAACGCTCAGCGGAGGCGCGGTAGCGGAGCAACTCGGCGACCTGGCGCAACGCGGCGTGCGACGTGAAGAGCACGAAGAGCCCGCCGTCACTCATCTCTGCGAGCTCGCGAGTCACGTCCGCAGTCGCCACCTGAAACGCCTGCGCGCCGCCCTCCGCACTCGGCAAGTCTGTGGGCACACAAAAAACTGTCTGATGTTTGAAATCAAACGGCGACACCACGATATGTTCTATGACCTCAGGTGGATTATCAGTACAGATGAGGTGCTGCTCGTCAAGTCCGAGGCGCGCCCGCAGGAAATCGAAGCTCTTGCGAGTCGACAGCGTCGCAGAGGTCAGGACCGTGGTCTCGGTCTTCGTGAAGAGTGCGTCCAGAAGGAGCCCTCCGAGATCGATCGGAGCCGCTGCCATCACGACGTTAGCCCGCTTCCCCCGGCCACGGGTCTCCAACCAGCGCACGTAGGTGTCTGCCTCCTCCCCCGGAGCGAGCACGAGGCGCAGTCCGTGCATCGACGCCGCAAGACGTCGCTCCACCGAACGCAGGTCCAGCACACGCCCCTCCAGAGCCTCCGAGATCTCTTGATCGAGTTCGACGCGTGCCCGGAGCTCGGCGACCTCCCGCTCGAGCGAGCCCAACGATGCCAGCGTCCCTGCCAGTCGCTCCCGAACGTCGTCGCGCTCTACGGGCTCCCCGATGCCCGAGGGTCCGAGCCGGACACTGCCTCCGCCAGGAGGGACGAACGACTCGATTGTTTCGACGAAGCCCTCGACCTCGGCGCGGGCGCGAGACATCGCGGGGCGGACGCGGTTCTCCAACCTCTCGCGTAGCTCCTGGCTACTAGAAGATCCCGAGAGCGCCTCGTGAAACGCGGTGAGAATCCCTTTCCCCCGCCGGTCGAGCCTCGAGAGCATGCGGTAGAGGCTGCGGCGCGTGACCTCGACACCGAGATGGGACGTGGCGGCGTCTTCAATGTTGTGCGCCTCGTCCAATATGACCCTGTTGTAGACGGGAAGGACGGCCGACTGCGTGAAGTTCAGTGTTGCGTTCCGCACCGCGAGGTCGGTGAACAGGAGGTGATGGTTCACGACGAGCAGCTCGGCGGACGCGGCCCGGCGGCGTGACTGCTGATAAAAGCATTGCTGGAAGTGCGCACACCGGCTGCGCAGACAGATGTCCGGATCGCTCCGGACCTCCTCCCAGGTCTCGGGCTCCGGCGTGAATGGGAGGTCCGAGAGGGACCCGTCGTCCGTGGTAGCGATCCATTCGAGAAGCGCCCTCATCTCCTCAGAGCGATCGTCGTCGAAGAGCGATGTCTGCGCCTCAGCGGCGAGCGACGCCCGGCGGATCGACACGTAGTTGCCCCGACCCTTTACGAGCGCCCACCGCACCTCGCCGATCAGAGACTGCACGAGCGGCAGGTCCTTACCGGCGAGCTGTTCCTGGAGATTGATGGTATTGGTCGAGAGCACCGTCCGCTCTCCGTTCTCCTGCGCCCAGCGCGCGGCTGGAAGCAAGTACGCCAGAGACTTCCCGGTGCCGGTTCCCGCCTCGACGATCGCTACGCCTCCCTCGTTGAAGCGGTCGACAACGGTCCGCAGCATGTCCCGCTGCCCCGGGCGATCTTCATAACCGTCGAAGCGCTGCGCGAGACCGCCGCCAGGGCCGAGCACCTCGCGCAACTCCTCGACCCGGAGCGGCACGTGCACACGCGGCAGCGGCGGTTCGACCACGACGTAGAGCCGCTCCACACCGTTGTCGACGATCGCGGTACCCAGGCCTTCTTCGTACAACTGCGCCGCGACCCGCATGTCCGCATCCGAGGGCTCGAGCACGCCCGAAGGGTGATTGTGCAGCATCACACCACCCTCGTCGGCGTCGCGGGCGGCTACCAACACGGCCGCGAAGTTCCCGCGAGCCACGGCCCGAGGCTCGCGTATCACCCGCTCCTCATCCACGTGCGCGAGAAAGCACACTTCTCGTCCGCCGGCACGCTCGATCTCCGTCCTCAGTCGCGCCGAGCTTTCGGCTGACAGCTCGAGCGGCTTGGGAGGGGGCGGGGCCCGCCTGGGCGGCGCGTCCTCCGGTTCCAGCCCGTCGAGGCCGACGAGAGCCTCCTTGGGGATCCGCATCGGAAAGCCTTCGGGCACGTCCGTCACTGCACTACGTCTTCAGCTTCTTCTTCTTGGCAGCCGGGAAGAGCACGTTGTTCAGAATCAGACGGTAACCGGCGGAGTTAGGATGCAACGCGAGGTCAGTCGGGGGATCGCCGATCTGATGCTCGGGGTCCTCTGGGTCGTGCCCACCGAAGTATGTCCACGTCCCCTGCCCGAGGTTGCCGTGAACGTACTTGGCCCAGCCCTGCTCCTGTGCGAGCACGATGGTGCCGGACTGAAGGCGATCCTCCCGGAACGAGGTGGTCAGACCGTAGAAGTCCGGCAACACCGACTGGTGGTTCTGCGTCAGCATCGCGGGCACCGGATCGAACTTTGCGGAGAAGTCGAAGAGCGTGTACACGCCGAGCTCCTTCCTCCACTGCGTATTCACCTGATGCGCGTCGATGTCAGAGAAGGAATTCACCGCAGGCGTTAGCTGGACCTGCGCGCGCTCGAACGCGAGGGTACGGCTCCAATCCATCTTGCTGGAGGCGTTCGGGTCCGGCGGCGTTCCGTCCGAGTACGCGGCGGCGATGTCGACCGAGCCCGCCGCGAGCGCGAGCTCGAGTGTCTCGGTGGCCGAACACATCGCGAATAGGAAGCCGCCGTTGTCGACGTAGTCCCGGATCTTCATCGCGATGTTCTTCTTGAGCTCCGGCACGTTACGGAAGCCGCCCGCCCTCGCAACCTCCTGGTTGCGCGCGACCTCCTCCTGCAACCAGGGCGCTCCGGCATAGCTGAGGTAGAACTTCGAGTACTGCCCGGTGAAGTCCTCATGGTGGAGGTGGATCCACTCGTACTCGTTCAGGTCCTGCTCGAGCACCTGGTAGTCCCAGATGGTCTCGTACTCGATGCCCGCGTAGTCGAGAACCATCGTGACGGCGTCGTCCCACGGCGTCGAGTTGGGCGGCGTATAGATCGCGACCTTAGGCGCGCGCTCGAGCGGCACGGCCTCCATGTTGGAGGCGTCGATCGTCGCACGAATGCGCGCCTCGCCCGGCGTGTCCACCGTGACGATGGTGACTCCGCGAAGCGCCGCCTCGCGACGGACGTCCGCGCGGTCCGGAAGCAAAAAGGAGCCACCCCGGTAGTTGAGCAGCCACTCCGCCGTCTCTTCCTGCTCCAACGTCCAGTACGTCAGGCCGTACGCTCGCAGATGGTTCCGCTGATCGCGATCCATGGGTACGAGAAGCCACTGGGCTGAGGCGGGGGGAGCCGCGAAAAGCCCCATGAGCACGAAGGCTGCCGTGAATTTCACCGGCCCCGGCCCCGGCCCCGCAGCCTTTCGAGTTCTAGCCGCGCATCCGGCACTACCGCCGCGTTAGGACGCGAAGTGATGAGCTGTTCGAGCAGGGCGATCGCGGCGGCGACCCCGTCGCTCGAGGCGGCCCGGTACCGTGCGAGCGCCAGCGCTGCTTCGCCAACCTCAGGCGAATCGGGGAACTCGGTGAGAATACGTTCCCGGATCAGCGCAGCCTGGCTCGGGAGCTCTCCCCGCTCGGCGATGCGCGCGGCCTCGGCAAGCACGGGCGGACGTTCGTCCTGGCCGAGCGATTCCGCACCCTGGGTCAACGCGCGCGCGGCCTCCGCGGACTGTCCCCTGTGCGCTCGCACCCTCGCCGTCGCGAGTAGCTCCGCCCCCTCCGGTGACAGGCGCCCCATCAGGCCCACCAGCTGGATGACCTCCGTCGCGTCTGACGGCTCCAGGTCGGGCAGCGCGAGCAGGAGTGCCCGCCGGCCTTCCTCGACCTCACCCGCATCGAACAGCAGATACGCTCGCTCGACGCCACCGCGGCGAGGCTGTGCCGGAGTGGAGGCGTCGCCGCCCAACTCGGACAAGGCCCAGGACGCCGTCTGCACCAGGTCCTTCTCTCGCGCCTGGCGCGCCACGTCCTTGAGGAATACCTCGCGCGCGCGTCCGTCCAGGCCGCTAGCCACCTCCTTCGACAAATCAAGCGCCTCTGGCTCCAGACCCAGCTCTAGCGCGATGCGCGCGCGCGCAAGTCGTCTCGGCACCAGGTCTGACTGCGCGAGTGAGCGGACGAGCCGGCGGCCGGCGGCGTCCTTGCCGTGTGTCAGCCCCTGCACTCGCCGCGCGATGGCCGTGGTGCGGACGACATCGTCGCGGATCGCGCGAACCCACTCTTCGACGGCTCCGTCACGGTCGCCCATCGCCGCGAGCACGTCTCCGATTTCCATCGCGAGCGCGTCATCGCCGGCGGCCTCGCGGCCTCTGTTAAGGACCTGCAGCGCCCGATCGGGTCCGAAGGCACGCTCATACACACGGGCGACCTCTCGATACGGAACCTCGCTTGCGGGGTCCATCTCGAACCAACGCTCGGCTTCGTCCTCGAGAGCATCCAGCGAATCTAATTCCATGAGGACGCGCAGCTTCAGGTACCGGACTCCCGACGAAGCCGCGTCGCGTGCGATAAGCGCATCCACAACAGGGAGAATCTCGGCGGTCTCCCCCTTTGCGCGCAGCACGCGCTCCAGCGCGAACAGCCCACCCGCCGACGCAGGGTCAGCCTCGAGCAATTGGCGCAAGACGGATTCCGCGCCGTCGAAGTCGCCTCTCGACTCCCGCGCCGCCGCGTCGCGCAGCAAGCGACCCTCGTCCGTCCCTCGACGGATCTGGCTGGTCGCAGGTGTCGAGCAGAGGAGGAGCAGCATCAGCACCCTTAGCCCGGGCCAGAGCTGGCGTAGCGACATCACGACCGCCCTCCGCCCCCGGCGGCGGCGCGGTTGATGCGCTCGAAATACTGAATGACGAGCTGCCGTACCGCAGGACTCAGGCGTCGGAGCTGCGCCGCGTCCGGTAGTCGGAAGCGTAAGGCGCCGAGTTGGTCCGCGCTGAGGGCCACGATCTCCTCGCGCTCGAACACACCGGGAGTCTCGGATTCCCGCTCGTCCGAAGACTCCGCACGCTCGAGCGAACGTCCGGCGTCGAGAAGCCGGTGGAAGAGGCGCTCCTGCCGCTGCGCGACTTCAGGCGTGAGGCGCCCCTGAGCGAGCTGCTCGGCGAGCGCTTCCGCTTCGGCCGCGAGTTGCTCGAGGTCTCCAAGCGCCTCCTCCGCTCCCGGCTGGTCCGCAAGTTCACCGAGATCGGACGCGACCGACTGCTGCCCCTGCGACATTTCTCGCAGCTGCTGCCGCAGCGTCTGCTCACCGAGCGCGAGCGGCATCAGCTGCCCGGTCTGGTTCATCAAGTCACCCTGCTCCTGCGCGAGCCGCTCGAGCTGCTGGGCCACGTCACCGGACTGCCCCTCGCCTTGCGGGCCCATCCCCTCCGCGCCGGCAATCGCCGCGAGCGCGAGCTGGTTGAGGTCTCCTATCGCCCGGCCCGCCAGTGCATGCGGCGAGGGTGTGAGGCCGCGGCGGGTCTGCATCGCCTCGATGGTGTTCTGGATCGACTCCCTCGCCCGTCCCATCCGCGCGGACAGCTCGGGGTTCCCTTCCGTCGCCCCCTGCCCCACGGCTTGCAGGTTCTCGGCCAGGTTCTCGACCCCCCGCAGGATCGATGCCTCGTCGCTACGCATTCCCGCCACTTGCTCTTGGCTCGAGTCGCGCATGCGCTCGCGCAACTCCGTCTGCCGGCGCGCCAGCGAAAGCGCGTCATCCGCGGCTTGGTGGAGCGCAGCTTGGGCAGCCTCCGCCCTTTCCTCCGCCATCTGCTCTTGTGCATGCCGCAGCTCCTCGGCGACCCGCTGTAGACGCTGCGCGGCCTCGTCCGCCCGCCCCGCGGCCTGTTGATTCTGACCCTGGTTCGCCTGCTGCTCGGATTGCTGCATCTGTTGCTGCGCCTGCTGCATTGACTCCCGAGCTTCCTGCACACCCGCCGCCGCCGCCTGTTCATCGATCTCGCCCAGTCGCTGCTCGAGCCTCTCCATCTGAGATTCCAACTGTTCGGCGCGCGCTTCGAGGCCCTCTTGCTGTTCACCGCGCAGCTCAGGATTGTCCTCCTCCTTCATGGCGTCGGCCACCGCCTCCTCCTGACGGGCGAGCTCCTCGACCTCGCTAGTCGTCGCCCGGAAATCTTGCCCCACCGCGGCCCGACGGAATCGTTCCAGAGCCTCCTCGAGTCGTTTGCGAAACTCTTCCTGCTGCTCGGCGAGATCACTCAGAGACCCGTTGGCCTCGCGCAGAGCGTCCTGATCCAACGCCTCGGCCATCTCTTCCATACGCTGCTGCAGGTAGCTCCCGGTCAGTTCCTCGAGTAGTTCCTGGAGCTCCTCGAGCTCTCTCGAGAGCTCGGGATCCGCCTGGCCGGCTTCCTCCATCATGCGCTCGAGCTCTCGGAGCGCGGCGCGCAATGAGTCGGCTGCAGCGCTCATCTCCTCCTGATCGTCGAGCGCCGCTTGCAGTACCTCACGCTGCTCGAACTCCGGCTGACCTTCGGCCCGAGCTCTGCGGGAATCCAGTTGCGAAGCGTTCTCGAGCGCCTGATCCCGATTCTCTTCAGCCCGACGGGCCGCTTCCTCCGCGAGCTGTGCGAGCCGCTCGGCGACGTCCTCGAGCTGCTGCTCCGCGGCACGCCGCATCTCGGCGGCGGTCGGCATGCGTAGCACGTACTCCCGCGTCGACGTGGCCTGGCCTGAAGGAGCGTTGTCGATCGCACGGGCGTAGTAGCGCACGGCGTCGCCGGGCAGGAGGCCCCAGCTCCTCAAGTCGAGAAGCGGACGCGTGAGCGCCCCACGTGTGCCACCGAGGTGCAATACCTGTGTTACGGGCTCGTGGCGCTCACCGAACGCCGTAACTCTGTATGCCACGAGCTCCAGGCTCCGGAGGCCGTAGTCGTCGGTTGCTTCGAGAATGAGTGGCTGGCGAAGGTCCAACGGCAGGATCGTGTCACGTCCCGGCAGCTGGAATGCCACGTGTGGCGGCGAGTCCGGCAGGAGCGTGACCACGAGCGGTCGCGGCTGAATCTCGGCTGGATCGCCGTCGTCGTCTTGGAAGGACCACGAGAACGCGCCGTCCGCGCGTGGCGTCCACGCCCCTTTAAAACCGCTTCCCTCGACCTGGAGTTCGATCGCGGTCGCGCCAGTCGAGTCCTCCAGGGCTGCGCGCGTAAGTGGGCGGCTCGCGCGCCCCTCCAGCGTGAGACGGGACCCGCTGGGGAGACGCAACGGAGGCAGGTCACCGCGATACTCATCCGGGAGCAGGCCGGTGTGCGCAGGGTACACGACGCCGAGAACGAGATCGCTCACGAAGAGTGCGTCGATCGGCGTGATCAGGTACGTCTCGGTCTCGCTGCCGTCATCCCCTTGGACTCGATACTCGATCAGCGAAGCGATGGCTTCGAAGACATGCGAGGCCCGTTCCTGTGTCAGCTCTAGCCTCTCGTTTCGCGCGACGTCGCCCGCGGCCTGCCACGACACGAGCACCGTAGCCCGTCCTGGGGCCTCGATGGTGAGCCCGACGTCCGAGCCACGCAGAACCTCCACGTTCCCGGGCGTGACCACGATCGAAGGCAGCACGGGCTCCTTCATGAGTCCGAACGGGGACGACAGGCCCGCCCATGCCCCGAGCGATCGATCAGGCGTGGCCACTGCCAGGCCAACCGCGAGGACCGCTAGCACCGAGAAAGCGGTGAGGCCCCGCCGCGTCCAGACATCGAGCGCCGCGCCCAACTCACCGGATAGGACCGCCGGCGAGCGCTCGCCGAGCCCCGCAACCGCTCGTTCAGCCGCCCGCGCCGCAAGCGCGCGAGAAACGCCGGGCGGCATCTCGCGTGACAGCTCCAAGGTGCCCCGTACGACGCCCGGACGTAGACCCGCGGCGCGCTCTATCGCCTCCGAGAGCGGAGCTTCCGCCAACCATCGCATCGCCCCGACCCGATGCGCCCACAGTGCGGCGACCACGAGCGCCAGTACCCCCGCGTCCAACTGCGCGGGCATGTCGCTTCCTTGGCGCCAGCCCTCAGGACCCGCGAGCATCCATGCCGCGATCAGCACGAACCCGACGAGGGCGGCCACCCAGACGCTCAATGCGATCGCGGCTCGCCTACTCAGGTGACCACGAACCCCCTGGACCCCGGCGTCCAGCAGCTTGCCGGCCGGATTCACGACACCGCCTGACCCAGCACGTACAGGAACAGGTTCACGCCCATGCGAAGCGCCGCCTCACGAAGGTCTTCCGCGTCACCGTGAACGTCTTCGTCTTCCCAACCATCTCCCAGATCCGATTCATACGAGTAGAACACGAGCAACCGCCCTTCGTGAAAGACCCCGAAGGCCTGCGGCGGCTTGCCGTCATGCTCGTGAATTTTCGGCAGCCCTTCCGGAAAGTCGTAGAACGTGTGGAAGACCGGGTGATCGGCGGGGATCTCCGTCAGCTCAGCGTCGGGGAAGATCTGGGCGATCTCCTCGCGGAACGACTCGTCGAGACCGTAGTTGTCGTCGGCGTGGAGAAAGCCCCCCGACATGAGATACTCCCTCAACTGGACGCGCTCCGCCGCTGAGAAGCGCACGTCACCGTGCCCGGTCATGTATAGGTAGGGGTGGTCGTACAGCGCGGGATCGAGCGGTCGGATGTTGATCTCTCGACGGGCGACCACGATCCCGGTCCGCTCCCGGATGGCGGCGAGCAGATTCGGCAACGACGACGGGTTCGCGTACCAGTCGCCGCCGCCCTCGTACCGTAGGCGTGCGATGGTGATCGAGTCGCTCGGGGCGGGCTCGAAGCGTGCGTCACTAAACGTCAGAAGTGTCGCCAGTAGGATCCAGGTCATGCGTAGGTCTCTCGGTCCACCAAAATTAGTCGGAGTCGTGGACGATACGGTACGCGTCGTTACGCGATAGGTCGAGGCGGTGAGCGATCTCCTTCGCCGCAGCCGACGGCGTCACGCCCTCGGCGGCGAGCTCCAGTGCCAATCCCCGCGCGGCGTCCAGCCTCGACGCACGGTCCACCTCGGACACGCCGGAGTCCCCGGGAGCCACGACGACAGTGACCTCGCCCCTGGGCGCATCTTCCCGGTAGTGTGACGCGACCTCGGCGAGGCTTCCTCGCCGGAGCTCCTCATGCACCTTGGTCAACTCACGCGCCACCGCGACCGCCCTCTCCGGCCCGCACTCCCTCGCGAGATCCTCGAGCAGACGCACGATACGTTGGGGAGACTCGAAGAGTACTACGGTCTCGGTGCTGGCGGCTACCCTCTCGAGCAGCGCCTGCCTCGACTTCCCTTTTCGGTCAGGAAAACCGAGGAAGAGAAACCGTCCCATGGACAGCCCGGACGCGACCAGGGCCG
Source organism: Longimicrobiales bacterium (assembly GCA_965226625.1). Taxonomy (GTDB): domain Bacteria; phylum Gemmatimonadota; class Gemmatimonadetes; order Longimicrobiales; family Gaopeijiaceae; genus UBA1138. The sequence continues at coordinate 1,198,304 of CBDDDK010000003.1, forward strand.
CGAGCACCGCCGAGGGCCCCGGAATCGGAACGACCTCAAACCCGGCCTCGTGTACGGCAGCGACGAGGGTCGCACCGGGATCGGACACCAACGGCGTGCCCGCGTCGGAAACGAGCGCGATATCCTCACCCGCACCGAGCCATCCCAGGACGCGCTCGACGCGCCCCCGCTCGTTATGGGCGTGCAACGACACGAGAGGCGCCTTGGCCCCCACGTGGGCGGTGAGCACACGGGAGCGCCGCGTGTCCTCCGCGAGGATCCGGTGCACCGCACGGAGCGTCTCCTCCGCTCTGGGACTCACGTCCGTGAGGTTCCCGATGGGCGTGCTCACGAGGTATAGGGTGGCCACGCGGGAAGTCTACATGTGTTCTAGGATTTTCTCCTCCAGGTGCGGACGCGGAACCGCGCCGATCACCTTGTCGACGAGCTCCCCGTCCTTGAAGAACAGGATGCTCGGAATCGACGTCACGCTAAAACGCGTCGTCACGCTCGGGTTGGTGTCCACGTCGAGCTTGCCGACCCGCAGTCCCTTCTCCTGGTACTCTCCGGCGAGCTCCTCGACGATCGGTGAAACCATCCTGCACGGGCCACACCAGGTCGCCCAGAAGTCGATCATTTGCAGCCCCTCACCACCCTCGACCTCCTCCGCGAAGTTCGCGTCGGTAATTTCGAGAATCGCATCACTCGTTGCCATCCCGGTTCTCCTTATCAGCTTACATCCATGTTTCAATCACTCGAGGCCAGCCGCCCACTGGACCACGTTGGCATAGCCGTACATTCCTTGGAAGAGGCGTGCCACCTCTTCGAGGTCCTGCTCGGGAAGACCAGCTCCCGGACTGAAGTGCTAGAGGCCCAAGGAGTCCGTGTCGCCTTCGTCGGCGCTGTCGAACTCCTGGAGCCACTGGGCTCGGACACCCCCATCGGTCGTTTCCTCGAACGTCGGGGTCCGGGACTCCACCACTTCGCGTACCGCACCGACGACGTCGAATCCGAACTTGCCCGCCTTGAGGCGCAAGGCATCCAACTCGTCGACCGGGTCCCGCGCCCGGGTGCCAAGGGACATCTAGTCGCTTTCCTGCACCCCTCCAGCACCCAGGGCGTGCTCATCGAGCTAGTCCAGCACTCACTCTAGTCCCTCGCGGCCCCCGGTACCTAACAAACCCGTGGAGGTTCCCACAAGTGCGGAAGCCTACCTTCCCGTCATCACACGCTCTAGACCGACCTCCTGCACGAGCCACCGTCCTCCGCTCGCCTGGACGACTAGAAACGGCACGTCGTGGACCGACTGACCATTGATTGTGAGCGTGACCACGACGCGCGTGGTTGGTATGTCGCGGCCCGCGACCATCTCCTCGCGCACGATTCGGTAGTTCTCGTGGCGCAGTATGGAGGAGATGGCATCCATGCGGATCTCGACATCCTGTCGGGTCGTGCATGCCGCACCTCCAAACCACGACCCGATCTTCTTGAACATGCAGCCGAATGAACTGCCGGTCTCCATTACCGGCCCGTCCGGCGTCCCGAAGAGGCGGCCCATCCCATGCAAGTCTCGCGAGTTCGCCGCCTGAAGGAAGCGCTCCACCGAAAGCTGGGGCGCGACCGCCGCCGCCGCCGCGGGCTGCATCACCTGGGTCGTGCACGCCGCCGGCACGATGGCGACAGCTAGCAATGCCAGATGACTTGGTCCGAACACGCGGGTTGATCCACTCATCGCCACTCCTGGTATGCGGTTGGGAAAGGCCTCCCGAATGTCGACAAAACCGCTAAGGGCAGGAAGCCCTAGTAGCGGGTACCGCCGCTGAAGGCGCTTGAGCAGAGGCTCCCTAGCGGGCCGCTATTTCGCGGTCATTCACACGCCAACCAGAGCGTCCGGGGGCACCGCCTCAAAGCCGAGTCCGTCACTCGTCTCGCTCGTATCGACCACGATTCGCGTTCCCTCGGCGACCTCTTCGTCGAGCAGGAACAGCGCCAGGGGGTCCAGGATCGAGCGTTGAATCGCCCTTTTCAACGGTCGCGCGCCAAATACCGGGTCGTACCCCTCGGTCGCGAGGTAGCGCTTCGCGGCCGCGGAGACATCGAGAACGAAGCCCAAGTCGGCCACCTGCCCGATGACTCGATCGAGCTGCAGATCAACGATCTGGGTGAGATCCTCCACACCGAGCGGGCGGAACACGACCACGTCGTCCACGCGGTTCAGGAACTCGGGCCGGAAGTGCTGGTGGAGCTGAGCTCGGACCGCGACTTCCACGTCCTCCCAGTCAGTGTCCCCCGAGACCTCCAGAATGTGCTGGCTTCCGATGTTCGACGTCATGATGATCACGACGTTGCGGAAGTCAACCGTCCGCCCCTGCGCGTCGGTCAGCCGTCCGTCGTCGAGGATCTGCAGCAAGACGTTGAACACCTCCACGTGAGCTTTCTCGATCTCGTCGAAAAGCACGACTGCGTGCGGTCTGCGGCGGACTGCTTCCGTGAGCTGGCCCCCTTCCTCGTAGCCCACGTAGCCGGGAGGCGCCCCGATGAGACGGGCTACCGCATGTTTTTCCATGTACTCCGACATGTCGATGCGGACCATCGCGCGCTCATCATCGAAGATGAACTCGGCAAGCGCACGCGCGGTTTCAGTCTTTCCTACACCCGTCGGTCCGAGGAAGATGAAGGAGCCGATCGGCCGATCAGGATCCTGGAGTCCTGCGCGGGATCGGCGCACCGCGTTCGAGACCGCGCGAACGGCTTCCACCTGCCCGATGACTCGGGCACCGAGGTGCTGCTCCAACTGCACCAGCCGCTGGCGCTCCGACTCCATCAGTCGCGTCACCGGGATGCCCGTCCACTCCGCGACGACCCCGGCGATGTCGTCGGCATCGACCTCTTCCTTCAGGAACCGCTTGTCCTTCTGGAGCTCCGAGAGGCGTTGCGCCAGCGCGTCGATCTCGGCCTCGGAGGTCGGGATCTCCCCATAGTTGATCTCGGCGGCCCGGTTCAACTCACCTGTGCGCGTCGTACGGTCCGCCTCCACCCGCAACTCCTCCACACGCGTCCTAAGCTCTTGAATCTGTTGGATGACGTCTTTTTCGGCCTGCCAACGCGCCTTCATGCCCTGGCTCTTCTCGCGCAGCTCGGCGAGTTCGGACTCGATCACACGACGGCGCTCACGCGCGGGCCCATCGGACTCGGCCAGCAGCGCCTGCCGCTCGATCTCGAGCTGGACGATGCGCCTCTCGACCTCATCGATCTCCTGTGGTAGCGAGTCGATCTCGATGCGCAGCCGACTCGACGCCTCATCGATGAGGTCGATCGCCTTGTCGGGCAGGAATCGGCCCCCAATGTATCGGTCCGAGAGCTTTGCCGCGGCGATGATCGCGTCGTCAGTGATGCGGACACCGTGATGGACCTCGTAGCGCTCCTTCAGGCCGCGTAGGATCGCGACTGTGTCCTCGACGGAAGGCGGCGCCACGTACACGGGTTGGAAGCGACGCTCGAGCGCGGGGTCCTTACTCGATGCGCTTCCGATACTCGTCGAGCGTCGTGGCACCCACCACGCGTAACTCGCCTCTGGCGAGCGCGGGCTTCAACATGTTACCCGCATCGACAGCCCCCTCGGCGGCTCCTGCCCCCACGATCGTGTGCATTTCGTCGATGAAGATCACATAGCGGCCATCCGCCTCTGTGATCTCCTTGAGCACAGCCTTCATGCGCTCCTCGAACTCACCGCGGTACTTGGCACCGGCGAGCATCGCAGCGATGTCGAGCTGGAGCAGCTTCTTGTTGGATAGCGAAGTCGGCACGTCGCCCTCGACCATCCTTTGGGCCAGACCCTCGACGATGGCCGTCTTCCCTACCCCCGGTTCGCCGATGAGCACTGGATTGTTCTTGGTGCGTCTAGCAAGAACCTTGATAATCCTTCGGATCTCCTCGTCTCTCCCGATCACGGGATCGAGCTTGCCGCGCCGCGCGAGTTCCGTGAGGTCTCGGGAGTACCGGGCGAGCGCGCGATACCCGTCCTCGGGCGTGTCGTCGGTGACACGATGCGAACCTCGAACCGATTCGACCGCGGTGCGCACCTCGGACAGCGTCGCCCCGGCATCCCGGAGAATGCGGCCCGCGTTGTTCTTCTCGCCGGTCAGCCCCAGGAGCAGGTGTTCCGTCGAGACGAACTCGTCCTCTAGCTCACGGGAAACGTCCTCCGCGGCATCCAGAGCCTTGCTCAGGTCCCGGGATAGGTTGGGATCCGACCCGCCCTCGACCCGAGCCATCCGCTCCAGCGCCTCCCCTACCTGCTCCCGCACGCGTGCGACCCGCACCTCGATCTTCTGCAGAATGGGGACGACGATGCCCTCTTCCTGTGCCAGCAGGGCGTCGAGCAGATGCACACCATGGACCTCGGCGTTCCCACGCTGCCGAGCCTCCGCCGCCGCTGTTTGCAGCGCCTCGCCGGCCTTCACTGTCAGTCGATCAGCGCTCAGCATGGTCATCTCTCGGCATGGTCATCTCTGGGCAGGGCGTGTTCCGGCCTCCACCGTGGGAGTCGGACGCCCTTCGTGTCGATACTACAAAAACAGCCGGAGCGCCTCCAGACCCGATCATGTCGGGCTTGCCATGGAGCAGCAATGAGCTCCTGATGGGTGTTGCTCCGATCGAGGACGGCATGGGGTCGCCGGACGTACTTTTCACTGCGCCGGACAGGGCCCTGCATCTAGCTGGCTGGGCCGGCCGAGGGCACCCCCCAAAGAACACACGATCCCATATTTTCGTCCCCGTCACAGAGCCTCTCCCCACGCAGCTCGAGGCTCTCCGAGTGTTGGTGGCAGACGACGACGAGGCGACGCTGCGGGCGACGCGACGCCTGCTCGAGCGGGTAGGCATCATGGCTTCGCCCCGTCGGACCCGATCAAATACTTGGCCTCGCGGACCCCATTGAGCGGTGAGGGATATCAACTCCTCAGCTAGCCCAACCGCCACGACGTAGACAAGGTGCTGGAACAGCTTGCAGACGATCCCACTTCGCACTTCGCACGCCCGGAGCTTTCTGTTCATCGGCCTGGCTGTGTCCTTGTCCGCATGCGGAGGCGACGCGGCAGGCCTGGACGAGGACGACGTCATCGACCGCGAAGTGTTCATCGCTGTCTACGTCGATCTGCGTGCCGCTGCGCTCTCTACGGACGACGGGAAGCTCACCGACGAAGCGCGTGTGGAGGTGCTATCTCGTCACGGCGCCAGCGAGGCGGACGTTCTCAACTTCGCTGAGTATCACGCGCGGGACCTTCCCTTCATGCGTGTGCTGTGGGACGAGATCGAGGTGCTCCTCGAAGCCAAGCAGCCGATGATAGACGACCCGGGAGACAGATAGTTCTAGGGAACCTCTGCACAAGTATGGCGCGCCGCCACCCACGCTGGCGCGTGGGTCCCCGGGGGTCTCGCGAGTTCAATAGTAGGAAGGACGACGAGTCGTAGCCGTAGTTACGGCGAGGAGGAGGGACGACCTATTGGGCCGTGACCCCCCCTGCGCCCAAGACCAGTTGTGACAATACCTGTCAGTTCGTGGGTTACTGTGGCACGGCCCCATCTCCGTCGTTCGAACTCCTAGCCGTAGCGACTGCTATGGCGTCGTCGCGCCGCCTAGGACCTGGAGCCGTGGCACGGTAACGCGGCGTGCCCTACTTGTGCAGAGGTTCCCTGGGTCCCCCCGAACCCGCTCGGGACCGACACGCCAAGCGCTAGCGCGTCCCTCCCTCCAAGGCTCAGCCCAAAGCGGACGACCCAACCCGAAGTCAACTCCAGGTCCATGCCAACATCCAGCGATACGTCAAGCGCCACCTCATCTCCGTCTGAGGAGGTGAAGTCCAGGGCGACGTGACTACCCAAGTAGGGCGAGAAGACCACGTCGTCGCCCTCTCCGGTCCACCCGGCGACGATCCCGAGGGGAAGCGACACGATGACGTCGTCCCCGATCCCCATGCCAACACCCGTCCACCAGAGAACGTCGATGTCCGTGTCTTCCAGACCTCGGGTGAGCACCCCGGAGAGTTCGAGTCCTCCGCCCAGGGCCAGATCGTCATCGGCCCCCTGCCCAACCGACGCACGGTACCCCACGTCGACGCTCCCTCGGGAGTGTCGCCAAGTCGCAAGCGCGCCAAGGCCGTCCCCGGGCTCCGGGTTCGCGAGATAGATCGCCAAGCCGTTCGGCGCCGCGGGTCCGATCAGCGGCGGACCGTCGAACACGACCTGGGCGGACAGCGGCGCGACGGCCAGTCCGAGAGCTAGAACGATGGCAAAACTGCGACGCACGCAACTCCTCCCGTTGCAGCGAGCTCGACCTTCCGTGAACGTGACTCAAGCGTGGTATGCCTACCTTGAACACGGAGCAGCAAATGTCGTTCCAGAGGGTCTTCAGCGGTGCGCCTTGGGAGTCGCAGATCGGGTATTGTCGCGCTCTACGCGCGGGTGACCGGATCTTCGTGACCGGGTGCGCGCCGGTCGCCATCGACGGCGGAGTGCATGCTCCGGGGGATGCATACGCCCAGACGGTGCGTTACATCGAGATCATCCGCGAAGCGCTCGAGGGCCTCGGCGCCGGACTCGCCAACGTCACGCGCACGCGAATGTTCGTGACGGATATCAACTGTTGGCGGGACGTGGGGCGGGCGCACGGCGAGTTCTTCGGCACGCATCCGCCGACGACGTCGATGGTCGAAGTCAGCCGGCTCATCGAGCTGGAGATGATGATCGAGATCGAGGCCGACGCAATCGTCGTCGGGAATCTTGCGGCACAGCCCACCGACCCCTACCTGTGAGGGGTAGCCCCTCCCCACATCCTGCTCGCTGGAGGTTTAAGGATGCGTGCTCTACAGAACATTCTTGTGTTGCCACTCGCGCTATGCGCGTTTCTCCTGCCCGAGCCCGCCACTGCGCAGGACGGGCCCGGCCACAACCATATCGGTCACGTCGCGGACGGCTTTCGTGGCACACCCGACGGAATGGGCCTTCTGCCGACCGCTGCGGCCGAGGCTGCAGTCGCTGCCCAGCACGCGGGCTTCGCCGCTCGCGACTTGAGCGACCTCGACGCCATGAAGCGCCACGCGGGCCACGTGCTCAACGCGCTCGATCCTGCGCAGATGGAAGGCGGACCCGGGCTGGGGTACGGAGTGCTGGCGGCCGCCAATGGTGCCGCGCGACACATCGAGATGGCCGCCGCCACGGACGGCGCGTCGGATGGCGTCAAGGCGCACTCCGTCCACGTCGCCACGTCCGCCAAGAACACGGTCGCCAGGGCCGAGCACGCGATCGAGCTGGCCAAAGCGATCATGGCGGCAACGTCCGCAGACGCGGCCGCTCCCATGACGGAGGAACTCGCGGTGGTGGCAGCGCAGCTCGTACCCGGTTTCGACGAGAACGGCGACGGGAGTATCGGCTGGCAAGAGGGGGAGGGCGGCACGGAGCAGGCGCAGACGCACGTCAACCTGATGAAACAAGGCGAGGGGATCGGGAACTAGCGGCCCCAGACCGCACTGGGCATGAGGCCGTCCCCGCTTGGGCGGCCTCGCACCCTTCTTCTACTCCCACTCGATGGTCGCGGGGGGCTTCGAGCTGACGTCGTAGGTCACGCGGTTCACACCTCGCACTTCGTTGATGATTCTGGTGGAGATCTGCGCGAGCACCTCGTGCGGGAACGGATACCAATCGGCGGTCATGCCGTCACGTGACGTTACGGCGCGGAGAGCGAGCACGTTCTCGTAGGTGCGTGCGTCGCCCATGACGCCGACCGACTGAACGGACAGCAGCACGGCAAACGCCTGCCAGATCTCGTCGTACAGTCCGGCTCCTCGGATCTCTTCCAGATAGATCGCGTCTGCATCCCGTAGCATGGACAAGCGTTCCTCGGTGATCTCTCCGATGATCCGGATCGCGAGTCCGGGCCCCGGGAACGGGTGGCGCCCGACGAAGTCGTCGGGAAGGCCGAGCTCTCGACCGACCTGCCGGACTTCGTCTTTGAAGAGTTCGCGCAGCGGTTCGATGAGCTCGAACGGCACGTCGTCCGGCAGGCCACCGACGTTGTGATGGCTCTTGATGGTTACCGAAGGCCCTCCTGCCGAAACCGACTCGATGACGTCCGGATACAATGTGCCCTGAACGAGGAAGGTCGCGCCTGTTCCCTCGCGCGTCGCCGTAGCTTCGAAGACCTGGATGAAGCGAGCACCGATCGCCTTTCGCTTGGCCTCGGGGTCCACGACGCCTTCCAGGTCACCGAGAAACAGCGCGCTCGCGTCTTCCACCACAAGCTTCATGTCGTAACGGGAACGAAACAACTTCTCGACCTGGTCACGCTCGTGCTTCCGGAGTAGCCCGTGGTCGACGAAGATGCACGTGAGTCGATCCCCGATCGCCCGGTGGACAAGCACCGCAGCGACCGACGAGTCGACGCCACCCGAAAGTCCACAGATGACGCTCGCGTCGCCTACTTGCTCCCTGATACGCGCGATGGTGTCTTCAATGAAGGCACCCGCCGTCCAGGTGGGGCGACAACCCGCGACCTCGAACAGGAAGTTGGAGAGGATCTCGTCTCCCCGGTGGGTGTGCGCGACCTCTGGGTGGAACTGCACGGCCCAGACCGGCCGATCAGTGGCGCGTAACGCAGCCACGGGGAGCGTAAGGGTCGACGCTAACGACTCGTACCCGGGTGGTGGCTCGTCGACGTGGTCCCCATGGGAGCACCAGATGGTCGTCGACTCTCCAGGCTCGAACCCGGCGAAGACTCCCTCGTCGACCTGCACGGTGAGTTCAGCTCGCCCGTATTCGCGACGCCCGGGTTCGACTTGGGCCCCCTCGAGATGGGCAATGAGATGAAAGCCGTAGCAGATGCCGAGCACCGGAATGCCCGAGTGCAGCAAGTCACGGTCAATCGTGGGCACGTCGTCGTCGTAGACCGACGACGGGCCTCCGCTCAAGATCACGGCAGCTGGATTCCAGTCGCGGATCCATTCGAGCGATCGCGTGGGCGGATGAATCTCACAATAGACGCGTTCTTCCCGAATGCGGCGCGCGATCAGCTGAGTGAACTGCGATCCGAAGTCCAGGATCAGGACGCGGTCGTGAAGACGGCTCATTCTTCGCCGCGGACTAGGTCGGCCAGAGTCTCCCGGGTTCGGATCAAGGTAGCCTGGTTCCCGTCTACCATCGTTTCCGCCGGCCGAAGGCGACCGTTGTAGTTCGACGCCATCGCGAAGCCGTAGGCTCCGACGGTCCGTACCGCGAGCAAGTCACCCGGCTCGGGCAACCGCAGTTCTCGGTCGCGCGCGAAGAAATCCCCAGCCTCGCAGAGCGGGCCCACGATATCGACCGATGTAGTCCGTCCCTGGCCCTGCCGGACGTGCTCCACGGCGTGGAAGCCCCCGTAGTGACTCGGTCGGATCAGCTCGCTCATACCACCGTCCACGACAACGAAATGCTTGCCGCCGCTCTTCTTCACGTACTCCACGCGGGTGAGCAAGACACCCGCGTCCCCGACGATGGAGCGCCCCGGCTCGAGAATGAGTCGTAGACCTGCCGAAGCCACTCTCGGGACCAGTTCGGCCGCCAGCTCATCGACGTCCATCCCCGGCTCTTCCTCGTACCGGATACCGTAGCCCCCACCGATGTCCAGGAATTCCAGGTTCACGCCGGCAGACCTCAACTGGCTCACGACGTCGAGCACACGCTCGAGCGCACGCACGTAGGGCTCGGCATCCACGATCTGGGAACCGATGTGCATATCGATTCCCACCGGAGCGAGGTGGGGGCGGTTCCGCGCCCAAAGGTACAGATCGCGAGTCTCGTGCCACGCAACTCCGAACTTGGTGGTCGCGGCACCCGTGCGCGTGTACTCGTGTGGCGTGACGGCAACGACGTCGGGGTTCACCCGGATCGCGAACGGCGCGCACTGCCCCATGCGGGTCGCGACCTCATCGATGCGTTCGAGCTCACCCCGGCTCTCGACGTTGAAGGCGTAGATCCCGTATTCGAGCGCCGCTTCGATCTCGTCCACCGTCTTGCCCACCCCGGCGAACACGATCATCCGCCCAGGGATTCCCGCCTGCCGAGCCCGGAACAGCTCACCGAGGCTCGTTATGTCAGCGCCACATCCCATGGCGTAAAGCCGACGTAGGATCGACAGATTGCCATTGGCTTTCACCGAGTAGGCGAGCAGATGCTCGACGCCCGCGAAGGCGGTCCGAAACGCGCGCACTCGGTCGTCGACGCGTCGGATATCGTACACGTACAGCGGTGTCCCGAAGCGTTCGGCGAGCTCTTCGGCAGGGACTTCCCCGCAGCAGAGCTGGCCGTCTATACGCGCGAAAGGCTCGGTCAGTACGCTCTCGCCCAAGCCGCCTCCTTCACCGAGTCGCCTTCACCGGAGACGCACTTCCCGGGCACCGGATCGGACCGGAACTCTTCGTCAGGTAGAAGACGGATCGTGGCCTTCATGCGCTCCTTCACGGCTTCCTCCACCGCGGGGTCACCACTCCACCCCGTGAAGACGAAACCGGCGCCACCCTCGAACGCCTCCTCCATCTCGCCGATGCTGTTCACGCCGCGCACCGTGTTCGCTTCTAGGCGTGCCCGCGCCGCCTGCAAGAGCTCGGTCTGGAACGACTCCAGCCGTTCGGGAAGCTCAGCGAGCGCCTGCGCCTCGGGAAGGAACTCCTTGCGCTTCTCGCCTTCTGGAATCAGTCGACGCGCGAGCGCCACCTTCCCCTCGGCAAGGTCCCTGGGCCCGATCTCGAGCCGGAACGGAACACCCTTTCGTTCCCACTCGAAATATTTGGTCCCCGGCGAGACGTTGTCCCGCGCGTCCAGCCGAACGCGCACCCCCCTCTCCTTGAGTCGGGACACGATCTCGTCCGCCTTGTCTCGAACCGGCCCGACATCGTCCCCACGCAGGATGGGTACGACGACGACCTGCGCGGGAGCGAGCCTCGGGGGCAAGACCAGCCCGTCGTCATCGCCGTGCGTCATCACGAGCCCCCCGATAAGCCGGGTCGAGACACCCCACGACGTGTTCCAGGCGAACTCCTCCTGGCCATCCTCGGACTGAAACGTGAGTTCGAATTGCTTCGCGAAGCGCTGGCCGAGGAAGTGTGAGGTGCCAGCCTGCAGTGCCTTGTTGTCCTTCATCAGGGCTTCACATGCGTAGCTACGCACCGCCCCGGCGAACTTCTCGGACTCGGACTTGCGTCCGGTCATCGGCGGCATCCCGATCCAGTCTTCCATGAATTCCCGATATAGGTCCAGGATGATCCGTGCCTCCTCTTGGGCCTCCTGAGCGGTGGCGTGCGCCGTGTGTCCCTCCTGCCACAAGAACTCGGACGTACGCAGGAACAGCCGAGTGCGCATCTCCCAGCGCACGACGTTTGCCCACTGGTTCAAGAGAAGGGGCAGATCGCGGTAGCTCTGCACCCATTTGGCGTACATCGCGTAGATGATCGTCTCGGAGGTGGGGCGAATCACATACGGTTCCTCGAGCTCCTTGCCCCCCGCTCGGGTCACCACCGCGAGTTCGGGGGCGAAGCCCTCCACATGCTCCGTCTCGCGCTCGATGAAGCTCATGGGGATCAGGAGCGGGAAGTACGCGTTCTCGTGCCCGGTCTCCTTGAACATGGCGTCCAAGGCGCTTCGCATGTTCTCCCAGATACCGTAGCCCCACGGCCGAATGACCATGCTACCGCGCACCGGGGAGTGGTCAGCGAGCTCGGCCCTCAGGACGACTTCGTTGTACCACTTGGAGAAGTCCTCCTGCTGTGATGTCAGCTTTTTGTCGTCAGGCATCGTCTTCTTCAGGATTGGATCGGATTTTCGCACGAGCGTCACGCTCGTCCTTTCGCATACGAATGATCGCGATGACACCCGGAACCACGAACAGCAACACGGACATCCCCGCCCAGATAGGTCGAAAGCCTAGCTCAACAGTCTGGACAATCAACCACGCAACGGCCGCGCCTCCCGCGATCGCCAACACCATCGCGCCAGCTAAAATCACCCATTCGAGAACATCGAGTCGTCGAATCGCGCGAGCAGCGACCTCGTGCGTCACCTGCGCTTCTCGCCGGATGCGCGCCCGCTCGCTCACCCGAGTTCGTCCAGCGCGATCTCGCGTTCCTCCCCTGACGCCATATCCCTCGCGAGCACGCAGTCACGCGCCAGCTCGTCCGGACCGACGATCAAGACCTCTCGAGCTCCTTCCTTCGCGGCAATCTTCATCTGCTTTCCCACACCCCGTTCGCTGAGCGGGTAGGCCACGGTGTTACCGCTCTCGCGAAGCCGATGCGCAAGCCGCAGAGCATCGGGCCTCTGCTCTTCCGAGATCAACACGAGGAAGTAGTCGAGAGATCGCTGGTACTCCGGTACCAGCCCCCGGTCTGACAGCAGCTCGCCCAGAACGACGTCACCCATACCGAACCCCACCGCAGGGAGCGCCTCACCCCCCACGAGTTCGAGCAGCCGATCGTAACGCCCCCCTCCACAGATTGCCCGCAGTTCACCCTTGCGATCGAAGAGCTCGAAAACGATGCCGGTGTAATACGCGAGCCCGCGCACGATCGTGAGGTCCACCTCCACGAAATCGCCGAGACCCATCGCCTGGAGCGACGCAACGTACTCGCCGAGCGGCTCCAGCGCCGCACCCACGTCGTCGCGGTCCCCGAAGCGGTCCGCGACCGCTTCGACCCCAGAGTCGTCGAAGAGTCCGAGCACCTGGTCCGCTACGGAAGGCTCCAGGCTCAGCTCGTCGGTGAGGTGAGCGCGGGACTTGTTTCTCGGTTGACGCTCGAGCTTGTCCACGAGTGCGAACGTGCCAGCGAGTTGCTCCGCCCCCACGCCTAGTGCCCCCAACAGCGCGGTCAAGAGCCGCCGGTCGGATACCCGGGCAACGAAGTCGTCGGACGTCAGACCGAGGCCTCGCAAGCCGTCGATACCGAGGGCGACGACCTCCACGTCCGCGGCGACGCCGGGCGCACCGATGATGTCGACGTTCCACTGGAAGTGCTCCTTCAGGCGTCCACGCTGCTGGCGCTCGTACCTGAAGAGCTGAGGGATACTGAACCATCGGATCGGCTTGCTCATGCCCCGGCTGAGGTCCCCGAGAATCCGAGCCAAGGAAGGGGTCATTTCTGGGCGTAGAGTCACGTTGCGGTCGCCCTTGTCGACGAAGTTGTACAACTGACCGACGATCTCCTGCCCGCTCTTTTCCACGTACAGATCGAGAGGCTCCAGCGGCGGACCGTCATACTCCAAAAGGCCGTAGCGCCGTGAGGTCCGGCGCCACGCTTCGAAAATCAGAGAGCGGAGGGCGAGGTCTTCCGGTGGAAAGTCGCGAAACCCCGGGAGCCTCGAGAAAGCTGAGCTTGCCATGATGGCGCGGAATCTAGCGGGGCACGGATGGCGTGCCCAACGGCTCGCGCCCGAGCAGGCGCAGAGCGCTGCCGACCGTATGCACGGAGCCCGTGACGATCACCGTGCCCTGCCCGGCTTCACGACGAGCCTGCCGGAACGCGCGGGCGAAGTCGTGCTCGACGGTGATCCTGGTCATCTTCCGCACCGCGTTCGCCGCCTCCCTGGGGCTCCACCTCCGCTCCGGCGGTGCAGATGGCGGTTGCGTCAGCAGTGCGGCATCAGTCCTGGAGAACAGTGGCGGCAGCATGCTGCGCCAGTCCTTGTCACCCAGAACCCCGACCAGCGCAACCAGCGGCCGAGGCAGCTCGAGGCGATCGACGGTATCGACCAGAGAGCGAATCCCCGCGGTGTTGTGGGCGACGTCGAACAGCCAGGTCAATCCGTCGATGATCTCGATCTCATCCCGGCCATGGTATTCGACCGCGCGCACGCCCTCCCGAATCGCATCGGCATCAGGGAGCAACTCGTCTGGCAAGTACTCCAGTACCTCGATGGCCAACGCCGCATTCGTCGCCTGGTGACGTCCTAGCAGCGGCGTCTCGATGTGAAGGCGGCCCCATGCGTGCGTGTGCATGGCAAAGCTCGTGTGGTCCGTCGCGACCTCCAGATCCTCGACCGTGCCCGGATCAAGAGTCACGAGCGGCGCTCCGACTTCGCCCGTCACGTCCCTCAAGACTCTTAGCAGCGCGGGCTCCACTTCGGCGGTCACCAAAGGTACCCCAGGCTTCACGATGCCGGCCTTCTCCCATGCGATCTTCTCCAGCGAGTCCCCGAGATAGTCAGCGTGATCCATGGCGATGTTGGTGACGGCCGCGACCTCGGGCCTGAGCACGTTCGTAGCATCTAGCCTGCCACCGAGGCCGACCTCGATCACCCCGACGTCAACGGATGCGCGCGCGAAGGCGTGGAATCCCAGGACGGTGACCGCCTCGAAGAATGTGAGGCCGAAGCGCACTACCGCGTCCGTCACCTCTTCGGCCAAAGCAAGTATCTCGTCTTCCCCGAGCGGCTGCCCGCCAACCGAGATGCGCTCGCGGAAGGAGCACAGATGAGGCGATGTGTAGCAGGCCGCATTCAGCCCACTGGCGCTCAGGACTGCGGCGAGCGTGGAAGCCACCGAACCCTTCCCGTTCGTCCCTCCGATATGGATCGTCGCATACGCACGATGTGGATCGCCGAGCGACTCGAGCGCATGAACTGTGCGCTCCAGCCCCCAGTGCACCCCCGTGGCAAGCGGGGGAAAGAGCCGCCCGATGAGCGGATCCGCGAAGGGTCTGTCTAGACGGTCCGGCACCCGGAGGCGCGGGCCGGCTACTCCGTCCATCCGGCGAACTGGTGTCGGAGGATGAGCGCCACGGTCTTTTTCAACTCACGGCGATCTACGACGCGATCGATCATGCCGTGCTCTAATAGGAAGTCCGAACGCTGAAAGCCCTGCGGCAACTTCTGTTTGATCGTCTCTTCGATCACGCGGGGCCCGGCGAATCCGATGAGCGCGCCGGGTTCTGCGAGGTTCACGTCTCCGAGCATCGAATGCGACGCCGTCACACCGCCGGTCGTCGGGTTGGTCAAGATCGAAACGAAGGGGATCGAGGCTTCGTGAAGGCGCGCGAGCACGGTCGTAGTCTTCGCCATCTGCATGAGGGAGAGCACCCCTTCCTGCATGCGCGCTCCACCTGAGGCGCTCACGATCAGGAACGGGATCTCGCGCTCGAGCGCGACCCCGCCGGCGCGTGCGATCTTCTCTCCCACCACGGACCCCATGGAGCCGCCGATGTACGTGAAGTCCATGACCGCGAGCGCGAGGTCGATCCCGTCGAGCTGTCCGGTCCCACAAATGACCGCCTCGTTCTTGCCCCTGGCTTCAGCCGCCGCAATGCGATCCGGATAGGTCTTCAGATCCTCGAATCCGAGGGGGTCCGCGGCGCGAAGATGCGCATCGATCTCCTCGAACGTGCCGCTGTCGACGAGAAGGCTCATATACGCCTCGGCGGCGATCATGAGGTGATAACTGCACGTCGGGCAGACGTTCAGGTTTTGGGCCAGCCGCTCCCGGTACAAGATCTCGCTGCAGCCTGGACACATGTCGAAGACGTCGGCGGGAAGGTCCCGCTTGTCCTGGGCCTTGAGGGGTTTTTTTTCCTTTCGGAACCACGCCATGCGACTTCCTATCGTTCGTGGGCCACCCGGACGGCGATCGCTACGGCGACCCAGGACATCAGGAGGAACGTGCCGCCATAGCTCACGAAGGGCAGCGGGATCCCAGTGATCGGCACGACCCCGACGGTCATGCCGACATTGACAAAAATGTGGACGATCCAGGCCCCGAAGATACCGAGCAGGACTAGGCCGGCAAAGGGATCCGGGGACTGCTCGGCCATGCGGACCAAGCGCGCGAGAATGAAGCCGAATCCGAAGATCGCGGCCATCGTGCCCACGAAACCCAGCTCCTCGCCTACCACGCTAAAGATGAAGTCCGTGTGCTGCTCCGGCAGGAAGTCGTACAGCTTCTGCGGGCCCATCGTGAACCCCTGCCCAGTTAGGCCTCCGCTACCCACCGCCACTTTCGATTGTATGATCTGATACCCAGCCCCGCGCGGGTCGACCTCCGGATTGAGGAATACGAGGATGCGGTTCTGCTGGTACGCCGCGAGAGATTCCCAGAGCGGCCGCGAGATCGTACCGGCAGCGAAATTGGCCAACACCACTCCGACCGACTCGGATAGGAAGAGGCGGTACCGGTACAGATATAGGAAGGCAACCACGCCGACGATGTACGCCGACCAGAGCCGAGTGTCGAAAGATAGCGCCAGTCCCACCGCCGGGCTGGCTACGAGAAGGAGCAGCGCCACCGGGGTACCCGCCCAGAACAATATCGCGAAGAGGATTCCGCCGAACGCCATCGCGGTACCCAGGTCCGGCTGCAGCACGACTAGCGCGAGCGGAAGTCCCACGAGCGCCGATGGCACCAGCAGGTCCCGCAGCGAGGTGAGCCGCTCTTTCCGCTGGGCAAGCACTCGTGCAAGCATCAGGATGGTCGCGATCTTGGCGACCTCGGACGGCTGGAACCCGATCGGGCCGAAACGAATCCAGCTCTTCACGCCGACAGCCGTTCCGGCGCCCGTCCCGATGACGAGTGTGATGGCGAGCAGGAGAATGCAGGTTACGTAAGACGGAACAGCGACCCACTCGATCCAGCGCAGCGAGACCCTGGCGAGGACGGTGAACGCCACCAGCGCCATCACGAACCACGCAACCTGGCGAATCCACGCGTCTTGCGTCACGTCGTTCGGGATGTGGACGACCCCTGCGGAGTAAATCATCGCGACTCCGAAGAGCGTCATCGTGAGGGTGGCGAAGACGAGCAGAGGGTCCACCGCCCACCTTTTGAGCAGGCGGATCACCGCGTGCCACCGTTCGTCGGATAGCGGTCGCGGTACCACGCTGGTACCGGGCCTCGCTGAATGTGCTCGAGATAGGTCTGCACCGTGTCGATCGGGATGCCGTGCTTCTTGCGCAGGTAGAAATCTGCGGTCTTGGACATGATCGGCGATGCTACCCGGCTCCCGCTCTCCCCATACTCGACGATCACCACGACCACGATCTCGGGCGAACCGCCGAACGGCCCAGCCATACCCGCGAACCACGCGTGTGGGGGGGCGAGCCCCGCTTGGCTCAGACCGTGCTCACCCGTGCCCGTCTTTCCGAGGACCTCCCAGTACTCCAGTGAGGTCCGGATGTGGGCGGTTCCGCCTGGTGCCGTTACCGCGCGAAGACCGTCGCGCAGAGACTCCAAGTGTTCCGGCGCTAGGTCGAGGGCCCACCCCTCCCCCAGCTCGACGCCCTGAGCGACGGCCGGAGCGGGTGCCGATCCGTCGCGAGCGATCGCAAGATAGAACTGCGCCATCTTGAGCGGGGTCTGCGAGTTCGGCCCTTGCCCGATTGCAAGGTTGAGCACCTCACCCTCGCGTGGTGCGTACCCGAAGCGCTGCTCCCAAAACGCCCGCTCAGCCGGGAAGATCCCCTGACTCTCGTGAGGGAGGTCGATGCCACACCGCTGGCTGAACCCGATCTCGGTCGAGCGGCGCAGCAGCTCGTCGAGCGTGATCCGGAGTCCGAGCTGGTAGAAGTAGACGTCGCACGAGTTGCCGATCGCTTGGGTCAAGTTGTTGAAGCCGTGGCCCTCGGCGAGGTGGCATCGATATGAACGCGCGCCGAACGTGAAGGACCCGGTGCACGGCACCGGCATGAATTCGTCGGGCGTCACCACCCCGAGATCGAGCGCGACGCCCGCAGTCGCCAGCTTCCACGTCGACGCGGGCGCGTAAAGGCCGAGCACCGAGCGGTCGTACAGCGGGTCGCGCTCATCCGCGTTGAGAGACGCCCACAGCTCCGGGCTAATCCCTCCGACGAAATCATTAGGGTCGTAGGAGGGGGCAGAGTACAGCGCCAGGACACCGCCGTCCGAGGGGTCCAGCGCTACGACCGCTCCCGACATCGAGTCCGGAAAGATCGAGTGAATCCACTCCTGGAGCTCCAGGTCCAGGTTGAGATGGAGGTCCTGCCCCGGTTCGCCCAGGTCCGTGCGCGCTCCGGCGAAATCACCGACGATGCGCCCCCGTGCGTCGAACTCGAGGTACTTGAGTCCCTGCCTGCCCTGAAGGAGCCGCTCGTACTGGCTCTCGATCCCATTCTTGCCGACCAGCATGCCCTGGCGGTAGCGAGCGTCGTCGAACGCGGCCGAACCCAACTCCTCCGGGGTGATCTCCCCAACGTATCCCAGGACGTGCCCGACGGCCTCTCCCAGCAGGTACCGGCGGCGGGGCCGCATCTCCACATATAGGCCCGGGAACTCGGCTCGACGTTCCTCGAGTGCGCTCACAATCTCGAAGCCCGCATCGGCGTTCACCACGACCTCTCGCCCGAACCGGCGCAGCGTGGCGAGCAGTCGCTCGATCCGTTCGTCGGGCATGTCGACGTACTCACCCATGCGCTCGAGAGTCTCGCGCGCCTCGTCGAGCGGACCGGGCAGCAAGGTGATCGCGTACCCCGGCACGTTGTCGGCGAGGATGTCTCCGTTCCGGTCGTAGATGATGCCGCGCGGCGCGGGCAGCGGCAGCTGGCGGATCCGATTCGAAGTCGACCTGAGTTGCCAGGTGTCCGACTCCAGAACCTGAATGCGGAAGAACGAAGCCGCGAGCAGACCCAAAAAGAGTGCAATGAAGACGTGCGCACTTCGCGCCCGTCGCCGACGCTCATGCGGGTGATGTACGTTCACGCTGACGCCTCCTGCCACAGCCCAGTGACCGCGAGCAGCACCATTCCGACCACCGCGGCGTACGTCCCTCCGATAAGCCCTTGGACGAGCACCTGATCGACGAACGGCTGCCGGAGGGACTCGCCGACCATGAGCCAGTGCACCAGGTCCCGGGTCCATTTCCCGATCACGAAGTACGATACCAGAAAGAGCCCGGAGTCTCCAACGAAGAGATCCCTCGTGACCGCCCCGAGCGCGGCGACGATCGTCATTGCGACGCTGTTCGCCCCGAACGACAGCACGCTCAGCGCGTCCTCCAGCAACCCGAACAAAAGCCCCAGACCTGCTGCGCGGCCCATGCCCATCTCCCGCGCGCCGAGAAGCAGCGCGACCGTGAGCAAGTCGGGCGCGGCCCGCCCGATGCCGAACCCGACGTGCAGCAAGAGATGCGTGAGCGAGAGCGCTGCCAGGAGAAGCCAGATACGGGCATCGGTCTTCACGGGCGGCGTCGCAGCCGATCCCGCGCCTCCCCCGTCTGCACCGAGTCCGCCGACCACTGAGCCGTGACGTCGTGCCCCGCGTCTCGCCTGGCGACCAGAACGTGCGTGACCTGCCCTGGCTCGACCATCGCCCGCAGCCGGTAGCTCTTCAGCCACTGCCCCTGAGTATCCTCCACGTCGTCGATCCAACCTATCGGAATCCCGCGCGGATACACGCCTCCCAACCCACTGGTGAGGACCGGCGTGCCCGGCAGAGCCTCCTCGTTGAAGGCCGTCCCGTTAAGCACGAGACGGTCCACCTCGCGGAAAGCGCCCCGCCGGTTGTCGACCATGCCGAACATTGCCCCGTCCTGGAGCATCGCGCTCACCCTGAAATCCGGGTGAGTCCAATCCATGCCCACGGAGAGCCCTTCCCGCACTTCGAGAATCTTTCCCACGAGGCCATGCCGGGTCACGACCGGAGCACTCTCGCGAATGCCCTGAGCCCTGCCGACATCCACGAAGAACATGCTTTCCGAGCCGGGGGTGCCAGGCCGAAGCACGGTCGCCGGCAAGAACGACGGTCCGGCGCGGTCCGCGAGGTCGAGCAGCTCGCGCAGCGTACGGTTTTCGTCGACGAGCGCGGCCCGAGTTGACGACAGCGCCGTCATCGAATCTAGCTGCTCCATGAGCTCGCCGACGTCGCGGGCGTTCATCCGGGCCGCGGCGAGGCGTTCCTGCGTCCCGAGGAAGGGACGCAGAACCGTAACCCTCATCGTCCACGCGATCCGCTGCTGAACGATGGTCGGCAGATACGATATCGAGAGGGCGAGGATCACAAAGGTGACCGCGAGCATGCCCGGTCGGCGGGCGCCGCTGGTGTCCTGCTCAGGTCCGTACGCCGGCACCGCGTGGTTACCCTAGGGGACCAGAACGGTGCGGTACTTGTGTAGGTCGTCGAGGATGCGACCTGCGCCCCGCACGACGCACGTGAGCGGCTCGTCGTCCACGTGGATCGGTAGGTTGGTCTCGTGTTGTAAGAGCCGATCAAGTCCCCGGATCAGCGCTCCACCGCCGGTCATGACGATACCACGATCAACGATGTCCGAAGACAGCTCCGGAGGCGTGATCTCCAGGGCGCGCCGTACGGCCTCGACGATGGCTTGGACCGGCTCCTGTATGCATTCGCGCACCTCCTGCGAGTGCACCTTGACCGTCTTCGGAATCCCGGAGACGAGGTCTCTTCCCTTCACGTCCATCTCCCGCTCTTCGCCGAAGTCGAAGGCCGAGCCGACCTGGATCTTGATCGCCTCGGACGTCGGCTCGCCGATGAGGAGATTGTAGTTCTTTCGAAGGAAGGTAACGATGGCCGCGTCGAGCTCATCGCCCCCGACACGAATCGAAGTGTTCGACACAATGCCCGACAGCGCGATGACCGCGATCTCAGTCGTGCCACCGCCAATGTCGATCACCATGTTTCCGGTCGGGGTCTCGACAGGGAGCCCGACACCGATCGCTGCCGCCATCGGCTCGTCGACCATGTAGACGGCCTTGGCGCCGGCTGACATCGCGGACGAGCGTACAGCGCGTCGCTCGAGCTCCGTGATACCGGACGGTACACCCACCACCACACGCGGCTTGATCCGGAAGATTCGCTTCGCAGTGACCTGCTTGAGGAAGTGGCGCAGCATCAGCTCGGTGATGTCGACGTCCGCTATGACGCCGTCCTTGAGCGGTCGGATCGCCTCGATGCCCTCGGGCGTCCGGCCCAGCATCCGCTTCGCCTCCAGGCCAATGCCCATGATGCGCCGACTGTCCTTGTTGAGCGCAACTACCGAGGGCTCGTTGAGGACGATGCCCTCGCCCTTCACGTAAACGAGCGTGTTCGCCGTACCTAGGTCGACGGCGATGTCGTTTACCGGGACGAGGCGCCCCGAGCCAATCCAGTCGCTCAGTGCGGACAAAGTCAGCTTCTCTGGTGAGGAGGGCCCAAAAAAGACCCAAGTTTGGCTCTATCGCGGGCCTAAAGGCCCGAGAACATACGTTTACTTCTCCAGGGATGCCAGTGTCCCGTATGCGTTTAGCTCATTCCGGTGCTACCGAACCCGCCCTCGCCCCTCTCGGTCGCTCTCAATGCATCGACCTCCAGCACGTCCGGTGCCTCGAAGCGGGCAAAAACGAGTTGTGCGATCCGCTCTCCGCGTAGCAACGGCACCGCGTGTGGGCCGAGGTTTTGCATGATGATTCGGATTTCGCCCCGGTAGTCCGGATCTATCGTGCCCGGGCTGTTGGGGAGTGTGATCCCGTGCCTGAGCGCGAGCCCAGAACGCGGCCGGACCTGGCATTCCATACTCTCCGGCAGCTCCATGACGAGGCCCGTGCCCACGAGCCGGATCTCGCCTGGTTGCAGCACGACCTCGTCCTCGGCAGAGCGGATGTCGTAGCCGGCCGCCTGGGGCGTGCCACGACCAGGCAGCGGTAGGTCCGGGTTGGACGGAAGGCGACGAAAGCGGACGAGCGAGGTCAATCGAGGAAGGCGTCGGTGTTGAGGCACTCCATGCTAAAAGCGTCCGCGACACCGGGGTAAGTCACATGGCCGCTGACCACGTTCACGCCGAGCTTCAGCGCCCCGTCATCGCGGCACGCCTGCTTCCAGCCCTTGCCCGCGAGGGACATCGCGTAGGGTAGGGTGGCGTTCGTGAGAGCGAGCGTGCTCGTACGAGGCACACCACCGGGCATGTTCGCTACCGCATAGTGGATGACGTTATCCACCGTGTAGACCGGATCGTGATGCGTAGTGGGCCTGATGCTCTCCACGCACCCGCCCTGGTCCACCGCAACGTCGACGATCACCGTGCCGGGGCGCATGAGGCTCAGATCCTCGCGACGGATGAGGTGGGGCGTCTTCGCGCCGGGGATGAGTACCGCACCGACGATCAGGTCGGCATCTCGAACCTGCTTGCGGATCGCGTAACTCGTGCTGTAGAGCATGTGCACGTTCGCCGCCATCACGTCCTCGAGGTAGCGAAGGCGCTCGAGGTCGATGTCCATCAGGTGCACGCGGGCCCCCATGCCGGCAGCCATCTTCGCCGCGTGGGTTCCTACGACGCCACCACCCAAGATAAGAACCTTGCCCGGCAATACACCGGGCACACCTCCCAGCAGCACACCGAGCCCCCCCTGAGGCTTCTCCAGGTACTTCGCGCCCTCTTGGATCGCCATACGGCCTGCGACCTCGCTCATCGGGGTGAGCAATGGCAGTTCTCCGGTGGGCAGCTCGACCGTCTCATACGCAATCGCGATCGCCCCGGACTCGACGCACGCTATGGTGAGCGCTTCGTCGGCGGCGAAGTGGAAGTAGGTGAAAACTACCTGGCCCTCACGCATGCGGGGCCACTCGGGCTTCATAGGCTCCTTCACCTTCATGACCATCTCAGCCCGCCCCCAGACATCGTCCGGAGTTTCGACTATCGAAGCACCAGCGCTCTCATAGAAGTCGTCGGTGAAGCCGCTGCCCAAGCCCGCACCCTTCTCAACCAAGACCTCGTGCCCTGCCTGTGTGAGCATCTCCGCGCCCGCTGGCGATAACGCGACCCGATACTCGTCGCTTTTGATCTCCTTCGGTACACCGATCAGCATCTGCTACTCACGGGCTTGCTCGGATCGTCCGTTCGCGGCGCCGGGGCCCAGTCTGACCACCAGTTGGCGGTCGGGATGGTAGAACTCGGCCGCGACGCGACGCACGTCCTCAATCGTCACCGAATCGATCTTGTCGAGTAGGCCATCGAGTCCCAGGAACGGCTCCCGGTGGAGCGCGAACGACGCGAGGCGGTACAGCCGCGCGCCGGTTGACTCGAGTGACAGCATGACCTGCCCCTTCACCTGCCTCTTGGTCTGCTCCAGTTCCTCCGCACTGAGTCCGAGCTCGGCCATGCGGGCCATCTCGCCACAGATCGCGTCGACCGCGGCGTCCGCCGTCGCTGGCCGCGTGCCGACGTACACGCCTGAAAGACCGGACGCGCTGTAGAACGATTGGTACGTGTACACCGAGTAGCACAGCCCGAGCTCCTCACGCACCTTCTGGAAGAGCCGGGAGCTCATGCCCCCGCCCAACGCCGAAGAGAGCAGCGCGAGCGGATACCGGTCTTTGTGTGCGTGCCCTGGAACGCCGGTCCCGAGCACCACATGGGTCTGCGCCGTCGAACGTGTGATTCGGTGCTCCCCGGAGAGCGTGCGTCCCGGCTTCGCGACGCCACCGCTCGGCTGGCCGCTGGCTCGAGAGCCGAATAGGATCTCGACCGACTCCACCACACGCTCGTGTTGCACGTTCCCGGCGGCCGCGACGATCAGGTTGTCACCGTGATAGGTCCGGGCATGTAGGTCGCGCAGCGTGTCGATGGACATGCGGGCGACGGACTCCTTCGTGCCGAGGATCGAACGGCCGTAGGGGTGCCCCTGCCAGAGAAGATCAGAGTGGAGTTCGAAGACCAGGTCGTCCGGCATATCCTCGACCTGCGCGACTTCCTCAAGCACGACCTCCCGCTCGAGCTCCAGATCCTCCGCACGCAGCAGTGGATCCAACACCAGGTCGGCCAGAACATCGAGCGCCTCACCGAGGTGGTCGTCCAGGATCCTGGCCTGATACGAAGTGTGTTCGCGACTCGTATAGGCGTCGAGCGAGCCACCTAGGCCTTCGAGCGCCATCGCGATCTCGGCGGCCGAGCGTCGCTCAGTGCCCTTGAAGACCATGTGCTCGAGCAGATGGCTCACGCCCGTGTCGGTTAACAGCTCGTGCGCGCCGCCCTGTCGGAACCAGACGCCAACGCTCGCCGAGCGAACCGATGGTATGTACTCGCTCAGAACATGGATCCCGCAGTCGAGCACGGACTCGGCCATCATGTCTGTACCGTCCGTAGCGGCGCGGGCCTCGACAGACGTCGAAGCAAGAGAGAGCACGGGCATTTTCCCGTGCCCCCTCGTGATCCTACCCGGCACCCGACCTACTCAGACCTCAGCGGTCTCGGCCGCTTCGTCTGCGCCCTCGGGCCCTGCGACATCGCCGCTCGCTGCCGGGTCGTGGCCGTCTTCGCTGCTTGCGGCCAGCTCCGCCAGCGCAGCCTTTCTCGACAGCCTAAGGCGGCCCTTCTCGTCGATCGAGAGCAGTTTGACCTTCGTGATGTCGCCCCTCTTGAGCACGTCCTCGGTCCTCTCGGTGCGGCTTTCCTGTAGCTCCGAGATATGGCACAGGCCTTCCGTACCGGGCATGATCTCGATGAAGGCGCCAAAGGTAGTCGTGTTCTTCACCGGACCCTCGTAGATCCGGCCCACCTCGGGGTCCTTCACGATCGCTTCAATCATCTCCCGAGCCCGCGTCCCTGCCTCGCCCGAGACCGCCGCGATCTTCACGAGTCCGCTGTCGTCGATGTCGATTGTGGCACCCGACTCGTCCTGGATCGCCCGGATCGTCTTGCCCTTCGGGCCGATGATCTCACCGATCTTCTCGGGGTTGATCTGGATCGACACGATGCGCGGCGCGTACGCCGAGAGATCGCTGCGCGGCTCATTGAGAGCCTGGTCCATGAGGTCGAGAATGTGGAGTCGACCCTTGTGCGCGCGCTCGAGCGCCTCGCTGAGGATGTCCACGGTGACACCGTCAATCTTGATGTCCATCTGGATTGAGGTCACGCCGTCACGCGTCCCGGCCACCTTGAAGTCCATATCACCTAGGGCGTCCTCGAGGCCGAGGATGTCTGTAAGAATCGCGAGCTCGTCGCCTTCCTTGATCAGGCCCATGGCGACGCCCGCGCACGGGTTCTTGATGGGCACGCCGGCGTCCATGAGCGCGAGCGAAGAACCGCACACCGTCGCCATGGAAGACGAGCCGTTCGACTCGAGAATGTCCGACACGATCCGGATCGTGTAGGGGAAGTCGTCGTACGCCGGCAGCAGGGGCTGCACAGCGCGCTCGGCGAGGTTCCCGTGACCGACCTCACGACGGGACGTACCACGGAACGGACGCGCCTCCCCGACCGAGAAGGGCGGGAAGTTGTAGTGCAGCATGAACGACTTCGTGACTTCCTCTCGCGAGTCGATCGAGTCGATTCGCTGCTCGTCCCGTGACGTGCCCAGCGTTACCACCGCGAGCGCCTGGGTCTGACCACGCGTGAAGAGCGCCGAACCGTGCGTGCGCGGAAGCACGCCGACTTCGCTCGTGATCTGACGTATGTCGTCCAGACCCCGTCCATCTGCGCGTTCGCCCTTATCGAGGATCTGGCGACGCATCGTCTTTTTCTCGATGCCGCGCAGGACTTCGCCGATGTCCTTCGCGTGCTCGGCGTACTGCTCGTCCTCCTCGGTGAGCGTCGCGATGACGTCTTCCGTCACCGCTGCCATCGCCTGATTACGCTCTTGCTTGTCCCCAAGGTTCAGAGCCTCGGCGACCTTGGCGGCGGCCATGGTTTCAACCTTTTCCTTCAGTTCGGCATCCGGCTCGACAGACGTCCATTCCATGTCCGGCACGCGATGGCCTTCCAGAAGCTCGTCCTGGAGGGCGCACAGTTCCTTGATGCCGGCGTGCGCGACCTCGAGTGCCTCGAGGATCTCACTCTCAGGTATCTCGAGAGCACCACCCTCGACCATCATGATCGCCTCCACAGAACCCGCTACGACGATGTCGACGTCCGAGTACTCGAGCTGCTGGAAGGTCGGGTTCAACACCCACGTGTCCTTGATGCGGCCCACTCGGACCGCGGCCACCGTCGTATTGAACGGAATCTTCGACATGTTGAGAGCCACCGAGGCACCCAGCAGAGCGAGCACGTCCGCGTCGTTTTCCTGGTCCGCGGACAAGATGAAGCACGCGATCTGCGTCTCGTTCTTGAACCCACTCGGAAACAGAGGCCGGATAGGCCGGTCGATCTGGCGGGCGGCGAGAATCTCTTTCTCACCCGGGCGTCCTTCGCGCTTGAAGAAGCCGCCGGGAATCTTGCCCGCCGCGTACGACTTTTCACGATACTCGATCGTGAGAGGAAAAAATGGGAGGTGCGTTGGCCTGTCCTGAACCGTGGCCGAGCACAGCACCACCGTATCGCCATACTGCACCAGGCAGGAGCCCTGTGCGAGTTTGGCCATGCGGCCGATTTCGAGCGACAGTGTCCGTCCCGCGAACTGGCGCTCCATCCTTTGGATCATGTTGTTTTACTCACTTCGGTTTCGGCCGGAGACCATCCCCAGCCTCGGATTGAATGCCGAGGTGCCGTGGGAACCGGAGGAGAGAGCGACCGCCGCTCGGGGCACGCTTATGCGTGAGCCCGTTTTCCGCAGCCAAATCGTAGGCCGTCTCCCGACCGAGGCGCACAACCGCTTCAGCTGGAACAAACTGGGGCGACCGCCATCGAGGCTGCCGCCGCAGGGTACTAATGCCGCAGGCCCAAGTCTTTGATCAGCCCGCGGTACTTCTCGATGTCGGTCTTCTTCATGTACTCGAGAAGGCGACGCCGCCGTCCAACCATCTTGAGCAGGCCTCGGCGGCTGTGGTGATCCTTCTTATGAGTGTCGAAGTGGCTTTGCAGATAGTCGATTCGAGCCGTGAGGATAGCGATCTGGACCGGGGTGCTTCCACGATCGTTGTCGTGGAGCTGGTACTTCTGGATAACTTCTTCCTTGACGATCGCCATGCGGCGTCGGCCTCCTCGAGAGTCAGTCGCTGCAAGGGAAGCGAGAGCGCTGTACCGCAAACCGCGGACGCGCGTTTTTATCAGCCCGTAAGCTAGGCGATCCCCGGATCCTCGTCTACCACGCGTCGAGCCAAGTCAATGTCCGCCCGCATCTGTTCGATCAGCGCCTGCGCACTGTCGAACGGCAGCACCGGCCTCAAGTATTGCACGAAGTCGACCCTCACCGCCTCACCGTAGATGTCGCTGTCGAAGTCGAGCAGGTGCAGTTCGATGCTCGGAGGAGATCCGATGAAGGTCGGTCGGGGACCCAGGTGCAGGGCACCGACGTAGGTACCCTGCTTGAGCACGCTACGAACGGCGTAGATCCCCGCCGGCGGAATCAACTTCTCGCTGGCTGACACATCGAGGTTCGCGGTCGCGAAGCCCAGCTCCCTTCCCCGCCCATCCCCACGGACGACCACGCCGCGAATGGAGTAGGGCCTTCCCAGGCACATGCGGGCCTCTTCCATCCGCCCGTCCGCGACAGCGGCGCGAATCCGCGTTGAGGAGACAGCCTCCCCTCCGGCTTCCACCGGCGGCACGACATCGACCCCGAAGCCGATGACCGCTCCAATCTCCCGCAGTGTGTCGGCGTTGCCGGAGCGGTCCCGCCCGAAGCCGTGGTCGTACCCGATCACGATCTCCTCGACGTGGAGGCGGCCGACCAGGATCTCCTCGACGAAACGGCGAGGGGAGTAGCGGGACAGGGTCTCTGTAAACGCGATGAAGACCGCGTATTCGAGCCCGCTCTCCGCCAGGATCTCCTTCTTCTCGAGCGGCGTCGTCAGCAGCGGCGGAGCGTGCTCCGGCCGTACGATCCGCAGCGGGTGTGGATCGAAGGTCACGAGCACGCTGCGACGGTCGGCAGCACGCGCACGTTCGCGGATCTCCTCGAGCACGGCCCAGTGTCCGCGGTGAACACCGTCGAACATGCCCACCGTGACGATGGTCCCCTTGTCCGTGGGGATGCCCGGTGGGTAAGCCCAGCGCACGACCCCGGTCACGGCAGAAAGATCTTTTTCGGTGTGAGTGCCCCCGCCCGCACCTCGGCGATAGCCACCAGACCGCCGTCGCATACCACGGTGATGCAGCCCCCTTCCGCGGTCTCGGGCGCGTCGACCGTTTGACCGAACGCGAGTCGGTCCCGGCTCTTCTTGTCGACCACGACGGCGGGTAGGTGCCCGAGTGCATCGAGCGGTGTGAGCGCGGCCCTCGATACCGCCTCGGGATCCCCGAACTGGGCGGGAGTGATGGCTCGCTCCAACGTGTGCGTCCCGATCGACGTTCTCCTCAACCCGGTCAGGTGCGCGCCTACGCCGAGCGCCTCCCCGATATCTCGCGCCAGGGACCGTACGTACGTCCCGCTCGAGCAACGCAAGCGAAATTCCATGAAGGGTAGGTCGAGTGAGCGCAGCTCGAGCTCGTGAACCGTGATCGGGCGCGCGGCCAGTGCGATGTGTTCTCCACGACGTGCGCGCCGGTGCATTGCCACACCGTCTACTTTCTTGGCCGAAAACTGAGGTGGCACCTGATCGATGTCGCCCCTGAACCCCTGCATCGCGGTGACAACGACCTCGCGGGTCAGGTCGGACCAGCCTGGGTGTTCCTCGCCGGGCTCGCCTTCGCGGTCTTCGGTGTCAGTCGTGATACCGAGGCGCGCGACCGCATCGTAGGACTTGGCCAAGCCGGTGAGATACTCGGCGAGCCTGGTCGCCCTTCCGATGCAGAGCAACAAGAGTCCGGAGGCGAACGGATCCAACGTGCCGGTATGTCCGACCCTCCGGATGCCCAGAGTTTTTCGCGCCATCACTACCATGTCGTGCGATGTGGGCCCTTCCGGCTTGTCGACCGGAAGTACGATGCCGAGGCTCGTCACTCCCCGCTCTCGGGCGGAGTCTCCGCGTCGGCCTCATCGACCGACTCTTGCCCCGGCACGACATTGTCAGACAGTAGCTGCTCGATCCGCCGCGCGTGCTTCATGGAACGGTCCTCACGGAAGCGAAGTTCAGGAATCCGTCGGATGTGCAGCAAGCGCCCCAGCAGCCCACGCAGGAACGGCGCCGCGGCATCGAGGCCAGCGAGCGTCTCCTGGAACTCCGCTTGGTCGCCGATGACGCGAACGAAGACCCGCGCGGAGCCGAGGTCCGACGCCATCTCCACCGCTGTGACGGTGACGACCCCGACTCGCGGATCTCTAACTTGAGTACGGATAAGCTGCGAAAGCTCCCGTTTGAGCTGCTCGTTGAGTCGAGCCACCCGCTTTGACGCCATCAGTAGAGCTCTCGGCGAACGCCGGTAATCAGTGCTACGCCGTGGTTTTCGACGAAACGATCGATCTTGTCGAGCGTGGACTCGGCGAGACGTCCGTCAGATGCGACCAAGGCGACGGTGATCTGAGCACGTGCATGCACGTCCTGAAAGTCGGTCTCGGCCACGGACACATTGAACTTGCGCTCGAGCCGATCACGAAGCGAACGGATTACCGAGCGCTTCTCTTTGAGAGACGAGCAGCCCGGCAGCGCTAGATCCCAGGTCAACGACGCGACGACCATGGCGCGCTGACTACTGGCTCGCTCCGGCCAGGGTCCGAGCGACCTCTTCGACGGTGTAGCATTCGATGATGTCGCCGACCTTGATGTCGTTGAAATTGGCGATGCCGATACCGCACTCGAAGCTCTCCCGGACTTCCTTGACGTCGTCCTTGAAACGCTTCAGCGACGAGATCTCGCCGTCGTAGACCACGATACCGTCACGGATCACACGCCCCTCCCCCTTGCGGTCGATGCGACCCTCGATGACGTAGCTGCCCGCAATCGTCCCGACCTTGCTGACTCTGAAGATCTCTCGGACCTCGGCGGTACCCTCGATGCTCTCCCGCCTCTCGGGCGCGAGCAGTCCCTCGAGCGCCGCAGTCACCTCGGCTACCGCCTCATAGATGATGTCGTATATGCGGATGTCCACATCTTCACGCTCCGCCTCGAGTCTCGCCGTGGTCTGCGGACGGACCCCCAAACCGATGATGACCGCGCCCGCCGTCTGCGCCAGCAACACGTCAGACTCGTTGATCGCCCCCACGGCACGGTGAACGATCTCGACTTTCACCTCGTCTGTCCCCAGCTGTTCGAGCGAATCGGAGAGCGCCTGGACTGAGCCATCCACATCGCCCTTGATGACGAGCGGAAGGGTCGAGACCTTGCCCTGAGCGGCCAACGCACCGAAGTCGCCAAGCTTGACTCCCCGCTCTCGAATGCGAAGCTGCTTCTCGCGGTCCAGCCGCTGACGGTTAGAAGTGATCTCGGCTGCCTTGACCGCCTCCATAGCCTGGAAGAGGTCACCCGCCTGCGGCACGCCGGCGGCGCCCAGAACCTGAACCGGCGTGGCCGGTCCCACCTCGTCGACATTCTGCCCTCGTTCGTCGAGCAGGGCACGCACTCGACCGTCGTACAGGCCGCAGATGAACGAGTCTCCAACTCGGAGCGTGCCAGCCTGCACGAGTACCGATACCACCGGGCCCTTACCGATATCCAACTGGGCTTCGATGACCGTGCCCTGCGCTTCACGATTGGGGTTCGCCTTGAGCTCGAGCATCTCGGCCTGAAGGAGCACTTTGTCCAGCAGGTCTTCCACACCCTGGCCCGTCTTCGCGGAGATCTCCGCGGCGAGCACGTCACCCCCGAAGTCCTCGACGTTGATGGCGTGCTGGAGCAGCTGCTGCTTGACCCGCGCAGGGTCGGCCGCCGGCAAATCAACCTTGTTGATCGCCACCACGATCGGCACGCCCGCGTTCTTCGCATGACTGATCGCCTCGATCGTCTGCGGCATCACCGAGTCGTCCGCCGCAACGACCAGCACGACGATGTCGGTGACCTCCGCACCTCGCGCGCGCATCGCCGTGAAGGCAGCGTGCCCCGGGGTGTCGAGGAAGCTTATGCTGTGACCGCCGACGTCAACGTGATAGGCGCCGATGTGCTGCGTGATTCCCCCTGCCTCTCCGGCTACCACGTTGGTGTCACGGATGCGGTCGAGGAGCAGCGTCTTTCCATGATCGACGTGACCCATCACGGTCACGACGGCCGACCGCGACGAGAGATCTTCCGGCGCGTCCTCAACGACGGCGAGCTCTGGCTCGGCGACGTATGCTTCTTCGCGAACGGCGGTGTAGTTGAACTCTTCCAGCAGCATCTCGATTTGATCGAAGTCAAGGCGCTGGTTGATCGTCACGAGCAGCCCGAGGTTCTTGAACGCAGATCCGATGATGTCGGTGGAGGTCACGTCGACGAGCTCCGCGAGCTCGGCGACCGTCAGGAACTCGTTCACGCGTACCGTCGTACGCTCGCGTTCTTCCTCCTCCCTCTCCAGCTCCTCCTGGGCCTCTACCTCCTGGGCTGAGAGCCTGCCCTTCTTACGACGACGCTTCTTACCACCACCTTTGATCTCCGCCATGACACGCTGGATGTTGGACTGTACCGCGTCCTTGTCCACGCGCTCCCGCTTCCCCTTCTTCCTGTCCTTGCCCTGCCGGTGGCCGTCGGCGGTGTACCCCTCGGCCTGAATCCGTACCTGACCCCCCGGGCCCGCACTCGCAGCGGGTGCCGGACTCGGCCGCCGGATCGTGCGGACCGGCCCATCGGGCACCCCGGCACGGGCTGGCGCTGGCGGCGGCGCTAAGTCACCGACTGGCTCGCCCGGCTCGGGTTCAAGAAGAAAAACCTCGTCAGCGCCGGGGCTGTCCGCCGGCCTGTCATCGCCTTGGGTTCGAGCGTCGTCACCTCCGGCCGACGTATCGTCCTCGTCCGCCGAGGCGTCATCGCCGTCCCCCGGCGCTTCGTCGCTGGCCACCAGGGCGTCATGGTCGTCCGCCGGAGTGTCTTCGCCGTCCGAGATACCCTCCGCTGTGACGAGCGAACCCTGGTCGTCCTCCCCGTCGTCCCCAGTCAGCTCAGCCTCGGTCCCTTCGACCGACTCCTCGACCTCTTCCTCTGGCTCGACCACGTGCTCCTTTCGACGACGACGACGCTTCGCACGCGTTGGCGCCACCTCTTCCAGAGCGGCTTGGATGGCCGCCGCTGGACCGGTGCGGCCGGCACGCCGCTCGCGCTCGACCTTCGCGAGCACCTTGGCATGCTGACCAGCGGTGATCGTCGCGTCCTTGTCCGCCACTGGAATGCCCATTTGACGTAGCAAGGAAACGAGCGCCTCGGCCTCGACCTTGAGTTCCTGCGCTAACTCGATAACTCGCATTCTGTCGCTATTCCTCCACTACGCGTGCGACCACATCGTTCAGATCCTGAAGCAGCCGTGCTGCGAGTGATTCATCCGTCACCGCTACCGCCGTCACGGGAGCTTTCCCAATGGCAGCGCCCAACGTGGCTCGATCCCCCAGGATGACCTGAGGGATCGGCCGGTTGCTCAACTCCTTCCGTATTTTGTCCAACTGAACGCCCGAAGCGTCCCCTGCCACTATGACCAACCGGGCCTCGCCTCGACGGACCGCCCGCCGGGTGGCATCCGTACCTGGAGCCACTGCACCGGCCCGTCGGGCCAGGCCCAGCAGTCGGAAGACCTCAGGCCTCCCCATCCCCTTCAAGTGGGACCTCCTCCGGCACCTCCGCGTCAGCAGCCTCGTCCTCCGCGTCCGCGTCGCCCTTCTCCGACACCCCTGCGTCAGCTGCTGTGTCATCCGACAAGTGCGCGTCCGCGACCTCGCCTTCGATCACTGTCAACTCGTCGATAAGCGCAAGAAGACGGTCCGCGTCCTGCTCCCCGAGACCTTCGATCCCGAGGAGATCCCGTCGGTCCAAGTCGATCACCTGCAAAAAAGTATCATACCCCGCCGCCGATAGAGCAGCTAGTGTGACCGCCTGCAAATCCAGCTCGGAAAGCGGGAAATCCGCAGTCTCATAGTCGTCCTCCGTGATGGCCTTGGCGGGCTCGAGATCGGTCCCGTGCTCGATCCATTCGTGCGAGCTATAAAGGTCGATCTGCCATCCTATCAGTTGCGACGCGAGCCGGACGTTCTGTCCGTTCCGACCGATCGCAAGCGAGAGCTGATCCTCGCCCACGATCGCCGTGATCACTTGGCGTTCGGTGTCGCTGAAGACCTTGGAGACCCGCGCTGGCGCCAGCGTCCGCCGGGCGTACACCTCGGTGTCGGGATGCCAGGGCACGATGTCGATCCGCTCCCCACCGAGCTCCGATACGACTGCCTGGACGCGTGAGCCCTTGAGTCCCACACACGCGCCCACCGGATCCACTGACTCGTCGCGGCTATAAACGGCGATTTTGGTCCGGCCGCCCACTTCGCGCGCGATTCCACGGAGCTCGACGATGCCCTGGTGGATCTCAGGGACTTCGAGCTTGAACAGCGCGGAGACGAAGAGAGGGTCCCCCCTGGACAGAATGAGTCGCGGGCCCCTCGGTGTCTCCTCGACCTTCTTGAGTACCGCTCGGATCGGGTCGCCTTGGCGGAACCGCTCGCGCGGATTCTGATCCTTCCACGGGATGATCGCATCGGCGTCGCGCGCGCGATTGAGCATGACGACGAGCTTTCCTCGCTCCGTCTGCTGCACCTCACCGGAGAGCAGCTCACCCACTTCGTCCTCGAACTCCTCCCGAATCCGGTCACGTTCGTTTTCTCGGACGCGTTGGACAATCCGTTGTTTCACCGCCATGACCGCGTTTCGGCCGAACTCGGTGAAGTCGACGGGGATTTCCATGACGTCGCCCACCTCAAAGCCCTCGTCGTCCCAGCGGGCCTCTTCGAGCGCGATCTCGCTTGCCGGATCCTCGACGTCGGCCACCACCCTGCGTAGCACCACGATGTCGAACTCACCGGTCATGTCGTCGATTTCGATTTCGGCCTGTACGGTCGCTCCATAGATACGCGCGAGCCCCGCGAGTACGCCGTCCTTTACCAGGTCTGTCATCTCTTCGTCGGATAGGCTCTTGGCAGCCGCCACGTCTCTAAAGGCCGCTACGATCGCCGCCGCGTTCGCCATATCTATTCCCTCACTTCCACGTGAAGACCAAGTGTGCGCCCCGAATCTCCGACCGGGCGACGACCACCTCATCACCGTCAGCGAGTCGCAAGCGAATCGCCTCCGACTCCCCCGCGCTGCCGTCGAGCCCGAGCAGTTCCCCCTCGAGTCGGTGCGAGCGACCCGCTAGAATCTCGCGACCCTTGATCACCACGTTCTCACCGCGGAAGCGATCAAAGTCCCGCGCCCTGTTCAGCGGACGCTCGACCCCCGGCGAGGACACCTCGAGCACGTAGCGCTCCGAGAGCACCTCATGTTCATCCAAACATGCCTCGAGCGCCCGGCTCACGTTGGCACAGTCCCCGACGGTGACTCCGTTCTCCCGAGTCGAATCCACACGGTCTATACGAATGCGCAGAACCGGCCGTCGAGCACTTCCTCCCCACCGAACGTCGACGAGCTCGAAGCCGAGATCTTCGACCCCGCTCTCGACGACCTGCTCGACATCGGCAACGGCTCGCATCGACGCTCACTCCAATTCAATAGGGGTACACCGCAAGAGCGACGTACCCCCAAATGCATTCCGAACAAAAAAGCGGGGGCGACCTACTCCCCCACTTCACCCAAAGAACCGCCCGCGGCGGTCCATCCGATCGTACAATATAGACGAAGCCCGAGACGCGCTCAAGGTCGGCGCTTCGGGTCAGCTAGACGGCCGCGAGACGCTCCTATTCGGACACCCCCTCCACCTCCTCGCTTTGCTCGGCACCGTCGTCCGCTCCTGCGTCAGTGGCGGAGTCCGGCACGTTCTCATCGGCCTCCGCTGTTTCGTTGTCTTCAGCGTCCCCTCGCCCGAAGCCGATGTGGATTTCCAGTGCGCTTACCCGCTCCTTGATTACATCGACCGCGCCGCTGAGGCCGTCAAATTCCTTTTGCGTGACGAAGTCGAGCCGCTCCTTCGCCCCTTCGGCCGCGGACTGCGCCTTCTCGAGCGCCTCCTTCATGACCTCCCGCGCGCGGTCCGTCGAAAGATCGCCCCTTTCCTTCGCCTCCTGGATCGTCTCTTCCAGGGCATCCCTGAACGCGGAAAGCACCCCTATGCCTTGCTTGATACCGTCGGAGACTCTCTCCTTCGCGCCCTTTTTTTCTTCGGTCATCACGCGTCCTCAGCTCTACTCAGTGAGTTGCCGCCCCTGCGCCCCGCCCTACGGTGCCCAGTCGTCACTCGATTCAACTGTACGATTCCTCAGCGCGCTCGATGCGCGCGCCCAGTCCGGCGAGCCGCTCGTCGATGGCCTCGTAGCCACGTTCGATCTGCTGGATATTGCGGATCTTGCTGGTCCCGCGGGCTCCGAGGGCAGCGATAAGCAAAGCCATTCCCGCACGGATGTCCGGACTCTCGACCACACCGGGCTGGAGGGGAGTCGGTCCGACAATCACTGCGCGGTGAGGGTCGCACAAGATGATCGACGCGCCCATCGCGACCAGCTTGTCGGTGAAGTACATGCGCGACTCGAACATCTTCTCATGGATGAGCACGGTGCCCTCGCACTGCGTTGCGACCACGAGCGCGATCGACGTGAGGTCCGCGGGGAACGCAGGCCATGGGCCGTCATCGAACTTGGGGACATGACCGAACGCATCCTGCCGCACCTGATGCCGCGCTGACCCGTGCACATGAAGATCCGTGCCCTCCACGGTGCATTCGATGCCGAGGCGCATAAAACCCAGCAGCGTGGAGTCGAGATGCTCGAGCGGCGCCCCCTCGACCGTGATGTCGCTACCGGTCACCGCCGCGAGGCCGATGAACGAACCCGTCTCGATGTGGTCGGCGCCGATGGAGTACTCCGTACCGTGCAGAGACTGCACCCCTTCGATTTCTAGGACGTGGGTCCCGATGCCCTGGATTTTGGCACCCATCGAGTTCAGCAGGTGACAGAGATCCTGGACGTGGGGCTCCGCGGCCGCATTGCGAATTCGGGTGTGGCCCTCGGCGCGTACTGCGGCCATGATCGCATTCTCAGTACCCGTCACCGAAGGCTCGTCCAGAAACATGTCCGCCCCGAGGAGCCGCTCGGCGGCGATGTTGAAGCCGCCGTTCAAAGTCACCTTCGCACCCAGTGCCTCGAAAGCCAGAAAGTGGGTGTCCATCCTGCGGCGCCCGATCACGTCGCCCCCGGGAGGGGGAAGCTCCACGTGGCCAAAGCGGGCTAGAAGCGGACCGGCGAGCAGCAGCGACGCGCGGATGCGCGCGGCGAGTGCGCGATCCACCGAGTTCGTGTCTACGGAAGAGGCGTCTACGGTGACATCGTTAGCACCATCCCAGCCGACCTTCGCCCCGAGCGATTCGATGATCTCCAGAAACGTGAGCACGTCCAGAATCCGCGGGATGTTGTGCAGCGTCACCGGTTCGGCCGCGAGCACCGTCGCGGCGAGGCACGGTAGCGCGGCATTCTTGTTGCCGGCGGGGCGAATCCGGCCTTCGAGCCGGTGCCCGCCTTCGACCACAAAAGTCCCCATGATCTCCGAGAAACGGGGTGGTGGTGGGGTCGTGCGGACCCGAAGATACCGCTCGTCTCCACCCAGCAGCAACTGAATCATGCGCCCTCCTCTTCTTGACGCACCACTACCAGTGCAGGAGGCGTGCCCGGGCTGCTTGCTCCCCGCCACCGACCGATCTAACATCGCCCATTCCGTCGCTTTTCTACCGATTTGCCATGCGCCTTAGAGAGTTTCTTCGAGCAGATTTCGTCGTCTTGCGCCTGCAGGCGAAAGGCAATGGAAGGCGTCGTTCAGGAGGTTTGTGCTCGTGCTGACGCCGCGGGGATCGGCGGCGCGGACGTCATCGCTGAGAAACTGCTGGAGCGGGAGCGAAGCCACTCCACGGTCATCGGGTCCGGACTCGCGATTCCGCACGCTACGGTGCCCGGCTTGGGCGAACCGGTGATCGGCGGCGCCATCGCCGGAGATCCCATCTCCTACGGACCGCCGGGAACCGATCTCGTGCGTCTGTTCTTCGTTCTGCTTTCACCACCAGGAAGAGAACGCGAGCACGTCAAGCTGCTGGCGCGCATATGCCGCCTCGCCCGACACGACGACTTCATCGAGCAACTCGAAGCGGCTGGTGACCATGCGTCCGTGATCCAGATCATCGAATCGATCGACGATCAGCACGTATGAATGCAGACACGAGCATGGCACGTCTAGCAGCGTTCCGACCCAGGAGCGGTTAGACTGGAAGGTCGTTGAAGGAGTAGAGTGGGCCGCGCTTGAGCGTGTTCAGGCAAGGAACGAAGAGGAGTCGTAGACGAGCGGGCACCGCCGCCGAAGGCGGTGCTCCGCCGAGGAGAGACGATGCATCAACCGCGCGGGCACCGCCGCAACGCGTTGGTCGCCATGTGCCCAGCACCATGACGAAAATGAACAGACGAGTGTGTGGGTTGTGGTGGCACAGCCCCATCTCCGTCGTTGGAGCTCCTCGGACCACCGCCTGCGGCGGCGGTGCCCGCCACGGCTATGGCGTCGTCGCTCCGCGACCCACGCTACGCGCGGGTGCCCTCTGTGGCCGTGGCATCCCGGGGACCCGGGCGAGAGCACGGGTGGCGGCCCGCGGTACTTCTTCAATGGCCTGCTAGTAGCCATGACACCGCTTCTTACGCTCACATCCGTTCAGAGCCCTGTCGCGGCGGGTGACGGGCTAGCGATGGCCGCCGATATCGCGACGATCGTGGTTGGAGTGGCGATCGTTGTTATGGCGATCGCGGGGGTGGTGATCGCTCGCAAGATGAATCGCACGATGGATGGAGTGCGAAACGCGGTGGGCCAGAACCTCGGACCCGTCGCGGACCGCGCACGCGCTATCTCTGACAACGTCGAGTTCATTTCACAAGCGTTGCGCACGGATGTCGAGCGGCTGAACGCGTCGGCGCGTGCGCTGAGCGACCGACTCCACCAGGCTTCCGACCACATGGAGGAGCGTATCGAGGACTTCAACGCGCTCATGGAAGTCGTTCAGGAGGAGGCCGAGAGCATGTTCATCGATACCGCGGCGACCGTGCGCGGTGTCCGGGAGGGTGCGGCTGCGATCACCCGTGGCGCCTCCACCGCCTCGGTCGAGGCCGACCCCCCGGACGGCGTCTCGGACGCGGCCGACGGGGCACCACAACTCGTCGACGACTCAGAGGCACTACCTACGCGAGAGCGCTGAGCCTCATCGGCCCCCTGGCCACGCTCCTGGTTGCACTCGGTTGGATCTTCCTCGTTCCCCAACCGGCAGCCGCCTGGGGGCCCGCGACGCACGTCGCGCTGGGTCAGGTTTTGCTCGGCGCGCTCTACCTGATCCCGCCGGCGATCCGGGGGCTGCTCGAACGTTATCCTCTCGACTTTCTCTACGGCTCGATCGCAGCGGACATCTCGTTCGCGAAAAAGTACGTACCGGAGGGTCGGCATTGCCACAATTGGTCCATCGGCGAGGAGATTCTCGACGCCGCCGATACCGAGCGTCTTCTAGCGGTCGGATACGGATACCTCGCCCACCTGGCGGCCGACACGATCGCGCACAACGTCTTCGTGCCACGTCAACTCTTGCTCACCAGCACGACCCAGGCTCTCGGCCATGCGTACTGGGAACACAGGATGGACCTTCACGTGGGCGATGACTTCCTCCAGCAGGCCCGAGCGCTGGTCGTGGAAAACGACCATTCCGACGCAGATGAGCTCTTGGACGATGTACTGAGCCGCACGATCTTCAGCTTCGAGGCCAACCGCAGGATCTTCCGAGGCGTGATTCGCCTCACGGGCGATGAACGATGGCAGCGGATCTTCGAGCAGGTAGTCGCAAGTTCGCGCTTCGATCTCTCCGACCCGGTGGTTGATCGATACTTCGAGCTCGCGTTCGACCAGGTGGTCGACTACCTGAACACCCGGACCAACTCCGGTGCGGCCCAGCTAGACCCGGTTGGAGAGCTCAATCTCAAGCTGGCCAAGAAGGTGCGCCGACGCGCGCTATCGGACCACACGGCGGACCAACCCGAAGTGCTGAGAGAGATGGCCGACGCCTTTTTCCCGTTTCCGGACGCCTCGCTTCGATTTTGGCCCGAGGTCAGCGACCCTGTCTTCGCAGCCGGGGTGAGCGCACGCCGATCTCAGTCCCTAGAAGGGTAACCTCCGCTACCCGCGGGTGCACTGTGGGGCCGTGGCGCCCGGGGACCCGTGCGAGAACACGGGTGGCGGCCCGCGCCCCCCTTTCCGATCATCCTTATAGCTGGGCTAGCCCAGCCGTTCGGCCAGGAGCTCGTTCACGCGCCTAGGGTCGGCCTGGCCCTGGGACCGACGCATAACCTGGCCGACGAGGAATCCCAGCACCTTGGTCTCGCCGTTCCGGTATCGTGCCACCTCGTCGGGACTGTCCGCCACCACCGATTCCACCCATTCGGCGAGTCGAGCGGAATCACGCACCTGCAACAGCCCCTTGGCCTCGACAATCTGGATCGCTTCGCCACCTTCCTCGGCCATGAAGCCCAGCACCTTCTTCGCGGCAGAATCGGAGACCGTGCCGTCTGTCACGAGCCCGATGAGCTGAGCGAGCGACCCAGGTCTAACTGGCACCGTGCGGCCGTCATCGCCACGCTCGTTCATGATCGCCTGAAGCGCGCCCATGACCCAGTTCGATGCGCTCTTCGCATCCGCGCCGGCGCCGACGACCTCTTCGAAGTAATCGGCAGTGGCGGCGGACTGCGTCAGGATGTCGGCGTCGTAGGCGGGCAAGGAGTATTCGGCCTCCAGCCTGGCCCTCCGGGCACGTGGCAACTCGGGCAACGCGTCCCTCGCCGCTTCGATCTCCGCCGCGGAGACGCGCAGCGGCGGCAGGTCCGGCTCGGGGAAGTACCGGTAGTCGTGACTCTCTTCCTTTGAGCGCATGGACCGCACTTCGCTTCGGTGGTCATCCCAAAGCAAGCTCTCCTGGCGGATGGCGCCACCGTGCTCCAGCACCTCGATCTGGCGAGCGATTTCGATCGTCAACGCGCGTTCGATGCCCGAAAACGAGTTGACATTCTTGATCTCGGTCTTGATCCCGAGTGTTTCAGTTCCTCGCCTGCGTATCGAAACGTTGGCGTCCACGCGCAGACTACCCTCTTCCATGTTGCAGTCGCTCACCTCTATGTACTCGAGTGCCCGCTTCAGAGTCCCGAGGAAGGCGCGCACGTCGGCTGGCGTATGCAGGTCGGGCTCGGTAACGACTTCCACCAGCGGTGTCCCAGCACGGTTGAGGTCGACCGCGGTCGCCCCCGGCATGCGGTCGTGCAATGACTTACCCGCATCCTCCTCCATATGGATGCGGCGGATCCTCACCGAGCCCTTCCCATCGGGTCCGTCGAAGTCAACGACGCCGTCCGTCGCCAGCGGCCGGTCGAACTGGGTGATCTGGTACCCCTTGGGAAGATCGGGATAGAAGTAGTTCTTCCGCGACCAGACGCTGGTCTCGTGCACCGCGCAGCTGAGAGCGAGCGCGGTGCGAACGGCGAGTGTGACCGCCTCCGGATTAGTGGTCGGTAGTGCACCGGGAAGACCGAGACAGACCGGACACACATGCGCATTGGGCTCGTCGCCGAAGACTACGGCGTTCCCGCAAAAGAGCTTATGCGCAGTGCGAAGCTGAACGTGGATTTCGATCCCGATGACCGGCTCCCAGGTCATTCGACACTACCTGCCAGCGCCGCCTCGAGCGAGCCGGCGGCGGCGAGCATCGCCGACTCATCCCACCACGGCGCGAGCACTTGCCCGCCCACCGGCAGTCCGTCCACCTCACCTAACGGCACCGACATCCCCGGAATGCCCGCGAGGTTCGCGGTGACGGTAAAGACGTCCGACAAGTACATGGCGAGCGGGTCGTCGGTGTGCTCTCCGAGCGTGAACGCCGGTGTCGGCGCCGTCGGCGTGAAGAGTACGTCAACTTGCTCGAATACGTCTGCGAAGTCTTGGGCGACGAGCGA
The DNA here is from genome assembly GCA_965226625.1 of Longimicrobiales bacterium. Taxonomy (GTDB): domain Bacteria; phylum Gemmatimonadota; class Gemmatimonadetes; order Longimicrobiales; family Gaopeijiaceae; genus UBA1138. The sequence continues at coordinate 1,239,146 of CBDDDK010000003.1, forward strand.
CCGTGCCTGCTGCGCGGTTCCGTAGTACTCGTCGTAGTAGCCGGATGAGAGCGCGTAGGTCCCCAACATGATCCGTCGCTTGACCTCGTCGCCGAAGCCGTGGCGGGTCCTTTTGTACATCGAACCGATGTCCGGCCCGCTGTGGCGCACGCCAAAGCGTACGCCATCGAATCGCGCGAGGTTGCTGGAAGCTTCCGCGGGAGCGAGCACGTAGTACGACGAAATCGCGTACGAGGTGCTGGGCAGCGACACATCACGCAGTCGCGCGCCGGCGTCTACGAGGCGGCCCAACGCTTTGGTGAGCAACTCGTAGATCGCGGGGTCGAGCGCGTCCGGGAAGTACTCGGCCGGAACACCGACGACCATTCCCTCGACTCCCCTACCCACGTCGCTGGCGAAGTCCGGCACCGGAGTGTCGGCGGTCGTCGCGTCGCGGGGGTCGTGGCCGGCGATCACACTGAGGAGCGTGGCGGCGTCAGAGACGGTCCGGCCGAAGGTGCCGACCTGATCGAGCGATGACGCGAACGCCACGAGACCGTAGCGGCTCACGCGTCCATACGTCGGTTTGATGCCGACGACTCCACAGAACGACGCGGGCTGCCGGACCGATCCGCCGGTGTCCGAACCGAGCGCCATCGGAGTGTAGCCGGCGGCTACAGCCGCGGCCGAGCCTCCCGAACTCCCCCCCGGGACGCGGGACCGATCGAGTGGGTTGAGCGTCGGCCCGTACGCCGAGTTCTCCGTGGACGAACCCATTCCGAACTCGTCGAGGTTGGTCTTCCCGATCACGACAGCGCCCGCGTCGCGAAGCTTCCGTACCACTGTAGCCTCATAAGGAGCCTGGTAGCCTTCGAGCAGTCGCGATCCACAGGTGGTAGGCAGATCGACCGTCGACAGGTTGTCCTTGACCGCGACCGGAACACCGGCCAGCAGACCCTCCGCGCGTGCTTCGAGATGGACCGGGTCGGCAAGGGCCAGAAAAGCGTTGAGGCCCTCTGCGCCCCCCTCCATCTGAGTGATCCGAGCGAGGGCGGCCCTGGCGTCGCTCATTCCGACCCCTCCCGGTGCATGCCGGGCAGCGGCGGCACCACGAAGAAGTTATCCCGCCAGTCGGGTGCGAACGACGTCGGCTGCCGTTTGAGGGCATCAGGGTGCTCTACGGACTCCGGTCGGGTCGCCGGCAGTGGGGACCGGATCTGCGGAGTGAGATCCGACGTCTCGGCGAGATCGAGCGAAGTTAGCTGATCGACGTGCCCGAGAATTCCGTTGAGCTCGGTCGTAAGCCGCTCCAGCTCCTCCTCTCCGAGTTCTAGCCGGGCCAAGGCTGCGATCTTCACCACGTCCGCGCGGGTAACGCTCATGGCCAGTCTTTCTCGAGCGAAGCGTAGCGTACGAGCACCTTCTTCTCCCCGATGTCGTCGAAATCGATCGTGACCTTGAGATCTCGCCCGAAGCCGGTGATCTCCACCACTGCACCGGACCCGAACGTCTGATGCAGCACACGCTCGCCCTTCACGAAGCGCGGTAAGTCCTGGTTCATGGCCACGTCCGGATCGGGCTCGAACGTGGTACTGAAGGGCTCCCGGCTCCCAGCCCGGGGCCGGCCCCTGTGGGGCGTGGAGTGTTGAAGTCGGGTCAATCGCTCACTCCTCCGGCTGTCCAACAGCTCTTCTGGCACCGCATCTACGAAGGATGAGAGAGTACCGTAGGCGAAGTCACCGGCGCGTCTCCGCTGCCGCGCCCACGACAGCGACAGCTTGTCCTCCGCGCGGGTGATGCCCACGTAGAAGAGGCGTCGCTCCTCCTCGATCGCATCGCCCTCGTCATAGGCTCGGCTGAGCGGGAAGAGTCCCTCCTCCAGCCCCGCGATGAACACCACGGGAAACTCCAGACCCTTCGCGTTGTGCAGGGTCATGAGCGTCGTAGTCGCCGCGTCGGGGTCAAGGCGGTCCACGTCCGCTACCAGGGCCACTTGCTGCAGGAACAGGTCGAGTTCGGTGAAGCCGTCCAGCTCATCGTTGTCCATACCGTTCATGAGCGTGGCGTCGAAGTCGAGCGCTCCAGCGATTAGCTCCGAGACGTTCCGCGCTCGATCCTCTCCGTCGCTTCCCTCGTCATACAGATGGCGTACGAGGTCGAGGTCTTCGACGAGCTCCTCAAGTAGTTCCCCGATCGTCGCGTGCGTCGCGCGTAGGCTGAAGCGCTGGATGAAGCCCGCAAAGCGCATGAGCCCACTGGCGCCCGCGGCCTTTACGTCGGGGATCTCGTCCGCCCGCGCCGCGGCCTCCAGGAGCGTGAGCCCTTGCTCGGCGCCCCAGCGTACCAAGTGCTCTTGCGTCGTCAGCCCGACACCCCGGCGTGGGTAGTTCACGACGCGACCGAAGGCCGTAGCGTCTTTCGGATTCGAGATCAGTCGCAGATAGGCGAGTACGTCCTGGATCTCCCGGCGCTCGTAGAAGCGCACACCGCCCACGACCTGGTAGGGCACGCCTTCTCGCCGGAAGGCGTCTTCGAGAGCTCTGGCTTGCGCGTTGGTGCGGTACAGCACGGCACAGCCGCTGTAGGAGAGCCCCGGCGTTTCGCGGATACGCGTCTCGATCTCCGCGACGATCCAGCGGGCTTCGTCGTTTTCGTCGAACGTCTCGACGAGGGTGATTTTCTCCCCACCGGTTCGATGCGTCCTGAGCGTCTTCTCCGGACGGTTCACGTTCTCGACGATGACCGCGTTGGCTGCGTCGAGGATGCGCTCGCTCGAGCGGTAGTTGACCTCGAGCGCGACCACGAGTGCACGGGGAAACGCGATCTCGAAGTCCAGGATGTTCCTGATGTCCGCGCCACGCCACGCGTAGATCGATTGATCCGGGTCGCCGACGACCATGAGGTTCTCGTGACCCTGGGCGAGCAGTTCCACGAAACGGAACTGCGCACGGTTGGTGTCCTGATACTCGTCCACGAGGATGAACGAAAATCGTTCTCGGTACCGGTCCAGCAACTCCGGATACTCCTCGAACAGCTCTACCGGCTTCATGAGCAGGTCGTCGAAGTCGAACGCGTTCTGGTCCTTGAGGGTCTTCTGGTACTCGGTGAAGACGCGTCCCACGTTGCGAACGAATAGATCGAAGGAACCCTCCGTGCTCTTGGCGAAGGTGTCGCCGTCGATTAGCTGGTTCTTGGCGTTGCTAATCTCGGCGCGAACCGCCTTGGGGCTCCACCGTTTGGAGTCGAGTCCGACCGATTCTTGAACGTTCTTCACGAGCCGAAGCGACTGGTCGGAATCGAAGATGCTGAAGGCGCGGTCCCAGCCCAGGAGATCCGCGTGGCGGCGTAGCAGGCGCGCACCTACCGAGTGGAACGTGCCCATCCACATACCAGACGGCGCCGTGCCGAGTAGCTCGGTAATCCTCTCCCGCATCTCGCCGGCGGCCTTGTTCGTGAACGTGACCGCCAAGATCCGGTCCGACGGCACGCCGTGCTCGCTGATCAGGTGGCTGACGCGCGCCGTCAGAACCCGCGTCTTCCCCGAGCCCGCACCTGCGAGCACGAGCAGCGGGCCCTCGAAGTGCGACGTAGCCGTTAGCTGCTCTGGGTTGAGTCCGTCTAGATGCGCGGGAACCTGCGGATCAGGCATCAGCGGCCGGCAATCGGATCTGGAACGTCGTGCCCTCGAATCCTTCGAGCAGCTCGATGTGTCCCCGGTGCACGCCCTCGACGATGCGACGGGAGAGCGCAAGCCCGACCCCCCATCCACCCGACTTCGTCGTCACGCCCGGCTCGAAGAGCTTGTCCCGAATCTCGGGATCGACGCCCGGACCGGTGTCCCGGATGCGCAGCGAGATCCACTTGCCACCGATTTCGCGGGCATAGATGGTGATCTTGCCACCCCGACCAGCGAGCGCATCGAGGGCGTTCTTCACCACGTTCTCCAGCGCCCAGATCAGCAACACGTGGTTACCCTTCACTCTCGGCATACCGGGGGCTATGTCTACGACCAGGTCTACACCCCTGCGGCTCAGCCTTGGGATCCGGGCCGCAAGGTAGTGCTCCAGATCGCTCACCACCTGGCGGACCGAGACAGATTCCAGCACGGGCTCCCGCCCGATGAGCTCGAAGCGGTGGCTTATCCGCTCGAGCCGCTCCAGGTCCTCGCCGATCGAGCCGGCGATCTCGCCGTCGCGTAGTCCGCCAGGGCGCTCGCCGACTGGAAGGCTGAGTACTTCGAGCCATCCCGCCAACGAAGAGAGCGGCGTGCCCAACTGGTGTGCGAGCTCACGGGCCATCGATGTCCAGGCTTTCTCACTCTCGGCTCGACGTTGGTAGCGGATCGCGACGAACCCGATAATCGCTGTGAGGAGAAGACCTCCGGCTTCCAGCCACGGGATCCATCTGAGCCCCTGTCCTTCCGGCGTATTGCCGAAGTGCAGGTTCTGGAGGTCTGCACCTCCCACCGGCACATGCTCGACGTCGAGCCTACGAATATATGCCTGGACGGCCGCCTGTCCTTCGCGTGTATCGAGATCTGCCTCGAACCCGAGGTTCTCGGCGGCTAACACGGTATCTCCAGCACCAGTCAACACGAGCGGGACACCGAACTCGAGAATGATGCCCTGAAGGTTGAACAGTGCCTCCACGGTCGCTGACTGGTCCATCGTGGTAATGCCCAATTGGACTTCGTGGTAGATCTGGCTCAAGCGCTCCGTGTTCTCCTCCAGCGTCCTCGCAATGAACTGCGTATACAGCAGGAACACACCGAGCTGCACGAGGAAAACCGTGGCCAGAGCGACGGGCCACTTGATCTTCATCACCGGACCGGGAACCCCATGCCAGACGCTAGAAGGGTGACCGTGTGAGCCGGTCCGAGCCCACGTAGGGGTGCAGTACCTCTGGCAGCGTCACGCTCCCATCCGCCTGCTGGTACGTCTCGAGCAGCGCAGCCATCACGCGAGGAAGCGCTAGCGCTGAGCCGTTCAGGGTGTGCACGAACTCGGGCTTCTCTGCCTGCGTACGCCGGAAGCGGATGTTCGCCCGGCGCGCCTGATAGTCGGTGAACGTCGTGCAGCTCGAAACCTCGAGCCACTTGTCCACTCCAGGAGCCCACACCTCGAGGTCGTAGGTGAGTGCGCCGCTCTGCCCCAAGTCACCCGAGGCGAGCAATACGCGCCGGTAGTGTAGCCCGAGTCGCTCGAGCAACACCTCGGCTTCCCTCGTCAGCTCCTCTAGCGCGTCTCGACTCCGCTCGGGCAGCTCGTAGCGGACGAGCTCGACTTTGTCGAATTGGTGCACTCGAAGCAGGCCGCGCGTGTCCATGCCGGCAGCCCCCGCTTCGCGCCTGAAGCACGGTGAGTACGCCGTATACCGGAGCGGAAGATCATCGGCGGTGAGCACCTCGTCCCGATGCAGGTTAGTGACAGGCACCTCTGCGGTCGGGACGAGCCAGAGTTCATCCCGCTCGGTCTGATACGACTCGTCGACGAACTTGGGGAGCTGGCCTGTGCCTGTCATCGCGTCGCTAGTCACCAGATACGGTACCCGTACCTCGGTGTACGCGTGCTCATCGGTATGCACGTCGAGGAAGAAGTTGATCAACCCACGCTGCAACCGCGCACCACCTGCCAGCAGGACGGGGAAGCCAGAACCGCTGACCTTCGCACCGCGCGCGAGATCAAGTATCCCTAGCGCCTCACCCAGGTCCCAGTGTGGGCGTGGCTCGAAGTCGAACGTCGTCGGTGAACCATGACAGGCCCGGACGACGTTGTGGTCCTCATCGCCTTCGGGGACTTCGTCGCATGGGGCGTTCGGGATGCCCAAGAGCAGCGCATGGATTTCCTCGTCAGCCGACGCGATGCACGCGTCCAACTCGCTGATCCGGTCCCCTACCTCGCGCATCTCGAGGATGAGCGCCTCGGCGTCTCCTCCCTCGCGCTTGAGCTCGCCAACGCGCTTCGAGGCCTCGTTGCGCCGCGCCTTCAAGTCGTTGACGACACCGAGCGCTTCGCGGCGCGTCACGTCGATCTCGAGAACACGGTCCACCAGGTCCGGGAGGCTCGCGTCTCGCTTCGCGAGCGCGCCTTTCACGGCCTCCGTCTCATGGCGGAGGCGGCGGATGTCGAGCATCAGTCCGGCGGAATGAGCCGGAGGCTGTTGCAGACCGGGCTCGCGTCGAACATCAACCTCAGCGTCCCGCCCTCCACGTCGATCACGAGCGGCTCAATCTTCGCGTAGTACGAGCAGTTCGTGCCAAAAATGCCGGGGCTCTGTGACGTCTTCACGACGTACACCGTCCCTAGTTCCACCGGCACCGGCGCCAACTTCGAGTATACGGCGGTATCCTTCGGAGCGTCCTGCAGATCATCGAACGAGAATCCTGGCAGCGCCGCCACGCCAGCCTTGGAGACGATGCCGAGCGCCCCGGGTGGCAGGAAAACGAGCTGACCGCCTCGCGTATCGACCGCGACGTCCCAGTTGCCCGTGGCCGTTGCGGCCTCCACCCTCACCTTCACGCGATTATGGAAGTTGAACGCCGCGTCGAGGTTCGGCTCGGGACGCGCCAAGGAGTAGAGCAAGACGGTGTCCGGAGCAGACTCCCATGGGAAAAAGAACGGGTCGTCCCCGCAAGCGGCGAGTCCCACGGAGAGCGCAACGAGTGCGGCAAGAGGCGCCGGCCCGAGGGCAGGGAGATTCACGCTTCTAACGAGGCGGAGCGTTGTCACGAGGGTGAGTCCTTGTTCACACGGCGGCCGAGGCCGAAGAGAGAGCGAAAGGTGCCGCAATCGAGAAGGTGGTGTCAACCCCGAAAAACCCTGCAATTCCTTGACTTTACCCCATGTGCCGGGTAGGTTCCCCGCCCGTCGTCCCCGGCCTCCCGGCCCTTTCCGCGGGCCGGCGGCCGCCGGCTCTGCGATCGAGGAGCAACTGTGCCCGACCAGCAAGCCCATCACAGAGGTGGGTGCATCCTCGTGGTCGACGATGAGCCTCATATTCGACGGGTCCTCAACACCATTCTTACCAACGACGGATTCGACGTGGTCGAAGCTGCAGACGGCTCAGCAGGCATGGAGGCGGTCAAGTCGGACGCCGAGTTCGACTTCATCCTACTCGACTTCGTGATGCCCGGCGCGACTGGGCTCGAGGTGCTCGCCAGAATCAGGGCCAGTGACCATCGAGCGAAGACCCCTGTCATCATCTTGACGGCGAAGGGCCAGGACACAGATAGAACGGCGGCGCTAGCTGGCGGTGCGAACGACTTCCTCACCAAACCTTTCAGCCCCAAGAAGCTCGTTGCCCGAATCCACGAGATCCTCGACGCGAACTGACGACGGGCTCTGGGTCGTCGTTCTGGCCGGTGGTATCGGGTCCCGCTTCTGGCCAGTGAGCACCCGCGAGAGACCCAAACAACTGCTCCCGCTGGCGAGCGAGCGGCCGCTCATCGCAGACACCGTCGAGCGAGCCAGGGCGCTCGTGCCCGACGAACGTCTACGCATTCTAGCGGGACAGCACCTTGCTGAACCGTTCCGCTCGGCGCTCAAAGACCTGTCCGACGCCGCCTACTGGATCGAGCCGGAAGCGCGAGGCACCTGTCCCGTGCTCGCCTGGGCTGCCTGGGAGATTCACCGACGCGATCCCGAGGGGGTCATGGTCAGCCTTCACGCAGACCACCGCGTCCACTCGCTGCCTGCGTTTCAGCGAACCATCCACGCAGCCGCAGAGATCGCACGAAGAGAAGACGTTCTGGTCTGTGTCGGTGCCGTTCCGGACCGGGTCGAGACGGGATTTGGACACTTGGAGCGGGGGGAAGCGCTCGAAACAAGTGGCGAGATCCCAGCTCACCGGGTGAAGGCCTTCCACGAGAAGCCGGACGCCGAGACGGCGCAGCGGTACGTGAGGGATGGTCATCTGTGGAACACCGGTATCTTCGTCTGGAAAGTGTCGACCTTCCTTTCCGAGTTGGCCGAGCACGCCCCGCAAGTCTCCAAGTGCCTGGCTCTTCTGGAGGAGGGCGTCGACGCCTTCTTCCGGGCGGTGCCCGTGTGCGTCGTCGATACCGCCGTCATGGAACGCTCGGGGCGAGTGGCGATGGTCGAAGCGCTCTTCTCCTGGGACGATGTCGGGAGTTGGGAAGCGCTTTCACGCTCACGGCCTTCGGACTCCCGTGGAAACGTGCTGATCGGCGACGCGGTCGCGGTGGATGGGAACGGGAACGTCGCTTTCGCGGATCAGGGCAAGGTCGTGCTCTTCGGCGTCGATGACCTCGTCGTCGTTCGTACTGGTGATGCCACGCTGGTGATGCCGAGGGAGCGCGCAGCGCACCTCAAGACATTGCTGACGGCGCTGAAGGGAACCGAGGAATGAGCGAAGCGAGGCTCTACCTCTTCGATGACAGCCGCGCACGGCGCTGGGCGCCGTTCTCGTTGACGCGTCCCGTGGGCGAGCTGCTCTTCGGTTGCAGCACCCTGAGGGCCCGTGTGGAGCACGTGCTCGGAATCGAATGCCACGGTCACGTCTCCAGGAGGGCGTTAGTCGGCTTTGACGAAACGGGTGCGGCGCCGGGCGTGTCCCTGAACCAAATAGCCCGTGATTGCACGGTTGTCTTGCTCTCCAGCCGATCGGTACCTGACTTCCGGGATGTCGAAGTGCCGAGCGAGCGGGCGCGCATTACGGTCGGTGGCGCGCCCGCGGGATGGGTCGTGCCACCCGGGTCCGAACTCCCCTCCGAGCTGTGGATCCGCAATCCCGGCCATGACCCGGGAGACGCTCCCGAATTGGAGATTGACGGCATCGTGCTCGAGCGTCCCTGGGATCTCGTCGCACGGAACGGAGCGCGGATCCGCGCGGACGCAGCGACGATGCCGGGCCATGGCATGGTTCCGGGTGGCGTGGTCGTCGTAGGCGATGGCACCGTGTCGCTCGCCGAGGACGCGGAGATCGAGCCTGGAGTTACGCTCGACACGCGAAAGGGACCCATCCGCCTGGATCGCGGCGTACGCGTCGAAGGACCCGCCCGCCTGGTGGGTCCACTATATGTGGGTCCAGAAACCGTCGTCGCGGGTGGAGCAATCTCGGCATCGTCGATCGGGCCCAACTGCCGAGTTCGCGGAGAGGTCTCAGATTCCGTCCTCGTCGCTTACGTGAATAAGGCTCACGAGGGGTATCTCGGCCATGCACTCGTAGGGCGATGGGTCAACCTCGGGGCGCTCACCACGAACTCTGACCTCCAGAACAACTACGGGACCGTTACCGTGTGGACCCCCGACGGGGACGTCGATACCGACCAGATCAAGATCGGCTGCTTCCTGGGCGATCACGTAAAGACCGGAATCGGAACCCTTTTGAATACGGGGACGGTCGTGGGCTCCGGGAGCAACATCTTCGGCGGCGCAATGCCGCCCGCGGCGGTGCCTCCCTTCAGCTGGGGTTCGGGTTCGAATCTGACCGAGTACCGCCTGGACAAGTTCCTCGAGACGGCGGAGCGGGTGATGGCTCGCCGCAACGTCACGCTCACCCCCGGTGTGAGGGGCGTGCTCGAAGCCGCCTGGGGCGCGACCGCGGGTCGCCGGTCGCAGTGACGAGGGCTATCAGCAGGTCATGAGGGTCGCAGTTTTGGGCAGCGGCAGTGCCGGCAACGCGACCTTCGTGTGGGCAGGCAACACGCGCGTGCTGGTCGATGCAGGCTTCAGCGGTAAGGATCTCGCGCGCCGGCTGGAGGCTCTCAGCCACAGCCCCGACAAGATAGACGCCATCATCGTGACGCACGACCATGGCGACCACACTCGCGGCATGGGGGTCTTTGCCCGCCGGCATGGCACACCACTGTACATGACCGAACGCACCCGGGCGGCGTGCGCGAAGCTGCTGCGGGGCGAAGAGACGATCGTAGAGTATCGGCCCGGACGGGCGTTCAACATCGGAGATGTTCGCGTGGAGCCGTTCCTGACGGTGCACGACGCAGCCGACCCGGTCGGCGTCGCGCTCGTCGACGAGTGCACGGGCCTGCGCCTCGGGGTCGCCACCGACCTGGGACGGCCCACCGCTCAGATCAGGCATGCGTTGTCCTCGTGTGACCTCCTGATTCTGGAGGCGAACCACGACGAGGTTCTCCTGCATACCAGCGCCTACCCGGCCTCGGTACAGCGCCGCATCTCGTCGAGCCACGGACACCTCTCCAATCAGGCAGCAGCACGCTTCGTGATCGACCTGCTGCACCCGCGGCTGGCGGGTGTCGTCCTGGCCCACTTGTCCAAGGAGTGCAACCGGCCGGCCCTCGCGCACAGCGTAGTCGGAGAGGCGCTCGAAAAAGCAGGCTGGTCAGGACATCTGGAGGTCGCGCTTCAAGATCGGCCGACCACCCTGCTCGACGTGGAAGAGCTTCGGTACAGAGCCGGCCCGACCCAGCTCAGCTTCCTTTAGCCGCTATGGAGCCTCTACGCACAGCCCCACTCCAGCTAGATTCCCAGAAGGCGCAAGAAGTCGTTCGAGAGGGCCCAAAGCATGATGCCGACGACGACTAGAAAGCCAACGTTGCTCCATCGTAGCTTCTGCTCGAGCGAAAGCCCTCGCCCTCCGCGGACCGCTTCGATTCCCAGGAACACCAGGTGGCCACCGTCCAGAACGGGGATTGGGAGTAGGTTCAGCACAGCCAGATTAATGCTGAACAGTGCCATGAAGCGGAGGAACGTGTTCATGCCTGCGGCCGCCGCCTGGCCGGACGCCTCACCGATCGTGACGATGCTGCCCATCGAGCGTGGCGAGATGCCACCGGTGACGAGATCTCTGAGGAAGCCGATAATCATTCGCGTGACGGCGACCGTCTCCCCGTAGCCGAACACTAGGGCGGTCGGGAAGGAAACGGCTTGGTAGACCACGTCACCAACTGGTCGGTAAATCCCCGCCTTCCCCAAGAGTGCTACGGAGCCGTCCACGCCCCGCCCTTCCTCAGACTCGAGCGTCACCGGACGCATGATCTCCTGCTCGTCGCGCACGATCCCGAACTCGACACGCTCTTCGGGTCGAGCCTCGATTAGGCGCACAAACTCGTACCAGTGCTCGACCGGGATGCCCGACACCGAGACGATCCGGTCCCCGGGCTCGAGCCCCGCCTTGTCCGCGGGTGAACCCGGCTCCACGGCGCCGACGCCGGCCTCGAACCAACTCCCCACTGAACCGACGAGATCGCGCCGGTCGGACTCCTCGCCAGGGATGCGGATTTCGATGACCATGCGAGGCTCGGCCAGCTCGATCTCGATCGGACCGGGGTCGGATCGGTAGAGGCCACGCCGCACGTCGCCCCAGTCGTGGACATCGGAATCTCCGATTCGTACGAAGCGACTTCCAACCGGTATTTCCGCGAGGTCCTCCGTCCCCGCCGGCAGCGTGCCAGCGCTGACGTGGCCTACGCGCGTCGTGCTCAGCTCGGCCATGCCCCATTTCGCGGCGACGAAAGTGTACACGCCGAATGCGAAGAGCATGTTCATGATAACGCCCGCGGAGATCACGAACGTTCTTGCCCAGATCGGGTGCGCGTCGAAGTCACCCGGACCCGGCTCACGGTCCGCCTCGCTTCCACCCTCGAGCCGGTCCATCACCTCGTCGTCCATGCCACCCATCTTCACGTACCCGCCCAGCGGGATCGCGCTCAGTACGTACTCGGTCTTACCCCGCTTCACCCCGAAGATCTTGGGCCCCAGTCCGATCGAAAACCGTTGCACGTCCACTCCCACCGCCTTCGCTGCGGCGAAGTGGCCCAGCTCGTGCACGAAGATCAGCACACCGAGTACGATGATTGTTGCCAAGAGAGTCATTAAGTCGTTCCCATTCTCGCCTCACCGAGCCGATGAGCCACCTCGGTGGCCACCGCCCGTGCCGCCCGATCGACGGCTAGCACATCCTCTATATTCCTTGGTTGCCCCACCCCGACTCCTTCGATGGCTTCGCTAACCACATCCGCCATCTCTGGGAACCGAATCCTTCCTTCCAAGAACGCCTGAACCGCGATCTCGTTCCCGGCGTTGTACGAGGCCGGCGCCGCCCCCCCTTTCGCCCCGGCTTCAACGCCGAGGCCAAAGAGCGGAAACGCCGCATGGTCTATCTCTTCGAACGTCAGCGGCGACGACCGCACCGGGTCGTACGTCCGTAACTGCTCATCTTCCACTCTCTCAGGATAACTCAGTGCATACAGTATCGGCAGTTCCATGGTCGGGAACCCGAGCTGCGAGAGCACCGAGCCGTCCACGAACTCCACGAAGGAGTGGATGATCGACTGAGGGTGCACAACCGCATCGATCCGGTCGTACCCGAGACCGTAGAGGTAGTGCGCCTCGATGACCTCGAGCGCTTTGTTTGCGAGCGTGGCGGAATCGATCGTGATCTTCGCCCCCATGTTCCACGTGGGGTGTCGCAACGCCTCTTCAGGCCGTACGTGCCAGAGTTCCTCACGGTTCCGCCCTCGTAGCGGACCACCGGACGCCGTGAGCACAAGGCGCCGGAGGGACTCGCGTTTACTGCCTTCGAGGCACTGCAGGATGGCGCTATGCTCCGAGTCGATCGGCACGATCTGAGAGCCTACGGTCTCTGCCGCCTGCAAGACGAGCGCGCCGCCCGCGACCAAAGACTCCTTGTTCGCGAGGGCGAGGCGGTTTCCTGCCTCGAGCGCCCTCAGCGTGGGCTCTAGTCCGGCGGCGCCCACCAGCGCGTTCAGGACCACGTCGACGTCGGGGTCAGCAGCCGCCGCGAGCAGCGCCTGACGGCCCGACCGCCACCGAGTAGGACCGGAGCTCGCCGGGAGCGGGACCGATTCATCCGCTAACACCGCCCGCCGGGGGGAAAACTTCTCCACTTGTGCCCACAGTTCCTCCACCCGGCGGTGCGCCGTCAGGGTGACGAGCTGGAACCGGTCGGGATGACGCGCGACGACCTGCAAGGCGCTCTTCCCGATCGATCCGGTGGATCCAAGGATCGCGATCCGGGTCACCGTGTGCTCCCTAACAGAACTAGAATCGTGTACGCCATCGGAAGCGTGATGATGAGAGCGTCGAGCCGGTCGAGTACGCCCCCGTGCCCCGGGAAGATCGTGCCCGAATTCTTTACTCCGGCCTCCCGTTTCAGTAGCGACTCAGCGAAGTCTCCGACCTGGGCTCCCACTCCTAGTGCCGCACCCACGACCGCCGCGCCCGCCACACTTCTGATCGGCAGCCCCGGCAAATATGGTTCAGCCACGACATGCCATAACCCTGCTCCGGCCGCCGCGCCGATCAGGCCCGCTACCGATCCGAGCCAACTCTTCTTGGGGCTGACCGATGGCAGAATCTTGGTTCGACCCCAGGCGGTGCCAGCGAAGAACGCGACTGAGTCCCCGATCCAGGTGCTCGTCAAGGGCAGTGCCACTACCAGCAAACCGATCCCCGCGTTCGGAATCAGCTCTCCCCACTCGTCGATCGTCGGCAGCTCGCGCAGCATGGCTACAAACGCCAGGGAGAAACCGACATAGAGCGTACCGAAGAGCGTGACGGCGATGGACGCGAGGGGCTGGCGGTCCGCTCCGCGCACGATCGCCGCGAGCAAAGCGAAGAACGCGACCGCTGCGACAACGGTCAGGGCCGAAGGGGCAAAGGCCTTGAAGCTGGGGTTTACCGCGGCGAGGAGCACGAGCCCGGCTGCGGCGGCGACGCCGAGCCAACGGAACGGGCGCGTGCCTTTTCGCTCGGCGAGGCGGTACGTCTCCATCGCTCCGAGTCCGGCGAGTATCGCGACGGGCACAGCCAACACCCAGCCCCCCACATAGAGCAGCCCAATAACAGCCGGGACTCCGACGACCGCAACGGCCCACCGCCGCCCGAGCTCGTTCCCCGAGCTCACGTGGTTTCTACGCGACCGAACCGACGTTCACGCCGTTGGTAGTCCAGAATCGCCTCGAAGAGGCTCTCGCGATCGAAGTCGGGCCACAGGACGTCGGATATGTGGAGCTCCGTATATGCCAGCTGCCAGAGCATGAAGTTGCTTAGTCGGTACTCTCCCGCCGTGCGGATGAGCAACTCGGGGTCCGGCAGTCCAGCTGTGAAAAGCGTGGAACTCAACGCCTCGTCGTCTATCTCCTCCGGCAACAGCTCGCCCCGCGCGACGTGTTCGGTCAGAATGCGTGCCGAGCGGACGATCTCCTCCCTGCCCCCGTAGGAGATCATCAGGTTGAGGCGGAGCTCGGTGCCCCCACGAGTGCTGTGGACGATCGTGTCCACCGCGCGCCGGGTTCGATCGTCGACGCGATCCAAATCCCCCAACACGTGCACCTCGACGCCCTGCTTCTTGAGCTCGTCCCGCTCCCTGCGGGCGTACAGCTGCAGCAGCGACATCAGCGCTGACACTTCCTGCTGAGGCCGCTTCCAATTATCGGTAGAAAACGCAAAGAGCGTGAGGACCTCGATGCCTGCCTCGAGGGCACCTTCGATCGTTTCGCGCACCGACTTCATGCCTTCCCGATGCCCGATGTGCCGCGGCAGGGATCTCTGGCGAGCCCAGCGCCCGTTCCCATCCATGATGACGGCGACGTGCCGCGGCACGTCTCCGCTCAAACGAATGCGATCGAGGCGCTGCGAGGGCATAGAGACGGCCGACTAATAGATGGCCGACTAGATGGCCATCACCTCTTCTTCTTTGTGCTTCATCAGTTCGTCGATCTTGTCACCATACTGGTGCGTCAGCTTTTCGAGCTCGTGCTCGCGTCGATGTCCCTCGTCCTCGCCGAGCTCGTGTTCCTTCACGAGCTCGTGGATCTCCCCCCGCACGATGCGACGGGAGTGCCGCAACGAGACACGGCCCTCCTCCGCCATCTTGTGCAGGAGCTTCACGTATTCCTTCCGACGCTCTTCGTTGAGCGGCGGAATCGGGATCCGGATGATGTTGCCGTCGTTGGCCGGATTGAGCCCCAGATCCGCCACCATGATCGCCCGCTCGATGTCCGCGAGCAGGGTCTTGTCGAATGGTTGCACTATGAGCAGGCTCGGCTCCGGAGTGTTCACGGTCGCGAGTTGATTGATGGGCATCTTCGCGCCGTAGGCGTCGACCCGTACGGTATCGAGAAGGGCCGGCGTAGCCTTGCCCGTGCGTACGGTGGCGAACTCACGTCGGAGGGCGTCGAGCGCCGCCTCCATGCGCCTCCTTGCATCCTCCACGGTCGGCATCACAACCTCCAGAAACTGAGAACGAGCGTCGATGTGCTACGATACTAGAGTTCCCACGTGCTCACCACGGATCGCACTCGCGACCGCGCCGC
Organism: Longimicrobiales bacterium; assembly: GCA_965226625.1. Taxonomy (GTDB): domain Bacteria; phylum Gemmatimonadota; class Gemmatimonadetes; order Longimicrobiales; family Gaopeijiaceae; genus UBA1138. Next base: position 1,254,402 of record CBDDDK010000003.1, read on the forward strand.
GGTTCTCAAGGTTGAGCACGATGATAGGGAGGCCGTTGTCCTTGCAAAGCGACACCGCCGCCGCATCCATCACTGCGAGTTCGCGACTCACGACCTCTTGGAACGTGATATTGGGGATGAACTCGGCATCGGGATCCTTCACCGGGTCGGCAGTATACACGCCCTGCACCTTCGTGGCCTTGATGACCACGTCGGACCCCATCTCGATCGCCCGCAGCGCCGCGGCAGTATCGGTGGAGAAGTACGGGTTCCCCGTGCCTCCAGCGAACAGTACCACGCGCTGCTTCTCCATGTGCCGCAACGCCCTCCGCCGGATATACGGCTCTGCGATCTCCTCCATCCGGATCGCGGTCATGACCCGAGTCTGCACGCCTTTGTGCTCCAGTAGATCCTGAACCGCCAGCGCGTTGATGATGGTAGAAAGCATGCCCATGTAGTCCGCCTGAACACGGTCCATCCCTTCCTTGGAAGCCATCGCTCCGCGCACGATATTGCCGCCTCCGATCACGACGCCCAGCGTCACTCCCATCTCCACGATGGATCGGATTTCGTCTGTGAGCTGGTCGACAACCGAGGGATTGATCCCGAAGCCACCATCTCCGGCGAGCGCCTCACCGGACAGCTTGAGAAGCACTCGCTTGTACCGAAGCTCCGGAGCCACGTCACTCATCGCTTCCGCCCCCTCGCTATCGGTTCTCGCCAACCTTTATGCGGCAGAAGCGCGCCACCTCGATCTTCTCACCCGTGCGGGCGGCAACCTCGGTAATCAACTCCCCGATGGTCTTATCGGAGTCCTTCACGAAAGACTGCGCCATGAGCGTGCTCTGCTTGAAGAACTTGTTCAACTTACCCTCGACGATCTTGTCGGCGATGCTATCGGGTTTGCCCTCCTGCTTCACCTGCTCCAAGTATACCGCGCGCTCGCGTTCGATGACCTCAGTCGGAATGTCGTCGGAAGAAACCGCCAACGGCGCCATCGACGCAACGTGCAGCGCGAGATCCTTCGCGAGGGCCTTGAAGTCGTCCGTGTTGGCGACGAAGTCGGTCTCACAGTTGAGCTCAACGATGACCGCGGTCCGGCCGTCGAAGTGAACGTAGCTGCCGATGGTCCCCTCGTTGGCCGACTTCTCGGATCGCTTCGCCGCCTTGGCGGCCCCCTTGGCCCGCAGCAGATCAACAGCCTCCTCCAGGTCGCCATCAGTCTCGGCTAGCGCCCTCTTGCAGTCCATCATCCCCGCGCCGGTCATGTCGCGGAGCTTCTTCACATCCTTCGCGCTGATCATAGTTGCATCGCTCATGGCGCCGTTTTCATCATTCAGGGCTGAAAAAAAGAGGCGGAGCGCACCCGGACTTCCGGTGCCTCTGCCGCCTCTCACCGGTCCTGCGTATGCCAGAATCCGGCCAGGAATACCACCCGGCCGCGAGGGTGGACTATCCCTCGGACTCCGCAAACTCCTCGGTCTGCTCGTCGGCCACCGTATTCGCATCGGCGTTGGGCTCCTCGGCGGGCGTTCGGGTCGCGCCGTCCTCCGTCACGCCGTCCTCCGAGGCTGCTTCCTCTGCCGCGGCCTCCGGGGCCTCGTCTACCTCCTTTTCGGGCGCCGACTCCTCCTACGAGGAAGGGGCCTCATCGGCACCCCCCTCTCCATCCTTCAGCTGTGCGATCGCCTCGGGACGCGGACGCCGCTTGCGACGTGGACGTCTGCGCTGCGGGGCCTGACCTTCAGTCGTCTCCCCCGTTTCGGTCGAGTACACCGTCGCCGCCAAATCATCGACCCGGCGGCGTTCCTCGTCCGGAACCTCCTTGCGCGCGACCTCGATCGTATCAGCGATCGCCTTGGCAATCAGGCTGACCGAGCGAATGGCGTCGTCGTTGCCCGGGATCGGGTAGTCGACGAGGTCGGGATCGGCATTGGTATCGGTTATCGCAATGATCGGAATACCGAGCTTGGCGGCCTCACGAACCGCGATCATCTCTCGCTTGGCGTCTACGATGAAGATCGCGCCGGGCAAGCGGCTCATGTCCTTCACACCCACGAGGTACTTGTCGAGTTTGATACGCTCTCGATCCAGGACGAGCCGCTCTTTCTTCGTGTAGAACTCGAAGGCGTTCTCTTCCTGGCCTCGCTCGAGCTCCTTGAGCCGGCGAATCTGTTTCCGGATCGTCTGGAAGTTGGTGAGCATGCCGCCGAGCCAGCGTTCGGTCACATAGAACGCCCCGCAACGCTCGCCTTCCTGCTCAACGATGGACCGAAGCTGTTTCTTCGTGCACACGAAGAGGACTCGGTCGCCGCGCAACACGACCTCGCGAATGGACTGCTGCGCGATTCTGAGACGATCGAGCGTCTTGCGCAGGTCGATGATATGGATGCCGTTGCGCTCGGTGAAGATGAAGGGCTTCATCTTCGGGTTCCAACGGCGCGTCTGGTGACCGAAGTGTACTCCGGCCTCCAGGAGTTGGTTGAGGCCTACCTCAGACATTTCGCCATCTCTTTTTATGGGGCCGATTGATTACGCCCCGATCAGGATGTCAAGGCGTTGGCACGCCCTGAGTACTTCTAGCGCTTCGAGAACTGGAAGCGCTTCCGGGCTTTTGGCTGGCCAGGCTTCTTGCGTTCCACCTGACGCGCGTCCCGGGTGAGCATGCCCTTCTCACGGAGGACCGGGCGCAGCGCCTCGTCGTGCTGTACTATCGCTCGCGCCAGCCCCATGCGCACCGCGTCGGACTGCCCTGTAAGGCCACCCCCGTGGACGCGGATGGTAACGTCGAACTGCCCCTCGAGATCCGCGATCTTGAACGGTTCTTGAACGCGGATCTGGTGCGTTGGACGGGGGAAATAGTCAGTCATCTCACGACCGTTGACCTTCCATTCGCCGGCACCCGGGCGCAGAATCACTCGCGCGACGGACCTCTTACGCCGTCCCACCGTCTGAATCTGGTTCTTGACTTCGCCTGCCATATCGCTCGGATTCCTCTTCAGATGTCCAGGGGCTCGGGCCGCTGGCCCTGATGCGGATGATCCGCGCCCGCGTAAACCTTCAGTTTCTTTCTTATCGTCCGGCCGAGAGCGTTCTTCGGCAGCATGCCCTTGACCGCGAGCTCGATCACCCGCTCCGGGTGCGTCTCGATCATGCGGCGGAAGGGAATGTGCTTTTCGCCACCCATATAACCCGAGTGGCGGAAGTACGTCTTCTGATCGGCCTTCTTCCCTGTGAGCACCACCTTCTCGGCATTCACGACTACCACGTTGTCGCCCACGTCCAGGTGAGGCGTGTACATCGGCTTATGTTTGCCCCGAAGAATCACGGCGATCTGGGTGGCGAGTCGTCCGAGCGGCCTGTCGGTCGCGTCGACGACCCACCAGTTGTGCGTGATTTCTCCAGCTTTTGGCGTATACGTTCTCATGCCCGCTATCGACAAAAAGGCCATTATGAAACAAAGCCTTGAATGATATCTGGGACCCAGATGGGTGTCAACGGACGTTCGGCCTTGTAGGACAGGCCTTTCAGAGGGGCCCCAGGGTGACCGATCCGCACCTACATGAAGGTCTCGAGGAACCTCGCTCGCGAGGCATGGCGTAGCCTAACCAACGCCTTTTCCTTGATCTGCCGAACCCGCTCCCGCGTGATGCCGAGGATGGTTCCGATTTGCTCGAGTGTCATCGCCTCTTGATCGTCCAGCCCGAAGTACAGCCGCAGGATCTTCGCTTCGCGTTCCTTGAGCGTACCCAACGCTTCCTCGACGGTATTCTTGAGCGCGTGGGAGTATGCCTCGTCCTCGGGACCGGGCGAGTACTGGTCAGGGAGATAATCGAGCAGACGATTGTCTTCCCCAGGCGTCATCGGGGCGTCCAGCGACAGGTGTGACTGCGAGATCGCGAGCGTCCGCTCGACTTCATCCTGCGTGATGTCGAGGTCTTCTGCGATTTCCTCGACGGTGGGTTCCCTGCCCAACTCCTGTAACAGCGTCGAGCTCCGGCGGCCAATACGGTGAAGGGCCCCCGCACGATTCAGGGGCACGCGTACGATCCGGCTCTGCTCGGCCAGTGCCTGTAGGATCGCCTGCCTAATCCACCAGACAGCGTAGCTGATGAACTTGATGCCCTTGGTTTCGTCAAACTTATGGGCGGCCCTGATCAGCCCCAGATTTCCCTCGTTGATCAGGTCGGAGAGAGGGACCCCTTGGTTCTGGTACTTCTTGGCTACCGACACGACGAAGCGAAGGTTGGAACGCACGAGCTTGTCGAGGGCTTCCTCCTCGCCGACCCGGATCAGCTTGGCGAGTCGTGCTTCCTCTGCTCTGTCGATCAGCGGATAGCGGCTGATCTCGTTCAGGTATTGGTCCAGCGAGCCTTCCTTGAAGGAACCGCGTCGGGCGGAGAAGGTCATTGCTGGGCGGCAAAAAGTCTCTGAAGGAGCAAGCGGCCTCGACGGGCCGGAGCAAGCCGGCCGACGAAGGGGTAGAATCGGACGCAGTCGAGTCTCGCGCAACCTGGACCCGGCACCTTCTAGCGTACGGCAGCTCCAATGCGTCTCCAACGGATCTCCCGCAGCCATCCCGCACGCTCACCCCCTCGCGGGTCGAAGGAGTAGTAAGCGAATCAGGGCCTGCCTCGGATGGCACCCTCGTGGACAAAGCCCCAGTACCGGGAGTCCTCACTGTTGTCCCGGTTGTCGCCGAGCATGAAGTAGCGGTTCCGTGGCACGACAAGGGGACCCCAGTTGTCCCGGGTCGGCTGATACTCCCTCATCGGTGCGGCGACCAAGTGGTTGGACTGCCACCGCATGTCCGGGTGCTCCGCGTCGCCGCGCCGATCCACATGCTGGGCGTAGGGCTCGTACAGTGGGGCGCCGTTCAGGTAGAGACGCTTGTCCCGCATCTCCAGCGTATCCATCGGAAGTCCCACCAGCCGCTTCACATAGTTCCGATCGGGCTCGTGCGGCGGGTTGAAGACGACCACGTCCCCGCGGCGGGGCTGGGAGATAGCGGGCAGCCGGAGGTCCGTGCCCGGAACCCGTGCCCCGTAGACGGCCTTGTTCACCAACAGGAGATCCCCAACCAGCAACGTATTTTCCATCGAGGACGTCGGGATCTTGAAAGCCTCGACGCCAAAAGACCGGATGACGAGAAAAAGCACGAACGCCATCAAGAGCGACCTGACCCAGTCCCGGATGCAGGCTATGACTCCCGTCTCGGCGGCGTGCGGCCGTTGGAGGAGAATCTCCTCGACGACCTCCCGATGTCCTCCCGAGCCCCGCACATCGCCCTCGCTTATTGCCAACTCGTCACAAAGGCGCTCGCCGGCGCCGAACGACCCGTCCACCCCTGGAGCTCCCCATACTCCTCGAGCGCTGGCGGGTGTCGGACCATACACAGCCTGCTCGACCTCGTTCCTCAGAGACCCTGCGCCGATCAGGAGATCGCATATAGTCTTAGGCACCGCACAACTCAGAGACCATACATGCCCATACTAGCTCCGCTACGGTCCGGCAGGGGTCCAAGCTCCCTTTCGCTCCTCGCGACCCTGCTCGTGCTCTCCGGAGTTTTCGCGATGATGCGTGATCGCGTTTCGACGACCCAGAACCTCGACGATACTTCTCAACCGTGCGATGAGGCCTATGACCCTTTGTGTGCCTCCGAGCCGGACGGCGGGGCCGCGCGGACAGGACTCGCCGCGCGGCCTGAGGGGACGGCCGGGCCAGTGTTGTCCGCCGAGACCGCATGCGTCAACGTCGGGTACTTGTGTTCCGAGGTAGAGTCCAGGGGCACGGTGCGGATCCAGCGGTGGAAGGACTTCCAGGGCACGATCGTCGTGCACATTCCGCGCCCTGACTTCTTGCCGTCCGGCGACGCCCGACGGCTTCAAGTCGGAGCCGCCGCGGGGGTGCGGCAGTGGAACGGTCAGCCCTTCCCAATCACCGTGGACGAGCGCGGAAACCGCGAGGCACACTTCGAAGTGCAGTGGCGCAGCTCACTCGGTGGCCGTCAGATCGGAGTGGCGCGCACACAGTGGTCCGCACGGGGGGGATTGGAGGTCATCATGCTCGAGTTCGCCACCCAGAACCCCTTCGCTCAGAGCGGGACGCTCGAAGCCCGTCTAGTGCGACTTACCGCAGCGCACGAGATGGGCCACGCCCTTGGTATTCTCATGCACAGTGACAACACGCGCGACGTGATGTACCCGACCAATACCGCGACCTCGCTGACCGCACGCGACTACCGTACCATGGAAGCGTTGTACGCGCTGGCGGACGGCACCACGATCATTCGCTGAGCTAGTATCCGGGCTTCTACGGGATTGGGGGCATCAGCGTTCGCCGCCGAAGCTCAGGATGCCCTTCACGTACATCGCTCGCCCGGGCGCCCGGAAGCCGAAGACCTCCTCCCAGTCCTGGTCGAGCACGTTCTCCGCCCGAAGCTCCAGCATGAACCCGGGACCGCCGACCCCGGCAGCGACTATCTCGACAGATCCGCCCACAGCAAGGTTGCTGTATCGAGCCAGTTGTACGGGCGAGGCCGGAAACTGTGTGAAGTCCCGGTCGGCTCGCATTCCGACGACGGAGACATCGGCAAACAGTTGTGCGCGACTGCCCGCATCGGCGGCCACACGCGCGTTGAAGGTGTGCTTGGGCCGCCTCAGCAGCGATTCCCCCCCGACGAAGGCTGCGCCGGGGCCCTCATCGAATCCGGAGTTGGTAACCTCGGTATCGAGTCGGGTCCAAGAAGCGGAGCCACGGAACGAACCGAGTACGCCGTCGACCTCGACCTCGAGGCCGCGGCTGCTGGCGGCCGCCACATTGAAGAAGTTCGGATCGGTCGGAGCCGCCGTTGCGAACGTGAACTGGATCAAGTCTTCGAACGATTGCTCGAACCAGGTTGCGCGAAAGCGAGCGTCGCCCCCAAGGAGGACCTGATCGACCCCGAGCTCCCAGGAGTGAGAGCGCTCCGGCTCGAGATTCTCGTTCCCCCTAGCGAAGCCAGTCGCAAAGTTCTCGAAGAATGTGGGCTCCTTGAGTGACGTGCCGGCGGAGGCGCGAAGTCGAGTACCGATTCGCTCCGACGCCAGCCACGAGGCGCCTATCTGCCACGTGCCAAATGTGCCGAACCTCTCATTGTCTTCGAGCCGCTGGCCGAGGTTCACCGCGATGCGGTTCAGCTCACCGGTCACATGTACATAATACGCCTTGTTCAGGCGGGCGTGCTCGCTGCGACCGGGAGAGGTACCGAACTGGCTCTGGGACTCGGTGAACGAGCGTTGGCGCTCCTCCTCGAACTCCCACCCTCCGGTTGCTACGAAGTCCCCTAGGCGTGCGTTGGCGCGCAGGTCGACGGTCCCGCGACGCACGTGGTCGAGACTCGAGAAGCCGAAGAAGCCCAGCGAGTCGGCCGCATCGTCGGGTGCGTCGTCCGAACCGCCGTCAGTATCTACGATACCGACGCGGGTCTGCACATCGACCGTCGACGATAGAGCTCGACTCACCGAGACGCTGAGGAGCGTCTCGTCGGCATACGTGAACGCGTTCCGATCCACCACGTTACCGGAGCCGTCCGTGGGAAAGTGGTATTCGCGGTCGCCTATACGAAACGAGACATCGGCGCGTGTGCGATCGTCCGGCAGGAAGCTCGCCCGACCGCTCACCACCTTATTATCGTGCCGATTGTTGAACGCCAGGATTCCGTCGGTCCTGGAGCGCGACAGCGAGAGGCTGTATCCGGCTCGCTCCGTACCACCGACCGCTTCGGCAGACCAGTCACGCCGGCCAAATGAGCCGAGGCGCATCACCAGAGTTCCTGTCATGGGTCCGCGCCCTGTCGAAGTGATGACGTGGATGACGCCCGCCACCGCGTCCGACCCGTGTAGCGCGCTGGAAGGACCGCGCACGATCTCGATCCTTTCCACGTTCCAGAGCGTGAGCGCCGCAAAGTCGAACGCGCCTCCCGGCTGGTTCATCTGGACACCGTCGACCAACACCAGGACGTAGTCACTCTCCCCTCCCCGTAGGAATACCGAGGTCGCTGCGCCGAACGAGCCACTTTGCACGACGGCCAGCCCGGACACGGTTCGCAGCGCGTCCTCAACGGTTGCGAGGCCTGCGGACCGCAGCTCTACGCCCTCGAGCACGGTGACGTTGGAAGAGATCGCGTCGACGGCTCTGGCTGTGGGGCTGGTCGTGACGACCAGGCCTTCGAGTGAGAATGCGCGGTCCTGCGCGGCGAGCCTAAACGGGCTCAAAAGAGCAGCGAGTGCCAGGACGGCCAGGGTTCTGCGGGCCATAAACCCCCCCACGGAGATGTTCGGCTGGGACGGGTGGTCCAGGTCTCCTGGCTCAAGGCCGACTGCTCGCCTTCCCGGGGATCAACCCCAGTGGCTCTGGTGAACAGCCGTTCCGACTACGTCGGACCTCTCACAGTGGCGGGGCCGCGCCGGAATCTCACCGGCTTCCGATATGGCCCACCCGTATGATCGATTGTGGGGAAAATATATGTCAATCGATGCCTTGCGGCAAAGGGCGGCCCTGGCCTTACTCGCAGGTTTTACGTTATCCGTCCCGCACGAGCCCGTATCGCTCGATCTTCTTGTAGAGATTCGAGCGTGGCATCTGAATCCGGCGCGCGGTCTCGGCAACATTCCATTCGTTCTCTCGCAGCTTCTGAACGATGTACGCGCGCTCGGCGCTTTCCTTGAACTCCACGAACGTGTCGAGTCCGAGGATCTCCCCGGCCATGCTTGGAGAGCCACCACTCCCAGACGCGAGCAGGTCGACGTCTTCCGGCCCCACCTCGTGAGATCCAGAGAGAATGAGCAGGCGTTCGACCGTATTGCGAAGCTCCCGCACGTTCCCGGGCCACGGAAGCGCCTGTAGCCGTTCGACCGCGGACGGCGAAAAGCGCTTGGGGGCCACGCGTTGCCCGTTCGCCAATTGCTCGCAGAAGTGCCCTATCAACATCGGGACGTCGTCGCGCCGCTCGCGCAGAGAGGGTATCTGAATCGGGACTACGTTCAACCTGTAGAAGAGATCCTCGCGAAAAGCCCCGACTTCGATTTGTTGCTCGAGATCCTTGTTCGTCGCCGAGATCACGCGAACATCCACTTCGATCGACTTGGAGCCACCTACGCGGGTGAGTACTCCTTGCTCGAGAACCCGGAGGACTTTCGCCTGAGCCTCGAGCGACATGTCTCCGATCTCGTCCAAAAAGAGTGTCCCGCCATGCGCCTGTTCGAACTTCCCCTCCCGGTCGGCAACGGCCCCAGTGAACGATCCCTTCATGTGCCCGAAGAGAGCCGACTCGATCAGTTCTGATGGGATCGCCGCACAGTTGACGTCCACGAACGACTTGTCTGATCGCGACGAGAGCCGGTGAATTGCTCGAGCTACCAACTCTTTGCCGGTTCCATTCTCCCCGGTGATCAGAACGCGAGCTTCGGTCGGGGCGACCTTTTCCACGCGGTCGAGCACCTGCCGTACCTGGTAGGACGTGCCGACGATCTCGTACCGACTCTCGACCTGACTCTTGAGGTCCGCGATGCTGTCGGTGAGCCCCTTGAGCTCGAGCGCCCGGCGCAAGGTGACCAGCAGGCGATCAGTGTCGAGCGGCTTTTCGAGGAAGTCGTACGCACCATTCCGGGTTGCCTCGATAGCCGTCTCGATCGTTCCGTGACCCGAAATCATCACGACCAACGCCCCCGGACATTCGGCGCGGAGGCGTGCCAACACGTCCAGGCCGTCCATGCCGGGCATCTTCACGTCCAGGAAGATCACATCCGGGTGAAAGGACTCTGCAGTGAGAAGGGCATCGGGCCCGTCCTCGGCCGCGCGAACGTCATGGCCCTCGTACTCGAAGACCTGAGCGAGCGCCTCCCGGATCCCCTTCTCGTCATCGACTACCAGCAGCCTTGCCATCTACCGCGTCCCCTCACGCTCGTCATCGGTCGCAGGAAGCAGGTCGGCGAGCATCACTAAGCTGTCTCTCTGTACGAACGCCGACCGCAGGCCATCGGGCAGCGGGACCTCGAGCGCGTCGTCCGGTAGGCTCGCGGGCCGCGACCGTCCGAATGCCTTGAGCACTTCGGCTACCAGCCGAGTCGGCATGGGAATCCTCGCGGCCTGTAGCCGGTCCACGAGCAGTGCCATATGACGCTGGTCCAGGGGCACGAGCGAGCCGCGGATCTCTATCAGGATCGTGTCCGGAAGCAAGCCGATGATCTGATCGAGCCGGGGCAAGTCCGGGAAGGCCTCGACCGCGACCCTCGCTGACAGGTGCACACGTCCCTTGTCCAGCTCGATCGTAGGCGCGGTGATCCCGCGAGGCACGATTCCGGGTAGCGAATACCTCACCACGGCGGACAACTCGGTGCCTCCGAGCACGAGCCGGTCACCGGCCTCTCCGGCTCGGAACCGCTCGAAGAGGTCCAATGTCCGCTCGGCGAGCTCGGGCGTTGCTTGTGCTTCCGGAATAGCCGGGGCCGTGGGATCGATACCCAACGCCCGCTCGATACCAGGGAAGACCGCCGGACCCCACCGAAAACCGGCGTACGCCACGAGGATCAGGACGACACCAAAGAGGATCTTCTTCATGCGCGAGCCCGGAACCCCTTAGGTGGCGAGTCTCGCGCTGGACAGTACGCTATACCGCGCGCCGTCCTTCGACAGGTTGCTGCGAATGAGATCAATCGTCCGCACCTTCACCTCAGCTGAGAACTCCATGTCGGCGACGAGCTGATCGAGCCCCCGGAACGCGCCCGCCCCTCCGCGGTCGTCCGCTCTCCCCAGGGTGATATGGGGGTGAAACGCCCGCGTTTCAGCCTCGAAGCCACAGTCGCCCATCGCCCACTCGAGGTCCTGCTTGAGACACCGTAGTGCGGCGGTCGCGCATACGCCCAGCCAGAGCGTGCGAGGCCGCCGAATTGTCGGGAACGCCCCGAATCCGCCGAATTCGGCCGAAAAACTCGTCGTAGCGCTCGCGACCTTCGTCATCGTGGCCTCGATCGGCGAAACGGCCTCGGGCCGGACTTCTCCGAGGAATTTGAGTGTGACGTGATAGTTCTCGAAATCCACCCACCGAACCGGCAGCTCTTCATCCCGCAGGAGGCGGGCAGCACGATGGATTCGCTCGCGCTGCTTTTTCGGGAACGTGAGACCAATGAACAGCCGCATCCTCTCTCGATTCCTAGAGTGAACTGTGGAATCCTGAGCTACCCGTGACACCCCACTCACGGTCCAGTCGGTCCGCTCTACGCCGTCGATCGAGTAGCGAGGCATGACCCACCAAGCCCATGCTCACTTCGGCCCATCCACCAGAACCGGCAGTTCGTTCCATAGGAAAGCAAAGCCGGCGGAGTAGTTGGCTAGCGCCTCGGTGAACACCAGTGCGTTGGGTACGTGGATCACGCGCCCCGTGCTCTGGTCCGCCTCCACCCAGTTGCCGATCTCCATGATCGCGAATTGGAAGATCCCACGATCGACTACATCGCCTGCGTGCGGCCCGATCTGAATGCGATCACCGAGGTCGAAGGGCCGGCGCGCCAGAATGAAGACCTACCCAGCGACGTCCGCCACCAGATCCTTGAGCACGATCGCAAGGCCCGCCGAGAGCAGTCCTAAGAACGTGCCGGTAGAGCGGATGGCGGTGGACCAGACCAGGACCAGCGCCAGCAGACCCAGCCCCAACGCTACGTACCGGGATATCTTGATCCACCGGTACTGGACACGCGCGTCCACGACGCGCCTGCGCATCACGACGAGCAGTGCCCGGCGCACCGAGAAGATGATCAGGACGACGAGAACCGACACGAGGATCTGGACGTACGTCCTCGTCGCGAGACCTCCAAGCCCGTCAGCGAATGCGGCTATCGAGTTGTCGTCCTGTTGAATCATGCCCGCTACTCGGGCGAAGGCGTGTACTCCGAGACTCATGGGTTGTTCTCCGCCGGGCGCATCCCCGCTTCCGTCGTGATCAAGACGACCGCACCGAGGATGATGGCCGCTGCCCCGAGCGAACGGAAGGTCAGTGGTTCGTCCGCTAGAGCCCACCCCAAGAACATCGCGACCACCGGATTCACGTACGCGTACGTGGTGGCCTTCGCAGGGGAGACAGCCGTCAATAGCCATATATAAGCCGCGCAGGCGACCATCGCACCGAACGTGATGAGATAGACCAGGGCCAGCGCCGACTTCATCGACACGCCGCCGGGGTCGAAGGAAAACGGCTCCCGGGCCACGAGAGACATCAGGAGGAGGATGCCTCCACCGGCCAACATCTGCATGCTCACCAACGGGCCCGGGCGCGGGAGACCCGATGCGGACTTGGAATAGATGGACCCCACTGCCCATGACAGCGCACCGACCAGGACGAGGGCCGCGCCAAACGCCTCCCGCGCTCCACCGGCACCGACGCCCGGAGAACCGGCCAGTAGCGCGATTCCCGCAAAGCCGACGATGACCCCGACGGCCGAGCGGGCCGTGGGGCGCACGCGGGCTCCTGCAAGCCAGTCGACCAGGACGATCCAGAGAGGCACCGACCCGATCAGCAATGCGGCGAGACCGGACGGCACCCATTGCACGGCAACGACCACAGCCCCGTTGCCCCCCGCGAGCAGCAGGCCGCCTGAGATGGCGGCGGCCTTCCACTGCTTGGTGCTGGGCCGGGCCATCCCTCGGGCGTGATACCATAGGTATAGCAAGGCGCCCGCCGTGAGAAAGCGCACCGCGGCCATAAGCAACGGCGGCATCGTCTCGACCGACCACCGGATCGCGAGGTACGTCGAGCCCCAGATCACGTATACAGCCGCAGAGGCTAGTACGATCGCCATCAGGGAGGGGGCATGACGGGGGCTGGACGCGGACATGGCGAGAAAGCTCTCTAGACCACCCAGCGCTTTCAACGCGCCGGCCGATCACCCCCGCACGCGATCCAAGTACCGGTATTGGAGGGCCTCGCCTACATGGTGGCAGCGAATCTCCTCGCAGCCGTCCAGGTCGGCGATCGTACGAGCCACCTTCAAGATCCGGTGGTAGGAGCGCGCTGACAAACCCACGCGATCGACTGCGCGTTGAAGGAGGCGTGACACGGCTCGACTCGGCCGACACCACCGACGCAACTCCAAGGGACGCATGTGGCCGTTGGCGTGCACCGCCTCGATCCCCGCGAAGCGCACCTCCTGGAGCCGGCGGGCCTCAGAGACGCGTGCCTTGATTTGTCCGCTGCTCGACCCCTCGCCATCTCCGGACAGATGCTCGAACGGCACCGGCGGGACCTGTAGGTGCAAGTCGATTCGGTCGATGAGCGGCCCCGAAATCCGCCCCATGTAGCGGTACACAACCGTCGGATCGCAGAGGCATCGGTCGCTACCGTCTCCCCAGAAGCCACACGGACAGGGGTTCATGGCCGCCACGAGCAGGATCCTGGCGGGGAAGCGGACGGCCGACCTGGCCCGCGAGAGATGGATGACCCCGGCTTCCAGTGGCTGCCGAAGTACATCCAGCACGTTCCGGCGAAACTCGGCCAACTCGTCGAGGAAGAGGACACCGTTGTGCGCTAGGCTGACCTCCCCAGGGCGGATCGGAGATCCACCACCGACGAGCCCGGCGTAGCTGATCGTGTGATGAGGGGCTCGGAAAGGACGCCGGGAGACCAGGGGTGTCCCACTCCTCAGCATGCCCGCGACCGAGTGAACGCGGGTAGACTCGAGTGCCTCGTCCAGGGTGAGCGGGGGCAGAATCCCGGCAAGCCTGCGTGCCAGCATCGTCTTGCCCGACCCCGGCGGCCCAAGAAAGAGCAGGTTGTGTGAGCCGGCGGCAGCGATCTCCAGGACGCGCTTCGCTACCGCTTGGCCTCCCACATCACGCACGTCCAGGCCGTCCGAAACGCTCTCCTGTAACAGCCCGCGGGGATCGAGGACGCCCTCTTCGAGCGAGCGTCCCCCGCTAAAGTGCGTGATGACGTCACACAAGGTCTCCGCGCTAAGAACAGTTACACCGGGTACGAGACTCGCCTCCTCGGCGTTCGCCGATGGCACCACCAGATTGTAGATGCCCGCGGCCGCACACTCCGCCGCGATCGGCAGTGCGCCGTGGATAGGTCGAAGCGAGCCGTCGAGACCGAGCTCTCCGAGGAACGCGCACTCGGACAACAGCGAGTCATCCAGGTGCCCGACCGCTGCAAGCAACCCCACTGCGATCGGTAGGTCGAACGCCGTTCCCTCTTTGCGCACGTCCCCTGGAGCGAGATTCACCGTGATGCGCCGAGGCGGAAGTGGGAATCCGGAGTTCCGCAGTGCCGCCGCAACCCTGTCGCGGCTTTCGCGCACCGCACCGTGCGGCAGCCCGACGACAGTGAAGGCCGGCAGGCCGTAACTCAGGTTCACCTCGACCTTTACGAGAAACGATTCGATGCCTCGGAGGGCCGCGGTGTGGACATGAGAAAGCATGCTTTCACTCTCGTCGCGAACACGGGACAAGGGTAGGCCGGAATAGGCCTCGATGTACGCGCGGGTTTGTGCTTGTGTGGCACCAAGTGGCCCCGTACGATGTGGGCGCTACAACTCTCGAAGACGATCCTGAACCCACACGGAGAGTGTGCATGAAGGTCGCAGTTCTGAAGGAAGTACGTGCTGGAGAGCGCAGGGTCGCCCTGGTTCCTCTAGGCGTGAAAGCGCTGCTCAAGGCCGGGCTCGAGGTGACCGTTCAGGCTGGAGCGGGAGCGGCCTCCAGTATCTCGGACGCCGAATACGAGGAGGCCGGCGCTAGCATCGCTGCCTCCACGGAGGAGGCTCTCGGGGGCGCAGGCATGGTGCTCGCGGTGAATGCCCCGCCCGTTGAGGACGTGACCTCCATGTCTGAGGGTACCATTCTGGTCTCGTTCTTGAGCCCGCTCACGAGTCCGGACCTCGTTCGCGCACTCGCGTCGTCCAAGATCACCGGGATCTCCATGGAAATGGTTCCGCGGATTACGCGAGCGCAGTCGATGGACGCGCTCTCCTCCCAGGCGACCGTTGCCGGATACAAGGCGGTGCTGATCGCCGCTGACCACTTGCCGAAGTTCCTCCCCATGTTCACGACCGCGGCGGGCACGATCCGACCCGCGAAGGCACTCATTCTCGGAGCGGGAGTCGCGGGGCTGCAGGCGATCGCGACCGCTCGACGGCTCGGTGCCGTGGTGCAGGCGTTCGACGTCCGGCCGGCGGTGAAGGAACAGGTGGAGAGCCTGGGCGCCAGCTTCTTGGAGACGGTCGAGGAGGTGGCAGCCGAGGGTGAAGGAGGCTACGCCAAGGAACTCTCGGAAGACCAGCATCAAAAAGAGCTGGACCTCATAGCCGGAGCGATCGTCGACTGCGACATCGTGATCACGACTGCTCAGATCCCAGGCCGCGACGCGCCCCTGCTGATTACGGAAGACATGGTCCGGTCGATGCGCCCAGGATCGGTGATCATCGATCTCGCTTCGGAGACCGGCGGCAATTGTGCGCTGACCCAGAGCGGCGAGACCGTGGTCGAGAACGGCGTGCAGATCATGGGGCCCGTGAACCTACCCACCGGCATCCCAGTGCACGCGAGCCAGATGTATTCTAAGAACATCGTGACGCTGGTCAGCGAGTTCATCGGAGAAGAAGGCCGAATCGAACTCGACTTTGAGAACGATGTCGTCGGGCCCTCGACAGTAACGCACCAGGGCGAGGTGACGAACGAGCGTGTGAAAGACACGCTGCCGGCGTGACCACCTCTCCAAGCAAACCCACCGCCACATCTTAGGAGAACCGATGGGCGAGTTGATGATCGGACTGTACGTGTTCGTGCTTGCGGCGCTGGCCGGCCGTGAGGTGATCACCAAGGTGCCTCCCACCCTCCACACCCCGCTCATGTCCGGCGCCAATGCGATCTCCGGCATCGCCATCGTGGGAGCGATCGTGGTCGCAGGTCGGGCGGAGGGCACTACACAGATGGTGCTGGGCGTCATCGCGATCGCGATGGCCACGGTCAATGTGATCGGGGGATTCATGGTGACCGATCGCATGCTCAGCATGTTCAAGAAGAGGTAGCCCGGCATGAGTGGAGACATTCTGGTCGAACTGACCTACCTGCTGTCGGCGATCCTCTTCGTCGTTGGCCTCAAGCGACTGCAATCACCCGCGACCGCACGCGGTGGAAATGCGCTCGCATCCTTTGCGATGCTGCTGGCGATCATCGCGGTGGTGGTGGACACAGACATCCTAACCTGGACCGGGATCCTGGCCGGTGTGGCGATCGGTGGCCTCGTCGGAGGAGTGGCAGCACGAAAGGTCGAAATGACGGCCATGCCGGAAATGGTCGGCGTGTTCAACGCCTTCGGTGGTGGTGCATCCGCGCTCGTAGCCGTCGCCGAGTTCCTGAATCTCCCCACCGTGGGTGTAAGCACGGCAGGCGTCGCGATGCTGCTCGGAACTGTCATCGGCGGCATAACGTTCTCCGGCTCGTTCATCGCCTTCGCTAAGTTGAAGGGGATACTCACCGGGAACCCCATCACGTTCCCGGGCCAGAACCCCGCGAACGCCCTTATCGTCGTGAGCACGCTCGCGCTCGGAGCAATGACCCTGGGTGTTTTCGGGGGTCAGGATCCGACCGCGCTCTTCTACGCCTTCTGCGGCATCTCGCTACTGCTCGGCATTCTTTTGGTAATCCCGATCGGCGGTGCGGACATGCCGGTCGTGATATCGCTGCTGAACTCCTATTCCGGTTTGGCCGCGAGCGCAGCGGGATTCGTGATCGGCAACATGGTGCTGATCATCTCCGGCGCCTTGGTCGGGGCCGCGGGGCTCATTCTGACGCAACTCATGTGCAAGGGCATGAACCGCTCGCTCGCCAACGTCGCCTTCGGCGGCTTCGGCGGCACTGGGGGCGTGGATCGCGTGCAGATCGGCCAACGCCCGGTGATGCGAGCGGACGCCGAGGCGGTCGCAGCGGAGCTCGGCTACGTAAATTCGGTAGTGGTGGTGCCCGGGTACGGACTGGCCGTCGCGCAGGCCCAGCACGAGCTGCGAAAGGTCGGCGACCTGTTGCAGGAGCGAGGAGTGGACGTGAAGTACGCGATCCACCCGGTCGCCGGTCGCATGCCCGGTCACATGAACGTGCTTCTCGCGGAAGCGGACGTCAGCTACGACAAGCTGTTCGATCTCGACGAAATCAACGACGACTTCTCGAACACGGACGCGGTACTCGTCGTGGGCGCTAACGACGTCGTGAATCCTGCGGCCCGCGACCCGCAGTCGGTCATCGCAGGCATGCCGATTCTGGACGTCGACCGGGCACGCCGGGTCATCGTCATGAAACGAAGCCTCTCTCCAGGCTTCGCCGGCATCGACAACGACCTGTTCTATTCGGACAAGACGCTGATGTTCTTCGGAGATGCCAAGGACTCGATGGGAGACCTCGTGCGGGAGGTCCGCGAACTGGCGTAGGCGAACATGAATAGACCCCTTCGTAGGCCTCCGGGTGATTCGGATCGCGCTCGTTCTGGGGACCACCACGGGTACATCGCGGGGTCGTACGTCGGGAAAGACGGGTAGCGCTAGTGCGCCTTCGTGCTCTCCTGCCCAGTCGTCACGAGCACGCTCACCGTCGATTCGAACTCGGCACGAATCACGCTGAGCTGCTGTCGGACCTCCTCCGCCAAGGTCGCCGGCAGCACAGGGTCCCGGGCGTCACCCTTCTCGAACAGCTGGAAGAAGAGCGCGTCCGTGTGGCCCACGCTGCCGTGCGTTACCGCCCGATCGATGGCGCGGTTGAGCTGAAGGAGGTCTCTTAGAGAGACTGGCACCTGACCCCCCATCGGGGGGTCGCGATACAGCTCACGAATCACCAACTCACGAAGCACCTGCAGCTCCTCGATGACTTCCCCGGCGGCCAGACCCCTTTGCGCTGCGGTCGCACCGAAGAGCTCCGTACACCGATCCCAGATCGGCCTTACTTCCCCCCTCAGCGGCCCCAATATCGGAGGCAGAAACGCCACTAGCAAAGCCGTGAACTCGTCAATGATCCGGTCCCAAGGCTCGCTACGCCCCAAACCGTTCTCATGGATTCGCCTCGCCCACTGTTCGCGAATGGATGGCAGCTTCCGCTGGATCCACTCAGCGAACTCGAGGGGCGCCATACGGCGGTGCCTAGGGCCAGGGATCCGCGTGGCGGATCCGGGGCCCTTTGCTCGCTCCCGATCTGTGGCGTAGTTCGGCATCCGGGTAGAGATGCTCCGGGCTTACCTATGCAGGGCGACTCCGGTGGCGACATCTCAGAGCCGGTAAGGGTCGGCTCCGGTGGGACTCAAGATGCCGGAATATGACCGCTCTGACCAGACCAGCAGGCTGACAAGAGGTACAGTGGGCCACCCACAGGCTGTTAGCGGCCTGTGCTAGAAGTGCCGTGGACCGACCTACCCCCGGGAATCCGCTAGCCCCGCGAGTCTGATCGCTGCAGCCGGACCGACACCGTCGTTCCCTCACCGGGCACGCTGGTGACGTCGACCGACCCTCCCCACCCGTTTACCAGTCTCTGCACGATCGGAAGACCGAGCCCGGCGCCAGTGGAACGCGTGGAGAAACGCGGTTCGAAGATGCGGGGCAGCAACGCCTCATCGATGCCCGAGCCGTCATCTACGACCTCGACCAACACGACACCGTCCCCGTCCGCGCGTCCGCAGATACGAACGACCCCTCGGTCGCCGATGGCGTCGCGGGCGTTCTCCATCAGATTGACAAGGACCTCCTTGAGTTCCGAGCCACGCGACACCACAGTGGGCAGATCGTCCGGGACGTCTTGCTCGAACCTCACGAGTGGAGAGGATCCGCTCCCGTACAGCGCCATCACGTCATCGACCACGGTAGGAATCGAGACCACGGATAGCGGAGTCTCCCCTTCTCCGCTCGGGGCGCCGAAGCGGGAGAAACTCTGCGCGATCACGGCCAGTCGATCGATTTCCGCAAGCATCGCGTCGGCGTTCCTGACGAGGATTTCGTTGAAGTCCGTGGCCTCGTCCTCCCAAGCGCGACGGATGTGCTGGATACTCAACTTGATCGGTGTCAGCGGGTTCTTGACCTCGTGGGCCACCTGCTGTGCCATCTCACCCCACGCCAGTACTCGTTCAGCGCGTAGCTTATCTGTCACGTCGTCCAAAGCGAGCACAACGCCGCGGCGGCTACCCAGGCTTCCGAGCCGGCTGGCCCGCACACGCACGCGACGGTTGTTCGCGTGCAGCTCCATGTCCGCCTGGTCGGCGGAGCCCGCGAGGAAGTGAGCAAGCCAACCGGACAGCGCTTCACCGAGCGGGCCTTCACCGGGCACGCTCCTCCCGACGAACACCTCCGAGCCCAACATCTCCTCGGCGCGAGGATTCACCTGCATGACCCGTCCTGCCGGGTCGAGCGCGATCATGCCGACGGCGGCCTCGTCCATGATAGCCTGCGTGCGCCGTGACGTGCGTACGAGCTGTCGACGAGCTCTGCGCACACGGCTGACCATCCGGTTGAAGGCACGAAATACCTCACCGAACTCGTCCGCACGCGTGCTAGGAAGCCGGAGCTGAAGGTCCCCCGCACCCACCGCTTCGGAGGCGACCTGAAGCGCCCGGATCGGGCTCGTCAGGGCTCGACCTGCCATCCACGCCAATACGAGGGACAACGCACCTCCGACGAGAATCGCGAAGCCCATCAGCTCTATGAGATCGGTGGTCTGGATCGCAGTGGCGCCGGCTTGAAGCGGAACCTGCACACCGAGGATGTCACCGTCGGGGAGACGCCGGTACGCCGTGATGTACTGCCAACGCCCCAGCGAAGTCTCCGTGTATGCCCGGATACCCTCCCTCCCGTCGAGCAGACGATGCTGCGCCAGCGGCATCCAACCCTCGTAGAGACCAAGCTCGACCAACTCCTCGACCGAGCCCTCCCGCAACTCGCCGGCCCGGTACTCGAGTAGCTCCGCGCCCACCTGCTGCGCGAGTCGCTCCATCCTGGTTCCCCCGGACGCTCCGGCGAGCGACAGGTACCAGTCCGCGGCGTCCTCGACGACTCGCTCGGCGATCGCTTGAGCCGAGCGCACCGACGCCTGTGCCAGGTTTCGATACGCTATGGTTCCGAAGAGCGCGATGGCGAGGACGAAAAAGCCGAAGAGCGCGAGCGTGACCCGAGCGCGGAACGAGATCACCCAGCCGGACACCCTCATATCCTCAGGCATCACCTCCCGCAGCAATGCTCGCCCTCCGAGCCAGAACGAGAAGAAGACAACGAGGTCGAGCGCCAACAGCAATGAGCTGCGAGCCGAAGCGAGCAGCGGGCCCGGCAGCTCGACCATGTGGTGCGCATGGTACGCCCTGTTCTCGAATTCGAGCGCGAGGTCCCCCTGCCAGCCCGTACTTGTACGCGCCCAAGTTATGGACCCGGGTCCGTGTGGATCAGTATCGAGCAGGGGGATGATCGTGAGCGGCTCGGCCAGCGATGCGGAACCACCTCGCATGAGGGCCGCAAGCGCCGAGCGAGAGCTGCGAAGCGTTGAGATCGCGGGCCCAACCGCTGTGAGAACGTGCCCCGCCGAGAGCGGCACCGCGATCACGTAGCGGGCGTCGTCCCTGCGTAGATGAAACAGCTCCGACGTGCCCCGCACCAGCGTCTCGCGAGCGATGCCGGCGATCAGCACAGGTCGGACCGTACCCACGCCGATGCGAAGTTCCTCACCGGCTTCGCCCCCTTCCAGCCACATCGTGATCCGCAACGGCACGCCGTCTTCGGCCAGACCACTTCCGCGCCAGGCGCCGTACATGACGTCGACGTCTCCCTTGCCCTCTCGCTCGAGCGAGTCCGCGACCTCACCTAACCGTATGAGCCCCCGACGCAGCGCCAAATCCTCGGGCGCCGCAACCGACGTGAGGCGCGCGGTCCCCTCCGCGACTTCTGCCGCAATCTGCTGCTGCCATGCGGCCGGAAGCGCGGCAGTCACCGCCAGGACCCCAGCCATGAGCCAACCAACCAGCGGTCGCTGCCAACCCTCCCAGGCCCCAATCGAGGCGGCCGCGAGCGAGGTGGGGACGAGCCAAATCGCGCTCCACCAGATCGGCAGCGTTCGCGTCAGCCCCACGTACGTGGCGCCGGCCGCGCCAAGCGCGATCGCGGCGACCAGCGCGGCCACGGCGAGTCCCCGATTCCCCTGTGGGCGAGCGCGCGTGAAGGCGAGGGCGGAGCCCACGATGAGCGTGAGCACCGCCGCCAGGACTCCCTGGTACACGATCCACTCGAGCTTTCCACCCGCGAGCGACTCGGGACGGAGGCCGGCTTCGGTGAGCAGAATGGTCAACGGAAAGAGCACGCTGGACATCAGACCCGCAAGCCAGAACGGTATCTCCAGCCTCGGTCGCGGAAGTACTGCGATCATCGTGAAGCCCGTCAACGCGAGGAGGGTGAACCTCCCGAGCGAGATGGGGAGCGGGCCCGGAAGCTCGAAGAGACCAGGGTCGAATAGCTCCGTAAGACGATCGATATGGTCCAGCGGAAGGAATGCCGCGACGAAGAGAAGGCTGCCCGCTGCTACGATGCCAGCGGCGATCCTAGGCGGTCCACCGATCGCGAGCAGAAGCCACGCGAGCAACAGGCTCATCGATACGACCGCCTGCCAGCGCCCCATGACGGTCGACACGCGCGCGGCCAGTTCCGGACGCTCTATGACGACGCTGAACAGACGCTCGCCGCCAGGCACAGCGAGTTCCCATACTCCCTCCGCGACGTTAGGAGACTCGGCGCTGATACGGATCGACTCACCGGTCTCCCGCAAGAACTCGGAGCTGAAGTCGCCGACATCTGCCCCTAGGTCAGCGGACAGATCCGTGCGCAAGAGGTGGGCGGCCATGGCGACGCTTCCGTTGGACGCCACCGCAGTTACGTACAGGTATCCGAAGAGCGGCAGGTCACGGTACATGTACCGCTGCTCCCCCCTTTGCGCGGGCTCGGGTACTTTACCGCGGTGCACGCCGTCCCAGAGGATCAGCTGCCCCCGCGGGTCGTAGAGTGCCATCGCTGCAGCACCGTGCCGAGCCCTCAGACGCTCGAGAGCAGTCACGTCCTGCGGCGCGGCCAGCTCTCTCGCCAAGCCCGCGAGCGAGTCGGCTCCGGCCTCACCGGCCGTGAGCAGCCCTTGCAGCGCGGCGTCCAGCCTAGTCTCACCGACCTCCTGCTCGCGCTCCGCCCAATATTCGTCCCACCCCGACGTGAGCTCGCCTACCTGGCGTTGAGCACCGAATGCCGCGAGGATGGCAAGCATCAGGATCGCCGAACCTGTACCCCAGGCCATGCCTCTCTTACGAGGGCCCCAGAGGAGGGCGGCCGTGACGCCAGCAGCCGCGAGGACCAGGATGGCATGCCCCGGCGACGCCGCCCACAGCGACAACGAGACCAAAGCGATCCACGGACCGAGCCACCCGACAGCCCGCGCAGCTCCACGCCACTTCGGGGACATCCGCGAACGTGACTTCATTCGCTATCGACGAACTGAGCTGGCCGGAGATCGGCCGAGCGATCGCCAGAGACCCTCGATTGATTCTCGCGGTAGGCGCGATGGACCAACACGGCCCTCACCTCCCTTTGGGAGCCAACGTCCTCATCGCGGGCCACGTTGCCCGGGCCGTTTCGCAGTGACTAGGCATTCTACGCGCTCCGACCTTCTCCTACGGGGTTTTGATCGGCGGAGGTCCATTCGCCGGTACCACGGGGCTTCGCCGCAAGACACTCCACCGCTCGATCAACGAACTTATCGCACATTGGGAGGACGACGGCGTGTCCGAGTTCGTGATCATAACGGCGCATCGGTGCGAACCCCACTTGGAGGCACTGTTGATGGCGCTGACGGACGCGTCAACCAACAGCGTGTATGACCTCTACCACATCAACGTACGCAGCCTCCTCGAGTCGGATCCGGAGAGCGAACACGGTGGTGAGCTGGAAACCTCGCTCGTACTGCACCTCGCGCCCGAGCTTGTCCACATGAACGAAGTCGACGACTTCGTACCGGATGCCAAGGAGCTGCGAAGGTACACGCGCGGCAGGGTACCTGCACCCCCGCCCGAGTCTCGAGGCGTCGTCGGCCGCCCGAAACGAGGTACGCCCGAGAAGGGAGCAGCGATCTTCGAGCGATACACGCAGGAAATCGCCGCTGCGCTCAAAGGGAGGTCGACGAGCGATGCGAACGCATGGCGCGCGCTTGGGTAGGACCGTCATGCGACTCGGACTATCCCTTTGTGGCGCACTCTCGCTGGCGATGGGCACCGCGCTCGGGCTCGGCGCCCAGAGCGTGGTCGTGGATCAAGGCACTTTCTCCCTGAGTATGGGCGGCGAAGTCATCGGCAGCGAGGAGTTCTCCATTCGGCGGGCGGGCTTTGGACGGAGCGCAGCGTATATCGCGAGCGGTACCGTGGCTCTGTCGCTCGATGGCGAGTCCCAGGAGCTGCGTCCCTTGCTGAGCGCCCACGCCCCCGAGGGCGCAGCAGACGGCTATCAGCTGAAGGTCTCTGGGATCGACGCCTCCGAAGCGGTGCTCAACCTGGTCGGCCCTCGATTCGTTGCTAGCTTCCGCTCAGCGGCCGGAGAAGAGGAGCGCGAGTTCAGCGCGAGCACCCACACGCGGATCGTCGAGCGCCTCGTGGCCCATCACTACTACTTCCTCGGGAACGTGAGTGAGGGGGCACGGGTCCCGGTCATCGAGCCCCACTCCCGCCTGGTGATGGATCTCGTAGCGGGCGCGTGGGTGGATGAGGAGCTCCGCTTGGGGCCGAATCGAGTGGACGCTCGAAAGGTCGTGTTCCGGGATGGTGAGCAAGAGCGGATCGTGTGGTTCGACCGCCAGGGGCGCGTGCTGCGCGTTGAGATCCCTACACTGCAATACGTGGCGGAACGCCAAGACCTGGTCGGCTGAAAGGACCGCCTATCTTGGTCGCTAGCCCCCGCGCGTTAGCTTTCAAGCCGACCGCAAGGTGACGTGCCGTGAAGATGTGCCCCGTCCGCAGCGTAGAAGCAATCGTGAACAGAGTCCTGCGGGTTTCATGACTCCAAACCACCCGCTCGCGGGCGGCGTACGGGACTCTAGACCGACTCCACTGACGGATATGGGGGGACTGTGAGGATGAGGATCCGGGCGCGGGTGATCGCTGTTATCGCCGCGGTGGCCGCAGTACCCCTAGCGGCCCAGGAAGCGGTCCCGAGCAACCTCTCTTTGGCGGACGCGCTCGAGATCGCACGTCGCAACAACCCGAGTTTCCTGCAGACTCGTAACGACGAAGCGCTCGCTGATTGGGACGTGCGTCAAGCGTACGGGGCGCTGCTGCCGACGGCGTCAGCGGGCTCGGGTGTCTCCTGGCAAGGGGCCGGCGAGCAGCGGTTCGGAAGCCTGACCCTCGAGGACCTGGGCTTCGGCAACCAGCCATCGTACTACTTCTCGAACTACGACATCGGCCTGAGCTTCTCGCTCGACTGGGCAAAGCTGAAGGCGCCGTCGCAGGCGCGAGCCCAGCGCGGAGCCACCGTCGCCCAGATCAGGGTTGCGGGGGCTAATCTCGCCTCACAGGTGACCAACGCCTATGTCGACTTGCTTCGACAGCAGGAAGGCCTACGGCTCGCCGAACAACAGCTCGAGAACAGCCGATTCAATCTGCGACTGGCACAGGGCCAGCTGGAAGTAGGTCAAGTGACCCCGATCGATGTCGGTCAGGCGGAGGTTCAGGTCGGACGCTCGGAGGTCACAGAACTTCAGGCGCGCAACCTGCTCTCCACCGCCCGCATCCGGGTACTCCAACAGCTCGGTCTATCCGTGAGCCAGGACTTTGAGCTGTCGACCGTGTTCGAACTCTCCGAGCCGACGTGGACGCTCGATGAACTCACCGGCATGGCCCTGCGGCAGAACCCCACGCTCAAAGCCGTGCGGCGTGCGAAAGAATCTGCCGACATCGGGGTCAGCGCGGCGCGTTCGACGTACCTGCCTTCCCTCTCGATCTCAACTGGATGGAGCGGATTCACGCGCCAAGCGAGCTCGACGGACTTCCAGCTCGCCCAATCCGAGGCTCAGGTGGCCGGATCCGTAGCTCAATGTGTCCAGACGAACAACCTGTATTCACGGCTCGCCGATCCGCTACCCGCGCTCGATTGCTCGCGCTTCGTGTTTACGGATGCCCAGCGGCGGTCGATCACCGACCAGAACAGCGCGTTTCCGTTCAGCTTCGAGCGCTCTCCCCCAAGTGTGTCGCTGGGCCTGAGCATTCCGATCTTCCAGGGCCTGAGCCGCCACAGGAACCTCGAGGCGGCCCGACTTGAGAGAGACGATCTGGGGTATCAGGTCCGCGAGCAGGAATTGGCGCTCGATGCCGACATCTCCATAGGGCTTGCGAGCGTGCGTACAGCGTATCAGAGCGCCTTGCTGGAAGAACGAAACCGGGCGCTCGCGGAGCAGCAGTTGAACCTCGCGCGGGAACGCTACCGGCTGAGCGCGATCACGTTCATCGAGCTCGTCGACGCGCAAACCGTATTCGCGCAAGCGGACCGAGACCGAGTCATCGCGGTTTTCGCCTATCACGACACCGTGACCAGTCTGGAGGCGCTCGTGGGCTCCTCTCTCAGAAACTAGAGGCCAATGAATCGGAAGACGAAAATCATCGTCGGTGTTCTTGTCGTTCTCGTGCTCGGCACTGCCGCCGCGATCCAAGCGAACCGTGGGCGCACGAGAGGCATAGAGGTGCGGACCGAGGAAGTCGAGCTCAGAGACCTCCTCGAGGTCGTGACCGCGAGTGGCAACATCCGCGCGCGGCGCACGGTCGACGTCAGCTCAGACGTCTCCGCGAAGGTAGCGGAACTCCTGATCGACGAAGGCGAGGACGTCGTGCGACAGCAGCTCCTTCTCCGGCTCGAACCCAATCAGTACCAGGCCGCTCTTTCTCGTAACGAAGCGTCTCTGGCGCAGGCCGAGGCCCAGCAGACACAGCAGGAGGCCAACCTCCTGCAGGCCCGCCGCGACCTCGATCGGCTACTCAATCTCAGGGCTCGCGACTCAGTGCTCGTCAGTGGGCTGCAGGTCGACGACGCGCGTACGCGGGTCGATGTCGCCCTGGCGATGCTCTCCTCCTCACAACACGGCGTCTCGCAATGGCGCGCATCAGTCGACGAAGCCCAGGAGCAGCTCTCCAAGACGATCTTCCGAGCCCCCATAGCCGGCAAAGTCACGCGCCTGAACGTCGAGGAAGGTGAGACCGTCATCATAGGGACTATGAACAACCCCGGGAGCCTCGTGCTCACGATCTCCGACCTCTCGGTCATCGAGGTGGTTGTGCAGGTCGATGAGACCGACGTGCCGGCGATTTCCGTCGGCGACAGCGCCACGATCCGCATCGACGCCTTCGACGACGCCGAGTTCACAGGGAGGGTCACCGAGATCGGCAACTCCGCGATCAACCCCCCAGCGCAGCAGGCCGCGGGCCAGCAGGCGGCGATCGACTTCGAGGTCGTGCTCACGCTCGACCTGAACGAGGCGCTTCTGAGACCCGATTTGTCGGCGACCGCCGACATCGTGACGGAATCGCGCTGGAACGTGCTCGCTGTGCCGATCATCGCCCTGACGGTGCGAGAGGATGAACGTGATACGACAGAAGCCGACTCCTCCGACGACGAAGTCGACGACGTCGAAGGCGTCTTCGTGGTGAGCGACGGCACGGTGACGTTCACCCCCGTCCAGGTCGGCATCGCGGGTCAGGAGTATTTCGAGATTCTCTCCGGCGTCAGCGTTGGGGACACAGTCGTAGCGGGACCGTACCAGAGGATCCGGCAACTCAGCGACGGGGATGCGGTGCGTAGCAGCGACAGACCGGTCATCAATTGACGGACAGAGACTAGAAGGCTGTCGAAGGAGTACAGTGGGCCGCGCACATGGCGCTTGCGCGCGTTCAGGCAAGGAACGACGAGGAGTCGTAGCCGAGCGGGCACCGCCGCCGAAGGCGGTGGTCCGACGAGGAGAGACGCAGCATCAACAGCCCGGGCACCGACGCAAAGCGTTGGTCGCCATGCGCCCAGCACCAGAATGAAATGAACAGAAGAGTCGGTGGGTTGCGGTGCCACGGCCCCATCTCCGTCGTTGGAGCTCCTCGAGGTAGCTACGGCTATGCCTTCGAAGCTCCGCCTAGGATCTGGAGCCGTGGCATCCCGGGGACCCGTGCGTTAGCACGGGTGGCGGCCCGCTGTACTCCTTCAACAGCCTTCTAAGGCACCGGAGGAGAGGCGCGTCGTGCAGATCTGGGAGGGTGTCACGCTCGCGATGAGCCAGCTGCGCAGCGAGAAACTGAAGACGTTTTTCAGCCTGCTCGGGGTGATCATGGGCGTAATGTTCCTCATCGTCGTCGTGACGGTCGTGGAGGGCCTCGACCGGTACGTTCGCGAGGAGGTCACTTCTCAGGTCTTCGGCATCAACACCGTCACGGTCCGGCGCTGGCCCGAGTCCGACGTAAACTCCAACGCGGAGGTTTGGCGGGAGCGCCTGAGAAGCCCACGGCTCCGGTACGAGGACGCGGACGCCATCCGCGCGCAACTCACGATTCCGGCGCGCATCGCGGTAGAGAGCAGCACGAGTACCGACGCCACTGGCGACAACGGTCGCACGGCGACCGGGGTCCGAGTCACCGGTGCCTCCCCTGAGGTGTTTCCCGTTCGCAACCTAACAATCGCGCGAGGCCGGGCCTTCACCCAGCAGGAGGCCGACCGTGGGATCCCAGTCCTGGTGCTGGGCAAGGAGACCGCCGAGGTCGTGTTCGAGGACCTCGACCCTATCGGGCGAACCGTGCGACTGCGCGGCTTCCCCTATCTTGTCATCGGAGTGCTGGAGGAGCGCGGCTCCATTCTTGGCCGGTCACTCGACAATTTCGCGATGGCTCCAGCCCGATCGCCGATTCAGTCGATCACGAACCCCCGGGGAGTCATCGACGAGGTCATCATCCAGGCGCTAGACCCCGACCGGGTCCGCGAGATCCAGCTCGAGGTGGAGGGGATGATGCGGGCGCGCCGACAATTGAGGCCGCATCAGGCGAACAACTTCGGGGTGGAGACCGCCGAAGACGCGATCAGTTTCTGGGACAACATCTCGCGCATCCTCTTCACCGCCCTGCCAGGCCTGGTAGCGATCTCGCTCGTGGTGGGAGGGATCGTGATCATGAACATCATGCTGGTCTCGGTCATGGAGCGAACCCGCGAGATAGGAGTGCGCAAGGCACTCGGAGCTCGGCGGCGCGACATCTTGGTGCAGGTGCTCATAGAAGCGGTAACCCTGTCCACCGCCGGTTCCATGTTCGGCGTTGCCGCGGGACTCGGGATCGCGACCCTCATCGCCACTATTTCTCCGCTCCCGGCCGCCGTGAGCCTTAAATGGATCATCGTGGGGGTGGGCCTCGGCACGTCGGTGGGCATCACGGCGGGGGTGTATCCGGCCTCACAGGCATCGAAGCTGGACCCGGTCGACGCGCTCCGGTATGAGTGACAGGTCCGCGCCCAACGGCGCTTCCGGCCTGGCCTCCCTGCAAGAGGGCCTGCTCATCGCGCTCGGCACGATGCGCGCCAACGCTATCCGCTCGGGTCTCACGATACTGGGAGTGGCCGTCGGCGTTTCGGTCGTGGTGGCGCTCGCGGCGCTCATCACAGGCATCCGCACGAGCGTCATGGAAGCGTTCGAGGCGGGAGGGCCCAACAACTTCGTCGTGATGCGCTTCGACTTCACCGCCGTGCGCATTTCGGACGGGGGCAACAACCGGCCCCCGTGGTGGAACAAGCCAGAGTTGCTCCCCTCGGAGGCCGAGCGGCTCAATCGTCTGCCGACCGTCGAGGCGGCGATGTACACGTTTCCCTTCTCCATCGATATGGACTTCGCGGGACATACCGTCCGGAATATTCAGACGAGCGGCTACTCGGCAGGTTGGCCGGCCTACACCCCCGGGGACTTCGTCGCGGGCCGGGACTTCACGCCGGCCGAGGTCGACCAGAACCGCGCAGTCGCGGTGATTTCGGGAGACCTGGCGACCGAGCTCTTCGGTGAACGTGACCCGATCGGGCGACGGGTGCGCATGCTCAACCGTTGGCGCGGCACCCAGGAGCCGTTCAGCGTGGTCGGCGTGTTCACGCCCAAGGAGAACATCTTCTCGGGTGCGTTCAGGCATTTTGCGATCGTGCCACATACTGCGGCGAGGCGGCGGCTCCGTCAGAGCCGCGATCAGGCCCAGATCGTCGTCGTGCCGAAGGACTCCGTTACGTTCGAGCGGGCCCAGGACGACGTCATCGCCGCGATGCGCGGCATGCGCGGGCTGGGCCCGCGTGAGGAGAACGACTTCGCGACGATCGCGTCTGCCCAGATTCTGGATCTCTTCAATCAGCTCACCACCGTCTTCTTCCTCGTGATGATGGCGCTCTCCTCGACCGGTGTCCTCGTGGGCGGCATAGGAGTCATCGGCATCATGCTCATCAGCGTTACCGAGCGAACCCGAGAGATCGGAATTCGGAAGGCCGTGGGCGCCACTAGCAGAGAGATCTTGTGGCAGTTCCTCGTGGAAGCCTCCGCGATGACCGCGCTGGGGGCACTCGTGGGCATGCTCATGGGATGGGGCCTGGCGTCCGCCGTGACCACGTGGACTCCTCTGCCCGCCAGGATCCCCTTCTGGGCCGTCGGGACCGCGCTCGCTATGGCGGTTTTGACGGGCATGCTGTTCGGGCTGCTACCCGCGTTACGCGCAAGCCGCATGGACCCGGTCGAAGCTCTGAGGTTCGAGTGAGCATTCAAATGGGCAGGGGGCTCGACCTCCTGGTCATCATGGCCCACCCCGACGATGCGGAACTCCTCTGCGGGAGCGCCCTCATCAAGGGCGCCGCCGCCGGAAAGCGAGTCGGCGTTCTCGACCTCACGGCTGGTGAGATGGGCAGCTCCGGATCGATCGAGCAGCGCGCCGCGGAGGCCGCTAGAGCGGCCGAGATCATGGGGCTCACGGAACGACGGAACGCGGGACTCACCGATGCGGCGCTCGAGAACGATAACGAGTCCCGCCTCATCGTCGTGGAGCATCTCAGGGCACTCCGGCCGAGGGTCGTCGTCACGCATTGGCAGGTCAGCCGCCACCGGGACCATCGGATCGCGAGCGAGCTCGTGCGGGATGCTTGCTTCTTGAGCGCACTCAAGAAGCTCGATGTCCCGGGCGAGCCGTTTCGTCCCACGAAGCTCATCCACGCGACCGCGTTCCGCGAAGACGCCGGCCCCCCCGATTTCGTCGTTGACATCAGCGAACACATCGATGCGAAGCTCGAGGCGATCAACGCCTATGAGTCGCAGTTCAAAGACGTGAGCCAGGCGGGGGAGGCGTTCCCCGGCGGTGACCGACCGCTGGTCGATCAGATCCTTGCCCAACTCGCACACTACGGGTCCCTGATTCGGGTCCCCTACGGCGAGCCCTTTCGCGTCGACGAGGCACTCGAGGTCGGCGACCTCGCCGAGCTGGGAGTGTCGACATTCTGATCAGGTTGTCCGGCACACGACCTCGAGTAGGACGCGCCGCCACGAGGGCACGTCAGCGCCTCTCACCCGCAGGGCCCGTGCTTCCGCGACCCCACCACGTCGCATCCACGGCCAGAGCCATTGAGCGATTTCGGGGGGCAGGTGTCCGATGGGATCACCCGACGTGAGGTGTACCCAGACCTCGGGGTTGTCCTGCACAGGCGGGTCGGCGACCAGACGCAGCGTATCACCGTCACTCACTGTATCCACGTGACGGTCTCGACCCGCGAACACCGTCCCGTGCACTGTCGACCGGAAGCAGTTGGGCGGGTCGTCGGGAAGCGGTGGTAAAGATCGCGTCATTCAGTCGGGAGTCGGCGCATGGTTCGAGGGAACGTAAGAACGCCGTTAAGTTATGGTACGCGCAACTGGCAGCAACTGGCGCCTTCTAGAAGGGTGATCGGAAGGGGGGGTGGGCCGCGCACATGGTGCTTGCGCGCGTTCAGGCAAGGAACGACGAGGAGTCGTAACCGAGCGGGCACCGCCGCCGAAGGCGGTGGTCCGACGAGAAGAGACGCAGGATCAACCGCGCAACCGCCATGTGCCCAACACGATGATGAAGTGAAGAGACGAGTGTGTGGGTTGTGGTGGCACGGCCCCATTTCCGTCGTTGGAGCTCCTCGACGTAGCGACGGCTATGCCATCGAAGCTCCGCCTAGAGGACATAGGGCTGTGGCACCGCGACGCGGCACGCCCCCCCTTCTAGCGCTCCTCCGCGGCTGACACGGATGCACCACGTCTACCTCGACTACGCCGCGACGACGCCGATGCGCTCAGAGGTGCGAGAGGCGATGGATCCCTACCTCTCCGACACGTTCGGTAACCCCTCCAGTCTGCATCGATGGGGTCGAAAGGCCTCCGCGGCGCTGGAGGAGGCGCGGGCCGTCGCGGCCAAAGCCCTCGGCTCGCGACCGGGCGAGATCTTCTTCACACGGGGCGGGACCGAGTCCGATAACCTCGCGGTCCTGGGCCGCTGCCGAGCGATCTCCATAGAGGGTGGATTGCCCACGCTGGCGATCAGCGCCGTCGAACACCACGCCGTGTACGACACAGCTCGCTGGGCAGATTCGAGGGAGGAGGTCCGACTGGTGATCCTACCGGTCCATCTGGACGGCACCATCGATCTAGACCCCCTTCGCGTTGCATTGAAAGACGGACCGACTGTGGTGTCCGTCATGTGGGTGAACAACGAGATCGGCTTGTTGCTCCCGGTTCCGGAGATCGCCACGCTGGTAGAGGAGTTCGGGGGCACATTCCACACCGACGCGGTACAGGCGATCGGGAAGGTGCCGGTGTCGACGACCTACCCGGGTATCCGCCTCCTCACGGCCACCGCGCACAAGATCTATGGACCGAGGGGAACCGGGCTACTCTACGTACGAGAGGGAACAGAGATCGCGCCTCTGCTCTATGGTGGCGGCCAAGAAGGGGCACTGCGTCCGGGGACCGAGGACGTAGCGGGCGCCATCGGGTTCGCGACCGCACTCCGCCTGGCCGTTGAAGAGCAGGCCGAGGAGGCGATGCGCCTCGGGGCACTGCGGGACGCATTCGAGAACCGCGTACTAGCTCAGATCGACGACGTGCGGATCAACGCGGGCCGAGCGCGGCGGAGCCCGAGCATCTCCAGCCTGGGGATCGATGGGGCGGACGGTGGCTTGTTGCTCAACGCGCTCGACCTCGAAGGGGTCGCCAGCTCCGGCGGGTCGGCGTGCACGAGCGGCAGTAGCGCGGCAAGCCACGTGATCAGCGCGCTATTCGGCCCTGACGATACGAAGGCGACCGTGCGATTCTCCATGGGTCGAGATTCGAGCGAAGCAGACGTGTCGCGAGCGGTGGCGGTGCTCGCGGAAGTTGTCGAACGGGTACGCGGGCTCGAAGAGGTGTCATGAGTCGCGTTCTGGTCGCGATGTCCGGCGGTGTCGATTCCTCCGTGGCCGCTGCACTCCTCGTGGACGCGGGGCACGAGGTCGTCGGCGTGACGATGAAGACGTTCTGCTACTCGGATACACCCGCCCACTCCAAGACATGTTGTGGACTCGACGGGATCCTGGACGCGAAGCGCGTCGCGGACGCGCTCGGGATTCCACACTACGTCTTCGACGTGGAGGAGGACTTCACTCGCGACGTGATCGACGACTTCGTGTCCGAGTACGCGGAGGGCCGCACGCCGAACCCCTGCGTGAACTGCAACAGCAACACGAAGTTCAAAGATCTCCTGGCCCGCGGGCGGGCGCTCGGTTGCGACCAGATCGCGTCGGGGCACTACGTGCGGATCGAACATGCGCCAGCTGGATCATCTCTGCGGCGAGGGCTCGATCCGGACAAGGACCAGTCCTACTTCCTTTGGGCAATGCCTCGCTCCTTGCTTCCCAAATTGCTCTTTCCGGTTGGCGAGCTTACCAAGAGCGCCGTGCGAGCACACGCACGCGAGCTCGCACTCATTACGGCCGACAAGCCCGAGTCCCAAGAGATCTGTTTCGTGCCGAGCGGGAACTACCGAGATCTACTGGCAAAGCGTTTGAGCCCCGTGCATCCGGCGCTCCAGCCGGGTCCCATCGTGCGCCGGAGCGGAGAAGTCGTCGGTGAGCACAATGGGTACGCGAGCTTCACCGTCGGACAGCGGAAGGGTCTGCGCGGAGGATTCTCAGAGCCGATGTTCGTTCTGCGGATCCGTGCACCTGAGCGAGAGGTCGTAGTCGGTACTCGCGACGAACTGTTCGAGGACGTTGTCGACATCGGGGGGCTGAACTGGTTGGGGGAACCCCCGGCCGCCGGCGAAAGGGTGAACGCCCAGCTTCGGTACCGAGATCCCGCCGTGCCGGCGATCGTCACCCGGATCGACGACTCCTTAACGATCGAGTTAGCGGAACCGCGGATCGCGGTCACGCCAGGACAGTCGGCAGTGCTCTTCGACGATGACGCGCGCGTATTCGGCGGTGGGAGGATCGTAGCGGCATCGACACGTACTAAGCGCGTGGCGACGGGCTGCTAAATCAGTGTCTCAGGCCGCTGGCCTCGGCAAACTCCTCCATCGCTTTTTGCTCATCATCCGTCAGCTCGTCCGGGACCGAGACCTCGACTTCCACGAGCTGATCCCCCACTCGGTTGGCCTTCCTGATCCCCTGTCCGCGAATGCGGAACTTCGTGCCGGACTGAGTGCCCTTCGGGATGCGGAGCACGACCTTCTTCCCGCGCGCGGTCCGCACCTTGATCTTCGACCCCAGGGTGGCTTGAACGATGTTGATGGGGACCGTCACGTGGATGTCGAGTCCCTCACGCGTGAAGAAGCGGTCCGGCTGCACCTTGAAAGTGACGATCAAGTCTCCCGCCTTGCCGCCGAACTTCCCACGCTCCCCCTGCCCTGACAGCCGGACCTTCGCGCCTATGTCGACGCCAACCGGCACGTTGATCTGTAACTTCCGCTGCTGACGGACGGTTCCGCGTCCATCACACGAGGCGCACGGAGTCTCAGGGATCATGCCACGCCCGAAGCACGCCGGGCACGGACGCTTGACCGCAAATCCTCCCTGACCGAAGAAGATGTCGCCGGTGCCCTTACATTCCTTGCACGTACGGAGATCGGTTCCAGGCTTGGCGCCAACGCCGCTGCACGTCGCACAGTCCTCGGTGATCGAGACCTCGATCGAAACCTTGCCACCCCGCACCGCCATGAGGAATGGAATCTCCACGAGGTACTCGACGTTCTCCCCCCTCTCACGCCCGCCTCTCTTCGCGCCCGAGGGCTCCCTCTTGCCGACGTTATCGAAAAGGGTGCTGAACAGATCCGAGATGTTGCCGAAGCCGCCCTGAAGGTCCTCGAACGAGAACCCCGGGTCGGTCCGCGCCCCAGGACCGCCACGCCCCCCGGGGGAGCGGCCGCCACCCAAACCGAACGCGCCAAGACGACGCATGTGATCGTACTGCTTCCGCTTGGCGGAGTCGCTCAGAACCGAATACGCCTCGCCGACTTCCTTGAAACGATTGGAGGCCTTGCGATCGCCACCGTTGGCGTCCGGATGGAATTGCTTGGCGAGCTTGCGATAAGCTTTCTTCAACTCCTCTGGCGTCGACTTATCACCGACCCCGAGGACCTGGTAGTAGTTCTTCTTCGCAGCAGCCATTCGTGCCTAGCCGTGCTTGTGAACGCTCACCCGAGCTGGCCGGACGAGAATACCCTTGAGCGTATACCCCTTCTGAAACACCTGTGCGACGACGTTATCCTCTTCTTCGTTCTCCGTGTGGACACGCATCATCGCCTCCATGCGTTCCGGGTCGAACGCGTCGCCGACAGGATCGATCATTTCCAAGCCCGAATCCGCTATGACCCGCACGAATTTCCGTTCCACCAGGTCGATGCCCTCCATGATCCCCTCGACCGTCGCATTGCTCAGATCGAGGACCGCGACTCGATGAAGGTCATCCAGAACGTCGAGGAACTTCTCGACCAGATCCGCCTGCGCCCGGGTCCACGATTCCAGCCGCTCCTGCTCGGTGCGGCGGCGGAAGTTATTGAACTCCGCTGCGAGCCGAAGGTGTCGGTCGTTTAGCTCGTCTAACTGTGCCTCCACCGCGAGCACTCCGGCGTGGCCGTCCCCCTCGGAATGCGCGCCATCTTCCGCCCCTGCAACCGCCCCGTCCGGCGGCGAGTCGTTGTCCGACGTACGGTCGCGGTCCGACTCGTCGAACCCCTCGAGCTGGTCCCCAAGATCGGAGTCGCCCGTCGGGCCGGCGACCTCATCATCGATGATCTCGTCGCCCTCCGCGGGCTCTATATCATCCGTGTTCGATACGACATCCGTCATGATTTCGTCTTATTCGGGATCGGTCCAAGCGTACAAGATACCATCCCTGCGGCTCGCCGTTCAGGTGTCGGCCTTGGAAGCTTGAAGGCTTCGTAGCAGAAGCGCGAAGGCCGCTTGGGCCGCCCGCTCTCGCACCGCCTGACGATCCCCTACGAAGCGGACGTGTTCGCTGGTAGCGCTACCCGGACCCGAAACCGCGAGCCAAACAGAACCCACGGGCTTGTCATCGGTCCCACCACCCGGTCCTGCGATACCCGTTGCGGCGACGCCAACGTCCGCGCCGAGCTGCCGCGCGACACCCCTCGCCATCTGCGACGCGACAGGCTCCGAGACAGCCCCGTGCGTCGACAGCAGGTCCTCCGGGACCTGGAGCAGCGCTGCCTTGACCGCGTTGCCGTAGGCGACGACCCCACCGACGTAGATGTCAGACGCTCCCGGGAGGTCGGTGATCCGCTTAGCCATCAAGCCGGCCGTACAGCTCTCGGCGGTAGCCAGGCGCATGTTTCGACCCCTCAGCGCCTCCGAGACAGACTCGACAATATCACCGCTCGTGGCATTGAAACGCCACGGGTCCACGACCGGCTCCAGGCGATCGAGCACATGATGTAACTGGGCGTGGGCGGCCTCGGCGGGTAGCCCACGAGCCGTCAGCCGCAGGTCAACCCCTCGCAAGTCCGGCAGGTACGCGACCGACACGTCAGGGGCGAGCTCTGCGATAGCGGGGGGCCGGGCGAAAGCTCGCTCGACCAACTCGGCGAGACGGGATTCGGGGACTCCGGTCGTATGGACCATTCGGTGGGACACCAGGAGCGCCCTGTCTCCGAACTCGACCTCTAGGAAGTCGCTCAACTCCCCCCCAAAGATCGCGCGCAGCTCCCGAGGCACACCCGGAAGCAGCACGACCCAAGCCTCTGAAAACCGCATCGCGAGGCCCGGCGCGGTTCCTCGCGGGTTGAGCAGCACGCGCGCTCCCCTCGGTACTTCTGCCTGTGAGACGTTCGGGACCGGTAGCTCCCCGTATCCACGAGCCTCGAACCGCTCGCGCAGACTTTGCAACAAGGCCTGGTCCACTTCAAGTGCTGCACCGATCAACTCCGCCACGGTCGGCCGTGTGACATCATCCGACGTCGGGCCCAGCCCCCCGGAAACGAGCACGAGGTCCGCGATATCGGCGGCCTCCCGCACGGCATGCCGGATCTCCTCGGCGACGTCCGCGACGGTATAGCGGCGGACGACCGTGATTCCACGAGCCGCAAGAACTCGACCCATCCACGCCGAGTTGGTGTCGACCGTTTCGCCGAAGAGCAGCTCGTTGCCGACCGAAACGACGCAGGCACGGACGCCCAACGCGTTCACGTGGACCTTCTCAGCTTCTGATTCCTACAACAGATCGGTACGACCACAGGTAGTCCAGCATCGAATAGATCGTCAGGATGAGAGCGAGGGCAAGCGTGACGCCCACCCACCCGGTGTGCAGCGTCTGCCAGTAGCCGTACAGACCCTCGTTTTCCCACCCCCGGGACTCTGCCAGCATGCGCAGCGGATACCAGAGCAGCAGACCGCCGATGAACAATGCCTGCAACAGCGCTTTCTGTTTCCCCGACTTGCCGGCCGCGATCACCACGCCTCGCCCCACTGCGTAGCTACGAAAGATCGTGATGAAGATCTCCCGGCCGAAGATGACCACCAACACCCATACGGGCATCGGACCCCACCACGGGATCAGATCACCGTCGAAGCCTCGGTGCGAAATGACGAAGAACGGGACGAAAGTGACAAAGAGTATAAGCTTGTCCGCTATGGGATCGAGCAGCTTCCCGACGTCGGTGATCTGGTCGTATCGGCGCGCCAGATACCCGTCCCAGATGTCGGAGAGACCCGCTACCACGAAGAGCACGAACGCGCCGAACCGAACCGTCATCGTCGGCGACAATGCCATCAGGAATAGCACCGGGCACACGGCGATCCGGAACAACGTAATGGCGTTGGGGAGGGTGAGACGGTTATCGGACAAGGGGGCCTGCCCCGCGTGGTCAGGCGAGCGCTTTAATGACCAGCTTGCTCACGCACGACAGGGTCTCAAAGACCCCCTTCCCTTCGATCGCGATACCTTCGAAGTCCGGCACCCCCATCGGGTTGATCTGGGCCCGGAGCTCTTCGGGTGAGAGCAAGTCCGACATGTCTCGCTTGTTGTATTGGATCGCGAAGGGAATCGTCTCGAGGTCGTATCCATAGGTCTCGAGGTTTTCGTACAGATTGTGCATGGACTCGATGTTCGCCTCAGCCCGGGTAGCTTGCGAATCACCCACGAACACGAGCCCGTCCACACCCTTCAAGATTAGGCGACGGCTGGCGTTGTAGTAGACCTGCCCCGGTACGGTGTAGAGGTGGAAACGAGTCTTGAAGCCGCGAACCTCACCAAGGTCGATTAGGAGGAAGTCGAAGAAGAGCGTGCGCTCGGTCTCCGTTGCGAGAGAGATCATCTTTCCCTTGGTGTCGGGATTCACCCGGGAGTAGATGTACTCCAAGTTCGTCGTCTTGCCACCGAGACCGGTGCCGTAGTAGACAATCTTGCAGTTGATCTCGCGCGAGGCGTAGTTGATCATCGACATGGGTCGACGCTACCTCTCTCGCTACACGGTTGTTGGGTCTGCCGGACGGACGATACCGGCCGGCTCGAAGGGCCCATAAACTCGGTAGCGCCGCCCCGCGGGGCAAGATGGACGTTTCACGAGCCCTCGGCCCCTGCCAGCATGCCCGCGTGAGCCACTTCTTCCTCCATCCGATATACGATCGATAGCGCGCGCTCACGTAACAACCTTCTGGGCTCCCATGCCACGAAGTCCCTTAGCATTCGAATAGAATCGACCGAGGCGGGCGCCTTGTTGACGTGCCCGAGTGCAGCCAATCGCCGCAACGCGAGCGGGGAGAAGAGATCCCGCCGGTGGCGTGTTATCTGGTCGCGGATGATCAGCGCGGCAAGCGCGCCGGCGGCGGCGGCCGCGAGCACCGTGATCCCCGCCGTGCGAAGTCGGTTGCTCAAATCGACATCTCCCGCCGTCCGGCAAGTGCCTGAGCAATCGTCGTGCCGTCCAGGTATTCCAGGTCACTTCCAACGGGAATTCCACGCGCGAGCCTCGTCACACGTGGTCCCAGGGGACGGATCTCTTGATCCAGATACACCGCCGTTGCCTCTCCTTCCACCGAAGCGTTCGTAGCGATGATGATCTCCTGAATCTCTCCATCAGATTGACGAATACGCTCCAACAAGGGAACCAGATTCAACTCCTCGGGCCCCACGCCGTCCAACGGAGAAAGGCGCCCACCGAGAACGTGGAAGAGGCCACTATAGTGCCCAGTACGCTCGATCGCGCCCACCTCGTATGCCTCCTCCACGACACACAAAACGGTGCCATCTCTCCTAGGATTCGAACACACTTCGCAGAGCTGATGCTCGGAGAAGTTTCCGCACACGTCGCACTGGCGAACCCGGTCCGCGAGGTCGGCCAAGGACCGAGCAAGTCGCCGCGTGTCCTCCTTCGATCCCTTCATGAGGTGATGAACCAGACGGAGCGCAGTCCTGGGACCGACACCGGGAAGCCTCGCGAGGTCGCCGGTGAGCC
This sequence comes from Longimicrobiales bacterium, assembly GCA_965226625.1. GTDB lineage: Bacteria > Gemmatimonadota > Gemmatimonadetes > Longimicrobiales > Gaopeijiaceae > UBA1138. Next base: position 1,293,388 of record CBDDDK010000003.1, read on the forward strand.
GTTCGATCACCGACATGGACATGGCCCTCCGGTCGCGGTGATCAGAAGAGCTTCGGCAGGCCTGGGATGTTCATGGGAAGCCCTCCCGTGACCTTCTTCATCTCCTGCTCATACTCACCCTGAGCCTTGACCTGAGCCTCGCTCACCGCAGCCAGGACGAGGTCCTCCAGCATCTCCACGTCGCGAGGGTCGACGCAGGTCGGATCGATCTGCACCTGCTTCACGGAGCCCTTTCCATCTACCGTGACGGTCACCATTCCGCCGCCGGAGGACGCGGAGACCCTCCCGGCCTCCAAGGACTCCTGAAGTTCCGCCATCTTGGCCTGCATCCGCTGGCCGAGCTGCATGAGCTGCTGAATGTTGTCCATGGCTCCGTAGGCTAATCCATAAGCTCCAGGTCGAGTTCTTCTACCGCCTCTCGTAGGCGGGGTTCCTGCCGGAAGAGAGCGCTCAGCGTGTCTCCCCGGGCCTCCTCGTCGGTGATCCGCACGGCCTCCGACGCAGCTTCCGCAGGTGATCCAAAAACCAGCTCAGGGACCCGGTCCAAGTACGGCTCCAATCCCCGACGGACTTCCGCCAGAACGGCGGAGTCGCGGAGCCTCTCCGTCGCCGGACCCGGCGGCGGCGTAACCTCGACGCGTCCGTCCGATAGCTCGCGCACGGTGGAGGAACGCAGAAAAGCACTGAGTCCACGCGGCACGGTCCGCGCGGAGTCAAGCCAGCTCAGCCACGCCTCCTCGACCTGGGGTACTGCTTTCTCAGTCGTGGTTAAGTATGACGTGTCCTGGGTGTTGGCATCATTTATGTCATGTTTGGTATCATGTGAATCAGAGGTGCTCGAACCACCGCCACGTCCCGCCCCACCGGTGGGAGATGGCGCCCCGCCGAAAGCCGAGATCAGCTCCTCGAGGGCGATCGTGCGATCAAAATAACTGAGCCGAAGCAGAAGCATTTCGACAAGAACGCGCGGATTCGGACTACGCCTCAGGCTACCCTGGCTTTCAAGGTCGGCCGCGGCCGCCAGCATGCGGACCAGATCGGTGGCCTCGAACGCGCTCGCACGCGAAGCAAGCTCGGCACGGAGTCCCTTGGGGAGATCGAGAGGCGTCTGGGGGGCGAGGCGTAGCCGCAGAAGTACGCGCAAGACGTCCATGAGGCCGTGGTAAAACTCGACCAGGTCGTACCCCTCATCGGTGAGCCGCTCGACCAGCGTGAAGACGTCCGCATGGCGGCGCTCCACGAGGATGTCCAACAGCTCCAAGTACCGCTCTTCCTCGACAAGGCCCAGCACACGGCGGACGGCGTCGGCCTCGATGTCGCCCCCGGTCAAGGAGATGACCTGGTCCAGCATCGAGAGGGCATCGCGCATACCCCCGTTGGCATTGCGAGCGATCATGCGAAGCGCGTCTTCGGGCGCGTTCACACCCTCCTGGACAAGCACGGCACTCAGCCGGGAAACGATGTCCGAGACGCCAATGCGCCGGAAGTCGAATCGCTGGCAACGCGAAAGGATCGGCGCTGCCGACTGTTCGATCTTCTGCGGCTCTGTGGTCGCGAAAACGAAGATCACCCGCGGCGGCGGTTCCTCGAGGATCTTCAGCAAGGCGTTCCAAGCCTCACGCGTGAGCATGTGAGCCTCGTCGACGATGTATACCTTGTATCCCGCCCCGGAGGGTGCGTACATCGCCCGCTCACGGAGGTCCCTCGCGTCGTCGACACCCCGGTTGGAGGCCGCGTCGATCTCAACGACGTCCAAGGCGGTGTGGCCACCCCAAATTCGCGTACAGCTCTCGCACACCCCGCACGGCTCGCCCTCCGCGCGACGGTCGGGACAGTTCAGCGCCATCGCAAGTACACGCGCCAGTGTCGTTTTTCCGACACCGCGCGGCCCGCAGAAGAGGTACGCGTGCCCCACTCGCCCACCGGAGACCGCGTTACGGAGCGTGTCGGAGACGTGCTCCTGCGTCGCCACATCCGCGAACGAGCGGGGTCGGTACTTACGGGCTAAAGCAATGTAGGCCAAGACGTTATCGCGTTACAAGGACCGCCGCTGAGTCCCCTCCCGAGGCGAGTCGCCGACCACCGCTGGAGGGAAGGGAAGTGCCCCAGGCGACCCGCAGCGACGATCACCGCACTTACCGCTGCTACCTGCGGGGTCCTGACGGGGTTCGTGAGCTTTCGCCCTGCGGACCTGGGGCACCCTGAAGCTATTTCTGGGGGCGTGGGCGGTCAACGAGGTCCGCTACCGAACCGAGGCCCACCATGCGACGTTCTCCCTCACGGCCAGCCGGGCCTCCAAGCGTCTTCAAGGTGCTCCAAGCGCGTGACACAGCCGTGCAGATCGACCTCGATGGCGATGACGTCGAAGTGGACCGGACCGTCAGCATACGCGTTGCGAGCCAGATACTCCGCGGCGACGGCTTCGATCTCGCGGCGCTTCTTCCAGGTCACTGCCTCTTCGGGACGACCGCATTCGGCCCCTGCCCGGGTTTTTACTTCGACGAACGCGAGCAGCTCGCCCTTGCGCACGATCAGGTCGGCCTCGCGGCGGCCGAAGTGGTAATTTCGGGCCATGACGGTCCAGCCCGCGGAGCGGAGGTAGCGGATGGCGAGCCGCTCGCCCCGACGGCCCAACACATGCGGCGGGTGGTCCCGGTGAGTGCCCATCCGGAAACGATCGCGACAGGGATGGGACCGCGCGATGAGTGCATGGGACAGCGCTAGAGCGGGCCCGTCACGTTCCGTCCGATCGCTTTCGCAATCACCCTGATCTGCTCCATGAGGCTCGCGAACTGATCCGGATAGAGAGACTGTGCGCCATCGGACATCGCACGTGGCGGATCCGCATGCACCTCGACGATCAACCCGTCTGCACCCGCGGCCACCGCGGCTCGCCCCATGGGGGTGACCTTCGATCGGATTCCCGTGCCGTGGCTCGGGTCCGCGATGATCGGGAGATGAGAAAGCGACTGGACGACGGGGATGGCCGCAAGATCCAACACGTTTCTGGTATGCGTGTCGAAGCTGCGTACACCACGCTCGCACAAGATCACGTCGGGGTTTCCCTCGGCGAGAACATACTCGGCCGCGAGCAGAAACTCCTCGATCGTAGCGGACATGCCACGTTTGAGCAGCACGGGCCTACCAGTGCGCCCGGCGCGGCGCAGCAGCGGATAGTTCTGCATGTTCCGTGCTCCTATCTGCACTATATCGGCGTACTGTGCCACGAGGTCCGCTCCGTCGGGGTCCAGAGCCTCCGTCACGACGGCGAGTCCTGTCTCTTCACGGGCCTTGGCGAGCAGCTCGAGTCCCTCCAGCCCGAGGCCCTGGAAGGCATACGGCGAGGTTCGGGGCTTGAACGCGCCGCCCCGGAGCACCGTCGCACCCATCTCCTTGAGCTGGCGCGCGATGTCGAGGATCTGCGCCTCGCCCTCCACCGCACATGGCCCGGCGATCACCGCGATGTCCGACCCTCCGAACGACGTACCGTTCGCAAGTGAGACGACCGTGTCCTCCTCCTGCCACTCTCTCGAGACCTGCTTGTAAGGGTGCGTGACGGGAATGACCTCGAGTACCCCCCCTAGACCCTGCAACCGGCCCGCATCCACACCGCCATCATTGCCGAGGATACCCACGGCGGTCCGCTGTCCACCCGGAATTGGCCGAGCATCGTAGCCCATGTCCTCGATGACTCCGACGACCGCATCGATCTGGTCGGCCGAAGCCGCGTTCTTCATGACAACGAGCATCAGGAGCTCGGTTGGGAAGGAGGAACCGGGGAAGGAAGAACCTTAAGTCTACACGTCTGTTGTGGAGTGCTCAACGACCGTCGACGGCAGCCTGGATGACGGGGCCGTCCTCGTCGATCCACACGGTCAATCCGTCCTCGCCGGGTACGATGTGCCCGCCGAACTCGCGTCGGCCGACCAGCAGCGCCGCGTCGGCTGGGCTAGTAGGCGGGTACACATGTGTGACGATGAGCAATTCGGGGTCGGCGAGCGTCGCGATGCGGGCCAGACCCGATGGAGCGAGGTGAAACTCCGTTTCGGGAGGGTCTCTCAGCGCGCATTCTCCGATGAGGACGCTGCATCCCGCCAAGAACTCGCCGACCGCGTCCGAGGGCCCGGTATCACCGGTGTAGCTCACGACGCCGCTCGGGGTCTCTACGCGGTACGCCACGGACTCGTCGGTGTGGGGCGTGGGGTGAGCGCGTATGCGGAGCCCCGATCTCTGCTGCTCGAACACATCGTCGGGTTCGAGTTCGCACACCCGGAGTGGAAAGCCCGGGTCCAAGACATGGTCCCCGAGCGCCGAGCCGAGGCAGCTCAGGAAGCCGCGGAAGCCCGGTGGACCGATCAGGGTGAGCGGTGCTTCCCTACCTCCTGCCAGGCCGTGCCGGAGCGCGAAAAGGACCCCGGAGAGGTCCCCCACGTGGTCGTTGTGATAGTGGCTTATCGCGACGTGGCTCAGCCCCGGCCAGTCGACGGAGTGTCGGGCCAGGCCGTGCAGGGTCCCCGATCCACAATCAAGCAACAAGCGAAACCCGTCGCCGTCTATCAGGTGCGCGGCGGAGCTTCGAGATGCGGCCGGAAGCAACGTTCCGGCTCCCAGTATCGTTACCGAGGTCACAGCGGGGGTCGGATCAGGCTGCTCCTGCCGCCTCGAGGGCCTCTTCGAGCTTCACCCCGACGATCGTACTGACTCCAGCTTCTTCCATCGTAACCCCGTAGATCCAGTCTGCTGCTTCGATCGTGTGAGAGTTGTGGGTGATGACCACGAACTGGCTCTCCGCCTTGAAGTCCTGGAGGAGCTTGATGAAGCGCCGGATGTTGTTCTCGTCGAGTGGCGCATCGACCTCGTCGAGCACGCAGAACGGGCTAGGCTTCACGAGATAGATTCCGAAAAGAAGCGAAAGTGCCGTGAGCGCACGCTCCCCGCCAGAGAGCAAGTCGATGCGCTGCGTTCTCTTGCCGCGGGGAGACGCATGAATCTCGATGGGAGACTCGAGAGGATCGTCTTCGTCCTGAAACCAGATGTCCGCCTCACCACCCTCGAAGAGCCTCATGAACGTCTTCCTGAAGTTCTCACGAATGTCCTCAAAAGTCCCCAGGAAGAGCTCTGTGGCCGTCTTGTTGATCTCCCGGATGGCGGAGCGCAGGTCGTTGCGGGCCTCCACGAGATCTTGTCGCTGCTCGGTCAGGAACTCGAGACGCTGGCTCTCCTCCTCGTGCTCTTCGACCGCAAGCATGTTGACAGGGCCGATCTTATCGAGGGCTAGGACCAGCTCACGAAGCTCATCCTGCAGCGCCTCCTGCTCCCCTTCCACCGGTGCAGCCTCCTGCAACAGCGTCTCAAGTGGACGTCCCCACTCGCCTTCCAGACGTTCGCGTATGCGCTCGATGCGTCCGCCCAGCTCCTGGCGCTCCAACTCCATCTGGTGCTGCCGGTCGGACGCCGCCCGCTCGGCGGTCCTAGCTTCACGCACTCGCTTTTCGGCAACGGCCAAAGCGTCGGCCACCTCCTGGAGCGTCTGACCCTTCTCTCGGACCTTCTCTTCAGCCGTGGTTCGTTCACCGAAGAGTCGCTCCGTCGCCTCATCGCCTTCGGCTCGAATCCGCCGCGCCTCCGCGCGCTCCTCTCGCAGGCTGCTCTCCTCGACATCGAGGGCCGTCACGCGTTCGTTGGCTCGCGTACGGGCCTTCACAATCGTGTCCACACGGTCACCGAGGCGCATCACGTCACCTTCGAGGCGTGCGACGTCCACCGCGAGTCGGGCCTCCTCAGATCGCGCGATCTCGTACTCTTCCTGAACCACCTCGACCATCTCACGAGCCTCAGCCCTTTCGTTGTTCAGACCTTCTTCCTGCTGGAAGAGGATCTCGCGGTCGTCTCGCGCTTCACGAGCCCGCGCCAAGGCGCGCGCTTGAGCAACCTTCGTGCCTTCCGCCTGTCGGGACAGCTCATCACGCAGATGGTCCATCCGGCCCTGCTGATCGGACCTGGCATCGACCTCGGAATGGACCTTTCGTAGCTCGTCCTCGGCCGCGCGCAGCGACGCACGGCTCTGCTCAAGCTCATGCTCAGCTCCCGCCAGCGCCTCCTGGGCGGTCTCCCGTTGCGTCCGGGCGGCTTCCTCCGAAGAAGAATCCTCCTCGAGCTCGGAGGAGCATTTCCGCAGCTGCTCCTTCCGTTCGAGCATGCCCGAGGCCCCAGCAGGGTTCCCCACGTGGACGATGCCCCACGCCTCCGTGACCACGACACCGTCCACCGTCGACGCTTCGACTCCATCCAGGAGCGCGCGTACCCACGCTTGTCCGTCACCGTGTGTCCGAACTTCGCCGAAGAGTCCGCCGCCATCTCCGGACGGCGAAGGGACGCTATCGAGTGGCAACAACACGAGCCCACTGCCTCCGGCCCAGCTCTCGGCAAACCACGACGTTATTCGTTCGACGGTCCCGCGGTCGCGTAGCACCAGTGCGCGGGTCAGGGATCCGAGGTGCGACTCAAGGGCCGCCGCCGCCTCGGCGTCCGCTTCAATGAAGTCGGCCAGGGTGCCCAGGATGCCGGTGTCCCCGAGCGCAAGCGCAGCCTTTGCGACCGGGTCCAGCCCCTCCTGGTCTCGCTCCAGCCGCTCGATCGCGGCCTTCCGGGCCTCGCCAGCCGCCACGCGAGCGATGGTTTCCCGCTCCGCGACGAGCGTGTCGTCCAGTTCTTCGCGCGCGGTGATGGCCGATGAAAGGCACGCGTCTACCTCTTCCTGAGCCGCTTGCAGGCCCGCTGACAGATCGTCCAGACGGTCAGAGAAGAGGTCCCCCTGGGATTCGATCTCCGACAGGGCGTCCGCCGCTGACTCGAGTTCGCCGGCCACTCGCACGAGGCGGTGCCCGAGCTCGTCCGCCGAAGCATCGCACGCCTGGGCGTCGCCCTCGAGTTGGGCGCCCCGACGTGCGAGATCGCGTCCGCGGGTCTCGACCTCGTCTAGCCTCTCGCGCGCTCCCTGCAGTCGCTCCCGCACTTCCTGGGCTGCGGTCGCCCGCACTGCCGCCACACTCCGCAGCTCCTCCAGCTCCTCCACAATGCGGTCACGGTCCGAGCCGAGAACTCGCTCGTCCCGCTCCAGCGTCTCAGCCTGCCGCAGCGCCTGGCCCCGCTCCTCGTCGATCTGCGCCAGGCGACGTCCGGCGTACGCGGCTCGCTCGTCGGCTACCGCGAGGTCGCGCTCCCACCGCACCAACTCCTTGCGAACCGCCTCAAGCGCTTTCGTAACTTCCGCGCGGTCCTTTTCCGCTCCGACTTCCTTCAGTCGCAGCGACTCGTACTGAGCCTCGGCAGCGCCTAGCTCCGCGACCTTCCCTTGCCCGGTCTGGATGTCGCCCGCGAGCTCCTTTTCGACGCCGCTCAGCCGGAGACGGAGGGTCTCGAGCTGGTGGCGCACAACCGCGACCTCGACATCGAGGCGGCGCTGGCGGTACCCGAGCTGCCGCTGAGCCTTCCCCTTCTGGCGCGCAAGCGAGCGGACCTTGCTGTGCACTTCGGAGATCACATCCTCGAGACGCTGCAGATCCATCTCCGCGCGCTCGAGTCTGCGGGTCGCTGCCTTGCGGCGGTCCTTGTACTTGCCGATCCCGGCGGCTTCCTCGAATAGCCCGCGGCGCTCTTCGGCACGATCGGAGAGGATTGCGTCGATCATACGGTTCTCGATGATCGAATAGGCATTCGCACCCAATCCGGTGTCGCGACACAGGTCGAGCACATCGCGTAGGCGGCACGCAGATCGATTGATGGAGTACTCGCTGCCTCCATCTCGGAAGATCTGCCGGCCTACCTCTACCTCTTCGAATGGAACGGGCAGTGCTCCGTCCTCGTTGCTGACGGTGAGCGATACCGATCCGCGATTGACCGGCCTCCGACTCACGGTGCCCTGGAAGATCGCCTCCTCCATCTTAGCACCCCGGATCGCGGTCGGCCGCTGCTCCCCAAGCACCCAGCGAATCGCATCGCTGATGTTGGACTTGCCACATCCGTTGGGTCCGACCACGGCCGTGATACCGTCGTGAAACTCGATTGTGGTGGGGTCCGCGAAGGACTTGAACCCATGAACGCTGAGTGAGCGAAGCTTCATGGATTTTGGAAGCTCGTCACGGAAGGCCCCTCCGGTAACATCGACGTGAGCATCATCGCCCTCCGCGGCCTCGACGATCCGACGCCTCCGCTTCGGGCAGCGCAGAATCGGCAAGGTGGTCCGGCATACCCTCTAGCTCGGGACTCTGGTCGGAGTCACCTGCCCCACCCCCCGGCAGAGCGAGCGGGTCCAAGCCGGCCAGCGCGTCCGGGAGAGACATATCGGTTGGAGCGCCCGAGGCCGGACCGGTCACCGCCCGGATCGGCGCCGCCGTGCCACCTAGCGCCGACCAGCCATCTTCCGTCGACCTCGAGAGCAGAAGCACGTCGGTGGCCATCTCCAAGATCGCGGACTTGCCCTCCGATTCGGCCCCAACGTACATGACCAGCGTAACGCCGGCCTCCACGAAACCGCGGGACAGGCGTTTCCACCGTTCGCTCGCGAGGACCGCAGCGGGATCGGCGGTCGCCGTTCCCGCAGTGATAATGAAGAACCCACCCTCATCGGTCCGCTTGGCAACGCGCGGCACGGACGAGCCGAAGAGCACGGTGTCCGCGACGCCTTCCGTGTTGTCGGTTCCTAAGCATTCATGAAGCGTCGCGAGCGCGAGCGCGGCATCAGCGAGTACGACCCTGCGACCAGACTCACTCCATGCCCTAACGATGTCGACGGTGGCGTTGATCGCCCACCGATCCTCCTGTGCACTCCTAGTCGCGACTACTGCGACGAGCCTTCCCCCACGATCGGCGTGCTCCGGAAGGAGCGGAGCGGCGTTTGCGTCGAAAGCGCTCCACTCGGGGAGGTCTGTGATAGGCATGAGAGGCTCGTGGTCGCTCCGCGACCGACGCGGAGTGGTCGATTACCGGGTCGATTCGATTGGCCACGGCATCGCTGCCGCGCCGGCAACAAGTTAGGTGTCCGGCGCGCTCGTAGCAAACTCGGCCATCCCCCGAAAACCCAAGCGTTGCAGGGCTTATTTGAGGTCAAGGCTCCTGGACAGGCTCCCAACGGGGCGCGTCCCCCCAGAGATTCTCGAGCTGGTAGAAGTCTCGTGATTGCGGGTGGAATACGTGGACGACGAAGTCGATGTAGTCCAGCAATACCCAGCGACCTCCGCTCAGCCCCTCGACGTGGGCGGGACCAACCTTCTCCTTCTTGAGTTCATCGACCACGTGTTCCGCGATCGCTTTGACCTGAACGTCCGAAGTCCCACTCGCAAGTACAAAGTAGTCGGTGGCGGTCGAGATGCCACGCAGATCCAGAATCAGTACGCCGTGTGCCTTGATCTCGAGAGCGAGGTCGGCCGCGCGCGTGACCTCGGTCGGGAAGTCCCTTGCATCCGCCCTCACCTACCCGAGCAGCCCGTGGTAGAAGTACAGTGGGCCGCACGCATGGGGTCTCGCGAGTTCAAGAGTATGAAGGACAACGAGTCGTAGCCTAGCTACGGCGAGGAGGAGAGACGACCTATTGGGCCGCGACCCCCCCGCGCCCAACACCAAGAGTGACATAATCTTCCAGTATGTGGGTTGCGGTAGCACGGCCCCATCTCCGTCGTTGGAGCTCCTAGGCGTAGCGACGCCTATGGCGTCGTCGCCCTGCCTAGAATCTGGGGCCATGGCACTGCAACGCGACCCGCTGTACTTCTACCACGGGCTGCTAGCCCTCTTCCCGCACCACCCGCACCTCAATGCTCACCTGGACCTCAGCGTCTAGCCGGATCGTTATGGCTTCGACACCGAGCGCCTTGATCGGCTCGTCGAGAAGGACCGTCCTCTTGTCGAGCTCGAAGTCCAGCTCTCCCTGGTTGGTGCGCTCGACGATGTCCGTGGCCGTGACGGAACCGAACAACTTGCCGTCGTCCCCTGCGCGCTCCGTGAACGTGAGCGATACACCCTCAAGCTGCGAAGCCCGGCGACGTGCTTCGAGGTAGTCGTGGCGCGACTTCTCTTCAGCGCGCGTCTGCTCCTCCTCTAGGCGTCGAATATTCGCGTCGCTGGCTGTAAACGCGAGCCCCTGTGGAATAAGGTAGTTACGGCCATACCCAGGCCGGACCTGCACGACTTCGCCAACCTCTCCGAGGTTTTCGACAGCCTTCTTCAGGATCAACTTCATCATTCCTCCAAAGCGTCTTCAGGCGGCGAGTTTCGCCACGCGTCCGCGTACGTCCAGATAGATGTCACCCAGTCCGATCACCAACGCGCCACCAAATATGAGAGTCGGCACAAGCAAGAGCCCGACCACGGTTGCGAAGAATCCGATCAGCGACACGCCGCCACTCATGAACACGACAACGGCGGCGCCCCGCAAAGCGCACAGCGCCCCCATGAAGACCACTACGTTGGCCCCCACACGCCCGAGGGGCTCGCCCACGCGCGTGACGAGGAGCAGAAGCCCCCCGACGAAGACCCATACCAGTTGGTCGTTGAATCGAAAATCTTTCAGGGGGCTCAGGCGCTGTTCACCACTGTCCGTCAGGCGGGCATACATCCACCACACGACACACAGGGCGGCCATGGAGGCCACGCCGGTAATCGCCGGAAACACCTCCACCTGAGCTTCGGCCATGTCGTACATCGACCGGACGAGAGCTGGTGCGAGCGCTTCACCCCCACGCACCATCACGACTTGGTCCAGCATCTGGGCGATCATGAATTGGACCCGATCGGTAATCGCCCAATCCAGAGCGGACCACGCTCCTCGGCGGAGCGCGATGAAGCCCGCCGTGACGATGCCGGCACCGAGGACGGCGATCAACGCCCTTGTCGACGGTTTCGACGCCGGCCGCGCCAGCGACAGCGCGACGAACCATCCGCCGACTAGGAGCGCCCAGGCTCTATCGATGAACCACACTCCATCGCGGACCCCCGATACGGTCACCAACATCGCGAGGGAGACAGCGGCGAACGTCCCGAAGCCCCGCGTGCCCTTCACGCCGACCAGCAACAAGAAGGGGATCGAAAGCAGCACGCCGGCGTTGGTGACCGAGGCGAAGAAGACGACCGCGAGCAGCGCGGCGACGCCACGCCAGCCGCCACCTTCCCTGGCAGAGCCCTCTAGTTGACGGAGATCCGACACGTTCGATCAGCCTTCGGTACGCCGCGTGTACGGGACCAACGCGAGATATCGTGCGCGCTTCACAGCCCGGCCAAGCCGGCGCTGGAAACGGGCGGAGACCTTCGTGGTACGCTTCGGGAGAATCTTGCCTTGCTCGGTCATGAAATGTGATAGCGTGCCAACGTCCTTGTAATCGAGGACGATGATGGGCGGACCCTCCATTCGACGACGACGCCCGCGCGGGCCTGAGAAGTCCTGGGGTCCAGCACGGTCGTGAGCCTCCTCTTCGACCTGTGCCGCTTCGGGCTCGTCTTCTTCCTGCTCGTCCTCGTCGCTTTCGTCCCCCTTTTTGGTCCGCCGAGGCCGGGGTTCGCCTAGAACTGAGGCGCCGTTGGTCAGCTCACCCTCGCTCACCACGAGCAGATACCGCATCACGTCGCCATCCAGCTTGAGCAGGCGCTCGTACTCCGGCAGGGCGTCCGGTGCGGATGTGAAGTGCGCCACGACGTAATAGCCAGCTGAGAGCTTGTTGATCGGGTAGGCGAGCTGGCGGGTTCCCCAGTGATCGATCGCGGAGACCTCACCGCCCTTGGAAGTCACCAGCTCGTGGAGTTTCTCGAGCTTGGCCGTGACGGCGTCCTCTAGGAGCGCCGGGTCGAGAATGTACACGACCTCGTAAAGCCGCATGATTCGTTCCCTCGGTCCGTGGGTTGGAACGGGCCCCGTCATGTCGACCATCTCGGCTGCGGCGCCAGTGGTAGGACGGAGCGGGATAACTGTGCGTGCCGCTTGGGGCACGGCGGAAAAGCTAGTCGATGGGGAGTGGACGAGGAAGCGCTTCTATAACAGCGCTGTCTGAACGGCCGCGATCAGGCCCGGATAGCGTGCGTACCCCCAGCGGGCCTCTTCGACGTCCAAGCGCTCGCGGTTGGTGTGCGCGAAGCGCTCCTCACCTGGCGCGAAGCCTATCGTAGGAATCCCGTGCACCCCACACGACCAGCCACCGTCGGTGGCGAAGGTCCACGGGCGAACCTCGGCGGCCTCGTCTGCAGCCCCGAGTCGGCCGACGGCACGGGCTGCCGCGCCCACGATGGGATGCGACGGGTCCATGAGGAAGCCAGGTGTGAAGAGGTCTCGGTCGGCCACGAGTCCCGTATAGGTCACCTGACGCTCGGTCGCCATGCGCACCTCGCATCCGAGTGCGTCTGGGACCGATGGGATGCGCGCCCCGACAGCCTCTTGCAAGCGATGCACGAGCGAATCGTGCCCGTCACCGGGAAGGATTCTCCAATCCAGCGCCACGATCGCTTGATCGGGAATCACGTTTCGACCCTGCGGCAGCACATCCACCATGGTCGCGATCAAGCTCGCAGCGCCCAGCAGCTCGTCCGATTCTTGGTTTGCCGCCAGGTCTCGGACCGCTAGCAGTACGTCGCCCAGCAAGTCGAGCGCGTTGGCCGCCCTTTCAGGGGCACTGGCATGGCCGGCCACCCCTGCCAGGAACACCTCGAGCTCTGCTCGACCTCGGTGGCCGATACAGATATCTCCATGCGTGGATTCACCGATGATCACCACACCGGGCTCTACGCCTCCGGACTCCAGCAGGTGCTTCATGCCGAGGCCGCCGCGCTCCTCGTAGACCGTATGCGCGACGATGACGTCGCCTGGTGCTGCGTCCATCATGGACGCAGCCGCGTACGTCTGAAGCGCGAGCGGGCCCTTAATGTCCATGGCGCCCCGACCGTGTAGAAAGCCGTCCCGGAGGTCGCCACTGAACGGTGGCACTTCCCACTCCGAGTGATCCCCCTCCGCCACGACGTCTAGGTGGCAGTTGAGCATCGCGGCCGGGGCGTCACCACGCCCTCGCGCGACCCCGATCACGTTGCCCGCGTCGTCTACGCGCACGTCCTCGAGTCCGATCGCCTCCATCTCCTGGACTAAACGCCGAGCGACGTCGTCTTCCTGGCCCGAGAGACCCGGGATGGCAATGAGATCAGCCGCGAACGCCAGCGCGTTCTCGAAATTCGCTGCCTTGGCCATCTCCTATCCGATCTCTTCCGAGCTCAACCGAAGAGCCCCTCGATCAAGTGCACAAGCCACGATGTGGAGGTAGCGTCCACCTCTATGCCGTGATGAGCCGCGAACCACGGTGCGAGCACAAGCGACACCACGCTCATGAGCTTGATAAGGATGTTCAGCGACGGGCCCGAAGTGTCCTTGAACGGATCACCCACGGTGTCACCTATGACCGCCGCCATGTGCGGCTCGGAGCCCTTTCCGCCGTATGCACCACCCTCGATATACTTCTTCGCGTTGTCCCATGCACCACCGGAGTTGGCCATGAAGAGTGCCAGGAGCACGCCGGTCACGAGCGCGCCGGCAAGCATGCCTCCGAGCGCGGTCACACCCATGAAGTACCCGACGATGACCGGCGCCAGCACAGCAGTGAGTCCCGGCAAGATCATCTCGCGCAGCGCCGCCTGCGTCGAGATATCGATGCAGCGCGCCGAGTCCGGTCTCGCGGTGCCGTCCATAATGCCCGGGATCTCTCTGAACTGACGGCGTACCTCGTCCACCATGCCCTGAGCCGCTCGACCCACCGCGGTCAGCGTGAGCGCGGCCACGAAGAAGGGCAGCATACCACCGATGAACAGGCCGATCACCACGATCGGATCGACGAGGTCGATGCCGGTCTCCTGCAGTCCCACACTGGCCGAGTAGGCCGAGAACAGCGCGAGCGCCGTGAGTGCCGCAGAGCCGATAGCAAACCCTTTGCCTATGGCCGCCGTCGTATTTCCGATCGCGTCGAGCGAGTCGGTGATCTCGCGCGTATCCGGGCCCAGGCCGCTCATCTCGCTGATGCCACCCGCATTGTCGGCGATCGGCCCGTACGCGTCGACTGTCATCGTCACGCCCACGGTCGCGAGCATCCCGACCGCGGCGATGCCGATGCCGTACAGACCCGCGAACTGGAACGACGTCCCGATCGCCACACAGATCAGGATGACCGGGAGCACGGTCGATTCCATGCCAACCGCGAGACCGGCAATGAGGTTGGTCGCCGCACCCGTCTGGCTCGCCTCCGCAATCTTCTGTACGGGACCCGCTGCCGTGTAGTACTGCGTCACCATGCCGATCAGGATGCCCGCCATCGTCCCGGCCACGATCGCGATCCAGGGTCCGGCCACACCGTAGGTGACGCCCGCTGCCGTCGTGTACGAAATGCCCATGCTCTGCACGACGAAGTACATCGCCCCGATGAACAGGCCGCCGGCGATCCAGGTCGTGCCGTGTAGGGCGTGGGCAGGATCGCGTCTCTCGAGCATCTTCATGGCTCCGATGCCCACCAGCGAAGCGATGAGCCCGACCATCACCGTGACGAGCGGCAGCGCGACCGCGGCAGCACGGTACTCTGCCATCGCGGGGGCCGTGGCGCCGATCGCGATCGTCGCCACGATCGAGCCCACGTACGACTCGAAGATATCCGCCCCCATACCCGCCACGTCACCGACGTTGTCACCGACGTTGTCCGCGATCGTGGCAGGGTTTCGCAGATCGTCCTCGGGGATGCCCGCCTCGAGCTTTCCGACCAGGTCGGCACCGACGTCCGCTGCCTTTGTGTAGATACCGCCGCCGACGCGTGCGAAGAGCGCGATCGAGCTCGCGCCCATCGCGAAGCCGGAGACGATCTTGGCGAAGCCCGAGAACTCGCCCGTGCCCGGCACCGCGTCCGCGGCGAACATTAGATAGAGCACGCCCAGGCCGAGCAGGCCGAGCGAGGCCACAGCTAGACCCATGACGGCTCCGCCGAAGAAGGCGATGCGTAGCGCCTTGCCCTGACCCTCCTCGTTGGCCGCGGCCGCGGTCCTCGTATTCGCCCGAGTGGCAGCCTTCATGCCCGCGAAACCGGCCGCGACTGAGCTCAAGGCGCCGAAGACGTATGCAAGCGCCGAGGTCGTGCCAATCGCCAGGCTCAACAGAATGGCCACGACGACGACGAAGCCCGCCAACATGGTGTACTCGCGTCGGAGGAACGTCATCGCGCCGTCGTGGATCTGCTCCCCGATGTCGATCATGACGTCGGTCCCGGCGGGCTGCTTCTTCACGTAGCCGTAGATAGCGACCGCGATGCCGAGGCCTACGAGGCCAAGGATCCAGGCGAAGTCGGTGAATGCCACGAGGTCGGTCATCGATTCGGTCTTCCCATTTTTCGTTGTTCGTAAGAACTCTCGTCTATCGATTGAAGCGGTTCATCGCCGCTTCGCTCCCGTCGTTGATCCACAGCTCCACGGCTTTGGTCAACTCGGGTAACAAAGCAACCACTATGTCTTCATCTCCCTCAGGCATGTCCGAGAGAACCCAGTCCGAAAGGTCCGCACCATCCGGCTTGAGCCCTACCCCGATCCGGAGTCGCGCGTACTCGTTCGACTGCAGCGCACCCGAGATGGACTCGAGCCCCTTGTGTCCGCCCGCTCCGCCCTCGGGGCGGAAGCGAACGCGACCTACGTGCAACGCGGCGTCGTCGACGACGATCAGGAGGTCCTCGCTCGCGTCGAACGACTCGAGGGTCCGGAGCGGCCGTAGCGACAACCCGCTTCGATTCATGTATGTCGTGGGCTTCATGAGACGCACCGGCGTCTCGCCCACGGTCCCTTCCGTAACGAAGGCCTGACCCTCACGCTTGAAGAGGTCGAACCCCCAGTCGTAGGCGAGTCGGTCCGCGACCCACCACCCAACGTTGTGCCGAGTGGTATCCTGCTCGGGCCCGGGGTTCCCGAGCCCGATCACCACTTTCATATGCGCCAAGAGAACGAGGGATCAGCCACCGTCTCCTTGGGAGTCGTCGGCCTCGTCCGCACCCTCCGCCGCCGGTGTGCCCTCCTCGAGTTCCTCGCCTTCGAGCAGCTCCTCTTCCTCTTCCGGCTCCTCGATCACCTTCGGAATCGCAACGGAGCAGATCGTGCGCTCCTGTTCAATCGTGACCTCGACACCTTCCTCGAACTCCATGTCGTAGACGTGCAGGGACTCGTTGAGGTCCAAGTGCGTCACATCGAGGTCGATGGATTTCGGGATCTTCGACGGAATGCACCTCACCGGGAGGTCGTGGATGATCTGCTCCAGTACGCCGCCGCTGTTCTTCACCCCCTCCGGTATACCCAGTAGGTGCACTGGCACGTTGACGTCCACCGTGACACCCTCCTGGATCCGGAGGAAGTCGACATGGATCAGCAACTGCCTCAAGGGATGCACCTGGATCTCTCGAATGAGCGTCTGATACGCCTCCTTCTCCCCCTCGACCTCGAGGTCCACGATCGTGTTGTCCACGCTGATCGAGTGGAACAGCTGTTCCGCCTCTTTGGTGTCCAGAGAGAGATGAACCGGTTCGAGCTCGCGGCCGTAGAGAACCGCCGGCACTCGCCCTGCGGCGCGTAGTTTACGCGCAACGCCCTTGCCGGTGCCTTCCCGTTTCTGGGCGGGTAAAGTCGCTGAGTTGGCCATTTGTCTCCCTCTGATTATCGGCCCCCGGGCTCTCCCGGGGCCCTTTCCCTCAGTCGTCCGGCGGAGTCTCGAAGAGCTGACTCACCGACTCGTTCGAATGCACGTGGTGGATCGCCTTCGCCAAGAGGCCCGCTACCGAGAGCACCTTGAGCTTCTCGAACCTCTTCTCCTCCGGTATGTCGATCGTGTTCGTCACAATCACTTCTTCCACGGGCGCCTCCTGCAGACGCTGCGCGGCGCCAGCCGAGAGCAGCGCGTGCGTCGCGGCTGCATACACGACCTCGGCTCCCCGGTCCTTCAAGGCGTGGATCGCGTTGGACAAGGAGCCCCCCGTATCCACCATATCGTCCACGAGGAGGCATGTCTTGCCATCCACCTCACCAACCACGTTCATCACATCCGACATGTTCGCTTTCGGGCGCCGCTTGTCGATGATCGCGAACCCGGCGCCCACCCGTTTCGCGTATCCCCGTGCCATCTTCGCCGCACCTACGTCGGGCGAGACGACGACGAGGTCTCGCAGACCCAAGACGCTAAAGTATTTCGTCAGGACCGGAGCCGCATACATGTGATCCACGGGGATGTCGAAGAACGACTGAATCTGATGCTGGTGGAAGTCGATCGAGATCACGCGATCTGCACCGGCCGCAACCACTAGATTAGCCGCGAGCTTCGCGCCGATCGCCACACGCGGCTGATCCTTTCTGTCCTGCCGGCCGTAGCCGAAGTACGGGATCACCGCGGTGACCCGCGCCGCCGACGCCCGCTTCGCGGCATCGATCAGCAGGCACAACTCCATGATGTTGTCGGCCGGAGCCGACGTGGGCTGGATGATGAATACGTCCCGACCACGCACGTTGTGGTCGATGCGCACGAAGATCTCCCCGTCCGCAAACTCCTTGATCGTCGCCCCATCGGCCGACATCCCAATATCTTCACCGATCTCCGCGGACAGCGCTCGATTGGCTCTGCCACTGAGCAGAAGAAGGGGGCCCCGCATGTACGTGTCGTCCATCTTTGCCGGGGCTTGAAGTCCGATCCTACGAGACACGGTCTAGAGAGCCCAAAAAGCTAGAAAGGACGTGCGAAGCGGTCAACGCGTCATAATCGGCTCTCATCTCTCTCGGACCGTGAACCGGCGATTTTTGACAACTTTGGATCTGCCCACAGTCCTGAGCGTGACCTGCACCTCGTACGCCCCTGGGTCGAGGCGATACAAATTGAGGTCGAGGTAACGGAACAGTGGACTCGGCTCGTCGGGGCCCAGCTCTTCCCATGCGAGCGATACCCGTTGAGGCCCGCCGCTCACTCGTAAGAACTCCCCGATCCGACGGAAGACGCTTCGGTCGACCCGGTTCACCGTCACCTCGAAAACGAGTGTCTCGGGCCGGAATCCCAGTCCGGAGACTTCCCAGCCGATCGCGAACGTCTGGCCGCGCCGGATCTCGGTCTGGAGGAGCGCCAGCGGTATCGAGGCCTCGAGCAGCCCCGGAGGATCCGGGGTCGGTCTCAACATCAAGAGATCGGAGAGGGCGGCAATGTCTTCTGGGACACGCCGATGTTCGATCCCCTGGCGGTATCGACCTGCACGTCGCTGGGAGGGGCTCCAAGCCTCCATCGCGACCACATATGAACCGATCGGCGCCTCCAGGGTCAGCACCCCGTCGGTGCCCGCAAGCGAACGGTTGGATCGGAGTGGTGCCGGGTCCACGGATAGGAGAAACAGCCCGCCACGATCCCGCATCTCCTCCTGTTCGCCCGCCTCGAGCCAGGGCAGGTCATGGCGATGTCCGGCATGGACCGTCGTGTCCTCCGGTAGGAAGTGCGTGCCCACCACAATCATGCGATCACCCCTCGGAAAGACCGCCAGTTGACCTTCCATCGGAAGCAGTTGTGGAGCGTACGCAGGCGCGTATAGGCTCGGAGGCCGCCTCTTGTCCGCGAGCAGGTCCCGGTGCGTCGCCCGCTCAGGAGAAGCGAGCGCCGCTCCGGAGGGCATGTAGTTTCTCCGCTCAGGGTGCTTCCGGCCGATGACGTTGTCCCCGGCCTGCACGCTCCGCCGGTCGATCGATCGTTGCCACGCGATCTCCCACCCGAAACGCACGGTCAACTGCTCGATGTCCTTGCCCCACCTAATGTGGAACGGGTTCCGAGCCCGCTCCTTGAGCGTCGACACCGTCCAGCGGGCGTAGTGCTCGGTCTTGCGATCATTCCCGTCGACGAGATACAGGGGATCCGACAGCATCCACAAGCGGCTCAAGACCGCGTCGACGGAGTCATTGGGGGCTCCCCTCAACCCGTCGAGTATCCGGCGCACATCCCCGTCCACCTCCCCGCGAGGAATCCGCCACTCCTGGGCTCGCTCCGCATCCATCAAGAGGAGTGAGCGCTGGAAGGCCGCCTCTGTCTCCGAGTACCGTTGGAGCCCGTGCAGCGCGAAGCCCCGCAGCGCTGAACACCACCATGGCTCCACCGCACCACACGCCCGGCCGACGCGTAACGCTTCTTCCCATCGGCCCGCCTCCGAGTGATACCAGACGCGCTGCCCGAGCACCCACCCGTCGCCGGGAAGGTGACGCTGCACGGAGTCCAGAACCGTGAGCAACGCCGCTCGCAGGTCCTCGACCTCCTGGGGCTCGGGCTGCGGGTACCAGTCCCCTTCATCGTACCAGGAGCAGAAACGGCCAATGCGCTCGTCGCACGCGTCCGTGAACGAGACGCTCGTGATGGGGAGGTGCCGCAGCCGACGGCGTTCGTACTGCACCTGTGCGCTGCGCGCGCGTCCGCTAAGATCGGATGAGTCGGGGGCGAGAGTCACCGTGTCCGGTACTCCGGACACGACTTGGGCATCCCCCGTGGTCGGCGCCAGGAGGATTGCGAGCAGCAGGGCTCCTACGATTGGCCCGGGTGGATTCGAACCACCACCGCCGGTGCCAAAGACCGGTGTCCTGCCATTAGACCACGGGCCAGCGTGGCACATCCTACCCACCCCGAGGGGAGCGGTTCAAGGTCCTAGCAGCCCGTGGCAGAAGTACAGTGGGCCGCGCGCAGAGGTCTCGCGAGTTCAAGAGTAGGAAGGACGACGAGTCGTAGCCAAGCTACGGCGAGGAGGAGAGACGACCTATTGGGCCGCGACCCCCCCTGCGCCCAGCACCATGAGTGACATAATCTATCAGGTCGTGGGTTACGGTGGCACGGCCCCATCTCCGTCGTTGGAGCTCCTAGCCGTAGCGACGGCTATGGCGTCGTCGCACCGCCTAGGATCTGGGGCTGTGGCACCGTAACGCGGCCCGCTGTACTTCTGCCACGGGCTGCTAGGGTCACAGAGGTGAGACCGGAGGCATTTTGTCCAGCGTACGGGTCGCCAGAACCCTCCACCCGAGCTCGTCGGAGAGGCGTTGCGCCGTCGACGACGCCTCCGAGGCGCCCGTTGCGAGGCCGAAGCACGCGCCGCCACTGCCCGAGAGCATAACCAACCGCAGACCTGCGCCTCGCAGAAAATCTAGAGCTAGCCCCACCTCCGGATGTCCGTCCGCGACCAGCGATTCGAAGTCGTTGGCGGCGATCTCATAGACCGTATCCCAATCCGACGGCATGCGTTCCAACTGAGCGCGTGCCTGCAAGCCCGTCGATGCGCGACGCTCTGCCAGGGCGGCATAAGCAGGACCTGTCGCGACGTGTACAGGCGGGCAGACGAGTACGACTTCCGTCGTCGGAAGTGACGGGGCGGAGGTGAGGTCGTCGCCCCGACCCCGAGCAAGGGCCAGGGCGCTGCCGCACAGAAAAAACGGGACGTCAGAACCCAAGTTCGCGCCGATCGCGAGCAGCGCCTTGGCGGTGACCGCTCCACCGGTGAGGTGGTTCAGTGCTCGCAGAACCGCGGCAGCGTCGGAAGATCCCCCACCCAGACCAGCGCCGGTTGGAATGTTCTTGGTGAGAAGGATGCGGACGCCGGAGCGCAAGTCAGCGGCGAGGCGATAGGCCTCGGCTGCCCGGAGGGCGAGGTTGTCCGTCACCGGCCCCGCGTCGGTGCCCGCGACCTCGAGCTCGACCGAGTCACCAGCCAGTTCGACGGTCAGCTCATCGGTGAAGTCAATCGCCTGCAAGAGCGTCTCGAGCTCGTGAAAGCCATCGGCTCTGAGCCCGAGTACGCGGAGCAGAAGGTTGATCTTGGCTGGGGCACAGACTCTAACCGCCTGGGTCACGAGGCTTCGGCGGTGCGCACCTCGCCGAGCGACAGCCCCATCTTCCAGGCATAGTAGAAGCCGATCAGCGTGATCGGGAGCCAGCCACCGAAGTGGTAGCCGAACGCGAAGGCCAAGGACTGGTCGGCACTCACGCCGTAGACCGCCATCAGAGCGAAGCTGGCCGCATAGTGGAACGTGCCGAAGAACCCTGGCGAGGACGGCAGTGCGACGCCCCAGCCGACCGCTGCGGTAACGAATATTGCCGATACGAATCCGGTATCGATGCCGAACGCCAGCATGCCCAGCCAGAACGACGACGCGTGCCAGATCCAGAAAAAGAGCGTCCACGAGAGCCCCAGCGCCAGCAGCTTCGGGTCACGCATGATCGCCAGGGAGTCGAGGAACGAATTGATCGACTCCACCAACGGCACAGAGGTCTTCTTAGGCAGGAAGCGTGCGAACCACCCGACGAACCGGACGAACTGTCGTGGCAGTACGACCATGCACACGACCGCTAAGAGCACCAAAGCAACGGTCACCAGCCCGCCGCGCAGAAGCAGCGTGCCCCGTTCTCCCGAAAACGCATCGGCAGCCGGGGAGCCGGGGAGAACGACGGGCAAGACCAGAAAGAGCAGCAGCACCATGCCGTCGAGGAGTCGCTCGACGACCAACGAGCCGAACGCGCCACTGAAGGTGACCGGCTCAAGTCGGCTCAGGGCGTACGGCCGCATAAACTCTCCGGCCCTCAGAGGCAGAACGTTGTTGCCCATGAATCCGATGGAAACTGCCGCGAATCTCGAGCCAAGCCGCGTATCAGGGTTGACGCGAGCCAGCAGAACCCTCCACCGGAGTGCGCGGATCAAGAACCCAAAAGTCGCCACGCCGACCGCTGCTAACAGTAGGACGAAGTCGCCCTGCAGGATGTTCGTCCAGACCTCGGAGGGGTCCTCGTCGCGCAGGACCCACCACAGCAGAAATACGGTGACCGCTACTCCGAAGAGAGCCTTTTCCCAGTGCTTCACGCTCGGAGCCGCCGGGCCCGACGTAGGATCCTGGACATGTCCTTCACGGAGCGCTCCATGCCGGTGAGCACCGCCCGCGCGATTACGCTGTGACCGATGTTCAGCTCCTCGATCTCCGGTATGGCTGCGACGTGGTGCACGTTCTCGTACGTGAGCCCGTGACCGGCATGTACCGCCAGTTCGAGCTTGCTCGCAAGCGACGCCCCACGCTCCAATCGGTCGAGCTCGTGCATGCGATCGGCGCCGCGGGCGTTCGCATATTCGCCGGTGTGCAGCTCGATCGCGTCCGCCCCCAGGTCCAGAGCAGCCTGGATCGCCTCAGGTGTGGGATCGATGAAGAGTGAGGTTCGGATGCCCGCTCCTTCGAGGCGCGCGAGCGCGTCACCTACGACTTCAAGTTGTCTCCCGCTGCTCAGGTCGAGTCCCCCCTCGGTCGTGAGCTCCTCCCGTTTCTCGGGCACGAGCGTCGCCTGCAACGGGCGCCATTCACACGCAAGATCGAGGATCTCCGAGGTGGCCGCGAGCTCCAGGTTCACGCCGGTGCGCACCGTATACATGAGCAGCCGCACGTCGCGGTCCTGGATGTGCCTTCGGTCCTCACGGAGGTGCACCGTGATTCCGTCCACACCCGCCAGCTCCGCAAGCACGGCGGCCCGAACGGGATCGGGCTCGTCTGTACCGCGCGCCTGCCGCACCGTAGCCACGTGATCGATGTTGAGGTAGAAACGCATTCTGTCAGTCGGTTGGGGATGTCACGATGCTGCCGCAGGTTCCACGTGCACACCCTCGCGGCTCCGGAGTCGGCCCAGGAGCGGCGCCGGGATCCGTGCTGTGATGAGCACACCCGCGTACTCATCCGCACGGTCGATGATCTCGGCCTCGCGGTAGATAGCCGCGATCGCCTGTCCATCCTCGACGGGCACGCGGACCACGACCTCCTCCAGTCGAGCACGGATGCGCGCGACCAGTGTCTCCTTTAAGGCACCCAGTGTGGCGTCGTCGTGGGCGGAGACGAAGAGCGTGGGCGTCGGCTCCAGGGCGCGGATCCGAGTACGCAACGCCTCCTCCTCCGCGTGCGTGATCCTGTCGACCTTGTTGAAGACCAGAATCTTGTCGCTAGTAGTGAGATCGAGGTCCGCGAGCACGTCGTTCCCCACCTGCCGCTGTTCCTCCCAGTCGGCGTGTGAAGCATCGATCACGTGCAGCAGTACATCCCCATCGCGCGCCTCCTCGAGCGTCGAACGAAACGACGCGACTAGATGGTGGGGAAGCTTTCGGATGAATCCGACGGTGTCCGTAAGCAGGGCCTGATGGCCCACTCCCAACTCGACTTTTCGTGTTGCCGAGTCCAGCGTAGTAAAGAGGCGATCCTCGATGAGCAGTTCGGCCCCCGAGAGGGCGCGCAACAAGGACGACTTGCCCGCGTTGGTGTAGCCGACCAGAGCGGCGCGGAAGCTGCCCTCACGAGACTTGCGCTGTATATCCCGCGCCTTGGCCACTTGGCGCAGCTTGCCCTTCAGGTCGACGATCCGCTTGCCGATCAGTCGGCGGTCCGTCTCGAGCTGAGTCTCGCCGGGCCCCCGCAGGCCGATGCCACCACGGATGCGAGAGAGGTGGCTCCACATGCGGCGGAGTCGCGGAAGAAGGTACTCGAGTTGCGCGAGCTCGACCTGCATGCGCGCCTCCTTCGATCGTGCGCGCGTCGCGAAGATGTCCAGGATCAGCTCGGAGCGATCCATCACGCGCACGTCCAGAAGCTCCTCGAGGTTCTTTCCCTGGGCAGGGCTGAGCTCCTCGTCGAAGATCACGAGATCGCCCTCTCTCTCGCTCACGAGCGATTTGAGCTCGTCCGCTTTGCCCTTCCCCACGTAGAAGCGCCGATTTGGCTCGGAAATCCGCTGGGTGAGGGTGCCGACCACCTCGCCGCCCGCCGTAGCCGTCAGACGCGCCAACTCTTCGAGGTGTTCCTCTACGAGACGCGTTGCGAGCTTGCCCCGCGGCGCACCAACGAGCACCGCGCGCTCGACCGGCGTGCGCATGTCGATGAGCTGAGTCGGAATCCTGCTACCTCCGCGCGCCTGCGGCCGTTCATCCGCGATTGTGACATCCGTAGCACGGCCTCGGTACTTGAATGAGAAGGATACTCAACCGGTGCGGCGGTTAGAAGCGCCCACGACCGTCAGCCAGCTCCTTCGTCCTCCTCCCCAGACTCGACGCGCCGCTCCGCCCACCATTTGAGTCGCTCCGCGACAGTCTTTTCGAAGCCGAATCGGCTCGGCGTGTAGAACGCCTCCCCGGCCAGACGGTCGGGCAAGTATGTCTGTGGGGCGACTCCGTCTTGTTCCGCGTGGTCGTACCTGTAGCCCTCGCCGTAAGCGAGCTCCTTCATCAGATCCGTCGGGGCGTTGCGGATGTGAAGTGGGACTCCCTCGCCCGGCGTGTCGCGCGCGCGCTCCAGGGCAGCCGACCACGCCTCGTACGCCCGGTTCGACTTCGGCGCGGTCGCGAGGTAGATCGTGGCTTCGGCGAGTGCCAATTCGCCCTCCGGCGACCCTAAGAAGTGGAATGCGTCCCGCGCCGCAACCGTTATATGGAGCGCCCCCGGATCAGCCATTCCGACATCCTCCGAGGCCATGCGGACCAACCTGCGAGCGATGTAGAGCGGGTCTTCTCCACCGTCGATCATGCGGGCGAGCCAATAGAGGGCCCCATCGGGGTCGCTTCCCCGGACCGCCTTGTGAAGCGCCGAGA
This sequence comes from Longimicrobiales bacterium, assembly GCA_965226625.1. Taxonomy (GTDB): domain Bacteria; phylum Gemmatimonadota; class Gemmatimonadetes; order Longimicrobiales; family Gaopeijiaceae; genus UBA1138. The sequence goes on from CBDDDK010000003.1 coordinate 1,318,023, forward strand.
TGAGGTTGAAATGCTCCTCACCGCCCTTGTCGTAGGTGGCGAAGCGGTGCTGAAGCGCCTCTCGGGCCGCCACCACATCGACGATACCCCCCTTGCCGACAACATGCGCCGCCGCCTCCGCGACGCCCAGCGCCCGACGTGCGTCCCCATCGGAAGCCTCAGCGATGAAGACCAGAGCGTCGTTCGCGAAGCGCACGCCCGAGTCACCGAGCCCCCTCGCCTCAGCCGTGACCGCGTCGTCTAGGATCGCACGCAGTTCCCCCGGCGAGAGCGGGTTCAGGACGTACACCGGCGCCCGCGAGAGCAAGGGTCGGACGATCTCGAACGACGGGTTCTCAGTGGTCGCACCGATCAGGATCACCGTGCCGGCTTCCACATGTGGCAAGAAAGCGTCCTGCTGCGCTTTGTTGAAGCGGTGGATCTCGTCACAAAAGAGGATCGTTCGACGCCCAGTGGCCTGAAGTCGAGTGCCCGCCTGCTTCATGATCTCGCGCACTCGGGCGATCCCCTCACTCACGGCGCTCAACGGTACGAACGTGACCTGGGCCTCGGCGGCGATCAGATGGGCGAGCGTCGTCTTTCCGCTACCGGGCGGTCCCCAGAGGATCATGCTCTTCGGCGAGTTCTGGTCCAGCATCGCGCGGATCGCCCGACCCTCGCCCAGCAGATGCTCCTGACCCCTGAACTCCGACAGGGTTCTCGGCCGCATGCGAGCGGCTAGCGGCGCGTTCATGCGCAGTCCCGATTCGTGCTCCGCGTCTACCGCGCGTTCACTCTCGTCCGCAGAAAAGAGGTCGAGTTCAGCCATCGTCCCTCTCTGCGAGGTCCCCGACACGGCTCTCGAGCACCTCGGTTCGATTGCGAGTGGGATCTGCGAGCACGAAATCGAGCAGATCATCTAGGATGCGGCTGAAGTTGGGTCCCGGCTGTAGTCCCATACGGATCAAGTCGCGCCCATCGAATTCCAGTTCCGCCACGGACAGCGCGGGTCCGGTGGCGAGCACTGCGCGCGCGCGCCGCCACGCTGCGACCACAGCGTCACACGTGTCGACATGCCCCGCCTGGCGTCTCGCCCGCGCCCGCGCCAGACCCAATCTCGCGACCGCCGCGAGCCGAGTCGGTCCCGTGGCGCTCAGCCAGCGCCGAAACGCCTCGTCATCGGCTTCCGCGGAAGGCATTTCAGCGCATCCGGCTCGCCGCGCAACCTCGTCAACCTGCGCATTGGAGAGCCGAAGCCGCGTCAAGGCCCGCGCTACCGCTGGTGGATCGAGTCCCCACAGGAGCTGGGCGAGCCGTAAGTAGGGTCGGCCCGGAGGCAGCTGGTCGACGCTGGCCAACTTCTCGGACCACGCATCGCCACCGGCGAGAGACGCCCGCAACTCCGACAGCTCCGGGTACAAGACCGACAGAGCACCCGACTCGGCGTACAGCATGAGCGCACCGGAGGGCTTGAGATCTGCCGACAGCACCTTCACCAACTCCTCTCGGATTCGTTCCGCGGAGAGCGACGGCAAGTGACGCACGGACTCACACAAGGCGGACCAGGTTTCCTCCTCGATCTTCAAAGCGAAGCGTCCGGCGAAGCGGAAGGCCCGGAGAACCCGCAGGTAATCCTCTGCCAACCGGTCAGCCGCGACACCGACGGTCCGCAGGACGCCGGCCTCGAGGTCTTGCATGCCCCGAAATGGGTCTAGCAACTCTTCGCGGAGCGGATGCCACGCGATGGCGTTGATCGTGAAGTCTCGGCGGGCAAGGTCTTCCTCCACGCGGTCCGCGAAGGCAACCACAGCGTGTCGACCGTCCGTCTCGACATCCTTCCGGAAGGTGGTGACCTCGAGCATGGTGCCATCCCGCGCCAGCACCCCCACGGTGCCGTGCGCGATTCCGATCGGCACCGTCCGCCGGAAGAGCTCTTGGAGTTGGTCGGGACGCGCCCGCGTCGCCAGGTCCCAGTCGCCGGACGGACGCCCCATGAGCGCGTCGCGCACCGCACCCCCGACAGCCCACGTGTCGTGCCCTGCATCTTCCAGCGTGCGGGTAATCCAACTGACCGCCGGCGGCGCTGAGGGACGAGCCGTGTTCACCCCACCAGAACAGCACCTCCGTTTACGTTCAAAATCTCTCCGGTGATGTGCCGGCCGAGTCTCGAACACAAGAACACAATCGGGCCGGCCACATCTTCCGCGCCCGCGATCCGACCGATCGGGATCGACTTGGCAATCCGCTCGCGTTCCTCACCCTCGTACGCGGACGCAGACATCTCGGTATCAATCCAACCAGGCGCGACGCAGTTCACGGTAATCTCCCGAGACGCAAGCTCGATGCAGAGTCCCTTCACCAGCGAAATCATCGCGCCCTTGGTGGACGCGTAGTCGGCGTGATACGCCTCGCCGCGCTGCCCCGCAGTACTGCCTACGAGAACGAGGCGACCGTGGTCCCGCAGTACACGGGCCGCCGCCCGGCACGTGTAGAACACCGAGTGCAGGTTCGTATTCATCGTGCTGTGCCACTGCTCGTCCGTCATCTGAGCCAGGGGCGTATCGATGGGCGGCCAGATTCCGTGGCTGCCGACGAAGATGTCGAGGCCGTCGAACTCCTCCCGCGCACGGCCGAAAAGAGCCTCCGCGTCCACAGCGTCAGCGAGATCACCCTGCTGCGCCCACGCGTGCACGCCGAGCCCCTCGAGTTGAGCGACCACGGTGTCGGCCTCGGCCTGACGGCTTCGAAAAGCGATGCCCACTGATGCGCCCGCTCTGGCGAGCAGAAGCGCGGTGGCGCAGCCTACTCCACGCGAGCCACCGGTAACCACCGCTGTCTTCCCTTTGAGGTCGATCAAGTCGTTCATCCGCCTCCAACCTTCGTGTACTCGTATACGCCTCGCGCAACCGCGGGCGCGTCGGATCAGTCGCTTGTCGAAACCGCCGAATCGACGATCTCACACACGATGTGTCCTATCGCGAGATGCAGTTCCTGGGCCCGTGCGGTGGACGCGGTGGGCACGACGAGCGGGAGGTCAACGAGCTCCCGCAGACGTCCCCCCCCCTTGGCGAGCAGCGCCGCCGTGAAGATCCCGAGCCGGTCAGCCGCTTCCGTCGCGGCGATCAGGTTGTCGGACTCTCCACTGGTCGAGTGCAGGATCAACAGGTCCCCGGCCCGACCGAGCGCTTCGACCTGGCGGGAGAAGATCGTGTCGTATCCGTAGTCGTTCCCGCCGGCAGTAAGCACCGACGTGTCTGTGGTGAGCGCAAGCACCGCGAGCGCACGACGCTCTCGGGAGAAGCGCACGACGTACTCCGCGGCAAGGTGTTGCGCATCCGCTGCGGAGCCGCCGTTCCCGCAGAACATGACCTTGCCTCCGTCGAGGATCGTCTCCAGAACCCGGTCTGCGAGCGCCTGGATCTCACTGGCCATCGAGTGCGACACCTCCTGGCTGAGGGCCGCCAGCGCGCTCAGATGCCCATGGATCACCGCATCGGGGATACTCAAGGTAGCTCTGGGCTCATCATGCCCCTCACTCGTGCCCACAGCCCGGTATCCGGGGGTAACGGTGGGACGGGAAGCGGGATCTCATCCTTGAACACACGGCTCGGGTTCGTGAGACAGAGGTTCGTGAGGGACTCCCCGGCGCGCAGCGCCTCGAGCTGCTCCCAAACCTCTTTGAAGTATATCCTGGCCTGCGACTGGGCGTGAAAGTCCGACGCCAGATAGTCGGCCCAGCCACGGCGTAGCAAGCGCGCCGCAATCCCCTTGGCAGCGGTACCGTAGCGGCCGCTGAGTGAACCGTGGTTGATCTGTAGATAGGCACCGACCTCCCGCCACCTGGCGATCACTCCCAGCTTCCGATCGATGCCGATGTACCGCTCGGGGTGGGCGATGATCGGGCGGTATCCGGCACTCATGATGCGCTCGAGCACTCTGGTCGTGCCCGGCGGCACGTGGAGACGCGGCCACTCGATCAACACGAAAGAGGTCTCGGCAAGTCGGACGCGCGGATCTGAGAAATCGACGTCAGGGATGTCGAGCATCACCTCGTGGCCGCGCTTGAAGTCGATCTCGGAGAAATCGGCTGCCACGGCTGTGGCAGCCCGGTCGAACGCTTCGTCGACCTCACTCAGCCGAGCTTCGATTGCCTCCTCATTCCGGGTAACGCTTCCGTTCAAGTGAGGTGTGGTGAGGATTTTCCGAATGCCCAGCCGTGTCATGCGCTCGACCGACGCGAGCGTGTCCTCGAGGCCACGGGCACCGTCGTCGACCCCAGGCACGAGGTGGCTGTGAATATCGGCGAAGGAGCCAGGATCCACGTCCGTCAACGTTCGCTCACTGTCCTGAGCAAGATCGTGCGTAGTGCAGCGGGAGGATCCGCCTCCTCGAGGGCCGCCTCACAGGCGTACGTCACGAGAGCATCCGCCGCGAGCAGCTGGAATGCACTTTCCCGTACGCGGCCGGGTCGGGAGCGGGCTTCATCGAGCGCCGTTCGAGCCAGGAGTGTGATGCGCTCGGCCATCGAACCCGACTCGGCATCAGCGTGCGACCACCGCCCTAGGTCCATCGGCGCAGCCGGCCGCCGCGTCTCAATCCACGCGCGGATATCGCTCACGCCGGGCCCGCCGTGAGTAGGTCCCGAACCACCGACGCACCCGACTGCAGCGCTTCGTCGATGCGTGCGGGGTCCTCAACCCCCGCCTGGGCCATGTGGGGACGACCACCGCCACGCCCTCCGACGAACGTGGCCACCTCGCGCACGACCGCATCGGCGCGCACACCCAACGAGATCAGGTCGTCGCTGACGAACGCGAACAGCGCCTGTTTGTCCCCCGGCATATCTGCTACGAGCACCGCCACGCCCGACTCGCCCGCAGCTAGGAACTCATCACCCCACTGCCTCGCGTCGTCGGCGCTGCGGGCTCTCAGCCGAATACCCCGGTAGCTGGACGAACCCTGGTCCAACTCGATCGCTTCAGCCGCCACTTCCTGCTCACCACTACCGCCCTGGACCCGCAGCTCGTGGAGCAGGCCCTCGAGTTCGACACGCTCTCGGAGCAGCTGCTCGGCGCGCTGGGCGAGATGCGTGGGCTGGGTCTTCAATACCGAAGCCGCCTCGGCGAGTCTCGCTTCTTGTTCCTTGAGGTAGGCGAAGGCTCCCGGGCCGGTCAGTGCCTCGACGCGACGCACACCAGCGGCAACACCCGCCTCGCCCACCAGGCGGAAGAGACCGATCTCACCGGTGTGACTCGCGTGCGTCCCTCCGCAAAGCTCCATACTCACGCCCGCGATGCTCACGACCCGGACCTCGTCCGGGTACTTCTCGCCGAAGAGAGCCATCGCCCCCGCCTGCACGGCTTCTTCGTACGTCCGGTACCTGATCTCGACCGAATGGTTGGCCCAAACGCCATCGTTGACGATGGCCTCCACCCTTTCGCGCTCTTCGCTCGTCATCGGGGCCGTGTGGCCGAAGTCGAACCGGAGCCGGTCAGGCGCCACGAGGGACCCGCGCTGGACGACGTGCTCACCGAGAACCTCTCGCAGTGCCGCGTGCAGCAGGTGCGTCGCTGTGTGGTTGCGAACAGTATCACGCCGTGCACGAGCAGGGACCTCTGCCGAGACGCGGACGGATTCCGGGGCGTTGGGGAACGCGCCTTCGACGGGGCCGAAGAGCGCGGTCAACGACCCGACTTTCACCACGTTGGCCACGTTCAACTTCCATCCGTCCCCTCGCACCGTGCCCTGGTCAGAGACCTGCCCACCGCTCTCGACATAGAACGGGTTCTGCTCCAGCACGAGCCCGAGGGAGTCGTCCCCCATGTGATAAGCGACCACATCGGTATCGGCAGTCAGCGACTCGTATCCGACGAACGTCTGCTCGCGCTGGGACAGCGTCGTCCAATATTCAGCGGTCTGGGCTGAGTCCGCGCCGATGCCGGCGGCGCTTCGATCAGCGCGGGACCGCTCCCGTTGCCGCTCGAGCGCCTTATCGAAGCCCTCCACGTCGACCGTGACTTCGCGATCCTCAGCCATGAGCTGAGTGAGATCGAGCGGGAAGCCAAACGTGTCGTAAAGCTTGAAAGCCTCCTCACCCGAAATCGTCGCTCCCTCGGTCCGCACGAGTTCGTCGAAGCGGATCATGCCGCCATCGATCGTCGACAAGAAGCGCTCCTCTTCCGCGAGCGTGGTCTGTACCAGGTGTTCGCGACGGTGAACGAGGTCGGAGTACACGTCGCCCATGCTGTCAACGACCGCCTCCACGACGCCCACCAGCGTCGGTTCTCGGCGGCCGAGCAGCCACGCGTGCCGGACCGCTCGCCGGAGGATGCGGCGCAATACATAGCCGCGCCCTTCGTTGGATGGAAACACGCCGTCGGCGAGCAGGAAAGCGACCGCACGGGCATGGTCTACTAGCACTCGGTAGCTGACGCCGTCATCCGAATCACGGTCGTAGTCACGGCCGACGCGCTCGGCGACGTGCTCGAGCAGCGGCGCGAACAGATCGATGTCGTAGTTGGAGTCCACACCTTGAAGGACTGCGGCGATGCGCTCCAGTCCAGCCCCCGTGTCGACCGATGCGGCCGGAAGCGGAGTCAGCTCGCCGGAGGCGTCACGATCGAACTGCATGAACACGAGGTTCCAGAGTTCGACGATGATGCCGGCCTCATTGAGCTCGACGAACTCCTCAGTGCTCGTGACGGGTGTGGGCTCGTCGCGCAGGTCGTAGTGCAACTCCGAGCACGGGCCGCACGGACCTGTGTCGGCCATCTGCCAGAAGTTGTCTTTGTCGCCCAGCCGGTATATGTGATTCGCGGCAAGACCCGCCTCAGTGGCCCAAAGCTCAGCCGCCTCGTCGTCCGTGTGGTGAACGGTCGCGTAGAAGCGATCGGGAGCGAGCCCGTACACCTCCGTCATCAGCTCCCAAGCGAATGCGATCGCGTCGTTCTTGAAGTAATCCCCGAACGAGAAGTTGCCGAGCATCTCGAAGAACGTGTGGTGGCGGGTCGTTACCCCCACCTCTTCGAGATCGTTGTGTTTGCCGCCGGCGCGCACGCACTTCTGGGAGGTTACGGCACGGTTGTAGGGGACCTTCTCCTGTCCCAGGAATATCCGCTTGAACTGAACCATGCCCGAGTTGGTGAACAGCAGCGTGGGGTCATCCCCCGGCACGAGCGAAGAGCTCGGGCGCACTTCGTGACCCTTCTCCTTGAAGAAGTCGAGGAATCGCTGTCTGATGTCAGCGGTTTGCATGGGTCGATTCGTAGGTAAGCCGCTCGGCTATTGGACAGCTGTAAGGATAACGCGTGCGGGTGCAGTATGGAGTACTTCGATATGCGGGTGGAAGGGGAGCATCTTGCCTTACGGCTTGACCGCTGGGCCGTTGCCGGTCGCGCCGGGGCTGCTTTTCGCTACCCCACGCCCCGCATACGCTAGCCTTTCGTGTCCACCCCTGGGGTTCACTCCAATTGGCGGGTCAAAAAGTGACACCTGACGGAGGCGACGGGCCTCGCGGTAGGACGCCTCCGAGGCACACACGACATTCGTCGGCTCTCACTCCAGCGAACTCGAGCGCCCTCGCGCCTCCCGTCAACGTCCGTATACCGTCCACCCATCCGGCCATCCCCACGCCCCAGGGCAAGGCTGAAGTTCTTGCCATGAAGAAGGATAGGGGGGATCCGGGCCCCGGGTTGGAGGTCATCGATGCCACATCACGTCTCCAGAGGAATCGTCAAGTCGTCGCCCATGTTCTCGGACAGGTACGTACTCGCGTCAGGGCCCGAAACCTGAGTCCGCGCACCGAGAAAACATATCTCGGTTGGATGGAGCGCTACGTCGGCTATCATGGCCTGCGGGATCCGGCCGGGATGGGACGCGCGGACATCGAAGCGTTCCTAGGCCACCTCGGCGCAGAGCTGGGACTTGGAGCCGCGTCACTGAACCAGGCGGCAGCCGCCTGTCTTGTTCTTATACAGAGAGCTTTACCGGGAGGAGCACGGAGGAAGGCAGGGGGTGGCACGAGCAAAGCCGGTGCAATCGCTGCCTCGCTATGCCACCCCGGAGGAGGTGGACGCCGTGATCGGCCACCTCCCCAAGGTACCTCAGATCGCCGCCATGTTGATACAAGCGATTGCTGCAGTCCGGATATGAACTAGAGGGTCCGGAGTGTTCGGCTTGCACCTCACACTCCGGGTCGACATCGTGGTCCGGCAGCAGAATCGCAGAGACGTTAGGTGGAAACACTTTGCGGCGCTTTGGGCGAGGTGGTGCTGGCACCTCGGTGTGGCGGCTAGAAGCGCACCCGCAACCGCACTCGGGCCACCTGGGTCTCGAGGTAGTTTTCGTAGAAAGCCGAGAAGCCCTGCCCATCTACGTCTGTCCGCACCGCGAAGTCGTTGAAGACGTCGGTGAGGGTGAACGAAACTTCGGCACGCTCATCCATCAGCGGCCAGGTCGCGGCGATGTCGAACGACGACCGCGTACGCTGCCTCCCCTGCGGAACATCCCGCGCAGCGTAGTAGACGAAGCCCACTCGCAGATCTCCGTCCTGAGGAAGCCCGATCTGGTTGTTGACGGTGAGATCCCAGGTGTCGTCTCGCGAGGCGGCGACGGAGAAGGGGCGCGGCGTCGGGAAGAGCAGTGTGGTCTCGAGGGCTTCGATGTCGACCACCAACCAGTTGACGCTTCCGGACATTCGCCACGAGGGTGTAAGCCGGTGCTCAAGGACCAACTGCACGCCGGTTTGCGTCGAGTTCCCAGCGTTCTCGTAGATCTTGTTGACGATGTCGTAGTCCGAGTTCGAATCATCGATCGCGAAGACCCTCTGGAATGCGTCGGAGATGTCCCGCCGATACGCTGATGCCGTCAGGGAACCGCTCGACCAGGGGCGAGTGAGGCCGAGTTCGGAGACGTTGGTGAGTTGAGGCCTCAGGTATGGGTTGCCGACCTTCAGCAGTTCCGGATCGTCGTACTTGGGGAAGATCCGGAGTTCGGGTTCGCCCGGGCGGTCGATACGCCGATTGAACGCCGCCACCAAGCGGTAGGAGCCACCGACTGCGTACGTGAGCTTTAGGTTCGGGAACAGCTCGAAATAGTCGTACGCGTCGCTTCTGCTGTAGTAGATGTTCTCGTCTGGGATGGTGTAAGCCACATTGGTCTGCTCGGCGCACAGCCCAGCTTCGACGGTGTACGAGGGCTTGGCCCGGACGAAATTGACGTAGGCCGCGAAGAGGTCCTCATCCCAGTCGGACTCGTCGCCGAGACCGTCGTAAATGACGCTACCTACGCCCCTCTGGACGGCGTAGGTGATGGGGAGCCAGCGCGTCTGCAACTTGCCGCCCAATTGGATCCGCCCGCTCGCCAAGGGCCGCGTGTAGTCGATGCTCAACGGGAGTGTGTTCTCTACGGCCTCGAGGTGCGTCATATCGGTCCCGACCCGAACGCTCGATTCCTCATTGAGGTGGTATGCTTCGTCCTCCCAACCCCTGGTGTACTGGAGGTTGATGTCGAGCTCGTGCCCGGGTGTGGGAAAGGCGTGGTTCCAGTTGAACGACGCGTTCGCGAACCCAGTTTGCTCGTTCTCGGTCCAAAACCAATAGCGCTCGCGCTGACCGGTGGAGCCGAGAATGAAGGGGACCTGGGCCCGATCGGTGTGGTCTTCCACGTCGTAGACCCCGGACACGGAAATCGTATTCCCTCCGCCCGCCAGGAAATCGAATCCGAGCCGAACGATGTAGTGCGTTTGCTCACGATTCTCGGGAACCTGCGACCGGATCACCCTGCCATCGTCATAGGTTCGCGTCGTGAACTCGTTGTTCGGTAGGGCGTCCTGGACGATGAACTCCCCCTGGAGCAGGGTGCGGACCCGCTCCGTGTTGTAGTTCATCGACACACTGGGGAGGATCTTCTCGTTCTTGGAGAAGCTTCCCAGCTCGGTCGGTAGGTCGGGCCGCTGCTTGTTCAGTTGGCCGAGTCCCAGTGACAATCCGAGATCGGCTGAGAACCCGAGCGCGCGCTCGTCCTCGTAGATGATGTTGATGATCTCCGCCATGCCCGATGCGTCTAGGTCGGCGGATGGATTGTAGATGACCTCGATCGCGGCGATGTTCGCCGCCCCGATATTGTCGAGCCCCCGCTGGCTCCCGAACCCGGTCAGGCTGGACTGACGACCGTCGATCAACACGGCCACTTGGTCGCTACCCCGTAGTGAGACCGTACCGTCCTGGTCGATCGTGACCCCAGGAAGAGCACGAAGGGCGTCGAGCACGGATCCGGTCGTTTGCCCCGCACCCTCGTCCATCCGGAAGACCTGCGGGTAGTGTCGCGATATTTGTGTAAAAGGGGGTGAGGGGTCCGGGGAGGGTGGACAGCCCGGGAAAGAGAGAGGAAGCTCCTTGTGAATGTTCATCATGACACGAACCCGGGGAGTCCGGGCCTGCGCCAGCAGGTCCGGAACCGGAAAGGAGCTTCCTCATGGAAAAGATGGTTGAAGTTGAGCGGGCCACGCAAGAAGAGTTACGGCAGGATTTGAAGTCGTTGTTTCAGGGCGCGATTCGTGTGACGCTCGAGATGGTGCTGGAGGAGGAGTTGAAAGCGATGGTCGGAGCGCGTCGTTTCGAGCGGGTCGGCAGCCGGAAGGATCACAGGAACGGCACGTACCTCAGGCGCCTGCTCACGAGCTTGGGTCAGATCGACGTGATGGTGCCGCGCAGCCGGGAAGGCGGCTCGCCCGCCGACGTGATCGGCCGCTACCGGCGCAGGAGTGAAGAAGTGGACGAGATGATGGTGGAGGCCTACGTGAGCGGTGTGTCGCAGCGCAAGATGGGCGACGTGACTGAAGCACTGCTGGGTGAGCGCGTGGGACGCTCGACGGTAAGCCGGGTCGCGAAGCGGCTCGATGGGGCTGTAGAAGCGCTGCGGAGCGCACCCATCGAGGGGCCTCACCCCTATCTGTATCTGGACGCGACGTTCCTCGATGCGCGCTGGGCCAGGAAGGTCGAGAACGTGAGCGCGCTCGTGGCCTACGCGGTGGATCCGGACGGTCACCGCCGGCTCCTGGCCATCACGCTAGGCCCTGAGGAGTCAGAGGACAGTTGGTCGGAGCTCCTCGAGCAGCTCCTGGAGCGAGGTCTCAGCGGCGTCGAACTGGTGATCGCCGACAAGCACGCGGGCCTGGCAGCTGCGGTGCGCCGCTTCCTGCCTGAGGTGCGCCGTCAGCGCTGCACCGTGCACCTGCAACGCAATGTGCTGGCCAAGGTCCCGCATCGCCTGCGCAAGCGTGTGGCGCGCGAGGTTGCCGCCGTCTTCCGGGCCCCCGGGCTCGTTGAGGCGAAGAAGCGCCTGGCCGAGATCACGACGCGCTGGCAAGAGGAGCTCCCCGAGGCAATGAAGGTGCTCGAGCGGGGCTTCACGGCCGCCACCCAGTTCTACGCGTTCCCCGAGCCCCACTGGGCCAGGCTACGCACCACGAACAGCCTCGAGCGCCTGCACACCGAGATCAAGCGTCGGATCCGGAGCGCCGGCGCCTTCCCCGACCGAGCCAGTGCGCTCCGCCTTATCACCGCGGTTGCTCTGAGGACTACTGCGGTCTGGAGCGAACGCCGCTACCTCGATCTCACGCTTCTCGAACCCAAGGAGGTCGCCAAGGCAGCCTAACCGAAGCATCGAGGAGCTTCCTCTCACTTTTACACACAACTCGGGACTTGACCGACCTGCGTGTTGATGCCTGCCGTCCGCGTCCCGTCGACGACGACCGAGATCTCGTCGAGTTCCCCTACCGATCGCAGTCGCAAGTCCCCGAAGTCGTACACCGGGTTGATCTCGGAGACGACGAGGTCCCACTGCTCGGGAAAGAAGCCGGGAAAGGACACGCGGACGATGTACTGATCGGGTCCGAGGCCACGGATGAAGAACCACCCGTCCTCGCTGGTGAGCGCCCCTGAGATTGCCTCACCGGACGCGGCTTCTTCGATGACCACGCTGACGACGGGAAGCGGTGTCCCATCGGCCTCGCTGAGCACTCGCCCGGAGACGGTCGCACCTTCCTGCGCGGCTAGTGTCGATGGGACGAGAAGGAGCGGTAGCAGGTAGCGCATGGTCGGTTCTGGTCCCTGGTGGGGTTTCCGCAGGCAACCGTAATAATCCGTCAACTCAACCCGGGCCGCCACACTCGTCCGGAGACCTTTGGGGCGATGATGTTTCCACCTAACAAGGAATTGCTGCTGTCCGGGTAAGCTGCTCGCGTCCAGTTCACTCGCCTTGCGGCTCGCGACCTGGCTTAGCATCGTGGTCCGGCAGCAGAATTCCGAGACGTTAGAACGCACCCGTACAGGCAGGCACCTTCTTGACGTCAGATTCCATGGCTTCGCGTTCTCGTGGAACGCGTGGTCTATTCGTTCGCAAGATCTTGGTAGACGTGCTTCCCGTTGACCGACGATAGCGGTCGCCACCGTGCGCCGACGGTTTCGTCCCGTGCGAACCGGCGGCCAACTACAGAGAGGGATAGACATGAAGAGAGCGATTTTCTCCCTGGTCATCAGCCTCGGTTTCAGCGCCACCGCGCAGGCACAGCGCCCGCCGGACGCGTGCGGGCCGGCGGGCCAGTTGCCGGCAGAGCTTTCCGCAAACGTGGGAGCCGAGGCGCGCTGTTTTGAGCTTCGGATGTACACGGCGACCAATGAGCGCGGCGACATCAACGAACTGCATCAGCGCTTCCGCGAGCAAGAGGTCGCGATCTTCGAGAAGCACGGCGCCGAGGTCATCGCGGTATGGCAGCGTCTCGACGACCCCAACACGCTGGTCTGGATGCTGGCGTATCGCGACCGTGCCCATCGTGACGAGGTCTGGGCCGGGTTCACGGCCGACCCGGACTGGGCCGCGCTACGGGAGAAGTATGATGTGTCGCTCTCGATCGAGGCGTACTGGATGAGCTCCACCAACTACTCGAACACGAGGTAGCCGTCCAGGCGAGCTGTTTGTAAGCGCCTGCCGAGTCGCCGCCAACCTGGGTCACTGCTGATGCGCCGCTGTAGGCCGTTGTATCCCAGCGGTTTAACCCAGCCCCGCGAGCCAGCGGGCTGGCCGCGCAGCAGAATCGCGAGACGTTAGGTCGCTGCTTGGATCTCTAGGAGAGTGCGATGACCACCTGTCACTATGTGAAGTCGCTGAGTTCAGTCGCTCTCGCAGCAATCTGCGTGGTCTTCTTCAGCCCTGGTCAGCTCGACGCTCAGTCTCGGGAGCCGGATCATCGAGACGTCGTGTACGGCACGATCGATGGGCGGGACCTTCTCCTCGACGTCTACCTTCCGGAGAGCGTGGATGCGCCCGCCTTGGTCGTGTGGGTCCATGGTGGAGCTTGGAGGCGAGGTACCAAGGAGCCGATTCCCGCGGGGTTCGTGGAGAACGGGTTCGCCGTGGCGAGTCTCGACTTTCGACTTTCCACCGAGGCCCAGTTTCCCGCCCAAGTCCATGACATCAAAGCGGCCATTCGCTTTCTTCGTGGGGAGAGTTCGAGGTTTGGCTTCCACACCGACCGCATCGCCATCTCCGGTCGGTCTTCAGGTGCACACCTGGCCGCGCTGGTCGGCGTCACCAATGGGCACCGTGCGTTAGAGGGAACGATCGGAGACCATTTGGACGCGTCCTCTGACGTTCAGGCCATCGTATCGTACTTCGGGGCTTCGAACCTCACCACGATCCTCAGCCAGTCCACGCCCCACGGGCTAAGTATCCGCGGGCCCGCACTCGATCTTTTCCTCGGAGCCCAGCCCGATGCCGCGCCGCAAATAGCCGAACTGGCCAGCCCTGTCTTTCATGTGGACGGCGACGATCCACCGCTGCTCCTACTGCATGGGGACCAAGATCCCCAGATGCCCATCAACCAGTCTCATGAGCTGGAGGGCACGTACCGGCGACACGGCCTAGAGGTTCGATTCGACGTCGTGTACGGGGCAGCGCACGGAGGTCCCGAGTTCTTTGAGAGTGACCACCTCGCGGGAGCTTTGAGGTTTCTGGCCCGAACCATCCGTGAGTAGGAAGAGTCGAGCGCCGCTGAGCGGTAAAGGACCTGGGTAACAGTTAAGTCAAGAGACCTGGGTTACAGTTCTCCGTCCTTCGCATGTACCACCTGTTCTTCTTGTCCCTCGGCCGAGGGAGTCGAAGATGAGGCGTTTGGGTGCAACAAAACGGTGCATCGTTTGTCGCGACGGGAGTGCTAGCTCCGGCCTAGCCTTCTCCAGGTACCACCGGATCTTCTTTGGCCCGAAGTCCTCATACTTCCGTCGAACCTCGAGAATCGCCTCCACCACCTCATGCGGTGTCGCCCACGGACAGTTCTTGGGTCGACTCGATCGGTCCTCTAGACCGCTCGGCCCGTGCTCGCGCCAACGGCTCAGCCACTTGTAGCCGGTCTTGCGGCTGATCCCATAGCGCTCGCACACCACCGCAAAGCTGCGAACGCTGCGATACGCCTCTCCACTGAAGCGGGTTCGCTCTTCCACGACATGAGTCTCCTCGAACGGCATCGGCCTCCTCCCGTGAGGCGCCGACTGTAACCCATGTCCCTATTACTTACTTGTGTACCATGTCCCTTTACCGGACCCCGGCGCAGCCTAACAAGCGATTGCTGCAGTCACGGCGATCCTTAGCGGTCCACGCCGTTCGCCTCGCTCACGTCGCGGGTCGGCATGGTCCCCGGACCGAGCGACTCGGTCCGGGGCCTTCTTCCAGCTGTGCTCGAGTGGTGGCCGGTCAGTCGGCTGCTGCCTGGGTCTCCTCGACAGATGATGCCCTTCCATCCAGCTCGTCCGCAGACGCCGTTGCTTCTGCCTCGTCGGTCGACGCTGGCTCGGTGTCCTCGTCATTGGAAAGGCCAAGCGTCGCGCGCAGACGGATTTCGATTTCGTCGGCGACGTCGGCGTTCTCTATCAGGAACAGCTTGGAGTTTTCCTTGCCCTGACCTAGACGCAAATCGCCGTAGGAGAACCAGGAACCGGACTTGTCGACGATGTTGTGCTCGACGCCGAGATCGACAAGCAGGCCGGTGTGGCTGATGCCCTCGTCATAATGGATGTCGAATTCGGCCTGGCGGAACGGCGGAGCGCACTTGTTCTTCACGACCTTCACTCTCGTTCGGTTGCCGATCACACTCTGGCCGTCCTTGATCGCCCCGATACGCCGGATGTCCAACCGGATGGACGCGTAGAACTTCAGCGCACGACCACCTGACGTCGTCTCCGGGCTACCGAACATCACACCGATCTTCTCCCGGATCTGGTTCGTGAAGATCACCGACGTGTTGGAACGGCTCACGGCGCCCGTGAGCTTACGTAGCGCCTGGCTCATGAGGCGAGCCTGAAGGCCGACGTGGGTGTCGCCCATCTCGCCCTCGATTTCCGCTCGCGGCACAAGCGCGGCGACAGAGTCGATGACCACGACGTCGACGGCGTTGCTCCGGATGAGTACTTCCGCGATCTCGAGTGCCTGCTCACCCGTATCGGGCTGCGACACGAGTAGTTCGTCGACGTCGACGCCGAGCTTTCTCGAGTACGCGACGTCGAGCGCGTGCTCGGCATCGATGAAGGCTGCGATTCCACCCAACCGCTGCGCATTGGCAATGATGTGCAGGCAGATCGTCGTCTTTCCCGACGACTCCGGACCGTAGATCTCGCTGATCCTGCCCCTCGGGATCCCCCCGATACCGATCGCAGCGTCGAGGTTCAGCGCGCCGGTGGGAATGGCTTCGATCCCGGTAGAGAACCCATCCTCGCCCATGCGCATGATCGCGCCTTTCCCATAGGCGCGCTCGATCTGTGTGAGGGCTGTATCCAACGCCTTCTGCTGCTGATCGGCCTTCTTGTGCTCGTTCTTGTCGGTCATTTGCGCCGTCGCCATCTCGCCTCCGTCCTCACGATGCCACGAATCTCGGGTGTTCGGCACCCAAAGTATAGCACCCGAAGATAAAGCGAAAGTCCATTGGCCGCCTTGGTCGGTTGAAGCCAAGATATCGCCTTCCGCGGGACATCGGGATGCCCCGGTGGGACGACGCGCTCTATATGAACGGATGGGCGTATCGGGGAACCGCTCGCCCCAGTCAGCGCATTCCTTCCGCGTATGCGGTACTCTGGACGCTCTTAGCCGACTCGCTTTCGAGGGGGACCGCGAGATGCAGCCCAAAGAATACGATCTGCTCGCGATCGGTGGCGGCACGGCGGGGCTCGTGTCCACGGCAGGCGCGGCCTACCTCGGGGTAAGAGCGGCACTCGTGGAGAAGTCGGCTCTGGGCGGCGACTGCCTCTGGACCGGGTGTGTGCCCTCGAAGGCCCTCATCGCGTCGGCGCGCCTAGCGCACGCCATGAGACACGCCGACGAGCTCGGTCTCGAATCTGCGTCACCAGCGCACGTGTTCTCTTCGGTCATGGCCAGGATGCGTGAGGCCCGGCGAGTCGTCGAACACCACGACGACCCGCAACGGTTTCGGGACATGGACGTCACGGTCGAGTTCGGCGCGGCCCACTTCGTGTCACCGGATACCGTCGAGGTCGAAGGCGTGGGGCTCCTCAAGTCGAAGCGGATCGTGGTCGCGACAGGCGCGTTACCCGTCGCGCCTCCTATTACCGGTCTCGCCGAGGCCGGCTACCTGAACCACCACACGCTCTTCGAAAGCGACAGGCTCGAGAGCCGGGTCGCGGTGCTCGGCGCCGGGCCGATCGGCCTCGAGATGGCTCAGGTCTTCGCCCGTCTGGGCTCGTCGGTCACGGTCATCGAGATGGCGCCACAGATCCTGCCCAGAGATGATGCCGAACTCGCAGGCCACCTGCAGTCGATCCTGGAGGTCGAGGGCATCGAGTTCCGGCTGGGGATTCGCGCTGAGCGAATCGAGTTGGACGGCGGCTCCAAGGTCGTGGTCACGGATACCGGTGAGCGAGTCGTCGTGGGCGAGATCTTCGTCGCCACGGGGAGGAAGCCTCTCATCGAAGGACTGGAGCTCGACCGGGCCGCTGTCGAGACGCGGAACGGCGCGGTGGTGGTCGACGACCGTCTGCGCACGTCTAACCGCGGTATCTGGGCCGCGGGCGACGTTACCGGTGGCATGCAGTTCACTCACGTCGCCGACCACATGGCTAAGGCGGTCCTGCGCAACGCACTGATCCCCGGCTCCGCCAGGGTGAACTACGATACGGTGCCGATCGTCACGTACACGGACCCCGAGCTGGCGCACGTCGGTCTGTCTCACGAGGACGCACAGGCTCGCGGTGGCAGCACGTTCACGTACCCGTTCGACGACCTCGACCGCGCCATCGTGGACGGGGAAACCCACGGCCTCGTGAAGATCACCGCTGACAAGAAGGGGCGGATTCTGGCGGCGTCGGTCCTAGGCAGTCACGCCGGCGATCTGTTGATGCCACTGGTGCTCGCGAAAAAGAACGGGCTGACGCTCAACGACATCGCGGGCACGATCTTCCCATATCCCACTATGGCGGAAGGCGTGCTCCGAGCATGTAATGCCTTCCGTCGCACGAAGCTGGATGGCGCAGGTGGTCGAGTGCTCACCAAGGTGATCTCATGGCTGAAGTAGCGAACGGCGACCGTGCCGTGTGGCTGAAGCTGGCAGCTCTCGTCCTGATCCTCATTGGCGGCGGGCTCGCGGCTGCGCTCACCCCGCTCGGACAATACCTAAGCCGCGACGGTGTAGACCTAGCCATAACATGGCTGCGGAGCTCCCCGGCAGCGGCGCTCGTGTACGTCGTGGTGTACGCGGCCGCGACCGCGCTCGCGATCCCGGGCTCGATCCTGACGCTGGCCGGCGGCGCGATGTTCGGTGTTTTCTGGGGAACGCTCTATACGACGGTCGGAGCGAACATCGGGGCGAACTTGGCGTTCGGCATAGGGCGGTATCTGGGACGTGACGGCATCGAGCGGCTCGCGGGTACACGCTTACACGCAGTGGATCGCGCGACCGAGAACCACGGCTTTCGCGGGCTGCTCACACTCAGACTGATTCCCGCGGTCCCGTTCAACGCGCTGAATTTTGGATCGGGCCTCACCGCGATCCGCTGGCCCACGTACGCCCTGGCGACCGTGATCGGTATCTTCCCGGGGACGCTCGTCTACACAATGTTCGCGGACGCGCTACTCGCAGGCTCTCAAGAAGCCTCGCGTGACGCGCTTCTGCGGGTTCTCATATCGGGAGCGATTCTTGTGTTGCTCAGTTTCCTGCCCATGATCGCGAAGCGGCTCGGTCTGATGACGACCGGCGGCGGCGCGGCGCTGCTCGCACTTGTAGTATCTCCTCTTGTACAGACTCCGGACGACTCGAATCTGACGGCGCAGGAGTTGCCCGATCACTCGGCATTCACCACGGTGCTCGCCGAAGTGGTCGCGCAGCCACTGGTCGACTATCAGAAACTGAAGGACGGTCGCTCCGCACTGGATGCGTACATCGCGTCGATGGCTGAAGCAAGCGCTTCCCAGCTCGAGGCGACCTCGGTCGATGCCCGCCTCGCCTTCTGGATCAATGCGTACAACGCGTGCATGCTCAAGCTCGTGGTGGATCACTACCCCATCGAGAAGGACGGCGGGCTTTTCTCGCGTATCCGCAACGCGGTAGCAGACCGGCCGGCGAACTCCGTTTGGCAGATTCCCGACGTGTTCTCGGCGAAGCACTGCCGAATCGCGGGTGCAGAGCGGTCGCAGGACGAGATCGAGCACGAGATCATCCGCCCCATGGGCGACCCACGCATTCACTTCGCAGTAAACTGCGCGGCTCGAAGCTGCCCACCGATATGGCCGGAGGCGTACACGGGTGACGAGCTCGACGCTCAGCTCGACAGAGCGGTGGGCAACTTGGTCGGCAATCCCGAGCATCTGCGGGTCGAGCGGGAGACGCACACCACGGTTCGGCTGAACAGGGTCCTGGACTGGTACGGGGACGACTTCGGAGGGATCGAGGGCCTCAAGACCTTCCTCATCCCTTACGTCCCGAGCGCGACGGCTCAGGATCTCCTCGACGCCCGCACCGACATCGAGTTCTTCGACTACGACTGGACGCTGAACGACATCGGACGGTGAGCGGACCGTCCCCCCGGCTCTCAGTCATCATCCCCACGCTGGATGAGTCAGAGCGGCTCGGGCTCCTTCTCGACGATGTGGCGAGGCTCGACCTCCTTCACGAGGTCGTAGTCGCGGACGGCGGCTCCGCCGACCGTACAGTAGACATCGCATCGGCGGTAGGCGCGCGGGTCATTCACGCCCCCCGGGGACGCGGCGGACAGCTACGCGCGGGGGTAGGGGCTTCGCTCGCACCGTGGTTGCTCGTGATGCACGCCGATTCTCGCCTGCCGTCATCAGCCCGTGACGCCGTGGCTGACTTTCTTCGTGACGCCGAAGACGATGACTTCGCCCACTTCGAGTTCGCGCTGGGAGGTGACGGACCGTTCTGGCGGTTCATCGAGTTTGGACAACGACTGCGCGAACGCATGTATGGGTTGGTATATGGAGATCAAGGCCTTCTGGTCTCGCGTGCTCTCTACGATGCCGTCGGTGGCTATGAGCACTGGCCGGTGATGGAGGACGTCGGCCTGTTCGATCGGCTGAAGCGGGCCGGCAACGGGCGTCGCCTGGGCGCTCCGGTTGTCACGAGCCCGCGCAGATACGAGGAACGAGGACGCTGGTCACAGTGGCTAGCGAACGGGGGGCTCATCACCTTGTTCCGCCTCGGGGTGGACCCGCATCGGCTCGCGCGCTGGTACCCCGCCCAGCGCGCCCGAAGTCGACCGATCCACGTCGGGCAGACGATCATCCTTTTCGCGAAGGCACCACGCCTGGGGTTCGTGAAGACGCGCTTGGCGCGAGACGTAGGAGAGGAGCGGGCGCTTCAGATCTACCGCGCGCTCGGGTCCCGGGCTGCGGAGGTGATGAGACGGACGCAGCGCCGGGTGATCATCTACTTCACGCCGGACGATGCGGAAGCCGAGCTCCGCGATTGGTTGGGGGGTAGGGGCCTCGAGTTCAGGCCGCAAGGTGATGGAGATCTCGGCAAGCGCATGGCAACGGCATTCGAGGCTTGCCTTCCAGACTGTACTTCGGTTTGCCTCGTCGGAGCCGACATCCCCGGGATGACGCCCTCGACTCTTGGCGACGCATTCGACGCACTCGCCGCCCAGGATGTCGTGCTCGGGCCGGCAGAGGACGGCGGCTACTACCTCATCGGCCTCTCCGAGCCTCGTCCCGAGCTCTTCTACGACGTGCCATGGAGCACCGACGCCGTCTTCGACGTCACGACTCAGCGAGCGAGGGCGGAGGGCCTCTCCGTGGCGGTGATCGATCCACTCGCCGACGTGGATTCGGTCGACGACGTGCCGGCGGGTCTGTGCGCTGGCAGCGGACGCCGAGGTCGTGCGTAGCCCGACCGGCGCGGATACGTCTTGCCTGGACCCTCACCTGACAACCAAGTTGGGTTTCCCCCCCTTGGCTCAACTCGCATAACGACATGCAGGGATTCGAAGGCGCTCGGTCTCGGGTTAGATTTGAGTCACTCGACTGCGAGGCCACTCGCGGCGGATCTTGCAAGGTCACTGTTCATCTCGAGTGGAACAGCCAGACGTACCGCGCTACCGAGGCGGGGCTCGATACCCAACAGGGGATTATCAAGGCCGCCACACAGGCCGCCCTCACGGGCACCCTCTCCGCCACTGGCAACGAAGTCCGCTTGCAGCTCGTCGGCGTCAAGGCCGTGCGCGCTTTCGACGGATGGGTCGTCATTGCGCGGCTGAGCGGCGAGGGCCCCAAGAGCCAACGCCTGCTCGGAGCAGCGCCGTGTGAGACGGATGAAGAACTCCCCCGCGCCGCGGTCCAAGCCGTCCTGGACGCTACCAACCGGGTCCTGAGCAGCCCTTTGTAGAAGTATAGCGAGTCCGAGTTACCGAACGCCCCCTGCAGCTGATCCGACCAATCAGTCCCCTCGCGTCCTCTGCAGCCCCGTCTCGTACCCTTGCCAGATTCCCGGGCGCACCGCGACGTAGATCGTCTCGAGCGGTCGGTCCGCGTCGCGCATGCCGAAGAGCGCGATGCCCATGTGCTCACCGATCGCCATGATCTGGCCACAGTCGAGACGGAGTTCATTGCCCAACTTGTTGTACTCCCGTTCCTCGAGCGTGATCGCCTCGTCATTCCTGAACCACGCAGCGTCACCCGCGTAGGTACCGGCGAAGACGACACCGGGTCGCAGTGTCCGTATCGAGATTCGGCTAGGGCCGACAAGCGTGTCGCCCTGGGCCGAAACACGCACCTGGACGTTGTTCGCGGTCGCCAGGCAGACGTTGGCCGGAGTACCCTCCGGCAGAGGCGGTGCGACCTCCCGAGTGAGGCGAACAGTGTCCGGCGGCGGCGGCGGCAGCATGATGGTGTCGGGTGCAGGCCGGAGCATTAGCGACGGCTTGTGCAGGAGCTCGGCCCCATTGGGGTTCAACGCCACTGACGCGAGAAGACCGAATCTCGGTCTCCGGAACTCAGAGAAGTATCCGCCCCCTGGCTCCCCATAGTTGGCGGCGAGGTACTGGGCCCCGAGCCGAACGCCCCCGGCGTCGAACTCCGCGCCGATGTTGAGGTCGAAGCCGTTGTACTCGCCCATGAGCGTGAGTAGCGAGGAGTCTCCGAGGCCGAAGTGTATGGCGGATCCGAAGAACCAGCCCTCGGAGTCGGCGAAGTTGTAGAAGCTGAGCTGATCGCCTTCCTGGAACATGCCAGTCCCGTATCCGAGCGAGAACGTTAGGTCGTGCTCCGGAAGCGAGCCCTGGTCGAAGCCGCGGATATGGGCGCTCGCGACGCTGTAAAGGCTCAGCTCCGTATTGACATCGTCGAGACCTGCGTACGATTCGCGGAAGCGGCGGTCGGAGATCCCGAGACGCGTAGGCTGATACGACACACCGTCAGCGAAGCCCGGTGCCGTCACATATCTGCCTCCGAGCGCGAGGCCGATGCCCCGCTTCTGGGGCTGCAAGAGCTGCAAGCGACCGAAGAGACCCCACTGGTTCCCCCCAGCCGTCGCGGCGTTGAACGACTGCAGGGTCGCACCCAACTCAGCACGGTCAAAAAGACCTACCGCCAGCGAGGCGTCAGAATAGAACTTGTCGACCCCCCCACCATAGGCGATCGGGTTCCCGTTCGCGTTGATCACGAGCGAGCGCCCCAGATCCATGAAGAAACCCGAGTAGGTGCCGGTGATCGTCATGTGCGGCAGAACGCTCGCCACCGGTATATCCATGAGCCCGGATCCGTAGCGAAGCGTGCTCGGCATCGTGGTGGTCTGAGCCGCGAGCGCCGAGCCTGTCACCAACAGCGACAGAACTAGTCCCGCGAACCATCCAGTGCGACTCCATACCGTCTTCATGACGCTGCCTCCCAAAATCACAAGGCGCTCGGGCCAGGGTCGCCCCGAGAGCCCAGCAACCGCTTGCTCGCCCAAATCTAGCATAACGCTGGAAACGTGCCAGAAGATAACCAGACGTTTACCGAAGGGGCATCGCATCGAAAGAGTCGGCGATTAGGCCTTACGTGCACGGAGGAGGCGAGTCGCGCACCGCCATCGCAGGAGGGTAAGAATCGTACAATCCCGGGCAGTCGAGCGGATGGCCAACCCGTGACTCTTACTCTACCTCTACGAGCTGAGCCTCGATGCGGGCGAGGCGCCGCGCGATGGAAACGACCCAGCCAAGTACCATCACTATCACGATCGCATACGCGATGAAGACGTGCCAGTACGGTTTCAGGCTTTGGGTGGCCAGCCGGCTCGCTGTTTCTTGCCCGCCCAAGTCGGCCGTGGCTAGCAGAATGACGAAAAGGGGTAGCGCGACGATACGGAGCTTATTCATGGTGGTCATCGGGGTCAGGCGGTGGCTTCGCGCGTCCGTGCTTGCTGCCCAGCGCGAAGGGTCTCGAGAGCGTATCGGAGAAGAAAGAGGCCGAGAAAGAGCGTAGTGAAGACCACCACGCTCGTCAGCAGTAGCGTGAGCATGTCCCCGGGCAGCGAGGGTTGGTCGGGCTTCAAGACTATGGGCTCGGGGTGCAGCGAGCGGAACCAGACCACGCTGAGATGAATAAACGGGATGTCCAGCGCACCGATAATGGCTACCACCGCGGCGAACCGCTTACCCTTCTCCGGGTTCTCTGTCGAATGCCGAACCATGAAATAGCCCAGAAAGATGAACCACAGCAGCAGGGTAAATGTGAGGCGTGGCTCCCATGTCCAATACGTGCCCCAGGCGATCTTGCCCCAAAGCGGGCCTGTGGTGAGCATGATCGTCGCGAAGATCATGCCTCCCTCGGCGGCCGCCACCGCCGCGCGGTCGAGGCGTTCGTCCCGGAGCCAGAGGTACATGCCACTCGTGAACGCCGCCATCCCGAACGCCAGGAACGAGGTCCATGCGGCGGGCACGTGCACGTAAAAGATTCTCTGCGCTATTCCCTGGTTCACCTCGGTCGAAACCCAGAAGAAGGACAGCCAGTACACTGCCACCATCCCGACGAGACCGAGTACGGCCAAAGCCGTCCCGGTCAAGCGTATTCCCTTTCCTGACATCAATCCTCCACGACGAAGCGGAAGAGCACCGCTCCGGCCGCCACCGCCGTGAGCGCGAACGCCGCGAGCATTCGAATGTCGCCGGCGACCTCGGAGACGGGACGACCTGAGAGCAGCCTCCCCGTCGCCCCGGCACCGAAGACGATCATGGGCACGAGCAGTGGGAAGATCAGGATGGGGAGTAGGGTCTCGCCCATCCGAGTCCCCGCCGACACCGCCGCGAACAGTGTGCCGAGCGCGACAAAGCCCAGCGTGCCCAACGCGAGGGCCAGCCCCAGCATCGTGGGGCTGGTCCCCAATTCCATACCGAAGAAGAGCATGAAGACCGCGACGACCAGAAGTGATACGGCATAGAGCAATACAAAGTTGGAGAGCGTCTTGCCCAGGAAGACCGCGTCCTTGGGAACCGGGCTCATCAGCACGCCCTGAAGCGCGCCGTCCTCCGCCTCCAGGTGGAACGTGCGTCCTACGCCGAGCAGTCCTCCGAACACGATCGTCATCCATATAAGCCCGGCGCCAATATCCTGCGGCCGCACGACTGTCCTATCGATCGAATAATTGAACAACACCGCCGCGAGCACGGCAAAAGCGCCCATGGCAACCACTCGCTCGCGCGTTCTCAACTCGAGCAGCAGGTCCTTCCACACTATAGCGCGAATCTGACCGAGGTAAGCGCTCATGCGCGTCTCTCGACGACCCGGTGGTACAGCCGTTCGAAGTCATTGCGGTCCAGCTCTTCGCGGCTCCCCCGCCAGGCGAAGCGTCCATGCACCTGGATCGCCACCTGGCTGGCCAGCGCGAGACCCTCTCCGAGGTTGTGTGTGACCATGACAACCGTGCGGCGACCGTCCTTGAGCTCGGTCAGCACGCCGCGGAGAACCGCGGCTGCAGACGGATCCAGACCGGTATATGGTTCGTCCAGCAGTACGACATCCGGATCGTGGAGCAGTGCCCTCGCGAGGGCCAATCTCTGGCGCATGCCATGGGAAAGCTGGCCCACGAGAGCGTCGGAGCGGTCCTCTAGGCTTACGTGCGCCAGCCGTTGTGGAATCCTTCGCTCAAGGTCATCGAGACCATAGAGTCGGCCGTAAAACCGGAGGTTCTCCGCCACCGTGAGCTGAGCGTATAGGAAGCCCTGGTGGGACAACACACCGATGTTAGGCCGCCACTCGACCGCGCCGAAGTCGAGCCGAGCGCCGTTGACAAAGACCTCGCCGCGCGTCGGACGCAGCGCTCCCGCGAGCAGTCCCAGCAGTGACGATTTCCCGGCGCCGTTCGGTCCGAAGACCGTCAGGAAGTCTCCCCGCTCCAGGGAGAGGTCGATGCCGGCTACAGCGATCACCGGACCGTACTCGCGTACGACCCCGCGAGCCTCTAACGCCGACTTGCTAGTCACGGACGGGGGCGACTCTGATTCAGGAGCCATCGCGACTCCCAGGGCGCTCACCGCGCCGCCTCAGCGGCGACAGCCTGCCCACATGCTGAGCAGAACCGTGACCCGACCTCGTTAGAGAACCCGCAAGCACCGCAGACGCTGCCCTCCCGGAGGCCCGCCCGGATTTGGGCGATCTCGGCCTCCAAGTCATCCTCGTGGGGCCCGGCTCCTCCCTGCGCCCGCTCGTCCGCTTCCAACGCAGCCAGGGCTTCGGCCGTGAGCTCGGCCTTGAGCGAGCGATAGTCGTGCTCGTCGAGCTTTTCAGCGAGGAAGTCGTACTCGACGTCACGAAGCGCTAGCAACGCGACCCGCTTGCGAGCTTCAGTGTCGGTCAGCTCGAACTCATCCCGCTCGAGCGATGCGTGGAGGCCCTTCACAACCGGCTGCAGAATGAAGAGGACCACGGCCAACGCCACTAGCGAAGCGCCGATGAAGAGGGTCATCGGCGGCCCTAGTCGGCCGCCGCCCATGCCGGCTGAGGAGCGGTCTCGGTCCTCCCCTCGAGCACGACCCGGCGCCGGTCGACGCTGGGCCAGAGCGCGACGAACGTGCCGACGGCTAACATGATGCCCCCGAACCAGATCCAGCCGACGAACGGTTTGATGAGGACCTGAAGGTCGATACCCTGAGCGTTCGAGTCGGCCCTCACCGCCCCCTCCATGTCGTCCAATGCCGACAAGATCAGGTACAAATCCTCCCGAACGGAGGAGCGAATCCCGACCTCGGTCATCGGTAGATCGCCGGTAACGTACATCCGCTTTTCGGTCGTCATGAGGGGCTTCTGCTTGCCGTCCTGCTGCACGGAAACCGTGGCGATCGCCTGCCAGAGCAGGTTCCGCTGACCCTTGCCGAGCGACACCGAGAGACCTTCGTACGTCAGCTTGTAGGTGTGCCCGAACGGCGACCTGACCTCTACTACGTCTCCCGGCAGCACGTGGAAGCGCTCGTCGACGTAGTACGCCGCGCCAGCGAAAGCGAAGT
The DNA here is from genome assembly GCA_965226625.1 of Longimicrobiales bacterium. Lineage (GTDB taxonomy): Bacteria > Gemmatimonadota > Gemmatimonadetes > Longimicrobiales > Gaopeijiaceae > UBA1138. The sequence goes on from CBDDDK010000003.1 coordinate 1,343,993, forward strand.
AGATCATCACCATCGCCACGTGCACGATGTATCCACCCCAGCGTCGACGATCGCGCGCCACCAAGTGCATCAAGGCGAGCGCGTAGCCCTCGCCCTCGATGCGCGCGCGGGCGCGCGTCCCCTTCCAGAACTCGATCCCGATGATCGAGAGCACGAAGGCGCAAATGCTCCAGGTCACGAGCGCCAGCGGATGTCGGGCACCCGTCACCCACAGCACGGTCGCGACCGTGAGTAGAACTCCCATCGGAATCGTGAAGTTCTTCTTGAGGTTGCGTTTCGTGGCCCGCCGCCACGCGATCACGGGACCGATCCCGCCAACGCGAGCAAGACGAGCCCTATCGGGAAGTTGACTTTCTCGAAGAAGGGCGGCCCGACGGTGATCTTCTCACCTGTGACGCCCTCTGCAACGAGCGGGAAGATCGTTCCCCAAAACACCGCGAAGGCGAAGCCCAACAGCATGAGGTTGTTGAAGAGAAACGCCGACTCCCGCGACAGGAAGGACTCGATCCGGTTATCGCTTCGCAGCTTGGGCAGGCGGTACAGGATCAGGACGACACACCCGGCCAGGACCGAGCCCATGAAGCCGAGGAAGATGTAGGCGATCTTCAACTCCTGAGCGAACGAGTGCACCGAGTCGATGAGCCCCGAACGCGTGAGGAACGTCGCGAAGATCGTGAGCAGGAATGTCAGCAGCACGAGCGACATGTTCCACACTCTCAACATGCCTCGCCTTTCCTGGAGCTGGATCGAATGGAGGAACGCCGTCGCGGTCAGCCACGGCAGTAGCGAGGCGTTCTCGACCGGATCCCAGAACCAATATCCGCCCCAGCCGAGCTCCTCGTATGCCCACCGCATCCCGAAGATGATGCCGACGGAAAGGAAGAGCCACGAGGTCAGGATCCAACGTCGCGTCAGCTGGATCCACCGTGCGTCGAGCCGGCCATTGAGCAGCGCTGCCACGGCGAACGCAAACGGGATCGTGAACGAGGTGAAGCCCAGGTAGAGCGTGGGCGGGTGGATCGTCATCCAGTAGTTCTGGAGCTGCGGGTTCAGCCCCTGACCGTTCGCGGGAGTGAACGCGAGCCGCTCGAAGGGGTTCACGTCCGCGAAGAGCAGAACGATGATGAAGAACAGAAGAATGCCCTGCAGCACGCCAGCGACGTAGGGCATGAACTCGCGGTTCTTGTCGCGGTTCTGGAAAACACAGATGCTCGAGAAAAAGCCGAGTATCAGCGCCCAGAAGAGCAAGGAGCCACGCTGGCCGGCCCAGAGGCCAGTGACCTTGTAGAACAGCTCGAGCTCGCGGTTCGAGTAACTCGCTACATACCAGTACTCGAACTTGTCACCCAGGAACGCGGCGCTGACCCCCAGCGAGGCCAATATCAGCAGGAAGAAGACCGCATAGATCCCGCGTTCGGCGCTCAAAACGAGGTCGCCGCGCTGGGTGCGTCCCCCCATGAAGCCGAGCGCCATCCCCCAGACCGCGACGGGGAGCGCGATCCAGAGGGCGAACTCGCCGAGGATGGTCACCCGGCTAGATCCTCCGGCGCAGCTTCATATCGACTCCCACACTTCGTCAGCATCGTTGTTGCGTCGAAGACACCATCGGCTCGCAGGTGGCCCTCGAGCACGACTTCGACCTCATCGGTGAAGGTGTCCGGGAGCGCGTCGCGGTACTCGACGGTGAAGGTCACCGACTCATCCACCAGGTCCATGACCTGGAAGGTGTGCAGCAGCTCGCCCTGCACCCGCGCGTAGGTACCCTTGATGACCTGACCGCTGACTTTCACGCCAACCTCGTGGAACGTCGGATCCGCCTCAACGCGCGCCATGAGCTCGACCGGCGTGAGGTAATAGACCATCGTCTGGCTCACCCCTGTCCATATCAGATAGGTCACCACTGCGGCAACCCCGACGAGACCCACCATGAAACGGCCGTTCTTGTTCATATCGTCACCCTTTGCCAGGATCCTACTAATCCGAATGGAATCTAGCCGACTCAAGAGTCTGACGACCAGTCCGGGAAATTACCTACGGAGAGGTCCCGATGCTCACGGAGGTCCGACGCATGCCGGGTTCGGGGGCATCTCATCCGGCGTCTCGAAACGCGGCCGCACGTTCGAGCGCCCATCGGGCGGCGCCAGCCGGGTCCTCCAAAGCCGGGAGCTCGAGACCATCCGCGGGCGGATGGCCCAGCGTGCCCACGTCGAGGCCCATCTTCCTAGCGAGTGCGATCTCGGAGAGCGTACCCCATGAGCCCCCGACCGCGACTACCACCTCCGCTCCGGCTACGACGAGCGCGTTGCGAGCCTCGCCGAGACCGGTCGGGAGCGGAACCTGGATCCACGGATTGGCGTCCTCCCCTCGTGAGCCGCGTAGAATCCCAACTGTGAGGCCTCCCGCCTCTGCGGCTCCGCGTGCCGCGGCTTCCATGACGCCGCCGTACCCTCCGCACACGACGACAGCGCCACCTTTCGCCAAAGCACGGCCCAGCGCCTGAGCGTCCGAATATTCGGATTCGCTCGCTCGGGCCGCACCGATCACAGCGACACGAAGCGCACGGTCCACTCCGGCGTCGGGTGTCACACGTCCTGCGCCCACCTGACCGCTGCGCGAACCGCCCGATCCCATTCCCTGGTCAGCTGGGTTCGGGCTTCTTCCGCCATGCGCGGCACATAGCGGCTCGCGCCTTCTTCCTGCACCCCCAGGAAATCGGCAGCGCTCTGCCAGACTCCAGTCGCGATGCCGGCCAGGCCCGCGGCGCCGAGAGCCGTGGTCTCGACCAGAGCCGGCCGATGGACGGGAATATCGAGCACGTCAGCTTGCAACTGCATCAGCCAGTCGTTCAGAGCCGCACCGCCGTCCACGCGCAGTTCCGTCGTCTCTACCCCGGAGTCCGCTTCCATGGCAGCCAGTACCTCCGCAGTCCCGTACGCCATCGCCTCGAGCGCCGCCCGGACCAGGTGCTCCTTCGTCGTGCCACGCGTCAGCCCGACGAGCATTCCGCGCGCTTCGGGCTCCCAGTGCGGTGCGCCGAGACCCACGAATGCAGGAACGAAATAGACACCGCCATTGTCCTCCAGCGCCTGCGCCATCGCTTCGGAGTCGGGCGCGGCGCCGAGCAAGCCCAACCCGTCTCGCAGCCACTGCACGGCCGCCCCGGCGATGAAGACCGACCCCTCCAACGCATAGGCGAGGCCGCCCTCAGCGTCGCATGCGGCCGTCGTCAGCAGACCCCGCGTGGACGGGACGGCTTCCGCGCCGGTGTTGAGCAGCAGGAAAGCGCCGGTTCCGTACGTGTTCTTTGCGAGGCCGGCGTGCCAACAACCCTGCCCGAAGAGCGCCGCCTGCTGGTCCCCGGCGACTCCCGCGATCGGCACCTCGATCCCGAGATGCTCCCCGACGGACGTCCCGAAGTCACCAGCGCTGGCACGCACGTCAGGAAGCAGGGATCGCGGCACCCCGAGTAGGTCGAGCAGCGAGGAATCCCACGCGGTGTCGGTCAGGTGGTATAGCAACGTGCGCGAGGCATTCGTGGGGTCGGTGGCGTGGACGGCACCGTTAGTGAGACGCGCGATGAGCCAGCAATCGATGGTCCCGACGGCGAGCTCTCCGCCCTCTGCCCTTGCGCGAAGCACCGGATCTTGGTTGAGGAGCCAAGCGATCTTGGTGCCCGAGAAGTACGGATCGAGCACCAGTCCGGTTCGGGCCCGGACCTCGGCTTCGTGGCCGGCTGCTTTCAGCTCCTTGCACATGTCGGTGGTACGGCGGTCCTGCCACACGATGGCACGGTGGAGCGGATCGAGCGTCTCTCTATCCCAAAGCACGAAGGTCTCGCGTTGGTTGGTGATGCCGATCGCGCCTACGTCGGCGTCCGACGCAACCTCCAGCGCCTCTCGGGCAACCCGGCGTGTCACATGCCAGATCTCCGTGGCGTCGTGCTCGACCCACCCGGGGCGCGGGAAATACTGGGTGAACTCGGAGTACGACCGGCCGAGCACCTCCCCATTCTGTCCGATGACGAGGCAGGTCGTACCGGTTGTGCCCTGGTCGATCGCCAGAACGGATGGAACGCTCATAGCCCTCTCGGCTCGACGCGACGCGGCATGAGGTTAAGAAGAAAGAGTGAGGCCCCCGAAATCATATCGCCATCCCGCCTGGAGAAGCACATTCACGAAGGCGTCGATAGGGAGCCCCATGACCGAATAGTAGTCCCCGTCGATGGCCTCGACCAACGCGGCTCCCATGCCCTGAATTCCATAGGCCCCCGCCTTGTCGAGCGGCTCCCCCGTCGCCACGTACGCGCGGGCGTAATCCACGGAAAACGCGCGGAATCTCACTGCTGTCTCAGCGACGCTACTGGTGAGGCCGTGGGGGCCGGCGAGCGCAATGCCACTCAGAACCACATGCTCGCGGCCGGCAAGCGACACGAGCATCTCGACTGCTCGACCGTCGTCCTCAGGCTTACCGAGAACGCGCGCTCCATCCACTACGACGGTATCGCCACCAATGACCAACGAGCCCGGTTCACGAGCGGATGTCACGGTCGCCTTTTCGCGCGCGAGCCGCTCCACGTGTTCGGCGGGAGCCTCGCCGTCCAGATACGACTCATCGACGTCAGCCGGCATCACGAGATGGTCGAGACCCAACTGGGCGAGCACATCGCTGCGTCGGGGGGAAAGCGACGCCAGGATGAGACGTGGAGTCATTCGCGCTCGAGCATGAGGGTCACCGGCCCCTCGTTTACCAGCTCGACGTCCATCTTCGCGCCGAACTCACCGGTTTCTATCCGCCCACCGCTGCGTGCTCGCAGGCACGCGACGAATTGCTCATAGAGTGGCACGGCCATCTCGGGCGACGCCGCGGCGACGAAGCTCGGACGCCGTCCCTTTCGTACGTCTCCGTACAGCGTGAACTGGCTGACAACCAGCAAGTCGCCCGAAACGTCCATCAGCGACCGATTCATCTTGCCCTCGTCGTCCGGGAAGACGCGTAGCCCGACAATCTTGTCCGCCATCCATTCGAGCTGACTCACGCCGTCCCCGGGTCGAAAGGCCACCAGCAGGAGATGTCCCCTCCCGATCTCAGCGACCGTGCGCCCGTCAATGCGAACCTCCGCGTGAGCAACCCGCTGGAGGAGTACCCTCACTCGACGGTGACGGACTTGGCGAGGTTCCTTGGTTGATCGACGTCCGCGCCGCGCAAGACCGCCATGTGATAGGCGAGCAACTGAAGCGGGACAGTCGTGAGCACCGGCAGAAGCGCTGGGATCGTCTGAGGCACCCTGATGACGTGATCGACCCTGCCGCGCAACTCAGGGGCGTCGTCACTCACCACCGCGATGAGGCGCGCGTTGCGCGTTTTCATTTCTTCGATGTTGGAGACCACCTTCTGGTACACCGGGTCCCGAGGCGCGAGCACCACTACCGGCATGTCATCGTCAATGAGCGCGATAGGTCCGTGCTTCATCTCGGCCGCGGGGTAACCCTCGGCGTGGATGTAGCTCACTTCCTTGAGCTTGAGCGCACCCTCGAGCGCTACCGGGAACTGATAGCCGCGTCCGAGATAGAGGAAGTTGCGGGCATCGCCATACGCTTCGGCCAAGACCTTGATCTCGTCGTTCAGCTCGAGCACGCGCTCCACCTGCTCGGGCAACATGCGCAGCGCGTTTACAAACTCCCTCCCCTGCGGTACAGACAGGTGTCGGCGGCGCCCAAGGTAGAGCGTGAACATCGCGAGAGCGACCATCTGGCTGGTAAATGCCTTGGTCGATGCCACACCGATCTCAGGACCTGCGTGCAGATAGACGCCGAAGTCGGTGTATCGCGCGATCGTCGAGCCAACGGTGTTGACGATCCCCATCGTCGAGACCCCGCGCTGCTTGGCTTCCCGCAGCGCAGCCATCGTATCCGCGGTCTCCCCGGACTGGCTGATCGCAAGCGCGAGCGTGCCGTCTTCCAGAACCGGGTTGCGGTATCGAAACTCCGAGGCGTACTCCACGTCGACCGGGATGCGCGCGTGTTCCTCGAGCATGTACTCGCCCACGAGACCCGCGTGCCAACTGGTACCGCAGGCCATGGTCACGATACGCCGAATGCGGCCGAGGTCGAATTGGTAGTTCTCGATGCCGCCGAGTCTTACGTCACCCTCTTCCTCCAGAAGACGGCCGCGCATCACATCCCGCAGGGAGGTCGGCTGCTCGAAGATCTCCTTGAGCATGAAGTGCTCGTAACCGCCCCTCTCCATCACCTCGACGTCCCAAGTAACCTGGTGCACCGACCGGCTCACCTCCGTCCCTTCGAGCCTGTAGGTGCGATAACCATCGGGCTCAAGCACGGCGTAGTCGCCGTCATCGAGGTAGACGACCTCGCGAGTCAACGCGATCACCGCGGCCGCGTCGGAACCAGCGAGCATTTCACCGTTTTTCCCCACACCGATCAGCAGTGGCGACCCATTGCGAGCAACCACGATCTTGTTCGGGTCCCTGCTCGATACGACGGCGATACCGTACGCCCCGTCGATCGCGCGAAGCGCGGTGGAAACAGCATCCTCCATGGTCATGCCGTCGGTCCAAAGATGATCGATCCAATGCACGACTACTTCCGTGTCAGTCTCAGATGCGAAGGAGTAGCCCACCTCCAAAAGCTGTGCGCGAATGCTCTCCGCGTTCTCGATTATCCCGTTGTGAACCAGGGCGATTTCGCCATCCGACGAGGTGTGCGGGTGGGCGTTGGGCTGGTTGGGCACGCCGTGCGTGGCCCAGCGCGTGTGCGCGATGCCGCAGGTCCCGCGCGGAGAGGCCTCGTCGACGGCCTTTGCAAGCGCAGAAAGCTTGCCCGGACGCTTAACGACCTGCACGCCGCTTCCATTCAGGAGCGCAACCCCGGCCGAGTCGTATCCACGGTACTCGAGTCCCTTGAGACCCTGAAGCAGGATCGGGGCGGCCTCCTTCAGGCCTACGTACCCGACGATTCCGCACATTCCGTCACTCTCCTATGGATGATCCCACTAATCGTAATCGCCCTCAGGCGACTCCGTCCAACAGCTTCGCCGCCCTGTCGACCATGGCGTGCGCTGCTTCCTCTTCACGCGCCTCGGCGATCAGGCGCACAACCGGCTCGGTGCCCGAAGGCCTCACGTGCAACCAGGCACCCCGCGCCGGCCATGCGAACCGTAGACCGTCCGTCCGATCGACTGCCTCCGCACCGAGATCCTCCTCCAGCGCGGCAAACGCCAGCTCGAGAGCCTCTCGTGGGAAGGAGACCTTCACTTTCACGACCGTATAGCTCGGCCACCGCGCTGCGGCGGCTGAGGCACTAACCCCTTCATCCACAATGTGTTGTAAGATGAGGGCCGCCGCGAGAGGCGCGTCGCGAGTGTGGTGCAGAGCAGGCAGGATCACTCCGCCATTCCCCTCGCCCCCGACCACGGCGTTCTCTGCCTGCATGCGGCGCGCCACGTTCACTTCTCCTACTGGCGCTCGTGTCAATCGAACGTCGTACGCACGGGCCACGTCCTCCACGACCTGACTGGTCGACAGGTTGGTTACGACCGGTCCAGGTGTTCGTCTCAGCACCGTCGCGGCGGCGAGCGCCAGGGTGAGGTCCTCGCCCATCGCGCCCCCCGTCTCGTCCGCCAGCGCAAGCCGGTCTACATCCGGGTCGACGGCCAGCCCGATCTCGGCGCCTGAATCGTGTACCAGCGCCCCGAGATCGCCGAGGTTCGCCGCGGTAGGCTCTGGGTCGCGCGGAAAGAGCCCGTCCGGATTCATTCCGATGCCTTCGATCGAACAGCCCAGCGCCTCCAGCAGATCCGTCATCGCGGGGCCACCGGCGCCGTGCACACAATCGATGGCGACTTTGATCTGGCGCTCACGGAGCGCGGGCACGTCGACGTGCGGTAGCGCCAATATCGCCTCGAGGTGGCGGGGCCAGGCCTCCGCATCTTCCTTCACGGAGGGAATCGCGTCCCACGCGACCCTCTCCGGATCCTCCTCACGGAGGGAGGTGCGGAACCGCGCCGAGAGATCCGCATCGAGAAAGACACCCTCTGCCGACACCAGCTTTAGAGCGTTCCACTCAGCCGGGTTGTGACTCGCCGTCACGCCGATGCCGCCGATCGCGTCGCTTCTCCCGACGGCAAACAGGAGCGTCGGCGTCGGGGCCAAGCCCAGGTCAATCACCGGTACGCCCACCGACTGCAGCCCCGCGACGACGGCGCGCACAAACATCGGCCCCGAGGTGCGCGAGTCCCTGCCAACGTACACCGGACCCTCCCCGCTCTCCCGCCGCACGAACGCCCCGAAAGCCGCGGCGAGACCGGCGATCAACTCCGGGGTGAGCGGCGCCCCGACTCGTCCGCGCACGCCGGAGACGCTCACCATGAGATCCTGCGGAAGTTGTATCGGCACGGAAGCCTCTAGAAGGCAAGGCATAGCTGTCGCTACGTCGAGGATCTCCAACGACGGAGATGGGGTCGTGCCACCGTAACCCACGAACGGGTAAGTATTGTCACACTCCGTGTTGGGCGCAGGGGGGTCGGCGGATGTTCACCCGGCCGGCGTCAACCCGTCAACGCGAAGACAGGGCTGCTACATTGGGCGATTCCGTTCACCCTACCGACAGCCAAGGACCGACTCCATGAGCAAAGGGTCTATCGCAGGCCTGCGTTTCGGCACACTCGCGGTACACGCGGGCGTGAATCCCGAGCCGACGACGGGGGCGATCATGACCCCGATCTTCCAGACGTCTACCTATGTCCAGCCTGCGGTCGGCGAGCCCATGCAGGGGAGCTACGACTACGGTCGGACCGCTAACCCGACGAGGGAAGCGCTCGAGGCGAGCATCGCGGCGCTAGAAAGTGGCTTGCGTGGGATCGCGTTTTCGTCGGGCCTCGCCGCTATCGAGGCGATCGTGAAAAGGCTCTCGGCCGGCGATCACGTCGTGAGTGAGGAAGACATGTACGGCGGCACGACCCGCATGTTCGATCATGTGCTCAGCCGCTTCGGCATTGAATTCAGTTTCGTAGATACGCGCGACCCCGGCGCGATCGCTGAGGCGCTGAAACCGAACACGAAGCTCGTGCACGTAGAGACGCCGACGAACCCGATGATGCGGCTGTGCGACCTCAGGGAAGCAGCCGATCTGGCGCACGACGCCGGGGCCCTGCTCTCCGTCGACAACACTTACGCTTCCCCGTACAATCAGCGACCGCTTGAATTCGGCGCCGACTTCGTGGTGCACTCTTCGACCAAATACATCAATGGCCACTCGGACGTGATCGGTGGCCTAGTCGCGGTCAGGGACGAAGAGCTAGCCGAGGAGCTGCTCTTCATCCGGAAGTCGTCGGGTGGGGTGCCGGGCCCCATGGACTGCTGGCTCACTCTGCGCGGCATCAAGACGCTGCACCTGCGCATGCGCCAGCACAACGAGAACGGGGTGACGGTGGCCCGATTCCTCGAGGACCACCCGGCCGTGGATCGCGTGCTCTATCCCGGGCTGGAATCCCACCCGCAGCACGAACTGGCCGCCCGCCAGATGATGGGGTTCACCGGCATGGTGTTGGTCGATGTCGGCACGCTCGGGCGGGCCAAGGCCTTGACCGAGCATCTACGCGTCTTCGCGCTTGCGGAAAGCCTGGGCGGGGTTGAATCTCTCATCAGCGTACCCGCACTCATGACCCACGCTTCGGTCCCCCAAGACCGTCGCGAGGCGATGGGGATAACGGAGGGGCTCGTTCGCGTGTCCCTCGGAATCGAGGACGAAGCCGATCTGCTGGAGGATCTCGAACGGGTCCTAGAACGGTGAAACCGGAACTCCAGGGCCCCCGTAAGGAGCTGCGAGCGTCAGCCAACTTCTCGCCGAACGCGCGAGGGGCGACTGACGCAAAGAGGATGTAGAGAAATGGCGGACGATCAGGATGACACCGTAGACCAAACGGGCGACGATGGGGCCCAAGCGAGTGGCGATGGGGTAAAGGCGCGCCGCATCCTGACCGATATCGCTCCGCACTCCTGGGAGCACCCGGCCGACAAGGCCGCCCTCCAGGCACTTCGGCGGATTCCGGTATTCGACGAGGTGCTCCGAAAGATCTTCGGCTTCATGACCGAACGCGCGTTCCGTCTGGCGTTCCAAGCGAGCTCCGTGAAGGTCAGCAAGAACCAGTTCCCGAAGGTCTATTCGATCTACCAGGAGTGCCTCAAGACGCTCGACGTAGAGCACGAGTATCCGCTCTTCATCTCACAGACGCCCATCGTCAACGCGGGTGCCTGGGGGATGGAGCAGCCCTTCATCATCCTGAATTCTGGCACCGTACGGCTGCTCGACGACGACCAGCTGGCCTATGTGATCGGTCACGAGATCGGTCACATCATGAGCGATCACGTTCTCTACAAGTCGATGACGGTCATCTTGCTCAACCTGGCGACGATGGGTTTCCCGATCGTCGGCTTGGCGGCACGCGCGATCTTGGTCGCTCTGCTCGAGTGGCAGCGCAAGTCCGAGCTCTCGTCCGACCGGGCCGGACTGCTCACGGTCCAGGACCCTGAGGTCGTGCTCGGCACGATGCTCAAGATGGCGGGTGGTGGAGAAGATGATGAGTCGAGTCTGCAGGAGTACATCATTCAGGCGGAGGAGTACCGTGAGGGCGGCGATGTGGTCGACCAGGTCTTCAAGGTGCTCAACCTCCTGGCTCAGACGCACCCGTTCTATACGATCCGGGTGAGCGAGCTGCGGGCCTGGATCGAGACGGGCGACTACGACCGTATCGTACGCGGCGAGTACGCCCGCCGCGGCGAACCCGATCCCGCCTACAAGGACGACCTCAAGGCAGCCGCCTCTGCGTACGCAGACGACGCGAAGGACTTCGTCGACAACATAGCGGACGCCGCGAAGCGCATGGGCTCCGACTTTATCAGCGGCTTCAAAAAGTAGAGGCTCACGGCCATAACCAGGGGTGACCGGGCTGCAGCCCGGTCACCCCTTTTTTTTCCCCGGTACGTGCGTAAACTCCGGCACATGCGCATCCTGATCGTAGGTAACGGTGGGCGCGAGCACGCCCTTCTGTGGAAGCTTCGCCGGGACGCGCCCGACGCGGAATTCTTCGCTACCGAACCGAACGGCGGGATGGAGCCGCTTTGCACCGCGGTCCAGATCGAGGCCGGAGACGTCGAGGCGCTCTCCGGGTGGGCAGCGTCCCATCGCATCGACCTCACCGTCGTCGGTCCCGAGGGGCCGCTGGCGGCGGGGATCGTGGACCGCTTCGAGAAGAAGGGGCTTTCTATCTTCGGGCCGAGCAAAGACGCCGCGCGCATCGAGTCTAGCAAGGTGTTCTCGAAGGATCTGATGCGGGCGGCGGGCGTACCGACCGCGAACTACCGCACCTTCACCAACATGGCAGACGCCGAGCAGTGGGTGCGGGAACGCGGGGCTCCAATCGTGGTGAAGGCGTCGGGTTTGGCGGCGGGCAAGGGAGCCGTCGTATGTACGACTGAGCAGAAGGCGTTTAGGGCGTTACGAGCGATGCTCGGTGATCTCAGCTTCGGCGAGGCCGGGCGCGAGGTCGTGGTCGAGGAGTTCATGGACGGCGAGGAGATCTCGGTCTTCGCGATCACGGACGGGACAAACGTGGTCGTTCTACAGCCGTCTCAGGACCACAAACGAGTGGGCGAAGGGGACACGGGTCCGAACACCGGAGGCATGGGCGCGTATGCTCCAGTCTCGATCGCGACCGACGCGGTGGTCGCGCGGGCTCGCCAAGAGGTCATCGAACCGACCCTGCGGGCCCTGGAGGCAAGCGGCTGTCCGTTCCGAGGGGTCCTCTATGTCGGACTCATGAAGACGGATGCCGGCCTGAAGGTCGTCGAATTCAACTGCCGGTTCGGCGACCCTGAAACCCAGGTGGTACTGCCGATGATGCGTGGCTCGCTACTGGACCTGCTGAGGACGGTGGCCGAGGGAGGCGCACTAACGTCGGGCGTTTCCGAGGCCATGGACGGCGCAGCGGTCTCGACCGTCGTCGCATCCGGTGGCTATCCGGGCCCGTACGAAAAGGGGAAGACGATTTCGATTCCGAGCGACCTCGAGTCGCACGATTGCCTCATCTTCCATGCCGGCACTCGAAGTGACGGTGGACCGCTGGTCACGGCCGGTGGACGTGTGCTCGCCGTAACCGCGTTGGCGCCGACCTTGGCGGAGGCCGCGGACGCCAGCCGGTCTGGCGCCGATCGAATCACATTCGAGGGCGCCTTCAGTCGTACTGACATCGGTTGGAGGGAACGTCTACGTCAGGAGAGGTCATGATCGTCACTATCACACACTTCTGAGTGAACCGCGGTGCCTGAGCTTCCCGAGGCAGAGACGATCGTTCGCGGCTTGCGAACGGCGGTTCTCGGAGAACACATCCATCGCGTGGAAGTGATGCACAACGACATTCTCAGGCAACCGAAGACTGAGTTCGTTCGAGGCGTGAGGGGACGCCGCATCGACGCCATCGGCAGACGGGGCAAGAACGTCTTGATCCGACTCGAAGGCGACCGCGTCATCGCCGTGAATCTCGGCATGACCGGTCGTCTGCTCCCCTTCTCGGCTCTCCCCAGAGGTGAGCGTCGACCCAGCCATCCCGCGGTGAGGTTCCGATTCGAGAGCGGGGCGCTCCTGGTTTTCGACGACACACGTCGCTTCGGCACCGTCGAGGCCTTCACCGACGACGAGTGGCAGACCCGCTCTGCGCGCATGGGCCCCGAGCCGCTCGATGCGGGGTACCGGGCCCGAGACCTCTTCCGGGCGCTGCAGCGCTCGCGCGCGCCGGCTCGTTCCTGGCTGCTCGATCAGAAGAAGATTGCCGGCCTGGGGAACATCTACGCGAACGAGGCGCTCTACCTCGCTGGTGTGCACCCTCAGCGCGAGGCTCGGCTGGTGCGCCGACCAGAAGCCGTGGGGCTCCATCGCGCGATCAGGCGCGTGCTGCGGGACGCGATTCAAGCAGGGGGAACGACGATTCGTGACTACCGGAATGCGGAAGGAGGGCGAGGCGAGTACGTCCGCCGGCTCTGTGTATATGGCCGGAACGGCGAACCCTGCCTGAAGTGTCGGTCGGACATATGCCGGATCGTGTTCGCCAACCGCTCGGCATTCTACTGCCCCACGTGCCAGCCGGTACCGACCCCGTGAGGGACGGGCCATGTCTGCGCCTGGGTCGTTCGATCCTGCCGGGAGCAGTTGTCACGTGCCTCATCTCGTTGTTCGCCCCCACCGTCGCGACCGCGCAGCTTTCTCCGGGCGAGCGACTCCCGGTACGGACGCTCACGCTCGACAACGGAATGCGCCTCGTGATGCTGCCGCGCCGGGGGACCCCGACCGTATCCTTCGTGGTGCAGTACGGGGTGGGAGGCGTGAACGAGCGGCTTGGCACTACCGGCATCGCACACCTGCTCGAGCACATGCTCTTCAAGGGCACCACGACCGTCGGAACCAGGAATGTCGACGCCGAGCTCGCGCTCTTCCCCCTCATGGACGCAGCTCACGACACACTGGTACGCGCCCGCACGTCAGGCGACTCCACAGCCGTCCGTCGCCTTGAGGACCTGATCGGCGAACTGGAAGACAGTGCGCGCGTCTTCGTCGAAGCCAACGAGTTTGACCGTTTTCTCACCCGCGCGGGCGCCCAGGGGCTCAACGCCACCACGAGCAATGGGTCCACCATCTACTTCGTGGAGCTGCCCTCGAATCGGATCGAACTGTGGTTCGCGCTCGAGGCCGACCGACTGTTGAACCCGATCTTCCGCGAGTACTACTCGGAACGGGACGTGGTCACGGAGGAACGACGCATGCGCATCGAGACCAGCCCAGGTGGAATGCTTTACGAAGCACACCTCGCGGCGGCGTTCACGATGCACCCCTACGGCGTCCCGGTCGTGGGGTATATGGCGGACCTGGAAGTATTGACTCGATCCGACGTCGAGGCGTACTACCGGCGCTTTTACGGCCCGAACAACGCGGTCGTGGCGATCGTGGGCGACATCGATCCGGATAGGGTCGAGCGCTGGGCTCGGGACTATCTCGGCCCCATTCCGGGCGGGGAGACACCGCCACCGGTCACCGCCGTCGAACCGAAGCAACTCGGTGAGCGGCGGGTGGTGGTCGAGTGGGACGCGGAACCCGCGCTACGGATCGGTTGGCACGTGCCCGCCGGAGTACACGACGATGCGCCCGCGCTCGCAATTCTCACGTCGCTGCTCACGGGCGGGCGCACTTCGCGGCTACATCGCCGGTTGGTCCTCGAAGACCAGATAGCGGGCAGTATCTTCTCCTCGCTAGGGCCGGGCAGCCGGTATCCTCAGCTGCTCCAGATCGACACGAGCCCGCTCGCCCCACACACCACGGAGGAGCTGGAGCGTGCGATCTACGAGGAGATCGGGCGACTCGCGAGCGACGGACCCGAGCAAAACGAGCTCGAGCGCGTGAGAAACCAGATCGCCGCCGGTTCGATACGGCGTATCCAATCGCACCTCGGCCTCGCGTTCCAGCTGGCAGAATCGGTATCGCTTTTCGGGGACTGGACAGAGACGTTCCGATTTTCCGAGCGGCTCCGAGCCGTCACGGCCGACGACGTTCGACGGATGGCGCGACTTTACCTCACCAAGCAAAACCGTACGGTGGCGACGTTGGTCAAAAAGGAGGGCGCATGAGCGCCGGCGTGCGGGGCTTATTGCTCACGGTGGCGTTGCTCGCGTCCCAGACGCCGCTGGTCCAGGCGCAGCTGCCCATTGGCCGACGAGCTCTCGAACGCCTGAATTACCCAGCGATCGAGTTTCGTCCCCCGATTCCCGATGAGCACGAAGTCGACGGGGTTCCGGTGCTACTGCTCGAGGACCACTCTCTGCCCCTCGTCTCTGTGTACGCCCGCTTCAAGGGCGGCTATGGCCTCTTTGGGCGCGAATATTATGCGGTAGGCACTGCTCTGCCGTCGCAGATCCGCTACGGTGGAACGCGGGGGCTGACGCCCGACTCGGTCGACAGGGCACTCGAGTACTACGCCATCCAGACGTCGTTCGGCGGAGCCGGTGGGGCCGTCTCCGCCACGATGAACACGCTAGTCGAGCACCTGACGCCGGCAATGGAGCTGTGGGGGACGATGCTGGCCGAGCCCGTGTTCGACTCCACTCAGGTCGAAATCTGGAGGGCCCGGCAGCGAGAGAGGGTACGCCGCCGTGGCGACGACCCGGGCAGACTGGCATTCTCGGAGTTCAACCGGCTCCTATACGGTGACCACCCGATCGGGTGGGAGATGGTGGCCGCCGATCTCTCGCCCCAACGTCTCTCCTCACAGAGGCTCAGCGAGCTGCACCGACGAATCGTCTGCCGGGAAAACCTCATGCTGGGGCTCACCGGAGACATCAGCTGGCGCGACTTCCGCCCTCTGCTCGAGGCATTCGTCAGCGCCATTCCTGCCTGCGAGAGCACGACTCCGCCGTCCCCAGTCCCGTACATACGGGAAGAACCGGGCGTCTACCTGATCGAGAAGGAGCTCGAGCAGAGCGTGATCGTCATGGCGCATACCACAGACGTGCACCTCGCGGACGACCCGTCCTACTACTCGGCCACGATCGGCAACTCGATTCTTGGTGGAGGTGGCTTTTCCAGCCGTATCCTTTCGCGCGTGCGCACCGAACAGGGCTTCGCGTATTCGGCCTCCTCACTCTGGACGATGCCGAGGCGGTACGATGGGCTGCTCGGGGCGATCACGCGCACGAGCCCCGAGAACACGATTCCCGCGATCGAGTTGATCCTCGAGACGATGGAAGGACTGCGCACGGCACCACCGGAAGCCGCGGAAGTCCAGACCGCGATCGAGCAGATCGTGAACAGCTTCGTGTTCAACTTCGAGACCCCCGGACGCATCGTGTCCCGCACGATGTTCTACCTGGCTCAGGACCTCCCGCAGAATTGGCTAGAGCGGTACCTGAACGGCATTCGGCGAGTGACCGCAGACGGCATTCACGACGCCTTCGCAAGGCACCTTCGGCCCGCTGAGATGATGATACTCATCGTGGGTAACCCGGACCGAATCGGTCGAGACGCGATCAGGGCGCTCGGTCCTGTTACAGTACTCGACATCGGATAGCACCCCGTGAGGCTCCCTACGCCGAGCCCCAGTGCAGCGCCGCGATGCCGCCCGTCAGCAGGACCCAACCCACATCGGTGAAACCGACCGTCTTGAAGAGTGCTCCAAATTCGGTCGGTCCTGGGAATCCCTTCACAGACTCGGGCAGGTAGGTATACGCCCAGGGGTGACCCGATACGATCCGCCCCACGATGGGAAGGATGCGGTGGAAGTAGAACAGGTAGCCGGTGCGCACGAGCGGGTTGGGCGGCACCGTGAACTCGAGAACGACGAGCCGCCGGCCCGGCTTCAGCACTCGACGCAGATCCGTGAGGCCCGCGTGAAGGTCGGAGAGGTTTCGCACGCCGAAGCCGACTGTGACACCCTCGAAGGTGTCGTCCGGAAACGGGAGTCGAAGCGAGTCGCCGCACACGGCGTCGATCGCTTCACGCTCGATCTTCGTGGCGCCCTGAACCAGCATCGGCTGCGCGAAATCCGACGCCGCGACGCGGCCCTGGAATCCGGCCCGACGAGCGAGCTCAAGAGCAAGATCAAAAGTGCCCGAGCAGGCGTCGAGGTAGACCCCGTCCGGCGAATCCTCCCAACCGAGCCGGTCTAGCGCCTTGCTCCGCCAGGAGCGGTCGATATTGAGACTCAGGACGCGGTTCAACAGGTCGTACCGCGGCGCAATCTCGGAGAAGAGCGTCCGGACCTGACTGTGTCGCTCAACCCCTTGCTTGGGCACGGCCGACGGGACGGATGGCATGACAGCGAGGGGCGCGACGGCTTAGTTTCGGAGACCCGATTTCGGCGAGAGCCGAAGTCGGAGGATGGTGGAAGTTACGGGAAGCGGTAGGGGGCCTCAACGCCCGGAGCCGCCAGCGGTAGCTCACTCACCCACGGCAGGACACGGATCCTCTGGGCGCCCTCGATTACGCACAGATCGATGATCGCGAGCTAGCCACGCTCGCTGCCGGTGGTCGCGAGCCGGCGTTCCACGAATTGCTCTCCCGGTACGAGCGTCCGGTGTTCTCACTCATCTACCGAATGGTGAGAGACCGAACGCTGGCAGAGGACCTGGCGCAGGAAGCGTTCATTCGTGCGTTCAACGCGATCGGCACCTACAAGACCAGCTACAAGTTCAGCAACTGGATCTTCAAGATCGCGAATAACCACACCATCGATTACCTGCGCAAGCGAAAGCTCGATACGATCTCCATCGACGGATCGCCGCACGCGACGACCGTGGACGAAGTCTCGCAGTCGCGGCTGGTGCTCGAATCGAAGGACGAAAACCCTCAGGAATTCGTCGAGAACCGTGAGCTTGGTGGGCAGATTGAAGAGGCGATCGGAGAACTCCGCGAGGCGTATCGTACTGTGATTCAGTTGCGCCATGTCGAGGGGTACACCTACGACGAGATCGCCGACATCATGGAGCTCCCGCTCGGAACGGTGAAGACCTATTTGCATCGCGCCCGCTCCGAGCTCAAGAAACGTCTGTCTCATCTGGTTTCGTGACGGATGACACGTGTGCACAAAAGACCCGTGGAGAGCGCCTTCCTGGGCGTCGGTGACGCGCGTGTCGAGACACCGTTCATCGTGAAACTTCGTGAGTCGCGGGCCCGTAAGGGCAGCCGAAGGATTCACGACGGAGTCGACACCGCATGACTGGTATGTCCATCGAGCATTCGAGCGCCGAAGTTCTGCAGGCGTTCCTCGAGGGCGACCTCCCCCGCCGGGAGGGCGCCTCGGTCGAGGAGCACCTCGGATCGTGCGCACGGTGCTCCTCGGAACTCGAGGTCTGGCGCTCCCTGTTCTCCGAGCTGAATAGCCTTCCGTCAGTGCGCCCTCATGAGGGCTTCCAGGATCGGGTCATGGCGGACGTTCGCATTCCGGGACCCCTATCGCTCGCCGCGCGCGTCCGCACCCGGATCGCTGTATTCGTCCCGGGTAGAGCCGATGGCCACATTTCGGCCGACCGACTGCAGGAGATGCTCGAAGGCCTCGTTCCGGCCAGGCAGGTCGCACGGATGGAGGCCCACTTGAGTTCGTGCGCGCAGTGCGCGAAGCAGGCCGACTCTTGGCGCTCGGTATTCGCGACGCTCGAGCGCCTGCCGCGTCTCGCGCCAGGTAAGCCGTTCACCAGCCGGGTCATGGCTGGTCTGCGCATGCCCGCGGCTATCGCGGTGTCGGTACCGGTACCGGCGTGGCAGAAGGCGGTCGCGTGGGTCGGGAAACTCATACCCCAGACGAGAAAGGCTTGGGCGGCGATCTCGGGAGTCGCGGTCGTGCCTGCCGTCACCGCCGGGCTGGTCTTCTCGGCCTTGGCCTCGCACCCAAACCTCACACCGGGCTCGCTCGCCTCGTACGCGTGGTGGCAGTTCAGCGATATCGCCTTGGCTGGATTGGCCGCGCTGTCCGCGTTCGCCGTGGAGATTGCCCAGGCGTACGGAGCTCTCTCGCTTGTCGATGGACTCGCAGCGGCGCCAGTGGTGGTGTCCGCAGGCGTTCTCCTATACGCAGCCGCGTGTGCGTTCGCGCTACGCGTGCTCTACAAACACGTTTACGCTACCCATCCCTCGGATGGACCCTATGCTCAAGCTTCTGTTTCGTAGCAATGTGACGGCCCTCGGCCTCGCCTTGCTGGTCGCACCCACAGCCCTCGAGGCGCAGCTCCGCGACGTCGTATCGAAGGAGATCGCGGTCGGTCGGTCTGAAGCCGCACTCCGACTGGAATTCTCGGACGACGGTACGCTCGAGATCGCTTTCGAGGACGGCGTGGTCCTGATCAATGGAGCCGTCGCAGGCATGTTCGAGCCGGGCGACGATCTGGAGGTCGCGTGGCGGTCTCTGCTCGGCCAGGCCGTGTCCTTGGACGACGGCGAGCTCGCGGGCATGCTCTCCGACTGGTCGGTC
Source organism: Longimicrobiales bacterium (assembly GCA_965226625.1). Taxonomy (GTDB): domain Bacteria; phylum Gemmatimonadota; class Gemmatimonadetes; order Longimicrobiales; family Gaopeijiaceae; genus UBA1138. Next base: position 1,363,010 of record CBDDDK010000003.1, read on the forward strand.
CCGGCCGGGTTGGCAAGTGAGCTGGCCGACCTGGCGCAGGACGTCGACCGCGCGTTGGAAGACGCGTTGTCTTCGTTCGATGTCACGCTGCGCAGCGGCGACGCCACCGTGTCTCTGTCCAGCGGGGATGAGGCGTCCCTGCTTCGCTTGCTTCTCAACTCGACGAGTCGGCTCGGCTTGATGCAGCAGGCGCTCGCTGGCTTGCGCGGTGACTTCACCATTCATGTCGACGAGGACCTCGTCGTACCCGCAGGAACGACCGTGGATGGAACGGTGGTGGTGATCCAGGGCGACGTGCGCATCGGAGGCGAAGTCGATGGCGACGTGGTAGTGGTGGATGGCACGCTCGAGCTACTCGAGCAGAGCCGAGTTCGTGGGGAAGTTCGCCTGGCCAACGCTCGATTACTTCGCAATCTCGGCACCGTGGAGGACGGTCTGGTCGACCTGTCCGACGAAGAGCGTGACCTGGAATCCGAGATTCGAAGCCAGGTTCGCGAAGAAGTGCGGGAAGAGTTTCGGAGTCAGCTACGTCGTGAAATCCGCGACGTGACCCGCCTGGAGTTCAGCGATGACGACAGTGGCTTTTCGCTCATGGCTCCCTTCCGCTCGGTCTTCCGGGGCGTCGGTGAACTCATCAAGAACCTGATCAGCATCTTGGTTCTTGGCCTTCTCGGGGCGGGCGCGGTCGCCTTCGCCGGCACCAAGGTGGACACGATCGCCGAGACCGCTCGACGCGCTCCTGGCCGTTCCGCGATGGTCGGCCTAGCAGGCACGCTCCTACTGATTCCCGTGTGGCTTCTCGGGGCCGTCGCGCTCTCGATCTCGATCATCGGCATTCCGGTAGCGGTCGCGTGGCTACCACTCTTTCCGCTGGCCGCTTGCGCAGCGGGCGTAGTGGGGTACGTCGTGGTCGCCCGCAATACCGGCGAGTGGCTCGCCGACAGCCAATACCCGTGGACCGGCTGGATTCGGAAGTCGAACCCGATCTACACGATCTTCGGTGGGCTTTTTGGACTGATGTTCGCCTTCATGGCGGCCAACGTGATCTCCATATTGCCGTTCCTCGGTTTCCTCACTGGGCTGCTCGCGTTCGCGGGAGCGGTGATCACATTCTTCGCCATCCAGATCGGATTCGGAGCGGTCTTGCTCACTCGGGCGGGACGGCGCCGGGAGTGGTCGTCCACGTACGACGCGGATGCCGCATGGAAGGCAGCGATGGACATGGACATCGAAGTGGATGTCGATGCCACAGCTGACCAGGTCGAGGAAGATCCCGACGATGCGTAAGGCCTTCTGCCTTGCCGCGGTGGCCGCTGCCGTGGCCCCGGGGCTCCTCGCGGGCCAAAGTTGGCGGACCGTGACGACGTCGCACCTGATCGAGGACAATGACGAAGTAAGGGTCTTCGTGGAGTACAGCGCGGGTCGCCTCAAGGTGAGAGCAGCGGATGGGGGCGTGCTGTACCGCATGAACCTGCGCTACGACAAAGATATCTTCGAGCCGGTTTCGGACTTCTCGGGCGATCGCCTGCGACTCGGGGTGGAGTCGATCGGGCGGGGCTTCAACATCGGTCGTCGGAAACAGAGTGGCGAACTCGATCTCGAGTTCGCGCGGGGGATCCCGATGGACTTGGATCTAGAGTTCGGAGCGGTACGAGCTGACATCGACCTCGGCGGCCTGGCGTTGACGGACCTCGATCTGAGCACGGGAGCCTCGCAGTCGACTATCGATATCTCGGAGCCCAACTCGGTAGGCATGTCGACGGCACGCTTCAAGATCGGGGCGGCCGAGTTCGAGGCACGGCATCTCGGCAATCTCAACGCCGAACGCATCGAGGTCGACGCAGGCGTGGGCGAAGTCACGCTCTGGTTCGACGGCCGCTGGCAGCGCGATGCGAAGGTCTCGATCGACATGGGCCTGGGGGCGCTCCAGCTCCGGATCCCGGAAGGGCTAGGTGTGCGGCTCAGAAAGGACGGCTTCCTGGTGTCCCTGGATTCCGAAGGCTTGGTCAAGCGGGGAGACGCGTACTACTCGCGCGACTGGGAAGACGCGGACCGGAAAGTGACGATCGACCTGGACGCCGCGTTCGGCAGCGTCAAGGTTGAGTGGGTTCGCTGAGTGACACCGAGGTTCGTTAGGAGGACACGATGATCGGCACGCTACTGACATTCTTCGCGGTGGGCCTTGTGACCCTTCTCGTCGCCGGAGTCGTGCTATCGATCGTCGGCACGCTGTTCTCACTGACCTTCGGCCTCGCGTTCTTCCTGCTCTTCAAGGTCGCACCGGTCCTCTTAGTGGGTTGGATTGCCGTGAAGATCTTCGAGAAGATGACCGGTGGAGGCTCGCTGTCCGCGGCCGACCGGAAGTGGCTAGGCGAATAGCCGGCGGCCTACGCTTCCGCCAAAGCCTTTAGGCGTTCCTCGACGGCGTCCCTCACCACGATGAGCGCCGCGCCTGCTGCCGATTCCGGTGCCGAAAGGACCGTGGGCGCTCCATCGTCCCCGGCCATACGCACCGCCGGATCTAGCGGCACGCGTCCGAGGAACGAGAGTTCCATCTCCTTGGCCAGCACCTCTCCCCCACCCGAGCCGAAGACGTCGATGATCTCTTCGCAGTGCGGGCACACCAGCCCACTCATGTTCTCGACCACGCCGAGCACACGGGTATTAACTCGTTCGAACATCTTCACGCCCCGCCGCACGTCGCCGGTGGAGACGTCCTGCGGCGTCGTCACCATCACGACGCCATCCAGGTCGATCGTCTGCGCCAGGGAGAGCTGAGCATCCCCGGTGCCCGGAGGCATGTCGAGCACCAGTAGGTCCAGCGAACCCCAATCGACCTGCTCCAAGAACTGCTTGAGGATCCCGGAGATGAGGGGTCCACGCATGATCGCCGGCTGCTCCTTGTCGAGAAGAAACCCGAGACTCATGAGCTTCACCCCGTGGGCTTCGAGAGGTTCAATAAGCTCCTGGCCTTGCCCGCCGCTCACATACGGACGCCGGTTCACGCCAAACATCAGGGGGATATTCGGGCCGTAAATGTCCGCATCCAAGAGCCCGACCGCACGGCCCGCATGCGCAAACGCCGCGGCAAGGTTCGCAGCGACCATGGACTTGCCGACGCCACCCTTACCCGAGCTCACGGCGATCACCTGCTTCACGCTCGTGAGCATGCCTGGCTTGGGCGTCGGGGCTGGGACCGATCCAGGCTTTAGCCCGCCCTGCCTCCCTTCGCTACCGGACCCAGCCATCTGGGGAAGCTGCACGTTTACTTTGACGTCAGTAACTCCTCCGACCGCCTCGGTCGCCGCGCGGGCCTCCCCTACCAACTCCCCTGAGTCCTCCGGCCGCAGCAGAAACTGATAGCGCACGACACCGTCGTCGTCCACTTCGAGGTTCTGTACGTGTCCGCCAGCAATGAGGTCGCGCTCACTCCCAGGGTGCCTGATGCGGGAGAGGGCGGCCATGACCGAGCTACGCAACTCGTGTGAATTCATGTCCAATCTTATGGTTCAGCCAGCCGAACGGATGGGCTCCTCTCAGTGGGCCGCAGCCGCGACACCTGCGCGGAGCGCGGAAAAAAGTAGCCTAAACCCGGAAGAAAGGTACCGGTCGACCGAATCTCGAGCCCAGGGCCGATCCGTTCGAGGCCCCGCTTCGTGGGGTAATCGATCATTGATTTATCAACGTCTTCCGCAGAGTTTGCGAGAACCCGAGCAAACAAACGTTTACTCCTGAAATCTCGGGTACTGGAGCGGGAACGAGCCGTGCAGTATCGTGGGTACGACTAGATACCATCCCCCCAGAGGCGCATGACTATCGATCCTGCTGAGCAACCGTACGTCGATCCCAGTCCGGAGGAACTAGGGGCTACGCCTCACATCTCCGACTATTGGATGGTCATCGCGCGGCGCCTCTGGCTCGTGCTGGTGATCTTCACTGTTACGACCGCCTCATCTATCTGGTCGATCTCGCAAGCGCTGATCAGCTATTCAGCCACGATCGCTTTGCAGGTCAACGACCCGCAAGAGCGGCAGGCGGGGCTCGTGAATATCCCACGCATGGGTGGGATCAATCTCTTCGTCGATCCAATACAGTCGGAGATTCAGGTTCTCGGCTCCGCAACCATCCGAGAAGAGGTCGTCGACTCCTTAGGAATGCGGCTCACGCGGGTACCCGCGGAGTCGCCTCGCTCGCTGGTCATGCGAGACGTATGGGTTTCGCCGGACGTCCCGGACTATCAGTCGTACCGCCTGATTTACAACGCGGACGGCACCCACGCGCGATTCATCCAGGCCTCCGACGACGCTGTGGTCGGCGAAGCGCCGGCCGGCACGCTTCTGGTTTCGGATCAATTCCGCTTCGTGGTCGTGGGGATTCCTGACGAAGAGCCGCGTTCGTTCGAGCTGGTGACCTTGCCGAGGCGTCAAGCCACGGGGGAGATCGTTTTTGTCTCCATACCGCGGACCGAGACCAACATCGTGGATGTGAGCATGGTCCACCATGACCCCTTCCTGGTAGTGGACATCCTCAACGCGGCGGGGCTCACGTTGCGCGACTACGGAGCCGCTAAGGTGCGTGAGTCAGCGCGTCTGAACGAGCAGTTCATCCGAGAACAGTTGGACAATTCCAACGCCACGCTCGCTACCTCGCGTGATGCCCTGCGTGACTTCAAGACTTCCCGCCAGTTCACGACGCTCTCCCTTCAAGAGCGGAACCTGGCCAACCAGTCGCAGCGCATTGGGGACGAACGTGAAGAGTGGGATCGTCAGCGGCTCGTGCTGGCGACTCTCAACAACACGATCGAAACTTCGGGGGTCGCGGGCACGGACCTTTCCGCGGTGCTGGCCGAACTGCCGCCAAACTCGAACCGACAAGTCAGCAGCGTCATCGGAAACATCCAGACTAGTCTGGCCAAGGAACGCGCGTTGGTCCAGGAACAGAGGCTGAGTCAGGGCCACCCGCAGGTCCTCGCGGTGAGAGCGGAGATCGACGAGCTCGCCGGACAACTGCAGCAAGCCACGATCGCGAGCCTGGGCGTAGTGGACGACCGTCTCGCCATTCTTATCGCACAAGACGGCGAGCTACGAGAGCAGATGGCCGAGTTCCCGGAGCTCGAGAGCGAGATGGCGACCCTCGAGGCTCAGACTCGGATCGACCTCGAGTCTCATCAGTTCATACTGTCCCAGTTGTATCAGGCGCAAATCACCCGCGGAGCCGCGGCGCCCTACGTCGATATTCTCGACCCAGCGACGGGCGCGTCGCCCATTCCCGGCCGGGGTCGGGTCGCCGTCGGCCTCGGAGCACTGCTCGGGCTCATCCTCGGCATCGGCGCGGCATTCTTCCTCGAGTATCTCGACCGTACGGTGCGGACCAGCTCCGACGTCGAATCGCTTCTCGGCATCCCGGTACTCGGGGTGATTCCGAGCCTTCGTCGCCTCGATGGCGACGTTGACGGGGGGGCGGCACTCGCGGGTCGCGGCCGACCTCTGGTCGTCGCAATGGATCCGCTCGATCCGGCCGCCGAGGCCTACCGAAACCTGCGCATGAATCTCATGTTCATGAGTTCGGACGAAGATCCGATTCGCACAGTGCTCTTCTCGAGCCCGGGCCCTTCCGAGGGCAAGTCGACAACCGCCGTGAACTTCGCGGTCATGCTCGCCCAGCAGGGGCACCGCGTATTGCTGATCGACGCGGACCTGCGGCGCCCCTCCCTGCACCGCGCCCTCGACCTGTTGAGAGAGCCGGGCCTTACGAACTTGCTCATCGGGGACGCGGAACCCAGAGAAACGGTGCGACCCAACGTGCTGCCGAACCTCGACTTCCTTCCATCGGGCCCCTTCCCCCCGAACCCGTCCGAGTTGCTCAACTCCAAGACAATGGTTCGCCTCATCGAGGAATTCGAGGGACGCTACGACCATCTCATCATCGACTCGCCGCCGGTACTCGCGGTGACCGACTCCGCGATCCTCGCTGTGCACACGGACGGCGTGGTCATAGTACTCCGATCAGGGGAGACCGAACAACGCGCGGCGGAGCGCGCTGTCGACCAACTGCGACGCCTCGGAGCGCGGGTGTTCGGGGCCGTCCTCAATGCAGTCTCCACCGCGAATCCGGACGAAAGCTACTATCTGCAGTACTACTACAGTTACACGCCCACGGGAGTGGCTACTCAGAGCGGCTGGGAGCGGTTGCGAGAGGGTATGAGCAAGGTGAAATTCTTCGGGTGATCTGACCAAGACGTGCAGGTCCCGGGGGGGCGGGAGAACGATGCGGTTCCCCCGCCCTTTCTTTTTGTCCATATATCCCGTTCACCCGCCAACTTCCGCCTCGCGCCATGAATGGCATCCCCACCATTCCACCTCCATCGAACGAGCCGGTTCTCTCGTACGCACCCGGCACTAGCGAGCGCGCCGAGCTAAAGGCCGAACTCGAGGGGCAAGCGAGTGAAGTGATCGAAATCCCGCTCGTCATCGGGGGCGAAGAGATACGCACCGGGAGTACGTTCGACGTAGTGATGCCGCACTCGTCTGGTCACGTCATCGCACGCGCGCACGAGGCTGGGCCCGAAGAGATCGATCGAGCGGTCGCGGCTGCCCTGGACGCGCACGCCGACTGGTCGACGACTCGCTGGGAGGACCGTGCTGCGATCTTCCTGCGTGCCGCCGAACTGCTCTCTGGGCCGTGGCGTCAGAAGCTGAACGCCGCGACGATGCTGGGGCAGAGCAAGACCGCCTTCCAGGCCGAGATCGATTCGGCGTGCGAGATCATCGACTTCTTCCGATTCGGGGCGCACTTCGCCCAGCAGATCTATGCGATGCAGCCGATGCCCGACCAGGGGATGTGGAACCGCTCCGAGTATCGGGCGCTCGAGGGCTTCGTTTATGCGGTGACGCCGTTCAACTTCACGGCGATCGGAGCCAACCTCTCCGGTACGCCGGCGATGATGGGGAACACCGTCGTCTGGAAACCAAGCCACACGGCGATCCTCTCGAACTACTACGTCATGAGGCTGTTCGAGGAGGCCGGCTTGCCGGCCGGCGTAATCAACCTCATCGCCGGTGACTCCGCCCAGATCACGAGCATTCTACTCGCGCGCGCCGAGTTCGCCGGTATACACTTCACCGGTTCTACCCGCGTCTTCCACACCTTCTGGAAGACGATCGGCGACAGCATGGGGACCTACGAGGGTTATCCGCGCATCGTCGGCGAGACCGGTGGGAAGGACTTCATAGTCGCGCATCCCAGCGGCGACTCAGCCGCCGTGAAGACAGCGATAGTCCGCGGCGCGTTCGAGTACCAAGGACAGAAGTGCAGCGCGGCGTCTCGGGCATACATCCCTGCAAGCATGTGGGCGGAACTCGAGGGCCCGCTGGCGGAGGAGACCGCGGCGCTGACCATGGGCGATCCGCGCGACTTCACCAACTTCGTGAACGCAGTCATCGATCAGAGGGCGTTTGAAAAAATCCGGGGCTACATCGAAGAGGCCCAGGCGTCCGACGATGCGGACGTCATCGTGGGGGGCGAGTGCGATGACTCCGAAGGCTGGTTCATCCGGCCCACGATCATAGTCGCCAAGACGCCCGACTACAGATCTATGCGCGAGGAGATCTTCGGGCCGGTGATCACGATATACGTGTATGACGACGCGGATTGGTCGGAGACGCTGAAGGTCGTGGATAGCACGTCTCCATACGCGCTGACCGGCGCAGTGTTCGCCAGAGATCGTAATGCCATCCGAGAGGCGATGGAGGCGCTTCGCTACTCGGCCGGGAACTTCTACATCAACGACAAGCCGAGCGGCGCCGTCGTGGGCCAGCAGCCGTTCGGCGGCGCGCGCGCATCCGGGACGAACGACAAAGCGGGCTCGATGTTGAACCTGCTACGCTGGGTGAGTGCGCGCTCGATCAAGGAGACCTTCGTGCCTCCCACCGACTACACCTATCCATTCATGGGCGGCACGTAGGAAGACTAACCGGGCCCTAGGAGCCCACGCGTAGCGCCTGATCGAAGTCGGTGATGAGATCCTCGACGTCCTCGATCCCTACACTTATGCGGACGAAGCCCTCAGGGATCCCCAGGGTGTCGCGCTCTCCCGGACTCAGCCCGACGTGCGACGTGTGGCGCGGTTGTGAGACCAACGTTTCCACGCCTCCCAAGCTGGGCGCGGCCAACGCTACCTTCAGCTCGCGCATGAAGCGATCCGCGGCATCCCCGCCCCCCGCTAGCACGACGCTCACCACGCCCCCGAATCCGTTCATCAACTCGGCGGCAATCGAATGGTCGGGGTGGCTGGCCAGGCCAGGGTAAATCGTCGTCACGACCTGTTCCTGCGTAACGAACCACTCTGCGATCGCGGCGGCGTTCGCGTTGTGCCTGGCGATACGCACGTCGAGCGTTCGCATGCCCCTGTCCAACAGCCACGCAGCGTGAGGGTCCAGCGCCGGGCCGTACAGGCGCGAGAGCCGCGTGACTTCCTCCACCAGGTCGCTCGTGCCAGCGACCGCTCCGGCGATCAGGTCCGAGTGACCTCCGAGATACTTCGTAGCGCTGTGGATGACCACGTCGATGCCCGCCTCGATACCACGGAAGTTCACCGGCGAAGCAAACGTGGCGTCGCAGGTGACAGTAATTCCATGTTCACGCGCGAGTGCCGCGATCGGCCTCGGGTCGAAGAAACGCAGGCTGGGGTTGGTGGGCAATTCGACGTGAAAGACCCGCGTGTTCGGCTGCAACGCATCCCGCCACTCGTCGAGCGACTCCGGGCTGACGAAAGTCGTCGTGACCCCCCGTCGTGGGAGCTCGTACGCGAGCAGCGCCTGCGTGGCACCGTATAGGTACGACGAAGCCACGATGTGGTCTCCCGCTTCGGCGAGCGCGAGGAACGTCATGGCGGTCGCGCCCATGCCACTTCCGAGCGCTACCGCGGCCTCGGTACCCTCCAACGCCGCGATTTTCCGCCCAACCATGAGTTGGTTGGGGTTGTTCCCGTACCGGCTGTAGAGCAGCTCGCCGTCGTCGGGCGTAGCCCAGTGGAACGTCGCACTCTGCACGATGGGCTGAACCACAGGCTTCCCAGGGTGCTTCTCTTCTTTGCCCCCGTGGATGGCGAGCGTCGCGGGGCCCTGGGGGTGAGCCGGCTTCTGTTCGTCGGACAATTTCTGCCTCCCTAGGGCGGCGGCGCGGAGAACGCGCCTACAAGAGATGTTGAACTAGTCGGCTGAGCGCATGGTAACGGCCCGAAACAGAACTCCGAAAAGCGACGCGCCGTTCGACCAGCTGGTCGAGCGCGGAGCGCGCGTCCTCTTCCGGGAAGAGGTCGGTCAACTCCTCCGTTGTGACAAGCCCGTGTTGTTCGAGCGTCCGCCAGCTGGCCGCCTCGACGGGCTCGGCGGCGCCGAGCAACTCGAAACCGCTCGGCTCGGTTTCGGCGACCGCGATCAGGCTCTGGCGCTCCAACACGACCTGGATCTGGTCTCGATGTGGCTCACGTACGCCGCGGAACACGAAGAACGCCTCGTGTATGTCTTCCACCAGATATCGCTGCAGAAGCTTTGCGACGACCTCGTCCGCGCACGAGTAGTCGAGAATCGTCACCTCGGATAGATCGATGAGCGAGAGCGACCGCTCACCCGCACCACTCAGTTGCGTCTCGATCGCCAATCGAACCGCACGACCCGTGGGGCGGGTGACCAGGTGCGAATAAAGGGATGTGACCGTCTTCTGGACCAGGCTGCCGACGTCGATCGCGATGGGATCCAGTGGGACGTCGCTCATTCGTCGACCCACGCGGGCAGGATGATGCTGATCTGAGCGCCGGGAAACGGTTCGAGCGTATCGATGAGCGGTGGCGAGTCGTCCCACTCCGGTACTTGACCAATGCGCGCGGTGCCACTCCGGATCGTAATCGCGCCGTTCCAGCGCTGCACCTGACGACGAATCTGTTGGATTCCTTGGCCGCGGCCGGAGTCCGGAAAGCGAGTCAGTCCATGAAGGAACGCGGCCTCAAGCGCCGTCGTATCACCCCACCTGTCTCCGTATCGCGCCGAGTGCTCGTCGGTGAGAGAACCGCGGAAGCCGCGGCCGAGGTCCATGACGGAGATCACCACGACGTACCGCCCGAGCCGCCGCGCCCAGTTGTACGCTTGCGCCGCAACCCACCCGGACGCGTCCGCGTGCTCGACAATGTTCTGACACACTTCCGAGAGGATGACCGAAAACGGCACGACCGCTGTCGGCGGGTAGTGGAGTTTCGACGAGAGCACGGCCCCCGCGCTGCTCTGCACCCGGTCCACGACCTTGTGCACGTCCGCATTCCCTTCGATGGGCGTGATCTCCAGCAGGACGTCCGAGGGAACCGAAGCACGACGCGGCGCGTGTCCATCGAACTCGAAGATTCCCTGAGCCTCGCGAAAGAAGCCCATCCGACTGAGGTAACCGAGTACGTCGATGCTCTCCGGCGACTCCAGGCGCGGCAGCGCGCCCTGGCGGTCTCTTGCCACCGTCCCCGCCGCCAGGAGGGCCACCATGCCGTTAGGGTCGACCCAGCGCACGTGACGGGCGTCGAAGAGCAATCGCTCCTCGCGCATCGAGGCGGCGTCGTCGAGCAGATCGTCGACCGTCTGGTGGTCCAGCGATCCTGGCACTGGCACTACGTTCACCCACCCTCCTCCACTTGTGAGAGTCGTCCCGTCAGGTGTCGGAACAGCCCCCGCGCGCCCCGGTGATCCACGTTTCGCCCGGCGAGCCGGTTCGCGTGGGTCATCGCGGTCTCAAGGTCGTCACCTCCCAACAACCGAGCGAAAGCCGTCGCACCCCAGACGTCCCCGCAACCCGTCGGATCTCCTATTCTGGGAGCGTCGAGCAGCCCGATCTTACCACTGTGCGCGCCGGTCGACACCGCGACCCGATCGTCCTGCCGCCATCGCTTCGGGTCGGAAACGAAGTCGGCAGACGACACGAAGGCGGCGCCCCGGTGCCCGAGCGTCACGGTGACGAGCCGCAGGCCAAGGCCAAGCGCTCCGGCGGCGAGCGCCCATGGGTCACCCTGAGCACCGAGCAGCTCGAATTCATCCTCGTTCATCTGGACGGCATCGAAGCACCGCAGCCACGCCTCCCACGCCTGGAGGGTCCGAGGCGCGCGCACGCCATGCTGGGTCGTGTGGAGGAAAAGCGAGTGGAGATCGGCGTAGGTCGGGCCACGGTAGCCCACGCGCAACGCCCGTGCGGTGCCCAAGTCCATCTCGAAGCCCGAAATGAAGTTCACGTAGAGCGCGTCACACAGATCGACCACCGGCGCCAGCTCCGGCCAGGTCCAGGGAGGCACCCCTCCCGTGAGCCGCTCCATACGTCGGGCGTCGTCCTGATATCGCAGTTCGACCCGGTTGTTCGGCTCCGGCACGACGATGATCCCCGAGTCATCGACGCCCGGAATACTCCGGAGGAAGTGGCGGCCGTCCTCGGCGAGGTCACGACCCAACTTGAGGATCGGGAGCAGTCGCCATCCCTCGGGAATCGAGGCACTGAGCGCGCCGAGCGCGTACCCGATGCCACCCCATTCCTCGATCGGCTCGGAACGGCCGTCGCGGTCCCAGATCCGATCCCAGACCAGCGTTCCGAGTACGCCCAGCGTGCGCGGTCGGGTCACGAGCCTTATAGACCCTCCGCGAGGAAGATGCCGGCGGCGCCGATCACACCCGCGTTTTCCCGGAGATCCCCCGGCACGATCTCGCACGCTTCGACCGCGGACTTGAAGGCCCGATGGCGTACCTCGGAGCGCAACGGCCCGAACAGGTGGTCGCCCGCGCGCGTGACGCCCCCAGCGATGACGACGACCTCCGGGTTGAGGGTGTTGACGATATTGGCGACGCCAGCTCCAAGAATCTTGGCGGTCTCGAGCATCACTTCGTGGGCGTACTCATCGCCTAGCACGAGGGCCTCGTACACGGTCGCGGCCGTGATTAGTTCGAGGTCATTCTCCACCATCTCCGACAACACTGACTCGTAGCCGGCCTCTATGCCCTCCCGCGCACGCGCGGCGATGTTCGGACCGGACGCGTATGCCTCCAGGCATCCGTAGTTACCGCACGCACAGCGCCGCCCGTTGAGATCGATAGTCGTGTGGCCGATCTCACCCGCACTCCCCGAAGCGCCGCGCACGATGGCGCCAGCTAGGATCACGCCGCCTCCGATCCCTGTGCCCAGCGTGACGCCTACGAGACTTCTGACGCCCCTCCCTGCCCCTTGCCACCATTCGCCATAAGTGGCGCAGTTGGCGTCGTTGTCGAGCGTGGCAGGCAAGTCGAGTACATGCGCGATGCGGTCGCGGATGGGATAGTCGGTCCACCCGAGGTTTGGCGTCGCGATCACGACCCCGGCATCGAGGTCGAGGGGGCCGGGGCAACCGACCCCGACGCCGACGATATCGTCACGGGAACCGCCGTGTCCCTCTAGAACCTCCGCGATCGCGTCTCCGGCCATGCGCTCGATATCGGCTACTGCGGCGTCCGCACCTCGCTCGGGCTCGGTGGCACGAGACCGCAACGCCACCGGATCGCCTCCCCCGACGGGGACGAGACCCACGACCAGGTTGGTGCCCCCGATGTCGACTCCGACAACCCAACGGCCGCTCACGCGCTCACCTCGGGGTAGATGCGTGCGGCCGCCTGGACCGCCTCGGTTTCTGCCAGACCGCTCGGCGCACGCGTTTCGCGATGTCTGCGAATACGATCCCGGATGTCCCGGTTCGCTGTGGTCGCCGCTGGGTCCTTATAGGGGCGCTCGTGATGCAGGTGCACACAGACTGCTCGGTGCCGAATCTGCTTGCCGCGGACCCCGGCGTTTTCGAGCCGCTCGCCCACAGCCCGGTCGAGACCACCCCATCCCATCTCCAGGTCGAAACCGTTGACGCTCAGGAGATGTTCCCTCCAAGTCGAAGCACTGTGTCCGTTCCAGGTCGGTCGGGTTGGCGTGATGGCGTCGAGTGCACGAGCGAGCGTGAGGCTCCTAGTGAACCGCAGGGCTCGACGCCCCGGGTGGCATCCCCTCTTCCGGAGCCACGAGACGTCGAAGACGTCCCCGGAGTCGATGTCCGTCTCATTCACTACCCGCGTCACCGACTCCGGAAGCTTCAGGTACCCACCTGACAGGAATCTGTCCGGTTCTGCAAGGCGGACGTGTATGGCCACGAAGTCGTCTCTTGGGATACAGTCGCCGTCGCTGAAGATCAGGTACGCGCCGTAGGCGGCAACGATCGCTCGATTGAGCGCCTCGGTTTTCCGGAATCCCCGGTCTTCGTGCCATACATGGCGCACGTCGAGTCCCTGATCGGCTGCTCGCCGCACGACGCTTGCCGTCTCCGGCCCCGAACCATCGTCGGCGACGACCACCTCGAAGTCCGAGAGGGTCTGGCCTGCGTATCCGCGCAACGCCAGCGCCAAGAGGCGCGGCTGATTGTACGTCGAGAGCACGACCGAGACCCGCCCGTTCAATCGTCACCCAGGTTCAGCACGGCGAGAAAGGCCTCCTGAGGGATCTCCACGGAGCCGACCAACTTCATGCGCTTCTTTCCCTCTTTTTGCCGTTCGAGCAGCTTGCGCTTGCGGGTAATGTCACCGCCGTAGCACTTCGCGGTCACGTTCTTGCGGACCGCCTTCACGCTTGTGCGGGCAATGATGTTGTTGCCGATGGCCGCCTGGAGCGCGACCGCAAACTGCTGCCGCGGGATCAACTTCTTGAGCTTCCGCACCAGGTCACGGCCGTACAAGAATGCCTTGTCTTCGTGGATGATCACGCTGAACGCGTCCACCGGATCACCGTTCACCAGAATGTCCAGGCGGACGAGATTGTCGGGCCGCATCTCGATGAACTCGTAGTCAAGCCCAGCATAGCCACGCGTGCCGCTCTTGAGACGGTCATAGAAGTCGAGCACGATCTCGGAGAGTGGCAACTCGAAGTCCAGTTCGACGCGCTGGGGATCCAGATAGTTCATGCCTTTGAAGGTTCCCCTGCGCTCGTGGCATAGCTTCTGCACGTTCCCGATGTACTCGGACGGGCAGAGGATACGTGCCAGCACGATGGGCTCGGCGATCGACTCGATGCGCCCGGGGTCGGGCAGCGCGGTCGGGCTCTCGACGTGTAATTCCGAGCTGTCGGTCAGCCTCACATAGTACTCCACGTTCGGAACCGTCGTGATGAGCTCGACGCCGAACTCTCGATCGAGTCGTTCCTGAACGATTTCCATGTGAAGCAGCCCTAGAAACCCGCACCGGAAGCCGAAGCCGAGCGCGATCGAGGTCTCGGCCACGTACTGCAGCGACGCGTCGTTGAGCTTGAGGCGCTCGAGCGCGTCACGTAGGTCCTCGTAGTCGTCCGCGTCGGTCGGGTATAGGCCCGCGAACACCATTGGACGGGCTTCCTTGTACCCCTGCAGGAGCTCCTCCGCGCGATCCTCGGCATCGAGGATGGTGTCGCCGACCTTGGTGTGAGCGACCTCCTTGATCGTCGCGACGACATACCCCACCTCCCCAGACGTGAGCTCCGGGCGGCGCACCCGCCCCAGCTGCAGGCTCCCGACCTCTGTGACTTCGTACATCGCGTCCACGGTCCCGAACGTGATCTTCGCTCCGGGCTTGATGGTGCCGTCGACGACCCGAATCGAAGGTACCGCTCCGAGGTACTTGTCGTAATACGAGTCGAAGATAAGTGCGCGCAGCGGCGCGTTCTTGTCACCCTCGGGCGCCGGCACTCGTGCAACGACCGCCTCGAGGATGTCGTCGATGCCGATGCCCTCCTTTGCGCTCGCCATGAGGACGGAGTCGGCGTCGACGCCGAGAAGGTCGACGACTTCGTCCCGCCTTCGCTCGGGTTCCGCACCTGGCAGGTCGATCTTGTTGATGACCGGGATGATCTCCAGGTCCGCGTCGAGCGCCAGGAAGAGGTTCGACAGCGTTTGGGCCTGCACACCCTGGGTCGCGTCGACGACGAGAATCGCCCCTTCGCACGCGGCCAGCGAGCGCGACACCTCGTATGTGAAGTCCACGTGCCCAGGCGTGTCGATGAGGTTCAGCTCATACTCCTCCCCATCTTCGGCCTGATACGCCATGCGAACCGCGTGCAGCTTGATGGTGATCCCACGCTCGCGCTCGAGTTCGTTGTCGTCCAACACCTGGTCGCGCATCTGGCGCTCGGTGAGCGTCTGAGTGCCTTCCAGGAGCCGGTCGGCCAACGTCGACTTGCCGTGGTCGATGTGCGCCACGATGCAGAAATTGCGGATACGATCGGTATGCAAGAATCAGCGCGTTTCTTAGCAGATGCGAGGGCTGGAGCAAGCCAAAAGATAATCATGCGCCGAGTGCTCTCGAAGTCCTGCGGCGCACGTCTTCATTGACGAGTTCGGGAGAGAGGTTACTGTAGAAGGATCCACTGATCACCGAGGCCCCGTGCGGATTTTGCTCACCCACTGACGGGCCTCTGGCAGGAGCCGACTCGGCGCTTCTCTTCACGACCGTCACGCTGCCAAGGAGTACGCGTGAACCGTTCCCGGATGGCTTGGGCCGTCGTGGCCGGATGCCTCCTTTTCGCCGGGTGCGATTATCCCACCGAGACTCCGATTGTGGAGCAGCGGTGGATCGTCCCGATCGAAGAGACGACTTTATCGGTCGAGGAATTGCTGCCCACGGGTGTCACGCTAAGCGGCAGTGACTTCAGCGTGAGCATCGACCCCTTCTCGACGAGCGAATCGTTGGGCATTCTGTGCCCCGCTTGCGTGGCCCTAAACGGGTTTACGGCGCCTGCCCCCTCGTTCACGGGTTCCTTCAATGCGAGTGAGGACCTGCCGGCCGACGTCACGGCCGCGACGATCTCGAACGCGACCATCGAGGTGGAGATCGTGAACGGCCTCTCCTTCGATCCGATCGCGGGTGGCGGCTCGCTCACGATCACGATCACGGACGGGCAGGGCGGCACTCCGTTGGGCGAGGTACTCGTCGACGGCACGACAGAACAGATGCCCGCGGGCGGCACACTGACGAGCACGATCTCGATCGACTCGAAGGAGATTGGCACTACGTTCTTCGCCTCCGTAGAGGTGGTCTCCCTAGGGGGGCAGGTCTCCCTGATCGACACCAGTGATCAGATCACGGTAACTACGACCATCACTTCCCTGCTCCTGAGCTCCGCAACCGTCAATGTCACAAGCCGGACGGTCGAGTTCGACGACGAAGAGCTGGACGTCGAGGACATCGACGAGGACGTGGTCAACCGAATCAAGGAGGCCTCGCTGCTACTGGATATCGTGAACCCGTTCGGCGTTTCGGTCGAGGCCACAATTGTGATCGGTACCACCGGGAACCCGGTGTCGAAGCAGCTGTTGATCGACGCCAGCGCCACGTCGAGCACCAGCATCGGTTACACGAACGATGAACTGAAAAGGTGGCTCGGCCAACCCGACGTCACCTTCTCGGGATCGGGAACCGCGAGCGGTGGCTCGATCACCGTGATTCCGGGCCAGGAAATGACCATCGACGTCACGCTCGACGCGACCATCGAATTAGGCGGGGAGGGTTAGGCCATGCGCACGAACAGATTTTTCGTTTCGCTCGCCTTGGTGGCTCTCGCCGCCTGGGGACTCATGCCGGCACCGGCAACGGCCCAGCTCGCCAACGCGAGCGCGTCGGCGCTCGGCCTGTCCGGCAACAATACCGCCACGGTGCGCGGCTTCGGCGCGATCAGCGTCAATCCCGCGGGCCTTGCCATGCCCGGGTCGGGCTTCAGCCTCACGTTCCCCCTCCTGTCGATCCAGGCTAGGTCCGGACTAGATCCGATCACCTTGAGCGACCTGACGGACTTCGAGGACATAGTCGTCCCGGACGCCACCAAGCAGACTTGGCTGGACGAAATCACCGCTGACGGCGGCCAAACGGGCACGGCGGGCGTCGACATCTCCGAATTGGCGCTGACCTTCGGCAACATCGGCCTGCAAGCGTCCACCGTCGTTTCAGCCGCCGTCGACCTGCCCCCGGGCATGATGGAGGCCTTGCTGTTCGGAAACGCCGGCAGAACCGGGGCGGCCACCGACCTCGATCTGGCCGGCGGAGCGCTGGACGCTTTCGCCGTGACGACCGCGGGCGTCAGCCAGCCTGGGCATCCCTATCAGTAGTGCCACGGGAGACATGGCTGTGGGCGCCACCGTGAAGTACACCGTTGGTCACGGAGTCGGCATCGGGCGCAGCTCGGGCAACGCGCATGCGGACCCTCTCGAGGTAAGCGCGAACTTTCCCATGGTGCACACCTGTGAAATCGTCGTAGAGGGCGAAGACATCAATTGCGACTTCGAAGACCCGGCGGCTGGCGGTACGGGGATCGGACTCGACCTCGGCTTCATGATGAAGCGGGATCGTTTCTCGTTCGGAGCGTCCGTGACCAACGTGCTCAACACCTTCGAATGGG
Organism: Longimicrobiales bacterium; assembly: GCA_965226625.1. GTDB lineage: Bacteria > Gemmatimonadota > Gemmatimonadetes > Longimicrobiales > Gaopeijiaceae > UBA1138. The sequence continues at coordinate 1,380,455 of CBDDDK010000003.1, forward strand.
ATGTCGCGGAGCTGGCGTACCGACCGGCTTCAGCCTTCTTCGACCGGGATACCACCTTCAGCGAAGTCGATCCAGTGGCCTACGGTGGTGCGCCCGCCGCACTGAAAGCGGCGGTCGACGACCTGACGTTCAAGCCGTCCCTTCAGATCGGCGCCGCGCTCGACCTGTCCGAGGACTTCACGGTCTCGGGGGACCTGCACAGTCGTTTCAGCGACGAAGAGATCGCGCTGTCGCCCAAGTTCCATCTGGGTGCCGGTGCCGAGTTCCGCGGCCTGAAAGTCCTGCACATCCGGGGTGGCGCCGCCGTGATCACCGGCGGAATTCAATACAGCGGCGGTGCGAGCCTCGTGCTCGGCCCACTCAACCTGTCTGCGGCTTTCGCGCGGCAGACGGGCGACATCGGGGAGAACCTGCTGGGGCAAGTCGTTATCTCTTTCGAAAACCGCTAGGGAGCCTCGCCACCACCGTCATCTTCGCCGCGCCCGCCCCGGCGTCGGTGGCGGCTTCGGCCGGGCTCGCAGCGTCGGCCGCCGCGCCGGGGTCGCCCGAGTGGTCGGCCGGGGTGGCGCGGGGCGCGCGCCGCCCGTTGTCGGCCTCGCGCGCGAGGTGCTCGGGCGTGACGTGGACGCGGAGGGCCGGGAACCGCTCGACGGCGCGCGTCGAGTTATGGGCGCCCTACCGGGCGGCGGCGCACCGCGAGCCTGCTGGCGCGTGCCGCGCGGCGTGGCCACGCGAGCCGGCGAGCCGGACCTGGCAGGGGTGCGGCTAGTGCTCGGCCGGGCATTGGTCGGTGGTCGCAGGTTGGTGTCCCGGGGCGTTCCGGCTCGTATGCGCGTCGGCACCGGCCGGCGCCGCAAAGTAGGGCGTGCTCTCGACTCGGACGAGGCTGGGCGTCGCGGTGTGGCGGAGGACGGAGTCACCGGCTTGGCCGACCGCCGCGCGGGGTTGGGAGTCTCCTGGGAGCGGTCCGCAGCTGTCGCGGATCGGCGGGGCACGGCCTGTCTGGGCGCCGAGCTCGGAGTCCTGGTTGAGAAGCGTCGGACGCGCGGCGCCGAACTCGGAGTCGAAGTCGCGGAGCGCCGGACGGGCGTTGCCGACCTCGGAGTCGTCGCCACGTCCCGCTCCTTGTACTGCGTCACCCGGCGCGGAAGTGGCGGCGCTTGGCGCGCACGTACGAGCGGTGACCAACCCTCGCCGCGCGCGCGCGCGGCGAGGGCGTACCTCGGACGATCACGAAGAGGTCTTGGGAAGACGACGCGGGTGCCCACGTAGCGATAGGCGGGGTAGTAGTACGGGTCGTCCCACAGCACCACGCGAAAATCCGTGCACGCGTAGGTGTACGGGTTCCAGCTCGTGTAGGGCTGGTACCCGTGGCAATCGTAGCACAGAAAGCGTGGGTAGCTGTGCGATTCGCCCACGCTGTATTCGATGAAGTCCAGCGCGTACGGGGCGACCTCCCAGTCGGAGATGAGCTCCGCCACGTAAGCGTCGATGGCGAGGTACGGGTCCTCGTAGACGGTCTCCCCGACGCGACCCAGGTCCCACCGATCCTCCTCCGGGACGTACTCGAAACTGGAGAAGTCGAGTGGCTGCTCCGCGGCGATGATGAAGTAATAGCCGATCCCTGGATACTCCCCGACGACCCATTGCGCCGACCGTGGGAACAAGAGGCGATAGTCACGCCCCCCGCGAGTGAGCTCCTCGGCACCGGGCTGCGCGGGCTGCACCAAAGTGATATGTCCGTCGGTGTCGATCCTGAAGATCGCGGTATGCGCGTCGAGGGACGTCCGGTAGTACACCCTCACTCGGTCGCCCCGCTGAAGCACCGGCTCGTCACCACGGTCGAGCCACACGCGCGCCTCGAGCGGCGAGTCGTACGCCCTTTCCTGCGCCTCCACTGGTGGCGCGACAAAAACGGCCAGCAGCCCGAGCGACAGCACTCTTCGCATCTTCGATCCCCTGGGTTGGACCGCTAGAAGGGCAACAGCCGTGCCATGTCTCGAACCCCTTCATTCCTGGCGTTCAGAGCCGTTTCCGTCCCCAGCCGAGGACACCCTGACGGACTCGGGAGGACAGAGTAGTCGACGTGCCTCGTGCCCCGTTGAGCGGCGCCCGGCACGCCGGTAGCTTCCAGGGTTCTATGGACGACCCACGTACCGTCTCGCTTACCTCGCGGCCCGATCTGCTCGATCCCGCGACGCTCTCCCAGCTCGGTGGCATTGAGTTCATCGCCCGTGAGGTCGTCGAGGGCTTTCTGATGGGTCTGCACCGCTCACCCCACCGGGGTTTCTCGGCGGAGTTTGCGGAGCTGCGCGCCTACCAGGCCGGGGACGATCTCCGGTACATCGATTGGCGCATGTACGGCCGCTCGGACCGCTTCTACGTTAAACAGTTCGAGGAAGAGACGAATCTGCGCGCCCATCTGCTTCTGGACGTCAGCGAGTCGATGGGGTGGAGCTCGAACCCCGGTACGCTGCCAAGCAAGCTGTGGTACGCCAAGCACCTGGCTGCGTCGCTGGCACTCATCCTGCTTCGCCAGGGCGACTCGGTGGGGCTGGTGGCGTTCCACGACACGGTCGTGAAGCGAGTTCAGGCGAGGGGCGGCCGACGTCAGTGGACTGAGCTCGCGCGCAGACTGGCAGCGCTCCAAGCGACCGGAGGAACGTCGGCCGAAGGTGCGTTGCGGGACCTGGCGGTACGCCTCCGACGCGCCGGCCTCGTGGTCTTGCTCTCGGACCTACTCGTCCGCCCGGACGAAACCCTGACCGCGCTCAAGTTCCTGAGGCATCACGGCCACGAGGTGCTCGTCTTCCATCTGCTGGATCCCGGCGAGCGTGAGCTTCCAGCCGCTTCGGAGGCGCGTTTCTACGATCCGGAGACTAACGACGAACTGTTGGTGAGCGTGGCCGACATTCGGGTCGAGTACCGAGAGGCCGTAGCCGATGCCCTGGCGGAGTGGAAACGAAAACTGCGGCCCCATGGCATCGACCATCAGGTGATCGATACCGACCAGCCGCTCTCGCTGGCTCTGCGTGCTTATCTACGCAAGCGCGAGCGGCTCGGATGACGCTGCTCGCGGAGGTCGACTGATGGGGGCCCTCAGTCCGCTCTTTCTCGTCTCTATTCTCGCGATCGGGGTGCCCATATACCTGCACTTGTTCCACCGGCACGAGACCCGGCGGCTGAGCTTTCCCGCGCTTCGGTACCTCGAGCGCACGGAGCGCGAGCATGCCCGGCAGATCCGACTTCGCCAACTGATCCTGCTCGTCATGAGGATCGCCGTCCTGGTTCTACTGGTCGGTGCCGGTGCTCGCCTCTTCTTTAACGGCGGCGGCTCCGCGCACCCCCCGACCGCGGTGGTCCTGGTGATCGACAACTCGATGAGCAGCGGCCTGGTCGTCGGAGAGGTCCGGGTTCTCGATCGACTCAAGGAGCTCGGCCGCCAGACCCTCGATGGCGCCTCCGACGAGGACCAGTTCTGGGTCGTTCGCGCCGGCGAGCCATGGCTGCCGGCCCTGCCCGCGTCCGCCGCGCAGACGAGAGCGGCCGTCGACGCCATTGAAGCGAGCGACGCGGCAGGAAACTTGACCGCCGCGCTCGAGCGGGCGGCGGAACTGTTGCGGACCGCCGAACTCGAACACCGAGAAATCCATGTCCTCTCGGATCTTCAGCACACCGCCTTTCAGCCCGCGCAGGAGGCCCCCGCCGGGACGCTGCCGGTAGTGGCCTGGGCCTCAGGCGCTGCCTCGACGCCAAACCACGCGCTGAGTGGCGTGTTGGTCGGAGGGGGTCTGCCACCCCTGGAGGGCCAGCGGACAGCGGTGACCGTGACCGCGTTGGAAACTGGGGACACCTCGCGACTACCCCTCAGAGTCGTCGTCAACGAGCGCATCCGCGGTGCAGCGACCATCCAGCCCGGCTCGGCGACGTCGGTGGTGCTGCCGCCGGCTGGAGCCGGGTGGGTCCGCGGCTATGCCGACACCGACCCCGACGCTCTCCGTGCCGACGATCGCCGGTACTTCGCGTACCGTTCGCGCCCGGCGCCACACCTCGCATCAACGGGTGACACGGGCATGTTCATAGACGAGGCCATCTCCGTGCTCGAGTCCGCCAACCGAGTCGTCAGCGCTGGAGCCGCTGATGCGGAGTTGCTCATCTCCGCCGGTGGTGAGGGCCTCGACCTTCTCGGCGTCAAAGGGGCGGCGCTCATCGTGCCCGCATCAGATGCCACGCTGCTTCCGGCACTCAATCGCCGCCTGGCGGACGCCGGTATTCCGTGGCGGTACGAGGTGCGCGCGCGATCGGGCGCCGCGAAGCTGGATGGCCGCGCGCTTCCCGCACCACTCGAAGACGTGCGTGTCGAGGCGTGGTACGGCATGACGCTCGCCACCGCCCCGACCACGCCGACCCGAACGCTTGCCGAGGTGAGCACCGACCCATGGGCCGTTCAGGGCACCGACGCGTTCGGCCGCCGCTACCTTCTGCTAGCCTCATCACTCGATGCGCCATCTACTACATTGCCGGTATCGACGGGTATGCTGCGATTCATCGACTGGGCGGCAGGCGCATGGGCCGGGCGGGCGGGCTCAGCGGGTGAACTGGAAGCAGGTACACACCTGCCCGCGCCCGCGGGCGCCACGCACGTGCGCTTCCCGTCCGGAGAAGAGTTCAAAATCGACGGCACGCGCACGGTCCGTGGCACGGGCAAGGCCGGCTTTTACACGTTCTTCGCTTCGGATACGACGGTCGCGGTCGTCGCGCTCAACACGCCGGTGGACGAGTCGGGCCTGGAACGCGTTTCGGAGGACGAACTCTCCGTCGTGATCGGACCGGGCGTAGTGTCCGTCGATCGAGAAGAAGATTGGGCTCGTGCCGTCTTCCGGACGCGTCGGGGTCCCGAGCTCTGGTGGCCGCTGCTTCTGGCTGCGGTGGCTCTGATGACGATCGAACCACTGATGGCGGCCGCAGGTCGGGTCGCGACGTCCACCAAGAAGCTACGCAAGGCTTCGAAAGGCCCCGTGCCCGATGTCGCGGCCTGACCCGATCCTGAGCGCAGTTGGGTCGTGCCCGACGGTCGAGACCCTCACCAAGGGGCTTCCGACACCGGGTACGGTGGTTCGGTTCGGGGGAGCGGTGGGTTCGCTCGGCCCCGTGGTGCTCGCGGCGCTCCACCGAGCGAATCGGGAGCGAGTCTTTGTCGCTTTGGCTCCGACGCCGTTGGACGCGATCGCGGCGGAGGCGGACCTAGAGACAGTACTAGGCGGCTCCGGGCCCTCCCACCTGTATCCGCAGAAAGAGGCACTGCCCTACGAGGAGTCGGAGCCACATCTCGAGATCGGAGGCTTGAGGGTCGAAGCAGTGCAGGCCCTGTTGTCCGGCCGTACGCAGATACTCGTCACCACCCCGCGGGCACTCCAGGAGCGAGTCCCCATTCCGGAACTACTGGCCGAGCTGAGGCGGACGTTTCGCACGGGTGACGCGGTGGTCTTCTCGGAGCTACCGGCCTACCTCGAGGCGCAGGGGTTCAAGAGGGTGGCTCTGGTCGAGGCAGTGGGCCAGTTCGCCGTACGAGGTGGTATCCTGGATGTCTTTTCCGTTGCGGCGGGGGAACCGGTGCGCATCGAGTTCTGGGGCGACAAAATCGAGTCGGTCCGCAGCTTCGACATCCTGGATCAGCGTTCTACGGGAGAGCTGGTGGAGACGCACGTGCTGCCGGTCGACTTCCGGAGAAAGGAAGAGAACGCGGATCGTACCGTTGCCAGATCCCTGCTCGAGTTGCTGCCCGCCGACGCGATCATCACCCGTCTCGGTGCATGGGAGATCCCGGAGGATGTGCAACGCACGTGGACACGCGTCTCGACGTTGTACGACGCGCTCGTCGACTCGGGCACGACTCCGCCAGCGCCCTCCTCGCTCTTCCTGGAACCCGAGGACTTCGCTCGACGGTTGAGGCTCTTTCCCAGACTCGAACTGGACGAGGCCCTCGGACATGGCGCGAGCATTGCGGCGAGCGCGCCACCAGTAATCGATCGCGACATGACCAAGCTGGAGGCCTACCTCCAGGAGGGCAGCGCTACCGGCCACGATACACTCCTGCTCTGCGACAACGACGGTCAACTCCAGCGGCTGGAGGAGATCCTCGGCGGCGCCCAGCGACTCCCTCCGGGTACGCACATCGGTCTGGGATCGCTCTCGACCGGGTTCGAGCTGACCTGTGGCGATGCGCCGCTGCGCGTCCTCAACGACCACGAGATCTTCCGCCGAACCCGCAGAGTTCGCCGAAGCCGCCGCTTTCGGGGAGCCGTCGCTCTGGAGAGCCTCTCGCACCTGACCCCTGGAGATTACGTGGTCCACATGGATCACGGCGTGGGACGCTTCGTCGGCCTGGAGCGCCTCGAGGTCACCGGCGAGGAGATCGAGGCGTTGACAATCGAGTACGCCGGTGGCGAGTTGCTTCGCCTTCCTGTGTACCGGCTCGATCTGATCGAGCGTTGGGTCGGCGAGTCGGACGACGCCAAGCCCCCGAGTGTCCACCGTATCGGCGGCAAGCGGTGGAAGACCCTTAAGAGGAAGACCGAGCGGGTCATCGAGGCAATGACTGCGGAGCTGCTCGAGCTTTACGCGCGCCGGGAGGCCGCCACGGGATTTGCCTTCTCGAAAGACACGCACTGGCAGATGGAGATGGAGTCGTCGTTCTTGTACGAGGATACTCCGGATCAGCGGGAAGCCAGCGAAGACGTGAAGCGGGATATGGAATCCGTGCGGCCCATGGACCGCCTCATCTGTGGAGATGTCGGCTACGGCAAGACGGAGGTCGCGATCCGAGCGGCCTTCAAAGCGATCCAGGACGGCAAACAGGTCGTGGTACTGGCGCCGACGACGATCCTGGTCGAACAGCATCGCCACACATTCCAGGAGCGCCTCGCAGACTACCCGGTACGGGTGGGCGCGCTGAGTCGATTCCGCTCGGCCAAGGAACAGAAGGAGATCCTGGCCCAGGTCGCGACCGGGGAGCTCGACATCATCGTCGGGACCCATCGCTTGCTCTCTGAGGACGTCGTGCTGAGGGACCTGGGCCTGCTCATCGTCGACGAGGAGCAGCGCTTCGGCGTGAAGCACAAAGAGCGCCTCAAAACGCTGCGCGCGTCGATCGACGTGCTCACTCTCTCGGCCACGCCGATTCCCCGTACGCTCTACCTCTCGCTCTCGGGGATCCGAGACATGTCACTCATCCGCACGCCACCACGGGACCGGATGCCGATCTACACCAACGTTCTCCCCTGGACAGACCAACTGCTGTCCGAAGCACTCCACCGCGAGCTCGACCGCGGAGGCCAAACCTTCTTCCTTCACAACCGCGTGGACACGATCTACACCATCGCGGAGGACGTCAGAGCGCTGGCCCCCGATGCGCGGATCGAGGTCGCGCACGGTCAGATGGGTGCTAGGGAGCTGGACAAGATCATGCGCGCCTTCGTGGACGGCGACGTCGACGTGCTCGTCTGCTCGTCGATCATCGAGAACGGCCTAGACGTACCAAATGCTAATACACTCATCGTCGATCGCGCCGACCGCTTCGGTCTTTCCCAACTGTACCAGATCCGAGGAAGGGTTGGGCGCTCCCACCGGCAGGCGTACTGCTACCTGTTGGCACCGGACGGAGTAGCCGAGGATGCGGAGCGGCGACTGCGGGTCCTCGAGCACTACACCGAGCTCGGCGCGGGCTATTCGGTCGCGCTTCGTGACCTCGAGCTTCGTGGGGCCGGCAATCTGCTCGGCGCCGATCAGTCGGGGTTCGCACACCATGTCGGCCTCGACGCCTACATGCGTCTCGTCAAGAGGGCCGTCGATCGGCTCCAGAAGGGTGAGCGGCAACCGGAGTGGCCCGACCCCGAAGTCTCATTGGCGGGACCCGCGTACTTGCCGGAGGGGTACGTTTCCGACCCGGGTCAGAAGCTTCATCTTTACCGACGACTCTCGCGCGTCGAGGCTCGGACGCAGGTGGAGTCGTTACGGCTCGAGTTGCTGGACCGTTTTGGATCGCTACCCGCCGAAGTCGAGAGTCTTCTCGACGCGGCGGTTCTCCGGTTATTGGGAAGGAGCCTGGGCGTCGACCATATCCTGATACGGGAGGACTCTGCGCGACTGACGTTCAGGCAGGGGTTCGTGCCCCGCATGGCGGTGCTCGAGGGCCCTCTGCGGCAGCGGCAGGCCGAGGTCGAGATACGTCGTCTGGAGCCACTCTCGATCGTGCTTCATCAAGTTGGAATGGACCCGATCCTGGAGACGCTGATGGTGGCGCTCGAGGCCCTCCAGTCGGCCCACTCGGCGGCCGCATGAGGTGTTTGGAACGTGGACGCTAGGAGATTCGATTCGATGAAAAAGCGTTGGACGCTCGGTATCGCGGCGCTTTTCATGTCGGGGGCTGTCGGCTGTGCCGACGCCGGCTCGAACGAGGGCCTCGTCGCCCGCGTCGGAGACTATGAACTGACGGTTGAAGACGTCGCCGAGCTTATGGTCAACGAGGAGAGGCTTCCGGCCCAAGTCACTGTCATCCGGCAGGTCGCCGATCTTTGGATCGAGTACACGCTACTCGGGACGGCAGTGTCGCTCGATACGGCACTGAGCTCCGTCGAGTTCGAGCCATTGGTCCGCCAACAGCTGGATCAGTTGATGATCTTGCAGCTCCGCGACTCGGTCGTCCAGGTCGACACGGTGATCCCCGATGACGAGCTCCGGGAACTCTATGCGGCGGAGGACCCCGCGCTCGAGATGCGGGCACGCCACATTCTACTCCAGTATCCGCCCAACGCATCCGCGGCAGAGCGCGGCGGTGTGCGCTCACAACTCCAGAGTATCCGTGACCGGATCGTGGCCGGCGAAGCGTTCGAGTCGCTCGCAGAGCAGTTCAGCCACGATCGAGGCTCGGCATCCTTCGGTGGCGACCTCGGATTCTTCGGGCGCGGTGACATGCTGCGCCCCTTCGAGGAGGCGGTCCTCGGGCTCGAGCCAGGTCAGTTGAGCAGTCTGGTCGAGACGCGATACGGTCTTCACCTCATCCGGCTCGAGCAACGGCGCATCCAGAACTTCGACGAGATCGCTCCGGACTTTCGTCAGCAAGTCCTTACGGAGCGGTTTTTGCAAGCCGATTCCGCATACATCGCCAACATCGAAACGCGCGCGAAGGCGGAGCCCACGGAAGGGGCGTTTGGCGTACTCCGAGAGCTCGCGCGCAACCCAGGGACCAGGCTGAGTGGCCGCGCCCGACGCCGCCCGGTCTTCGAATATGTTGGCGGAGAGTTCACTGTGCGTGAGGTCCAGCTCGTGCTGCAAAGCCAGACGGCTGAATTTCGGGATCAAGTCGTCGCCGGGGACGAGGAGCAGCTCGACCGGTTCCTACGCGGCATGGTCCAACGTGAAGTGCTAGCTGCGGAAGCCGACGCGGCAGGGTTCGGGGTCCCGGCGGAGCGCGTCGACTCAATGATCGACGACGCTCGGGCGCAACTCCGCGGCGCAGCTGAGGTGTTGGGGTTGGTGTCGATCGATCGTGCGCCGGGAGAGCTGCTGAACCGGGCCGTTGCGCGCGCTGTCCTGGAAGCCGTGGGTAAAGTACTGACAGGTGCGACCGAGGTGGTCCGGCTCGGAGGGATCGAATTTCAGCTCGGGGAAGGCTCGTCTGCAGCGGTCTTCGACCGGGGCGTGAGTGAGGCGATCGTGCGGATCGCGCAACTGAGAATGAACCGTAGTCCGTCCTTGTTGGAAGAGGCTGCGGATACCTCTAGCCTCAGCGGCGACACTGCGTCAGGGGAACGCTGATCCTCAAGGACTAGGAAACCCTGACGCCACATCGGTTTACGACGAGCCATGCCGAAACAAGTGATTCCCTTCCTTCTGGGGCTGGCGCTGCTTCCAGCGCTCGCCAACGCCCAGATCTCGACCGAGGACGACATCGTTGACCGCGTCCTCGCCATTGTCGGAGACTCCGTCGTTCTCCAGTCCCAGGTGATGGAGGCGGTCCAGCGCCGCGTCCTGATGGAGAGCATCTCCATCCCGGAGCCCGGGCCCGAGCTCGATCAATTGATGGGCGATATGCTCGAGCAACTCGTGAGCACCGTGCTCATCTCTCTAGAGGCGGCACGCGACACGCTCATCACGGTGGACGACGAGCTCATCGAGGAGCGCGTGACCGAGGAGATCGACCAGGTGACCCAGCAGGTGGGAGGGCAGACCTCGCTCCAGCAAGCACTTGCCGGCCAAGGCCTCACTCTCGCCGAATACCGGGACATGCGCCGCAACGACATCCGTCTGGGGCAGGTGCAGCAGATGTTCATACAGTCCCGGCTTCGCGACGCGGCGCCGATCGAGTTGACGGAGGACGAGCTGCTCGCCGCTTTCCAGGTGGCGAGGGCACAACTTGACCAGCGCCCGAAGATGGTGTCCTTCGATCAAGTGGTGATGATACCGACGCCGTCCGAAGCCTCGGTCGACAGCGCGCGGACGCGGCTCGAAGGGCTGCTCACCCAGATCCGAGAGGGCGCGGACTTCGCTGAATTGGCCACGGAACACTCTGACGATCCCGGCACGGCCACCAACGGTGGCGACCTCGGATGGTTCCGGCGAGGCTCCATGGTCAGGGAATTCGAAGAGGCGGCATTCGGGCTATTCAACGGACAGGTGAGCGGTGTCGTCGAGACGGAGTATGGACTCCACATCATCAAGGTCGAGCGGTTCCGGGCGGGCCAACGAAAGGCTCGCCACATCCTGCTCATTCCAGAGGTGACGGAGCCCGACCTGCAACGCATGCGGGACATCGCGGAGGAGGTGCTGTCACAGGTGCAGAGCGGCGCCGACATCGATTCATTGGCCGCACAGTACGCCGATCCCGAGGCACCCGATTCGGTCACGATCGCTTTCGACAATATCAGCTCCCTCCCACCCGGCTACGAGGTGATCGCTACCGCGGCGGCCGGCGACGTAGTCGGTCCGGTCGAGTACGACACCGGTCAAGGGAGCAAGCGGACTTCCGTAATCAAGGTGACCGACGTGCGCGAAGCCGGGGCGTACACTTTCGAGGACCTCAGGGGCCAGCTCGCGGATCGGCTGCGACAACAGAAGCAGGTCGCGAGGATCCTCGAAGGCTTACGCGCCAAGACGTACATCCATATCCTAAAGTAGGCGCAAGGCGGATGCGCACTCGCATCGCTGTCACGCTCGGAGATCCCCGGGGCGTCGGGCCGGAAGTCGCCTTCCAGGCGGTTGCCCAAAAGGTGCCTCCAGGCGTTGAGATCACCTTCTTCGGAAGCGATACCCTCCGGCCCCAACTCCCCGCGGGTTGCGACTTCGAGTCCGTGGGCACCTTCGACGGTAGTGAGGAGAGCGCTGGCAGTGTTTCGTCCCTCGCCATCCAACGCGCGGTCGAGCGCGCGATGGAGGGAGAGTATCGGGCGCTAGTGACGGCGCCGGTCTCCAAGCCGGCGCTGCGCGCCGCGGGGCGTGACGTCCCGGGGCAAACCGAGCTGTTGCGGCAGCTCACCGGGTGCCGATGCGTAGGCATGCTGATGGCCGCTGAAAGGACCCAGCTCGGGCCGCCGCTGCGGGTTCTGCTCGCCACCACACACCACGCGCTACGGGACGTGCCGAAACTGGTCACAGAGGACCTGCTGGCCGGGCAGGCGCCTCTGCTGTCCGCGGCTCTTCGGCGCGACTGGGGTATCGCCGAGCCGCGGCTCGCCCTCTGTGCACTCAACCCCCACGCATCCGACGGGGGCCTATTCGGGGACGAGGAAGCCCGAGTGTTCGAGCCCGCAGTCCGCCGCGCTGTGTCGGCCGGCGTCGACCTCTCTGGCCCGCTTCCCGCCGACACCGTCTTTCAGCGGGCATTGGCCGGACACTTCGACGCGGTCATCGCTCCGTATCATGACGTGGGAATGGCGGCCTTCAAGACGGTGTCGTTCGGTAGCGGCGTCAACGTGACGCTCGGCCTCCCCTTCATCCGCACTTCCCCAGACCACGGCACCGCCTTCGACATTGCCCAAACGAGGCGCGCGGACCCATCGTCCATGTGTGAAGCACTCCGCCTCGCGCACCAACTCGCGTCCGCACGCTTTGACACGGATTCTGCCGATGTCTAAGCTTTCGTCCCGGAACTACGCTTCCTCCCGCTAAACCCCGAGAAGCCACGATCCGGTGATCAAGCTCACAAGCGTATGCAAAGAGTATGCGAAGGGCGGCTTTGCGCTTCGCGACGTCTCGCTGCACGTGAAAAAAGGCGAGTTCATGTTCCTCACCGGACACTCCGGGTCGGGCAAGTCCACGACGATGCGGCTGGCTCATATGGCCGATCGCCCCACCAGCGGCGAGCTCCGGATCACCGGGTACTCCTCTGACCGCATCACTCGACGGGCCCTCTGGAAGGTCCGGCGCCGCGTCGGGTTCGTCTTCCAGGACTTCCGGCTGCTTCCGGGCCGTACGGCCCTGGAGAACATCTCGTTCGTGCTGGAGGTGACCGGAACCCCACGCATGAACATCGTACCTCGCGCACAGCGGCTCTTGACGAAGGTCGGCCTCACTCCCAAAGCCGGCGCGCTCGTACACGAGCTCTCTGGTGGAGAGCAGCAGCGCGTCTCGATCGCACGGGCTTTGGCCAACAGTCCTTACGTACTGCTCGCGGATGAGCCGACGGGGAACTTGGACGACCGTGCGACACGAGGGGTAATGGACCTCTTCTGGGATATCAACGCGAACGGCATGGCAGTGCTCATGGCGACGCACGACCTCGAGCTCGTGCGCCGCTACCCGCATGCGCGAGTACTCGAGCTGGACAACGGCCGGCTCGTTTACGACTCGGCCGCCGCCTAGGGGCGGCCGCATGTACGCGATACGCGACGCACTAAGGGCATTTCAGCGCGCGCCCGTGCTCACGGGGCTCGCCTCGGCCATGGTCGGCTTCGCGCTCTTCGTTGTCGGACTCTTCGCCCTCGCGACCTACAACCTTCAGCTCGCGCTGAGCGTGATCGAGGATCGGGTACAGATCGCGGTGTATCTGCGCGACGACACGCGACAGAGCGAGATCGACCTCGCTCAGTCCGAGTTGGGTGACATTGCCGAGGTGCGAACGGTGCGCCTCATCTCGAAGAGACAGGCTCTCGAGCGCGCCCGGGAGGAGTTGCCGGAATTCAGCCAGCTGTTCAGCGATCTAGAGGTCAATCCCTTGCCCCAGTCGTTGGAGGTGGAGCTACTCCCCGGGGAGCGCAGCCAGGACGTGGTTGAAAAGATCTCAGCGGCCGCCATGAGATACCCATTCGTGGAGGACGCCCGCTACGGCCGCGAGTGGGTGGACCGGCTCTTCGCGCTGCGACGCATCGGCGCCGCGACCACCGTCGCCATGGGATCGGCGTTCGCCCTGGTCGCCGCGCTCATCATCGGGACCGCGTTACGCATCGCGATCTTCGCCCGTCGGGAGGAGATCTACGTGATGCGTCTCGTCGGGGCCACGAGTGGCTTCATCCGCCGGCCGTTCCTGATCGAGGGTGCCATCGCGGGTCTCATCGGTGGTGGCCTCGCGTGGCTGATGACCTGGGCTACCTACCGCGGGGTGTATGCTTTCCTGTTCGAGGTCGCCTGGATTCCCCCGATGTGGATCTTTATCGGGCTGGCCTCGGGCGCGGTCTTCGGCGCCTTCGCGAGTACGCTCGCGATCGGCCGGCATCTCCGGGAGGTGTGAGGGTGCGCTGCGTCCAAACCGTCCTCGGCGGTTTCCTTGCGGTTGGTACGCTCACCTTCATGGCGGGCGGCCTCGCCGGGCAGACCGACCTACGCCGCGAGATCCTAGAGAGCCAACGCCGTCTCGAGCAGATCCGTGCCGAGCGTGCGAGGCTCGAGGGTGAGATCGGGGACGTGCGGAACCGGGTGAGGGACGCGTCGGAAGATCTCGCCAATGTTGAGCGCCGACTCTCCGCGTCGCGCTCGGTGGTCGCAGAGATACAGTTTCAGTCGGACGCGGCCACTCAGTCGATCCAGGAAACGACGCGTGAGCTGGTGCAAGCGCGTGAGCGGCTCACGGAAAGCGAAGCCGTGCTGAACCGACGCCTGAGAGATATCTACAAGATGGGGCCATTGCACACCGTCGGGGTTCTGCTGGGCGCGTCTTCTTTCACTGATCTGCTGAACAGGTATCGCTACTTACAGCGAATCGCATCGTTCGACCGCTCGATCGTCAACCGAGTCGAAACCATCGCGAGCGAGCTCGTGGACCGCGACGACGACCTTCGGCAGCGCATGGCCGAGCTCGGGAGCCTCCGACAGAACCGGCTCTCAGAAGTCGCCCAGCTGCGCTCGGTCGAGTCCGAGCGTCAGACAGCCCTCTCCGAGTTCCGAAGCCGTGAGCAACGCACGGCGAGTCGGCTCGAGCAGCTCGACGCCGATGAAGGTCGCATGACCCGACTCATAGGCGATCTGGAGACCCGCCGCCGTGAGATCGCAGCACGCTCGTCAGCAGCGCGTGCGGACGCTGTACTCTCGCCCGGTGATGCAGGCTCACTGGACTGGCCCCTCGACGGCGATCTTATCTATCGGTTCGGACGTGAGCGACGCCCGAACGGCACCGTCCTGCGGTGGAACGGGGTCGGAATCTCCGGTTCGCCGGGGAGCCCGGTCAGGGCGGTAAGGGCCGGGGTCGTCGTGCTCGCAGGTCCGTTCGAAGGGTACGGGCCTACAGTAGTGCTGAGCCATGGAGATGGCTTCTACACGCTGTACCTATATCTAGAAGAGATCGGTGTAGTTGAGGGGAGGGAAGTCGAAATCGGGCAGGTGGTGGGGACGGTGGGTGGGACCGATACGCCGGAGGGTCCCCACATCGAGTTCCAGATCCGCGCCCCGGTGAGTGGTGGCTCTCCTCAGGCGCAGGATCCGTTGAAGTGGCTGAGGGCTCGAGGGAACGAGTGAAGCTTCATCCGGTCGTTGGACACCAGAACGCGCTTCAGGTGCTCGCTCGGGCGCACGCCCGGGGCTCCTTGCCGTCCACACTGCTCCTTCACGGACCGAAGGGAGTGGGCAAGCAGCGCGTCGCGCTATGGCTGGCCCAACTCCTCGTGTGTGAGGCACCCTCGGCGGACGGGCCGTGCGAGGCCTGCCGAAGCTGCCGTATGGCGCTCCGCGTCGAACACCCCGACCTGCATTGGTACTTCCCGCTCGCCCGCCCCAAGAGCGTAAGCGGGGAGCGTATGGCCGCGGCCCTCGAGGACGCCCGGGTGACGGCTCTGGCCGAGCGGCGGTCCCAGCCTCTTCGCGCGAGCTACGACGATGAGTTGCGAGGGCTCTACCTCGGTGTGGTGCAAAACATCCGCAGCCGCGCGTATCTACGCCCGACCATGACGAACAGTCAGATTTTCATTGTCGGGGATGCCGAGTTGCTCGTCCCTCAAGAGTCGAGTCCGGAAGCCGCCAACGCGCTGCTCAAGCTGCTCGAAGAGCCTCCTGGAACGTCTCGATTCATCTTGACGTCGAGTGAGCCGGGCCGCCTCCTGTCGACGATCCGGTCCCGCACCGTGCCGCTCCATCTCGCGCCTCCGACCACCGATGAGGTCGAGGCGTTTCTGGTCGGCAGCGCTTCAGCTGAGCCTGACGTGGCGGCCTGGGCCGCTATGCTCGCCCAGGGCGCGATCGGACGTGCCCTCGGCTTCCTGCCTGACGGGGACGAGAAGGGACCTCTAGAGGCCCTGAGGCGCAAGGCCTACGCTCTGGTGGACGCGGCTCTCTCGGAAGGTTCGGCCGCCGGCTACTCGGCCGCGCTCTCGTACTCACCCGCAGGTGCGAGGAAGCTCATGCCCCTCCTTGCGTTCGTCGAAGAGTGGCTCAGGGATTTCGGCGCAGTCGCAGCTGGTGCCGGCGACACCGTCTTCAACCACGATGCCCGCTCCCGCCTGGAGGAGATCGTGAGCCGCACCGGCATCGCCGCCAATGATCTGACACTCGCGATCTCCGCTGTCGAGGACGCGAGGCAGCTCGCTCGCGGTAACGTGAACCCGCAGCTGGTGATCAGCGGCCTGATCCGCAGTATTCAACGTCGGGTGACGCACCGGCGTCCCGCGGTGCCTACTCCATGAGAGACGGCGGCGACCGGGTGACGCATCTGGACGAAGAAGGTCGCGCGCGAATGGTCGACGTTTCCCGGAAGGCGGTGACGGACCGCCGTGCGACTGCGACCGGACATATCGTCATGGACGCAGCTACGCTCGCGCGGATCGTGGCGGGGGACGTCCCGAAGGGCAGCGTCGTCCAGGTCGCTGAGCTCGCGGGGGTGCTCGCGGGCAAGAAGACCGCGGACCTGATCCCGCTCTGCCACCAGCTGCCCGGTGCAAGCATCACGGTTCGCCTCGAGCCCGACGAGCAGCTGCCGGGTATCGTCGCACATGCCGAAGCGACCATTGCGGGCCAGACTGGTGTCGAGATGGAAGCACTCACGGCGGTCAGTGTGGCCCTGCTCACAGTCTACGACATGGTGAAAGCGGTCGACCGGGGCATGCGCATCGGAGGAATTGGTCTGTTGAGCAAAGAGGGCGGCGCCTCTGGCAGTTGGCCTGGGGATTCGGCGGAGTAGGCCTAGCCGCCCACTCTACTTGCGACGGGCCGCTGAGGCGACCTCAGCTCGGCGGTGCCGAACCTCTTCGCGCGCTCGGCGACACCGGTACAGTAATCAACGCTCCGATACGCAGCCCCCTTGGCCGAATGAGAGGATTGGCGGTTCGGAGATCCGCCAGCGGGATGCCGTACTCACGCGCGATGTGGCCCAGCGTCTCCCCTGCCGACACCTCATGCTCGACGAAGCTCACGCGCTCAGCGCGCGGAATGCGGGCGTAGTTCAGTTGAAAAGTCGGACCCTTCCCGAGCGGCACTCTCACCAGCACTTGCCGGCCCGGAGGCGTCATGCCACGTACGTACTCGGGGTTGAGCCGTGCGATCTCGCTCTCCGTGCTCTCCGAGGCGCGCGCGACAACGTCGAACGTGGTCGCATCGGGGATCATCACCTGTTCGAAATCGAAGCCGCCGGTCTCAAGCACTTGATACCCGTGGGACGCAGGTGAGCCAGCCACCACGATCGCGCCGAGCAGCTTCGGCACAAAGTCTTGCGTTTCCTTCGGTAGATACCGCCGTAGCGCCCAGTAGAGGCTATCCGAGCGTGAAGCGAGCGGAGCATAGCGTTCGATGACCCGCTCGACGCGTCCGGGACCCACGTTGTACGCGGCCAACGCGAGGAACCAAGAGCCGAAGTCCTCACGCAAAGTTGCGAGGAAGCGCACTGCGGCGCTCGTCGACTTGTATGGGTCGCGGCGTTCATCGACGAGAGGGGTGATCTCCATGCCGTAGCCGCGCGCGGTGGGCTCCATGAACTGCCAGAGGCCGACGGCGCTCGCGACGCTCACCGCGCCAGGGCTGTAACCGCTCTCGATCACGGGTAGGTAGCGGAGCGACGGCGGGAGGTTATGGGCGGCGAGCGTGGAGTCCACGGTTTCCTCGAACCACGCGAGGCGCTCAAGGTAGCGCGGGAACCAGCGCAACGACTTCGTCCGCCAGAACTCGACCCACTCGTCGACCTCCGCGCGGAACTCCGGGTTTCGCAACATCGGAGAACTGAGGATCTCGTCGTCGAGTCCTGTCAGATCGGGTGGGACGAGGAAGTCGGTCACGGGCAGGGTCCGCAAGACCAGCGCCTCAGCGACGATGAACGGCTCATCAGGTGGGGCGGGCGGCCCCGCTAGGGACGCTCCCCCGACGCAACTACCGGCTACGCCCCCGACGAGACAGCCGAGCAAACCGATACCGAAACCGCCATTGCGCTTCCGCTTCATGGGGTAAAGCTATCCCACACGGGCAGAAGGAGTCCAGACTACGTCTACGATGTGAGCAGACGAGCTGGCGGGGCCGTTACCTGCCGCCTGTGGGTTCGGTGCTTGTCCTGCTACCTCAGGTGCTGGTTATGCCGCCCAGCGCCCGCGCCAGCATCCGCCGTAGCCCGCCCTCGTAACGTGCGCGGGCGTCTTCCGCGGAGAGCTCACCAGCCCGGACGGCTGCGCGGAGCTCGGCCGCCAGGTCAGCCAGAGCGTTGCGAATCCGTTCGGCGGTTTCCGGGGAGATCAACCCTGCCGCGACTGCGGCCTCGAGCTGGGACCGCGCGTCTTCGGAGACGGTTTCCAAAATGGCGAACTCGGGCTCCGTCGCTGTGCCGTCGGGGCTGCAGTTGATGACGCCCAGGGGCAGTACCGCCACGGCCAGAGTCTGGATGGCCCGCCGCGCCCAGCGTCGTGTGGTCGGGAGTGTGTAGCTCCAAGAGGTCATCCTCAGTCTCCTACTCGCGTGCTGTCTTGTTGACTTATGGCCTCGCACCGAACGACGGTTCCTTCAGGACACACGACGCAGCCTATTAGTAGCGCACCCGATCCGCAACGTGCTCCGCGACGAAGAACGCGAGATCGGGTTGTGGTGAGATACCCCCAGGTCCTTAACTGTCCGGCCTCGTCCGCTAGGTTGAGTTTAGAGCAGACCAGGGAGCGGCCTGACCCACGAGGAGAACCGCATGACGAACGACGCAATATCCGTTGCCCCGCACGCCTACAAGGTCGTGCTCGAGACCGACCGTGTACGTGTCCTGGAGTCTCGCATGGCGCCCGGAGATGGGACCGAGATGCACTCGCACCCCGAGGTCATCGCCATCGCGATGGTGCCTGGCCGCTTCCGCTTCACACACGCCAACGCCGAACCTATGGAGGTCGACGTGCCCGCGGGGGTGCCAATGCATTTCCCGGCGGTCGAGCACGAGACGGAGAACATCGGGGACACCGAGGGCGTGGTGCTGCTGATCGAACTGAAGTAGGACGACGGCCGCGGGGAATCACCGAAACCTGGGCGGGGGTCAGCGCGTTCAACGTGTGTCCGGGGTTGGCTCGGGGTGGGTGGGTCGAGCCGGTGACAGTGCCAGCGTCATGCTAGTGGAAGATGACACAGAAGTGACTCCATCACATCCAAGTTGACGGGTGACGGATGCCGGCGTATCCTGCACATGGTGTATAGTGCGGCAGCACCGTCCTGGATGCCGGAACGCACCGGTCCCAGCACGTGGGAGGAGGAAGGGTGGCTGTGGAATGTTCTGCTTGACGGGAGACTAGTATGAAGGCGCTCATTGGCGCGCTGGGAGTCCTGCTTATCTGGCTCGCCCAGACTGCCGAAACGGGGTCGCTTGCGCGCGTGCAGGCACCCGACCCAACCCCCGTCATGTTCGCTGCCCCGCATGCCGCCATCGCGCGAGACCGAGACATCGAGCCGGAAGATTTGACAGCGGTTGTGGAGCGCTACTGCCAGGTCTGCCACAACGACCGGATGCTCCGGGGCGGCATGTCGCTGGAAGGCTTCGACGTCGAGAACCCGATGGCTCGGACCCCGACCACGGAGAGGATGATTCGGAAGCTTCGGGTGGGCATGATGCCGCCTCCGGGGAGGCGGCGTCCGGGTGGTGACACGTTGCTCGCGCTGGTGGAGGAGTTGGAGCAACGGATAGACCGGGCCGCAGCCGCGAACCCGAACCCGGGGGTCCGCAGCTTCCAGCGGCTCAACCGCCCTGAGTACGAGAACTCCATCCGCGACCTCTTGGGTCTCGAAGTGAACGCGGAGAACTACCTGCCGCCGGACACCAAGAGCAACAACTTCGACAACATCGTCGACGTGCAGTTGATGTCGCCCACGTTGATGGACTCGTACATGCGCGCCGCTGCCGAGATCAGCCGCTTGGCCGTGGGCGACCCAAATGTCACCTCCAGCGAGCACGTCTACTGGGTACCTCGAGAGGCGTCGCAGGCAGATCGGGCAGAGGGGGCGCCGTTAGGGACCCGCGGCGGCACCTCGGTGATCCACAATTTTCCGGCCGACGGCGAGTATCACTTCCAGGCCGGGATCTTCGCCGCCCGTAACTTTGCTATGCATACCGCGGAGGTCCCGGAGCAGCTCGAAATAGCCATCGACGGCGAGCGCGTGGCCCTCCTGGACATCGACCGGTATTTGGACGAGCTGGACTACGTGGTGACGGAGCCGGTCTTCATCCGCACAGGTCCGCATCGGGTCAGCGCCGCATTCATCAAGAGTTACGAGGGTCCCCTTGCCGACCTGGTCTCCCCGAACGACTGGACCCGAAGCGTCTTGAGTTCTGAAGGTTACGGCGTTCAGGTGCTTCACCATCTGCGGGATCTAATCATCGCCGGGCCGAACAATGTGACGGGAGTGTCGGAGACGCCGGTCCGTCAGAGGATCTTCACCTGCCGTCCGGCATCGTCCGACGAGGAACTGCCCTGCGCGGACGAGATACTGTCTCGCCTGGCCAGCCAGGCCTTCCGCCGGCCGATCCGAGACGAACAGCGCGAAGCGCTGATGTCGCTCTACGAGCAGGGAGTCGAGGAGGGTGGATTCGAAGTGGGGATCCGGACCGCCCTGGAATTCATCCTGGCGAGTCCGTACTTCGTGTTCCGCTTCGAAGAGTCGGCGCCCGACGGGACTTCCGAAAACTATCAGATCAACGACTTCGACCTTGCGTCACGCCTCTCCTACTTCCTGTGGGCGACGCCTCCTGACGAACAGCTCCGCACCCTGGCCCGAGACGGGAAGCTCTCGGAGCCCGGGGGGCTCGAAAGAGAGACCCGACGGATGCTGGCGGATCCCCGCTCGGAAGCTCTGTCGACTAGGTTCGTTTCCCAGTGGCTCAGGCTCGGGGACATCGACAAGGTAGTGCCGGACATGTACACCTACCCCGACTACCACCGGCAGCTCGGGGATGCGATGCGTACAGAGACCGAGCTCTTCTTCTACGACCTGGTCCAGAACGACGGGAGCGTGACGGAGCTGTACACGGCGGATTACACGTTCGTCAACGAGCGCCTGGCCAAGCACTATGGAATTCCGGGCATCTCGGGCGAAGAGTTCCGGCGCGTACAGTATCCGGACGACGTCCGCCGCGGTCTTTTAGGTCATGGCAGCGTCCTCACGCTGACCTCTCTCGCCTCGCGTACGTCTCCGGTACTCCGAGGTAAGTGGGTGATGGAGGTGATCCTGGGTTCGCCGCCCCCGCCCCCGCCCCCGGGGGTCCCGGCCCTCGACGAGACCGAGGGCTCGAAGGATGGCCGGGTCCTTACGACCCGGGAACGGATGGAGATTCATCGCGCGGACCCGGTCTGCAATTCCTGTCACCGATTCATGGATCCCATCGGCCTGGCGTTGGACAACTTCGACGTGACGGGTAAGTGGCGCATCCGGGAGAACGGGGCACCGCTGGATACCCGAGGCGAGCTCTGGGACGGTTCACAGGTGAGCAGCCCTTCGGAGCTCCAGGCGGCGCTCCTGAAGCGTCAGGTCTCGCTCCTCCGGAACTTCACTCAGAACATGATGACCTACGCCCTCGGCCGTCGCGTCGAGTACTACGATATGCCCGTGATTCGGAAGATTGTGGCTTCGGCCGAGGCAAACGACTACCGCATGTCCTCCTTCGTCTTGGGCGTGGTGGACAGCGACGCATTCAGAATGCGTCGGGCGGAGGCGGCAGTCGAGGATCAACCTAACCGGTAGTCCCCACCATTAAGGAGATAAACACCATGCGATTCATAACGCGGAAGCATCTCCCGCGCCGCACATTCCTGAAGGGGATGGGCGCTACCGTAGCGCTGCCGTTCTTGGACGCGATGTCCCCTGCCGGGCGTTCGTCTGCGAAGGCCGCCGATCCGACCCGGTTGATCGCCATCGAGAACTGTCATGGAATATCCGGAGCCAACGAGTGGGGCAGGACCCAGAACCTCTGGGCGCCGGGCACGACCGGGCGCGACTTCGATCTCACGCCGAGCGCGCTGAGCCCGCTCGAACCATACAGGGACTATCTCACGATCGTGAGCAATACCGACTGCCGGATGGCAGAGGCGTTCCAACTGGTGGAGGTCGGGGGCGACCATCCCCGTAGCAGCACGGTATTCCTGACCCAGAGTCATCCGTTGAGGACGGAGAGTTCGGCCTTATACGCGGGCACGTCCTTCGACCAGCTCTACGCCCAGCAGTTCGGGCAGGAGACGCCGATTCCCTCGATGCAGATGTGCATCGAGAATGTGGACGGCGCGGGCGGATGCCTGTACGGGTACTCCTGCCAATACCAGGACAACATCAGTTGGGCATCGCCGACCGAGCCGCTGCCGGCGATCCGTGATCCCCGCGCCGCGTTCGACCAGCTCTTCGGGGCGGGCGGAACGCCGGAGGAGCGGTCGCTCAGGCGGCGGACGCAGAGCAGTATCCTGGACTTCATCGCGGAGGATGTGGCGCGCCTCAAGATGCTGTTGAATCCCGAGGACCGGATCCGGACGGATCGGTACCTGGCGAACATCCGCGAGATCGAGCGCCGGATACAGGGGATCGAGGCCAGGAACCAGAGCGGGGAGGTGAGAGAGATCCCGGAGGCACCAACGGGCGTTCCGGACTCGTTCGACAAGCACGTGAAGCTGATGTATGACCTGCAGGTGCTGGCGTTCCAGTCCGATGTGACCCGGGTATTCTCGTTCAAGCTGGGCCGGGACGTGTCCTCCCGCGTATTCCCGGAGAGCGGCAACATGACACCATACCATACGGCGTCGCATCATAGTGGCCAAGAAGAGGGCATACTCGACTTCAACCAGATCAACCGGTACCACGTGGGTACGATGACGTACCTGATGGACAAGCTGAAGGATACCATGGAGGGCGACACCAACCTCCTGGACAAGACCATGATCATCTACGGCTCTGCCATGGCAGACGGGAACGTTCACAACCACCGGCGAGCCCCGCTGATCGTCCTTGGTGGTGCTAACGGGCAGCTGGAGGGTGGCCTGCATCTGAAGGCTCCTGATGGAACGCCGATGGCGAACGCGATGCTTACCCTGCTGCACAAGCTGGGCATGGACGACACGGAGAGCTTCGGCGACGCTACGGGCGAGTTCGCGTTGTCTGCGCCGCCCGCCCACCTGACGACCAGCTCATCGGGGGGAGGGCTAGCATGAACATCCTGCGGGTGAATGGGATTGGCGCGCTATTCTTGACCGCGCTCTTGTGGGCGGCAGCGGCAGTCCCGGACGCCCCCGTCGCCGACGCGGCCATGAGCGGGGACCTGGGGGCCGTCCGTGCTCTGGTGAGACAGGGAGCGGACGTGAACGCACCGCAGGGTGACGGCACCACCGCTCTCCACTGGGCGGCCCAGACCGGTAACCTGGAGATGGCGGAGGTCCTGATCGCCGCCGGAGCCCGCGTGGCCGCAGTGACCCGGAACGGCAATTACACCCCACTCCATCTCGCAAGCCGGCAAGGGCACGCAGAGGTGCTGCGGGTGCTTATGGCCGCCGGCGCCGACCCGCAGGCCCTGACCTCGACCGGCGCGGTCACGGCACTCCACTTCGCCGCCGCGACGGGCAATGTGGAAGTCGTTACCGCGCTCGTGGACAACGGGGCCCAGGTGAATCTAGCCGAACGCCAGTGGGGACACACGCCGCTTATGTTCGCGGCCGCCAACAACCGCGTGGGTGCTGTAGAGGCACTCCTGGATGGGGGCGCCGATCCGGAGGTCCTCGGGATCGTGATCGACATTGTCAAGCGGGATGGAGAGGATATAGCACGCAAGAATCGGCATGACGAGATCCAGAAAGTGCTCGGTCACATCCCCACTACGGGGCCGGCGTCCAGGGAATGGTTGAACGTACCCGAGTCGGTGCTGGACACGATTACGCCCGGGCTCCGGGGTAACTACTCTCAGAGGCAGTCCGAGGATATTAAGGGCTACGGCGGGATGACGGCGCTCACGCTGGCCGCGCGTGAGGGCCACATCGAGACGGCCATGGCGCTTCTCGACAGAGGCGCCGACATCGACGGCGTGAGCGGGGGGGAGCACACCTCTCCCCTCCTGACGGCTGCCATCAATGGTCGCTTCGATCTCGCGATGATGCTGCTGGAGCAGGGTGCGGATGTCAGCTTGGCCAGTGATGCGGGCAATGCACCGCTCTTTGCCACGATCAGTACTGTGTGGGCGCCGGCGTCCCGCCCTCCGGGGCCGACGTACTACGCGCAGCAGAACACGACCCATCTGGAGCTCATGGAAGCGCTGCTCGAGGCGGGTGCGGATCCAAATACGCGGCTCAACTATAATCTCTGGCATATTGGGCTAAACCAGGGCCTCCTGCATGTGGACTGGAAGGGTGCGACGCCCCTCTTCCGGGCTGCCCACGGGATGGACGTACCGGCCATGAAGCTCCTGGTCCGGTACGGAGCCGACCCGAACATCCCGACGATCAGGCCTTCGACCTTCTCGCCAGTCAACGACCAGGCGTTGTCCGGCCAGGGGAAGGCGGTTGCCATCGCCACGGAGCCGGTCGAAGAGTTGGATCCGTCCGGTCTGCCCGTCGTGCTCGTTGGAGGTCCGGGGTTCTACCCCATCAACGCGGCGGCGGGACTTTCCCACCTCCGTGGACTCCAAGGTACCATCCACCGGCACGCAGACAACGGCTGGGGGCCGTCGGTCAAGTATCTGGTCGGCGAGTTGGGCATCGACCCGAATACCAGGGACCACAACGGAGACGTAGCGCTCCACAATGCGGCGTTCCGTGGCGACGACGAGATGATCCTGTATCTGGTGTCCATGGGCGCCGACCCGCTGGCCGTGAATCGCAAGGGACAGACCACGGTGGACAAGGCCAACGGCCCGATCCAGCGGATGGAGCCATATCCGGAGACCATCGAGCTGCTGGAGAGCCTCGGCGCCATTAACAACCACGACTGCGTGTCCTGCAAGTGACCTTGGCAACGAAGGTCCACTAGCTACGGCCGCCTGGTCGACGTGCATCCTGCGAGCACGTCGGCCTGGCGGACCTCCCGCCTGACCTACATGTGGTAGTTCGGCGCTTCCCGCGTGATAGTAACGTCGTGGGGATGTGACTCACGCAGACCGCCGGTTGTGATGCGGTTGAAGCGAGCGGTTCGTAACTCCTCCAGCGACGCGGCTCCGCAGTATCCCATCCCGCTGCGGAGGCCCCCGACGAGCTGGTAAATCGTGTCCGAGACGGGCCCCTTGTACGGTACACGCGCCTCGATGCCTTCGGGGACCAGCTTGGCCGCGCTGCCTTGGCCCTCCTGGAAGTAGCGGTCTCCGGAGCCCTCCTCCATCGCGGACAGCGAGCCCATCCCCCGCACTGTCTTGAAGCGGCGACCCTCGAGCAGAAAGCTCTCTCCCGGGGACTCGTCCGTGCCGGCGAACAGCGAGCCCATCATCACCGAACGTGCCCCGGCCGCCAGCGCCTTCACGATATCTCCCGAGTAGCGAATTCCCCCGTCCGCGATGATCGGTACGGATCCATCCACGCCGTCCACCGCATCCATGATCGCGGTGAGCTGGGGGATACCGACACCGGTCACGACGCGCGTGGTGCAGATCGAGCCGGGACCGACACCCACTTTCACGCCGTCGACGCCTCGCTCGACCAATGCCCGAGCACCCTCGACAGTCCCGACGTTTCCGCCCACGAGCTGGGTGTCAGGGAAGCGCTCGCGCACGCGAGACACGGCTTCCAGGACGCCTTCGGAGTGTCCATGAGCTGTATCCACCACGATGAGGTCGGCGCCCGCATCGACAAGCAGGGCGGCACGCTCCAGATCAGTCTTCGAAGCGCTGACGGCCGCGCCTACCCGTAGGCGACCGTGCGCGTCCTTGCATGCGTCCGGATACTGCCTGCGCTTGAAGATGTCCTTGACGGTGATGAGGCCCTTCAGGTGCCCAGCCTTGTCGACCACTGGGAGCTTCTCGATGCGATACTCGTGCAGGATCGCCCGAGCCTCGTCGAGCGTCGTCCCCACTGGGGCGGTCACGAGATCCTTGGACGTCATCACGTCCTGGATCGACCTGCCGAGGTCGGTCTCGAACTGAAGGTCACGGTTGGTGATGATCCCTACGAGCCGACCTCCATTCTCTACGATCAGCACACCATTGATCGAGAAGCGCGCCATGAGCTCGTGCGCGTCCTGAAGACTCGCATCGCGCATGAGCGTGATCGGATTCAGGATTATCCCGCTCTCTGAACGCTTCACCCGATCGACTTCCGCCGCCTGCTGCTCCGGCGGCGCGTTCTTGTGTATGATCCCGATACCACCTTCTCGCGCCATCTGGATCGCCATCTTGGATTCCGTCACGGTGTCCATCGCGGCGGAAAGCAGCGGGATGTTGAGCGCGATCTCCCTAGTCACTAGCGAAGACATGTCGGTGTCCTTGGGGTGCACGAGAGAGTGCCCCGGCACTAGGAGAACGTCGTCGAACGTCAGCGCTTCCGTCGCGACCCGTGCTCGCTGGCCCGATCCGTCAGCCATCGCTCGTAGACCTGGACACTTCCTCGGCACCCTTCCCGGTGCTCTCACGAGCCTTGTCGGGATCCGCTTCGATCTGCTCGGCCCCGTCGTCGTTCTCAGGGTTTGGGTCGAGAACCTGATTGAGATCGGCGAGCACTCTCTTGCCCGCTGATGAGACTCCAGACAGCACGCGGTCGGCGGCCGAGATCAATTGGAAGGCCTCGCGTATCGTGTTCGGGCTGACCGCCTTTTTCCTGAGCTTGTCCTCGAGCCCCTCCGCGAACTTCTGGAGGCCTGAAGCCTCCACGGCCTCGGCGTATTTGGCCTCAAGGAACTCGATGTAGTCGAGGACCTGATAGATCTGCTCGTCCGGGAGAGATTCGATCGTGCGCATGAGGCGCTGGCGAAGAACGTCGTGCATAGCTCTTAAGTTACATGAGCCCTGCCCACGAGCCCACCTTGTTTCCGTTTCGAATCCCGATATGTCTTGCATGCCCTTCCTTCCCTTGCGCCCCGTGCCCGTCGCCTCCGGTGCCGACGCTCTCTATCAGGAGTGGCTGAGCTGGCTTGCCGAAGAGCTCGGGCGTCCCGATTGTGACCGGAATGAGTTCGTTCGCACGGTCCTGACAGACATCTACTTCCCCGAACTGTCGGGTCGGGATGCATCGACTCTGAGCCGTACTGCCCAGGTCGCACTCGCGCAGATGGATCCGAGAAATGTCACGTTGGAGCCTGAGTACTATCAGGAGATCGACGTCGAGAAGTACGCCCCGAGGAAGCCGCTGCTGTGGTTCTGGGAGATGTTCGATCGCAGCGCGTTGGGCGAGAACGTCGAACTAGGGATCCACTTGCGGCGACTGCTCGCCCACCACGTGTTCGCGAGCTGCGGGAAGAACTTCAAGGCATTTACCCACGTGCGCGTGTCGGTCGGCTACAATCTCAACGTGGGAGACGACGTGGTGATCCACCGTCACGTCCTTCTCGACGATCGGGGCGGCATCGACATCGGAAACGGCTCTTCGGTGTCAGACTTCGCCAATGTGTACTCCCACTCCCACGATATCGTGGACGGCCGCATCGTCTACATGCCCAAAACGGTTATCGGCAACGCGGTGCGCATCACCTACCACGCGACGATTCTCGCGGGCACACTCGTCGCCGACGACTCGATGGTCGGCGCGGGGTCCATGCTTACACGCAGTACCGAGCCGCATTGGGTCTACGTCGGCGTGCCGGCCCACAAGGTGAAGGAGAAGCCTGGTGACGAGCGCGCGCGAAGGGCGCCGCCCACCCCCGACCCCATGGCTGACCGGGAATAGCCGCGGCGTTACTCCTCGTCCTCCTCGTGCATCTCCTGCAGACGCACCACTACGGCGGGATCGGCAAGCGTAGTCGTATCCCCAATCGTTCGTCCCTCCGCGATGTCGCGGAGCAGGCGACGCATGATCTTGCCGGACCGCGTCTTCGGAAGATCCGCCGTGAAGACGACCATCTCGGGCTTCGCGATCGCTCCGATCTTCTTGCCCACGTGTTCGCGGACCTCGTTGAGTAGCTCGTCGGTGCTGTCGTACCCATGCTTGAGCGTCACGAACGCGGCAATCGACTGGCCCTTGACGTCGTGACTCTTGCCGACGACTGCCGACTCGGCGACAGCCGGGTGATCGACCAGGGCGCTCTCGACCTCCATCGTCCCGATCCGGTGACCCGCGACGTTGAGCACATCGTCCACACGCCCGAGGATCCAAAAAAATCCATCGTCATCCCGTTTCGCGCCATCGCCGGGGAAATATGTCCCGTCCCACTTAGACCAATACGTGTCTTGGTAACGCTGGTCGTCTCCCCAAATGGTCCGCAGCATAGACGGCCACGGAGATGTGATCGCGAGGTAGCCCGCCGGAATCTCGTCGCCGGCCTCCGACATGATCTTCGCCTCGATTCCGGGGAACGGGAGCGTCGCCGTCCCGGGCTTGGTTGGCGTCACACCAGGTAGCGGCGTGATCATGATCGCGCCGGTCTCGGTCTGCCACCACGTGTCGACGATGGGACACGACTCCCCCCCGACGACTTCGTGGTACCACATCCACGCTTCAGGGTTGATTGGCTCACCGACGGTTCCGAGCAGCCGAAGCTTGGAAAGGTCGTACTTCCCGGGCCAGTGATCGCCCCACTTCATGAAGGCGCGGATCGCGGTCGGCGCCGTATAAAAAACCGTGACACCATACTTCTCGCAGATCTGCCAGAGTCGACCCCAGTCCGGCGTATCCGGAGAACCCTCGTACATCATCACGCGCGCTCCGTTCGCGAGCGGCCCGTACACGATGTAGCTGTGGCCCGTGACCCAGCCCACGTCTGCGGTGCACCAATAGACGTCGTCGTCCTGGAGGTCGAAGACCACCTGCGTGGTGGCCGCCACCTGGGTCAGATATCCACCGGTCGTGTGCACGACCCCCTTCGGCCTTCCGGTCGTGCCGGAGGTGTAGAGAATGAAGAGGATGTCCTCAGCATCCATCGACTCGGCAGGGCAATCGCTCGGAGCGGAAGCAGTCAGGTCATGGTACCAGTGGTCACGACCCACCCGCATCACCGAATCGACCTGCTCGCTGAGCGCCCCGCCTCGCCGAACTACGACCACGTTCTGGACCGTGGGCGACGACTCGAGCGCAATGTCCGCATTGGCCTTGAGTGGTACGATCCCGCCTCGCCGCCAGCCACCGTCGGCCGTGATGAGCACCTTGGCCCGGGCGTCGTTGTTGCGGTCGGCCAGGGACTCGGGGCTGAATCCACCGAACACGACCGAGTGGACCGCCCCAATGCGTGCGCACGCGAGCATTGCGACCGCCGCCTCCGGAATCATGGGTAGGTAGATGGTGACTCGATCCCCCTTGCCTATGCCGAGCCCCTTCAAGGCGTTCGCAAATCTGCTCACCTCCTCATGCAGTTCCGAGTACGTGAACGTGCGCGCATCTCCGGGCTCACCTTCCCAGATCAGTGCCGTTTGCTCTGCCCGGGGGCCGTCCAGGTGCCTGTCCAAGCAGTTGTGGGCGACGTTGAGCTTGCCCCCCAGGAACCATTTGGCATGCGGTGGCGTCCACTCGAGCACCGTGTGCCACGGCACGAACCAATCAAGTTGCTCGGCCCAAGTCGCCCAATACGTCTCACGGTCGGACGCAGCCCGCTCGTAGATCTCGCCGTCCCGCACCACGGCGCGGGCAACGAACTCCTCCGTCGGCGGGAAACGGCGATCTTCGGTGAGAAGGGCGTCGAGCGCGCCCGAATGGTTGTTCATTGGGGTCCTCGCAGTCGCGATAGGCTCGGATGATGAGACTTGGCAGAAACTGGGCTGATCAATCTGCACGCTTCGAACCAAGTAGCAAAGCGACCGATTCGTGGTCTTTCACCCGGACCGCCAGAACAATAACTTTTCAAGAATCATTATTAATACAGGCGGATGATGGGCAGCTGCTGCGATCCGTACGAAGACCGATACGAGGAACGCTGGCGCAGGGGCGCGTTGTCCACGCTCATCTGTGGCGTCGCTGTGCTCGCTGGCTTCGCCCTAGCCTCCCTGGGCATGTCCGAGGCGTCGCTCGCCCTCCTGCTCCTCGCATACGCCGCTGGCGGGTGGGAGGCCACTGGACGGGCTTTCACTGCGCTACGGCAAACCACGCTCGACGTGGATCTGATGATGCTGCTGGCAGCGGCCGGTGCGGGGGTCGTCGGCCACTGGTTGGAAGGCGCCACCCTGCTCTTCTTGTTCTCCGTCGGGAACTCGCTGGAGAACTATGCGTTCGGCCGTACGAGGCGCTCCATCCGAGCGCTCATGGAGCTGCGACCAGACGAGGCGAGCCGCATCGAGCACGGGGAGGCGTATGCGGTCCCGCTCGACTCGCTGGTCCCCGGAGACGTCGTACGCGTTAAGCCGGGCGAGCGTATCCCCCTCGACGGCGAAGTCGTGGACGGCCGGTCCCACGTAGACGAATCCACACTGACGGGTGAACCCATACCGGTTTCCAAGGAGGTCGGGTCTCCGGTGTACGCCGGCGCGCTCAACGGGTCGGGTTCCTTGGATGTGCGCATGACCAGTGCGGCAGACGATACCACTCTGGCACGTGTCATCCGGCTCGTGGAGAGCGCCCGGGACACGCGCGCGCCGACGCAGAGCTGGATCGAGGCCGTCGAGAGCCGCTACGCGGCAGGCGTCATCGTCGCCTCGGTGGTGGCCGTGCTGCTGCCGTGGCTGCTACTCGGGTGGACGTTCGACGACTCCTTCTATCGCGCTATGACGCTACTTGTCGTGGCGTCCCCCTGTGCGCTGGTGATCTCGATTCCGGCCACTATCGTCGCAGCAGTGTCTAACGGAGCGCGACACGGAGTGCTCTTCAAGGGCGGGGCATCGCTCGATGCCCTCTCCGAAGTATGCGTTGTCGCGTTCGACAAGACGGGAACACTCACGGTGGGCCGTCCTGAGTTGGCCGGCATCTCCAGGCTGGGTGCCGCCCACGCGACTGTCGCTCCAAGCTCACAGGGTGCAGGGGCTGACACTTCTTCATCCGACGAAGAGCACCTGTTGAGATTGGTCGCCGCCGCCGAGTCACGCTCAGAGCACCCACTCGCCGGTGCGCTCGTGCGCGCCGTGTTCGAGCGGGGCCTGGACGTGCCCGAGCCCGAGTCGTTCCAGTCCACTCCAGGACAGGGCGTCGAGGCAGTTGTCGAGGGGACTCACGTGCAGGTGGGGCGACCCTCGTGGGTGACGGCCGCCGCTGGCGCTCCCATTCCTGTGGGTCTCCTGCAGGCGATCGCTGAGGACCGGTCCCCTGGTACGACGCCGGTGTACGTGAGCCTCGACGGACATGTCGAAGCTGAGCTGGAGTTTGCCGACATGCCTCGCCCCGGGCTGCAACACGCGCTCGCGCACCTCCGCAAGCAAGGTGTTCGGCACTTCGCGATGCTCACTGGGGACGACCGGCGCACCGCGGAAGCGATCGCATCGCATCTCGATGTCGACGAGGTCCACGCAGAGCTCCTCCCGGATGGAAAGAGCGAAATCCTGGCGAGACTGCGAGAGCAACATGGCCCGGTCGCCATGGTCGGGGACGGCGTGAACGACGCCCCGGCGCTCGCCGTTGCCGATGTCGGGATCGCGCTCGGCGCGGCCGGCACGGACGTCGCCCTGGAGACGGCCGACGTGGTGGTAATGGGAGACGACCTTAACCAAATCGGTCACGCATTGAGGCTCAGTCGGAGGGCCCGCCGGATCGTCCGCCAAAACCTGGTTTTCTCGGTGGGAGTCATGGTTGTCCTGGTCGTGCTCTCGCTGGCCGGACAAATAGGCCTCACCGCCGGAGTCATCGGACACGAAGGGAGTACGATCGTCGTTGTCTTAAACGGTATTAGATTGCTCGCCGACGGGAGTGGTGGATGAGGCTAGCCTTCCGGGGGCATCAGTCCCCGCAGGGCGTCTGCCCCGAGCACGAGCTCGAAGGACCGCACGGTACGCTGCGCAAGCTCGGCGACAGCAAGGTGGCCGGCGCCGATGGTAGCACGTGGGATCTGCAGCTTGAACCGAACCTGGGCCTCCGCGGCCCGAGGATCATCTCCCGCTTCGCGCAGGCGGAGCCGAAGCGACAGGGGCCTGCGATGCCCCTCGGGGAGCGACGCCTCACTCAACTCGCCCAGGACTCCAAGGGAGATCCGCACTCTACCCAAGTCCTGGAGGTTGATCAGGTCGACCACGAGCGCCATGTTCCCCATGAGCCCACGACTCGTCTCGTCGAGATACACATCGATACTCACGTCTTGCGGTCCCGCGTCGAGATGGAAGAAGAGGTAGGCGCTGCGGGTCGACTCTCCGTCCCACCGGCCCTCAAACTGATGGCTGGTGGTCTTCTGGAGTCCGGACAGTTCCCATCCGGCCGCCAGGACGCCTCCCTGGACCGCCTCGATGAGAGGCTCGAGCGTAAGGATGGGATCCGCGGGCAAATCCGTCACGACCGGTTGACATCCTTTAAGAAAGCTAAGTAACGTATGCCCATGCACGATCCATCAAGTGAGCTACGTTTACGAAGAGCCCTCGAGGGCACCGGTCACCGCTTCACGAAGCAACGGGCTGCTGTGTGCCGGTATCTGGCCGATACGGATGTGCATCCCACCGCAGACGAGGTGTATATCGCGGTGCGCCAGGACCTCACCGGAATCTCGCTGGCGACCGTGTACAAGAGCCTTGAAACCCTCGTCGGCTGCGGGCTGGCGGTCAAGCTCGCGTACGGCGATGGCACGGCCCGATACGACGGTCAAACCGATCCACATCATCACGCACGCTGTCTTGCTTGCGGGCGGGTCGTCGACATCCATGGCACGATCGCCGACTCCGAAATCGAGGGCCTGCGAGCCCGGTTACGGGCCTTCACGGTCACCGGGTTCCGTATCGAGCTCTCCGGATACTGCGCGACATGCGTGCCCGAGGGCGGGCCCAACCGCATCCATGCCTGAGCCCCACTGCCTCTCGAGCATCACTGCCCCGGCCTGAGGTCACCCCTCCTGCGCTTGCCTCTGGGTAGACTCCTCGTCGCCACTCTCCTGACGACGCAATCCTCGCCGGCGCAGGAGATCTCTCGACTCCGGTCGGACCTCACGCAGGCGCTGGAGACGTACGACTGGAAGGACGTGCAGTGGGGCGTGCTCGTAGTCTCGTTGGACCGGGGCGACACGCTCTTCTCGGTGGAGCCGAATGCGGCGCTGGCGCCAGCCTCCAATCTTAAACTGCTAACCACCGCCGCGGCACTCCGACGGCTGGGCGCTGACTTCCGGTTCCAGACGTATCTGCTGACGGACGGCGTGGTCAGCCATGGGGTGCTGCGCGGCGACCTGGTACTCTACGGAACGGGCGACCCGGGCATCTCCGACCGTTTCTTCTCCCAGAAGGACGAAGTCTTCCAGGTGCTGGTCGATCAGCTCGAACAACTCGGTATCACGTCCGTCACAGGTCGGCTGATCGCGGACGCGTCGCATCTGCCGGGGCCGCTGCGTCCGACCGGATGGGATCCAGCCGATTTGAACGATCACTTTGCAGGCGCTGTCTCGGCGCTCTCGTACAACGAGAACGTCGTGTCGTTCAGGGTCGTTGCCGGCACTCGGGGCGGAGTGCGACCTGAGGTCCACACCGTGCCGGACCACGCCGGCCTCGACATCGTGAACAACGCGCTGACCGTGGTCGGTCGGGCGCGTCCACGGCTCGCCATCTTGCGCGAAAACCCGCTTGATCCCATCAGGATCGAGGGTCGTGTCACTCGCGGGTCTCGAGACGTGTGGCGTCAGATGACGGTTTCCTCCCCACCACGCTTCGCGGCATCAGCGCTGCGAGCGGTGCTCGTGGAGCGCGGAATCCGAGTCCACGGCGGAATCCATGTCGTGGAGACGCCAGCCAACTCGGTCGTCGGGCGTATCACGGCCCCGAGGGCGCGGGGTCGCAGCCGAACCCGGATCCTCGCAAAGCACGTCTCCGCACCCCTACACGAGTACCTTTCCGTGGTCAACAAGCGGAGCAACAACCTATACGCTGAACTGCTCTTTCGCACTGTGGGCCGTACCGTCGAGGGTCGCGGCAATCCAGTGGCAAGTGCCAAAGCCGTGCTCGATGCTGTCGCTGAACTCGGGGTTCCGATCGTGGATCTGCAGCTGCTAGACGGATCCGGACTTTCAGCCGGGAGTCGCGTAACAGCTGGTTCGTTAGTGGCCCTGGTCGCGGGAATGGCCGAGACCGAGCAATGGCCGGTGTATTGGGCGTTGCTACCGGTCGCCGGGCAACGGAGGGAACTCGGCCGCATGTACCGCACGGCAGCCGCCGGCAATCTGCGTGCGAAGACAGGCACGATCGAGGGTGTATCAACCCTCAGCGGAATGGTACGATCCCGGGATCAGGAACGTCTCGCGTTCTCGATTCTCTCGAACGGGGTACCGTCGACGACGCGCGTAAAGCGCGTCGAGAACATCATTGGCATCCACCTCGCGCGGTTCGCGAGAGCACCGGGCCGGGCTCCTCCGGTCACCGACACTGAGGCGGCGTCTGGCCCAGAGGACGAAGGGGACGACGGCAGGTACCGTGTACGTCTCGGCGAGAGCCTCAGCGTGATCGCTCAACGCCTCGGTCTCACGCTCGACGCGATGCTTCGAGCCAACCCCCGTGTGGAGCCAAACCGCATTTTCGCCGGGCAGTGGCTCGCGATTCCTCAACCTGGCGGGGGTGATTCCGACGGAGCGTAAGTGCGGCCGACGGCCGACCTGAGCCTTCTACGCAGTTCTACGATCGACATTCTCGAGAGAGTCCGGCGCGCCGTACGCTCGGAGTTCCAACGGACGTAGACCGAGGAATTCTCCCCGCCGGCGTCGTTCGTGAAAACCAGATAGAATCGGCCCTTTTAGTCCGCGCCAGACTCTTGCCGGACCGACGCAGTCCAGGTCCGATCTGCCGCGTCACAAAAGTCTCGCATCGTTCTCTCGCAGCCGACGTCACTACGCGACGAACAAACTTGACGGCTGGTCGCGTCCGAGGCCACACGTCTCGAGGAATGTGTGCAACACCGGCTTAAGACCTCCAGCCTCCCGGATCCCCATCGGCGTCGCCCCGGTGTAGTTCCGCAAAGCGCGTCGAAACGCCGCTCCGCTGGAATAGTCCAGTTGGCGCGACACGCTCTCGCCGGTCCGGCCGGGGTCCCCCAGCCAACGGCCCGCGTGCAGGAGCTTGGCCCACACGAGCAGGTGACCCGCAGACGGAAGTCCGGTCGACTTCAAGCGAACGGACAAGTGAGCCCGGGTGAGCCCGGCACGCACCGCCAACTCGCCGGTCGTCCAGCCGAGCTGAGCACCCCGCAGCGCGAGGCGAACCGCCAAGGTCTCGCTGACCGGCAGATAGGCGCTCACGGCGCGGGTTACCAGAGCCTCGGTGCTCAGTTCGAAACCGACGCGCATCGCCCGAGCGACCCCCGAATGCAGCTCGTCGAGGTGTGTGAGAACAAGGCTTCGAAGTCCCGCGCGTCCCAGCCGAAAGAGACCCTGCGGATCAGTGTCGGAGCGCGCCACGAGCACGAGCCAGAGACTGGGAAAGCGAACAGTGAACTCCTCGACGGCAGCCTCTAGGCCCACGTCCTGAGGAACCAGCTCGGCGTCGAGCACGACCCCGGTCACCGGTCTCTCTGCGGCGGACCCCATCATCCGGACCCAGGAGCTCGTCCGGAGGAGCGCATGATCCGTCCATACTGCGTTGGACACAGCGCAGAGGACCTCGACATCCTCACTGAGAACCGCGAAAAAGGACATGATCTTCGAAAAAGACATATCAAGGAGCTTAAGAGATGTTAACACGGGCGCAGCATTCGGCAAATGTGAAGGGAGTATGGCCCGAGGACAGGCCAGTCAGATCCTGAGAGGAGTCAGATATGAAGACCTTGGTGCGCTTGTTACTCGTGCTGACGCTCACCGTGAGTGCCGGTGCGTGCATGTCTACGATTCTCGGGCCGGACAACGCAGAGGCTGGCGCCCACCACCCGGACCCCGGGGCCCGGCATGAGGGCCCATAGTCCGGGCCCCGGCGCGCACAATCCGGACCCCGGAGCCTAGCAGACCCGTCCCGTAGACTTCAGATACCGGCGCCGACCACCTCAGCCCTCAGCTCCCTCAGGCTGCTTCGAAGTTCGGCCGAGGTTGCGACTGCGGGCGCTGGTGCCGGAATGTGCTCGGGCGCGTCCAAGGACTGCAGCGCCTCTTCCGCTACGAAGAGGCTGCGGTTGAGGCCGGCGTCCTCGGCGAATCGGACTGCGCGGGTCAGCCATTCTCTAGCCTCTTTCCAGCGCCCCAGGGCACGGTACGACAACCCCCGGTAGTACAGGATTTCGGCGGCCGCCGTGCGTTGTCCGTTCTCCCACCCGAGAGCGTCACACCGCGCGGCCCGAATCTCGAAGCCGGACTCGTCACCACGCTGTGCCGCCAAGTACGCCAGCGCGTCCCAAGCATAGATCTGGTAGTATGCATCACGAGACTCGTGTGCCACCACGGTCCAGGCGTCTTCAGCCGCGGTCCATTCGCCCGCCTCGGCCAGCGCGCCTCCCAGGACTGCCAAGCAAACTACGCGATAAGATTCTTCTTGGGCGGCGGTGACCGCTTGCCACCCGTACTCCAACGCCAACGGAAGCTCATCAGACATGCTCGCAAGTGTCGACAACTCGAGGTAGATCGGTGCTTCCGCGCTCTGGTCCTCGCTGGCCGTGGCGAATTCGAGCGCATCCGAAAGTTGGGCCCGCGCCGCGGGAAGGTTGCCCCGCTCCCGATGGATGAGTGCGAGACCGGTCAACACCCACGCGGCTTCACTCTGGTCACCAACGGTGAGCGCCACGTTCTTCGCAAGCATATACCAATCGCGGGATCCGTCCCAATGAGCGAGGCGGCGCAGCACACGTCCTGAGAAGCGGGCAGCCTTGATCGCTTGAGATGGAAGGCCGGTCGCCGCCGCGATGTCATACGCACACGCGTACAGTTCGAGCGCGCCGTGCTGGTGCCCGTCCGCCTCGACTTCCGCGCCGAGATCGGTGAGAGCAACCGCGAGTTCGTCGAACCGGATCGCCTCGAATGCGTCCAGGGCTTGGTGCCAAAGGCCGACCTCTGCGCACTCGTCGAAGCCGGCCGCCGCTATTTCCCTTCGCACCGACATTACTTGCTCCGCCACCTGATCCGCGGGAATCGTCAGGTCGTCGTCGATCAACATCCGAGCCAATCGCACGACCGCGAAACGCTGGCTGATCTTGTGACTGACACCTTCATCGGCCTCGCGCCCCTCGATATCCTTGAGGGTCGGCCAACCCGCAAAACGCCGTCCGGAACTCCCCGCCTGTCCCCGCTCTGCCTTCGTCGCGTCAAGATCTCGGTGCAGAGCCACAGCGGAGCATTCGCCCGCAAGGAACATGATACGCTCCCGCGCCTCCTTGCCGAGCATCGTTCGAGGAGCCGCCGACTCGGCGACGAGGAACCACGCCCGGGTACCGTCGCTGCCCAGCGCGACCGCCAGCGAGCTCGGCAGGGTAGACGTGCCAGGCTCATCGAGTGCACCCGGAACCCCCAGTTCCCAAGCCTTGCGCAGAGGCTCCGCCGCGAACGAGCGGCGGGGCCGGTCTGAACGCAGGTCCAGAACCACGTGGGGATGCACCATGCCTGAGCCGTACTCATCGACCCACAAGATCGCAAGGCGATCCGCTCCGGTGATGGCGGCGCACTCAGCGACGTGTTTCAGGAGCGCGAGGCGACTCCCCGAGGCACCATATAACGATTCCGCAATCCGCAGGCGCTGCGCGCGCCGACCGCGATAGTCCTCGAACCGGACAACGTTCGAAGTGGGCACACCTCTCCTTGCTAATACTATGTCGCGGGCACGTTTCAATTTAGCGAAGGTCGCGAGAGTCACACAACGACCCAGTTATCGACCAATTCCCCATGATTCTCCCCAATCGTGGCCTCCCCACCGATCTCGGACTGCTGCCCATGGCCTCGACCTGGGTGGTCAACTTCTCGGTCCTCAAGATCGTGCTCGGCGATCTGGATCCGGGGTCTGCCGGTAGCGAGGTCGGGTCAGTCGCCCGTGCCCAGCCGATCGCGATGGAGGAGCTCGGGAAACTCGTAATACAAGACGCCTTCCTTCGAGATTTCCGAACGGATCCGAAAGCCGTCGTCCATCGACGTGAGGATCTTGTCGGCGGTGGCGATCGGCAGGTTCATGTCTGCCGCGACCTCTGTGACGGTCAGCCTCCCCCCCCTCATGCCGGCGAGCTTGAGGATCTTCCTCTCGAGCGCCTGCATGATCGCCTTACGGCGACCCTGAAGGCCCTGCCATCCCCAGTAGAACGCCGCGGACCCACCGGCGCCAAGGACCGAGCCGACCGCGACCACGGCCATCTCCCATTCCACGAACCCGATCAGCACCATCAAGCTGGCGAGTAGGACCAGGGCCACACCCAGTATCCGACGCCTGAGGCCGGCGCTCGGTAGTCGTTCGTCTGATTCCGCCTCGAGCATGAACTTCTCGGCATCCGGACCGGTGACTGCGAGCGCCCTCGCCGCGTGCTCCCAACCCAGGCCGCAACGAGGACAGATGAGGTGCTTGCGACGGGCGGCCCAGTAGATGAGGCCGCCGAATCCATATGTGAACAACGACACGCCGACGAGCATGCAGACGTGTCCCGCTCTCCGGAAATAGGGAATCCCCTCGCCCTGGTAGGAGCACTTGGGGCACCGGCGCACTACCGCGGATCGCGTCAGCGCCATTCCGACCGGCATGGACGTCCCGCATGTGGGACACCGAACAAGAGCGCCCGGTTGGAGATTCTCGCCGCAAGTAGAACAGCGCATGGACCGTCGGAAACAGATGGTGGCCTAAATCGACTCTGCTCCTTACGTGAAGCCAAGTGAGAAGATTCAGCGCTTTTAGCCTGCTTTTCCAGGCTAGTTCAGCCGAATCACCCGCATCCTGAGGGCCGCTCCGGAAGGGCTCGCCCCCCCGGACTCACCGCTGAGCCGTAACGTTACCGAGCCGTGCAAGGTCGGTACCACAATGTAGTACTGCACGGACGAGGACCATAGCGATCCCGACCGCGTGAAGTCGGCGGATCCGAGCGTTTCCGGCCGCAGCACGTAGACGTCGCCGAGAAGTTTCCGGAGATCCAGTCCCGGATAAGTGAGACGGGCCCCTACCGCCTCGTGCCCATCCACGTAGGTCGCTGTCCACCAGTCGGCGAGCAGCTCCTCCCATGGGACGCCAACACGCGCCGTGACGTTGTCCGTCCCGGTAGTGGTCGTGCGCGTAAGCTGTCCGAGAACACTCTCTCCCTTCTGCGCGGCCAGGTACAGTATGTGCAGCCATCCCCCGCCGCGTTCCGACAGCGACCCGCTACCTTCGGCCACGAGCAGGCTCACGGCCGACGGGTCGAGTAGGTATTGGCGGGCCCGTTGCAGGTTCCCCATTCTAAACAGCTGAACGGCGTCTGCGTTCTCATCCGACTCATACTCGCGTGCGACCAACTCCTCGGCCATCTGCGCCAGCCCTTCGTTAAGCCAAAGCGCCTCGGTGGACGCGGCCTCGAGGACCAGGATCCGTTGGTTGAAGTGCACCATGTGTTGGAACTCGTGCGCCAGGACCGCGGGCGTAGCTTCGAGCACCTTGTGCTTCGGCCTCGGGTCGGAAAACTGTCCGGCCGGGTCCGGCACCAGCGAGTAGAAAATCTCCGCGTTGTTGCTGCCTTCTCTTTGGGGGAGCAGGTCGACACCGAAGAAGAAACCGCCCACGAAGCCGACTGAGCCCTTCGGAGTGAGGCGATTCACCTCAGGCGTAAAGAGGATGATGACACGTTGGTTAGTGTCGAGGTCCGACACGCTTCCGAAGGCATCCGTCACCGTCGGATATATGACTTCGTCGAACTGCCGCGCGAAGTCTTCCAGGTCATCTTGACCAAGGCCTCCCGCAGGAGCCGTCTCGTCCACATATAGCACGGCCCGGGAACCCACGTACTCCGCTACCGCGTTGACTTCCTCGAATTCACTGTCCGCGTTGATCACCTGGAAGGTCTGGCGGTCGCCAACACTCGGTACGACTGACTCGACTCGAAGGGCCGCCGACCGCGTCCGGGCAACCCCCTCGCGCACGAGCGCGGCCTCACGGCGCCTGAGCAATGCCTCGAAGCGCGTCTGCGGAGGCACGCCTTCGTCCGTCGGTATCGCGCGAGCAGTGGGCACCGCTTGAGCGAGCGTCGACCCACCAGCGATGAGTCCAGTCACTTCAAACCCATGCTGTGCCGCACCGATCGTGCTGGCCGACATCGCTAGCACCAGGTACGCCGCGCCATCGAGTCCGGGCATACGCAGACACGGAAAACCGGAGTCATCGGCCACGTCGATGACCTGGCCCACCGCGAGCACCGTTGTCTCCGTGCTCCCGACCACTTCGAGCGCGCGGGCTTCACTTTTCACGGCGCCCAGCTGCGCTGTCACCTGAACGGACCGCGTCGGCAGGCACGTGGGCACCACGACCTCGAGCTGAGTCGTGCTCGCCGAGGTCACGCGTCCGCGGATGCCCGAGAACAGTACCACATTGTGATCTGGCGTTGGGCTGAAGCTGTTTCCGAGTAGCGTGATCGTAGCGCCCGCGGCCGCCTCCCCGACCGAGAGCGCGTCGAGCACCGGCCGGTCCACGGCGAAGAGCGTGAAGTTCACCGTCGCGGACTCCTGGTCGGTCACGGACGCTTTGATCACGACCTCACCCGGCACGCCGCCAAGGCGCAAGCTCGCAAATGCCGAACCCGACTCGTCGGTCAGCGTTGCTGGTGAGCCCGTGAACGTCGCCTCGCCTTCCACAACCTCCCAGAGGACACCCACCTCCTTCTTCGGCTTCCCGGTTGAAGCCGTACGCACGAATACCTGTAGGCTCGCGGGCAGCGCCTGTCCCAAGGCGCCGAACTGTCCGTCACCACTCGCCACGACGATTTCCACTTGCAGGGGAGCCGGCTCCGTCGGGTTCTCACCACACGCGGTCACACATAGGAGGAGGGCAGCCGCCGCTCGTGCGCAAGTCGTTCTCAACGCGGTCCGCGCGCGCGCTCGACGCTCAGCAAGTCGATGATCGGAGAGCCGGTCAGAACTGATGCCCCAGTCCGGACTCTGGCCGTCACGGTGACGAACTCGAGCGGAACTAATCCTTCCACTTCCGTCAGGCGATCTGGCGGGACAGCAACGTACACGAACTGTCCGCCGTCTCCACCATAGCGGCACAAGAGGAACGGCTCCCCCTCGAAGAAATCCGTTCGCACCGCCTCCGCCTTCTCCTGAGAGATGAACTGTAGACGCCACGAAACGACGCGCCCGGCGAACGCCTCAGGCTCCACAGCGACATCGTCCGGCGACAGGACCCCGAGTTCGTCCGAACCATCCTCGGACGTAGGGGTGTCCGGCTGCCATATCCATCCTTCCACGCGGACGCGGACCCAGTTCCCCTGCCTAGCGGTCATCTCGAGCTCGGCCCGTGGAGCCGCCCTTGCGAGCGTGTCACCGTCTGGCGCCGTGAGAATCACAGCCCCGTCTGCTCCGACGGCCGTAAAGCCGGCGGGCCGGTTAGACGACTGAGGCGAGGGAGTCGGCGTGGTGGGCGAGGATGCCGTGGGGACCCCCGCGACCTCGGCTACCGAAGGGCCCCACACCCACCCCCGGCGGCGGATCAGAATCCACCCCGGAACCCGACGGACCTCCTCGAGCAGGGTGCCACGTGCCAAGCGTCCGAGGATCGTACCCGATGGCGCGACCCTGAGGTTCTCTCCCTCTGGGTCGGAAACCACGAGCGTGAGGGCCGCATCGGTACTCACTTGCAGGGAACGGATCCACATCCATCCCTCGAGATCCACCTGGAGCCAATTGCCCCGCCGCTCCACGATCTGCATCGAAACTCCCCCATTGAGGCGGGCGATGACCTCACCGTTGGGGGTCCTGCGGAAATTCTCCTCCGCGCGAAGGCGTGCACTGCCCTGTGCGTGGACCCCCTCGGCACCGAGCAGAAGCGACGCGACGAGGAGGAGAAACCATCCATGGGTAATATCTTTCTGGTTAGACATCAGGGCTGAAACGATCCGGGTCGGATGGTGTTAGAAGTCCGTCCACTCAGCCTGAAATCTGCCCGAGCCGTCGAATACCGTCAATCAATCCAACTTGGGAGAGGAGCGCTTTCCCTCCATGCGCGTTTCACTGCGTACTCTTCCCGGTACCGCACTGCTGGCACTCATGCTGGCACCGTCGTTGGCGGACGCCCAGACCATACCGTCCCCGTACTCGTTTTTCGAGGCCAGGCAAGAGACCGGTCCAGTCATCGGGTACATGAGCACCGCCACCGGTCGTTTCGGCTACGGTCCCCCCGGGGGGAAGCTGTTGGGAGGCCGCTGGGGCATGGAGCTCTCGGGCCCGCTATCCCTCGAGGCTGTAGGAGGCTTCGTCAGCGGGAGCCGAGACATCGTGAACCCCGGTCGCGACGAAGGAGAGCGAAAGGTGGGAGAAGCGGACGTGCGCATAGTGACCGTGGATGCGCGCTTAAAGTTCAGCCTCACAGGCAACCGCACCTGGCACGACATCGCCCCTTTCATCGTGTTCGGAGGCGGTGTGGCATTCGACCTGGCTGGAGCTGACCCGCTGGAAGGTGACCTGGAGCCTGCGGACCGCTTCGCTTTTGCTACCTCCTTCCTCGGTACGGTTGGCGGGGGAAGTCGATGGTTCGTCACGGATCGATGGGGGGTGCGCGCCGACGCTGTTTTTTCGCTCTGGAGGCTCAGTACGCCGCCCGGCTTCAGTGATCCTGACCGGGACTTCGTCAACGTTGAAGAAAGGGAGTGGGTAAGGGGCTCCAGCTTAACCATCTCGGGCCTGTGGCGCTGGTAGCGACGGAGCGGTGAGCAACCCCTCGCCTACTCAGTTCGAAGTCCGCACTGCGGACTGGCTGAGCCTCTACGAGGCGCAGAGCCGCATATTCACCGAAGCCGGCCGACTACCGGCAGAGTTCATCGACGTCCGCGACAGCCTGGGGCGAGCATTAGCCGAGGACCTCAAGGCGACTGCGACCCTTCCGCCATGGGACAACAGCGCCATGGACGGCTACGCAGTGCTCGGTGAAGACATCGCCGGTGCGAGTCCAGGCGCTCCGGTCGTGCTGACCGTGACGGGTGCGGTACGCGCGGGCGAAGTGCCTGGCGCGCCGGTCGGGCCCGGGCAGGCGGTCCGGATCATGACAGGTGCGCCTGTCCCCTCAGGCGCGGACTCCGTCGTTCGCGTCGAAGACACCGACGCCGAAGCCAACTCCGGTTCCGTGCGCGTCGTTCGCGCCCGGGACCAAGGACGCAACATCCGGCCCGCCGGAGCGGACATGCAGCTCGGAGACGTGGTGCTCGTAGCGGGCCATGTCGTCACGCCGGGCACAGTCGCGGCGCTCAGCGCTCTAGGTCTCACGTCCGTTTCCGTTGTCCGCCGCCCCTCGGTAGCGATTCTGGCTACGGGTGACGAACTGCGGACACCTGAGCGGTATGACGACGTCCGTGCCGGTGTCGGGGTCCCAGAATCGAACGGGCCGATGATCGCGGCAGCCGTCACGCACGCTTCCGGAGTCCCCGTCCGCTTAGGCACCGCCAGGGATGACGAGCACGACCTGCGCGAGCGAATCGAGACTGCGGCGGACGCCGACGTCCTAGTGACTA
The DNA here is from genome assembly GCA_965226625.1 of Longimicrobiales bacterium. Classification (GTDB taxonomy): domain Bacteria; phylum Gemmatimonadota; class Gemmatimonadetes; order Longimicrobiales; family Gaopeijiaceae; genus UBA1138. The sequence continues at coordinate 1,424,083 of CBDDDK010000003.1, forward strand.
TCGGAGGTGCCTCCATGGGTGAGGCCGATCTCGTGAAGCGGATTCTCGACGACCTCGGATTCGAGCAGAGCTTCTGGCGGGTCCGTATGCGCCCGGGGAGCCCCTTCGGCTTCGGGTGGCTCCCGCGGCCGGACCGCAAACAGCCGGTCTTCGGGCTGCCGGGAAATCCATCTTCGGCATTCGTCACCTTCGAGCTCTTCGTTCGTCCGTTCCTGCTCGCCCTGGCCGGGCACCGGCACGTTTTGCGCCGAACTATTCGGTGCGTCGCGGGAGAATCGCTGAGGGGTCCAGCCGATCTCACGTGTTTCCTCAGAGTCTGCCTCGACTCGGCGTCGCACCCCGCGCAGGTCACCTTGGTCGGACCGCAGGGCTCAGGACTCGTGAGCGCACTGGTTGCGGCCGACGGCCTGGCGGTACTACCGGATGGAATCCGAGAAATCGCAAAAGGGGACCTCGTCGAGGTGATAGTCATCGACGACGCCCCGGCGGCGGAGCCGTTCCGGACCGCGTGAGAGGCATCTGTCTCGCTGTGGCGACCTCCGCGGTGGTCGCTTGCTCGGTCCCGCGCTGGCCCGTCGATGCGCCGATGACCTCCCCCTACGGTCTGCGACTCATGGGGCTGCGACCCGATATCCACAGGGGCGTCGATCTGGACGTGCCGGAGGGAACGTTGGTACACGCCATGAACGACGGTCGCGTGCGCTTTGCAGGTGTCATGAGCGGGTACGGGAACGTCGTGTGGCTCGAGCACGAGAAGAACGTGCTCACCCTATACGCGCATCTCTCCGAAATCCGGGTCACTAGAGGTGATGCAGTGGACGGCGGTACCGTCATCGGGCTCAGCGGCGCCACCGGAGACGTAACCGGGCCCCACCTCCACTTCGAAGTGTGGAGGTGGGGCCGTGAGGTTGATCCCGTCCCGCTCCTGGGTGGGCGTCCCCGTGCCCGACTGGTTGGCGTCTAGCCGGCCGCTTTCAACGCAACCACCTCTTCCGCGAGCCGCGGTAGGATTTCGAAGAGATCCCCCACGATGCCGTAGTCGGACACACCGAAGATGGGTGCATCCGCGTCCCTGTTGATGGCTACGATCGTCTGGGACGTGCGCATTCCGGCGAGGTGTTGAGTCGCGCCTGAGATGCCGACCGCGAAGTACAGCTTCGGCGCGACCGTCTTGCCCGTCTGGCCCACCTGCTCGCCGTGTGGGCGCCATCCAGCGTCCACCACGGCCCTGGAGGCGCCGAGCGCGACGCCAGGCTCCAGGGCGTCTCTGAGCGACTCCAGTAGGGCCCAGTTCTCCGGGTTCTTCATGCCCCGCCCTCCCGAGACGATGGTCGTCGCTTCGGACACATCGAGAGCTCCGTCCGGCACGGCCTTCCGTTCCACCACCCGAATCCGCCATGTGGACTCGTCGATGTCCGGTGTGAACGTGCTCACCGCGCCTTGGGCGGCTTGCTGATGGAGGGAGAAAGCGTTGGGCCGGATCGTGATCATCGCTGGCACCGCGTCGATCGACAGGTGCGCGAACGCCTTGCCCGAGTAGACCGGCTTGATGATCGACAGCACTCCGTCGTCAACCTCGATACCCGTGGCATCCGAGGCGAGAGGCACGTCGAGCATCGCCGCGACCCGAGGGGCGAGGTCCTTGCCGAGTGTGGAGGCCGACAAGATCACTGCCGCGAAGTCACCCGACCGGATCTGGTCCGCAAGTACCTGCGCATAGCCCTCCGGGTGGTAATCCGCCAGCGCCTCGTGCTCTCCGACGGCGACCGAGGCAGCACCCACCGCGCCGAGAGCGCTGGCCACGTCGGACAGACCCGGACCCCCCAGCGTCACGACGCGCGCCGAACCGTCCAGTTGGCTCGCCAGACGTGCCGCGGTGCTTACCGCCTCACACGCGGCACTTCCGATCTGGCCGGACCTCTGTTCCGCAAAGGCGAGTACGTCCGCCATCTGCTCTATCTCCAGTTTGCGAAGTTCGGAGTGGGTACTGCCGAGTGTGTCACAGCACGTTCGCTTCTTCACGAAGAAGACGAACGAGCTCGGGGACCGCGTCGGGACCTTCGCCGACGATCCGGCCGGCCGCACGAGGGGGAGGCTCGCTCATTCGAGCCACGCGAAGGCGCGCGGGGTCGGACGTGGCCTCTTTCTCCTCGAGTGGCTTCCGCTTGGCGGCCATGATGCCCTTTAGGGAGGCGTAGCGCGGCTCGTACTCGCCCTTGGTGATCGTGAGCACCGCCGGCAGGTCGACTTCAGTCACCTCCACGCCAGCTTCCACCTCGCGGTGACAAACCACCAAGTCGCCATTCACTTCGAACGATGCCACACCGGTCACGCACGGGCGGTTTATGAGCGTCGCCACCATCGGGCCGACCTGCTGCTGGTCGTCGTCTGCCGCTTTGACGCCGAAGAGGATCAACGCAGCGTCGGAACCCTCCAATTCGCTCGCCAACGCCTTCGCCGTCGCAAGCCCGTCCATGCTGACCTCGCCGGTCAAGAGAAGTGCGCTGTCCGCGCCCATCGCGAGGCCAGCGCGCAGCGACTCTTGGGTCGACACATCGCCGAGGCTCAACAAAGACACGGTCCCGTCGCCCACGGCTTCCTTGCTTCTAAGCGCTGCCTCGATCGCGAACTCGTCGTACGGACTAACGATGAACTTGACCCCAGTGGGGTCGATTACAGTTCCATCGATTCGGATGCGGGTCGCGGTGTCCGGAACCCGCTTCACACAGACTGTGACGTTCAACGAGGTGCACTCCGATGTGGCCCGGACGCCACCGTCCGCCGTTGCTTTAGTTTCGCGCCGGGATACCCCTGTCCCAGGGTCGTGATCCGCTACAATGTCGAGCCTAGAAGACCGAAGCAGATGGTGGCGATCCCGCCACCCACCAGCGCGTAGGGAAGCTGAGTTCGAACGTGGTCGATGTGGTCGGTTGCGGACGCCATCGACGAGATGATGGTGGTGTCGCTGATGGGCGAGCAATGGTCGCCGAAGATGCCGCCGGATAGCGCCGCACCCAAGAACGGAGCGATCGGCAGACCCAGGCCAGCCGCGGCCGGCACGGCGATGGGAAGCATGATCGCGAACGTGCCCCAGCTCGTTCCGGTCGAGAACGCGATGCCCGCTGAGACGAGAAACACGAGAGGCAGGTACACGGACGTTGGCAACGTGCCCCGGGTCACCTCTGCAACGTATTCGCCGGTCCCCATGAACTCGATGACGTCGCCGAGCGCGATCGCGAGTAGCAGGATCAGCGCGAGCGGCACCAGACCCCCGGCCCCCTTCAGTGCGACCTTGACCAGCTCGGCGGTCGTGAACGCCGCTTGCACGCGCAGCATCACCCACGCCACGGCGAGACCAAAAAGCACCGACCACAGCACGCTCGTCGATCCGCTTCCGTCAGCAACAACGCCGTTGCCGGTGATGTACAGCCCGACCAACATGAAGAGGACCATCGCGACAATCGGCGCGACCATGTTGATCGCCCGCGGCGGGATCGTGTCGATCGGCTCGGGCGAGAGCACCTCGTCGTCGATCATCGGGGTCGCATCCGGCCATAACAGCTCACCCCCCCGGGTGCGCTCCTCCGCCATCTTCACCGGGCCGAAATTGATGTCCCATAAGATCACGGTCAGGACCAGCAATACCGCCACGATCGCGTAGAAGTTAAAGGCGATCGACTGCACCAAGACGCCGAGGGCGTTCTCGACCCCGAGGCCCTCGAGAATCCCCGACTGCGATCGTGAACATGATCGCCCGCGCATCGCCCGCGCTGCCGAACACGTCGACCGTGCCCTGGATGGCCGCAGCGAGCCCGGTCAACGGGTTCCAGCCCGAGACGATGGTCCACGCGAGCCACAGGCCCCCCGCCAGCGACAGATAGACCTGTTTGGTCCAGATCGCGAGCACGATCGCGAGCACTGGCGGCAGCAGGGAGATCCAGGTCGGATCGCTCATTCGTGTCTTCCTTCGAAGGCGACTGAAGATCGCTTCGCGCCCCCCGGATGACGGGACACTCCGACGGCGCCGAGAACATAGAACCGATACGGCCAGTCCGCCGCTGCACTCACCCCGATGCGCGTCGAGACACCCACGAGATCGATCGGCACGGCCCATCCGGACCGCAGTTCCAGGGGCTCTGCGCGCAGGTCGTGTCCGTACAGATCGTCAGTGATTCCCAGCGCCTGACACAGTCTGCCCGGGCCCGTACTCAACGGATCGCGACCTCGGCGCTGCTTCATCACCTCCAGCCCCTCCATCGCATGCAATCCCCGCAGCAACACAGCTCCAGCTTCCCCCTCGGGCCCTGTGACAACGTTCATGCACCAATGCATGCCATAGATCCGATACACGTAGCTGAAGCCCGCCGGGCCGAACATCACGGCGTTCCGTTTCGTGAGACCGCCGAGGGTCGCGGCATGAGACGCGGGATCCGCCGGTCCGTCGTACGCCTCCGTCTCGACGATCACGCCGGATGTTCGCCGGCCACCTACCGTTGATACGAGCCGATGCCCGAGCAGATCCCGTGCCACCTCGAGCGCGGGCCGATGGAAGAAACCCTCGGGAAACTCGGCGGCGCGAGCGAGGCCGGACCTCCACGGGAGGAGGCCCGGGGTGGCGCTGCTAGGACCGACTCCGTGGACCACGGCCTCGACCGCCCCTGCGTCCGCCGCGTCCGCCCTTGTTTGGGCCTCCGTCCGATTCGCCTGAAGTACGCCGTTTGTAATCGGCACGCCACGCATCGAGCAGTTTCTCCGCACGGGCAGGCGGGACGGCTACCGAAATCGCGGCCGGGTCATCCCGCATTGTCCTGAACAGGTCGGAGCCGAACCGCCCGACCAGCGTGTCCGCGGTCTTGTCCCCCACGCCCTTGTAGCGGTGCGTCAGGTACCGGACGATCGCATCGGGGTCGCTCGGCAGACCGAGCGAGTCGAGATCGATCTCGGCGGCGTCAGGTGTCTCATCGACGGGGGCCGACGCAGACTCCGCCAGCGCATCTGCCGCCGGACTGGAAGTACCAAACGCCTGGCCCTCGAGCAGCAGCGGCTGGTCGTCCGCCCCTCGGCGGCGCGTAGATCCGCGGCGCGGACCGAGGCGAAGACCAAGATCTCCCAGATCGGAAGGGCGCACCTCTACGATCATGGGGTCGCCGCTCTCGGGCTGTGGAGTGGATTCCGTGGCCGTCCCCGGGGTCGAGTCCGGGGCCACCGCCGAGATAGACTCGATGGCCGGCTTCGACGTGGCAGCTGCTCCATCCGGAGAGCTGCTCGTCAGCCTCACCTGGAAGTTGCCGCGGTCCGTCCGCTCCGCTTCGATGATGCCGTGCTCTACCGCCTGGGCCAGAAACTTCGAGAACTTCGGGAAGCCCAGCTCGGCCTCATCGAACGAGCGGTCTTTCTGCAGGATCTTTCGCTTGACGTCCGAGTCGCGTACGGACTCACGCCCCGCGGTCCTAAGGTCCTCCAGCGCAGCTCTGAGCAGCGCATACGCTTCTTGGAGTGGGTCGTCGGAGGTCGCGGACACGTCCACCGACGTGGACCCCGCGTCCGGCTTGTCGCGGTCGTTCCGATCCCGCGGGCCTCGACCGCCGCCTGGGCGAGTGCGACTCTCACGCGAATCGGCCGTGGCAGTGCGCTGACCCCGCCCTCTCATGGGACCGACCTCGTACTGTCCGTTGTCGAGCTTCTTTAGCTTCACGAGCCCGCGCGAAGAAGCCTCCGCAAGGAACTTGCTGAACTTGCTGAAGCCCATGCCCGCTTCATCGAAGTTCGCATCCAGCTCTTGCATGACCTGCTTGAGCCGGTCCGACCGCATGACGTCACTGCGCGCCACCATCTTTTTCAGCGCTTCGGCAACGAGCACCCATGGGTCCCGGGCCGCCTGCTGCAGTTCGGTAGTCTTGGTGAGTCCGGTCAAGCTGGTGTACGAGTAGTACTCGTCGCAGTTCTGGACGAGAATGTCCGAGCTCGATTCCTGAATGCCCACGCCGACGACGTACTTTCCGTACTCCTTGAGCTTGAGCACCAAGCTAGAGAAGTCCGAGTCCCCGGTGAGCAGGATATACGTCCCGATCTCGGGTCGGATGAAGACGAGCTCGACCGCGTCGATCGCCATACGAATGTCGGTCGCGTTCTTCTTGCTGCTCCCGTAGGCAGGCGCGAAGATCAGATCGACCGACGCCTCCGAGAGCGGCACGATGTACTGCGGATAACGACGCCAGTCGGCATAGGCCCGCTGGACGCTGACCTTTCCCTTGATGACGTCGTTGTCTAGAAGGCTCTTGAGCTCCTTCGAGAGGTCGCTGCGCATACCCATCGTGACGTTGTCGAAGTCGATGAGGAGCGCTGCGTGAGGCGTGTCTTGCGCCGAAGAGCCTGGTCCCCCCTGATGGGGGGCCCTGGTATACGGTGTACTCATTGCTTTTGTCTCGCAAACTGAATTGTGTTGCCGCGAGACCTCCCCACCCCACCCGCGTCGTTGGACCACGAGAGGGGTCGGGGAAGCCTTTCGGGGGCGCCTACCATGGGCGCCGCGACCCCGTTAGACCGATTCGCTCCCCGACTGAACCACGCGGGAGAGCTCGACCCGCCACACCTTACCCGTATCCGTCCGCGGTAACCTGTCCAGGAAACGAACCAGATCGGGGACCTTGTCCTCCGCGAGGGTCTCGCGGCACCAGTCCACAATCTCGTGACCTGTGACGATCGCACCTTCGACGATAACGATGCAGGCGCAGATGGCTTCTCCGAGGAGCGGGTCGGCCACGCCGATTACCGCGACCTCTTGTACCGCCGGGTGAGACTCTATTCGGGTCTCGACTTCGCGGGGATACACGTTGAAGCCAGATCGGATGATAACCGTCTTGCGGCGACCGACCAAATGCAGATAGCCCTCTTCGTCCAGGATTCCGAGGTCCCCGGTGAGGAAATATCCGTCCCCATCGTACGCGTTCACGGTCTCGTGCGGCTGTCGGTAGTAGCCGATCATGACCCCCGGGCCCTTCACTCCGATCTCGCCGACGCTCTCGACGGGCAACTCTTCCCCGTTCGACTCGGTGATGCGGATGTCCGTACCGGAAAGCGGCTTGCCCACCGTAAATCGGCGCTTGTCCGCAGGGTCATCCGCGCGCGCGACAGCGAGTGTCGAGGTGGTCTCCACGAGCGAGTATGCGTTCAACACCGTGACGCCCAGATCATCCCCGATGCGCGTGACGAGATCGTCGTGAACGGGAGCCCCGGCCACCACCGCCAAGCGGAGCGAGCTCAGGTCGGGACGGCGGGCCGCCAGCTGCGCCAGCTCGCTGACGAAGAGCGTCGGTATTCCGTAGTGGACGGTGGCCTGGTGCTGTTCGGCCAAGTCGAGCGTCGCGGCGGCGTCCGCATCCTCCTGCAGGACTATGCTCGCTCCGACGAGTAGCGTGGACAGCAGTCCTGGGCCGAGTCCGAAGACGTGAAACAGCGCCGTGACACCCACCAGCCGATCCGATTCCTTCAGCCCAAGCGCATCCGCGGTGCCTGCGGCCGCGTGGATCAAGTTCGTATGACTGAGCTCGACTCCTTTCGGCTTTCCCATCGTACCGGACGTGTACACGATCGCGAAGCAGTCGCGAGCCGGGTCGAGCTCCGGGGCGGTAAAATCGCGTCCTGCACCCGCCGAGATGAGGTCCTCGAACTGAAAGATCCGGTTGTCATACCAAAGCTCCTCGTCCCCGACGGTCACCAAGTATTGCAGCTCCGGGAGTTGTGGCATCAGGTCCTCGAAGAGCTGGAGATAATCGATCCCGAAGGCATGTTCTACCGTGACTGCGCAGACCACCTCCGAGTGCCGCAACACGTACTTCACCTCGGAGGTAGTGAGACGGGGATTGAGCGGAACGATCGTCACGCCAAGCTTTGCCGCCGCGAACATAGCGACTACGAATTCCGGACACGGAGGTAGCAGCAGCGCGACCCGGTCCCCGGCCTCGATCCCCAGGTTGGAGAGCGCGGCGGAGAGAGCCCCGGCGTCGCGCTCTATCTCGCCGTAGGTCAGCACTCGGTCGTGGAAGCACAGGTAAGCGCGATCGGAATCGGAGGTCGCCCGGGTGGCCAGTGCGGACCCAATCGTGAAGCCTGCAAAGCGCTCGGTGAGCGCCATGTCACCTCCAGTCAGTACGGATTCGGCGGTCGGTCATCAGGAACTGGGTTTCAAGCGAGCTCCGCGAGCACATCCCGCACGAGTGAGTCTGGAATTTCGCGACTCCATCCTCCATCGTCCTCCACCTCGCCAAGCCGACGAAGTAATACGTACCGTGGCCTCCCCGAGCGAGCTTTCTTGTCGGAAGCGAGAAAGCGCAACACATCCTCCACATCCACTGACGGCACGGAGTCCAGCGACAAGCCAAGAGTCATGAGGCCCGATGCGATCCTGGCTCGGGTCCCTTCCTCGGTGACGCCCAGGCGTTGACCGAGCTCCGCTTCGAGCAGCATCCCTGCGCCGACCGCCGTGCCGTGGCCTACGCCGTACGCAGACGCCGCCTCGATCGCGTGACCCAATGTGTGACCGAAGTTGAGCACCTGTCGAAGGCCACCCTCTCGCTCGTCACGGGTAACCACGTCGGCCTTGATGCGCACCGAGCGGATGATGGCTTCCGTAGCGGTCTCGACGTCGGCTGCAAGAAGCCGGTCCGCAGCCGACGTAAGCCACTCGAAGTACTGAGCGGCGAGAATCGCGCCGTGCTTGAACGCCTCCACAAGGCCCTGGACACGCTCCGCGCTAGGCAGCGTGGTAAGTGTATCGGTGTCCGCGACCACTACCCTGGGCGCATGGAAGGAGCCCACCAGATTCTTCCCCGCCGGCACATCGACGCCAGTCTTGCCGCCCACCGAAGCGTCGATCATCGCGAGGTAGCTCGTCGGGACCTGCACGACCGGAATGCCGCGCAGGTACGTCGCGGCCACGAAGCCGGCCAGGTCTCCTGCAACACCGCCACCCACTGCGACTACGCAGCTGTCCCGACCATACCTATCGGCGAGCATGGCGTCGGTGAGCATCGACCAATTCTTGCGCGTCTTGCACGCCTCACCGACTGGAAAAGAGTAGAGCCGTGCATCGACCCCCCTCGCCGTCAACGCTTCGAGCACCGTGGTTCCGTGCACACGCGCCACGTTCTCATCGCAGATCAACGCGTAGCGATGTGCTGGGGCGTATTTCGAGAGCAAAGCGGAGAGGTTGCCGAGCAGGCCGGAGCCCACCAGCACCTCGTAGCGCACCTCGCCGGCGCCAACCTCGACGCCCGTGCCCTCCGCGGGAACGCGATCGGTCACCGGCGAAGCGAGGCGGTCACCTCCGCCGAGACGCCCTCGCTGCGCCCCACTCGTAGCACCGTGGCCGCACGGCCATCGACCTCCGTGACCTCGAGCGACGCAGCCCCACCGAGGGAACCTAGCGCGCTACGGAAGCCCTCCGCGAAGCGATCCCGTGCGGCGGTATCGTCCCACACGGCGTACCAAATGAGGCTGCGTTCGCCGTTTGCTCCGTCGACGAGCACGTACCGGTCGCCACCCCAGCCGTCCGCTAAGCGGGCGCTACCGGGCCCCAAGTGCTGATCGAGCAGCACGCCGAGTTCCAAGCGCCCGAGCACGTCCTCGTGCAGGACTTCGCCCCCCGAGACCGACATCGCCAGCTCGACCGGTGGATCGTCCAGACTTCCGCCGAGGATTTGCTCGGTCGATGTCGGCAGAGACTCTTCGAACGGCGCCACCCGCTCCCCTTGCTTCCAAAGGTTGTGCACGTAGCCCGCCCCCTCGAGGTAGGGGAAGAGCAAGCTCTCCCGGATCACCGGCGGCGCGGCCGCAAGCGCCTGAAACTGTGCCCTCACGCCTTCGAGCGCCGGGCGAAGTTGCGCCGCGAAGTTTGGGATCGTCGCGAAGTCCACCGGCGCGCCCTGCATCCGCTCGGTCAGGTACTCGAGCATGACGAGCGTTGCGTGACCTTCGATCGCTGCGTGCGCGGCAGTCGCCCGATCGTTTCCTAGCTTCGGATCGGTGAGCGCGTCGAGGTCGACCCACTGGTCCTGGACCGCGTGCACGAACTCGTGCACCAGCAGTCCCTGCAGCGACGCCTCCGGCTGGTCGTTCAGCACGAAGAGCGCGGTCGAGTCCGGCTCGTAGAAACCCGCGACCTGCTCCGTGTACAGACCTAGCAGCACCTCGCGCAAATCCAGCGTGCTCGGAACGAGCCCGAAGAGTGCATAGGCGTCGACCGTGGCCCGAGCCTCCTCCTCCGTTAGCTCCTCGTCGAGCTTGTTCTCGAGGTAGTGGACCAACTCGTTACGACTCCGCATCTCGATCCTCACGGGTTCGCGCAATTCGAGGCCGGAGCGCGCGGCGAGGTCCGGCAACAGCGCCGACGCCAGCTCCCTGAGCTTAGCATCCGACGACAACACCAGCTGGGACTGCGGTTGCTGAGCGGATCCGCCGCACGCACCGAGGGTGAGGAGCGCCACGGACACAACCAGAGCCCTTCCGACCCGAAGGCCAGCCCGCAGCACCTCGATCCCACAGCTTACGGGGAGCACTCGGGGCGCGGTCATCGCGAATCCAGTGGCGTATGGGAGCTTACGGGCGCGTAAGAGGCGCTGGGCCAGGGAGCTTCGCTCCCCCGATGAACGGGGTCAAGGCACGCTCGTTTTGCTCGTGAACCGGGTGCCCGCGGATTAAGTTGCGTATTGGTGGGTATGTCCCGTACGGGCAGGCTGCCTCGTTTCCGCGAGGTTGCGCTCCGTGACCACGATCGTGCTTGAGGAGTAACCCGAGCTTGCGCTAGCTTGATCGGGCGGACGCGGCTGGCACTCCGCTTGCATCGGTAGCGGACAGACACTCATCCCGACGGAAGCCGCACTGATGGCGATAGCAAGGCCGAAGACCGAGAGGAACCGGGAACGGGACATACTGGCCCTCTTCAGCAAGGCGTGGTTTCCCCGCGCCTATGTGCTAGGTGGCGTCTTCCTGGTCGCTGGCGCAATGGGCGGAGTATGGGGCTCCTGGCAGAACATCTGCGCGGGCGATAGCTGCCCCTCGATCGCCCGAATCCGAACGTTCGAGCACGAGCAGACGAGCAAGCTGCTCTCGTTCGACGGCCGTCAGATCGCCGAGATCGGTTATGAGCGCCGCTCACCGGTATCGATCCACGCGCTGCCCGAGTACATCCCCCATGCTGTGGTCGCAATCGAGGACAAGCGCTTCTACCAGCACAGGGGCTTCGATCCGGTCGGCATCGCACGCGCGGCCTTCGGCGTGCTCACGTTCCGCAACCTCGGTGGCGGATCCACCATCACGCAGCAGCTCGCACGCAACCTCTTCGAGGAAATCGGCTTCCAGCGCAGGTTGGTTCGCAAACTCAAGGAAGTTCAAGTCGCGCGCGATCTGGAGCGTTCCTATACGAAGGACCAGATTCTAGAGGCGTACCTGAACGAGATCTACATGGGACGCGGGTACGGCTTCCAAAACGCAGCGCGCAACTATCTCGGCAAGAACGTCACCGAACTCAACGTGGCCGAGGCGGCACTACTAGCGGCGATCCTGAACGTGCCCGCGCGTTTCGACCCGTTTCGGCATCCGGAGCGCGCCAAGGGTCGTCGCGACCTCGTTCTCACGCGAATGGCAGCCGAGGGATACCTCACGCTGGACGAGGCCGAGCGCTGGAAGCGCTTTCCACTGCCAGGAACGGCCCCGGCCGGGACCGTGACGTCCGTCGCCCCCTACTTCGAAGAGTGGGTGCGCCAGATCCTGGACAACCGCTTCGGTGACGAAATATATCGGAGCGGGCTGCGCGTCTTCACGACGCTCGACATCGACATGCAGCGAGCGGCGCGTGTCTCAATGGAAGAAGGATGGGCGGCAATCGAGGCGGACACCGTCAACTTCAAGCACCCCCACTTCTCCGAGTTCGATACCGTGCCCGACTTCGAGGGCTCGACGCCATACCTGCAGGGCGCTTTCGTCGCTCTCGATCCGGCCACCGGGCACGTGAAAGCGATGATCGGCGGTCGCGACTACCAGCAGTCCAAGTTCGACCGGGCCCGGCTCGCCCAGCGGCAGGCAGGCTCTGCGTTCAAGCCGTTCGTATACACGTCGGCGATCGCGAGCGGGATTCCAGCGTCGCACATCATTGTCGACTCGCCGGTGGTATACCCCCAGGTGAGCGGCGAAGACTGGCGTCCCGCGAACTTCGGCAACCAGTTCCGGGGACCCATGACAATCCGAGAGGGGCTGTTCACGTCTACGAACATGATCGCCATTAAGCTCGGCTGGGAAGAAGTGGGCATCGAAACCGTTGCGCAGACCGCACGCCGCATGGGGATACGGACCGAGATAGAGCGCTTCCCATCGACGATGATCGGGGCCGCGGAAGTCATTCCAATCGAGGTCGCCGAGGCGTACTCGACGTTTCCAAACCTAGGCACCAAGGTCCGGCCCTTTCCCATCGTCCGCGTAGAGGACTCACAGGGGAACGTGCTCTGGGAGCCCCAGCCCGAGCGCACCCAGGTTCTCGACAGCCTCGTCACGCGCATAATAGTGTCGATGCTCGAGGACGTGGTCGTGCGCGGCACTGCCTACAATGCCATTCGTGTCCGGGCTGAACTTCCCTATGCGGTTCCTGCGGGCGGCAAGACCGGCACGACCAACGACGGTACCGACGTCTGGTTCAACGGATTCACGCCGAACATGGTCGCGACCGTATGGTTCGGCATGGACTCTCCCGTCCCGATCTTCGAATTGGGACCGGGCAAACGCCAGGCGACGGGGGGCGGGCTCGCCGCTCCGACCTGGGGCGCGTTCATGCGCCGCGTGTACGAGGGCGAAGAGGGCGACGAGGAGAACGGCGTGGAGGCTCGGCCTCCCTTGCTGTCGACACCGGACCGAATACCGCTGCTTCCCGGACTGAGCACCGTCCTCGTGGATCGCAAGACCGGAAAGATCGCTTCGCGCTGGTGCGAAGAGGAAAATCAGTACCTCGAGTACTACATCCCGGGTACGGAGCCCACCGAGTTCTGCGACCGGTCGGACAGGCGCTTCAGGGTTCCTCGCATCGGCCGGTAGCTCAGAGAGAGACGACGCCGTGTAGGTCGACCCGATGAGAGACGAGCTGGCGTAGCTCGGGGCCTCCGCCGACTTCACCCACCGTCACCGCACGGCGCACCAGCTCCTGGCCCGTGCGTGCGCCTTCGGCGTCCGTGGCATGCACGGTCGCGAGCCGGTCTCCGATGGACACCTCGTCTCCCGGCTGCACGTGAATTTGGAAGCCGACGCCCAGATCCGGTTTCTGATCCATGTGTGTGCGCCCGCCACCGAGCGCGACCACCCCTTGCCCGAGCATCCTCGGTGCGACGTGGAGAACGGTGCCCCCGCTCACCGCCACCACGTCGGTTCTCTCGGGAGCGGACTCGAGTCGGGCTGGGGCGTCGATCACGGCCGTATCTCCGCCCTGGGCTTCCACGAGGCGGATCAGCCGCTCGAGCGCGGCCCCCGAGTCGAGGGCCGACTCGACACGCAACAGGGCAGCTTGCTCAGCGACCATCGGCTCCGCGAGCCGCAGCATTTCGGCAGCCTGGAGTTGCACGATCGCACGGAGGTCGGCCGGTCCCTCACCCCTAAGGCAAAGGATCGCCTCGGCCGTCTCGAGGGCATTCCCGATCGCGCACCCTAGCGGGCGATCCATCGCGGTGAGAAGCGCCACGGTCGGCAGACCGCGCCCCACGCCGATGCCAACCATAGTCTGCGCTAGCTCGATCGCCCCATCCTCTTCCGGGATGAACGCCCCCGCGCCGACCTTGACGTCGAGCACAAGCCCGTCGAGCCCTTCCGCGAGTTTCTTGCTCATGATGCTCGCGGCGATCAGCGGGAGGATCGGGACCGTCGCGGTCACGTCCCGCAGTGCGTAGAGACGCCGGTCGAGAGGAGCGATCTCGGCGGTCTGCCCGATCATTGCACAACCGACTTCTTGCAGGACGCGCCGGAATTCGTCCAGCGACAGGTCCGTCCGAAATCCCGGGATCGCCTCAAGCTTGTCGAGAGTGCCCGCGGTGTGGCCCAAACCGCGGCCGGACATCATGGGTACAAAGATGCCTAGTGCGGCGACCAGAGGAGCGAGTGCGATGGAAACCTTGTCGCCAACGCCGCCCGTGGAGTGCTTGTCTATGCGAGGACCCGCCAGGTGGCTCAGGTCCAGCACGGTCCCCGACTCGAGCATGGTGCGCACGAAGACCTCAGTCTCTTCCGCGTCGAGGCCCTGATGGAATGCAGCCATCAAGAAGGCGGACATCTGGTAGTCTCGGACCGAGCCCTCGAGGAAGGCACCCAGGAAGGCCTCGAGGGTTCTCCCGTCTACCGCACCGCCATCGCGCTTCTGTTCGATGACCCTGCTCGGAATCATGGACGGCCCGCCCCCGCTCCACTTCCGATCACCCTCCTAATCAGCGAAGCGCTTCCTGGCCCCTTCGATCGCGTCGTCGACCTTGCCTTTCACGTCGTCGGCGAGGTCGTCCCAGCGGTCGGTCGCGGAATCGCGGAGGGTGAGAGCGGTCTTCTTGATGCGCCGGCGCGTGCGGTGGCCCGGCTGCGGAGCTGCGAGCAGAGCAACGCCGGCGCCGATGACTGCTCCGAGCAGCAGTCCCGAAATGAAGTTGATGACCTGCGTCTCGTGATCGTATTCCATGTTCCTCCTCCGGTCAGCGCACGCGCGTTGTTGTATATTAGCCCCGCCAAGCACCAGTAACGAGACAGGAGGACGATGGACGCACCGGCCACGACGCCCCGGGAAATCGCGGTACCGATCTTGATCTTCGGTTCTCTCCGTAACGAGCTCGAGAAGGAGGCCGGGGCGCTTCCGACGATTCACGCATTTCACCACGCCGGTTACGAAGCTGGTGCGGCTGCAGCGGCTTCCTTCGCAGTGAGTGGCGACGTCACCAACATGGGGCAGTCGGCGTTCTGGGCCAGGCTCTCGGAGTTCTTCTCCCGCAGGGGCTGGGGAACGCTCCATCAGAGCGGTGAGCACGCCGGGGTCGCCCTTCTCTCTAGCCCAGACTGGGCTGAAGCTTCACCGCATGAGGGCGACTCCGAAGCGAGTTGTTGCTTCAGTACGGGGTTCCTGTCTGGCCTGCTCTCCGAGCTGGCTGAGGGCCCGGTGGCGGTTCTGGAAGTCGACTGCCGCGCGCGCGGCGACGAGCAGTGCCGCTTCGCGTTCGGATCCGAAGTCGCGATCCACGACCTCTATGGCCATTTGCTCGATGGGACCGATCTGGAAGGCGCGCTCGCCGCGTTGTAGCGGTATCGTCCGGTGCGTGCGCTTGGTGTCGATTACGGCCTAAGAAGGATCGGCCTGGCTTTGAGTGACCCGACCGGCACAATCGCGTCTCCGCTCGAGACGTTCGTGCGCCGAGCAGGCAAGCGTCCGCCGATCACGAAGCTCGAGACGATCGCGCGGGAGAGGGACGTTGAGCACCTCGTCGTCGGTCTACCCCTCAGCCACGACGGAAATGAGACTCCGTGGTGCGCGGAGGTGCGCAGCGTAGGGGAGCGACTCGCCGCGCGCCTTTCCCTGGAGGTGTCGTTCGTGGACGAGCGCATGACGTCGGTGCGAGCTGAACGCGCGGTCCGGGCCTTGGGCCTGCCGAAGCGCAAGCGTGAGGACAAGCGCCGCATCGATGCCGTAGCCGCCCAGTTGATCTTGCAGGCCTGGCTCGACAAGCGGACCGTGTCACTATGAGCCTGAGGCGAGTCGCCGCTTCCGGCGTGTTCGCTGGCGTGTTCGCTGTGGGCGCGTGCGGTGGCGAGCCGGGCGCGCCGGTGCAGATCACTGTCGCCCAAGGAGCTACGCTCTCCGAGGTCGCGGATACGCTCGGGGCGCGCGGCGTGATCCGAGCCCAACGGATGTTCGAGCTGTACGCCCGCTTGCGCGGAGACGACCGGCGCATCAAGTCGGGCACGTACGAGCTGCCGACGTCTAGTTCGTGGGGTTACGCGCTCGAGCACCTCACGCTGGGCACGGTCCTGACACGGCTCGTCACAATCCCGGAGGGCTTTCGCCTGACTCAGATGGCGCCGCGGATCGCGGAGATCACCGGCATGGCAGTCGATTCCGTAGTCGCGCTCATGGAGACCGCCGGTATCGCGCGCCGGCTGGGAGTCCCGGGGCCGGGGGCCGAAGGGTACCTCTTCCCCGATACGTACCGCTTCGCTCCCGGTCTTCCCGTGGAATCCGTGCTCACTGCGATGGTGGAACGGTACGAAGCGACTTGGACCGAGGAACGACGAGCCAGGCTCGCGCAGCTCGGGATGTCCGAGGCAGAGCTCGTCACGCTGGCGTCGATCGTTCAGGCAGAGGCTCGCGACGTGGGAGAGATGCGCAGCATCTCTGCGGTCTATCACAACCGCCTGCGTGACGGGTGGCTGCTTCAGGCCGACCCCACGGTGCTCTACGCCCTGGGGGGGCCACGCGCACGACTACTGTACGCCGCGATCGATTCCGTCGCCGACAGTCCGTACAACACGTACACCCAGCCAGGTCTTCCGCCCGGGCCGATCGGCGCGCCAGGTGAGAACGCGATCGACGCTGCGCTTAACCCCACCGAAGAGGACTTCATGTACTTCGTCGCCCGGCCCGACGGGTCTCACCACTTCACGCGAACACTCACCGAGCACAATCGGGCCAAGGCCGATGCCCGCCGCGAGTGGGACAAGGTCGGGGCCGGGACCGACGCACAAGGCGGATCCGACCTCGACCTGGAATAGCAGCCCGTGGAAGAAGTACAGTGGGCCGCGCGCAGGGGTCTCGCGAGATCAATAGTAGGAAGGACGACGAGTCGTAGCGGTAGCGGGCACCGCCGCCGAAGGCGGTGGTCCGAGAAGGAGGGACGACCTATCGAGCCGCGACCCCCTGCGCCCTGCACCATGAGTAACATGATCTACCAGGTTGTGGGTTACGGTGGCACGGGCCCATCTCAGTCGTTGGGGCTCCTAGCCGTGGCGACGGCTATGGCGTCGTCGCCCCGCCCAGGATCCGGAGCCGTGGCACCCGGGGACCCGTGCGAGAGCACGGGTGGCGGCTCGCTGTACTTCTGCCACGGGCTGCTAGCCCACGCACAAACGCCGTGACGGACAAGAGCAACTCCAATGCGGTACGCGAAGCGCTTCGCGTGCTCGTCGTCGTGGAAGCCGGACTCGCCGCACCCCGGCCGGTGGTCGAGGTCGTCCGGGCTGCCCTGGCCGGGGGCGCGCGAGCGATTCAGTTACGCAACAAGGGTGACACGGCGCGTGAACTCGTGGCCGTCGGCGAACGACTGGCTCCGCTCCTGAAACAGGCCGGCGCGTTGTTCTTTATCAACGACCGGCTCGACGTCGCGCTCGCTCTAGAGGCCGATGGAGTGCACGTAGGCCCCGACGACCTGCCCGTGGCTGCCGTCCGTGCCGCGGCCCCAAGGGGATTCTTGATCGGGCGGTCCGCGGACGACCCGCACGTAGCGCGGCGCGCGGTCGCGGACGGAGCGGACTACATCGGGTGTGGTACCGTCTTTCCCACGTCGACGAAGCCGGACGCCGGGGACACCATCGGCCTGGAAGGGCTGCGCCGCGTAGTCGAAGCGGTACCAGTGCCTGTAGTTGGAATCGGCGGAATCACCGTCGAGCGGGTGCGCGACGTCGTGGAGGCCGGTGCATCCGGCTTGGCGGTGGTCAGCGCTGTGATGCACGCCTCCGACCCGGCGTCGGTCGTCCGGACCATGCTTCAACGCTTTGGAGGCACATACGGCGGAGCCCACAGGTAGGCGCGCCATCCGAGCTCAAGCGTGCCCTTCTTCGTACTCAGCGGCTCGGTCTCGGCCCATGCTACAACCCTCCCTCCGCCAGCAGCTTCTCGACCTCCGCCGCCTCGACGAAGAAATCACCCAGCGCTGAGCCCGCGTCAGGCGTATGCCAGTCCGAACCGCCACTCATGAGCAACCCGGAGGTTCGGCAGATACGCTCATAGCGAAGCATGTCATGGCGCTTGTGTGACGGTCGGTACACCTCCAGGCCACGCAGGCCGGCACGCACGAGCTCCGGCAGCAGTGGTTCGACCAAATCTCCAGGCGGATGGGCCCAGATGGGAATGCCATCCGCTTCGAGAATCAGCTCGACTGCGTCCACCGGTGTGAGGAGGCGCGTCGCAACGAACGCGTCGCTGTGGTCGCCTATGAGGGTGTTGAACGCCTCAGGGACCGACGTGGCATGCCCGGCCGCCACCAGGGCTCTCGCCAGGTGAGGTCGACCGATCGCGACGCGGTCAGGGCCGGCCTCAGCCTCGACCTGCTCGAAAGTGACATCGATCCCGCTCGCCGTGAGTCGATCCACCATCTCGCGCATGCGCTCGTCGCGCCGGCCGGTCGCGCGCGCGCTGTGCGCGGTCATCGCCATTGATTCGAGATCGACGAAGTATGCGAGCACGTGCACATCACGACCGTGATGCGTGGAGCTGACCTCGAGAGCGGGAATGACTTGCACGCACACTTCTGCTCCGACGGCAGACGCGGTCGCGAAAGCCGCCGTAGTGTCGTGGTCCGCGACCGCGATTACGTCGAGCCCGCCCTTCGCCGCTCCCCGCACCACGGCTTCGGGCGACCACACGCCGTCGGAAGCAGTGGTGTGGATGTGAAGGTCGAGCTTCATGCGGAGGGTCTGCCACTCACGAGAAGGGTGATCGGAAAGGGGATTAGCCCTCGACGTCGTCCGCGAACACGATCGCGTCGGCTGGAATCTGCTCGGGCGGCTCGTCACCCGCATACTCGGTCAGCAGCGTTACCCGATCGCGCTCGACTTTGAGCACGCCTCCGGCCACGTAGAACGAATCACTTCCGCCACCCGGCCGGTCGATACTCATCTCACCGGCTCCTATCAGCGTCAACATAGGGGCGTGTCCTCGCAGGATCCCGACGTGGCCATCCCATGCCGGCGCCACTACCGCGGACGCATCGCCCTCGAATACGACGCGATCCGGAGAGACCACACGAACCTCTAGCATACCATCGGCCACTAACTAGCCCTCCTTCTCGAGGCGTTCGCCCTCCGCGATGACACCTTCGATGCCGCCCTGCATGTAGAACGCCTGCTCTGGCAGATGGTCAAACTCCCCGGCGGCAACACGCTCGAAGGACTCGATGGTGTCGTCGAGTTTAACGTACTGCCCGGGCGTACCGGTGAAGACCTCGGCGACGACGAACGGCTGCGAGAGGAAGCGCGCGATCCGGCGGGCGCGGCCCACGATGACCTTGTCCTCCTCGGTGAGTTCGTCCATTCCGAGAATCGCGATGATGTCCTGAAGGTCTTTGTACCGCTGCAGGGTCGCCTGAACGTCGGTCGCGACCTTGTAGTGCCGCTCACCCACGAACTGGGGGTCCATGATGCGCGACGTCGAGTCGAGGGGATCGACGGCCGGGTAGATGCCCTGTTCCGAGATCGCCCGCGACAGAACCGTCGTCGCATCGAGGTGCGTGAACGCCGCCGCCGGCGCTGGGTCGGTGAGGTCGTCCGCTGGCACGTAGATCGCCTGCACCGACGTGATCGAACCCGACGCGGTCGAAGTGATACGCTCCTGCAGCTCGCCCATCTCTGTCCCGAGCGTGGGCTGATACCCCACCGCCGACGGCATGCGACCGAGCAGCGCGGACACCTCGGAACCCGCCTGCGTGAAGCGGAATATGTTGTCGATGAAGAGCAGCACGTCCTGCCCTCCGACGTCACGAAAGTACTCCGCAATGGTGAGGCCCGAGAGGCCGACGCGCAGACGAGCTCCCGGCGGCTCGTTCATTTGCCCGTAGACCAGTGCCGTTGAGTTGAGCACGCCCGATTCTTTCATCTCGAGCCAGAGGTCGTTGCCCTCGCGCGTGCGCTCACCCACGCCGCAGAACACCGAACGTCCACCGTGCTCCATCGCGATGTTGTTGATGAGCTCCATGATGATGACGGTCTTGCCGACACCGGCACCGCCGAACAAGCCAGTCTTTCCGCCCTTCACATAAGGAGCCAGCAGGTCGACGACCTTGATGCCCGTCTCGAAGATCTCGGTCTTGGGCTCGAGTTGGTCGAACTTCGGAGCGAGACGGTGGATCGGCCAACGCTCGAGCTCGGCACCCTCTCCGCCGACCGGACCCATCTCGTCCACGGGCTCGCCCAGCACGTTCAGGATACGCCCGAGCGCGGGCTCACCGACCGGAACGGTGATGGGACTGCCGGTATCGACAACCTCCATGCCGCGCGTCACGCCGTCCGTGGACGACATCGACACGGCGCGGACCTGTCCGCGTCCGATGTGCTGTTGCACCTCGGCCACGAGCTCGATCTCCTGACCCGCCTCGTTCGTCGTCTTGAGACTCAGCGCGTTGTAGATGTCGGGTAGGTCCCCGGCGGCGAACTCCGTGTCGAGCACCGGTCCGATGACCTGTACGACCCTTCCAATACCATTGTCAGCCATGATGTCTCTGGTTCCCCTACTCGAGGGCAGCGGCGCCGCCGACGATCTCGGCGATCTCCTGCGTGATCTGGCCTTGGCGGGCTCGGTTGTACGTGCGCGTGAGGTGCTCGAGCACATCTCCGGCGTTGTCCGTCGCGCTCTTCATCGCGGTCCTGCGCGCCCCCTGCTCTGCGGCCGCGTTCTCCACCAAAGCGGTGTAGACGGCGTTGCGGATATACGCCGGAAGGATCCGCTCGAGGATCACGTCCCCACTCGGAGAGAGGATGTAGACGTCGGCGGACGAAGCCTCACCCTCCGCCTCGATCGGCAGCAGGTCTCTCGTGTGCGGCGGAGTCGACATCGCCGACCTGAACTTCGAGCTGACCAGATACACCGCGTCGATCTCACCGCTCTCGAATCGGTCGCGGATGGGACCGACGAGCGACTCCGCGTCGTCCACCGTCGGATGGTCGCCGATGTCGGTGCGCCGGGTGAGCATCTCTTCGCCGCGGAAGCGGAAGTAGGCGATGCCCTTTTTGCCCGCGATATGCAGCTCGGTTCCGATGTCCTGCGCACGCAGATCCTCCATGAGGTTGCGCGCTTTCTTGATCAGGTTGGCATTGAAGCCGCCCGCGAGCCCGCGGTTCGCGGTGCACAGTAGAATCGCCGCGCGCTCGGTATTTTCCGGCCGCCGCAGGATCGGGTATTTCTCTGACAGCGCCGGCGAGTAAAGTCCCTGCACGATCTCGCGCAAAGCGTCGGCGTACGGCTGGGCAGCGCGCACCCGATCGGTTGCCCGCTTGAGCTTGGAGGTCGCAACGAGTTCCATCGTGCGCGTAATCTGTCGGGTGTTCTCTACCGACTTGATCCTGCGTTTGACATCGCGAGAGCCAGCCACGTCGTCTCGTCCTCTCGGTTGGCGCGGCTAGGCCGAGGCCGCAGCCGCGGAGTGTTCGGCCGCGAACGCCTCGTTATAGCCCTCGATCGCGGCAACCAGCCGCTCGTTGAGCTCTTCATCCATCTCGCTGCTCTCACTCAGCTCGTCGAGCACGTCCTGATGCTTGGCGGCCATGTCCTGGTGGAAGCCGAGCTCCCACTGGCGGACCTTCTCCACCTCGAAGTCGTCGAGGAAGCCGTTGGTCACGGCGTAGATCACCGCGACCTGGCTTTCGACGGGCATCGGCTGGTATTGGGGCTGCTTGAGCATCTCAACGGTGCGTGCGCCACGAGCCAGTTGGCGCTGTGTCACGGCGTCCAGGTCGGATCCGAACTGAGCGAACGCCTCCAACTCACGGTACTGCGCGAGGTCGAGCCGGAGACGGCCGGCGACCTTCTTCATCGCCTTGATCTGCGCCGCACCACCCACGCGGGATACCGAGATGCCGACGTTCACGGCGGGCCGCACTCCCGAATAGAACAGGTCGGGCTCGAGGAAGATCTGACCGTCGGTGATGGAGATCACGTTGGTGGGGATGTAGGCCGCAACGTCGCCACCCTGCGTCTCGATGATCGGCAGCGCGGTCAGCGAGCCTCCACCCTGGTCGTCCGACAGCTTTGCGGCACGCTCCAGTAGCCGCGAATGGAGGTAAAACACGTCACCCGGATACGCCTCTCGTCCTGGAGGGCGGCGGAGAATCAGAGAGAGCTGACGGTATGCCTGCGCTTGCTTCGAGAGGTCGTCGTATACGACGAGCGTGTGCTTGCCCTGCCACATGAAGTGCTCGGCGAGCGCCGTGGCCGCGTACGGGGCGATGTACTGCATCGGCGCGGGATCGGACGCGTTCGCGGTAACGATGATCGTGTTCTCCATCGCGCCGTGTTCCCGCAGCGTCTCCACCACAGTCCGCACTTTGCCAGCTCGCTGACCGATGGCGCAGTAGATGCAGATGACGTCGGTATCTTTCTGGTTGATGATCGTATCGATCGCCACGGCGCTCTTGCCGGTACCGCGGTCGCCGATGATCAGCTCGCGCTGACCGCGACCGATCGGGATCATCGAGTCGATGGCCTTGAGGCCCGTCTGCAACGGCTCACCGACGGGCTGCCGTTTGACAATGCCCGGCGCGACGATATCGATCTGGCGCGAACCATCGATGCCGTCGATCGAGCCCTGTCCGTCCTGCGGGTTGCCCAGCGAATCGACGACACGCCCCAGGTAGCCTGGGCCAACGGGTACGTCGAGGACACGGCCAGTGCGCCGCACCTGGTCACCCTCGTGCAGCCCAGCCCACTCACCCATGATGACGGCGCCGATGTTGTCCTCTTCGAGGTTCAAGGCGAGCGCCGTCACCGTATCTCCAGTGGCTGCCGCCGTGATCTCGAGCATTTCCGACGCCATCGCCTTCGTGAGCCCGTAGATGCGGGCGATCCCGTCCTTCACTTCGAGGACTTCACCGATCTCTTCGGCCTGGAGGTCCTCTTCGTACTTCTCGATCTCCCTGAGAAGAACGTCTTTGATCTCGCTGGCGCGAAGCTGGGAGTCGTTAGCCATCTTCTGGTTGGTCCTAGGTAGTGGGATCGAGTCGGGCGTCGGCGGGACCGCCGGACGCTGCAGGCAGCTCGGCCCGCAGGAGTCGACGACGCATGCCGTCCAGGCGCCTACGAATCGATCCGTCGTAGATCGTGTCACCAGTGCGAACAACGAGCCCCCCGATAATCTTCGGCTTCACCCGGACGTGGGGGATCACTCTTGTTCCGAGCGCGCCCGAGAGCCGCTCGGCAATCATCTGCGTGGTGGCATCATCTACGGCACGCGCCACCGTAACCTCCACGTTTTCGCGACCCAGGTAGTCGTCGAGCAGAAGGTCGTACCCTCGCGAGATGTCACGTAGCAGGCGTTGTCGCCTTTTGTCGATCGTCACCATCACGAAGTTCACGACGTGCTTCGGCAACGCTTCGCCGAACGCGTGCCGGACGACGACCTTCTTGTCTTCGTCGTCGATGCGCGGCGTCTCGAGGAAAAGGCGGACTTTCGGATTCTCGTCGAGGACCCGCGCAACCGTCGCGATAGCGGCCCCGTACGACTCGACACGGTCGTTGCGACGCGCGAGCTCGAAGAGCGCCTCCGCATAGCTCTTGGCGACGGTCTCGTCTCTCACGCCGGCGCTCCGCGGGAGTCCCCGAGTTCGTCCAGGTAGCGCTCGATGAGCTCACGGTCCTTGGCCTGGTCGAGGTTCTCACGCATGAGCTGCGACGCAGCGGCCAGCGCGAGATCCACCGACTCCCTTCTGAGCACTTCGAGCGCCGCGTCGCGCTCACGCTCTATTTCGGCGCGGGCCCGCTCCACGATCGCCTGTCCCTCGGCGCGTGCCTTCTCCTCGATGTCCTTGCGGACGGTCTCGCCCGCAGCCTTGCCTTGGGCGATCAACTCGTTGGCCTGCCGCCGCGCGTCCATTAGCTGCTCGCGGTGCTGCTCGAGCAGACCCGCGGCCTCCGCATTGTGTTCGGCAGCCTCGTCGAGCACTGCCTGGATACCTTTTTCCCGCGCGTCGACCGCAGCCAGGATGGGGCCCCAGGCATACTTGGAAAGAATCAGCAGCAAGCCGATGAAAACGAACAGCGTCCATACGCTCAGGCCCGTGTTGATGTCGAAGAGGCCTCCACCGCCTTCCTCGCCTCCTCCCTGGGCCCGAAGCGGGCCTGGAAACGCGGCAAGAAGCGACAGCGTGACCGGCAGAATCCATGTGGCTCTCATCGTGATCTCCATCGATTACCCGGGGTCATGGGCCCGCGCGACCGAGCCCGGTCGTCGCGGTGCCCGGCGAGGAGCCGCCGACCCGCCCTACAGGGTCTTGTACAGGATCGTGATGACGAGACCGAACAGCGCCGCGCCTTCGACCAGCGCCGCCAGAATGATCGCAGCGGTCTGGATCGTCGCGGCAGCCTCGGGCTGACGCGCGATGCCCTGGGTCGCGCCGTACCCGATCAAACCGATACCGATGCCGGCACCGACGATCACGAGTCCGATGCCGATCCCGGGACCGAATAGGCTCCAAGCCGCCGCAGTTTCGACGTCCATGGGTGCAGCCTGGAAAACGGCCAGCATTCCGTGCAGCATGTCAGTTCTTCCTTTAAAAGTTCTGTCTAACGACTGGTACGATCCATCATCAATGCGCGTGGCGGATCAGACCGATGAAGACCGCGCTCAGCATCGCGAAGATATATGCTTGAAGGAAGGCCACGAACACCTCGAGAAGCATCACCCCGAGCACCATACTCAGCGACCCGCCGGCGATCACGAACTTTCCGATCGTGAGATGTGCGAACATGAAGATCATCCCTATGAGCGACAGCACGAGCGTGTGTCCGGCCGTCATATTCGCAAAGAGCCGGATCATCAGCGCGAATGGCTTGGTCAACTTCCCCATGAACTCCACGGGCGTCAGAATCAGCATCATGACTGCCTGGCCCCCTTTCGACAGCCCGGGCGGAGCGTAGAAGATCGTTCCCATATAGCCCTTGAAGCCGAGCGCCCTCATCCCCGAAATCTCGACGACGAAGAATGTCACGAGCGCTAGCGCCCCTGTGACAGAGAGGTTGCCGGTCGGCGTGGCGCCGAACGGGATCAGCCCAAGGAGGTTCATCGCCAGGATGAAAAAGAAGAGCGTGAGGATGAACGGCGTGTATGCGTCGCCGCCGTGCCCGATATTGCGGCGCACGACCTCGTCCCGGAAGTAGACGACCAGCGCCTCCATCGCGTTCGCGAGGCCCTTCGGGGCACTGTCCGTGTACCGGTTCCCCATGGCGCGACCGATGGGGAGAAAGAGCGCCACCATCAAGATCGCAGCCACGACGAGGAACACGACGTGCTTGGTCGGTGAGAGGTCGAGCGTGAGCGACCCGATGTGAATGAGATCCCAATCGGGCAGGGTCGGAGCCCAGCCCCAGCCAAGAATCTCGAACTCGAGCGTCTTACCATCGGAGAGGTGATGCATGAGCATCTCGCCGAGGTCGGGCGAAGCGCTCTCGCCCTGGCTTTGCGTGGCGGCACCGCCGCCTTGCATGGCCCTGAGAATTCCCAGCGATCTCACGTCAGGTCGTCTCGCTCGCTGCGGGTTTGAAGTACATCGACTCGAGCAGCAAGAGCCCGAAGAGGAAGCCAACGAGGGCGAACATTAGCGTGACCGACCCCTCGACGCCCCGAATGACCACGACGAACGCAACCAGCCCCACGATCGCCCCGCGTAAAGCGATCCCCCCGGCCCAGGCACCCAGGAAACCGTTGGGTCTGCCCCGGAATCGCATTAGCGCGGCGAACGAGACCCACTGGACAGGCAACGCCACCGCCGCCGCGATCAGGATGCCAAATCGGCTCGAGGGGTCTAGAAACGACCAGAGCGCGAGGATCACTAGGGCGACACCCGCGGCGCCCGCACCGGCGTACTTGGCCTCTTCACTCATAGCGGGCCGTTCTCTCGCTGCCTGGGTTCGATCACGATGTGGTAGTACAAACTGTAAAAACCTGCGCCCGCGCCCACGGCCGCCCCGACAAGCATCAGGAACGGCTTAGTGCCGAGCTTGGAGTCCAACCACGCTCCCCCACCCATGAAGAGCAGGATCGAAAGCGCAAAAGCCAAACCGAGGCCCATATGCCGGCCGGACGCCCGCACGATTTCCCGGGGGTCACTGCGCTGCTCGTCTCCGGCCACAGCCCTGCTCCCTGGCGGCGGGCAAGTCGAGTCCGAACCGGACCCACTACCCACCATAGCCAGCACAAACTACCGCTTGTGAAAAAGAGCGCAAGCCGAATTCAGGCAGGTTCGGCAGTGCTAAGAGCGCTTGACGCGTGAAAAAAACGACCTCCTATCTTCGCCACTATGACGACCTCTTTGGCGACCCACGAGTCCCGGCATGAATGCCCGGATCAGCGAGAGGGCAGCCGGGTATGTCGAGGGACTGCCTCAGCAAGTATCGTCCCCTCACTCCTGCGAGTCTACCGGACCGGCGTCCCCCATCGAGCGACCGGCATCGCCAGCCCCGCACAGGCATGACAACCACCCAACAGAGTGCGGTCCTCGACCGAGACCTGGAGCTGCTCGACCGAGTCGCGGAAGTCTCCGGTTTGATGCGCGCGGAGGTGGCCAAGCGCATCGTCGGCCAGCATGACGTTGTTGAGGAGCTGCTGACGGCGCTCTTGGCGAACGGCCATGCACTGCTGGTCGGCGTTCCGGGTTTGGCCAAAACGCTGCTTGTGCAGACGATCGCAGACGCCCTCGATCTCAAATTCAGCCGGATCCAGTTCACGCCGGATCTCATGCCAACCGACATCACTGGTACCGAAGTCATCGAGGAGGACCGCACGACGGGGCGGCGCGTCTTCCGCTTCGTGAAGGGTCCGATCTTCGCCAACATCGTGCTCGCCGACGAGATCAACCGCACCCCCCCCAAGACCCAGGCCGCGCTACTCGAGGCGATGCAGGAGCGGGCAGTGACCGCCGCGGGTGACACCTACGCGCTCGAACAGCCCTTCTTCGTGCTCGCCACGCAGAATCCCATCGAACAAGAAGGGACGTACCCGCTTCCCGAGGCTCAGCTCGACCGCTTCATGCTGGAGCTCCCGATCTACTACCCTTCTCGCGCCGAAGAAGAGGAGATCGCGATGCGGACGACGGGGGAGGAAGAGCCGGAGGTGCTCCCGGTGCTGGCTGCGGCCGAGCTCATCGACTTGCAGCAC
The DNA here is from genome assembly GCA_965226625.1 of Longimicrobiales bacterium. GTDB lineage: Bacteria > Gemmatimonadota > Gemmatimonadetes > Longimicrobiales > Gaopeijiaceae > UBA1138. The sequence continues at coordinate 1,451,220 of CBDDDK010000003.1, forward strand.
CTCGTCCGCCGCATCCCTGCACCGCCCTCCCTCGTCTCGTTCGCGGTGCGCCTCGCGCGATCAACGCGACCAGGCGAGGAGGCCGTCTCGGTGAGCCAACAGTACGTCGCGTGGGGTGCCGGGCCGCGCGCTTCTCAGTTCCTCGTGCTCGGCGCAAAGGCACGAGCGGCCTCGCGGGGTGCGGCCATCCCGTCGTATAATGACGTTCGAGCGATCGCGCCCGCCGTCCTCGCCCATCGGCTGGTCCTCAACTTCGAGGCCGAAGCCGACGGCCGCACGACGCGCGACGTGATCCGTGAGCTCCTTGAGGAGACCCGGGATTGGAGCTAGACCGAAGTAGTGGGTCGGGGGACCACCCTCCGAGTACACGGCTACAGAGCGAGCCGGGAGGCACTCCATGATGGGCGCCGCGGCCGGAATGATTGTGCTGTTCCTCATTCTGTCCGCTACGCTCACCGCCGCGCACACCGCCGTGTTCCATATCGGCTCGTCGCGCATTCGTACGCTCCAGGAGGAGGGCTTCACCGGAGCCGATGCTCTGGGCGAGGTCCGAGCGAATCCGAGCGCCGTCGAATCGAGCGCGCAGCTCACTACAGGCGTGCTCAACCTCGGCGCTCTCGGTGTCGGCGTAAGCACGGGCGCGATGACGTGGGGCCGCGGCGGGCCGATTGCCGACGTGCTCATCGGGATCGTGGTGATCGTCGGCTGCACGGGCATCATACCGCGCAGCATCGCGGCACGGCACCCGGTGCGGCTAGCTCTCGCTTCGGCCTCGACGCTACTCACGTTGAGCAAGTGGACGCGATTCATTGGGGGAGCCGTCTCCAGACTGGAAATCGCTCTCGTCCGTGAGGGAAGCGACGAGCTCAGCATCGAGGAGCGAGAACTGCGTGAGCTCCAGGAGATCGGGCAGGAGGAGGGCATCCTCGAGGAGTCGGAGAACCAGCTGGTCGAGCGGGCGTTCAGACTCGACGAACTCACCGCATGGGACATCATGGTCCCACGCGTCGACATCTTCGCTTGGAATCGAGAACTCACCGTCGCCGACATCCTCGACGGACTCGAGGACCTGCCATACAGCCGCGTACCGGTGTACCGGGGGTCCGTCGACGACGTGACTGGCATCGTATACGTGCGCGAACTGTACGAGCGCGTCACGGCAGGGCAGCAGGACGTGAAGCTCGCCGAGCTCTCGCACGAGCCGTTTTTTGTCCCGGGATCACTCTCCTGCGCCCAGCTGCTGAGCGACTTTCAGGCCCGGCGTATCCACATGGGCCTCGTCGCAGACGAGTTCGGTGGCACCGACGGACTCGTGACGCTCGAAGACGTGCTCGAAGAACTCGTAGGCGAGATCCACGACGAGACGGACGTCACTGAGGAGGAGGTCCTTCGGCTTTCCGAGACTCAACTCGAATGCGATGCGGGAGTGGACGTGCGCGAGATCAACGAGGCTTTGGCCGTCTCCCTACCCAAGGACGAACATCGGTCCCTGAACGGTATGATTCTGGAGGAACTCGGGCACGTGCCTGCGCAGGGAGACAGCTTCGAGGCCGCCGGAGTTAGCATCTACATCGTGGAAGCGAGCGAGAGCCAAGTGCTGCGAGCCAGGGTTACCCGTCTCCCGGCGCCGCGCGTTCCGACCGATCACTGATGGCCCTCATCATCCCGTTCAATGGGAAGACCCCGACGGTTCATCCATCAGCCTTTGTCGCCCCCACCGCGGTGCTCATCGGCGACGTGACGATCGGGGCGGAATCCAGCATCTGGTTCGGGGCCGTCCTTCGGGGTGACGACCCGGATAACGGCATCGTGGTCGGCCCGCGTTCGAGCGTGCAAGACAACTGCGTCGTGCACGTGGGGGCCTGGCAGCCAACCGTAATCGGTGCAGACGTTACCGTCGGCCACGGAGCCAAATTCGAGTGCTGCACGATCGGCGACCGGACGGTCGTCGGCATGAACGCGGTGATCCTGCAGCACGCCGTAATCGGCGCCGAGTGCGTGCTCGCGGCCAATACGGTGGTGCTGGAAGGCGCTGAGATTCCCGACCGGTGCGTCGTGGCGGGCGTGCCGGGGGTCATCAAGAAGCGGCTCGAGGGCTCCGCGGAGAAGTGGATCGAGGGAGGCGGATCGCACTATGTGGACTTGTCGCGCGAATACCGCGCGCTTGGCATCGGCCTCCCGAGGGACTCATGAGTCCTGATCAACAGCCTTCTAGAGTCCGACGACCTGCGTGAGATACCATGAGAGCATCCGCTCACCCCACGCGTACGAGATCGCCGCCGCCGCCGCGAGGAAGACGCCGAGGGGAATCAGACGCTTCGACATCGTTGAGATGGGGCCAAAGACCAACAGCGCCAGGAGCGAACCGATGAACACCGTCTGGGCGACGCCCCAAACTCCGATGAAAGCGCCCACCATCATCATCATCTTGATGTCGCCGCCACCCATCGCCTGGTCTACCCCGGCTTCTTCAAGGCGGCCCGGCGAGAGCTTCTTGATCATCCACGTGCCACTGACCGCTACCAGCCAGAGAACCGCATATCCAACCGCCGCACCGATGATCGAGGCGACCCAGTCGATGCCACCCGGAAGAAACGCCATCCCGACTCCGACGACAGTGCCCCCGATCGAGAACTGATTCGGGATGATGTAGAAGCGAGCATCTGAGATCGAGACCCCGAAGAGGATCCATAGGAAGACGCCGCCGCGCAGAGCTTCCGGCGTCGCACCGTGCGCGGCAAAGACGCCCGCCCAGATGAGCGCGCTCGTCAGCTCCACCAGTGGGTACTGGATCGAGATCGGTTCGGAACAGAATCGACACTTCGCCCGGAGGATCATCCAACTCAGAATCGGAATGTTGTCGTACCACTGCACCGATTTCAGACATTTCGGGCACCTCGAGCCGGGCGAGACTATCGACTCGTCCTGGGGCCAACGTAGCGTGCAGACGTTCAGGAACGAGCCGACGATGAGCCCAAAGAGACCGGCCATGATTGGGACCAACGCTGCCTCCATCACGCACCCGACTCCTTCGTCAGTTCATAGAGCAATAGCGACCCCGCCATCCCAACGTTCAACGACTCGGCGGGTCCCGGCATCGGGATCGACACCGTGCTCGTCGCCGCGTCTCTCAGCTCGTCGCGAACGCCGGCTCCTTCATTCCCCACGATCAGCGCGAAACCGCCCCTACGCAGGTCTCCCCCAACCGCCTCGCCGACCGCGGCCGCGACGCACAGCGGCACTCCAGCGCGCTGGAGCACGGCGACGGCGTCGAGCAAACGCGCCTGAATCACCGGAATTCGAAACGCCATACCGGCGGACGCCCGTACCGTCTTGGGCGCCCAAGGGTCCGCTGTCCCCTCGAGCGCGATTACCGCATCGAGGCCAAAGGCGACCGAGGCCCGCACCAAGGTGCCCGTGTTGCCCGGGTCCTGGACGCCGTCCAGAACCAGGAGCCGCACCCCTGCCTCGACCAGGTCGAGCGAAGAGCGAGGCTCGCTACATACGAGCAGGACCCCCTGCGCGTGTTCGGTATCGGCCAGCTCGCTCAATTCGGCGTCATCGACCGCGTGGACCTCGAGATCCGCCGCCGCTAACCGCGTCGCGAGCGCAGAGCCGCCACTGGTGTGTCCGAGCCTCGGGGAGGTCACGGCAAAGCGGCCGTTCGCCCCCGCGTCGAGCGCCTCCGTCACCGCGCGCACGCCTTCGACGAGCACGAGCGACTCCTTCCTTCTCGACTTGGGAGTCCGAAGTCGCCCGACCATGCGAGCCCGCCGCTGGCTCAAGCCCACGTGTACCACGACCTTTTCCTATGGCTCGGCCTCCCTACGCCTGACGACAAGACGCGAACATGACCAACGATCACGCGCGTCAGCCCCATCAGCCCGTGGCTCTCACGATTGCGGGCAGTGACAGCGGGGGTGGCGCCGGCATCCAGGCGGACCTCAAGACGTTCCATGCTTTCGGTGTGTACGGAACGAGCGCGGTTACGGCGATCACGGCCCAAAACACCCTCGGCGTGCACAGAATCCACCCCGTGCCGCTGCAAGACGTGCGCACCCAGATCGACGTGGTCGTCGCGGATCTCCGACCCCGAGCGCTCAAGACCGGAATGTTGGCGAACGCCGCGCTGGTATCGGAGGTCGCGGACGCCATCGAAGCGCACTCGCTGGGCCACTACGTCATGGATCCGGTCATGGTCGCCACCGGCGGAGCACGCCTGCTCGATGCCCGTGCAGAAGCCTCTCTCGTCACGACGCTCTTGCCCTTGGCGACGCTGATCACGCCCAACCTGCACGAGGCCGCGATCTTGGTCGGAGAGCCGCTCGGGACCGTAGAGCGCATGAGCGAGGCAGCCCGGAGACTCGTCGAACTGGGAGCGGGCGCGGCACTCATCAAGGGCGGACACCTCGACGGAGACGCAGTCGATGTGCTCTGGGACGGTGTCGAAGAGCGGATCTGGCAGCGGCCCCGCATCGACACCCCTCACACTCACGGTAGTGGATGCACCCTCTCGGCCGCCGCCACCGCGGGGCTCGCTCTTGGAGAATCCGTACACGACGCTGTCGAACGGGCAATCCGCTTCGTCGTGCGTGCGATCGAATCGGCTCCGGGGCTGGGTGGGGGCCACGGACCTTTGAATCACACCGTGTCCTCGGAGTAGCCGGTCGCCTCGAGCCGCCCGAGCACACCGCTGACTAGGAGCCCCAGCCGTGCGCCCGCCACACGACCCACCTCGATCACGTCATCGTGGCCGATCGGCTGCGGGCTGAGACCGGTACCCTGGTTGGTGACCATCGACAAGCCCAGGCAGCGGAGGCCCGCCGCACGGGCTACGGTCACCTCCGGTACGGTCGACATGCCGACGACGTGCGCACCGAGGCCAGCGAGCATTCGCACCTCGGCCGCGGTCTCGTACGAGGGCCCGAGAACGGCCGCATACGTGCCGCGTGTGAGCTCGATACCGAGGTCGGCAGCCACGTCCAGAGCAAGACTTTGAAGCGCGACGTCGTAAGGCGCGCTCATGTCCGGGAACCGTGCCTCCTCACCGTGCACCGGCCCCGCGAGCGGGCTCCGGAACGCAAGGTTGATGTGATCCTCGATCAGGAAGAGATCGCCAGGTCCGAGCTTGCCGTCGACTCCACCGGCGGCATTGGTAGCGACGAGTACCTCGATCCCGAGCGCCGCGGCGACTCGAACCGGCGCGACAACCACGTGCATGGGGTGTCCCTCATACGCGTGATACCGTCCTGCTTGCAACAGGACAGGTGTGCCGTCCATGTGCCCGGCCACGAATGTTCCACTGTGTCCTTCCACGCCCGATGGTGGAAAGCCCGGAATTTCCTCGAAGGACACGGTCGTGGCGTCATCCACTTGTGTCACGAGGTGGCTGAGTCCCGAGCCGAGTATCACCTGGACAGAGGGCGTGAAGGGCAGCCAGCCCCGCAGGAAGTCCGCGGCGGCATCCACATCGAGCCGGGCGACCGTCGCTTCCCCGCTCACAGGATCATCCCCGCGATGGCGGCGGTCATGAAAGCGGCGATCGATCCCGCAATCATGGCGCGGAGGCCCAACCGTGACAGATCGTGCCTGCGCGAAGGCGCGATGCCTCCGATGCCGCCGAGCTGGATCGCGATCGATGAGAAGTTTGCGAATCCGGAGAGTGCATAGGTAGCGATGACGATCGAGCGCGGCTGCAGGTCGTGCTCGCCTCCGAGCATCGCGGCCAACTGGAAGTACGCGACGAACTCGTTGAGCACCGTCTTGACGCCCATCAGGGACGCAACCACTGGCGCGTCCACCCACGGCACGCCCATCAGCCAGGCGATCGGCGACAGAAGCCATCCGAGAATCCGCTCGAATGTGAGCATTTCGAGGCCGACGAAGCCGCCTATCCATCCCAGCATACCGTTCATCAGGTACACCAACGCAAGGAAGGCCAGCAGCATCGCGCCCACGTTCAGCGCCAGATGGAGCCCTTCTGAAGCGCCACGCGCGGCCGCGTCGATGACGTTTACATCGGGCTTCTCCACATCGACCCCGAGCTTCCCCGCAGTCTCCGGTGTTTCGCTCTCCGGATACATGAGCTTGGCGATCACCAGCGCGGCCGGCGCCGACATCACCGAGGCGGCCATGAGGTGGCCCGCGATGTCGGGGAAGTAGGCCAACAAGATCCCCACGTATGCTGCTAGCACTCCGCCCGCGACGGTCGCGAAGCCACCCGTCATCACTGCCATCAGCTCCGACATCGTCATGCGTTCGATGAACGGCTTTATCAAAAGAGGCGCTTCGGTCTGCCCCACGAAGATGTTGCCGGCCGCGGACAGCGTCTCCGCACCCGACGTCTTCATGGTGCGTTGCATGACGAAGGCCACGCCCTTCACCGCGATCTGCATGATGCCCACGTGATACAGCACGGTCATGAGCGACGAGAAAAAGATGATCGTCGGCAGGACGTTGAACGCGATGAACGCGCCGGTATTCGCCACTTGACCCGGCGTCGCCACGAAGTCGCCCTGGCCCACGGCCCCGGTGCCCACTGGCACGGTGTTGTAGACGAGGTCACCGAAGATGAAGCTCGCGCCTTCTACCGTGAAGCCGAGCAATGCGATCACCACCCGGTTCATCACTCCGAAAACCTCGGTTCCGACCGGCGTCTTCAGAATCAGGAAAGCGAAAAGGATCTGAAGAGAGATGCCCCAGATCACGACTCGCCAGGGGATGCTCTTGCGGTCGACGCTCATGAGCCAAGCCAGCAGCGCCAACAGGAAGAGTCCGAGAATCGAACGAAGCCGGTCGAGTAGCGGCGTGTCGAGCGAGCCCTGCGGAACACTGATCGCGGCACTCGCCTGAATCGCGGCGGCCGGGACCGCCGATGTGGCCGCGGCTTCGGCACCGAGTGACGTCCAGGCACCGGTGACGATAAATATCGCCGCGCACGTCCATAGAACGGCAACTCTCGGACTCGGTCGCTTCATCTATAAGCAGTCCTCGTGAGCGGTGGGGTGGTCGGTCGAAATATCAGCCGCCCGCGCTATCACCACCAGCCGCGACGATGCAATTCGTGCGACTCAGTTCATCTGGACGGTATCATGGTCCGCTCATCGGGGACCCCGATCTTGCTCGTCAGCAGCGAATCGCACGTCGGAACAAGACGTGTTGCTTAACGCGCTCCGACGCCGAGCGGGAGCGGTGCCCGTGTAGCATCCGGGCCGATACATGCCGTTTTGGCAGTCTTCGCACCACTAGCCCCGCCAGACCGGCGGACTTTTCGCCCCCTCTACGGGCATGGGGATTGCACTTCCCGTGCCGTGACGCCTGGTCGTTCATGACCGCGCGCATATCCGCCGGCCTGCCGGCGCTTCCAGATAGATCGCTCGCTTGCGGGGGCCAGCCGGCCCCCGACGGGCTCCAACGGCAACGAGAAAACGAGAAGAGGAGAGCATGGGAAAAGTCATCGGGATCGACCTCGGAACCACCAACTCGGTGGTCGCAGTCATGGAGGGTGGTGAGCCCGTCGTGATCCCCAACTCGGAGGGCGGACGGACGACCCCCTCGGTCGTCGCTCACACGAAGGACGGTGAGCGCCTCGTCGGTCAGGTCGCACGTCGCCAGGCGATCACGAATCCAGAAAACACGGTGTTCTCCATCAAGCGGTTCATGGGTCGCAAACACGACGAGGTCGCGGAGGAAGAGAAGCTCGTCCCCTACGAGGTCGGCCACGACGCCAGCGGCCGCGTGACCGTGAAGATCCCGAACGTGGACAAGACGTTCACGCCGCCCGAGATCAGCGCGATGATCCTCCAAAAGATGCGGCAGACGGCCGAAGACTACCTGGGCACGAAGGTGAGCCAGGCGGTCGTCACTGTCCCCGCGTACTTCAACGACGCGCAACGCCAAGCGACCAAAGACGCAGGCAAGATCGCGGGCCTCGAGGTGCTGCGTATCATCAACGAGCCGACCGCAGCCGCGCTCGCCTACGGCCTCGACAAGAAGATCGAGGAGAAGATCGCGGTTTTCGACCTCGGTGGAGGCACGTACGACATCTCGGTTCTCGAGCTCGGTGACGGCGTCTTCGAGGTGAAGTCGACCAACGGCGACACGCACCTGGGTGGTGACGACTTCGATCAGCGCGTCATCAACTGGCTCGTCCAGGAATTCAAGAAGGACCAGGGCATCGACCTCGCGACGGACTCGATGGCGCTTCAGCGCCTCAAAGAGGCGGCGGAGAAGGCCAAGATGGAGTTGTCCACGACTCTGACGTCCGACATCAACCTGCCCTTCATCACCGCGACCCAGGAAGGTCCGAAGCACCTGAACTACAGCCTCTCACGGTCCAAGTTCGAGCAGCTCGTCGACGACCTCATCCAACGGACCATCGCGCCCATGAAGGTGGCGCTGGAGGACGCCGGGCTGGCGACCGACGACATCGACGAGGTCATCCTCGTCGGCGGCTCGACACGGATTCCGAAGCTGCAGAAGGTCGTGACCGAGTTCTTCGGCAAAGACCCGCACAAGGGCGTAAACCCGGACGAAGTCGTGGCAGTCGGCGCCGCGATCCAGGGTGGCGTGCTAGCCGGTGACGTTACCGACGTCCTCCTGCTCGACGTGACTCCGCTTTCGCTGGGCATCGAGACGCTGGGCGGCGTCATGACGCCGCTCATCGAGCGAAACACGACGATCCCGACGAAGAAGGCCGAAGTGTTCTCCACCGCGGAGGACAATCAGACCACGGTCGAGATCCACGTGCTCCAGGGTGAGCGGAAGATGGCGGTGGACAACAAGACCATCGGCAAGTTCCAGTTGACCGGCATTCCGCCGGGGCCGCGCGGGATGCCCCAGGTCGAAGTGACCTTCGATATCGATGCGAACGGCATCCTGCACGTGTCGGCGAAGGACCGAGCGACGGGCAAAGAGCAGAAGATCCGCATCGAGGCCTCGAGTGGCCTCTCGGACGCAGAGATCGAGCGCATGGTCACGGACGCGGAGGCCCACGCCGGCGAGGACGAGGAGCGGCGGGAGAAGGTCGAGTCCCGCAACCAGCTCGACTCGCTCATATATCAGGTCGAGAAGGATACGGGCGAGTGGGGCGAGATGGTCGCCGAGGGCACCAAGGAGCGTCTCGACGGAGCGGTCGAGCAGGCCAAGGAGGCGCTCAAGGGTGATGATCTTGGCACGCTCAACTCAGCCCGCGACGAGCTGATGCAGGCGTTCAGCGCCGCCGGACAAGAGATGTACCAGTCTCAGGCCGCCGAGGCGGAAACCGCCTCCGAGGAAGCCGGTGACGGCGAGGCAGAGGGCGAAGGTACGGAAGCTGGCGGCGACCAAGACGGTGGATCCGAAGCCGCTGCCGACGACGACGTTGTCGAGGCCGACTACGAGATCGTCGATGAAGAGGCGTAAGCCGCGTCCAGCGCCATAGGAGGGTGATCGGCAAAGGGGACTGGGCCGCGCGACCCACGCCATACGGCGTGGGTGCCCCGCGCTTGCGCGCGTTCAGGCAGGTAACGACGAGGAGTCGTAGCCGAGCGGGCCCCGCCGCCGAAGGCGGTGGTCCGACGAGGAGAGACAATGCATCAACCGCGCGGGCACCGACGCAAAGCGTTGGTCGCCATGTGTCCAACGCCATGGCTGAAAGGACAACGAGCGTGTGGGTTGCGGTGGCAACGCGGTCTACCCCCCTTTCCGATCACCCTCCTGGGGGGACGCCAGGGCAACCCGGCGTCCCCCGCGGCGCATCTCAAGCAGGTGCGCAGAAGGCCGGACCCAGGTCCGGCCTTGCTGTGTAGTAGAGTTTATTCGGCTCGCGACGTGGGCCGATAACCATATTCAGAGTGATTCGGGAGGGCGCCGGGATGTACGACCCCCTTCGTACGAAGGCCAAAGTCGTTTTTTACAGCGCAGTCGCGTTCGTCTTCGGTCTAGGGATAGCGAGCGGACTCGGCTGGACCAGTCCGACCTACGCGATGCCAACGCTCATGGAGACGACGCAAGTCGCCCCGGAGGCGGTTCAGCCGGCGTTGGATCTCAGCCGGGCGTTCACGAATCTGGCCCATGCGGTGACACCCGCCGTAGTGCGCATAGAGGCCCGGCGTCCAGCAACTCAGGCGAGGCAGCAGCTTCCGCAGGGGTTCCGGGAGTTCTTCGACATGCCTCGGGATCGGCAGCGACCCCCGTCGCAGGGAGTGGTCGCGGGCGGCAGTGGCTTCGTGGTGTCGCCAGACGGATACATCCTCACCAACAACCATGTGGTCGAAGGCGCGGACCAGGTCACGGTCTATTTCCCGGACCGCAGTTACTTCACCGCCGAGATCGTCGGTAACGACCCGTTCACAGACGTTGCGGTACTCAAGATCGACGCCGGTGAGGCGCTGCGTGCAATGTCTTTGGGCGACTCGGACGAGACCGAGGTCGGCGAATGGATTCTCGCGATCGGCAACCCTGGCTTCGGACGTTCGGCGCAGCTCGACTTCACTGTGACTGCGGGCATCATCAGCGCCCTCGGACGGGGGTTGCGGCTGCTCCAGAACGACCTGGCCAACGATCCCCGATACGGCCCCGATGCGGCCGGCTTCGCGATCGAGGACTTCATTCAGACCGACGCGGTCATCAACCCTGGTAACTCAGGTGGTCCCATGGTTAACCTCCGCGGCCAGGTGATCGGCATCAACTCAGCCATCGCCTCTGAAACGGGAGTGTATCAGGGCTACGGCTTCGCGATCCCGATCAACCTCGCGCGGCGAGTCATGGAGGACCTGGTCGAGTACGGGCAGGTGAAGCGACCCCGCATGGGCGTGGGTATCACGGACGCGACCGCGGAGGACGCCGAGCTGTACGCACTGCCGTCCGTATCGGGCGTTCTCGTGCAGACGATCGACCCCCAAGGCCCCGCAGCCGGCCGGCTCGAGAGCGAGGACGTGATCGTGGCGCTCGACGGTGAACCAGTCGGCTACGTTGCTGAACTCCAGGCGCGTATCGCGCAGCATCGGCCCGGAGACAGAGTGACGATCACCGTATATCGTGACGCCCGTACGACCGATGTCCAGCTCAGGCTGGACGAGGCGCCGATCAATGAGATCGCGACCGTGGTCACGGCGCGTGCAGTCCACGCCGAAGAGCGCTTGGGCATCAACGTCGAGACCATGGACGCAGAGCTCGCGCAGGCGTACCGGTTCCCGCGAGCGGGTGGAGTTATCCTCACCCAGGTCGCCCGCGGTAGCCCGGCGGATCGGCGCGGGGTGGGGACCTATGTTGGATCCAGGCTCGTCCAGGTCCAGGATCAGTCGATCGCGACCCCGGACGATGTGCGCGTGGCGCTCGACAGGGTCAGCGGTGGCGAGATCGTCTCGCTGCACTTCGAGGACACCCAGGGCGCCGTGCGAGTGATCAACGTGCGCATGCCCAACTAGGAACGCCTCTCGACCCCGGGTTTATCTTTCGCCGGGCCTAGCGAAAGTGGCGGAATTGGTAGACGCGCGGGATTTAGGATCCCGTGGCTATGTGCCGTGGGGGTTCGAGTCCCCCCTTTCGCATTTCGGGGTTCTTGGAAGGCCGACTTTACTATCCCGCGTGAGGGTATGACCGTAGACGCATCGAACCTGCAGGTCTCAGTCGAGGAGCAAGAGCGGTGGCGCCGTAGTATGAGCGTGACCGTTCCCGCCTCCGTAGTCCAACAGGAAGAAAGACGGGCGGCCAAGCATTTGGCGTCGCGGGCTCGCTTGAAAGGCTTCAGGAAGGGCCACGTGCCCGCGAAGGTTATCGAGTCCCGTTTCGGAGACACGCTCCGTCAGGAGGCCCTCGACAAGCTGATTGGAGAAGCCTACCGCACCGCGCTGGCGGCGCAGGACTTGAAGCCGATCAGTGAGGGAGAGATTCAGCAGGTGATCTACGAGCCTGAGCGGGATCTCGTGTTCTCGATCTCCTTCGACGTCCAGCCGCGAATCGAAATCGCCCAGCTAGGCGGGTTCGCAGTGGAGCGCCCGGTGGCCGAGGTGAGCGACGAGCACGTCGACGAGGTGCTCGCCCGCATCCAGGAGCAGAACGGGGCGTGGCAGCCTGTGGAGCAGGGTCAGCCAGAGGATCGCGACCTGGTCTCGGTGCTGATCAAGAAGCTGCAGGGACAAGAAGAGGACGAGGGCAAGGAGTACGAGTTCCTTCTCGGTCAGGGCGACGCGCTGCCCGATATCGAGACCGCGATCAAGTCGCTGGAGGCCGGAGCGTCGGGCGAGTTCGATGTCTCTTTCCCGGAGGACTTTCCCGACGAGAGCCGAAGGGGGGATAGCGAACGAGTCCAGATCACCCTCGTCGCACGCAAGATCCAGGAACTTCCGGAACTCGACGACGACTTGGCGAAGCAAGTCGGCGATTTTGAGACGTTACACGACCTGAAGACCCGGGTTCGTGAGGATCTCGACAAGGAGGCCGGGAAAGAAGTCGAAAACGTCGTCCGCGGTCGGTTGCTCGACATGCTGCTCGATGCGAATCCATTCGAGGTTCCGGCATCGATGGTCGACCGGTACGCCGACGAAGTCATCGGAGATCAGCCCGATGTCGACCCTGAGCGGCTCGAGGAGATTCGCGCTTCGATCCGAGTGGAAGCGGAGCGTGCGGTCAAACGCATTCTACTCCTCGAAGAGGTTGCCGAGACTCAAGGGTTAGTGGCCACCGAAGACGACATCGACACTCGTGTCGAGGAGATAGCCGAGGCCAACGGCAGCACAGCTGCGAAGGTGTACGCGAATCTGCAAAAAGCTGGACGCCTGGAGATGCTCACACGAGAGCTCACCGAGCGGAAGGTGTTCGACTTCCTGAAGGAACAATCCGAGATTACTGACAGTTCGGCCCCCTGACTCAGCTCGACGAGAGAGCGTAAACATGCCGATTTACCCCCCGTACGTGATCGAGCGGACGAGCCGCGGTGAGCGTAGCTACGACATCTTCAGCCGGCTGCTCATGGACCGTATCGTCTTCCTGGGCAGTGGAATCAACGACGATGTGGCGAACATAATCCTCGCCCAACTGCTCTTCCTCGACGCTGAGGACCCGGAACGCGACATTTTCATGTACATCAACACGCCCGGCGGCAGCGTCTACGCAGGAATGGCGATCTACGACACCATGCAGCACCTGCGGGCACCGGTGTCCACCTTCTGCGTAGGTATGGCGGCCTCGATGGGCGCGGTGCTGCTAGCGGCGGGCGCCGACGGCAAGCGCAACGCCCTGCCAAATGCGCGTATCATGATCCACCAGCCGTCTGGCGGCTTCCAAGGCTCGGCAGCCGACATCGAGGTGGCGGCCAGAGAGATTCTGCACGTGCGGCAAAGGCTCAACGAGATCATCGCAAAGCACACCGGGCAGACTGCGGAAACAGTTGAGAACGACATCGACCGCGACCGCTTCATGGATCCCGTGGAAGCGGTCGAGTACGGTCTCATCGATCGCGTCCTGGAAGGCCCGGTTTCGCAGACAGATGGAAAACCTGCGGACTCGGATAGCGGCGAGTAGCCGAACACGCGATGTTTAGCCATGACGAGTGACAAACACCTTCGCTGCAGCTTCTGCGGAAAGTCCAAGGAGAGCGTCAAAAAGTTCATCTCCGGACCGAACGTATACATCTGCAACGAGTGCATCTCGCTGTGCAACGAGATCCTCGCGGAGGAGGAGGAGCGAGAAGCTCAGGACCAGACTGTTCCCAGCCCGACACCCGAGGAGATCAAAACGGTCCTCGACCAATACGTCATCGGTCAGGAAGCAGCGAAGAAGACGTTGGCCGTCTCCGTCTACAATCACTACAAGCGGGTAAACCATCAGGGCGTTCTCGACGGCGTCGAGATCGACAAGGCGAACATCCTGCTCATCGGTCCGACGGGTGTGGGCAAGACGCTGCTCGCTCTGACTCTCGCCCGCATGCTGCACGTGCCCTTCACGATAGCGGACGCGACCACGCTTACTGAAGCCGGCTACGTTGGCGAGGACGTCGAGAATATTCTCGTCCGGCTGCTCCAGGCAGCCGACTTCAACGTCGCCGAATGCGAGCGCGGCATCGTTTACATCGACGAGATGGACAAGATCGCGCGCAAGTCGGAGAACCCCTCCATCACGCGCGACGTCTCCGGCGAGGGTGTACAGCAGGCGCTGCTGAAGATCCTCGAAGGCACGGTAGCCAGCGTGCCGCCTCAGGGCGGGCGCAAGCATCCGCAACAGGAGTACATCCAGATCGACACCCGCAACATTCTCTTCATTTGCGGGGGAGCCTTCGACGGGCTCGAAAAGATCGTCGAGAGCCGCATCGGCAGCCGTCGCATAGGCTTCGCCGGTGAGGACGTCGAGCGGAAAGAGGGCAACACAATGCAGTGGGTCGAGCCGGAGGACCTCCAGCGCTATGGCTTAATCCCCGAGCTCGTGGGTCGTCTTCCGGTGAGCGTCCAACTCGAAGACCTCGACGAAGACGCGCTCGAGCGTATCCTCGAAGAGCCGAAAAACGCCCTCGTGAAGCAATACAAGAAGATGTTCGAGCTCGAGGGAATCGGGCTGACCTTCGACCGCGAGGCGATCACGGCGATCGCTAAGAGGACGATAGAGCGAAAGACGGGCGCGCGCGGCCTGCGGTCGATCATCGAGGGCATCATGCGCGACGTCATGTTCGAGATCCCGTCCCGGAACGACGTGCGGGAGGTGGTGGTCACCCCGGAGAGCGTCGAGCACGGCGTGGCGCCCCTGCTCGTCCTGGACGTGGAAGAAGAGAAGCTCAAGGCGTAGAGCCACTTTCTCGCCATCGACTTGTTGCTCCCACGACAACAAAGTCCGTAGCGTCGATCTCCGTGACACGTCCCTGTTGCGGGAGCGCGACAGGGGGTACGATAGGCGCCGACGCCCCTCGCTGCTCGAGCTGCTTCACATGGCTAACATCATCAGGGTCGAGGACCAGGTAGACTTGCCCGACCGCCTTCCGGTGATTCCGCTGCGGGATCTCGTGTTCTTCCCCTACATCGTGCTGCCCCTTCTCATCGGGCGGCACCGTTCGTTAGCCGCGCTCGATGAGGCTCGTGAGCGAGACGATCTCGTCCTGTTGGTAGCGCAGCGCGATCCAGCGGTCGAGGAGCCTGGCAGCGTTGACCTCTTTCGCGTCGGTACCGTCGCGCGCGTGGTGCAGGTTTCCCGCCTGCCGGACGGCACGCTGCGTGTGGTACTGGAGGGTCTCGGCCGAGCACGGATCCGCCGGCTGACCACGACGACGGCGGCTCTCCGCGCATCCGTGGAACTGCTGACGGACCGGGAAACCGAAGAGGAGGGTCCGACCTCCAACGAGTTGCAGTCGCTCACGCGAAGTGTGGTGAGCCTGTACGCGGAGTACGCGCGCTTGCACGAACGCGTGCCGGAGGTTCTCTCCGGTATCCTGTCGGCCGAGGGCGACCGAGTGCGCTTCGCCCATCTCGTCGCCGGACACTTGATTCTGCCGTCGCTGGAGAAGCAGGAGCTACTGGAAGCAACCGGCGCCACGGACCAACTCGAGCTGGTGCGGGAATGCCTGGTACGAGAACTCGAGATCATGCGCATCGAGGCCAAGCTCGACCGCCAGATCCAGCTTCAACTCGGCCGCGAACAAGCGCCCGACTTTGGGGCTGCTTTCAGCACGATCCACCGGGAACCCGCGGAGGCCGAGCACGACGAGTGGCAGGATATCGAGGACGCCGTCCGCGACGCCGACCTGCCTCCGCACCCCCGAGAGCGGGCGCAGAAGGAACTCTCGCGCCTCAAGAAGCTGAACCCGGTGGCGCCCGAAGCTGCGGTCATTCGATCATACCTCGACTGGATCGTTGGGCTGCCGTGGACGGCACGCTCGGACGACAACCTCTCCGTCGAACATGCGTCGGACGTTCTCGAGTCCCAGCATTGCGGCTTGCGTGAGGTCAAGGAGCGGATCCTCGATCACGTGGCGGTGCTGTCGCTGGTTCAGGAGATGCGGGGACCGATCCTTTGCCTGGTTGGCCCACCGGGCGTAGGCAAGACCTCCCTGGGCCGAAGCATCGCTCTGGCGCTGGGACGCGAGTTCGTCCGAGTGAGCCTTGGTGGCGTGAGGGACGAGGCCGAGATCCGAGGCCATCGACGCACGTATGTGGGAGCACTGCCCGGCCGTGTCCTGCAAGGTATGCGGCGGAGCGGGACCCGAAACCCGGTCTTCCTGCTCGACGAGGTCGACAAGCTCGCCCAAGACTTCCACGGGGATCCCGGCGCCGCACTACTGGAAGTGCTCGACCCGGAGCAGAACCGAACCTTTTCCGACCACTATCTGGAGCTGGAGTACGATCTGTCGGAAGTCCTGTTTATAACCACGGGGAACACTCTCCAGGGGATCCCGGAGCCGCTTCGCGACCGCATGGAGATCATCCGCCTCCCCGGATACCTCGATACCGAAAAGCGTGAGATCGCGAGTCGGTTCCTGTGGCCGAGACAAGTCGAGCAGCACGGGCTCGCGCCCCATCAGGTTTCGTTGTCGGAGGGGGCGATCCACCATGTGATCGAGCGATATACCCGAGAGGCGGGCGTACGCGAACTCGATCGCCGTCTCGCCCGCATCGCGCGTAAGTTGGCACGAGGCGTGGCCGACGGCGTGGCCGTGGAGGCGACTCTTGAGCCGGAGGAGCTAAAGCAGCTTCTAGGCCCCCCGCCCTATTCGCCGGCCGATCGCGACCAAGACAGCGAGCGCATCGGTATCGCCAACGGCCTAGCCTGGACTGCTTCGGGAGGCGAGGTCCTCGACGTCGAGGTCGCGGTGATACCCGGTAGCGGCGATCTGCGACTTACTGGAACCCTCGGTGACGTGATGAAGGAGTCGGCCCACGCCGCCGTCACCTATGCCCGCTCCAGATCGGAGCTGCTCGGACTCGATCTCCAGTTCCACGCCAAGATCGACGTGCACATCCACATCCCTGAGGGGGCGACGCCGAAGGACGGACCTTCCGCCGGTATCACGATCGCGGTCGCGCTGATCTCCGCGCTGATCGGCACGCCCACCCGCGGCGACGTCGCTATGACGGGTGAGATCACGCTCCGCGGTAGGGTGCTCGGCGTCGGCGGAATCAAGGAGAAGGCGGTCGCCGCACTCCGGAGCGGTATGTGCAGGGTCGTGCTTCCCGCCGCGAACGCGTCGGACCTGGAGCTCCTGCCCGAGGAGGTGAAGCAGAGTGTGGCATTCGACCTCGTAAGTACGATGGACGAGGTGATGGACGCCATACTGCTCGAGAGTCCCCTCCGGCGCCGCCCCGCGCCCCACCCAGTCGGGCTCGAATCGCCACTCGTGCACAGATGAAGATCAAGACCGTCGAGTACGCGGGTACCATCGCTCAACCGGGCGGAACATCGCCCGGCACTCTTCCTCAAATCGCGTTCTCCGGCCGCTCCAACGTCGGGAAGTCGTCGCTCATCAACACGCTGCTGCGTCGTACGCGAAAGAAGATCGCGCGAGTCTCCGCGACTCCCGGAAAGACGAGGACGATCAATTTCTTCCTGGTGAACGAGCGGTTCTTCCTCGTCGACCTGCCGGGGTATGGGTACGCGAAGGTGCCAAAGGGTATGCGCGACGCATGGTCCGACCTGATCGAATGGTACTTGGGTGCCTCCCGTGGGGTGCAGGGCCTCGTGCATCTGATGGACGCACGGCGGGATCCCACGGATCACGACCTCCATATGATCTCATATCTTTCGGAGTTGGGCGTGCCGACCCTGGTCGTGCTCACCAAAATGGACAAACTGAAATGGACTCAACGTGAGAAAGCGATACAGCGCACGTGCGAGGGCCTGAGCGTCGGGGAAGACCAGGTCCTACCCTTCTCGTCGAAGACGGGAGAGGGACGAGAGACGCTGCTCGAAGCTCTCGACGAGCTTGTCGTGGAAGCGGAGGGGCCCGTCGTGGAAGCGGAAAGGGAAGCGCAGGGAAGAGAGGCGTGATGCGGCCCGCTTCGCATGCGTTGCTGGCCTTCGTGCTCGTGCCGCTCTTCCTCCTGAGCGGCTGCGCGGTTCCGCCGGGCATGCAGGCCGGCACTGCTACCGCCACGGATTCGTTCGAAACGCTGCCTCCTCCAGGACACGGTACGCTCCGGCAGGACGAGATCTCGCTCTCGCTCGCGAGCGGCGCTCTGCGAATTCTCGTCACGCCCCTCGAAGAGTCCGCGACGCGGATGACGGCACCGGACACGTATCGCCGCTTGTCCAGCATGTCCAACGCCCATCGGAATGCTCCCGGCATCGGAGTGCCCGTGACACTCTTTCTCGTATCGTTCTTCTCCGAACAGCCCGACGAACGATTCGTACCCGAAGAGATTCAACTGGTGTCGCGAGGCGTGAGGCTCCGGCCCAATGCGATCATCGCGGTTACTCCCAGTTGGGGCGAACGTCGCCTCCGCCAACGCGTCACCGAAATGGCCGTCTACGCCTTCAGCGGCGACGTCGATCTCGAGTCGGACCTCACGCTGGTGTACGGTGTGGATCAGACCGCGGCGTGGAGTGTGATCCTTCGGCGTATCCAAGCCGAACGAGCACGTGCGCTCGCTCGAGCCGGCGGACGGGGAAACGGCTAGAGGGGTGATGGGAAGGGAGGTGGGCCGCGCCTTCTAGTCGACCGTCAGTCGTCCAGCTCGTACTTGGAGATCTTCCGATACAGCGTGCGCTCGCCAATGTCGAGCGACTCCGCGGCTCTGCGACGATTCCCGTTCACCGACGCGAGCGCTGCGCCGATCGCCTGACGCTCGAGGTCCTCCATGGTCATGCCAGGACGGAAGACCACAACGTCGTCTGAGTCGGGGGACGCTGCGCTCGGTGGAGCGGGGTCCGCCGAAATGACGACATCGTCGAACCCGCCGGAGTCCACGCCCGGAGAGGACGCCCCGATCTCGATCCCCCGCCCGGAGGGGAGCGCCGGACCCACGCCGCCGACCACGGCCTCACCCGGCAGCGTGATGCCCTCCCCTCGCCGGTACACGTCGAACTCTCGGCGCAGATCGTCCATGTCCACTCGGAGGTCGACGAGAGTCCGGAACACGAATTCGAGTTCGGGTCTGAGATCCGCAGCGCCTTCCCGGTTACCGGTCACCCTGGGGATCGGCGCCGGCAACAACGACGGGCCCCGGAGCAGGCGGACCTCGTCCGGAATGTCTTCAGGCCGAATGATCCGGCCGGGCGCGAGCACGACCATCGACTCGACGAGGTTACGCAACTCGCGCACGTTTCCGGGCCACGAGTAGGCGGTGAGCATCTCCATCGCCTCGGACGAGATCCCGGGGAAATCGCGGTCGTGACGCTCCGACACTTCCCGAACGTATGACTGGACCAGAAGCGGGATGTCGTCACGGCGATCCCGAAGCGGTGGAAGCTCGATATCCAAGACGTTCAATCGGAAGAAGAGATCGCGCCGGAACTCGCCTATAGCGATGAGTTGCCTCAGGTCCTGGTTGGTCGCGGCCACGATGCGGACGTCGACCTTGATGCTCTTCTCTCCACCGACGCGGTGAAACTCCCGTTGCTCCAGCACGCGCAGAAGCTTTGTCTGCGTGGAGAGCGGCATGTCGCCGATTTCGTCCAGGAACGTGGTACCGCCGTCGGACAGCTCGAACAGGCCCCTGCGCGCGTCGATCGCGCCCGTGAAAGCTCCCTTCTCGTGCCCGAACAGCTCAGACTCGAGGAGCGTGTCGGAGAGTGCCGCAACGTTCACCGCGATGAAAGGCTTATGCCGACGTGGTGACAGCAAATGGATGCCGCGTGCGACGAGCTCCTTCCCCGTACCCGACTCGCCCGTGACGAGCACGGTCGAAGCAACCGGCGCGATCTGCACCACGCGCTCCATCACCTGACGGATCGCGTCGGTCTCACCGATGATGCCCGTCAGCGCCTGCAGCCGCCCACGCTCGATCAGTCGACTGCCCACGAGCACCACGTCGTCGACGTGCGACGTAGCCGGAAACACCTCGTCGAATCCTGGTCGCAGTGCCGGCGCCAACTCCGCGGCCGAGGCGATGGCGAAGACCGGAATCTGGAGCACATGCCTCGCTTGTCTCTCCAATGCGCCTCCGCCCTCGGCGAGCCCTCCAGTGAGCACTAGTAGGACCGCGCCGTCGTCGGTCGTCAACTCTTCAGCCGGTGTCACTAGATCGGTCGAGTAGCCAGCGGACTTGAAGCCGTCTCTGAGTCGCCCCGCACGCGCCAGGTCGTGCGTCGAGATGAGAACGCGATCCTCCGTCATGACCCGTCCAGCGGAGGCTCGTGCTTCCCACCTCCCCCGCCGAGAAGATCCACCGCATGCGCGAGCAGCGGCCCTAGCACCGCCAGACCGTCTCGGACGCCCCCGGTGCTCCCAGGCAAGTTCACGATGAGGGTTCGCGCTCGGGTGCCAGCGACCCCCCGAGACAGAGCCGAATACGGCGTGTTCTCGAGCCCTACCGCGCGGATCCGCTCAACGATTCCCGGCGCCTCGCGATCGAGCACGGACCTGGTCGCCTCCGGCGTGACGTCGCGGGGTGTGAGACCCGTGCCTCCCGTGGTCAGGATCACATCCAAGCCGAGATCATCGCACCAGGTTACCAGACAGCGGACGATGTCAGTGGTCTCATCAAAGACGACGCCTCGAGCAACGGTCTCGTGTCCCTTATCAGCACACCAGGAGCCGATGAGAGCGCCACTCCGGTCCTCGCGCTCCCCACGAGCGCAGCCGTCGCTCACCGTAAGGATGCCGATGCGGATCACCGCTTGATCGAGCCCGCCGTATAGAACGGCGAGCGCTGCACAGTCGCATCGACTAGGCGGCCGCGCACGTCGATCTGGAGCCCGGTGCCTGGCTTTGAAAGCTCGGTGGGCACATACCCCATCGCGACCCCGATTCCGAGCGAGGGGCTGACGGTCCCGCTGGTGACGTTTCCGACCACTTCGTCCGCATGCCTTACGTCATAGCCCGGTCGCGGAAAGCCCCTCGCCTCGAGGCGCATAGCCACGAGCCGGCGTGCAACTCCAGCCTCCTTCTGAGCGACAAGGGCATCGCGACCGACGAAGTCCCCCTTGTCGAGCTTCGTGAGCCAACCGAGGCCCGACTCGAGAGTCGTATGCTGCTCGTCGAGATCGTTGCCATAGAGCGCGTATCCCATCTCCAGACGCAGCGAGTCGCGGGCCCCGAGACCGACGGGGATGAGGCCGACGCCGGCACCTGCTTCCAGCAGAGCGTCCCACAACCCCGGCGTATCGTTCGCGGCGACATACAGTTCGAACCCGTCCTCGCCGGTATAACCGGTCACGCTGATGACTGCGGGAACCCCTGCGACCTCGCCCTCGGTGAAGCGGTAGTACTTTACCTCATCGACCCCGCTACTCGTGAGCGGTCGCAGGATCTCCCGCGCCACGGGACCCTGTAACGCGAGCAGCCCGGTGCCCTCCGATACGTCTTCCAGCTCGCACTCGAACGCCTCCGACTGGCCCTCGATCCAAGCCCAGTCCTTGGCCAAGTTCGAGGCGTTCACAACCAACATGTAGTGGTCGCGAAAGCGGTAGATCAGGAGGTCGTCGACGACGCCGCCGTCCTCCAGGCACATCGCCGAGTACTGCGCCTGACCCACGTCGATAGTGGCCGCATCGTTCACCGATACGTATTGCACCAGCTCGAGCGCCTGCGGGCCCCGCACGACGAACTCACCCATGTGCGAGACGTCGATGAGGCCTGCGGCCCCTCGGACCGCACGGTGTTCCGCGGTGATCCCCGTAGGGTACTGAACAGGCATCTCGAAACCGGCAAAAGGGACGATCTTCCCGTCAGCGGCGATGTGACGGCCGTACAGAGGGGTGCGCTTGAGCGCGTCGGTCATCCCATGAGCTCCAGCAAGATAGCCTTCTGAGCGTGTAAGCGATTCTCCGCCTCGTCGAAGATGCGGGACTGGGGTCCGTCGATGACGCCCGCGGTGACTTCCTCCCCGCGGTGGGCCGGCAAACAGTGGAGGAAGATCGCCGAGGCAGTGGCCTGCCCCATGAGAGCTTCGTCCACCAGAAACGCTTCGAAGGCCGCCATGCGCTCCCGCGCCTCCTCCTCCTGGCCCATCGAAGCCCAGACGTCGGTGGTGACGACGTCCGCGCCCCGCACGGCCTCTGAGGGATCGCGGGTCAACACGACATCGGCTTCGCCCTGTGCCCGCGTCAGGATCGCGGGATCGGGGTCGTATCCCTCGGGACACGCCAGGCGCATCGAGAAGCCCAGGCGGTACGCCGCATTCAGCCACGAATTAGCCATGTTGTTGCCATCTCCGACCCACGCCACCGTGCGCGATGCGTGCTCGTTTCCAAACTCCTCAGCCATCGTCTGCAGGTCGGCGATGATCTGGCACGGATGCAGGAGGTCGGTGAGCCCATTGATCACCGGAACCGACGCGTGCCCCGCGAACTCCTCCACCTCGGTGTGCGCGAACGTGCGAATCATGATGCCGTCGACATAGCGCGAGAGCACCTTGGCGGTGTCGTGCACGGTCTCGCCACGAGCGATCTGGCTGTCCCCGCCTGAGAGGAAGAACGCGTGCCCCCCGAGTTGGCTCATGCCCACTTGGAACGACACTCGTGTGCGCGTAGAGCTCTTACGGAAGATCATTGCCAGGGTACGCCCGGTAAGCTGTGCTCTATCGACGCCCGCCTTCAGCAAGCGTGCACGCTCAAGCAGCTGTGTGAGCTCGTCACGGCTGAAGTCCGTGACCGTGAGGAAGTCTCGCTTCTTGGCCACGTGTCTACAGGATGTAGCGGATGAGGTCTTCGTCCTCAGAAATCTTGGCGAGTCGGTCCTGCACGAAGGCGGGGTCGACGTGTATGGCGTTGGTTCCCGCTTCCGGGAGATCGAACAGGACCTTTTCCAACAGCGTCGTCATCACGGTCTGCAGCCTGCGGGCACCGATGTTCTCGAGGCGCTCGTTGAGCTGCATCGCAATTCGCGCGATCTCCACTATGGCGTCGCTGGTGAACTCGATCTTGGCGCCTTCCGTCTCGATCATCGCCCGGTACTGCTCCAATAGCGCGTTCTTCGGCTCCTGCAGAATACGCACGAAATCCTCTTCCACGAGACTCCGCAGCTCTACGCGAACCGGGAAGCGACCTTGCAGCTCCGGAATCATGTCGGACGGTTTCGCCACGTGGAAGGCACCGGCAGCGATGAAGAGGATGTGGTCCGTCCGCACGAGGCCGTACTTGGTGGACACGGTGGAACCCTCGACGATCGGTAGCAGATCTCGCTGCACACCCTCGCGACTCACGTCGGGCCCCTGCCCACCCCGCAGTCCCACCACCTTGTCGATCTCGTCGAGAAAGACGATCCCCATCTCCTCAGCGCGGTACAGCGCTTCGTTCACGACCTCGTCCATGTCGACGAGCTTGTCGAGTTCGTCTTGCAGGAGGATCCGCCTCGCCTCGGCGACCGACACGGTCCGTCGCTTGGTCTTCTTCGGCAGCATGTCCTGCAACATCTCGGTGAAGTTGTGATCGAGCCCGTCGCCACCACCCATCGGTATCATCATCCCTTCGATGTTCGGGGTCTGGCTAACTTCGATCTCGATCTCGCGGTCCTCCAGTTTCCCGTCCTTCAGGAGCTTGTGGAGCTTGTCTCTGGTGCGCTGCCGACGCTCGACCATTCCCTCTTCGTGTTCTTCCGCCACGCCAGTCGGGCCAGCGACGAAGATGTGCGATCGCTCGTCACCCGGTGGCGGCTCCGGGGCCGGATTCGACACGGGCAGCAGCAGCTCCAGGATGCGTTGCTCGGCTCGCGCCTCGGCGGTCTCCTGTACCTCGTACTCGCGATCCGCTCGCACCAAGTTGATAGAGATGTCGACCAGGTCGCGGATCATCGACTCGACGTCTCGACCCACATACCCGACCTCGGTGAACTTGGACGCCTCCACCTTCAGGAACGGCGCCCCCGCAAGGCCCGCGAGGCGGCGTGCGATCTCTGTCTTCCCCACGCCGGTGGGGCCGATGAGAATCAGGTTATTCGGCGTGATCTCATGCCGCATCTCCTCGTCGACGCGTTGCCGCCTCCAGCGATTCCGGAGCACGATCGCGACTGCCTTCTTCGCATCGTCCTGTCCGATGATGTACTTGTCGAGTTCGGAGACGATCTGACTCGGCGTGAGTTCGTCCAGCCATGCCGGCTCCTGCGGCTCGTCGTCAGATGTCAGCAGCTGTTCCGGCGTATCCTTGGATTCGAGCGCTTTGCCCGTCATGCCTCCCCTCCATCATCATCTTCACCCAGCTCGAGCACGACGATGTCCCGATTCGTGTAGATACAGATGTCCCCTGCGATCTCCAGGGCCCGCTGGACGATCTCGGGGGCTTCAAGGTTCGAGTGCTCATGAAGCGCACGGGCAGCCGCCAGCGCGAAGGAGCCACCGGAGCCGATCGCGAGCACGCCGTCGTCGGGTTCGATGACGTCACCGGTACCACTCAGCAGGAATAGGTGATCCCGGTCGGCCACCGCGAGCAGCGCGTCCAGCCGACGCAAGTAGCGGTCGGTACGCCAGTCCTTGGTAAGCTCGACGACGGCCCTACGCATGTTGGCCGGATACCGTTCGAGCTTCTCCTCGAGCTTCTCGAAGAGCGTGAAGGCATCTGCGACCGCGCCCGCAAAACCCGCGAGGATCGTGCCGTCCTTCAAGGCTCGGACTTTGCGCGCTTTGCCCTTCACCACGGTGTCGCCCATCGTGACCTGCCCGTCTCCACCCATGGCGACCCGGCCATCACGACGGACCGCGAGCACGGTCGTCGCTCGAACTTCCGGTAGACTCATCTGTCGCAACTCTGTTGGAATTCCATCGCGGCATTCGGTTGAATGGAGTGGCTGGGTGCAAGCGCGGGGCCACGAATCTAACGCTGGCGCTGCCGAAATGGCAGATGTCGGTCTGGAGGACCGCCCGACGCTACTCGCCTCGCGGGTGCGCGTCCCTGTAGACCCGAAGCAAGCGGTCTCTCGTCGTGTGCGTGTAGATCTGGGTCGTGGACAGCGAAACGTGGCCGAGCAGCTCCTTGACCGCGAGCAGATCGGCTCCCGCTTCCAACAGATGGGTCGCGAAGGAGTGTCGTAGCGCATGAGCGGACAGTCCCCGCGCGCCGGCGGCCACGTCGAAACAGGCGCTCACCGCGGCCTGGATGGAGCGGCGCGAGAGCCGTCCACCGCGTACGTTCACGAGCAGCGCGTCGTCCGCGCGGTTCGCTACCTCTGAGCGCCGTGGCTCGTAGTGAGCGATCGCCCTGAGAGACGAATCGGAAACAGGAACGATGCGTTCCTTCCTGCCTTTGCCCATCACGCGGACCAGCTTCGAGCCCCGGTCGATCGAACCGAGGTCTACGGCGTGCAACTCGGAGAGGCGTAAGCCGCTCCCATAGAGAAGCTCGATAATGACGAGGTCACGGGCGGTACCCAGCGTGTTCTGTTCAGCTCGCTTCTCCGCCTCAGCGAAGACGTCTCGCACATCCCCACGCGTCAGATGCCCCGGGAGCGTCTTCTCAGTCTTAGGAGCTCGCACGGCGCTCGCCGGGTTATTCGGTATGCGGTCCTCGCGGTGCAAAAATCTGAAGAAGGACCGAGTCGTCGAGAGCTTTCGACCGACCGTGCGTTTGCTCAGCCCCTTGCGACCGAGCCAGCCCATAAAGCCCCGCAGAGCAAGACGGTCTACGTCCTTGTCGGCCCAGCGCCAATCCGCGTGGCCGAGATACCCGGTCAGGAATTCGCTCAGCTGGCGCAGGTCGAGCTCATAGGCCGCGACCGTGTGGCCCGAGAGTTGCCGTTCGGCGGCGAGGTGTCGTAGGAAGTCTCGAACCTCGGTGCTCGCCGCGTGACCGCCCTCAGTCACCAGCCGTTGGTGCGACGAAGGCCCCGAGTCCGTGCGCTGCCATCCAGGTCAAAAAGTCTTCCTGGGCACGCGCGGCTAGCATCTGGCGCCTCTGCTTCTTGCCCTTGATACGCTTTTCGAGCGGCTCAACCAACCCCCAGTTCGAGTTCATCGGCTGAAAGTGACCTGGTTTGGCTTCCCTCAGGTATCGGAAGAGTCCGCCGAGCATGGTCGTCGGGGGCGGCACGATCGCATCTTCGCAAGCGAGAACTCGAGCCAGGTTGATGCCCGCCAGGATTCCGCTTGCCGCCGACTCCGTGTATCCCTCCACGCCAGTGAGCTGCCCTGCGAAAACGACGTCCGGACGAGACACCGGGGCTCCGTACAACGAGAGCCGCTCGGGAAAATTCAGATAGCTGTTTCGGTGAATCGAACCGAGGCGCAGGAATTCCGCGTCGGCAAGCCCCGGAATCGTGGAGAAAATCCTGCGCTGCTCATCGACCCTGAGACGAGTCTGAAAACCGACCATGTTCCACATTTGACCGGCGCGATCTTCGCGGCGGAGCTGGACGACCGCCCACGGTCGGTCGCCCGTCCGTGGATCGGTGACACCGATCGGCTTCATGGGTCCGAAGCGAAGTGTGTCGAGACCGCGGGACGCCATGACCTCGACGGGCAGACACCCCTCGAAGTACGGCACGGCATCCCAATCGTAGCCCTCGTGGGCTTGACCCGTGTTCAGCGCCTCGATGAACGCGGCATACTCCTCCTCGTTCATCGGACAATTCAGATAGTCGGCGTCCTCATCGAAGCGGCCAGCTTCGAAAACTACGCTCTCGTCCACACTGTCACGGTGCACGATCGGAGCGATCGCGTCGAAGAACGCGAGGCCGCCGTCGCCAAGTGCCTCCTGGATCGCGCTCGAGAGCGCGTCCGAGGTGAGAGGGCCCGTGGCGATGATCGCGGGACCTTCTGGCAGCTTTGTGCACTCCTCCCTCACGATCCGGATTCGTGCCTCGGCCTCCACCGCGGCGGTCATCGCCTGCGCGAAGAGGCCGCGGTCCACCGCCAGCGCCGATCCCGCCGCCACCCGCGACTGATCGGCCGAGCGCAGAAGAACCGATCCGAGCGCTCTCATCTCCCGCTTGAGCTGGCCGTGGGCGTTCTCGGGGCCCTCGCTCTTGAACGAGTTCGTGCACACTAGCTCGCCCAGGTCCCCGGTCTGGTGTGCCTCGGTGCTGCGCACGGGACGCATCTCAACGAGGTGAACGTCGTGCCCTCTCCGTGCGAGCTGAAGCGCGGCTTCACAACCGGCAAGTCCTCCTCCGACTACAGTGACCGTCACTTCTTTCCCCGCCGCCGGCCTTTCTTTGCCCCCTTCCGCGCCGCCTTCTTGGCAAGCAAGTCCACAGCTAGGTCGAGGGCCACGTCCTCCGGCTCGGTGCCCTTGGGCAGCGTCGCGTTGATGCTTCCGTCGGTCACATACGGACCGTACCGGCCGGAAAGTATCACCAGCTCGTCGCCGGAATCAGGATGTTTTCCGAGCTCCCTGAGTGCCGTTTGCTTCCCAGAGGCCTTGGCCCTTATCAACTCGACCGCCTCCTCCAAGGTTACCGACCACATATGATCGTGATCCTTGAGGCTCGCGAACGTCTTGCCCCTGCGTACGAACGGCCCGAAGCGGCCGAGGCCCGCGACGATCTCCTCTTCGGTCTCGGGGTCCACGCCGATGGGGCGCGGCAGCTCGAGCATCTTCACCGCGTAGTCCAGATCTACGTCCTGTGGCTGCTTACCCTTAGGCAGGCTCGAGCGCTTCGGCTTCTTGCCTTCCTCCTCCGACTCGAGTTCGATGTACGGGCCATATGGGCCGTACTTGAGTCGGACCATGCGTCCGTTCTCGGGATGCGGACCGAGTTCTTCACCCTCGGGATCGAAACCGTCCAGTGAGCGGCTGCTCTTGCACTCGGGGTACCCGGAGCAGCCGAGGAAGCGACCGTACCGATTCCAGCGCACGAGCATGGGCCGGCCGCACCTATCGCAGTTCTCGCCCTCGGCGGCCAGGATCTCCTTGATGATCGCGTCGGAGTTGGCCTCGCCCGCCTCAATGCGCTCGCGAAACCGCGGGTAGAAGTCCTCGAGCAGGCTACGCCACTCGACCTCACCATCCTCGACACGGTCGAGCTCGTTCTCCATCCGGCTGGTGAACTCTACGTCGAACAGGCGCGGGAAGATGCGGACGAGCAACTTCGCGACGACCTCGCCAAGATCAGTCGGGTGGAAGCGACGCTGCTCGAGTTCCACGTAGCCCCGGTCGATGATCACCGAGATGGTCTGCGCGTACGTGGAAGGGCGCCCGATGCCGAGCTTCTCCATCTCCTTGACGAGGCTCGCTTCCGAGTACCACGGCGGAGGCTGCGTGAAGTGCTGCTTCGGCTCGATGTGCCCCACCTCAGTGACGTCTTCTTTGCTCAGGTCAGGCAGGGGCTCCAAATCGTCGAGGCGCCTGTGCTCTCCGGCTTCGGTCGCCTCCAGGTAGAGCCGGGTGAAGCCCCGGAACTTCACGATCGAGCCGGTTGCGCGGAACAAGAAATGTCGCTCTGAGCCGCCAGCGAGGTCGAAATCCACGGTCGTCGTGTCGTAGACCGCGGGCGACATCTGGCTGGCGACGAAACGGAGCCAGATGAGTTCGTACAGCTTGGCATGGTCCTGCTCGAGATACTGCGAGACTTCCGAAGGGTGGATCGTGACGTCCGTCGGACGAACGGCCTCGTGCGCGTCCTGCGCCGCCCGCTGCTGCTTGCCACCATACAGCCGCGGTGATTTCGGAACGTACGAGTCCCCGAACTCAGCCGTGATCCACGTCCGTGCTTCATCGACCGCGGTCGGGGAGACGCGAGTCGAGTCCGTCCTCATGTACGTGATCAGACCTATTTGGCCTCGGCTACCGATGGTCTGGCCCTCGTACAGTCGTTGAGCGTTGGACATCGTCCTGCGGGCCGAAAAACGCAACCGTTTCGCCGCCTCTTGCTGCAATGTCGAGGTCGTGAACGGCGCGGCCGGATTCTTCCGCCGCTCGCGTCGCTTGACGTCGGTGACCGCAAACGGCACGTCCGCTATGTCGCGCACAACGCCTGCTGCAGCCTCTTCGTTCTCGAGAGTGAACTTCTTGCCGTCGATCTGGTGCAGCTTGGCCTCGAACGCTTGCTCGTCGCGGCTCAAGTGCGCGGTGATCAACCAGTACTCCTGCTCGACGAATGCGCGGACCTCGTCCTCGCGCTCGCAGATGATCCGGAGCGCCACGGTCTGCACTCTGCCTGCCGACAGCCCCGGACGGATCGGCTTCCAGAGCATGGGGCTCACCTGGTACCCGACGATCCGGTCGAGAATCCGACGCGCCTGCTGGGCTTCGA
The DNA here is from genome assembly GCA_965226625.1 of Longimicrobiales bacterium. Taxonomy (GTDB): domain Bacteria; phylum Gemmatimonadota; class Gemmatimonadetes; order Longimicrobiales; family Gaopeijiaceae; genus UBA1138. Next base: position 1,480,459 of record CBDDDK010000003.1, read on the forward strand.
TCTTTTTGGTGTCCAGCACCTCTGGTGCGTCCAAAGCAGCCTGAACCGCACGCTTGGTGACTTCTCGGAACGTGACCCGCTGGAAACGGCTTCGGTCCTTCTCGTACCCCAGCTGCTCCGCGACGTGATACGCGATCGCCTCGCCCTCGCGATCGGGGTCGGTTGCCAGGATGATCCGATCAGCGCCCTTGGCCTTCTTCTTGAGCTCCGAGATCACCTTGCCCTTGCCCCTGATCGTCACGTACTTGGGCTTGAAACCGTTCTCGATGTCGACGCCCAGTTCCTTGGTGGGCAGGTCTCGCACGTGGCCCACGGACGCCACGACCTCATATCCCTTGCCGAGGTATTTTCCGATTGTGCGTGCCTTCGCCGGGGACTCGACGATGACGAGTTTCCTACCGCTGCTGTCGCTCATTCAGTGCCCGTTGCGGGTTCATTCAGCCCCAGAAGCTCCATGACTCGAATCGACACATCTTCTACGGATAAGCCCTCCGTGTCTACCTCATACTCCGATCTCGCATACAGCGGCGTTCGCAGCAGCAATAGTTGTTGTGCCGCGGCGAGAGCGTCCGGCCCCCTCAACAACGGCCGGTAGTGCGGCTGAGCGCCCGCCCGCCGAACCGCCTCCTCAGAGCTCACGCGGAGCCAAACGGTAGTGGTGTCCGCGGTGAGGTCGCTCAGTCGGCCGGGAACCGCAGCCCAGCCTCCACCACTCGCGACCACGACATGCTCCTCCATCAGAAGCGCCTGCATGACCTCGTGCTCGAGCTCCCGGAATCGTGGCTCACCGAGCTTCGCGAAGATATCCGGGATCAGAATGCCCTGTTCTCGCTCCACGGCGTCGTCCGCATCCGCGAAACGCCAACCCAGACGCCCAGCCAGGTCCGCTCCGACGCTCGACTTGCCCGACCCCATGAATCCCACGAGCAGTATTCGGAGGGAGTCGGACCCGGTCACCGTTCTCCGAAACCGCGCTCGGCCAGGTACGCGAGATAGCCATCGAAATTTCGACGGACCTCGCCGATCGAGTCCCCGCCGAACTTCTCCAGAAACGCGTCCGCGAGCACCAACGCGACCATCGCCTCTGCTACCACGGCAGCGGCCGGTACCGCGCACACATCGCTGCGCTCCACGGCCGCGTCACCGTCGGAGCCGTCCCGCAAGTCCACGCTCGGCAGCGGCTTCCTCAGCGTCGAGATAGGCTTCATCGCGCCACGAACAATGAGCGGCTCACCGGTCGTGACGCCACCTTCGAGCCCCCCTGCCCGATTCGACGCCCGGCCGAGACCGCCTGTGCGCGGCTTCTCATCCGCGCGCACGATAGCGTCGTGAACCTCGGAGCCCGGACGTCGAGCGCCCTCGAATCCGAGTCCGAGCTCGACCCCCTTCACGGCCTGAATCGACATCACGGCTCCAGCGAGCCGGCCGTCCAGCTTCCGGTCCCATGAAACGTAGCTCCCGAGGCCTACCGGGGCGCCGGTGACGACGACCTCGAAGGTGCCCCCGAGAGTATCGCCACGCTCCTTGGCTTGATCGATCTCTTGCATGATCCGCGTCGCCGCCTCGTCGTCGAGGCAGCGCACCGGATTGGGGTCGGCCGCCGCGTTGATGTCCGCGGGCAACTCGTCGATCTCTACCTCCACCGGGCCGATCGAGACCACATGACTCCCGATCACGATCCCGAACTCGGCGAGCAGGCGCTTCGCCACCGCTCCACATGCTACGCGCGCCGCGGTCTCCCGCGCGCTCGCCCGCTCCAGAATGTCACGCACGTCTCGCCGGTCATACTTGAGGGCACCAACCAGGTCCGCGTGCCCGGGGCGAGGTAGATAATGCGGCCGCAGCGCCTTGGGATTCGTGTCCTCAGCGGGCGAGTCGTGGCTCATCGCGATGGTCCAGTTCTCCCAGTCCTTGTTCCAGATCGTCATGGAGATCGGGGATCCAAGAGTCTCCCCGAGCCGGACCCCGCTGAGCAGTTCCGCCTGATCCGACTCTATCTGCATACGTCGGCCCCGACCGTACCCGCCCTGTCTTCGTCGGAGGTCGGGATCGACGTCGCGGGACATGTCGAGCTCCAGGCCCGCGGGTATTCCCTCGATGAGGGCCGTAAGCCCGCGGCCGTGGGATTCGCCTGCGGTGCGGAACGAAATGCTCTTCATGCTCGTGTATTAGAAGGCTGTTGGGGAAGTACAGCGGGCCGCGTTGCCATGCCACGGCTCCAGGTCCTAGGCGGGGCGACGACGCCATAGCCGTCGCTACGGCTAGAAGCTCCGACGACGGAGATAGGGCCGTGCCACCGCAACCCACAGACTCGTGTGATCATTTCGACATGGTGCTGGGCACATGGCGACCAACGCAATCGCGTCGGTGCCCGCGCGGTTGATCCATCGTCTCTCCTCGTCGGACCTTGCCTGAACGCACGCACTCACCATGTGCGCGGCCCACTGTACTTCCTCAACAGCCTTCTAGAAGGCTGTTGAGTGGACCGGGTGGTGCCTGAGCATATATAGACAAGGTGCTCGGTCGCACCAAGGGCGAAGGTCGCGCTAGGCCAAAATCCCGGGGAGTCTGTAGACCCACCGGGGCGTACCCGGCAGCCCGTGGAAGAAGTACAACGGGCCGCGTTACGGTCACTCCAATTTCGGGAGGCGTGATCCCGCAGGATGTCACTCTTGCGCACGTCGATCACGACCACGCCGCCGACGTCCGTAGTACCGTACAGCTTGAGCACCACGCAGCGGTCTTCGCTGCCGCCCGCACCACCGTCTGCCGGCCACGGGCTGTTGGTATCCCCACCTTGGAAGATCTCGGTCGCGGAGCCGATGGCGCGACCCGTTTGATCCGTTACTGTGGTCGTAGCGCACTGGAACGGTGTACCAGAGGCATCCTGGTTGTCCTCCGGGAACGGGAGCGACGCCCGCAACGGACCCGCGATGACGTCTCGGATGAAGATGCGCCCAGTGCGGTTGAAGTGGAACGTGTCGTAGATATCGATCGTGCGCTCACCGCTCCCCACGAACGCGAGGTGCGTGTCAGGACGGTACTCTCCGCTCGCGTTGGTGAGCGAGCGGGCATTCGCGTGCAATGGATGGAGGACCGCGCCCGAGCCACCCTGCTGTCGCTCTTGCGGACCACCCTGTAACCTCAGGTCGGTCGTGAAGAACGAGACCTGGTTGGTGCCACGTACCACACCCATGGTCCCGTCGTAGTTGAGGCCGATGCCGTTCACGGTCTCACCGGCGTTGGTGATGAGGTCCGTGACCTCGATGAAGCGGCTGATGGCGTCCGTGGCGGTCTCGTACATGATCACTCGGCCGATCGGATCGAGGGCGCCCTCACCGAACACCACCCAGCCGCCATCACCCGAAGCCGCCACGAAGGTGGTGTCGGTGAATCCGACGTTCTCGATGTTCCAGCTACTCCCTGTGACCGAATAGACGTCCGACGCAGTATTCGCGACGAGGTCCGCGATCGCCAGGTCCACATCGTCGGTTATGCTCGTGATCGGCATCGTGATGTCACCCGGAACGTGATCCGTGATCGTCACCTGGTCGTCACCACCGGCGTTGCTCACGACCATGTTGTCCACGTGCGCGATCGCGGTGAAATCCTCGGCATCGTTCAGACGCGCGTGCTCGACAAAAATCACGACCTCGGGCTGGAGACCGCCTGTGGGCTGGAAGGCCTTTCTGATCGTGCCGACCTGGTCGAGCGTGGGCACGACCTTCGTCGAGTACAGGGAGCGGCCGGTCGAATCGCGGGCGATGAACTGAGGCCGATCAGAAAAGCTCAGCGCTTCGGGGTCGGGCAGTACGGTCACGGTGAAGCGGATGACGCCAGTCTCGTCAAGCACGCGCTCAACGTCGAACAGGACGACGTCCGGTGTCAGGAAGCGACGCGACGGATCTTCCGCGGCGGGCCCGAGTCCATCATCGGGTCCGAGGTAGACCATCGAGAGGTTGGTTCCTCCGGAGTTCCCCACGATCAGTGTGTCGCCACACCCCGCGGCCGGACTGAGGGGCGCGCAGGCGTTCAACGTGAGGCCCCAGGGCTCCGAGCCCACCGGAATCGAGGTCAGGAATTCCTCGTCTTGCAGACGGAAGACCTCGATGCGATCGCGGTCTAGGTTGGAGAGCAACAGATTGCGACGCAGCGTGTCCACGACGGCGTCCAAGATCGTGCCGCCGGAGGGAAGCAGGACCGTCGAGCCCGCCACGATGGGGCGGATTACGCGGCCGCCCGGTCGATTGTCAGCTACCGTTTGGCCACCCGAGAGCGTAAGGCACGGGTTCGCCGCCAAGGAATCGGCTCCCAGCGCGGCGGCGCAGTTGCCGTCCGCGTCGCGCATCCAGCTCGTGATCTCGAAGATCATCGTGTCGGGCAACGTCAGGGAATCTACATTGAAGACCGGGAGCGTGAAGCCGGTCGTCACCGTGCCGGTACGCGGTGGACTGAACGTGGCCGAATCCGTCCGCACGATCGTGTCCCCGCGGGTCGCGGAGATCCCGAGAACCGTGTAGCCGGCCACCGCCACGCCCCCGCCCTGGCTATCGTCGCCGCCCGAAACGGTGACGAGAATCTCGTCCTGTAGCTCCATCCGCTGTGGCGCGACGGCCTCGTGCCCCAAGAGCGGCGCGATCGTGTCGCCGACACCCCCGGCGATGACGATGAGCGTCAAGGGGCCATCTCCACCAAACACGTCCAGGCTGTTCCGGGCTGACGCCGAGACCAAAATCTCACCCGCGATCCCAGCCGGAATCGCAACCACGGTATCGAGCGCCACCGAGTCGCTCGCGGGGGTGATCGCCTTCACGATTGAAGCCTGGAAGGCACCCGTGATCTCCATGGATACTTGGATGATCCCGACTGGATCTTGCGCCAGGACCCGCGCGCTCAGGTTCAGGCCCGCCTGCACGGTCTGTCCGTCCTCGATATCTAGCAGATCGACGTCGGGACCGCCGAGGATCAGGTTGACGGTGTCTGTCGAGATGTTCCCCGTGGTGTCCGTCGCCTCGACGAGGATCTGCACGGTCTCCTTCACGTCGTCCGCGGTCGGGAGCAGGTAGCGGGTGACGGTCGTATCCTCCACGTCCGGGAGGATGACCGTCTTTGCCAGGAAGCGTTGGACCACTTCGTCGGTGCCGAGATCAACATCCCCGCGCTGCGAGATTCCCGAGAACCGCACCGAACGCACGGCTACGTCGTCCGTCACGCGGGCAGAGACGAACACGGAATCGCCGATCGGCTTGGCGGACAGCGAGTCGCCCCTCGGGACGGTGATCGTTACCGTCGGAGCCTCGGTGTCGTCACCTACGGCGCCTCCCCCCACAAGCCCGTTGGGCACGCTGAACAAGTTCTCGCCGTCGCAGGCGGCGACCAAGAAAACACCGGCCATCGCGGCCGTGGTGGCCAACAGACGTAGTCCGAACGATGCATTCCGACCCATGATCTCGCTCCCGATCGACTCGATCAGTTGGTGCCACGCACGATGGTCGGCGTCACGAGGATGATCAGATCACGCTGGAACTCCTGCGCCCGTGTCACGCGAAAAAGCCGTCCGATGACGGGCAGGTCCATCAAGAGCGGGATGCCAGAGCGCGCTTCGGTACGCTCCCTCTGAGTAAGTCCCGCGATAACGTGGGTCTCACCGTCCGCGAGCAGTACACGCGTCTGAGCACGCTGCGTGCGGAAAATGAAACCCGCGTCGGACTCCGCGAGCTCCGCCGCCGAGCGCTCGGCTTCGACTTCCAGCAGAATGCGGCCATTGGCAGTCACATGAGGTGTCACCCTGAGGATGATACCCGTCTCTTGCTGCTGCACCTGAGCGACCGGGAACTGCCCACCTCCGGCGCCGCCGGCGCCGGCGTCAATCGTCCGGATCGGGGTGAGCTCACCGACGAGGAGCTCGGCCGGCTGGTTGTCCAGGGTAGTGATCTGGGGCTCGGCCTCAATGTCACTCAGATTCACCGACTGTAGCGCGTCGATAAAGCTGACGAGCTGGTGCCGGCCCACGACCAGCGAGGCCAGCAACCGGAGCGTCGGGCTGCCGACCGCGGCGGCGGCGTTACCGAGCGCAGCGATGGAATTCCCACCGAGCGCAACCACCGCCGTCCCCTGTGCGACTGTTTCGAGCTCACCGTCGCCGTCGAGGTCAGCCAGGCCTTCGGACAGCTGGTTGAACTGGTTGCCCCGAGAGTCCTTGATCTCATAGGTGACGCCAAACTCAGCAAGGTCCGTCCGGTTCACGAAGATGATCTTCGCGGAAATCGAGACCTGAGGAGTCTCGACATCGAGCTCATTGAGCAGCTGGGTCACTGCCTCCTGCACACGGTCGATGTCCGACACGACGACTGTATTCGTGCCCTGTGCGACAGTGATCTGGCCTCGCGCCGTTAGCAGGGGAGTGATGGCCGCCGACACTTCGGTGGCGGTCGCGAAGTTGACCGGATACGCGACCGTCACGAGGCGCTCGACCTGCTCTGCGGCATCCAGATCGGCGACGTTGTTGACCCGTATGATCCCATTATCGTCCTCTTGGGCCACGAGGCCATTGGAGAAGAGGATCGCGTCGAGCGCGACGTCCCAGGGCTGACGGTTGATCTCGGCAGTGACGAAGCCCGTCACACCCAAGCCAGCTACGATCGATTTCCCCGAGAAATTGGCGAACGCAAGGAGAACCGAGGCGAGCGGCTCCTGGACGTAGGATAGGTCGATCAGTTCGGCCTGGCTCTGCTGAGGCGGCGCGGCAACGGTCTCGGACGTCCGGTTCCTGGGGTCGAAGGCGGTCACGGACGTGCCGGACGACCACGACTCGAAGTCCGCGACCTCGGGGGTTTCCAACGTGACGCGCACACCTCGCTCGTCTCGACTCACCGAGTACCCGACTTTGTCAGTCAGCTCGAACACCACGCGAACGATGTCCGCGGAGTACTGGCTCGCCTTGACCGTCTGGATGCCCCCTCGGTTCACCAGGGAGAACTCGTTGCGCGGAAGCGCGTTCTGAGCCCCCATTAGGTCGACGACCAGGCGGTGGGGTCCTTCCATCAGGAAATCGCGAAACTCGACGTCTCCGTCGATCGCGATAAGGACGCTCGTCTGTTCGTTCCTCGGAGTGATCGACACCTCCGTGACGGGCCCTCCAAAGAGGAGGAGCGCACCCGCCCACAAGGCGAACATCGAGGTCATTGGTTGTCTCCAGGGGCCTTTAGGAGCCGCATGGTCTTGCGATCCATGACGCCGAATTCTTCGACGTCCACCTCGATCGACTCGTGATTGATTTCGACGACGGTAGCGTTGCCGACGGTCTGGCCAACCTTGACGTAGTAGGAATCGCCGATGTCGGCCGTAACAGTGCCGTCCTCCGCCATGGTGGCGATGCTCGTGCTGACCGTGGCGACGCTGCGGCCCGGGATGTCCGAGTATATGATCCCCGACAGGTGCAACCGCTCGTATCGCGGACCGCCAGTGTCCGTCGCGAGCAGCGGCCGGAAAGGGTTCAGGCGCTCGAAGGACGGGTAGGTAAAGATCTCACGCTCGAACGCCAACTCGGTCTCCGTGGGAGGTTCCGCAGGTGGAGGAGGATCCTGTGCCGTCGCCGCTCGGGGCCACAGGATGAGCATACCGACGAGCAGCACCGCGGGGGCGGATCGTTTCATCATCAGCCTCCGGAAATTTCGGCTGCTTGGGGAGCTGCGGGACGATCTGGGACGACATACGTCTCGATGCGAAACGTCACGATCACCGGCGTCACCATGTCCGGGTAGCGTCCTGCCTGGTCATACAGCCGAATGTCGACCTCGACCGGCGTGACGATTCGGGACAAGCTGGCGACACCGGTCAGGAACCGACCCCCGTTGTGGTACTCGCCTACCACCGCCATGTCGTAGGACGTCTTGTCGTAGAACGCGCCGGGCTCGGCCGGCTCCGGCACCATGCGGTCGATGCGGACGTCGGTAAGCCTCCCCACGTTGCTGATGTCGTTCGCTAGCGTGCCTACCTCTTCCGCTGCCGGGATCAATTCCTCGAGCTTCTGCACGTGACGCTCGAAGATGCGGTTCCGCTCCTCCAACTCACCGCCCCCACGAGCCGCCTGAACTCGAGCGCGGCGGTTCTGGTCGTCGAGCACCTCCACGTGTGCCAAAGCCTCTGCGTTGGTGGCCGCGACGGGGGCTAGCAAGTACATGCGGAAGGGCACGATCGCTACGAGTAACGCGACGCCTCCCAGCATCCAGTTGCGTTGCTTCGGGTCGGTCGGGTTGTACCAAGCCATTCGTCAATTCCCCCCAGTGCTGTCCGGAGCGGCTTCCTGCGCCACACCGGTCAAGTCGTCGAAAAGCGGTACCGTCTCCAGTTCGTCGAGCGGCGGGTTTTCGTAGGTGGCGACCAGTTCGAATTCATAGATCACGTCTCCGGGATTCTCCTCAGACGCTGTCTGCTGCATCAGCTCCGGACTCACTCGACGCAGGAACGGAGACGCCTCCAGGTTCGCCATATAGGCCGTGATCGTGCCGGAATGCTGCCCGCGCGACCATTTATGCGGATCTCCAGCGGGTCCTGGCCGGAGTACAGGACCTCTCTGAGCCATGTGTACTGCGGAACCGCGCGCGCGACCTCGTGCAGAAGGTGCGGCCACGTGTAGCGATCGACGTCGATTTCCTGAATGATCGCAACACGCTGAGCGATGGAATCGCCTCGCGCGATGAGTTCGTTAGCCCGCGCGATCTGGTCCGAAAAGGTGGCCGAGTCCTGTAGGCCTTCCGTGAGCTGCACCCCCAGATTCTCGGACTCGCCGCGGGCGCCGAAGTAAGCGTAACCCATGTAAGCGAAAGCGACGATCCCGGCCGCGATACACCAGAGGATGTACCGGTCCGGCATCCCTCCAGTAGGAAGCCCGGGCATCTTGAACTGGAAGGCGCGCGAGCGCCCTTTCTTGCCGCCGGGTAGTAGATTGACTTCGATCACGGCTCAGCCGGTCCTCAGCATCTCGACGCGCAGTGCCAGCCCGAGCGGCAACAGCAGCATCGGGGCGGCCTCGTCGATGGACACGTCACCCGCTGCGTCCGGGTGAACCGGGACTCGTTCGAACGGGTTGACCAGCTCCGTTTCCACGTTCATTCGCGTGCCTAGCGCCTCAACCATCCCGAGAGTGCGGGCGCCCCCACCACTCAGGAAGATGCGCCCGATGGTCTCGCCGTCCTCACGTGTCATGAGGAATGCACTTGCACGTTCGATGCCAACCGCCACTTCGTCGGCGGAAGCCTCGACGATCTGCTCCAGGTTGTCGACTGTTTCTTTGCCTTGCACCACATCTTCGGCCTGCTCGGCGGTCAGCCCCCGCTCACGCTGGAGGTCCTCCCTGATCTTGCGCGAACCGAAAGGAATGTCGCGCGTCAGAATCGGCACGCCGTTCTCGAGGATGTTCACGTTGGTCGTCTCATGGCCGACGTTGACGAGGGCGATGATCCCATCCAGGGCATCAGGATAGTTGTGCTCGAAGGCGTTGTGGAGTGCAAAAGCGTCAATGTCGATCACAACCGGTTTCACACCCGCGTCCTGAAGCAAGCCAACCTTGTTGTCCACCAACTCCCGCTTGGCCGCGACGAGCAACACCTCCATCTGAAGCCCATCTTCGTGAGGGTTCAGAATCTGGAAGTCCAGCTCGACGCTGTTAATGTCGAACGGTACGTGCTGCTCCGCTTCCCACCGGATCACCTCGCGAGCGTCCGACTCCTTCATCCGATCCATCTCGATCTTCTTGATGATGAGGTCGTGGCCACCCACAGCGGTCACGATTTCGGCACCCTTGAGGCCGATTTCCTGGAAGAGCCCCATGACGGCATCGGATACAAGACCGTAGTCCATGATCTCCCCTTCCACGATCGCGTCGGGGAGCAGTGGGCACATGGCGACGCGCGTCACTTCGGGTTGGTCACCCGTGTGATCGACCTCCACGAGCTTGACGAACCCGGATCCGATGTCCAGCCCGATGGAAGATCGCTTTCGTCCAAAGAGCGCCATACGATGCCTTTGCGGGGAGAGATTGGGAACACATTTTTGCGAGAATGATGGGTTCAGCTTACCACCGAAAGTTAAGTCTTATCAAGAACAATACGCCGATCGGGCTTTTCCAAAGTTTGATAAACATTTGGCGTCAAACACCTGTTGCCAACGCCGGCGACTCCGCTCGGCCGGCGCGTCATTCCTTGAATTCGTGAGACCCCCGTGGGCCCGCGCGCCAACGTGGGCGGCGGCGCACCGTAGTTGCGCAGAGGCTCCCTAGCGTGGCCCCAGAGATCGAGGACCACGGATTGGAACCGGTCTGGCGAGATCCGGAGAATCGAGAGCGGCAGCAGCCCAGCACGTCGACCCGACGATCGATGCGCTGGCTTCGACGCGCGCGCCGCCGGCCGAGCGGACCAAGCCGCGCACCGTGGCCGTGCCACGAAGCGTGAGTCGACCGCTCACGATGATCAGCCCGTTGAACTGCGTGCCCGAGCAGATCGGCATCTCCCGTGACCACGAGCAAGCCCTGACCCGCACCACCTACAGTGACGAGGTCACCCTCCGCGAAGATCGTCACGAAGTGGTGCCCGCAGGGGCTGGTCGGGCGATCGGGGTCCCCCCAGTTCCAAGCGTCCTCGGTGACGCAGACACCGCGCTGTTCATGTGGTTCCGGCGTGCCCATCTCAGCGACGTGGACCTGAATCCGGGCGCGTAGCGAGTCGACGTCCAAGGGACCCAGGGCCGATACGGCGTCAGGAGCCTCGGTTGTTGTGGGCGGAAGCGTACCGCTCGTCATGAGCGAGTCCAAAGCCGCGCTCCAGGGCTCGCAGCGGGCGGGCTCCGGCGTCAGAGACCGATTCACGCGGCTGCCATCGATAGTTCCATCGACTCGAACCAGGCTCCCGTCCCCATGGACCAGGACGGCACCCATCGCTGCGACGCGGGCGACCGGATCGAGGACCCATATAGGCCGTGAAGCAGTCGCTGGGGCCGCTCGACCCTGCTTGCCCCACCCCTCTGCCAGCCACACCTCGCGTGAGAGGCGCAGGATCGATCGCGAGTAGCGCGCGTCGAGTAGGGTGCCGCTGGCGGTGGCAGTCGACTGCCACAGCGGCGTCGAGGCGCGTGCGCTTCGCACATCCAGTCCGAGTGCCGTGTTCACCGCGGCTTCTGCGGCCAGGCGCGCTGCGAGCTGATCAACCCCCGCCCGGGCGGCGAGATACTCGAATCGAGCGAGGAGCAGCAGGCCGTGCGCAACCGCGGTGAGCGCCATCATGACCAGCACGACGATGATCAGCGCTGCCCCCCCCTGGCCCGTGCGGTCAGCAGCCCGGCGTACTTCTACCACGGGCTGCTAGGAACGTCCGCAACGCCCGCAGCGGCGAGCTGGCCGAGCCAGTGCCACTCACCGCCGTCCCGCAATCGCATCCACTCGAGCGCCAGGGACCCGCCTTCCTTCACGAAGCCGCTTGGCGGCGTGTCGAACACTTCCGGTGTCAGCGGCTGCCGCCCACCGCGTCCGCGACGGTAACGGAGGGCAGCGCCGGACACGTGATACGAGCCGCGCTCGAACAGCCGCGCGAGCACGATCGACTCCTCCGGCATGACCGAGAGGCGCCACCGCTGCAGATCTGTCCGAGGGTCCGCGACACAATGGTCCGAGGTAGGCCGAACGCTCAACAGATCGGCTCGAATCCACGCCCCCTGCCCGGTCAGCAGCAAGACTGAGTCTTTCTCTGGCTCAGGAGCGCGCATTCCCGACCAGGAGACCATGAGATCAGGCGCCAGCACCCCATCGGTACACACGACACCGACACCCCGGAACGCGCGCAAGCGAATGGAATCTGGAGCGAAGTCCACCCAGTCGATGCCTCGAACCCCGAATCGGAGCTCTCGACGCAACACGACTCGAGAGACGCGCAACGCCGCAAGGATCTCCGACCGCCGCGTCAGGCCGAGCTCGACCGACCGCGCCCTGGCGAGTCCCGCGAGTGAGAGCTGGACTACCAGAAGCCCGCATATCAGCGCGACCAGGACCTCAGCGACCGTCGCCCCATTTCTCACGAATCCGTCACGGGCACAACGCCAGCTACCCGTATCAAAACGCGCTCATCGCGACTGAACTCGACGGTGAACCTACCGTCTGGCTCCACGCTCCAATGGATTCGCCCCCCGGCCATATCCTTGTACCCCCGACCGGGCGTCGCCCTCACCGAGAGCGAGTCCACGGTGCCCTCGACCGCCGACACTCCCCACTCGATCACCTCGGCCTCGGTCATCGTGTTCGATGCCACAACGACGATTCCCGCGGCACCCAATATCGTCACTTCGAGCACGACCAGCGCCACGAGGACCTCGACCAACGAGAAGCCGGACTTCACCGCCTCCGCACCCGTCCGTATCCGGAAACGACCAGTGACCGCTCCGCCTCTCCACGCCGGAATGTGAGCGTCTCGCTCGCTACCCGCCCCAAAGACAACGCATCATACGCGAGCCGGGTCTCAGTCCGTCCACGAGTGAGCTCGAGAGTGACGCCGAGGTCGCTCCCGAGCGAAAGAACGCGCACGACCGAATCACCGTGGGTGACCCATGCCCGGAAGGGATCACCCCCCAGGTGGACGATGATGCCCCCCTTTCCGAGTGCTCGGACACGAGCCTCGGCTATGAGGCCAACGACCGACTCGCGCGCTGCGACGACCGTAGACGAATCACGGTACCGACGCGCGGTCGGTGCGAGAGACGCCACCGTCATCGCGAAGATCGTGACGACCGTGATCGTTTCGACGAGGCTGTATCCACGGGACATGGACCCAAGCTCGCCGCGCGTCCGAGACTGCTACATGGTCGGATCAGCCCTTCTGGGCTGGGACACCCCTGGAACTACTCGACCCCGTACTCTTGGATCTTGTAGCGAAGCGCGCGCGGAGACAGCTCGAGCAGCTCGGCGGCGTGGGTCTTGTTACCTCCCGTCCGATCCAACGCGAGCTGGATGAGGTATTTCTCCAACCTCGCGCCGTGCCGCTTGACCGACAGGTCGTCGCGGTCCACGCCGATGCTCGGACCGTCAGGCGCCGGCCGACGGACCGCTTCCGGCAAGTCGTCGAGCGAGATGCTCGGGCCTTCGGTCAAAACCAGCGCCCGCTCCAAGACGTTCTCGAGCTCCCGGATATTCCCCGGCCAGCCGTACGTGAGGAGTACTGCCATCGCATCCGGGTCGACGCCCTCAACCTCCACCCCCAAGCGCTCACTCTGTCGCGCGAGCAGATAGCTCACGAGCTTCGGGATCTCCTCGCACCGGCTCCGCAGTTGCGGCAGGTGAATCGGCACGACCGCCAAGCGGTAGTAGAGATCCTTTCGGAAGTTCCCCCCCTCGACAGCCGCTTCCAGATCGAGGTTGGTCGCCGAAATCACGCGTACGTCTACACTCTGGTTCTCAGTGGAACCGAGTCGTCTCACCTCCCCTTCCTGAAGCGCCCGCAACAACTTCACCTGAAGCGCCCCGGGGAGTTCACCGACTTCGTCGAGGAAGAGCGTCCCCTGGTTGGCTGCCTCGAAAAGCCCCTTCTTGTCTCGATAGGCCCCCGTGAAGGCACCCTTCACATAGCCGAAGAATTCGGACTCGAGCAGTTGCTCGGGCACACCACCGCAGTTCACCGGCACAAACGGCTCCCTAGCCCGCGGACTCTCGCGGTGCAGCATGTGTGCGACGACCTCCTTGCCGGTACCGCTCGCACCCGTCAGGAGCACAGGAGAATCGTGCTTCGCGACTCTCTCGACGATGTGGAGCGCCTTTCTCATCGCCGCAGAGCCGACGATGAACTCTCCGAAACGCGCATCCGCCCTCACCTCCTGGCGAAGGCGGCCGACCTCCTTACGTAACTGTTCCCGTTCTTCAGCCTTGCGAATGGTGAGTAGGACTTCGTCGGCACCGAACGGCTTCGGCAAGTAGTCGTATGCACCAAGCTTCATCGCCTCGACCGCCAGCTCAAGGCTGCCGTACGCAGTCATCATGAGGACGAGCGCCTCACCACCCGCCTCTCGGTACGACGTGAGGAACTCTAGTCCGTCGATCCGTGGCATGCGCACGTCGCAAAGGATGATATCGGGCTTCTGTTCGTGCGCCGTTTTAAGCCCGCTCTCACCATCCTCGGCTAGTACGACCGCGTAGTCGGCATCCGTTAGGATGAGCGAAACGGACTTTCTCAGTCCGGCGTCATCATCGATGATCAGGATCTTCACAGCGTCTCCACCAGTCCAGCCTCTTGGGACTTCTCGGGGGCGCCCGGAAGCCGAATGGTAAACGCCGCGCCCCCGTCGTCTCGGTTCTCGGCAAGGATTTGACCACCCATTCCGTCCACCAGGCGAGCACAGATAGAAAGACCCAGCCCCGTCCCCTCGCCCGGTTCCTTCGTGGTGAAGAACGGGTCGAATATGTTTTCGATGTCCTCTTCGGCGATGCCGGGCCCGTTGTCCTCTACGCGAATCACTGCCACACGCTGGGAATTGAAGACGAGATCGATACCGTGGCCTCCATCGTCCCTCGAGATGCGCCGACGGTGCATGTAATTGATGCCCTTTGGGTCATCCGCCCGCTTCGCCGGGAGGCGGGTCACCTCGCCCGAATCCCCGAAGAGTTCCACCGAGATCCGTGGACTCGGAGTCGACTCGAGAGCAGCGAGGGCGTTCAGGAGCAGGTTCACCAGGATCTGCTCGAGCCGATGGCGCCCAATGACCACGTCGGGCGCGTCGCCTGACAGCGTCCACGTCATCTCGGTACGGTCCAACTTCCCTTGGGACTCGAGCAGGTCACGGACACCGGCCAGCACCTCTGCCGGGGCGGCGGGCGCGGCCTCATCGTACCGTGGATTGGCGTAGTCGAGCAAACCTCGCACGATGCGATCGATCCTGTCGGCCTCTCCGCGAACGGAGTCCAGCAAGTCGAGGTCGCCGCCCACTTTCTCGGCTCGTGCCTTGGCCACGTCGACGAACGCCATGATCGCCCCCAGCGGGTTGCCCACCTCATGCGCGATACCCGCCGCCAGAGTGCCCACAGAAGCGAGGCGCGCGGTGTGGATGATCTGGTCCCGCACTTTGATGAGGTCTCTGTTGGTCTGCTCGAGTGATTCGACATTTTCGGCCAACAGCTCCTGGTCGGCGATGAGCCGATCCGCCATGTCGTTCACGCTCGACTGCACCTGTCGGAGCTCGAGGCTGTCCGAGGTCCCGATGCGGTGATGATAGTCGCCCCCGGCGATTCGGCGGGCGTCTTCGGCCAGTAGCTCCATCGGCGTCACCATGAACTTTCCCAGAACGGCACTTCCCAAGACGAAGAGCGCCCCGAAGTCGATCGCGACGAGTACGCCGATGATGAGCGTGCGCCGGGCCGTCGACTCGATTCCAGGCAACAGGACAACGATCCCGAACAAAGCGAACAGGAGGGCAAACACGAAGAGAAAGCCGAACCGGAACAACAGCTCTCGCCTGAGTGGGATCTGTCGAGACATGCCGGAGGGCTAGAAGAGTGGCTGCCTCGCTGGGCGGCCCGGGCCTGACGGCCCGGACCGCCCACCAGCAGCTGTGTTTATCGCAGCGTCGCGGAGGAGATCCGGCGCTGCATCAGCGAATCAACTGGTGCAGGCAATCTCACCTGGAGCGGTCGACGTCGTCGGTGCGGACGGACTGGCGGCCGTACCGTAGTAGATGACGCAACCTTCGCCGGTGCCGAGCGCGGCGTGGATTACGCTCGCGGACCAGCCGGAACTGGTAGCGGCCGAGGCCGCGGTAACACCAGAGGAACTCGTGAACGAGAGATCCGTGGTTACCGTCGTGTAGGCGTACGCGTCGGCGTAGTAGATCTCCTGCTGGCTGGCCAGGTTCTTGAGATCCGACTTCATCGCTGCGAAGTACGCCTTCTCCCGGGTGGCGGAGAACTTCGGAATGGCGATGGCCGCCAGAATTCCGATGATCACGACCACGATCAGGAGTTCAATAAGGGTGAAACCCTTTTTGTCTCGCATGATCTGAGACTCCAGAAATGAGTGAAACGGGTACTGCAATACGATGGGAAGATAGCAAGCCTGGGCCCAAAATGGACTCGAACTACCTAAGAGGTTGTCCGACAACTGGTTACGGTCGATAATTACGGGTCGGCGGAGTCCCTGTAACACCGAGTGGGTGTGGGATTCTGCAACTCACCAGGCCGTTTGCAAGACCGGGGACGCGTGCGACAGCACGGGTGGCAACCGATCACCCTTCGTCCGCCTGCCCGAGCACCTGTGCGTACAGCGAATCTACTAGCGCGCGCTCGACCGTCGAGAGGTCCACGGCGAGCGCTGCGTCGAACGCCATCCGCACGCCTGACGAGTCGCCAGCGTGGGCGTTCAAATATCCTAGCGTCACCCACTGCTGCCAGAAGTTCTGCAGTCCGTAACGCTCGATGTTCGCTTGGCGAACTTGTTCTGCCTCCTCGAATCGACCGCGCGACGCCAGCGACCAAGCGAGGATGTTGGGACGGAGCGGATCCCGATCGTCGATCGTGAGCGCCACGCGGCTGAGACGTTCGGCCTGGTCGAGCTCTCCCCGGATCGAGTAGATCTCGGCGAGAAGGCCGGGTGCGAGGGCGAACCTCGGGTCTCTGCGCCATGCATGCCACAGGAGCCCCTCGGCCGCGCGATACATCTCCTTGTTGATGAAAGTCTGTGCAACATCCGTCATGATCTGGTAATGGGAATCCAGCAGATCGACCGCAACTCGATAGGAGCGCAGCGCGTCCGAGGTGAGACCGCTGTCCATCAAGGCGTCTCCGAGAATCCATTGGGAGCGACCCGAGTACGGGTAGTCCGCAACCAACGCGTTCAACATGGAATCGTTGTCCTTCCACGTGGGATTCCGGGTCCAGGTCCGGGCGCTGGCGAGCACCAGAATCACCATGAGCGTGACCAGTGCCACGCGCGGTCGTGCCTGCCAGAAGCGGACGAGCATCCAACCCGTCGCCGCCGCTAGCCCGACCGAGGGCAGATAGAGCGTGCGTTCACCCAGCAGAACGCCCGCGACGAATAGGACCTGGGACACGGGCGACACCGTGATCATGAACCAGACGACACCGAAACCCGCCATGCGCGCCGACGGCTGGCCTACGGCTAGTACACCTCTTCGCCACGCCAACAGAGAGAGGGTCAGCACAGCGAGCGCGAGGCTGACGCCGACCAGGTTGTTCGTGCCCCAGCCCGTCGAGATCGGGATGACGTCCGGAGCGTAATCAGAGGAGAGATCCATGGGGAAGACCCACAAGCGCACGTAGTTCCCCCAGATCTCCGACACTGTCCAGATCCGCGGAATCTCGAGCAGTAGATCCGCTCCAAGCGCGACCAGAGGATCAGCGATCGTGCCCAGGATCTCCTTTCGTGCTACCAACATGGCAGTTGCCACCGCCACCAGCGTCACATAGACCCTCCACCGCTCAGCCAAGTACCGTGGTACGTCCTTGACGGAAAGATCTCTACGGGCGGCATCGAGCAAGAACAGGATGCCAGGTAGGGTCACCGCCCCCTCCTTGGCGCCAAAGCCGATGGCGTACAGCAGGCCGATGGCCACGGCCCTTCGCCACGAGGTCTCGGTCGGTCCGCGCACATGAACCAAGCAGGCTGTCAGGAAGCAAGCCGCCGAAACGACCTCCCCCATTCCGACGATGTTGGCCACCGCCTCGACGTGCACGGGATGTACCGCGAAGACGAGCGCCCCTACCAGGGCTCCCGGCAGGGACATCAACTCAGTGAGGAGAAGAAGAACCAGCGCCGTGACCGCGGCATGCCCGAGCAAGTTCGTGAGGTGGAAAAGCCAAGGAGCGCCATCCGCCGCGACCCATTGCAAGCCGAAAAGCAGCTGGACTGTGGGCCTCCACAAGCCGTTGTCGCGCCCGTAGATGCCCGGCCAGTAGGGTGAGACCACGGCGCGCGGAAGCGTCTCCAGACTCTGGATCGCCTCGTTGTTCGCGACGATGTGGTGGTCGTCATAGGCAAAGCGGTTGTGGAGCGTGTTGGCGTACACGAGTGCCGCAAGCACAGTCACGAGCAGCAGTGCGGCACGGCGGTCCCGCACTACGACTCGCAGCGCCAGTGCGAGGCGCTTCATGCGCCAGCTCCGCCTTCGCGCGAGGCGAGGATCTGAGAGGCCCGTTCACGAGCTGCGCGCGCCTCGTCTTCCTTGCCGTCGAGTACGAGCAGCTCCGCCAGGCGGCTCCAGCCGGGCTCGAAGTCGGGTTCCTGCCCTAGCGAGGCCCGACCGGCGCGGATCGCCGCAGCAAGGTCACCCTTAGCGACGTACGATTCCGAAACCACCGACCAGAGCTGCCGGTCGGAGCCGGCGCGAGCCAGGCCCCTGAGCGCCGCTGCATGCGCGCCGCGCCCCTCACCACGCAGCAGCCGCTGCTTTGCCAGCTCCGTGTATGCTGCGGGATGCGTTGGCAGCAGCCTGATGGCGGACTCGAAGAGCTGCTCGGCGCGCTCGTGCTGCCCTAGGTCGGAGTATAGGGCACCCACCTCGACAACGAGTTGGTAGTTGTCCGGGGCGAACCCCAGTGCGAGCTCATACGCTTGCCGCGCTTGCTCCGTATCCCCTACTCGTTCGAATCCATGGGCCCGCGCACGGAGCGCGAGGGAGGACTCCGGGTGCTCGACCGCAAGCGTGTTGAGCATCGTGAACGTGTCCGACCAAGTGGGGTTTCTCGTAACGGTGCGAACGGTCATCGCGGCAAGTGCCACGCCAGCGATCCCCGCGAGGGCTCGTCGTCTCGAGAGTCGTATTGACGGTGCGAGCTCGTGCGCGAGGCCGGCGAGCACGAGAGCCAAGCCAACCGACGGGAGGTAGAGCGTGCGCTCGGCGAGCAGAACGTCTGAACGGACGATCAGGTTCGAGACCGGAAGCACCGCGACGAAGAACCACGCCAACCCCAGTGCCACCGTCCGGTAGCTACCTCGCAACAGCCATGCGCCGGCGACCACTCCACCCAGCATGACGGTACCCACGACGACTTCCATCGAGAGAACGGTCGTGACGAGGAAGACCCCGGGTGCATAGTCGGCACTGAGGTCCAGCGGAAAAACCATGAGCCTCAGGTACTGAGGCCACACCGTGAGTGCGGTTAGTAGTCGCTCCCCGAGCGAGAGGCTGACGAGACCCGCGGCTGGACTCTCGCCAGTCAGGCCTCCGATCACCGCGGCGCGCGTAAGAATGTAGATCGCCAGCGTACCCGTCAGAGCCACATACGTGGGCGTCTCGGATCTCAGCCTGGTCAGGAGGGCGACATCGCTCCGCCTGTACAGCTCGAGCACGAACAGCACGCCGGGGAGCGTGATCGCGATCTCCTTACCGCCCAGCGCGAGCAGAAAGAGCGCGATGAGGCCTAGCAGTCGCACTGCGGACCGCGGACCCCTCCGGCCTCCGGTGTCGAGGTATAGCAAGCAGGCCCCCAGATACGCCAGAGCCGCGTAGAGTTCCGAACGCCCCACGACATTAGCCACGGCCTCCACGTGCACGGGGTGCACAGCGAAGAGAAGCGCTCCGACGAGCGCCGTGGGAATCGGCACGAAACGAGTGAGTAGCGCGAGCACGAGCAGGCACACGAGCGCGTGCGCGAGTACGCTCACGATGTGAAAGCCGAGCGCTCCCCCGTCGAAGGCGGCCCACTCGAGTCCGAAGCTCGAGAGCGCGATCGGGCGATAGTTGCTTCCTCCAGGCCGCGCACCCGGCCAGGAGGAAGCCATGAACGCGTCCACGACCCTGCCCTCCGTGACCACTGGATTCTCGACGATGAACCAGTTGTCGTCGTACGTGAACCCATTGCCGAGCGAGTTCGCATACACCGAGATGGCGACGAACAGCAGGAGGACTCGCGCCCTCGGGAGCGTAGTCGGCACGAGCCTTCTAGCTGTTCTCGTAGGGCTCAGGGTCTCCGGCTCCGGCGCGGGGCTCCGCTGCACCCTCGGAACCAGCCGCGATGCGATCCGGCTCGTTCCATGGATCCGTCAACGGCGGAATCCACTTAGGTACCCGCAGTGGCGAGAGGTTGTACCTGATGATCGACCAGAACGCAGACACGCCGTCCTTCCATCCAATCTTCTTGCCCTCTGCGTACGAACGTCCGTGGTAGCTGATCGGCAACTCGTAGATGCGGGCACCCGCCTGCGCGAGCCTCGCGGTCAACTCGGGTTCTATCCCGAACCGGTGCGCGGAGAGCGGCAAGGACTGCAGGAGCTCGGTGCGCACCATCTTGTAGCAAGTCTCCATGTCCGTGAGGTTGACGTCAGTGAGCATATTGGAGAGAAGCGTGAGCAAGTGATTGCCCACCGAGTGCCAGAAGAAGAGCACACGGTGCGGCCCGCCCAAAAAACGGGAGCCGTACACCGCGTCGGCCCGCCCGCTCAAAATCGGCTCGAGCAGGATGGGGAGTTCGTAAGGGTCGTACTCGAGATCAGCATCCTGGACGACGACGACGTCTCCCGTCGCTCTGCCGAAGCCTGTGCGCAGCGCGGCACCTTTGCCCGCGTTCTTCTCATGCAAGACCAGCTGGTCGATCAACTCTCCCTCGAGCTCTCTCAGCAGGTCGCGGGTCCCGTCGGTAGAGCCGTCGTCCACGACGATCACCTCGAGGTTGAGCGGCACTTCGCGTACCCGGCGCAGAAGGCGCTCGACGGTTGCGGTTTCATTGTACGCGGGAATCACGACGGACAACGTGACGCGATCCCAGGGGAGTCGTGTCGGTGGGACGCTAGGAAAGTTGACGCCGGAACTTTGATGGTTGGACATGTCAGTCGAGTTCGTTGGAGTCCGAGGATGAACCCAGCGCGAGTCGTGCAGCCCGAGTCGCGTCGAGGTCCGCGGGAGAGCCCGCGCGTGCGTCGGCCGAGTCGAGCGCCACGAGGGCAGCCAATGTGTCACCGGCGCTCGCGTAATCGCCAGCGAGAAGCAACCACGGTCGAAACTGTGAGCCCAGCCCGGACTCGAGCGCCCGAATTCGAGACGCGATCGCGTCCTCGTGCCGACCAAGACGCGAAAGGGACTGAGCGAGCAAGTGGTGCAGGCTTCCGTTCGACGGTTGTGCGCGCGTAGCGGCCCGGGCGGCCTCCTCCGCCTCGGAGAAGCGTCCCGCGGTCAACTCGACCGACGCGAGCAGCCCGGGGGCCGTGGGCCATTCAGGCTCCTCCCGCCACGCGCGCTCGAGGAACAGGCGTGCCGAATTCGCACGACCCATGGCCATGAGATGCGACGCGATCTCCGTGCTCTCTTTGTACTCGGAGTTCAGGATGCCCACCGCGTAGGAAAAGGCCCGCCGTGCCTCCGGCTCTCGGCCCTCCGCGAGCAGCCGCTGACCGAGCGCGAGCCACCCCCGTCCCGACTCCGGGTGATCTTCGATGAGCGCGCTCATCACGGATTCGGTGCTGTCCCAAACCGGTACCCGCAGCGCACTGCGCGACGCGCCCGCCACGACGAGCACGGTCACGAGGGCTTTGGCATGGCGAGGGCGCACGTGATGGAACTTCCCGAGCAGCCATCCGCACGAGATCGCCAGGCCGACCGAGGGTAGGTAGAGGGTTCGCTCCGCGACGAGCACGGGTCCGAAGTAGAGCACGTTCGCGACGGGGAGCAACGCGACCGCGATCCAAAGCACGCCGAGCGCGAGTATCCGCTGAGAGTCCGCCGGGCCACCCCGACGCCAAGCGAGCCCCGCCAAAGCAAGAGTCGAGACAACGAGGGTCACCCCGAGAGCTCCCTCCGCGGTCCACGCGAACACGATCGGGATCACGTCTGGACCGTAGTCCACGGACAGGTCGAGCGGGAAGAGGAGCAGCCGGAAATACTCCGGCCAAACCGAGGCCAGGGTCCAAATCCTCGGAATCTCTTCGAGAACCGAGCCGCCGGGCGGCATTGTGGCGGTAGTCACGCCGCCCACGACGCTCACCCGAGCGAGGAGCAGGCCAGCGAGCGTCGCGAACATGAGGCCGAAGACGGTACCTTTTTGCCGAAGCCACGGCACCAGCGTCCCGTACTGCCACTCTCCTCTCGCGGCATCGACCAGCAAGAGCAGCAGCGGGAGGATCGCCGCTCCTTCCTTGGCGAGTACGGCGAGCGCGTAGCACGCCGTGACCACGATGGCTCTCCCGAGCCCGTAGCTGCTCCGGGCTCTCAAGTGCACGATAGCCGCAGCCAAAGCGAACGTCGTGGCCAGCGGCTCCGCGGTGCCCGCAATGTTGGCGATCGCCTCCACGTGAACGGGGTGCACGGAGAAGACGAGCCCCCCGAGCAGCGCCGCGGGCAACGACATCAACTCGGCCAGCAGGAGAACGACGAGTCCGCATGCACATGCGTGAAGAAGGATCCCCAGCAAGTGGAAGCCGACCGTGCTCCCACCAGTCGCGATCCAAGTCACTGCCCACAACCCCGTGGTGACCGGCCGCCACCCACCCACCTGCTCGCCGAAGGAGCCTGGCCAGGACGGCTCTCCGAGACGATGCAGAAGCCCCTCGAGCGTGCGGATCCCTGGATCACCCGCGATCAGGACCACGTCGTCGTAGGCGAACCCGTTCCAAAGAGCGCCCACATGAACGAGTGCGCCTAGGCTCGCCGCGAGCAGCACCGCTCGGCGCACCGAAAGCACCGGCGAGCTCAATCGTCGATCCCGTACCGGCTGAGCTTCCTGTACAACGTCGACGGGTCGATTCCCAACACCTCCGCGGCGCGCTTCTTGTTTCCACCCTCCGCTTGCAGGACCCACAGAATGTACGCGCGCTCCACGACCTCCATCGTCGGGTTCTGCGTAAGGTCCTCCGATCCCAGACGCTGAGGCGCAGCTTCACGGACTCTCTCCGGCAACGAAGCGGGCGTGATCTCCCTGCCGCCGGTGACCACGGCGGCACGTTCCAGCGCGTTCTCGAGCTCGCGCACGTTACCGGGCCAGTCGTGCCGGATCAGAACCTCCATCGTCTCCTCTGAGATGTGGGGCGCGGGACCGTCGGGGCCGGCGCGAGACTCCAGGAAGTGTTGCGCGAGTATGGCTACGTCCCCAGGCCGCTCCCGCAGAGGCGGAAGGCGGAGTTGGATCACGTTCAAGCGGTAGTAGAGGTCGCTGCGAAAGGCGCCTCTCTCGATCGCCTGCTCGAGATCCCGGTTCGTCGCCGCCATGATGCGCACGTCGACGTGCACGGCTTTCGTAGCGCCCACCGGGATCACCTCTCGTTCCTGCAGTGCCCGCAATAGCTTAACCTGAGTCGACGCACTCATTTCGCTGATTTCGTCCAGGAAGAACGTGCCACCGGCGGCCGCCGTAAGGAGACCTTCCTTGTCCTTCACGGCACCCGTAAACGACCCCCTCAGGTGCCCGAAGAGCTCGCTTTCCAGCAGGCTCTCCGGTAGCGCGCCACAGTTGATCGACAGAAACGGTCCCTCTGCGCGATCGGAGAGCCTGTGGATGTAGCGAGCCACAACTTCCTTGCCAGTACCGCTCTCGCCTGTGAGCAGTACCGTGGAATCCGTCGGCGCAACCGTTTCCGCGAGGTCAAGCACCTCTACGAAACGGGGGGCCGTCCCGACTGGTCGAGCTTCGCCGGACGGGGTTCGTTTTTGGATCTCCTTCTTTAGAGCCCTGTTCTCGACTTTCAGCTGACGAGACTCCGCCGCTCGCCGGCAGATCGCGAGAAGCTCGTCGTTCACAAATGGTTTCTGAAGGTAGTAGTAGGCCCCCTCGTTCACCGCCCGCACCGCGGACTGAAGAGAAGCCTGAGCCGTCATGAGAATCACAGATATTTCGGCGTCCACCTCACGCGCCTTGGCGAGCACCTCGAGCCCGGTAGCGCCAGGCATGCGGATGTCGGTGAGGACGATATCCGGTTTCTCTTCACTCAGCGCGGTCAGCGCCTCGGCACCGGAGTTCGCGACGGTCACATCGTACCCGGCGCCCCGGAACAGAATGCTGAGGGTCTCAAGGATCGCGGTCTCGTCGTCGACCAGAAGGATCTTCACATCCTCACTCACGTGTCTGTTCCCAACTGCTCCCCCGGGACCCCTGGGAGAAAGATGACGAACTGAGCCCCCCCCTCGGGAGCACGATCCACGAACGTCACACCCTGGTGTGCCACCACCGCGCGGTGGACCACCGCAAGGCCGAGCCCACTTCCCGACTTCTTCGTCGTAAAGAAAGGGTCGAATACCCGGCCCACCGTTTTTGCATCGATCCCCGGGCCGCTATCGCGGACCGCGAGCCGCACCGGGTATTCGAAGCTGTCCCCGCGACGGTCACGGACATCCGTTTCAGCCGTGAGCGACACGACGACTCTGCCCCCGGCTCCCGCCGACTGAGCACCGTTGAGTAACAGGTTGAACAAGGCCCGATGCAGCAGATCCCCATCCCCCATGACGCGCACCAGGCCTTCGTCGACCTCGGTGACCAGATCAACCGCGGCGATGTCCGGATGCTGCTCGCTGAGCGAAACGCAGTCCTCGACCAGTGCTCTGAGGTCCAACTCTACTTTGGCGCCGATCTGCATGACCGAGTAATCGAGAAACTCGGAGAGGAGCCTGCTCAAGCGGTCCGACTCCGATAGGACGAGCCGTTCCAGAACGGCGCGATCGTCGGACTCGAGTGAGTTGCCGCTGAGCTGTTCGACAGAGCTGCGGATCGACGCGAGAGGATTCTTGATCTCGTGCGCCAGGGAAGCCGAGAGTGCCGCAACGGCCTCGAAGCGCTGAGTGCGAACATCGAGTTCTTCGATCCGTTCGAGATCCGTGATGTCCTGAAAGATCGCGGTCGCCGAGTTGGCTTCGGCACCGGAGCGCTCCAAGACAGCGGTGCTGACACCCAACCGAATTTTCCGAGAGTCGGGGAGCGTCGCGGTGGTTCGGAAGCGCCCGACGGACCGACCGTGGTGGATCGATCCCTCCAGCACCCCACTCAGGCCCGGAGCGATGCGCTCAACCTCCACAAGGACCGGCTTTCCCATGAACGCGTCGCAATCCAAGCCGAGCAGCCCTTCCGCTGCCAGATTGGCGTATGCCAAGCGACCCTCGCCGTCGACCGTCAGCACGCCGGTGGCGAGGTTGGCCAGGATGTCGCTCGTGTCCAACCGCAACTGCTTGAGCTCGGACTCCATCGCACCCAGCGCGAGCCCCGTGTGGCGGAGGCGGTCCCCGAGCAGTCCCGTGATGAGGGCCACCAAAGTGAAGAGTCCGATCTGGAGCGCCAAGCCCAGGCTCAACGTCTCCTGGAAGCCCCACACCAGGTCGGCGAAGTACGTGATGCTGGCCAGGGCGCCGATGAGTACGCCCCCGGGCAGGGGCAACAGTAGCGCTCCAACGCTTATGACGAGGATGTAGAGCGGGGCGAAGGTGCTCTCCGGCCCCAGCGTCACGTGCACGATGGCGGTAATCAGTGCCACATCAAATATGACCTGCGAGTAGAGGAAGTTCTCCCCGCTCGCGGCGCCTTTGACGTGAGTGTACCAAAAGGAGGCCGACGTCACGAACAGCGCGACCAAGAACATCACGACCGTTACGAGCAGCACATCCGGCTGCGCCTCGAACCACGTCCAGAAGGCGCCCGCGAGAATGCCCGTTACCAGCGTGAGCCGTCCGACATACAGCCACCGTAGCAAGTCGATGCGCGGTAGCTGGTATTCGCCGGGGTTCAGGCGGGCGGAGGTCGGTTCAGCCACAGTTGGTCGTCTCCCGGGGTCCGGGCGGAGCGCGGACGCGAGCGCCCGCCCGCGCTTGTGCTAACAGAACGTATAAGCAGGTTCGCAATCTGCAAACGCCTGCGCATCGCATAATGCGAGGCGCACCTAGCCGCGGGGGGGTCTCATGTGGGAGGTCGACGCGATGAGGTCCCGCATCCGCCGAAGCTGACTCCGCGAGCGCCGAAGTCAACGGATTGTTAAGGTCGTGCCGGATTCGGGCGACCTGCGACAAGACCCCTCGCAGCTCCATCAAGACTCCGGGGTGCTCGGTCGGCTCCAGCGAAAACGACGCAACCTCGGAGCTCGAGCTGGGAGCTCCGAAGCCGAGGGTACGCACCATCGGCTCTCCGTCCCCCTCCATCACGGCCAGAATCCAACCCGCGCCCGCGCCGGCTATTTCGGTCGGCGAGAGCCAAGATATCCGCCTCGTCGACGGAGTCCCGGTCGGCGAGTACGAGGCCTGCCTCCAGTTCGTCCAAGGGTCCCAGCGCCCCGACCGACTCGAGACGCTGGACCGAGTCGGCCAGATTCTCCACGGTAAGCGTATCGGGGCGTGCGCCGGGTGGCGCCACGATGTAGATCGGGAGTGGCATTGAAGCCTCGTGGCTATGGTGGTGCTGGCCGGAAAGTTGGGTCCTGGACAGATTGTCGTCCATGCCCAACCGAGAGTCCTAACTTGTGGCCTCCGACGACACCCAGGCAAAGCTGCTGGTCCGAGTGCGCCTGATCGCGGCGCGAGCATTTGGTGCAGCGCTGCTGTTGCTCGCTTACCTCCCGCTCCACCGATTGCTGGATCCCACGGTCGCCGGACCTGCAGGAGCTTCCACTCGTGCAGCGGCCGAAGCCGCCTGGAACGTGGGCCTCCTGGGCACGTTGATCGTTCTGGGGCTTGCTCTCCCGCTGTCGCGCTTCGTCCCGACCGATCGACTGGCATGGGCTGTCCGCCCTCTCGTAGGGGCTCTCGAAAGATCGGGCCGCTCCGCCTATGCGCTCTCGCTAGGAATGGTATCGTTCGGGCTTTCGGCCTGGATCGCGGTGTCCCTGTTCGGCGCGTTGCCCACGTCGGTCGATGAGATGGTTCAGCTGCTACACGCCCAGACCCTCGCTGGTGGGCGGCTGGCTCGCCAGGTCGGGGGCACCGAGGCAGCGTGGGCCGTGCAGAACGGGCTTCTGACACCCTCAGGGTGGACGTCGGTGTACCCGCCCGGACACACCGGCTTGCTTGCCATCGGACTCATCGCGGGGGTGCCTTGGCTCGTCGGTCCGGTCGCGGTCGGCGTCGCTACGGCGGTGTTCACGGCCGCGCTGGAGCGCCTGCTCAGCGGCGTGCGGGTCGCTCGTCTCGCAGCGCTGCTCGTCGCCTTGGGCCCGTTCTGGCTCCTCCTTGGCGGTACGCATCTGAGCCACACGACCGCGGCGGCGGGCGCCGCGCTCGTGCTGTGGACAGCGCTGCTGACGCGCGACGGCTCCGCGAAGTGGGGGCTGGCTGTCGGCGCATCGATCGGTCTCTTCGTGCTCTCCCGGCCTTGGGTCGGCATCGTGGTATCGACGGCCGTGATACTGTCGGTGTGGTTGCCTCCGATCTTGACCGGACTCGAGACTCGCGGCTGGGGGCTCCGCCGCGTTGCATTGACCCTCGGAGGCGGGACGCCTTTTACTATCCTGCTCCTAGCCTGGAACCAGAGGCTCTTTGGTGACCCGTTCGCTCTGGGCTACACGGCTGCGTTCGGCCCCGCCCACGGTCTGGGATTGCACATCGACCCTTGGGGCAACCGGTATGGATGGGTCGAGGCGCTAGCATATACCGGCGCAGACTCGGTCCAGTTGGGTGCGCACCTGCTCGAGACACCACTGCCCGCCCTCGCGCTTATCGGTGCCGCGCTCGTGCTCGGCAGCCTTCCACGGGGCGTCGGAGTTCTGTGCGCCTGGGCAGGCGCGGCCCTCGTGGCCAATGCGTTGTATTGGCATCACGGTATCCACATGGGTCCGCGCATGCTCTACGAAAGCTCGCCCGCGTGGGCGTCCCTTTTCGCGATCGCAGCAGTCTCCTTGGTCGGATCTGACGTAGCCCCACTCTCTCGCTACAGAGACTTCCGGGCGTGGGTCGTGCTCCTGGCACTGTTCGGAGGTCTCGCGCTCGCTCCGGGGGTGGTCCGCGGCCATGCGTCGCTTTCGACCGCGGCCACTTCAGCCATGCTGCCCAGCGGCATGAAAGAGTCGAGCGTCCTGTTCGTGCATGGAAGCTGGGCATCCCGTGTCAGCGCACGCTTGGCGAGCAGCAGCATGCGGCGGGACTCGATCGAGACCGCGTTACGCCGAAACGACATCTGCGCAGTGGACGCGTACGCGCGGGGTCGCGCCCGGAGCCTTGGAGAGTCCACGGACCGGCTCGACTTCGAGGCCTCGCCGGGAACGCCGGGCTCGCTCGAGCAGAGAGAGCTCTCGCCCGGGAACGTGATCCGGGTCTCACCGTCTCGCGCCCCCACG
The DNA here is from genome assembly GCA_965226625.1 of Longimicrobiales bacterium. GTDB lineage: Bacteria > Gemmatimonadota > Gemmatimonadetes > Longimicrobiales > Gaopeijiaceae > UBA1138. The sequence goes on from CBDDDK010000003.1 coordinate 1,508,670, forward strand.
CCATCCTGCTTGCGTGAGGCGCGAGCCGATCGCCTGGGTGTGATCGAGTTGGAGCCTCTGTTGTGGCAAGGCCCCCCGGTCCCCGGCGAACGCATCGTCGTGGCGCGGGACCTAGGACCTGTCGAAAACGCCAGATTGATCAGCGTTCTGCGCCGCACACCGTATCTCTACGTCGACTTCGAAGGGGAGCCCCGCATCATGGAGTACGCGCCCGGCATGGAACTGATCTGGGGCGGCCCGGTCGATCTCGGTCGCGTGAGGTAGAAGTGGGGGACGCTGATAAGCTCTTTGGGTATCACTAACTCGCTGGGAGGTCCAGGACCTGTCCCTCGTAGATCGTGCTCCCCCGGATCCCATTCGTCCGCTTGAGCACGTCGACGGTGGTGCCATGCCTGCGGGCGATCGTCCACAGTGAGTCGCCGGACCGCACGGTGTACGCCACTTGTTGGACTCGCTGGGCAGACCGGGCAGTGAGTCGCTGCACGTACGCCGCATACGGTTTCGGGAACAACGCGACGTGGTAGTGCGCCGGGTACCGCTCCCGGGTCGCCTCCAGCACGCCCGAACCCTCCAACGACGTCAGCACACGCTCCAGCCAGGCGCGGCAGCTCCGACTTCCGCTGTACCTCAAGTCGACCGCTATTCCGGTCGGATGCACTGAACGCGAAGACGCATTGCGCGGCTGCGTGATCATGGGCCGCGTGAGGCTCGTCACGACCAACTGTTCACCGCAGCCAGCACGGTATTGGGCAGACAGCCGCTCGACGAAGAGCGCCAGCTCGGGTCTTGCGTACGGGAACGAAACCGAGTGTAGCTCGAAGTCTCGACCGGGTCGAACGCGTACCAACCAACCCTCTGACGCGAAGCGACGGATGCGGTCGCCGGTATCGATGAACGTGAAGTCGTGCTGACGGGCGACGCGGTTCTGAATGTCGAGCGATGCGGCCGAGCCCCTGAGGCTCTGACTAGACGCGGGCGTGGACGCAAGCGCCACCAGCGAGGCCACCGTGATGAGGACTCGCACGATCGAATTGGAAATACGTTGAGTCACTCGGGCTCTCGGCGTTCAGGTCCTATAGACGACTGCCAGGTGCGGCCAGCCGTTCGGGAGACACCAATTCAACATATGTAAACATATGTTTCGCGCTGCGCAAGCAGGTCTTTCCCGAGTACCTGACTCAGCTCCGCGCGGCACCATAGCGCGCTCCGACGATATCCCAATTCACGACGTTCCAGAATGCCGCGAGGTAGTCGGGGCGCCGGTTCTGGTAATTCAGATAGTACGCATGCTCCCAGACGTCTACCCCCAGAATGGGAGTCATCCCCTGCATGAGGGGGCTGTCCTGGTTCGCCGTCGAGAAACACCGCAGGTCACCGCGCCCATCGACGCACAGCCAGCCCCATCCGGAGCCAAACTGCCCGCCCGCGGTCGCTTGGAACTTGGCTTTGAAGTCGTCAACGGAAGCAAAGGCGGCGGCGATCGCGGTAGCCAGGTCCCCCGAGGGCGCGCTGGCGCCACCCGGCGTCATGATGTCCCAGAAGAGCGAGTGGTTCACGTATCCGCCGCCGTTGTTGCGGACAGCGCCCTGGATGGCGTCCGGGAGTGAGTCGAGCCCGGCGAGCAGGTCCTCGGCCAACTTGTCGTGCAGGTCCGGATGACCCTCCAGGGCGGCGTTCAGATTGCCGGTGTAGCCCGCATGGTGCTTGCCGTGATGGATCTCCATCGTGCGTGCGTCGATGTGTGGCTCGAGCGCGTCGTGTTCGAACGGGAGGTCGGGAAGGGCGAAAGGATAGGCCATCTGCAGGGCTCCTTGGCATCGTTGTCGTGGTCGCGGAGATTGTACGCCTAACGATCGCCATCAGCAATCCGACCCCGCCGACGTCATCTTGCCGGAATCAGCGCCCGTCAAACGCATCCTCCTCGTGGACTGCGATGCCTTTTTCGTCCAGGTCGCACGACTGGAGGACCCTCAGGGGGCGGGCAGGGCACCGCTCCTCATCGTAGGTGGCTCCCCGACGGGGAGAGGCGTCGTGACCTCGGCTTCGTACGAGGCGCGAGCGTACGGCGTGCGTTCCGCGATGCCAACGGCTCATGCGCTGCGCCTTTGTCCCGAGGCCACCGTCGTCGGCGTGCCGCGAGGCGCGATCAGTGCCAGAAGCCAGTCGGTGAGGGAGACTCTCAGGGAGCTCTCTCCGGTCGTGCAAGCTGCGTCGATCGACGAATTCTATCTCGACCTGACGGGGACCGAGCGTCTCTTCCGAAATGAGAGCTTCTCCGAAACCGCTTGGCGGATCCGCGAGACGGTGCTCAGGAGGACGCAGGTGTCGGTGTCGCTCGGGGGTGGGACCCGCAGGGTGATCGCCAAGTTGGCAACCAGCTTCGCCAAACCCGCCGGCGTTCATATCGTGCCGGCCGGAGAAGAAGAGGTCTTCCTGCGCGGACTGGACTTGGCCGACCTACCCGGTATCGGCCGTTCGTTGCTCGCGGCGCTCGGGAAGCGGGGCCTGGTTTGCGTCGAGGACGCCTACGCAGTGCAGATCGAATGGCTACAACGCTGGTTCGGAGACCGCCGGGGGGCGTGGTTATACCGGCTCATTCGTGGAGTCGACTCAAGCGAGGTACATCCGCATGAACGTCGGAAGTCAATCTCTTCCGAGCATACTTTCTTCGAGGATATCGATGACGACGAGGAATTGGAGCGGCGGTTGATGCAGCAGGCCGAGTCGGTGGGGGGCACTTTGCGACACCAGTCATTCCGAGCCAAAACGGTAACGGTCAAGCTCCGTGACCACGACTTCAAGACGCGTCAGCACAGTCGCACTGTGCCGGAGGCGATGGAGTCGGACCAGGCGATCTACAGCGTCGCGAAGAAGTTGCTCGCGGAGCTCCGGCGAAAGAGACACGTCCCCGCCCGTCTGCTGGGCGTTGGCCTGAGCGGACTCGTGGGATCGCACGACGCGTCCCAGCTGGGTCTGTTCGCTGAACCGGTTGCGGGCGAGACGGAGCGGGAGCGTACGGTCTCCCGCACGATAGACGAGCTGAGGAGCCGATTCGGGCGAGGAGCTGTCATCCCCGGCCGGCTCGTCGAGCCCGACGGTGCGCCAAGAGCCCCTAAGGGAAAAACAAAGTGAGTGGCGGCGCGCCCGTGTGGGGATTTGTCGAGATCTGGCCGGACGATGAGCCGAGACCTCAGTCGCCACCGCCAGCCCTCTTGGCCTTCGTCGCTTCCCAAGGCCTCCGCTCGAAGTAGCTCTTCGTCTCCGCCACCACGACCGGCGCCAGCAGCAGCAAGGCGATCAGGTTCGGCCAGATGACGATCGAGAGAGCGATGTCGCCCAACGCCCAGATTACGGCCAGTGGCAGTGCCGCGCCCAGGTAGTGCGCCCCAAGGTATACGATCTTGTACGGCACGAGGGCACGCTGTCCGAAGAGGTAATACGCACATCGATCTCCGTAGTAGCTCCACGAAATCGCCGTCGAAATACCGAAGAGCAGCACACCGAACACAACTATAGTATTGGCCCCAGTCCCCGAGCGGCTGCAATCCCCGGTTGAACGCGGCCGAAGTGAGCGGAGCGCCGCTCTCGACCGCGCCACCGTACAGCGACGTGTACGTGCTGCCGTCGGCGCCCACTGCCTGTGCCCGGTCTGGAAAGACCGTACCCGTGAAGAGCTGCGTCTAGGCCTCGTTCGTATACAACGGCTCGACACTCGTCTCGTGCCAAGAAATGAGCGGCGCACCGGCGTCGGAGTCGGCGTGCCGACCGTTGATGATCGCAATCTCGGCGGGCCGAATCACGCCCTCAGACCGGTTTTGTGCTGTCATGGTGGTATACGTGATGTCGCCTCCGCCCAGCGTCAACTCGGTGGGGAATCGCTCCGTGTAGACGCCCGTCATGACGATCACGATGCCCGTGAACGAGCAGATCACGATGGTGTCGATGAATGGCCCGAGCAGCGCGACCACGCCTTCGGCTACCGGCTCCTCGGTCTTCGCCGCAGCGTGCGCGATTGGGGCGGAGCCCTGTCCCGCCTCGTTGGAGAACAGACCGCGGCGGACCCCCCACATGACCGTAATGAGAAAGACACCGACGCCGACGCCCGCGACACCCGCCTGTGGGTTGAAGGCCTCGATGAAGATCGTCGCCACCGCGGCCGGAAGGGCTCCGAAGTTGAACACTATGATCAGGAGCGCGCCGAATACGTAGATCGCCGCCATGATCGGCGCCAAGAAAGCCGTAACCCTCCCGATCCGCTTGATGCCCCCGAGGATGACCGCCGCGACGACCGCCAAGGTAAAGGCCCCCGTGGCCAACTTCGGGATGGAGAGCGAGTCGAACATCTGGTCGGCGACCGTATTCGCCTGCACCGCGTTGCGGAACCTGTCAACGACAATGGGACACTCTACGGGATTAATTAGAGAGCAATGTCCTGTGTGGTGAGGGAAGGGATGGGAGGATTGATGAAGACGGCCTCCGGGAGCGGTTTGGGCTTCGGCACACCTCTGACGAAGCGTTCGGGATGAGCGGCCCATGCTTCGCGGAGCACGGATTTCCTGCCGGCAATGACCTGATCGGCGTTCCCGAAGTGGACCTGCTCGGGGGTTAGCATCGAGATGCCGCCATGGCGGTGCTCGGCATTGTACCAGCGGAAGAACGATCGACAGAACGTCTTGGCTTGGCCCTGATCCCCGAACCGTCCGGGAAACGAGGGATGGTACTTCAAGGTTTTGAACTGAGCCTCGGAAAACGGGTTGTCATCCGACACCTGAGGCCGGCTCAACGAGCGGGTCACGCCGAGGTCGGCGAGAAGTTGAGCGGTGCATTGGCTTGTCATTGGAGCTCCCCGATCCGAGTGCAGGGTCAGGACCCGGGGCTGGACGCCATGCTTCAGGCAGCTCTGCTGGATCAACCGGCCGGCCAGGGCCGAGTTCTCCCGGTCCGCCACCATCCAGCCCACGACGTAGCGGCTGTAGATGTCCATGATGACGTAGAGGTAGTAATAGCTCCACTTCTTCGGCCCGAGCAGCCGCGTGATATCCCAGGACCACACCTGGTTCGGCGCCGTGGCCATCAACTCGGGCTTCTTGTACTCGGGATGGGTGCGCTGCGCCCGGCGTTCCTGAACCGGCACCTCGGAGGCTAGAACACGATACATCGTGCGTTCGCTGCACAGGTAGACCTCTTCGTCGAGCAGCGTGGCCACCACCTCGGCGGGTGAGCGGTCCACGAACCGCTCCGAACACAGCGTGTCGAAGACCTCGCCTCGTTCCGTCTCGCTCAATGCCCGGGCGGGCGTCGGGCGGGGCTGCTGTTGCCCGGTTGATGGGCCTCGACGACGGTACAACGTCGATCGGGAGACCTCGAGGGCCGCGCACGCCGGTTTTACACCGACGTGCTTAGCCAGCTCATCGGCCGCCTTCAAGAGTTTGTCCCGTCGTCGAGGCTTATCCCCAGCAGCCCCGCAACTTTTCCCTGCACGTCGATGATCAGGTGTGCCTTCCTGAGCTCATTCTCGAGCCGTGCGTTTCGCCGCTCCAGCTTGCGTACCTTCTCATCCAGCGGATTTCGCTCCGGCTTGCGGCCGCGTTTCTTCGACAGGGCCTTCAGCGACCCGCTATGCGCCGCCTTGCGCCACGTCGTCAGGTGCGACGAGTACAGGCCCTCTCGCCGCAGGACTTGACCCACCTCGCCGGGCTCGGTGCACCGGTCCGCTTCTTCGACGATCCGCAGCTTGTACGACGGACTGAACCGCCGCCGTAGCGGCCTATCTACTACCTCTGGGTCCGCAGGAGCTGCCGCGCTTCGCTTGGCCTCCCCGGTTCCAGGGGCACTACCATTCTCTTCCATTCTCTCTCGCAGTCCCAACATGTTCGGTTTCTCTGCCTTCGCCCTACTCTAATTCTTTGCGTGCTCCGTGTCTCACGTACGTTGGCAGAGAGGGTTGCCGGTAAGGAATGCGGTGAAGCCGAGCATGACGGCGAAGAAGATGGCCATCGACTTCCACTTGGGGCCGAGGCCCTTCTCGATGTAGTACATCGGCCCGCCGGCCACCTTCCCTACCTCGTCCTCGATGCGGTACTTCTGTGCGAGCGTCACCTCGGCGTACTTGATAGCCATTCCCAATACCGCGGTTACCCACATCCAGAACAGCGCACCCGGACCACCAAAGTGAATCGCGATCGCGACGCCCGCGATATTCCCGATTCCCACGGTCGCCGAAAGCGCCGTAGTCAGCGCCTGGAAGTGGGACACGTCGCCCGGGTCGTTCGGATCAGCGTACTTCCCGGAGGTGACCCCGAAGCCATGGGCGAACCGGGAGAACTGCACGAAGCCTGTTCGTACCGTGAGGTAGAAGCCGGTACCGAGCAGGAGGATCACCATCAGTGGGATCTGCTCGCCCCCGACGCTGGGACCGACGTTGATGATCCAATCGTTGGCGAGGTCGACTACGGCCCGCAGCCAGTCCATGCGCGTGTCCGTGTTGGGCAGTTCATGTCCCGGGTCAGGTTCGTCCCGAGAACGGGGGCGACCAACAATGTGCCACGCTGCCTACGGGGGCAAGCGAGGGAAAGCCGCGATCGCGTAGGGCTCTGCCGCGCGCGGTCGCGCGCCGCGCCGTCCTTAGTCGCACGTGCGAGCTGTCCTCTTGTCGCCGACCGACGTATATACATATGTTTGTATCCGAATACATGAATACGAACTCGACGTCAATCTTGGACCACCTGAGCGCGCTCGGCGATGAAACGCGCACGCGCATCCTCATTCTGCTGGAGCGGAGCGAGTTCACGGTTTCTGAGCTCTGCACGGTGCTTCAGATGCCCCAGCCCAACGTCAGCCGGCACCTCAAGACGCTCACGTCCGAAGGGTGGCTGCGAGCGCGCGCGGACGGTCGCAGCCGTCACTACCGTCTCGCCACAACGCTCGATCGCGGCGCGCAGGGGCTCTGGGCGGTCGTCCGGACCGAGGTCGGTGGGCACGGTATCTACGCGGTCGACGCCGAGCGTGCTGCCACCGTTTTGGACATGCGGCGCCGCCGATCGGCGGCCTTCTTTGCCGATGCCGCTGGCCGATAGGACGACCTTCGCACGGAGCTGTTCGGCCCCTCCGCGTCATTCGCCCCACTGCTCGGCCTCCTGAGCTCCGACTGGGTTGTCGGCGACCTAGGCGCGGGCACGGGGGCGTTCTCCGAGATGCTGGCCCCCTTCGTTCGTAGGGTCGTCGGTATCGATCGCTCCGCAGAGATGCTCGCGGCTGCCCGGCTGCGGCTCGAGGGGGCCGATAACGTCGACTTGAGGCAGGGGGATCTCGAAGAGCTACCGATCACGGACGGGGAGCTCGACGTCGCCGTCCTCGCTCTGGTCCTGCACTACGTCGTCGATCCGGCGCTCGTCTTGAAGGATGTGCACCGTGCGCTCAGACCGGGCGGCCGGGTCATCGTCATCGACATGCGCGCCCACGAGCACGGTCAGGGGTACGCCGAGGAGATGGGTCACGTGTGGCCGGGTTTCGAGTTCGGTCAGGTCGAGCATTGGCTCGGAGACGCCGGCTTCGAGGCTCCGCGGACTCAGCCACTTCGCCCCGACCCGGTCGCGTCGGGTCCCCTGCTCTTTCTTGCCTCCGCCGCGCGCTCCTGACACGGCCAATTCATCCGATACTCTACCTAACGTCACCTGCCTAGCCGAGAGGAATCCATGACGGATATCGCAGTCCTGTCCGACCAGAAGGAGAGTGCCGTCAGCCTCGCTTTCAAGGTGAAAGACGTCTCCCTCGCCGAGTGGGGACGGAGTGAGATCCGGCTGGCCGAGCACGAGATGCCCGGCCTCATGGCGGCGCGCGCCGAGTATGGGCCGAAGCAGTCGCTCGCAGGACTCAAGGTCGCAGGCTCCCTGCATATGACGGTGCAGACCGCGGTGCTCATCGAGACCCTCGTGGATCTCGGCGCCGACGTTCGGTGGGCCTCCTGTAACATCTTCTCGACGCAGGACCACGCGGCCGCAGCGATCGTCGTCGGACGCGGTGGAACGCCTGAGGCGCCCAGTGGTGTCCCGGTCTTCGCCTGGAAGGGTGAGACGCTCCAAGAGTACTGGTGGTGCACCGACCAGATGCTCACCTGGCCAGACGGTTCAGGCCCGGACCTGATCGTAGATGACGGCGGTGACGCCACGCTGCTCTTGCACAAGGGCTCGGAGTACGGCTCCGCGGCCAACGTGCCAGTGTTCGACGCCGACTCCGATCCAGCCGAGTGGGGGGTCATTCTCCAATTGCTGCGCACAACCCTCTCGGAAGATCCAGGCAAGTGGGAGCGCCTCGCCTCGACGGTTCGCGGCGTCTCAGAGGAGACCACGACTGGAGTGCATCGCCTGTACGAGATGGAGGAAGCCGGAACGCTTCTCTTTCCCGCAATCAACGTCAATGACTCCGTTACGAAGTCGAAGTTCGACAATCTGTACGGGTGCCGTCACTCGGTGATCGACGGCCTCAACCGGGCCACCGACGTCATGCTGTCCGGAAAGGCGGCGATGGTGCTCGGGTACGGGGACGTGGGCAAGGGGTGCGCACAGGCGCTCAAGGCGCAGGGTGCTCGCGTCACCATCGCTGAGATCGACCCGATTTGCGCTCTGCAGGCGACGATGGAGGGCTACTCGGTGCAGACCTTGGAAAACGTACTCGAGACCGCCGACGTGTTCATAACCGCGACAGGAAACCGAGACATCATTACGGCCGGGCACATGGCCAAGATGAAGGACAAGGCCATCGTCGCGAACATCGGGCACTTCGACAACGAGATCGACATGGCAGGTCTCGAGAAGTTTCCCGGCGTGGAAAAAAAGGAGATCAAGCCGCAGTACCACGAGTGGAGTTTCCCGGACGGACACTCCGTTCTGATCCTCGCCGAGGGTCGCCTGATGAACCTCGGCTGCGCGACGGGCCACCCCAGCTTCGTGATGTCCGCCAGCTTCACCAATCAGGTAATCGCGCAGATCGAGCTCGCGCACAACGAGAGTTACGAGAAGAAGGTCTACGTCCTGCCCAAGCACCTCGACGAGAAGGTCGCCCGCTTGCACCTCGACAAACTCGGGGCAAGGCTCAGCGTCCTCACGGACGAGCAGGCGGCATACATCAACGTGCCGAAGGAAGGTCCTTACAAGCCCGAGTACTACCGGTACTAGCAGCCCGTGGTGCTTGCGCAGCGTGTACTCACCGACGATGACCGGCTCGATTTCGAGCTTGGTGATGAACTTGAGATCGTCGATCGCAGAGAAGTCCGTGGGATTGGTCATCGCTACGGTAAGCATCCGCCCGACCCGACGCAGCGGGAGGACAAGATGCTTGAGAGCGACGTGCCCAGGGATGAGCTTCAGGATCTTCTCGTCCACCGTGACCTTGTCGAGATCGACCGCGGGGACGCGGTACTGCTTCGCAAGCATTCGCGTGAGCTCTTCCTCCTGGACGAAGCCCAGGTGGACCAACGCATACCCGATCCGGTGGCCTTCCGTCTTCGAGACCGCGAGGCCTTCCTTCAACTGCTCCTCCGTGATCAGACCTTCCCGAACGAACAGGTCTCCGAGACGAATCTCTTGGGCAGTCTTGGCTCCCATCGGCGAGCAATCCTAACGGGGGGAAATCGGGGACGCGCAGACGCTGCGTCGCTTAACAATACAGGACCGTACCGTCACTCTACAAGAGAGGTGGCAGAACGGCCAATCGGCCTTGGGGCCCATCCGACCTCAGCGTGATCGTCGGCCCCCACGCGCAGTTACGAGAGGGCGCAGTCGTTCGAGGGTGGCAGGGCCGATGCCGCGCACACGCACCAGATCCTCAATTCTCGCAAACATCTGTTTTCCTCTCGCGTCGACGATTCGTGCGGCGAGTGCTGGCCCGATCCCGGGCAACGCGACTAGGTCGTCCACAGTGGCGCGATTGATGTCGACGGCCGACGCAGGGGACGTCCGGTGCGGTCGGGGTCGCCCCGGCGGCGCCTGGCTGGGCGTCGACACCGCGATGTGGGGTTCCAACTTCGCGACCGTCGCCGGACCGATGCCCCGCACACGCGACAGGTCACCGGCATCGCGGAACGGACCGATCCGCTCTCGCTCCGCAACGATCGCCCGCGCTGCCACCGCACCGACTCCCGGGAGCCGATCCAGCTCCTGGACAGTCGCCAGGTTGGGGTCGATACGTTCGCCTGGCTCGAGTGGATGGGACCTGTGCTCAGCATCCGCGAGCACCTCCTGGCTCGCCGCGAGCAAGGAATCTGTCACCTCGGCGACGTCCGGTGCCTCGCTTCCGACCGGCCACGCCCAGCGCACGGCGCTCACGGCAAACAACAACAGAGCGGTCCGGCGCAGTGCTCGGGTCTCGGAATCGTGCATTTAGAAATCGGAGTCGTGGGTTCTAGAAAATTGACGCCGGCGCGGGGACAGCCGTATGCCCCGAGGGGTCGGAGGCTACAGACCGCGTGGGCGCACCGGGATCGTGCCCGCAGAGAACTGGAGTTGTCCCCACAGCATGAGCTGGAACTGCGTCGATCCGGTACGCTGCCCAACGAACGACTGACGGTCGTCGTAGCTCATCTGAACTCCCATCTCGAAACCGCTGACGCTGGTGTCGAGCGACAGGTTGACGCTCCTGCGGATTTGGTCGAGGAAAGCGACGCATTCTTGGCGGGCGGTGGTCGTGCGGCACTCGCGCTCGGACGTGTATCCAGCTATCAGGGACAGTCTGACCGCACGATCGAGGCGGCGAGCGAGCCCGCCAGGCGGCACGAACAGCGAGGACACCGTGATACGGTGCTCACTTCGGTCCCGCTCCGTGTCTCCGGTCGGATCGACGCCGCGCCCCGCGCGAAACGCTCCGCGGTAGCTCGTCACGAGGGTCCCCCGCCAGGCGACCGAGACGTTGAGCGGGATCTGCACGTCCTCGTCGAATCGGCGCTGCACGCCCCGACCGCCGAATTCGGTTTCACGCTCGATGCGTGTAATGCCCGAAGAGAGGTTGATGGACCGGATCTTGGTCGCGGCGGGCAGGGTCAACGCAGGAAGCCGAGCCCTCACGTCCGGCCACCGCTTGAGCACCGTGCTGCGGTCGCTGCGCGTGTCCAGAGTCGTAGCCTCGGTCTGTTGGAAGCCAGCGTCGATACCGAAGCCACCCGGGAGCACCACGCCCGAGCCGAGCGTCCAGGCAGACCGGTCCGTCAACGTCGCCGCGGTATCGCCCTCGATGAGTCGAAAGCCGTCGGGGCCGCCAAAGCCGAACTGATAGCCGAAACCTGGGTCGACCGGGTCGCGATTGAATCGCGAAACGATTCCATCCTGGTACGTCGCTGTGATAGGACGCAGAGCGCCGATCACGGACCGGAACTCGGTGACACTCGCGGGATCGTCCGCCTGGCCATCACCGAGCCACGACTCGACCATACGAGCGGGGTCGAGGGAGAAGTCAGCTCGCCAGTCGCGCCGACCGCTCGCGTTGCGAGCGAGAGCAAGCGTCGTGTCGCCATCGAGAACCTGACGATCCAGGAGATTCGCGTTGCGGTCGGCCCGGTACACCGTGTTCCAATCGAAATCGCTCCTCAGCCATGAGAAGACACTCGGTCCGAAGGACAGTCGGGTCTGTAGAGAGCGATTGGTCTCCCACCCGAGATCGAAGCCGGCGGCGCGCGTCCGCTCATCCCGGACGAGAGCGCGCACGCGGGTGTCGGTCACGGCCTCCTCCGGGGGCAGGACGTCCCTCACGGTCGCCATCGTGAGGCTCGCCAAGAGGGGCGGTAACGGTCTGAATCGAACATCAGCCGCGGTCTGAAACGCCTCGCGGGGGGCCCGGGTCACGAGCGCCAGAGAGTCGTCCTCTTGCTCGATGATGTGGTCGAAACGCTGGACGCGGCTATCGATCTTCGAATAGCTCGTCCCTACGGAGACGCGTTCGGGATTCCACCGGAGACGCGAGCCTAACACCTTATCTCCCAGGAAGCCGGGGAGCAGCGCGCGCACCACACCAGTCGCAAATCCCGGCACGATCCCGAAGTCGCGCACAGCCGGGTCTCGGGCCCAGGACAAGCCGGCGTCGACGGCGTCAGCGTCGTGCTGGGTCGTCACGGAAGCTCCCGCGATCGACGAGTAGCCGAGTCGCGCATCGAGTCCGTCCAAGAGGAGTCCGACCCACGGATCCGCAGACCGGGTCCGCTTCCGGAAAGAGAGGCCGACGCGGGTCTGCCGCGAGTCGGTCGCGCGGAGCCCTTCCAAGCGGTCTGCCCGAATGTCCGAATTCGCGAGAAAGCTGGGCGCCTGGGTCGTGCGGTCATAGTCCAGCGTGAGGGGTAGGTCGATACCCCATTCGGCCGGCATCCACCTGTCGAGCGCGAGCCTCGAGTTCACGTTGATAGTGCGGTCGTCCTGGTAGGTCGGGTCGTCGCGGAGCTGGCGGAAGAACGCACCTCGACTGGTGAGGCTAGCGCGGGTGGTGAGCACACCGGCACCATCCATCTCGAAATCCAGGGAGGTCGCCACACCCGCGTCACGGACGGAGCGACCGAGGCGAAGCTCGTCGATCCAGATCTCACCGGTCAGGGGCAACATGCCTTCGTTCCAGACCCCGATCGACATCTCCCGGACCGCCGCCAGGTTGGGCGCCCGCCCGCGGTCCTTGAGTACCACGGCATACGTCGAATCCGAGGCCCATACCGTCACCGGTGGATCGCCCGGTCCCGGCGGAGTGAGTAGGAGCGCTTCGGCACGTCGGCGCAGATCGAACCACTGGTCGAAGTCGATGACGATCTGCGGCAACCAGTCCCCCGGAGTGACCCCGCCGGGGCTCGCCGGCGGCTGAAGGGGAGTCCGGAAGAGATAGAAATTTTCCGCGTCGCTCCCCACCTTGAAGAAGAAATAGTGAGGTCGGTCGGGTCCGAAATCGCCCTCGCGAGGAACCACCCAAACCCGAGCCTGCCGGTACGCCAGGAAGTTCCGCGGTCGCTGCGGGAACCGGTGATAGACCTCGGCACGACCGTGCTCGGGCACATCCGCGAAGCGGAGGCCGAGCGACTTCTCGTTGAACTCGATGCCTTCTCCAGAGAACGCCGAGGTCGGGTCTACGAGCTCTTCCAGCACCCCCGGCGGCGAAGCGTATTCGTCACCTTCGGTCACTCGTGAAACAGAGGCGACCTCCACTCGGCCGAAGCCGGTGAGGGTGTCTCCGATGATACCGCTAAGGACACCACCTCCGGCGCGCTTGATCCAGCGAGAGCCAACCAGCCGCATGCGCGTGAGTTGCAGGCGGCGGTTCTCCGCCCCGGTCAGGGTCAAGCGCATGTGCCGTACAGCGCGCAGATCCGCGTCGCTGAACGCGCCGCCGACCTCGATCGCGTCGGTGCCCCGGACCGGGATGCGGTACAGTTGGAAGTCGGTGCCGGTCTCCGCCTTTGTGCGAGCCAGGAAGGGCGAGGCACCGTCCAGGCGCACGACGTAGCGGAGGTGGCGCTCGCGGATATCTAGGTTGCCGTCCTGATCCAGATCTTCCGTATCCTGGCGCCCATTTCCGCGCGTGCACGTGGCGCGCGGATCAGCGATCCGATAGATGCGGCCGCGCTCGCTTTCGCACGTCTCACCCCAGACACCGCGCGAGTCGGCCTCGTCGTTCCAGATCTCACCGAGCCGAGGGTCGGCCTCTTGATCTAGCAGTCCGAGTCCCCATCGCTCCCCAGTCGTGGCACGCGTGCCAGAGGTATTGCCTAGGGGGTCGACGAAGAACGCGTCCTCGCTGACCGTGCCCAGGTCAATGACGAGCGTGAGTGCTTGCGCGCCGGCGGCGTAGAACTCGATGAACTCCGTCTTCGTCAGGTCGAGCCCGTTTGTGGAAAGGGAGGTCACGATGGATCGCCATGACGGCTCTTGCACGAGACCGCGCCCAAACGAAAGGATCATTCCCGGCTCTCGGACCTCGGCACCGGCGACTCGGATCTGTCGGTCGATGTCGAGCCTGGGGAAGAAGCCCTCGTGGACGCCGACGCTGTCGCCGACCACCGACTCTTCCACCCAGGAGTGCTGCCAGACAAGGGGGACCGCGGTCGAGGCATCGAGCGAGGCCGGCAGAATCGAGCGCGCGCCGTCCCGCATGGTCGGCGCGCTCGCGTGCGCCCAGTTCGAAGAGAGCAGCGACACTGGGAGCTGGGCTCGTGCGTCGAAGTCGTCGAGGAACGCCTGACCCGCGGTGTTGGGGTTCGGTAACGACACGGCGAACTCGCCGTTCACGGAAACTGAGGTTTCTCCGTCGAAGCGCAGCCCGGGAAGCCTGTCGAGCACACGGTCGATCCACGCCACCCGAGTCTGGTAGGACCCGCTCACTCCACCGAGCAAGGCCGCCCCGGGCTCGGTCCCGAGGATCGGCCGGGTGACGACAGAGCGTTCCGAGCGGTACAGCCCGAGCACGTCGACGCCTCCTCCCACACCCAGATCGGCATGGGTGCTAATGCCGAACACCTGGGTGGGTGAGACCTGGAACAACGCACGCTGCTCCCAGGTCACACGAACTGACGCGTCGGGGGCCGAGGAGAAGAGCTGCTCCGGCTCGAGCAGCCGGACCTGACCTACGTCGTAGTCGATCTCGTAGTCGATCCCGTTCGTCAATACGCGGTCTCCGAGGAAGATGCGTTCACTCCCGTCTCGGATCCCGAACGCCCCGAGCGAGAAGGACGAGATGACGTCCTCGCTGCGCAGGCGGTACGCCAGCGTGAGCCGGAACCGGCCTGCGTTGTCGCGCTCGAACGGATCCTCCTCTTCGTAGATTCGCGCATTCGCATCCTCAGCGAGAATCCGGCTCGTTTCGAAGTCCGTCAGCCCCAACGCTGGAAGCGGCGGCGGCTCCGCGAAGGGACGCAGCGTCGGGAACACGACGAAGGTTCCCTGCACCGGTGGCTGCTCCTGGAAAAACTCCGCGCCCGGCGAATACACTGACGAGGCGTCGAGCGCATCCACGGGTGTATCCTCGTCGAGGCCGAAGAGTCTGAGGAACGTCACGTCCTCGCCGGTGGGACCCCGCCTGAACGTACGGCCAGCGGACAGCTCGCCGAGTGAGATAGTGAGCTCCACCGACGAGTGCTCCACGTCAGGGGACCCCGAAACCCGATAGACCTGGTGCATCTCCTGATCCCAGCTAGCGCGCCCAGGCTGATGGTTCGCTCCGGATGCCTTGAGCAGCTTAAGCGTGGGGCGCATTCCGGCGTTGTGAAGTCTTTCCGGGTTGTAGTCTCCCACGGTATCGCCGATCGCGGTCACGTACGTGACGGCGAGCATTTCATCTCTTCTCAACGGCGCACGCAACGCCACCCAGAGTCCGCTCGGGTGCACGAAATAATCGAGTCCGGGCTGGAGGTACCGGAACCACCCGGACTCGATCACCGTACCGGCCTCTCCTTCGGCGACCGCATCCGCTTGGATGAATCCCTCGACCTGCTGCTGGAAGACCGGCTCGTCTTCAAAGCGGTACAGCTGAATCGGGTCGAATCCTGGCGCCACGGACGGCGGAGCGGACGCAGGATCCAAGGCCAACACGTCAACGTGCGGATACTCGTCGATATCTAGCGGATCGACCAAGAAGAAGAACTGACCACGTACGTAGTCCGCGTCGTCGAGCACCAGGGTGTCTTGCTGAACGAAGCCACGCTGGTCGCCGAGACCGCTTAGCCTGAACTGGCGCGTGTTCAGGTCGCCCCTCTGCTGCGCCCACACCGACTGGAACTCTAGCGGGCCGAGCTGTCCCTCCGCCTGGAATCCAAAGTTCCCGGTAGGGATGCCCTCGGTCAGAAAGCGGGAGTTGGCGGGCAACTGGAAGTCGACGTCGCCCACCTCGAAGCGCTGCAGGATGTCGTCCTCCCGACCCTCGTAGAAGATGTTAATGCGGTTCGCAGCATTGAACTCGCGCGCTTGGTCGAAGTCCACATCCACGCGGATGCGGTCCGCGATGGAGCCATCTATCTGCACGCCGAACCGCAGATCGGGACTCAGTTGGGGGATGAGTTTGGGATTGCAGCTGACCTTGAACTGTTCGTCACACGGCTGGAAACGCGCCCACTCCCCACCCAGCTCCATGCGGCTTGTAAAGTTCAGAGCCAGGTCGGCGTATCCGCTCTGAAACCTCGGCAAGGCCTCCTGCCCCGCCCGAGCTTCGGCCACACGACGAGGTGGTTGTGGGGGGGGAAGCAGGAACAACGTCGAATCAGCCGCGTTCCTCCCCAACGCGAGCACCCTCCACAGTTGAGTCGGGTCGAGCAAAGGGGCGCCGACGGCGGAGGGGGGCCGCGTAAGGACCAGACCGGGCTCTTCGTGGGCGACGCGCAGCCCCAGACGGCCCTCGTAGACGGGGATTCGCTTCAACCCGAGCCGCACATGGGGCTCATCCGCAGCGGCAACCAAGCCTGAACGGACGGTCGTCGCGGGGACTGATAGGTCGCTCCGCAAAATCGTGTCGAGCCCGATCTCGAGGCTCGGCACGGCCACGTGTGCACGGGTCCCGGCGCTAGCTGGAAGCGCCGGCATGAGCAACGCCAGCCCGAGTAGGAGCGGAGAAACGCGCACGAGATCCCTCAGCGGCCGAACAGACGGGCCGGACGAGGGGTAGGGAGTGGCCGACACGCTATCAGCCACGATTTCTCGGACGCTACGATGGGCATGGGAGTCCTTACCAGATATCTGATCAGGGTCCACGTCGGCCCTTTCCTGTTCGCCCTCTCGACGCTAACCGCGCTCATCTTCCTCAACGCGGTCGCACAACGAATCGAGGGGCTCCTGGGCAAAGGGCTCTCGTGGCGGGTGGTGGTTGAGTTTCTGGCGCTCTCCTTACCTCATACGGTCGCGTTGTCCCTCCCGATGTCGGTGCTCGTGGCGGTGCTCTACGCATTCAGCGAGATGACGTCGTCAAACGAGATCACCGCAATGTCCGCCGGAGGCATTCGGCCGGCGCGCCTCCTCGCACCTCTCGTGGGGATGGGCGCCCTCATGACCGGCGTCATGTTGTACTTCAACGACGTCGTGCTCCCGGAATCCAACCATCGGTTAAAGAACCTCATGGTTGACATCGCTCGCAAGAGCCCGACGCTTAACCTGCGAGAGCAGATCGTAAACGAGATCCCTGCCGAATCGGGGCTCAACAGGTACTTTTTGACCGCGACGCGTATCGACCCCGTTGAGAGTACCCTGGAAGAAGTCACGATTTTCGACGGTAACAATCCGGTCCGTCGGCGCACGACGTACGCCGCGCGCGGCGACATGGTCTTCAACGAGCAGAAGACGGATCTCTACCTGACGCTCTACGACGGCGTAGTGCACGAGGCACACACCAACCGCGTAGGGGCCTTCCAGCGCCTGTACTTCGAAAAGCAGATCATCCCACTGCGCGGTGTCGGGAACGAGTTGGTACGGCGCTTCGCCGGTACCGACCGTTCGGACCGTGAGATGGGCTTCGCTCTGCTCGCCGAGAACGTCAGCGAGAGAGAGAGCAAGCTCGACTCCGTGCGGATCGAGAGCCAGGCCTCGACCTTGGAGGCCGTGAGGCTCGCGCTTGGGCGGCCCACGAGCAGCGACAACTCGGCCGCGGCCTCGTACGTGCGGCCCCCCAGCGCGCGCGGACTGGTGGCCGTCACCGCTGACGGTGAAACCCTGCTCTCCCAGGACCCGGTCACCCAAGTCGCCGTGATCTCCAGCCGCACGCGGGCAACCCGGGCAGAGTCGCTGAGACAGACTGCTCACCGCTACCAGGTCGAGATCCACAAGAAACTCGCGATCGCCTTCGCGTGCATCGTCTTCACGTTGATCGGCCCGCCCCTCGCGGTGCGCTTCCCGCGGGGTGGCGTCGGCATGGTCGTGCTGGCATCTAGCGTGATCTTCAGCATCTACTGGACCGGACTCATCGGCGGTGAGATCCTCGCGGACCGCCGCATCGCGGGCCCCGCTGTCACGATGTGGATGGCGAACGTGGTCTTCTTCACGGTCGGCATCGTGTTGGTCAGCCGCATGGCACGCGCGGGCTCTACCGTGCGCGGCGGCAGGCTCGACGACCTCTGGAGCGACGCGAGCGACAGCCTCGCACGCCTCCTGGGAGGCCAGAGAGAAGGAGTGGCCCCGTGAACCGGCTTCTCGACCGGCTGGTTTCCGGGACCTTCCTTCGCCACTTCCTGGTCTTCGTGATCGCCGGGCCCCCACTCCTAGTCATCGGCCACATCACGGAGAACATGGACGACTTCATCGATCGCGGCTTGAGCATCGCCGAGGTCGCCCAAGCGTACGTGTTCATGATGCCGATGTTCATCAAATGGTCGTTTCCGTTTGCTGCCCTGATCGCGGCGGTCTTCACGGTCCACGGTATGACGACCCACCGTGAGCTCGTCGCGGCCAAAGCCGGGGGAATTTCGTTTCATCGGGTCATTTTGCCTATCGTGGTGATGGGGGTGCTGCTCACCGGTGTGGCGCTCGCGCTCACCGAGCTCGAGCCGCGCGGTAACCGCTTCGCCGCGGCAATCCTACGAAACGAGGATCCACGGCGTTCTTGGCGCTCCGACTTCGTCTACCGCTCGGAGAGCGGTCTGACATGGCAGATCCGTCGACTCACTGTCGGCGACGGGAGCATGGCCGGCGTAGTGATTGAGCGTCCACCCAGGGACGGTTCGACCGGACTGCACATACTCGCGGAGTCCGCGACCTGGGATTCAATACAGGGGTGGAGCTTGCGGCGAGGCTATCTGCGCACGTTCACAGCCGACTCGGCGGAGCAGTCCATCCAGTTCGATCGCCTCGTCATGCGGGACATGGTCGAGAGACCGGACGAGCTGTTGGAGGCTCCGCGTGAGCCGGACGAGATGACCTACGCTGAGATCGACCGCCTTGCGGGCATCCTCGAGCGCACGGGGGGTAATGCGACAGAACTGCTGGTGAAACGTGAGCAGAAACTGTCACTCGCCGTCGCAACGTTCGTCGTACTCTTGTTCGGTGCGCCGCTGGCGACGAGCAACCAGCGAGGTGGGACAGCGTACGGGATAGGCATTTCGCTCGGGACCGTGATCGTCTACGTCCTGATGCTCAAGATCTCCGGGGCGGTCGGTGAGGCGGGAGCCGTCTCACCGCTCATGGCGGCGTGGCTCCCCAACTTCGTCTTCTTTGGGGCGGCTCTGGTACTCCTGGCGCGAGTACGCACCTGAGCAATGGCGTCCCCTGGTCAGGATTCGCAGCCTAGTCGCTGGTAGGAGTCCCAAGCCCCGAGACCCACGCTGTCGCTAGCTCGCCGCTCAGCACTTCCTCGACCGGTCCGCGCAGAACGGTGTCGTACTCGGAGTTCACAGATACGACCAGAGAGCCACCGGACATCTCCACCGTGACGTCGCCGGCCTCCACGAGCTCTTCAGCCACCGCCGCGACCGCAACCGCGCACGCGCTCGTGCCCGACGCACTGGTGCGCCCCACGCCCCGCTCCCAGATGAGCGCGCGCACGTGGCCGGGACCGAGCGGTGTCGCGAGTTGCACGTTCGCTCCATCGTTCAGAGCGGGGTGGGATACCAGGAAGGGGCCGAGACGCTCGAGTAACTCTTCGGTGGGGTCGCGCACGAGCGTGACCAGGTGTGGATTTCCCACCGAGACCGGAACGACGTGGAGCGGCACGCCATTCGGACCGGTGAACCCCCCCCGCTCGTCGAGCGCGCTCGCTTCCAGACCGACGGCTTCGGGCCCGACGCGACACCGCCCCATGTCGACCGAGACGTCGTATGTGGCTCCCCGAACCCCGTGGACGGTCATCTCGATCTGAGCCCCACCGACCTCCACCGCGAAGGACGCCTCGCCCACGAGTCCCTCCCGCGCCAGGTAGGACGCGAGGACCCGCAGACCGTTCCCGCTACGCTCGAACTCGCTGCCGTCGGGGTTGAACATGCGCAAGCGAATACCGTCGAGATCGTGGTCCGCGAGAAGCACCACGACCCCGTCCGAACCGACACCCCGGTGCCGATCGCACACCGCCTCGACCGCCTGGGGAGTCGCCGACCAAGCCGAACCCTCTCGGAATACCAGGTAGTCGTTCCCTAAACCGTGTGCCTTGTAGAACGAAGTGCCGAGACTGGGTCGGGGCGGCCAGCGCTTCATGCGTCGTTTCGTTTGGTGTTGGGTGGATTAGTTTGCGAACGATGGCAGGCGAGCGGCTCGCGCGTCCTGTTAACTTGGCACTCCTTGTCACCGACGCTAGCTTCTGGGGAATAAAATTGGGGCGATTTGAGGTGTATTGCGGCCCGCGGGACTCGTCCGGTGTGACGAGCCCGCGAACGAGCTAAAAGACCGACGTCCCGTCGCGCACTCTCGCGAGGGGCCTTTTTTTGTCGAGGGATCAATGGCGTCATCCGCCGGCCGGGCCCGTTTGCTGCGGGAAGAGTTGGAGCGCAGAATCCTCGTCCTTGACGGCGCGATGGGCACGATGATTCAACGCCACGAGCTCAGCGAAGAGGATTTTCGAGGTCAGCGCTTCGCGAATACGGACAATGCCCTCTTCGGAGCCAATGACCTTCTGTGCCTCACGCAGCCCGCCCTGATTCGCGGCATCCACGCCGAGTACCTGCAGGCAGGCGCCGACCTGATCGAGACCAACACGTTCAGCGCGAACAGGATCTCGCTCGCGGACTACGGGCTCGAAGAGATCGCGCATGAGCTCAACCGCGCCGCTGCCCAGCTCGCACGAGAAGCCGCTGACGAGGCCGAGGCGCGCGACCCGTCTCGCACCCGCTGGGTCGTCGGCGCACTCGGCCCCACGAACCGTACGGCGTCCCTCTCGCCCGACGTCGGTGACCCCGGCGCGCGCAACGTCACCTTCGACGAGCTCGTGCAGGCGTACCAGGAGCAGGGGCGTGGACTGCTCGAGGGCGGCGTAGACATCCTCATGGTCGAGACCGCCTTCGACACGCTGAACGCCAAGGCGGCGCTGTACGCCCTCTCACTCGTGCTCGCCGAGTCGGCCGTCGACACGCCGGTCATGATGTCGGGAACTATCACCGACCAGAGCGGGCGCACACTCTCCGGCCAGACGCCCGAGGCGTTCTACAACGCGGTCGCCCACGGCGTGCACCCAGGACCGGGACGCGACACCGGACTCCTCAGCGTGGGGTTCAACTGCGCTCTCGGGATCGATCAGCTGCGACCGCATCTTGAAGAGCTGTCCGAAGTGGCACGGTTACCGATCAGCTGCTACCCCAATGCGGGGCTTCCGAACGAGTTCGGGGAGTACGACGACACCCCGGACTACATGGCGAGTGTGACGTCCGACTTCGTGGACGCGGGTTTCCTGAACATCGTTGGCGGCTGCTGCGGCACGACCCCAGACCACATCCAGGCGATCGCGGAGACCGTCGCGGGGCGCGCGCCACGCCAGGTGCCGGAGCCGCCCCGGCGAACCCGGCTCTCCGGGCTGGAGCCACTGACGATCGGTCCTGACTCGCTGTTCGTGAACGTCGGCGAACGCACCAACGTCTCGGGCTCCAGGCGATTCGCCAGCCTCATCAAGGAGGGCGACTATGAGGCCGCGGTCGAGGTTGCGCGTCAGCAGGTTCTAGGTGGGGCGCAGATCATCGACGTGAACATGGACGAGGGGCTGCTCGACGGAGTCGCTGCGATGCCGCGCTTCCTTAACCTACTCGGCTCCGAGCCAGAAATCGCCCGCATCCCCGTTATGGTCGACTCCTCCGACTGGGCCGTGATCGAAGCCGGCCTCAAGACGCTTCAGGGCAAAGGAGTGGTGAATTCGATCTCGCTGAAGGACGGCGAGGACACGTTCCGCGAGCGCGCCCACGCCGTGCGGCTGTACGGCGCCGCCGCCGTCGTCATGGCGTTTGATGAGGAGGGTCAGGCGGACACTCTCGAGCGTAAGGTGGAGATCTGCGAGCGCGCGTATCGGATCCTCGTGGACGAAGAGGGATTCCTTCCTGAGGACGTCATTTTCGACGCCAATGTCTTCGCAGTCGCGACGGGAATCGAAGAGCACGAGCAGTACGCTGTCCGGTTCATCGAGGCGGTGCGGCGAATCAAAGGGGCGTGTCCCCACGCGCTGACGAGCGGGGGCATCAGCAACGTTTCGTTCTCGTTCCGGGGCAGCCCGGAGGTGAGAGAGGCGATGCACGCGTCCTTCCTCTACCACGCAATCGACGCAGGACTCGACATGGGCATCGTGAACGCGGGTGCCCTACCCGTCTATGACGAGATTCCGGTCGACCTGCTCGAGCCCGTGGAGGACGTTCTCTTCGCGCGATCTCAGGGGGCGACGGAGGTTCTCACTCAGCTCGCTCTCGAACGCAGGGGCACCACGGAGCGTCGTAGACAGGAGGATGTGATCTGGCGGGAGCTGGACGTGCATGAGCGGCTGTCGCATGCGCTCGTCCAGGGCATCGATCAATTCGTCGAAGAAGACGCAGAGGAGGCGCGTCGAAAGCTGCCGCGAGCGCTAGACGTGATCGAAGGACCGCTCATGGACGGCATGAACGTCGTGGGCGACCTGTTCGGGAGCGGGCGCATGTTCTTGCCACAGGTCGTGAAGAGCGCGCGCGTCATGAAGAAGGCGGTGGCATATCTCCTCCCGTTCCTGGAAGCCGAGAAGACAGGCACGACAGCCAAGGGCAAAGTCTTGCTCGCCACGGTGAAGGGGGACGTGCACGACATCGGCAAGAATATCGTGGGCGTCGTGCTGCAGTGTAATGGCTACGCGGTGGTCGATCTCGGGGTGATGGTGCCCGCCGAACGTATCTTGGAGACCGCGCGAGCGGAGGCTGTCGACGTGATCGGTCTCTCCGGACTGATCACGCCTTCGCTGGGCCAAATGGTGCACGTCGCCAAGGAGATGCAAAGGACCGGATCCCACGCCCCGCTGCTGATCGGAGGCGCGACTACGTCCAAGGCCCACACCGCCGTGAAGATCGAGCATCACTATGACGGCGCGACCGTTCACGTGCTGGACGCCTCCCGAGCGGTCGGGGTCGTCGCGGCCCTGCTCGACGACGAACGTCGAGACGCGTTCGTCGCTGAAATAAGGGCTGGTTACGAAGCCGAACGCCAGCGCCGAGCCGCGCATGCCGCCCGCACGGAATTGCTCCCGATCGCGGTCGCGCGCGCGCGCTCCGAGGCGCTGGACTGGGAGTCATACGACCCACCGGCACCGTGTCGGCCGGGGGTTCACGTCTTCGACGTGGAGATCGAGGAGTTACGGCGGTACGTCGATTGGACACCGTTCTTCCAGGCGTGGGAGCTGGCGGGCAAGTACCCCGCCATTCTTGATGACGGGGTCGTCGGAGGGCAGGCAAGGATCCTCCTCGGAGATGCCGAGTCACTGCTGGACCGGCTTGTCGCAGAGCGACGCGTGCGTGCGCGCGCCGTCGTGGGTTTTTTCCCGGCCAACGCCTTCGGAGACGACATTGAGTTCTACACCGACGACGACCGTGATGAGCGGCGTGCCGTTCTCCACCACCTCCGCCAACAGTTCGCGAAAGAAGGGCGTGCGAACCGCTGCCTCGCCGACTTCGTTGCACCGGCAGAATCCGGGAAACCGGACTGGGTCGGTGGCTTCGCGGTTACGACCGGGATCGGGGTGGAGGAGATGGCGCGTGAGCTGGAGGACGTCGGCGACGACTACACGGCAATCCTGGTGAAGTCGCTTGCCGACCGACTCGCGGAGGCGCTGGCCGAGCTCATGCACGAGCGCGTGCGGCGTGAGCTGTGGGGATATGCGCCGGACGAGCAGCTGTCGAACGATGCGATCGTGCGGGAAGCATACCGAGGTGTACGCCCGGCTCCTGGATACCCCGCCTGTCCGGACCATACCGAGAAGCGCACGCTGTTCGAGCTGCTCGACATCGATGCCACAATCGGAATCGAACTCACCGAAAGTTTCGCGATGACCCCGACGGCATCCGTGAGCGGCTGGTATCTGTCGCATCCCGAAGCCGTGTACTTCGGCGTGGGCAGGATCGGGCGGGATCAGGTCGAGGATTACGCCCGGCGGAAAGCGTGGACAATGGCGGAAGCCGAGCAGTGGTTGTCGCCCAACCTAGGGTACGATCCGGAAGGACCCCCGCGGTGAGAGCCTTGATCGCCGACGGACTCGTTCACGTATTCGACGGGGCGATGGGCACGCTGATTTACAGCCGGGGCGTGTTCGTCAACGTGTGCTACGATGAGCTGAACAGGCGCCGGCCTGCGCTCGTGCGTCATATCCACGACGAATATGTCTCGGCCGGCGCCGAGATCATCGAGACGAACACGTTCGGCGCCAACCCGGTGAAGCTGTCGTCGTACGGGCTAGCGGAGCAGACCGAAGAGATCAACCAGGCGGCAGCCGAGTTAGCGCGAGCCGCTGCGGGCGACCGCGCGAGCGTCGCAGGCGCCATCGGGCCGCTCGGCATTCGCCTCGAGCCGTGGGGCCCGACCGCCCGTGAAGAGGCGGTCAACTTCTTCAAAAGACAAGTGAATGGGCTACTTGAGGGCGGGGTCGATGGCTTCGTGCTCGAGACGTTCTCAGACATTAGCGAAATCGGGTGTGCAGTTGCAGCCGTGCGAGACCTGACCGACCTCCCGCTCATCGCGCAGATGACCGTGGGGCCGGGCGGTAAGACCGCGTACGGAAACGACGCGACGCTGATCGCACGTGAACTGACCGAGCTCGGAGCCGACGTCGTCGGCCTGAATTGTTCCGTCGGCCCAGCGGTCATGCTCGATGCCATCGAGGAGATGGCGGACGCGACCAACTTGCCCCTGGTCGCGCAGCCTAATGCCGGCCTGCCCCGCACCGTTCGAGATCGAAAGATGTATCTCGCCAGCCCCGAATACATGGCGCAATACGCGAAGCGTATGATCGACGCGGGGGTGCGCTTCGTGGGGGGGTGCTGCGGCACAACCCCGGACCACGTGAAGCAGATCCGGAGCGCGGTAGCTTCGGTGCAACCGAAGAGAGTCTTGGTCACCGAACCCGTGGCGGCAGTGGGCGTCGACGCGGCCGCAGAACCGGTACCCCTCGATGTTCGCTCCGCTTTGGGCCGCAAACTGGCTCGGGGAGAGCCGGTGGTGTCGGTGGAGATCATTCCTCCGCGCGGCTGGGACCGGGTCGCGCTGGTCGAGCCCGCCCGGCGCTTGAAGGTCGCGGGAGTCGACACGCTGGCAATCGTGGACAATCCGAGATCGCCCAGCCGAATGGGCGCTCTTTCCGCCGCGCTGATCGTCGAACACGAGGTCGGCATCGAATCGCTGGTTCACTACACCTGTAGGGACCGCAACATGCTCAGCATGATCTCGGACCTCCTGGGAGCCGCCGCTGCGGGTATTCGTAACGTTCTCGTGGTCAGTGGTGAACCGCTGCTGCAGGGTCCCTATCCGGACGCGACGGCGGTCTTCGACATCGACTCTATCGGGCTGACCAACGTCGTGAAGGGTCTGAATCGCGGCATCGATCCGGGCGGCAACTCGATCGGGGCACCCACAGAGTTCGTACAGGGCGTCGCAGCCAATCCCGGCGCGGTCGATCAAGAGCGCGAAGTCGAGCGCTACCGGTACAAGGTCGAGGCGGGAGCCGATTTCGCCGTCACACAACCGATCTTCGACCCGGAAGCACTCGAACGATTCCTCGAGCGCGTGGGAAGCGGAAGCATCCCGGTCATCGCGGGGATTTGGCCCTTTCTAAACCTTCGGAACGCCGAGTTTCTCGCGTACGAGGTGCCGGGCGTGGTAGTGCCCGAGGAGATCGTTGAGCGCATGCGCAGCGCCCAGGAAAGCGGTTCTGACGCCGCCCTCGAGGAAGGCGTGCGCATCGCTCTCGAGATGATCGAAGCGGTGCGGCCGGCCGTGCAAGGATACCACCTCAGCGCCCCGAGCCGGCGCGTCGACGTAGCGCTGCGTGTGCTTCGTGAGGCAGACGTCGGCTCGACCGCCTGATGCCTGGTGTAACCCACGGGAGCTGCTAGACCTGATCCAAAATCCTGCTCAGACGACGGCCAGCACCGCGGTTCCCCAAGTTGCTGACGTAGATCTTCTCAGCCCCCACGCGTCGCAGCGCGCGAACCGAACGCGCGCAAATCTCCTCCGCGGACGCACTCTCGAATTCGCGCGTTACATCTTCGGCTGGGACCGGGAAGAAGCCTCCTAGGGTCTCGAGAGTCCTCGCGTTGGCACTGCGGTAGAAAAAGACGCCGAATACCGTGGGCACCTCCGCCCCGACTGCGTGTATCCGTTCCAAGAAGCGCTCGACCCCATGGAGGCTGTGATGCGAAACCACCTGCGTCAGAGCGAAGTCCGCGTGGGCGTCGTCCGCCGTCAGGAACGCAACCTGCTCGTCGGCGTCGCGGTGCGGGTTCGCCCACCCTCCCAGTACCAGGTCAGGGAGTCTTCCGCGCAGGAGCCCGCGGAGGTCGCGTCCGTGAGGCACACAACGCGGGACACCGACCGACTCGTCGCCTCCGAGGACCGTGAGCGCATCGAATCCCTCGGATTTCGCGCGCGATGCGAACATCATGCAGTAGTCGAGCGTGTGTTTCGCGGTCAAGATCGGGATGATGCGACGCAGGTCGACATCGTCACCCACGTTCGCACCGACGTGCGCGAGATTTTCCTCTTCGGCCGCCCCCACCGCGTTGTCCGTGAGGAAGACGAAGAGGTCGTCGCTGGTCAGCCGGCCGAGCGAGTGGCGCAGGTCGATCCAAGCGCCCATGCCTTCTTCGGACTGTA
This sequence comes from Longimicrobiales bacterium, assembly GCA_965226625.1. Taxonomy (GTDB): domain Bacteria; phylum Gemmatimonadota; class Gemmatimonadetes; order Longimicrobiales; family Gaopeijiaceae; genus UBA1138. Next base: position 1,535,387 of record CBDDDK010000003.1, read on the forward strand.
GATCCGACCGCGGCGGCCGCAGCTCCACAGCCACGAGCGGACCTGGCTGGTGCAGACGCTCGACCAAGAGGGCGTGACGTTCGGCAGCGGGTGTCGTCAACGGGCGCCTACCAGAGCCTCGACTTCGTCTTCGGCCGTCGGGAGCGACGCGGTCAGTACCTCACAGCCCTCGTCGGTGACGAGCACTTCGTCCTCGATACGCACACCGATGCCCGAGAACCGCCGTGCGGATTCTTCGGAGACACCGGGACGGAAGTAGAGACCCGGCTCTATAGTGAAGACCATGCCCGGCTCGAGCACCCTCGACTCACCCGCCTTCGCGTAGTCCCCAGGGTCGTGCACGTCGAGCCCGAGCCAATGGGACGTCTGATGCGGAAAGAACGGTCGGTACCTGGCCTCGCTGAACAGCTCCTCCGTCGAGCCTGAGAGCACGCCGAGCCCCACCAACCCTTCCACGATCGTGCGAGCAGCAGCGTCGTGAACCGAGGCGATCGTGACCCCCGGGGCAACCCGCTCCACCGCCGACCGGCGCGCGGTTTCGATGATTCGATAGACGTCGCGTTGCGTGTCCGTAAAGCCACCGCCAGCCGGATACGTGCGCGTGATGTCTCCGTTGTACAGCGCCACCTCGGCTCCGGCATCGATCAAGACCAGCGCGCCATCGTCAATGGTGTCTCGGCTCTCCACGTAGTGGAGGATACATGCGTTGGCGCCCGACCCGACGATGGTGGCGAAACCTGGTCCGGTGGCCCCCGCGGCCCGGAACCCAGCGTCTACCGCAGCCTCCACGACCCACTCCCCCACGCCCGCCGCGATGGCGGCAGCTCCGGACCGGTGCCCCTCGGCACTGATGCGCGCCGCGGCTCGGATCGCCTCGATCTCCTCCGCATCCTTCCGAAGACGTAACTCATCGAGGATCTCGCCGGGATCGACCAGCCCGCGGGGTCCGGTACCTCGTCGCAGACCGCTGGCGCGGGCCTGCCCCAGAGCTCGGCGAACGAACCCGTCCACTCGCTCGCCCACCCCCAGCCGATAGTGGATGCGTTCACCCGTTTGCAGCAAACCTGGCAACCTGTCGTCCATCTCTGCTATCGAGTAGCACTCGTCGGCGCCGAAGGCCTCCGCGGCGGCTTCGGGACCGAGCCGTGGGCCCGCCCAGAGCTCCTCCTTGGTGTCGCGGGAGCGGACGAAGAGAATGAAGCGCGGATCTTGCCCACCCACGAGCACGAGGAGACTCTCCGGCTCAGTCGTCCCGGTCAGGTAGTACAGCTCACTGTCAGGGCGATACCTGTACTCAGTGTCCCTAGAACGGTACGCTGGCGGGGCGGACGGCAGGATCATGACCGCGGAGCCCAGTTGGCTCAGAACGGCCTCGCGTCTGCGCCGGCAGGTCTCGAGCGAAGGGCCGTCCGGAGTCGGGAGTAGGCTCATGGCGGCAAACTAGCGGCCGCCACCGGGCGTTGGCACGCCGGAGGCTAGCGCCCTCCCCAGGATGCCCGGAAGCCGATCTGTAATGACAAATCGGGTCCCGGCTCGAAGAAGCGGCCACGGGAATGGTTCAGGGAAACGGCGGCAATGTAATCCTGGTTGAAGGCGTTGGTGATCGCCAACCACGGTGAGAGGTTCATGTTACCAAGTTCGAGCTCGTCGAGGCCTGCTCTGAGATCCACCAGGAAGTAAGAGGGTGCCGTCACCGTGTTGTCATCGTCAACCGGCACTTCGTCCACATACGTGCCGGCGATCTCCACCCACGCCCGACCCGGGCTCAAGCGCACGACGGCCAGGCCCCGGTTCGGGGAGACACCGGGAACCTGGTTTCCGCTCAGGTCGTCCCCACCCAAATTTGTGAATTGCTCGAATTGAGCGTCTATGTGCGTGTAGGTCACATCTCCCCGGACGAGCCCGTCGCTGGACGCAGCCGACAGCGTCGCCTCCAGACCGCGATGCCGCGACTCACCCGAATTTCGGAAAAATGCCCGATCAGGGAACCCCTCGATCCCGAAGGGGACGAACTCGTTCCGGAGGTTCGTTTGATAGGTGGTCACCTCGAAAGCGGCCGTCGACCCCAAGGTACCTCGGATCCCCAGCTCGTAGGACTCTCCCGTCATCGGGTCGAGGTCCGGGCTGAAGCCACCGGCACCGCCCGGTCGGTTCCCGAGCTCGCTCGTCCCCGGAGTCTCAAACACGGTGCCGATCGAGGCGAACACATTGAGTGGGCCCGCAGGAATGCTAGCCCCGATGGACGGACTGAATGCGTCCATCCTCCGGCCGCCGGAGTCGTCGGGGTTATCGTCCGTCACTGGCACGTGATCATCCACGGTGAAGTCGTGGTCGTCGTACCTCAGACCAGCCAGCACGACGGCTCCCCCGGGTAACTCCAGCGTTCCCTGAAGAAATACGCTCGCGCTCCGCACATCTTCGGTCTGATCTTGGAAGGGCTCGGCTCCCGGGGCGGGCTGCCCTAGACCGAACGGCACTGAGATCTCCGAGCGATCGTCGTTCTGCAAATCGTACTCGAATCCACCCTGCCAGTTGAAGTCCGCGGATCCGGCCGAAACGGTATTGCCCAACTGGGCGCGAAAGCCCCCTCCCTTACGGGAGAGATCAATGATGTCGGCAGGGATCGGATTGTTGATGGTCCTGTGCACGCCGTATACCGAGAAATCCGCCTCGAGCGCATCCCCGAGCAGGCCGGCCCACCGCGCGCCCACCTGCTGCTGCTTGAGTGTCTTGCCGGTCCTGAACCTGAGATAGGTGTCGTTGATCTCACGATAGACGTCAGATCCGAAGTCGTCGCCCTTCGATCCCGGGCTCTCGGCGTCCAGATCCAACACGTTGGCGGTCAGCGAGAATTCGCCTCCCGCGAGTGGCGTTGTCACTCTCGCGTTGAACCCGAGCCGGTCCGCCCCTCCGTAGCTCGTTCCGAGCGTATCGATGCGGGCCGATCCCGGCGCGATAGTGCGATATCCGTCCCACCTCTGGCCCGACACGGTCACGAGGTAGCCCGTGTTGTCCACTGTCCCCGACGCGGTCAACTGTCCGCGCCACAACCCGTCACTGCCCGTCACCCCCATGACTTCCGTTTCCAACGGGACTGTAGCGGGAGCCCGACTCGTAAAAGAGAGCACGCCACCCGCAGCGTTTCCAAACAGCGCGGATGCGGGCCCCCGGAGGGCCTCAACGCGCCCCAGTGAGCCGATATCCAAATGATCGAGGCTGCTCTGTCCATCGGGGAGCGTCGCCGGGATCCCGTCGACGACGACTCTAATCCCTCTGAGTCCGAAATTAGCTCGAGCTCCGAACCCGCGAATCGCCACGCGCTCTCCGACAGCCGGGTTGAAGCGGTTCTGTACCTGGACACCGGGCAGCAGTTGGAGCGCGTCCCCCAGGAAGAAGCCACTTCGTCCGCGCTGGAGATCCCTCCCAGCCAACGCCGAAATGGGGAGCGGCGCCGCGTCTTGTAAGATAGGCGTACGGAGAAGCCGCACCTCGATGGGTGCCAGCGGAATCGTATCACTCACTTGCGGCAGCAACGGAACGGGGGCCGATGGAACAGGTGCGGGAGACGCAGCGAAAAGGTCACTCGGTTGTGACAGAACGACTGTCGCAACTAGAGCCACCAGGGCGAGGTGCCCTGAATTCCCAGGACTCCTGGTCTTTTCGCAGGACATGACATCTCCCGAAAGGGTGGGGTTCTCGGTGCCCGTGGAGTGTAGAAGAGAGCAGCCCGCAGCGTTGGTGTCCAGCTAGAATCGGCCGCTCCCACGAGGCCCTCGACTAGGCCAGCAGCGCAGGTACAACGGGCGCGAGCGCCCGTGGCCCCGCCCCGATCTCCTGTCTATACTCCGGCTCCCATGAACCTACTCCCCACGTCTTTCCCCACCACCAGGCGGCGTTTCTCCGTACTCACGGCGCTGATCTCGGCTTTGGTGTACAGCCCTTCGGTGGCGCGCTGTCAGAGCTCGACGGACGACGATGGCATTCGTGTCGGTATCAGCGTAGGCGGCGTGAGCACCGTGGGACTGCTACTCGAGTACTTCGACGGGAACCGCAGCATCGACCTGACCGTGGGCACGTGGTCCTTCCGAGACCTGAGTCTCTCGCTCGTGGCGAAGCGGTACTTCGGGGCCAACGCCGCGAGACCCTTCGTGGGCGCGGGCCTGTGGGTGGTCGCAGCCAACCCGTCGGACGGGAGACTCGGCCTCGCAGCTGTGCTGAGGGCGCCCGTGGGTGTCGACTGGAACGCGGCCGGCAGACACTCGCTCGGCGCGAGCATCAACGTCAACCGGGCGCTTTGGGTTCGGCGGACCGACCCCGACGACGATCTGCCACTCAACCGCCGGTGGGTTCCGCTGCCCGGCATCTACTACCGGTTCGAGCCGAGCTGAAGCCGGGTGAGCATGCCCGTGTGCCACGCTCACCATTCCTCTGGTTCGTCCCAGCTGTCGGACCAGAACTTTCGCTCTTCCTCATCGATCTCTCCGATGTCGAGCGGTTCATCTTCATCGGCGGTCAGGGTTCCGGTAATCAGGATCGTGTCGAGGGCCTCGTCGTCGACCACCGGGATTCGAGGGCGCAGATGCTCATGAAAGCGTACCCGGAGACTGATGCCAGCCGCGAAGGCCAGCACGACCAGTCCTGTCCAGAAGAAGAGCCAGAAGAGGGCGACCATCAATCAATCGGCTCCATTCCCACGTACTTGAGACCACTTCCCGTGTTGAAGAGCACGACCTCGTCGTCCGCAGCGATCAAGCCCTTCTCCATCAGCATGGGGACCGCAGCTGCCGTCGCGCCACCCTCCGGCGCCGCGAAGATACCGGTGTCCGTCCCGATGTGTCGGACCCACTCTGCCATCACGTGGTCCGCAACGGCAACCGCTCCACCGCCAGACTCCCGGAGAGCCCGCAGTATTAGGAAGTCCCCTACTGCGCCGGGCACACGCAGCCCCGCAGCATACGTCGCCGCCCCCTGCCACATTTCGGCGCTCTCCCGCCCGGCCTCCCACGCCCGTACCATCGGCGCGCAGCCGGAGGCCTGCACGGTGAACATCTTGGGTCGCTCGGAGCCGATCCAACCCAAGCGCTCCATCTCGTCGAACGCTTTCCACATCCCAATCAAACCAGTGCCACCGCCGGTCGGGTAAACGATCGAGTCGGGAAGGCGCCCACCCAACTGCTCGTGAAGCTCGTAGCCCATGGTCTTCTTGCCCTCCAAGCGATACGGCTCCTTGAGCGTTGAGAGGTCGAACCATCCGTGCTGCTCGACGCCTTGTTTCACCACCCGGCCGCAGTCACTTATGAGGCCATCGAGTAGCTGAAGGTCCGCGCCGAACGCCATCATCTCTTCCAGGATCGGCCTCGGCGTGTCCGTGGGAACAACAACGTGCACGGGGAGACCGGCGGCAGCCCCATACGCCGCGGCAGCACTGCCGGCGTTGCCCGCAGAGGGAAGTGCGAGCTCCTTCGCGCCCAGCTCGAGGGCCCGCGAAACCGCAAGGCAGAGGCCCCGATCCTTGAAACTCCCTGTCGGGTTCTGACCCTCGTCTTTTATCCAGACCTTGCTGACTCCGAGACGGGACGCGGTGCGCGGGGCATCGATGAGCGGCGTCCAACCCTCTCCCAGCTTCACCTGGGCGGAACGATCCCGAACCGGAAGAACCTCTTCGTAGCGCCACAAGCTAGCCTCACGCCCCGCGACCGCGCCCGGCGTGAACCCCTCGGCGACGGCGTCCAGGTCGTACCGTGCGAAGAGCGGTTTTCCCGCAGCGGACAACCCGATCAACTGCTCGCTCTCCACGACTTCGCCGGAGCCCGTGCACTCGAGGTGGGTGGCGCCGGAAAGGGGCGTGTGCTCCGACATCAGTCCTCGCTTTTACTATATGGTGGACAAGAGGAGTCCGCGCCTTCAACACGCAGCGCGCGGACCCCCAGCGTCAGTGCAATAGCCGCGAACGGAACGAGCCAGAGCGGAGGGGGAGCCTCGGGATCCGACAGGAGCTCCCTCGAACTCGGGAGGGACGCGAGTACCACGATCGACGCGTTGTTGACGAAGTGCATGAGCACACCGGTCCATATCGAGCCGGTGCGCCACACAGCCCATGCGATGACGATACCCAACGAGGCAGTCGGAAGGAACCGGATCACGGTCTGGAACGACAGGTGGAACGCGCCGAACATGGCGCCGTTGAGCATCACGAACCGCCATGGATCGAGCGTGCGTGTGCCTCCGAGAAGCACACCCCGAAAAACGATCTCTTCACAGAACGCGGGCGTCACGGCGAGCAGGAGCAGCAGCCACGCCAGTCGCCCCGCGCTGTCCGCGGTGACGATCTCTTCCAGACCCTCGATAATCTCCCAGGGGACAGGCAGGAAAAACGTCTGGAGCCACCCGACAAACCACGCGGCCGGGGTCGCCCCCGCGATGAGTAGCAAGGCTCCCAGCGCGCCCCACCGAGTGGGGCGGCGAAGCGCTAGCGTGCGGCCGACGTCGAAGCCCCCCAAGTAGACGAAGAGTAGGGCCGGCATGAAGAGCAGAAGCCACTGCGCGGCGAGCAGGCCGCTCTCGCCGAGCCTGATCTGAAGCCGAACGCCCAGGTAGAGAAAGAGAAGCGCCACGAAGGCGACCAATGCCAGCGCCTCTCCTGGACGCGGGATTCCGCGCGTGGGGCTGGGTGCTGGAATGCGCAGGCCGTACCGCCTTGCCAGGTCACGGAAGCCAGTCATCGATTCAGACTAGGCGCTTGAACGTGGGACGCGCCAGCGGCATCGTTCATGGAGTGCACATCCGCGTGGGGCCTACGAGATCGACAGACGTAGCAGCAACCCTGTGCGGGATACGGCGCATCGAAGGGAAGGAATGAAAGAGATCTCCGCGGGACCCTCTGAGAGTCAGCTGATCCGGTTGGCCGCCGCTGGTGACGCCCGAGCGATCCGGACGCTGTACGACCGGTATTCGCCAAGGGTCTATGCCGTGGTGCGCCGAATCGCCGACGACGACGATCTGGCTCAAGATTATGCGCAGGAAGCCTGGATCCGAGCCATTCGGGCCTTACCGACATTCAGAGGTGACGCGCGCTTCTCGACGTGGCTGCACCGGATAGCGGTGAACGCGGCGCTGCAGGCACTCCGGAAGTCGGAGACCAGAAAGAAGCGGGAAGGACCGGTACCCGATCAAGTACCGGTAGCACCCCGCGGAGGTGATGCACTGTTGCAACAGCGGCTCGAGCGAGCTCTAGACGAGCTACCGCATGGAATGAGACGCGTCCTTATCCTCCACGATGTGGAGGGCTATACGCATGAGGAGATCGGAGACACGCTGGGCGTGACCTCCGGCACATCGAAGTCACAGCTGTTCAAGGCGCGAGCGAAGATGAGGGATATGCTCACGGTTTTGGACGGCGCAGCACAGGAAAATGGAGCAGAAGCATGGAGCATCTAAGCACTGAGACGCTGGCGCGGCTGGTGGATCACGCTTCCCAGCCCGAGGAAGCAGCCCATATCGCCGAGTGCGAGGCGTGCTCGGCAGAATTGGAGGCAATGCGCAGTCAGACGGATGCGCTGCGCTCGCTGCCGGAGATCAGGCCTCCTCAGGGGGATTGGCATGCCCTCGAAGCGCGCTTGCGCTCCGAAGGGCTGGTGGAGGACCCCGGACTGTTCCGCAAGATGGGCCTCGCTCGGACACCAGGATGGATGCGAGCAGCCGCCGCCATCTTGCTCTTCCTTTCGGGAACCGGCGCGGGCGCGATGCTCACATCGCCGGGCGTGCCTGAGCCGCTGGGAGAGCTCGCGATGCTCCCCAACTCGGCGCTGTTCGCGAATAGCACGAGCGTCGCGGAGGCAGCGTCCGCGGTGCGGGTGGCGGAACAGAACTACGTCGCAGCAATCACTCGGTATCAGCAACTGCTGATCTCAGAGTTCGGCATCGACGCCGGGGTCGACCCGATGAGCCGGTACGCGGCGCTCGAGCACCTGGCCGCTGTCAGTCAAGCTGCAGTGCGACAGGCTCCGGGTGACTCGTTCCTGAACGGGCTGCTCGTCTCAGTACTCGGTGAGCGCGAGGCCACGGCCCAGTTGGTGGCGAGCCGGGACAATTGGTTCTGATGATCCTTCGCACGCTGTACCGTCTTGCGGCCGTCGGAGCGTTGATCCTGATGCCCGCGTCTGTGCTGGCGCAGCGCGCTGACGCGCGGATCGGACGAGCGTCAGCCGGGTGGATCGGGATCTCTATCGACGTCAGGACACAGACTTCTAGCGATGGCGTGAGAGCGACAGTCGTGATCACGGACGTGAACGAAAGGAGTCCGGCACGCGCTGCCGGTTTGCGAGCCGGAGACGTGCTTCTCCGCATCAACGACATCCGTGACGTGAGGGGCTTCGAGAACGTCGCCAGTCGGCTACATCTCGATCCCGGCGACCCAGTGCACATCGTGTACGTGAGAGACGGACGACGGCGCCAGATCAATCTGACGGCGGGTGATCGCTCCCGACCCGTGTCCAAGCCCGTCTATACGTTTCATTTCCAGCCGGACTCCATGGTCGAGGCCGCGTTCCAGACCATGAACTCGCTCCGCTTGCGGCTCGTGCAAGCCCGTGGCCGCAACGTCCCCCTCGTTGACCCGGCGCCCGCCCCGGACCCCGCGATCTCCCGCATCAGGGCGCGCGAAGTCCTTGAAGTCCAGGCACCGTTCGCCTTCTTCGTTTTTCCGGGGGAGCAGCACGACTCGTTGCAGCGAGAGATGGACGAACTGAACAGTGCATTTCGTGAAGTGACCGCGCGTCAGAAGGAACGCCTCCGTGACCTGATGCGCATTTCGGGCACCCTGCGCAGAAACGAAGACGACCTACAGCTCGTGCAGATCCGCGGCACACTGGAGGACCTCACTCGGCGTTCCTTGCGCCTTCGCAAGGCGATGGAGGAAGCAACCGTTGTCAACGCGGGCAACCGATACACGATGTCCTTCTCGAGGCGACGGGAGAGGGAGCCTAGAGCTGAGTTTCGACCCCTCGCGCCGTATCTGCTCGGTCAGAACCGAGCCGTAGGCGCTGAAGTGATCGATCTGCGCTCAGAGTTGGCAGCATACTTCCAGGTCGACGGCGGCGTGCTCGTGACCGACGTGCCGAACGAGACGCCTGCCGCGGCAGCGGGTATCAAGCCCGGCGACGTAATCACCCGGATCGATGATGTCGCCGTGCGGTCGGTGCAGGGTCTGCGCCTGGCACTGTCCCGAGCCGAAGCGACAATCCCACTGACGCTGGTTCGCCAAGGGACGAGCATGACGGTTCTCCTGCGGAGATAGCTGCAGATAGCTGGGGAGCTACTCGTACCTCAGGGCGTCGATCGGATCCAGCACAGACGCCCTACGCGCGGGCCAGATGCCGAAGAAGAGCCCGATCGCGGCACTGAAGCCGAGCGCAACCGCCACCGCCTGGGGCGCCACGACCGTTTCCCACTCGGCGATCCTCGTCATCATCTCAGCCGCCCCGTAACCGACGGCGACCCCCAGGAAGCCGCCCAGGACACACAGGAAGAGCGCCTCGACCAGGAATTGAGTCATGATGGCGCGGCGCGTAGCGCCCAACGCCTTGCGCACGCCGATCTCACGGGTCCGCTCGGTCACGGACACCAGCATGATGTTCATGATGCCGATTCCCCCCACGAGCAAACTCACGCCGGCAATACCGGCGAGAAGAAGCGTGAACGTCTCGTTCGTTTCGTTGAACGTCTCGAGTAGATCTGAGGAGTTGCGGATGTTGAAATCCGCCTCCTCGCCCGGGCGAATGCGATGCTTTCTACGCATGACTCGATCGATCTCGCCGTACGCCTGGTCGAGCTCCTCGGCGCTCTCAGTCGCGGCATAGATCGCGTTCAGCCGGTCACGGCCCCCCATCACGCGAAACTGCGCCGTGGACTGCGGAATGAAGATCTGATCGTCGGGCCGGACCCAGGCGGCGGCGCCCTTCTCCGCGAGCACCCCGATGACCTCGAAGGGGATGCCCCGGAGCTGAATCGTCTGGCCGATGAGCAACTCGGGAGGAGTCTCGCCGAGACTCGTGGGCAGATTGTGCCCGAGGACCGCGACCCGTTGGCGCCCGCGCGATTCACCCTCCGTGAAAAAGCGCCCGGTGACGACCTCGTGGTTGTAGATCTCGAAGTATTCCGGCCAAACGCCCATCAGCGTGTTGCTGGAGTTCCAACGCAGGTAGGCGACCTGCATCCGTGATTGCTGCTCCGGCGAGACCTTCAGACGCCCGAGCGTCTCACTCCTCAGCGCCTCGGCGTCCTCGATCGACAGTTGAGTGTCCCCACGCGAGATACCATAGGAGAACTGTTGGCCGGGACGGATCGTGAGAACCGTGGTGCCCATGGTCTCGATCTGTCGTTGCACACGCTGCTGGGCGCCCTCGCCAAGAGCGACCATGGTGATCACCGCCCCGACACCGATAACGATGCCGAGAGTCGTCAGGACGGACCGTAAGACGTTGGCCCGTATCGCGCCCATGGCAACCACGATGATCTCGAAGACAAGCATGGATAAGCCGCTACCTGCGAGGGCCGCGTCCGCCGCCCATACCGCGCGGCGGGCCACCGCCGAACGGGCTACGCCCACCGATGCGCTCCCGCATCCGATCTAGGAACGCCTGCTGCTGTGCCATTAGCTGTGCGGCGCCAACGACGACCAGCACCTCGCCTTCCTCGACACCGCTCACGATCTGCGTACGGTCCCAGTCGTTGAGGCCGATCTGCACCTGTCGGGGCATCGGCACCGAGTCGGCGCCCATCACGAATACGACCGCGAGCCGCGCTTCGCGCGGCGGACCGCCGTCCCTACCCATGCCTCCGACGCCCACCATCGCGCTCTGAGCGCGCGCGCGCATCTCCTCCTCGGTTATTTCGCCGGCCTCCAGCTGGGCGCGAAGCGCTGGCATCTGAGCCGCGGCAGCGCCGCCAAGACCGCCTCCGCGCTGAGGGCCACCCGCGGTTCGTCCGTAGCCGCCTGGCTGGGCGCCGTCCCCGCCTCGGCCACCCTGGCCGTCGCCGCGGCCAGCTCTCTGACCCCCCTCACCGCCTCGACTGAAGCCGCCCGGCCCACCGAAGCCACCTTGGCCGGCGCGCATGAACTCGGACAAATCCATGTTGTCGACGTCGAGGCCGAGCGCCATCGCCGCCGGACCGACGTCCGTCGTCTTCACGATCGCGTTGTTGGGCACGACAAGAACGTTCACAGCCTCATTCACCATCACTTCGACTTCAGCGTTCATGCCCGGCTTCAAGAGCCGTCCGCGATTGTCGATGCTTACGATGACCGGGAACATGGTCACGTTCTGTTCGACCGTCGCTTGCGGCTCGATCTTCTCGACAAGGCCGCGGAACGTGCGATCAGCGTACGCCTCCACCGTCACGTTGGCGACCAAACCCGGTGAGAGCTGGCCCATGTCCGTTTCGTCGACGAGCGTGCGAACCTGCATCTCGCCGAGGTCGGCCATCAGGAAGAGCGTGGTTCCTCCGGACACGTTGCCGGATGCGGACTGAATGACCATACCCTCTTCGACGTTCTTCTGGATGACCGTACCCCTCATCGGGGCCGTTATGCGCACGTCCTCTAGCTGGAGCACCGCGAGGTCGTGGTTCGTCCGAGCCTTCACGAGGTTAGCTCTCGAGTTGGCGTACTCGACCCGAGCCCCTTCGTGCTCCTGAGCTGTGATGACCTCCCGCTCGAGCAGCTGATTCGAGCGCTCGAGTTGGGATTCGGCGATCTCAAGCCGAATCTGCGCCACCTCGAGGTCCGCTTCGGTCTGATCGAAACGGTTCTGCACGTCTCGAGGGTCGATGTCCGCGAGCAGCTGCCCAGGCCGTACCTCGTCACCAATATCGGCGTGCAGCCTCAGAATCTCTCCGGACGCTTTCGACTTGACCTCGACCTCGCGGATCGGCTCCACCGTACCGGTGGCCTCCGCGCGGATCAGGAGATCCCCTCTCACAACCTCGACGGTCTCGACGCTCGAGACCGCTTCGGCCGCCTCACCCCTCTCACAAGCATGGACCGAGGCGACGAACAACCCGAGGAGCGCGAACCGCGGGATCAACTTCGTCATACCGTCACCCCCGCCCGTTCGTTGAGGAAGTCCTGCTCGATGAGCCCGTCCTTCAGGTGCACCTGCCGCTTCGAGTACTCGGCGATGTCGTGCTCGTGGGTCACCAAGACAATCGTCTGTCCCTGCCCGTTCAGCTCGGCGAGCTGGCGCATGATGACCCCGCTTGTCACCGAGTCCAGGTTACCGGTCGGCTCGTCCGCGAGCAGAAGGTCCGGGTCGTTCACGAGCGCGCGCGCGACGGCCACACGCTGGCGCTGACCGCCGGACAGCTCGGGCGGCTTGTGACCCATGCGATCACCGAGTCCAACCAGCTCCAGCTTTTGTGCTGCGCGCGCCCTGCGCTCTTTGCCCCTCATGCCCGCATAGATGAGCGGTAACTCGACGTTGTGCAGCGCCGTGGCGCGTGGCAGCAGATTGAACGTCTGAAATACGAAGCCGATCCTCTGATTTCGCACCCGTGCCAGCTGGTCGCCGGTCAGCTCACTGACCAGCTGGCCGCTCAGCCAGTACCTGCCCTCGGTGGGCGTGTCGAGGCACCCGATCATGTTCATGAACGTGGACTTGCCGCTGCCCGATGGCCCCATCATGGCGACGAATTCCCCCTCCTGGATCTCGAGGTCCAAACCCCGTACCGCACGCACCGTCTCCGCGCCGAGCACGTAGTCCTTCTTCAGACCCTCTGTCTTGATAATCAGATCGCTCACAACACCTTCCCCAGAATCGACTCGAGCTCAGCTCGGGCCAGCACATAGTCGTATCGTGACGTGACGACGTCGACGCTGGCTTGATCGGCCGCATTCTGGCTGATCAGGACGTCGAGGATGGTCGCCACACCCACGGAATACCGTTCACGCACCACTCTGAGGTCCTCCCCTGCTACGAGCTCCGCCTCCTGGGCAATCTCTATAGCCCTTTCCGCGGTGCGCAGATTGTACAGTGCGGCGTCCGCTTCTTGTCGCGCCGCAAGTCGGGAGTCGTCCTCCTGCAAGCGTGCGACCCGCTGTGAGAACTGCGCCCGGTCTAAGGATGACTCCCGCTGGAAGTTGTTAAAAATCGGGTAGGAGAGACTCAGGCCGAGGCTCCAGCTGGTACGGCCGCCGTTGAACGAGCGCTCCTGATTGTTCCAGTTGTATCCGCTCGACATCGACACCGTGGGCAAGTATCCGGTCCGGGCCGACCGGACCGAAGCAGCCGCCGCACGCGTCACATACGCCGCAGCGACGACCGTCGGTGAAGCCGCCTCGGCCAGCTGCATGATCTCAGCCTCGGTGAGCGGGAGCTCGGATGGCTCCAGATTGTCCGGACGGGCCGGGATCACAGGCCTGGGCTCACCAATCTGTCGCCCCAGCGAGAACCGGGCGGCGCGCAGAGCCGTTTCACCCTGGAGGACCGCCTGTCGGGCGTTCACGAGGTCTAATCTCGCCCTCAAGGAATCCGAGATCGTCGCTCGCCCTACCTGGGATCTAGCCCTTACGATTTCCAAGTTCTGCTGCGCCTGCTCGACCCGCCGTCGAGAGACTTCCAGGAGGTCTGACTGTCGGAGCGAGGCGAAGAACAGGTTCTTCGTCTGCCGAGCGACGGAGAACCGCTGGCTCTCCCTACGCGCCACGGCAGCCTGCATGTCCGCGTCCGTTCGGTCGAGCTCGACGAATCGGCTGCCCCCCCGGAAGATGTCGACGCGCCCCGAGAGCCCGGCGGAATACGAGTCCGAGCTGCCGCCGACGATCTGCCCGGTATTCGGGTCGAGCACGTTGGCGCTGCGCAGGGAGCCACTCGTGTTCGCACTCAGACTGGGCAGGAAAGCCCCCCACGCCGAGCGTTCGGCGAGTGCTGCGTTCTCCACCGCCTGCTCCTGCTGCAGCATCTGTGGGCTGCGGTCCAGAGCACGCTGAACGGCCTCTTCGAGGCTTATGGTCTGCTGCGCGTCGGCGGAGCTGGGAGCGAAGACCGCAAGGCCTGCTAGCACGCAGGCCGCGGCACGGGCCGAAGGCGGACTGGTCGATTTCATGGATACTAGTCCCGGTCGTCCTTCTCGTTCCGCTCGGCCTTTCGCCGGTCGAAGTCGTCCAGCAACGCCTGATACTCCCTGGCCTGCTTGTCCGAGAAGACCTCCTTGATCGCCCCACGAGTGTCCTGAATCACCGCCTGGTACAGCGGGTAGTAGGCGCTGCGGAACTCTTCATGCAACGCGTCCATCCGGGCGCGATGGTCATTCAAGATCGAATCGATAAATAGCTTCTGATCCACCGAGGGTCCAACCTGCTCATACATCCGCGTGCGCGGGCGGCGTTCGCCGCCACGCTCATCGACGTCCGCGCGCGCGGCGGTGACTTCCGGGGGTTCTGCCCCCAGGCTGCTGTCACCCGCAAGGCCCAACAGGACGCCCGACGCGAAGACCACCGCAAGCGTCACCGCGGTTACGAGCCTGGTACGTGATCCGTGTCCCATTAGAAGATCTCCGAAGCAAAGGAGACGGCGCCGTTGGTTTCCGGGGCGAGCAGCGTCGGAATCGTTTCACCCTCGACTTCGCTGACCAGGAGTTCCTCGACGCCGACCGGTGGCGGCGCCGGATCGTCGGCGCCACGGACCAACAGCAGGCCGGCAAGCACCGCGGCCAGCGCCGCGGCGGAGACCACCCCCCGCGCCCAAGAGCTCATCACGTCCGCCACGGTTAGTTCATGCATGAGCCGGCGTCGCGCCAACTCAGCCGTCGCGTTGCTCAGAACCCACGAACGGAAGCGGAACCAGTAGTTCGGATCTTGCTGCGCCGGATCGAGAAGACCCAGCACCTGAGCCAACTCCTCGTCCGGACCGAGATCGTCCGCGTCACGCGACCCGTCATGCACGTTGTCCCTCATAGGGCTTTCCTCCGTAAGTCGGACCCCGCCGGCGTCCCGCCAAGTGACACCCTCAACGCTTTCCTCGCGAAGTGGAGGTGCGACCGAACCGTGCCGGACGGCAACCCCAACCGACCCGCAATCTCGCGGTGTTTCCAACCCTCCAGATCGTGCAGCAACACGATCTGCCGTTGTACTTCAGGAAGCACGGCAAGCGCCCCCTTCAATCTCTCTCTCAACTCCGAGGTCTCAGCGACCCGGTCCGGCATCGGCACCAGCGACCGGGCCGCCAGAGGAACCTGATCTGTATGCCTCAACGACTCCCGTCTCACGAGGTTGCGAGCCCGGTTCCGGACGATGGTCATCAGCCACCCCGCGAATCGCTCAGGACTCCTGCACTCGTCGAGCCGCTGCAGCGCTACCAGAAAGGACTCCTGCGCTGCGTCCTCGGCATCCTCATGCCGACCCGTGACGGATAGCGCAACCGCGTAGGTGGCCCCTTGATACCGCTCCACGAGCTGCCCGAAGGCGAACTCATCGCCCCGTTTGGCTCGGTGGACCAGATCACCCTCAGTCGGAATTTCGGATCGCTCTAAGGACACCGCAGAGTTGCGCCTTGTTGAAGAACCGTCACCGTCGCAGGCAAGCTACCGCACGGGGCGGTCTCGGAGCACCCGAGGGTTAAAATCGCACACCATATGGAGACCGCCACCGTCCTCTCCGTTAGACACGGGAGTCCCCGCCGGAGGTTCCTACGGGCACGAGAAGGCCGCCATTCGCGTCAAGAGCGGTGGCGCTCGCTGATCTCGAGGAAGAACCCTGGGTGCCGGTCGGTGTCCGCCGGTTCGCGGCTCTCGGCGAGGGCCGTCTCCAGGTCACCCGCAGTCATGTCCACGAGGAGTTCACCAACGACGAGCGCTTCGCGATCTGGCAGGGAGGTCGCCGCCTGCGCCTTCCACAAGCCCAGCAGCAGAAGAGGCGTCTTGCCGGCAGAGGCACCCCCGGAGCGCCCCCGGACACGGACCGTCCATGACGTCCCGTCGACTTCCACGGTGGCCTCACCGACGTCGGTCTCTACGTTTGCGGTATCGCCGGGGGAGACGCCCTGCGTCGCAAGGTCCCGCACCGGCGTCGGTTTGCCGGACTCACGTGCCTGCCGCACGCTTAACGGAGGGTCGCGACCAACCGTCAGCGGCTGAGACGGACGCGCCGAAGGAGGTTTTGTGCCGGATCGCCCCTCTTTTTGGTCGTGCGCGTCGGTCATGGCTGGCTCAAGGCATGGGTGATGGCTAGTCAATCAAGCATGAGACGGCGGCAATCGCCAACCCCACAGTCGCCGGACGACAACGAGCACCTCGGCAGGCGAACGGTTGCCGGAATAGCCTCATGGGCACCTCTTTATGACATGGCCTCATCCAATTCCAGGAACCAGGCTAAGCGAGAGTACCGCCAGCTCCTTCGCCTGCACGAGCGGCTCCTGAGCGATCTTCGGGGCGCCCGTGAGGAGTTATCCGCTCCGAGCACGGGTGGACTCCTCAATGAAATCAAGGCACGCACAGGCTCGGCGCCGGACCTCGCGCCGGTCGTGACGGCGGTCGAAGAGGCGATCCGCGCGCTCAAGATGTCCGAGTCCGACATCCAGGGTGCGAGTGTCGAAGTGAGCGAGGCAGACTTCGAGATCAAGGGTGTCACCAACATGCCCGCGTATCTCCGACGGTTCTTGGCGGAGCGGGCCAACCAGCCCGGATTCTCTTACGAGGTGAGCCAGGACGAGGAGCGCGGGTGGGTGGTCCGCTGGAAAGAGTACACCCATCGAGGGACCGTACGCGGTTTCGGACAGTTCTACGAGCGGCCGTACGCCTGGCTCGAGGACTAGAAGGCCCGACTAGCCGCCCGGCTGGCCACCGATCTCGACCAGTTCGTCAGAACGTCGTTTCGACACCACGTCGAGCGCGTGCTCGCCATAGAAAATGCGAAGGTACTTCGCCTGAGCTCCGGTCACACGCCTGACCGCCCATAGGAGGTGCACGTAATTCGGCTGTCCAGGCTCGTTCCGTAGGGTGAGACCCGCCTCGCCGGGAAGCCGGTTACCCTTTCGGTTGTTACACGGGGAGCAGCTCGTAACCACGTTCTCCCACGAGTTATCTCCGCCCCGGGACAAGGGCACGATGTGGTCCCTGGTCAGGAATTGGCGGCCGCGGAGCTCGTTCTTCTGTTTCCCGCAGTACTGGCAAGAGTAGTCGTCGCGAGCGAACAGGAAGGTGTTGGTAACCTGGCGGCGGAACCGCCGCGGGACGTGAACGTACCGGACGAGGCGGATTACCGCAGGACAGGGGACGATGCGCGTCTCCGAGTGGAAGCGCCTACCCCCGTCCTTTTCCAGGATCTCGGCCTTCCCATCCAGGACCAGCCGGACTGCTCGACGAGCAGGAATGATCGTAAGTGGCTCGTACGAGGCGTTCAGTGCCAAGCAACCCACAACCCCTCCTAGAAGGCTGTTCAAGAAGTACCGTGGCCAGCGTTGCGAGCATCGCCGACCCACCGACCCGAAAGTATCCGGCAGCCCCCCGGGACTGCAATGGTCAACGCGGGCTGTTCATAGCAGCGCTACGGGGTCTCGATCGAGCGCCAGGCGTATGTCTCCCGCTGGGAGTGAATATCCTCGGACGAGCGCTCGGGCCGCGGCTCCCAAAGCCGCGGGTGAACCGCTGCGCATGAGGAAGTGCCAGCGCCACCGACCGTGTAGCCGCTCAATTGGTGCGGGCGCCGGACCGACCAGGTCGACGGCTCCTCTCCCCTGACGGTCTCGGTGCGACATCCAACGGTGCATCCATGCGGCCGCGCGCTCGGAGCCCGTCGCCGCGAGTCGCTGATCGGGGCTGCTGACAATGACGTTCGTGAGGCGCACATGTGGCGGATACAGCGGGCGTTCTCGTTCCGACAGTTCCCGGGTCGCGAAGCCTTCGAAATCATGAGCCACGGCCGCACGGATCGCATAGTGGTCGGGCAGAGAGGTCTGGATCAGGACGTCGCCACCCAACTCCCCTCGCCCTGCTCGGCCGGCGACCTGACTCAGAAGTTGAAACGTCCGCTCGCTCGCCCGGAAGTCCGGCAGATGAATGCCGACATCTGCGTTCACGACTCCCACCAGGGTGACGCGAGGGAAGTCGAGTCCCTTAGCGATCATCTGTGTCCCGAGCAGGATGTCGACGTCGCCCCGCTCCACACGGTCGAGGATGCGCTGGTGAGCCCACTTTCCGGAGGTCGTGTCCACGTCCATGCGCGTGATACGCGCGTCGGGAAAGGTCTCCGCGGCGACGCGCTCGACCTGCTCGGTACCAAGACCCCGGTAGGAGAGGTCCGGCGATCCACAGCGGCGGCAGCGGGCCGGCGCGGGCGTCTCGAACCGGCAGTGATGACATACGATACGCCGCGTCACGCGGTGGTAGGTGAGCGAGATCGAGCAGTTTTCGCACTGTTCCACTTCGCCGCACGCGCGACACTGGATGAACGACGAGTAGCCCCGCCGATTGAGCAGCAGGATGACCTGCTCCTGCTTCCTCAGGCGTGTGTCGACGGCAGCTACGAGTTCTTCGCAAAATACACCGGCACCGCGCGACGGGCGCTTGGCGGGGCCCTCGTGGGCGTCCCGACGTTTCCGCAGGTCGACCACGCGAACCTCGGGGAGCTTCGCGCCGCCCACACGCTCAGGCAGAACAAGGCGCCTGAACTTGCCGCGCCGAGCGTTGTGCCAGCTTTCGAGCGATGGGGTCGCGCTGCCCAGTACACAGACGGCACCGTGCGCGCGTGCTCTCACCACCGCCAGGTCCCGCGCGAGGTAGCGCGGCGCATCCGATTGCTTGTAACTGCCGTCGTGCTCCTCGTCGACGACGATCACCCCCAGGTTCTCGAGCGGCGCGAACAGTGCCGAGCGGGCGCCGACCGCGACGCTTCGCTCGCCACTGCGCAGTAGCCGCCACGCGTCGTATCGCTCCCCGTCCGAGAGACCGGAGTGCAGCACAGCGACCTCATCCCCGAAGTGCGCCCTGAAACGCGAAACGGTCTGCGGCGTAAGCGAGATCTCGGGCACCAGTACGATGGCGGTCCGTCCCCGCGCCAGCGCCTCGCGGAGGAGCTCAATGTACACCAGCGTCTTTCCGGAGCCGGTGACGCCGTGAAGCAGGAATGGCGCGGGGCTCTTCTCGCCGAGTCCGCCGACGAGCGCGTCCAGCGCCTGCTGTTGATGGACGGTCGGCACCAGGGACGGTGGTGTCTGCGCGGGCCTGTCGGCGAAGGGGTCCCTGAATTCCTCTTCGTCGAAGAGGCCGACGAGTCCCTTCGATACGAGCCCGCCGATAACTCCTCGGCTGAAGCCCTCCTCTCCGGTGAGGTGTGCAAGCTCCGCAGCTCCTCCCGACGCCTCGAGCAGCTCGAACGCCTCACGCTGCCGTCGAGCGCGCCCGAACGCCTGCTCGCGGGCAGCAAGCGTGCCGAGTCCTTGAATGATGCGCGCCACCTTGCGGGTCTTCACCGGCGGTGCCGGCGGGGGCACGGTCTCGTGACCGACCATCCCCTTCGCCGCGAGCGACCGGATCTCCGGCCATATCGAGCCCATGTTCAGATCACGGCGAAGCGTACGCACGCGCTGCGGGCCTGTCTTCGCGAGCAGCGCGTCCATAACGCGTTGCTCTCGAGCCCGCATCTCGCCGGAAGGCGCCGCCGACACGGTCAAGTAGTCCCTCGAGACGTCGGAGAGGACCGAAGGCAGCGCCGCCCTCAGGGTGATCCCGAGCGGCGCGACGTAATAGTCCGCCATCCATCGGCAAAGCTCCAATAGATCGGCCGGCACCGTCGGATGCTCGTCGAGCACAGTCCGAACCGATCGCAACCCATTGATGTCCTCGCTGGAGCCCTCACCCACCACCCACCCGATTCGCTCGTCACGCCGGAAGGGTACGAGCACGCGGGTGCCCGGGGCCGGAGCACTGTCGGCGTCGACCTGGTAGGTGAACGTGCGGTGGATCGGTAGCGGGAGCGCTACATCCACCCGGTACCGCGATGGGCTCAAACGCCGGCTGTTATAAGGGTGATCGGGAAGGGGGACGAGCCGCCACCCGTGCTCTCGAACGGGTCCCCGGGTGCCGTCAGCCATGGTGCTGGCCACATGGTGACCAACACATTGCGTCGGTGGCCGCGCGATCGATACATCGTCTCTCCTCGTCGGACCACTGCCTTCGGCGGCGGTCCCTGCTCGGCTACGACTCCTCGTCGTTCCTTGCCCGAAGGCGCGCAAGCACGGCCCACCCCCCCATTCTGGTCACTCTTCTAGCAACAAGAAGATCTCTTGCTGTACCTCCAACGGTGTTACCTCGGGACCGTTCGCTCCCCAGTGCACATTGATCTCGCTGCGCACGCCGATGTCGTCCGGAATGTAGATACCGGGCTCGATGCTGAAGCCGACGCCTGGTACGATCAGCCGGTCGTCGCGCGTCTCGAGGTTGTCGAGATTCGGGCCACTCCCGTGCAGGTCGACGTCCATCGAGTGGCCCGTACGGTGCACGAAGTGAGGGCCGTGGCCGCGACCGGCGATGACGTTCCGAGCAACGTCGTCGACCTCGTAGCCGTGGACGTCTTCACCCGCGTCGAATCGATCCTGCAGAAACGATACCGCGGCGTCGCGGGCATCCCGCACAGCTTCCCAGATCGCTTGCGTGCGCGCGTCGACAGCACTGCCCAGGAATCCCATCCAGGTCTGGTCAGCGAATACCATGCCCTCGAAAGCACCCCACAGGTCGATGAGCAAGAGATCACCTCGGTTGATCGTCTCCCCTGCTCCGGGGGGCGCGTAGTGCGGGTCGGCGGCTCTCGGCCCGATGGCCACGATGCAGTCGGGTTTCACCACGAGTCCCGCACCCGTCAGCTCGCCACGGATCCATTCAGAGAGAGTGCCCTCGGTCGTGGGCGCGCAGCTGCAAACGGCATCCGCGGCACGCTCGAACGCACGTCCCGCCACACTTGCGATGATTTCAGCGGCTTCCCTGTGGCACTCCTTCTGCTCAGTAGTCCATACCGAGTGGAAGCGCGAGACGAGGTCACCCGAGCTCGTCACCTCGATGCCGAGGTTCAGGATCACGCCCGCGATGCCCGCCGGCACATAGTCGAGTGTCGGGACCGCGGCGCCAGGGGACACCTCCATGGCGAGCCGGGTCTTCCCTTCGAGCAAGGCAGCGAGTTGCTCTTCCATGTCCTTCCACCCCGAGTAGCTGCGAACCGCGTGCGGCCAGTGACGCCACGAAGACGCCTCTATGGCGTGGATGAGCGCAATCGGTTCGCCCTCGTCCGGGATGAGCACGTAGCCGCGCCGCGTCGTCTCACCGAGTCCGAGCAACTTCACGGCGATCGGGTTCAAGCCGTGGAATTCGTACAGCAGCCATCCGCCGAGCTCCTGGTCGCGGAGTGCCCCCTGGACTTTCGCGACGCCGTCGTCAGTGCAGAGAAGAGCAGTGCTCACGTTAGTGTCTTGCCTCAATAGGTTCAGTGGGTTGGTTTGTCGGCCAATGCGCCAAAGAGGGGCAGCCCGGCGGTATCCGTTGCCTCGTCACCTTCGTCGTCCGCGGCTGCTTGAGGGACGGTCGCAGGCTCGGCAGAGAGTTCGTGCTCCGGCGTCCGGGCGTCTGCCGCGGAATCCTGCGCTGCCTCAGCCTTCCGACCCTTCAATAGGTCGAGCCCGAGGATGCGCTCTCGCGTCAGCAGCCGGTGCACCTCCCGTTCCCGCTCCAACACCATGCGCACGCCCCGCCACCCCCACCGTGTCCAGGCCCTCCGGAGGATGCCGATCTTCTCGCCAAACGAGAACAGCTCCGCGAAGTCAAGGAACGGCTTCGCGACTGTAGGCCGGAACGCGGTCTCTTCGTCCGACCAGTCTTCGGTGTGCACGTTCGAGACGCCGCCCTCGCGCAGCAAGCGCTTCCACTCGACCACCATGAGGGGTCGAGCGCCGAGGTGGTCGGCGAGTACCACCCGGCGCTCCACGTCTACGGGCGCCTTCCAGACCAACTGGACGAGCACGATGATGCCGTCGGGCTTCGTTACGCGCACGAGCTCGTCGATCGCGGCTGCCGGCTCGCAATGGTTGCAGAGAGCGATCTCTCCCACCGTCACGTCGAAGATCTCGTCACGGTAGGGGAGCGCGTCAGAGCGGCCGGTCTGGAACTGGAGCCGGTCCGCGATGCCCTCCTCCCGGCTACGAGCCTCGGCCTGTTCGATCATGGCCGGATCGACGTCGACGCCCGACCCGTGCGCGCCGAACTCCTTCACGAAGTACTCGAGGGAGACACCCTTCCCGCATGCGACATCGAGCACTTCGTTGTCCTCACCCATCTCCGTAAGAAGGGCGATCTGCCTATAGAGGTCGACGCCCCCAGGAGGGAAAAGATGGCGGGAACTCATCCGGACCAGATCGAGCATGGAAGGAACGGTCGGGGCGTACCCGTCCGTCCCAGCATGGGTTGGCGGCATGGGGGAAAGGTAGGAGGAGGGGCGCCGGGGGCAACGATCCGACCGCGTGGCTGTAGCGCCTAGCCCACTCGGCCCCCGGGCGCCTCCAACCCCGCAAGCGCCCGAATCACCGCCACGGCTCCCTCTCCGAGCCTTTTCGGGTCGTAGCCGCCCTCCAGCAGCGCCACGACACGCCCCCCACACCCACCGGCGGCAACCTCCACTACGTGGCGCGTCATGTCGTATAGATCTGACGGTTCAAGCAGAAGCTGCCCGAGCGGGTCGCCAGCCATGGCATCGAAGCCGCACGAAATCAGCACGAAGTCGGGATCGAAGCGGCTGAGTGCCTCGTCGACCGCGCCTTCGAAGTGCGATCGATGCTCGGTGGCCGGCGTACCGGCAGGCAGTGGCACGTTCAACGTGTACCCGACTCCCTCCCCCGCGCCGGTCTGTTCGGCCCACCCCGTACCTGGATAGTGCGGCCACTGGTGCAGTGACACGAAAAAGACGGACGGATCGTCGTAGAACGCATCGTGCGTGCCGTTTCCGTGGTGCACGTCCCAGTCCAAGATCAACACTCGCGCCGCGTGGCCATGGGCCTGAAGCCAGCGTGCGGCGACCGCGATGTTGTTGAACAGGCAGAAGCCCATCGCGTGATCGGGCGTTGCGTGGTGGCCCGGAGGTCGTGTCGCGACGAACGCGGTCCGGATCGTGCCCGCTGCGACGGCGCGCGCCGCCGCGATCGCGGTACCCGCGCTGCCGACAGCCGCCTCCCACGAGGCCGAAGAAACCCGCGTGTCCGAGTCGATCTGGGCGATCTTCTCCGACTGCTCCGCCATTTGGCACGCCGCACGCACGAGCTCGACCTGTTGGTCGGTGTGCACGCGCCTCAGATCCAGCAGCGACGCTTCCTCAGCCGGCATCTGTTCGACGTGACCATGGAGGGTCAACAAGTCTCGCCCGACAGTAGACGCCAAAGCACGCAGGCGCCCCTGATGCTCGGGATGTCCCCAGCCCGTGTCGTGGAGTGGTGACGCAGGGTGTAGAAAGAATCCGGTAGGAGCGCTCATTCCGTCAGGATCCCCACCGGACGCGACACCGCCGACGTCAGTCGGCGCCGACCTCGGCCCTGAGGGACGCGATACGCTCCTGGATCGAGCGGATCTCACGCACGCGCGACTTGAGTGCGATGAGCGCGTCGCACGCGGCAGACGTCGCGGACATCGTCGTGAGATACGGGACCTTGTGCGTGATCGCCGCACGCCGCATCGCGTAGTCGTCGAACTGGGATTTCTTGCCGAGCGGTGTGTTGATGAGCAACGCCACGTCGCCCGTAACGATGTGATCAACGATGTCGGGACGACCTTCTCCAACCTTGAATACCGGCTCGGCCGGCACGCCGAGCCGGCCCAAATAGTCGCGCGTACCACGTGTCGCCATGATCGTGAAGCCCAGGTCGCGGAAGCGGCGCAGGATCGGCGTAACGGTCTCCTTGTCGGCGTCATTCACGGTGACGATCAGTCGGCCGCTCTCCGGCAGACGATTGCCCGCGGAGACCTGTGCTTTCGCGAACGCCATTCCGAACGAGTCGTCGAAGCCCATGACCTCTCCCGTCGAGCGCATCTCGGGGCCTAGCAGCACATCGACGTCGAAGCGGTTGAACGGGAACACGGCCTCTTTCACCGCCACACCTGGTATCGGAGGCTCTTCCGGAACATCGAGGTCCGCCAGCCTGTCACCCACCATTACGCGCGCGGCGAGACGCGCGAGCGGCACGCCCGTCGCCTTGCTCACGAAGGGAATGGTCCGCGACGCCCGTGGGTTCACCTCGAGCACGTAGACGACGTCGTCCCTGATCGCGTACTGAACGTTGATCAGCCCGATAACGCCGAGCTCCAAAGCGAACTTGCGGGTCAGGTCCCGGATCTCCTGCAGCACGGGACCCGAGAGCAGGTACGGGGGCAATACGCAGGCCGAGTCACCGGAATGAACGCCTGCGTCCTCGATGTGCTGCATGATTCCGCCAATGACGACGTCGATGCCGTCACAAAGCGCGTCGACGTCCGCCTCGAAAGCGTCCTCGAGGAAGGAGTCTACAAGCACCGGATGGTCTTCGGACGCTTGCGCGGCTTCTACGAAGTAGCGCGCGAGCGACTCCTCGTCGTAGACGATGCGCATCGCACGTCCACCGAGCACATAGCTCGGACGGACGAGCACCGGAAAGCCGATCTCTCGCGCTACGGCGACTGCCTGTTCCTCGCTCCTGGCGATGCCGTTGGCTGGAGTGCGTGCGCCGATCTTCTTGCAGACCTCGTCGAAGCGATCACGATCCTCAGCCCGGTCGATCGCCTCGACAGAGGTGCCGAGCACTGGTGCGCCGAGCTGCTCGAGTCCGTGCGCGAGCTTGAGCGGCGTCTGACCGCCGAGCTGGACTATGACGCCCATCGGTTGCTCGAGGTGGAGGATCTCGAGCACGTCCTCGAGCGTAAGCGGCTCGAAGTACAGCTTGTCACTGACGTCGAAGTCCGTCGAGACCGTCTCGGGGTTCGAGTTGATCATGATGGTCTCGAAGCCGGCTTCCTTGAGCGCTAGCACGGCCTGCACGCAGCAGTAGTCGAACTCGATGCCCTGCCCGATCCGGTTCGGTCCGCTGCCCAGAATGACGACCTTCTCGCGCCCGGACCGCTGGCTCTCGCTCTCGTCCTCGTACGACGAGTAGTAATAAGGAGTCTCCGCCGGAAACTCGCCGGCACAGGTGTCCACCACGTTGTACGTGGGCCGGATGTCGAGCTCCCAGCGACGCGCACGGACCTCCGCTTCGGTTTCGCCACGCAGCTCGGCGAGCTGGAGGTCGCTGAAGCCCTCGCGCTTCATGCGGCGGAGAAGCGCTGGACTGACCTCTTCCGTGTCGCGGTAGCGCGCCTCCCACTCCAGGATCCGCTGAAGCTGATCGATGAACCACGGGTCGATCCTCGTTGCCTCGAAGACGTCTTCCGGTGACAGACCCGCTTCGAGCGCCCGCTTCAACTGGAACGGACGGTCCGCAGTAGGGCGTCGAATCGCGCGCAGCAGCGACTTGCGGTCGATGGCCTCGAGGCCGTCGTCCTTGGGCCGCTCGCCTGTTACCCAGCCGTGGCGCCCCGTCTCGAGCCCGCGGAACCCCTTCTGCCAGGCACTCCGAAAGGTGCGGCCGATCGCCATCGTCTCACCGACCGACTTCATCTGGACGCCCAGCGTGTCGTCCACCTCGGGGAACTTCTCGAAGGCGAAGCGGGGCAGCTTTACGACTACGTAATCGAGCACGGGCTCGAATGAGGCCGGCGTCGTCTTGGTGATATCGTTGAGGAGTTCGTGCAGCTGGTAGCCAACGGCGAGCTTTGCGCCCACGCGCGCGATCGGAAACCCGGTCGCCTTGGACGCGAGAGCCGATGATCGTGAGACGCGCGGGTTCATCTCGACGACGAGCATGTCGCCGTCTTCGGGGTTCACTGCGAACTGGATGTTGCAACCGCCGGCCTCGACACCGATCTCCCGCATGATAGCGATCGATGCGTCGCGCATCCTCTGATACTCGACGTCGGTGAGGGTCTGCGCAGGCGCGACCGTGATCGAATCACCCGTGTGCACCCCCATCGGATCGAAGTTCTCGATCGAGCAGATGATGATGACGTTGTCGCTGGAGTCCCGGACGACTTCGAGCTCGTACTCCTTCCAGCCGATGACTGAGCGGTCGATCAGAACTTCCGTGATAGGGGAAGCGTCGAGTCCCTTGCGGACCTGCTCGCGGAACTCCTCGCGGTTGTATGAGATGCCGCCACCGGTACCGCTGAGCGTGTAGGAGGGCCGCACGATGGCTGGATATCCCGTGTCCTCCACGATCTCCAGAGCTTCTTCGATCGTGCGCGCAAAACCTCCGCTCGGGACCTCCAGACCGATGCGGTGCATCGCCTTGGCGAACTGCTCGCGGTCCTCCGCCATCTCGATCGAGCGCTCATCCGCACCGATCAGCTCGACTCCATGTTTCTCCAGAATCCCCGCCCGGTGCAGATCCATTGCAACGTTGAGCGCGGTCTGACCGCCCA
Organism: Longimicrobiales bacterium; assembly: GCA_965226625.1. Lineage (GTDB taxonomy): Bacteria > Gemmatimonadota > Gemmatimonadetes > Longimicrobiales > Gaopeijiaceae > UBA1138. The sequence goes on from CBDDDK010000003.1 coordinate 1,561,895, forward strand.
TCGTCGGAAGTAGCGCGTCAGGCTTCTCGCGCTCGATGACCTTTTCGACCCACTCCGCAGTGATGGGCTCGATGTACGTTTGATCCGCAATCTCGGGATCGGTCATAATCGTCGCCGGATTCGAGTTCACCAGCACGACGCGGTAGCCCTCTTCCTTGAGGGCGCGCACGGCTTGGGTACCCGAATAGTCGAACTCGCAGGCCTGGCCGATGATGATCGGCCCGGAGCCCAGGATGAGTATGGTCTCTAGGTCGTCGCGTCGTGGCACGCGCTCTTCCCGGACTCCTTTCGGATGGCAGTGAGTAGCACCCAGAAGAAGCCGCCCCAAACGCACACCATCACCACGATCATCGTGATCCAGGTGGATGTCGTCATGGGCTATTCCTCCGCCCTGTGGGCGGCCCCGTAGGTTTGTTCTGCTCGGAGATTGGCGGGACCGCAGCGCCGGACGGCGGGTCCGGTGAAACGGCCCGCGTAAGGTCGCTAGAGGGAGGTGGGGCTGCAAGCGGAGAAAGTCAGGGCTCCAGCTGAACCAGTATCCCCGTCAGCAGCTTGGGAGGTTGTGCGCTCCCGCCGCGTACACCACGGTCGCGATCGGCGGATCCGCCCGAACCCGCGTCACGGTATCGTTCCCGTTGGCGACCTCGAACTGGAGGTCGAACGGGGCCCCGGCGGAAAAGTCGACCGAGGTCGGAGGAATCGGGCTGCCTAGCCAACACGCCTAGTGTAACTCCGTTGACACCCATCACCAGTTGGATCGCCAACTCGAGCTGACGCCCGCCGTATTGGGAGACCAGAAGGGTCCTCAGCCGGCCCGGTCTTCGGCGCGAATCTCGAGTCGCTCCGCGATGCTGCGCAGCCCGTCGATCACGTTCTGGATGTGCTCGCTCCGCTCCAGGCCGATGAGCTCGACCCCGTGCGCGACCTCGTCCCGGCTCACGCCGGCGGCGAAGGTCTTGTCCTTCAGCTTCTTCGCCACGGACTTCGGCTTGAGGTCGTCGATGCCGTTCGGGCGCACGAGGCAGCACGCGTACACGAGACCGGAAAGCTCATCGCACGCGAGCAGGACCCTGTCCAGCTCGCTCGTCGGATCGACCCCGGTGAAGCTGGACCGATGTGCGAGGATCGCCTGCAATACCTGCTCGTGATATCCAGCCTCCCGCAGGTGGTCTACGGCGGTGAGGGGGTGATTCTCCGGATCTTTCTCCCAGTCGAGGTCGTGCAGCAGGCCGGCGAGGCCCCAGACCTCTTCGTCCCCCCCGCGCAGGCGAGCGTAGTGCCGAACCGCAGCCTCGACGGCGTACATGTGTTTGCGCAGGCCTTCGTTATCGACCCACTCTTCCAGCAGGGCGACGGCATGTGCTCGGTCGGGCATCGTGGATACCGGTTCGGGTGAGTCGCACTATGAATGCTGTTGAAGAAGCACGGCATTCTATACGAGTGACGAAGGGCACAATCCTGACAGCGTGCAAGCCTCGCACCTCGGCTTCTTCGCATCGCACACGCGGCGGCCGTGCCAAATGAGCACGTGGGACAGCAACGGCCAGCGTTCCCTCGGGAAGAGCGCGATCAGGTCCTGCTCGACCTTCTCGGGCGTCTTCTCCTTCGTGAAGCGGAGCAGCGTCGAGAGCCGCTTCACATGTGTGTCGACCACTACTCCCTCGTCGATACCGAAGGCGTTGCCGAGGATTACGTTTGCGGTCTTCCGCCCGACGCCGGGAAGCGCCGAAAGACTCGCCATGGTTTTCGGTACGTCGCCATCGTGGTCCGCCATGAGCGCTCGCGCGAACCCTATGATGTTCTTCGTCTTGTTCCGGAAGAATCCGGTCGACTTCACGATCTGCTCGACTTCTTGTGGCGCGGCGTTCGCGAGCGCCTCCGCCGTGGGGTACCGCCTGAACAGTTCAGGAGTGACCATGTTGACGCGCACGTCGGTGGTCTGCGCAGACAGAATCGTCGCCACGCCCAGCTGGAAGGGGTCGATGAAGTCGAGCTCGCAGTGCGCTTCCGGGTACTCCTCAGTCAACAGGTAGAACGCCTCGGCCGCGCGGGCGGTCTTGGCCTTCTTCGACTCTCTAGGCATGGAGCGTCATCGCACCCCCCTAACCCGCGCCGGTGGCAGGTTCCGCCTCGGCCTCCGACTCGTATACGACCGGTCGTGAGGATCCAGCCAACCGTTTCACATCCTCCCACCAGGTGCGGTTTCGCAATAGCACGAGCTCGAGCGTCGCTTGTTCTAGCTCGACACCATGGATCCACACGAAATGCACGTCGCCGAGTGCGTCGGGCCGAGGTACGCGTAGCGCGACCCCGTCCCATTCGAAGTCGAGGTGGGTCGCGCGTTCGAAAGCTCCGGAGGTCCAGGACTGCTCGAGGTACCAACTGTTATCCACGCGGAACGTGCCGGGAGCCGCAGCATCCCCTTGTTGGTAGTACCAGGGATCGAAATCGAGCCCCTCGTCCCGCTTGAACGTCTCGTCGGCCGCGTAGTCGACGCCCTCGAGGTCGGCCTCACCCGCCAGGGACTCGATATGGTGGCGCAACTCGTGGGTGAGCGTCTCCCACAACTCTCCGTCCCAATCGAAGCTGGGGTCGCGCCTCGCCAATTGACGAAACGAGCCCCAATAAAGCGCGACGACGGAGCGCGTGGTGTCCGGACTTCCGTAGTCCGAGGGGTAATCCTCGGTCAGGCAGTGCCCAAGGGTGAAGACGTCGGGGTGCTCGGGGTCGGCCAACGCTTCGCGGCTCACCACGAGCCCGTCGACACCTTCCTTGAACGCGTCGGGAATCTCTTGGTAGGCGGCGCGGGCCGCAGCCTCGAACGCCTCGAACTCCATGCTCGAACTCCATGATCGAATCCGATAGTGGCCTGATCAGGCCTCGTCGTGCGTCGCACGGCCCTCCTGCACCCGGGCGGCGAGCCAGCTGTTCGCTAGGACGACCACGACGAGCACGATCGCGAATTGTATCAGTACCGAGCCGACGTTGTAGGGGCTGAACAGTGTCCAAGTCTCACGCAAATCGTCGGTGCGCGCTCCCCAGAGCCACCAGACCGCGAGCACGACGGCTTCCACCGCGACCAATCGCATCGCCCAGTCCCACCAGGCCCCGACGTGGAAATCCGAGCCTTCCTGGTTGATGAAGGTCTCCCGCCACTTGCTCACACCGTAACGCAGCACCGCGAACGCGAAGAAGAAGCCGGAGAGCATGAGCGCAACACCCCACACCCAATCCTGGTTCTGGAAGACCTCGAGCTTGAGCGCGCTCGGTACACCGAAGAGCACGCCCGCCGTTCCCACGATGCCGATCGCGCGCCCGCGCGTGATGCCCAGATCCATCAGGACTCGGCTCGCGAGCTCGATCATCGCAACCAGGCTCGTCCACGCCGCAAAGACGAGAGCGAGAAAGAAGAGCGCCTGGAAGAAGCGTCCGCCCGGAATCCGCGTGAAAAGCTGGGGCACCCATATGAACGTCAGGCCCTCGTTCCCCGCTCCGACGATCTCGTTCGCAGCCTCGGGCATAACCGAAAAAACCGTGCACAGGACCATGATTCCCGCGAGTAGGGACATCGCATTGTTGCCAAAGCCGATCACGAACGCATTGAGGGCTGTGTCTTCGTTCGCTCGCATGTACACCGCGTATGTGAGCACCAGCCCCCACCCCGCGCCCGTATCCCAAGCGTTTTGCGTGAGCGCTTCGATCCAGATCTCATAGTTGCCGAGCGCAGCCCAGTCGGGTGTAAAGAGAAAGGCGAGTCCCGCGCTCGCTCCTGGCAGGGTGACCGCGCGGAGGGCGAGCACGATTACTAGGACGATGAGACTCGGGATCAGTACCTTGGCAGCAGTTTCGATCCCCCTCACGCCCTTCGAGACCACGAAGACACCCATCGCCATCGCAATGACGTGGGTGACGAGCGCACCCGGGGTCGAGTGGAAGGAGTCCCAGAACACGCTCGGTGTCGCGCCGGGCACCTCACCGGTCAGCGTGCCGACGAAGAATCGGATCGTCCACCCCATCACGACGCTGTAGTAGAACATGATCGCCGTCGCGACGAACGCGATGAACGCGCCCATCCAGGCGAACTTCGGCCCCAGTGTCTTCACGAACGCCCCGATAGCACCTCGCCGCGTCCCCTTCCCCATCGCGACTTCGAGGACGAGCAGGGGAACCGACCACAGGAGCAGGAACACGACCCACGCCACCAGGAACGATCCTCCCCCGTTGCTCGCGGCGATGCGCGGGAAGCGCCAGATGTTACCCGTACCCACCGCCATGCCGAGCATTGCGAGCAACATTCCCCACCGCGAACTGAAGACTTCGGACTTTGAGGCCACGAGCGACTCCTCTAACGTGATCCCATCAGATCAAGCGCTCCCGGATCCACTCGACCACCTTGTCGGTCCCCACCCGCACCTGCTCGAGCGAGTCGCGGTCACGGATCGTCACGGAGTTCTGCTCGGCGGTCTCGCCATCGACCGTGACACACCAGGGCGTCCCGACCTCGTCTTGCCGGCGGTACCGCCGCCCGATCGCCCCGGACTGGTCGTAGAAGGAGGGGATCGCCGCTGCGCGCAAATCGGTCTGCAGCTTCTGTGCGATCTCGGGCATGCCATCCTTCTTCACGAGAGGAAAGACCGCGGCCTTCGTGGGTGCAACCTTCGGGTGCAGCCCCAGTACTACGCGCTGGTCGTCGTCGACGTCCTCTTCCCTGTAGGCGTCGATGAGCAGGACGAGCACGGTGCGGTCGACCCCCATGGCCGTCTCGACGACGTACGGAAGAAACCGTTCGTTGGTATGCGCATCGATGTACTCGAGCCGCTTGCCCGAGTACTCCTGATGCCGGGCCAGGTCGAAGTCCGTACGGTTGTGGATGCCCTCGAACTCCTTCCACCCGAAGGGAAACTCGTACTCGATGTCGAACGCCTTCTTGGCGTAGTGGGCTAGCTCGTCAGGACCGTGCTCCTGAAAACGCAGCTTCGTTTCGTTGATCCCGAGATCCCTGTGCCACTGCATGCGGATCTCCATCCACTGATCGAACCACGACTCGTCGTCGCCGGGCTTCACGAAGAATTGCATCTCTGCCTGCTCGAACTCGCGCGTGCGGAAGATGAAGTTCCCAGGCGTGATCTCGTTGCGGAACGCCTTGCCGATCTGCGCGATTCCGAACGGCACCTTCTGGCGCGCCGTTCCCTGAACGTTCAAGAAGTTCACGTAGGTGCCCTGGGCGGTCTCCGGACGGATGTAGATCGTCGCTGACGAGTCCTCCACGGGACCCATGAACGTCTTGAACATGAGGTTGAACAGGCGGGGTTCGGTGAAGGCGTCCTTCGAACCACAGGTCGGACACTGCCCGCCCTCGACCTCCGGCAGATCGGCCCGGAATCGGCGATGGCAGTTCGTGCACTCCACCAAGGGGTCCGAGAACCCCTCCACGTGACCCGACGCTTCCCAAACTTTCGGGTGCATCAAGATGGCGGCGTCTATGCCCTCGATGTCGTCGCGCTCGTGGACCATCGACGACCACCAGATATCCTTCACGTTCCGCTTGAGCTCGGCACCGAGCGACCCGTAGTCCCACACAGACCCGGTGCCGCCGTAGATCTCCGAGGATTGGAAGACATAGCCCCGCCGTTTACACAGCGATACGAGCTTGGCCATGAGGTCGGATTCGGCCATGAATCCCCTTTAGTTTCGGGGGTTTTCGTCGTCAGGAGTCGGGCGGCGAAAGGTATCCGTGGCCCTCTGGGCGATCAACGGCCTGGAGGGTGTAGAAACCCGAGGCGCTGGGTCGGGTAACAGTTGTGTCGGATCCATAGAAGTCACCCACAGCACGATTTCGAATGATCACGTTTACAGACCGCGCTCGCGAAGAAGTTCTCTCGTTCCTAGGCAAGAGTAAGGGCGAGTTGGAAGCGGTACGTATCTCACTTCGGGACGGCGACCCCCAGGCAGGATTCAAGTTCGACCTGACTCTGGTCGCGCTCCAGGAGCGCAGCGAATACGAGCGAGAGGTGGACCTCGGTGACTTTTCCGTCCTATTGCACGAGACGGCGATCGACCGACTCGAAGGAGCTACCGTCGACTACGTCGATCGAGTGAACGAGAGCGGATTCGAGGTCCGCACGCGTGACACGGCATCGGCCGACGGAGCCGAGGCCACGACGGCACAGCCGGCTACGCTTCCGACCGGGGAGATCGCGGATCGTGTGCGCGAAGTCCTCGACAACAACGTGAACCCGGCAATCGCTGCCCACGGAGGCTTTATCTCCCTGATCGATGTCCATGACACGGAGATCTCGGTCGAGATGAGCGGTGGATGCCAGGGTTGCGCGCTCTCCGCCGCGACGCTGCGGCAAGGTGTAGAGCGCATGCTGAGGGAGGCGGTTCCAGAGCTGACCGCCGTGCACGACATAACAGATCATGCCTCGGGCGAGAATCCGTACCTCTAGAAGGGTCATCGGATATAGGGTCATCGGATCTAAACCGACCTACCCGCGCTGATCGCCGGCCTGCTTCTCGCCACGGCCGCGGGTGGCGCGGCCTAGCAGGCTTGCGAGCGTCCATACGTCGGCCCAAGGCAAGGTGCGATTATCGCTGCGGGCGGTGGGGTACTCGACGCATCAATCTACAAGCGGTTCGTCAGGCTCGCGGGCGGGTCAGAGGCCAAGATCGAGCATCGCGACGCTAGTTATTTCTTGACAACAGACCCTTAGAGTCGCGTCTACTGGACGCCTGCGCTCCGAATTCGGTCGAAGAGCACAGCGAACAGCCGCTCTCGAGTCACGCGGTCGAGGGTTCCAAGCGCGGCGAGGGCGTCGGTGATACCGCCGACGAGGCCCCACATCTCGTCCCCTAGCATCTCGGTGCTCGGTACCGCCTCGAGCACCGGATCGCGCGAGATACCCGCGCTCGCAGGCTCGTATTCGATCAGCTGTTCGTTGTCGAGCAGGAACAAGTGGAGGTCGAGCGCCGCGTTCAGCAGATCGTCCATCAGGTTGTACGCCTCGAAGCGACTGTCGCGAGCAGCGACGAACCCCGAGTCGGCCCTCTCGATCAGCATGGCCGCAGTGTCTGCCGCGATACCCGCCGCTTCGGTTTGCTGCACGTACTTGTCATGGAAGAGCTGCGCGTCTGTGCTCCTCACGTCATCGACGAAGCGCTCGATGCCCACCCAGAACTGCTCGATGTCCTCGAACTGGCTGGCATTCGAAAGGTAGTTGCCGCCCAACCACGCGTCTCGGGGCTGGGTCGGGATGTCCAGCGCCGCCGACCGGCCGCGCAAGTCTTCTACCATCGCGATGACGGCAGCCTCGGCCATGTCCCTCATGCGGGGCAGAAGTTCGGCCGGGATGTCTGGAATCACGACTGGCGGAAGCGCAGGGGTCTCGACCACCTCAGTGCCTGCAAACAACTGCCAGGCGAAGAAACCGGCAGCCCCACCTCCTAAGATGACAACCACCCCGACTATCATGCCGACCGGGGCCTTCTTCGGCCGGCGTGGAGCTGAGGGGCGTGAACGTGGCTTCCGCTCTCGTGGCACCTCGTCCCCGCCCGCGACGCGAGCGGTCTCCGACGGGTCGCTAACCGCTGGGGAGGAAGTTACGCCCCCGAAATCCATCGGACTGTCATCCTGGTCCTCCTGCTGCTCGGCAGGGGGAGCTTCAGGCGTGTAGTCCGACAGGGGCTTGTCGAGCTCGAGTCCTCCGTCCGCGATCCTCGTATCGCCCCCGCCCCCGAAATCCATCGGCGGCTCCAACTGCATTCCGGCGCCCGACAGGTCCATCGGCGAGTCCATTCCACCACCCGGATCCGCCGACACAGTTTCCGGTTCCGATACGTCGCCGACCGATAGCTCCTCCTCAATCAGGCCGCTGAAGTCGCCGAGGTCGAAGCTGCCGTACTCCTCGTCGGAGCCGTCGCCCGAGGGCTTATCCACGGCCTCGGGAGCCGGGTCGAAGCCCACCTCACCGAAGTCCGTGTCCCCGGCGTCGGCACTCGCACCGCCAGCCGGTTCCACCTCAGGTGCGTCGGCGAGAGAAAAGTCGAGGTCATCGAGGCCAGGGTCCGCCTCCGATTCGGCACCTTCAACCGAAGGTGATTCTGACGCCGGAGGCGGCGACGCCATGGCTGGGGGAGGAGCTACCAAGCCCTCCTCTCCCGCATCTCGGGTCAGCGTGTGGAAGATGTCGTGCGTGTGCGCCGGTCCCCAACGGTCAGCCTGAGCGTCGTACAGCTCTGTATCGGCGCTGATCGCTCCGAGCTCAATGCGTAGCGCTAGTGCGTCGACGCTCGGAATGGCGACTTCGTTGCCGTGGGAGTCCATGTAGGCGAAGCGCATCGCGAATCCGTCAGATATACCAGTACTGTGCCCCACACGGGCACGGTGGGTCCGTGCAACCGCTCAAGTCTAAACCGAAGGATTGACAACGGCGAGGGGTGTCCGGGCGAAACTGAGCCCCCATGGAGTGCGACAGCTCTATCTCCTCGACCAGGGTGCGCGGGTGGGGTAGCTCGTGATCCTGGCGGGCTGCAGCAGATTCGTTGCGCCACCCCCCTACAGCGCGCCGATCGACCCAGACGCACCTGATGCCGGACACGCAAGCCGGAGCAAGGCGTGATGGAGGCTTTGGGCGACACGCAGGACCCGACCACGCGAGAGGTCGAGTCTGCCCAGAACCTCGTGGAGGTGTCCCTGAGCTGGCTTGTAGCTTGTGGCCCCACGGGTCCCTATGGCACTATTGAAGCGCAGCCCCCACCGGAGATGGAACCGACTCATGACGTTAGTGGCGCGCACTCTCGTTCTGCTACTCGCTGCCGTGGCGATGGTAGGTCAGATCGCGCATCTGGACGCTCTCTCCGGCGTTTCGCTCGGCTTGGCTGGCACGCTGGTCGGCAACCCCACACCGTCGTTCCTGACGCTGGTCGCGGCGGATGCGGTCGTGTCCGTGAGCTCGGGTCTGCTCGCGATCGCGCTGGTTTTCCGCGGTGATCCGAACAGGGGGGCCCGGAGCTTCGCCGTGACCCTGGCGGCCTGGAGTTATCTGTTGGCCTACTCGGGCATCGTCGTGCTCCTGCGGCCCGACCCCGGGGCACTCCGTACGGTCTTCCAGGCTCACTTCCCGCTGGTAGAACTGCTCGGCCTGGCCGGTATGATCCGCTTCACGTCGATCTTCCCCCGCAGGCTGACGCCGGACGAACTCTCCCCCCCAAAGTCGCTCCCAATCGGTCTGCGCACGCTTCAGGCTGCACGCAGGCACCTGTTGTCACCAGCCGCTCCGTGGATAGCGGTCGTGGTTGTCCTTGCGGTCCTGCTGTCGATGAACGCACTCGTGGGGCGGTCTCTCGCCGACGCGGGGCTGAACCCCATCATGGATCTGGTCCGCTTCATGACCGTCGGCCTGGTCGTGCTCAACCTCCGGCGGTCGTGGCTGGTGGGCGGCGCTGAAGAACGCGCCGACATTTGGTGGATGCTCGTCGGGCTTGCCCTGCTCACCGCGGCGATCACTCTGCTCATCGGTGGCAACGTCCTGGTGTCCACGACCGGATGGTCCGAACCGCCGATCGCGTGGCGCCCGATTCTGCTGGACCTCGGGCTGCTCGGATTCTTGTGGGGCGTGTCGATGGCGGTCTTTTATACCGGCGCCATCGACTCGGCAGCGAGCGCCCACCGCGTGGTCGCGCTGACCGCGTTCGCGCTCATAGGCCTCCTGGTCGCGACCGGACTCGAAACTCTGCTCTCGGGGGCGCTCGTCGCACGCATCTCGATGCGGCCCGGACTGGGGACCGCGCTCGCGGTAGTCGTGATGATCGTCAGCTACCCACACGCCTTAGCCCTTATTGAGCGTCTGCTCGATCAGATCCCCGGGGTCGACGAAGAGGAAGCGTCGGCGGGGTAACGTCACGGTCGTGGGCCCTCACTCGTTCCTTGGGCAGAGACCTCACGACCCCCGACCGGGTAGAACCGGCCGGAACCGACACTAAATGGTGTCGGTGTTGCGAGACCCTACTAGGAACGCCGTGGACTTCGACACCACGTTCGACGAGGAGTACCTGCCACTCGTACGCTACTGTCACCGCTTGAGCGGTGACCGGGACGCAGCCGAGGACGTCGCCCAGGAGGCGATGGTCCGGCTCTTCGAGCGCGACGTCGAAGGGAGCTCCGCTGGAATCCGAGCGTGGCTCTTCAAGACCGCGACGCACCTGATTCGGGACCGCTACCGGGTCGAGGGAAACCGCAAGCGACTCTTGAGTGAGAACCCGGTCATGACAACCGAGCCCGAATCCCTAGACAAGGCCCTCGAGCTAACGGAAAACCGAGCGAGGGCTCGCCGTGCGCTGGACGCCATGCCCGCCCGGGACCGCGAGATGCTGCTCATGCGGTACTCCGGCTTCACCTATCGCGAGATCGCCGAGGCGGTCGGCGTGGCCGCCACCTCGGTCGGCACCCTGCTCGCCCGTGCGGAACGCCGGTTCACAGACGTCCTCGCTGCCGCAGGAGAGCCGGCATGAGTCACCTCACGGAGAGAGCGATCCTCGAGCTGCGCGACGGCTTCATGGTCGATGCCGACGCGCGTGCCCACCTCGGCGAGTGTGAGATGTGCCGGACGGCGCTGGAAGAGGCGGAGGTATGCGCGACCGACATCGCGTCGACGCTCACCGACCTCGATGAGCGGTTCGAGGTGGATTCGGCGCACGAAGTCGTGCGGGCTCGGCTCGCGGAGCGTGAAACAGCGGCTGGGCAGAGTCGCGAGCCGAGGGTGCGTACGTCCTTCTGGACGCTTGGGAGGGCCGCGACGTTCCTACTCGTGACCACCGGTGGACTGTCGGCCCTTCCGGGCTCGCCGCTACGCGAATTCATCAGCGGACGAGGCTCTCAGTCACCCGCATCGAGTACGCTGGCGCCATCTGTGTCGGGCGAGCCGGTCGGCATGCGCATGATCGTCGAGGATGGTCCGGTCGTGGTTGAGCTCGATCAGGTGCCCACCGGAACCTCGATCGAGGTACGCTGGGTCACGGGGCCGGCGGTGACCGTACTTGGCGCTCAGGGAAGCTCCTTCACGTCAGCCCAGGGCCGGGTGCAGGCGACGATCACCAGTGGGCCGGTCACAATCGAGTTTCCGGAGTCGATCTCCGCGGCATCATTGGTGGTGAACGGACGTATATATCTTCAACGCTCGGCCGGCTATGAAAGCACGTCCGTGCCCGTCGTCGAGCGAGACGCCAATCGAATCCGCTTCATCGTGCCCTGACGATGGAAATGTTGCCATACTCCCGAGCGCTCCGCCGAGCGGCCTTCCTCGCCGTCTTCGCCAGTGTCCCGTCCATGTCCCATGCCCAGATGACGGCGTCGGACAGCGTGACTGCGTCGATAGGCGGCGTCGTCACCGAGATCTTCGACGGACGACGGACCCCGCTACCGAACGCGGTCGTTGACGCGCTCGCAGCGACCGCTCGAAGAACGGTCCTCGCCGACAGCGTCGGATGGTATCGATTCCACGACCTTCCGGCCAGGGAGATCCGTCTCAGCGTAATCCACGCCGGGCACGGTTCGCTTTCGGTGGACGTGCTCGTGCCCCCCGGAGCCGACGTGCGGGTCGACCTGGAGCTGCAGGCCGAGCCCGTCGAGCTGGACCCGGTGTACGTGGTTGGCGAGCCGAGCGCGCCGGACGTTGATGAGGCGACCGGCGAACGGGTTCCGATGCCAGAGCTAGAGGTGCAGGCCCTGGACGTCACGCCTGGGGTCGGACATCCGGGCTTGCTCTACGCTGTGCAGTCGCTGCCCGGAAACGATCCCGCCGACGCCACCGACGTGCTCTGCATGAGGGGGTCGACTACCGACCTGAAGCTCGTTCTGCTCGACGGGGCACCGGTGTACACACCGTTCCACGTTGCCGGACTCATACGCAGCTTCGAACCAGCAGTGCTCGGCAGCGCAGCGCTTCACGTCGGTGGAGCGCCGGCGCGGTACGACGGTGGCCTGTCACACATCCTAGATCTCGAGACGCGCCGACCCCGAAGGGACCGCGTTCGGGCATCCGGCTCTCTGGATCTGCTCGCCGCCACGTCCGCCTTGGAGGGGCCGCTCGGCTCACGTGGAGGCTACATCGCGTCGGCGCGATCGCTGCACGACCTTGGCGCGAGGGCCCTTCGGGGCCGGCGCCCGTACGGCTACCGGGATGTGCTGCTCGGGATGGAATTCGAGCCGAAGAACGGACACTCGATCCGCGGCACCGGCTTCTGGAACTCGGAGGCGGTCTTGTTGGACTTCGCCAACGCACCGGACGACGCGAGCTGGTCGAACCGCGCCGGTTCCGTGAAGTACAGAGGAGCAGTAGGTACCGGCACGCTGGAGCTGATGGCGGCGGGAAGCGGATATCACGCGTCGCTTCCCCTGCAGCCTACGGCGCCGACCGATGAACCGACGCCAGACGCTTTGCTCGCAACCGCCGCGACCGACCGCCTCAGAATGGTCGGTGAATTCGCTTGGGGCGCCCCAGGGGAACGCCTCCGGCTCGGTGTGTCTCATGAACGCATCGCCGCGGCATTCGCCGCCCGAGCGCTGGGTGGTGGACCAGCGACGAGCACACGGACTCAGACTACCGCTACGGGGGCGTATCTGGACGCGACCCGACCGCTCGGGCCCGGACTGACCCTGCGGGCGGGCCTTCGCGGAGATGCCTTCTCGTTCGGCGGCTTCCGCCTAGCCCCGCGTGTCACCTTGATATGGGACTTCGATCCGGACGCGCTGATCACGATCGCGGCTGGACGCTACCACCAGCCGACCCGCACACCCGACGTCGAAGTCGAGAGAACGCTCGCAGAAGTCGTCGAGCAGGACTTGCCCGCCTCCGCCCTCTTACCTGTGGCTACCGCAGACCACGTGGTCGTATCCCTAGACCAGACGTTCGGCTCCAGCGTACGGCTCGGCCTACAAGGATTCTGGAAGCGGTACGAGGGGCTGGAGGCCGCACCCGAGAAGACGATCCGCTCGTCCGGCATCGACCTGCGACTGAGGAGTGTCGGGACGCGGGCGGCAGTTTGGCTGGGGTACGGCCTCTCCTGATTCTGGTCGACGGCAGACCTCTCGGGGTACAGCTCCGACTTTGCAGGTCGCCATCTGCTGAGCGCGGGGCTCTCAGGAGGTCTCGGCGGACGGCTGCGAGGCAAAGTTCGAATCGCGTACGGTGCCGGCCTGCCGTACACGAGCATCCCTTTCCGTGGATTCGGGGGCGACTCGGAGGGCCTTACAGCGGCAGGGCCCGACGACGCCGGTGGCCCCATCCAGAGTAGCCAGGACTCTCCACTTCAGTCGGGGCTCGACGAGGAGTTCCTTCGCATCGACGTCGAGGTACACGCGCTCCTGCGCCCAGAATGGGCCGGCCGACGCTGGAACATACGCCCATACCTGCGTGTCCTGAACGCGCTCGACCGCCGCGACGCGCTCTTTTTCACGTTCCAGTCGTGGCGGAGCGACGAGCTCACGCCCCTCGCCGAACGGCCGCTACTTCCAATCTTAGGAGTAGCCTTCTCGTTCTGAGGCGTCACGGCTGCCCTCCCGCGGTCGTTATCCGAGTGACGGCGGCATAGGTGCCGCCGACCACTGGAGGTGACGATGCGTCCTTCATTCGTTCGTGCTCTTGCGGCCCTCGCCGCGCTCTTCTCGCTGCACGCGGTGCCGCTCGCCGCCCAGCTCATTCCGATCCGCACGGTACCGGTCGCTTCGGGCGACCAGTTCCTCATTCTCCCCAGCGCCAACCTCGGCATGGCCGGAGTCCGCTTCGCCGTGAACGACTCCCTCGGCGATCCATGGGCCAACCCTGCCAAGGGCGTCTTCATCGACGAGTCCTCCTTCCTGGGCTCGCCCACGTTCTACGGGATCTCCGACAACGGCGGCTCCGGGAAAACGTTCCCCCTCACAGGCCTCTTCCGCGGGGCCCAATGGTTCGGTGGCGCCTCGCTCGCGCTACAACAGGTCGATAACTCGAGAGGCAACCGTTTCTTCATCGACCCGTTCGTGGAGTGGATCGGGCCGTCGCGTCGCTTGAGCGACGTTGCGTCCCGCAACCTCTACGCAAGCGCTCTTGTTGGACGCCGGCTCGGTGCCGGTCCTTGGTCGGTAGGTCTGGCAGCCTCGACGGCGCACCTCGATGCGGTGGACGGCGTCGACCTCTTGTACGCCGGCTCGGACCGTATTGAACAGTCGGGCGGCGCCTCCGATGTGCGACTGGGATTGTACCGCGACGGTGAACGTGAGCGTTTCGCGATCGTCCTCGTCAACAACCGCATATCGATGACCCACGACGTCATGTACGTCGACTTCATTTGGGACGATCCGATGCAGCCCCCCGTCGCCCAGGCGCGCATCGAGACCAACGAAGACAAGACGCGCACGTGGGGAGGACAACTTTCTTGGGACCGAGACCTCGACGCTCCAGGTTGGCGAGTGGGAGCGGCGGCTACCGTGAATCGGAAGTCGCATCCAAAGATCCCCAACTACAGCATCCAAAACATCCCTCGTGACCCCGGCACGACCTGGGCGTACGAGGCAGGATTCGGATTCAGCCGTGCACGCGGCCCGACCACCTTCGGGATCGACATCGTGGTGCAGCCGATCTGGAGCGAGACGTGGCAAGAGGCCGACGAGGACGTCGTGACCGACGACGGCATCGGGATCAAGGCGGGAGGGCGGACGATCGAGAACGACTTCTTCTTCACCAATGTGATCCTGCGCGCCGGTCTCTCCTATGAGCTGGAGGATATCGGGCTACAGGGCGGACTCGAGGTTCGTTCCTACGAGTATACGCTAGAGCAGACCAACCACCTCGAGAACTCATTTCGAGATCAGGACGAGTCGTGGATGGAGTGGATGCCGACGTTCGGTGCCACGTTCCGATTCTCGGACCTTGAGCTCAGGTACGTGGGCCGCCTCACGACCGGAACCGGTCAACCAGGAACGGCCCAGACGTTTCGCGCAGAGGCTGATGCGACGCTGGGTGCCGGCGCCGACTTCATCGTGGCCCCCGAAGCCCCGCTCACGCTTCAGGACGCCTCTGTACTCACGCATCAGCTGACGCTCAGGATTCCGATCCGGTAGTTGAGCTCGGCCGGCACGCGCCGCGCGCGCGACCCGACCCTTGACCAGGGGCCGCTGGAAGCTCTATTTCACCCGCACTTTTCAGGTTCGACGAAACCAGGAGCACTAATGTCGGAGAATGGTGTCGAACGAATCCGCGTGGTCCTGCGGTGGATTCAGATCAAAGACAGCAAAGAAGCCGTGTGGGACGACGAGGGGGAGTTCCGCTTCCGTTCGAAGATCACCACCGGTGGCGACAGCCACGAGGTGGAGTTACCTGAACAGGGCTACTGGACCATCTCCGACCACCCCCGGCGCAACAAAGTAGACAAGATCGACAAGACTTTGTACGAAGGTGAGGCGGGGGAGAGCTTGACTGTAGAGCTCTTCGGCGTCGAATTGGACCAGCTTACGGCCGACGATCACCTGGCGGACTATCGGCGTGAGTTCTCCGGCCCTGCGGCCTCCTGGATCGGACGTCACCAGCCGAGCGACGAAGGCTCGGGCGACCCTGAGAACATGGTCGACTGGCGTATCTGCTACGACATCGAGCAGGCCTGAGCCTCCACGGGCGCCTGTCCGTAATTCGAGGCTCCGTCGGCGTCCTTTCGGGCCTTCTGCGTTCCCCCGAAGCTGCCCTGGCTCGACTTTCGGTGTTTCTTCGGCGCGCTGCGTTAGAACTCTCCCTGCCACCGTTCCTGACGAGCACCGGGACTGCGCTGGAAGGTCCACAGGAAGTTCGTGAAGCCCACGTCGTAGTCGGACAGCCCGTTTTGACCGGTAAACTTCATGCGCTCGTCGTACAGCTTCTTCATGAAGAGCGAGACCGAGCTCTCGTAGACGCCAGCGTCTGGACGTAGCGCGTGCAGCTGCTTTGCCAGCTCCGAGCGCAGTTGTACGCCGTCCACTAGGTCGTGGTAATCCTGATGATCCTCGCCCGCGATCGACTTGAGCTGCCGGTGAAGACGCTCCGCGAGCGCAGACTGGACCATCAGTGGATCGCCTGAAGACATGAGCGCGAGGTAGGCTAGAGCCTGGGCGTGAAGCTCTTTCCAGTAGCCCTTCCGGTGCACGAATTCGTGACAGATTACGTGCGCCTCGAAAACGCCGGCATCCCTGAACAGCGCGACGTCTCCCGAGATGATGTCGCAGACTCCCATCGCGAAGGGGAAGATCAGCTTGGCGAGCGTGAACTCCCGAACTTCGGAGCTAGTGTGCACGCGCTGCCCGGTGATGCCAGCCATGTACTCCGTGAGGTGCTCATTCACCGCTTTAGCGAGCTCGGCCCTCGGCACGCGTTCGGGGGTGTACATGTCGTTGAGTCGAGTCGCGAGCCTCGATATCTCGTCCCGACGAGCGTCGTCGGGCATCTCGTGAAGGCTCTTGACGTCTGCGCCGAACTCGCGGTCGAAGTCGATCCACTTCATTTCGCGACGACTCACCCAGTCCTTCACGGCGCTGCCAGCGTACATGCCGAGCGCGGCAGCTCTGAGAACTCTTCCGGGGAGGGTCGCGCCGAGCAGGAGCCTCGAGGCGAGGGGTGCAGTGGCGATGACGTCGGTCAGGGAGACCGGGGCGTACGTTGCGTCGTTCGGTATGCGGATCTCTTCCATGGAAGGCTATACGGCCTTCGGGGGGACATAAGTTCCATCAAGGAAAAGCGCCGCCCGCTGCGGGCGGCGCCGATCTGCACTGAACCGGGAAGGATCCGCGAACCAAGGATCCGCGAGCAGAGCCGGTCAGCTCCGTCGGTGCTGTTCTATGACTCGGCTCGGTCCGCCCAAGCTATCGCGCGCTCCGGATAATCCAGCTCCAAATTCCGACTTTCGACCTCCTTCTCCTTTGACACTGCTAGCCAACGAGGCGTCGCCTGCGCAACCACATACGACTATTTTGTATCCGACGGTTGAAACCCTGGCCTGACGAGTCGCGTAGACTCCATCAGCGAACCACGGCGCGGTGACAGCCGCAGTGGAAACTCAGAAGTGAGGGCAATGTGATGAGGTTTGCAGCAGGACTGACGGCTGCTGGGGTCATCGGCTGGCTCCTGTTGGAAGCTCTCAAGATTCTCATGATTCCGGTGGCTGCTTGGGTCATGGGCCTGCTCGCCGTGGCATTGAAGATCGTGCTGATGGCACTCGCCGTTGGCGCCGCACTCGGGGTTGGCGTGTTCTTGTTCCGCCGGACTCGGAAGGCTCAGGCCGAGGCCTAGTTACCGCCGAGCTCGTCTCTCAGTTCGAGCGCCTCGTCCTGCACGGCTTCCTCCATCGCGGAAGTCGGGCGCAACGCCATCACATGTTCCACCTCGCACAGCGCCAGTTCGTGGCGGTCGGTGTCCCGATACAAGTTTGCGAGCTGCAGGTGGTGATCCGACACTTCTGGGGCGCGCTGTTCTGCGAAGAGCAGGTTCTGCTCAGCCAGCTCCCAACTGGCCTTCTTGAGTACTCCCCCGCCCATCAGATTCGTGGCAATCCATCGGCTGACACGGTTCAAGCGCCGAATCCCTGCGTGCAGGCGACCGATTAGATGATGCGCCCCAGCGTGATCGGGAGCGCGCTCGAGGATCACCTCCAACTCTTTGTGTAGATCCGACGCCTTGAGGACACGGGTGCGGCCCCCCTCCCGGTTCGCTCGCATCCCCAGCACCACCGCGAGCGCGAAGCGTAACGCCACGTTGTCATCCTCCTCGACCGATCGTCGGGCCTGAACCTCGGCCTCTTCGAGCAACGCCTTCATGCGGTCGTCGTCATCGACCATCTTCGCGGACGCTTCGACCAGCAACCACACGGTGTCAGGTACGCCTGCCACGGCCCAAGTTGGCTTCGCGGGGTCACTCACGAGCGAAGTCACCTCGGGCACGTTGATCCTGCGGAACTCCTGCGCGCTAATCGACCCGCTGGGGAGTCCCGGACCGAGCAGCAACGCCACCCAACCCGCGGCCACAGGGCCCCACGCCACGGTCCTCACGGCCTCGCCAACACACCAGCGAGAGCTGCACACGCATACACGGCAGCGTCGCCATACCGCGTGGCGATACTCGGACGAAGGCGGGCTTGAGTGGCCTCCGCGAGGTCCGGGCTCCACACTCGATCGACGAACGCCTCGACAGTCGCCGGATGGCGGGTCATGACGATCAGCTCCTCGAGGATGTGGTAGGTCATGAAGTCGAAGTTGCTCGAACCTGCGACGAGTAGATCGCCGTCGATGAGCATCGCCTTGGTGTGGCTCATGGCGCCCGGATAGCGTAACAAGTCGAAATCGTGCCGATGCGCGCGTTGGATGATGTGGCGAGCGAGGTTCACCTTGTTGTTTTTCGCAGGCGTTAGGACGCGTACCTGCACGCCCCTCTGGCGCGCGGCCACAAGGTGGTCCGTGAACGGGTAGGACAGGTACGCGCTCGCCACCTCGATCGACTTCGTCGCTGCAGCCATCGCATCTAGCAGAGGCCTCAGCATTATAGGATTGCCACGTCCGTTCAAAGAGAGTACGCGGAACGGACCGACCTGTTGATCCATCTTCTGAGGCGTGCCGTTCCAGGTAGCTCGAAAGTCACCCGCGAGCACGCACGCGAGCTCCGGGCATTCGACACGAATCATCACGTCGTGCCACTCGAAGTTGTGGTCGCTGAAGTTGATGCCGCCGAAATACGCGACCCGATCGTCGATGAGTACGAGCTTCTTGTGATTTCTACGTGCGAGCTTGAGAGGTGAGGGGCCGATGGGGTTGCCGAACTTGACCTCAGCCCCTCCTGCACGGAGCCGGCGAACCCAGCGGTGCGTGAGCTTCACCTCTCGCCGGAACGGACGTTGGAGCCACGCGGGGCCAGGGATCAGCCTGTCGTTGTGGTAGATCAGGCTGTAGCCGTCGACCAGAAGGCGCCGATCTCTCGCGCCCGACCGCTCGAGCGCTCGTCCGAGCGCAGTGCCGACTCTGTCCCCTTCGAACGAGAACGTCTGCACATAGACGCTCTTGCGCGCGTCTCTTATATCGTCCTTGACGCGGGCCCAGAATTCGGGGGAGTCGACGAGTACTTGGGTCCGCATGAGTCAGCCGCCCATCAAGAACAAGGGGAGGTTGCCTTCGGCCAGCATCTCGACGGCCGATGTACCAAGCTTCTGTCCTATCCACGCGAGTACACCGAATCGAGCCGCGCGGCCAGCGGCACCACAAAGCACGAAGGGCAGCATCGGCATCTGGAGCGCTCCGCAAGCGAGACTCACGCCATAGAACGGAGGAAAGCCGAGCGTCGCGCTCGCAAAAACCATGGAGCCCGCGGCTCCGCCTCGCTCGGAAACAGCCTCGGATGCCTTGGCGACCCGTGCGCGTGCCCTCCCTGGAAGCTTGGCCGGAGCCCAGCGGGCCAAGGCGAACAGCAGCGTCTTGGTGCTCATCTGGCCGATCGCGGACACCGCCGTCACGAGCGGAACGCCAAGCCCTGGAACCGCCGCAGCTGCTGCCACGACCAGCAGCTCGGCGTTTACCAGCGGCAAGATCCCACTGATCGCGGTTCCCACCAGCAGCCCCGTGAGTATCTCCCACATAGCCTCTCCCTACTTGGCGACTTGAGGAGCGGCAGGCACTCCGTACCCAAGGATCGACCTTCGTGGGGGACCAAGACGCTACGTCAACTGGCGTATCAGAGATGGATGCGGATTGTAACAGTAGAGCGTACGATCCGCATCCGGCTGCCAACCACTTGCGGCGGCGGCGCCCCGAAGAGAGTCTCGGACGCACCGCCCTCGCCCAACGAGGAAGTCCAAGTGAATCTCCCGAACGTGAACGGAACCCGGGCACGAGTGGCTGTCTGGAGTCAACTCGGAGACCGACAACCCGCATACGCACTGGTGTCTAACGTAGACCTCGTGGTGATCCGCTTCGACCACGGAGTCGCCGTGTTGTATGGGCGTTGTCATCACCGGGGTGCGCTGCTCGCGGACGGCCATATCGATGGGCAGAACCTCATCTGCGGTGTGCACGGGTGGGACTATCAGTACGACACGGGTGTCAGCGAATACAACAATGACGAGGCATTGCACCGCTTTTCCGCCGTGATCGACGAAGAAGCGGACGCGGTGTGGGTTGACGAGGCCGAGGTCGCGGCGTTCGCGGAGGCACACCCGCAACCCTACCGACGCGACGAATATCTCGGCTTGTATCAGGACGTGCACGGGGCCCGGAGGAACCACACAATAACTACATCCAGGGCCTCGCGCGAGACGGGCTGTCCAAGGTCGGTCACCACGGCGCGGTCTCAGCGATGGGGGTCCCGCTCACCGAGTTGCCGCGTTGGGACGACCTGCAACTCCTCACCGCACAGTTGGCCCGCCGCCCCGCGAGCGACGACCAGCAAGTAGGCACCGAACTGGTGATCGGCCCGAACGCCTTGAAGCCCCTTCGCCTAGACCTCCCGATCTTCGTGAGCGACATGAGCTTCGGAGCTCTCTCCGAGGAAGCGAAGATCGCGTTGGCAACCGGAGCGGAGCTAGCCGGAACCGGGATCTGCTCAGGGGAGGGAGGCATGCTGGAGGAAGAGCGCGACGCGAATAGCCGCTACCTGTACGAGCTGGCGTCCGCGAAGTTCGGGTGGAGTATCGACAAGGTCGCAAAGTGCCAGGCGTTCCACTTCAAGGGCGGGCAAGGCGCGAAGACCGGCACCGGCGGTCACCTGCCCGGTGAGAAAGTGGTAGGCAAGATCGCGGAAGTACGAGGGCTCGAGGTCGGTCAGACCGCGATCAGCCCGCCCGCCTTCCCCGATCTCGTGACGGTCGACGACTTCCGAGCGGTCGCCGAGGAAGTGCGCGACGTCAGCGGTGGCATCCCCATCGGCTTCAAGTTGAGCGCACAGCACATCGAGGACGACATCGACTTCGCGCTCGAGGTCGGGTGCGACTACATCATCCTCGACGGCCGAGGCGGCGCAACAGGCGCTGCCCCCGTGATCTTCAAGGACAACATTTCGGTCCCGACACTCGTGGCGCTGCCCCGCGCTCGGCGTCACCTCGACGCGTGCGGTGCCGGCGATGTAACGCTCATCATCACCGGAGGGCTGCGCACGGAGTCGGACTTCGTGAAAGCTCTTGCGCTCGGAGCGGACGGCGTCGCTATCGCAAACTCGGCCCTGCAGGCCATCGGCTGTCTCGGAATGCGCGCCTGCCACACCAACAACTGTCCGGTCGGAATCGCGACCCAACAAAAAGGGCTGAGAGCCCGCCTCATAGTAGACGAGTCCGCCCGGCGACTCGCCAACTTCCTCCAAGCCTCGATCGAACTCATGCAAGTGCTCGCGCGCGCCTGCGGGCACTCCCATCTTCGAGACTTCAGCCCAACCGATCTCACGACGTGGAAGCGAGACATCGCGAGCCTGACCGGAGTGAGGTACGCGGGCATCGGCGCGTGACCCTACCGCTGGTTGTGCTCGCCGGCGGCCTGTCCACGCGCTACGGGCGCTTGAAGCAGCTGGACGCATTAGGCCCCGGCGGTGAAGCAATCATGGACTACAACGTCTTCGACGCCGCCCGTGCCGGCTTTGCCCGAATCATCTTCGTCGTGCGGCCGGAGATCGAGGACGCAGTCCGCGACCATGTCGCCGAAGTCGTGGGCGACAATGTCCCCTTGGACTTCGTCCACCAGGACCTCGACGAGCTGTCCGAGGGGTTCCGAGCACCTCCTGATCGGGTGCGGCCGTGGGGTACGGGCCACGCCGTGTTGTGCGCGTCTAAGCTCATCGACGGACCCTTCGCGGTGTGCAACTCCGACGACCTCTATGGCCCCGGCGCCTTCTCGATGATGTACCAGCACCTGTCCCCCGATCCGGTGCCCACAGAGGGGGCGTTGGTCGGATACGCGCTCGATCAGACCCTGTCAGGACGGGATGGCGTCGCTCGGGGGGTCTGCGTCCTGAGTCGGAACGGGCTGTTATCGCGCATCTCCGAGGTACGTGATATCCGCCGCATCGATGGTTGGATCGCCGGCATGTATACCGATGGCAGCACGCTCGAGCTCTCCGGCGACGAGATCGTGTCCATGAATTTGTGGGGCTTCACCACGCCCGTGATCGATCATCTGCGAAGACAGTTCGCTCGATTCCTAGGTCACTGGGCCGCCGACACGAGCCGCGAGTTCTTCCTTTCGACCGCGGTGAACGACCAGATCCAGGTCGGCGCGTCACAGGTCTTTGTCCTGCACGCCCCGGATTCATGGTTCGGCGTGACACATGCTGAGGATCGTAGCCGTGCCCTGGAGACTTTGCGTCGACGCGTCGACGAGGGCGCGTATCCGGCTAGCCTAGCGCAAGGCTTCTCCACGATGGGCGATTAGCAGGACGCATCCATCAATCCTCGAGCAGAGGAGGGTTCTTGGAGTCCTTCACGCCAAGCGCCACTCCGGTGCCGATACCGGCGCCGATCGCGATCGCGGTCCCGGCACCCACGATCGGGAGAATCGCTACGATCGGTGCCGCCACGACCATCGCGCCCACGCCCGCGAACAGCCCGATCGCCGGCTTCTCGACCAGGCTCGTATAGCGGAGCCGCTGGCCGACGAATTTCCGGGACTTGATATGCCCGTATACGCCGGTAGCACCAGCGATTCCGGCAGCTATGAGTGAAAACATGGTGTCCCCCGAACGATGAGGTGTCTTCCTTCACTACGGAGGAAGGGGCGTCGGTGTTCCGACCCCCGTGGCTTCGAGCGTGCGGCGGGCGTGCTCGGGCACGCCTTCGATCTCCATTTCCAGACCTGCTCGGTGCACTTGCTTGAACATTTCCGCAAGACCGTACGCCCCGGTCATATCGATTGCGGCCGAACCACGAGCAGTCGATTACGACACGGGTAACATCAGGCGCTTCGGCGAGCCGCGCGAGTAAGGCGTCCTCCAACGCTCGGGCTGACCCGACGAAGCGGCCTCGGGGCCCCTGTGTCTAGCGCGTGTCGGCAGTCACCTCCAGGACCTGATCGATCGATCCGGTCACCCAGTCCGGAACCCTCGCCGTCTCCATCGCACCTCGTCCGTCCAACGCCAGCGCCGAGAGGACACGGTCGAGCGCGCGCTCCAGCAGAAGCTGGCTCGCCGAATCGGTACCCGCGGCTTCCAAGACCGGGTCGGCGGATAAGCGAGGTCCCGCGGCCGGCTCGTACCGGATCGACCCGGTGTGCTGCGTCAACAGCTCGTGTAGCGCGAGCGCAGCCAAAGACAGTTCCTCGATCCGCCCGTACACTTCTTCTCGATGAGCCCTGCCCGCCGCGAAGTCGGAGCGCGCACGCGCGAGACGGAGAGACCGTAAAGCACCGTCCACGCTCTCGGCGTCGAGTGCCCCCAGGTATGCGGCCCCGTGCAGGCGACTCTCCCGAGTTCGCAGCTCGCGTACGAACGCATGGTACGCGTATCAGGCGTCCCGAACGTCCCCATACTCGGCGGCATTCGAGAGGTATCTCCCGTCGAGCCAGCCTTCAGGAATCGCACCGGCCTGGACCTCCCTCATCAACGCTCGAGCCCCCGCCTGCATCGTCTCGACCGCACGCCGCCGCGTCTCTCTTTCGAGCGCCGGAAGCGCCCGGACCGTGTTCACGCTCATCACGACCCCCGTGGACCGCGCCTCGAGCAAGGAAGCCTTGGTGCGAAGGAACGCGATCACCGCCGCTACCAGTAGCGAAGATCCAAGGAGCATCAATAGCATCGGGCCGCGCTGAGGACCCGGCTTCGGCCGGACACGCGGGCGTTTGCGCGCCGCTGCCTCGGGAGCGAGCACCGGGGGTTCTGGTTGTGCGTCTCGGCTCAACTCGACTGCGGCACGATCGAGCAACAGAACGTCAGGCAACTGTTCAGGACGATCAGGGTCGTCCCGACGTTCCTCCTCCATCTCGGCGATGAACGCCCGGGCCGCATCCTCGCGGCTCGGTTCCGGCTTCGGTGGCACTAGGGACAGACCGAGGTCCTCCTCTAGATGCATGCCGTCCAGGACCGTCCGGTACACGGGATGTGCCCTCGCGGGCGCCCACTCACCAGTGAGCGCATCATAGATGAGATCGAGCTCTTCGATCTCTCCCGACCTCACTAGCCGGGTGAAGGCTTCGAGGCTGCCTGGGGTCAGCTCTCCACCGTCTTGCTTCCGAATCCGGAACCGCGCACGCATGGACTGCGCTCCCCCTTCCGACACAATACTCAGCGCGAGCAAGAGCCACGGCGACGACTCTGCGAGCTGCCAGTTCGTTGTGTATTGGAAGTCCGCTCAGGTTGGACGCCAGCCAGGAAGAGCCTCTTCCCTACGCTGCCCCAGCTCGTAAGCCGGGCGGGCCGTCGCGAACCCCATGTGGGGTCCGGGAGGGGCCGGAGCGGCCGGCCCTTCCCTATGTGAAAGGTAGAAGGGCGAGAGTCGGTCGAGCAAGTGGCACGTTCCCTTCTACGACGCCGAGTCGCTCTCCGCCGCGAGCTCCGTGCGAGCCTCCGCGACCTGCCGCGTCAGCGCCACGCTGAATACGTGCCCGTGCTTCTTCATACCAAGAAGCCCACGCGGGGGTGCGCAGGTGCTCCTTGAGCGTCGCCTGATACGCCTCCCACATGAGAGGATCGAGCGCGCCGACTCGGTGCTGGTAAATGAGGTTGCCGAAGTGGCGGTAGACGGCGGTCATGTAAGCATCCCAGCGCACACTCTCCTCCGGAGAGAGCGCATCGGGATCTCGCTCTGCCCGCAAGACGAATGCAGCGAACTCGGAGTCCCGGAAAGAGTGCTCCAACAGTCCGATGCTGTTCTGCACCATGGAGTTGAACGAAGCCGCGCGCACCGAAGTGGTGTTCTGCTTCATCTGTTGCGCCAGGTACACCAATGAGATGACTACGCCTACAGCGCCGACGAACTCCCCGATACTCCCGAGGGATTGAAGACCGGTCATGAACAGGGTTTCAGAGTAGTGGAGGTGGCTCGTCCCGCGACGTCTGCTGGGAAAGGTAGTTCACGTATGTAAAGAGCCTAGCCCCCTCCGATTCATCACCCTCGCGTCGCCGCACCGAAAGCTTCAGGACCATGCTCACCGAGGACACGAGCACCAGCGTCACCGCGCCGAGCGCCAAGCGGAACGCGATGTCCACGTTGGGTCCGCCGCCCAGCATCGACGCCCCGATCCCGAGGCCGGCGAGCAGCTCGAGGATGGAAGGAAAGTGAAGCCCCAGCTTAGCTCGCTCCGCGGCACGCAGCTTGAGGAGGCTCGATCCGACGAGCAAGACGGCCGCTATCCCGAGCAACGCAGTCACGGTCGCATCAGGCCCCTATCAGCTCATCCACCAGGAAGAGATCCGTCAGTAGTGCACGGAAATGGATGTTCGCGTTGAGGTTGTCGATGAGCTGCGAGCTTATAGAGGGCTGAGCGGCCACGAGCCGGAGCGCCGACAAGGTGTCAGATGCGTCGCGCTCCACGACGTCCAGCACCTCCGCCCATGTCGTCGCCGGCTCGAGCGATTCCTCCGCTACCAGTCCCCGCATCGTGTCCGCGAGTCCGTCCAGCGCTCCCTCGCACTTGTTCAGAAAGCCCCGCAACTGACCGCCGGTCTTGGAGCCCTGGTCGCTGGTCAATCCCTGCGCTGCGAAGGCGAGAAAGAACTCGTAGCTCTCTTCGACGTGGTCGATACGGCCCTTCACGTCGTCGCGAAGCGAGGACACGGCTACTCCTGAGGAAGGGAAGAAGGTGCGCGGCGGGCTAGAACCCACCCCTCACCTCGCTATTCCAGTTCGCGAGGCGCGCTGACGGACGCGTCCGCGACCGCGCCGCTCGCGGCAGGAGGAGTCCCCTCAGTCACGACCCACTTCGCCGGGTCGTGGTGCGCCAGGTAGTGCTCGCGGTCGACCCAGCCCCGGATCATGGACCACGTTATCCACCACTTCTCCGGCCGCAGCGCGAAGTAGATGTGCGCCGCGGTGAAGAAGATGAGTGATACGCCGCACATGCCGTGCACTACATAAACCACGCCCCATGTGCTGTCTGCAAGTAAATACGGGTTGGGGGTCCAGAGCGGCGTATCGATCCGGACTATCATGAGCAATCCCGTAGCGATCACGCCCAGTCCCACGACGACGAGCACGTGGTGGAACATGCGATGGTCGAACGGATACTTGCCTGCCTTCGGCGGAGCCGGGGCCTTCGCCGACAGGATGTGCTTGAGGTGTGCGATGCCCTCGCCGAAGCCGATCTGGAACATTGCCCAGAAGTCCTGCCAGACGATCGAGTGGATGACGTGGTAAACGATGGTCGCGGTCAGCACCACACCGGCAATCCAGTGAATCGTCACCCACGGAAATTGGAGTCCGAGCACCGGAACGAACGCAGTGGCGAGCAGAACGAGCATCGATGCCGACATCGTCCAGTGGAATACGCGGGCGGCCAACGAGTGGCGTTGGATCCGCTCCGGAAGGCCTGGCGGGGGGGCGCCAGTGTCCATGTGCTCCGCCGCCGGCCGGGTCTTGATCCACACCGCATGTCCGATGAGGTAGACCGCCGCGACGATGATAGCGGCGTACATGAGGTCCCAGGACACTCCGATGAGCACGTCCTGGCCCCACGGGTTCGCGGCTGTGCGCCAGAGTTCCATTACGTGACGCTCCTGACGGCCCGACGAACCAAGTTCCTCATCATCGGGATCTTGTAGTCGTTGTGGCGCAGCGCGCGCGCACCCTGGACGGACAGCTCACCCGCCTCGCTCGCGACGCTCTCACCGCCCGAAGTGCCGGCGACGAGCCGCTCGACGGCGTCGAGCCGCACGGGGTACGGAGCGACACCGCCCACCGCGATGCGCGCGTCGCCGATCGTGCCACCGGAGACCTGGAACGCCGCGGCTACGCTCACGAGTTGGAAGTCCCAAGAGCCGCGATCTCGCACCTTCTCATAGTAGAAGTGCGCGTTCGCCCATACGGCCGGCACGTGGATGGCCGTAAGTAGATCGTCGGGCTTCACGACCGTCATGCGCGTGATGTCGATCGACGGCCCGATGAAAAAGTCCTCCGCGTCGTGTACTCGCGGTGACCCGCCGTTGCGCACGATCATCTTCGCGTCCAGCGCGATCAGTGCGTGCGCGGTATCCGAAGGGTTCACAGCTACGCACCGGCTGGTCCCCATGATGGCGTGCTCACGGTTCATTGCCTTGGGTGCCGAGGCGTAGCAGATGTTCCCACCCGCGCGATAGCATGGCCACCCGCTTCGGTAATACCAGCAACGGGTATCCTGGGAAATGTTGCCACCCAATGTGCCTTGGTTGCGGATCTGTGGGGTCGCAACGTGCTCGGCCGCCGTTGCGAGCAACGAGTACTCAGAACGAATGCGCTGGTGGTTCACGATCTCAGTGAGCGTCGTCATCGACCCGATCTCGAGACCGCCCTCAGCGTCGCTGATGCCCCTGAGTTCCTCGATTCCACCGATGTCGACCACCACTTTCG
Source organism: Longimicrobiales bacterium (assembly GCA_965226625.1). Lineage (GTDB taxonomy): Bacteria > Gemmatimonadota > Gemmatimonadetes > Longimicrobiales > Gaopeijiaceae > UBA1138. Next base: position 1,589,387 of record CBDDDK010000003.1, read on the forward strand.
GGCGCTTGATGCGGTCTTTGAACCAATCGTACGAGTCGAGCCCCCCCGCGAGGACCCACGCCTCGCCGCGGTGCTCGTCCAACAAGGCCAACGCATCGTCCACGGTCGTCGGCTGGAAGAGGTCGAAGGCCGGAATCATGTCCTTGATGATCGCCATGGTTCTTCTCCCTAGCCGACGTGTTGGTCGAGGCGGCCGAACGCGGGGTCGCGTCCTTCGAGCTCCGCGAGGATGATGTCGGGCGTCAGTGGCGTGCGGCACAGGCACCGCCCACCCATCGCGTCCGCGATCGCCGTCGTGAGCGCGCCAGCGCCCGCCCCGACAGGCGGTTCACCGATGCCCTTGGCGCCTACGGGCGTCTGCGGGTCGGCGATACCGACCGCGTCCCATTTCATGTCCAGCGGTATATCGAGCATGCCCGGAGGCCGCGCGGTGTAGAGTCGGTTCGCAAACGGCACACCGTACTGCGGGTCGAAGACCCAGCGCTGGGTCATCGCCATCCCCATACCCTGGATGCACCCTCCGAATAGCTGAGCCCCTAGACTGCGAGGGTGGATTACCGTTCCGCAGTCGGTCACACCGACGAACTCCTTGATGTCCACGACGCCGGTCTCGACGTCCAACTCGACGAGCGCGAAGCCGGCGACGAACGTGTAGGTGCTGCCAGTGCGGCCGTAGTTGTCCTTCGCCACACCCATGAGGCCTTCTCCGGCGAGCATCTCCGCCGCGGGCACCGTTTCCCGGTGAATGTCCCCTGGGAGCTCGTGGCCGTCGTATTCGCCACCCATTTGGATGGCGCGTTCCGCGACCTGCGCGAACGACATTCCAGCACCGCCGCCGCGCCGGAAGACGCGGCCGTTGTCGAGCACGTAGTCGTTCGGCGAACCGCCGAGGCTTTGCGCCGCGATCTGGCGGATCTTGCGCGCCGCATCGGTGGCCGCCGCATGGTTGGCGCGTGTGTGTGCGTGTGTGGTCTGACTGCCCGCCTGCACGGCGCTGCGCGGCATGCCACGGCTCGAATCACCCCACACGATCTCGACCTGGTCCCAATCGAGACCGAGAATCTCCGCAGCCGGACGTGCAGTGTCGGAAATGGAGTGTGTGCCGAGGTTTCCGATGCCCTGGTGGACGTAGAGCTTTCCGTCCGGGCGGATGAGAATGAGTCCGTCGAATCCGACCGACCCCGCCGTGTACGGCGACAGGGCGACGCCCATGCCGGTGACTTTTGTGCCTTCGCGCCGGCCCGAGAGCTCCTGCTTGCCGGCCCAGTCGAAGATCTCGGCGCCCTTCTCGAGCGCTTCCTTGGCGTGCACGCTCGTGAGTGCCGTACCGCGCGGACCGAACACCACGTCCGGATCCGGCGCATTGATCATGCGCATCTCGAGCCGATCGATCCCAAGCTCCCGACCGGCCTTCGCCAAGATCGGTTCGAGCATAGAGACGATCTGCGCCCCACCTGGACCCCGCTGTGCGGACTTGGGCGGAGTGTTCGTCAGCATCGGCACGGCGCGAAAGCGCATGTTCTGAGGAGTGTAGATCAAGTCGGCGATCGCGCCTGCCGTCCCATTGTCCCCCGAGCCATACGCTCCGCCCTCCTCGACGATATAGAGGTCGACGCCCGTGCACTTGCCATCGCTCCGGAAGGCCATCTTGACCCAGCTCTGAAAGCCTGGGCGGGCGCGGCCCACATAGTTCTCTTCGTAGCGAGTGATGCGCAGCATGACCGGCCGGTTGATCTTACGCGAGAAGATCGCCGGAATCTGCATGACCGTCGTGCCGGCGATCTTCGACCCGAAGCCACCGCCGCAGTACTCGGCGATCAAGACCACGTCCTCAGGATCGATGCCGACGGCACCAGCCATTGCAGCCTTCGTACGCTGCGTGGACTGTGTCGACACATGGGCGAACAGTTTGCCGTTCTCCCAGTACGCCATGTTGGTGCGCGGCTCCATCGGGTGATGCGTAACCGACTGGTGGACGATCGCGTCCTCGACGATCAGGTCCGCCCCGGCGAACGCCGCGTCCACGTCACCCTTGCTCCACTCGACCAGCGGCTCGGCGTTGGGCATGCGGCCGGCGTCGATCTCCACGAAATCCGCGTCCGTCCACTTGAAGTCGATCCAGGCCGGAGGGTCACCCTGCTCCGCGTCGGGCAGCCGCGCGAAGCGGTTGCCTTCGGAGTAGGCCGTCGGACCACCAGGTCGCAAGCTGTCGAGCGGGTCCAATACGAACGGCAACGGCTCGAAGTCGACGTCGATCGCTTCGATCGCCGCGGCGGCGATCTCCTCGGTGACCGCCGCCACCGCGAGCACCGGCTCACCCTCGTAGTGCGGCTCGTCGGTCAGGCACGCCTCCCGCGGGCCCTCTCGTTGCGGCACCTCCTCGGCGCGCAGAATATCGACGACTCCCTCCATCGCGAGCGCGCGGCTCACGTCCACCCCCCGCACGCGACAGTGCGGCATCGGGCTAAGAAGGAGCTTGGCGAATACCATCCCGTCGGGGCGGAAGTCTTCGGCGTAGCGGGCGCGACCCGTGATCTTCGCGACCAGGTCCGGCGGCGCGATATCGGTTCCGATCAGTTTCTCAGCCATATCGCTCTCCTAAACGCTGCGCGCGAGCTCGGCAGCTCGCATCGCGCAGGTGAGGATCTTGTCGTAGTCGGCGCACCTGCAGAGGTTGCCGGAGAGTGCATGCGCCGCTTCCTCGCGCGTCGGGTTCGGATTCACACGGATCATCGCTTCCATGCTCATAATGAAGCCCGGAGCGCAGAAAGCACATTGGAATCCACCCTCTTCGAGCACCGCTTGCTGCACGATGCTCAGCTCGCCCGTGTCCGGGTTCTCGAGGCCCTCGATGGTGGTGACGGCCCGCCCGCGCACCTGATGCGTGAGCATCGAGCAGCCGTAGTGGTTGACCCCGTCGATCAGAACCGTACAGGCGCCGCATTCGGCTCGGTCACACCCGAGCTTCGTGCCCGTCATGTTGAGCCGGTATCGGAGGGTCATGGCCAACGTCTCGTTGGGAAGAACGTCGACCCGACGATCCTGACCGTTGACGTTGAGCGTGATGAGTCGTTCGGCCGCTCCAAGCATCGACTGCGCGCCCACAGCGAGCGGACCACCCAGCAAGTATCCGGTCGAGGCGGCGGTCGCGCCGACAGCGATCACGCCCTTAATGAAGGACCGTCTGGAGTATTTTTTCTCCAGCAAGCCCACGGATTCAGCATCGCCCATCGCGCGACTCCTGGCAGAGGGCATACGGAGGCTCTGGGAGAGGCCCGCCAACCTCCTACCGTCACGGAATTATACGGCGGTGTTCGCCGTCTCGCGAGCGCCTTCGGGCAAGCCGTCTCTCTGGACGGGTCGCGAGCGCAAGTGGCGGGCCACGGCGGGTGTAGCATTGAAATAGAAATGTCCGGTTTGGTTGAAGTAGAAATGTCCTCTTTCGGAGTTTGTTCGTTCGGAGTGGAGCGAGCAAACGGAACCGGGGGAGGAGATGCTGACATTGAGCCAGCGAGATCGAGACCGACTGGCGGTACTGAAGCAGGTGGAGCAGGGACTAGTAGCGGCCAGGCGAGGGGCGGAGTTGCTGGGCATAACCTCACGCCACTTCCGCAGGCTACGCAGGAGATGGGAGCGAGCAGGAGACGGAGTGGTGATCCATGGGCTTCGCGGCCGACGCTCGAATCGGGCCAAGGCGTCGCAGATGCGGGGCCGAGCGTTGAAGCGGGCGCGTGAGCCTGTGTTCGAGGGCTTTGGGCCGACGCTGCTCGCTGAGCACCTGTCACGCGACGCTGAGATCGGGCCGCTGAAGGCCGGCACCCTGCGCAAGTGGATGATCGAGGAGGGTGCCTGGAAGCCGAAGCGCAGGAGGGCGAGGCATCGCAAGGCCAGAGCGCGCAGGGCGGCCTTCGGCGAGCTCATCCAATGGGACAGCTCCGAGCACGCCTGGTTCGAGGACCGCGCTGCTGGCCGCTTCGTGCTCATTCAGATGCATGACGATGCCACGAACCAGCTCATGATGGCCCGTTTCGTCCCACGCGACACGGGAGCAGCCAACCGGCAGATCGCCATCGACTACCTGCGCCGCCATGGCCGTCCCATCGCCTTCTACACCGACAAGGCGGGCCACTTTGGCCAGTGGACCCGGCCTGTCTCGGCGATCCCGCTCGAAGAGCGCGACACCAAGCGTACCGAGTCCATTATTCGCAAGGCCCTGCGTGAGCTCAACGTCGAGCTGATCCTCGCACACTCGCCCCAGGCCAAGGGTCGCGTCGAGCGTAACTTCGGCACTTCGCAGGACCGCCTGGTCAAGGAGCTGAGGGTCGCAAACATCTCGACGCTCGAAGACGCCAACCGCTACCTCGACGACATCTACCTCCCGTTCTGGAACGAACGCTTCGCGGTCGAGCCCGCTGAGTCCCGTAACGCACACCGTCGCCTCTCGAAGAGGCCCGATCTCGACGCGCTCTTCGCTGAGACCCTCACTCGCTCTGTCGGCAACGACTTCACCATTCAATACAGCAGCCGTAGATGGCAGATCTCCAAGTGCCAGGCCCGAGGGATCCGGCCCCGTCACAAAATCACCGTCGAACTCCGGATCGATGGCTCCACCCGCTTCCGCTTCAAGAAGCGCTATCTCGATCTCGAACCTGTCGCGGAGCTGCCCAAGCCCAGACCCCAAAACTCTCGTCCGCCCCGAACCAAGAAGACGCTCTCTACGGCCAAGACAGCGAAGTCACGTCCCACGCCGCCCAAACCTGGACCCGATCACCCCTGGCGTAAGCACGGCAGGCTCATCGCAAATCCGCGCGCCATCGCTCGGCATCGCGCTACGACTGCCACTTCGCGGCCGTCGGCTTCGACTCCCTCGATGGAGGGAGTCTCTTGATTCACCTTAACGCCCTGGGGGGGGGGGGGGACATTTCTAAATCACTCAACCCCCGGACTTTTCTAAATCAATCCAACAGGCGGGCCACGGCGGTGGCGCGCCTGGCCTGCTACATCCAAGACCGCGAAGATTCGCTGCATGACCATGAGAAGAGGCGAGGTGACCGCGCGCTCTACCGCGTGCTCTGTCGTGGCAGCAGTCCTTGGCCTGCTATTGGCGCCGCCGATCGCGGCGCAGGTCGCCGCTTTCGGGCCGCTGACCTCCGAGGAAGGAGGACCACTACAGCGGATTTCCTACACGCCGATGACGGAACGAGCGGTTACGCTCGCGCCCGGCGTGTTCAGCACCGACGTCTGGCTCGGATTCTCGAACATCTTTGAGCAGGACTCAGCCGACACGCACGAGCTCCTCATGGACATGGAGCGACTGCTCTCGACCACCACGGTGCGATACGGCGTGATCGAAGGGCTGGAGATCGGAGGACGTCTGACTTTCGAGACGACCGGCGGAGGCCAGCTCGACTCCTTCATCTCGTGGTGGCACAGGAAATTCAGCCTCGGAAACGCGAACCGTGAGCGGTACGCCTCCGACGAGTTCGACCAGCGACTCGAGGGCGCGCACGACGTCGTGCTCCTCGACGCAGGTCAGAGGACCTTCGCGCTCGAAGACGTGCGGCTCTTCGCCAAGTGGGAAGCGGTAGCGAGCGCGGACCGCAGGAGCCTGCTGAGCTTGCGAGCTGTGACTCGAATCCCGACCCATCAAGACCGCATCGGCCAGGAGCGCACCGACTTTTCCCTATTGGCTCTGGGCCAGATGTCCTTCGAGACATGGTATCTGCACGGCATGGTGGGTGCATCCACCGCGCGTGTTTCTCCCGAACTCGAGGCTGTGACGCGGGCAGCGGCCGGGTTCTTGATGGTAGGCGCCGAGCGGGCGCTAAACGAGTCTGTGGCGGGAGTCATCCAGTTCTCTGTGGCGACACCTGTGATGAAGGGCTTCAGGGACCGCGAACTGGACCGTCCCCCCACTAACCTCGTCTTGGGCCTCACCGGGCGATTGGGCGTGGCGTGGCGTTGGGACGTGAGCTTCCAGGAGGATATCCCTTCCGACACACCGGCCGTAGACTTCACGCTCGGGATGCGGATCAGCCGGAGCTGGTGACCATTAGCTATTCACGCCGAAACTGCTCGAAGTCCCTCCAGGCCACCTTGTGGACGCTACCGTCCGAGCGCACTTCAATGCCCTTGTTCGACCAGTTGACGTCATTCGACCCGGACAGGTAGAAGCTCCGTCCATCGAGCAGGTCGACTTTCGCCCCGTAGCGGAACTTCCGGATCGCCAAGACCTGACTCAACTCTACGTGGAACTGGATGCCATCGAGCTGGCCATCTAGCAGCTCCCAGGTGCTCTCCTCGTCCACGTCCCAGCGCACGAGACCGGACAGTTCCTCTCCCGACATGGTCACAACCGTGCCGGTGAGGGTCTCCCCGCCACCGAAGTGTTCGTATGTGGCGGGCGCCTCCGAGCGGTGCAGGCGGAGTTCCTGGAACTGATGCCACGGCACGACGACGCCGCCAAGCGCCGGGTCGGACACAACGATGCCACGGTTCGACTCGGTGAGTTCGGGCGTGCCCGAGAGCACAATCTCGGAGCCGTCGGCAAGCGCTACCAGGACACCTTCCGCTCCGAAACGCATGATCGAGGCGATCTCGGCGAAGGGGATCTGCCGTCGCAATCCTTCCAGCACCCCTGAGTCGTCCAACTCGTCGAGATCCCAAGCGATGTAGCCGGTGAAGCCTAGGCCCGATCGAGTGATCAGCGTCCCGTGCAGCCGTTCAGCGCTCGGTGCTCGGTCGAGCGGCTCGGGCAGGAAGTCCACCGATTCCAGATCGCGCATTGGAACCTCGACGACCCGACCGTCGGTCTCGATCGTCATCGGGCTCAGCGTGGCCCCTCCCTGCTGGGCGACCGCATTGAGCCGCACGACTTGGCCGGTCTTCAGGGTCAGCTCGAGGTTGCGAGCACCCATCGGCTCCAGCCGTTCGACGTTTCCGAAGCGCACTCCAGCCAGCGCACTCCCTCCGGGTCGGGTCGCCGGCAGCACGTCGGACCAACTCGCTTCGCGCCCGTCCCACCGCAGGTAACCTCGGAGCTGGTTGCCTCCCTTCGTGACGACATGGCCGTAGAGCCGGTCTGCCCCAGCTTCCACATCGACCACGGGGACCAGGGGGGCCATGGGGATCGCCGGCACGACCACGAACGGGGCTGCCTCCATCTCGTGAACCGGAACCGGTCTCCTGGCGAGCGCTAAGAGGCCCGCCGTGACGACGAGCGCCGCGAGCGCGGAGATCGCGATGGTCGAGAGGTTGCTTGCGTCGTCTGCGAGGGTCAGGTCACGCGACTCGTACGGTTCGTGCATCGGGTCGTCCTCCGAGTGGTTCACTCCTTCCACGTTATGGCACACGGCCTGGGAGGAGCAATGAAATCTTCTGGGAGGCCGTGCTCCCACCGACGTGCGCCCCTACCTTTCGTCGCAGCAGACAGCCCTAGTGCGCAGACTTCCGTCGGGAGGCGTGGAGATGTCCGACGAAAGCGGAAAGTCGAAGTACACCTACCTGGATCGCGAAACCAGTTGGCTCCGGTTCGGGCACCGGGTCTTGCAGGAGGCCGCAGACCCCGCGGTTCCTGTGCTCGAGCGGCTCTTCTTCTGCGGTATCTTCTCGTCCAACCTCGATGAGTATTTCCGGGTACGTGTGGCTTCGCTGCGCAGCTTATTGCGGCTCGGTAAGACCGATGTGGCGAGGCTGGGCATCAGCCCGCACCGTTTGCTTCACGACATCCACAAGATCGTTCTGCAACAGCAAGAACAGTACGGCCCGATCATAGGAGGCATCTTCGACGAGCTGGCAATGGCGGGCTTCACTCGCGTCGACGAAAGCTCCGTCGCCGCAGCGCATCACGAGTTTCTGCGTGACACTTTCACGGAGCAGGTACGTCCCCTCGTCGAACCCTTCATGCTGCAAGGCGACGACGGCTCCCCGTTCCTCGACAACAACCAGGTCTACCTCGTGGTCGAGCTGTTCGAGAGGGGCCGGGAAGTCCTCGACTCTTGGGCCCCCGAGTATGCCCTCATCAAGGTACCTAGTGATTCGCTGCCCCGTTTCATCACCTTGCCGGAGCGAGGCGACACACACGAGGTCATGTTCCTCGACGATCTGATCCGGTACAACCTCGACCAGATCTTCCCGAAGTATGCGGTCGGCCGATCGTACGCGGTCAAGTTGACACGCGACGCGGAGCTGCACGTCGAGGACGAGTTCGAGGGTGACTTGGTCGAGGCGATTCGGAAGAGCCTCAAGAATCGCGACACGGGGGTCCCGAGCCGTTTCCTGTACGACATGCGCACTCCGTACGTGGTCATTCACCGGCTACAGCACGGCCTCGGCCTGAAGGAAGAGGACCTGGTTCTCGGGGCGCGCTACCACAACTTGAAGGACTACCTCGGCTTCCCCCGCTTCGGCCGGATGGACCTGTCGTACCCAGCTTGGCCGACGCTGCCCCACCCCGTTCTCGACGGCGTCGACTCAGTGATGGCCGCCGTGCGCGATCGGGATCAGGTCGTCCACACACCGTATCAGTCGTTCGACCACTTCGTGCGTTTCCTCAACGAGGCCGCGGAGGACCCCGACGTCGAAGAGCTGTGGCTCACGGTGTACCGCGTGGCACGTGACTCGGACGTGCTCACCGCGCTGATCAAGGCCGCTCACGCCGGCAAGAACGTCACGGTCTTCATGGAGGTCCAGGCCCGCTTCGACGAGGAGTCCAACCTCCATTGGGCCAATCAACTCGAGGCCGCCGGCGTGCGGACCCTTTATTCCATGCAGGGGCTGAAAGTGCACGCCAAAATCGCGCTCGTCGCGGGACGGGACGGAGACGAACGCAGTCTCTACGCCTACGTCGGCACCGGCAACTTCAACGAAAAGACCGCGGGCATCTACGCCGACCACGGTGTCTACACATGCGACGAGCGTATCACGAAGGACGTCGAACAGGTCTTCCGATTCCTGGCCGGGGAGATCGAGGAGCCTACCACGGAGCACCTCCTGACCGCCCCGCTGACGCTCCGAAAGGGCTTTTACAAGCTCATCGAACGAGAGGCCAAAGCAGCCCGGGAGGGTAAACCGAGCGGCATGACGCTCAAGATGAACGCCCTGGAGGACAAGAAGATCATCAAGCGGCTGTACGATGCGTCTGTGGCCGGTGTTCCGATTGAAATCATCGCTCGCGGCATCTGCCGACTGGTGCCGGGTGTACCCGGCCAGAGCGAGACCATCAGGGTCAGAAGCATCCTCGATCGGCACCTCGAGCATGCCCGCATCTATGCCTTCCACAACGGAGGCGACGAGGTCGTCTACCTGGCTTCCGCAGATTGGATGAAGCGCAACCTGTCCCGGCGTGTGGAGGTCGCATTGCCGGTGTACGACCCCGACATCAAACGACAGTTGCGTCGACTCCTGGATCTGGAGCTAGCGGACAACACGAAGGCCCGCTGGATCGACGCGAGCGGTGCCAACCCGTACGTCAAGGCCGATGGCAAGCCGCCCGTGCGATCGCAGGAGGCGTTCCGGGACTTCCTGGCCGACATGGCTCCAGCGCCACTAGAACGCGAAGCCGAGGCCTAGGTAGAAGCCCGTTCGTCCTTCGCTGCGCGCGAGCGAGAACTGCACGGTGCTCGAGCGCCTGACGGGCGCCAGCCAGATGCCGCCACCGACTCCGTTATGCAGCTTCGACGAGCTCTCTCCGGGCGAATACACACGCCCGATGTTGGCTAGGGCGAACAGGCCCAAGTCGGCCGGCGCCAACACTAACGTGCGCAAGAGAAAGACTCGGAACTCCGCGCTGCCATAAACCGATGCGTGCCCGGCGTACCGCTGCTCCCTCAGGCCGCGCACCGTGCGTGAGCCACCCAAGAACGCCGACTCCGCGAAAGGGAAGACACCCCAGACTTTCTTCCCCCCGACCCTGACGGCCAGCGTGGGGTTGCCACCCTCGGGGGACAGGTAGCCGGCCGCTTCTCCGTGCAGCTCGCCGAACGCGCCCTGATCGACGTCGAATAGCTGAGGATACACACTGCCACCGCCCTGGACAAAATATCCGCTCCCAGGCGTGCCCAACATGTCGCGCGAATCGAACTGGAACGACGCCTGGAGACCCACCTGCGTGAACTTTCCCGATCCATACGGATCCGTGTCCGCGACGAAGCTGTCGTCGACCTTGGTCGTGTCCGTGAACGTGTGCCGGAAGATCGGCCCGACCTCGAAGTACTTCTCCTCACCGTCTCCCAAGCTCACCACCGGGGACAGCGTGACCTGCTTGTGCGGCACGCGGTGATAGCTCACCGGCCCGGGAGTCCCCCGTTCGTTGCCAGGACCGTAGTAATCGATGATCTCAATCCCGCTCCAGCGGCCGCTCAACCGCAGATCGGCCGAGCCGATCGCGGAGCGGCGTAGGTGTGAGAGATCGAAGAACGGTTCGATGAGCCCCAAGGAAAGACCGGCACCGAACCGGGTCCGTGAGCTGTACGGATCCTTGAGGAATCCGTACCGATCGATCTTCGCCCCAGTCAGAAGCACCAGTCCACGATCCGCATCGTAGCTGACTCGTGGTTCGGGTATCCAACGCAACCCCCAATCGAGCGTTCGCTCCTCCTCGAACCAAGAGTAAGGCCTGGGCGCCCGACGGTCCTCAACTCTGGCACCGAGGCCGTCCGCGTACTCGGAGTCCGACACATCGTCGTAGACGATGCTGCCCCGAGCCTCACCGTCGAACCGGTCAGCGCCTCCGCCGCCGATCAAGCGCACCAGAATCGGGCTCGCCGGGCCCCGCGACACCGCGCGGTCGTCACCACCGTGCATATAAAGGCGGATCTCGCTCGTCTCCGCAGGATCGAACGTCCTGGCAAAGCTGGTCGCCGAGCCGCCGCGCAGCCCGAAGGTAAGGCTCACGGCCCCACTCGCCTGGCGCTCGATCCGAAACTGCTCGGCACGGTCAGTCGCGTGGACGTCCGCGTGGCCGAAAACGATCTCATAGAGGCGCTGTGCCGCCTCCGGTAAATGGTCACGCCTGAGTCGGAGGGAACGAGTTAGCTCCTCGCCGAAGACGGCGTAGTGCTCAGGGGGCATCTGGCGGGCCGCGTCCGCGATCACCTCATCGGTCAGCAGCTCCCCCACCTCTTCGACCACGGAGAGCCAGGTCTCCCGGTCCATGGAGACGAGCAGGTTACGGTCCATGTCCCACGCGTTGCGTGTGACCGCGTCGATGTTCGGGTATACTTCGGAGAACGTGACGAGGCGCGGCTCGTACTTGCGTGCCAGTGTCTTTAACAATCCGTCGATACGCACGAACGCCTGGTCGCGGTCCCGTGGAATCACACGCCAGCGAGACACTCCACCTTCCTCGATACGGGCCCAGAGGTGGTTGTTGTGGCTTCGGTCTCGGTCGCCTACGAGTAGGTCGACCATGCGCACTCGAAGGAGCTCTACGACGTCGACACGGTGTTCAGGCCCTGTCTCGAGGATGTCGAAGAGCTCCCGCAGCTCTACAATCTCGCGCGAATCCGCGAAGCCCGGCGTGCCGTCGGGACCGTCGTCCGGACGTTCTTCGAAGAGTACGAGCATGCCCGCGAACTCGTCGCGGAACTCTCCCAGGCGGGGGTCGTTTGGGACGACCAGGTACTGCGGATCGGGGTGTAGCACGCCGACGGCATCGAGCAGCCGGGCGACTACCGGCGCGCCGGACGGATGGAAGGAACTGATTTGGTCCTGAAGGATCGCCTGCAGCGGCGTGCCCTCGAATTCCTGCATGAGGTCACTGGGTGTCTTGTCAACCGACCGGAAGACATACCGTCTGCCGTCGGCTCCCCGCATGTGCAATGTGCGCGTCGTCATGCCACCACCGAGCCGCATCGGGGTCAGGCCGCCGCCGAGGTCGTCCAGATTGGCAACCGGTACCCGGATCGGCGTGGTCCAGAGCGAGCGGTACCCACTTCCCATGAGCCAGGCGTAGAGAGCGCTCGCGCCGTAGGCGCCCGGGATCACAGTCACCGAATCAGTGCCGGGCGAGGGGAGGGGCACTACCTGGGCCTTAAGCGGCTCCACGACTCCGAGAGGGGTGAGAGCGATCCCTGCCGCGAGCGCGAGCTTCGCCCCCAGGGTCATCGCGCTCATGGTCGGGTGCCTTATTTCCCCCACCCCCGAAAGATGTAGCTCACGATTCCCTCAGCGCGCCTTCAGCCCACCCACCATTATGGGGGAGCTTACCCAATCCAACAATTGGTCGACGCACGCGTCTGCGCGTCCCGGAGCCGAAGTTGTCTCAGGTCCAAGGATGTCATGACCGCGAATACTGCACGCCGACTCAGGACTGCCCTCCTGATCATGATGGTTTGCATCCCCGTCGCCGTTAGCTACCAGTTCATCGACGCCGCGCTCGATCAAGGAATCGGCGACGAGAACTGGCTCATCGGCGTGTTCGTCGGGATCGTGCTCGCGATGCCGCTGGCTCTGCTCAAGGAGTCCTCGTTCGACGAGCGGATGAGGCGACTTCCGTTCTCCGTCGCGATCCTGGCAAAATCGGTAACCTACATTGGATCCCTGCTCGTAACGTTCGCGCTCGCCGGCCTCTTCGTGGGTACGTTGCAAGGATTGACCATGGAGGATTTCTGGGCGTCCCTGGCTGATCCAGGTTACTACATGCAAGCGGCGGTCGGCTTCGTGCTGTACACGAGCATCGTCTTCTTTCGACAGCTCGATCGGCTGCTGGGCCCCGGCGTGCTGCTGCGTTATGTACTGGGTCGATACCACCGCCCTCGCCGCGAGGCTCGCATCTTCATGTTCCTCGACCTCAAGTCCTCGACGGCGCTCGCCGAAGACCTGGGGCCCGAGGCCTACTACGAGTTGGTCAACGAGTTCTTCCGAGACATTTCCGGGCCCGTCCTCGACAACGCCGGAGAGATTTATGAGTACGTCGGGGATGAAGCCGTCTTGACCTGGAAGGAGGAGCGCGGCGTCAAAGACGCAAAATGTATCCGTGTCTTCTTCGACATCGACGAAGTTATCCAGAGGAAGAAGCAGACCTATTTGGACCGATTCGGGGTCGTGCCCGAATTCAAGGCCGGCGTGCACGTGGGAGAGGTGATGACCGCGCAGATCGGGGATCTGAAGAAGGGGCTGGTCTTCAACGGCGACGTGCTCAACACCGGAGCGCGCATTCAAGCAGAGTGTGCCCGGCTCGGAAAACGACTGCTCTCGTCGGCCGATCTCTTTGAACGTCTTACCCTTCCGGACGGCTGGACCGCCACGGCGATGGGGCCCGCGACCTTGCGTGGCAAGTCCGAACCGGTGGAGCTGGTGGCGTTCGCGTAACCTCGACTGGTCGCCCTGGTCTCACACCCCCGCCATCATGGGGTGGCCGATCCGCTCCAGTAGAGCGTCGAAACGCGCGTCTCTTCTGATGTCCTCACCCCAGAAAATATTCTTCGCGAGGAAGACCATCGCGCCCATTCTCCGGTCGGCCACTTCGTCGAGGTAGTGAAACGCCTGGTCATAGTCACCAAGTCCCTGGTATACGAGAGCGAAGTCTACTGACAGCTCCACGTCCGGTTCCTCCACCTGCCGTTTCTCCAGCAGCACCAACATCTCGCGCGCCTCATCAGCCCTACCGAGTGCCGCCAACGCATACCCCCGGGAGGAAGCAGCGGCGAAGCGATGTCCCGCTTTTTGCGGCAACGTGTCGAAGATCGCGAGCGCGGCTTCGGGGCGGCCGCGCGCGATCTGGATCCACCCCAAGGTCTCGGTGGCGGCGCGGAAGGAGGGGTCGGCGAGCAGAATCGACTTCAGCTCGGCCTCGGCTTCGTCGAGCTTTCCGGCGACCGCCAGCGACTTGGCGAGCTCGTCGCGGATTCCGTAAAAGAGCGGATCGAGCGCGACCGCCGTCCGCAGTTCATCGAGTGACTCCTCGTTGTCACCGAGCGCCCGCAGATACATGCCATACAATTGATGGGCTTCGGCGGACCCCGGGGTGAGACTGAGCGCCTTCTGGAACGATCGGTACGCGCCGTCCCAGTCCCAGTGGTAAAAGAACTGCACGGCCGCCATGGCGGTGTGGGCCTCGCCGGCACTTTCCTCGAGCTCCAGCGCGCGCTTGGCGTGACGCTCAGCCTTCTGGAAGGCCTGCTCGGGAGGAAGGTAGCCGATGGCCCCCATGAACACGTACGCCGTCCCGGCCCCTGAGTGCGGCAAGGCGCACTCGGGATCCATGTCGATCGAGCGCTCGTAGTGCGCGATCGCTTTGCGCACGCCTTCGGGGGTCCAGCGCGCCCATTCGAAGCGGCCCCTCAGGTACTCTGCGTACGCCTCGGAGTCGTGCGTATGGCCGTGGACGAGCTGCTCGTCCACCTCGTCGCCGGAGGTATTCACGGGCCCGAGATGGCTCGCCAGCTGCTCGACGATCTTCAGTGAGATCTGGTCCTGTAACGCGAACACGTCGTCGAGGCCACCGTCGTATGACTCGGAGAAGAGGTGGTAGCCGTCCTTAGCGTAGATGAGCTGCGCGGTGACACGAACGCGGTCGCCCGCCCTACGGACCGAACCCTCGAGAACGTGGGTGACACCCAGTTCCTCCGCGATGTCTCGGATGTCCTTGCTGTGGTTCTTGAACGCGAACGAGGACGTGCGCGCGGTGACCTGTAGACCGTTTACGCGCACGAGCGCGTTGATGATCTCCTCGGTCATCCCGTCACTGAAAAATTCGTTTTCCGAATCCGAGCTCATGTTCACGAAGGGAAGCACCGCTATGCTCTTACCCGTACCCGCACGCCGGGGCCGCAGGGCGGCGTCCTCCGGCACCGTGAGGCCATTGTTGGCGATGGCATACACCTCCATCGGACGCTTGACGTTCTTGAGGTTGAACTGCCCCAAACCCTTAGTCTGAATGTCCGGCTGGTTTTTGACCTCGTCGAAGACTTTCTCGGAAATCAACACCGCGCCAGCCACGCCTAGCCCCTCGATGCGCGATGCCACGTTGACACCGTCGCCGTAGACCCCACCATCATCGTGCACGACATCCCCGGTGTGGAGCCCAATGCGCAGCGGGATCGGGGGGTCGCCGCTTCTCAGGTCGCTCTGCACCTCGATCGCGCAACGCACAGCCGCGATCGCGCTCTTGAAGACGCTCAGCGTGCCATCGCCGTAGAACTGTAGTATGCGCCCGTCCTGCGCACCGATCAGCCGCTCCAGGATCTCGCGGTGCCGGTCCCGGATCAGCGTCGCCTGGTGCTCGTTCTCCTGCATCAGGGCGGTGTAGCCGACCATGTCGGTGAACATGATCGCAGTGAGCTGGCGAACCATGCGGGTATGGACGTGGTGGTGTGAGTCGATTCTGGGACGACTCCGGCAACCGGGCATACACGAAGCGAGCCCGTGGCGGCTTACCGGAAGCGAGCGCCTGGAGGCCTAGAGACCCCGAAAGACTCCAGAAAGTGCCCGCACGAGGCAACGACGCCACGTCCTTCGAAGCTCACGCGTTCCTCCGGGTCGTCAGGCGATTTCGAAAAGACCCGCTGCACCCATGCCACCTCCAACGCACATCGTCACCACCACGTGGCGAGCTCCCCGGCGTCGCCCCTCGATGAGAGCATGGCCAGTGAGGCGAGCCCCGGTCATTCCGTAGGGGTGACCGATCGAGATGGAGCCCCCGTTCACGTTGAGGCGCTCCATCGGGATCCCGAGGCGGTCTCGACAGTAAACGACCTGAACGGCGAACGCCTCGTTCAACTCCCAGAGCTCGATGTCGTGCATGAGGAGCCCGGTTCTTTCGAGCAGGCGCGGCACGGCGAGCACAGGACCGATCCCCATCTCGTCGGGCTCGAGCCCCACCACCGAAAGCCCGCGGAAGATCCCCAGTGGCTCCAGGCCGCGCTGCTCCGCGAACTTCGCTTCCATGACCACACACGCGGACGCCCCGTCGGAGAGCTGTGAGGCATTGCCGGCCGTCACCGTCTTGTCTTCGCCTACTACGGGCTTCAAGGAAGCCAGGCCCTCGGCGGTAGTGCTCGGTCGGTTGCCTTCGTCGCTAGTGAGGGTGACCTCCTCTTCGTGTATCTCTCCGGTCTCCTTGTCCTTCACGAGCTTGCGCGTCGTCAGCGGAACGATCTCGTCATCGAGTCGGCCGGCGGCCTGAGCATCGCTGGTCCGCTGTTGACTCGCCAAAGCGTACTCGTCCTGGGCTTCCCGCGTGACCCCGTACCGCTCCGCCACCACCTCGGCCGTTTCCAGCATGCTCATGAAGAGGTCGGACTTGTGCTCCATCAGCCACGGCTCGTCCGCGTGGTGCCGATTGAGGTTGTTCTGCACCAGGCTGATGGACTCCACACCTCCGGCGACCGCGACCGGGACTCCATCCAGGACGACACGGTTCGCCGCGATGGCGATCGCCTGCAGCCCCGAGCTGCAGAACCGGTTCACGGTGGTGGCAGCGGCGCTCACGGGCACGCCTGCGCGCACAGCCGAGAGGCGGGCGATGTTCTTGCCGGTCGCGCCCTCGGGAAGCCCGCACCCCAGGATCACGTCCTCGACCTCCCCCGGATCGATACCTGCGCGACTCACGGCGTGCTCGATAGCGTGCCCGGCCATCGTCGCGCCATGCGTGTTGTTGAAGGCACCGCGGAATGCCTTCCCGATCGGCGTGCGCGCGGTCGAGACAATCACGGCCTCTCTCATGTCGCCACCACCTCACTCTGTGCGGACGTGGACTCGGCATGCGCCGATGCCCGGGCTAACTCGCGATCGACCAGGAGGCGCCTGAGGATCTCGATGAGGGGGGACGGGCTCTCGAAGATCATGCCGGCCTCCAGTCGCCGAACGTGCCTCCCTCGCGCGCGAGCCGCTCCAGGAGAGGCGCGGGCTCCAGCCAGTCCCGGTGAACCTCGTGGAAGCGCTGCATGGTCGCGTACACGTGGTGGATCCCGACGGAGTCGGCGTAGAACATCGGCCCGCCCCGGTAGCGCGGGAAGCCGAAGCCGTAGATCCAGACCAGGTCCAGATCGCTCGCGCGCTCCGAGATCCCCTCATCGAGCACGCGCGCGCCCTCGTTCACGAGCGGAAATAGACAGCGCTCCAGAATCTCTTCGTCCGAGATGTCGCGGCGCTCGATGCCCAACTCCCCCGAGGTCCGCACGATGAGCTGCTCGACCTCGGGGTCGGGGATCGGCGTGCGGCTCCCCTCCTCGTACCGAAACCAGCCCTTTCCTGTCTTTTGACCGTAGCGCCCCATCTCGTAAAGGTGGTCGGCGATGGGCGAATAGCGAAGGTGCTTCGGACGCTTGGGCTCGCGGTGCTGCCGCACACGCCAGCCGACGTCCAGGCCAGCCAAGTCGCCTAGGCCGAATGGGCCTATCGGGAATCCGAACTCGTAGATCACGCGATCGATCTGCTCGGGTAACGCGCCTTCCTCGATCAGGAACTGGGCCTGCTGGGCGTAGGGATAGAGCATCCGGTTCGCGGCGAACGCGTCGCAAACTCCTACGACCACCCCCACCTTGCCGATTCGCCTCGAGAGTTCGAGCGCAGATGCCAGAACCTCTGGTGACGTCTTCTCGCCACGCACGATCTCGAGCAGGCGCATGACGTTGGCCGGACTGAAGAAGTGCAATCCGACGACTTGCTCGGGCCTCGACGTCACGGCGGCGATCTCGTCCACGTCCAAGGACGACGTGTTCGTGGCCATGATCGCATCGGGACGGCAGATCGTATCCAGGCGCCCGAAGATATCCTTCTTCAGGGCCATGTCTTCGAAGACCGCCTCGATTACGATGTCCGCCTCGCAGATACTCTCGAAGTCGAGCGTCGGCTCGATGAGCGCGAGCCGGGTCTCCATGTCCTCGGTGGAGAGGCGGCCCTTCGCGACCGTGGCAGCGTAGTTACCACGGATCTGCTCCATGCCGCGGTCCAGCGCAGCCTGCTCCGACTCGGTCACGCGCACCCGGATACCTGCGTTCGCGAAACACATGGCGATGCCACCACCCATGGTGCCACAGCCGAGCACGGCCGCGCGCCGGATGGTGAGTGAAGCGGTGTCGGGGCCGACGCCTCGCACGCGACGGGCCTCGCGCTCCGCAAAAAAGACGTGCCGTTGCGCCTTGGACTGAAGTGACGAACGGCAGCGAACGAAGGTCTCCCGCTCGAAGGCAAGCCCCTCGTCAAAGGGGCGTCGCACAGCCGCCTCCACGCACTCGATGCACGCGTAGGGCGCTTCGAACCCCCGCGCCCGCCGGGCGATCTTGGCGCGGAACTGCTCGAAGAGCTCGCTTTGCTCACGAGCCTCGGCGAGCAAGTCGTCCCGGTCCCGCGCCTTCGGCAGCGCACCAGACTCGACGAGCTGCTCGGCGGCCTTCACCGCCACCCCGACAAGATCCTGCCCGTCGCCCACGAGCTCGTCCACCAACCCGAGCTCATGCGCGCGCTCCGCATTCATGGGTTCCCCGGAAACGATGGTTTCGAGCGCCGGGAGTACGCCGATCAGACGAGGCAGCCGCTGGGTCCCACCAGCACCGGGCACGATGCCAAGCGTGACCTCGGGAAGACCGATCCGAGTACCTGGTGCCGCAACCCGAGCATGGCATGCCAACGGGAGTTCGCAGCCTCCCCCGACGGCCGTTCCGTGCAGCGCGACCACAATCGGCTTCGGCGAAGCCTCGATCTGGGAGATCAGCTCCGGCAGAGTCGGCGATTCGCCCGCCACGCCAGTGTCGAACTCCCTGATATCGGCGCCTGCGCTGAACATGCGCCCCGCGCCGTGTATGACGAACGCCTCGATCTCCGGATCGTCCAACCCCGCTGCGAGCGCATCGCGAACGCCCGTGCGGAGGGGGAGCGAGAGAGCGTTGACCGGCGGGTTGTCGAGCGTTATGACACCGACCGCACCCCTGCGATCGAAACGAACCGATTCGGACATGCTGCAGGCTCCTAGGGGTCGGACAACGAGTCGGGACCGGCCCAGTGTGGAACTGAAGCCGTGATTGGGATAGCATGGTGTCGGATTCGGGGCAACCGCTTCCTCGGAAGGCTCGCACCCGCTATGTGGTGAGCGACGTGAGGCCATCGAGTTGGACAACTACGCGGACGTCAATCTCCTTTTAGGGAAAGCCGCTGTAGTGAAGCTCGTGGTCTTGCTCGTCGTGTTGGCGGTCCTCCCGTTCGTGGTGCCCGGCTACCGCGTCTTCACGCTCAACTACATGGCCATGTTCGCGATCGTCGGCATCATGGGCGGAGAGATCTCAGCCCCCGAGCTGCAGAATCAGCCGCTCACCGTCGGGAGCTTCCCGTGGAGGTTAAAGGGCGGCGAGGCAGCCTGCGCACGCACCGTGGCGTTCGTGGGAGAGCTGCCGAGTTGAGCGACCTCGCGGCCCTCCGCCCCACGGAGATCGTTCACCTCGTTTCGACGGGCGAGGTGTCACCGGTCGAAGTCACTCAAGCTGCTCTCGACCGAGTCGAACGGTACAACCCGACGCTGAACGCGGTGGTTACGCCGAACGAGCGAGCGCTCGACGACGCGCGAGATCTGGAGGCGTCGCTCGCCACCGGCGCTCAGCCCGGCCCACTGTGCGGCGTCCCCGTCGGCATCAAGGACATCACCGACGTGGCAGGTCTGCGCACTACGTACGGCTCACCGCTCTATATCGACAACGTTCCAGACGCGGACGCGCTCGTGGTCGAGAGGCTGCGCAACGCTGGCGCAATTATTCTCGGCAAGACCAACACGCCGGAGTTCGCCGCGGGTGGCAACACCTTCAACGAGGTCTTCGGCCGCACGCGCAATCCTTGGAACCCGGCGTTGAGCGCGGGAGGCTCCACCGGAGGCGGGGCCGCGGCGCTGGCAAGCGGGATGATCGGGGTCGCGGAGGGGACCGACCTGGGTGGGTCGCTGAGGATTCCGGCGTCGTTTTGCGGGCTGGTCGGCATCCGCCCCTCGCCGGGGCTCGTGCCGACCTACCCGACCGCCTGGCCCTGGGACGACCTGGCGGTGACCGGACCCATGGCGCGCATCGCGGAGGACGTCGCGTTGGCGCTTCAAGTCATGGCGGGGCCCGACCCGCGCTCCCCCATGAAGCAACCGATGAACGGGCGGGACTTCGTGGGCGCCGTTGCCGGGGCGCGGCTCGAAGGCCTGAGGCTCGCGTACTGTCCGGACATCGTAGGCTTGGGCATCGACGCCTCCATCGAGGAGCGCTGCCGTTCTGCCGCCCTCGGTCTCGCCGACGGTGGCGCCCACGTCGAGCCGGTCGATCTCACCTTCGCGGACGGCCGCAAGGCATTCCTGCACCTGCGGGGCGTCTGGATGGTGGCGCACATGCGGGAGCACATAGACCGCCTCGCGGAGCTGGGTGACAACGTGCGGGGCAACATCGAGGCAGGGCTCAAAGTGACCACCCGACAGGTCGCCTGGGCACATGCGGTTCGCGGACGCATGTGGGCGTTCTTCGAGCGGTTCTTCGAACGCCACGACTTCCTGTTGACACCATCGATGGCCGTTTCCCCGTTCCCGGTGGAGCAGAACTACCCGGAGACGGTGGGGGGCCGGGCAATGAAGACCTACGTGGACTGGATAGCGCCGACGTTCACGCTGAGCCTGACCGGATTGCCCGTCGCTTCCGTCCCGTGCGGACTCGACGCACACGGACTGCCCGTTGGACTGCAAGTGGTGGGTCCACCGCTCGGAGAGGAGCGCGTGCTGGGGCTGTGTCGGCTCATCCAGGAGGCGTACCCCATCGGGGAACCCTACCTGGAGGCTCTGGAGATCAGCTCAGCGACCTCCGCACCCACGCACCGCCTCGGCAAGGCCGCTAAGCAAGCGTATCCCCGCGTGCCTGAATCTCCCCGGTGACCTCGACATCCACCTTGAAGCCCCGGTAGCTCTCCGGAATCTGTGCCATGAACTCCGCGGAGGGGCTCACCAGGTAGACCTTGATGCAGGGCTCGTCCGCGCACAGGCCAACCGCTGTGCCGGCTACGCCCGGCAGGCCGATCACCGAGTCCGTAAGCGCTTCCTGGGCCGCGATGATCGACGTGTCCGCCACCTGGGACTCCTCCATGCGCACCTATGTCTCGCCGGTGACCGGACCCACGCAGCGCGCGCTGAGCAGCAGCACGCTCGCGAGCCCACAGACCGTTATCGCTCTTTGCCGCATTCCACGCCCATATTAAAAAAAGGCCGGGGAGAACCTCGCTCCCCGACCTTCTACCCGATGCGACCGCCAGAGATTCAGTCCCCGTCGATCGTCACGAGGAAGTCGGCGACGTTGGACAGCACCGCGTCGATCGGGTTCGCGATCGTCGACAACAACGAGCCCGCAAAGAGCAGCCCCACAGGCTTGTTTGCGTCGTTCTTGAACTTGCCCTTGCCGTTGACGACGATGAGCGAGCCGGAGTCTCCGCCGGCGCTGAAGGAGCCGGGCGTCACGACGATCTGCCCCACGAACCGAGCGACACCGTGCGGGGCCCCGTAGCCCCCGTTCACGATCGCGTTGATCCCCGAAACCTTACCGGTGGTGCAGTCCGTGGTTAGCCCGCACTTCTTAACGGGCATGTTCAGAACGGCGAGAATCGTGGTGCTCAGCGGGGCGCCGTAACCGTCCGGGCCGCTCGTGGCGTTGCCCAGGAGCTCCGTCGTAGTCGATGCGATCGCCGCGTCGATAGTGTTGTCGGGACACTCAGTAGGGGCGCAAAAATCAATCTTCGCGAACGCGGCGAGGTTTCCGATGTCGTCGGCCGGGCTCTCGCCGTCGTCGTGGCTTCCCGGCTGGATCACCGCATCACCAATCGTCGCCGCTCCGAGATCTGCGTACACATGGTTGTTGCTCAGCGCCCACACATTGGTACCGTCAGTCACGCGCGCACCGATCGTTCCCGCGGTGATCGAGGGGTGACCCGTCGACACGCCGATCGGCACCGGCCGGTCGAAGCGTGCGGTTCGGTCCACCGGCTCTTCCGGCGGATCGTCGCCGCCGCCGCCGCCGCCGCCGCCGCCCCGCCCCGGCGGTGGCCCCTGCGGGATCGGCCGGAGCGCGAGGATCTCGCCGGTCACCAGCGGCCGAACGCCCACGCCGCCGAGACTCGAGGCTAGCTGGACGCCTCCGCTCTCGACCAGCACGAGCATGACCGGCCTACCGTTGGAGCCGAGACCCACGGCCGTGCCGTAGATCCCGTCACGGGCCATGAGCTCATCGGAGAATCGCGCCTGGGCCGCTACGACCGCACGGATCTCCTGCGCGAACTCGGGTGTGTCGGGCACGACTGCGGCGTCGAAGTCCAGTTCCGCGGGTCCGGCTGCGTCGCCGAACTGATCGGAGCACGCAGCGAGCACGAACGCGACGGCGAGTGCCGCGCCCAAGAGTAGGCGAGAAAAACGACTGAATCGGGGGTGTATTGGTTACTCCGGCGCGATCCTTGGAAGGCACGTGACTACTTCAAGCTGTATCCAGGACGGACCTCAGACAAGCACGACGATACCGACGGGAGAGCAGTCACGCGGCGGCGCTGACGGGATATCGCCTCCCAGCCGCGCTACCTTGCTCAACGAACGTCTCGCTCCTACCCTGCGCACTACACTCCAGTCCACAGGCACCCCCGAGATGATCGATCGCGTTCGATTCGTCGCCCGACGGCAGCTGACCTGGGGAGCGACCCGCCGGACGGCGAGCGGCTGATGTGGCGCACAACATTCGCCCATTGGTGGCGACGGTGGCAACGTGGCGACGCTTCTCTCCCGGATCGACACGGTGAAGACCCAGTACGTGGCAACGATGGAGCGCCTGGAGGGCTTCCTTCGCTACCGCCGCGTCCCGCCACACATCCAGCACCACATCTTCGACTACTACAGGTATCTATGGGAGAACCGCATGGGATACGACGAGTCGTCGGTCCTGGACGATCTCCCGCCGACGCTGCGCCGAGAGCTGTCGCCGATGCTGAAGAGCGACCTCGTCAAGAAGGTGTCGTTCCTCAGGGACGCCTCCCCGGAGCTGGTGCAGGACCTCTCCATGGCGATGCAAGCCGTGGTATTCACCCCGGGCGACGTCATCGTGCAAGAAGGCGACACCGGTCGGCACGTTTATTTCATCAGCCGGGGAACGGTCGAAGTCATTGCTCCGGACGGGACGACGGTGCTGCGTACCCTCTCCGATGGTGACTTCTTCGGCGAGCTCGCGCTTCTCCATCAACAGCGCCGGACGGCGACCGTCCGAGCTGTCGGGTACTGTGACCTCTACCTCCTGGACCAGGAGGCGTTCGACCGGACGCTCACGCTCCACCCCGACTTCGCGAAAGAAATCCGGCGAATCTCCGAGGAGCGCATGGTGCCCCCCGATACTCCTTGACCGGGCGATAAGGCAAAGTCGGGCGCGCATTTCCTCCCGGGACCGTACGTTGGGCACCTGTAACCAGCCGGCCCCGGTCGCGCCCCTGACCCCACGATGCGCCTACTTACGCCCTGCCTCGTTGCCGTCGTTCTCCTGAGCTCGCAGGCTCCGCTCAGCGGCTAAGGATGAGGTCACGACCCCGGTGGCGCAGGATTATGGCCGAGTGGACTCGGCCACCGTCGGCCAGCTCGGTCTCGCAAGCACGCAACACCACAACAGGAGCATCTGGAGATGGACAAACTATCGCAGGGAAAGTGTGAGGCGTGTCGGCGGGGGGCTCCCACAGTCACGGCTGAGGAACGCGCTCAACTGCACGCCCAGGTCCCCGAGTGGGCGATCGTCGAGCGGGACGAGATCCCACGGCTGGAGCGAACTTTCGTGTTCCCGAACTTCATCGACGCGCTGAACTTCACGAACGCCGTAGGCGCCGCGGCCGAACGAGAAGGTCATCATCCGGCGCTACTGACGGAGTGGGGAAGCGTCACGGTGACCTGGTGGACTCACAAGATCCGGGGGCTCCATCGCAACGACTTCATCATGGCGGCTAAGACTGACGAGCTGTTACCCGGCGAAGCGACCTCTCACGTACCGTGACCGAGTCGATTCCAGCAGTCCTGTCACTCCCCGATCGGGATGAGGCCGCGCTCAGTAGACGCTGACGGTACCGTGCATGCCTCTGCGATAGTGCCCGGTGATGAAACACGCCATTTCCCATTCGCCGCGCAGCTCGACCGGCAAAGTGAAGGTCATGCTCGCGCGCCCACCCTCTTCGAGAAGGACCATCGTACCGTGGCCGCCGTCCACATGATGCCCGTCGGCGTTGTCATGGTGCTCAGCGGCATCGTCATGATCCTCGGTGGCTTCGTCGTGCCCGTGTCCCGCGTCCGCCGCTTCCTCGGTGCGGATTTCGACGTCGAGGCCTGCGAACAGGTCGACTTCGAAATCTCCGTCTCCCACGGTTCTCCCCGCCATGAACTCGTGCTCCAGCTCTCCCGTGTTAGTGAAGACCAGCTTCACAGGCCGCCCGGCCGGAATCCGCAACGCCTCGGGCGAGAACGAATGGTCCGCCATGTCGATCTCGATCACGAGTGGCTCCCCTGGAGTGGCCTCATCGAGATCCTGAGCCTGTGCCTCCGTTGCGCCAAGCCACACTGCGAGAGCACACGCGTAAACTGCGATTGTAGCGAATCTCATGAATCCTCCCCATCGGATTTGGCAGAAACATCCGGCCCGCCACGGTGACCATAATAACGCGGCAAATCAAACTGCAGCATGGAGCCGCCATCGTGAATATATGGTGAAGCGCGGATGAACAAGTCTTCACCCGCAGCGGAGGCCAAGAAGAACCCTGCGACCGAGGCGTGGTCGGACTACGGGGTGCCCCCAGGACTAGCCCCGGTCGCACTCAAAACCAGGGTTCTCTCCCGTTCTGGGAGCTCGAGCGCTAGCGCTAGCGCCGCCGATCGGCCGGCCGCCGACATCTTCTTCCAGGTCCGGCGCAAAACGTCGACCATCTTCCCGTCGTCATGCTTCGCCGCCAGGGTTCCGAGCTCGTTTTCCAGGAAGACCATGCAGATAGCATCCTCGAAGAGCTGCACCTCCGGGTCACGTTTGAGCCCGGTCTTCAGGAGGAGCGCACCGACGCGGCCGATCGTGTTGTCGTCGTAGCCGACCTCACCGAGCACACTCGCCGAGATCTCCTTGTGCAGCTTCGCAAGGTGGCTGCGCCACCGCCGGTAGCCCTTTCGTCCCTGTTCGTAGCCGCTGCGGGGAACCGTCCAGCGTCGGACGTGCTGGCAGCTCGCTGCCAACCGGAGGGCGACGGACGGCTCCGGTTCGAAGTGGAGCGTCCAGTGGAGCAGACGTTGGTGGTAGTGGACGGACCAAGGCATGAGGTCGCCCTCGACCGTGATGGAGCGGGGGTCCTCGCGATGCATCGACCTGAAGCTTCTCTGGGCGGCCTCGAGACGCGGGTCGCCTGCGACGCTGCCGGCGTCCGTTCCCGGAGCCTCGCTCAGACTCCCCACCGAGCACCGACGTGGAAGCACTTCGACCGGCTCACAGGCGGCTGCGCAGCGCGCCGAGGGGCGGCGCCTCCTGCGTGGTGATCCGAACGGCGAAGGGCTCGTTGCTGCGCGAAGTGAGCTCGAGCGACACCGTTTGGTCTTCGTATAAGTTCGTGATGAAGCTGCCGAGCACGGGACGCACCGCGTCCAAGGTTGCGAGAGCGCTGGGCGCCCGGAGCCGATCGTAAATGACGAGTTCGACCTCGTCTGTGCGGAATCGGTAACGTCCTTCCAGCGCCGGCTCGTCCTCGAGCAGGCTCCCTGCACGGATGGCGCTGCGGAACGTCCCGGCGAGCTGATCCTGGGGACTCCCGTGCGCGACGCGGCGCCGTCGGTACCGGAGTCCCGGGCGCCCGTGCCGCAAATCCAACCCGTATTGGCCCAAATCGCAAATGAGCATCACGCCTGGGCCTTTCGGCACGTGGGCGTAGTTGGCCACGTCGATGAGGAGCTCGTCCTCGAGCACGCTCTCGCGGATCCAGCGGTGGAAGACCGGAATCAGCTCCTCGACCCGCACAGCAGACGAGTCCTCCACGAAGTACTTCACGCTCAGCTCCGGGGAATCGAGAGGCAGCGCCGTCACACCGTCACCTCGGTGCCCATGCGCTCGTAGCAGCGGTACGCGGCCTCGATGAAGAGCTGAGCTTCCTCAACGCGCGACCGGGCCAGCTGCTGCGGTCGCTCGCTTCCATCACCATCTTCTTCTTCGTGGGCGCGGAACAGATACGCCGCGAACTTCGCCCCAGCGTAGCGATCGTGAAAGCGGCCCGTGTCGTGGAATCGCGAGCGGAACTCGCCGACGATGTCGCCCGGGTCGTCATTGATGTCGAGGAGCTCCGTCTTCACCAGGGCCTGGGCGGCCGTGAGCATGGCCTTGTAGGCGAATCGCGACGCCAGGTCGGCGCTCCCCGCATCCAAGTGGAGCTGGGCTTCGAACACCTCGCGTTCCCCGGCCTGGAGGCCGAACTCCACGAGCGGAACGATCTCGCCCGCACATTCTCCCTCACCGTAGTCCTCCATCGTGTACTCTCGGGGATCACCCCAATCCGAGTAGAACGATGGATCCTCGTCGTAGCTCGGGATGGGGGCCAGGTCCTGAAGAAACTTCTTGATCTCGGCCTTCCCGAAGCGCGAAATGAACGCTTGGAAGGTCTCGTCGTTCTCACGCTCGCTCACGTAGAGGTCGGTGACGCGACGGACGACCTCGGGGATCCGCTTCGAGGGAATCGCCAGCGTGGCCATTCCGAAAGAACCGGCGTTGTCGGACCACTTCCCACCGAGCACGACCTGGAAGTGAGGTACGAGGCGCCCGTCCTTCTTGCGACTGATCCCGTAGAAGCCGAGGTCCGCCACGTGGTGTTGTCCGCATGAGTTGAAGCAGCCGCTGGCCTTGATGCGGAGGCTCTTCACTGATTCGTCCACAGCTCCGTCGAGCTGTACGAACTCCTTTCGCAGCTCCGCGGCCAGTCCGCGAGCTGACGCGATCCCGAGCTTGCAGGTGTCGGTCCCCGGGCACGCGGTGATATCGCCGATCGTCTCCGCTCCCGGCGCCCCCAGGTCCGCGCCCGTGAGCGCCCGGTGCAGAGCGGGGAGGTCCGACTCCGAGACCCAGCGCAGTAGGATGTTCTGCTCGACGGTCAATCGGATGTGGTCCCCCACGAACTCGCGGGCGATCCCCGCGAGCTGACGAAGCTGGTCGGACGTGATGTCGCCGAGAGGAAGGTTGACGGTCGCCGTGTGGTACCCCGCCTGCCGCTGTCGGCGGGCGTTCGTCCCTCGCCAGGCATGGAAGCTCTTCGACAGATCCTCCTCTGGAGTCTCGAGCGGGACGGGCTTTCGCAGCGGTGCCTCGACGTCGCGCTCGAGTTCGCGCAGATAGGCAGTCCACCGTGGATCGTCCGGGAGCGTGGCACGCTCCGCCTCCACGAGCTCGCGGAACTCCTCCATCCCGAGCTTGGCCACGAGGAACTTTATGCGTGCCCGGCCCCGGTTGTCCTTCTCGCCGAGCCGAGCGAACACGCGGCTCACCGCCTGGGACAACGGCAGCAGTTCCTCTTCAGTTACGAACGCGTCCAGGAGCTTCGCTTGGTGCGGTATCGCGCCGAGTCCCCCGCCGACGTAGAACTCGAAACCCCTCTGCACCCCACCGGATTCACCGATCCGGGTGCGCGCGATCAACCCCAGGTCGTGCATATTAGTCAGCCCGCATGCCTCTTCGGCACATCCCGAGAAAGCGACCTTGAACTTGCGCCCGAAGTCCTGGACATCGGGGTGGCCGAGGAGGAAGGTCTTGAGCGCGTCTGCGTATGGCGAGACGTCGAACGCTTCAGTTTGGCACACCCCGGCAAGTGGGCACGCGGTGACGTTACGGACCGAGTTGCCGCACGCCTCCCGCGTGGTAATGCCGACGGATGCCAGACGGCGCATCAGGTCCGGAGTGTCGTCGATGTGGACGAAGTGGAGCTGGATGTCCTGCCGCGTAGTCACGTGGGCGATGCCGTCGCTGTAGTCTTCGGCCAGCTCGGCGAGTAGCTCGAGCTGCGCAGTCGTGATCTTTCCATACGGGATCTTGATCCTCACCATGCCCGGAGCGTCCCAAACCGTGTCCGTCCCCTTGGTCGCTACGTCAGGGTACGCGAGCTGTCGAGTCTTTAGGCCGTCGTATCGGTGCCCGTTGTCGTAACGTTGGCCGTATACGCCGCGTCGGAGACGGGTCTCAGCGAAGAGCCGCTCGTCCATCTCTCCCCGGCGACGCAGCTCCACCTGCATCTCGAAGATGTCGATCTCCCGTTCCAACTCTTCGGGAAGGCGCCCGTCGAGCCTTTCCTTCCACGTCTGCGGCGCTCGTGTGCGCTTCAAGATGGTCTCCATCCGTACTCCTATTCGGTGAACACGAGCGGGTAGCGCGATCCGGTCTCGCCCGTTGCCTCGGCCGGGGCCAACACGCGGTGTCTCTCGTGCTCCGACCACTTCGAATCCGCGCTGCCCTCCCGCACCACGCGGTGGGCCACTCTTCCGACGATCAGCGTCGCCGGAGACTCCAGCTTCGCCGCCCTCACTCTTTCTCCGAGGGTCTCCAGTGTGCCGACGACAATCCGCTCCTCCGCTCGCGACGCACAGCTCACGGCCACTGCCGGAGTGTCGGGGGAGCGCCCTTCGGCAACGAGTCCCTCCATCACGTCGTGCACCGAAGCCAGCCCCATCAGGACGACGACGGTTTCCTCTTCAGGAGTCAGTTCGCCGCTCGTAGGTCCCGAAGTGTCACGCCCCACGCGAACCGTGAAGCCCCTGGCCACGCCCCGGCGTGTGAGGGGGATACCGGCCGCCGCAGGCGCCGCGAGCACCGAGCTCACGCCGGGAACCATGTCTACGGGGATTCCCGCCTCCGCCAGAGCGTCGACCTCCTCGCCACCGCATCCGAACACGAAGGGATCGCCACCGTGCAGACGCGTGACGCGCTTGCCCGCCTTCGCTTCTCGGATCATCAGATCGATGCGGATAGCCGTGACGTGAGAGCGCCGGCGGAAGCTGCTCAGACCCAGCTCCAAGGGTCGGACGCCTCGCGACCGGCGACCTACGTCGATGATGCGCGTCCCGGGCAGGGCGAGGTCAAGCACCTCACGCCCGACGAGCGCGTCGTGCAGAATCACGTCCGCTCGCTGGATCCGGTCGAGTGCCCGGAGCGTCAGCAGCTCCCGGCTACCCGGCCCAGCACCGACGATCGCCACGGTTCCCGGGTCGAAGGGTTCTTCACCACGACGGTAGAGCTGCTCCAACCGGTCGGCCGCCGCTTCAGTGTCCCCGGTATCGACGAAGCGGGTGATCTTGGGATCCGCCAGCGCACGAAGCAGGTCACTGCGCTTCTGCAGGCCGCGGAGGCCTCTTCTGCGCAGCCGGACGAGCAGATCCGAGACTCTGGCCAGGCTCCGCGGGAGCGCCGCCTCGAGGAGTCGCCGAAGTTGGCCCGCGAGCAGGGGCGACCCGCCGTCCGTGCTGATCGTCACCATCACCGGGCCCCTGCGGATGATGGCGGGAGAATAATAGTCGCAGTGCTCCGGGTCGTCAGCGACGTTGACCAGGATTCCCTCCGTCCTCGCGGTCTCTGACAGCCGCCGATTGACGTCGGCGTCGCCTGTGGCGGCGACCACGACCCCGGCACCGATCACGTCGGCAGGACGCACAGTGCGGCGGTCATAGCGCCACACGTCCGCAAGGAACGGTGCCATCTCCTCGGAGATCTCCGGCGACACCAAGTGGACATGAGCGCCCGCGTGGATGAGAGGCACGATTTTCTCGGCCGCCACCTTTCCTCCGCCGGCAAGCAGCACACGTCGTCCCTCTAGTCCTACGAGCTGGATCGGATACCCCAAGAGCTCCTCCAACGCCAGAACTGGCTGCAACAAAAAAACCGGCCTCATCGAGGAGGCCGGTTTAGCTCGCTTCGGCGCGGTTCGTAGTTTCTATTCGCCGCCTAGGCTCCCTGCACCGCCCCCGGAGTCGGGAGACAGACGCAACACTGACAGGTACAGGTACAGGCGATCATCCTAATCATAGTGCGAGTACTCTAATCGAACCCGGATAGGCCCGTCAAGACGCGCCGCCGCCGCAATTTCCCGCGTTCCCGGATCCCTACACCTTGAACACCTTCGTAGTCGTGGAACGCCCCGGTTTTTCTCCCCCCTCACGATCCCGGTTCCTGATAGGGCCCAGGTCCGCCTTGAAGCCCAAACACGAGATGAGGCGTCACAGTCGAGTATCAGGAGACCGCGGGGGTCTCCCCCCAAGCTCGCCGGGAGCGTGGCGCGCGCTTCCGGCTGCGGCCAGCGCCAGCTCACTGGTCCGATGGGCTAGGCGGCCGCACTCTCCCTCACGCCGAAGCGCGAGAAGCTGTACCAGACGCGCTCGTGACCGTAGTAGAGCACCATCTTCGCGAAGAACTCGATCACCCCGATCCGAGCGCCGATCGCCCAATCACCGGTGACGAGCCCCGCGATCAACAACGTTGCCATGGTGGCAAAAATCCGCCAGGTGAGAGCCTTCGCGACATGCCGCCTCCGAGAGATCTTCGTCATTCCACCAACCCTAGAAGAGTGTGCGTTCTTGTATGAGCGAATGTACAGCGGGCGGGACCGTGCCGTCGACTCTCTGGAACCCCCGCGTCCGGGCGCGACTCTCGACGAATGAGACGTCGATGCACGTCACGCTGACCGGTTCCTCACGGCAGTCCTCGTACGGCCTCAAGAGGTCAGTTGAACTTCCTATCCACGTCGACTATTCTCGAGGGCGATGTCGCGTACCTCGGAACTCTGTCCCACCGGGCCGTCGCAGATGTCGACAAGGAGCACGATTCGATGCCAGACCAACGCATCATCCGACCGATCACGACGCTCGCTGGACTGTTCGCCCTCCTGACGCTCGTGACGGCGGACGCCACCGCCCAGACGTTTGTCTACGCTGACACCCTCCGACAAATCCAATCGGTCGTACCGATGAGTGGCCCCCCAGGCACGCAGATCGCGGTCAACTCAGACAACCTCCCAATAGCCGCGCGAGTGCATATTGCGGTCGGGATGCTCTTCGCAGGCTTCGAAACGATCGGTGAGGTGGCGCAAGGGCAGTGGGGCGACGTCAGCGCATCGGTCCGGATCCCGGAGACGGCGACGTGGGATCGGCCCCTCTACATCATCGCCCTCGACGCCGTGTTCAATCCGATGGGCATCTCAGCTCCGTTCCACGTCACGAACGACGATGGAATGATACGGCGCATCGGGCACATCACCGACGAGGGTGAGCGGTGTTTGACGCTACGAGACGACAACGACCTGCTGTACGCCCTCGCCGGCGAAGTCGGGGCTTTCCGCTCGGGCGACGAGGTGGTGGTGGAAGGTAAGTACTCGGGAGCGAGCAGCTGTCGGGACGGCAGCACCATCGCGGTTGCGCGCATCGTGGCGAGGGGCCCCTAGTTCTGGTGATCGGTACGACGGGCAGCGTCGGCGGCACGGTGGTGGCGGATACGACCTGCAGTGGGCCGTCACCGTTCCGGGCGTGAGCAACGTGAGGGTCGTCTGACCCGGTGACCCCGTGACCGTCATCCAGGGCCTGCGGTCTGTAGAACCGCTCGTTCTCCTCTCCAGTAGTGCCATAGTGGGCCACGTCGCCAACCACATGCTGGCCACGCAGCAGAATCGCGAGACGTTAGGTGAATTCCGACTTATGAACGGGCCGATCAGAATGAGAGTCCATCTGAAGCTCACCTACCTGAAAACACTCTGAGTGGAGGATCACCGATGAGGTTGGCAACAAGGACTGCCGCTTGGGTCACTTGCCTGGCTGCGTTTTCGGTCGTGCCCGGCCGGTCTCAGGAACTCTACCGCCGACCGTCCCTGGAGAGTCTCGAGGCCCTTGCCGACGCGGACGGGATTCTCCCACAACCCTTCCTCGCCCTCACCAACGCCAATGTGGTCGATGTCCGCGGCGGCACCATCCTGCGGGGCCGCACGGTTGTGCTGCGCGACGGAAAGATCGAGTCCGTAGGCTCGGGAACACCTCCGGCGGGAGCCGAGGTCGTGGACCTCAGGGGGTTCTACGTCACGCCCGGGTTCTTCGAGGGTCACTATCACGGGAGCAGCGTCCAGTCGGCCCGTCGCGCGATCGCGTCTGGAGTCACCACGCTGAGGAGCGCGAGCGTGAGCGGGTATAGTGACGTCGCTCAGCGCGACATGGTCGAGGCCGGCTATCTGGCGGGTCCGGACATCCTGGCGGCCGGCGTCTACGTAACTCCGGAGCTCGGGGACACGGACGACGTCCTGGCCGATCCCAGGCTCTACAAGTACGCGAACCGGACGCTACATGGGGAGGAGAGTCTCCGTGAGGTCGTGCGCATCAACGCCGACAACGGTGTCGACTGGATCAAGACCCGATCCTCCGGGCTGACCTCGTCTATGGGCGGTCCCGATCCCATCACTCAGGTGTTCTCCGACGCCGAGTTGGCCGCCATCGTCGACGAGGCTGCGCGCTTCGACATTCCCGTCGAGTGCCACGCCCATGGCGTCGAGGTCATCGCGGCGGCTGTCCGGGCCGGTTGCAGGAGCATCGAGCACGGCTCCTACGTGGACGAGGCGACTCTCCGGATGATGAAGGAGGCCGGGACGATATGGGTTCCCACGTACATCTCGGTCACCGGCTTCGAGCTACCGCACGACGACTACAACTCCAACATCACACGCCTGCGCTGGCCACACTTGGTGGAGAACATGGCCCGGATGATTCGGCTCGGCCACGAGCTGGGTGTGACCATCGTCACGGCGGTCGATACCGGCTATGGCCCCGAGAGTGTCTACCGGATTCCGGGGGAGATCAACGCCTTCATCGACTTCGGCATGAGCCCCATGGATGCGCTGCGCTCTGCGACCGTCGGCTCCGCCGAGGCGTATGGACTCGCAGACCGAACCGGTGCGATCGAAGCGGGCCTCGAGGCCGACCTGCTCGTGTTCGACCGAGACCCCCTCGAGCAACCGTCGGTGTTGCACAACCCGTTACTGGTCGTGAGCAACGGCCGGGTTGCGGTGAACCGTCGGGTCGGGCTCGAGAAGGTCCTACCGAACCACTGAGGGTCGGGCACGAAGCTCACAGGGAAGAAGGCTCCTCCCACCAACGCGGGGAGCCGAAGGCCATGCATGCCCCACGCGACCCTGGCGAACCAGACGTTCTGCCAACGGTAGGACGCGGCCGGCGCACTTCGCTCGGCCGCCTGATACGGTAGGTCCGTAGGACAGAGGCCCGGCCACTCGTTCGTCCGAGCCCGGTGGTGTAGCTTGGAACGTCCGCTCCTGCTGCCACAGCTGATCACGCGGAGGCTCTGATGAAGACGCTCACTCCCGCTCTCGCTGCCGGGCTCCTTCTGGTAGCACCCGTCTCCGCCCAGACCCCCAACACCGTCTTCCTCGACGAGTTGACCTGGATGGAAGTCGCCGACAAGGTCGATGCCGGAACCACGACGATCATCGTCGCGACGGCCGGCACCGAGCAGAACGGTCCACACATGGTTCTGGGTAAGCACAAGTTCATCGTTACCGAGACCGCCGAACGGATTGCGCGGGCTCTCGGAAACGCGCTCGTCGCGCCGATCGTGACCTACGTGCCCGAAGGGACCGTGGAGCGAACGGAGGGGAACCGACAGCGGACCGGAACGATCACCCTTCCCAACGAGCACTACATGAAGTTGCTCGAGTATGCCGCACGGAGCCTAGCCGCCGGCGGCTTCACCGACGTCGTCTTCATCGGCGACAGCGGCGGGAACCAGAACGGGATGGAGACCGTCGCGGCAATGCTGAACGAGGAATGGTCGGAGCGGGAGGCCCGCGTCCACTTCGTCGGTGATTACTACTCCGGCCACGGCTTTCGTGAGTGGCTACAGGAGCAAGGCCACGTGATGGACGACATCGGCAGTCACGCCGGAATCACCGACACCTCACAACTACTTTACGTGAACGCAAAACACATCCGCACGGAGAAGCTGGCGCCGTTCGGCGGGTTCGAGGGGGCCGGTGTACGCGGTGACCCGACGCAGGCGTCGGTGGCGTACGGCCGCGTGGGCATCCAGCTGAAGGTGGACGCCGCGCTCCGTCAGATCAGAGGGTTGATGTCGCGCTAATACCAACCGCCCTTACAGGACTTCCCGGCGTGGGAGCACGGGGACGCCAACAAGTAACCTCGTGACACCACTAGCGTCACCGGCCCTCGCCCCAATCTGTCACCACGAAGCCCCGAGAGGACCGTTAAGTCCGTCCGTGGCTTTGGCTTACTCCAGTGGAGCCAGCTGGGCTCGAACCGGCGACCCCCGCCTTGCAAAGGCAACCCCGGCAGCAGCGACCAACGAAGAACGCTGAAACTAGGCGGATTACGGCAGTGATGCTCCGGTCAGCAACAGCCAGCAACAAGTGACAGTCTATGACCGCGCCCTCCTCCGACCAGAAATTCAAGCCATCTTCAATGCAGGTGAGGCCGGGAAATGTCTGCCGTCATCCGCCTGAACGCAGCCCTCGAAGGCCGCTACCGCATCGAGCGCGAGATCAGTGAGGGCGGCATGGCCACGGTTTTTCTAGCTGACGACCTCAAGCACGAGCGTAAGGTCGCGCTGATAGAGCTGTTCTGATGGCGTCGTGGAGATCGTGGTTCAATCGGCTGATCGACGCTCCGGTGTTCGGCCAGCCTCCTAGGGGCGTTGACGGCTCCGTGTGGTTCGAAGAGTTGTGCGCGCAAGGGCGGAACCAGGAGGCTCTGGCCTACATCAAGACAGCGCTTCAGGCCGCCGAGAGGGAGCACGGGCCTGAACACGCGAGCGTCGCCCACCCACCGTACTAATCTAGGGAGACTCTACGAGGCCCAGGAGCGCTACCGCGACGCTGAGGGCCTACCAACGCGCGCTCGCGATACGGGAGAAGGTGTTCCACGCCGAGCACCCAGATGTTGCGGCGAGCCTCGAAGCTTTGACGAACCTCTACGACCAGCAGGGCCGCTACACGAGGCTGCACCTCTGCACAAGCGTGGGCTTGCTATCCGAGAGAAGGCTTTCGGCCACGACCATCCCCGTGACGACCGCGAGGGCCAACACTATCAGGACGAGCTTCCGTTCATTCGCCGCGAGAATGTTACGGAGACGGCGGATCACTTCCATTCGACGCCGACTCCCTCAGGGTGAATTTGGGTTGGCATTTCAGTCGCCCACCCCTTCTGGGCGCCCTGGGCTGGACTCCCATGTCGACACGTGTAAGAACACCCACCGACTCTCTCCGAGTAGGGTGCTCCCCGTCTGCGCGAAACCTCGATTAATGTAGGGGCACTGGAGTCGCGTTCGAAGTCCGAAACGGACGTGCCCCTGCTCACGACTCCCCTGAACAGCTCGCGGTGACGAACAGCACAGTTTCGTGCTCGAAGATCGTGTTGTGCCCCAAGTAGAACCGGTATCCCACTTCCAGGTCTCTCAGCCACGCGGGCACTCCAACGAAATCGTCCAGACTGTGGTAGAGCGATATCGCCAGCTTAGGCTGGTGCCCGCGGATGGTGGCTTCCGCCCCGCGCAGCGCCGGTAGCTCCGCGCCCTCGACATCCATCTTGATGAAGTCCACCCGCTCAAGCTCGTACTCATGCACTAGCTGGTCGATGGTCGTGGTCACGGCAGCCGACTCCCCTGTGCCGGCATGCCCCTCTACGATCGTAGTCGAAGGCCCGCTCGAGTCGTACTTCACCTCTACTCCAACCCGACTCCACACGGGCCGTTCGACCAGTTGCACACGGGCGCCTAAGGACGGATTGAGTCGGAGGTTCTCCTTCAGGATCTCGAGGTTATCGGGCTCAAACTCGAACGCGTACACCTTCCCTTCGTCACCGACCAGCGACGCAAACTTCAGGGCCGCTTCGGCCCAGCAGGCGCCCGCATCCACCACGACGTCACCGGGGATTACTCCGATCTCGCAACCCTCCCTCGCCAGCGAGTAGTGATCGAGCAGGAGCCCATTCAAAACTCCGAAGCGCCCGTTGTGCATGAGGATGCTTTCAGGTTCTCCGCCGGAGGGCACCTCGAACAGGCTCAGCCGACGCTGCCCGACGTGAAACGTGCCCTTCCTTCGTCGCATGCCAGGCACCGACGCTCTCTTGCGCCAATAGCTCTCCGAATTTAGGGGTAGGCGGAGGTGGCGTGGTCCTACGACGCGAAAGGCCAGTAGGGACACGAGGAGATCCTTTGATGCCTCGTCATCGAGCAGGTCATATAGCTCTTCGAGCCCCTCCATGCGGGCATTGATCTCACCTCTCGCCCAGTTCGCGCGCTCGATATCGAAATGCGCATGCACCTTTCCGAGTCGTGCGAGCACAGGGTAGATCAGGTCTCCCACCCAATGCTTGACTCGCATGTTCCACGGGTCGCGGATGTGCCAGAACTCCACGTTGTGTGCCACGAACTGACCCTTGGTATGCTCGATCAGGCGGTCGAGCCGATCCTTCAGTCCGTCCCCTCGCATGTACCTCCTCTCGGTGGGGAGTCGCCCCGAACTCAGAGCCGGAACATTCTCACCCCACGCCGAAACAGCACCTCGACCACAGACCTACTCTTTGCGAAGACAAAAACAAGCGTCAGTCCGACGACTTCCTGGAACGTGAGTGAAACTTGCTCGTGGTCCAACAATTTTGCGATACGTCCGTCCAACGGCTGGCTCGTCATCTTGGCCCATCACTGGTCTTGGATGGCATCAGAACGACGCACAGGGTCCGGGATCCTAACCTCATGCCCGTCCTGACGTAGCGTTCATATATATCGTGGACCAAGGCTGACCATCGAACCCCGGACAGGGAGGGATAGCCATTTCAACCACCCTTTCGGCTGGGGAGTCGGGGTAGGTCGTGTTGTGGATGGGACACGGAGATCGGGGCGGCAGGGCGCGGCCGATCGCGGTCGCCGCGCGGGGCGTGGGTGAAGCTCGGAAGGTGGAGTGGGACGTGGGGATGTTCAGGCGGGCAGGTCGAGGTGGCCGAATGGCTCAGCGTGTCCGGGCGGACAGCGGGGGGGCAAACCCTCAGTCGTCGAACTCGTCGGGCAGTGACTGGTCGAACACGAAGTCTGGAACCGGCTCGGCCTCGGTGGGATCGAATGCCGCAGTCTGGTCGAGGTGGAGGTCTCCCTGGGGCGGGCCGCGAGCGGGTGAGATCGGGGGAGGTCTGTGCGGGAGCTCGAGGTGCTCCAGGATGGCGACGACGACGGGCGGGTCGGTGATGAAGGAGAGAATCCTCATGGGGCCGCCACACGCGGGGCAGAGCAGCGGCAGCACCTCGTAGATGCGAGCGAGCAGCACGGCCTAGCGGATGCGAGCGGGGTTGGTGGGACGAGCCGGCTCAGCATCGATCGAGCGCTGCGGCCTTGTGCTCGGGCTCGTTGGGCTCGGGAGCTGGGCGGTGGGGGTTTCGGCTTCGGGCCTGCCGATGTACGTGACGGCGGCGCGGAGTTTGGCGTTCGGCGCTAGGACGCCGTGATAGCGGTGGCGATGGACGTGTGGGGGCGGTATGAAGCGAGCGAGCCGCTCGAGGAGCTGAAGCGGAGAGAGCAGGAGCTCGGTGCGGCCGTCCGGCGCCGGCTTGGGCAGCCGATAGACGAGCCTGGACGCGGGCGAGGTAAGGGAAACGATGCCGCCGCTTCATCTTATCCCAGTGGAGCCAGCCGGGCTCGAACCGGCGACCCCCGCCTTGCAAAGGCGGTGCTCTCCCAACTGAGCTATGGCCCCTAGGCGGTAAAGGTAGTCACGGCCTCAAATGGTCGGTAGGCGACCAAAAGACCGGTAGAAACCTCCGAGACTGAGGGCCATTGAGGCCCCTCGCTCGCCCGTTCGTCGGAGCCTCCATGCCCTCGCCCAACCCGGACGGTCCTCAGTCCGATCAAGAGACCGATGTCGTATTCTCTCTCGCACAGCCGCGGTTGGCCTGGACGTAGTGGCCTCACCACCTGGGTGACCTGGAGGGAGCCGAGTCGGCGAGCGATACGATCTGGCCCGAAAAATCTGTCACACTGGAGCGCCTTCGCTGGCGCCTTCCAGCGCACGCGGTTCATGGGCACATCGACGAGCTAGCTCGCGAAACGCGGCATCGGTCCCGTGAATCACCCGCCGTGTCATCATGGAATCGTCTCCCCGAGTCCGGTCGGCTCCGTCACCGAACTCAGGTCCTTCGCACTCTGGTAAAACGCTCATCACTCTTGTGGACTGCGCCGCTCACCCAGCCGCTGGCCGCATCAAGGAGTAGAGCATGGAGGGGCGACAGGCCGCGCCATCGTTCGACGAAATCGCCGACCAGGTTCTGGAGATCTTCAACGGCGTCACTCGAGAGGACCTGAAGCGTGATCTCCCGCTGATCGCCGAGCAAGGCGTGGACTCACTGGACATGACCGAAGCTGCGTTCGACATCGAGGACCGCTTCGGAATCGAGTTCCCCGAACGTGAGCCGCTGCTGGAATTGAGCAAGCGCCTTCCGCCCGACACCGTGGTCACGGATCAGATCCTGACGCCACGGGGGAGAGAGCTTCTGTTCGAGCGGATGCCGGAGCTCCGCAGCGTCTCGCTCCCGGAAGACGTCGGCGTTTACGCCGTGTCCCGATACTGGACGGTGGAGACGTTCGCCAGGCTCGTCTTCGACGTTTTTTCGCACATGGTGCACAAGGAGTCTTCTGACCCTCCGTCGGTGTGGGTGGGACATGGATTCGTGGATCCGGTCTCGGGTGAGCCGGTCGAACCGACCAGTGGCGAAGAGCTTCTGGACCGCTGGCTTGAGCAAAAGGTGGCGGAAGAGCTGGGCCGATGACCTCCTTCGCGGTCCGGTCCCACAGTATCGTGGCTCCGGGGGACCTAGCATACGCGGACTTCACCGCCGGGCGTTCGGCGGTCGTCCGGCTGTCCGAGGATTTTCCGGTGCGCGTGGGAGCACCCATCCCGGATTCCGTCTGCCGGCCGGACTCCGACGCCCGTCCGATCACGCCGAGGGGCGTCGCGCTCGCTCTCGAAGCCTGCCACCGCCTGGAGTACGACACGGACGCTCACTATGGGCTGGTGCTCGCTCTCTCGAGCCTCCGCTTCGAGCCCGAATACACCGAGCGTTCCCTCGACGCGCTCGAAGACCCGAGCGGGATGGCTCCATTGCTCAGCTACTTTGGCGACGCCCCGCTGGCCCACGTGGCCGACCACCTCGGAGTCGACGGCCCTCGAGTGAGAGTAGATACCGCCTGCGCCTCCGGTAGCGACGCTCTGATCGTCGCGCACCAATGGCTCAAATCGGGCGCCATCGAAGACGTAATCGTAGTCGCGTGCTCGGCGATGTTGAATCCTATCGTCGTCGCAGGATTCAACAGTCTAGGGGCGTTGAGCCGCGACGATGATCTGCAGGCGAGCCGACCCTTCGATCTGAAGCGAAACGGATTCGTCATGGGGGAGGGCGCGGCGGCTATGTGGCTGAGCAGCCGCTTCCACCCGACAGCCCATGGCTACTTGAGCGGATATGGACAGTCGATGAACGCCACACACATGACGGGGGTGCCGGACGACATCGGTATCATGCTGCACGCGTGCACCTCGGCGCTCGCCGACGTGCCCAACCCGGCGGAGGACCTGGCGTACATCTCGGCACATGGCACTTCGACGAGACTGAACGACGCGGCCGAGATACGAGTGTACCGGGATCTGCTCGGTGAGGGTCGAGGTAGGGTCCCCATCAGTTCCTTGAAGTCGATGACCGGCCACTGTCTCGGAGCGTCCTCACTCATCGAAGCATGCGTTTGCATGGACGTCCTAATGCGTGGGGAGGCACCGCCTACGATCAACCTCGAGCACCCCGAAGCCGAGTCGGGTCTCGACTTCGTGCCCAATCAATCGAAAGACGTGTCCGGGGACTTCGTTATGTCGAACGCATTCGGATTCGGGGGGCACAACAGCTCTCTCCTGTTTTCCCGTGGGCCGATCTAGTGCCCTGTTACAGCCGTTCGCCGGCACTCGGGACGGGGCTCTAACGTGCTCCGGCTCAAGGCGGTCAGCGCCACGCTCACTCGGCCGCTCGGGGCGTGCATGGATCTGCCGAACGTGGCACTGGTCGAGAAGGCGGTGGAGCAGCAGCGACGGGCACCGGCCTCCACGTACGCGATCGAAGCGCTATCGCGTCTGGACGTACCCGCCGACACTCGTGTCATCACGATTTCGGGACCACCGGGTGAGTTCGTACACTTCCTGGAACCGATCCGGCGGCGCTCTCCGGACGGTCATTTCATGGGCCCCGACCTGGCCCGACGGCTCCGCCGGCTCCACCCATACGCTCTCCTGCTCTCCCTCCAGAACCAGGTGGCGGCTTCCATTTCCATGGAGTTCGGCCTTACCGGACCGTGCATGAACCTGATCGAGGGAGCAACCGCCTTCGCCGACGTCCTCCGCATCCTGGAGCCAGCCAAGGACCGCGAGACGACGCTGCTGGTCATGTCCTCCGCCGCAGATCGCTCCGAGCAGCGTGAGCTGACGAGGCTGAAGTTTCCCGACAGCGTGCTAGTCGAGGGCGCGATCTGCTTCTTGTTCTCGCCTGACGGGGAGCTCGGTCGCATAGGCAGCACCCCAACCCCAGCGAAGTCGGTCGACCGCCCCAACCCGGAGGGAGGGCCTGTGACGGCCCTCCCTCCGGGTTGGCCTCATGCGCCTTGCTTGCAGGGCGGCATGTGCGTTCTGTGGGCACTGGCGTCCGGTATGCGATCCGGGCGGTCCCGGCTCTCAGACGGTCACGGCTACGCGGCGTCCTTCGACTGGCAGAGGTCCTCCAGCCAATCGTGAAATCCAGCTTCTGATCCGTCTTGCCGCATCTCGTCACACTTCAGGAGGCGACAGGCGTAACGGCTGACGAGTCCGTTTCCGCCGTGCGAATCCTGTGCACCGCGTCGACCGGGAGAACGAAGACCTTTCCGTCTCCGACGTCTCCCGTCCGCGCTGCGCTGAGAATCGCCTCGACGGTGGCCTCCACAAATGCCTCTGAAACCCCGATGTCGATCATTATCTTTTCGGTCAAATCCATTTTCACGGACGTGCCTCGGTAGGTCTCCACGGTCTCCGTCTCACCACCGTGACCCTGCACACGACTGACCGTGAGTCCCGTCACCTCTGCCATGTATAGGGCGTTCAAGACGTCGCTCAGCTTGTCCGGACGCACAATCGCCTTCACGAGTCTCACGACGGTGCCGTCACCCCCCTCGAACGTGCGCGGCTCCCCTGGCTCGCGTGCGATGACAGGGTGCCGGAGTGCGTCGCCACCTCCGTTGAGATCCTCATGGAGGACGAGGACCGCGCCCTCACCACGCGCGTAACCTTCCTCTCCGTGGGCAACGACGTCCATGCCCCGCTGCTCGGAATCGGCGGACGGCCGCAGTGGGGTAACGAGCGGGATCGCCTTGAGGAGGATCACTGTCGCGAGTGCGCTGTATGCGGCTACAGCGAGGACCGCAGCAGCCTGGATGCCGACCTGGCCCGGATTCCCGAAGAGCAGCCCGTCGGCGCTACCATTGACCGCCGCGCTGGCGAAGACCCCCGTGAGGATCGCGCCAGTGGCGCCTCCCACGCCGTGCGCCGCGAAGACGTCGAGGGAATCGTCGAGGCGCGTCCCTGCCCTCCACCGGATGACCCCATAGCTGGGAAAGGCTGCAATAGCGCCGATGGCGAGGGCCCACGTTGGCGATACGAAGCCCGCCGCCGGCGTCACCGCCACGAGACCGACCACGATCGCCGTCGCCGCACCAACCGCAGTGATCTGCTTCGCGAAGAAAGCGTCGAGAAACGCCCACGCGACCAGCGTCGCACACGGCGCGACGAGCGTGTTCACGACACCGAGCGCGGCGAACTCATCCGCCGCCAGAGCGCTCCCGCCGTTGAAACCCATCCAACCGAACCAGAGCAGGCCAGCACCGAGGAGGACGAAGGGCACGTTGTGGGGAAGCATCGCCTGGCGGCCATGGTCCGTTCGGGGCCCCAAAACCAACGCCGCCGCCAGCGCTGCGGCACCCGCGTTGACATGCACGACGGTTCCGCCGGCGAAGTCCAGCGCACCCAATTCGGCCAGCCATCCGCCACCCCAGACCCAGTGCGCGACTGGAGCGTACACCAGGAGACCCCAGAGGGAGATGAAGGCAATGTAGGCACTGAAGCGCATCCGTCCCACGACCGCGCCCGAGATCAGCGCGGCGGTGATGATGGCGAACGTCGCCTGGAACGCCATGAAGAGCATGTCGGGAATGCTTCCGTTCGGCTGCAACCCGACGCCGTTCAGGAAGGCCATTGATAGATCGCCGACCAACGCACCCCCCTCACCGAACGCCAGCGAGTATCCGACGAGGGCCCAGAGCACACCTGCGAACCCGAAGGCGATGAAGCTCATCATCATCGTGTTCAGGACGTTCTTGGAGCGGACCAGACCACCATAGAAGAAGGCGAGGCCGGCCGTCATGAGGAGCACGAGGGCGGTGGAGGTCAGCAGCCACGCTGTGTCTCCGCTAGAAATCACGGCCTCCTCCTGTGCCGCCAACAGATCCGGGATCAGCAGCAAGAAGAGACCTGTAAGTGCAAGAGCAGACACACGCGCGTGGAGGCGCGCGAGCCCTCTCCTCATCCGTCCCAGCAGGAGCGTGCCTGGCATAAGTCGTTCTCCTTTTTCACATGTGATCATTCGACCCCGCTGACTCGACAGCCCCGCCTTCGGCAAGCGCCGTACCAACTGCCGACGGGGAGAGCGTCCAGGGCTGAACTGAGCGTTTGGCTGATCTCGAGCACTGTCGAGAGCCTTCGCGGGTTCCCGGCGTTCATGGCAGGCTGGGCGTAGAAAGAGTGGTCGGAAAGGGGTGGCAGAGCCCATCATGACAGTTTTGAACGACATGCGCCAATTACGTGCAATCTGTCGTACCGTTCACTCGGTCCGCTCCGTCGCGGGCTGGCCCTCACGGGACGCGCCGGCACCCTCGAGGTACTTGTCCTGGGAGAGGCCATCGACCGTAGGACGCCGGAGCCAGATGGCGTCTGGTCCCGGATCCGGTCACGAAAGGGACGGGCCCGGCGCGGAGAAGTCCGCGCGGGGCGCGTCGCATAGCAACCTCTACAGGTTGTAGCCGGCCTTTACGAAGTAGTACTGGGCTACACCGATCATGATGACAGCGGCGGCCCGTTTGATCCACACCATCCATGCTCCCGAACGCGGCAGAAGCGCCAGGGTCCCCGAAAAGAGGCCGACCGCAACGAGTAGCGACGTCATACCGAGCGAAAAGACGAAGAGGTATACGAAGCCCATGAGGCCGGCTTCCGTCGCGGCAACCCAGGTGAGCACGACCGCGAACGCAGGCGCCCCGCACGGAGCGGCGACCACACCGGACATCGCGCCCATGCCGAAGGCCGCACCGTACGAGCCGCCTTCGCTCTGGCTCGCGTATTCGAGCAGGCGGCGCGGCACCGGCACGGGCAGCACGTCGAGCATCGCCAGCGCGAAGAGTATGAGCAGGTTGCCAATCGCCAGGAGTGCCCACGGACTCGCGCTCACGGTCCCGAAGAGCTGACCGGACAAGCCGGCGATGGCTCCGAGCACCGCGTAGACGGTCGCCAAGCCCACCACGTACGTCAGCGTCAACGCGACGGTGCGTGACTTCGGTTGGTCTTCCCGGCTGGTGCCCGCGATCACCGCCGCGGTAATCGGGATCATCGGGTACACGCACGGCGTGAGGCTCGTGAGCACGCCCGCGCCGAAGAGCACGGCGAGAGACACTATAGGGCTCTGCGAGAGCGCCTCGGCGAGACCGCCGGACGGTTCGATCTGAAGGAGGGCGTAGAGAGTCACGTATGCACCTTCTTCGCAGCACCCAACGGCCGGCCGCCGTCGACCGGGATGACCACGCCCGTCGTCATCGGGAGGTCGACCGCGACGGCCAGTACGGTTCGAGCGACGTCCTCCGGCGTGGCGAGCCGGCCCAGCGGAGTTTCATCGATCATGCGACTCCGCACTTCCGGCGCCCACCCCCGCGTGAACTCGGTGTCGACGAGGCCGGGCGCCACCGAGACGACCCGGATCTCGGGAGCGAGCGCCCGTGCGAGGGACATCGACATGTTGTCGATCGCGGCCTTCGACGCGCAGTAGGCGATGTTGCTCCCGTTCGCCATTTTCGCAGCGAGCGAAGAGATGTTCACGACCATGCCACCCTCCCCGGCCGCCAGCAGGGAGCGGAACGCTCGCACCGTGGCAAACGCGCTGCGAACGTTGGTCTGAAAGATCTTGTCGAAGAGCTCGTCGTCCAGCGCGTCGAGGTCGCCGTGTGGCACCACGCGACTCGTGCCGGCGTTGTTCACGAGGATATCGAGTCGGCCTTCGATTTCTGCGACCGTGGCGGCGGCCGCACGCAATCCATCGGAGTCGGTCGCGGAGACCTGGGCGCTGCGGTGGCCATCGCCGGTCAGGCTTACCAAGACCGCTTCGGCGCCCGCAGCGCTGTCGCGGTGCGTGATGATAACCCGCGCGCCAGCCTCGGACAGAACCCGAGCTGTAGCCGCCCCGATGCCACGGCTGGCTCCAGTTACCAGCGCGACTCGTTCGCTCAACGAACCCATCTTGATCTCCATTTTCTAGACGCCCACCACGCTCAACCCGGTCGCCCGTGCCGCGACCGACGATAGTCACAACTGGTCATATCAACTAGACGGTTGGCACTCAGGCTGGCCTGGGCCCAACTTGAGTCCCATGCGAAAATCGATGTTGGTTGCGGCATCGCTCGCCATGGCGTGCGGCGAAGCCGCTCCCCCGGCCATCGAGGTCGGTCCGGTCGCCTTCTCCGAGGACGATCTGCTC
This sequence comes from Longimicrobiales bacterium, assembly GCA_965226625.1. Classification (GTDB taxonomy): domain Bacteria; phylum Gemmatimonadota; class Gemmatimonadetes; order Longimicrobiales; family Gaopeijiaceae; genus UBA1138. The sequence continues at coordinate 1,634,190 of CBDDDK010000003.1, forward strand.
GGGCTGTCGGACGCCCATCGCGAGACACTGGCACAGCTCACGGCCTTCGCACTCTCCGTCGCGGACTCGAGCACGAAAGCGCTCGGTGCTCCGGTGGTCGAGCAGTGGACCGAGGATCTTGTGCTCGACATCCTCGCCGCCGATGTGACGCTAGAGAAGAACCACGTCGAGGACGACGTTCTCGAGGCGCGGTACCTCACCGACCCCGAGTGGGAGCTCACGATAGGACACATCCTCTTTTTCAGTGAGCGCTGGCGCTCCGCAGAGCACAGAGCCGAGGCGGAGGCCAAGGCCGGTCAGGCAATGACACTGCTGCTTGCTGGCGCCGACTTCACCGAGACCGCCGCACGGCTCTCCGAGGAACCGGGCGCCGAAGGGCGTCAGGGGCTGCTCGCTCCCGGACGGAAAGGCTCGTGGGTATCGGAGTTCTGGGCGGCGGCGCTCGCGCTCCAGCCTGGCGAGATCAGTCCAGTCACCGAGACGCAGTACGGGTATCACATCCTCAGACTCGACGACCGACAGGTGGTGCCGTTCGAGGAGGCTCGAAATGTGATCGCTCGACAGGTCGCCGACCGTATCGAGGACCCGGGTGCGGTGCTCGAGCAATGGCTCGACCACATGGTCGGCGCGGACTCACCAGACCGCCGCGCCGAGGCGCTGGCCGAGGCGGAGCGCAGGGGTCTCCACGTACCACAAGGAGAGCAGGCCGAGCTCACGCGCGCCTGGGAGGGCATCACCTACCGATGGGCGTCCACGCTCGGCTTCGCATACGGTCTGACAGCGACGGAAGTCACCGCGGCCGCGCTCACGGCACTCGCCAACTCGGCGCAGAACGCGAACATCGTGCGCACCGAGCTCGCCGAGTACGCTGAGCTGCTGAGGGCGCGCTACTCGATCACGCTGGCGACTGGTGGAAACTGAGCGCGCCGGATCCAGCGAAGGGCCGATGGAACAAAACCCCCGCCTGCAACCGTAGGGCATGCAGAGGCATCCCAGTGTTTGAGCCCTCCAACAGCAGGCACGTATGACTGAAAGCACGGGCGGCAAACTCCGGTTCATCCTGGGGTTCGCGGCGTTCTTCGCGACGCTGTGGTTCATGTGGGACACGTCGATCGTGTATCCGCTCAAGATCTTCGTGGTGCTGCTTCACGAGATCAGCCACGCGATCGCGTCGGTCGCGACAGGTGGAGGCATCGAGAAGATTACGCTCGAGCCCGGTCAAGGAGGCGCCTGCCACTGTTTCGGCGGCAACGCTTTCATCACGCTCACGGCCGGGTATCTCGGCAGTCTTCTGTGGGGCGCGGTGATGTTCTCCGCGGCCCGCTCCGACAGGGTGAAGACGAACTGGGTGAACGGCTTCATCGGCGCGATGGTGATGGTGTTGACGATCTTCTTCGTGCGTACGGGCTTCGGCGTGATCTTCGGCATCGCCTTCGGGCTCACCATGATCGTCATCTCGAGGCAGATGGGCCCGGCAGTCAATCGCGGCCTACTGTTGACGCTCGGACTCACCAGCGCTCTCTACGCGATCCTCGACATCAAGAGCGACGTAATCGACCGGCCGAACATCCAATCGGACGCCGCGATGCTCGCAGAACTCACCAACGTGCCCACGATCGTCTGGGGGATCCTGTGGATCACGATCGCGGTGGCTGTGTGCGCGTGGCTCATGAAGCGCGCGTACGAAGACGCCTGACCGCACGCCTCCATGATCGCCGTCTGTCAGCGCCTGTTGACCCGTGGCGAACGGTAGGCCCAGCGTCGGCGTCCTGTGCCGCTACGGGCTCCACGCACCGCCAGGCAGAGCTGCGACCACCGTATATCGTGTCACGCCGCGCAGATTCCTCTACCCCCTGTATCCAAACCCCCTGTATCCAAAACTTGCACTCCCGAAAACCATTTCGTATGATGGTGTCGATCGGATTCTATGGATTCGATCTGGGCCTTGACCGGCGTCTCAGAAAGTCGCCGATTGGGGGCTGCGGGCCTTGAGCCCGTCGGAGTTCTGCCTGACTGTCGACCCGAAAACAGGAGGTGATCCTTGTCTAGTCCTAATCCTCTGTCCAGCCTGGCATGGGCAAGCGATCGCTGGAACGGCTCTTAGCAGCTGAGCCGCTGTCGTAAATCGCTGTTCGCGCCGTACCCGGCTTTCGCGCCGGGCTGCGACAGTTCAGACGCCACCGAGCAGTACGCTCGGTGGCGTCTTGTCTTATTCATACCTCAGCGCGTGAACGGGATGGACGCTGGACGCCTTCCGTGCTCGCAGGTACCCCGCACCGAGCGCGACGATGGCAAGCTGAGAAGCTATCTCAGCCGAATCCCGGAGGAGCGTTCCCTGCCTTCCACTTGATGTTGCAGCCGACGCTCGGCACCTGGATGTCGGCGGGGGCCACGCCGGCCAGCAGAGCGTCACAGGCGGCCCTCAGGTCCGCACCCGTCACAGGTGTATCGAGGGAGGGTCGACTCGAGTCGAACTGTCCTCGATAGACCAGCTCACGGTCGCGGTCATACAGGAAGAAGTCGGGAGTGCACGCGGCCGCGTAGGCTTTTGCAACCTCCTGCGAGTCGTTGAAGAGATACGGAAAGGTATACCCCCTCCTTTCCACCTCATCGACCATTCTCGAAGGACTGTCGGCGGGATAGCTGCCGACGTCATTGGCGCAGATGCCCACCACCGCAACGCCACGCGTCTGGTATTCGGCAGCGAAACCGGCGAAGTCGTCCGCCAGGTGCTTCACGAACGGACAGTGGTTCGACAGAAAAACGACGAGCAGAGCTGGAGACTTCGCGAAGTCGGCGAGAGAGACCGTGTTGCCGGTCGCCGGCTCGGGCAGCGAAAAGTCCCCTGCCGGCGTGCCGAGCGCCGACATGGTGGACGATACTTGGCTCAGGTCGTTCTCCGGGCGGGGGGCAACGAGGGCGGAACGTCAGATCGCTGTGTTGCTGACCCCATAGGCTCACGGAGGTGCCGAGCCGGACTCAGGAGGAGTCCAGATACACTAGAATTACCTATCCCCTTCCTGGACAATGGGTCCGTCCCAGCTGCCCTTCATCTCTCCGTCGGTCAGCTCGCATTGGTGGGGAAACTTCAGATTGCAGTCGCCGATAGGTTTTTGCAGCTGCGGGTCTAGCAGCTCATGGATGTCGAGCTGCATGGCCTCTCTGGAGTAGGCCGCCAGGTCGAGGATGCCCGTGTCCATCCGGATCGCGTCCTCGGGGCACACCTCGACGCAGTACCCGCAGAAGACGCAGATCCCCAGGTCGATGTCGAAGCTGACCGGGTACTTCTCGACGTTGGGGTCGGGATGCTCCCCGGGCACGATGGTAATGCACATGGCCGGGCAGACCGTCTCGCAGAGCATGCACCCCACGCAGCGCGGGGTGTCGTCCTCGCGCAGTGTGAGCCGGTGACGGCTGCGATGCCTCGACATGAGGGGCCTGAGCTCCTCGGGATACTGGATAGTGACAGAGGCGGGAATGTGCTTCAGTCGGCCCAGGAGGTGGGCCGTGTGGAGAAAGAGGTTACGGAAGAAGTGGGTGGTTGTGATCTTGAGACCGCTGATGATCTGGGGGATGTAGAGCTGCTCCCAAAACGTCAGCTCCGGCCGGCGCACGGTTTTTACGGCCACTAGGGCACCTCCCCGAAGAAGAGCAGCACCACAGCTGTCACTACGACATTGACTACCGCGATCGGGAACAGACCCTTCCAGCCCAGCTTCATGAGCTGGTCGTAGCGGAAGCGCGGCAGGGTCCAGCGAAGCTGCATGAACAGGAAGAGAAAGACCAAGCACTTGATCGAAAAGCTCGCCACCCCGAGCAGGACGTAGATCAGATTGGGAACGAGGAGCTCTCCTCCCCAGGGGAAGTGGAAGCCGTCCGCCATCAGGTAGGGCACCTGCCAGCCGCCAAAAAAGAGCGTGGTCGCAATGCCGGCCACCACGATGGTCTCCAGGAAGTCCGTGAGGAAGAACATGCCGAACTTCATCCCGCTGTACTCCACGAAGTACCCGATGATCTCCGACTCGCCTTCCGGCAGGTCAAATGGGAGCCTCTTGGTTTCTGCCAAGGCTGCGGTCACGAATACGACAAAGGCCACGGGCTGCGCCACAATGCCCCAGAAAGGGATCCAGCCGCCGATAGTCCGCCCCTGGGCCCGCACCAGGTCAGCCAGATCCATGGTTCCGTAGACCATGATCACACCGATGATGGAGATGCCCAGAGCGACCTCGTAGGAGATCATCTGCGCGGCGGCCCTCAGTCCTCCAAGGATCGCGTAGTTGTTGCGCGAGGCAAAGCCGGCGAGGATCACGCCATAGACTCCCAGGGAGAGCATGGCAAAGACGTACAGCAGCGCTACATCGATCTTAGCGACCTGGAGCTCGATGACCAGATCCCCAATGATGAGACGGTCGCCAAAGGGGATCACGGTGAAGGTCACCAGGGCGAAGAAGACCGAGAAGAAGGGGGCCATGGTGTGGAGGGCCTTGTCCGCGCCTTCCGGGACGATGTCCTCCTTGGTGAACAACTTGAGCACATCGGCCAAGCCGTGGAAGATCCCCAGCAACCGAAAGCCGAAGATGTCGGCGCGGTTGGCGCCGATCCGGTCCTGGATGAGGGCCGACTGCTTCCGCTCCACCCAAGTGTGAGCCCCTGCCAGGTTCAAAACCGCGAAGAAGACGATCCCCGCAAGCACGAACTTGATGAGCAGGAACTGCATCATGGCTCGGCCACACCTGCTGCAGGCCTGGTCAGTGCGACCTCGACCCCTCGATCTCCGAGCGTCTCGTAGCTCAATCCCACGAAGCGCGCCTCGGCCGTGGCAAGGGCCTGGAAGATCTCCTGCGGTTGCTGCCAATCGAGCTGCAGACCCAATCGGGCGGCCAATTGCAGGAGAAAGCGCCAGTCCTCGCGGGAGTCCTCGAGCGGAGGAAAGGCCCGGCCGATGCGCTGCACCCGGCCATGGCAATTCACGAAGGTCCCGTCCTTCTCCACATAGGCTGCGCTCGGCAGAACCCAATGAGCCAGAGGCACGGTCGGATTCTCGTTCGTGCCCGAGAAGACGAAGAGGCTCAGCCTCTCGGAGAGCTCCCGGACCGTCTCTGGCCCGAAGAGCTCCACCAGGTCGTGCCCGCTTACCCAAAGGGCGTCGAGATTCCCGGCCAGCGCCGCATCCACGATCTGTCCTGCCTCGGGCGCATCCGGGCCGGCCAAGCCCAGCAGGGTTGCGCCCAGGGTGTTGGGGTTCTTGTCCGCCTTGATGAGGAAGTCGTCACAAGACCCAGGATTCTGGGGAACAGAGGCGCTGACCTGGGCACCCAGGGCGCCGCGAAAGATCTCCCGGATCAGAAAGAGCTCCTCGTTGGTTAGCTGGGCCGAGGCGATCACGCCAATCCGCGCACCGGTCCCGTTGCCAGCGCCGTCCTGTCCCTTGCCCAACCCAGCCAGGGCCGTAGAGATCGCGGTGAGGGCCTGCTCCCAGGTCGCATCCGCGGCATTGGCAGCATTGGCAGCATCAGCTGACGGACCGCGGACCTGCTTGAGCCGCGCCCGATCCAGCCAGCCAAGGCCATAGCGCCCCTCATCGCACAGCCACCAGTGGTTGACGTCTGGGTTGAAGCGCGGCTTGACGCGCGCGACACGAGCTCCGCCGTTGAGGTGGGGCCTGTCGAGCACGTAGTGCATATCCATGTTGCACCCCTGGCTGCAGCCATTGCAGACCGTGGGTGCGCTGGAGAGGTACCAGACCCTGGCCTGGAAACGGAATTCCCGCTCGGTCAGCGCGCCCACGGGACAGATGTCCACCACGTTGGCCGAGTAGGGATTGTCGAGCTCAGCGCCAGGGTAGATCCCCAGCTCGGACCGGTCCCCGCGAGCGAAGATGCCGAACTCGCCGGTCTTGGTGATCTCGTCGGTGAAGCGCACGCACCGGGAGCAGAGAATACAGCGCTCCTGGTCCAGCATCACATGGGGGCCGAGCTGCACGGCTTTCTGCTTCTTGACCTTGTGCTCCCTGAACCGGGGATCATAGAGACCGAAGTTCATATAGAAGTCCTGCAGGTCGCACTCACCGGACTGGTCGCAGACCGGGCAGTCGAGCGGGTGGTTGGCCAGGAGGAACTCCAGCACCGCACGCCGGCCGTCTTCGGCCTCGTCGCTCTTGGTGTGCACGACCATCCCCTCGGCCACGAGCGCGCTGCAGGCGATCTGGAGCTTTGGGAGGTTGTCCACCTCCACGAGGCAGATGCGACAGTTGCCGGCGATGGAGAGCCCGGGGTGGTAGCAATAGCGCGGTATGAAGATCCCCAGCTCTTCCGCGGCCTGGATGACCGTGGTTCCCTCGGGGACGCTGACCTCGCGGCCGTCGATGCTCAGCTTTGGCATGCGACGACCTCGCTGTGAGCCTTGCGACCGGCTTGGATGTACGCCTCGAACTCGTCCCTGAACTTTGTGATGTAGGACTGGACCGGCCAGGCGGCCGCGTCGGCAAAGACGCAGATCGTGTTTCCTTCCATGTCGTCGGCGATGGCGAGGAGATCGTCCAGGTCCTGCAGACGTCCCCGCCCATGGGTGATGCGCTCCACGATGCGATGAACCCAGCCGGTCCCCTCACGGCAAGGAGAGCATTGTCCGCAGCTCTCGTCGGCGAAGAAACGCGCCGCAGACTCGAGCGCCTCGATCATGCAGGTGGTCTCATCCATCACGATCACGCCCCCGGACCCGGCCATGCTTCCGGCAGCCATGAGGGAGCTGAAATCCATAGCGACGTCTATCTCATCCGCGGTCAGGATCTTGGCCGAGATACCCCCGGGGATGACCGCTTTGAGCTTGTTGCCATCGCGTATACCACCGGCGTCCTCGATCAGCTGCCGCAGGGTCACGCCCACCTGCACCTCGTACACCCCGGGCCGGACCACATGGCCACTGACGCAGAAGAGCCGTGTGCCGCCTTGACTCTCAGTTCCTATTGCAGCAAAGCGCTCGGCTCCATGGCGGAAAATGAATGGGACACAGGCTAGGGTCTCCACATTGTTGACGATGGTGGGACACGAGAAGAGGCCGGAGATGGCGGGGAAAGGTGGCTTCAGCCGCGGAAAGCCCTTGCCGCCCTCGAGCGACGTAAGGAGCGCGGTCTCCTCGCCACAGATGTAGGCGCCGGCCCCACGGTGGATGACCACTTCCAGGTCAAAGCCGGTCCCCTGGATGTTCTTGCCGAGCCAACCCTGACTGTGGGCCTCGTCGATGGCGCGCTGCAGGCGATGGGCCGAGCGGTAGTACTCGCCCCGAATGTAGACATAGGCCTTATGGCTGCCGATGGCATACGCCGCGATGATCATGCCCTCGAGGCAGGCGTGCGGGTCCCGCTCCATGAGGTAGCGGTCCTTGAATGTGCCGGGCTCACCCTCGTCCGCGTTGACCACGAGGTACACTGGTCTGTCCGTGTCCTTGGATATGAAGGACCACTTCCTGCCGGCGGAAAATCCCGCCCCGCCCAGACCTAGCAGATTGGCCGCGGAGACCTCGTCGATCACCTGCGCCGGGGTCATGGACGTGAGAACCTTCTCTGCCGCACGGTATCCGCCGTCCCGGGTGTAAGCTTCCAACCAGGTCCCCTCTGGATCCTTGAAGCGGGTCGAGAGCACTGGCCCGTCGGAGCAGAGGTAGGGCTCGGGCTCAGGGGTCGATTCCGGAGTGCCGGGTGCCGCGAGCGCGTCCTGGATGACCGCATCGACGGTCCCGCCCTCGAGCGGGCCGACGAAGCGCTCGTCGAGCTGGGCCATAGGCGCCAGCTCGCAGGCGCACAGGCACTCCACCTCTGTGAGCGTAACTTCCCCTCCCGGGGTAGTCTCGCCCGGCTTGATCTTCAAGGCCTCCTTGATCCGCTCCAGCAGATCGTGGGCCCCGCGCAAACGGCATGGTAGGCTCGTGCAGACCCGAAGCTCGCGTCGGCCGGCTGGGCTGGAGTGGAACATGGTGTAGAAAGAGAGCGCCTCGCGCACGCGGGTGGTCGACACTCCGAGGAGGCGAGCAACCCAGGCTTCCGCCTCGGGGGAGACATGGCCCTGGTTCTCCTGGACGAGCCACAGGAGGGGTAGCGTCGCTGCCTTGGGCTCCTCGTAACGTCGCAGGATCTCCCGGGCCGGGCCTTCCAAGTCGGAGAGCTTCATCGGTCGAGCTCCCCACCGATCATGTTGACCGACCCGAAGGTCGGGGTCATGTCGGCCATCGATTCCCCGGTGAGTACGCTGCCCACGGCCGACATGATGGCGAAGCAGGGCGGACGCACCCTCACCCGGTATGCGCTGCCAGCTCCGTCACTCACTACGTAGAACCCCAGCTCTCCGTTGGCCCCTTCCACCGGGAAGTAGACCTCCCCCTCCGGCACCCGCACTCCGTGGCCGAACATGACGAGCTTGAACTGTCGCATGAGCCCTTCGATGTTGCCGTAGGCGTCCTCCTTGGGAGGGAGGAAGACCCGCTTCTCGTCTGTGGCAATGGACGGGTAGCGTGCACGATCCGCGCCCTCGAGGGTTGGACCGACCACCGCGCGACCGTCTGTGATGGCGGTAATGTTTCCCACCTTGCCAAGGTCAACCATCTCCGCGGCCGGGATGGGGCGCCCTGTCGCCAGGTTGACCAAGACACCGCCGGGGGGTATGTCGCGCAGCGCCGCCTCTACGATGCGCATCGACTGCTCCATCTCTTCCATGCGGACCAGATAGCGATCCATGTTGTCGCCGTGGCTCCCCACCGGCACATCGAAAGGCAGCCGGTCATAGACGGCGTACGGGCAGTCCTTGCGCACGTCGTAGGCCGGGCCGCTGGCGCGAAGGAAGGGGCCTGTGATCCCGTAGGATATGGCGTCCTCTGCGGAGATCACGCCGGTTCCGGTCATGCGGTCCTTGAAGATGCGGTTGCGCGTCAGAAGCGCATCCGCCTCGGCGATGACCTTGCGGGTCTCCTTGAAGGCTTTTTGGCAAGGCTCGGCGAAATCCTCGGGGAGGTCGGCCTTCACCCCGCCGACGCGGCAGTAGGAGACCGTCATGCGCGCGCCGGTCACCTTCTCCACCAGGTCCCAGAGATACTCACGCGCCTTTATCATGTAGAGAAAGACCGTGAACGCCCCCAGCTCCATGGCGGTCGCACCCACGCAGGTGAGGTGGTCCGTAATCCTCGAGATCTCCGACATGATGACCCGCACGTAGTGGCAGCGCTCCGGGACCGAGATCCCGAGGAGCTTCTCCATGGCCATGCAGTAGCCCTGGTTGTTGATCAGCGGGGAGACGTAGTTGAGGCGGTCGGTGTAGGGAATGACGCCGTTGTAGTCGACGAGCTCGGCCATCTTCTCGAAGCCGCGGTGCAGATAGCCGATCTCCACGTCGGCGTCCACGATCTCCTCCCCGTCGAGCTTGGCGACGATCCGGATGATCCCGTGCATGGCCGGGTGCGCGGGGCCAATGTTGAGGAGCATGTCCCGCGTCTCGATGGCCGCGAGGCCGCTCTCAACTGTCGCGGTCGTCTCCACGGCTGGAGTCGTCTCCGTGGGCAAGGCTGGAGTCGTCTCCGTGGGCAAGGCTGGAATCAGGGGCTGTCGCTTCTTGACCGGATAGTCCTTGCGCAGCGGGTGGCCCTCGAACCCCTCGTACATGAGGATGCGCCTCAAGTCCGGATGACCCCGAAAGCGGATCCCGAACATGTCCCACACCTCGCGTTCGAGCCAGTTGGCTCCGAGCCACAGGCCGGTCAGGGAATCCAGCTCGAGGGCAGTCTCCTCCACCGGAACCACCAGCCGCAATCGATGCTTGTGGGCCGTGGAGAAGAAGTGGTACACGACCGCAAAGCGCGACTGGCCCGGGGGTCCGGGCCAAAGCTCCTCATCCGGGATCTGAGGAGACGGCGTCACCGCCACTCCGGAAGAAGCGAAGAAGGCCGGCGCGGGCTGCTTCCCAAACGTGGAGTAGTCCACCGCCGTCAAGTCCATGAGGAAGTCCATCTGGAAGGCGGGGTCCTCTTTGAGAAACCGCGCCACCTCGAGCAGGGACTCTAGACGCAACACCACCGTGGCGTCACCCCTGTAGGTGTGGGAAGCCGACACTGCAGCGGGGAAACGGTCCGCGACAGACTCGATCAACGAGGAGGTACTCATGCTCAGAGGGTGTTGGGCCGCGGTTCCGGCACGGCCCGCATGCCGGTCGTGTGCTGGTCCTGTATCTTATCCTGGAGCTTCATCAGACCGTCGAGGACCATCTCCGGCCTTGGTGGGCATCCCGGTATGTAGATATCCACCGGCATGATGGTGTCAATACCCATCACGGTCGCGTAGTTGTCATAAAAGCCGCCCGTGCACGTGCAGACTCCGAAGGCGACCACCCACTTGGGCTCCGCCATCTGCTCATAGATGCGTACCAGGATCGGCGCCATCTTGTGACTGATCGTGCCGACGACGAAGAGCACGTCTGCCTGGCGCGGGGAGAACCTGGGGAAGCCCGCTCCGAAGCGGTCCACGTCGTAGTGAGAGCAGGCCGTTGCCATGTACTCCATCCCGCAGCACGCAGTCACGAAAGGGTACTGGAAGATCGAGTACTTGCGGGCCCAGCCGAGGGCCTCGTTGAGGCGGGTGGTCAAGGCCAATGTCACGTTTTCCATTGTCACTTCCACTCCAGAGCGCCGACATCCCACGCGTACACGAAGCCCACCATCAGAATCCCCAGAAACACCCCCATCTCGACCAGGCCTACGACCCCAAGACGGCGGTAGACCACGGCCCAGGGATAAAGGAAGACTAGCTCGACATCGAACACGATGAACAGGATCGCGGTGAGATAGAACTTGATCGCCAACCTCCCCTTCGGGAGGGTGAAGGGATCCTTTCCGCACTCGAACGGCGCCAGCTTCGCGGGCGTGGGATTCTTCTTTCCCAGCGTGGAGCCCAACACCAGCATCGCGCCCGCAACCCCTGCGGCAAGGACAAAACCGACGATAATCCCGATGTATTCGCTCATGAGTCGCCAACCTCCTCGCTACCTGTAGCCTGGTGCTCCTGCCGGAGCAACGGCCGCGTTGACGCCGAGGCCTCGCTCCAGCAAGACGCGCGACCGAGGCATATCAGTTCATGTGTCGCGACCATCCTCCTAATCACGGTGACACCGCCCAGGTCGCGAGGCTGCCGGGCGAGATTCCGCCAATCAAGGTGACCAGCGCGGCGACCGCAAGCGCTGCCGACACCGCTAGCGGGAAGCGCGCCGGCGCCGGCTTCTGCGGCTCCCTCATGTACATGAGCACGGCCACGCGCATGTAGATGAACGCTGACACCACACTGAAGACCACGGCCAGGACCGCCAGCCAGGCGTGGCCGGCGCGCACCGCGCTCAGGATGACGACGAACTTGGCCGCGAAGCCCGCCGTTGGAGGGATGCCGGTCAGGGACAGGAGAAAGAGCAGCATCAGCGCGGCGGTTCCGGGCCGTTGCGCAGCCAGGCCCTGATAACCGTCCAGGTTCTCGCCTCGCTCGCCCAGAGCGATGACCACGCCAAAGGCCCCGAGCGTCATGAAGGCATAAAAGAAGGCATAGGTCATGGTCGCCGAGGCCCCGGCAGGAGTGCCGGCCATGAGCCCCAGGAGTGCGTAGCCCACATGTGCTATGGAGGAATAGGCCAGTAACCGCTTCATATCGGTTTGAGACAAGATAACGACGGTCCCCACGACAATGGAGAGGGCGGCGAGCCCGCCCAGAATCACGGACAAGAAGACGGCTTCAGGGCCGAACGCGACCAGACAGACCCGGCCCAGCGCTGCCAGACCAGCTGCCTTGGGGCCGGCCGCCAAGAAGGCCGCAACCGGGGCGGTCGCACCCTGGTAGGCGTCCGGCGTCCAGGCGTGGAACGGCACCGCGGCAATCTTGAAGGCGAGCCCCGCCACCACCAGCCCCATACCCACCACGAGGATCGGGTTGCTCCCCAGGCCGCGCTCGGAGACAGCCGCAGCAATGGCTGCAAAGTCCGTCGCCCCCGTCACGCCGTAGGTCAGGCTCATGCCGTAGAGAAGCACGGCCGACGCGAAGGAGGCGAGAAGGAAGTACTTGATCGCAGCCTCGTTCGACGTCGGCCTGTCCACCGTGATCCCCACCAGGATGTAGGAGCACAACGTCATTAGTTCCAAGCCCAGATAGAACGTCAAGAGATCGAGGGCTGAAGCTGCGAACATCATCCCCGTCGAGCCCAACAGGAGCAGCACATGGTACTCGGCGCTGGTAGCCTGCCCCCGGTCGCTGCTCCTCACTGAGAGAAGAGCGGCCAGAGCCAGGGTGGCGGCGATGAGGACATCGAAGAACCGAGAGTAGCCGTCCAGGGCGATCATGCCCCCAAATCCGGTCTCGTTACCCGAGGACCCGACCCAGACTGAGGCCAGGCCAGCGGCCAGCGCAGCGAGGACCGTCCCAACTGCGGCCACGGGCGTTCTATGGATGCGGCGCGCTGCGAGGAGGAGCGCCGCAGCCATGCCGACCAGAATCAGCTCAGGTACGATGAGAGCTAGGTCGGACAGCGCCGCACCATTCACGGCGCGACTCCGCCAGCCAGGAGCTCGATCACGGGAGCATGAAGATAGGAGAGGACGAGCTCGGGGTAGAGGCCGAGAACCAGGGCGAGCAGCGCCAGCGGGGCCAACGTTGCGACCTCGCGGGCGTTGAGCTCGAGCTTCAGCCCCACGAGCCCGGGGTTGATCTCGCCCATGACCATCCGGTAGTAGAGCCAGAACAGGTAGGTCGTTCCCAGGGCGACGCCCCAGACAGCCATGGCCCCGAGCCAGACCTGGGTCTCGAAAGCGCCGGCGATGATGAGGAATTCCCCGACGAATGAGTTCAAACCCGGGAGTCCCGCACCCGCGAGCACGAAGATCGCCAGAAACGTGGAGTAGAGCGGCGCGGCTTTGGCGACCCCCCCGTAGTCCTTGATCTCGCGCGTGTGGGTACGTTCGTAGATCATGCCGACGCACAAGAAGAGCGCTGCGGAAATGACCCCGTGGTTGATCATTTGGAGGATCGCGCCCTCGACTCCGCTGCGGTTGAGCGTGAAGATGCCGAGGGTGACGAAGCCCATGTGGCTGACGCTCGAGAAGGCGATCAGCCGCTTGACATCCGTCTGGGCCAGCGTCACGTACGCGCCCCAGACGATGGCCACCACAGAGATGACCAGCATGGGAACGACGAACAGCTGCACACCGTGGGGGAGTATGGGCAGCGAAATCCGCAGGAAACCGTAGGCGCCCATCTTGAGGAGGATCCCGGCCAGGATCACGCTCCCCGCGGTGGGGGCCTCGGTGTGGGCGTCCGGAAGCCAGGTGTGCACCGGGAACATGGGCACTTTGACCGCAAAAGAGGCCAGAAAGGCCGCGAAGAGCCAGGCCTGGTGCGCGGGCTCGAGGCTCGCACTGGCGAGGGCAAGGGCCCTGAATTCCAGCGTGCCCAAGGTGTGGTACAGGCTGATCATGCCGACGAGCATCAAGACGCTGCCCGCCAGGGTGAAGAGCAGGAACTTGACCGAGGCGTAGACTCGCCTCTCCCCTCCAAAGACGCCGATGAGGAGAAAGACGGGAACTAACACGAGCTCCCAGAAGACATAGAACAGAAAGAAGTTCGATGCGGCAAAAACCCCGATCATCGCCGTCTCCGCCACCATGAGCGCGACGTAGAATTCCCGAGATCTCGTTCGCACTGCGGTCCACGAGCCGCCGACGCACAGGACGCTCAAGACCGAGGTGAGGAAGATGAACGGGAGGCTGATACCATCCACGCCCACGGTGTAGGAGATGTTCCACGACGGGATCCAGTCTGCAGACTCCACGAATTGCAGAGCGCTCGAGGCCTTGTCGAAGTGCAAGTAGAGCGGGGCCGAGACGGCCATAGTCGCCAGGGTCGTGACCAGGGCAATCCAGCGTGCGCGTCGCTCGCCGCCGAGCAGGATCAAGGCCGCACCCACGAGAGGCAGAAACGTCGTCGCCGTGAGGAGCGGATAGGCAGTCATGAGGCGAGCACCGCCAGGGTCAGGAGTGCCAGGATTCCAGCCGTCATGATCAGCCCGTAATACTGGGCGTGGCCGCTCATCACCGTCTTCAGGATCCGGCTAAACGTCTGGGTCGAGCGTCCCACGCCCACCGCCGCGGTATCGATGACGATGGTGTCGAGCTTGCGCAGCAGGTAAGCCGCTCCCAACACCGGCTTCCGCATCACGAGCTCATAGATCTCTCCAACGAGGCCATACTCAAGCCGCGCCAGAGGCCCCTCGACCAGGTTCACGAAGCGGGCCGCTCCTCGGCGGTAGAACCAGTCCGTGTCGATGCTGATCGTGAGCTCGGGGTCGAGGTGCCGGAGAAGGAGGAAGAAACCCAGCGCGGTGAAGCCCAGCATACCAAGCGTGCTGGTAACATGCTGCAGGGTATATGGGACGTACTCGATCGCGTTCGGAAGGAGCTGGTACAGAAGCCCCGGGAAGACCCCGATCACGACGCACGCGACTGCTGCCAGGCCCATGGCCACGAGCATGTTCCTAGGCGGCTCCTGGCCGCGCAGGCCTGAATCCTCACCGAAGAACATGTAGTAGGGAAGCTTGAGGCCCGTGTGCAGGAACGTCCCGGCCGAGGCCAAGGTGAGCATGAGAAAGGCCAGCCCCAGATGGGCCTCGCCGGCGGCGGAGATCACCATGGACTTGCTCACGAAGCCGCTGAAGAGCGGCACTGCGGAGATGGCAAAGGCACCGACCATGTAGAGGCCGAGGGTGACCGGCATTGTCTTGTAGAGCCCGCCCATCTCGCTCAGTTTCCTCGAGCCCGTCATCTGCAGGACGGCGCCTGCTCCCATGAAGAGGAGCGCTTTGTAGAGGATGTGCGCAAAGGCGTGGGCGGTGGCGCCGTTGATGGCCAGCGCGGTCCCGATTCCTACTCCGCAGACCATGTAGCCGACCTGGCTCACGATGTGATAGGCCAACAGCCGGCGCGCGTCGTTTTCCAACACGGCGTAGACCACGCCGTAGACCGCCATGGCGGCTCCCAACCACACCAGGAGCTCAGTCCCGGCATAGCCGCGGATGAGGACGTACACCGCGGACTTGGTCGTGAAGGCGGTCATGAAGACCGCTCCGGTGACGGTGGCCTCGGGGTAGGCGTCGGGAAGCCATGCCCCCAGCGGGGGGACAGCCGCGTTGAGGAGAAACGAGACGAGGATCAGAGTCCAGGCCAGGCCGCCGTAGGAAGCCCCCATGTCCCCGAAGGCCAGCGACCCGGTCTGGGACCAGTGGATCAGAATCCCTGCCAGGAGGATGAGTCCCCCAAAGACGTGCACCAGGAGGTAGCGGAACCCGGCTGCCACGGCGGACGCTTCGCGGCGCTGCCACACCAGGAGCACGGATGAGATCGCCATGAGCTCCCAGAAGACGTAGAGGGACAGGAAGTCTCCGGCAAAGGTCACCCCGAGAGCGCCCCCGGCATACGTCAGGGCAGCGACGTGCTGGGAATCGTCCTCGACATGGAGCGCGTAGACCATGCCCAGGAAAGCCATGAGCGAAAAGACATAGGAGAAGACCACGCTCAACCTGTCCACCCGGCCGAAGATGACCTCCTGCCCCAGGAAGCTCACCACGCCATAAGTCCCAGGCGTCAGAGCCAGGCAAATGGCCAGGGCCGCGCCCGGCAGGATGAGCATCGCCGCGCGCTTGAGCCGGCCCTTGAGGAGCGGCAAGGCCCATGCCCCAAAGATGAGCAGGAGCCCCGGGTGCACCCACTCAAGAGTCATAGTAGTCCTCGCGGCGCATTAGCCACACTTTTCCGAGGAGCTTCGAGACGAGTATGATGGCGACGCACGAGACCAGCCCATAGAGCGAGCCCCAGGCGGGAAGGTCCTCGAACGAGAAGTGGGAGTGACTGGCGTGTAAGACATGCGTCACGACGACTTCGGCCAGGGCCGCTATGGCCAGCACGACGTAGCACCAGCGCTTGATCCGGGTCAGGCGGACGGGATCTTCGAGCTGCCTTTGCAAGAAGCTCATGGCGCTGCCCATCCCGCCAGCGCGAGGACAGGGCCGTTGTAGATGCCCAGGAGCAGGCTTGCGGCCGCACTGATCACCAGGGGCACAACCATCCAGGGCACTTCGCGCACTTCCGTCTCGAGGGGCGATGACTCCTTTTCGAAGTAGGCCTTGTACACGACCGGGCCGAGGTAGGCGGCGTTGAGTAGGGAGCTGACCAGGAGCACCCCCAGGAAGGCAGGGCTGTGGCCGTCCAACGTGCCGAGGGCGAGGTACAACTTGGATACGAACCCACTGGTGGGTGGTATGCCCACCACGCTCAGGGAGGCAAGCGCAAACGCGGCCATTGTCCACGGCATGTGCTTGGCCAGGCCGGACAGCTGGCTGATCTCAGTCTTGCGCGTGGATACGTAGATCGAGCCAGCGCATAAGAAGAGCGTGATCTTCGATACGGCGTGGTTGGTGATGTGGATGATCCCGCCCAGCACCCCGCTGGAGTTCAGGAGCGCCGCTCCGAGGATGATGTACGAGAGCTGGCTAACCGTGGAGAAGGCCAGCCTGGCTTTGAGGTTGTCCTGACTGAGCGCTAGGAGCGACCCGACGAGGATCGTCACCGAGGCGGCTCCCAGAGCCAGATGATCCGCACCGAGCTCGCGCATGGCGTTGGGACCAAAGACGAAGAGAAAAACCCGTAGCGTGGAGAAAACGCCGGTCTTGACGACCGCCACCGCGTGCAGCAGTGCGCTCACCGGGGTGGGGGCCACCATGGCTGCCGGCAGCCAGCTGTGCAGCGGCATGAGCGCGTTCTTGGCGAATCCAAACAGGAAGAGGGCGAAGATCACGAACAGCAGTACCGGCTGCTGCGCGAGCTGCGCCTCCGGTAGTATCCCGCCACTGCGAAACTCCAGGGTTCCGGCCACGTTGTAGGTCATGACGATGGCGGCCAGCAAGAACACCTTGGCAGCGCCAAGAAGATAGATGAGGTACTTGCGGGCGCCTGCCTTGGCCTCGGCCGTCTCCTTGTGACCCACGAGGGGGTAGGTGACCAGGGTCAAGGCTTCATAGAACAGAAACAGGGTGAAGAGGTTGGCGGAGAAGGCCGCGCCAATGGTGGCGGAGAGCGCCAAGGCAAAACAGGCAAAGTAGCGAGTTTGCGCGTGCTCCTCGAGAGCGCGCATATAGCCGATCGAGTAGAACGAGGTCAGAATCCACAGGAGCGATGCGCCCGCGGCGAAGAGGAGACCGAAGGCATCCACCCGAAAGGCCAGCTCGACGCCGGGGAGGATCCGGAAGAGCACGATTTCCGGCATGCCGCCAGCTAGGACCTCCGGGATCATGCTGGCAATGAGAGCGAACATCACGACGCCGGCCGCGACGGACCACAGCTCCCGCAAATTGGCGCGACGCTCGCCCGTGTACGCGATGAGGAGTGCGCCCAAGGCCGGGGCGAGCACCGCGAGCAAGGGCACTAGCGAGGACGTCACCATTTGAGCTCGCTCAGGTCCCCAACGCCAGCCCCAGGCTTGTTCCGGTTCAAGGCGATCACGAGCCCCAGACCGACCGCTGCCTCCGCCGCTGCCACGGCGATCACGAAGAGGGCCAGGATCTGGCCACTCGGGTCGTCGAGGTGCCGGCTGAAGCCGGCCAGACTGAGGTTGACTGCATTGAGCATGATCTCGGTCGACACGAACATCAGGATGATGTTACGTCGGGCCAGGAAGCCGAATGCTCCGATCCCGAAGAGGACGGCACTCAGTCCCAGAACCGCACCCACGGGTTCGATCATGACCCTCCCGCCCTCTTCCGGGCGAGGATGACGGCGCCGACGATAGCGGCCAGGAGCACCAGAGAGGCAATCTCGAAGGGCAACGCGAACGGACCGAAGAGCGCCATACCAACGTCCGAGAGACTTCCCCGAGGAAGACCTTCCGCTGCCATGCGCTGTGCAGCGGGTGCGGCACCGGCGCCAACGACGTCGAGCGTATCGACCTGGGCGAGCCAAGCCAAGGCTGCGAAGGAGAGCCCTGCTGCGGCGGCGAGCGGCCAGTGGCCGCCGAACCGCCCCCGAGCCACCTCGTCCGGCAGGTCGAGCAGCATCAAGACGAAGAGGTAGAAGATCAATATGGCACCCGCGTACACGATGACCTGCACCGCCGCCAAGAACTCCGCGTCCAGCAGCAGGAAGATGCCTGCCACGTGGAGGAAGAGCGCCAGCACCCACAGCATGCTATGGACCGGATTCTTACTCGTGACGGCCAGAAGCGCGCTCGCGACGCTGGCCGCCGCCATGTAAAAGAATGCGATCTGTGCGCTCATAGAGGTCATCAAGTAGAGCAGTCGGCCTTGAGAGGGGATCCTCAAGGTGGCAGTTCGTGCGGTCCCGCGGCGAGATGATACAGTGCACAGCGTCTCCGCGCGACGACTATCTCCTCGGGAAGAGCTCTCGGTGTTTTCCGAGCTCCGTCGAGTTGCGTACGGGCGAAAGTAACGACTCGTCTCGAAACCGTGAAGCCATGCCCCGGGGATGACCGCCTCACTCCTCGTACGCGTAGACGAGCCGCGGGTCGCACGAGACCCGCCACCGCCCGGCATCACCGCCGTTTTCCTTTCCGACGCACCAACGCCCGCTGCATGCTCCGGGGATGAACGCGTACCCGTACCTCTCTTTCACAAGCCGCGCCAGCGCCCTCGAGGCGA
The DNA here is from genome assembly GCA_965226625.1 of Longimicrobiales bacterium. Taxonomy (GTDB): domain Bacteria; phylum Gemmatimonadota; class Gemmatimonadetes; order Longimicrobiales; family Gaopeijiaceae; genus UBA1138. Next base: position 1,652,900 of record CBDDDK010000003.1, read on the forward strand.
GTGATCGGTCCGCCGCCAGCGCCACGCGGCTCCCCAAGCCTGGGCCGGAACAAGCTGCCAGGGGCCTGTGCTCGTCTTGATAATCCTTGAAGATTGAAATATGATCCTTCGGTCTAACCCCGGAGGGCATGACATGACACCGCTGACCACACGCGGATTCCACCATATCACCATGGTCTCGCGGGACGCCGCGAGAACGCTGGCCTTCTACGGGGGGCTGTTGGGCCTCAACCTCGTGAAGCGGACCGTCAACTTCGACGATCCCGGTGCGTACCACCTGTACTTCGGCGACGAAGGGGGCCAGCCAGGCACGATCCTCACGTTCTTCGAGTGGCCACACGCTCAACCGGGACACCCCGGTGTCGGCGGCGTGCACCATCTCGCGCTGGGCGTCGAGACAGCTGAGGCCCAACTCAAATGGAAGCGTCGGCTCACGGATGCCGGCATCCAGGTGAGCGGGCCCATCGACCGCGGCTACTTCAAGAGCCTGTACTTCGCGGACCCGGACGGACAGATCCTCGAGATCGCCACCGCCGGTCCGGGATATGCGATCGATGAAGTCCCCGAAGCGCTCGGACAGGAACTGCTCGTGCCGCCAGCCGAGCGCATGCCTGCCGGTCGGGACGAGCAGGCGATCGCGGTTGCGACTCATCCCGAGCCGGTGCCGACCGTTTCGCGAGACATGAGGCTTCAGGGTATTCATCACATCAGCGGCATCACCGCCGACCTCGAGCGCGCGAGCGACTTCTATGCGGAGTCGCTCGGCCTGAGCCTCGTCAAGAGGACCTACAACCAGGACGACGGTGAGGTCAAGCACTACTTCTGGGCCCACTACGACGGCGTAAGCGTAGCACCCAACAGCTCGTACACCCTCTTTGGATGGCCGGGATCGCGCGCCTTTACCCGTCCCGGTGCCGGACAAACGCACCACTTCGCGTTTCGGGCGAGAGACGACGACGATCAAGCGGCCTGGCGCGAGCATCTGCTCTCGATGGACGTCGCGGTGAGCCAGATCATGGACCGCAACTACTTCCGGAGCATCTACTTCAACGCTCCGGACGGCCAGCTGCTCGAGATCGCGACCGACGGGCCGGGCTTCGCCGTCGACGAGCCGGTCGAACGGCTAGGATCCGAACTCCAGCTACCGCCTTGGCTCGAGCCACGTCGCGGGGAGATTCAGCGCGCTTTGAGCCCGCTAGCGTGACGAACGGGGCAGACGGGTGTAGGATGGTCCGCCCTGCCGTACCCCACTAGCTACGACGAGCGACTTGCTTCATTACGACCTGAGCCGTTCCACGCTGCAGGAGGACGGAGCGACCGTGGCCGTGCTTCTTCACGGCCGGGGTAGCCATCGCGGAGACCTGCAGGCACTGCGACCGTTGATCCCGCCGGAGTGGGCCCTGGTCACACCGCAGGCGCCGCATGCCGGACACCCCTGGGACTACGGGCCCGGTTGGGCATGGTACAGGTACTGGGCATGGTACAGGTACGTCGCGGAAGACCGCTTGGTCGAAGAAACGCTCGTGCACAGCTTGAGCGCGCTGGAGGGGTTTTTGGACCAACTACCAGGCCTGCTGGATTTCCAGCCGGGTCGGATCGTGCTGGGTGGGTTCTCGCAGGGCGGTACGACGAGCATGGCCTTGGCGATCTCGCGGCCCGACAGGGTCGCTGCGGTAATCAACTTCTCAGGCTTCCTCGCGGAGTCTGTCGAACTACCGTTACCCGCGCTCTCGCCCGCAACGCCTCCGATCTTCTGGGGCCACGGCCTGAGGGACTCGAGCATTCCGCACACGCTCGCAGTGACGGGCCGTCAGCGGTTAGACGCGGCTGGCCTGCGGTTGAAGGCACACGACTACGACATCGGGCACTGGGTCGCGCCCGAAGAGGTGCGGGACGCGCTGGTGTTCGTGGAGTCGCTCTAGGATCCGCGTGCTTCCATCTGCTGAGGTAGCGTCGACAGCTCCAGAACTTTGTACTGCTTCTCTCCGGCCGGCAGCTTGATGGTCACCTCCTCCCCCTCACCCGCCCCGAGCAGACCTTGACCGATGGGCGACGCTAGTGACACTTGACCGGCATCGAGGTCGATGAAGTCACCAGCGGTGATCGTGAAGGTGAAGTCTTCCCCCATATCGATGTCGTGGATTGTCACGGTGGACCCGAAGCCCACCCTGTCGTACGCCATGTCAGTGACGTCGATCTTGGAGAGCTCGGTCATGCGCGTAGTGAGATGGTTTAGCCGCGCCTCTACGAACCCCTGACGCTCCTTCGCCGCCTTGAACTCGGAGTTCTCACGGAGATCCCCGTGCTCCCTCGCGATCTTGATTCGTTCGGGCAAATCCACGTGCAACTCGTGCATCAAGCCAGTGATCTCGGCTTCGATCTGGGAACGGATCTGTTCGAGCATTGGAGCACCTCGGTATCACGGTGCCGCGCGATCCAAAGCTGGTCGCGCCAGGTGAGTGCGCCCTGGGGTCCCCGGTGGGGCGGGAAAGGAAGCGCCGCCTCGGACCAGCCGGGGCGGCGTTCGGTTTCGCCCTTACCATACTGCGCGGGCGCCCGTCACGGAAGCGCGATGGAACCGAATCTGGGATTCGGACGTCGAGCGTCCATAGGCGAAAGCGCTTGCCGGGAAGGGAACAGCCGCTCGCGTCGAAGTACTGCTGCGTGACCTGACTGGAGCACCCCATTGCAGTTCTTGTACATACCCTGCGCCGCAGGCTCGTCGAAGGTTTCACGGCTCTTAACGAAGGACACGGGTCGCGAGTCTCAGCATGTATTGGAGGGCACCTCAAGGAGGGGAGAAGATGATGCGGAATGGTGCGAACGGACCGCTTCCTCGGGCTCGATCCCGCGTGCGCACTCATGTGAGTGTTTTGCTCGCGGCGTTGTGCCTGAGTGGAAGCTTGAGCCCGGCGGCAGCGCAGTCGGGCGATATCACCGGCACCGTTCGGGACTCGCTCAACAATGAGACGCTGCCCAACGCGCTCGTGTCGTTGGTGGGAGAGTCGCTTCGGACCCTGACCGACGAATTCGGTCGGTTTACGCTCGTTAACGTGACTGCCGGCGACCACACGATGCGGGTCGAGTTCCTCGGCTACGCACCGTTCGAGCTGGTCGTCACCGGTTCCGAAGCCACGTCGGTCACGATTCTGATGTCTCCGCAGGCCATCGATATCGAGGGCGTCACCGTGGAGACGAGCACGGATCTCGTCGAGGTGGCCGAGGAGATCAGCACGATCACGATCTCGCCGAGGAATCTCGTCAGCCTGCCCTCGCTCGGGGAGACCGACATCTTCCGGGCGTTACAGCTTCTGCCCGGCGTCGCCGGCACGAACGACGCGACTTCGGGCCTCTTCATCCGAGACGGTACACCGGACGAGAACCTGGTCCTGCTCGACGGCATGACGGTGTACCATGTCGATCACTTCTTCGGCGTCTTCTGGAGTGAACCCCCGAGGGTGGACAGTGGGGGTTGGCTGGATTGACCGGTTGAGGGTTTCAGGCTGCATACACACTCTCGAATTCCTCAGGCGGCCTGTAGCCGAGGGAGGAGTGCAAGCGTCTTCGATTGTATACCTCCTCAAGGAAGTGGGGGAGTCGGTTGGTTAGGTCATCAATCGTGCTGTAGTCGTTTGCGAAGATCTCCTCGTGCTTCAGAGTTTTGAAGAAGCTCTCGACGTGCGCGTTGTCATAGGGATTTCCCCGCCGGGACATCGATCCTCGGATACCGTGGGCGGCGAGGCGTGAGCGGTAGGCTCGAGACGCATACTGGACCCCGCGATCGGAGTGGTGAACCAGGCCAGCCCGCGGCTGCCGAAGATCGAGTGCGGCGTCGAGTGCGGCTAGGCAAAGACGCGTGTCCAGGAGATGGCTGATGGCATAGCCGATGACTCTGCGCGACCACGCGTCGAGCACGACGGCGAGGAAGACGAATCCGGTGGTGAGCCGGATGTAGGTGAGATCTGCCACCCAGAGCTCGTCGGGCCCCTCAGGAGTGATCGACGATCTCAGGTTCGGGTAGATGGGCTGCTTGTGATCGCTGTTCGTCGTAGCGAGCCATGCGCGTACCCGGTGGGGCGTGAGCGCATGCTCACGCATGACACGCGCGACTCGCTTGTGATTAATCACCAGGCCACGTCTCCGGAGCTCGTGCGTGACCCGTCGGTATCCGTAGGCGGGGAACTCGGCCAGGATGTCTTCGATCCGAACGCGCAGATCCGTATCGGCCTTCTCCCTGGCTGCCCGGTGGCCCGCATGCGGTCTCTTGTAGAAGGTGCTCCTCGCCATGTTCATGAGGCTACATCCGCGTCGGATGGGGACGCCCCTGGACCGGAGATGATCGACGGCCGCGCGCCTTGCTGCGAGGGTCGTATCAACGCCCTTTTTTTCATGACGTCGAGCTCCATCGTCAGCTGACCGATCTTGCGCTCAAGCGCCGCAATCTTTGCCCCGTACTCGACAACCTCCTCCTGGAGGTGGATCTCCCTTGTGAGATCCCCTGCTTCGTACTTCTTGATCCAGACCATCAGCAGGGAGTGGGGGACCTCGTGTCGTGTCGCAATCGACCTCGCGCTGCCTTCTCCGTCCAGATAGGCTTGGACGAGCTGGATCTTGAACTCTGTGCTGTACCTCCTGTGGCGTCGAACCGTCATTGATCCTCCCGGGTGATTACGGAAGGTCAATCCATCGCCCTCTCTGTGTCTACTTTTAGGGGTTCACTCCAGCTGCTGGAGCAACTTCCCATTGAGGACGCAGCTCCACGCGCTACGGGCCTCCTTTCGCACGATGTGCCGGAGGTACGGGCGGAGGCGGCGCTAGTACTCGGCCGCATGGATCACGGAGAAGACGATTTCGCGGGCGTGGCGATCGGCGAGCGCTTGGTACGTGAGGAGGCACCACTCGTGCTCGTGGCGCTGCTCACCGCGGCAGGCACCATCCCGGGTTTGGAGCCGAGCCACGTGGAGGCCTTTCTAGGCCATCCAGATCCCGCCGTTTGGCGCGCGTGCCTCGTCGCCCTAGGTCAGCTTGGACCAGAGATCCACGCTCAGCTGTCGGTATTGCTGGCGTCGGAGGTGTCCGAAGACCGGGCAGTGGCGGCAGGTGCAGTAGGAGATCTCGGGGTCGGGGAACTGATATCCAATGTCGCGGACGTCGTCGAGGATCTGCACGCACGGCCCGCGGCGCTCACTGCGCTCGCCCAATTGGGTCGGCCCGCGGTGCTGGCGATGTCGGCTCTGCTCGATCGTCGCGAGCTTCCCCTACCTACGCGCCGAACCGTTATCACTGCCCTCTCGACCATCGATGGCCCGGAGGCCCGGGACGCGCTGATGGACCTCGTGGAGGAACCCGCGCTCGGGCCGGCCGCCCTGACCTCCCTGCACCGTATGCGCCTCGCGGGCCAGATCGGTGCGATCAAACCCGCGCGGTTGCGGACCATTCTGGAAATCGAGATCGGACGGGGACTCCGTTACTCACTCGCCGCCAGCCGACTCCGGAGGAACGGGAGTGAAGCCAGACATCCGTTCGTGGCACAGGAGTTCGAGGAACTGAGTGTTCGCTCGGTACATCGAGTGCTGCGAATCCTGTCGCTCTCCTACGACTACTCTCGAGTCGCGACAGTCTTGTCCGCGATCTTCGGCAAGGACGCCGCCGGGCGCAACAACGCACTCGAGCTTCTCGAGGGCACCATTTCGAGCGAGAGCGGCAGCGAGGTGATGCCGTTCATGGAAGCAACCGCCGACGGTTTCGCGGCCGGCCGCGTGGCTGAACTCCTGCCTGAAGCGGCATCTCTGATCGAAAATCCCGGCGAAGCGCTGGCGGAGGAAACCGACTGGTGACCCCGCGCACTCGGCCTGCATTTGCTCGGGCGCGATGGTGAGATTCATGTGCCGGGTAGATCCAAGACCTCCCAAACAGAGGATGCAGCAATGATCCCCTTGATTGAGAAAGTGATGATCCTCAAGGGATCCCAACTCTTCCGCAACTTCCCCGGACCGGACTTGGCCGGCATCGCTTCTCTAGCGGATGTCGTTCACCTGCAATCCGATGACGTCGTGTTCGAACAGGGCGACGAGGGAGACGCGTTCTACATGGTGGTTAGCGGAGGTATCCGGATTACTCGCGGCGCAGTCGAGCTGGCGGTGCTCGGCTCGCGCGAGGGCTTCGGGGAGATGGCGATCCTGGATAAGGAAACACGCTCCGCGACAGCTACGGCAGCGGAAGCGACCACGCTGCTGCGCATTGACCAGGACTCGTTCGATCGGCTGATCGAACAGAATCCCGCCGTCGCGCGTGGCATTTACCGCGTCCTCACCCAGCGCTTGAGGAGCACCCTAGCGCAGGTCGCAGCAGGTTAGCAGCATGTCAATCTGCTAGATCTTCTTAATCCAGTTGAGTACGAGCCGGACGAGTCGTTTTGAGGATCGTAATCATGTCGACTCCTACGGCGCTTGGCCGTCCGGAGTTTCCCTCTTCAAAGTCGTGCGTGGCGCAGCCGCAGACTGTTACCGACAACACTGACCGAACTGAACGCCATCGCGAATGCCGCTAGAATCGGGTGGAGGGCTCGTAGCATCATCGGCAGGAACGCCAGCGAATAGAGTGCCCCCGCCGCCACCGGGATAAGGATCACATTGTAGAAGAACGCCCAAAACAGATTCTGTTCGATCGTACGCATCGTCGCCCGGCTCAGCGCGAAAACCACCGGTACGGACCTCAGGTCCCCTTGCATGAGGGTGACGTCCGCAGTCTCCATCGCGACATCCGTGCCCGTCCCGATCGCGATTCCCACGTCGGCCTGCGCGAGCGCCGGTGCGTCATTGATTCCGTCACCTACCATCGCCACCACGCCGGCTTCCTGTAACTCTCGGATCGCCGCAACTTTGTGCTCTGGAAGGAGCTCGGCACGCACGTCGGTGATTCCGACCTCTTCGGCGATGGCTCGGGCCGTCGCCTCCCGGTCTCCGGTCAGCATCACCACGCGCAGGCCGGCATCCTGGAGTTCGCGCACTGCATCCCCGGAGCCCTCTTTGAGGGCGTCGGCGACCGCGATCAGGCCGAGCACTCTCTCGTGCGTCGCGATCCAGAGCGGCGTCTGCGCGTCGGACTCGATGCGCGCCGCCGCGTCGGCCAAGGAGGATGTCTCGACTCCGTGCTCCTCCAGGAAGGATCGGGTCCCTACCAAAATGCCAGCGCCATCGACCGACGCCGTCACTCCTCGGCCCGCGAGCGCCTCGAAGTGCTCAGGCTCCGAGAGCGTCAGGTCCCGACGCCTCGCCTCGACGAGGACGGCTTCCGCCAGGGGGTGCTCGCTTCTCAGCTCCGCGGAAGCGGCAAGGCGCAAAAGTCTCGCCTGGTCGCCGTCGAAGGCAACGACCTCGCGCACGACAGGCTCGCCACGTGTGATCGTGCCGGTCTTGTCGATCACGACAACACTCACCTGCTTAGCGCGCTCGAGCGCTTCCGAACTCCGAAAGAGGATGCCCCGGCGGGCGCCGCGCCCCGTCCCGACCATCACCGCTGTCGGGGTGGCCAGCCCGAGCGCACACGGGCACGCGATCACGAGCACAGCCACGAGGCGGATCAAGGCATCCGTCACGCCGGCTCCCACGACCAACCACCATACCAAAAAGGTGGCTAACGCTAGCGCGATGACCACGGGCACGAATATGCCCGCAACCTGGTCCGCGAGCCTCTGGATTGGCGCCTTGCTACCCTGAGCCTCGTGCACCAGGCGGATCACCTGGGCGAGCGCGGTCTCGGCCCCCACCTTCGTCGCGCGGAAGCGAAACGACCCCGAACGGTTCATGGTCGCCCCGATCACCTCGTCCCCCGGCCCCTTGTCGACTGGCATGCTCTCTCCGGTAAGCATGCTCTCATCCACGGACGACCGGCCATCGAGCAGCACGCCGTCCACCGGTACTCGCTCTCCCGGCCGGACCACCACGACGTCACCTACGTCGACCTGGTCCAGAGGAGTCTCCCGCTCTTCGTCGCCCCGGACGACGCGTGCCGTCTCGGGTCGAAGATTCATGAGCTCTCGTATCGCCTCGCCGGTCTCTCCCTTTGCGCGGACCTCGAGCAGCTTGCCGAGCTTGATGAGCGTGATGATAAGCGCGGCAGTCTCGAAGTAGACGTGCTCGCCGAAGCCGACGTGTCCGACGCTGAGCGCGAATGTCACAAGAACGGAGTATGCGAACGCGACGGACGAGCCCAGGGCGACCAGCACGTCCATGTTCGCCGATCCGTTGCGCAGCGATTTCCAGCTTCCGACGTAGTAATCCCAGCCCACATAGAACTGCACCGGCACCGCGAGGGCGAACATGAGCCAATTCACCCACGTGGCGTGCGCCCAGGCACCGAGCCACGAGAGGTCTCTGGCCATGCTGAGTGCGAAGAGGGGGCCAGCAAACAGAACTCCGGTCCAAAACATGCGTGTCTGCGTGGCGAGTTCGGCGCGCCGGACCTCGGCCTCCGCGTCGTCGAGATTCGACTCATCAGCCTGAACCACGCCGTAGCCGACGCGCTCGACGGCTGCTGCCAGCTCGTCCACACCGAGCATGGACGAGGCGACGTGCACGGTTGCCCGCTCGGTCGCATAGTTGACCGATACCTCCGTCACCCCTTCGGCCTTTCGCAGCGCACGCTCTACGGTCGCCGCACAGTTCGCGCAGGTCATGCCCGTGATGGGCAGGACGAACTCACGCTCTTTCACGGCTTCAGGCGTCATCGTGCGGCCGACCGAAAGGCTGTCGAAGACGTACAGCGGGCCGCCGCGGGACGACGACGCCATAGCCGTCGCGGGCACCGCCGCCGAAGGCGGTGGTCCGAGGAGCTCCAGCGACGGGCATGGGGCCGTGCCACGGCAACCCACAGACTCGTGTGTTCATTTCGTCGTCGTGCTGGGCACACTAGGCTTCTTCCCCAGCCTTCTAGGCGAGGGGACGGTAGTCGATCTCTGTCATCAGATCCTCAATCACGGCCCAGTCCGTCGTCTCCGGGTCCCACGTGATCGTCACGTTTCGCGAGGTCTGATCCGCCTTCACCTCGGCGACGCCATCCATCTCCGAAACCTCGCGCTCGATGGTAGCCACGCAGTGCCCACAGCTGATGTTGGGCACCTTAACGGTCTTGCTGGTCATTTTTTTCTCCTCAGAAGGGCGGTTCACGCCTTGCCGGTCGCCTCGAACACCTGAATCAACTCAGCGAGTACCTGTTCCTTTTCCGCGTCGTCGGTACCTTGGATCGCCCTCGTCACGCAGTGATGGAGATGCTTGTCGAGTAGGAGGCCGCTGACCTTCTTCAGGGCCCGCTGGATGGCGAGTACCTGATTCACGACATCAATGCAGTACACGCCCTCCTCGACCATGCGCTCGACGCCTCTCACATGCCCCTCGACGCTCTTGAGCCGCTGAAGGACGTCAACCTGTCTCTCATCGCTCATGCGTAGACTCCCTGCTGAACTCCCGACTTACCCTACCCCCCTGGGGGGGGATATGTAAAAAGCTAGCGATGACTCGAGGCATGTCAACCGGTCCTTGTGGCGTGCTACCCGACCGGGCACCTTCTCGGCATGTCAGTCAAATCGTCGATCAAGACCGTTCTTACACTCGGGAAAGGCGTCGCGAGAGGCCTTCCGGACATGGCAGCGGACATGGATCCGATCGAGCTGTTCAGTCATTGGTTTCATGCCGCTGAGGAGTCCGGCCTCCTACTACCGGAATCGTGCGCGCTCGCCACGGCGACGAATGACAGCAAGCCCTCTGTGCGCATGGTCCTGGTCAAGGACGTAGACGAGCGCGGATTCGTATTCTACACCAACTACGGCAGCCGGAAGGCCACCGAGTTGGAGGCCAATCCGCACGCCGCGCTGTGCTTCCACTGGGCCGTCCTGCACCGCCAGGTACGAGTGGCGGGGACCGTGGCACGTGTCTCTGAAGCAGAGAGCGCCGACTACTTCGCTTCCCGTCCGAAAGGCGCTCGCCTCGGCACGTGGGCGTCGAAGCAGAGCCAGCCCCTGAGTGGGCGCGAGGAGCTGGAAACACGCCTCCGCGAGGTCCAGGAGAGTTTATCCGGAGACGACGTCCCGCTGCCGTCGTTCTGGGGAGGATACCGGTTGAGCCCGGACGAGATCGAATTCTGGCAGGGGCGCGCCGACCGGTTGCACGACCGACTCCTGTTCACGCGGTCGGAGGACGGTTGGGGCTCGGCACGACTCTATCCGTGAACGGTCAGCTGCCGCCCAGCACGTCGCACAGGCCACTGCGGCCGTTGCTCCTGCGCCGGCTCGTCGCGTCGATGACGAGAAGCAAGCTCTCTCCCGGCTGGGCGAACACAGTTCTGGTCACACACGACTGGCTCGCGAGAAGATCGACCTCGAAGCGGATCTGATCAGAGATTTCCCACGGCATCCTGAAGTCTCCGTCGCTCGCGCCCCGCACCCGACCGAGACGCCTCCGACTCCCTGACCTGACGGCGTAGATGGTGGCGGCGTTGAAGTTGGAGTTTCGGACCTGAATGCGCAGCTCGGTCTCGCGACTGCTCGCTCGTGACTCCGACGAGCCCTGGAAGGGGTCGCCGCCGATCGGTCGCCCGCCCGCAGCGCACGCAGCCGAGGCGATCACCACTGAGCAAACCACTACGGACAAACCCAGGCGGTTGCGGTGAGCGCAGCATGTCATAGAAACCTCCAGGTATTGTTCGAGGCACGCCAGTAGAGGAACTTGGGCCCGGCATCGGCCCAGCGTGACCCAGCTCCGAGGACGCCGGCGAGAATCCCCACCGGCAGGAGGATCACAGTGCCCGATAGAAAGTACTTCACGCGCAACACCTTCCGGTTCATGGCAGAGCTGGCGGAGAACAACGACCGCGAGTGGTTCGCCGAGAACAAACACCGATACGAAGCCGACATCAAGGACGCCTCGCTCGGCTTCATCGAGGACTTCGCCGCCCATCTGGAGAAGCTCAGTCCGCACTTCACGGCGACACCCCGCTCGCTCTTCCGCATTTACCGGGACGTACGGTTTCTTAAAGATAACAGCCCCTACAAGACGCACGCCGGTATCCACTTCCGTCACGAGCAGAGCAAGGACGCACACGCCCCCGGGTACTACCTCCACCTCGAGCCCCGCTCCGTGTTCGCGGGCATGGGGATTTGGCACCCTGACTCGAAGGCGCTGCGCGCTATCCGCGAGCACATCGTCGCAGAGCCCGCCGCGTGGAAGAGGGCCTCGCGCGGCAAGAAGTTCAGGGATAGCATGGAACTCGAAGGGGATCGACTGATACGCCCTCCCAAGGGTTTCGACCCCGAACACCCGCTCATCGAGGATCTGAAATGGAAGGACTTCATCGGTGTGAAGCACCTGTCGCAATCGTTCGCAACGAGCGCCGATTTGCCGAAGCAACTCGCCAAGATCTTCAAGGCCGGTGCGCCCTTCATGACTTTCCTGTGCGACGCACTCGGAGTGCCCTTCTAGCGGGGCGCACGTGAGCTCCGGCCTTCAGGCGGCACTCGCGCTCTTCCCGATCGCCTTGGGTGGAGTCCTGCTGGTCGGATTCCGCGTGCCCGCCAAGAAGGCCATGCCCGCTGCGTATGTCGCGGCGGTGGCCGTAGCGCTTTGGGCGTGGCAGATGGTGCCCTCGCGGGTCGTCGCAGCGTCGATCCAAGGTCTCTTCCTGAGCTTCGACCTACTCTTCATCATCTTCGGCGCCATCCTGTTGTTGCACACCCTCGAGCGATCCGGGGGCGTCGGCGCGATCCGTCGGAGCTTCCACGGCATAAGCGACGACCGACGGGTCCAGGTCGTGATCGTTGCGTGGCTCTTCGGCTCCTTCATCGAGGGCGCAGCCGGCTTCGGCGCCCCGGCGGCGGTGGCGGCTCCCCTGCTCGTCGCACTCGGCTTCCCAGCGTCCTCAGCCGTGATGCTCGGCATGATGGTGCAGAGCACGGCGGTCACGTTCGGCGCCGTCGGCACTCCAGTCCTGGTAGGCGTGCAAGGCGGCCTGGGCGGGGAGGCGTTCTCCGCCGACCTAGCCGCGGTCGGCATGACCATGACCGACTATCTCAGGGCCGTCACGGCGAAATCGGTGTTGTTGCACGCGACGGCCGGGGTGCTCATGCCGACCTGGATGGTCGTCATGATGACGCGCTTCTTCGGCAAGAACGGATCGTGGTCCGAAGGCCTGTCTATTTTGCCTTTCACGCTGCTGGGAGGCCTCGCGTTCACGGTGCCCTACGTGCTCTTCGGGACCTTCTTGGGACCGGAGTTTCCCTCTCTGCTCGGGGCACCCGTCGGCCTGGCGATCGTTGTGAGCATCACCCGGAAAGGTTGGCTGTTGCCGCAGGACACGTGGGACTTCCCGGACCGTGCGTCATGGAAAGACGAGTGGGTCAGCGGCCTCGAAGAAGAGATGGCCGACGTGCCCGAGGGCGAGAACATCCCAGCGGTCATGGCGTGGGCGCCGTATGCGATGCTGGGCGGCCTGCTCGTGCTGACCCGACTGCCTTCGTTGCCCATAGGTGCGTGGCTACGCACGGTCGACATCGAGTGGGCGAACATCCTCGGGTCGGGCATCACCGCGACGACGACTCCGCTCTATCTGCCTGGCTTCGTTCTGCTGGTCGTCGTGGCGATCACCGCGCTGCTGCACAGGATGGAGGGTAGCGACGTCGTCGACGCGGTGCGCTCGTCGAGCAAGGTGCTTCTGGGCGCGGGCATCGTGCTCGTGTTCACAGTTCCGATGGTCCGGGTCTATATCAATTCCGACGTGAACGGTCTCGACATGCTTTCGATGCCGCTGGCCATGGCGGACTGGGTCGCGGGCAACGTGGGTCAAGTCTGGCCATTCTTCGCCGGATTCACAGGCGGGCTCGGCGCCTTCATCGCCGGCTCGAATACCGTCAGCAACCTGATGTTCTCCGCTTTCCAGTTCGGCGTGGCGGAGCGTCTGGCGATGTCGACCGTTATGATCGTTTCGTTGCAGGCGGTTGGAGCCGCCGCAGGCAACATGATCGCGATCCACAACGTGGTGGCGGCCTCTGCGACCGTTGGCCTACTTGGAAAGGAGGGAGCGACCCTCCGCAAGACCGTGCTGCCCACCATTTACTACTTGGTGGTAATCGGTGTCCTGGGTCTCATCGCCGTACACTGGTTCGGCGTGAGTGACCCCTTGATGGGGTCCGGCTGACGGGGGCATACACACGCAAGTAGGGCGGTGACATGAGAGGGCTGTGGCGTTGGTGCGCGGGTCGGATCGACTAAATCGTCGTCCGCTCGGATTACCGTCCGACTTCGTTTCGATGGTGTTGAGGTCACGTCCGACACCCTGACGAGTCGAGGCGCCTAGCTCTCTTCAGCCGCTCACTTGCACAAGCCATCATCCGGTCCGTTTCCATGAGCTGAGGGAGGACGACGGCTATCCCGCCGCTATTGAGAGACCCGGACTCCCCCCCCGACACTCCCCGCGCCGGCGCCCTCCCTGACTAGAAGGGCCGACACGACCTCCGCCACTTGATCGGCTCCACCACCTGCTCGCGGTCGACGCGGAAGGCTGAGCAGCTCCGGCACACGGTCGATCCAACCACCCTCCGTGAAGTCCGCGGGAGGTATCTCGAAGCCGAGCAACTCACGTCGGACGAACGCCTCGAGCGGGGGCATTTCCCTAAAATCGCTCCGGCTCACGTAGGCGTATGGAAGCCCTTCGCGCCAGGACTCCGCGGTGATGCCGTATCCGAGCTTGGACACCAGCGCGTCGGCAGCGCGCAGCAGGTCGGGCATAAAGATAGCGGATTGGATGCTGAACAGTACGAGGTTGCCGTCGCGGGTCGTCTCGCTCGCCCCGGTCACTACGAAGACCACGTCGGACATCGCACGAAGCCGCGTCAGAAAGGGCATACTTTCGGCATAGCCGCCCATGGTGATCACGACGACGTGAGCATTGAGAGGGATATCGAGCTGAGTCCGAACGTCCGAGGGCTCGAGCCGGGGTGCCCGGCTGATCGGGTCGACCAGAGTGTCCGCGGCGGCGTCGCGCCAACAGAGCGGCTCAGTCTGGATGTGCACCGTAGCCTTTCTCCACCACTGTTCGAGTTCAGCGCCGAAGAGCTCGAGGTCCGGAGCGCGTTCGTGTAACGGTTCGTATAGCCATTGCCACGAGAAGCTCTCGATGAGCACCGACGGCAGACCGGCGCGCTCGGCGACCGCGATGCCGAGCGGAGCGATGTCACACAGGACCGCGGTGCACCCCGCCTCGAGCACGCTGGCGGCGAGGTCGTCTAGTAGGAGCGGATCGAAGGGTAGCAGGTCGCGCAGTGCCTCGACGGTCCCGTCCAAGTCGTAGCGAAGAGCTGATGCCTGCACGAAGCCCACGTCGCAGACGACGTCGTGGTACCGGAAGAGCCCCTCGATCGACTCGTCGAAGAACCACCGGGGCACGGTCGTGTAGAGTTCGAACTCCGCGCTGATCCTCTGGTGGAGTGCGGCCATCACGGCCGACGAACGCGCGGCGTGGCCGTAGCCGTGGGGGGAGACGAAGAACGCGAGGCGCTCCTCCACTCAGTCGCTCGCCCGCAAAGCGTCGGCGATCCCGTCCGCCGCGTTCGCGATGCACCGCTCACCGATGTCGGCACTCATCTCTCGCGCGTCGCCCAAGATCCCGTTGGGGGTCACGGTCCGGAAGCCATCGCGGAAGATTCTCTCAGCCAGTTCCTCATCGAAGTCCTGGACGTGGCCGCGTTCCGCCCGGCTCTCGCGCACCAGTTCAGGGCGGATGCACAGCATCTCAGAGGACTCCGAGATATCTGCGTGGCCCCCGACCCTGTCCTCCAACCCGGGAGCCTCAATCTCGACGGCGTTCTTCCAGAACGTCATGAAGCCCATCAGGTCGGAATAGGCATCTACGGTGCAGCCTGGAGCGACCGCGCTGCGGAGATCATCTAGCATTTCGGCGAGCGGCGCGAAGTTTCCTCCGTGGGATGGCACGAAGCACACCCGCCGGAATCCGTGGCGCGCCAGGCTCACCGTATAGTCCATGCACAGGGCTTCGAGCGTTTGTCGCCGCAGTGACAGCGTGCCCGGAAAACCCATGTGGTGTTCGGAACAACCCACTCGAATCGTCGGTGCCACCAGCGCATGACCGAGCCGTCGAGCGACCTCGGGTCCGAGCCGGTCCCCGCGCGCGGCGTCGACGAGCAGAGGTAAGTGCGGCCCGTGTTGTTCCGTGGCGCCAACGGCTACCACGACAGTGTTGAAGCCCGCCTCCAGCGCCTGGCCCACCTCGGGCCAAGTCATCTCTTCCAATAGTAGGTTCGGTTCTGTCATGTTGGGAACGTAAACGATCTCCCTGAAACGGTCGAAAATTTCGGAACGGAGCGCATATTCATCATTGACGAAGACGCGCCAGCCGGACACTGATGGGCCGGTCCTCGCAGCTCTCCCCGCACTCTCGTACCTTGCCAGCCTCGAGCTGGCGTCGCGACCGACCGGAGATGAGCATGCGCGGCCGTATGATGCAAACCCCTCTTCTCATCTCGTCCCTCATCGAGCACGCGGGTCGGGTCTACGGCAACCAGGAAGTAGTCTCGCGCACTGTCGAAGGGCCGATTCATCGATATACGTGGCTGGACGCCGGAAACCGATCACGCCGACTCGCCCAGGCGCTCGAGGCCCACGGCGTCTCCGCTGGGGACCGGATCGGGACGCTGGCCTGGAACACGTATCGGCACCTGGAGCTCTACTACGGGATTTCCGGCATGGGCGCGGTATGCCACACACTCAACCCACGTCTGCACCCCACGCAACTCATCTACATCGTTAACCACGCCGAAGACCGGATCCTCTTCCTCGACCTGACCTTCGTGCCGCTTGCCGAAGCGGTCGCCGACGAGCTCCCGAGTGTCGAGCAGTACGTCGTGCTCACCGAATCGGAGCACATGCCGAAAACGACGCTCGCGAACGCGGTCGCGTACGAGGACTTCATCGCCGGACGCGACGGTGAATACGAGTGGCCGGTCCTGGACGAGAACGACGCCGCGGCACTCTGTTACACGTCGGGCACCACGGGCCATCCGAAGGGCACGCTCTACAGTCACCGTTCGACGGTCCTTCACGCGTATGGAGTCGCAATGCCCGATGTCTTCGACATGCGTCCGAGCGTGTGCGTGTTACCGATCGTTCCGCTTTTCCACGCGTGTGCGTGGGGACTCGCCTATTCCGCGCCCCTGACGGGCGCCAAGCTGGTCTTTCCGGGGCCACAATACGACCCTGCGGCGCTCACTGAGCTCATGACGAGCGAGGGCGTGAACTACTGCGCCGGCGTGCCATCGGTCTTCGTTCCGCTAGTGCAACACTGGCGTGACCATGGGAACCGGCCACCTTCGCTGACTATGATGCTCCTGGGAGGCACGGCCCCACCTCCGTCGCTCTGTGCCGCACTCGAGGAGGAGTTCGGAATCGAACTCCGTCACGCCTGGGGCATGACCGAAACGAGCCCGCTCGGCTCCATCAACACGCTCACGCCGGCTCATCGCGAGCTGCCGCTCGAGGAGCGCAGGCTCTTCCAGACGAAGCAAGGCCGTCCGCCGTTTGGGGTCGAGGTCCGCATCGTGGACGAGGAAGGAAATCGCCTCCCGCACGACGGCATCGCGTTCGGAGAGCTCCAGGTCCGCGGCCCGTGGGTTATCCACAGCTACTTCAAGGACGACGAATCGCGGCTAACGGAGGACGGCTGGTTCCCGACCGGCGACATCGCTACGATCGACCCACAGTGCTACATACAGATCACCGACCGGATCAAGGACCTCATCAAGTCCGGGGGTGAGTGGATCAGCTCGATCGACGTCGAGAACACGGCGATGGATCACGAGGACATCGTGATGGCCGCCGTTATCGGCATCCCGGATGAAAGGTGGGATGAGCGCCCTCTCCTGATCGCGGTGCCTGCGCCCGACTCGAGTCCGAGCAAGGAGAGCATACTCGAGTACCTCTCCGGCACACTGGCCAAGTGGCAGTTACCCGAAGAGGTCATCTTCGTGGATGAGTTGCCGATGGGAGCGACCGGGAAAGTGCAAAAGTCGAAGCTGCGCGAGCAGTACGCTGGGAACTGACGCACCTAGCTGCGACCTCCGACTCCGCTCAGCTTCGGATTTGACCCGTGCCCTTTACAACGAACTTTCGGGTTGTCAGCTCACGAGCACCCATCGGGCCGAACGCATGCAGCTTCGACGTGGAGATCCCGATCTCGGCGCCGAGCCCCAGCTGACCTCCATCGGCAAAGCGTGTGCTCGCGTTGACGAGTACTGTGCTCGCCTGAACCGCCGACACGAACGCTTGCGCCGCGGTATCGTCCGACGTCACGATCGCTTCGGTGTGGGACGTGCCGTGAGTGTCGATGTGCTCGATCGCCGCGGCCAGGTCGTCCACGATGCGCACCGCGAGGGTCAGGTCCAGGTACTCTGCGTCCCAGTCGGCCTCGCTCGCCGGCACCACGACCTCACCGAGCAGCTCTCGAGTCCGCACACACCCGCGTAGCTCCACTCCAGAGTCCGTCAGCGCCTCGGCGATGCGGGGTAGGAGGTCCGGCGCAGCTGTCTGATGGACCAAGAGGGTCTCGAGAGCGTTGCATACACCCGGACGTTGCACCTTGGCATTGCGCACGATACTGGTCGCCATGCGCGCGTCGGCCGAAGCGTCGACGTAGACGTGGCACACCCCCTTGTAGTGCTGAAGCACCGGAATTCGGCTCTTCTCTGTCACGATACGGATCAGCCCCTCGCCGCCGCGCGGGATCACCAGATCGATGTACTGATCCTGCTCCAGTAGAACGTCGATCGCGGCGCGATCTGCTACGGATATGAGCTGGATCACGTCGGCCGGGATGTGCGTCGTGTCGAGTCCGGCACGTAGGGCTTCGGCGATCGCGCGATTCGAGTGGAGAGCTTCCTTGCCGCCTCGGAGAATGGAGGCGTTACCGGCTTTCAGACACAGCGCCGCGGCGTCCGCCGTAACGTTGGGCCGGCTCTCGTAGATCATGGCCACGACCCCCAGGGGGATGCGCACGCGACTCACCGCCAGTCCATTGGGTCGCACGAGCTCGTCGGAGACCTCGCCGAGCGGGTCCGGCTGATCCGCGATTTCTCGTACCGCGTCTGTCAGCCTAGCGACACCGTCATGGTTCAGGAGCAAGCGGTCACGCATCGCGGGGCTGACCCCCGCTTCATCAGCGGCCGCGAGGTCTAACGCGTTGGCCGCCACAATATCATCGGCGGCGGCAGCCAAAGCGTCCGCCATCGCCTCGAGCGCCACGCGGCGCTGCTCGCCCGTGCTCGTCGCCAGCTTCCGGCTGGCCGCGCGGGCCCTGCGCGCGAGATCCGGGATCAGCAGCTCGACCGAGGTGGCCTCCGAGACTGCCACTAACTCTTCTCCTCGTCGATGATGAACATGCGATCGGTTCGCATAACTACGGCGCCGACCTCCCTTCCAAGAACTTGCTCGAGGTCCCTGCTGTGCAGGCCGCGGATGCGCTCGACGTCTCGGTCGTCAAAGCGGACGATACCGCGCGCATGCTCCACCCCTCCCCGATCGACCACATAGACCAGATCTCCCTTCCGGAAACAGCCCACGACCTCGACGATGCCACGGGGCAGGAGGCTCGCCCGCCCACGGATGGCAGACACGGCGCCGTCATCGACCACCAAGCCGCCCTCGAGTCGACGCTGCACGGCCATCCAGTGCTGGCGTGCCCGCAGCGGCTCGGCTGCGGGGGCGATGTAGGTGCCGACCTCGTCGCCGCCAAGGACCGCTGTGATCGTGTCCGGGTCGGTACCGGAAGCGATGACGGTCGGGATTCCGTACCTGCCCGCCATCTCCGCGGCCTCGAGCTTGGTGACCATGCCCCCTATCGACTCGCGCGAAGCCTTCTTGAAGCAGAGCTCCTTCAACTCCTGCGCACTGCGCGCGAAAGGAATCGGCTGCAGGTCGGGATAGTGCTTGGGGTCGTGGGGGAATACGCCGGCGACGTCCGTCAGGAGCAAAAGAAGATCCGCGTCCACCAGAGCTGCCGTAATAGCCGCGAGGTTGTCGTTGTCACCGACCATGATTTCGTCCACACTCACCGTGTCGTTCTCGTTCACGATTGGGACCATCCCGCGATCGAGCAGCGCGGTGAAGGCGTCCCTAACGGTGAGGTAGCGGCGACGATCCGAGAGACAATCGTTGGTGAGCAGGACCTGCGCGACGTGGCGGCCCCGGTCCCTGAAGACTGATTCCCACATGCTCATGAGTCGGGTCTGCCCCACCGCCGCCGCAGCCTGACGGTCCCGTACCGCCTCGGGCGGTGCGTCGAATCCGAGCACGCGAAAGCCGGCCGCAACCGCACCGCTCGAAACGATGACGACTTCGGTGTCGGTCGCGCCGGTGACCGAGGCCGCCACCCGAGCGAGCGTATCGGCGCACAGCTCGGCACCACCCGCCGTGAGCGTGCGACTACCCAGTTTCAGGACGACGCGCTTCGGCTCGAGTCTAGGGGTCCCGTTGCGCTCGTCCGTAGGCCGGTTCCCCGCTTCGGACCCCGTGCTCCGGGTCGCAATATCATGCATAACTAAAGAATATATATGCGTTTCGTGTGGGCGGAAGGGCTTCAGGGCCGCGTAGCGCAACGGAAAGTGCGGGAGGCGGGGCATCTACCCGAGCAGCCCACAGAACAGAAGAGGCCTGGAGCAGCGATCTCAGCCACTCCAGACCACGCTACTGCCCGGTGGCATAAGCCCTCCCGCGAGTAACGAACGTCGACCGCTGTCTGCGACGTCGTCACGGGATCGACGTACCGCGTTCTCAATCCGCCCAACGACGGAAGAACGACGTCACGCTGCCCGTCTCATGCCACACCCCGACATGCGTTCCCTCATCCGAGGGCCGAGGCTCCACATCATCCCCGATCGGCAGCGGTTCAGTGCGGCCCACGGGGCGAGCAGCCACCTACAAATGTGCCCCCCGAGTGCCCGTCCGCAAGGCCCTTCGAAGTCGTCCTATAGAGAGGATGCCGACCCAGATTTGGGAAATGCGCATTATAGATGCAAAATAGTACACAGCAACAACTTACAGGACGACTCCAACAAAGGCGCGCCAGGTGCACTCTCGACGTCTCAACCAAGAACGTCCATGCAAGTGGCGGCACGGGTGCCTGCTACGAACAGGTGACGGAGGCTCAGTAATGACGAGCGACCTCGGTACGCCACAAGCGATCACGCTACTGCGTACGCAACCTCTTCTGCCCGCATGAGCGCGACTCGCAGGTCGGTGACGAGGTCGGTGGCGAGCGCGTGTAGTCGTATTGACCGCATGCGCCGGGCTTGTCGAAAACGAAATTCGACGACAAGTGGATTGGCGGAATCACGGCTCCATGGCTGGTATCGTCCGCGATACCCGAGCGCACGGTCCGGGTCGTGCGGCTGGCGGTGATCATCGGCCCACCCCATGGCTCTCGATGGCCGCGCGCAGTGCGGACGAGACGCGTTCGGGCTCCTTGAGGAACGCATCGTGGCCGAAAGGCGAGGCAAGGGTTACGTGCTCGCAGACGCCCGGAGCCCCTTGGGCGAGCTCTTCGACCAGCCACGGGGGGACGAGCGCGTCGGTGTCGAACGAAAGCAAGGTGGTCCGGCTCTTCACGAGCTCGGGGTCGACGTAGTGGATGTCGATCGACGTCGACAGGCTCACGTAGCTCTCCACATCGAAGACGCTCGCGAACGCTTCGCCGCGCGCCTCGAGGTAGTCCTGAACCGGGAAGCGCACCTCTCCCCCCTTGATGTCGAGGCTGGCGAAGTCGGGGCTATAGTCGAAGCGTCGTTCGAACTCATCGACGCTTCGGTAGGTTGTCATCGCCAAAGCGCGGGCGAGCGCGAGCCCCTCTGCCGGAGCGCCACCCTCTTCACCGAGTCGCACGACCGAGCGCTGGATCGACCGCAAGGCCGTCGCCATCGGATGCGTGCGGTGCGCCGCACACAGCAATACCAGTCCGGATACCCTACTGGCGAAGAGCTCCGCAAACGCTAGAGCGACCATGCCGCCGTACGACGAGCACACGAAAGTGACGCTGGGAGCACCGATAACGTCGAGAACGGCGGCGATCGCGCGAGCCTGGTCGTGCGTGGTCACCGGCCCCGTCGCGCGAAGCGTGGAGTCGGGACCCGCAAGGTAGTCGATGCCGATGAGCCGATGGCGGCTTGGATCGAGCGCTCCCCCGCGCTCAACTACCCCAGGCCACCAGCCGGGCGAAGGGTCCGCGACTGTCGGAGCGAGATGCCGACCTGCCGATATGCCTCCGAGCACGACGAGCGCCGGCGCGTTCTCCGGGCCTTGCACCTCGTACGAGACTTCGACGGCCTGGGTCGCGTGATGGTCCAGCTGGATGCGATGGCGGGTGCGACCCGTGAATCCCGGCGATGTGCCGGTTGAACAGAATGCTTCAACGTGGCCCGTGGAGCCGCGGGCGAGGACTGGGTGTGTCATATCGATCCTCCAGACCGAGATATACCATCGGACTCCTGGAGATCGACGCCCTCGAAGCTCGGCGGCTACGCGTTTGCGAAGCGGGCGACTCATCTTCCAACGGACTCGCGTCCATCGTAGGAGTTGGCACCTTGCGAAAATGCCACATTCCGCAGGTTGCCCCGGCGTCTACAGGCCTGTCCCTCGACCGGTCTCGATGAGCTGTTAGTGGCAGCAACAGTAGTCGATCCGGCGGGGATAGGTCAACCGTCTCGGATTCCAAGGGGAGCGACCTCGGCGCCATCGGCACGGCTGAGCGCCCGGTACCGCCAAGTCCACGCGGAGCATCTTCTCGGCTACGGGGCCCGAACCACCCCCGAGATCAGCCCTCGCGGGCTTGGTCCCCCATCACCTTCATCGGATCGACTTCGAGAAGATCGTGCGGAACCCCCTATCGGTCTCGCAGATAGGCGCTGGGTCGAAGGCCGCGTCCGGCCGGCCGCTGACCTCTGCTCGCACGCCGCTGGGTCCGGTGTCGGGGCACCCGGCCACTACGCTCAGCTGAATACGGCCGCGGAAGCGGAAGTCGAGCCTTATGTACCCGGGAAGAGAGGCTGCGAAGAGAGTCTCCACGGCTTCGCGCTCGACCCCCCGAACCGCGGTCCGCTTGCTTGCGCTCCCGGAGACGACGTGATGCCAGCTGGCGCCGCCGGACCTGCCGTCCCGGTTCCCGCTCAATTCATGCACCTGAAGCGAGTGATCGTGGCCGGCGGCAAAGATGATCGGGACGCGACTCGATACCACGAGAGGCTCGATCACCCTGAGGTAGTTCCGATAGGCTGCGGCGACCAGATCCTGGTTCAAGAGGCGTGCGCCGTAAACGATGCCCCCCAAAAACTCGCTGTTGCCGCCGTGGGGACCCCCCGTGAGGAGCGGGTGGTGGGCGGCCAGGACCACCTGAGTGTCCCCGGCGGCGGCCAGCTCGAACCGAAGCCGTCGCACGACGTCTTCCTTCGACTGGTATGCACAATCGGGATTCGCCGCCACGCCCGAAATCCACCACTGCGAGTCAATCGCCAGCACACGCGCCAGCAGAGCACCCGCCCGGTTACGGATATCGACTCTCCTCGGACCGGGACACCCCGCCTCGGGGACCATCGGGAATGTGTCGCTTCCTATGGCCCCGAGAGCGGCGCCATGAGTCCTAAGAGCCAGCTCCTGGGCCCGGAGCCGCTGTCTTCCTACCGGGGCGGCCGTGTTCGCCCAGTCGTGGTTCCCCGGTATGAAGCGTGCCCGAGCCGACGCGCCTCGCACAACCTCGACCTGCGCGTCGAGGAGCTCGAGATCTTCCGGGTAATCTGCTCGTACGCCGGCATCGTAGACGTTGTCCCCTAGGTACAGAACCATCACTGGAACACCTCGATCGCTCAGCGTACGGACGCGCTCCTGCAGGTCGTGCAGCACCGGGTTGTCCACGAACGGCACGTACCCGGCGTCCCCGACGAGGAAGAGGACCGCTTCTTGATCCGACCCGCCCGGGTCGAGGCATTCGAGCGGCGCGCGCATGCCCTGGGAGGGTGGCGGGCACGTCGTGACGAACTCGTTGAGGCCACAGCCCGCCGCTACGAACACCGGGACGAACACGGCCGCGGTCGCCAATGTGCCCCTCCGCCGCCCCATCGCCATCAGAACCTGACCGACCAGTAGAAGAGAGGGATCGCAGCTAGTCCACCACCCCATGCACCGGACCCCCAGCCGTTGTGATCCTCACCGGGTCCTGCCAAGACCTCAATGGCGCCGACCAGCGCCCCCGCGCCGAGTCCGATGAGTGCGCCGGACCCAGCACCACCGGGCAGCTCATCACCGAGATCTTCGGGTCCCAGGCTCGCGAGCACCGCGGTGAGGGCCCCGACGGCAGCCCCGCTAGCGACACCGGCCAGCGCGCCTTGAACCGTCGGTCCGACCGCGTGGCCAATGGTGGCGCCCTCGCCGGTAGAGATGGAGATCGCTCCGGCGGCAGCTCCCACGATCACCCACGGCAGCACCTCGCCGAGGGCCTCCCTCACGGATCCCTCGGCATAGCTGTCGAAGACGTTCGCCTTGAGCGTCGCGAGCGAGACTCCGGCCAGTGCGCCAGTCAGTGCACCGAGCACGGCCCCGCCTACGGCCGACCCTACTCCCGCCTCGCCGGGCAGAGACGACTGGCCCGAGCTCTGCGTGGGCCCGACGATTGCGGTGACGACAAGCGCTGCGGTGAGCGCGAACCACAGGCCAGCACACCGTGGTGCCTTCTCACTCACCGGTCCTGGGGACCGCGAACCTCGGAAATCGGGCATGTCCACGCCCCATGGGAGGATTGGCGCCGGGCACGCTTACTCCCGTCGAGCGCGGCCAGCCTTGGGGGGCGGTAGCCTACGGGCGATTCGGACCTTCTGCAAACACTCGGGTTCCGGCCGCCCCCGTGCAGAGGCCGGGCAGCCCTTGCGCCACTAGTCGAGCTCCGCCCGAAGCGCCGCAACTCCGGCGTCGAGGCACCGCTCCAGTTCAGCGATCATCTCCGACGTGCCGTCCCAAACTCCGTTGGCCGCGGTCTGTTCGAGAGACGCGCTCGCTTTACTCACCCGCTGCAACGCCAATGAGCCGGCGACGCCCTTCAAGGCGTGAGCTCCGTTCTCCAGCGCATCCGCGTCCAAGTCCGAGACGGCCTGCTTGATCACGCCGAGCCGGTCCCGGGCGTCGTCGAGGAACATCATGGCGACCTCGCGGAACAGCCCCGTGTTCCCCCCGGCTAGCTCGAGGGCGCGCACCGGATCGAAGTCGATCCGTTCTTCGAGGAAGTGTCGAACCTTGTCCTCGAGCTCTGCCGGATCGATCGGCTTGGAAAGGTAGTCGTCCATACCGGCTTCGAGGCACCGCTCACGGTCGCCCTTCAGAGCATGCGCCGTCATCGCAATGATCGGGATGTGTCTCAGGGTCCCGGCTTCGCCCTCCCGAATGAGTCTCGTCGTCTCCAGCCCGTCGAGCTCGGGCATCTGAACGTCCATCAACACCAGGTCGAAGTCCCGGCGCTCGAGCTGATGGATAGCAGCGCGGCCGTCCTTCGCGACCGTGACCCGGTGGCCCTGCCTTTCTATCAGAGCGACCGCCAGTGTTTGGTCTATGATGTCGTCCTCCGCGAGCAGAATACGGCCGCTCAAGCGTGGCGCTCCCGGTGCACTGCTCGCTGATCGCGCTGCGGGCTGGAGCGGCTCGGCGAACGCCGCACGGAGGGCGTTGAGCAGCTGCAAGGGCATGATCGGTTTCGCCAAGAACCCCGCCAAGGGTAGAGATCGTACCCGGCCGGCATCGTCCGGGCGGACGAACGACGCCACCAGGATGATCTTCGTGACTCCATACCGCGTCTCGGCCCCGAGTCGTTCGCAGAGCTCGAAGCCGTCGATATCTCGCAGGTGCACGTCCGACAGGACCAGGTCGAACGACCGCCCCCCGGTGTGGGCCGCCTGACTCGTATCGAGCGCGGCCTGCCCCCCATCGACGACGACCGGCACCATCTGCCACCGGCGCACGTATTCGGCGAGGATCATGCCGTTGGTGGCGTTATTCGCCACGATGAGAACGCGCAGGCCGGCGAGGCTTTCGGCAGAGACCGCCTGTTCGTCCCCCACCACCACTTCGGCGAGCTCCAAGTCGACGCTGAAGCGAAACCGGATACGGTCGTCGACCGCGTCCTCGACGGCGAGGCTGCCCCCCATCAACTCCACGAGCTGGGAAGAGATCGCCAAGCCGAGGCCCACACCGCCAAACCGTCGAGTCGGGGAGCCATCCCGGGGTGCGCCGGCCCCGAACACGTTCGCCTGGACCTCACCGGGGATGCCGGTGCCCGTGTCCCGGACCGAGACGCGGAGCACTACGCGCTCCTCGGACAGTTCCTCCGCCTCGATCCGGACGTGCACCTCTCCGGCTTCGGTGAACCTGATCGCGGTGCCAACCAGGTGCAGGAGTATCTGACGCAGACGTCCTGGATCGCCGACGATGTGCTCCGGGACCCCCTCGTCTTCTTCGTACAGGAGCTCAAACCCCTTCTCCGCAGCACGCTGCGCGAGCTCCTTCAACGTGCCCCTCAACGATTCTCTCAAGCTGAACGCGGTAGGATCGAGCTCTAGCTTTCCGGCTTTGAGCTCGGAGAATTCGAGCACGTTGTTGATCACGCCGAGCAAGGACCGAGCCGAGCGGTCCACCAACTCCATGTACTCGCGCTGAGCGTCGCTGAGCTCCGTCTCCAGCGCCAGACGGGTCATTCCGAGGATGCCGTTCATCGACGTTCGAAGCTCGTAGCTCATGTTGGCCACGAACTCACTCTTGGACCGATTCGCCAGCTCGGCAGCTTCCTTTTCCTCTCTCAGTAGCTGCTCGGACCGCCGTCGCGCGGTCACGTCTCGCGCGACACAATAGACCAGGTCGCCGTCCGGGAATGGGGTCGCTGTCCACGAGATCCACCGCCAATCCCCGTCAGCCGTGAGATACCGGTTCTCGAAGCGCGCGGTCCCGGACCCCTCCGCTAGCCGGCCCAGCTCCTCCATCGTCACCGTGCGGTCGTCGGGATGCACGAAGTCGATGAATGGTGTCTTGAGCACGACCTGCACCGAATGGCCCAACGTCTCTTGCCATGCGGGGTTCAGCCGCTTGAAGTGACCGTCGAGGCCCACGATGGCGAGCAGGTCGCCGGAGAGCGTGAAGAAACGGTCGAATTCGGCGGTGACCGCGACCTCGGCCGCTACACGCCGCAACTCCTCGAGAGCCTTTCGTTGCCGCCAGATCAGCCAGGCGAACAGTCCCAGCACGAGCGGCGCTGCGGTGAGGGCCCACAGTAGAGGCTGCGCGGCGAAGGTCGTCGTTTCGGACACGAGTCGGGGAGATGGGGATCGTGACGGCGCTAGGGATGCCAGTCACCATTCTCGACCGCCCGCGAAGCCCCGTCAAACCCGTGGAGCATCTCCTTTCTGGCGCCACGCCGTTCCGAGCCCCAAGCTGCTTGCCCATGAAGACGAATAGCGTGATGGGAGCGGGCCTTGCGGTTGCTGTCGCCGCAGCCACGACCCTCACGGCCGCAGCCGCAGCCCAGAACCTCGAGTACCCGGCGTCATTGGACAGACTGCTCCAGGACCTGTCCGTGCTCGCGCACGACTCCATGGAGGGGCGAGCTCCCGGGACACCAGGCAGCGTGCGCACGAGGGCCTTCCTGATTGGGTCGTTGAGATCAATCGGGGCCGCACCGATCGGCGAGAGCTACGAGCACGGCTTCGAGACCGCCAACGCGCACGCAGTGAACGTCATCGCGACCGTGCCGGGTCGAGACAGGACAAGACGGTACATCGTGCTCACAGCCCACTACGATCACCAAGGCGTGCGAGGCGGCGTAGTTTTCAACGGGGCCGACGACAACGCCTCAGGGGTCGCCGCGGCACTCGCGATAGCACGCGACGTAGTGGCGAGTCCGCTCGGCGCTACACTCGTGATCGCGCTGGTCGATGCCGAGGAGGAAGGTTTGCTCGGCTCGAAACAGTTCGTGGCACAGCCTCCGATCCCTCTTGCGCAGATCGCGCTGAACGTCAATCTCGACATGGTCTCACGAACGGCGGGGCTGCTCTGGGCAGTGGGCGCGCACCACACGCCAGCGCTTCGACCTGTCATCGAGGAGGCTACGGCAAACGCCCCCGTGGCCGTGAGGCAGGGACATGACCGCCCGGGCGCCCCCGAGGGCGCGAACTGGACCAACTCCTCGGACCACGCGCCCTTCCACCAAGCCGGAATCCCCTTCGTCTATTTCGGAGTCGAGGATCACGCCGACTATCACCGACCCACGGACGACTTCGAAAACGTGGACCCCGTCGAGTATGTCGCGTCGGTCCGGACGATTCTGACCGTGATGCGCGCGCTTGACGAGGCCCTGCGATGAACGAGGCGAAGCCGCGCCTCAGCGTTCCCCATCCTCTCGTTCTGCTCGCTGGCTGCGTGATCCTGGCGGCGGCGGCGAGTTACGTCTTGCCCGCTGGCCGCTTCGACCGGGTCGAAGACGAAGCCACGGGCAGCTCGGTCGTGGTCGCGGGCACGTACCACGCGATCGAGCGCACTCCGGTCAACCTCTTCGACGCGATGGTCGCGCTACCCCGTGGCATGGCTGAAGCCGCTGAGGTGATCTTCCTGGTGTTCCTCATCGGCGGGGCATTCACCGTGGTTGACGAGACCGGTGCACTCCGGAGGGGCGTCACGTCGCTGGTGCGCACGCTGGGGGGTCGCGACCTACTGGTCATCCCCATCGTCTCGATCTTCTTCGCCACGGGAGGTGTGGTGGAGAACATGCAGGAGGAGATCATCCCGCTGATCCCCGTTCTGCTCATTCTGACCCGCGCAGTCGGCTTTACGCCGCTCGTCACGGTCGCGATGAGCGCCGGTGCGGCATTCGTGGGATCGGCGTTCAGCCCCATCAACCCCTTCCAGGTCCAAATCGCACAGAAGCTGGCAGAGCTCCCGCTCGGCTCGGGAGGACTCTTCCGTGGGGCGTGAGCGAGGGCGCCGTGGGAGGCCGATGAGCGTGTGAGCGCCAGGAAAAAGGAAAAGCTCCACAAGAACGTCTGGGTCGCCACGGGGACGAGCTTCCTCACGGACGTCTCGAGCGAGATGCTCGTCAACGTGCTGCCGCTCTTCCTCGCGAACGTTCTCGGAGTTCGCGTCTGGACGGTCGGGGCTATCTACGGTCTTGCCGACACCGCTTCCAGCGTTCTCAAGCTCTACTCGGGATGGCTCTCCGATCGGCTGCGCGCCAGGAAGTGGCTGGCGGTCGCCGGATACGCAACGTCCACGATTTCCAGGCCCTTCCTCTACGTCGCTTCCACCTGGCACGCGGTCGCCGCAATCCGTTTCGCGGATCGCGTGGGAAAGGGGATCCGCACGGCACCCCGAGATGCCCTGCTAGCGGACTCGACCCCACCGGAGCGTCGGGGCTTCGCGTTCGGTCTACACCGCGCAGGTGATAGCGCGGGAGCGGTTGTCGGCTTGCTGCTCACGATCTGGGTCGTCGCGAATAGCCAGGGAGCCGATACAATGCTGTCCGAAGGGACGTTCAGGACTCTCGTGCTGTGGAGCCTGGTCCCCGCGTTTCTGGCTGTCGTCATTTTGGCCGTAGGCGCGCGAGACGTCGCCTTGCCGAGGGAGGCTGTACCTGCTGGTCCCCGGATCCGCATCCGCGGCCTTGGCAGCGGCTTTGGCGCGTTCGCCGCATGCTCGGTTTTGTTCGAGCTCGGCAATTCCGCTGACGCGTTCCTCGTGCTACGAGCGCAGGAGCGCGGGCTGTCAGTCCTGGGCGTCCTGTGGATCCTCGTGGCATTCAACGTCGTGTATTCGACCATCTCCGCTCCAGCCGGCTCACTCGCTGATCGAGTACCGCGGAAGTGGGTCCTCTTCGGCGGATGGCTGGTCTACGCGCTCGTGTACCTGGGCTTCGCTGCCGCACGCACGCCGACGCACATCGCCGTCCTCTACACCGTCTATGGAGCGTACCACGGGCTGGTCTCCGGAGCCGCCAAGGCGCTGATCGCCGACCTCGTGCCCCCTGAGCTACGCGGGACCGCGTACGGCAGCTACGCCGCGGTGGTCGGCCTCATCAGCCTCCCGGCCTCATTGCTAGCGGGCGTGCTGTGGCAAGGAGTCGGACCCTGGAGCGGCTTCGGCGCGGCGGCCCCCTTCGCGTTCGGCGCCGCCACCGCGGGCCTCGCAGCCATCCTGCTCGTGTGGACCGTTCCCAGCGGGGCGCGCGCTCAGTCCTCGCTTCGCCACGGGTCGT
Organism: Longimicrobiales bacterium; assembly: GCA_965226625.1. Classification (GTDB taxonomy): domain Bacteria; phylum Gemmatimonadota; class Gemmatimonadetes; order Longimicrobiales; family Gaopeijiaceae; genus UBA1138. The sequence goes on from CBDDDK010000003.1 coordinate 1,682,219, forward strand.
AGCGCGGCACGATGAAGCGAGCACCGATCCTCGTTGTCGCCGCGGTAGTCCTGCGGGGTGGCCGCTATCTGGTCGGGCGTCGGCCCGCACACAAGCGACATGGCGGCCTGTGGGAATTCCCCGGAGGTAAGGTCGACGTCGGAGAGTCGATATTGGAAGCCGCAAGACGCGAGCTCGCCGAAGAATTGTCGGTCTCGACCAACGGCATCGGACGGACGCTCTTCTCCTCTCGCGACGGACACGCCCCCTTCGAGATCCACTTCGTGGAGGTCGAGATCGAGGGCGAGCCGATCCCACACGAGCACTCGGAAGTGGGGTGGTTCACACCGTCGGAACTCGGGAGGCTACCGCTCGCCCCGGCCGACGCGGCGTTCGTTGGAGAGCTCAACAGACCTAGGGAGCCTCTGAGCAAGTAGGGCGCGCCGCTACCCACGCTGGCGCGCGGGTCCCCGGGGGTCTCGCGAGTTCAAGAGTAGGAAGGACGACGAGTCGTAGCCGTAGCTACGGCGAGGAGGAGAGACGACCTATTGGGCCGCGACCCCCCTGCGCCCGACACCAAGTGTGACGATACTTACCTGTTCGTGGGTTACGGTGGCACGCGCCCCATCTCCGTCGTTGGAGCTCCTAGCTGTAGCGACGGCTATGGCGTCGTCGCTCCGCCTAGGATCTGGGGCCGTGGCACAGTAACGCGGCATGCCCTACTTGCTCAGAGGTTCCCTAGGGACTGAGGCTTCCAGCGCCCTCAGCAGATCGGCAGACCGCGCCTTCGGGATCTCACTCTTCAGGCCGTCGACGGTGGCGGCCCCCCGTCCTACGAGATCTCCGTCGTAGCGCAGCGCCACAGGACCACGGAGTTCTTGCTCGAAGTCGATCACCTCACGGAGTGCGAGCCGGAGCATCCGCTCATGATCGATGTCGAAGGCTCGCTTCCGCACCGAGTCGCCGAGCCATCGCAGGAGATCATTCGTCGGGCGTGGACGGTCCCTCGAGTCGAAGTCGACCGCCCGGAAGCCGACCGAGATCGGCCGCCAGGCGCGCTCTCGCCACGGGCCTTCTCGCCAGGCCTCCAGCGGCCACTCGTCCAGCGCGTGCAACCACAGGCGGCCGCCGCGCTGGATCCAGGCGAGGTCGACGACTGCGCCTCGATCGACACCGAACCGCTGCTCGAGGTCCTCGCGAGCCGTCCGGACGTGGTGCGAGGGGTCGAGGCTGTCTCCCGGGAAACTCGCCGGCACGGGACTCCAGCCGTCATGGAAAGATCCATCGGCTGTGGTGGAGCCGTCGTCCAGTCGGCGCAGCTTGGCCAGGAAGAGTCCACCGGAATCGAGGTGGTGCGGATAGATCCGCGCCGCGCCCTCCAAGCGGGCGTCGTAGCGGGCTCCGGCGAAGGACGTGAGTCCGGGCGCGTGTGGCAGTGGAAGCGTAATCGGCTCGACCTCCACGGGCTGGCTCTTCAGTATTTCGTCGACAACGGCCTCATTCTCCTCGGGAGCGAAGGTGCACGTCGCGTAGAGGACCGTACCTCCCGGGCGGACCAGTCGGATCGCCTTCTCGAGGAGGGCCCGCTGAGCCGCGGTCACGTGTCGGACAAAAGAGGCCGACTGTCGGGGTACATCGCCGCCGCGCCGCCGGAGCGTGCCTTCCCCCGAGCATGGAGCATCAACGAGGACCCGGTCGAAGAGCGGACCTTCGGGAAAGTCACGGCCGTCGCTCGCGACCACCAACACGTTCGGATGACCGAGTCGGTAGACGTTGCCGAGCAGACCGCGGATCCGGCTCTCGCTGATGTCCGACGCCACGAGACACCCCGTGTCCCGCATCAGGTCGGCGGCATGCGTGGTCTTGCCTCCCGGCGCCGAGCAAAGGTCGAGCACCCGCTCACCGGGCTGGGGGTTCAGCAGTGGCGCCGCGACTCCGGTCGAAGCTTGCTGCACGTAGAAGAGCCCGAGCCAGTGCTCTAGCGTCACAGAGACCGGTCCCGGTCCGGATTCGACTTCGAAAAAGTGTGGAAGCCCCTCTTTCGGTCGCAACACGAAGCCGCGACCCGCCAACCGATCGACTAACGCATCGGGGCTGATCCGGCCGGTACGTACGCGCAACACCGTTGGCTCGGGGCGTTGCGCGGCGGCTGCGAAGTCGGCCCAATCAGAGATGACCTCGCGGTACCGCTCGAGGTCTACCGTCTGCGCGCGCTCCCGACGAACACGGCTCCGTCCGCGGCCTCGCTTAGAGCGTGAGACCGCCCTCGTCTCCCTCGTCTCCCTCACGGACGAGCGTTAGGATAGCGGCCTGCGGCACGACCAGGTAACGATCGCCGTCGAAGGTGATCTCCACGGCCGCGCGCCGGAAGAAGATCGCGTAGTCCCCGATCTGTGCCTGCACCGGCAGGTAGCGCGGCTCCGGCCCCCCGATCTTCCAGGGCTCGTCGTCGAGTTCGGTGGGCGCGGAAAGCGCATTACCCGGACCCCTCGCCACGACGGTACCACCCTGCACCGCCTGGTTGTCCACCGCCGTTGCGGGGAGATACAACCCGACTTTAGTGCGGTCCTCACCCTCTTCAGGCTTAATCAGAACACGATCGCCGACGACGATCAGCCTCTTCTTCCGTTCCGACATAATCATCCTCAGAAGGTGCGGGGACAAAGGCCGCGACGACGAGCCGGCCCGGCATGCGAGCTGAAAGGTCGGGATCGGAGGGTGCCGCTTCAAGGGGCGGGTCGGTGCTTCCTCATCTTGATGCGCGCCTCGCGTGCCCGGGAGGCGACCCCTCTCGCCGTCACCGTCAGCAAGCGATCGATCGAGAAGGACTCGACCGCCAACGACCCCATCGCCACGGCGTGCCTGAGTGCCTCATCCATCGCGGTGGGCGAAGGCCAGTCGCGCGCGAGCGTCGCGACCAGACCACCCCCGAACGCGTCGCCGGCGCCCGTCGGATCCTTTACCTCCCGAGGTCGCGCGGCCGTCACTGAGATCGCGCGATCGTGGCCAAAGGCAATCGCGCCCTGATCGCCGCGCTTCACCACGACCCACGAACACCCTTCCTCCAGGATTGGCCGAATACCGGCCGCTTGGTCGCCGTCGCCCAGCAGCAGCGCCTCTTCCTCGTTGAGTAGCAGGACATCGGCGCTACGCGTCAGCAGACGGAAGTCGTCACTCCGATCCCGGATCCAACGCGCCATCGTGTCGAGCACGACGAGCGCGGGCGCGCCTGCATTCGCAAGCACCGATGCCTGGATCGACGGGTTCGTGCTACCCAAAAAAAGGGCGGCCGGCCCCTTCCGGTGATCAGGGATCTCGGGGGTCTCGGCGAGTGCCGTTTCGCGCTTGGTGGACAACGTCTCCCGGTTCCCGTCCCGACCGTACCGGACGTGCCATCGGAACGTCTCACCAGCATGGCGCGACAATCCGCTTACGTCGATGCCGGATTCGCTCAAGCGCGTGACCAACGCTTCCGGAAAGTCCTCACCCATGACGCCGACGATCGCCACATCAGCAGAAACGCGAGCGGCCGCGGCGAAATACGGGGCGGACCCTCCGAGAACGTCACGGGCGACTTCCCCGCCGGACTCGACCGTGTCGAGCGACACCGTTCCTACGCCCAGGACGGGAGGCCGCTTCTGAATCAAACGAGCATCCCGGCGAACGCCGCCGTGAGCAGGGCCAACAGCAGGCCGGTGAACATGGCCTTCACGCCCGCGGTCATAGTCGCCATGATCTCCGACCCGGTCCTCTTGGCGATGAACGGCTTGATGACGAGCGGAGACTCCATGAGGCCCACGCATATCGTCGAATCAGTACAGAGCGGTTCGGCGCCCGAGGTACTCGTAGTCCGCTGCATCACCCACGCGGCAGCCGCCGCGAGGAGGCATCGTGTCCAGAGTCGATTCGACAGACGAGATCTCCTACGGGAGGGTGTTCGGGGGCCAAGCAACGTAGGGGACGGGATCCTCGTCAGGAACCGTGTAGTGCACCCTGAGAGAATCGAGCCGAGTGTGCAGCCCCGGGAAACAGCCCCGCATTCACCGGATCATCATACACATTGCGCAAGTCGTCAGGGTCGGCGACCGGTCGAACAGCTTCCCCTCATCGATCTCACGGTAGTGGAGCTATGCCTCCTCTCCTCGACAAGTCCTCTCATCACGTCGAGTTTTTGACTGCATCGCCACCTCACCGAGAGACCGCTTGCCCGCCACGTTCGAGTCACTCACCGCCGTTCTTCCGACCCTGGAAGAGACTCACTCTCTGACGCACACGGTCGAGTGCCTCGTCGGAGATCTGCGGGACGACTTGGCAGAAATCCTCATCATCGTCTGTGACCGCACGACCGAGGCGGCGCTCGAACACGCACGCGCTGCGGTTGACAAGTACCCTGACCTGGTGAGCATACACTGGCAGGACAAACCGTTCTTCGGCGGCGCGATCCTCAAGGCGTTCGATATCAGTGTCGGCAGCCACACGATTCTGATGGCGCCGGACCTCGAGACGAAGCCTGAAGACGCTCCCCTGTTGGTGGCGGCAGCGAAGGCGAACCCCGACGCGGTGGTCACTGCCTCGCGTTGGGCCGGGGGCGGCTTCGAGGGCTACAGCAGGTTTAAGCTGCTCGCCAACTGGATCTTTCAGAGGAGCTTTGCATTGCTGTACGGTGTCACCCTCACGGACATGACATTCGGGTACCGCATCTTACCCACATATTTGACCAAGACCATCGACTGGGAAGAGATCCGGCACCCTTTTGTGCTGGAGACGATCGTGAAGCCTCTGCGCCTCGGCATGCGCGCGGTCGAGGTTCCGACTTCCTGGAAGGCCCGAGTGGAAGGGGGATCGGCAAACCCATTCATGCGTAACTTCGAGTATTTTCGTCCGGGCCTGAAAACGCGTTTCATGGATCGAAAGAAGATTCTGAAGAGCGACGCGTAAGCGGTCTAAACTCTCGAAAACCTCACCGGAGCGCCGTCGATGTCCAAGGTGATCGTCACCACCACCATCAACCCGCCCACCGACTCACTGCGGAAGTTCGCGGCCATGCCCGAGTGGGAGTTGGTAGTCATCGGCGACAAGAAGACACCGGCCGACTTCCACATCGACGGAGCGATCTATGTCACGCCGGAAGAGCAGGAGAAGTATGATCCCAGGCTCTCGGAGGCGCTGGGATGGAACGTCGTGGAGCGCCGCAACTACGGCTTCCTGTGGGCGCTGGACATGGGTGCTGAGATCGTCGCCGTGGTCGATGACGACAACGTGCCACTCGAGAACTGGGGCGAGCAAATGTTCGTGGGAAAGGAAATCGAGGTCGACTATTTCGAGACCGACCTGCTCGCCTTCGACCCGATCGCGGTGACGGAACACAACCATCTCTGGCACCGGGGATACCCACCGCAACTGCTCGCCGAGCGCGATTTCGGTGAGCCCACGCGCAAGGTCGTCAGGCCCGACGTGCAGGCCGACTTCTGGAACGGCGACCCAGACATCGACGCGATCTGCCGCATGCAATTCAAGCCGGACGTGGTGTTCGACCCCGGTCGCTTCCCACTCGCGTCGAACAAAATAGGCCCGTTCAACTCGCAGAACACGTTCGTCAGTCCGGATTGGCTCGGTGAGTACTTCCTCTTCCCGCACGTGGGGCGTTTCACCGACATTTGGACTGGGTACTTCGTGCAGGCACAAGGTGCGATGCTCGTGTACGGGCCCCCTACGGTTCGGCAGGACCGCAACGTGCACGACCTCACCCGCGACCTCGCGGCTGAGTTCGTCGGATACGAGCACACGCTTGCGCTGCTCCAGCGCCTAACCGAGGACCCGATGGCCATCTTCGACTTCATGCCGGAACGGGCGGCGCTCTCCTACCAGGCATACCGCAAGCACTTCGAGTAGCGCGAGCGGCGACGTCGCGACCGGTACGTAGCCGGACCACTGCAGAACTCTGCCCGCGGGCCATAGATCAAACGGCTGCTGCAGTCGCGGGCGAAGTGGCGGGTCGCGCGCTGTTCTTGCGCTCACTAAGCTTGGCGCGCACCAGCATCGCGAGTTGGGCGGAGCAGATAGCCTGGGGTGAGAGGAACCGTGCCGATGGACAGCGCTGACAAGAAGCTGGTCCTTCGCTCCAGCTACTATCCTGCGCCTGTCGACCAGACGCATCCAGCCGGATCGAACCCCGCGGTCCGGTCCTCGCTCAAAGCGCTCGGCCGGGAGCTGGAGCTCACGCCCGACGTGTGCCTGGAGCTCCTCGATGCTTACCTCCCGCTTTGTGGAGAGATCGACCGCCATCGTCGCGAGCTCGCCCGACCGATGGTGGTGGCAGTCAGCGGAGCCCAGGGCTCGGGCAAGACGACGTTATGTAGCTTCGCACGAGCGCTGTTGGTCGAGCTTCACGGGTGGCGCGTCTGCGGGTTCTCCATCGACGACTTCTACTTGGGGCGCGAACAGCGTCGAGACCTGTCCCGGCGTTTCCATCCACTTCTCGAGACGCGTGGCGTTCCGGGAACCCACGACGTCGCGATGGGCCTCGACGTGCTGACTCGACTGCTCGGGTCCGGCCACGAGGACATAGTCACCATGCCCCGCTTCGACAAGGCGGTCGACGACCGTGTGCCCAGGGACCGGTGGGCCAGTTTCGAGGGGCTGGTCGACGTCGTGATATTCGAAGGCTGGTGCGTAGGCGCTCGACCCCAGCCGTACGACGTGCTGGACCGGCCGATCAACGCCCTCGAAGCCGACGAGGACCCAGATGCGTCATGGCGGCGGTACGTGAACGATCAGCTTAACACCAGGTACGCCGAGTGGTTCGGTCACATCGACATGCTGATCTTCCTGCACGTACCGGACTTCGAGAGCGTGCGTGAGTGGCGAAAGCTCCAAGAAGAGAAGCTCGCTCGTCGTCGCCCGGGTGCGGTCGGGATCATGGACGCCGCCGCGCTCGACCGCTTCTTGATGTTCTACGAGCGGACCACGCGCCACGCCCTCGCCACGCTGCCCGACGTCGCTGACATCGTGTGCCACCTCGACGCGAAGCACCGGATCGCGCGCATCGACTCGTGGAAGCCCCTGAGGTGGTAAGTCGGGACGTGGCGGAGTCGGCCCGGCCCGCGCGATATCCACTACCGGGGAGGCTCGGTCGGTGATCCACGTCGAACGCAAACGAGCCCCGGGCGGTCGGACCGCCCGGGGCTCTGAGCTTCAGCGTCTAAGCACAACCACCCTGCCACCCTACCGCCCGTTACCGTCCTCGAGGCGCTTCAGCTCCTCTACGAGCCGCTTCATCTCGTCGGAGCCGCTCCCTTTCATCTTGCCCCTCCGAGATTTTGTCTGAGTACTACTAAAGACTCTGACGTAGTTACCCCCGAAAAGGTTGCGCACGCCCACCCGTTGTCCGAGCCTCACGCGCATGAACGCACAACTCATCCTCCTGGGGGCTGCGCTCGCAGCTCCGTACGTAGCGCTCACCGAGTGGGTCGGAGGAAAGCTCCGCGCGCCCCTGTACGGCGTAGGGCTCGTCGTCGTAGGAGTGATCTACGTCGGCTTGGCGGCAGTCGCCGGCGCCGGCGACTGGATCAACACCGAGATCGGTGGAGCGCTGGTTTTCGCGGCCCTCGCCGTGGGGGGCGTGAGGCGCTATCCACTCCTCCTGGCAGTCGGGTGGGCGCTCCACGTCGGGTGGGATGTGCTCCTACACGCAGGTCCCGGTACCGAGTTCGTGCCCCTGTGGTACGTCCCCGCCTGCGTAGGATTCGATCTGGTCGTCGCCGGCGGCATTCTTGCCACCTCAGTGCCTGTTCGGCGTCCGCGCTAGACGCTGGCGGGCGGAAGATCGACCACCCAGATGTCCACGGCAATCTGTTCTACGGCAATGAGCAGCTTTCCCGGGTCCTAGATCGAGCCGGTCCGAAGCCGGGCCAGCGCCCGCATGATCGCCCCGTCGAGTACCTCTGGGATCGACTCGCGCACGTCCCGCGGCCGGACCAGGCGGATCGTGAGGATCTTGCCGAGCGCGATCCAACTGCGTACGAGGGGAACCGGCGAGGACGGCGTACGGTACCCTTGCAAGGGCACCGGCTAGCTCGAACACATCCCCAATGCGTCGGCACCGCTGATTTGAGCGCACCCATCAGCGAGCAAGGAGCAGGAGCATGAACGCACGGATAGAGCAAGCCCTCAGGACGTCTCTTCTCCAAAGACAGGGGGCTGACCGTCGCAGGCAATGGATGCGGGCTACGAACGCGGGCTGATCACTTGAGAGCTCTTGTCATCCTCTTGGGCGCGCTTGCCGCTCCTGCGTCGATCGCGGCGCAGGCGGCGCCACCCGTGGGCTTCGCGGAGCTCGAGATCGAGCGCTCACGTGAGTGCGTCGGGGTACTGAAGCGACTCTACGACCTGAACCAGTCGCTTCAGCCACTTGGCTTGCGCTCCGAGCGCATGGGTCTTCTACTAGGGTCAATCGCGCTCGAAGATCGAAGTGTCATCGACTCACTCGACCGGTCGGATCCGACTGAGTCCGCCCTCTATGACTGGTTCGTCTCAGACGGCCGCCTGGCGCAAAGCATCGTCGATACCGGCAATCAGTCGCTCCAGCAGCAACGGACCATCAACCGCGAGCAGATCCGAGCGGCGGTACAGGCACAAGTCGACGCAATTCAGGGCGAGGCGCAGGCGATCATGGACGGGGCCGAAGGCCTGGAAACCCGGGCTGACCCCTGCGATGGCGTAATCTTGATCCGACCCGTCGTGCTCGAGGCGTGTGAGACGGAAGAGAGCCCCGTATGTGAAGTGGCCACGGACACCTCGGGAACTCCAGCGTACTCATTCGTGGACTCCCCCGAGGACCTGTGGGACATCCAGGAGTTGCGTCCCTGGAGCCAGCCCAGTGAGCTGCAGGTTGCACCGGACGGGTCGCTAACCGGAGCGAGTACCATCGCCTTCGCCCGCTATGGGAACGTTGTTCTCACGGTCGCCTTCTCACCCCTAATCGTGGGACGCGATGCCCTGTCGGAAGAGGAGGTCGCTGAGTTCGAGGGTATCGTCGATTCCCTGGGTTTTGAGTTCGACCACCCGGACTTGGTGTACGCGCCCTCGTTGGTCGTCAGCGCCACCCTACCCGACCCGCTCGCCGGGGAAGACAGCTACGTCCTCCACTTCGGCGAGGGGGCCGATGCTGACTTCCTATGGACGGGCGCCGCTGGCACAGGCGAGTTGATCCAGGTGCCCGTCGTGCTCGACACGAGGCACGTGGTGCGCCTGCAAGAGGGTGAGATTATCCGACTCACCGGTGTCAAGAGCGCTGAAGATGCGGACAGCGAAGCGCTCTTCACGCTCGAGTTGACGACCGTCAACCAAGTCTCGGCGACGCGCGCGCTGCTGGGGTATATGGCCGGCCAGATGGTGACTGATCTCAACCGACTGGCCCCGCCCACAGGCTGAGCCGCGAGCTGGTGATTCAGCGGATCGCCGGACCGCCTTGCCGATTGTCCGTCACGAAGCGATCGCGGGCAGGCATCTCGACATCCGGTAGGGTAGTCGCATCCATGACGGCGTCGGCCGGGATGACTCCGTTCTCGTTCAGGATGTAGGCGATCACCGCATACGTCTGATCGCTGTCCAGGAGGCCCGGGGTCAGCTGCGGCATCGCCCTTCTTATGTAGTCGTACAGCGTGGTCGCATACGGCCAGTAGTTGCCCACGGTGGGGTCGTCCGGCCACTGCTCCCACTCGGCGGTGCTGACGAGGCGGTCGTTCGGGCCTTCGACGCCGGTTGCACCGTGACAGGCTACGCAGTAGGTCAGAAAGACGCGCTGGCCCTCGGCGGCGGTGCCGCTTCCGGGCGGCAACCCTTCCCCATCCGGCCTGATATCGATATCCCACATCGCGATGCGAGCCTCGGATGCGTCCGAGCCGAAGTTGAAACGGTCGGGGGCGTTGCCCGGTAGAGAGGCCATCACCGCGCCCTCCCCTGAGTCGCCGACGTTCGCCAGTGCCGCGTCCTCCCCGGCCGCACCGCAGCCAACGACGAGCACCGCGCTCAAAAGTGCGACCGAGCGCTTCATATCAACTCCCCGAGGCCGAAGGTCACGCCGCCGTCCGCGGCGATCTTCCAGGCGCGCTGGTGGTTCTGGTGATACCGGGTGCGTTCTCCGCGCGCCTCCCAAAGCTGCTCGACGGTCGGCTGGACATACCCCGTCTCATCGGTCGCCCGACTCAGAATGATCGTCTCGCCTCCGTCCCACTTCCACAGGTGCCGGAAGCGGACCGTGGACTTCGACAGAATCGGCGGCTGCAGCTCGGCCGAGGTCCAGTTGCGTCCGCGATCGGTGCTCACCTCGACGCGGGTGATCTTTCCACGGCCGGACCACGCGAGACCCTTGATCTCCCACCATCCCGGGTCCGGGAGCACATAAGGATAGGACGGAAAGGTGATCACCGACTTTGCGTCCATGACGAAGCTGAACTGGCGCGCGGTCCCGTCCCTGAGCGGGTCGGTGTACTTCGACGTCTCGTCGCGGGTCATCGTCGGCCGGTCGGTCACTTCGATGCGACGCAACCACTTCACCTGCGCGTTGCCCTCCCAGCCGGGCAGCGTCAGCCGGAGCGGATATCCCTGTTCGGGCCGTATCGCCTCACCATTTTGACCGTAGGCGAGCATCGCGTCGTCCACCGCCTTCTCGAGCGGCACGCTGCGGGACATCATGGCCGCATCGCTGCCCTCCGCGAGAATCCAGCTCGCTTCCGGACTCACACCGACTTCACGCAGGATCGTCGACAGCATCACTCCGGTCCACTCACTGGTGCTGAGCAGTCCGTCCAGCGCCTGCGGCGTGATCTCGGTGGGCATTCCATCCCGGTTGTATGCACCGCCCCCGTTTCCGGAACATTCCACGAAATGGATGCGCGACACCTCCGGATAGCGCTTGAGATCGGCCATCCGGAAGACCCTGGGTCGGTCGACCATGCCATGCACGAGCAGCTCGTGCTGCTCCGCGATGATGTTTGGAATGCCCGCGTGGTGTCGCTCGAAGTGCAAGTCCGCCGGGGTGATGGTCCCGCAGAGATCCTGGAGCGGGGAACGCGATGAACTCGAGAGTGCCTCGGCGCGGATGAGCCGGCGGGGTTGCTCGGCGGGCGCGCGTTGACCGAGACCCGAGACGAGCCGGCCCGGAACCTTGGTCGGGTCCGACGCGGCAGCAGGGGCCTCCTGAGCGGCAAGCTTGAACGCGTCTGCCTGCGTCTTGAGCAGGCCGGCGGCGATGACCCCGGACGTCGTGCCCAGCCAGGCTCGACGAGAGATGGGGGATCCGTCCTTCGATGACATCGCTGTCTCCTTCGGGCAATGGGCCGAGGTCCGAGGGTCAACCTGCGCTGTTCGCCAAGAATCGGCCAGCCCGCGACACATCGGGCGCCCGACCCCTCGGACCAATCCCGCCGCCCCGCTGGACGCACGTGGCCGTCGCCCACACATTTTCGCTCTCGAATCCACCTCGTATGGGAGTCTCTTCGTCATGCGTCGACGTATGCCGCTCGCCGCCACCCTCTGCTTGCTCATCCCCGCGACCTCGTCCGCACAGGAGCACGGGCCCGAGCTTCCATCCGGCTTCGACGAGCCGATGCCGCTCCACCACGACGGCAAGGGACTCGGGCCCTTTTCACGAGAGATCATGACGAGCTCCCATGAGGCGCAGCTCTATTTCGATCAGGGCGTGCAGCTGCTGTACGCCTTCGACCCGAACCTCGCCGCCCGCTCGTTCCGTGAGGCGTGGCAACGCGACCCCGACTGCGCGATGTGCTACTTCGGTGAGGCGTGGGCCTGGGGACCATACCTGAACGGCCCTATGGTTGCCGCGGACGCACCACGAGCGTACGCAGCGATCCAAAAGGCGCTCGACGTCATGGACGGCCATGCGACGGAGCTCGAGCGGGCGTTGATCGAGGCGATGGCGGTGCGATATACGCCCGAGCACGACGGGGACGAGCGGCGCGAGCTCGACCAGAAGTGGGCCGACCGTATCAACCAGTTGTACGAGACCTATCCGAACGACCTCGACATCGGATTTCTCGCCGGTGAAGCGCTAATGCTGCTCGAGGAGCGCCGGGGAGCGTGGGACATGAACACGCCTTCGGTGCAGCGGCTCAACCGTATTTTCGAGTCGGTATTGGCCCAGGACATCACCCACCCCGGCGCCTGTCACCTGTACATCCACGCGACTGAACCCTCCGTCGAGCCGGGCCGGGCTGAAGACTGTGCGAATTACCTGGGCAGCTCGATCCCTGGCGCGAGCCATATCCAGCACATGCCGTCCCACACGTACAACCGCATCGGACGCTGGGGCGACGCCGTGCGCGCGAACACGGATGCGTGGCACTCGGATCTGAAAGCCGAGTACGGCGACGGCTTCGCCATCTACCCGTCGCACAACTTGCACATGCTGCTCTTCGCAGCCTCGAACGACGGCCAGGGAGCAACAGCGATCCAGGCCAGCAGAAAGTACTCGGAACTCATGGGCGGTGGCTCGTTCTACGTGGCGCTCTCCCTGTTCCGCTTCGGCCGGTTCGATGAGCTGTTGGAGCTCGACAACCCGCCCGACGGCGGCATCTTCCGCGGCCTCTACGACTTCAGCAAAGGGTATGCTCACCTGCGCACGGGTGGCGAGGGCACCGCGCGCTTCTACCTGCACGAGGTGAAAACGGCCGCCGAGGAGGACTCAGGGGGCTTCCGCGGTCATTCCCCTGCGCAGCTGCTCGGCGTGGTCGGCGCAATCCTGGAGGGAGAGATCCTGCGGGCCGATGACCGGCTCGACGAGGCGATCGCGCTGCTCGAAGAGGGCGTCGAGATCGAGGATGGCCTTCGCTACGACGAACCCGAACCGCTGGGTTTCTCGGTGCGCCATTGGCTGGGCGACGCCCTTTGGGAAGCCGGGCGGCACCAAGAAGCCGTTGATGTCTTCCGGGCGGAGTTGCACGACCATCCGCACAACGGTTGGTCGTTGTTCGGGTTGGAGCGGTCGCTGCGGGGGCTCGGCATGGACCACGAAGCCGACGGCGTGCATGAGGAGTTCCGCGAGGCGTGGTCCCGATCGGACACATACATCCGGTCGCCGATCTTTTGATGCCGCTTCCCACCAAAGTCAGAGCCTGTAAGCTTGGTCTCGAGCCCTGCACCGCCGCCGAGGTCGCACCCGTGACATTCTAGCGCGACCGACCGCCCCCGACTAATGTCTTCGGGCAGGCCCACCACTTCGTCCAAGAGTGCGATTCTTGTTGAAGAGCCTTTACGTGGCAACTCTCGTGTTTGCCCTCTTCCTGGAAGCGGGGGTTCTCTACTTCCTCGAGGCGCCGACTCTGCGCCTCGCCCTGGGGCTGGCGCTCCTGCTGCCGATCACCTGGATGGTCGCCCGGACTCGTGTCGTGGAGGCGATCGGCGATGTGCCCATCGCTATACGACGGCGCCAATTTGGCGACATGCGCTCACACGTGGTCCTTCTGCTGGACGAGGTCCGGCGGCTCAACTGGATGGCTGTGGACGAGGATCGGGGGTTCCGCGACCAGGACCAGGCGACAGAGGAGATCGACGCCATCGAGAAGCGCCTCCACACGCTCGTCGGCGAGATCCGGCGAACGGCGGGGCGGACTACCCCCCGCCCCAGAGACGATAAAACCATCGCCCTGGTTCCTCAGGATGCCCCAACTCCAGGGACCACCGATGGCTCGGGGTCTAACATAGGAAGTGGTACCGCAACTGGGGGCACCTCACGGCGGCGCTGCGCCCCCGCCACGGGGCATCCGCGGCATGCGCCGCAAAGCCCTCGAAGGTGAAAATGGCGGAGATCAATCCGGTGCCCGGGGTCATGCCCCACCCGGTCGAGAGGTTGTCGCCTACGTGCGCGTAGAGAACGATGTCGACGTCCTCGAACATGCCCGCACGTACGTAGTACGCTTTGGTAGCCAGGAGCTCTTCGGCGACACCGGGCCAGATTTGGATCGTCCCAGGTAACCCTTCCCTCTCCATGAGCTCCTTAACCGCGAGCGCAGCCGTGATCTGCACCGCCATACCCGAGTTGTGCCCTTCACCGTGACCGGGCGCACCCTCCACCAACGGGAGATGACAAGCAACCCCCGGCATTTGAGATGCTTTCGGTATGTCGTCGATGTCCGTACCGAGTGAGATCTTCGGGCTACCCGAACCCCAGGTAGCGACCCAAGCCGTCGGGATCCCCGCTACGCCCTCCTCGACAGTGAAGCCGTTGTCGCGCAGCAACGCGACCAGGTACCGCGACGTCTCAAACTCCTGAAAGCCGAGCTCGCCAAAGCTGAAGATCTGATCGACGATGTTGGCGGTGAACTTCCTCCTACCCTCGATCGACTCCACCAATTGGCTCTTCCATTCGTCCAGCTGAGCGGGTTGAGCGGTGGCGGCACGAGGTGCGCCGAGAGTCAGTAGCAGGAGAACGGTCGGGCAGAGAGTGCGCAGCAGCATGGCGGACCTCGTGGCTAATCCAGAACGGGACGGCATGACTGCAACATGCGGCGGCGAGAGCCCACCAGCGAGGGCACGACAACCCGCCCTACGAAGAAGAACTCCTCCATTCTGCCTCACTACTGAGGTGTCGAGTAAACCGGGCGACTCCAGTTGTCATCATTCAGGCCCGTCCGGAAGCGACTCCGGGAGCTCCTTCGGCGCCTCCTCGAGGATCCGCATCGCCTCGTTGGCGTTCGAGACGTGAGCGAGGCGCTAGTGACGATGGGCCTCGGATCGGTCCGACACCTCTAGCTTCGACTCTTCGACTTCACATTCTTAGTAGCGCCCGGGTTGTGGCGGATCGGGCGTCGGTCCACTTTTTTGCCATGAACGTTCTGATCACCGGCATCACAGGCATGATCGGCTCCGGCTTCGCGACGGAGACTCTGAAGCGTGGGTGGAATACGTACGGAGTGGCCAGGTCCAGCGCCGCGAGCCGTCTGGCCGCAGTCGATCAGGAGAACGTCTTCCGGTGTGACATCCTCGACCTCGAGGCGATGGCAGCCGTATTCGAGGAGACCAAACCCGACCTCGTCATTCACATGGCGGCACAGGCCTTCAACGGGATGTCTTGGAAGGCGGAGACCACGACGCACAATACCAACCTCTTCGGCACGAGAAACGTGCTCTACTGTGCCCGCAGGCAGGCTCCGGAAGCGCGGGTGCTCGTGGCTGGCAGCAGCGCCTCCTACGGCCAGATCCAACCAGAGGACTGCCCGCTAAAGGAGGACCGACCGCTCCGGCCTTTCAGTCCGTACGGAGTCTCGAAGGTGGTTACCGAGAGTCTCGGCAGCCAATACGCTGCCAACTACGGCATGGCAGTGTACCTCCCTCGGCTCTTCATCCACGTGGGCACCGGTCATCCGCCTGCGACGGCCATTCAGAACTTCGCGCGTCAGCTCGCGCTCATCGCGGCAGGCAAGCAGGAGCCGATCGTGAGGGTCGGCAACCTGGAGACGAGGCGTGACTTCATCGATGTGCGCGACGGCGTGAACGGGATGCTGCTACTGATCGAGAACGGCGAACCCAACGTGCCCGTCAACATCTGCACGGGCTCGGAGCACAAGATCGCCGACGTCCTGTCGGCCCTCATCGACATCTCGGGCGTGGACGCCCAGCCGGTATTCGACGAAGCGCTGGGCAGGCCGTCGGACGAGGTCACCCTTTACGGTGACACGTCCAGATTGAAGGCGTTGGGATGGACTCAGCAGTATTCGCTCCGTGAGACGCTTCAGGCGGTGTTTGACGACTGGGTCAGGAGAGTAGCCGCCTGACCCGAGCGATCGGAGAGGCGAGCGACGCACTGGGGGAGCCCGGCCCCATTCGACTTTCCGTGATCATCGCGGTGTACTCCGAGACGGATTCTCTCGTCGAAACGATCCGGCGGGTGGAAGCGGCGGACGAGGGCTTTCTGCACGAGATCATCCTGACCGTCGCACCGCGTTCCTCCGCGGAGTGCCTACAGCTGTGTGAGCGACTGGACGCGGAGAACCCTCGCCTGCGATCTCACATACAGCAGTGTACCCCCGGAGTCGGCTGGGCACAGAGAGAGGCGATGGAGCTCGCGACTGGCACGCACGTCATCGGATTGCTGTCGGCGGACCTGGAGACCGAGCCCGAAGCCATTCCGCGCATGGTGCGCAAGCTCGAGGAGACGGGATGCGACGTGGTGACCGGAAATCGCTGGCTTCCGGGGGGCGGGTTCGTCGGGTACGATGGTTTCAAGCTGGCGCTCAACTGGATCTTCCAGAAGTCCTTCTCCCTGTTGTACTTGACTAGGATCGGTGACCTCTCGTACGGCTACAAGCTGCTCAGCAAGGAGATCTGCGAGTCGATCACGTGGGAAGGGACACTCCACGAGATCTTCATCGAAACGACGGTGAAACCACTAAAGGCCGGCTATCACATCGAGCAGGTGCCCACGGTTTGGACCGCGCGGTCCGAGGGCACGAGCAAGAACACGTTCTGGCGCAACTTCCGCTACGTGAGCATGGCTCTGCGGGTCTGGTGGCGCGGCTGATCCGCTCGGCTCATCGGCGAATCGGAGTCACGCGACCGTGCTCGTCGATCACGAGCGGAGGAGGAGGAGCGATTTCCCCCAGCTGGATCAGCTCATCTTCTTCCAGCCGCAGCCCTGGCGAGACCACATAGGTGTCCGCCGCCGAGGCGTCTACCACGTAGCCCAGGTCCTGAAGCGCCCCCACCGTAATCGCGCTCAGGGGGTTGGATACGCCGAGGGTGAGGAAGCCGGTCATGAGCTCTCTCCCCATGTGGGCCTCGCGCCAATGCGCGTCGCGGGTCCCGTCACCGCCGGTATTCGCCACTGGCACGGGACTCGGCGCCGTGCCACCCGCCTCCGTGTAGTGCGAGACCGCCGCCGTTCCGGGGAAGAAGGGATCGGGGCCACCGCTGTCTTGCAGGATGTCGTACCAACTGCTCAGCGTTCCAAGGCCCAGCACGTGCGCCACCTCGTGCAGGATGACCTCACCCAGATTCCCGGATGCCTCGAGCTCGTCCACGTCCGCCACGTCTAAGCGCATGGAACCCGCGACCGAGAGACCGTTCGCTGCGCGCGTGAAGCAAGGGCCGGCAGACGCCAGGGTCCCACCAGGACCATCGATCTCGACGAGCGCTGCGAAGATCAAGAGGTCGTCGACGGTCTCGTCGATGGCTGGGTGGTCCAGCCCTCCACAGACGCCGGCAGCGACCACCAGCGGAACGTCGATGAGGTCGCCGGTCACGAGCTGCTCCTGACGTGACCCCCTGAAACGAGACCAAAGTTGATGTTAGGATGCGGCTTTGGTCGCAGCTATCAGGGAGGAGGTCAGAATGAGTAGGAGACGACACACGCCGGAGCAGATCATCACGGCATTGAGAGAGGCGGAGGTGGGTCTGGCGAACGGCAAAACGGTGGCGATGGTGAGCCGGGAGTTGGGGATCAGCGAGCAGACGTACTACCGGTGGAGGCAGGAGTTCGGGGGGATGAAGGTGGATCAAGCTCGACGCTTCAAGGAGCTGGAGAAGGAGAACGCACGGCTAAAGCGAGCGGTGGCGAACCTGACGGTGGACAAGCTGATCCTGGAGGAAGCGACCAAGGGAAACTTCTGAGCCCCGAGCGCCGACGCAGGTGCGTGATGCATGTACGTCAGCGACTCGGGGCGAGTGAACGTCACGCGTGTCACGTACTGGGTCAGCCGCGCTCGACGCAGCGCCGGGTGAAGAAGCTACCTGGCGACGAGGAGGCGCTACGCACGGACGTGATACGGTTGGCGAGCCGGTTCGGCAGGTACGGGTATCGCCAGATCACGAACCTGCTGCGTATCGAGGGCTGGGAGGTGAACCACAAGCGTGTGGAGCGTATCTGGAGGCAGGAGGGGCTGAAAGTGCCCAGACGGCAACCGAAACGGGGTCGGTTGTGGCTCAACGATGGCTCGTGCATCCGGCTCAGGCCACTGCACAAGAATCACGTGTGGTCCTACGACTTCGTAAGCACGAGGACCCATGACGGCCGTGCGCTGAAGCTTCTGACCGTGCTCGACGAGTACACGCGGCAGTGTCTCTGGCGATCAAGGTCGGTCGAAAGACTCGAGCTCACGACGTTCTCGAGGTGCTCACCGATCTCTTCGCTCGGCACGGTCCGCCCGAGCATCTGCGCTCGGACAACGGGCCAGAGTTCACGGCGAAACTGGTGCGGAGATGGCTGGCCAGGCTGCGGGTCCAGACCCTCTACATCGCGCCGGGCAGTCCGTGGGAGAACGGCTACAACGAGAGCTTCAACGGCAAACTGAGAGACGAGTTCTTGAACGGAGAGATCTTCTACACACTGCCCGAGGCAACGGTACTCGTCGAGCAGTGGAGGCGGCTGTACAATACCGTCCGACCCCATCGTGCCCACGGCGGACTACCCCCCGCCCCAGAGACGATAAAACCATCGCCCTGGTTCCTCAGGATGCCCCAACTCCAGGGACCACCGATGGCTCGGGGTCTAACATAGGAAGTGGTACCGCAACTGGGGGCACCTCACCAGGGCCCAACCCTGGTTGTAGAGGTCGGCCCCTTCCATAGCTCGAAACGGCACCTCACCGCTCAGCACGACAATGGCGGCGGACGGCGCCAGCTCGTCGCGCACGACCAGCCAACTGCCAACGCGCAGGAAAGCACCGCCACCCAGCAACAGGAGCAGTCCGAGCGACGCCCCGGCGTACGACCACCGCCGGCTCCTCATCGGACTGTTCTGGTCCGCTTCCACGTCTGGGGAAGTCGCCTCAATCATCGTCAACGATCGCCTCGGCCTCCCCTGTTATGCACCGGCAGGAGGCCGCGAAACTAGCCGCGGCAGCACCACGAGCGCCATCGCGGCGGCCGTCACCGTGCCCAGGATCACCGCGAGCCCGAACCGCTGCGTGGGCGGGAACGAAGACAGCACGAAGATGCCGAAGCCCGCACAGATGATGCCGGTCGCGCCCAGCACCGGTGCCCGAATCTGACTCAAGGCCGCGGCCCAAGGTGCCTCCACCCCCGAGCTCGACAGCCGCCGGACCCGGACGACGAGATGGATCATCGAGTCGACGCCCATCGCGAGGGCGACGTTCGCCGCGGGTGAGGTGATGATGTCGACCGCGATGCCGAAGTGGCCGAAGGTACCCAGCACCACCAGCGGGATTCCGGCCAGGCAAAGCCACATACGCGCGGTCGTCGCCAGGGAGCGCGACACCACCATCGCGACGCCGAGGAAGAGCAGAAGCAGCCCTCCGATTCCGATCTTGAGGCTCGACGCAATCAGTTTGTCGAGTTGAGCCTGCAGGTCGTACAGTCCCCCCACCAGTACCGGCTCCAGCCCCACCTCTCGGGTATGCGAGCGCAACCGGTCGGTGACCGCGTCACGGGAGGGCTCATCAACCGACTCGCGCATGCGCAGGAAGAAGCGGCCCTCGTCGCGCTCGGCGGACACATACCCCAGGCCGACCGATCCGAACTGCGGATTCGAGGCCATATCGAGCAGGACCTGCAAGCTCATGAAACGGGCGAATGGCAGCGTGCGCGCGTGCTCGAGCAGCACCGAGGGCCCCAGCACCACCCCGACGGCCGAGTCCGCCTCGAGCGCCTCCTGCAGGGCCTGCATCTTCTGAAACACGAGGTCGGAATCGAGGCGGCCGCCCTCCGAGTCGCGGATGATGATGTCCAGCGTGCTGCTGCCACCGTCCGCATCAATGCGCTCGAGTCCATTGCGCAGCTCGGTCCCCGGGGCGAAGTATGTCAGAAGGCCGGGATCGGTATCGACCTGGAATGTGCCGACGCCCAGGAAGACTACAACCGCGGCGGCTACCCCCACCACCACGTTACTCCCGGCTGGCAAACCGAGGTCGGCCACGCGCTCCGGACGCTCTCTGTACGACGCCCATCGACCGAGAAAGGCGGGGTACACCGAGTATGCGACCACGATCGCCGTCAGCGTCCCGATCGCGCCCGCGATGCCGAGCTCCCGCAGCGGCTTTGCTGTCGCGACGAGCAGGCTCAGGAAGCCCAGCAAGGTCGTCGTCATGCTCCAGAACGAACTCTCTAGCGTGTCTTGGATCCCCTGGCGCAGCGCCTCGGCTCTATCGGGCTCGCCCTGGCTCGCACGCAACCAATTCGCGGTCAGGAATACTATGTGGGAAAGCGTGAGCACGAAGACGATCGTGACGAGGTTCGCGGTGAGCAGTCCGATCCCGACGCCGAGCGCCTGCGTGACCATCAGCGTAGCGCTGACGGCCACGAAGCATGTCGTCAGCGTGCCCACGACGATGGCCGCGTCGCGGTAGATCAACGAGATCAGAACCCCGAAGACGAGCGCTGCGGCAAGGCTGAAGACCACCAGATCACGGAACAGATTCCTCCGGATCAACTCTACGATGACTGGGACACCCGACATCACGATGTCGAGGTCAGGACCGTCTTGATTCGCGATCAACTCCTCGATCCTGAGGAGGAGGATTTCCGGATCGGCGTCGTCGACTACCAAAATGATGTTCGTCGCGCTCGAGTCGGGCGTGAGCAGCACCCGGCTGAACAGGGGAGAGCGGCTCGGATCGTCCGTCCTAATGCTGTAGCCACCGGAGATGCCGTCGATGGCCAAGAACGCCTCGGTGAGGACCTCGATCCGCTCTCCGTAGGCGTCGGGATCGCCGCCTAGATCTGCCACCCGAACGACGATCTGGGAGCTGGAGCCGTACCGCTCGCTGATCTGTTGCGACGCCTGAAGTTGAGGGTCGTCCTCGGCGAAGAAGAAGTCGCGCTCGACCTCGGGGGACAGGTCGACGAAACCCCGCACCCCGAGCAGACCGACCACGGCCAGCGCGACCGCGCCCCACGGGGCGGCAGCGGCCGTCCAGGTGCTGGGGAACATCCGATCAGCTCCGAGGTCGTAGGGGCATCAGCATCGCCAGTGGGCTTTCGTCCGGAGGCCGGCGTGTCTCTTCGCGTATTGGGATTGGGCCTGGTACTGCTGCTCTCGGGAGCAGTTCCGAATGTACGCGCTCAACAGGCTGAGGTCTCTGCTGCGGTGACCGCAACCCTCGCAGCTTGGGCGGAGGGCGAGTACGAAACGTTCGTCGGCTACTACCACGCCGACGCGCGCGGATTCTTCCTGGACGGTGGCGCGCTGATACAAGGCTTCAGTGCGCCAGCCCTGGAGGCGATGGCCCAAGCCGGTTTCCGAGCGGACGTCGAAGTGCGCGATCTCGACGTCCAGCTGTACGGATCAACGGCAGTGTCGGTCGCCTACGTTGAAGGCGCGCTGACCCTACCAGGTGGCCTGGTGCTCCAGGGAACGTGGCGCTATTCGGAGACACGTGTCGAGACGGACGACGGCTGGAAAGTCGTGCAGTTCCACATGTCCGCGCAGCAACCAGGGACCGGCTAACGTCCCTTAGCGCACTCGCGACAGAACGCGATCGAAGGTCCGCTCGGCGACGTTGGCAGCTAGTTCCGTCAACATGTCCCGCTCGATCGAAGCGAGCTGAGCTGCGGTCGCGTCCGCGTCGAAGAGCCGGACCTCCTTCCTGCTCAGGTCGAGCTCGGCCGGATTTCCGCGGTACGCGCCGCGCTCGAAACGACCGGTTTCCCGGGCGGACACATTGAAGTCGGCGAGCTCGTCACCGTCCGCATCGACGATAATCACCTGCACCATCGCCTCATAGGTAACACGACCCGTCACGATCGTGTAGCTGACCCTGACCCCAAGGTTCGTGCGCGTCGATCGCTGCTCGCTCTCGACGTCCGACTCCTGGACCTGCACTAAGGTGAACTCGATCAGCGCCCCTAAGTCGGCGGAGACCGACCCTATGACCCTTTCCAAATCGCGAACCGACAGCCGGCTCGAGCCCCTAGAGGCGTCTCGCGCGGCCCGCCGGATCAATATGGGGTCCGCTACCGCCACGAACGGAGGTGGATCGCGCCAATAGTCTAGCTCCAGATCATCGGACAGCTGGTTCTCGAATTCGCTGCCCACGACCTCGCGGACCGCCGCCAAGCTAGTGATCGGTAGCACGGCGAGCCGAAGCGTGCCACGCCCCAACGCGACCTCCTGGATCCGACCGACTCTGTCAACGGTCGAGCGAGGTGAGTTGCTACGGAGCTCCAAGACCTCACCGGCGTAGCCGTACGCCCTTCTATTCGCACTGTCGCTCAACGCGGCGTCGGCCATGTGCAGAAGCAGGTCCGCCTCGGCATCGACCGACGCCTCTCGCTGGGCCCTCGTGGCACCGAAGTCGGTGCGCGCTCGTATGAACGCTCGTCGCGCGTCGGCGAACCGCTCCCGATCCCGCTGTAGCGCTCCGTATGACATCAATGCCTCGATCGCCCAATCGAACGTCTCGCGGCGCTCGGTGTCGTAGCCCTGCGGCGGAGAGAAGCGCACCCCGACCTGGCGGATCCGGCGCACGAGCCGGTCGCCGCGCACGAACGTATCACCTGCCGCAATAGGGTCGCCGCCCCCGCCGAGGCTCGCGGCAGTATCCATCGTGCGCCGCAACGCCGAGTCCGCGACCGTCTTCAGACGCTCATGCGCCTCTTCGAGAGTTCCATCCTTGTCGACCGCGTCCGCGTATCGATACGCGGCCTCCATGTATCGACCCTCGGACTGGAGTCGCATGCCCTCGTTCAGTCGGTCACCGGCCGACGCACACGCCGTGAGCAACGCGATAGCAAGCGAGAGGAGGGTGAAGAATGGGCGATGCATGACGCTCACTCCGATGCGGTGCGTGGGCGTAGACGGCGCACATGCAAGCTAAACCCGACGCTCGGGCCGCGTCATCAATTCTAGCCCGGACGCGGGAGCTGACCTTGTCCGCTCGCCCCCGCCTGGTGCAGCTTGCCGGTCCTACTCACCGCCCGGGAGGCCCTCGTGCTGCGCCGACTTCGTCCGACCCTGAGTGTCGTGCTAGCCGTTTTCGCTCTGCCGCCGCTTCTAGTGGACGCGCAAGAGCAATTCGGCGGCTATCGCGGGGCCCGCATGGGCGGCGCCTACATGCAGAACTTCTATCTGCCGCCCGCTCCGAGCTCGAGCCCGTGGTACCCGAGCTGGCATCCCGACGGCGAACACGTTGCGATTGCTATGCAGGGCTCGATCTGGAGCGTGGACGTCGCTACCGGTCTCGCGGTCGAATTGGTGTCGGGTCCGAAATATTATTCGTCACCGAACTACTCCCCAGACGGCAGCTGGCTCGTCTACACCGCCGATGACCATGGGCGCTCGATCCAGCTGGAGGTGCTCGACGTCGCGACCGGTGAGACCCGCGCTCTGACCGATGACGCCCAGGTGTACGCGGACCCCAAGTTCAGCCCGGACGGCGCCCGGATCACCTACGTCTCGACGGAGCCGGCAGGCTTCTTCAACGTCTACCTGCGAGGCTTCGAGCGCGGGAGCTGGACAGGAGACGCCGTCGCGGTCACCCATGACAACGACTTCGGCCGTGATCGGCTGTATTTCGGGCCGCAGGACATCCACATCACGCCGGCGTGGTTCCCGAATGGTGAGCAGCTTCTGCTCGTTTCGAACCGCGACGTGCCCCTCGGTAGTGGCAACGTGTTCCGCGTGCCCGCGAGGGAGAACGGCTTCGCGGACCGAGAGGCTGTGCTTGTCGAGCAGACGCTCTATCGGACGCACCCCGATGTCTCGATCGACGGGCGACGCTTCGTCTTTTCCTCGACGCGCGCGACCGCGGACCAGTTCAACAACCTCTACGTTCAGCCCACATCGGGAGGCGAGCCGTACAAGCTGACATTCTTCGAGCACGACGCCTTCCACCCGCGGTGGTCACCCGACGGCGAATGGATCGCCTACATCGACAATCGAGACGGTCTCCCCCAGCTCAAGTTGCTCGAGACGTACGGCGGCAAAATCGTCGACGTCGACATCACGGGTCGACGCTGGCAGAACCCCATGGGCACGCTGCGCGTGACGACCGTCGACGCGGACGGTATGACTGGCTCGCGCATCCATCTCACCGCGTCTGACGGGAAGTTCTACGCACCGACAACACAGTATGCGCGCATCGCTCCGCGGCTCGGTCAGTGGGCGTTCCACCACGAGGGGTCGTTCGAGGTCGAGCTCCCGGTCGGCGACGCGCGGATCGCTGCGGTGAAGGGCTTCGAGCATGAGCCCGCGCTCGCAACCGTCGAGATCGTCGCCGGAGAGACTACCGAACTTACGCTCCGACTCCGCGAACTCGTGGACATGGCGGAGAAGGGCTGGTTCAACGCCTCGACACACGTGCACATGAACTACGGCGGCAATCTGCACAACACCCTCGACAACCTCATGATGATGTCCGAGGCGGAGGACCAGGACCTCGTACTCGAGCAGATCGCGAACAAGGACAACCGCATCCTGGACTATCAGTTCTTCGTGCCGGGTGGGGGGCCACATCCGCTGTCGCAGCCGGACCGGGTACTCGTGGTCGGCCAGGAGTACCGCCCTCCGTTCTATGGGCACGTCTTCATGTTCGGCATGCGCGAGCACCTCATCTCGCCCTTCACGACCGGGTACGAAGGAACGGCGATCGAGAGTCTCTATCCATCGAACACCGACATGTTCAGGAAGGCCAAGGAGCAGGGTGCTTGGACCGGATACGTGCACTCGGGCTACAACGGAGACCCGCTAGAGAGGAACCTCGGCGGCGCCAAGGGCTTCATGGTCGACGCGGCGCTCGCCACTACCGACGCGGTCGAGTGGTCCACGTCCCAGGACGGGTATCCCCCTCTCTACGCAGTCTGGAACAACGGACTGCGCATCACCGTCGTGGGGGGCGAGGATTCGATCAGCAATCTCCAGCAGACACCGCTCGTCGCGTCGGTGCGCACGTACGTGAAGCCCGCCGACGGGGAGCTCTCGATGCGAGGGTGGTTCGAGGCCATGGCGAATGGGCACGCGTTCATGACGACGGGCCCACTCGTCGAGTTCGAGGTCGACGGCCGAATCCCCGGCGAGCAGATCGACATCTCCGCCGGCAGCGAGGTGACGGTCCGCTTCACCGTTACGTCGATCGCGCCGCTCGAGCGCGCAGAGCTGATCTACAATGGAGAAATCGTCGCGACCGCCAATTTCACTGGCGACCGGAAGTCGCTCGACTTCCAGCGGAGCTTTAGCCCGGAGCGCTCGGGCTGGTATCACGTGCGCGTGATGGGAGCGCGCGGGGAACAGTTTCCGTTCGACATCGGATACGCGCTCGCGCTCACGAACCCGGTGTGGGTCCTCGTCGACGGCAGCCCGGTGCGTTCGGCTGAAGCCGCCGATTACTCGCTCGCATGGATCAACAAGCTCGAGCAACTCGCGGAGCAGTGGACCGGATGGCGCTCGCAGCCCGAGAAGGACCACGTGTATGCGCAGTTCGAGGAGGCCCGCGAGATCTACCGGCGGTTCAAGGCTGAGGCAAGCGGAGGCCCTAGCTAGGATCCTAAATCCCGAAGAACATCCCCACCAGGAAATTCATCAGGCCGAGCGCGAGCGCGGCCCACACCGCCGATGGGAAGTCGTCGACCTCGAAGCCATCCACGAAAGCGGCTGCGAGCATGATCATGAGCGCGTTCAGAACGAACACAAACAAGCCCATCGTGATGACCGTGATCGGCAGCGTGAGCTTGATCAGGATCGGACGGACGAGCCCGTTGGCAAATCCGAGCCCAAGCGCGCCGAAAACAGCGGCCTTCCCATCCCGTACCTCGACCCCGTCAACCAGCCGCCCTACGACGTAGAGCAGCGCCGCACTTACCAGCGTGTGGACAATGAATCCCACGTTTTCACCCTCTCAGCTATGAGCTACGTCCGGGGATCCGAGTCCCTAAACGACCCAATCCCCCTGCACTCTTAGACGAGAAAAAGGCTAAAATCGTTTCCTCGGAATGTGGAACCCATCGGCATTGGTGCGATATTGCGTACGGCCCATCAATCCAGATGTGGGAGTAGCAACTCGTGAAGACAGGCATTGCCGGGGCGCTAGCCCTCTTGCTTGCCGCGGCGGGCTACACCGAGACCCGCACTCCACTCCTGCTCACTCCGTTCGCGCTCTTCACGCTCGCGGTCACGCCCGCAGCGTGTGGGGACGACGGCCTGGGCCCCGAGGCTCAGGCAATGGCTTGGTTCGACGTACCGTGGTCTGGCGGGCAGGTGCGCGTGGCGCTCATTCCGCCCGCCGAGGGTACGAGCGCACCCCACCCGGTGATTTTCGCGCTGCCTTGGGGCGCCGGCTCCGAGGGCTTGGTAGAGAGCTTTCTGGCGAGCTACTGGAGCCGTCTGCCCGGCCTCCAGGGCTACTACGTGGTCTCTCCGGCGGCGCGTGGATCGACCCTGGCGGACACCGCGGACGAGCTCATCCCGGCCATCTTCGACTGGATGGACAATGAGCTCGACTACGATCCGAGCAAGGTCGCGCTCGTGGGGGCGTCCAATGGGGGCGGAGGGATATTCCACGCGGCGCTCGCGCACCCAGACCGCTTCGCCACCTTGCTGGGGCTGCCAGGACGGTACGACGGGGACTCCGCTGCACTGTCCGTCTTGGTCGGAAAGCGCGTCCGGTTGATAGTCGGCGAGTTCGACACCGCTTGGAGACAGGCGTCGGAAGCCACCATCGCAGCGCTGGAATCCCAAGGCGTGGAGACGATATTCGACGTCATCCCGGGCCAAGGGCACGTATTGGCCCTCGACGCCGGCGCTCTCGTGATCAACCTTGACGAAGCGCTCGGGCGCTGACTACTCCTGGGCGTCCTCGGCCGTGCGCGGCGCATTCGTTCGGACCGCGGCCTGGAGGCATGCCGATGCCAGTTGCTCCCCGTCTTCGATCACGTCTGGAGAGCCGCCGGACGTGGACCAGGTGCGCACCTCGCTCGCCCGGCCGGCCAGGTTGAGCGCGTCGAGACCGTCAGCGACCGCTTCGAGAAACTCGGCCTGCGGCTCGATGCGAGCCATATCGAAGAGCTGGTCGCCCGCGAGAGGCTGCATTTTGACCCGGATCGCAGCGTCAATGTAGTCGCGGAGGTGCAGGAGCGCGGTCGCCATGTGGCGCGAGCCGAGATCCAACCATACGAGCGTACACAGAGTACGTACCGCCTCCGGATGAACCCGGATGAGCTTGTTCGCTACACCTCTAGCGGCCTCGCGCTGCTCGTCTTCGAGGAAAGCGTCGATCGCACGCCCGTAGTAGAGCAGCGCGCGCGTCCGGTCGCCGTCCCGCAGGGCGAAGTCTCCGGCTTTGTTGAGCGGCGTACCTCTGTAGCCCGCGGGAGCGCTTTTCGAATCCTGCTCCAACATTAACAAACGGTCGTCCAGAGTCATCGCCCCCGGGCGGGGAGCGGGCTCGTTGGATCCGAAAAGACGCGACAGTAGAGACATACCGATGTGGTGGCGTGGACTCCAATAACTAGTTGCTGTCGACGAACTCCAACACCTCGATCTCGAAGACGAGGGCTTGGTTAGGCCCGATCAGCTCGCTGCGACGCTGGGGACCATACGCGAGATCCCCAGGGATGACCACCCGATAGTGGCTCCCGGCGGACATCAGCATCAAAGCCTCATTGAAGCCTGGGACCAACTGCCCTACCGCAAACACCGCCGGCTCACCGTCGTAGGACGAATCGAACTCTCGCCCGTCCGGTAGTGTGCCTCGATAGTGCAGCTGGAGACTCTGGCCCATGGTCGGCGTGGGACCGTTGCCCGCCCGAAGCACTTCATACTGCAACCCACTCTCGGTTGTGACGACATCGGCCTTCGCGCCGTTCTCCGCGAGGTACGCAACTCCGGCCTCAGCGGCCTCGTCAGCCTCACGCTTGGTTTCCGCCTGGGCGAGCTCCTGCATCTCGGCCCCGAACGCCTGAAGAACTGCATCGAGTTCGGCCCGATCGACGCCTGGGTCTCTCTGCTGGAGGCCGTCCTCGACACCGCGGAAAAACGCCGCCCTGTCGAGGCGATCCTTTGCGTCGCTCATCCCGGTGCCGACGTTCAAGCCGATCGCGTAGGACGCTTTCTGATCGTCGGAATCGAGCGCAGCCGACTCGTAATCGCCCACGGCACCTCCCGAGCCACTACACGCCGCGACCACGATCGTCGTACCGAGCAACGTCAAACCCTGCCGAATTCGCATCATTCTTCCTGGTTGTTAGTGAGTCCGAAGCTAACGCGAGCGCCCGAATCACCCAAAGCCGTTGCACGCCGCGACCCCGTCACAACCCAAGCAGATTCGACCGAATCTTCACCAGCCCTAGGCCGCCGGCCCAGAGATAGAGCTCGGGGGTCGCGAGGTCGATTGACGACGGGCTCTGCTGCCCCTCGTTCGTTAGCTCAGTTCCTGTCGCTTCCTCCGATCGGATCGCCCGCCGGCATCGCCAAGGTCGGCCCCGGAACAGTGTTCTCGATGCGCGCCTGCCAGCGCCGGATATCCGCGCCCACCAACCGCTCATGAGGTGACGGAGCGGCGAGGCCCTCGAGGCGCGCGGCGAGGCGATCGAGTCGGTCGGATAGCACAGCCCTGACCTCGCCGGAATTTCGGTCCATGCTCGCCTGCTGCATCATCTGGTCAGCGACCGCGCGCTGGGCGACGTGAAGCACCTGGCTCCTGTACGCGTCCCCGGGCGTTGGCGCGTCCCATGTCACCGCGATGAGGCGATCGGCGACCTCCTCCAGGTCGGGGTAGTCCCCCATGCTTCCGAACGCGACCAACCGGGCCGTGCGCTCGGACTGCAGGACTTCACCCACAGTGAAGCTTGCCGCGGCCTCCGCTGCGCCCAACGGATCGAAGAGCTGCTCGGTTCGTCCCGGAAACGCTTCGCCCTCAGCGTAGCGGAACGCCGGCGGCGGGATCATAGACACGATGTCCTCCGAGAGCGCCAAGAAGTCGACAGTGAGCGTCGACAGCACGGTCTCGAGCGCGTCTCGCTGCTCCTCCGCGGGCACGATCTCGAAGGGTGTTTGGCCGTCCCCCTTGAGCGCGTATCGGTAGTCGGCACCTCCGAGGCTCTGCACCGCGGACCGGAGCTGGAAACGGTGGTGCATGTACAGCGGCAGCAGCACGTACTCCAGGTTCGAGAGCGGCTCTCCGGGGCGTATCGCGTCCGTGCCGAAGCGCTCGAGCCCGATCTCGCGCACGCGGATCTCGAGCTTGAGCTGGTCGACCAGGTTAGACCCATTGTCCCAGACGCTCGCGTACTGATGGCCGGCGCCGATGAAGTTGTTGTTGGTATGCCCCATGTAGATGAGGCCGTCCGCCACGCCCTGTTGCGCGATCTGTGCGAGCGCCTGCACCTCATCAGTCCCCGCAGGGAACTGGCGGTAGAGATAGTTCACGGAGAGTTCATCGTACCTGCCGATGCGCTGGACGTACGCGTCGGACAAATCGATATCTCCGTTGGAGTCGATCTGGGCGAAGGGCGCAGGATAATCCATCACGCTCTCTCGCCCGTAGGAGCTCGCCATGTAGTTGTGCGGGAAGCCGAGCGTATGGCCTACCTCGTGAGCCGAGAGTTGGCGCACCCGCGCGAGCGCCATCTCGACTGCGTCGGACTGGGGGGCGACCTGCGCCAGATACTCGAAGTTCGGCGCGGCGGCGAAGTCGAAGTAGCCGCCACCTCCGGGAGACGTGATGCCCCCCGCAAACGGAGGCACCATGCCCTGGCCGTGCATGTAGTCCTGCCTGAGCCGCAAGCTGCCCAGGTTCACCACACCACGCACGATCTCGCCCGTACGCGGATCGATAACGGTATTCCCGTACGAGTATCCGCGGGTCCGCCGATGAGTCCAGTGGATCATGTTGTAGCGAATGTCCTGCGGATCGACGCCGGGGGGCAGCACCTCGACCCGGAACGCGTCGATGAAGCCGGCCGCTTCGAAGGCGGTGTTCCACCAGCTCGCCCCCTCGATCAGAGCGCTACGCACGGGCTCCGGCGTGCCAGGGTCCACGTAGTAGACGATCGGCTCGACGGCCTCGGACATCGCGGCACTCGGATTGCTCTTCTCGAGCCGATGCCGCGCCACCCAGCGAAGACGCGTGTCCTCGTCGATCGCGGTCGCGTAGTCGTAGACGGTCGGCCCGTTCATGCCCACGCGCGGATCGGCCGTGCGAGTGCGGTATCCATCGTCGGGCAGCTTGATGAACGAGTGATGCTGTCGGAGCGTGATCGCGCTGCCGGTCGCCGCCACACCCCGGACGAGGCCGCCCGGCTCACTGCTCGTGAATGTGAGCGTCGCTTCCACCTCCGTGTTCTCCGGAAACGACCGCGTAGCTTCCAGATGCAGCGCGCTGCGTGAGCGGTCGAGCGCGAAGCGACCCTGGTTCCGCTGTGCGATCTGCTCCACGACGCCGCGCGCGTCACGCAGGAAGAAACTCGTGGCATCCACGAGCACGCGGTCGCCGGTCTGCGCGACGATATCGAAGCCCCAATGCACCGAGGGCGCGAACGCGTCACGGACCGCCTGCACCTCGGTCGCATTGTCACTGCGGGCCCGGAAGCGGTAATTGGGTTCCATCAGGAGCACGCGAGGTCCGATGCGCTCGGCCGCGAGCACGTGCGTGCCCCGGAGCTGACCCCGATCGATGCCGACCGGGTTGCTACCGAGCCCGGACCCCATCGAGATCTGATACAAGAACTCCGTGTCGAGATCGGCGATCTCCCAGTACAGCGTGCCGCTCCCGTCGTCCCAGTAGAGGTTGAAGAAGCCCTCCATCGCGTCGGTGCCGGTGGTCTTTTCTTCGATGCTCGGCAGAGAGTCGGTCTGTGAAAACGCCGGGGCGGCGATAGCGGCGGAGGTCATGGCGCCGAGGGCCAGGACGGTAAGCAGGCGGGGTAGCTGGGCGGCGGAGTGGCGAAGGATTGGAAGAGACATCAGGGTCACCTCGGTTGGAACGGTCCGGGAGTGGGTGCGATCACCGCAGTGGGAACGGAAGTGGCGAACATCCCACGCACCGCACGTGGCGCGCAATGCCCGCGCCGGCGAGGCCGGTGATCGCCGTCGCAACCCTCCTGGCAGTAGGCGCGTCTCACGAATAGAAGTGGGGTCCTGAGGCAGGAACTCTTCGAAGGTTCCGCCCGTATGGATCTGTGCGGTTCGTTGGCCACTGCGGAGGGGAGGATCGAGGAATGAAGAAGGAACCGGGTGTGAAAGAGGACGCCAAGAATCTGGGACTGATTGGTGGCTCGGCCGCGCTGGCCGTGCTCATTACGGCGGGGCTACTGTTCGCGGGCATGAGGCAAGAGCCGCGTGAGATCACGGTCCGGGTTATCGAGCCCGTGCACACCCTTCCCGTAGTTCCCGAGGTCGCCGCCGAACCGGAAGCCATCGAGGTCGTAGAGGTCGAGGTCGCAGCCCCGCTAGTGGGCATCAACCGGATCTACGGAACCGTTACCAGCACGAGCGGCCGCGAGTACACCGGCTTCATCCGTTGGGACAGGAACGAGGGCTCGTGGACGGACTTTCTCGACGCCAACAAGCCGAACGGCCGCGGCGGTGAGAACATCTCGGGCATCCGTTTCGGACACCTGAGCAGCATTGAGGTTCTGAACGACGAGTCAGCGCTCTTCACGCTCAAATCGGGGGATGAGTTCCAGCTCAGCGGCCGTACGTCGGATCTCGGCACCGGCCTGCGGGCGCTGACCGTCGATGAGCCGGACGGCGGCAGCTACGAGTTCTCCTGGCGCGAGCTCGACATCATCGACTTCCTGCCTGTTCCTTCGGCGCACAAGCCGAACGAAGGACGGCTGTACGGTACGATGACCACGCGCGGTGGCATGGAGTTCACGGGTTTCCTGACGTGGGACGTCGAGGAGATCTACACTACCGACATTCTCAACGGTGACCTCGACGGCCATGCACAGGAGATCTCGTTCGGCTCGATCGAGTCGATTGAGCGCTTCAGCTGGCGGGCTTCGCTGGTAACGCTCAACAACGGCGACGAGTTCGTTCTCGACGGATCCAACGACGTCAACTCGTCGATCAGCAGTATCTCCGTCTCCGACCCCACCTTGGGTCAGGTCAAGCTCGGCTGGCGCGAGTTCGACCGAGTCGTATTCCACGGCACCAACGACGAGAACGAGTTCATCGACTTCGACGGTGGTCGACGCATCCAGGGCACGGTAGTCACGGAAAGCGGTGAGGAGATCACGGGCGCGATCCGCTGGGACGACGACGAGGCGTACACCTGGGAGATGCTTGACGGCGAGATCAGGGACATCGAGTTCAAGATCGAGTTCGGCAACATCGACCGGATCGAAAGGTCCCGCAGCGGCGCCACAGTGACGCTCAGGGACGGTCGCGAGTTCAATCTCGACGACTCCAACGATGTCGACGACGGCAACCGGGGTATCATCATTCAGGGCGACGGCCGCACGTACGAGGTCGAGTGGGATGACTTCCAGGAGCTTCGCATCATCCACTGATGCGCTAGCCGATACTGAGGCTCTAGCCAACTCCGAGTGAAGGCTCCGCCCGGTTCGAACGGCAAGCCAGGTCGATTCCAGTCTCCGAGAGCGGATATTTCGCGGGAGCTCAGCCGCTGGGGGTGAATCTCACGAGCCCGTTCCTGACGAGCGAGCGCAAGCACAGTGACCTGAGAGAATAGGTGGATGGGTTCATCCACCTGGTGCGCTCTCTCAACGGGGCAGCCCTGGAGGCTTGTGGCGCCGGCGGCAGCCATGCCGCTAATCCGGAGCGCCGTGCAATCAATCGATCGCGCAGTTCTGATAGAGCACGTCGACGTGCTCGAACCGACGCGACCGCCCGCAGAGGAGCGATCGGCATCCGCCGTGCCCCGGCCCCCTCAGACCGGAGAGTCGCCGCCGAGGTCGTGCGCCGCGTGGCCGGGCTCACCGCGGTCGGAGGAGTGGATCGGCTCTCTCGACAAAATCCGGGGCACCCCGCATCGTACGGACCTCTAGAGCATGTGGAACATATTCATCGGATAGGCACTAGTGTCCCTTCCGTAAACATCCCTTCCGTAAACATCCAGGAGCCGTTGGTGGTCCCGACATCGACCCAGGCCGGACCCGCCGCCCATCTCGAGGGCATTCTGCCCGACGTCGAGATCGCGATTCTCGAGCCCTTGATCGAAGAGATCGAGGAGCTGAAGCAGGAGCGCAACGCGGTGATTCTGGCGCACAACTACATGACGCCGGACATCTACCATGGCGTCGCGGACATCACGGGCGACTCGCTCGCGCTGGCCCGGCTCGCGGCCGATACCGCGGCTGACGTCATCGTCATGGCAGGCGTGCACTTCATGGCCGAGACCGCGAAGATCGTCAACGAACGCATGACGGTCCTGATCCCCGAGTTGGGAGCCGGCTGCTCGCTCGCCGAGTCGATCACGCCTGGGGATATCCGCCTGCTGCGGGAGCGCTACCCTGGTGTCCCGGTCGTCACGTACGTGAACACGTCCGCCGACGTGAAGGCCGAATCGGATATCTGCTGCACTTCGGGGAACGCCGTCCAGGTGGTCGAGTCGCTCGGCGTCGATCGGGTCATCTTCTTGCCCGACCAGTACCTCGGACGTTGGGTCGCAACGCAGACGAGCGTCGACATCATCCTCTGGGAAGGCTCTTGCATGGTGCACGAGCGCTTCACCGCAGAGGAGCTGCGCGTGTACCGTGGCACGCACCCCGGAATCCAGATCATCGCTCACCCCGAGTGTCCGCCCGACGTGCTGGAAGAAGCGGACTTCGTGGGCTCCACCGCCGGAATGATCAACTGGTTGAAGGCGGAGCAGCCGCGAGCCGTCGTGATGGTCACTGAGTGCTCGATGAGCGACAATGTCGCCGCCGAGTCTCCCGAGACCGAGTTCATGCGCCCCTGCAATCTGTGCCCCCACATGAAGCTCATCACAGTGGCCGGCATTCGGGACGCACTGCGCGACATGCAATACGAGGTCCTGGTCGATCCAGAGGTAGCCGCCCGCGCTCGCGTCGGCGTGCAGCGCATGCTCGAGATTAAGGTCTGAGGGAGAAGCGCGCGCCGAACGAGATGGCGTTCCCCATGCCGAGGCGCTGAGCATAGCGCGGGGTTCCTCACCGAGGGACCTGACCACGCGCTTGTAGGCCCCCGACACCCCGCCTACGTTCGCTGTCCCACTCTGAACGCGGCGCGCGCGCTGCCCGGTCCGGAGCTATCCATGAGCAACGCCGTGACGATCCAGCGATTGCGGGGCACCTTCCGCCGTCTTGGGCGGCTGACCACGCTGGCGCTCGCGTTTGGGCTGTCGGCGTCCTTCGACGTAGCCGCGCCGCCCAGCGCAGCCGCGCAGGAGACTCAGGGTCCCACCGACCTCGCGACGATGTTCGAGCTCGGGAATCTCGTTCTCGATACGAACGGGGACAGCGTGCCCGACCGGGTGAACGCTTCGCTCGTCCTGGGCGACTCGCCCTCCGTCATGGCGACTGCGGCGGCGGCCGAGATCGCGGCTCGTCTCGGCTTCGAGACGATGGCGATGGATCTACCGATCGCGCGCGGGGTGGGCGGAGACGCGATTCCGATCGTTATCGGACGGGGCGGGCTCTCCGTGTCCGGGCTCGCTTCGCCGGGAGTCGACCCCACGTCTCTGGACGCGGGCGAAGGCGTGGTCGCCATTCGTGACTCCGATGGCCTTACCTGGATCCTCGTACTCGGCGGGGACGACGAGGGCCTGCTCGCCGCGGCACGCCTCTTCTCGGGCGTTCTACCTCACACTCGCACACTCTCGACCGCGAAACTGAGCCGGGTGCGCGACGACCTCGCGGCCGCGCTCGAGGCAGAGGGAGTCGAGAACGCACAAATCGTGCTGACGCAGGCCCGCGCCCGGACCGGGCAAGACGGGGTGGCACGTCTGGTCGCGGACGTTTCCGCGGAGACGTCTGACGTGGATGCCATCGCGGGGGCGTTGCGAAGCCTGGCCGATGCGGCCACGTCTCTGGAAGACACCGAGCCTACCGGCGAGCGGACCCCCCTCGCGTACCCCGGCCTCGGCTCCGTCGAGGCTCGCATTGCCGGAGGCCCAACCATCCGCCTGAAAGGTCGCGCCGAGCCTGACCCTCCCGGCCCGATTTCGGCAAGGCCCGGGGCGAGCGGCAAGGACGACCTCGACCTTTCGAATGTGTACACGACGGACGGCTTGCTCGGAGGCAGTCCGATCCCCGACCGGATCGATATCAAGCTCGTGGCCGGCGATGCTGGCGTGGACGGCTTGCCCGAGCTCGCGGGACGACTCGGCCTGGAATCGACGGGTCTGATCATCCCGCTCGTCGAGCTGGCGTCCAACGTCGATCGACCCAATAGGCAACCGACCATGGTGCTGGCCGGGACCGAGAATCGGCTCACGGACCAACTCGCGGACTCCGGCCTCATCGACGTCGAGGCACTCGGCGCTGGTGAAGGTCTGATCCAGTTCGTGCCTGACGCATTCGGCTCCAAGCCTGCCTTCGTGATCACCGGTGCCGAGGAGACCGGCGCCGCGCGTGCGCTCGAGCAGGTCGCCGTCACTTTCCCCAACCTCTCCGAGAGAGGAAAGGACCGGCCCACGGTCGACGACGTCGAGAAGGAACTCTGGGACGTGCTCGCGGGCTACGCGCCCATCGGTCAGGCCGCGACCGGCCTCTACAAGCTCGACCGCATCGGGGAGATGCTCGCGGACAGCGGCGTGACATCCGCTCGTGTGCTGATGTCGCTCGAGAAGGCCGATCCGGGACTCACTGAGCTCGTCCGCGGCCGCGCGCGGGCAGCGCTCGGTCTGCAGGACATCGGAGTCACCATTGACGACCGTGACGTTCAGCGCGCGGAGGTGATCTTCGAAGAGCAGATCACCCTCCCCTCCGAGGTCGACCGCTTCTGGCAGCGATTCCGCTCGCAGGTGGTGCCAGCTGCACGCGAGCAAACGATTCGTATCGAGGCCCGCCTCAGCGAGCCGCCAGCGCTGCGGGCTGAGATGGCCGCCGAGGCGAGGCAAGCATTGATCGACGCGGGAGCTTCACCGGACACCGAAGTCACGATCTTGTCGGCGTTCAAGCAGGGCTACTCGTGGCTGCAGGAGGTCGTCGCGCCGCGTCTGAAAGAGCATATCGTGGAGGAGATCGTCATCCGGTTCCGCCGAAACGACCCGCCCGAGGACTGGCCCCAACAGGCGATTCATACCCCGCTGCGCTGGTTGCACGAGATCTTCCCCATCGATGAAGTGCTCGCTCGAGATCTGGGTCTGGAGCTCGAACGAATCCAATTCGAGCAGGTGACCGAGGGACCGATCTACGCGGTCGAGGTGACCGATCCGCGCGGTCGAATATTGTTCGAGTCCACGTTCGAGCCCAAGTGGGTCCTGCGCCCGTACTTCGATCGGTTCCAGGACTACGAGCACGTGCGCGTCACGACCGGATGGATCAACGCGACCGCCGACGGCGACACGGTCGTCGATGAGCGAATCGTCACCGACCCCGAGGCGTTCTGGGATCACTACCAGGGCACGGTTCTTCCCGCCGTCTACGACCATGTGATGGATCTGCACGACGGTCTACCCCGGGGTGGAAGCACCGACGCCCCCTATTTCGGGGAGCTGACGGTCGAGATGTCGATGAGCGAACCCGACTACCGGCTCGGCATCGACAACGAGATCCACGCACCGATGGACGCGCTGCACGAGGAGATCTTTTTCGGCACCGTCGAATTCTTCGACGTGCTCGGTCGGAACTCACGCGGGCAGGGCCTGACGTTCCCCGGTCGCATCATCCCCATCATGCGGCCTAAGCAGGATGGCTCGGCGGCCACGGTCGACATCAGCGTCACCGGTTTTGCGACCTCGCGGCCCGCCGTGGTCGTCACGTACGAGGACGCTGCGGGTGACTCGGGTCAGGTCCGCCTCGACATCCCCAAGACCTCACTGGAAAGACCTTCCGCGAGGATGGCGAAGGTGCGGGACGGCGTCCCCGGCCTCACGCACCTCGGCCTGCGCGTGCGCGTCGACACAGACATAGACGTGCGGGACAGCCTGCTGACCCACGGCACGCCGCACCAGGTCGATCGCAGCATGGTGTCGGCCGAACAGATCGTAGCGGTCATGCGTGAGATCGAGGGACTGCGTGCGGCGGGACTGTACCCGTCGGCGCTCGCATACGACGGGCTCGGCTCGATCGAAGTGTGGGCGGAATGGACGCACGACCAGGATGCGGACTCGCGCAGAACAGGCACGCTCGCGGCGAACGGCACTCCTGCAACACTACCCGACTGGCGGGCTCTCCTGCCAAGTGATTGGAGCTACTCGGGTGATCGCGTCGTGCAGTGGGATACGCCGATACCGCCGCCCGAGGGGCACGAGATGCTCGCCAAGCTGGGCGATGCCTTTCCCGAGGCGTCGGTCTACAAAGTCGGAGAGTCCTACCTGGGCAAGGACGTCTGGGCAATGGACCTGCAGCCGGAGATCGCTGCGACGCACTGGTCACACGCGAAGGCCACGACGTTCAAACCCACCGTCGTCTACTCGGCGCGACAACACGCGAACGAGGTTTCCTCGACGAGCCACGTGCTCCGGCACGCTGAGCTGATCCTCACCGACCCGGAGCAGCGCAAGAAGCTCGACAAGGTCAACGTCGTCATTCACCCGTTCACGAACGCGGACGGAGCTCAGCTGGCGTACGACCTCTACAACATCACGCCGGACTACATCCTGCACGCCGGATATCTCGGCTCGCTCGGGCAGGACGCGACGTCGGGTGGGAAGGGTGATCACCCGATCTACCCCGAGTCGACGATTCGAGGCCGACTGTGGTCGACATGGCTGCCCGATGTGTTTTTGAACCCGCACGGCTACCCGTCGCATCAGGTGGTGCAGCTCTTCAGCGAATACACCGGCCTGGTGCGGCGCGGCCGTGTGACCGAACGGAACTGGGGCTTTAACAAGGGCTGGTTCATGCCCGACTTCGCATATGTCGACAGCCCCGAGTATCCGAGGCATAAGGACGCCGTGTTCGCGATCCGCGACTACATCACGCGCGGCATTAACTCGAACCGCGACGTCTTCGACCTCAACCAGCGCAGCTACGCTCGCTACGAGCGCTACGGCGCCCGATTCGACCCCGACGTGTTCCGACTACCCATGACGGACAGCGTCATGATCCAGATGCCGCTAAAGGGCTCGAGTGGCGGCGACGGCGGCAGCGGAGGCGGCGGCGGCGATGGATACGATCCGCGTATCACGATCTGGAGCGGAACCACCGAGGCACCCGATGAGACCGCCTACGGACCCTACCTGGAGCTCGTGGCCAAGGCGGGCCTGTCGTGGGACCAGGCGATCCTCGACTACCTCTACGAGGCCGATCATGAGGTGAAGCGGTCGGGGTCCCGCTTCTTCGGCGGCGTGTCGATCCGGATGAACCGGGCTCGGCCCGCGGAGACCGAAGACGAGGACGACGAAGAGGGGAAGATCATCTCATGACTACCTTCCCACGAAGCCCAGTTTCGTGATCCGTCCCGCCGGCCCGACCGCCCAGCCCGACCCCGACGAGGAGAACGCCACGGCCCAGTAGGTGAGCGTGACGCTAGACTGCCACGTCCGGCCTCCGTCGGCGGACCACTCCAGCCCCCGCGGCCCGACGGCCACGGCGGCCCCACTCACGAGCAACGCGGACCCGTACACGGGCCCGTCCATGACAAGCGTACCGCCCGTGGTCCACGTGAGCCCCCCATCCTCCGTGATCGCGACGTTCGCGCTGCGCACCGAGTCCTGACCGATCCGTCCCCCCATCGCGAGACCGGCCCCGTCGGACATCACCCGTACGGTCGTCAAACCAGACCCCGCCCCCGCTACAACGGGGACATCGACCACCGACCACGACTGACCGTAGTCCTCGGTTCGCAGCACGCGCGCTCGCTCAGCGTTGCCCATGGCGATCCACGCGCGACCCTCACCATCCGCGACGACGCATGTACCGCTCGCAGCGAATCCGCCCTCTCCCTCCTGGGCCAGCGGCAACCTGTCCGCCGGAACCCGCTCCCATGTGGCTCCACCGTCCATGGTCATGAGCAGAAACGGGACGCCGTCCACAGCATCCCCGTACGCGAGCCCTCGGTTCACATCCCAGAAGTCGATGCAATCCAGGAACGCCTCCGGGTGATCGGCCATGTATTGCAGCGTCCAGTTGCGGCCACCATCATCCGTACGGTAGATTCGCGACAGCTCGCCACTGCCCGCACTCATCAGGTATGCAGTCCGCTCGTTGAACGCAGCGACGTCCCGGAACTGGAGCCCTTCGGCGTCCGGCATCACCGAGGCGGTCCACGTACTGCCACCGTCCGAGGTGCGCGCGTACGTGGCTCGGTGCCCGCTGACCCACACGATGTCGTCGTTCACGGGGCTCACGGCCTGGAGAAGCGCGTCGGTCCCCGACGACTGCTGGCTCAGCATGAGCCCCCGGACAGGCTCGGACAGGCCGTCCGGGGAGGGCGCATCCGAACAGCTAGCGGCCTGAAAGACGAACAACCCTACAACGAAAGTGCGGCGCATGAGTCTTCGCAGCCCGGAGTAGAATTAGCAGCACGCCATAGAGGCCGCTTGCGGAATGAGCCCCGGACGCGCTCTTTGATCTCACATAAGCTACCTCAAACCCTCCTCCCGCCTACGCTATGAAAAACGTGTCTCGGCCACTCGTCCTGCTGCTCGCTACGACACTCGCCGCCGCCTGCGGCGGGGAGCCCCCACCGGATACCGCCGAACCCGAAGCTGCGGCGTCCGCACCCGCCACTGCAACCGTAACGATTGGCTCACCTGCTGACGGGTCGGCGATCATGACCGCCGACGTTACCGTTACGCTCACGGTGGAAGGCGTGCAGATCCTGCCGGCCGGAGACACGGCTTCCGGTACCGGCCATCATCACCTGTACCT
Source organism: Longimicrobiales bacterium (assembly GCA_965226625.1). Taxonomy (GTDB): domain Bacteria; phylum Gemmatimonadota; class Gemmatimonadetes; order Longimicrobiales; family Gaopeijiaceae; genus UBA1138. The sequence continues at coordinate 1,722,065 of CBDDDK010000003.1, forward strand.
CGACGCGGATCTCACCGCTCTGGATACCCCAGTGCCGACGGTGCCCGGGAGCATCATTCACATGGGTGACGGCTCGGCAGAGTACACGTTCGAAGGCGTCGCGCCCGGTGAGCACCGCCTGATCGCCGTCGTGGCGGACGGGATCCACATCCCGCTCGACCCGCCCGTTGTGGACACCGTGATGTTCACGGTGAGCAACTAGGGCTAAGGAGTGATCCGGGGTTCAGCAGCATGCCGGCCTCGGAACTGTCCGCTCAGAGCCGCTGAAACCCGCCGGTAGTCTCCACCACCACGGGGAAGCCCCCGACCCGCTTCGGTACGCGACCCGCGGCCTTGGAGTCGGAGACATAGACCTTGAGGCACGGCTTGCCACCGCGCTCGTCGATCGCCGTACCGGAAATGCCGGGGCGGCCCATGACCTTGCCGTTGAGCTCGCGCTGTGCGGTGTTAATGTCGCCGCCCATCAGACGCTGTGACGAATCGTGATCACTTGCCGTCGATCTGAACGGCGAAGCGAGCCAGCACCAGATCGATCGGGTTGGCGAGCGTCGAGACGGCCGTCCCCGCGAAGAGCAGGCCGACCGGACGCCGGTCGGCGAGCATGAACCCGTCGCTCACGATGAGCGACCCGGAGTCTCCACCCGCGCTGAAGCCGCTGCCCGAGATGACGACCTGGTCCTCGAAGCGGGCGGTCCCGGCGGCGTAACCGACGTCAATGGTCGCGTTGAGGCCGGTGATACGACCCTTCGTGTGGCCGGTGGTGCGGCCGTACTTTTGCACCTCCATGCCAATCTTGGCTTCGATTGTCCAGCTCCGGGGAGCACCGTAGCCGCCTTCAGGTGTCTCGTTCCGCAGATCATCCGCGGTGGTGAGTGCGACAGCGGCGTCGATCTTGTTCATGCCACACAGGCGGCCACTGCAGAAGTCGATCGCCTCGTAGTCGTGCAGCGTCCCGATCACGTCGTCGGGGTCACGCCCGCCGTCGACGACACCGGGCTGAAGCAGATTGTCACCCGTACGCCCGCCGTTGGTGGCCGCGAAGATGTGATTGTTGCTGAGCGCGAAGATGCGCGAGCCGTCGGTTACGCGGGCACCGATGGTGCCGGCGGTCACGTTCGGATGCCCAGTGCTGACCCCGATGGGTACAGGACGCGGGAAGTTCTTCTTGGGATCGACCGCCTTCGCCTTAGCATCTGCCGGGATCGGCATGTTCCCGAGCGCAAGGAAGGGTCCGGTGATCTCCGGCACGACTTCCACCCCGACCACGTACTGCGGGAAGGATGCTGCGGCGATCGAACTCAGGTACACCTTGAGAACGGCGTGTCCTCGTCCATCAACACCGATCGCGGTACCGACCACGCCATCTCGCGCGAGCCAGTCATCCGTCACCCGTTGCTGCAGCGCGAGCGCTGCCTCGAAAGAGGCTCCGCTGAACTCGAAGGGATCTTGGAGACCCGCGAACATCAGCAGGTCCGCCCCGAGGGCGAGCAAGAGAGTCACCCGTGACCGAAGTAGTCGTCGCATCCCCATATGAGGGTATACGACGAAGCGCCCCCCAAGGGTTCCGCAGCAGCCCGAGCTAGAAGGCTATCACAGCCCTCCAGGGGGCCTGGCCTACTCGGCGACGAGGGTTTCTTTTCTCGTCGGTTCAATCGAAGTGACCTGGGACGGCCACGAGTAGGAGAGCTACCGCTGACCGAGAGAACACGTGCCTGAGAAGACGATTCCGGTCTTCGACGGCCACAACGACACGCTCACCAAGATTCGTCACGGGGGTCCGAACGCGCAGCGTTCGTTCCTCGAGCGGAGTGAGCTGGGCCACCTGGATCTCCCGCGGGCACGCGAAGGCGGGCTCGTGGGGGGGTTCTTCGCGATCTTCACTTCCTCCCCGAACTACGAGCGGGTGGTCGGCGAGGTCCTCGGTCCGGACGGGCAGGTCGTGCCCGGCAGTAGGTCCATCCGACTGCCTCCGAAACTCGAGCGGCGCATCGCGACGTCGTGGACGCTGTCCGTGATGTCCGACCTCTTTCGGCTGGAGGCCGAGTCGGACGGAGAGCTCGAGGTGGTGCGCACCGTGGCCGATCTCCGGAGATGCCTGGCCGAGGGCACGTTCGCAGTGATCCTGCACATCGAGGGCGCCGAATCGATCGACAGGAATCTGGAGGCGCTCGACGTGTTCTACGAGGCGGAGCTACGCTCGCTGGGCCCGGTGTGGAGCCGACCGACGATCTTTGGGCACGGGGTCCCGTTCGATTTCCCGCGCAGCCCGGACACGGGCTCCGGGCTCACGGCGGCAGGGGCGCGATTGGTGCGGCGCTGCAACGAGCTAGGAGTCTTGATCGACCTCTCGCATCTGAACGAAAAGGGGTTCTGGGACGTCGCCAGGATCTCGGACGCGCCCTTGGTCGCGACCCACTCGTCCGCGTGGTCGCTTTGCCCTACCCCCCGGAACCTCACCGATGAGCAGCTCGACGCCGTCGGCGAGAGCGATGGCGTCGTCGGCATCAACTACGCGGTCGGTTTTCTGCGTGCGGATGGTAACGGGAGCGGAGAAGTCGTCACTCCCGTCACGGAGATCGTGCGTCACGCCCGCTACGTCGTGGACCGCATCGGGGTCGACCACGTCGCACTCGGCTCGGACTTCGACGGCGCGACGATACCGGACGACCTGGGGGACGTGGGCGACCTGCCACGCCTCATCGAGGCTTTCCGCGACGCCGGCTTCGAGGAGAAGGAAATCGAACAGATCGCGTACCGGAATTGGATACGTGTCCTTGAACAGACCTGGCGCGCCTGAAGCGTGCGCTTCCGACGGAGGCTGAAGTGAGCCCGGAGGGAGGCCGACTCACGCGCACCTCTCGCGCCACGCGGGGTGTCACTATTCTAAGAACCCGCCTCAACAGAACTCCGAAGGAGTCGAGCCATGCTCTCGCTCTCGTGGCCCATGCGCTGGGCGCTTCTTTCGCTGATCGCTCTCGCACTACTGCCCGCCCCGGCGTCGGCCACATGGTCCGTGATCGCGATCGACGCGCGCACGGGGCGCATCATCGTCGCGTCCGCCACGTGTGTGGCCCAGGGGCGCTTCGCGGGCTTCCCCGCCAGGGGCCTGATGGACATCCAGGCGATCATCGTGCCTGGGATCGGCGTGGCCGCGGCCCAGGCGGGTGTGGACAACACGCGTGAGAACCAGAGGCTCATTTACGCACAGCTAAAGGCGGGCACGCACCCCGAGCAGATCCTCGAGTCGCTAAAGTCCGATCCCAGTATCGAACGCCGCCAATTCGGCATCGTCGACCGGCAGGGCCGTTCGATGGGCTTCTCGGGAAGCGGAAACGGCGCCGCATCCCTTTCTCACCAGGGTCGCGTGCCGGGCACCGACATCTATTACTCCGTTCAGGGCAACATCCTAGCGTCCGACGCGGTGGTCCATGCCGCCGCACTCGCGCTAGAGCGGACGGAAGGCACGCTCGCAGACCGAGTGATGGCGGCGATGGAAGCCGCCGACGAGGCCGGTGGCGACGTGCGCTGCACCTGCGAGCGGGAGCCGCTGCCGGACGCGCCCTGCGACAGCAAGAACGCGCACGTAGCGTACATCCTGGCGGCGGATGCGGACGACCCCGAGGGCGAGTCGTACAACGACGGTGACTACGCCATGTACATCAATGTCACCGACGACGACATTCAGCGGCACGAGAACGCCAACCCGGTCATCACGCTGCGGATGCGGTACGACGCGTGGAAAGCCGGTCAGGGTGAGCATTCGGACCCCAACATACACGGCGGACGCGTGCCAGGAAGTCCATCCAGAACATGAACACGCAGCGCTCGCCCCGTGCTTTCCAATCGGGCGGGTGCCCCCTAATATCGTAAACGATCGTGTCTTCCCGGCGCGCTATATCGTGTCGGCTCGTAGTCCAGTACGGCCCCCGGAATGCATTGATGAAGCGCTCATCCTTTCCAGCGTTGCCTGTCGGCGCTCTTGTGGTCCTCGCTTGTTCGGCGTGCGGCGGGGCCGCTCGCTCGTCGGCCGACCTGCAGGCGCTGGCGGCTCGCAATCGCCAGCCCCACAGCCCGGCAGATGTGCGCTTCATGACCGCCATGATTCCGCACCACGCTCAGGCAGTGCTGTTCGCCGGTTGGGCGGAGTCACACGGTGCGAGCCAAGGGGTGCAAATATTCTGCGCACGGATGGTGGTCGCCCAGCGCGACGAGATCGTGACGATGCGCTCCTGGCTCGGTGACCGCGGCGAGCACGTCCCGGCCGCCGAGTACGTGCGAGCCGCGATACCGATGGGCGCCGAGGGCGTCGCGATGATGCCGGGCATGCTGACCGAGCAGCAGCTCACCGAGCTCGACGGTGCTCGTGGAGCCGACTTCGACCGACTCTTCCTGACGTACATGATCCCGCACCACCAGGGTGCGCTCTCGATGGTGGATGAGTTGTTCGGCTCGTATGGCGGCGCACAGAATGACTTCGTATACAAGTTGGCATCGGACATCTACGCCGATCAGCAGATCGAGATCGCGCGTATGCAGATACTGCTTTCCGCGGATCCTCGGAGTGACCGCGCTCCGTGACCTACTCCGACCCGCTTCTGCTTCAACCGAACTCACACAGGCATCTGACATGAATTCCCAATCCTTCGCACGTCTTCCGGGCTCGCGCTGGGCCGCGCTCACAGCCGCCTTGTGCGCCCTGACAGTGATGGCCACTTCATGCGCGACATCGTCGCCCTCCGCCTCTGCGATGGCATCCGCGCTGTCCGACATGCCCCTCACACCGCCCACGCCCGACCCGCGCGTCGGGCTGGCCGCTGGCCTGACGGACGCCGAAGAAGCGGCGTGGAACCTGCGGCTGGTCTCCACCACGCTCCCGCCGGACGAGTTCGTCGGCGTCACGAGCTCCGACCTGGCGTTCATCGGCGACTACGCCTTCCAGGGCAACTACAACGGCTACGCAGTCTGGGATATCTCGAACCCGAGCGATCCCTCGCTCGAAACTACCTACGTGTGTCCGGCGTCGCAGAGCGACGTCTCGGTCTACAAGAACCTGCTCTTCGTCTCGGGTGAAGGATTGGGGGGGCGCGTCGACTGTGGCACGGGAGGAGTACCGGACACGGTCAGCTTCGACCGGCTCCGCGGCATCCGGATCTTCGACGCGGCGGACGTCGCGAACCCGAGGTACGTGGCCAACGTTCAGACGTGTCGCGGTTCGCACACGCACACCGTCGTGACTGACCCGAACGATACGGAAAATGTGTATATCTACGTTTCCGGATCCTCCCGCGTTCGCTCCCCAAGCGAGCTCCCCGGCTGCTCGGGCGGGCAGCTTGCCGATGACCCGAACACGGCGCTCTTCCGCATCGAGGTTATCCGAGTCCCGCTCGCGTCGCCTCAGGACGCGCAGATCGTGAGCTCCCCCCGCATCTTCGACGACCTGACCGCCCCGGCGACACATGGCGAGCTCGTGGCCGATACAGCGGGCCGGGGGGCGAGGCGAGCCGCCGCCGGAGCGCCGGCCGGCCCTCCGCCTCCACGCACCGGACCCACGCAGTGCCACGACATCACGGTATATCCCGAAATCGGGTTCGCCGGCGGTGCCTGTGGTGGGTACGGACTCCTGCTCGACATCAGCGACATCGCCAATCCTAGACGCTTGTACGCTGCGTCCGACTCGAACTTCTCGTTCTGGCACTCGGCGACCTTCAGCAGTGACGGCTCGAAGCTTCTGTTCACGGACGAGTGGGGCGGTGGTGGTCAGCCCCGTTGCCGAGATACTGACAAGTACGAGTGGGGCGCGGACGCGATCTTCACCATCGACAACGGCCGGCTGAACTTCCGTAGCTATTTCAAGATGCCGGCAGCGCAGACGTCGTTGGAGAACTGCGTGGCACACAACGGATCGCTGATCCCGATCCCGGGTCGCGACGTGATGGCACAAGCGTGGTATCAAGGCGGGATCGACATCTTCGACTGGACCGATCCTGACAATCCCTTCGAGATCGCTTTCCACGATCGCGGGCCCCTGGACCCCACCACCGCTACCATGGCTGGTTCGTGGTCCGTGTACTGGTACAACGGATATCTGGTCAGCTCCGAAATCCGCCGCGGACTCGACATCTTCGAGCTCACGCCCAGCCCCCATATCTCGCAGAACGAGATCGACGCGGCCAAGACGGTGCACTTCGAGTACTTCAACGCGCAGCAGCAGCCGAAGTTCGTTTGGCCGCCTAGCTTCGCGCTCGCTCGTTCGTACCTCGATCAGCTCGAGCGCTCGGGCGGTCTCTCTACGGACAGGATCTTTGAGGTGAGGACCGAGCTGGCGCGCGCCGAAGGACTCTCCGGGCAACAGCGTAGTAGCGCACTCACCGGGCTCGCGGCGGACCTCGATGGAGAGGGGCGCGGCGCGGCTGACCGCGCCAAGGTCACGACCCTAGCCAGCGCAGCGAGAGACCTAGCCGGAGCGCGCTGACGAGCGCATAGCAATCGCGGAGCGTGCCCCGGCGGCCTGAGGAGCCGCCGGGGCCGTGGACCGCGTTGCCCTAGACCGTCGAGACGAAGCGAGGGAAACCCGCATGATCAGACGGATACTATGCATTGCCACAGCGCTTGCAGCCGCAACGGCGTGCTCCGACACCGCCACCTACGATGTCCTCATCAGCGGGGGCACCGTCTACGACGGCTCCGGATCTTCTCCGTTCGTCGCGGACGTGGCGATCGACGGGGACCGCATCGTCGCGGTCGGAGACCTCGCCGGCGTGACCGCTGAGAGGGTGGTCGATGCGTCCGGCCTGGCGGTCTCGCCCGGCTTCGTGAACATGCTCTCCTGGTCCACCGAGTCCCTCATAGTCGACGGCCACTCACAGGGGGAGCTCCGGCAGGGGGTGACGCTCGAGGTGTTCGGCGAGGGCAACTCCCGAGGGCCGATGAACGCGCGCATGAAGGAAGCGTGGCTGGAGGAGTTCGTGGCCTTCGTCGGCTCCGAGCAGCGCGCGGCCGAGCTGCTCGGGGGCGAGCTCGAAGTGCCGTGGACGACACTGGGCGAGTACCTGGAGTTCCTGGAGAGCAAGGGCGTCTCGCCCAATGTCGCCTCCTTCCTCGGTGCTACGACCGCGCGCATTCACGAGCTGGGCTACGAGGACCGACCTCCGAACGAAGAGGAGCTCGAACGCATGCGGCAGCTCGTACACGCGGCCATGCGCGAGGGCGCCATGGGCATCGGCTCTTCGCTCATCTATGCGCCGGCGTTTTACGCCAAAACCGACGAGTTCGTCGCGATCTCCTCCGTCGCCGCCGAGTACGGCGGCATGTACATCTCGCACATGCGCAGCGAGGGCAACCGGCTGCTCGAGGCAGTCGATGAACTGATCGGCATCTCACGCGATGCAGGGATACCGGCGGAGATCTACCACCTGAAGGCAGCCGGCGAGGCCAACTGGGACAAGCTCGACCAAGTCATCGATATGGTCGAAGCCGCGCGTGGCGAAGGCCTGCGCATCACCGCCGACATGTATACCTATACGGCGGGATCGACTGGTCTCGATGTCGCGATGCCGCCATGGGTACAGGAGGGCGGATACGACGCGTGGGCCGAGCGCCTGCGCGACCCGGGCGTGCGCGGGCGCCTGGCGGCCGAGATGGTCGCGCAGCAGGACGATTGGGAGAATGTCATGCAGAGTGCCACACCCGAAGGCACGCTGGTCATCGGATTCCGGAATCCGGATATGCGCGACTATAGTCGGCCAGCACGCTGGCAGATGTGTCCGCGGAGCGGGGAACATCGGCGCAAGAGACCGCGATGGATCTCGTGGTCGAGGAACGGCAGCCGCGTGCAGGTCGTGTACTTCCGGATATCAGAGGGCAACGTGAAGAAGCAGAAAGCGCTGCCGCAGGTCGCTGTGGGGTCGGACGCGAGGTCGATTGTACTCGCGCCTCCATTCACCGACTCGAGCACACACCCCAGAGCCTACGGGAACTTCGCGCTGCTCGGCCAGTACGTGAGCGAGGAAGCCGTCATCACGCTGGAGGACGCCATTCGAACAGTTGACTTCGCTTCCGACTCGGAACCTGGGCATCGCGGATCGCGGCATGCTTGACGAGGGCTACTACGCGGACGTGGTCGTATTCGACCCCGCCACCATCATCGACCACGCGACGTTCGAGGACCCCCACCAATACTCGACCGGCGTCGTGCACGTGTTCGTGAACGGCGAGCAGGTGCTGCGTGACGGCGAGCATACCGAGGCGCTGCCGGGCCGGGTGGTGCGGGGTCCGGGGTGGACGGGAGGTGGCACGCAGTAGGGGCGTCGTTGTGCGATGAAGGAGGGCACATCCCAGATCCCCATCATCGACGTCGCACCGCTGGTCACCGGCGTAGGGGACGAGGGGGCCGTGAGTTCCGCCGGACGAGGCAGATGCCGGCTCAGGGGCTTTTTCTACGTCGTGGGACACGGTGTGAGCGAGGAGCGTCAGTGCCGGCTGGACGAGCGTTCCCACAGTTTCTTCGCACAAGATGCCGAGACGAAGCTCGAAATCCGGATGGAGCTGGCAGGCAAAGCATGGCGCGGATATTTCCCCGTGGGCGGTGTGCTCACGTCGGGCAGGCCGGACCTCAAGGAGGGCCTCTACTTCGGCGCCGAGCTTCAGCGACGACGATCCGCGAGTGCGTGCCGGAGTCGCACTACACGGAGCGAACCTGTTCCCGCCAGGGGTTCCGGAATTCGGCGACACGATCCTGGAGTACATGGCGGCGCTGACCGACCTCCGTCATGCACTCATGCGGGGCATCGCGATGAGCCTGGCTCTGGAGCCCGACTATTTCCGCGTCGGCTGCATGGCAGATCCGCTCACCCTGTTCCGGATCCTCCGCTATCCCCCCACGCCGCCCGTGCCGGCTCGCGAGCAGCAGTGGGGCGTCGGCGAGCACACCGACTACGGCGTGCTCACCATCCTCAGACAGGACGACGGGGGCGGTCTCCAGGTCAAAACCGAATCTTGTTGGTTCGACGCGCCACCCGTAGCGAACTCTTTCGTATGCAACATAGGAGACATGCTCGATCGCCTGACGCGTCGGGCTCTATCGCTCCACGCCCCACCGCGTGCCGAATCGACTCCGGGCGAGGGCGCCTGTCGCACGTTCTTCTTCGATCCGGGATTCGATGCGCACGTGGAACCGATCGACTCGAGCGTCGTACCGGCTTTCCGGCGGACGACGGGGACGAGCGCTGGGACCACGTCAGTGTGCACGATTTCGAGGGCACGTACGGCGACTACGTGCTGGGGAAGGTCTCGAAGGTGTTTCCCGAGCTATCCGCCTAGCGGTCCAGCTCACTCCGACCGCAAGCGCCCCGTGAGCTTGCCCGGAATACGGGGCAAGAGAGCAAAGACGCACGAAGCACGAACGAATCGTCGGCTTGCTCGATAGGGCTCGGAGATATGTTACAACCAATCTTTGATCGGCCGCGTCGAACGCATGTGAGCCCAGCGACTTCGAGAACGGGGGAGTCCGGAACGTGCCCACGATCCGCATGACCCACGCAACGCCGCAGCGACGGAGGACGCCTTTGGCGTCGCAGGCCGCGGTCTGATGCCCGATTCGCTCTGGCAAGACGTCCGGTTCGCCGCCCGCTCGCTGCGGCTGAATCCGGGCTATGCCGGCATCGCTCTGCTCACGCTGGCGGTCGGAATCGGTGCGAACGCGGCCATCTTTTCGGTGGTGAACGCCTACCTGCTACGCCCACTCCCGCTCGAGGAGCCGAACCGGATCATCAGCCTGAGCAAGGTGAAGGACGGGAACACCGGGCCTACGTCGGCCCCGAACTTCCTGGACTATCGCGAGCAGAGCTCCTCGTTCGAGGACTTGGTGGGCATCCAGCTGTGGGCGACAACACTGACCGGAGTGGACACTCCCAGTCGGCTCTCCTTCGCCATGGTCACTGACCTGGCTTCTTCCAGGTGCTCGGCGAAAAGCCGACGCTCAGACGCAGGTTCGATCTCAGAAGAGTCGATCGAGGGGCAACGCTGGTCCGTGGTGTTGTCGCACGAGGCCTGGTCAGTCGTCAGTTCGGCTCGGACGTCACCGTCCTCGGGCGGTCAGTGCTGCTCAACGGCGAAAGCTACGAGCTTGTGGGCGTGGCACCTCGGGGACTGCGTGTGCCCCCATTCACATCCGACGTCTACGTGCCTCTGGCTTTCGCGGACGACGCGCTGGACGCACGCGGCAGGAACAACATCTTCGTACTCGGCCGGCTCGCGGACGGGGCCTCGATGGCGTCGGCATCGGCGGAGATGGACGTCATCGCGCAAGGGTTGTCGGATACCTACCCCAGGGCGAACGAGGGTTGGGGCATCCGGCTCGAGGAGCTCCACACGTTCGCAGTCGGCTCCTCACCCAGGGGCCTGTGGATGTTGCTGGGCGCCGTCGGGCTCGTGCTGCTCATCGCGTGCGTCAACGTGGCGAGCCTCACCGTGGCTCGAGGAGCCGCGCGGAGCCGTGAGCTGGCTGTCCGGGTGGCCCTCGGGGCGTCGCGAGCCCGGCTCCTCAGGCAACTGCTCGGGGAGAGTATACTGCTCGCGCTCTTAGGGGGCGCAATGGGCGTCGGGCTCGCGTACGCCCTGCTTGATCCCATCGTTTCGCTGGTACCGGCCCGGGTCAGCGGGCTGGGCGAAGTTTCGATCGATAGCCAAGTGCTGCTGTTCACCCTCGGGGTGTCGGTGCTTACTGGGTTGTTGTCGGGCCTGACGCCCGCCTACCGCATGAGCGGCCTCGCCTCGGCGAGCCAGGGGCCGAGCGGAGTGGCGGAACGACTGACGAACCGGGGCGGATCCGAACGGGTCCGTGACACGCTGGTGGTGTCCGAATTTGCGCTGGCGATGGTGCTTCTGGTCGGGGCAGGCCTCTTCATCCGAAGCCTCTCGAACCTCTACTCGGTGGACTTGGGCGTCGATCACGAGGGTGTTACTTCCTTCCAGGTGTCGTTCGCCGACGCCGAATATCCGGCGCCGGCCGATGTGACTCTCGGCGTGGACAGGCTACTCGAGGAGCTCGCTGCCCGACCGGAGGTGAAGCTCGCTGCAGCTACCTCACACCTTCCCCTCTCCGGGGCCCGCCTGTCCTCTTCGGTCCTCCTGGAGGCTGGGCCGCAGGAGCACAGCGTGAACTCACCGAGCGCCGCCATCAAGGTCGTGACGCCGGGTTACTTCTCCGCGATGGGAATTCCCCTGCTGACGGGCCGGCTCCTCACCTGGGACGACGAGCCAGGAGGCGAGCTGGTCGTGGTCGTCAACCGAACGGCGGCCGAGTCGTTGTGGCCCGGGGAAGAACCCATAGGTGAGTGGATCTCGTACGCGGAAGACGCCGACGAGCAGCCGATCCGAAGACGGGTCGTCGGCGTCATCGGCGACGTCCACTTCGCCGGACCCAGCCGGCCCGCGACATCGGAGATCTATCAGAGCCATCGTCAAACCACCGAGGTGTGGCGCTGGTTCGGCCGGGGCATGTCGTACGTAGCTCGCACGCGAGACGGCTCCACGCTGGAGCTGCGCGCGGTCCAGGAGACTCTGGCGAGCGTGGACCCCAACCTCCCCGTGGTCGGTCTCAGCTCGCTGACCGAGGTGCTGGACACCTCGGTAGCCACCCGCCGCTTCCAGGGCACGCTGGTGGGCCTGTTCGCGGGCTTGGCCCTGCTCCTCGCCGCGGTCGACACGTACGGCGTGATGGCGTTCTCAGTGCGGCAGCGGACGAGGGAGATCGGCATCCGCGTCGCCATGGGTGCGCAGCGCCAGACCCTGCTCAGGTCGGTGCTCTCCGACGGACTTCGCCTCGCAGCCATCGGTACCGTGGTTGGAGCGATCGGGGCGGCGGCAGTGAGCCGCTCGGTGAGCTCCCTGCTGTGGGGCGTGGAGGGGACCGACCCGATGACGTACGTGTCGGTGGCAGCGGTCCTCGCCGGCGCGACCGTCATGGCGACGCTCGTGCCCGCGCTGCGTGCTTCGAGGATCGACCCAGTCGTCGCGCTCCGGGCGGAGTAGGCCGCCGGGCCGCTGGCCGCGAGGCGAGGAGCCGCCAGGTCGCTCGGGATTTTTTTGCGTTGCTTGCGGCGCTCCATGCCATGTCTGATGTTGAGTGGATCTGACCCGCGAGTACGGATATGCTGATGGTGGACCCGAGCGACTGTCTGAGCGCGGTCTTACACGGCCACACACACACATCGAGGTGACGTGATGGCGCGGAACCGAGAACTCGATCGTAGAACGTTCCTGCGGAGCGCCGGAGGGACGGCACTCCTGGGCGCCGTCGGCATCAAGCCCGCTGTGGTGGGTGACGTCACCGAAGCTCTGCCAATCCCCGGACCTCAGGTCTTCGACTTCGACGAGATCTACAGATCTACAGCCGAATCGGGACGGACAGCACAAAGTGGGACGGCGCCATCGCGACCTACGGTAGTGGCATCGAGGTCGGCATGGGCGTTGCCGACATGGACTTTCGCACCGCTCCCTGCATCACCCGAGCTCTGGCTGAGCGTTGCGAGCACGAGAACTGGGGTTACATGAGGAGGCCCAGTAGGTATGTCGAAGCGGTGGTCGAATGGAACCAACGACGCTATGGACTCGACATCAATCCCCAGACTGTCGGATGGTCGGCAGGCGTGCATTCCGGCCTCATCGCCGGATTACGCACGTTCTCGCCGCCAGGCACGAAGGTCCTGCTGACGTCGCCGACGTACAATGGCTTCTACAGCGACCTGCGCTTCACGAGGACCGTGGCCGAGGACAGCGAGATGAAGCTGGTTGACGGGCGGTACTCGATCGACTTCGAGGACTTCGAACTGCGCGCAGCCCGAGCCAACGTCTTCATGCTCTGTAACCCACAGAACCCTACGGGCAACTGCTGGTCGCCCGAGGACCTGACGCGGATGGGCGAGATATGCCTCCGGCACAAGGTCATCGTCTTTGCGGACGAGATCCACTGTGACTTCGTCATGAGCGGGCAGACGTACACACCGTTCGCCAGTCTTCCCAACCGCGACATTGTCGACAACAGCATTACGTTCAAGGCCGCGAGCAAGACGTTCAGCCTCGCAGGGATCAAGGTCGCCTGGTACTTCTCGAGCAACCCGGACCTTCTGGAGCGCATCAACGCCAACGCCCGGGCGGAGGTTACGACTCTGGGATTGGTGGCGAACCATGCCGGACTCACGGAAGGTGCACCGTGGCTTGATCAGCTGCGCGTCTACCTCGACAGCAATCATGACTTGGTAGAGGCCTATATCAGGGATCGCGTGCCTCTCCTGAGGTATACGAAGGCTCAGGGAACGTATCTCGCCTGGCTAGACGTAACTCGAGTCGTCGACAGAATCGGGGCGAAGCAGATCGCCGCCAAGGAAAGCGATACGTCCGTCGACCCGGTCACGCCGGAGGAAATCGTGCAGCGCTGGTTTGCCGAGAAGGCAGGTGTCTATTTGAACGCCGGATCGAGCTACGGCACGGGCGGGGCTGGTCACATGCGCATGAACCTTGGGACGTCCAGACGCCTCATCGAGCACGCGCTCGACAACGTCGCCACCGCGCTGGCGCGCGTCTGACGGCTCTTCGGGTTGCGGAGGATTATCCGCAGCCCATCACGTGACCCCGATCGAGCGCTCGAAGAGCTCGTTGTTCTCCCAGCGAGTCCTCTTCATGTCGAGGTCGGTCGGCTGAGTGTGTCCCGCGCTGTCCGTGGCCCGCGACACCAGCGTATGCTCTCCAGCCGACAACTCTGGAATCTCCAGGGTGAAGAACGTCCAGCTGTGAGGGTCTGACGGACGCTCTAGCTCGGCCGCGCTCCACGCGCCGCCGTCCACCTGCACTTCGACGCGATCCAACAGCGTGCCGTCGCTCCATGCCGCGCCGAATATCGTAAATCGGTCGTTGCTGCGCGTAACCCGCGCGATCACCGATTTGGGGCGCTGCCGCGTGACCGAGGTCTCGACCCACTTTGTCTGACCGTCCACCTCGCGGCCCATGAGCGTTACGTAGTCCTTCGCCATGAAGCGGGTCATCAAACGGTCCGCGCTCAACTCGATCCTGTTCAGCCACTTGACCTGACAGACCCCGTACCAGCCCGGGACGATGAGTCGCACCGGGAAGCCATGAACCACGGTCAGAGGATCGCCGTTCATGTGATATGCGAGAATCGGATTCGTCTCTCTGATCTGATCCATGGACATCGACCGAGCGAAGTTCTGCTCGTATTCATTGCCCCGGATTTCCTCCGTTCCGGAGTCCGCCGCCCAGAAATGCACCTCCTTCGCGTCGTCCATCGACCCCAATTCCTCGAGAAGCGGCAACAGTTCGGTGCCCGTCCAAGTGGCGTTTCCCACCATGCCGTGTAGCATACGCCTCGAATTTCCTCCGCACTCGAAGACCGTCGTGCGCTGAACACGTGGCCGGGCCATCAGCTGGTCGAGAGAGAGAGTCTGGGGCTGCCGGACTAGCCCGGTGAGCCCGAGCTGATACGTCGAGGCTTCCAAGTCGGGGTAGCCGTAGTGTGCCACTGCGAAAAAGTCCTCAACCGGTGTCACCCACGAGGTCAGCTCCCGCATATCCTGCGCCACCCGGCTCTGCCCTGGGAATCCCTCCGCCCCGGGTCCACGGAGCCCGGTGAAGCCCTCTGGAACGTCCGTAAACGGGACGATCGCTTCCTGAGAGAACCATGACGCCGGCCAACCAGACACTGGGGTTACCGCCAGGCCGACGGTTACGATGCCCAGCCGGTTCAGGAGGTCTCGGCGAGTCACTAAGCCATCGAGCGTGGCCGACGAGCTGCGTTCTTTCATCAGAGTCCCCACAGGAGAGAGAAGGTGCGTGCGGTAGGATGGGGAGTCGCTCCCGACCCACGCAAGGGTGTTTTCTTGCTCTGTGTAGCATTGAAATAGAAATGTCCGGTTTGGTTGAAGTAGAAATGTCCTCTTTCGGAGTTTGTTCGTTCGGAGTGGAGCGAGCAAACGGAACCGGGGGAGGAGATGCTGACATTGAGCCAGCGAGATCGAGACCGACTGGCGGTACTGAAGCAGGTGGAGCAGGGACTAGTAGCGGCCAGGCGAGGGGCGGAGTTGCTGGGCATAACCTCACGCCACTTCCGCAGGCTACGCAGGAGATGGGAGCGAGCAGGAGACGGAGTGGTGATCCATGGGCTTCGCGGCCGACGCTCGAATCGGGCCAAGGCGTCGCAGATGCGGGGCCGAGCGTTGAAGCGGGCGCGTGAGCCTGTGTTCGAGGGCTTTGGGCCGACGCTGCTCGCTGAGCACCTGTCACGCGACGCTGAGATCGGGCCGCTGAAGGCCGGCACCCTGCGCAAGTGGATGATCGAGGAGGGTGCCTGGAAGCCGAAGCGCAGGAGGGCGAGGCATCGCAAGGCCAGAGCGCGCAGGGCGGCCTTCGGCGAGCTCATCCAATGGGACAGCTCCGAGCACGCCTGGTTCGAGGACCGCGCTGCTGGCCGCTTCGTGCTCATTCAGATGCATGACGATGCCACGAACCAGCTCATGATGGCCCGTTTCGTCCCACGCGACACGGGAGCAGCCAACCGGCAGATCGCCATCGACTACCTGCGCCGCCATGGCCGTCCCATCGCCTTCTACACCGACAAGGCGGGCCACTTTGGCCAGTGGACCCGGCCTGTCTCGGCGATCCCGCTCGAAGAGCGCGACACCAAGCGTACCGAGTCCATTATTCGCAAGGCCCTGCGTGAGCTCAACGTCGAGCTGATCCTCGCACACTCGCCCCAGGCCAAGGGTCGCGTCGAGCGTAACTTCGGCACTTCGCAGGACCGCCTGGTCAAGGAGCTGAGGGTCGCAAACATCTCGACGCTCGAAGACGCCAACCGCTACCTCGACGACATCTACCTCCCGTTCTGGAACGAACGCTTCGCGGTCGAGCCCGCTGAGTCCCGTAACGCACACCGTCGCCTCTCGAAGAGGCCCGATCTCGACGCGCTCTTCGCTGAGACCCTCACTCGCTCTGTCGGCAACGACTTCACCATTCAATACAGCAGCCGTAGATGGCAGATCTCCAAGTGCCAGGCCCGAGGGATCCGGCCCCGTCACAAAATCACCGTCGAACTCCGGATCGATGGCTCCACCCGCTTCCGCTTCAAGAAGCGCTATCTCGATCTCGAACCTGTCGCGGAGCTGCCCAAGCCCAGACCCCAAAACTCTCGTCCGCCCCGAACCAAGAAGACGCTCTCTACGGCCAAGACAGCGAAGTCACGTCCCACGCCGCCCAAACCTGGACCCGATCACCCCTGGCGTAAGCACGGCAGGCTCATCGCAAATCCGCGCGCCATCGCTCGGCATCGCGCTACGACTGCCACTTCGCGGCCGTCGGCTTCGACTCCCTCGATGGAGGGAGTCTCTTGATTCACCTTAACGCCCTGGGGGGGGGACATTTCTAAATCACTCAACCCCCGGACTTTTCTAAATCAATCCAACAATGTTTTCTTGCTCTGTGTAGCATTGAAATAGAAATGTCCGGTTTAGTTGAAGTAGAAATGTCCTCTTTCGGAGTTTGTTCGTTCGGAGTGGAGCGAGCAAACGGAACCGGGGGAGGAGATGCTGACATTGAGCCAGCGAGATCGAGACCGACTGGCGGTACTGAAGCAGGTGGAGCAGGGACTAGTAGCGGCCAAGCGAGGGGCGGAGTTGCTGGGCATAACCTCACGCCACTTCCGCAGGCTACGCAGGAGATGGGAGCGAGCAGGAGACGGAGTGGTGATCCATGGGCTTCGCGGCCGACGCTCGAATCGGGCCAAGGCGTCGCAGATGCGGGGCCGAGCGTTGAAGCGGGCGCGTGAGCCTGTGTTCGAGGGCTTTGGGCCGACGCTGCTCGCTGAGCACCTGTCACGCGACGCTGAGATCGGGCCGCTGAAGGCCGGCACCCTGCGCAAGTGGATGATCGAGGAGGGTGCCTGGAAGCCGAAGCGCAGGAGGGCGAGGCATCGCAAGGCCAGAGCGCGCAGGGCGGCCTTCGGCGAGCTCATCCAATGGGACAGCTCCGAGCACGCCTGGTTCGAGGACCGCGCTGCTGGCCGCTTCGTGCTCATTCAGATGCATGACGATGCCACGAACCAGCTCATGATGGCCCGTTTCGTCCCACGCGACACGGGAGCAGCCAACCGGCAGATCGCCATCGACTACCTGCGCCGCCATGGCCGTCCCATCGCCTTCTACACCGACAAGGCGGGCCACTTTGGCCAGTGGACCCGGCCTGTCTCGGCGATCCCGCTCGAAGAGCGCGACACCAAGCGTACCGAGTCCATTATTCGCAAGGCCCTGCGTGAGCTCAACGTCGAGCTGATCCTCGCACACTCGCCCCAGGCCAAGGGTCGCGTCGAGCGTAACTTCGGCACTTCGCAGGACCGCCTGGTCAAGGAGCTGAGGGTCGCAAACATCTCGACGCTCGAAGACGCCAACCGCTACCTCGACGACATCTACCTCCCGTTCTGGAACGAACGCTTCGCGGTCGAGCCCGCTGAGTCCCGTAACGCACACCGTCGCCTCTCGAAGAGGCCCGATCTCGACGCGCTCTTCGCTGAGACCCTCACTCGCTCTGTCGGCAACGACTTCACCATTCAATACAGCAGCCGTAGATGGCAGATCTCCAAGTGCCAGGCCCGAGGGATCCGGCCCCGTCACAAAATCACCGTCGAACTCCGGATCGATGGCTCCACCCGCTTCCGCTTCAAGAAGCGCTATCTCGATCTCGAACCTGTCGCGGAGCTGCCCAAGCCCAGACCCCAAAACTCTCGTCCGCCCCGAACCAAGAAGACGCTCTCTACGGCCAAGACAGCGAAGTCACGTCCCACGCCGCCCAAACCTGGACCCGATCACCCCTGGCGTAAGCACGGCAGGCTCATCGCAAATCCGCGCGCCATCGCTCGGCATCGCGCTACGACTGCCACTTCGCGGCCGTCGGCTTCGACTCCCTCGATGGAGGGAGTCTCTTGATTCACCTTAACGCCCTGGGGGGGGGACATTTCTAAATCACTCAACCCCCGGACTTTTCTAAATCAATCCAACAGGAGAGGGCAAGGCTGGAGTGGGATAGGCAAGAGACGGCAAGGCAAAGCAGGGACCGCCGTGGGCCGGAGCGCGGGGGGCCGGAGCGGGACTTTGGCCCCAGCCGCTAGTTTGGTCTTGCTCAGGGGGCGTGGGAGAATGGGCAGAACTAATGGGAGGAAGCATGAGCGTTGAGCCAATACGAAGGACGACGACAGCGAAGTATAATTATCGCCGCAATCTGGGAAAAGCTCTATGATTCAGTCACTCGAAGGGATGGACTTGACCGACCGCATCCGCGAGATGTGACCTGCCCCCAAGAGCGGTACCACATCCTATGTTAGTCCCAGCACCTGTGGAGGGCCGTGAAGGACGGGCATCCTCAGGAACCAGGGCGACGGCTTAATCGCCTCAGGGGCCGGGGGAAAGCCGCCGCAGGCGCTGTGGGGTCGGACGGTATTGTACTCGCGCCTCCATTGCTCGACCAGCACGGCCGCCTCGGCCAACGAGCAGAAGATCTCCCCGTTCAACAGCTCGTCCCTGAGCTTGCCGTTGAAGCTCTCGTTGTAGCCGTTCTCCCACGGGCTGCCCGGCTCGATAAAGAGCGTCTCGACGCCCACGCGCCCCAACCACCGCCGCACGAGCTTCGCGGTGAACTCCGGTCCGTTGTCCGACCTCAAATACTCGGGAGGCCCGTGTCGGACGAACAGATCGGCCAGCACCTCGAGCACGTCGTGGGCTCGGATCTTGCGAGCCACCACGATCGCCAGGCACTCCCTCGTGTGCTCGTCCAGCACTGTCAGCAGCTTCAGCGCACGCCCGTCGTGCGTCCTCGAGGCCACGAAATCGTACGACCAGACGTGGCCCCGATACAGCGGCCTCAGCCGGATGCACGATCCGTCGTTGAGCCACAGCCGACCTCGCTTCGGCTGCCGCTGCGGCACCTTCAGCCCCTCCTGCCTCCAGATCCGCTCCACCCGCTTGTAGTTCACCCCCCAGCCCTCGATGCGGAGCATGTCCGTGACGCGTCGGTAGCCGTAGCGGCCGAATCGACTCGCGAGTCGCACGATATCACCTCGGAGCGCCCCCTCGTCACTCGCCACTTTCCTCACCCGGCGCTGGGTCGTGCGTGGCTGCCCGAGCACCCGGCACGCTCTCCTCTCCGACGCCCCGAGCTGCTGACGTACACGCACCACACAACGTCGTCGGCGCTCGGGGCTCAGAAGTTTCCCTTGGCCGCTTCCTCCAGAATCAGCTTGTCCAGTGTCAAGTCCGCCACTGCTCGCTTCAGGCGCCCCTTCTCGCGCTCGAACTCCTTCAGGCGCCGTGCCTGGCTCACCTTCATCCCGCCGTACTCCCGCCTCCACCGGTAGTACGTCTGCTCGGTGATGCCCAGCTCCCGGCTCATCAGCTTCACGGATTTGCCGCGGGCCAGACCGACCTCTGCCTCCCGCAGTGCAGTGATGATCTGCTCCGGAGTGTGTCGCTTCCTTCCCATCCTGACCTCCTCGCTGAAAAGCTTCAGACCAGGTCGATCCTAACATTGCACCTGGTCTCGTTTCAGGGGGTCAGGTCAACCCTGCCGACGGGTGAGGCTCGGTGCGCACGGGCGACCGGACTCCTTTGATGGCAGCCACTTTTCAACCTCCTCCCGGTCCGCGTCATCACACCACGACCGAACGGCTACCTTCGGTCGGCGCTCACCCGGCGACGCCTCGTATCGGGCGCGGCCAACCCCTGCTGCAGCGGCCTGTTCGTTTTGTATATCCGAAGTGATCCACAGCGTATCGGCGACCTGATAACCGCCAGCGTAGCAACGGGTTACTGAATAATTCGCCGGTTCAACCAGGACTGCACGATCTGCCGCACTTGCCGTCCTACCATACCTGATGCTGCCGTGCTGAAAGGGTGAGAAAACGGCATCAAATGGCGGGTATGACTGGCGGGCATCTCGAACCGGGATCAGGGCCATCGCCTTCTTGACCGGGTGATGGCTCCGGGACATTTGCCGTTCAACCTGGCCATTCGCATTGGTCAATTGGCTCGTGGTCCTCTAGGTCGCCCCGAGGATTCGGAGCTGGTCGTACACCATTTGCTGGACTGCTTCACGGGAGCCGATTTGGCGGAGACGCTCAGCCGCATCGAGGGCACCGAGCGCGAATCTGTATCCGAGGGATCTGCGGCGATTCCGGTCTTCTCCGCGATGCGCCGCTCCGCCATGCGGAAGAAGCGAACGTAGAGATCGTTCAGGCCCTGTCCTTCGGGCCGGCGCACCTGCTTGGTCGTCCGATAGGCTTCCGAGAGCTCACGCTCCTCGTCCACTGCCATGCCGGCGAAGCCGTTGTAGGGTGGGTTACCGAGGATCACCAGAATCTGGGTTTCCTGCTTCACCCGATCTGCCCGGTCGCGTTCCTCTTCAAGCTCCGGGAAGGGCAGCGGCTTGTTCATGTGCGGCTCCCATCCGGTCAGCGCGTTGGTGAGGAACACGCCCGCGCGCTCGGTGCCGTCATCCGCCAGCGGCGCGTCCAGATTCTGCATCGTCAAGCCGACCTGCAAATGCGCGACGACGAACGGCGCGGGCATGATCTCGAAGCCGAAGACGCGGTCGGTTGCCGCGTTCCTAACCGCTACGCCGGCGAGCGCACCGAGGCCCTGTGCTTCGAGATTGAGAGCAATGCGGCGGAGCACCTCCGCGAGATAGGACCTGGTACCGCAGCACGGGTCCAGCACATAGACATTCTCTGCCGCGAGCCCGTCCGGAATGTCGAGATCGTCCTTGAGCGCCCTGTCCACGCGGGCAACCATGTAGCGGACCACTTCCGTTGGCGTGTACCAGACGCCCAGTTCCTTGCGCAGTGCGGGGTCGAAAGCTTCGAGGAACGGCTCGTAGAAGTACGGCACCGCCTCGCCCTCGTTGAACCGCGAGAAGAACTCGGCCCGGTCCACGCGGTCGAGTGCCGCCGCCGTCCAGTCCAGCACTTCGACGAGGCCGAGCGGCTTCAACCGGCCCGGGTCGGACAACTGCTGGAACAAGGCTCGCAGCACCGGCGCGCGCAGGTGTCAGACCGCCTCGCGCCAGCTGAACCGCGCCGGATTGTAGCCGCCCTCGAACAACGGGCCGTCGTTGCTCTTGGCCTGCCGCGACCACAGCACCCACGCAGAGAAGATGCCGTAGAACAGCGTTTGAATCAGCGTCGAATGGAAGAAGCGCTCCCCGCGCTCGCCCTCGAAGCGAATCCCGAGTGCTTCTTCCAGCGCCGACCGGACCGTCAGGAGAGGCGGGGCTCTGTCCGCTGCCTCGACACGGGCCAACCCATCGCGGGCGTATGAAGCGAGCAGCCAAGTCAAGTCCTTCGGCTCGGCCAAGGCGGCGCGGTGCGAGAGAGACCGGCGAAGATATTCGCCGAGGCCCGCGCCAACCTCGTGGGCAAAAGCGCGAGGCTTCTGCAGCCTGCGCCAGAAGTCGTCAGTGCTCTCCGCGAGACGGAAAGCTTCGAGCTTTGCCGGATCGCCCGTCCCGTCTGTGCCCACCAAGACGAAGTAGCGCAGGTTCGTTACCAATACGAGACGGTAGCGGCCCCAGTACCGGCTCACTTGATCCGATTCGGCGGTCACGCAGGCGTCGTCCTCCACACCCTTCACCTCGACGACGCCTCGCTCCGGGACCTGTCCCTCCCTCGGGCGGCCCTTCTGGACCTGCTTCGCCGTGTAGAGGGCATAGTCAGGATGGCCGGCACCCTGATCCGCCCCCTCGAGAACGCAGAACACCTTGGGCTTCAGCGTGTCTCCGACTGCGCAAAGCAGGTTCGCCAGTGCAGGGTAGTAGGAGCGCTCCCCAGTCCCGCCACCAGAGGTGTGCACCCTACCCATGTCGTCTCATCGAAGCGCCCTCGAGAGTGATGCGATGGGCGCTGTCACACTCTCGGCGTTGACGACGGCGACGCGCGCGGAGCGGAGCGTATCATCGCCAAGCCGGAGCTTGGCGAGACGCGGGCGTAGCCGATCAGCATGTGTTGTAAACGGTCGTTTGCGACACGCTGGCAATGGCGCCGTCCAGCGAGCGCCGCCGTGTGTCGTATCCCGTGTCTGATTCTATGTCTTGCAGACGTCAAGCGCGTGTGACAGTGCCGTTCGCTTCTACGTCCGCCGCCGCAGATCCTTACTGGGATAGTAACAGCCCCACAAAAACAGCACCAAAATCGGCCTACGGCGCACATTCGTTATGATTGCTGTACGTTGCGAAGAAAGGAATCCCCGATGAATGAATCCCCGATGAATGATATGCGTCGAGTCCACGCCGAACAACTGATGTCGTCGCTGGAGCTGTCACTGCCCCCGGTGGCCATCGCGTTCTGTGACGTAGTGCCGGACGACGTGCCGATGTTTGAGGGGGTGGTTCCCGCAGGATGCGCGTTCTGGCCGCAGGCCACGGCGCGCACCTTCGCGACAGCAGCCCGTGACCACGCCCTGTGCGCGATTGGCATCCACACGCACAATCTCTCGGGCGCGGCGGCCTCGCAGCCGGATGAGTTGCAAGCCTCCCTCAAGGCCATGATGGGACTCGATTACGTACGCGAGGAAGAAATCGCCGCCATTCCGGTCATGCAGGACAAGCTGGCCCATGCGCTCTACGGTCCGCTCGCGGACTTCCCGGTCCAGCCCGAGGTCGTCCTGGTGTTCGCCCACGCGCAACACGGGCTCATCCTGAGTGAGGCCGTCGCGCGCGTCGATGGCGGCACCCCGCCGGCGATGGGGCGACCGGCGTGTGCCATCGTCCCTCACGTGCTCAATCAGCGGCGCGCGGCCATGAGCCTAGGGTGCTGCGGCGCGCGTGCCTACCTCGATGCGTTGACGGACGATGTAGCGCTATGGGCTCTGCCGGCACATTGCCTCGACCAGTACTGTGAGCAGATTGCCGCATTCGCTGATGCGAACAGGACGCTCACGGCGTTTCATCAGCGTCGGCGGCAGGATGTCGAGTCTGGCCAGAGACCGACGGTCCAACAGTCGCTCGAGCGGCTGTCGGAGCCAGCACCGTAACTGCCGTCCGCTCACCAGGACGCCGCCACGCTGGCCCCGATGCACGCCTGTGTTCGGCCAACGTCACCCCATCCAGCGCTGCCGCAACCACAAGCTCCGCAACGTGCTGGGTCATCTGCCGAAGGATCAGCATCCTCAGGTGAAGGCGGCGTTCCGGGCGGCGATGAAGCTGGACGCGAAGCAGGGCGAGCAGAAGCTCGAGCAGCTCGCCCGATGGCTCGAGCGCGACCACCCCTCGGCCTCGGCCAGCCTACGCGAAGGCCTCAGCGAGATGTTCACGATCAACCGGCTCGGCCTCCCGCCGCGGCTGAGGAAGTGCCTGGGCTCGACCAACCTGATCGACAGCACCCACTCGGGCGTAAGACAGAAGACCCGCAGGGTGACCAACTGGAAGAACGGAGCGATGGCCTTGCGCTGGGCTGCGGCCTCGTTCGTGGAGACCCAGAAGAGCTACCGGAGGATCATCGGCTACGACCAGCTCTGGATGCTCAGGGCCCACCTCGACGACCATGAACCGGTTGCCGAAATGAGAAAGGCAGGCTAACAAGGAGACTCTCCGGAGCCACCACCTTCAACTGTCAGCGGGACACCATCGGTTTTCCAGGCTCGATAGTTTCAGGACGGATGCCGAGCCGGATCCACCAGGCGCTCAGCCGAGTGAGGCGAGCGAGGCCGATGGACGCGAAGGGCGTGCCGTTGTCGGAGCGGATGACGGCGGGTAGGCCGAACTCACGGAAAGTCTTGATGAATACAGGCTTGGCGAGCTCCATCGATGTGGAATACAGGCCTCTGCACTCGAGCAGGAATCGGCTGAAGCCGTCCTGGATGGTGAGGGGATAGCAGTAGCGGCCGTTGCGCATCTTGAACTGACCTTTGAAGTCGACGGTCCAGACCGCATTAGGCTCATCCATGGGGGTGAGCGGCTTGCCGGGATGGCCCGGTTTGCCGGAGCGTCTACGCTTCTTCGTGATCAGATCGTGACGCTCGAAAATACGATCGATCGTTCTGCGAGCTGGTGCCCCGCCGAACTTCACAGCTGTGAGTTTGCGGATCTTGCGTGATCCCCATCCGTAGCGCTGACGCAGATCGACGACGTGTTCTACAATCGGCTCTGCTACGGCGTGGGGGCAGTGATGGGGTCGGTGCGATCGGTCATGGAGCCCCTCGAATCCCTCCGCGAGAAACCGTGTCCACCACGTGTATCCCGCGGTCCTGCTGATGCCGTAGCGTCTACAGGACTCGGCGAAACTGAACGTGCGTTGCTGCACTTCGAGGATGAAGCGTACTCTTTGCTCGTACATGGTCGACTGGTTCCAGTCCATCGGGCTCTCCTAGTTGCAGAACCCTTGGTTGATAGGAACCTGTCAACCATCAGTGTGACCTGACCCCCTGAAACGAGACCAGGTGCAATGTTAGGATCGACCTGGTCTGAAGCTTTTCAGCGAGGAGGTCAGGTGAGCATGGGCACCCGGGCCATCATGTCCTTCAGGCCGCTGTCGGGCTTGAACCAGCCGATGCCCCGGTAGAACTCGCTGGCCAGGGGATGGCGGTTGAGCGTCGGCGGGCCGGCGATCAGTGCGCGCAGCAGCGTCATTTCCCCGGCGGTGAAGTCAATGTCGGCACTCGATCCGACCGGTAATGCCGACGCCATGGGGTCGTGTGGCCTCCCGGATGATGGCGCGGGGAGAACGCTCGCGGTGCACCGCCGCTTGATCCTACTGCCCCTGTCGAATTGCTACAGCGATGGGGTTGGGCCACGCGTGTTCGCGCAGGATACCAGACCGCCGCTAGCTCCGACGCCATCCTCAGGGCCCCGCCGAACGGTTACCTGAGGTGGAATGACTTACTCGATATGGGCGGACTCAAGCTTGATCAGTTGATGTCCCTGCCAGAAGGCTGCAAGAAACGCTTCACAAGGTCATCCGGCTTGCCTGGGGTAAGGGCCGGCGGGGAATCCAGCTCACGAGCGTCCTCCCCTAGTGGGCGCGCCGGTGCCGCTGCAGGGGGCGTGGGAAACTGCTGTATCCAATCGGTGCTAGCGCAGCGGCGCGGCCCGTCATCGAAGCCAGCTGCGAATGCCAAGAGTCGCTGCAGGCCCGTTCCGTGCAGATTAGGATTGAACCACGAAGGTTCAGTCGAAGCCCTCGAGGGTCTTGCCTACCGGCAACCCGCTGAGCCTGAGCGAGGTCGCGATGCGGCGTTCGTCCTTGCGCTCGATCTCACGCTCGAGCACCCGGTCGAGGAGCTTCACCGGGCTCAACTCCTCGCGGCTCGCCTCTCATTGAGGTAGCCGTCCAGGTTCGTGATCTTCGGCGGACTCAAGGTCTTGTCGACCTTGTAGACACGCATGACCAGACGCTCCAGCGCGTGCCGGGCATGGAAGCACGAGGCTCGGGGGTCACCGTAGACGTGCCGCTCGGCATAGCTCGCGCTCTCCGCCGCGTGTGGAAACTCCTGCTTCAGGAACGCGAAGTTCTCGGAGATTTCCATAGCGGCTCAGAGGTCTCCCCGGAAGGCGCGGGATTGCAGGGAGGCGAAGAGGGTGTCGAGTTCGGCCAGGTGGGTGCGCTGGCGGGCTTTCTGTTGCTCAACAGACTCGACAACGGCGGCGAAGCGGTGTTGGATGTCGATGGGAGGCACGAGGAAATTGATCCCCTTCAACTCGTTCATGGACTTCATGTTTTTCATCCCAGTCCCATGCGTCATCCCGAGCACCTGCTGCTCAAATGACTGGCTTCTCCAGAGACCCAAAAAAAACGAGTTGAGCATTATGGATTCGTCCAGATCGATCTTCAGCAGGGCTTGATTCATTACTCCTGGCGCGGCATGCACAGGAACAGCTGCGATACTCCCGATTGTCCCAGAGCAGCTGATGAGCAAGTTATTGGAGCTAACCTTGAAGGGAACTAGTCGCTCGTAGTCCGACTTCTTGATGAAATACGACCCGAGATCGAAGTCGTCGTAGATCACATTCTTCTGCTGGTAGACCTTGAACCCTTCAGGGACGAATATCTCCTTCTTCAAGGCTCCACCGAATGGGCCTCGCTTTAGTGCATGCTTTCGTTTGGACACTAGATCTGGAAGGTGCCTTTCCTCCCACCCCATCGGATTGGTGACGGGGTCGCCGAACATGTCGAGGAAGGTGGATTGGAGGAGAATGTCGGGCTGGGCGAGGGCCTCGCTGCGCTTGGCCCGCAAGGCGTCCGCCACATCCAGAATCCCGGCAATCCGCTTCTGCTGATCGAGGGGCGGGAGGGGGATTTTGACCTTGCCCAGATTCCTACGCGAGACCCGCTACCGGGTCGTTCCCGTTATGTGCCTCGCGATACCCCGTCGACCGTGGGGTGCGTTGATGACATGCATCAGATACCTGTTGTCGACCTTGTGCCGATTCGGACGAATTACGCAGACGTCAACGACGGTCACGCAAGGCATGGGGTCACCTGGAAACACACAGCACCGTCCCAAGGGGTCGGGCATTCGAGCGACCAGGAGATCACCTGATCTAAGGTCCGCTGGCGATCCCGCCAGCGAGCAAAAACCGCAGTTTACGGATTTTGGTATTGTAGGCTGTTATAGATTGTATATTGTTGATACACAGTCACTTACCCAACATATGCTGGGGTTGCGCGGCGGCAGCTGTCCGCTCATCGTCTCGTGGTACCGATTACCCCATGCAACGAGGAGGGACAGGTGGTGGACAAGATTCTACGGCCGCGGCAAGTTTGCGAGGCCATCGGTTTGAGCAGAACAAGCTTGTGGAGACTCTGCCGCGCGAACGAGTTTCCGGCAGCGGTTCGCTTGAGCCGTAACGCCGTCGGCTGGCCATCCTCAGTCGTCCAGCGATGGATCAGCGAGCGAGAGCAGGCGTGACCGAACTCGAGCTGCCGCTGCCGCTCGCGGACTATCACCCACCTAGCGTCGATGGGCCGGGACGCTTCCGGCCGATGGACGGTCCGAAGGCGAGTCGCGGACTGCGCGCTTCCGAAGCCGTTACGGCTGAGTCCGAACCGCGTCGCTTGGAAGGAGACCGACATTCAGTCGTGGGTCGATTCCTTGCCTGATGACAGACTCAACCGCGCGGTAGCGGTCTACTCCGAGGTGCTCGTGACGGTGGAGGCGTGGCAGCGTGTCGAGGGCCGGGAGGTTCCGCTGCGGGAGGGACGGCCGATTGTGGGACTAGATCTTGGAGCGGAACGGTCCTGGAGCGCGGCGTGGGCGCTATGGAGGAACGGGCGAAGCGAGTGCTACGCGCTGTGTCCGGGGATTCCGGATCTGTCCGAGAGGGAAAGACAGGACGCCATGCCGCAGGGGCTATACCGGAAGCTCCAGCGGGACGGGGCGCTGCTGGTGGACGAAGGGCTGCGGGTGTCGAGGCCATTTGTGCTGATCGACTACCTGCTCGGGGTCGGGATCATTCCCGCGGTGATCTACTGCGATCGCTTCATCCTGGGAACGCTGCAGGACGTGGTGGCAGGCCGCTGGCCGGTCAATCCGAGGGTGACGAGGTGGAGCGAGGCGACCGAGGACATCAGCGGGTTCCGTAAGCTGGTGGCGGACGGGCCGCTGTCCATTGCGAAGGAATGCCGCGCGCTCGCGGCGGTGAGCCTGTCCCAGGCGACTGTCGCGAGTGATGACCAAGGCTCCGTCCGGCTGCAGAAGCGCCGCCACAGGCGGTCCCGTGACGACGTGGCTGTTGCCGGGGTGCTTGCCGCCGGCGCGCTGGTCCGCGACCTGGGCGGGATCGCGCTCGGGGGAAGGCTCCGACTTGCGGCGATCCCATTGCGCGACCGTGAGGCCCAAAGCGACGGCGACTCCGAGGGTGGAACACGCTTAGCGCTGGACGGGCGGCTCCGACTCAAGGGTCGAGCTATGCCCTTCCGCTCCGGCTCACCAAGGGTGGTAAGCCAAGCCTGGTAAGGTTTGGACGGCGGAAAGAGGGAAAGCCAAAACGGCCACGGTGGCCGTTTTGGCCAGCGAAAAAGCCCGCCGGGGCGGCATCCCAGCGAGCCCGAAACCAACCCGGAGGGCTGGAAGTGATCTTGCACGGCGAACCTACCGCGGAAGTGCGCGTGACACAACGCGGCGCGCTCGACGAGGCCCAGGTGTGCTACCAGGGGTTCCTCGCGGCCGACGCCCACCGGACGGACCTGGCGCTTCGATGCGGGGAAGCGTTGCTCCAGCTCAAGACGGAAGCCGGCCACGGGGGATGGGCGGACGCGCTCGAGAGGACCGGCGTACCGGAGCGGTCCGCGCGGCGTTGGATGCGGCTCACCGATCACGGCTTGAGAACGGCCGTGGTGAACGGCCTGGGCGGCCTTCGGGCCACGGACGAGTGGCTGGCCCGGCTCCGAAGGGCGTGGCCCGGCTACCGCCAACTCTGGCCTTGCATCCTCGCTCGCCTCGAGGCCGGCCAGTGGGATCCCGCAGAAATCCGGCAGGCGATCTCGGACCAAGCAGAGCTCTACCGGGCCTTCGAGCTCGCCTATCCGGGGTCGGACCCGTGGTGGTTGTCTATGAGCGACGTCCGGATCGAGTACCCAAACGCGGCCAAGATCCCTTCGAACGATGGGACCCTGGAGGGCTTCGTCGAGGCGATGGCGTTTGTCTTCGCATTAGGCGACGATACGCCTACCGCTACCCTGGAGAGAGTGTCGCACGAACCAACAGGCGATGGGGGTTGAGGTTCAGAGTTTCACAGTGAGGAGGGAGGAGAGCGATGATTTACGTAAAGCTTGACGAGAGTCAGGAGTCTTGTCTACGCACAGTACGAACGCTGATGATCTGTACCGGGGCTCCAGAGCCAGATATCAACGCCGTGCTCCGCCGTCTAGGTTCGGACCGTGAAGCTCCGGGACCTGAAACCCCAGGCCAAGAACGCCCGATTCATGACGGCCGCGCAGATGAAGCGGCTCACGGAGAACGTCCGGAGGGACGGCCACCTGACGAGCTCGATCCTGGTTTACGCTCCCGAGGGGGAGCCGATGGAGATCCTGTCGGGGCACCACCGCGTCGACGCCGCTCTCGCCGCGGGCCTAGAACAGTCGGAGGCCCACGTCATCACGACGCACCTAAGCGCCGAAAGGAAAACGGCGATCCAACTGTCACACAACGCGGTGACGGGACAGGATGATCCCGCCCAGCTCGCCGAGCTCTACCAAGGCCTGTCCGAGTTGGACGAACGGCTCTATTCCGGGCTCACCGATGACGACGTTCAGAAATTCCAGGGCCTCGATATCCTCGACCTGGCCGCCGCCCACCCCGAGTACCAGGAGATCACCGTGCTGTTCCTTACCGGACACGAGAAAGCGTTCCGCGAGGCGCTGGCCAGCATCGAGAAAGCGGCGAAGACCAAACACCCGACCATCTACCACCTGGCCCGTGCCGAGGACTTCGATCAGCTCTTCGAGGTGATCGTAGCCGTGAAGGCCCACACCAACGTCTTCAACAGCGCCACAGCCCTGTGAATCGTCGCCGAGCTCGCCCTGGAGCGTCTCGCGGACATCGGGACAGACGAGGCACCTGCGGTGCAGGAGCAGTCCGCATGAACGCCACCGTCACCTCGGCCGAGATCCGCAAAGCCACCGGACTATCCCAGAAGACTCTGACCCGCTGGCACAAGGGTGGCCACATCCCCAAACCCGAGGTCGGTCAGCATCCCTCCGGTCGTGGCAAGATGGGCTATTACCCGAAACATGTGCTCGCATTGGTTCGCCGCATAGTCACGCTCAAGAAGGAGGGCCACCCGCTCGAGAAGGCCGCAGCACAGGCCGATCATGAGTTCGAGCAAAGGGAAAGCCCAGGACGTCCGCGCCTCCTGGATCCGCTCACCGTCGAGCGCATCTGCGAGGGCATCCGTGTCGGGCTGCCGAACCGCGACGCGGCTATCCGGGCCGGAATCTCCGAGGCGACTTTCTACTCCTGGACACAGAAGGCCCGGAAGCCCGGGGCAGCTCTCGCTTACGTCCAATTCCTGGAGTCTCTGGAACGTGCGCAGGCGGATCTCAAAGCGGTTCTCCTGGCCCGTATCCAGAAGGCGAGCATGGACGGGCAGTGGCAGGCAGCCTCCTGGATGCTCGCCCGCAAGTTCCCGAAAGAGTTCGGGCAGACCGTCGAGACGAAGGTGCAACACTCCGGACACATCCATACCGGCCCGCGTAAGGTGACCGTGGAACTGGTGAGGGCCGATGGCTCCAAAGAAATCATCGAACGCAACGGGGCAGGCGTGCCGGGCGAGGAAAGTAGCGAGTGACGAGGGGGCGCTCCGAGGTGATATTGTGCGACTCGCGAGTCGATTCGGCCGCTACGGCTACCGACGCGTCACGGACATGCTCCGCATCGAGGGCTGGGGGGTGAACCACAAGCGGGTGGAGCGGATCTGGAGGCAGGAGGGGCTGAAGGTGCCCGGAGCGGCAGCCGAAGCGAGGTCGGCTGTGGCTCAACGACGGATGGGACGTTCTCGCCGGACACTAGCCGAGACTCGGGGCTCGCTAGATGCGCCGCACAATCTCGGTCTTCTTCGAGGCGAATCCTTCATCAGGCATGAAGATTCATTCCCTTTTCGCCCATACCGTTAACGAGATACCTGGCCCAAGCGTCCATCAGCTTACGCCTCCTCTTAAATAGGTCCGAACGCGCGTAGGCCGCTTCCACCTTGTCCTTGATAGTATGGGCAAGCGCGGCCTCCATGACGGCACGCGGCGCGTTCGAGCACTCGCTGGCCCAATCCCGGAAACTCGACCGGAAGCCGTGCGGCACCGCTACGATGCCGAGTTCTCGCAATAGCTTGGAATGCGTACTATCGGACAGTGCCCGACCGGTCGGGGATGGGAACACCAGGCCTGAACTGTCGGCGATCTCACGTGCTTCGTGCAGCACGTCCACCGCGCGCTGGGACAGCGGTACTCGGTGCGGGCGCTTGGCCTTCATGCGCTCGGCAGGGATCGTCCATTCACTCGCATTCATGTCGATCTCAACCCAGTTCGCAAGCCGGACCTCGCCGGAGCGGCAAGCGGTCAGGACCAGGAACTCGAAGGCCAGCTTTGCGGTCGCGGACGCACCCGATCGGTGCACTGCCTCGATCGCACCCGCGACCTCCGCATGAGGCAGCGCCCGATGATGCCGCTGGATGCCGCCGTTCTTAGGCAACGCCGCACCGATGGCGTCACCGGCCGGGTTGTCCTGTCGGAGGCCCTGCGCCACCGCCCACTTCATCACCGTGCCGATGCGCTGGCGCACCCGCCGTGCCGTTTCGTGCCTGTCGTTCCAGATGGGCAGCAGTACGGCCATTACGTCCGCGGTGGACAGCTGGTCAACGCCCTTATTGCCGATCTTCGGGTAAACGTAGGTGCGCAGAGTCGCCGTCCATTGCGCGGCATGCTTCGTATTGCGCCAGTTCGGCCGGTGAAGCTCGATCACCTTGGCGGCAGCTTCCTCGAAGGTGGGCACGTCCCGACGACGCTGCACTGCCATCGGATCCCCGCCCGCGCGGGCCAGCTTGCGGTTGGCGAATGCCTTGTCGCGGGCCTCGGCCAATGTGACCAAAGGGTAGCCGCCAAGGCCGATGTCCCGGCGCTTCCCCAGGATGACCAGCCGTTGCACCCACTGCTTGCTACCGCTCGGCATGACCCGTAGGATCAATCCATGCGCATCGTGGTACTTACCCGCTGTTGTAGCTGTGCGGACGAAGGCGTCTGTTAAACGTTTTCTTCCAGTTCTAGGCATGGGTACGTCCCCCTTAGTGTCCCACATATATGGCGAAAACATACGAAACTATTTGATACGTCAAGAAACACCATCATACCTAGTACAAAGGAGTTAAGGGAGTTTTATGGGATTCCATGAGACCCCATAAAACCGCCTGACGGCGGACACTCCCTCCGCTGAAGGAACGAAGCAGTGCGGCAATGGGGTTCGAACCCACACTTCGGGAATGAGGGCAGCGTCTTCGACGGTGCTCTTCGCAGAAGATCACGAAGTGGTTTCTGGTCGAGCGACGGATAGGGTGCGAAATGAGTACTGAGGGTTGTTTCGCGAGACGACCGAGCGCAAGCGAGGTCCATCCCGAGGTCCATCCCGCTCCTTCCGCTGAAGGGATGGTCTGTGCCCTTCCGCGGCACGAAGGGCCGTGGACGGGTGGCCGAGTGGCTTAAGGCGCACGATTGGAAATCGTGTGGGCTCACGCCCGCGTGGGTTCGAATCCCACCCCGTCCGTTGATTGATATGACTGGATCGTTCGAACCCACGTGATCTTCGCAAAAGATCAAATGGTGGGTTTGAGACGAGCGACGGAGTAGGTAACGCGAAGCGCGGAGTCGGTGATTAGCGAGACGACCGACCGCAGGGAGGTCCATCCCACCCCGTCCGTTGATTGACCCGAGTAGGATTCGGGGCGTGGCTCAGTCCGGTAGAGCGCTGCGTTCGGGTCGCAGAGGTCCCCGGTTCGAATCCGGGCGCCCCGATTAGTGAAACGCCGGAAGGCCGTGTCGTACGGGGCTTCTTGGCAGCGGAGGTAGATCCGAGGTTCCGCCGAGGCACACCGATCCGGCTCCTCAGAGCGTGAGTCGGTCGGCCGTTTGCTACGTCCGCGTCCGGCTGTTTGGAGCGCTGGCAGAATGGTATTGCACTCGCCTCGAAAGCGAGCGCCCGAAAGGGCTTGGGGGTTCGAATCCCTCGCGCTCCGTTGCACCCTCCGGGTCAGCGACCCGGAGGGCTTTTTTTTTGCTCGATCGACTTGCTCTTTCTTGGTTAAGCTCCTTCACCGGCCGTTCCTAGCGTCGCCTAGCCACTTCGACCCGATACCTCTTGCGCCACACACAGCGCGGCATCGCACTCTTCTGGGCGCCCCTGGCGGCAACCTGGATCATGATGGCTACCGAGGGTCCGTTCCTCGCCGCGATCATCGCTCGCCTGCCCGATCCCACGTTCAACTTGGCGGCGTATGGTGTGGCCTTCGCGCTCGCGATTCTGATCGAGGCACCGGTCATCATGCTCATGAGTGCGGCGACGTCGCTCGTGCGCGACCGCGTGACGTATTTGAAGCTGCGCAACTTTGCACGGTTCCTGAGTCTGGGTACGACGGGGATGCTGCTGGTCCTGCTGGTCCCCTCGGTCTATAGCTGGCTCACCGGCACGGTCATCGGGCTTCCGGCCGAAGTCGCCGACCTCACCTATGGTGCACTCTGGTTCTTCCTCCTGTGGCCGAGCGCGATTGGGTACCGTCGATTTCTACAGGGCGTCCTGATCAGGGCCGGCAAGACTCGTCTCGTGGCCTGGGGTACGGTGATGCGACTCATCGGGATGGTGAGCGCGGCGCTCGTCGGCTACTTCGTCTTCGACATGCCCGGCGCGTGGGTGGGTGGGCTGGCGCTGGGCACCG
Organism: Longimicrobiales bacterium; assembly: GCA_965226625.1. Taxonomy (GTDB): domain Bacteria; phylum Gemmatimonadota; class Gemmatimonadetes; order Longimicrobiales; family Gaopeijiaceae; genus UBA1138. Next base: position 1,755,518 of record CBDDDK010000003.1, read on the forward strand.
GGGTCACGGTCGAGGCGATCGCAGCGCGCTTCATGGCAGCCTCGACGGTCCGGGACGTGCTCGGCGGCAAGGGTGACCTCGAATCCCAGGGCCGCAACGTCACCTATCGTGACATCGCGACGTTCTACTTCCCGCTGGCGCTGACTTCACTCATCGGTCTCACGGTCCAGCCGCTCCTGACCTTCTTCATGGGTCGCAGCATCGCGCCGATCGAGTCGCTAGCGGTCTTCCCGGTCGTACACGCGCTCTCGTTTTTCTTCGGCTCGATGAGCCTCGCATTCCAGGACACGGCGATCGCCCTCATGGGCGACCGCTTCACGCACTTTCCGGAACTGAAGAAATTCTCGCTCAGCCTAGGCCTGGCTACCACCGCCGGGCTTTCGCTGGTGGCGTTCACACCACTCTCTCGGCTCTGGTTCGAAACGATCTCCGGTCTGACGCCAGAGCTGACGAGCTTCGCGTTGACCCCGACCCGTATCATCGTTCCGCTTCCGTTCCTCTCCGTTCTGCTCTCGCTTCAGCGGGCGATTCTCGTCGAGGGTCGGAAGACTCGCTACATCACGGTCGCGAGTGCCCTCGAAGTGGGGGTTGTGGCGGTCGTGTTCATCACGCTCGGGTGGCAGCTGAACTTCGTCGGAGCTACTGCTGCTTTTTCGGCCTTCCTGTGCGGACGACTCTCGAGCAACGTTTACATGCTCGTAGGATGCCGTGAAGTGCTTCGCGAGCAGCGAGCGCCTACACCGAAAGGCGCGTGAGGCCCTCAAAATCCGGCGTGGCAGCAAACCCGGAGCAGTTAGGGTCGTCGGTCCCGTTGCTGAACACCTGACGCATCGCCCGAGCTACCCCTTCGGCGTCGGACGGATCGCACAGCGCGATGAGGCCCGAGCCTGAGCCCGAGATAGTTATCGCCCACGCCCCGGCGTCGTATCCTGCGTCGATCGCGTTGTAGGCACCCGGAATCATCGGGAGGCGGTGTGGCACGTGGAGCTCGTCCTCCATGCCGATCTTGATCAACTCCGGGTCAGCGCTGGCCAACCCACGCACGAGGGCCATGGCACGAGCGAGGCCACGCGCGGCAAGGTCGTGACCCACCTGCTCAGGGAGCACGTCTCTCGCGGCCTTCGTCTCGATCGCGGCGGCCGGAGCGGCGTAGGCGAAGCCGAGGTTGGGGGAAAGCGCCAGCTCGATGGGTAACGGACCTGTGGCGCCTGGCAGCACGGCTCGCAGGCCGCCGAACAGGCAGGGGGCGGCATTGTCGCCGTGTCCCTCGTGCTCATAGGCAGCCTCAAAGACCAGCGCGTCGTTACGACTCTTGCCGCTGGCGGCGAGCGCGAGGTCGGAGCCCGCCAGAATCGCCGCGGCGGAGGACCCCAGGCCCTTCCCGATCGGGATGTCGGACGTCAGCCGAAGCGTACCGCCGACCTCGGAGCCCATTCTCTGCAGATCTCTGGCGAACGACCGAGCCACGAGGTCATCGGCTGCGTCGTACCCCGCCCGTGCGAGCGAGCCTTCGGGGAAGATATCCAGGCCCGGGGGGCCGGGCTCGAACGTGACCTCCAGATACCGGTTCAGCGCGAGGCCGATGGCGTCGTAGCCGCTCCCCAAGTTCGAAGTGGAGCATGGTACGCGGACCCGCGCCGCGATGAGCGTGTCAGCCATTGGGGTCATGCGTCGTCAAGGAAGGCATGCAGGGCCTCGAGCGTTGGCTCGATGAGGGCGAAGTGTTCCTCGGCGTCCATGATGGAAGCCAGTCCCTCGGGCAACTCGACTGCGCGCCCGATCGCTTTCTCCACGACATCCGGAAACTTCGCTGGGTGGGCGGTGGCGAGCACCACGGTCGGGCCGTCACCGACGCCATGGTGCCGCTCCTGCGCGCGATACGCCACCGCAGAGTGTGGATCGAGCACGTAGCCGGTACGGCGGTACACGTCGGCAATGCAGTCGGCGGTTTCCACATCTCCGATCGAGGCACCGGTCACGATGTGCTGTAGGCCACTCGGATCGTCACGAAACAGCCACTCGATCCTCTCGAAGTTGCTCGGCGCCCCCACGTCCATCGCATTCGAAATAGTCGGCAGGGAGACGCGTGGCTGGAACGAGCCGGTGTCCAGGTACTGGGGGAACACGTCATTGGCGTTCGAGGCTGCGAGAAAGCCCAGGGAGGGCATTCCGGCAAGGCTCGCGATGAGTCCGGCGCACAGGCTACCGAGGTTACCCGACGGCACCACGAAACGGGCGGGAGCGCCGCCGAGCAGTATCCATGCGTGCAAGTAGTAGAAACTCTGCGGTAGCAAACGTCCCACGTTGATCGAGTTGGCGGACGTGAGGCGGTGTCGCTCTCGGATGCGAGGCTGGCTGAACGCCTGCTTGGCTAGTCGCTGACAGTCGTCGAAGGTCCCCGCTACCGCCACCGCGCTCACGTTTTCTCCGAGCGTGCTCATTTGGCGGCGCTGTCGCTTGCTGATGCCCTCGCGGGGAAAGAGGGTCACGACTCGATACCGCTCCAGCCCGTGGAACGCGTTTGCGACAGCTCCGCCCGTGTCACCCGAGGTGGCAACGAGCACGGTCCTTCGAGTGCTCGTCGTGTCGGAGTCGTCGAGCTCGCTCATCAAGTTGGCCATGAAGCGGGCACCAACATCCTTGAACGCGTGCGAGGGACCGTGGTGGAGCTCCAGCACATGAATGCCCGCTTCCACCTCTACGAGCGGAACCGGGAACGAGAGCGCAGCCTTGGTTACTCGTCGAAGGGTAGCTGCGTCGACGTGACCAGCCAAAAGTCGCTCGGCACTCCACAGAGCCGACTCGATGAAGTCGCCCGCAGGGGGTGGCCAGATCTCACCGGTACCGAGGGAGGGAAAGGGGTCGGGAACGAACAGGCCGCCATCGGGAGCAAGACCCTGAAAGAGGGCGTCGCGCAGCGAGGCGGAGCTGCCACCCCGGGTCGTTGTGAAGGTTGACATTCCTGGGAAACCAGCCGCGGGCCACGGGAGACATCGAACCTGGTTTACATCAGGTCGCCAGGTGCACATTCCGAAACTTAGTCGGAGCCGTGGTGTCCGCCACTCTCGTTCCCGTGGGTGGCAGCGAGATCTTACCGAGACGTCCGGTCGTACACCTGAATGGTTTGCATGCGCCGGCCGCGCACGCGAGACGAGACGTCGATCTGCAAATGTCCCGTCTCCGAGTCCAGTGAGTAGGACCGGGTGATCGTGAAGCCCCCGCCGAGGTCGGCTCGAACCTCGAGCGTTTCACCCTTCCAATCCGCTCTCGCCTTCATCGTCCGATCGTCGCCGAGATCGATTTCGCTCTCCTCGCCGTCAAGCCTGAGCAGGAGCGGTGCTCCGCGCCCGGTCCTCAACTCGACCGTCGAGTCCGTCACTGTCAGAATGAGTCGCTCGGCCGGCCGCATGGCTCGCATCACGCGTTGCATAGCCGCGGGGTCAAGGTCGCCCCCCTCCGCGCCCCCGCGTCCGCCCCCTCCACGTCCGCCCCCTCCTCCTCCACGTCCGCCGCCGCCTCCTCCACCTCCGGCACCTCGACCACCGCCTCCGAACGCATCCCGTCCACCACCACCGCGACCGGTTGCTTCCTGTGGGTTCTCGCTCAGACTGGCGTTCCGGACCCATGTCCCGCTGAAGCCATCCTGGAACGCAGGGGGAACGGGGCGAACTTCACCACCGCCAGCGCAGCCAGAGACGCCGACCAATATGATCGCGGGCAGGAAGCATTGGAGAGTGCGCATCGTGGGAATCCAAGTTGACCTTCTGTTCTCTCTTCGTACACGAGGATGCCAAATGCCGAAGATTCGTTAACTGCTCCCCGCGCGGTGCACACAAGAGACGACGCCGACGCCCCGAGGGGACGCCGGCGTCAGCACTACTACTGACCCTAGCGGCCTTACTTCTTGCGCCTGGCAGCCTTTTTCTTTGGGGCAGCCTTTTTCTTAGCTGCGGCCTTTTTCTTTGGGGCAGCCTTCTTCTTTGGGGCAGCCTTCTTCTTAGCTGCGGCCTTCTTCTTTGGGGCAGCCTTTTTCTTAGCTGTGGCCTTTTTCTTTGGGGCAGCCTTTTTCTTTGGGGCAGCCTTCTTCTTAGCTGCGGCCTTCTTCTTTGGGGCAGCCTTTTTCTTAGCTGCGGCCTTTTTCTGTGGGGCCGCCTTTTTCTTAGCTGCGGCCTTTTTCTTTGGGGCCGCCTTTTTCTTAGCTGCGGCCTTTTTCTTTGGGGCAGCCTTCTTCTTTGGGGCAGCCTTTTTCTTAGCTGCGACCTTTTTCTTTGGGGCAGCCTTCTTCTTCCGAGCCGGTGCCCGTTTCGAGGCCGGACGCTTCTTCGCGCCGGTGGCCTTCTTGGTGGCCGGCTTCTTGGCTGCGGCCTTCGGTTTCTTCTTGGCCGGAGCCTTCTTCTTCTTGGTCGCCACTGGAGTTCCCTCCGGAACGGTGGGTGAGCACTACGGGTGGTCGAAGTGAGTTCCTATCTACACGCGTTCACCGGTGCTGCGCAAGAGACGAAATCACATGTACCTACGGCATATAGGTGATCTGATGAAGCGAATGCACCATATATAGTAGGTACGGTCGCAACTACATACTTCTTTTGCTAACGTTTGACAGCGTTTTCAGAGACCATTCGAGTTCGCTCTCCCCTTGTGGGCCACCCGTCACTACTAGCATGCGTGCGCTAACACCTGCCGAGTTTCTGGACGAGCTCCGCCGCCGCGGCGCCCTGCAGCTGCGTCGCGTATCGTTTCGGAGAAACCGAAGCACGATTTGGTCGCTGACGCAGAGAGGCGCGGCGCTCAACGTGCACGTTGCTTATCGTCGTTCTTCGCCCGAGCTGCTCGATGCGTTTGCAGTGATCGCATCGGAGGGCGGTGTCAGCACTGCCGAGGCCAGGGCCGCCGGCCGAAGGGTTCGTGAATGGCCGGAACTTCAGCGTGCGGTCGAAGAGGCGCGTTCCGAGCACGAGTCTCGCCAGCGTGCAACAGCGTGCGCTGAAGGGGGCACTACACACTGCTGTGCGACCGCCGACCAGCGACGCTATTTCAGGACCATCTATCGCTATTTCAACCACACGCGTTTCAGTGGCACTCTGCCGGCCGACGTGCCGGTACGCCTGAGCAGTCGAATGAAGTCGGCGCTCGGCCACATGTTGCCGGGTGGAGGAGAGGGTGTACGCTATGTGGTCGAGATCGCGTTGAACGTCGATCTGATGCTCGAGGGGAATGGGGTGGAACGCGTCGACACGCTTCTACATGAGATGGCGCACGCCGCGGACTACCTGGTGAACGGGAATCGCGACCACGGGCAGACGTGGCGGGAGTGGGCGTCGCGGGTGGGGTGCATGCCGGAGACTCTCTACGACCGGCCTGTGCATCGACGAGTCAGGCGCCGCGACACTGTCGATCGAGTTCCCCCGCTCCCGCTCGCGCTTCAGCCCCGCTTGGACTGATCGGCGCGCGGGCCGAGCGCTGGCTGCGGCCCGCTGTGCTTCTGCCACGGGCTGCTAGCCGGGCCAGAGCCAGCCGAACGCGCCGGCGGTCACCGATGCGTAGACGAGGCCGTCGAACATCGACTTGAACGATGTGCTCCACTTCTGGTGGAACCATAATGAACGCTGGGGAAGCCCGAGCGAGTAACAACAGAACGCGACGGTTCCGGTCACTCGGAAGACCGAAAGGTAGTCGGCTCCGGGGTCGAGCACGCGTCCTCCGAGATACGCGGTGACCACGCCAACGAGGACGCTGTACAGGAACCACTGCGTCAGGCTCTTGCCCATGTCGAACATCGCGCCGGGCGGCAACACGGTGAAGAAAGCGACCGGGCCCTTCTCTACTTTTTCTCGGAAGGCGTCCGACTTCATGCCCTCCATGCTGCCGGCGCACGGAATCGCGTAGTCGCCAGGCGGGATGTTGAAGCCCCGCAGCGCGTCCATCACGCCATCTTCGTCCCCGACGTTACTGTGGTCGCTGTTGTGATAGGTGAGGAACATGTGGATGATCGAACTCACCATGAGCACCAGCACGGCGGCGAGCAGGATCGGGGCCCACAGGGAGAGGATCGAGACCATGGTGCCTCCTGTTCCCAGGCTGTTGAGGATGGACTTCAGCGTAGGGCTCTGGGGGAGGTCAACTTAAATGGCCTCCTTAGCTGCCGCCACGACCTTCTCGACGGTGAGGCCGAACTTCTCGAAGAGGACGTCGGCGGGTGCCGACGCTCCGAAGTGGTCTATGCCGATGGAGCGACCGGCGGACCCCACCCAGCGTTCCCATCCGAACGTGCTGCCGGCTTCGACCGAGATTCGATTGCTCACCGACGACGGCAACACGTCGTCGCGGTAGCTCTGGTTCTGCTGTCCGAACAGGAACCAGCTCGGCATGCTGACGACCCGGGTCGGAACCCCTTCGGCCTCCAGTCGTTCTCGGGCCTCGACCGCCAGCCCGAGTTCCGATCCGCTCGCGATGAGGATCGCCTCGGGCTGGTCCGCGGAAGCCTCGGTGAGCACGTAGGCACCGCGGCGCAGTCCCTCGGCCGACGCGTGTGGTCCGCTGCGGTCCAGCACCGCGACCTTCTGCCGGCTCAGCGCGAGGAAGCTCGGGCCGTCGGAGCGCTGGATCGCCACACGCCACGCGATCTCGGTCTCTGCCGCGTCGCCGGGCCGCAGGTCCGCCACGTTGGGAATCGCCCGTAGCGCGGCGAGCTGTTCCACCGGCTGGTGCGTCGGGCCGTCCTCACCGAGCCCGATCGAATCGTGTGAGAAGACGTATACGGCGGACCGCCCCATCAGGCCGGCAAGCCGAATCGCAGGCCGCATGTAATCGGAGAAGATCAGGAACGTGCCGGCGTATGGTCGGATGCCGCCGTGCAGGATAATGCCGTTCATGATCGAGCCCATGGCATGTTCCCGAACCCCGTAGTGCACGACGCGCCCTGATGGAGTGTCGGGCAGCAGGCTGTTCGCTCCGACGATATCGGTCTTGTTCGAGCTCCCCAGGTCGGCGGATCCCCCCACGAGGTTGGGGATGCCCGCCGCGAGGCCCTGCAGAACCTTGCCGGACCAACCGCGGGTGGCGTCGCCCGACTCGACATGCGAGAGGTCCGGCACGGCCTGGTCCCATCCCTCGGGTAGGTGTCCCGCCATCATCTGCGAAAACTCGGCCGCCATTTCGGGCATCTCGGCCTGATACACGGAGAAGCGTGCGTGCCAGGCATCCTGAAGGCGCTGGCCCTTGCTCACGCAGTCCGACCAGTGCTCGCGGGCACCCTCATCGACGTGGAACGGCTCGAGTGAAGGATAGCCGAGGTTCTTTTTGGTGGCTTCGATCTCGTCGGCCCCGAGGGGAGCACCGTGCGACGCGGATGTGCCCGCCTTGCCCGGACTCCCGTATGCGATCGTCGTGCGTAGCACGATCAGGCTCGGGCGCTCGGACTCCTGCTGCGCTTCCCTGATGGCGACGTCGATCGCCTCGAGGTCGTTGCCGTCGTGCACGTGAAGGGTGTGCCAACCGTATCCCTCGAATCGCTTCGCCTGGTTGGTCGACGTTGACAGATCCGTGCCACCTTCGATCGTGATCTGGTTGTCGTCGAAGATCCAGATCAGCTTGCCGAGCCTCTGGTGCCCTGCGATTGCGGCGGCCTCGTGCGAGACGCCCTCCATCAAGTCGCCGTCCGAACAGAGCGCGTACGTGAAGTGATCGACGATCTCGTGCCCGGTACGGTTGAACCGTTCCGCCAGCCACCGTTCAGCCAAGGCCATCCCGACCGAGTTCGCGACACCCTGCCCCAGCGGACCGGTAGTCGTCTCGACTCCCGGTACATGTCCATGCTCGGGGTGGCCAGCCGTCGGCGACCCCCACTGGCGGAAGTTGCGGATGTCCTTCTCCGAGAGGTCGTATCCGCTCAGGTGGAGCAGCGAGTAGATGAGCATCGACGCGTGGCCGGCGGAGAGCACGAAGCGGTCTCGGTCGAGCCAGTCCGGATCTTTCGGATTGTGCCGAAGGTGCCGGTGAAACAGAACATACCCGACCGGTGCGAGTGCCATCGGCGTGCCGGGGTGACCAGAGTTGGCCTGCTGAACTGCGTCCATCGAAAGAACGCGGATCGCGTCGATGGCCAATCGCTCGACATCCTTCATCCGACGACGAAGTTCACGAGACGGTCCTTCACGTAGATCACTCGGCGTTCCTCACCGTCCTCCAGACGGCGTGCGACGTTGTCGTCTGAGCGCGCGGCCGCGACGACGTCGTCTTCGGGCGCGTCCCTCGCAACGGTTATTTGGCCGCGCAACTTGCCGTTCACTTGAACGGCGATCTCGACGATGCTCTCTACCGTCTTCGCCTCATCATGCGTCGGCCAGTTCTTGCCGTCGAAGACGCTGTCCTCATTCCCGAAGCGTTGCCACAGCTCCTCGGCCAGGTGTGGCGCGAACGGCGCTATCATCGGCACGAGCGGCTCGATCTCCGGGCGCTTGGCGCTCCGGCCGCCTGCCCGGATCGTGTTCAGACATTCCATGAGTGCGGCGATAGCGGTGTTGAAACTCAGAACAGGCATCTGCTCTGTAACCTGCTTGATCGTTTGGTGCACCTTCCGCTCGACGTCCACATCGGCCTCGCCGTCCTCGGCGGTCGTCGCGGTGTCCCACAAACGGTGCAGAAAGCCGAAAGGGCCCTGGATTCCCTGGGGCTGGTAGTCGCCGCCTTCTTCATACGGACCCAAGAACATCAGGTACGTACGGAAGCTGTCGGCCCCGAACTCCTCGATGATCGGGTCGGGGATGACCACGTTGCCCTTGCTTTTCGACATCTTCGCGCCCTCGGCGATGATCAGCCCATGTGCGCGGAAGACGTCGTAAGGCTCCTCGAAGTCCAGGTGGCCCAGGTCCTTGAGCGCCATCGTGAGGAAGCGAGAGTACATCAGGTGCAACACTGCGTGCTCGTTGCCACCGATGTACGTGTCGACCGGCAGCCACCGCCTGGTGATCTCCGCGTCGAATGGCTTGTCGTCGAAATCGGTCGAAGGATAGCGGAGAAAATACCATGCCGAGTCGAGGAACGTGTCGCTGACGTCCGTCTCGCGACGCGCGGCCTCACCGCACTCCGGACACGGGGTCTGATACCAATCTGCGACGCGGGCTAGCGGACTGATGCCCGAATCGTCCGGCTTGAAGTCCTCGACGCGCGGCAGGATGACGGGCAGGTCCTCATCTGGCACGGGGACAGGTCCGCAGGCGTCACAGTGGACGATCGGGATCGGCGGTCCCCAGTAGCGCTGCCTCGAGATGCACCAGTCGTGCAGGCGATAATTCACACACGCGGCGCCCCAGCCGTTCTCACGGGCCCAGTCGGTGACCGCTGCCACCGACCGCGAGATGTCGGTGCCGTCGAAGTGCGCGGAGTTCACCAGCGTCCCGGGCCCGACGTAGGCGCTCTCGAGCGGCGTGTCCGCGTCCTCATCCGGTGACGCAACGACGCGTACGATCGGCAGGTCGAACTGCGTCGCGAACTCGAAGTCGCGTTCGTCGTGGCCGGGCACGGCTATGATCGCACCGGTCCCGTACTCCATCAGCACGTAGTCCGCGATCCAGATGGGCATGGCATGGCCAGTCGCCGGGTTCCGGCAGTGGCCGCCGGTGAACACGCCGGTCTTGGTCTTGTCGATCTTCTGGCGGGCGATGAGGTCCGTCCGCGTAGCCTCATCACGGTAGGCGAAGACCGATGGCTGGTGGGCATCATCCGTGACCTCGTCGGCCAGAGGATGCTCAGGTGACAGCACCATATACGTTGCGCCGAAAACCGTGTCCGGACGCGTGGTATATACCTCGACCTTCGTGCCAGTCTCCTCGCCGCTTTGGTCTATGACCGGGAAGTGCAGCTGTGCGCCCTCGCTGCGGCCGATCCAGTTCCCCTGTGCCTTCCGGGTCGTGTCCGACCAGTCCATGCGGTCGAGGTTGTCCAGCAATCGCTGAGCGTACTGCGTGATCTTGAAGAACCACTGCGCGATCCGGCGCTGCTCGACTGGGGTGCCGCAGCGCTCACACGCGCCCGCAATGACCTGTTCGTTCGCCAGCACTGTCATGCACGACGGACACCAGTTGACCGGCGCTTCCCTGCGCTCGGCAAGACCCGCCCTGAACAGCTGCAGGAAGATCCACTGCGTCCACTTGTAGTACGCCGGATCGGTGGTATCGACCGAGTGATTCCAGTCGAACATGCCGCCGAGACGACGCAACTGACGCGTGAAGTTCCTCACGTTCGACGGGATCAGATCCATCGGGTGCGAGCCTATCTTCAGCGCGAAGTTCTCGGAGTGGATGCCGAACGCGTCGAAACCCATCGGCTCGAAGACCGTCTTTCCCTGGAGCCGCTGGTACCGGCCGTGCACGTCCGCGCCGGTGAAGGCGTAGATGTTGCCCACGTGCAGCCCCTCGGCGGAGGGGTAGGGGAACATCATGAGGTTGTAGAAGGTGTCCTCCGCGGACTTGATCTCTTCCAGCGTATAGGAGTTCGTACCGCGCTCGTCCCACAGGCGCTGCCACTTCTCCTCTACGGCGGACGGCTCATAGCCGTCGCGTTCCTCGTTGGACATGGTGTGCCGACGACTTCGTGATGGCGAATGCCCGCAGGCGTCCGCGACTGGGGTTGGTTGCAAAGAAGTTTCAAGCTAAAGGGACGGGCTGGGTGGCCCAAGGCTATGTTCTTGATCCAAGCACGTCGTCCATCCGCCGTCACCACCGTTTCTAGATGTCCCAGCCCAAGAAGAAGAAGATCTCTGGCGCGAGCCTGAGCAGCGCTTTCAAGGAGATCATCTGGCCTCGCAGAAAGCTCGTCGCGCTCGGGCTCGTCCTGACCACGCTGAACCGCCTGAGCGGGCTCGTCCTGCCGGCGTCGACGCGGCCTTTGGTCGACGACGTCATCGCCAACACCGACTACGACATGCTATGGCTGTTGCTCGCGGCGGTGGGGGGGGCGGTGATTGTCCAGGCGGCAACGTCCTACGCGCTGACGATGCTGATGAGCGTCGAGGCGCAACACCTCATCGCGAGCTTGCGGGCGGACGTGCAAAAGCACGTGTTGCGGCTCCCGGTGCGCGTATTCGACAATACGAAGTCGGGTGAGCTGGTGTCGCGCATCATGGACGACGTCGAGGGTGTGCGGAACCTGGTAGGCACCGGGCTCGTGCAACTCGTTGGCGGGACCGTGACCGCGGTCGTCTGTTTCGTCGTTCTCGTCGGCTACAGTCCGGTGATGACGATATTCGCCCTCGGTCCTCTGGCTGCCTTCGCGTTCGTATCGACCAAGGCCTTCCAAACGCTGCGGCCCGCGTTTCGCGATCGAGGGGCGATCCGGGCGGAGGTGACTGGCCGTCTCACTGAGGCGCTGGGTGGTATCCGGGTCATCAAAGGCTTTCATGCGGTTGAAAAGGAAGGCGAGATCTTCCACGCCGGCGTCATGCGCATCTTCGAGAACGTGAAGACGACGCTGAAGACGTCGAGCATGGTGACCAGCCTGGGCGCGTTCTTCATGGGGCTCGCGGCCGTGATGGTCATGGGGTACGGCGGCCATCTGATACTTCAGGGCCAACTCACCGTGGGTGAGCTGTTCGCGTTCACGCTCTTCCTCGGCTTCCTCATCGCACCGGTCGTCCAGATGGCGAACATCGGGACGCAGATGACGGAAGCGTTCGCGGGACTCGACCGCACGGCCGAGCTACTCTCCTGGCCCCGGGAGGACGACGACCCCAGGCGTACGATCGAGATGCCGACTATCTGCGGACATGTGGAGTTCGAGGACGTGCACTTCCGCTACGAAGAAGACAAGCCGGTCCTCAAGAACGTCTCCTTCAAGGCCACGCCCGGAACCGTTATCGCTCTGGTCGGAAGCTCGGGCTCAGGCAAGTCGACGCTCGCCGGACTCGCGGCAACGTTCCTGGAGCCCGACGAGGGCAGGGTGCTCGTCGACGGTATCGATCTCCGGGAGGTGAAGCTCTCGACGTACCGTGACCAGCTCGGTCTCGTGCTCCAGGACGACTTCCTGTTCGATGGCACGATCCGTGAGAACCTCCTCTTCGCGCGCCCGAACGCGAGCGAGGACGATGTTGGCGAGGCCGCCGAACAGGCGTACGTGTCGGAATTCACGCACCGCTTCCCCGAGGGCCTCGATACGATCATCGGCGAGCGCGGGGTCAAGCTATCCGGCGGACAGCGACAGCGTGTGACGATCGCCCGCGCGTTGCTTGCGAACCCCAACATCCTGCTGCTTGACGAAGCCACGTCGAGCCTCGATACGGAAAGCGAGTCGCTCATCCAGAAGAGCCTCGACCAGCTCCTTCGAGATCGTACCACGTTCGTGATCGCGCACCGGCTCTCCACGATCAGGCGCGCCGACCTGATTCTGGTCATCGAGGATGGCGAGATCGTCGAGCGTGGCCAGCACGATGACTTGATCGAGCGTGAGGGCAGGTATCACCAGCTTTATACGGTGCAGGCACGGATCTGACCACGAGGGCGCTGAAACCCGCGTAGCGGGAGGCCCGTAAGCACGCCGGGTGTCCGTTCCACGCTGCGGGTGCTCGTCCTTCGGGACTGAACTGGGACGTCAGCCGCCGGATGGCAACATCTCAAACGGGTCTTCGACGGTGCCCGCGTTCCTCTTCAGCTCCTCCAGCACCGCCGCGAGATCACCGTCCCTGGCATCCAGGAGTGCCGCGAAGTCGGGCAGCCGGTGGTAGTAGCGCACCCGCGTGAGCAGCGTGGCGTTGTTGAGCGGGGTGTTACGGAAACCGCTGAACGTGACCGACTCGAAGGTCGGTGCCACATCGGCATCGAAGCGCGCGAGCGATCGTTCGAATACCCCACCCCTGCGTGAGACCTTTTCTTCGTAGACGAGTTCGGTGTCGTCGTAGATCGCATTCAGCTCTTCCATCATCTCGTCGATGAAGACGCTGAAGCGCTGATAGTCCCGCCACCGAGCTTGAGCTCGCAGACACTTTAGGGTGTCGGGCCCGCCCCCGTCGCGCGTGCAGAAGAACTGAGCCGCGCCCGCGCGCCCGACGAAGGTCGCGAAGCTCTCGTTGAAGCCGACGTGCCCCGAGACAAAAAGATACCGATGGGAGAGTTCGTGCAGGACGGTCTCCACCACCTCCACATCATCGGCGCGCAGCATGGTCGAGAGGACTGGGTCGTTGAACCACCCGAGAGTGCTGAAGGCTGCGGTGGGGCGAAGGTAGGTGTCGTAGCCTTCGGCTTCGAGCTCCGCCTGTTGCTTCTGCGCGTCCTCGAGTGAGAAGAAACCCTTGTACGGCATGCGGCCCACGATGGGAAACCACCACGTCTTGGGAACGAGTCGGTCCTTGTGCGCGGCCGAGACCACGAGTGCGAGAGTATCCCGCTCGAGCTGTGTGAACATGGTGTACGAATCACCGACTTCGATGCCGAACTCGCTCGCCGCGAAGCGCCGGGCCTCGAACACGAAGGAGAGCTTTCCCCTCGTGACGGGATCGACGGTCGGATCGTTCAGCATCTCCGGGATGTCCTGCCGGGCACGCAGGATCCGTATCTCCGCGATGCCCGCCTTGATCACATAGATCGGGGAGCACGCCGAACAACTCGCGGCGAGCGCGAGCAGCGCGATGGCCAGGCCTACACGGAGGAGTCTGCGGCGGCGGCGTTTCCTATCGGGCGAAGAAGCCACGCCGTCGGGGGTCTCGGCCGTCATGCTACGGAGCGGGGTGGATCCCTAGTTACCGCCGCCGCCGAGCGACCGCATGAGCGGTATGCCACCCTCGGTGGGCACGTACACGACCGAGCCAGCGGGAAGCATCGAGAGCTGCTCGATGTAGTGGTACGTCAAGTACGCGGGCGTAAGACCCGCCGTGATGATCAACTGCGCTTCGGCGATGCCCTTGGCCGCTTCGATCTCCTGCTGCGCCCGCTCCCGGATGATGTCGGTCTGGAACGCCTCGCTGGCGACTTGCTGCTCGCGCGCGAGCTTGTCCTCGATCGCCTGGCGGACCGTGGGTGGCGCCTGCACGTCGCGCACGAAGACGTCGAGAACCTCGATGCGGTCTCCTGCTTTGGCCTGGATCTCACGCAGCATGTCGTTGGCGACCTCGCGACGATTCGGCGAGAAGATCTCGTTGATCGACTTCGTCGCCACCGCGTCCCGCACGCCGTTGCGGACGGCATTCAGCACTATGCTCCTCTTGATCTGTTCCTCGCTTCCGAGCCTCTGAAAGAGATCGGGCGCGTTGTTTCCATCAAGCCGGAAGAGGATCGAGATCTCGAGCGAGACGTTGAGCTGCTCGCTGGTCTGAGCCTCGATCAGCTCTACGCCTCCGCTCTGGGGGTACGCCTGCTCGCGTACCGACATCTTCTCGATGTTCGCGAAGGGATTGACGACGTGCACGCCCTGCTCGAGCGGCACGGTGTCGATCCTTCCTAGGAAGTGCTTCACGCCGACTTCACCCACCCCGATGACCGTAACACCACTGCTCACTATCAGGACGAGGCCGCCGACCATTGCGCCGAGCCCTGCCAGCTTGGCCGAGCCGGCCGCACCGGGCTTGGCGGTTTTGGGGCCGACCACGAAGATGACCGCACCGAGCACGATCAGGAATACGGAGGGGATGATAACGTTCATCGTTGACTCCTACGGCGTTCGCCGTCTATAGAGCAGATGTTGTTCTAGCGATACGTAACGCCGGCGGGGCTTCTTCTACCCACCAGCTTCGTCTACATACGTCCTCTTGTCCGGATCGACCTCCACGCGGATCTCGATGAGATCGGTCTGCAAAGCGATCTCGTCGGGGAGCTGGATGGCTGCCGCTGCAGCGCGACTTTGGCCTCGGCCACGTCCACAAGGTAGGTGTGGTAGCGCTGGTACGTTCCCCCGTAACGCGCCGTCACTTGGAAGTTCATGAGGCAATCTACCCATGGCTCGTGCACCCATCTATCCTCCGAGCATGAGCGTAATCCTCGCCGCATACAAGGTGGTGCTGAGCTTGGCCCGTGCGGTCAGCCCGCTCGTGAGGCCCGGATCCTCCAAGTTCGCGCAGGGCGTAGCGGGTCGAAGATCAGCGCACGAGGGGCTCTCCCGTTGGGGGAGAGAGCAGCGCGACGCAGCGCTGCCGACTGTCTGGTTCCATGCGCCTTCCGTGGGCGAGGGCTTGCAAGCTCTCGCGGTGATCGAGGCTTTGCGAGAGCGTGACCCTGGCGTACAGATCGCGTTCACACATTTTTCGCCCTCTGCGGCTCGGCTCGCGGGCCGGATGTCAGTGGACGTCGCAGGCTATCTTCCGTGGGACCTGCCAGGGCCGATTGGGCAGGTGCTGGACGCGATGTCCCCTGAACTGATCGTATTCACGAAGACCGAGGTGTGGCCGGTCCTGGTGGATGAGTCTGTGCGCCGGGGTATTCCAGTCGCCTTGGTGGCCGGAACGGTGGTGGAAGGCTCGAGCAGGTTGCGGCCGGCGGCGCGTGCGCTCCTGGCTCAGAGCTGGCGCGCCTTACGAAGTGTCTGCGCGGTCGCCGACGCCGACGCGACACGTTTGCGGTCGCTCGGCGTGCGCGAGGACGCGCTCTCGGTAACCGGAGACCCTGGCATCGACTCGGCCGCGCAGCGAGCTCGAACTGCTGACCCTGCCGCGCCGTTCCTGGCGCCATTCCGCGCCGACCCTCGTCCGACCTTGGTGGCTGGCTCGACCTGGACGTCGGACGAGGATGTGCTCATCCCGGCGCTCGGGGTGGCGCGGCAGCGGGTGCCGGGCGTCCGGCTGATCCTCGCACCCCACGAGCCGGATCGGGGCCACGTGCGGGTGATGTGCCGGCGTTTGGCGTTGGAGGGATGGTCCACGGCGACGCTGTCCGCCGTTCGGGAGTCCGGCTCGGTACACGGTGTCGACGCGGTCGTCGTCGATCGAGTGGGTGCGCTCGCCGACCTCTACACGATAGGCCGGATCGCGTACGTGGGCGGTGGCTTCCACGGAGCGGGGCTGCACTCGGTGCTGGAGCCGGCTGCGGCCCGGCTGCCGGTCCTGTTCGGGCCCAGGCACCACAGTGTGAGAGCGGCCGCAGACCTGATGGCCGCGGGTGCGGCACGATCCGTGGAAGGCCGTGACGTGCTGGCAGAGGCCGTTCTATCGTGGCTCACCGACGACGACCTGCGCGACCACGCCGCGGAATGCGCGTTCGGCTATATTCATTGTCACCTGGGTGCCGCCAGTCGCACCGCTGCCGTCCTCTCCGAGCTCTTGCGATCCACGAGCGCATGAATCAAGACGCCGTCCCCGAGATCACGCCGACCGAACTGAACGAGAGGTTTCGGGCGGGCGACCTGCCGGTGCTCGTCGACGTACGCGAGTCGCACGAGCCCGCGATCGCCGACCTTCCGCAGCACGGCCAGGTACTGATTCCGACCGGTGAGTTCATGGACCGCATGACCGAACTCGATCCGGAAGCTGACATCGTGCTCTACTGCAGAAGTGGTCAGCGGAGCGAGTGGGCGGCGAAACTGCTGTTACAGGCAGGCTTCGCGAGTGTACTGAACCTGCGTGGGGGCGTGCTGGCGTGGAGAGCGGAAGTCGACCCCACGCTCCGGTCATACTGATCCACCCGGTGCCTCGCCTCCCGCCTGAAGAGTGATCAAAAAGGGGGCGGGCCGCCCGCGCTTGCGCGCGTTCAGGCAAGGGACGACGAGGAGAGACATGCATCAACCGCGCGGGCACCGACGCACAGCGTTGGTCGCCATGTGCCCAGCACCATGACGAAATGAGCAGACGAGTGTGTGGGTTGCGGTGGCACCACTCCATCTCCGTTGTCGGAGCTCCTCAGCACGGGTCGCGGCCCGCCTCCCTTTCCGGTCATCCTTCCAGGATCTCGTTCACCCTTCTAACACTGTGCACGGCTTTTTGTGCGGCGTGCGAGGCCGGTCCTCCCAAGTTCGACCGGCAAGGGGCGGATGCGACTGTTTCGCAGACGATACCGGACTCGGCGGACGTGTCGACGCTGCCCGAGCTCCCCACCGTTGCACAGGTAGAGATGACCGAAGTTGCCGACGCGAGTGGCGATTCCGCGGCTTCGGTGGGGGATGCCGAGGGAAGCGAGGTGGTGAGCACGGAGGGCGCGCGCTTCCCTCATCTGGACAACGTGCGTGGGCTATACGTGAACGCGTGGGCGGCCGGCTCCCGAAATCGCTTGGAAGGGCTACTCGAGCTCGCCGCGCGCACGGAGATCAACACCTTCGTGATCGATATCAAGGACGCCTCGGGGTACGTCAGCCACCGCACCGAGCTCCCGGCCGCGTACGAGATCGGTGCGACGCAAGAGATCCGGATCCGTAATCTGCCCGGGGTCCTCGAACGGCTGGAGGAGGCGGGCATCTACCCGATCGCGCGCATCGTGGTCGTGAAGGATGAGCTGTTGTCCTCGGCCCGGCCCGAGCTCGCGGTGCAGGACACGGCGGGCGGAGTGTGGGTGGACGGCAAGGGCACCGTGTGGCTCAACCCCTACAGCACCGAGGTCTGGGAGTACAACGTGGCGCTCGCGCGTGAGGTTGCGCTGCTGGGGTTCCCCGAGATCCAATGGGACTATGTGCGCTTCCCGGACTCGCCGGTCTCGGAACGGGAGCGTGCGATCTATCCCGGAGCTGGTGGCCAATCCAAGCCCGACGCGATTCGCGCGTTTTTTGAGTATAGCCGTGACAGGCTCGCCGATCTCGGGGTCGCAGTCACCGCGGACGTCTTCGGCGTCACGACATCGGCATCGCGGGACGTCGGCATCGGTCAGGTGTGGGAGTCCTTCATCGACGTTCTCGACGTCGCGCTACCCATGGTATACCCGAGCCACTATTGGCCGGGCTCCTTCGGCTTCGACTCGCCGAATGCCCATCCCTACGAGATCGTAAGAGGGGCGTTGCGTGACGCTTTGCGGCGGTCCGCCGTGGTGGACGGGGCAGGCAAGACGCGACCGTGGCTGCAGGATTTCTCTCTCGGTGAGCCAAAGTACGGCGCGCCGGAAGTGAGGGCGCAGATCCAGGCCACGTACGACGCTGGTGTCGAGGAGTGGATTCTCTGGAATCCCGGCAGCTCTTACACGCAGGACGCGCTGGAGCCAGAAGGGGGATTCACCGCGGAGCCACTGGTGCGCGTCGCGGAGGAGATCGTCCCGCTGTCGCGCCGGTACCAGCTGCTCGATAGCGCAGGGGCTCGCTAGGGTAACGCGGCGCGCCTACGCGTGCAGCCGTCCCGGAGCCTATGCGCCTACAGCGGCCGCGAACTGCAGTTCGTGCAGGCGCGCATACAAGCCGTCAGCCTCGAGCAGTTCTTCGTGCGTACCCTCTTCACGTAGCTCTCCTTGATGGAGCACGATGAGTCGGTCCGCATTCTGCACCGTGGAGAGTCGGTGTGCGATCACGAGTGACGTGCGGCCCCGTAACAGCTCGTCCGTGGCGGCTTCGATCTGAGCTTCGACCTCCGAGTCCACTGAGCTCGTCGCCTCGTCGAGCACCAGGATCTCCGGGTCGAATGCAAGCGCCCGCGCGAAACTGACGAGCTGCCGCTCGCCCACCGACAGCGACGTGCCCCGCTCTCCCAGCGCCTGGTCGTAGCCGCCTTCGAGCCGAGCGATGAAGGGTGCTGCCCCGATGCGTTCAGCGGCAGCGCGGATTTGAGCGTCGTCGATGTGCGGCGAGCCGAGCCGGATGTTGTAAGCAACGTCCTGGCTGAACAGGAAGACGTCCTGCAGCACCAAAGCGATGCGCTTCCTCAGATCGTCGAGCTGCGTTGCGTCGATCGGCGTGTCGTCCAGCAGGATCTGACCGCGGTTCACTTCGTAGAACCGCATCAGCAGATTGATGATCGTCGTCTTACCGGAGCCCGTGTGGCCGACGATGGCGATCTTCTCTCCGGGCTCGACCGTGAAGCTCACGCCCTTGAGCACCCAGTCGGGTTCACCCTCTGAGTCGTTCGCGTAGGCGAACCACACGTCTCGGAACTCGATGCGGCCGGCCGTCTCTGAGGGAAGCGCGATCGGTCGGGAGGGGTCCGCGATCTCGATCTTCTCGTCCAGCAATTGGAAGATACGCTCCGAAGAAGCCATCGCGCCCTGAAGCAGATTGTATTTCTCGGAGAGGTCCTGGATGGGGCGGAAGAAGCTGCGCGCGTACTGGAGGAACGCTGTTACGACACCGACCGTTAGCACGCCGTCGAGTGTACGCAGGCCGCCATACCAAATGATCGACGCGAGCGCCAGCGCGGTAAAGAACTGGATGACCGGGAAGAAGAGCGCAAAGTAGGTGATGGACCGGAGATGTGCGTCGAGGTAGTCGCGGTTCAATTTGGCGTGCTTGGCCGCGTCGGCCTCTTCGCGGTTGAAGAGCTGCACGACCCTCACTCCGGTGAGGCGCTCGTGCAGAAAAGCGTTCATGCGCGCGACGCGCACGCGGATGTCCCGGTACGCCCGGCGGATTTTGGCTCGAAACAGGAAGGCCGCGAAAAAGACGAGGGGTAGCACGCTGAACGACACCAGGGCGAGCTGCCAATTCATCCTCAGCATCGCAATCACGATGAACGTGAGCATGAAGATGTCGCCGAATACCGTGACCAGACCCGAGCTGAACAGGGTGTTGAGCGTCTCAACATCGTTCGTCATGCGAGTCATGAGACGGCCGACCGGATTCTTGTCGTAGTAGCGCAGATCGATGCGCTGCAGCTTCTCGAAGATCTCGGCGCGTAGGTCGTACATCACCAACTGACCGAGCCAGGTCGTGATGATCGCTTGCGCGTATTGTAGCACGACCCCGAGCAGTATCGCCGCCATAAAGCCCACTGCTAGAAGCGCGAGATACTCCTTGTCCCCTCGGGGTATCGCGTCATCGATAATGAGCTGCGTGAGCCAAGGCCCGACGACCTGGGTGGCGGACGCGAGCATCAGCACGAGGATCGCCAGCGCCACCTGCCATCGGTACGGCGAGAGGTACCGGATCAGGCGCTTCATAAGGCGCGCGTCGTAGGCCTTCCCCACAGCCTCTTCTTCGTGGAATGCGTCGACTTGGGCCATGGTGCTGAGCGCCGGGAGCGGGGAGGAACTGGGTCCGTACCCGAGGCTCGGGAGAGGGTTTCCGCCGTGGTGGAGCGGATGTAATCTAGCCCGCCACCGTCCTGTGGAACCCGATGCGGCCGCCGCGCGCGTGGGTCGACAACTGACGTTCGTGCGAGCGTGGCGTGGCAGTGCTCGGCCGCGCTTCGTCCCGCTTGCTCTACGGTGGGGATTGCGGGGTCGGTATGATCAGTATGATCATATTCAGTAGATCATCTCTTTGGGGAAGAGCACATGCCCCGGGCCCGCCGCGATCCGCACTCCCACCTTCCGCTCAAAGCCGTCGACTTTCACGTCCTGTTGGTGCTCACTGGGCGGGAGCTACATGGCTATGGGATCGTGAAGGAGATCGAGTCACGTAGCGGGGGACGCCTTCAGCTCGAGCCCGGAAACCTCTACCGGTACATCCGCCGCCTAGTGGAGGAGGACATGATCGAGCCGGGGGACCGTCCCCCGGCTTCGGACGTGCTGGAGGAGCGGCGTCGGTACTATCGGGTCACAAGCTTCGGTCGCCAGGTACTCGCGGCAGAGGCGAGCCGCATGCGCTCTCTCGCCGCGGCTGCAGAGGCCGACCTGGCCGCGGCGGGGGACGACGCGTGAGCGAGCGACCGCGGGACCTTGCGCCCTCGCAGCGGGCGGTATCGCGGTGTCGCGCTCGGGACTGACGGACGGGTTGGTGAGAAAGGCCAAAACCCCCGTCTGGCCCCCACAGGCGGCGCAAGGAAGCGGAAGCACGTCGTAGACGCGTGCGAGCGGCAGGGCCGAACCGCCCGGGAGGTCGCGGGGCCTCGAGAGGGCACATAGCTTCACCAGAGCTTTCGACTCACCACCTGGAAGATCCCGTGGATCCCGGCTCCGCCTACTCGCGACGCGCGTTCGTTCGACGATCAGCCTCGTGCGCGACCCACATCGGCCTGATGACCATGTCCGCCCCCCTATGGGCACGACGGCTCTGGGCGGCTCAGGAGCGCTTCCCGGTCGTGGCCTCGGAGCCCTGGGGTCGAATCGAGCACGTCGCCGAAGGCATCTGGGCCCTCGTTTCAAACCCGATGGCCGATCGTACCACGATCTGCAACGGCGGCATCGTCGCCGGCCGGAGCGGCGTGGTCGTCATCGAGGCGTTCGCGTCCGAGGCCGGCGCCCGCTGGATGGCCGAGCAGGCGAGACGGCTCGCCGGCCGCGGGCCGACGCACTTCGTGGTCACACATTATCACGGGGACCACACGGGCGGACTCGCCGGGACGTCGGGCGTCGGGACGCCGGAGCTGCTGGCTACGGCCGTCACCCGGGATCTGACGCTGGAGCGGAACAACGGCGCGCCGACCGAGCTGCTCGGCGAGGCGCGGGAGATCGACGGTAGAAGGCCTACGGAGATCGACCTCGAGGACCGATCGATCATCGTCGTGCCACGTCGCGGCCACACCGACTCGGACATCACGATCGAGATCCCGGAGCAAGGCGTCGTCTTCTGCGGTGACCTGGTCTGGAACGACATGTTCCCCAACTACGTGGACGCGGCCCCGTCGCGGCTCAGCCAGGCGGTGCACCTCATCCGAGCGCGCGGGGCGACGACATACGTGCCAGGACACGGGCCACTGGCAGATGACGCCGCCCTCGATCGCTACGTCGGCCTCCTGGACGACGTCGAGGCGGCGGCGCGGGGCGCCATCGAGCGCGGCATGACCGCGGACGAGGCGGGCGAGCAGTACCGGCTCCCCGCGGGCCTCGAGGATTGGACGCTGTTCGACCCCCGATACTTCGCGCGCGCCATCGGCACATGGATGACAGAGATCGGCGAAGGGTGAGCAAGAAAGGCACGATCGCGATCCTCACGGGGGGTGGCGACGTACCCGGTCTCAATCCAGCGATACGAGCGGTTACACTGCGCGCCGTGCTGGAGGGGTACCGTGTCCTCGGAATCCGCCGCGGCTGGCGGGGCCTCGTAGAGGTGGTGCCCGACCCCGACGCCGACAACTCGGGGGCGGTTGTCGAGCTCACACCAGAGGTCGTGCGGAGGGCGGGCCGGACTGGGGGGACGTTCCTGCACTCGTCCCGGACACGGCCGAGCCACCTGCCCGAGGCCTTCGTCCCCACCCACCTGAGAGACACATACCACGACGAGATCAACGACATCACGCCGGCTGTGCTCTCGAACCTCGAGTTCCTCGGTGTCGACACCCTGATTCCGATCGGAGGGGACGACACGCTCTCGTACGCGCACCGACTCCACCAGGAGGGCGCGAAGGTCATCGCGATCCCGAAGACGATGGACAACGACGTGCCCGGCACGGACTACTGCATCGGCTTCAGCACCTGCGTGACCCGGACGATCGAGCTGACACACCGGTTGAGGACCTCGGCGGGATCGCACGAGAGCATCCTCGTCATCGAGGTCTTCGGTCGCTACACCGGCTTCTCAGCGCTCGTCCCGGCCATGGCGGGCGCGTCCGACCGCTGTGTCATCCCGGAACACCCGTTCGACGTCGAGCGGTTGACGGAGTTGCTGGTCTTGGACCGCAGCCGTAACCCGAGCCGATACTCGGTCGTCCTGGTTTCGGAGGGGGCCACGATGCGCGGACAGGACGACATGATCTTCGAGGAAGACCAGGCGGACCAGTATGGCCACAAGAAACTCGGCGGGGTCGGCGACCGTTTGTCGGCCGCGATCAAGGAGCTGACGCCCTCGTTCAACAACGGGAGGGAGATCAAGGTAACCAACCAGCGCCTCGGCTACCTCGTGCGGTGCGGCGATCCCGACGCGCTCGACTCGATCGTCCCGATGGCTTTCGGCAATTTGGCGCTGGACCTGGTCGAGCAGGGTGAGAGCGGCCTACTCGTGGCGGTGCGAAACGGCGTGTACGACACGGTTCCGATCGATGCCGTCGTCGGCGAAAGGAAGATCGTCGACGTGGAGCACTTCTACGAGACCGACCGGCTCCGTCCGAAGTACACGACTTTTGCGGACAAGCCGCTGTTCATCATGACCAGCGGCTAGCGCGGCTCTGCGGCTCGCGCGCGACGCTGGTGGTGGCCCGACGGTCAAGGTCATGAACAACCACGGTCGCCAGGTGAGCGTGTACGTGGTGGACGCCGACAACCGTCGTCACCTGTTGGGTAGGGTGGACGCGGCCCGCTCCGTGGACCTACAGATCCCTACGAGCTTGGCCCAAGGAATGGCCACGGTCCACTTCAAGATCTATCCGGTCGGGGAAGACATCGGTGTCGGTCTCGGCGTGACCGCGTCCGAGCCGGAGGGGATCAAGACCAGAGGGCTTGCAATACGAACGAACCAACTGGTCGTCCTCTATCTGGATCCAGACCTGATGCGCTCAAGGGTCGGTATCGCTTCAAGCTAGGATCGCGCGGGCCCACCTGGGCGGGCGCTGGCGGGGTTCTTCACACGGCCTGACGCCAGACCGACACTATCGCCTCCAAGGATAGGGTGGCCACTGCAGGTGCCAATTCGTTGCCCGCTGAAAGGACATCCCGAAGTCGAGCGCGGACTGATCGTCGAAGGGGGACGCGACGATCTGGAAGCAGAGCGGTAACCCGTCCGGGTCGAATCCGCAGGGGACGTTTAGCCCTGGATGTCCTACGAGGTTCGCGATGTAGTTGAGGCGTGGTGTCTGTGCGTCGATCTCGTCGGGCGGCTCCCATTCGTTGCGCGCGGGGATTGGCCAGCCCTCGCTGACCTCCCGGAGCGCGGCTCCGTTCGGCCAGGTCGGTGCGATGACGGCGTCGTATCGTGAGACGATCTCGTCTGCTTCTCGGGTGAGTCGACTGCGGATGCGCTGCGCGGTCAGGTAGTCGGCTGCGGGCATCATGCGCCCGGCCATCCACCCCGCCGCGCGATCCTCGTTGAAGGAGAACATTCCGGCGGCGCGTCCATCGTCGAAGAGCGGTCTGAAGACCGTGCCGCTCTCCACTGTGACGATCGTCGTGAAAAGCGCACCGGTCGGATAAAGCGGAAGCTCGATGTCCTCGACGACGACGCCCATCCTCTCCCAGACATCGAGCGCTTCCTGAAAAACTTGCCGATTGTGATCGGACTGCGTCAGCTCGAACTCCGCCCGGTGCACACCGAGCCGCTTGCCGCGCATGCTCCCGGGCTCGGCCCGGAAGGTGAAGGGGCGATCGGTGCACGAGTTGTCCCGAGCGTCGTAGCCGGCGATCTGCTCGAGGATGTAGCCACAGTCCTGAGCCGAGCGCCCGACCGGTCCGATCTTGTCGAGGCTCCATGAGAGTGCCATGCAGCCCAGTCGGCTGACGCGGCTGAACGTGGGCCGCAGGCCTGACGCTCCGACGGCAGAGGACGGGAAGACGATCGAGCCGCCGGTCTCGGTGCCGATCCCGAAGCCGATGAGCCCGGCCACGCAGGCCGACACCGTGCCGCTCGACGAGCCAAAGCTCGTGCGGTCCAGCTTCCAGGGATTCAGCGCGCTGCTGGTATTGCCGCCGGCGAATTCTCCGAGCGACATCTTCGCCATGAGCACCGCACCACTTTCCTGGAGACTGTCGATCACCGCGGCGTTGCGCGTCGGGACGCGATCGCGGAAGATCCCCGAACCCCACGTTGTGCGGATGCCGTCGGTGTCGAGAAGGTCCTTCACGCCGTAGGGAATTCCATGGAGGATGCTGCGCCGCCGCCCCGCTCGTAGCTCGGCATCGGCCTGCTCCGCCGACTCGAGCGCATGGTCGCGCACGATCGTAATCATCGTGGAGAGCTTGCCGTCGTGGTCGTTACGCGGCTCGCTCGGCAGATCGAAGGGAGGAGGGTCGAGCTCCTCGGCGCGGTCCAGGTACATCCGAGTGAGGTCGACCGACGTGATCGCACCCGATGCGAGCCGGTCCGCCAACTCGCGGATGGTCAGGAAGTGAATGACCTCCTGCACGGTCAGCCTCGTCGGAAGATGGTGAGCGGTTGCTCGTCGTCATCGAGCTCGAAGTTCCGGAGCTGCTCCGAGACTTGGATCGAATTCGCGACCGCCCGTCGTAGCCGCTCGAACTCTTCGGCCTGGCCATAGATGCCGCGCGGACCCTGGACGTCGAGAAGGATACGCACCGTCTCGGCGGAGACCTCACCGGTCTCAGCTACCTGAAGGCACGCCTGCTGCCAAGCGAGGGCCGCCGTGGCGGCCCCGGCCCCGGCGAGCTTGGTGAACTGTCGACGATCTATGCTCATCGCTCCTCCCTGTAGGTTGGCGATGTTACATCCCGTTCCCAGCGGCCCGCAAACTTTGCCCGGGTGTCGAGCGCTCTCTACCTTCGTCGCCTGTCTCGTCAACCCCACAGGCCCCGAGCGACATGCGCGCCGTCCATCTGCAAGACATTCCCGAGTGGATCCGTGAGTCATTCGACGCGGCGCTTACCGAGGCCGGCGTAGAGATCGTGTGGGCTGGAGCCGCCGAGGATGGTGAGTTGCCCGACATCGTGGCCGGTGCCGACGTGCTGCTGACGGCGAGGCGACGGGTAAGCGCGCAGCTCATAGCGTCGCCGGGATTGAAGCTCGTCCAGGTACAGGGCAGGGCGCCGTGGGCAGTCGACTGGGCCGCAGCGCAGGATGCCGGCGTTCCGGTGTCCGTCCTGCCACACGGTGGTGCGATTGCGGTGGCGGAGCACATGATGGCGCTCATGCTCGGACTCTACCGGATGCTCGTTCCCGGCCATCAGGACACGATCGGCGCGGCGTATCGGGAGAAGGAAATCGAGCCGGTTCAGACGACCGAGTATGTCTTCAAGTTCAATTGGCTCGGCTTCGACAACGTGCGACAGCTGCGCGGCAGGACACTCGGGCTCGTGGGACTCGGGGACATCGGTCTGGAGGTATCCCGGAGGGCTCGGGCGTTCGACATGAACGTGCTCTATCACAAGCGCTCACCCTTGTCGGCGGAGTTCGAGGAGATGGCGGGCGTCCGACATGCTGCCCTCGCCGAGCTCATGGCCGAGAGCGACGTGGTCAGCCTTCACGCCCCCCATACCGACGCGACCGAGGGGATGATCGACGCGGCCGCGCTCGCGATGATGAAATCCGACGCGATCCTCATCAACACTGCCCGCGGGGGGCTCGTGGACGAGACGGCCCTGGTGGAAGCGCTGCGCGCGGGCCGTATTGCCGGTGCGGGTCTCGACGCTTTCATCGAGGAGCCGTTACCCGTCGGGCACCCCCTCACGGACTGTCCAAACGTGCTTCTCTCGCCGCATGTGGGCGGAGGCACCGGAGGGGGACAGCGAGGGATGATTCGCAGTGTCGTGGATAACCTGCAACGCGTGGCCCTGGGGGACCCGGCGGTCGGGCTCGTCACGACGTCCATCTTCTAACGGCAGTTCGACGCTTGCTACGAGACCCCGTTATCGTTCTCGCCTTCATGCTCGGCGTCGTCGCGTTCACGCGATGGCTCGAGGAACGCTTCGACTGGGTGAAGAAGATCAGCTCGGCCGTGGTGTGCACGCTTCTCGGCATCGTATTGGCGAACGCGGGCGTTATCGCACACACCGGCCCGATGCACGACGCCGTGTTCACGTTCGCGATTCCGTACGCCATCGTCTTGGTGATCATGGGCACCGACATGCGCGAGCTCATGAGTGCCGGACGCCCGATGCTGATCGCGTATGGCGCCGCGTGCTTCGGGAGTCTCGTCGGAGGGGTCGCTTCGGGAGCGGTGATGGCCGGTTGGGTCGGTCCCGAGACGTGGAAGCTGGCGGGAGCCTTCTCCGGCGCGTTCGCCGGCGGCGGCATGAACTTCGCGGCGGTCGGGCAGGGCCTCGAGATGGACGCGAGCACGTTCGCCGCGGCGGCTGTTGCTGACAACCTCACGACCGTCCCGTACCTGCTCGCGCAGATGGGGCTCTTCGGCATATTGAGCGCAACGTTTCTGAGCCGCTCCGGCGTGGAGACGGGCGTCTCCGAGGCCGGGGACGAAGCCGACGAAGAGGCGATGCGTCGGCGCTGGACGGACACGGAGCTGAACATCACCGACATGGCGATCCTCGGGGCCCTCCCGCTGCTCGCCCTCTGGACCGCTCGGTTGCTCAGCGAGTATCTGCCCACGGTTCCGGAGGTTCTGTGGCTCACGACTATGGCGCTCATCGTCGCTCAGCTCCCCTGGGTGCGGAAGCTCAGAGGTGCGGAGGTCCTCTCGTACTTCGCGCTCCACATCTTCTTCATCGTGCTGGGTGCCGCGTCCGAGCTGTCGGAGGTAGCGCAGGCGGGACTCCCGATCTTCAGCTTCATGATCGTGATCATGGTGATCCACGTGGTCGTCGCGTACGGCATAGGGTGGTTCGCGCGGGTCGACCTCGCGACCGTGTCGATCGCCAGCCAGGCGGCGATCGGAGGTCCCGGCTCGGCGCTCGCCATCGGCATGGCGATGAAGTGGCACAAGCTCGTCGCCCCGGCGGTCGTGGTCGGAATCTTCGGCTACGCCCTCGGCAACTATCTGGGTTTCATCTGTGCGTACAGCGTGCGGTCCTTGGTGGGATGATTCTTGACGCTCCTGAGCTCGAATCGCTCGAGGGCGTCGACGCCTTGGTCACGGGAGCTAGTCGTGGCCTCGGGTTCGGGATCGCGCTCGCATACGCCGCGGTCGGCAGCCGTGTCTGGTTGGTCGCTGAGATGGAGGATGAGCTCCGCGCCGCGGCCGAGGAGATCCGTGAGCAGGGGGGACGGGTCGAGACGCGCGTCGTCGACCTCGCTGATCGAGGACAGCGGAGCGCCCTGGCTGACGAGCTGTCCGCCGCGCCTCGCTTCCAGGTTCTGGTCAACAATGCCGCGATCCTCGAGCGACAGGCGGTCGTGGATCTGGAGGCGGAGCACTGGGACCGGACGTTGGCCGTAAACCTGACCGCACCGGTCCTTCTGACGCGTGACCTGATGCCAGCCCTGAAGCGTGATGGCGGCTCGATCATCAACGTCTCTTCGCGCGCGGGCGTCCTGGGCTTTTCACACCAGGCGGCGTACTGCGCCTCCAAGTTCGGCATGGAGGCCTTCACCCGATGTCTGGCCCCGGAGCTCGATGGGACCCGAGTCAGCGTGAACACGGTCACGCCCGGACTCCGCATCAAGCCGACCTCGTTGACCAATGCGGAGGCCGCGGACGCAGACCCGGCCGATCGGAATGCGTGGAACGACCCGATCGAACTCGCCCCGGCGTTTCGGTTCCTCGCGGGGCTCCGGGGCGAGGTGCGTGGCTTCCGCTTCGACGCGCTGACGCTTTCGCGGGCCCTCGCGGAGGTCGGTGTCGCGGGAGCGCTCGAGTGCATTCACACCCTGGCGGAGCACGTGCCGCCCGAGTACGAGGTCACGTAACGAATGAACGATAACTCTGTCGTATCAGCTGCGCTGTCCACGCGGGCGCGCATCGCTCGGATCGCTATGCCGGGATCGGGCTCGGCCGACCAATCCGATGGTGGCGTGCCTGTGCCGGGTCTCATCGAGTCGCTTCGGCATCACCTTCATGCCGGTGAGACGCACTACCCCGTCCGGCCCGGCATGGTCGAGCTCCGGGAGCGAATCGGTGCGCGCCTCACCGAGTCGGGCCTTCCGGATCGGGGGGCCGACGGGGTGCTTATCACCGCGAGTGAAGGAGAGGCGCTCTTCGTCACGCTCCTCGGATTGGCGGTCTTCCCGGGAGGCTCGCTGACAGGTGCCCAGAAGAGTCGTCACAGCGCGCTTCTCGATTGGCTGGAGATCTCCGTCGGGCCGGAGTCCGAGGCGTCAGAGGGCGGACTCCGCTACCACGACCCCCGATCGAAGGTGACGATTCGGGTCCTCGGGGATGCCCTCTTCAAGGACCAGAAGCCCCCGGGGGATCCGTCCGAGGCTGATGCGGGCCCGTGGAGTTCGAGCTTGGGCGACCCGGAAGACGTTATGATAGGGACGCTGGATGCCGTCGACGGGATGGCCCCGTTTACTTTGGGCTTCGTGGCTGCCGCGCCGGAGACGGTGACTAAGATCACGAAGTGGAAGCAGGCGTCGTCGATTTGCGCGCCAGCGCCGTCTCAGCGTGCCGCGCTTTGGGCGCTCGGGGTGCGACCATGACAGCCAGGTCGGGGGGGCCAATCGGGGATCCTGGCGGTGCACGTCCGGGCGCAGACGCAACGGGCGCGGTCCGATCCGGCGAGAAGGCGACTTCGCTCCGATACAACCTCATGGACCTCGCGCGCACACGGGGTGACGTCATATCTCTCGGACGCGGAGATCCCGACCTAGACACGCCTGCGCCGATCATCGATGGAGCCCTCGAGCGCTTCGCACGAACCGGGGTCGGTGATCTCACCGGAGACGACAGACTTCGAGGCCTTTCTCGACTGCGCCGGGGAATCGCGGATCGATTGCGACGGGAGAGGGGAGTCGACGTCGATCCCGAGTCCGAAATCGTGGTCACGAACGGGGGGCAAGAGGGGCTCTTCCTCGCTATGCTCGCTCTGATCGACCCCGGCGATCGCGTCGTATGCCCTGATCCCCGATACACCTCGTACGACCAGGCCATCGGTGCGGCCGGCGGTGAGATCGTCTCGATCCCCACGGGGGGTGACGAGCCGTTCGAGCTGTCCGCCACGTCGGTGCGGGAGTACGGTGCGGCCGCGAAGCTGCTCGTCTTCATCAATCCGTCCAACCCGACGGGGGCTCGCGTTGCCGCGGACGGAGTGCGCGAGCTGGCGCAAGTCGCGGCCGACATCGGCCTTGTCGTGATCTCCGACGAAATCTACGAGGACGTGGTCTTCGACGCCCGTCCTTCTCTCTCGTTCCTCGCCGCAGAAGGAGCCGGTGAGCGCTCGGTCCTGCTGTCCGGGTTTTCGAAATCCTACGCGATGACCGGCTTTCGGGTCGGATACCTGGTCGGCCCCCCGGAATTCACTGATGCCGTCACGGCGATAAAGGCGACTACGTCGGGCCCGTGCCCGGTCTTCTCCCAGCTTGCCGCGATCGCTGCGCTCGAGGTCGAAGAGGACCCGCGGGAAGCGTATCTCGCGATCTACGAAGATCGTCGCCGCGTCCTGCTCGACGGCTTCGACGAGCTGGGTATTCCCTACGGTCCGCATGGCGGAGGCCTCTTTGTGTGGGCGGACGTGAGCAAGTTCGGAATGGGCGCCGAGACGTTCTGCTATCGACTGCTCGACGAGACCGGCGTCCTCATGTTTCCGGGCAACTCGTTTGGCGATCGATGGGAGAACTGGGTACGGGTCTCCTTGCTGGCTCCCGAGCAGAGCGTGGCTGAGGCGATCGGGCGCATTCGGGGCTTCGTGGCCGGTCTGGAGGAGTAGTGAGCGAACTGCTGATTCGGGGCGGCACCGTCGTCACGGCCGACTCGACGGAGGACGCGGGTGTTCTCATTCGGGACGGTCGGATCGTCGAGGTCGGCTCGGGCCTGACCTCGGACGGACGGGTTATCGATGCCGACGGGCATTGGGTCATGCCCGGGGGTATCGACACGCATACGCACCTGGCTCACCCGATCGGTAGGCTGGGCGTCACGACAGCGGACGACTTCTATACCGGGACCGTGGCGGGCGCATTCGGTGGGGTCACGACGATTCTCGATTTCGGCCTTCAGGGAAAGGGCGAGTCGCTGTTTGCTGCCCGTGACCGGCGGCTCGGGGAGATCCAGCCGGACTCCGTAATCGACTACGGATTCCACATGATCGTCACGGACGTGAACGATCTGGTCATCGAGGAGATGGCGGGCCTCGTCCGGGAGGGCTTCCCGTCGTTCAAGGTCTATATGACCTACGGCGACAAGAAGATCGGTGACGAGGACCTGATTCTGCTGCTTGAAGCCGCGGCCGAGCACGGTGGATTGATCTACGCGCACTGCGAGAACGACTGCGCGGTCACGCACCTGATCGAGCGCCACCTGGCGCGCGGTGACACCGGCCCGGCGTACCATGCGACGAGCCGTCCTCCGGAGGTCGAGGCAGAGGCGACCAATCGGGCGATCATGCTCGCGGAGGTCGCGGGTGCTGCCATCAGCATTGCGCACGTGACGTCTGCGGGAGCGGCGAAGCACGTCGCCGACGCCCGCGATCGGGGAGCACATGTGGTTGCGGAGACGTGTCCTCAGTACCTCGTGCTCGACGACTCCGTCTACGATCCGAGCGCGGGGTGCGAGGTGGCGAAGTTCGTTTGCAGTCCCCCGATGCGGGCGCGCGTGCACGTCGAGGCGCTCTGGGACGCACTAGCCTGCGGGTCGATCCAACAGGTCTCGTCCGACCACGCACCCTTCCGCTTCGAGGGTCAGAAGACGGGCGGGTGCGACGACTTCACGAAGATTCCCAACGGGCTGCCCGGCATCGAGACTCGACTGCCCATCCTATTCACGGAGGGCGTAGCGAAGGGTCGAATCTCGCTGGAGCGTTTTGTCGAACTCACCTCGACCGCGCCTGCCCGCATCTTCGGCATGTATCCCCGGAAGGGGACGGTCGAACCCGGTGCGGATGCCGACCTCATCGTCGTCGATCCGGAGTGCGAGGTAACCGTGGGAGTGGCGATGCTGCATTCAGACGTCGACTACAGCCCCTACGACGGAATGGTGTTACGCGGCTTCCCGACCTGGACGATCTCGCGGGGTGAGGTCATCGTCTCGGAGGGAGAGTTGTCAGCCGAGCGGGGGCGTGGACGCCTGGCCGAGCGCGGCCGAATCGAGAAGGGCGCCTTGCCCTGAGGCTCCGCTACGACCCCCCCTGAGGCCTGGCTACGACCCCTCAATGAGGTCGTCACGCACCTCATCGATGATTCCGAAGAAGCAGCACCACTCGCCCTCTAGCACGGACGGACGGGAGCGGAGGCCGAAGACGACACCGTCCTCGGGTGCGACGACCTCGGCGCGGACGTCTCCGTAGAGGTCGTACACCCGGCCGAGCACTGTGCCCATCGACAGCGGTTGCTCGAACTCCAGGTCCGGACTGCCCACCCACATCCCCGACGCGGGAGCCAGGAGGGCATGTTGGTGACCCATGCGCCACTCGCGTGCGTAGCCGGCATCGCCCTCGATCATCCCGTAATGCCGCATCACGTTGAGGTACCCGTCGCTGAGATCGTTCGCGACCTCATGGAAGTCGGCCGTGAGCGTACGGCAATTACCACCGAGCTCGACGGTGATCCCACACTTTCCGAGCTCGGCCATCTTCGAGGCCGGGTTGTTGCCGCCGGTGCCGCTGCGGAAGACGAGATCCCACGGCGGCCCCATCGCCGCGGCTAGCTTGAGGCTCGATGGATCGTCCGCTGCGAAGATCATGTGCGCGAGGTACGAGTGCTCTCCCCCGGAGTGAATCGCGATCTGGAGGTCGCACGCGTCCTTCATCGCAACCCAGTGCGCCCATGCGGCACGCTCGGTCGGGTATCCGTCGGCGCGACCCGGATAGAGCCGATTCATGTCGTAGGAGAAGGTGTCGAGCGGGTCGCCGCGCTTTCCAGCTTCGAACGCAGGAACGTTCATTGCGGGAACGCCCACGACCGTGCCCGCGACCTTCGCGGGGTCGAGCTGGGCGAACAGCCGGAAGATGGAGAAGGCCCCCTCTGGCTCGTCGCCGTGCGTGGCGCCGTTGATCCACAGTGATGGCCCTTCCTTGGCACCGTGGCATACGAGCACCGGGATCTCGCGGACGCGTCCGTCCGCGCCGCGCCCGGTCTCGATAGCTCCGCGTGCGGTACTGCCCGCGTCGACGTGGGCCGATCCCACCTGGAAAGTGTCTCTCATGTTCGCTCGGTTGCGTTCGTGTGATCTAGTCGATTGATCTAGTCGATGGGCTCGAGGCTGAACGGCACGCCGATCTCGGAGGCAAGAGCCTGCAGCTTCTGGAAGTTCGCCCGATCCACGGGAATCCCGTGTCGTCGGCGCTCGTGCGCGAGTCGGTGCTCGGCCTCGCCCGGAAGCTGAACCGGCCTGGCCGGATCGATCGGCGGTGCCGTCACGACATCCTCGAGGAGTCGCTCCAGCCGCTCGTAGAAGGTGGCGCGATCCATGAACGCTTCCGGATCGATCGCGATCATCGTGTGTGCGACATCGAAGTTAGTGTCGTGTTGGAAGACATCGACGCCGAACAGTGATCCAGTCAGCACCCCGGTCAGCACATCGGTGATGAGGCTGAGCCCGTATCCCTTGTACGCTCCGATCGGAAGGAGCGGGCCGTCCATGGCGTGGCTCGGGTCCGTCGTGGTCAGACCTTCCGGGGTCAGAGCCCACGAGTCCGGCATGGTGAGGCCCTCGCGCTGAAACCATCCCATCATGCCCTTGCCCGACATGGTGAGGGCCATGTCGAGCACGATCGGCGCATGCCCTCCCGGGCGCGGCACGCTCATCCCCCATGGATTCGTTCCGAGCACGGGCTTGGCCGAGCCCCAGGGGGCCATTTCCGCGCCCGCGTTCGTCATCACGACGCCGAGCATGCCGGCGTCGGCCGCCTGCTTCGCGTGGTAGCCCGCGATGCCGAAGTGATTGCTGTGCTGGACGCCGACCATTGCGATTCCGGTTTTTCGTGCTTTCTCGATCGCCTTGTCCATGGCCATGCGGGACGAGACGTACCCGAGACCCTTGGCCGCGTCGAGGAGCGCCGTCGACGTGCGCTCAGTGACCCAGTGCATCGGGGCGTTCGGGACGATGCCTCCGTTTCGCATCCGTCGCGCGTAGCGGAACATCTTCCTCAGGCCCTGGCCTTGCCCTGGGTGCCACCAGAGGCAGGCGGTGACGATCCCGTCCGCGTTGATCCGTGCCTCCCTATCGCTCGCACCGAGCCCGCTCAGCATCTGCTCGACGAACGTGCGCACGGAGGGCTCCGTGACACGGACGATGGCGATCTTGTCGGTCAGGTCGTACACGTCGGGGGATCTCGGCGTCAGGCGTGGGGAGGGGCGGTTGGTGCGGACGGGTCGGCCAAGTCCGCTTGGCCGGGGGCATCGCTCGGGTCGGGGAAGGTCCAGCTGTGGCTGTGCGGCTGGATCAGTTCGACGGTCATTCCCGGCAGCTGATCCGGGTATACGAAGGCCTCGAGGCCATCGTTCGCGTCGAAGACGGTGTCCTCGAAGAACGAAACGCCGTCGTCGCGTAGGCGGGCGACGTCGTGCTTCACGTTGCGGCTGCGAATCGCGATGTGGTCGAGACCCTCGCCCCGGCTGTGGAGGAATCGATTCACGCGTGATGCGGGGTCCCAATTCTGCACGAGGTGGAGCCAGCACTGGTTGGGGAAGAGGATACGCGCGTCGAGCTGCTTGCCCTTTCCCTGGTCGTCCCGGAAGTCTTGCGCCCGCAAAGCGAGGAGCTGCTCGAACTTGGTGCACGCGTCCTGCAGGTCCTCGACCACCAAGCCGATGTGCTGCAGGCGCACGAGCTCCATCGTCGAGCTGATCGGACGGCCGACCTGCTCGGGCGGGTAGAACCAGCTGCGGTCGTGTGACTGGATGAGCTCGACGGTCAGGCCCGGGAGCTGGTCCGGGAAGACGAAGGCCTCGTAGCCGTCGTTCGCATCAAGGATTCGGTCCTCCCAGATGGGCACGCCGATCTCGCGCAGGTGTGCGACGTCCGCCTTAATGTCGTCGGTTTCGAGAGCGATGTGCTCGAGGCCTTCGCCCTTTTCCGCGAGAAAGCCGTACACACGGGACTCCGGATTCCAGTTCTGAACCAGGTGCAGCCAGCATTCGTTACCGAGAAGGATGCGCGCGTCGAGCTGCATGCCCCGGCCCTGATCATCGCGGAAATCACGGGCTTTCAGGCCGAGCGTGCGCTCGAAACGTGCGCACGCATCCTCGAGGTCGCGCACGACGACGCCGATATGTTGAATGCGGAGAATTGCCATGTGTGACTCTGGGTTTCAGTCGATGCTGAGTTGGGGGGTGGGGGCGCGACCGCGCAAGGTAGTGTGAGGGTTGTACTACCGCAGGACGATGTGTGACGCGGTGACCGTTGATCGTCCTGTTTGGCCTGCTCGCGATTTGCTGACGCAGGCCGCGTCTTGCTCGCACGACTCGAGAGCCGTGCGAAGCCAAGACCCCCTTTGAACACCGCCCTTGGGCGCTGCCGTTACGGCATAGAACGCGAGCGAAGGGTCTCCGACGATCAGCTGAGCCTGGGCGTGCCCTTGCTGAGCACAGCTCTGAGTGTTTCGATCGACCTGAGCGCTTCAACCGACGCCGACGCGTCGACGCCCGGGCAGAAGGTCGACGGCGAGTCCTGGCCTGAACCGGGGGCCGATGATCCCCAGCGCGATGATCCCCAGCGCGATGATCCCCGACGGTATGATCACGCTCATGAAGCACCCCCCGGGGCACCCCTGGCGCGAAGATCCGGTACGCGCTAGGACTTCTGAACAATCGAAGCCCCGATTCGCCCCGGAGGTGAACATGAACGGTAGGACGATGTGGACTCCTCTAATGGCGTTGCTGGTTGCGGTGCTCGTACGTGCTGCCGCGTTTCCGAGTCCAGCGACCGCCCAATCCCAGCCCATCGTCATCCGCGCCAGCAAGATCCATACCGCCACGAACGGCGTTATCGAGAACGGTGAGATCCTCGTCCGCGACGGAGTCATCGAGCAGGTAGGACCCTCCGTCGACGTCCCCCCCGACGCTCTTGAATACCGGGCAGAAGTCGTTATTCCCGGCATGATCGACGCCCACACCCACCTGGCGCTCGACAGGTCCAGCCGCTCGCGGATTCCCGGACCGTTCACCCCCGAATGGAAGGCGGTCGAGAACCTGGATCTCAAGGACCCGATGATCCAGATCGCCCTCTCCGGTGGCGTGACGTCAGTGATCGCCCGCTCCGGCAGCGGGATCATCTCGAGCGGCCAGTCCGTTGCCCTGAAGATGAAGAGTGCTCCCGGCCCGGACATGATCCTCAAGCCGTACGTGGACCTGAAGATGGCCGTGCGCCCGCTGATCAAGTTGCGGCCGGGCGAGACCCCACAAACGGTAATGGGTTGGTACGCAACGGCGGACGACTACTTACGACGCGCTAGGCTCTACATGCACCAGCAGGATGCGTACAAGGCGGGGCGAGCCAACCAGCCGCCCGCGGTCGACGAGCGGCTCGAGGCACTCGTGCCCGTCATCCGGGGCGACGTCATGGTCCACACCCACTCGCACTATCCGAGCGAGATCATGATGGTCCTGCGTCTGGCGAGGAAGTACGGCTTCATCGACCGGCTAGCCCTGGGCCATGCGGAAGAGGTCTTCCCGCTCATAGATCTCCTCTCCGGGACGAACGTCATTCCGGTCATCGGCCCGATGATGATCGTTCAGTACTACAACGATCCCGAGCCGCTCAACCTCCTCGAGGAGCTTCTGGGCGCGGGCATTACGGCCAGCATCCAGACCGACGCGTCCCGCCAGGTCTTCAAGGACTTCCGCGAATATGGCGCGTTCCTGGCGCGGCACGGCCTCACCGACCAGCAAGCGCTCGAGGTCATGACGATCAACGGCGCCAAGGCGATGATGCTCGAGGACCGGGTGGGCAGCATCGAAGTGGGCAAGGACGCAGATCTCGTTCTGCTGGATGGGCACTTCCTGGATTTGACCGCGGACCGGATCGAGCGGGTGTTTGTCGATGGCAAGCTGGAGTACGAGCGAGGCAAAACTGTGCAGCGGGACCGGCCGCGGTCGGTCGGTACGTTCGGTACTCTTCGCAACGGGATCGGACCGGAAGACGAGGCGTTCGCGATCACGGGCGCCCACGTCTTCACGGTCAGCCAGGGGGTCATCGAGAACGCCACCATCGTCGTGGAGGAAGGCAGGTTCACGCGCGTGGAAGCCGGCGGTATTGCCCCTGGCGGGATGCCGGTAATGGAAGCGGGTGGCCGGGTCGTCATGCCTGGAACGATCATCGCTCGCGCGTTCGCGAACGACTGGGTCGGGGATCTCAAGTGGCAGGTCCAGAACGACGAGATCACCGAGCCCATCGTGCCGGAGATGAACGCGCTCTACACGGTCGATCCGTGGTTCCCATCGTACCGGACGAACACCACCATCGGCGTGACGGCCATCAACGTGACTCCTGGCAGCCAGAACCTGATCGGCGGTAACGGCGTCGTGGTCAAGACGCCCGGTCTGGACTTCGAGGAGATGGTGAGGAGGGAGCCGAGCAGCATGGTCATGTCGCTGACTTCCGGGACGACTCGCTACTGGGCGGGCGCGTCACGCATTCCCGCCACGCTGGAAAGCGCCTCGGCGATGATCCGGGGGGCCTTGGACGCGGCCCGGCACTACTCGAGGGAAGGCCCGGCCCGAGAGTACGATCAGCGCCACGAAGCTCTGCTTCCTCTCTTACGCCGTGAGGTACCGGCGCTCATCCAAGCTGATCGCGTGGCGGAGATCAGCGAGGCGCTGAACATCGCCAAGGACTACGGCCTGCGTCTTGTGATCACCGGAGGACGGGAGGCCTACAAGCTGGCCGACGCGCTCGCCGCCGCCGACGTGGGAGTCATCCTCGGGAACTCTGGAGGCTACGGCTCCGACATCCGTGGAGGCGGAGACGGCTGGAGCGTCGCGGGTCCAGCGATCCTGAGCACGGCGGGCGTCAAGGTGGCGTTCTACGGTCCGGGTGCGTCGCGCCGAGCGTCACCGATTGGCCGCTTGGGCGGCGAGCCCATTCTCAACGCCGCGTGGGCGTTCAGGAATGGCGTGCCCGAGGTCGAAGCGCTGAAGATGGCAACTCTCAACGCGGCCGAGATGCTAGACATGGGAGACCGCATCGGTAGCATCGAGGTGGGTAAGGACGCCGATTTCGTCGTTCTGGAGGGACACCCGTTCGACTACCGGGTCTTGCCGAAGTACGTGTTCGTGGACGGGAGGCTGGAGGTAGAGCGCCGGTAAATGACCTGGATGTGTGCTGGAGCGGCATTGCGATTACCCTGCGTACACACGATGCCCACACAGCGCGGGGGCTTCGTTGGACGTGGTGACCCCGGAGGGACTGGGCCCGTGCCCGAGGCTTGGAAGAGGATTTCCGGCGCGCTACTTCGCTCTGCGCGCTAACTCCACGGCCACGTCCGCGAACGTTGCGCCCTCGGCTCTCAGTGCGACCAGCATGTGGTATACGAGGTCTGCGGCCTCTTCGACGGCTTCTTCGACGCTACTCGTGGCGAGTGCCGCGATCAGCTCCGCACTCTCCTCACCGATCTTCTTGAGGCGCAGGTTACGGTCTTTGAGCAGGCGAGTCGTGTAGCTGCCCTCCGGACGGTTGGCAGCACGCTCCTCGATCGTGGCGACTAGACGGGTGAGCGCATATCCCCTGCTTTCGGGTGCGGAGCTTGCTCCGAAGCATGTGGCCTCGCCCGTGTGACACGCGGGTCCCCTCGGCACCACCAGCGCGAGCACGGAGTCTTCGTCGCAGTCGGCGTGCAGTGAGCACACCTCCAGGGTATTCCCGCTCGTCTCGCCTTTCTTCCAAAGCACGTCACGGCTGCGAGACCAGAAGTGCATCTCGCCTGAAGAGAGTGACGTCTCCAGCGCGTCACGGTTCGCGTACGCCAGCATCAGCACCTCTCCCGTGCGGGCGTCCTGCGCCACCACGGGTACTAGGCCATCCGACTTGCCGAAATCGAGGGAGTCCAGATCGGCGACGTTTTGTATCGTGCGATCGGTCATGGGTCTATCCTATCACGGGCTGCTCGGTGAGTCGGACATCGTCGCCTGGCCGTGCCGGACGTCCACGTTCCAGCCGGCCAGCGACGACTTCAGAGCGTCGACGGTCGTCAGGCCATCGTGCAGGATGCCGGCCACGAGCGCCGCCGAAGCGTGGCCCTCGACGAAAGCGTCACGGAGGTGCTCGGCTCGCCCCGCACCGCCAGAGGCGATAACGGGGATCGGAACGGTATCGGCGACCGCTCGGGTGAGCCCGAGCGAGTATCCCGAGCGGGCGCCGTCTTGATCGATCGAGGTGAGCAGGATCTCACCGGCGCCGCGTTCGCGGCACGTGGCGGCCCACTCGATCGCATCCAGGCCGGTCGGCTCCGAGCCGCCGTGTGTGTAGCAGCGCCAACCATTGCTTTCGCTAGCCGCGTCGATGCTGGCGACCACGCACTGACTCCCGAAGCGGTCGGCTCCGATGGAGAGGATGCTGGGGTCACGCACGGCTGCGGTGTTCACGCTGATCTTGTCCGCTCCGGCACGCAGGAGCGGGCCGATGTCGTCCGCCGAGCGCACGCCGCCGCCGACCGTTAGGGGGATGAAGAGCGTTTCCGCAGTACGGCGTACCGTGTCGAGAAGTGTGCTGCGGCCTTCCCGAGAGGCGGACACGTCCAGGAAGACGATCTCGTCAGCTCCTTCCTGCTCGTATCGGGCCGCGAGCTCGACCGGATCGCCGACGTCGCGGAGGTTCTTGAACTGGGTGCCTTTCACGACGCGGCCGTCTTTCACGTCGAGGCACACGATCACTCGTGGACGCAGCATCAGTCGAGGCGCTCCAGTTGTACCGAGCCTTTGGTGCTGAACACGACTCCACCGTCCACGAGTGCCTGCCTGAGCGCCATGCCCGTTGCTTTGATCGCGGCCTCGACCATGTGGTGCCGGTCGTCCCCACACAGCACGCGCACGTGCAACGTCGCGCCGAGGTTGCTCGCGAAAGAGTGTAGGAAATGCGTATAGAGCTTCGAGGGAAGCTTGCCGACGTAGTAGGGGCGCCCACCCAGATCGATGGCCGCCTCGGCGAGCGCCTCGTCCATGGGAATCTGGCACCAGCCGTAGCGGGCCACACTGGTGGGCACCTCGTCGGCGAGCGCGAGTCCGAGCGTGATCGCGACGTCTTCGACGAGGTGGTGCTTGAGATCGCCTGTGGCTTCGAGATCGATGTCGAGGCCGGCGTAGCGCGCCAGCGTCTCCACCATGTGCGCGAGGAAGCGGTCGTCCACGTCGATGCTAGCCTTCCCCGAGCCGACCCGCACGTCCGCCACGATCTGCGTCTCCTTCGTTGCTCTCTTTAGTTTGCTCATTCTTCCCCTACCGTGTTTGCGTGTTTCCCCAACGGTGCGCCACGTCGTCCGCGTCCAGCGTGTTCGTGTACAAGGCCATGCCGAGCACCGCACCCGCCGCGCCGAGAGCGTCGAGGTGGGCGAGCTCGTCAACCGTGGTAACCCCACCAGATATCCACATCGGGTGAGAGCTGGCTGACACGGTACTCTGGGCGACTGCCCGGTCGATGCCCTCCAGCCGCCCCTCGCGGCCCACGTCCGTCGAGAGGACCCCCGCGAGCGGCAAATCCGCCAGCTCAAGAAGCAGTGCGCCGAGCTCGAGGCCGGTCGTCTCCCGCCATCCCTTTCGCAGCACGAGCCCCTCCCTGGTGTCGAGCGCGACCATGACGCGTGCGGGGTGGCGAACGGTGAGCTGGGTCAGCCACGCGGGATCGTCGAGCGCGCGGGTCCCCACGATGATGCGATCCGCCCCGGCGGCGATCAGCGCGTCGGCCCGGTCGTCGTCGCGAATTCCTCCTCCGACCTGTGTCTCCGCCTTCGTCGCCTCCAGCAGCTCTTTGAGCAGGGCGAAGTTGTCCCGGTCGCCGAGCGCCGCGTCGAGATCGACCAAGTGCAGCGTGCCGAAGCCCGATTGCCACCAACGCTCAGCGACCGCTACGGGATCGGGTAGGGAGACCGCCTCGGCTTCGGGGCGCCCACCCACGAGTTGCACGCAACGTCCTCCGCGCAGGTCGACGGCCGGTGCGGCGATCATCGGGCGCGCCGAGCCAGCTCAACGAAGTTCGTTACGATCCGGCGGCCCGCCGTAGAGCTCTTTTCAGGGTGGAACTGCATGCCCCACGTGTTGGCGCGGCGTACGGCAGCGGTGAAGCGAACACCTGCGTACTCCGACCACGCGATGGTATCGGACTCCTCGGTGGGCTCGCAGACGAAGGAGTTCGCGTAGTAGCTCACCAGCCCTTGGATTCCGGCGAAGATCGGATCGGAGGTGACTTCTACGTCGTTCCACCCCATCTGTGGTACGATCGCAGCGCGCACGCGTGACACCCGCCCGGGAACGAGCCCGATGCCGGTGCCGGCGGACTCGTCGCTCTCGTCGAAGAGAAGCTGCATACCCAGGCAAATGCCCAGGCATGGGAGTCCTGCTTCCAGCGCCCCTCGGATCCGGCTTCGATCAGCGGGAAGCGCCCGTGCGGCATGTCCGAATGCCCCGACGCCGGGAAGCACGATGCCGTCAAAGGAGAGCGCCTCTGCCCAATCCGCGGTCACGACCACGTTCGCTCCGGAGCCTTCGAGCGCCTTGCCCAGAGAGTGCAGGTTCCCGGCGCCGTAGTCGAAGAGCGCGAGCTTCACGATGCTCCTCCCCGGAGCGGGTTGGCTCCCTTTGGCCCCGTGGCCCACGTGGTCTCGTCGAGCGCGTCCAGAAAGCGTTCCATCAGAGGCCATGGGCCGACGGTCACGCGAAGACCATCGCCGATGGCTGCGGTCCCGGCGAACGGGCGCACCGCGATGCCCCGCTCCCTCAGCGCCAGCGCGTCATCGGACGCGGACCCGCTGGGTGGGGCGAACAG
Source organism: Longimicrobiales bacterium (assembly GCA_965226625.1). Classification (GTDB taxonomy): domain Bacteria; phylum Gemmatimonadota; class Gemmatimonadetes; order Longimicrobiales; family Gaopeijiaceae; genus UBA1138. The sequence goes on from CBDDDK010000003.1 coordinate 1,797,060, forward strand.
GACGAAGTTGGTACGCGAGTCGAGTGGCTCGAGACCACGCGTCCGAAGTGCGTCGGTGAGGCGCGCGCGATTCGCGAGGCACTCCGTTACTGTGGCGGCCATCCAACCGTCTTCGTCGAGCAGTGCGGCGGCGGTCGCCGCCGCGGCGAGTCGAGAGACCTTGTACGGGCCCCGAGACTTCTCGATCTCCAGTGTGGTCTCCGGTTGGGCGACGCCGAAGCCGCAGCGAAGGCCCGCGAGGCCGAACGCCTTGGAGGCGGTACGAGCAACGAGCAAGCGTGGGGTCCGCACCGCCCAGGAAATCATCGTCTCTTCAGCGAAGTCGGCGTACGCCTCATCGATAATAATCAACGGTCCCTGGTCACCACGGTACGAGAGCATCCGCTCGATCCACTCTTCGGGAAGCAGCTCTCCCGTTGGGTTGTTCGGGCGGCACACGTAGACTAAGTCGGGATCTTCTTCCAGGAGCAGCCGAGGGTCCAGGGCGGCCTCAGACCACGGCACCGCCTCAGCACCGATGCCGTTCATGCGCGCAAGCGGTTCGACCATGGAGAAGGTCGGACTCGGGTAGCGCACTGTGGCGCCGCTTCCAAACGCGGCACGGAAGGCCGAATCCAGAACGTCGTCGGAGCCCGCACCAGTGGTCACGCATTCTACCGGTACGTCGAATCGCTGCGCCACGGCTGAGCGTAGCTGGTCGGCGTAGAGCTCTGGGTAGCGGGCTAGGTCGTCGCTGGTGGCGGCCTTGATGAGTGCGAGCGCGGCCGGGTGCGTGCCCCAGAGATTGGTGTTGTCGCTCAGGTCGACGTCTACCTGGCGCCGGTCCGGTGCGTACCGAGTGAGGCCGCTGTAGTCCTCGCGAGGGAACGGGCTCATACGCCTGACCTCGCGAGAGCCGCCGCCGCATGTGCCGGCAGCCCTTCGGCCGTGGCGAGCGTCGCGACGTCGTCCGCCATCGCCGCCGCCCCCTCCCGCGTAACCTCTTGGATTGTGTACGACCGCAGGAAGTGCTGCACGGAGAGACCGGAGAAGCTGCGTGCCCGACCTTCTGTGGGCAGCACGTGGTTCGCTCCGGTGAGGTAGTCACCGAACGCCACCGACGCATGGCTCCCCACGAAGGTGGTTCCGGCCGTGCGGACCCGGCGGGCGTCCTCCACGCCGGAGGCGGTCATGATCGAGAGATGCTCGGGCGCGTACCGCTGCGCGAAGTCGAAAGCATCGGCGTCTGAGCTCGCGAGCAGGATCGCGCCTGCGCTCGCGAGAGCCGCTCGAGCTACCCCTGCTCGCGGAGCGTCCGCCAGCAGCCGGCTGAGTGCCGCACGGCTCTCTCGAGCCATCCGCTCGGAGGTCGTCACGAGCACACACGTCGCGTCCGGGTCGTGTTCGGCTTGCGCCAGCAATTCGTGCGCAGCCCAGGTTGCGTCCGCCGAGTCGTCCGCCACCACGAGCACTTCGGAGGGGCCTGCCGGGCAGTCGATCACCACGCGGCCCGCAACCTGCCGCTTCGCTTCGCTTACCCAGCGGTTCCCCGGGCCGACGATCGCGTCGACTGCGGACACCGTTTCGGTCCCGAACGCCAAAGCGGCGATCGCCCCCGCGCCGCCGATCGCGAAGAGCCTGTCGGCGCCGGCGACGGCGCAGGCGGCCAGGACTTCCATTGGTGGGACAAGCTCGGGCCCCGGAGGGGAGCAAACGACCACCTCGTCCACGCCCGCGGCTCTTGCGGGCACGACGCCCATGAGCACGGAGCTGGGGTATGCGGCCCTTCCCCCGGGTGCGTACACCCCGACCCTCTCGAGTGGGACCACCGCGCGCGTGATGCGCACACCCGGTTCGACGTCGAGGACGACGTCTCTCGGAATTTGGGCTGCGTGAAAGCTCCGGATGTTGCCAGCCGCACGCAGAAGGGCTTGCCGGACCTCCACAGGCATGGCCCCGAGGGCCGCGTCCCAGCGGTCCCGGGGCACCTCGATATCAGCGAGTTCGACGCCGTCGAAGCGCTTTGCCATCTCCACCAGCGCAGCGTCCCCCCGCTCCCGCACGTCTGTGATCATGCGCCTCACGGTTGTCGATACATCGGAGGCATGCCCTGGGCTCCGCTCGAGTAGCCTCTCGAGTATCGCGGCGTCCAGGTCGCCGAGCGGTCCCTCTGCGAAGAGCTCTACGTCGCTCACTGCATCAACCTCTCGATGCGAGTGACCAGGATGCCCTCGGCGCCCAGTTCCTTGAGGCGGGCGATCGTTTGATAGACCGCTTCGGCGTCCACCACCGCGTGCGCGGCGACCCAGGATCCCGAGTCGAGAACCTCGACGATCGTGGGGCCCGACAGTCCGGGGATGACCTTACGGACTTCGTCGAGCTTGGCACGCGGCACGTTGGCCATCAGGTAGCGCTTCTCCTGTGCATGCAGCACCGACTGGATCGCCGTGGCCAGGTCGTGGATCGCGCGCTGTTTCGAGGGGTCGCTGAGCGATTCCTGTCGAGCGATCAAGTGAGCGGAGGAGTCGAGGATCGTGTCGATCTCCCTGAGCCCGTTCACGCGCAACGTCGAACCGGTAGAGGTCAGATCGACGATGACGTCCGCTATGCCCAAGTGCGGCGCAATCTCTGTCGAACCCGATATCGGCGCGATCTCGATCGGGATGCCGAGCGCCTCGAAGTACCGAGACGCTATTCGCGGGAACGATGTGGCGATCCGCGTGCCGGCGGGCACGTCCGTCGCGCTGCTCGCGGTCGATTCGTCGCGTACGGCTACGACCATCCGACAACGGCCGAAGCCGAGATCGAGCACTTGTTCGACGCTCCGGCCGCTCTCTTCTACGAGATCGAGGCCTGTGACTCCGAGGTCGGCGGCTCCATCGGCGAGGTACTCCGGGACATCCGCAGCGCGCACGAAGATCGCCTGGAAGTCATCGCCCAGGGACGCCACGAGCGCCCGGTCCACCCTGAATGCGGGTTTTAGGCCAGCTTGCTCGAAGAGTTGAAGCGCGCGCTCGGAGAGGCGCCCTTTGTTCGGCAGCGCGATGCGGATGCGTTGATCTGTTCGAGGTAGAGCCACGGTTCGTCTCCAAGAAAAAACCGCGGCCCGTCCGAGACGGGCCGCGGTGGCTTGTTGCTTCCTGGATCTACGTCCTAGGTACGCACCAATCCTCCGCAGCCCGCGAGGGCGGCGTGACGATGATGGTGTGCGACGTGGATCATGTTCTTCATAGTCCGGGAAAGCTGTCCGGGCCCCGATCGGGCGTCAAGGCCTGTGGGGTGTGGACGGCGGTGATATCGTTCGGCATGAACGACCCCATCCGCATTCGCGGAGCTCGCCAGCACAACCTCAAGGGCATTGACCTGGACCTCCCCAGGCGGCAGCTCACGGTGATCACCGGTCCGTCCGGGTCTGGTAAGAGCTCGCTCGCGCTCGACACGCTCTTCGCCGAGGGTCAGCGCCGATATGTGGAGTCACTTTCCACGTATGCCAAGCAGTTTCTCGAGCGAATGGAGAAGCCGGATGTGGATTCCGTGGAGGGCATCTCGCCGGCAGTCGCCATCGAGCGAAAGAACCCGACCAAGTCGAGCCGGTCCACCGTCGGCACCGCGACCGAGGTGTACGACTACCTGCGTCTGCTCTGGTCGCGTGTAGGGCGGACGCATTGCCCCGAGTGCGACCGGCAGGTCCGTCCCGACACCGTCAGCGAGGCCGTCGACCGCGTCCTGGAGCTGCCCAAGGGAACACGCATCCAGGTCACGTTCCCACTTCCGCGGAGTGGGCAGGTCACGCACGAGCTCATGGTCTCGAACTTGCACGCGATGGGCTTCATACGTCTGCTCGCAGACGGGGCATCGCTGGATATCTCCGGGGATGACGCCGCCGATGCCGAGACACTCGGAGTGGACGTCACCGCGGTCGGGGAATTGCTCGTCGTCGTCGACCGACTCAAGGTAGCGGCCAACACGTCGGACCGCCTCGCCGATTCGCTCGGGCTGTGCTTCGTCGAGGGAGAGGGAGATTCGATCGTGGTCGCTACGGGTGAGGGAGGGGAAGAGCGACTTCTCTTCACCGAGCACTTTCGTTGTCCGGATCACCCCGAAGTCACCTTCCTGGATCCGACCCCGCAACTGTTCTCGTTCAACAGCCCGTATGGCACGTGCAAGCTGTGCACGGGTTTCGGCGCTACTCTAGACTACGATCCTGAACTGGTGGTACCGGACCCTGGCCGCTCGTTGGGTGACGGCGCGGTAGATCCCTGGTCGAAGCCACGTTATCGGCGCGCCCGCGACCGGTTGAGGGATTTCGCGCTCGACGAGAACGTCTCCTACTACTCACCCTGGGAGGAATTACCGGAGAAGTTCAGGGAGGCCGTGCTGTACGGTGCCAAGGGCTTCAAGGGTGTGATTCCGTTTCTCGTCTCGAAGGAGAACAAGCGGTACAAGCAGTACATTCGTGTCTTCCTGCGACAATACCAGAGTCCGAAGGATTGTCGAGAGTGCGGGGGTGCCCGCATACGGCCCGAAGCGCTTCTGGTGCGTGTCGGCAAGCACACGATCTCTCAGGTCGCCGACATGCCGCTCGAGGAGTTTGGTCCGTGGCTCGAGGGGCTCGAGCTCAGCGAGATGGAAGCCCAGATCGCTGAGACGATCGTCCGCGAACTTCGCTCGCGTGTCGCGTTCCTCGCCGAAGTCGGCCTCGGATACCTCACGCTCAGTCGACAGATGCGCACGCTGTCCGGTGGGGAGGCGCAGCGCATCAACCTCGCGAACTCGCTCGGTGCGGCACTGGTGGACACGCTGTACGTGCTCGACGAGCCGACGATCGGGCTCCATCCCAAGGACACCGGTGCACTGCTCAGCCTGCTTCAGAAACTCCGTGCGGTGGGCAACACAGTCGTCGTGGTCGAGCATGATTCCCAGGCGATTCTTGCAGCGGACCACGTCGTCGAGCTCGGTCCCGCCTCGGGAGATCAGGGCGGGCAAGTGGTGTATGAGGGGTCGCCGGACAGTTTGGAGGCCGAGGACACCGCTACGGGTCGGTACCTGTCCGGGCGTTCCTCCGTCGCGCTACCCGAGAGGAGCCGCCAGGTGGATGGCGCGTGCCTCACGCTGAGGGGGGCACGGCTCCACAACCTGAGGGGCGTGGATGTGGACGTTCCGCTCGGCACGCTCACGGTGGTGACGGGGGTTTCGGGTTCCGGGAAGTCCACGCTCGTCCACGACGTACTCTTCCGCGCCGCGGAGCGGGAGCTCGGCGGGGAGACGTCGGCCAAGGAGCACCTGGGCGAGCTCGTGGGGGAGTATGAGGCGCTGGAGGGACTAAGCCATCTGGACGCGGTCGTGCTCGTCGATCAGTCTCCCATCGGAAGAACTCCGCGCTCGAATCCGGTGACGTATATCAAGGCTTGGGATGAGGTCCGGAAGCTCTTCGCCGCCGAACCCATCGCGAGGCAGCGCGGATACGGTCCGGGCCACTTCAGCTTCAACGTCACCGGAGGTCGGTGTGAGCACTGCAAGGGCGCCGGCAAGGTCGAGATCGAGATGGTCTTCATGGCTGATGTATTCGTGCCCTGCGAGGACTGTGGCGGTACTCGATACGGCCGGGAGATCCTCGATGTTAAGGTGCGCGGTAAACATATCTCGGACGTGCTCGAGCTCACCGTCGACGAGGCGATTCGGTTCTTCATACGCGAGCGCAAGCTCGGCAAGCAGCTCTGGCAGCTCCAGCAGGTCGGACTCGGGTACCTGCGCTTGGGCCAGGCCGCGACCACGCTCTCTGGCGGAGAAGCGCAGCGGCTCAAGGTCGCGCGGGAGTTCGCTGGCGCGGCCGGTAAGAAGGGGCGCAAGCTGTACATCCTCGACGAGCCGACGACCGGGCTCTCCGGCGAGGATGTGAGCAAGCTGCTGTCCGTTCTCTACCGCCTGGTCGATGCGGGGAACACCGTGCTGGTCATCGAGCACAACCTCGACGTGATCAAGGTAGCCGACTGGGTGATAGACCTGGGCCCGGGTGCTGGTGGGAGTGGTGGTGAGGTCGTTGCCATGGGAAGGCCTGAGACCGTCGCGAGCGTGCCGGAGAGCGCGACTGGGAGGTATTTGGCCGAGGTGCTGAAGCGGCAGGGACGGCAGGGCTAGGCGCTAACGGTTACTTTGGTCTCCGCGCGCTCACGACGACATGTGGGTGTAGGTAGCCCTGGTCCACGCGGAGGGTCTCCACGTCTCTGAAGCCCTCACCAGTGACCGCATCCGCCAGCGCCCCGACGCTCTGGAAGTGAAGCCGCTCCCCGTGGGTCAGGTTTACCAGGCGGACCGCGAGCAACTCCTCGAGGGCGCTGGGGACGAACTTCCACCAAGGCCGAGTGTCGAGCTCCTTCACCACGAGTGAGCCACCCGGTCTCAGAGCCCGGAAGCAGCCGGACAGCACCGCCGCCTTCTGTCCGTCGGGCATGAGGTAAAGCACGTCGAGAATCGTTATGCAGTCGTATGTACCGTCAGGCAGGTCGCCCGCCGAGCCCTCGTGCAGCTCGAATTCCCCGGCGCGCGACGTCCGGGCGAGCGCCAGCTTCCTGGGATCGGGATCGATGCCGTCGAGGCGAAGCATCGGTTTCTCCAGCGCGAGGTAGGTCAGCCAGAGCCCGGAGCCACACCCCACGTCTAGGAGTCGGCCTCGGTCGGGCACGAGGGGAAGCACGCGGTCGAACGGGCAGACATGCCACCGGACCCGAAGATAGAGACCCGTGCGGTAGCTCGGTGCTCGAAACTCACCGACGATTCGCTCTGTGCCGCGAGCCATCAGCGACGCTGGACGGGACCGACTGCGGAGTCCGTTCCGTGCGAGCCGTCGCGCCGTGCCCGGCAGATGAAGCCCACGCCCATCGGAAGGTTCACGTGGCGCATGAGCGAGCTCTCGAAGGAGAGGAGTCCCGCGAGGATCCGATTCAGGGGTCCGGGTGGAAGTCCGAAACCGGTCATGCCCCGCGCCTCGTCGGGCCCCTTCTTGGGCATGAGGCGTCCCAGCATGCGGAGCACCACGATCGGTGGGAAGAGCAGCATGTTCACATAGCTCAGTTGCTCGATCTGCCATCCTGCCGCGGAGATGCGGCTACGCAACTCGGCTCTCCGATAACGTCGAAGGTGATGCACGTTGTCGTCGTGCTGACTCCACAGCCATGGGTGCGCCGATGTCATGAGCAGCAGGTGTCCACCCGGCCGGGTGACACGCAGCATCTCGGCGAGCATGCGGCCGTCGTCCTCGACGTGCTCGATGACACCGAGCGCGGTGACCAGATCGAAGCTCCCGTCCGGGAGCGGTAGGGCCGTGGCCGCACCTACCGCGACACGAGTCCGGCCTCGGCTTCTGGTAAACGCGGCAGCGGCGAGAGAGTAGTCGACACCCCACGTGCGGCCGAATCGTTCTAGCAGCTCCAGGTTTCCGCCGGTTCCGCACCCGACGTCAAGCACGTTCCAATTTCCGGTCGCCCCGAGGCCCTCGATTTGCCTGCGGTATAGGTCGCGCATACCGACGAACCACCAGTGCGACTCCTCGAGCGCGTGCGTCTGCACATAGGCCAGCTTCTCCATATCAGACAGCTAGGAGGGTGATCGGGAAGGGGGGCGGGCCGCGTTGCGTGCCACCGCAACCCACTGGCTTGTATGGTATTGTCACGTTTGGTGGTGGGCACATGGCGGTTGCGCGGTTGATCCATCGTCTCTCCTCGTCGGACCACCGCCTTCGGCGGCGGTGCCCGCTCGGCTACGACTCCTCGTCGTTCCTTGCCTGAACGCGCACAAGCGCGGGGTACCCACGCCTTGGTGTGGGTCGCGCGGTCCACCCCCCTTCCCGATCACCCTCCTAGGCCCGCGAAACCGCGCAGGGTGAAGCCTGCGGCTCGAAGAGCGGTGGCAAGCCGGGGATCGGTGAGAGCGGCGGTTTCCTCGCTCCATTCGAAGCCCCAGCGATAGCGCTGGGCGAGCGCCGACGTCGTGACGCCAGGGTGTGTGACGAGCTCTGCGATCGCACCGTTGGGCACGTCGGCAAGCGCGGACAGGATCCTCTCGACCGTGAGGTGCCCGCTCAGACCCAGGGCAGGAGTTGCGTCGGAGGTCCTGAGCCGCCCGAGGCGACCCCTGCGGACCCGCTGCAGCATGTTGAGCCCCCACCTGAGCGCCACAACGAGGGCTCCCGGCTGGCCGTCACGGAGCGGGGCGAAGGAGGGAACCCGCACCCAGTCGATCCCGTGTTCCTGGGCCAACTGTACGACGACGGGCCAGATACCGGGTAGGACGTGCACGTGTTGATGGCTGTCGAGATGTGTAGGCCGGAGCCCCGCGTCCCGGACCCTGCGGATCTGCTCGTCGAGCTCCCGCCTAACCGCCGCGCTCGAAACGCGCGCCGAAAGAACACGTGCGATCAGGACTCGGTGATCCACGACGAACTGCCCCTCTCCGTCCACGAGACCTCCGAGTTTGCGCGGGTCGCTGAGCGGCCGCTCGCCGATGAGCGTGAGATGCACCCCCAGGTCGAGCTCTGGGCAGCGCCCACACACGTCGACTCCACCCTCGAACCGCTCACCTACCGCCGAGATCGACGCGCTGGTCACGACGCCTTCGCAGTGGGCGGTCTCGATACCGCGGTCGATATCTTCGTGCAGCCCGAGGTCGTCGGCGTTGACGATCAGCAGGCGTTGCTGCGAGCCGCCACGGGACACTCACGTCTCCTGTTGCTCTGATGCCGAGCGGACCACATACGTCGGGCGACCCTTGGCCTCATCGTAGACCCGACCCAGGTACTCGCCCAGGAGCCCGATGCCGATCAACTGCACACCGCCCAGCAGTGTGATCGCGGCGGCGAGCGTGGCCCATCCGGGAGGCGAGAACGCGGGATCGTCCGCGATGAGCGCATAGGCGCCGGTTATCACCGCGAGAAGACCGTAGAGTAGCGAGAGGCACGCGATCGTCATGCCCACCGCGGTGAAGAGCCGTAGCGGCAGGATCGTGAACGCGAAGACTCCGGTCGTGACCAGATGGAGGAGTTGCCGGAACGTATATTTCTTGGTGCCCGCGAACCGCTCCTGGAGTTCGTACTCCAGTCCGCACTGACTGAAGCCGACCCAGTCGATGAGGCCGCGAAGGAACTTGTCGCGCTCCGGCATCAAGATCAGCGCGTCGAGCACCGCGCGGTCGAGAAGCCGGAAGTCCGACTGGCCGAACTGAAGGTTCAAGCCCGAAACGAACCGCAGGATCCAATACCCGACGTTCATGAGGAGTCGCCGCCGAAGAGTGAGCGCCCGCGATGCGTCGCTCTTGACGGTGTAGACGACGTCGTAGCCCTCCCTCCACCGGTCCACCATTTGAGGCAGCAGCGCGGGGGGGTGCTGCAGATCGGCGTCCATGGTTACGACCACGTCGCCGCTCGCGTGCTCCAGGCCGGCGAGCAGCGCGGCCTGATGCCCGAAGTTCCTGGAGAGGCTGATCCAGCGGATCCTAGGGTCCTGCCGGCTCAGCTCGGTGAGGACGGAGAGCGTTCGGTCTCTACTGCCGTCGTCCACGACGACGATCTCGTAGTCGTCCGCGAGTGGGCCGAGGACTGCACCGACTTCCTCGGCAAACTGCGGAAGAGTGTCCTCTTCGTCGTAAGCGGGTGCAACTACCGACAGCAGGCGCGGGCGGCCTCTACGACTGGGAGCATCCTGCGGCGGCGTGGACACGTTGTCTCCGGAGGAAGGGAAATCTCGCCGAGGATGATTGAGTCCACGACGCGCGGACGCCAGTGGCGCACGCGAAGTGCCCGCGACGCTTCTGCCGGATAGCTTGGCCGACATGTCACCGGCCCATCTCGCTCGTCTGCTTTCACGCGGTCCCCCGCGCCAGGGGCTCATGCTCTTCGCCGGCATGCTCTTCGCCGGCGTGGGCCGCGTCCGCGGTGCTCGGATATGCTCTCCTGTACCGGGGCTGGATTCCGCACGACGCCGGAGTTCTGGGGCACGCCGCGGAGCGTGTGCTAGCGGGGGAGCTCCCGCATCGGGACTTCGTGGACGTCTATACCGGCGGGCAGGCCCAGCTGAACGCGTTGGCCTTTCGCGTTCTCGGCGTCAGCGTGATGACGCTTCGGCTCGTGTTTTTCGTCGCCTACCTTCTTTGGATCCCGACGGTCTGGTACGTGGCCAGGACGTTCGCACGCCCGCAACTGGCCGCCGCGGTCACGCTCCTCGCGGCGACACTTACGCTGCCGGTCTACGCCGAGGGGATGCCCAGCTGGTACAACCTCTTTCTCGCGACCGCGGGTGTGGCCTCTCTTCTGCGCTACCTCGAGCGACGCCACATCGTGTGGCTGGTGCTCGCGGGTGTCGCCGGAGGGGTCTCGATTCTGTTCAAGATCGTGGGGCTCTATTACGTGGCGGGCACTCTCGTGTTCTTACTCCACTTGGAGGCGTCGGAAGGCCCAACGGGTGACACCGCGTCGGATACGTCGTACAGAGTCGCGGCCCTGACGGCGTGTGCCATCGTGTCACTGCTCGCCCTGTACGTGGTGCGGACGGGGAGTGCCCGCATTGGACTCATCTACTTCGCGCTCCCGCCGCTAGCGGCTGTGGCCGGCGTCGCGACGAGCGTGGGGCGGAGCCGTGGGCGACCCTCCATCGAGCGGTTCTCGAGGTTGCTCGGGCTGGCTCTCCCGTTCGCAGCCGGTGTACTCGTGCCGGTCCTTTTGTTCGCGCTGCCGTATCTCGGTTCGGGTTCGCTCGGCACACTGTACCAGGGAGTCTTCGTGCTCCCCCGTATGCGCTTCGAGTTTGCCGCCAGGGACTCTCTGCCAATCCTCGGTTTCCTGCCGGCCATCGCACTGGTGGTCTGGGTCGCCTCGGCACCGGGGGTACGCACGGTTCGGGACCGCCTGCTCGCGCTCGTGGTGGGCGGCGCGGTGCTGACCCTGGTTATGATGAGCCATATCGACGTCGTCTACCGAGCGGTCTGGTGGACCCTGACGTCGCTCGGCCCGGTCGTCGCCGTGGCCGGCGCCTGGGTCCTCGTTCGCCGCACCGGGCACGGACGAGGGACCCACTCGGGCTCGGGAGCATTGCTCGTGCTCGCGGTCTTTGGTTTTTGCAATCTCGTGCAGATTCCCTTTGCGGCGCCGATCTACTTCCTGTATGCGGCGCCGCTCCTGCTATTGCTTTCCACCGCGCTGGTGGCCCACGGCGAACCTGCCAGCCGGGGGTGGTTCCTATTCATCACCATCGTGCTCATCGCGTTCTCGGTCTGGCGCCTCGATACGGGATTCCTCTATCACCTGGGGTTCCGGTACCGGGCGCACCGGCAGACCGAGGCGCTCACTCTGGAGCGGGCTCGTGGCATTCGCGTGAGCCCCGAGGAGAAGGCCGAGCTGGAGGAGCTCGTGCGCTCGCTCGGGAGTCTCGATACCGGGCCGAGCGTTCTCGCGTTGCCGGATGCGCCCGAAGTGTACTTCCTCACCGGCCTCCGGAATCCGACCAGAACTCTCGTCGACTTCTTCGAAGACTCGGAAGGCCGGACCCGCCGGATCCTGTCTCTCACAGACGACACCGGTCTTCAGGTCGTGGTTTTGAACCAGCGGCGGCTGTTCTCGCCCCCGGTCGAAGGACCACTGCTCGACAGCCTCGAGGCCCGCTTCCGGTGGTCCGCCGAGGTAGGTCGCTTCCGCATCCTCTGGAAGGGACCGAACGAACCCGGAGATACTGGCTCCATCGACCTGTCGGCCGATCCGTCCCGTCGTCGCCCATGACAGCTCCTCCACTCGTCTCCGTGCTGCTCCCGGTCCGGGACGGTGCCGCGCATCTCGACGAGGCGATCGAATCGATCGAAGAGCAGTCCTTCGTCGAATTTGAGGTTGTCGCCATCGACGACGGCTCCATGGACGATACCTACCATAAGTTGCAGGCATGGGCTTCACGTGATGCGCGCGTGACCGTGATTCAACAGGCTCCTCAGGGCATCGTCGCCGCCCTCGAGGTCGGCCGTGGGGTTGCACGGGGACGATACCTCGCTCGCATGGACGCCGACGACGTGTCGGCGCGGACGCGGTTCGCTCGTCAATACGAGTGGATGGAGTCCGAACCCAAGCTCTCGATCTGCGGATGCCGGGTAGAGTACTTCCCTCGTGAGCACGTGCACGGAGGAGCGCGCTGGTACGAGGCATGGATGAACTCGATCACGACGCGGGAGGAGGTGGCCCGTGAGATCTTCGTCGAGTGCCCGATCGCGCACCCGACGTTCTTCATGAGGGCGGAGGCGGTCGCGGCGGTCGGAGGGTATCGGGACCGGGGGTGGCCCGAGGACTATGACCTCGTCTTCCGGCTGTGGCGCGCCGGAGGGGGGCTGGGCGTGGTTCCGGAGAAGCTCTTGAGCTGGCGTGAGGGGGAGAGCAGGCTGTCCCGGACAGATCCCACATACTCTCCGGAGGCTTTCCGGCGCTGCAAGGTGCACTACCTGCTCGAGGCTTTCCCCGGGGTTATCGAGGGCGCCTTGATCTGGGGTGCTGGCCCGGTGGGCAAGGCGCTAGCCACCGAGCTTGTTAAACGAGGCGCAAAGCTGTCCGCGTTTGCCGAAGTGGACCCGCGGAAAATCGGCCAAAGAATACACGATGTCCCGGTCCTGGATACCGCGCGCGCACTGGCTGAACGGGATGTTTTACACCTGGGCGCCGTCGGCCAGAAAGGCGCGCGCGAGCAGCTGCGAAGCCTGCTGTCCGAGGGCGGGCTGGAAGAGCTGAAATCTTTCGTCGTAATGGCGTGATTCGGGCGGAAAAAAGCGTTATTTTTCACAGTCTCGGGAGGAAGCGCCCCGAGCGCCCTCAGGAGACATCCTAGAGCCTCACAGGAGCAAGCGCTTGCCCCACGTTCTTTTGCCTCCCGGACCCCTCGTGACCGTAGGCCCTAACCGCTAGTGCGGCGAACGACGCCGTTCCTCGCAGTCGGGCTCGCGGTGCTGGGTCTGGAGCTGTCTACCAAAGCGGCTTCCCTCACAGCGGTCCGGTTGTCGTCGGGCTTTCAGGCCTTGGTCGACGGACTCGAGTCGTTCGTTTCCCCGACTCGCTTCGTTGCTGGTGTGTCACTACTCACGATGGGCCTCATCGTCGGCGGCGTGCAAATGATGCTCGAGAACGCCGAGGGCAGGGTGAGCGCTGTGGGAGACACATGTCCGGTGTGTGGCAGGGACACAGAGCGGCTGAAGAGGAAAAGCGTGCATCACCTGCTGTCGAAGTTCATGGGGCGGAGGCTCACCAGGCGCCGCTGCCCGGAGTGCAAATGGACCGGTCTCTCGGTGCGCTACTGAGTCGGCCCCGAGTCGGTGCGAGCCGGCGGGTTGAACCCTAGGAAGGACGGACGCATGAGTGACGAGCTCGAGCTCGTAGGAGGAGACGGCGGGGGTGGACAGACGGTTCTCTCACGCCTGCTCGAGGACGAGATGCGCGAATCGTTCATCGACTATTCGATGAGCGTGATCGTGCAGCGCGCACTCCCGGACGTGAGGGACGGTCTCAAGCCGGTTCATCGCCGCATCCTCTACGCCATGGGCGAGATCGGCCTGAGTCCCGGGCGCGCGTACAAAAAGAGTGCGACGGTCGTCGGTGACGTCTTGGGTAAGTATCACCCGCACGGTGACTCGTCCGTCTACGACTCGATGGTGCGCATGGTTCAGGATTTCTCCTTGCGTTACCCACTCGTCGACGGTCAGGGCAACTTCGGTTCAGTCGATGGCGACTCCGCAGCGGCATACCGGTACACCGAGGCGCGCCTCACTTCTCTGGCGATGGAGCTCCTCGCCGACATCGACAAGGAGACCATCGACTACCGGCCGAATTTCGACGGCAGCAAGAACGAGCCGACCGTCCTGCCGGCGCGAATCCCCAACTTGCTCATCAACGGCTCGTCGGGGATTGCGGTCGGTATGGCGACCAACATCCCTCCGCACAACCTGCGTGAGGTCGTGGACGCGTCTATCGCGCTGATCGACGACCCCGATCTTCCACAAGAGGAACTCGAGCAGATCATCCAGGGCCCGGACTTCCCGACGGCCGGCTTCGTGTGCGGGCGGGAGGGCATCCGAGACGCGTATCGCACGGGTAGGGGCAGGATCGTCATGCGCGCGCGGGCCGAGATCGAGCCGATCGACGCGAACAACGAACGGATCGTTGTCACCGAGCTCCCGTTCATGGTCAACAAGGCGCGGCTCGTAGAGCAAATCGCTCAGCTAGTTCGAGACAAGAAGCTGTCCGACATCCGCGACATGCGGGACGAGTCCGATCGCGATGGCATGCGCATCGTGATCGAGCTGAAGCGGGATTCCGTGCCCCAGGTGGTTCTCAACCGGCTGTATCGGCACACGCAGATGCAGTCGACGTTCGGAACGATCATGCTAGCGCTGGTCGATGGTCAGCCGAAGGTCATGCCGCTCCGCGAGATGCTGCGTCACTTCTTGGACCACCGCCACGAGGTCATCGTGCGCCGGAGCGAGTTCGACCTCGCCAAGGCGCTCGAGCGCGAGCACATCCTCGAGGGTCTGAAGATCGCAGTCGACCATATCGACCAGGTGATCAAGATCATCCGCGGCTCGAAGGACGTGGTGGCGGCCTCCGAGCAGCTGCGGGAGGCGTTCGAGCTGTCGGAGCGGCAGGTGAAGGCGATCCTGGACATGCGACTCGCGCGGCTCACCGGGCTCGAGATCGACAAGCTCGATGAGGAGCTCGGCGAGGTACACATCGTCATCAAGGACCTGCGCGAGATCTTGGGGTCCGAAGCTCGGCGCATGGAGATGCTCAAGGAGGAGCTGCACACGGTTTCTGGCAAGTTCGGCGACGACCGTCGGACCGAGATTACCGAAGCGGTCGGCTCGTTCGACGCCGAGGACCTCATCGTCGAGGAGGACATGGTGCTCACGGTCTCCCATCAGGGCTACGTGAAGCGTCTCGCGCTCGACACGTACCGGGCCCAGCGCCGTGGCGGCCGAGGCTTGCGCGGCATGGATACCAAGGACGAGGACTGGGTTGAACACCTCTTCGTGGCGTCCACGCACGACTACGTCATGATCTTCACACGCGGCGGCCAGTGCTACTGGATCAAGGTGTGGGAGATACCGGTCGGTGGCCGGACCGCGCGCGGAAAGCCCATCGTCAACCTGCTCAACCTCGCCGACGATGAGGCGATCGCATCCGTAGTGCCGGTGCGGGAGTTCTCGGAGGAGAAGAACCTCCTGTTCTCCACCCGCCTGGGCATGGTGAAGAAGAGCGCGCTATCCGCGTACGGGAACGTCCGCGCGGTGGGCCTCAACGCGATCAACATCCGCGAAGGCGACGAGCTGATCGACGTTCAGATCACGTCGGGTGACGACGAGATCATCCTCGCGAGTCGCGGCGGCAAGGCGATCCGATTCAACGAGCGCGACGCGCGCCAGATGGGGCGTGCCACCGCTGGCGTGCGCGGGCTCAATCTCCGCGGCGACGACGTGGTCATGGGGATGGTCGTGGTCCGTCCCGACTCGACACTTCTGGTTGTCTCCGAAAACGGCATGGGGAAGAGGACAAACGTAGACGCGTACCGCCTGCAAAAGCGTGGCGGCAAGGGGGTCATCAACCTCAAGACGTCACAAAAAACGGGGCAGGTCGTCGCGATCAAGGCGGTTCAAGAGGACGAACAGCTCATGGTGATCACGAAAGCCGGTGTCGTGAACCGACAGCGGGTCGCCGAGATTTCGCTCATCGGCCGGGCGACACAGGGCGTGAAGCTCGTGAATCTGGACGAGGGTGATATCGTGGTCGATCTCGCGCGTGTCGTAATTGAGGACGAAGAGAAGGGCGAGAACGAGGAATGATCGACCTGGTGCAGGGCGAGGGGCTCGTCGGCCTGACTGAGATCGAGGCCGCGGCGCAGCGTCTTGCCGGCGTCGCGGTGTCGACCCCTCTGCTGCCGGCGGACGCGCTCTCCGACGCCACCGGTGCCCAGGTGCGCCTCAAGTGTGAGAACCTGCAACGTGCGGGATCGTTCAAGATCCGAGGCGCCCACAACTTCGTGTCGCAACTCTCCGACGATGAGGTCTCGTCGGGCATTATCACGTACTCTTCGGGCAACCATGCCCAGGCCGTGGCGCTCGCGGGCAAGCTCCGGGGCGTGCACGTCGTCGTGGTCATGCCCACGACCGCCCACAAGGTCAAGCGAGACGGCGTCGAGCGGCTAGGGGCCGAGATCGAATACGAGGGCACGACCTCCGTCGAGCGAATGGCTCGCGCGGAAGCGATCGCGGAGGAGCGAGGGTTGGTCATCGTCCCACCCTTCGACCACCGGCACATCATTGCCGGACAGGGAACGGTCGGCCTCGAGATCGCGCGGGAGTGGCCCGATGTCGATTTGGTGTTGGTGCCCATCGGGGGCGGAGGGCTCGCGAGCGGGATCGCGGCAGCGGTGAAGAGGCTGCTACCGGGCTCGCAGGTCATTGGGGTGGAGCCCAAAGGAGCTGCTTCGATGCGTAAGGCACTCGACGAGGGTCATCCCGCGATAATCGAGGAGATCGACACGATTGCGGACGGCCTGGCTCCCGTGATCGCGGGCGAGCTGACTTACGAGCATGCACGGGACTTGATCGACGATGTCATCACCGTCGACGACGATGCGATTCGAGAAGCTACGGCGTGGCTCGTGAGCCGCCGAAAACTAGTCGTCGAGTACTCCGGGGCGGCGACGACCGCAGCGTTACTCTCCGAGGCAATCGACGTTGAGGGCCGGGCCGTCGCGGCGGTGGTCAGCGGCGGCAACTTGGATCCGAGCCTACTGGCTGGTTTGGCCTGAGCGATGCGCCGGGTCGTTCTTTTCGACGTCGATGGTACGCTCATCTCGGGCGGGCCGGCGAAAGATGCGTTCTGCGAGGCGATGCTCGAGACGTTTGGCACGATCGGAGACCTCGAGAGCGTGAGCTTCGCAGGCAAGACCGATCCGCAGATCGTGTGGGAGCTCTTGGCTGGCGTTGGCTACGACCCCGCCCGAGTCGAGTCGTGCTTGCCGGACCTATTCCGTCGTTACCTCGAGAAGCTCGAGGTCCAGTTGGTCCACCATCCGGTGGACGTGCTCCCCGGCGTCGCAGACCTGCTGGCGGCGCTCAGCGAGATGAACGACATCGGTGTCGGGTTGCTTACCGGTAACATCGTGGGGGGCGCCGAGCTCAAGCTCAGGTCGGCAGCATTGTGGGGCCACTTCAAACTCGGAAGTTATGGCTCCGACCACGAGGAGAGAGACGAACTTCCCGCCATCGCCCTCGAGCGTGCACGGCGCGCCTGGCGCGATACCATCGAGCCGAGCGATGCGATCGTCGTGGGTGACACCCCTCGGGACGTTTCGTGCGGGCAGCGTGAGGGCACGCGTACACTCGCTGTCGCGACAGGTCACTTCAGCCTCCGCCAGCTCGCGGAGACGGGCGCGGACCACGTGCTCGAGGACCTCTCTGCCACGGACGAAGTACTCGCTCTGCTGACTGCCTGAGCACGACCCCTCACCCGCATCGCTTGATCCAGCTCCGCTGCGGAAACATCTTGAATGCGCAACGCATCATTCGTACGGGTCCGCCTTGCGGGCTCACCGCACATGATACCGAGCCCGCCACCGCGCGGGCGCTGCGCATGGGAGTAGGCTGTGTCTAGAGGTGACGAACGGAGAAAGGCCCGTGAGCAGGGTGGCTCCGACATGACGAAGTTCTACGTGATCCTGGGTGTCGTCGCGGTGGTCGGGATCGGCGCCGTCGGGTATTCCCTCGGCAGCACGGCACTCGGCGCAGCGGCGATGGAGCCGATCGAGGTCGAGGGGCTGGACGATATGGCGCTGCTGGCCGAAATGGCTCAGGGCGTCCCCAAGGGTGACGACGACGCGCCTATCACCATCATCGAGTTCGGTGACTACGCGTGTCCGGGCTGCGGCAGTTTCGCGCTGACCGTGAAGCCTCAGGTCGAGCTGCTGCTGGTCGAGACCGGGAAGGCGAAGTTTGTCTTTTATGACTTCCCGCTCACCACGATTCACCCGACCTCTTTCCTCGCTGCACGCTCGGCGCGTTGCGCCCAGGATCAAGACAAGTTCTGGGAGTACCACAACGCGCTCTTCCGCAACCAGACATCCTGGCGGCTCGAGACGAGTCCCATGGCACGGTTTATGAGTTTCGGTGAGGACGTAGGCCTGGACAGTGACGACTTCGAAGCGTGCGTGAAGAGTGACCGCCACGCCGATCTGGTCTCGGCCAACATGCGTCTGGGGTACGAGCTCGGCGTAAATTCGACACCGACGGTCATGGTGCATGGGAACGGCCAGTCCTTACGGGTTCCTGTCACCTTCGAGGGCATCCAAGGCGCGATGGACCAGCTCGCGGGCTCCGGGGACCCCGGCGGGGCCAACTGACACCTGCGGAGCAAGCGTGAGCTACGAAGCACAGAACATGGGAGGCGCGGCGGTGGCCGCCCCGCCCATGAATCGCATGGTGGTGGCGGTGCTGGCGTTGGGGGGCTTCTTCGTGGCGCTCTACCTCTTCGCCCACAACCTGGGGCTGGGCGGCCCCATCGTGTGTGGGGTGGGCGACTGTGCAACCGTGCAGTCCAGCCGGTACGCCTCGCTCGGGCCGGTCCCCGTCTCCTTCATCGGGGTTCTGGGCTACGTCGTGCTTCTCGCGCTTTCGTTCGTTGGTCTACGACCGAGCCACCGTGAATCGAGCATGATTGGCGGACTCCTGCTGGCGGGTTCGGCGGGGGGCGGCCTCTTCTCCGCGTACCTGACATACTTGGAGGCGTTCGTCATCGAGGCATGGTGTCAGTACTGCGTGGTCTCTGCGATCATCATCACGCTGATCTTCTTCGCATCAGTCCCGGAAGTGGCGCGACTCCGAGAGGGTAGCTCTTGAGCAAGCGCGCGGGTACGTCGAGGGTGCGGCTGGTGCTGGTCGACGAAGGCTCCTATCACCACGAGGAGATCGAGATCCCGTCCCCGGCTCTCGAAGGCTACGACCGGCTGATAGACTGCTTGCGTGAAGACCCGGCAGTGCTCAAGCGAGTTCATGTCGACGTGGCTCGGCTGTGTGCGGCGTACCGTATCGACGGTTAGCCCGCTGTATTTCTGCCGCGGCCTGCTAGCCGAGGAAGGTCGCCCGCTCCAGCGTCCACTCATGTACCACGGCGGGTGGCCATGACCCGTCTCGCGCCTGAGCCAGTAGCCGGTCCGCCTCCTCGCGCGCCCGACGCGCGGTGTCTTTGTCCACGAGGCCACGTCCCACTGCTTGGTCGAATTCATCCTCATCGAGCAGTCGGACAGTCCCGTCAGCCGATACCCAGACGTCCAGGTACAGATCCGTGGTGTGCCAAACTCGCCCGTCGATCCGCGGCGGTGTGAGCACGTTCGCGTAGAAGCCCGCGAAAGTGCCGTCGGCGAGGTGGAAGCTGCCGACGTCGTGCCACGCGCCGGGGAAGGTGAACCAAACGACCGAGGAGCCCGTCTCGAGCGCAACCTCTCCGTCGATGCGCATGGGAGGATCCAACTCCATCGCTTCCGCAAGGGTCACGATGACGTCGTCGCGCTCCAGCACCACGGTTTGATCGAAGATCTGCTCTCGATCCGGCGCGCGCCGGTAGTGAATACGGACGCGGGGACGCTCCGTCACCTGGGGGCTGCTAAGGGCCGCTCGAGGCGCGGCCGTCCACCGCCTCGAGAAAAATATCCATGACGCCGCCACACACCGCGGGACTCCATGAGACGAAATCGTCCGTGAGGTCGACCCTAACACGACGGGGGATACCCGTTTCCAGCACCTCGTGCGCCGCCTCGATCACTTCTGCCTCACCACAGCCACCGCCGACGGTCCCGACCAATCCGGTCTCAGGGTCGACGAGCATGCGCGCGCCGATCTTGCGAGGTGTGGAGCCCTTCGTGCCCACGATCGTGGCGAGCGCGCACCGTCGGCCCGCTGCGCGGGCCGTCTGCAGCGCTCGGGTCAGCGACCTGTCGTCGTCGTGCGTCATCTCTGTTCGTCTCCGCCAGGGAAGAAGCGCTCTGCTACCCGCTCCACCTCCTGGAGCGAGGCTCCCGTGCCTCCCCTCCGTATCTTCACCAGTTCAGCCGCTACCGACACCGCGATCTCTACGGGCGTTTCCGCGCCGATGTCGAGACCGACGGGGGCGTGAATTCGATCCAGTTGTTCACGGTCGAACCCCTCGTCGAGCAGCTGCACGTACGTCGCGCGAACACGCCGCCGACTCCCGATCATACCGATGTACGCGGGAGGCGGATCCACGCGTAGCGCGCGCACGAGGCACGCATAGTCGTACTTGTGGCCGCGCGTGACCAGCAGGACGTGCGAGCGCTCGTGCAGCCTTGCGTCTCTGAACGGATCATCGAAGTCGGCCTGAAACACGTGCTCGGCGTCGGGAAATCGCTCGCCAGTCGCGAAGTCGGGTCGGTCATCCAGCACCGACACCCGGAAACCGAGCAACGCGCCCAGATGGGACAGTGGCTGGGCGATGTGTCCGGCTCCGACGATGATCAGCTCCTGGACCGGCCTGCGCACTTCGAGGTAGAGCTCGAGCACGGCTCCGTCGACCGTCAGTTCGTGCAGCCCGTCGCAGCCCCTCGGGTTCGCGAGGACGTCCTTCATCACAGATATCGCCGCGTCATCGAGCTGAGCGGCGCCTAGCGAGCCGCGGACCTCGGGCTCAAGGCCTGCGCATTCGACCCATGCGACGCGGGCCGCGTGTGGGGCGTCGGAGTTGCCGCCGACGAGGACTGCGACCACCGCGCTGCCGCCCTCCTCCGCCGTCTCGACCAACAGCGTCGCGGCGTCCGCGGCGTGCAGGGTCACGGCGCGTGAGCGCCGGCCGCGAGCAGCGTCTCGTAGTCCGCCGGCGTGGCGATATCCAAGCGGATCCCTGGGTCATTCACCGCGACCAGTTCGGCGTGGTCCAGATGTCTGTGCACGACCGTCCGTGCCCCGCCGTCCAGCGTGGGATCAATTAGTTCGCCGAACAGGCTCTTGCGGAAGAAGCTCGGATGGCCGCGCTCGCCCTCGTACGCGGGAATCACGAGCGGCGCGTCCGTCGATCGCGCGGCGTCCAGTAGCCTCGCAACGGTCTCGGCACGAACGCATGGATGGTCGACAGCGAGGTAGATTACTCCCTCCACGGAGTCTTCCAATTCCGCCAGCGCGAGCCGCATCGAGGTGATGGGCCCCTCACCGGGCTGTGGATTCGTGAGCACGCGCCCCCCCGTGGCGCGTGCGGCTTCCGCGATCACCGGGTCATCCGATACGACCACTAACACGGGCTCGCACCCGCCGGCGCTCAAGGCATCGACGACGGCTTGTACGAAGGTCCTGCCATGGATCGAGAGCAGTGCCTTAGGCCTCCCCATGCGAGCGGAGGTTCCTGCGCAGGGCACGATGCCCCCGATCACCTACTGAAGGCCTCGTAGAACGTGCGATCACTATTCGCCAATTCGACCAGAAGGTCCGCTGGTGTGAAACGCTGTCCATGCACCTGCTCTAGCTCGCGTGCGCGGTCGAGCACCCCTCTCGGGTGCAACGAGTCCGCGAAGCGAAGTAATCCGCCGCGGAACGGTGGAAAGCCCGTGCCCATGATCATCGCGAGGTCCACGTCTGCTGCGGAGCGTACGATACCCTGGTCGAGTGCCCGCGCGGCTTCATTGATCATCTGTACGACGAGCCGCGCACGAATGTCCCGATCGCGAAGCTTGCGTCTCTCGGCGGGCACCGACGCTCCAAGATCTGCATACACCGATTCGTCGACCTGCTTTTGGCGTCCCTTCTCGTACAGGTAGAAGCCCCGGCCTCCTTTCCTGCCAAGGCGCTCAGTCTTGCCGAGCGCTACGAGCACGGGGGAAGGAGCCAGGCGATCTCCGAGACCCTCGTGAAGAGCGGCGCCCGCGTGGGCTGAGACGTCGATGCCCACTTCATCGATGAGGCGCAGCGGGCCCATCGGCATGCCGAAATGCTTCGCCTGGGCGTCGATCTGTCGGATGCTCGCCCCATCTCCCAGCAGGAAGCCGGCCTCGTTCAGGTAGGGGCCCAGGATTCGATTCACGAGGAAACCCGGTCCGTCACCGACCACGACCGGGACCTTGCCGAGCTCGAGTGCGAAGGCGTATGCGGTCGCGAGCGTGACGGCGTCCGACGCGGATCCTCTGACGACCTCCACGAGTGGCATCCGGTGCACCGGGTTGAAGAAGTGCAGGCCGCAGAACCGCTCGGGACGTTGGAGCGCGCCCGCCATGTCATCCACGGAGAGCGACGACGTGTTCGTGGCGAGGACGCAGGCCTCGTCCACGTTCTGCTCGGTTTCTCGAAGCACCGCACGCTTCACGTCCATGCGCTCGACTACGGCCTCCACGACGAGTTCCGTGGTGGAAAGACCGTGGTATTCGAGACCGCCGGTGACCAGCTCCATGCGCTGATACGCCTCACGCGTCGAGAGTCTGCGTCGCTTGACCGCCTTGTCGAAGAGCCCGCGGGCGTGCTGGAGGCCTCCAGTCACCGCGTCATGGCGGATGTCCTTCATGTACACACGCACGTCGTTGTACGCGGCCAACTGCGCAATGCCGCCCCCCATGATGCCGGCTCCGAGCACGCCGAGGTGCCTCACCTCTCTGGGCGCGGCATCGCCACTCGTTGTACCGGTTCCCCTCCGGGCTGCTTCGCGCATGCGAAACACGTGCATGAGGTTCTTGCCGACCGTAGATACGACCAACTCGGCTGCGAGGCGCGCCTCCGCCGACAGGCTCGCCTCGAGGGGACCAGTCTGGTGTTCGTCTAGGATGTCCAGGATGCGCAGTGGTGCCGGATAGTGCCCACCCGTGCTCGACAGGACCTTCTTTCGGGCATTCCGTAGCACGAGCTTGCGGCCCAACGTGGTGCCGTCGAGGATGCGCGTAACCAGCTTGGCTTTGCGCCGGGACCCGGTACGCGGCTGCCCACGTGCCTTCAAAGCGAAGTCGCGGACCATCTTTTCGAAGATGTGCTCGGGATAAACCTCTCCGGCGAAGCCGATCCGCCGAGCTTTTCGGCTGTCGATCTGCTTTCCCGTGAGCAGCAAGTCGAGGGCGGCCTGTAGGCCGACGAGGCGGGGCAGGCGGGTCGTGCCGCCCCAGGCGGGCAGAATGCCGAGCATGACCTCGGGCAGCCCGATTCTTGTCTTCTTCGAGTCGGACAGAACGCGTTGCGTGCATGCCAACGCCAGCTCGACGCCGCCGCCCAAGCAGACTCCATGGATCGCCGCGACGGTTGGAACTGGGAGCGCCTCGACGTCCATGAAGATCGCTTGCCCCAGTCGGATCTTCTGCTCGGCGTCCGAGGGATCCTCGAGTTCGGCGATCTGATCCACGTCGGCCCCGGCGATGAACGAACCGGACTTGCCGCTACGGATCACGACCACCTCGACCTGGCCCTGTCGACCGGCCGTGCGGGCAATCTCGAGAATCTCCGCGAAGCGCCGCATGACGGGTTCCGCCAGCACGTTCAGGCTGCGCTCAGGATCGTCGAACGTGATCCATCCGATACCGTCGGAGTCGATCTCGAACGTCGGTGAGACGCTGGTTTGCACCGCTACGCTCAAAGACTTCTCGCCCCTAGCGACTCTCCTAGAAGACTGTTGAAGAAGTACAGCGGGCCGCCACCTTCTAGAGCTTGATGCGCTCGTTGGCATTCCCTCGAGTCAGCCGAACCTGGATGGGCTCGCCTCTCTCGAGTGTGATCATGACGTTCCAGTACAGCTCCGTGTAGGCGAGCTCATAGCGGGCGTATACCCAGTATTGGCCGGGTGCTACCCGGAGGTGCGTGCGCGCGATACCCATGGCGTCGGTGGTGTCCGTCGCTTCCTGGAGGCCAGACGCCCGGCTCTTGGCGAGGAAAACTTCACCCACGCCGGCGAAGGCTTCGTCTCCCCAGTTGTCCTGGAGGATACGAACTGAGTCCGAAGCGCGAATGGTGCCCTGTTGCAACTCGGTGAAGAGATCGAACGATCGGGTCATCTCCCGATCAACGCCGCCCAGCTCCCCGTCGAAGTCGTTCCACTCGCGGAAAAGGGCCACGTACCGGGCCTCACCGCGATTGTACTGCTCAAGGGCGGTGTTGAGCCTCTGGAGCGTGTCTCTGATCGTATTCCAGCGTGTCTGCGACCGCTGCCACGCCTCCTGCGCTAGGCGAACCTCGTCACGGGCCGCGACCAAATCTTCGGGGACCGCGGGCTCTGGCGTATCGAACGCGGCGGTCATCGAGTCAAAGACCGCATCGCGATCGTACGGAACAAGCCGAACCTCGATATCGGAGAGGGCACGCGTGATGGTGCCGTCCCCCTCAGGGTCGTCGACATCGATCTCTATCGTCACCACTAGCTCCGCTGGCCCGCACGCTGCGGCGGCGAGAAGCAGGCTCATGGCTAACCGGAGGGCGCTACGCCTCATAAAAACTCCGTCAGTATAGTTACCCGGGGAACAAGCGCCTAAGGTAAAGCGCGGGAAAACATGCATCAAGCTCGCGAGGGACAAGAGCCCCCAGCCGGTCCTCCCCTTGGCGTCATCGGCTTCGAGCGTACGCATGGCTGACTTCAGCGTGAAAAGCGAGCTCCGAGGTCCGGACCCAGCCTGAAGACTCGCGGATCGCCGAGCGCGCGCAGCGCGCGCCCCACCGCTTCGGGCGTGATCTCCCAAATGTCCTCTGCCACGTCGCGGCTCTCGCCATCGCGCATAAGATCCGATGTGATCCTGGCCACGGCGCGTTCCGGAGCTGCTTCGGTGAGGAGCCGGGCGGCACGGAAGCGCCGACGGTCCCATGTGAGGAAGTCACCTTCAGGTGGCTCGTCCGCCAGGCTGGACACGACCTGCAGGATTTCTTGCTCCAACCGCTCGGACGCCTCCGGAGTCACAGCGGCCTCCACGGCGATCACCGCACCGAGGGGCGCGTCTACCAAGCGCACGTCGATTCCATATCTGTCCGGGTCCGCCGGGAGCGGGTCTAGTCGCCAGCGGATGAGGTGTGCGACGAACTCCAACGCGGTTCGAGGCAGTGGGCCCTCTACCGGGTAAGCAACCGAGATCCAACTGCTAGTGACTTCCTGGGTGATATTGAGCAGCGTACCGACGGTCCACGCTGGTCCCTTGGGCGGGGAGGTCACGAGTCGGGGTGGGTGACCACGCAAGACCGGGTTGTCACCAAGGCCCACCGCTGCGACCACGGAAGATGCGGCCGAGTATTCGGTACGGCGGAGAAGTTGCGCGTCGTGAATCGTCAGCGCCTCGAGAGACTCGTACGTGCCGCGCGCGGGCCGGGCCCATGGGCTGGAGGCCGAGGCGACGAGCTGCATCGACCTCCGTTCGGAGTCCTGCGCCGGGGATCCTCTCTGGAAAAGCACCCGTGTGGACAGTGTAGACCGCTCCCGCTCGAACGCTGCCGAGTCGAGCGGCGCTTCGAAGAGAGTCTGCTCGAAGGTCGCCCACGCGACCGGCCACGCGCCGGGCAGCACGGACAGGATGAACAGCGTCGACGACCTTCCGACATCGACCGTGACCTCAGCCTTCGGACCCAGCGCCGCGTTCGCCTGGGCGGCCAGGGTGTTGCCGAGCAGCCACGCGGTTCCTTCGAGGCCCACTGCATCGTGCCGTGAGCCGATTGGCAGACGGGTGCCAATGACGACCAGCGGGGCCCGGTTTCCGTCGTCGACGCTCACTGCGGCGTAGGCGGTGGATTGGCCTTGAAGGGGCGAAACGCAGGCGCCGATCAGCGCGGCGAGCAACCCTCTCGTTACGGCGGACGAGCGACGTGTCTTCATGGCAGAAGCTCCACCACCACGGACGTCCCCAGGCCGTCGAGATAGGCGGCGAGACTCGCGGCAGTCACGCGGGCCAACCTGGCGAGATAGCGCAACGCGTCCGACGGGTCACCCATGCTATCGGCCATGCGGCCTACCTGCTCGACGAGCCCCCCGGGTGTGCGAGCGCGAGTCCGGTACTCGCGGCCCACACGATCCACTATGTCTTTGACTTCTCGTGCGTCGAGCGAAGCCGCAACGTCACCGAACGCTGCCTGCACTGCCTCTCTGAGGGAAGCGCCAGCTCGCCGGCTCCCGGCCGCGCCCGCGACCACGAGCAAGGTCCTGTCACGGAGCTGCCAGAGGCGCACGCCGACTTCAACCCCGGGACCCACGTCCGCGACTCTTTGCGAGATGAGGCGCGCGGCGACCGCCGCGTGCGGATCCGCCACGGCGTGGTCGACTCGGGCCTCTCCGTACCAGCTTCGCAGTGGAAGCGGATCGATGCTTCCGTCTCCCGGGTCTGGAGCGTCCAGCGGAGCCGTCACTTGTCCTGCTGGGAGACCGATCGCTTCGAGCATCGCGAGAAGCGCCGCTGGACTCGCGGACGTCATCGCCACGAGCGACATCGCCGGACCCCTATGGGTCCTCCGCCATACCGCGCGTAGCCGAGCTCCGTTGAGGAGACGAACCGAGCTGCGGGATCTCGCCAACGGTGTGAGCTCCGGCGCCGCTGCGCGGCGAAGGTCCGCGAGCAGGCGCTCGCCCGGAGACTCGGCCTGACGGTCCAGATCCCGGATGAGCTCAGCCCGGACGGCCTCCAGCAGGCCGCTTTCCGGGCGAGGCTCTGCGGTTGCCAGCCGGAGCAAGTACGTAAGGTAGTCGAGATCGACTTCGGCGCCTTCCACCGAATACGCCAGGCCCCAAGGCGTCCGGGTGGCGGAGATGCGGGCGCCAATCTGGCGGGCCGGTCCCAGCATGCGGTGCTCCGCCAGCGCGGCGAGCATCCGGCCGGCGCCCGCCTCCGCAGCACTCTCGATGAACGGTAGGGAGAGCCTGAGCGCGGCGACCCCATCGGCTTCGGCACGTAGTAGGACGACGCGCGGGCCGCCGGGCATCTGCACGATCGTGTCCGGGGCAAAGGCCGCGTCACTTGCTTGCGCGTGCACGGATAGCGGAGGGGCTAGAAGCAGTAGAAGGCCCGGAACAACCCGCATGAACGGTCCTCTAGGGGCAACAGAAAGGGCGCCCGAGGGCGCCCTGGGAACTTGGGGAGCTGTCGAGCGGCTCAGTATCGTACCTGTTCAGGTAGGATGAAGTTCGAGGGGTCTTGGGCCACTCCGTTCACGCGCACCTCGTAGTGCAGGTGGGCGGAGGTTGCGATCCCGGTGCTTCCTACCTGCGCGATGACGTCCCCACGCTTCACTTCTTGGCCTCGCTGGGCAGTGACCTTGGCGGCGTGGCCATAGAGTGTCGAGTATCCGAAGCCGTGATCGATCTCGATGGTGAGCCCGTAGCCGACGACCCAGCCGGAGAGGACCACTCGACCCTTGGCTGCCGCGTAGATCGACGTGCCCTTGATCGCCGAGATGTCGATGCCTTCGTGGGGAAGCGGGCGGTGGTGGATGGGGTGCATGCGGGACTTCGAGAACGAGCTGCTCCTCCAACCCGCGGTGGGAAGGATCGACGGGGTAGACTCGAGCAGGTCGCGATGCGCGAGCACCGAGTCCGTCGCTTCCGCTAGGCTCGCCGAGAGCAACCGCGCCCGGCGTTCGAGCGCGTTGAGATCGTACGAGACCGCGAAGGCGGTCCTAGAGGCTACCGGGTCTACGGACCGGAGCGCGTAGCTCTCGGGGGAACCGAGGCCCGGGCCGCCTACACCTGCCTGCAGTACTTCGGGATCGATCGATTCGAGTCCGGCGATGCCACGGAACCGCGCATCGTTTGCCGCGACATCGTCTAGAGTGCTCTCGAGCAGCTCGATCCGGCGTTGGAACTGCTCGAACTCCGTACGAAGTGCTTCGTTCCGGGTCTCGAGGCGGCTGGTCCGGACGCGTGAATAGCCATCGAGACCCACGACCAGCGCATACCCCCCGAGCAGTAGGACGGCAGTGGCGACCGCTCCGATCGCGACGCGGAGGAAGTGAGAGGAGAACGAGTACTGCTTGATGGGACTGTCCTCGCCACGGACGACGAGGAAGGTCCATCGATCACCGGCCATTCAGCGCCTTTGTAGCGATTTACAGAACTGGGGCACCCACAGGACGGAAAAGAAGGCCGCGTTCGCTCCTCGTCAAGCCGGGGCCAAGGGTCAAGCAGGGTCTACACGGGGGAACAGGGGGTTTCCCTTCGAGACGGTTCGGCCCGCCAGGGAGACGGAGCGCGCCTCATCCAGTGTCGGGACGGCGCCCAGCCCCAGCCGTGCCGACAGCTCGGCCATCTTATGAGGCGCCACGGGCTCGAAGAGCGCACACAGAGCTGCGAGAACCCGGCAC
The DNA here is from genome assembly GCA_965226625.1 of Longimicrobiales bacterium. GTDB lineage: Bacteria > Gemmatimonadota > Gemmatimonadetes > Longimicrobiales > Gaopeijiaceae > UBA1138. The sequence continues at coordinate 1,825,338 of CBDDDK010000003.1, forward strand.
AGGCTCGCGAGCGTCTCGTCCAACTTCGAAGCTGCCCCTGGGTCTTTGGCCTGTGACCACGGTTGACGATCTTCGACGTAACCGTTGGCTGTCCGCGCCAAGTCCATCGCCGCCGCGAGCGCCTCGTGCACCTTGTATCGCGCCATCGCGTGACGTGCGGTCGCGAACGTGGCCTCGATCTGCTCGTCGAGCCCCGTACCGCGCGCATCCGGGACGACCCCGTCGCGATACTTGCCGACCATGGAGATAACTCGACTCACGAGGTTTCCAAGCACGTTCGCTAACTCTTCGTATCGGGTCATGAAGCGTGCGGCCGTATACGAGGCGTCGGCGCCGGTGGCCATCTCGCGGAGGAGGTACCAGCGTACCGCGTCGGTACCGAATTCGCTGCTCAGCGCGAGCGGGTCGATCACGTTCCCGAACGACTTCGACATCTTGGCGTCACCAACCAACCACCAACCGTGAGCCAGGATCTGCTCAGGCAGCGGCAGGCCGACGCCCATCAGAAGCGTCGGCCAGTATACGGCGTGCGTGGTGATGATATCCTTGCCGACCAGGTGCAAATCGCAGGGCCACCAGGAGCCGGACACGTCTTCGAATCCCTGCTCACCGACGGGCCGAGTCGGATCTATCGCGCCAGAGGCGGTGAGGTAGTTGATCAGCGCGTCGACCCACACGTATACAGTGTGGTCTTCGTCGAACGGGAGGGTGATTCCCCAATTGACTCGCGACTTCGGTCTCGAGATGGAGAGGTCGGCGAGCGGCTTCTGGAGGAAGCCCAGAACCTCGTTCTTCCGCTCCTCCGGCACGATCCAGTCGGAGTTCTGTTCGATGTGTGCGATCAGCGCCGCTTGGTACTCGCCCATCTTGAAGAAATAGTTCGTCTCTTCCAGGTGAGTGACCGCCCGACCGCAGTCGGGGCACGTGTTGTCGGGGCCCAGGTCCTTTGCGGTCCAGAACCGCTCCTCGTAGATGCAGTACCAGCCGGAGTACGGAGCCTGATAGATCTGGCCGCGGTCCCAGAGGCGCTGCAGGAACGCGGTGACGACCGACTTGTGCTCGGTTTCGGTCGTCCGGATGAAACGGTCGTGAGAGATACCGAGCGTCGTCCATGCTGCTGAGAAGCGATCGGCCATGAGGTCGCACAGCTCCAACGACTGTATCCCTCGGCGTTCGGCTTCGTCCTGGATCTTGGGGCCGTGCTCGTCCGTGCCCGTGAGGAAGAAGACGTCAGTACCGTTCTGCCGTTCGAAGCGCGCGAGTATATCTGAGAGGATCGTCGTGTAGGCATGCCCGATGTGAGGGTCGCCAGACGCATAGTAGATCGGGGTCGTGATGTACCTCCGCCGAGGCTCCGTCAAGTTGACTCCCCCCGTGGCTGGCTGACCTCGCCCTTCAATTCGTCCAGCGAGATCGTGCGCCGCTCACCGTCGTCGTTCTTGAGCGAGACCGTGTCGTTCCAGATGTCCACGGCGGCTACCCGCTCGTGCCCGGTCGCGGTGCGGATCCTTTGTCCCTCTTTGGGGAACCGACGTCTCGCCTCGACGTACGTACGGTGCTCGTACATCAGGCAGCACATGAGTCGCCCACAGCATCCACTGATCTGCGCGGGATTCAGTGAGAGGTGCTGGTCCTTGGCGAGCTGGAGGGAAACCGGCTTGAGTTCGGGTAGCCAGGTCGAGCAGCACAACTCCCGGCCGCAGCGCCCAACACCGCCGAGCAGCGCGGCCTCGTCGCGCACGCCGATCTGCTTGAGTTCGATGCGCGTACGGAAGGTGCGGGCCAGGTCGCGCACGAGCTGCCGGAAGTCGACTCGTTTCTCTGCCGTGAAGTAGATGATCAGCTTGTTGCGATCGAACTGCCACTCGGCCTCGGTGACCTTCATCTTGAGCTCGTGCTTCGCGACGAGGGTTCGTGCTTCCGAACGAACGCGATCCTCGTCCGCGCGAAGCGTTTGAGTCCGCGAGGCTTCGTCCATGCGTGCGAAGCGGAGCACTCGGCGTTCGGGGGCCGGGGTGGCGCAGCCGCCGCTCGATGACGAGCACTTCCTCTCGGCGATCGCCCCAACCGCAGACACTTCACCCATGTCCTCACCACGATCAGCCTCGACGATCACATGCTGACCAGGACGCAGGTCGAGGCCCTGATATGCGTAGTAGTCCTTGCGCGTGCCCTTGAAGCTGATCTCAGCGAAGCCTGGCACTTGCTTACTATGCCTCGTACCACGCGCCGATGGCCGCGTACTTGGCCCACCGGCTGTCGAGCAGAGCTTCGGGGGACAGCGCCCTCAGGTGGTTCAGGTGGCGCTCCAGCGCGTCCCCGACCCGTTCGGCGGTGACGTCCCAGTCGGCATGCGCGCCGCCCAAGGGCTCGTCAATGACCTCGTCGCAAATGCCCAACTCCACCAGGTCCTTGGACGTGAGCCTCAGCGCTGCCGCAGCTTTTTCGCGATGCTCGGCGGAACGCCATAGGATCGCCGCGCACCCCTCAGGGGAGATGACCGAGTAGACCGAGTGCTCGAGCATCAAGATGCGGTCGGTGACCCCGAGTGCCAGAGCCCCGCCCGATCCACCCTCGCCGGTCACGACGCTGATGAGCGGGCTCCGCAGGCGGGCCATCTCGCGCAGATTGCTCGCGATCGCTTCGGCCTGACCACGCTCTTCGGCACCAATGCCGGGATACGCCCCAGGCGTGTCGATCAGGGTGATCACGGGCCTCCCGAATTTTTCCGCCTGCTTCATGAGGCGGAGCGCCTTCCGGTACCCTTCCGGGTGCGCCATTCCGAAGTTGCGGCGCAGATTGTCCTTCATGTCCCGGCCCTTCTGGTGGCCGATGACCATGACGGACGTCCCGCGCAGCCGGGCCCAACCGCCCACGATCGCTTCGTCATCACGAAACGCACGGTCTCCGTGGAGCTCGAGCCAATCCGTGAAGATCCGTTCAATGTAGTCTAGCGTGTAGGGACGTTGGGGATGCCGAGCGACCTGAACCTGCTCGATGGGTAGCAGGTTTGCGTAAGTCTGCCCTTTGAGCTCGCTGAGCTTGGCTCTCAGGAGCTGCACCTCATCGGTGACGTCGATGCCCTTTCGGTCGGCCAGATCGAGCAGCTTGTCGATCTGGGCCTGGATCTCCATGATGTCGCGCTCGAACTCTAGGTGCATGGCCTTAACAGGCTGTTGGAGAAGTACAGCGGGCTGCCACCCGTGCTAACGCACGGGTCCCCGGGATGCCACCGCCACCGACGTACTCGTTTGTTCATGTCATCCCGGGGCTACGCACATGGCGACCAACGCTTCGCGGCGGTGTCCGCGCGGTTGATGCATCGTCTCTCCTCGTCGGAGCACCGCCTTCGGCGGCGGTGCCCGCTAGGCTACTACTCCTCGTCGTACTTACCTTGAACGACCTTGAACGCGCGCAAGCGCGGGGCACCCACGTCGTATGGCGTGGATGGCGCTGCCCACTGTACTCCTTCAACAGCCTGCTAGACATTCCCCTGAAGCACCTCGAACGCCTCGACTTGCCTGAAGCGCCTGTGTCTACCCCAGTAATGGGCATAGGCGCGCGCGATCTCCGGGCGCAGGTCCACCCGACCGCCGCTCGCTGACTGGAAGTGCGAGAGTGCCTCCAGCTTGGTGGCCATCTGGTCGGTGACGTCGATGAAGTGTTTCGGGTGGTATTCCATTCTGGTCGTCGCGGTCTGATAGGCGAGCACGGTCGCAACATCGGCGGTGGCGCCCTTTGAGACCCGGAACGCGTCCATGCGGGCCGGGTGGCTATCGTCCATCGACGGGACGTACACCATGTCCGGCCGTAAGTCCGCTACAGCCTTTTGCATGACGGTGACGCGACGCTCCGTGTCGTCAAGCGCAAGTTTGTCGACCACGAGACGAAGCCCCAGCACGCGGCACGCGGCCTTAGAGGCCTCGAGTGCGGCGCCGGTGGGGTCCAGCTCGTCACGGCACACCGGCACGACCACGACGGTGTGGCCTGAGGCGGCGGCCTGCATGAGCGTCCCGCCACACCCCATCTCGACATCGCCCGCGAGTCCTCCCACGGCCAGGATCGCGCCGCTCGTTGAGCTTGCCTCGACGTCCGCACTCAGGAGGCCGCTCACGGTCTCGAGGAATGCGTCCTTGCCGAGCGGCTTTGTGAGCACCTTCGCAGCGCCCGCACTCGTAGCACGATCGTGGTAGACCTGCTCGGTATAGCCCGTGGTTGCGAGGATCGGGAGATCGGGGTCCTTGGCGTGCGCCACGCGAATAACCTCGAAGCCATCCGTGCCTGGGAGGTTCAGGTCCGTGACGACCAAGTCCCATTCTCGATCTTGGATCAACCGGATTGCTTGGTCACCGTCTTGAGAGTGGGTGACCTCGTACCCGCCCGCCCCCGACAGAAACGCCTTCACCAGGAGGGCTTGGTCGAATGCGTCCTCGACGAAGAGCACGCGCAGCAGGGTGCCGGAATCTGGGGTCAAGAAGGCTTCCTCAGAGGGCTTCGGACACGTTCACGGGGGGTGAGGTGACCGGGTCGGTACACTCTCCCGTGGAGGCCGGAAGATAGGGCGACGGCGGGCGCGCCTCAATCCGCTGCGGCTGGTGCCGCTCCCAACCTGGGCTCAGGGACGAACCACCAAGCGATTAGCCCCATCCCAAGAACGAAGACAGCGACCGAAGAGAAGCTGAGCGACGAGGAGTTGGTGGAGGAGATCCGACAGGTGCTGAAGGAGAGCGACTTCCTGGGCGAAGGCCATCGGAAGGTCCGGGCCCGTCTGAGAGCCAAGGGGATCGGTGTGGGCAAGAACCGCGTGCTGCGGCTGATGCGGGAGAATGGGGCTGGCCCCCGTACGGCGCGGAAAGACGTGGGGACCGGAGCCACACCGGATCACGACGGATGTGCCGAACGAGCTGTGGGGTACCCGACGCGGTTCTACACGAAGGAGGATGGGTGGTGCTGGTTCTTCGTGGCGGTGGATCACTGCGTCACAGACGTGGTGGGCTGGCACGTGGCGAAGAAGGGCGATCGGTGGGCAGCGCTCGAGCCGATCCGCCAGGGTGTACGAACCCACATGGACGGCTACGCGCCCAAGATCGCTCTGGGGCTCGGCCTACGGCACGACTGGGGCCCTCAGTACACCGCCCATCAGTTCCAAGGAGAGCTGGCCTGGCTCGGGATCCGCTCGACGGCCTCGTACGTAGGAGAGCCGGAGTGCAACGGCGTCGCGGAACGCTTCATGCGGACGCTGAAGGAAGAGTGCCTGTACCTCCACGACTTCGAGAGCCTCGAGGAGGCCAGGCAGGAGATCGATGCGTTCATCGAACGCTACAACCGCGGGTGGCTCCTGGAGCGGCACGGGTATCGGACCCCGGCCCAGGTCCGTCAGGAGCTCACCCTGAAGGCGGCATGATTAGGCCGCCGACTTGTCCAGGGAACCGGTACAACCCGACCCTGGCTAACAGAGGGCCTGAGACGGCGCCCCCCCAGCGGAAAGCCGGCCTGGTCGGATGGCTTTCCGGCTTGCGTGCAACCCAATCGGCGTGGGAAGCCCCATCCGCTGGACGTACGTAGCGCGCGATCGCCCACCGTCCGTGCGTCTTCACCGTTCCTGAAACGAGACCGAGCCTCCCAGCGCGGCGCACTGCACTTCATCGAGTAATTCATGACGCTGTGCGTGCAGCTGCCATCAATCACCAACCTAAGCGGTTCTGGCAAACGGTCTGTCGGGTAATCGGTGCCCGCGAGTGTGGGGAGATGTCCCAACCACTCACGTTCGCCGCAGGGGGCATTGTTCAGATGTGTGTGCTCCCCTTCGTGGTCGGCGAGCTGATCGTGATCGCGGTGCTGATCACGTTCCCCAAAATCGCGCTTCGGCTGCTGTGGAAGATGCCGTAGGGGAGAGTCACCTTTGCCCCGCCAGCCCTGACGGCTCTCAGCCGCCAGACCTCCGTCGGGCCGGACGGCACGTGGGCCACGCACGGGGCTGACCGGTCTGCGGATTTGGCGGCAGAACACTGACCTCCCTCGACACCCGCTCAGGATCCTCCGACGCGGCGTATGCCATCATCGCGGCCAGCGTCGCGTTCTCCTTCAGGTCGTCGAAGACGATCTTGTCGTAGGTGTCGCGGTTGGTATGCCATGTGTATTGCCGGTACTCGTCATACGCCGACTGGAACCGAAACGCCGGAACACCGCGGCACACAAACGACGTGTGGTCGCTGCCCGAGTTGTTCTGCGCTCCGGGGAACTCGAGCGTAATGTGGTCGCTGATCTCGGGCGGCACCTGCGTGATCCAGCGGCTGATGCTCTGGCCCGAATGGAGGTATCCCTGCCCCTCGATGCGTTCGACGCGCCACGTCCCGTTGTCCTGATTGAACATCACCTGGAGCCCTTCGAGCACCTCCGGGTGGTCCTCCGTGAACGATCTTGACCCCGTCAGGCCTACCTCCTCGGGGCCCCAGTGGCCAACCAGGATGGTGCGGCGGGGGTTCGGATACGCCTCCTTGAGGATCCGCATGGCCTCGAGCATCATGATCGAGCCCGTTCCGTTGTCGGTCGCGCCGGTCGCTGCATGCCAGGAATCGAGGTGCGCGGAGAGCAACACATACTCGTTCGGTAGCTCGGCGCCTGGCAGCTCGGCGATCACGTTGAAGAGGGGGTTCATTCCCAGATCCTGTGAATCCGCGTCGACGCGGATCACAGGTTCCTGCCCCCGGATGGCCATGCGATACAGGAGGCCATAGTCCTCGCAGGAGATGTCGAGAGAGACCGCCCGCCGGGCCGCCGTGTCGAACACCTTGTTCACTCCCCAGCCGTTGGACCAGCGTGAGGAGAGGATGCCCGCCGCGCCTGCCTCGTCCAGCAGGATCTCGTGATCGTCCTGCGTGCGCCCGAGAGGGCGCATTCTCTGAGCCCAGGACCGCCGTAGCTCCGCGCGCTGCGTCCCGATGCCAGCGACGGTCTTGGCGCGCGCGTTGGCCATTAACTCCTGTGGCGCCCGACACATCGGCTCGGGCGCGGAGATCATCACGAAGCGTCCCCGCACGCTCTCCAGCCACGCGGGCAGGTTCGCCGGGGTCAGGCCCATCGGGGGCATCACCACCGTGCCGTCGACCGGGCCGTTCGTGGCCGGACTCCAGGCCAGCATCTCCGCCTCCAGCGTCTGAACGCGGGGCGCCACCAGATCGACGTGCAGCGTGCCCTGCCGCCATCCGCGCCACTCCCCGTATTCCTCCTTGCGGGCCTCAACGCCCCAGGACTCGTATGTCGACATCAGCCAGTCCTGAGCGGCCAGCAGCTCCGGAGATCCAGCCAGACGAGGGCCGATGGAGTCGATCAAGCTGTGCGCCAGTTCTTCCGTCTGCGAAGCGTTCATCCCCAGATCCCACATTCGCCGGATGACTGGATCGTCCGTACGGAAGGTCTGGGCGAACGAGTGCCCGGGGAAACCCGCGGCGAGGAACGGTACAGTTAACGATAGGGTTCGGAGCCAGCTACGAATCGCCGGACGCGCACACTGGTTCATGGGCGTTGCCGTGGAGTAAAGGGGAAGGAGCAAGTGAAAGCAGCGGTGCAACGTACCCCGAGGCGTCGGGATTCGGAAAGGCATGCGACAACGCACTCCCCGGATCAGGAGCAGTGGCCTTCAGGGCGTCGACAAAGATGTCTGGTGCCCTTTCTTGCCCGTCCGCTGGCAGGATCCCTAGGGCGAGGAGCGAGCCCCCGTGAAGGAAGTGCTACCGCCTCTTCCACGTTGCGGGGGCAGGGAGCTTCTCCGACGGTGGTAGTGAACGAGCCGTACAACGTCGATCGACTCTTCGCTTCGCTGCCGAGAGCTTCCGCACTGGGGGGCCGAGTTCGACTGCCAGAGCTGGGGGCAGGTCTTCCTCAAGTACATCCCGCGCCTTTGCAAGCCGGGGTCACCGGCTCGAGGGATCGCGCCCTGGAACAGCGACCTCAGATCCCTGACGCAGCTCTTCTTGCGTAGCTCGCTCTCACAGCGGACGGGGTTTTCGCCACCCAAGGGATACCCAGCTGCGCCAGATGAGACGAGCCTCGGGCGACGCGAGGGAAGCGATCTCCCTGGGGGCATGGAGCCGGACCTCAGCCCACTGCCGGGCTGCCGTGTTCCCCGGTTCGAATCCGGTAGCACTCAGCCAAGTCGATGACGAAGATCACGCCGTCTCCGTAGTTGCCCGTGCGTGCCCCTTTGATGATTGCCTCCTTCGTGAGTTCCAGAAAGTCGTCGTTGACGGCGATCTCGAAGCGAACCTTCTTAAGCAGCTGGACTTCGTGCTCCGTGCCACGGTAGGTCTCCGTGAAGCCGCGGTGCTGACCGCACCCCAGGGCGTTCGTCACCGACATCCGGCCCACCTCCACCTCGCTGAGCGCCTGCTTCACGTGGTGGAGCCGATCTGGCTGAACGTATGCGATCACAAGTTTCATCGTCTACTCCGTTCGTGTTGAGCAAAAGGTGGTCAGCGAGCCGGGAAGATCGTGTACTCCGGATAGGCCTCCATTCCGTGCTCTGAGATATCGAGGCCGCGAAGCTCGTCCGACTCGCTGACTCGCAGGCCCACCGTCTTCTTGATCGTGTAGAACAGTAGCAAGCCGGTTCCGAACGCCCAGGCAAAGGCTGTGGCCACCCCGATCAGTTGGATGCCCAGTTGGGAGAAACCGCCTCCGTAGAGAAGGCCTGTGTTCGCTTCGCCGATACCGAGGACCGCCTCGGCGCCGAACACGCCACACGAGAGAGTGCCCCAGGCGCCGCAGACCCCATGCGCGCTGATCGCACCGACTGGATCGTCGACCTTCAGCACCGAGTCGATGAAGCGGATGCTGAGCACTACCAGGACTCCTCCGATGGCGCCGATCGCAATCGACCCCGAGGGTGAGACGGTGTAGCAGGAAGCAGTGATGGACACCAGCCCGGCGATGATGCCGTTGATTGCCATCGAGGCGTCGGGCTTCTTGTAGAGCAGCCAGGAGAGAGCCATCGCAACAATCGCTCCTGCAGCGGCGGAAAGATTCGTCGTCACCGCGATACGACCGATCTCGCCGTTTCCGGCCGTGGTGCTGCCGGCATTGAACCCGAACCAGCCGAACCACAGGATGAACACTCCCAAGGCAGCAAGAGGAATATTGTGTCCCGGCACGGCACGAGCGGAGCCGTCGGATCGGTACTTGCCGATTCTGGGACCGAGCACGACCGCGCCCGCCAGGGCGAGCCAACCTCCGATCGAGTGGACGACGGTCGAGCCGGCGAAGTCGATGAAGCCCAGGCCTTCCAACCAGCCGCCGCCGTCATCGAGCAGTAGCGAACCCCATGCCCACTTTCCGAACATCGGATAGATGAACAGGCAGATGACGACGCTGTAGCATAGATAGCCGATGAACTTCGTCCGTTCGGCAACTGCGCCGGAAACGATGGTGGCTGCGGTAGCCGCGAACACCACCTGGAACATCCAGAAGGTAAAGCCCCAATCGGAGCCGTTGATCCCCTCGAGAGCGAACAGGGTGGACCCGAACCAGCCATTGGACGTGCTGCCGAACATGATGCCGAACCCGACGACGAAAAAGGCGAGCGAGCCGATCGAGAAGTCCATCATGTTCTTCATCAGGATGTTGACCGCGTTCTTGGCCTGGGTAAGGCCGGCTTCGAGCATCGCGAAGCCCGGTTGCATGAACATGACGAGGATCGCGGCGACGAGAGTCCAGACGATGTCGATGTTCTGCTGCAGTACGTCGATCGCGGCCGCGTCCTGAGCTAGGGCGGGGCTTGCTCCGAAAGCGACCAGCAGCAGAGCGCCTCCGATCACGCGGTGCGGTTTCATACTCGATCTCCTGTTTGGATGATGTCTAGGGTTCCTAATCGGCCTGCTGCTGTCACTTCCTGCGCGGCCGCCACTGAAGGGGACCCAGAGAGGAGGAGCACGGAAAGGGTGGGAATAAATCTGCGTAGGAGCCGCATGACTGGTTTTCCTCCGAGTCGGTCCGAGTAGACACTAGACACCGTATCGCGCACCCCATGGGCAAGCGCCATGCCATGAGGGCGCTCACGCGTTACACACGTTGTAGTTATGGAAATCCGAGGGTTCTCACCCGCCGATCCAAGCCGGCATCACGCGGGAAGAAGCTACGGCAGAGTAGGATACCGGTCGGTCCCTATCAGATTGTAGGCCACACGTGCGTAGGTCACTCCAAGCCGTACTTCTCGACTCGCAGGCCCATCATGCGCTCCGTGATCCCGAGCTGCCGGGCGGCAGCAGCCCGATTCCTCTTGTTGGCCTTGAGTGCGTCGATCACCATCTCCTTTTCGAGCGCGTCGAGCTGGGTGTTCAGGGCGCCCGAGCGCTTATCTTCGAGGTGGGCCATTTGCAGGCTCGGCGGCAAGAGACGGTGGTGGATCACATCACTATCGGCCAGCAGGACCGCTCGCTCGATCGCGTTCTCCAGCTCGCGCACGTTCCCTGGCCAGTGGTAAGCCATCAGAAGATCGATCGCCGGTGTCGAGAGCCGGACGATCGAACGGTCGTGACGTTCGTTGTACTTCTCGATGAAGTGATCCGCTAGGAGGATGATGTCGGTACGTCGATCACGGAGTGGCGGAAGGTGGATCGGGAACACGTTCAACCGGTAGTAGAGATCGCTGCGGAAGCGCCCTTCCTCCATGTCCTTTTCCAGGTCACGGTTGGTCGCTGACACCACTCGAACGTCCGCCGTGAGGACTGTGCTCCCGCCTACCCGTTCGAATTCCCGATTCTGGAGTACCTGCAGGAAACGCACCTGGACCGAGGGGGGGAGGTCTCCAATCTCATCCAAGAAGATCGTTCCCCCAGAGGCTCGCTCGAACCGGCCCGGACGCTGCTGCGCGGCGCCCGTAAATGCCCCCTTCTCATGCCCGAAGAGCTCGCTCTCGATCAACCCCTCCGGCAGCGCGGCGCAGTTGACCCTGACAAAGGGGCCCTCGCACCGCTGGCTCGCGTAATGGACGGCCTGCGCGACCAGCTCCTTCCCCGTCCCGCTCTCTCCCCGGATGAGAACCGTTGCATCACTCTCAGCGACCTGTCTGACCATCTCGTAGACGGGCGCCATCTCCCGGGAGTTTCCGACGATGTTGGCAGGCCGGTACCGATCCGCAAGCTCCCGCTGGAGCCGCTGATTCTCCGCCAAAAGTACCCTCTCCTCCTCCGCGAACTGCCGCAGGCGCACAGCGTGGGCGATGAGGGATGCGAGGATGGAGAGGACACGGATGTCTTCATCGAACGAGAACTCCTCATCGTAGGGCCGCTCCGCGCTGAGTGCCCCGATGGTCTCGTTCCCGAGCCTCACCGGCACGCACACGAACGCCATCTCCGCCTCTCGACGGTCCTCCAGAGGACGCGTGCGGTTCAGGAAGAGGGGCTCAGTAGCGATGGAGGGCACGACCACGGGTGCGCCTGTCTCAACGACCCGCCCCGTGATGCCCTCACCCAGGCGATACCGCGCCAACTGACGCTGCTCCTCGGTGATCCCGATGGCCTCGTGCACGAGGATTTCGGACGTCCGGCGATTGAGGACCGTGAGTGTAGCGCAATCCACGTCCATGTGGCGAGAGAGCGCAGTCAAGACGGGCTTCATCGACGCCGTGAGGTCCGGCGCGTCGTCCAACAGCCGACTAGCCTCGTGGAGTAGGGACAGCGAGCGCGATCGATCAGTTGATTCGGCCAACGTCCACCTCTACGAGTCTTCCAGTAGCCCCCCGCTGGGGGGAGGTGTAAAAACTACATTCTCGTAGGATTACGGTTTCAGGGCTACCCCCCCCCTCGGGAGTCGCGTCGGCCCCGACCCGTCAATGAAGGGTCGCCTGCTCCGGCGGCATGCTTCGCAGCCCGCCGCCGGAGCAAGGCGATCATCCAAGACTCCGAATGGCGTACCTGCTACAGGAGCCCGAAGGTCTTGCTCACGCCGAAGACGAACGTGAGTTCCGCTTCCGGGCTGTCGTCGCCATCGAGCTCGAACGACAAGTCGGAGTCGGTGAAGATGCTGGAAATGCTGAAGTCTAGGTCCGCGGCAGAAAACCCGTATCCGGCCTCGAGGTACTCACCGTCGAACTCGTCTCCGAAGGAGCCGACCGTGGCGTACAGACCGTCCTGCTCGAGCGTTGCCGCTAGGAACCAGTAGTTTTCGGGATCCGTGGCCTTCCACTGGCCAATGGAGAATTCGACCGATAGCGGTCCGACGCCGGCGCCGAAGTTCGCTTCCAGGTAGGTATTATCGAACTCCCCGGTGTAGAAGTATCCGGTGCCCCCAACGCTCAGGCTGAGGTCCTCGATCTCGACCCCGTAACCCGCAAAGAGGTCGATCTCTGCCCCGCGGCCTACGTCGGCGCCCCACGTTCCCACGTACAACCCGCTGACCGCGATGTCCAAGCCGGCGCTCGCCGAGGACTCCTTCTGCGGGATCCCCCTGTAGTAATACTGACTGGTCCAGCCGGCGTTGGCCGAGATCTCGGCCTCCTGGGCCTGCGCGCCCAGGGGGGCGAGGAAGGCAAACATGATCGCGGCCATCCCGAGGGTCTTCTTCATCTGATCGATCTCCTGAGGGTACTGGAGCGTTGGGTACGGAGGGTGTGGGACCCCGGAGCCCCTCCGTGCATCATCGCCCAGGAGACATTGCGATTCTCATGCCAAGCTGGTAGAGGGCCGGCCCCATCCACGTATCCATCTATTCCGCAACGATTTGACCCCCGATCTCCTCCGTCACCGTCTCGGCCTCCTTCCTACATGACGGTGGGTTTACACTCCCCACCATACCAAAATGTAGGATGCTTCGAGGGCATGCCCGTGTCCCTGCCCACGGGCGAGAACGTGCGCACAACGTGGGCTTTACGTCACGCGCGAGGGGACACCGTAGCCGATAGGGTCGGTCTCGGTGGTCTGGGCGAGGAACGTCTCGAGATGGTGCTGGACCACCGGAGTCGCGTGAAGGAGCGAGAAGATGTAAAGTAGCCTGAGCACCGAATCCCACGGAGGCCCACAATGAAGCGGACCGTTTTCCTCATACTGGCGTTGACGATCGTAGCGTGGACGTCGCTGCCGACTCCGCCGCCGGCTATGGTCGCGGTCGAGCTCGACGACGCGAACGCAGACTCGCTGGTCGACAACTGGATTGCCGCGCTGGGAGGGCTTGAGATGTATTGGCCGCTCAAGAGCGCGCGCTACACCCTCACGACCGAGATTTACGACACTGAGAGCGGCAGGCTCCGCCGCACGCGTCCCCGCTACGTCACGATTGCGCGGACCGACGCGGGGGAGCTGGCCCGCATCGAGCGCTGGGAGGGCGACGACTTCATCGTCCAGGGCTGGGACGGGACGACCGCGTGGGCCACCATGAACGGTGAGGCGTTGACCGAAGGAGCTATGGACTACGATCAGATCCGGTACGTTTCGGGCGACGTCAACTACTGGGTCAGCCTGCCGTTCAAGCTCCGCGATCCCGGCGTGAACCTGCACGACCGGGGCGTCCAGGAAGACGGGCGCCATCTCGTGTCCGTGACCTTCGGGGAGGGCGTCGGGCTCCACGACGGTGACACGTGGCGCTACTGGTTCAAGGACGGCACGACGTGGCCGGTCGAGCTCGCATACCGCGAGGAGGGTCGGACGAACTTCAGTCACCTCCGCTTCGAGGACATCCGCACCGTTGACGGCTACATCTTCGTCGGCCGCCGAGTGCACTTCAACCGTGACGGGATGCTGACGAAGGTGCTCTACACGCACGACTTCGAGTTCAACCCGGTGCTGGACATGTCGATCTTCTCGCGGTAACTGCCGTCAGAGTGCACTAGGACGGGACGAAGCCACCGCGGGGAGTGCATGGTGGTGTCTCCGCACCCGGGGCGTCGGCTACGCAAGGTCTGCACCCGTGAAGATCGCGGCAAGCCGGCCGGCACGCCTCGCATGGTCAAGTTTCCCCCGCCCTGAGCCGACAATCTCATGGGTGGACCCATGCGTCTGGATGTCAGGAGCCCCGATGGACGAGACTTTCCACGGCAGCTTTCCCGGTGGACCGCGCAAGAGCGTGCCGGCCCGGGCACGTCATGCGCCGCCTCGACTCAGCCGAGTCGAGGAGATCGAGGAACGGGCGGCTCGAGGTCACGTCCGCAGGATGCAGTGGAATCGTCTGCGCCGTGCCATCTACGGCTTCTCCGCCTGTCTCCTCATCGCAGGCGCGAGTCGGTGTCGTGCTCGGCCTCCGAAGCCACCCGACCGCTGAACAACTGCGCGCCGAGGCCGCGGCCGCGGCCTCGGGCAGCGGCACGCTCGACCTGGAAGGTCTTTCATCTGAGATCAACCGCACGCTCCTCGAACTCTGGAAAATGGAGAATGTCGAGTTCCTCCGGAGCTCTCGTTAGCGACCCCCCGGCGGATGCCCGCTCCCCGTCACGACGGGGATGGAGGGACGCGATCTACGGGTCTCCCCCCCGTGCGAAGATCCTGGTCGTCGACGACGAGCCCGATGTTCGTCGTAGCCTGCAACGGCTGGTGACCCGCTTCGGGTACACCGTCAAGAGCGCGGGCTCGGCAGAGCAAGCGGATCAACTCCTCACGAACGAATGCTTCTCCGTGTGCATGCTCGACATCGAGCTGCCGCGTATGAAGGGCGTGGAGTTCCTCGGTTGGGCGCTGTCGCGAGATCCCGAAATAGCGGTGATCATGCTCACCGGTCTGGACCTGCCCGAGGTCGCGATCCAGTGCATCGATCACGGCGCCCGCACCTATCTCGTGAAGCCGGTCGAGGTAGACTTCCTCTGGTTGGCGCTTCGCGACGCGCTTGCGATGAGGAAGCTGCTGGTGGAGCGCAACGACCTGGCGGACGCCCGGTAGACTTTGGTAGGACCCTGGCAGACCGGTGGGTGGGGCGATGCTACTTCCTACCGCCCGATCGGCGTAGCCGCCTCTTTCGTCGATGCCGCGCGGATTGGGGCGCAGGCACTGGCGGCCCACGGCGAATTCCGAGGCGAACTTGCCCGACACGTGGGTGCGGAGATCTCCCTTCTGCCGACTCCGGCGTGGCGCGACATTATTGACGATCGTTCCGCGCCATTCGGCCACATACTCACGGTCAGAACGACGGAACCTGCCCGCTGCCGGATAGATTCGTATGCCAACCAGCAAGGTCACGGGAGCCCTCGCGGGCATCCCTCTCATTCTCGCGCTGCAGGCTCAGCCGGCGCTCGCGTTTCAGCTTCACGACCCCGATCAGCTACCGGACGTCGAGTTCGTCGACCCGATCGAGCGGCTCCAGGCGCGGATCGCCGCGGGTCAAGTGCGGCTGGTCTTCGATTCCGCCCGGGGATACCTGTCGTCCCTCCTCGACGCGCTGGATGTCCCGGTTTCGTCGCAGGGGCTGGTCTTCTCGCGCACCAGTTTCCAGACCGACCGCATCAGCCCGTGGACCCCACACGCGCTCTACTTCACGGACGACGTCTACGTCGGCTTCGTACAGGAGAGCCCGATCCTCGAGATCGCCTCGATCGACCCCGACGGCGGCGCGGTCTTCTACACGCTCATCCAAGAAGACAGGGAGGTGCCGGGGTTCCAACGGGAGACTACGGCGTGCCTCGGGTGCCACGACTCGCGCTCAGTCACGGGAGGCGTTCCCGGAGTCATGGTCCGGTCGGTGCTCACCGACCGCTTCGGCTACATGGTCACCCCGTTGCACGAGGGCGCTACGTCGGACCGCACACCGATGGGCCGGCGTATGGGCGGTTGGTACGTGACCGGAACGAGCGAGACCGCGCACTCCGGAAACTCCATGTCCCCCGAGCTGTCGCACGAAATCTACGACGCGCGACGATACCTCCGTGAGTTCGACATGACGTCGCAGGGCAAGGTCGCGGACCCCTCCCAACGCTTCGACACGGAGCCCTACCTGAGTAGCCATAGCGACATCGTGGCCCAGTTGGTTCTCGCGCATCAGACTCGCGTCCACAACCTGATCACGCTTACGCACGAGGCCGCGCGCACGGCGCTCCGCGATCAGGACGCGGTACTCCGCAGCACGGGCCAGAGTCTGCCCGAGGGCGGTCTCCTTCCCTCCGCGCGCGTGCGCATCGACGGCGCCATTGTCCGACTCGTCCGCGAGATGTTCTTCGTGCGCGAGGCCCCGCTGGGCGGACCGATCGCGGGCACGTCGGGCTTCGCCGACGACTTCGCGGCGCGGGGACCCGTCGATTCACGGGGGCGCTCACTCAGGGACTTCGACCTGGATAGCCGGCTCTTCCGTTATCCGCTGAGCTTCTTGATCTACTCGGACGCGTTCGTTGCCCTACCGGACCTCGTGAAGGTCCTTCTCTACGAGCGCTTTCGTACGGTGCTCGAGGGGGACGATCGCAGCAAGGAGTTCGAGCACCTGAGCGATGCCGATCGCAGCGCGATCCGGGAGATCCTCGAAGAGACGAAGCCGGAGTACCTGACGTTTCGCGGCGGCCCGCGCTAGCGCGCCCAAAGACCAGCACGCTCGGAGTCGAAAACGCGCATGTGGAACCGATTGACCGCTAGGCTGTTGGGCTCGGTGTGGTGGTTCCGCCCTAGCGACCCGAGGAGTATCGTCCCGGTGCTGAGTCTGCTGTTGGTCAGCGCGACATGCCTCCTAGCCTACTCGAACGGCGCGAACGACAACTTCAAGGGTGTCGCTTCCCTCTTCGGAAGTGAGACGACGGACTACCGGACCGCCCTCGCCTGGGGCACGCTCAGCACGTTCCTCGGCTCTGTCGCCTCGGTGATCCTGGCGCAGGGCCTGTTGAGCGCGTTCTCCGGGAAGGGACTCGTTCCTCCCTCGGTTGCCGTGGTCGCAGGATCACGTCCATGAACCATGGTCAGGGGTTCGCCGCGAACATTGCTACCGGCGTCCTTGTAATCTGGGCCAGTCGACTCGGACTACCCGTGTCCACGACGCACGTGTCGGTGGGCTCTCTCTTCGGCATCGGCGTGACCACCGGGCAAGCCAACCTCAGTGTGATCCGGAACGTCGTTCTCTCATGGGTGCTCACCTTGCCCTGTGCAGTGGCTCTCGCCGCCGGGACGTACGCCCTAGTGTGGAGCCTGTGGATGCCGAGCTGACGAGGTGACCGCTCAGAGGGGAAGCCACGTGCCAGTGGATCACCGTGTCTCCCGCGCGCTCTTCGTCAGAGGCGGAATAGTCGGTTCACCTTGATCACGAGCCCCCGGTTGGACAGCTCGGAGAACCGGTCGAACACGTCCGTATCGCGCTCCTCAGTGTATACGACGAAGATTTCGCTGCCCGGGGCGTACTCCCAGCGCAGTCGCAGATTCGAGCTGAAGCTGTCGCTACTGGTACTGTACTGGATAAGTCCGCTCAGAAACACGCGGGGCGAGAAGCTGTAGCTGACGCGCGTCGCGGCCACGTGCTGGGTGAAGTCGCCCTGCGGCAGGTTGACCCAGTTGAACGAGACGTTCGGCTCGACGGAGAACTGTGGCAGGATCTCGATCCTGGCCTGCTGAAACCCGACCGAGGTTCGGGTGCCACCGAAGAAGCTGCCTCTTCGCACCGAGAGATTCCCCGAGTACGGGCGCTGGACACCGAAGTTGTACCTCAGCTGCGCGTCGCGGAAGCTGTATCGGCCCACGGGGATCGTCACATCGGACGCGATCGGGAAGGGCTCGGTCAGGTTCTCGTAGCTGTCGGTGAACTCCGCGTTGAACGCGTCGCTGCTCTCGAATTCGGTTCGAAAACTTCCCCGTCGCTCCCGGGTCTCGACGAACCCCGCCTCGGCGTTCTCCACGTAGTTGATTGATGCCTGGAAGGTTACCTGCCGGATCGACTCGATGGACGCCGGCCGGGGGCTGTACTTACCGGATAGGAAAGTCTGTCGGAATCCCTTCCGAGGCACGAACCCGAGCTCCGGGTTGAAGTCCTCTCCCACCATCAGGTGATCCACCTGAAGACCCCATAAGTCTCCGCTGTAGCTGAAGCGGCCCCGGTAGCTCTGGTCCGGGCCCGTCAGCCCCTCGGTTTTCGTTTGGGCGTAGTACGTGAGCAGGTTCACGTTGTCGAAGAACGAGAACGTGGCGTCGACTCCGTACGCCTGGTTAGATCCCGGCGCGAGCTCGGATTCGGATCGGTTCTCGAACATGACCCCGATGCTGCTCCTCCGCAGGATGTCCCGACGGAGCCGTAGCACCGAGAAATTCGTGGATTCGGCGCCTGCGCTCGGGAGGTCGTCCGTTTGGATATTTATCGCTGCGACATCGAAGGACCCCAACTTCCCGGTCACTCGACCGCCGCCCAGGATCGGCACCACCTCGTCTGCCTGAAAGCCGATTCTCCGGCTGAAGAAAAGTGAGGGCGCACTCACTCCGGCGGCTGGGGTGCCTCGGCCTCGGCCTCGGCGACGGCCACCGCCGGTGGCGGGTTCCGCGAAGTTGAGGATTCCTCGCCCTTCGAGAAAGAACTCCCTCTTCTCGGGGAAGAAGAGGCTGAACCGCGTGAGGTTGACCTGCTGCTCGTCCGCTTCGACCTGTGCGAACTCGGTGTTGAGGGTGAAATCTGCCGTCAGATTGTTGGTGATGCCGATCTTGAGGTCCAACCCCGCGTCGGCGTCGAGATGGTTCCGGACTGGGGGATCGGCCGTGAGGTCGGTGTCGAGACCCGAAATGCCATACGGCTTGACTTCGAACACCCGGCTCGTGCGCGGCGCCTCTAGCCCGACCAGCGTGCCCCCCATCGAGATCCGCATAGCTCCGCTGCCCACCGACCTGGGGATGAACGTGAGATGGCTCGACTCGTTCTTGCGAGCGACGTTCCGTCTCATTTGCACGCCCCAGACCTGCTGAAGGCCGGGTCGGTACCGGAGCGACTTGAAGGGGAACTGCATCTCCACTGTCCATCCGCCCTCGAAGCGACCTGTTCTCACGTCCCAGACGGTGTTCCAGTCGTGGTTCCCATCTCGCTCGTTCGCGATCGCGAGGTCGGTCAGCGCACCGAGGGGATTGGTGTAGAAAAACACCCCGTTGCGACGATCGTAAAAGGTGTCGAAGATCACGCCGAAGTGGTCGTTCGCCCGGACCTGCGGGCCGTCGCGCCGCAATTCGTTCGCCACCCACTCGCTCTCGGGCGCGGAGTCCCACAGGCGCGCGGACACATACACGTTTTCGTCGTCGAACCAAATCCATGCCTCCGTGCGCTCGGTCGCGGGCGCTCCCTCATCCGGTAGGCTCTGGATGAAACCAGAGATGGAGGGGGTCGCCTCGTAGAAGGGTTCGTCCAACTCGCCATCGAGGCGCAATGGCTGAGTCAGACGAACCGCCCGGACGGTGGCGTTGCCCAGGCTGTCGCGATTGATGACTTCGGGCGCCCGGGGTGGAGGGGGGCCTTCGAACTGGAGAGGTTCGCTCCCGGAGTCGGTCGGTGCCTGGGCAACCAGCCCGGGGGCGCACGTGGCTAACGCCGTTGCCGCGAACAGGGCAACGACCGCGATCCAGGGCACAGACGACTCGCGGGGGTACATCATGCCCAATTGACCCGTAGCGGTCCCGCCTTGTTGGATCACACGGCTGCCACAGCGGTAGCCGTGTGAGGGTCGAGCGCTCTTCACCGGTCTGTTCGGCGAAGCGGAGATACGTGTGAGCAGATGCTCGAAGTCGTTGACGCCGTGGACGGCCTGAGGAGGTGGCGTATTCTGTATCCAGCGCCTACTAAGTCAGGAGGTCAGACCGTGAGGCCCCTGGGCATCTTGGCACAAGTGGAGGAGACTAACAATGAGGGACACTCGGTTAACGAGGTCGATTCTGGCGGCTGGGGTGGCTGTGGTCGTGGCAGCATGCGGAGGCGGTGAAGGTGGGGCCTCCCGTGAAGCTGGACCCTGGATGTTGGAAGCCTCGTTGTCCGAGGCTGGGGTGGGCATCGAGTTTTGTGAGGACGTGACGGCTCGCGTATCGGAGTTCATGTCGCGGTTCGAGGGACAAACACTTCCATCGGCGCGCTATGGCGGCGCGGCGGTCGTGGGTGGAATCGGCGAGATCCCCGACGGGATGAACAATCATGTCTCTCAGGATTACACCGCGTCGCAACACCAGAGCTTCGTCAACCTCATGACCTTGGTACAGTACGACGAAAATCTGAAGCCTATACCCTATCTAGCCGAATCGTGGGAGGTGTCCGACGACGCCACCGAGATCACGTTCCACATCCGGGGCGACGTCTATTGGCACGACGGCGAGCTGACGGATGCGTACGATGTGGCGTATACGTTCGAGCGTGCGATCGATCCCGAGACAGCCTTTCCCAACACGGCGTACTGGACCTATTACGATCAGGGGCCCGACGGCGTGGAGGTCATCGACTCCCTTACGGTGAAGTTTCGCATGCAGCCCCATGCGGACTTCATCGACGCCTGGCGGAGCACGGCCATCATGCCTGAGCACCTGCTCGGTGACGTGCCCGCCGCGATGTTGAGCCAGCATCCATACGGGACCGTTTGCCCGGTGGGCAATGGACCGTTCATTTTCGTGGAACACCGTCAGGACGCGAGTTGGACGTTCCAAGCGAACCCCGCTTTTCCGGATGGCCTCGGCGGTCGCCCCTACCTCGATCGCTACATCTACCGAAGCATCACCGAGCAAACGACGCTCCTCACCGAGTTGTCGACGGAGCGGTTGGACGTGTACCTCGGCCCCACACCCGATCAGGCGCAAGCCATCGTTGATTCGGATGCCGCGAACCTCCTGCGGTATCCCTCCCGGCAGTACACTTTTGTTGGGTGGAACTCACGCCGCCCGCAGCTCTCTGACAAGAGAGTGCGCCAGGCGCTTACGATAGGCACGAACCGGCAGGAGATCGTAGACGCCTTACGTCAGGGGTACGGGACGGTGGCGAACGGGAGCATACCCCCGTTTCATTGGGCGTACGATCCCTCCGTGGGCAGGGACGCCATGGCGTACGATCAGGACAGGGCCAGGGCTCTGCTCGTTGCCGCGGGTTGGGTGGATCGGGACGGAGATGGCGTTCGTGAAAGTGCCGACGGGGATCGGCTTTCCATCTCCATCAAGTACAATATTGGGAACGGTATCCGGCAGGGTATCGCGGAGATCATGCAGGCGCAGCTGGCCGAAATCGGCGTCGAGGTTGCGCCGACCGTTGTCGAATGGGGCACCCTGCTCAGCCAGATCTCCGACCCGGCTCTTCGTGACTTCGATGGTGTGGTCATGGGTTGGGTGACCGACTACAAGTTGGATGACTCCGACCTCTTCCACAGCCGGAAATTCTCCGGGGTCTACGCCTTCTCCGGCACTCTTCGCCCAGATATAGACAGCCTTTTGGACCAGTTGCCCCTGGTTGTCGAGCGGACGGATGCGATGCCCCTGTGGAAGCAGTACCAGGAACTTCTGGTGGACGAGCAGCCTTATACTTTTTTCTCATTCCCCGACCGGCTCGACGGCGTGAGCAAGCGGCTCCACGGCGTGGAGATGGACTCCCGCGGGGAATGGCTGAACATCAAGGATTGGTGGATTCCTGCCGACCAGCGATGACGAGCGGCAACTGCGGACCCATCAAGGTTCGGGCGTAGAGCGCGGGCCGTGACAACATACATCGTGCGGCGGCTCGTCGGCGCCATTCCCCTCGTTCTTGGCATCGCCACGATCATCTTCTTCGTGGTGAACCTCGCCCCGGGCGACCCCGCGCTGAGGTTCATGAACCCCAACATGTCGCAGGAGGCCATCGAGCAGGTCCGTGTGAATCTCGGCCTCGATCAGCCCATTCATATTCGCTACGTACGATGGCTCGGCGCGCTTGTTCGAGGGGACCTCGGGGTCTCGTTTTCGCATAATCGGCCGGTTCTGGACGTCATCAAGGAACTTCTGCCCAACACGCTGCTGCTCTCTGTCAGCGCCATCGGAGTCGCGTTCATCCTCGGGATCTTGCTCGGCATCGTGCAGGCCGTGCGCCAATACTCCCTGCTGGATTCGGTCGCCTCGATCGTGGGTCTGTTCTTTTACTCCATGCCGTCTTTTTGGCTGGCGCTGATGATGGTGCTCGTGTTCAGTCTTTTCGCCTATGAGTTGCAATGGCCGCTCCAATTCCCAGGTACGGACATCCAGAGTGTCGATTACCTCTTCCTCAGTCCCGTGGAGAAGCTCCAGGACCGGCTGTTGCACCTGACGCTTCCGGCCACGTCTCTGGCTCTCGTGCTAGCCGCCGGGATCGCCCGCTATACCCGCGGAAGTATGCTGGAGGTCATCCGCCAGGACTTCATTCGCACGGCGCGCGCCAAGGGGTTGTCGGAGCCGGTCGTGATCTTCAAGCACGCCCTTCGAAATGCCCTCATTCCGGTGATCACACTGCTCGGCCTCTACCTCCCCTTTCTGTTCAGCGGCACCGTCTTCATCGAGTCGGTTTTTTCATGGCCGGGGATGGGCAAGCTCGTCGTAGACGCTATCACGGAGCGTGACTATCCAGTGATCATGGGAGGCAGCCTGGTCTTCGCGAATATGGTCGTGGTGGGCAACCTCGTTTCGGACGTGCTTTACGCCGTGGTGGATCCGCGGATTCGATATGACTGAGCCTACCGAAGCGCGTGACGGCGGCGTCAGGTCGACTCGGCCCGGTCCGAATTCGTTCGTGGGGCGTGGCCGTCGCGGCGTATCTCTCTCGGCTGTACTTCCCGGGTTTCCGCAGGTGCTGAAAGGCCGGTGGGGTGTAGGCGGCGTGAGCCTAACCGTATGGATCGGACTTCTGGGCGTGCTTCTGACTCGGTGGGCCCGGTTCGCCGCCGGCTGGGGCGGACCGCTTGATCACCAGATTGCATCGCTGACGGTCGTGGTCGGCCTACTCGGCGCGTGGGGATGGTCCATGTTCGACGTGTCGCGCCCTGCCGAGATGAAGCGCAGCGGCATGGGCCAATGGAGTCTCGCCACGCGGGCGTTCAAGAATAACCGGATCGCCGTGATCGGTGTGATGGTCGTCGTGTGGGTCTACCTGATCGCCTTGGCGACGCCCTTGATCGCTCCGCACGACCCGGCTGCGCAGGCTTCGCTGTTGACCGCCCGATTGGTCGCTCCCGGCGGTGAATTTCCTCTCGGGACGGACCATCTGGCTCGAGATGTCTTCTCACGCATCATGTATGGTGCACGGATCTCTCTCTCGATCGGTTTCGTTGCGGTAGGGATCAGTGTCACGATCGGCACTATGCTGGGAGCCGTGTCGGGTTATCTGGGCGGCTGGGTCGATACGGTGGTGATGCGCTTCGTCGACATGGTGATCTCCTTTCCGCGCCTGGTACTTCTCATCGCCATCGTCGCGCTATTCGAATCGAACTCGATCTTCCTCATCATGGCCATCCTGGGCTTTACCCAGTGGCCCGGTACGGCACGAATCGTCCGTGGCGAAGTGCTGAGTCTACGAGAGCGGGAATTCATCGAGGCGGCTCGGGCTCTCGGGTTCAGCCGAAGACGCATCATTCTCCGGCATGTGATCCCCAACGTGCTGGCTCCGGTCATCGTCACCGCCACGCTTGGCGTGGGAAACGTCATCGTGCTGGAGGCCGGCCTCTCTTTCCTAGGACTCGGCCTCCAGCCTCCCACGCCCTCATGGGGATCCATGGTATCGGACGGCCGTGCCCATCTGCTCGACGCCTGGTGGATATCTACGTTTCCGGGCCTGGCGATCGTGCTCACCGTGGTCGCCTTCAACCTGGTCGGAGATGGGCTGAGGGACGCTCTCGATCCGCGCCTGAGGACGTGACGTGAGACGTGACGCGCGAGGACGGGACGTGGACGGATGTCGCTGATGCCACTCCTCGAGGTGACGGATCTCCGTACCTACTTCACGACGGACGTCGGCGTTGCGCGTGCAGTCGATGGCGTATCGCTCCAGGTCGGAGCTGGAGAGACGCTGGGAATGGTCGGGGAGTCGGGGTGCGGCAAGACCGTGACGGCGCTTTCCATCCTGCGACTGATCCCTTCGCCGCCCGGCGAGATCGTGGCGGGCAGCTCCATCCGTTTCGACGACGAGGAACTGTTGGAAGTAAAGCCCGCTCGGCTCCGCGAGATTCGGGGCAATGCGATCTCGATGATCTTTCAGGAGCCGATGACTTCACTGAATCCGGTCCTCACGGTGGGTCACCAGATAGAAGAGGTGCTCAGGCTGCACCGTGGGTTGAGCAAGCGGGAGGCCCGCGCCGCAGGCGTGGCCCTTCTGGCGGAGGTCGGGATCCCGGAACCCGACCAGCGCTTCGACGCCTATCCGCATCAGATGTCGGGTGGGATGCTTCAACGGGTGATGATCGCCATCGCTCTCTCGTGTGAGCCACGGCTGTTGATCGCAGACGAGCCTACCACGGCGCTGGACGTGACGACTCAGGCGCAGATCCTGGATTTGCTCGTGAGCTTGCAGCGTAGGCATGGCATGTCCCTTCTCCTCATTACGCACGACATCGGGGTCATCGCGGAGGTGTGCGACCGGGTGGTGGTCATGTATGGCGGCCAGATCGTGGAGACGGGAACGATAGAGGAGATCCTGACTCGACCCGAGCATCCGTACACGCAGGGGTTGCTGGCCGCGCTTCCCGGTATCGGGGACCGTGACGTACGTCTGAACCCTATTCCGGGCACCGTGCCGAGTGCGATGGATTGGCAGGAGGGGTGTCGCTTTCGGGACCGCTGTTCCTTTGCGTGGGAGCGTTGCGCGGAGTGTGCGCCGGATCTCTTGCCGGTGGGTGCTGGGTCGAGCCGGTCAGCGAGGTGCTGGCGCGTCGATCCGGAGGAGTCCTTGAGCGGGTCCACCGGGGAGCCGACATGAAGCCCGCGGACGAGGTGAGGTCCACCGTGGAGGGAAACGGGGGCCTCGACGCCGAGGCCTTGCTCGACGTGCAGGACCTGAGGAAGTATTTCCCCGTCCATGGCGGGGTCCTGGGGCGTAGCGTGGAGCGGGTAAGGGCGGTGGATGGCGTGAGCTTCCGGCTCCAACGTGGGGAGACCCTCGGCCTGGTAGGGGAGTCCGGTTGCGGAAAGTCCACCACGGGACGAGCCATCCTCCGTCTCGTCGAGCCGACCGGCGGGCGTGTGCTGTTCGACGGTCAGGACCTGGAGGAACTCGATCGTGCCCAGCTGCGAGCGTTTCGGCGACGGGCTCAGATCGTCTTTCAGGACCCCTTCGGGTCGCTCAATCCGCGGATGACGGTCAGCGGTATGCTCGAGGAAGTTCTCAAAGTACACGGGTTGGGCGAGACCCGTGTGGATCGGTCGGCCCGTGTCCATGAGCTACTCGAGGTGGTCGGCTTGCACGCCGAGCACGCTGACCGCTATCCCCACGAGTTCAGTGGCGGCCAGAGGCAGCGCATCGGTATCGCCCGTGCACTGGCCGTGGAGCCAGAGTTCATCGTCTGCGATGAGCCTGTCTCGGCTCTCGACGTATCCGTTCAGGCCCAGGTGATCAATCTTCTCCGGGATATCCAGAGAGACCTCGGCCTCACGTACCTCTTAATCGCTCACGACCTGGCCGTCGTCGAGTATATGAGCGATCGCGTGGCGGTCATGTATCTCGGCAAGATCGTCGAGATGGCTGCGGCCCAGGAGCTGTACAAGAACCCACTGCATCCGTATACTCGGGCACTCCTGTCAGCGGCTCCGGGCCGCGATCTAAACGGGGGACCGGTGCGCGAGCGTATTAGACTCTCCGGTGAGGTGCCGAGTCCGATCCGCCCCCCGTCGGGATGTCCGTTCTACGCGCGATGCCCCCATCCCGGGAAGGATGAGGAATGCCGGGAGGCAGCTCCCCTCCTCCAGGAAAAGGTGCCGGGTCATGTGGCCGCGTGCGGCAAGAATCCGATGCCGGTGGGCAGGGCATGACAGGGCTGTCGGGCATCGGCAGGTTTGGACTTCTGAAAATCGAGGGATAGGCGCTCCCACCGTCGCGCCACACCGAGTGGATGCGGTTCTGTAACTCCGTGGCGACTCGTCTATGCTGATCCAGAACCGCTGCTTCCTCCGCCCTACCGTGCGTGAGGATTGTTCCTTGACCAATCACTACCCCACCACCGATCTTGCTACCCCGCCCGAGAAGGCGTTCGCGTCTGTACGTGCCCATCCCGTAATGGAGGGAGGCCCCTATGAGTGAGCGACGGTTGCACCGTATTCCTAAGCGTGCCCTGACAACGGTTCTGGCGCTCGCTGCCGTGGGCAGTCTGACGCGGTGCACGGGACCTGATGCGGACCAGCTCAGCAGCGGGCCGGTCGAGATTCGTATTCCGTCCGACTGGAGGTTTGCGGATGCGCAACCTCCTGTCTCTGCGAGGAACGGGGTTGTCTCCTCGACGGACGAGTACGCTAGCCAGGCAGGGCTCGACATCCTTCAGGCCGGGGGGAACGCGGTGGATGCGGCCATCGCAACGCACTTCGCGCTCGCCGTCGTGAATCCCTCCGCGGGCAACATCGGTGGCGGCGGGTTCATGATCGTGCGCATGGCCGATGGCACCAAGCAGGCTCTGAATTTTCGGGAAAAGGCGCCTTTGGCCGCCTACCAGGACATGTTCCTCGACGAGCACGGGAATGTTACGGGTAGCGCTCTCACGGGAGCGCGTGCCCCAGGGGTGCCGGGCAGCGTCATGGGAATGTGGCAAGCGCACAGACGCTTCGGGTCACTTCCGTGGGAAGATCTCTTGCAGCCGGCGATCGGCCTGGCCGACGGCCACGTGCTCGAGGAACGATTGGCGAGTTCCCTTCGCGGAGCAGAAGAGCGCCTGCGGGAATTTCCGTCCACTGCGGAGATATTTGTTCCCGGAGGCAAGGCCCCACAACTGGGGGAGGTATTCCGGCAGACGGATCTTGCGGCAACCCTCCGACGGGTCGCTGCCGAGGGTCCGGACGACTTCTATCGTGGCAAAACAGCCGACCTGATCCTGGCCGAAATGAAGCGTGGCGACGGGCTCATCACGCGTGAGGACCTGCAAATATACACGGCCGAGTGGGTCGAACCCGTCGTGATCGACTACCGGGGCTACAAGATCATCAGCATGGCGCCGCCCTCTTCCGGCGGAGCGACCATGGGTGAGATTGCCCATATCCTCGAGGGTCATGACCTGCGTGCGCTCGGCTTCCACACTCCTGAGATGATCCATCTCTATACCGAAGCCGCAAAACTGGCGTATGCCGACCGTAACACGTATCTGGGGGATCCGAAGTTCGTGACGATGCCGCTCACCCGCATGACCTCGACCGAGTACGCCGCCGAGCGTCGCGCCATGATCGACATAACACGAGCGACGCCCTCGAGTGAGATCAATCCTGGTATGGGGGAGCCTCCGATCGAGAGTCCCGAGACCACGCATTACTCGGTCGTGGATGGCGAAGGGAACGCGGTTTCGGTGACCACTACGCTGAGGAGTGGTTTCGGAAGCCGACTGACCGTCACCGGGGCAGGATTCATACTGAATGAGACTCAGGGCGATTTCGCCACCAAACCTGGGTTTCCGAACTCACAAGGTCTGGTGACGGGCTTCAATAACGCCGTCGGTCCCGAGCGGCGCCCACTCTCGTCCATGACACCGACCATTGTCGAGGATCCCAGCGGGCGGCTGTTCTTCTTAACCGGTAGTCCGGGTGGAGGGACGATCATCAACACGGTGTTTCAGACGATATCCAACCTCGTGGACTTCGATATGAACATCGTCGAAGCGGTCAACGCTCCGAGGATTCACCATCAGCACCTGCCCGATGAGCTCCGCTATGAGCAAGGCGGTCTCGACGCCGAGACCATCACCGCTCTGCGGGCTCTCGGGCACAATCTGGTGGAACGCACGAGCCAGGGTGACGTCCAGGCGATCATGGCCATGCCCGACGGTACCTATCAAGCGTGGTCCGATCTCCGGCAAGGCGGACGGGCTCTAGGCTATTAAGCACCGCGACGAGGAAGCGCTCGATGCCACCATCGTGCACACCGTATGAAGGAGTCCCCAGGCGACCCTGGGAGGCGGCGCGCAGATCGTGTGCCTCGACTACGAGGAGGGCTGCTCCTCGATGAGACGTTCGCGATGTGCACGCTGTGCGACAGCACCAACCGCTGGGCCACGCTGAACCTCGACGGCGGCAGCCAGATCGACGTTACTGGCTCGTAGCTCCGGCTAGAGCGAACCCCTTGCGGCCTACCCGTGGACGATAGCTATGCCCCCCCCCAAGGCGGGCAAGACGATGCTGGCTCGTTCCACGTAGTCGAGGTCGGGGAAGCTCTCCGTCAGGTACGCGTTGCCTCGGGTCTCGATGATCTGCTGAATGGGAAGGTCCCCGTAGCCCGAGAAGAGCTGATCGACGACGTCCATCCCCTCCTCGACCTGCCCGAAGGGGGCGAACCCCGAGGCGTCCAAGTCGGGGTTGTCGACGAAGTTGATGAAGACCTGTGTCGTCCTGGAGTTGGGGAAACTGCTCTTCGCGAAGGTCACGAAGCCTCGGAGATTGCTTTGTGTGACCGGCTCGTCAAGGAGCGGATAGTCCCCCCAGGCCTGGTTGACGAAGGGATCACCGTGCATGCCGAATTGAACTACGAATCCGGCGCTGACCCTGAAGAAGCGCACGTCGTCGTAGTACTTGTTCTTCACTAAGTTGAAGAACCGGTCGGCCCCTATCGGCGCCCAATCCCGTTGCACCCCGATGACGAAGTCGCCCTTGCTGGTCTCGAAGCGAGCGCTGAACACATCCGGCGCGGTCTCGGTGAACGCGGCGGGATCCATCAGCGGGTTGGACGGATCCGGGGTGCCGCCCGTATCGTCCACACCCACGCCATCGTCGCCGCCGCAACCGAACATGAGCACGAGCCCGAGGACCGAAGCCACCCGCCCCGCTCCCAGCCCATTCCCTCTCATCGCTCTGCCTCTACGTCTGGTCCGGTCCTTGAACTCCGCGAGTGCCCATAATAGCCTAGGGTATGTGTTCGCGGGAAGTCAGGACGCTCCCTGGTAGTGTCCTAATTTGAACTTGAAGCACCTTTTTAGAGTTCTGACTTATTGGTTGGCGGCATCCAGCAGATCCCCCAGGCTCCACAACCGGTCGGTAACGTCCGCAGCCATCGCCGGAGTTGTGTGGAGCCCGCCATTGCCTTTGGTGAGGGTACGGTGCTGACGTACAAAATTGTAGTGGCCGAAGTGGAGCGCCACGGCAGCCTGAAGATTCTCCACCCGCTTCGAGAAAGCGTTTGTGAGTCTCGTGAGCCGTCGGATGCTCATGCGCATCGTGAGGTTTTGCCGCTCGATGTAGGACGTGGAGATGTGATCCGGGTCCGGGTCTCCCCAAACAGCACGCTTATCCGTCGAGACCACCTTCGAGGGCGAGTACCTACCCGGTCCGATCGGTGCCGCTTCATACGACTTTACGATCTGGCCGAAATCCACATCCGTCCCAAACGCCATGTCGATGGCGTCTACGTAGGCCCTGAGAGCGTCGGCGGATACCTGTACGCGTCCCGAGAGACGTGATGCCAGATCGACTATGAAGTCTTGGGCCGTGGCTGCATCGCGCTTCCCCACACGGAAGCAAGGAACGAGCTTCGAGTCTGCGTCGATTGCCACCCAGGTCCAGAAGTCTCCAACGTGATTTGGGTTGTCCTCGGGCTGGACCTGCCGTTGCTTCTTTCCCACGTAGCCCCAGATCTCATCTACTTGGACGCGCTGACAATCGAGGGCCCGAAGTTCCCTGTCCATGAGGACCTCACAACCAGCGCCTACCCGCTTCATGAGTCGGATGATCGTGTCGCGGTGGACACCGGTCATGCGCTCGGTAGAGCGGACGGACGAGCCCTCAACCGGAACCTGTCAACGACAATGGGACACTCTACGGGATTAATTAGAGAGCAATGTCCTGTGTGGTGAGGGAAGGGATGGGAGGATTGATGAAGACGGCCTCCGGGAGCGGTTTGGGCTTCGGCACACCTCTGACGAAGCGTTCGGGATGAGCGGCCCATGCTTCGCGGAGCACGGATTTCCTGCCGGCAATGACCTGATCGGCGTTCCCGAAGTGGACCTGCTCGGGGGTTAGCATCGAGATGCCGCCATGGCGGTGCTCGGCATTGTACCAGCGGAAGAACGATCGACAGAACGTCTTGGCTTGGCCCTGATCCCCGAACCGTCCGGGAAACGAGGGATGGTACTTCAAGGTTTTGAACTGAGCCTCGGAAAACGGGTTGTCATCCGACACCTGAGGCCGGCTCAACGAGCGGGTCACGCCGAGGTCGGCGAGAAGTTGAGCGGTGCATTGGCTCGTCATTGGAGCTCCCCGATCCGAGTGCAGGGTCAGGACCCGGGGCTGGACGCCATGCTTCAGGCAGCTCTGCTGGATCAACCGGCCGGCCAGGGCCGAGTTCTCCCGGTCCGCCACCATCCAGCCCACGACGTAGCGGCTGTAGATGTCCATGATGACGTAGAGGTAGTAATAGCTCCACTTCTTCGGCCCGAGCAGCCGCGTGATATCCCAGGACCACACCTGGTTCGGCGCCGTGGCCATCAACTCGGGCTTCTTGTACTCGGGATGGGTGCGCTGCGCCCGGCGTTCCTGAACCGGCACCTCGGAGGCTAGAACACGATACATCGTGCGTTCGCTGCACAGGTAGACCTCTTCGTCGAGCAGCGTGGCCACCACCTCGGCGGGTGAGCGGTCCACGAACCGCTCCGAACACAGCGTGTCGAAGACCTCGCCTCGTTCCGTCTCGCTCAATGCCCGGGCGGGCGTCGGGCGGGGCTGCTGTTGCCCGGTTGATGGGCCTCGACGACGGTACAACGTCGATCGGGAGACCTCGAGGGCCGCGCACGCCGGTTTTACACCGACGTGCTTAGCCAGCTCATCGGCCGCCTTCAAGAGTTTGTCCCGTCGTCGAGGCTTATCCCCAGCAGCCCCGCAACTTTTCCCTGCACGTCGATGATCAGGTGTGCCTTCCTGAGCTCATTCTCGAGCCGTGCGTTTCGCCGCTCCAGCTTGCGTACCTTCTCATCCAGCGGATTTCGCTCCGGCTTGCGGCCGCGTTTCTTCGACAGGGCCTTCAGCGACCCGCTATGCGCCGCCTTGCGCCACGTCGTCAGGTGCGACGAGTACAGGCCCTCTCGCCGCAGGAGTTGACCCACCTCGCCGGGCTCGGTGCACCGGTCCGCTTCTTCGACGATCCGCAGCTTGTACGACGGACTGAACCGCCGCCGTAGCGGCCTATCTACTACCTCCGGGTCCGCAGGAGCTGCCGCGCTTCGCTTGGCCTCCCCGGTTCCAGGGGCACTACCATTCTCTTCCATTCTCTCTCGCAGTCCCAACATGTTCGGTTTCTCTGCCTTCGCCCTACTCTAATTCTTTGCGTGCTCCGTGTCTCACGTACGTTGGCAGAGAGGGACACCGTGCGCCGCACCCGCTTTTTTCAGGCTGCATTCTCTCGGAATTCCTCACGTTGGCCATCGTGCAAGCGTCTTCGATTGTAACCTCCTCAAGCCTTTGGGGGAGTCGGGGGAGCAGTTCGAACCCGCGGTTCAGCGACGAAGCTCCTGTCATAGAGCCCCTTCGCCCCAGGCACCGGGACGATCCTCGGATACCTCGGTTCCGTGAGCGGTCTCGAGACGCATACTGGACCCCGCGATCGGAGTGGTGAACCAGGTTGATTGCCGAAGCGAGTGCCGCGTCGAGTTTCAAAGACGCTGCATACCTTACACTGGACAGTAGATTGCTCAGAGAGAATTCCGAGAACGAAGGCGACCCTGAAGGTACCCGAGCGGTAGTGCCCAGCAGAAAACGAGGGAGGACGGGCGTGAGGACCTGGTGCAAGCGTCTTCGTATTGTATCCTGGAGACCTGTCTCAAGGAGAGTCAGCGGGGGGAGTGAGGGCCGCCGGAGCTGACCCGGTTGGGAGGTTAGGTGCATCAATCGTGCTGTAGCTGGTCGTCTCTTGAAGCGCGAAGGATCTCGGGCGTAGTCTACCCTCTACGTGAATCTGCGAGCTTCAGAGTTTTGAAGAAGCTCTCGACGTGCGCGTTGTCATAGGGATGCTTCCCCGCCGGGACATCGATCCTCGGATACCGTGGGCGGCGAGGCGTGAGCGGTAGGCTCGAGACGCATACTGGACCCCGCGATCGGAGTGGTGAACCAGGTGAGCAGCCCGCGGCTGCCGAAGATCGAGTGCGGCGTCGAGTGCGGCTAGGCAAAGACGCGTGTCCAGGAGATGGCTGATGGCGAGCCTACGGCCGATGACTCTGATCGCGGACCACGCGTCGAGCACGACGGCGAGGAAGACGAATCCGGTGGAGTGAACCCCCGAGGGTGGACAGTGGGGGTTGGCTGGATTGACCGGTTGAGGGTTTCAGGCTGCATACACACTCTCGAATTCCTCAGGCGGCCTGTAGCCGAGGGAGGAGTGCAAGCGTCTTCGATTGTATACCTCCTCAAGGAAGTGGGGGAGTCGGTTGGTTAGGTCATCAATCGTGCTGTAGTCGTTTGCGAAGATCTCCTCGTGCTTCAGAGTTTTGAAGAAGCTCTCGACGTGCGCGTTGTCATAGGGATTTCCCCGCCGGGAGCTCGGATACCGTGGGCGGCGAGGCGTGAGCGGTAGGCTCGAGACGCATACTCGAGTGGTGAACCAGGCCAGCCCGCGGCTGCCGAAGATCGAGTGCGGCGTCGAGTGCGGCTAGGCAAAGACGCGTGTCCAGGAGATGGCTGATGGCATAGCCGATGACTCTGCGCGACCACGCGTCGAGCACGACGGCGAGGAAGACGAATCCGGTGGTGAGCCGGATGTAGGTGAGATCTGTCACCCAGAGCTCGTCGGGCCCCTCAGGAGTGATCGACGATCTCAGGTTCGGGTAGATGGGCTGCTTGTGATCGCTGTTCGTCGTAGCGAGCCATGCGCGTACCCGGTGGGGCGTGAGCGCATGCTCACGCATGACACGCGCGACTCGCTTGTGATTAATCACCAGGCCACGTCTCCGGAGCTCGTGCGTGACCCGTCGGTATCCGTAGGCGGAGAACTCGGCCAGGATGTCTTCGATCCGAACGCGCAGATCCGTATCGGCCTTCTCCCTGGCTGCCCGGTGGCCCGCATGCGGTCTCTTGTAGAAGGTGCTCCTCGCCATGTTCATGAGGCTACATCCCCGTCGGATGGGGACGCCCCTGGACCGGAGATGATCGACGGCCGCGCGCCTTGCTGCGAGGGTCGTATCAACGCCCTTTTTTTCATGACGTCGAGCTCCATCGTCAGCTGACCGATCTTGCGCTCAAGCGCCGCAATCTTTGCCCCGTACTCGACAACCTCCTCCTGGAGGTGGATCTCCCTTGTGAGATCCCCTGCTTCGTACTTCTTGATCCAGACCATCAGCAGGGAGTGGGGGACCTCGTGTCGTGTCGCAATCGACCTCGCGCTGCCTTCTCCGTCCAGATAGGCTTGGACGAGCTGGATCTTGAACTCTGTGCTGTACCTCCTGTGGCGTCGAACCGTCATTGATCCTCCCGGGTGATTACGGAAGGTCAATCCATCGCCCTCTCTGTGTCTACTTTTAGGAGTTCACTCCAACATGTGTGCAATATTGGAAGGCCGCTAACATGTGACCCCGCTCTCTTTGGTTGCAGCAGGGGCACTTCGCACGGCGAGGCGCGCGCGGCCGGGGCTCGGTGATTCAGCTCCCGCTCAGGGACCTGTGCGATGCTGGTGGCTGGAAGGACGCGCAGACGATCCTGAAGTGTTATCAGCAGCCTGACGAGGACCTGATCCGGGGGGTACTGGACGCCCGGGGGCAGCCGAACATGGCTGCGAATCGACAGGACAATCGACAGGAAGGCCCGATCTACCGGAAGCAGGAGCCCCGCCCGGTCACGTAAGACCGGTTATGATTCGACTTTCATCGTTACCCCACCCACCAAGACAGAGGAAGAGCCGAGAAACAATGAGGTAGGATCAAAAGGTGCTGACCCGCCCCACGCAGGTGATGGGCTTCGGGCTCTCCTACTGTGCGTCGGTGGTCTCCAGGAAACGACGTGCCTCCTGGAACCCCGCGAACGACTCACGGCCCGCCCACACGTTGGTCAGCTTTTCGTAGGCCTCGGCAGCCATCTCGCGGTTACCGGTCTTGGCGTATGCCCGAGCGAGACCGAGGAGCGATCGCGGACGGTTTGGCATGCGAAGGAGCGAAGTTTCGAACTTCTCGATCGCATCGGCGGGCCGGTCCAAGTCGAGCAGGATCTCACCGTAAAGCTCGTGGACGGGCTTCACCGGGGAGGCCGCACCTCGTGGAGCCGCTCCCTCCTCGACAATCGCCCGCGCCTCGTCCATGAGGCCGGTCGCCACGGCGCCATGTCCCATGCCGGCATGTAGCAGGGCGCCGACCTGCTTCGATATGATGCGGGCGTTCGTGTTTCCGTTCGGACCCCGGTCGGCCATCTCCTTGAGCGCGGCCTCGGCCTGGGCGACAGTCGCCTGGTCACCCGTACGCGCGGCGCTCATTCCCGTCGCAAGAAGCTCGTGCATCGACGACTCGTCCGTGATCGGCCGAACCTCCCACTCTTCCGTCTCGACGATGTAACGGGCCTTCAGTAGCGGGACCGTGTTGACCGCCCTGGCCTGGCCCGGTGCGCCTCGCGGGCCGCCCTCAAGGAAGACGCCCTCAAAGGCCATGCTCTCGAGCCGATCAATCCACTTTCTCGCTTTGGCGTAATCCCCGAGCTGAAGGTCCCCGTACTGCCCCCAATCCAGCGGGTGGACCGCGTTTCCCATGGGGTCGTCAGGCCGCCACAGCTCTCTCGCGGCGGTGTAGGCGTACTCATTGCTGCCCGAGACGCGGTCCCACATGCCGTGTTGGATGAAGATGTGCGTCGGCATGTGCCTCGCGTGGGCAACCGCGGGAGCGATCTCGGCAAAACGATACGCGGCCTCCAGCGCGAGTGGGGCGAGTATAGGGTCGTCGAAGGCGTGGATCGTGTAATGGGCGGCACCCGGGTGGTTCGGGTGGTGCTCGAACAGATTCAAAGCAATGGTGCCGGCCTTGATGTTGAGCCGCCCGGTCAGATCGCGTGTCGCGCCGGATGCACTCAGGATCGAGAGCGCGTAGAATGCCGCCACCTCGGTATCGTTGGGGTACTGCTCGTACAGTCCGCTCATCGCATCCATGTAGCCGAGCCTGCGGGTGACGTGATCACCGTCCCCCCAGAGGATCTCGACGGCGTTCAGGAAGCCTTTTTCACGCGCTGTGGGAGCCTTGGCGAGTCGCTCAGCCCTCGTCGGAGCCAACCGCCCAAGCGCGTTTCGCGGCTCGGTCGGGTCCATCTGCGAATTCAGGGGGTGGTTGTACGCGAGGGACTCGCCCCAGTACGCCATCGCGAAGTCCGGGTCGATCGCCTGAGCCGCATGGAATTCCTCACGGGCCTGTATCCAACCGAAGCTGTGCAGAAAGGCTGCCCCCCGGAGGAAGTGGTTCTGCGCCTCCGCCGACGCGGATGTCGGGAATTCGAAGGAACCCACGTCCTCGAACTGTGCCTGGGCGGGCTTCGCGCCCATCACGAGTAGGCCTGCGATCAGCAGAATGGCGGGTACACGAGTCATCGGTCTCTCCTCATGGCAGAACGGCCACAGGCACACGGCGCCGAGCCTCGGCGACGGGAGGCCCGAAGCATAACACCGGAAAGACGATTTCGCTCCCCGATGCCGATGCGATCCGGAAGAACTCGCGAAAGTAGTGGCATTTGAAGCGTTTCCAGGATTCGACCAGTTTCGGGGAGTTTGGGGTCCCAGTTGGGGTCCTAACTCTAGCTCTCCTCGCCTTGTGGCTCGCGCGCTTCGCCTTCCGTCATCATCTTGGTCTCGCAGCAGAATTGCGGCTGATTATACGGGAGGAGGACTCGTGCCTAAGAGCGACCCCGGCGAGATCCGGACCAAGATCTTCCGTCACACCTACTGCGCGGCGAGACTCCAGACACTTGATCAGGGCTTCCCCATCTCCACGTACACCGTCGCCCGTAAGCTGGGCCACGGTGGCGACTCGTTGATCAAGCGCGTGTACGGCCTGTAGCATTGAACCTGTAGCATTGAAATAGAAATGTCCGGTTTGGTTGAAGTAGAAATGTCCTCTTTCGGAGTTTGTTCGTTCGGAGTGGAGCGAGCAAACGGAACCGGGGGAGGAGATGCTGACATTGAGCCAGCGAGATCGAGACCGACTGGCGGTACTGAAGCAGGTGGAGCAGGGACTAGTAGCGGCCAGGCGAGGGGCGGAGTTGCTGGGCATAACCTCACGCCACTTCCGCAGGCTACGCAGGAGATGGGAGCGAGCAGGAGACGGAGTGGTGATCCATGGGCTTCGCGGCCGACGCTCGAATCGGGCCAAGGCGTCGCAGATGCGGGGCCGAGCGTTGAAGCGGGCGCGTGAGCCTGTGTTCGAGGGCTTTGGGCCGACGCTGCTCGCTGAGCACCTGTCACGCGACGCTGAGATCGGGCCGCTGAAGGCCGGCACCCTGCGCAAGTGGATGATCGAGGAGGGTGCCTGGAAGCCGAAGCGCAGGAGGGCGAGGCATCGCAAGGCCAGAGCGCGCAGGGCGGCCTTCGGCGAGCTCATCCAATGGGACAGCTCCGAGCACGCCTGGTTCGAGGACCGCGCTGCTGGCCGCTTCGTGCTCATTCAGATGCATGACGATGCCACGAACCAGCTCATGATGGCCCGTTTCGTCCCACGCGACACGGGAGCAGCCAACCGGCAGATCGCCATCGACTACCTGCGCCGCCATGGCCGTCCCATCGCCTTCTACACCGACAAGGCGGGCCACTTTGGCCAGTGGACCCGGCCTGTCTCGGCGATCCCGCTCGAAGAGCGCGACACCAAGCGTACCGAGTCCATTATTCGCAAGGCCCTGCGTGAGCTCAACGTCGAGCTGATCCTCGCACACTCGCCCCAGGCCAAGGGTCGCGTCGAGCGTAACTTCGGCACTTCGCAGGACCGCCTGGTCAAGGAGCTGAGGGTCGCAAACATCTCGACGCTCGAAGACGCCAACCGCTACCTCGACAACATCTACCTCCCGTTCTGGAACGAACGCTTCGCGGTCGAGCCCGCTGAGTCCCGTAACGCACACCGTCGCCTCTCGAAGAGGCCCGATCTCGACGCGCTCTTCGCTGAGACCCTCACTCGCTCTGTCGGCAACGACTTCACCATTCAATACAGCAGCCGTAGATGGCAGATCTCCAAGTGCCAGGCCCGAGGGATCCGGCCCCGTCACAAAATCACCGTCGAACTCCGGATCGATGGCTCCACCCGCTTCCGCTTCAAGAAGCGCTATCTCGATCTCGAACCTGTCGCGGAGCTGCCCAAGCCCAGACCCCAAAACTCTCGTCCGCCCCGAACCAAGAAGACGCTCTCTACGGCCAAGACAGCGAAGTCACGTCCCACGCCGCCCAAACCTGGACCCGATCACCCCTGGCGTAAGCACGGCAGGCTCATCGCAAATCCGCGCGCCATCGCTCGGCATCGCGCTACGACTGCCACTTCGCGGCCGTCGGCTTCGACTCCCTCGATGGAGGGAGTCTCTTGATTCACCTTAACGCCCTGGGGGGGGGGGACATTTCTAAATCACTCAACCCCCGGACTTTTCTAAATCAATCCAACAACCGGTCCCCGCGGCAGATCAAGTTCGAACGCGACGAACAGTCCCACGGAAGGATCTTTCCAACTTCGATCCGCTGGAGCGCCGTCGAGAACCCGTCGAATCGTGCTGTCGGGCTCCTCCGCTCGAAACGACTTCGTCAACGCGGCGCGGATAGGTCCGTTCATCAAGTCCGACCCCTCGGGGTGATAGCCAGTTGCTACGATGACCGGCATGCTCGGCGCGACCCTAGAGAGCTCTTCAGCGAATTCGACGCCTGTCATTCCGGGCATGGTCAGGTCGCTCAGGACCAGGTCGAAGCCATCGGGTCGGCGCTTCACCTCCCTCCAATGCTTCCCCAGCACTGGTAGGCCGCACTCCAACCTACCGTCCTCCTGCGTCGATACGGCGGCTGGAGCCGCGATCCCTCACACGAATCCGTCGCCCGGTGTCGATATGTTACTCGGGCGACATGACCAGCCGTGGGAACGGTCCTCCCGGCTCGTCGATTGGAAGCGAAAGCTCCTGAACCCAAAGATGCCATGCCTCGGTCCTCTCTCCATAGCTTCTTGTTCGCCGTTTCCGTCGCCACCGTCGTCGGGGCATGCTCCTCTCAGGACGAGGCCCTGGGACAGGAGAGCTGGAAGACCGATTTCTCGAAGCTCACGGTAGACTTCGCGGAGATCGTCTCTGGCGGGCCGCCGAAGGACGGCATTCCCGCGATCGACGATCCGCGTTTCGTGAGCGTCGGTGACGCGAATCGCTTCCTCGATGGGAACGAGCCCGTGGCGGTCGTGCGCAGGAACGGCGAGACAAAGGTCTATCCGCTTCAGATCCTGATCTGGCATGAGATCGTCAACGACTACGTGGGTGGGGACCCGGTGACCGTCACGTTCTGCCCGCTCTGCAACACCACGCTCGCATTCGAGCGTCGCTTCGAGGGTCTCCTGCTGGATTTCGGCACCACGGATCGCCTCCGTTTTTCGGACCTGGTGATGTACGACCGGCAGACCGAGACGTGGTGGCAGCAAGCGACGGG
Organism: Longimicrobiales bacterium; assembly: GCA_965226625.1. GTDB lineage: Bacteria > Gemmatimonadota > Gemmatimonadetes > Longimicrobiales > Gaopeijiaceae > UBA1138. The sequence goes on from CBDDDK010000003.1 coordinate 1,863,936, forward strand.
CGAGGGCATCGTCGGAGAGCACGCGGGCAAGCAGCTCGCTTTCGTGCCGTCTCCCGTCATGCGCTGGAGCGATGTGAAGGAGCAACTCCCCGACGCCAAGGTTCTGTCACGCGAGACCGGGTTCCCCGGCTACCGAGCGCGGTACGGGGTCAACCCCTACCAGGGCTACGACACTCGAAGGGGCCCGATGGAGTGGACCTTCAGCGGTGACACGCCGGCCCAGCTTCCGCGCATGGAACGGGTCGTGGCCCTGCACGAGAGTGGGGAGAGCTGGGCGGTTCCTTTCAGCGCGCTGAGGGAGGAGAAAGTCGTGCAGCTCGAGGTGGGAGGAAAGGACGTCGTCGTCTTCTTCACGCCCGAGACGGTGAGCGTGCTGGATGCAGAGCGCATTTCGAGCAGCCGGTCGGTCGGCTCCTCCGCAGTTTACGAGCGAGCTGCCGCGGGCCGGACATTGACCTTCGAGCCGACAGCTGACGACGGCACATACCGCGACCGTGAGACGGGCTCGCTATGGAGCTTCTCCGGGAGGGCCACCGAAGGGGAGCTCGCCGGCACACAGCTCACGGAGGTCCCGCACGGAAACCACTTCTGGTTCGCCTGGGCGGTGTTCAGGCCCGAGACCAAGGTGTGGAGGCGGTAAGCGCTGGTCGTTAGCCGAGGCGCACCGGATGTGCCGCAGAGCCTCATCTGCGGAAGTCCGGCTTGGTGTCGCGCAAGATCTCGAGGATCGCCTCCCGGTCGGTCTCCGAAACGTGGGCGAAGTCCTCAGAACGGTCAGCTCCACCGAGGACCTCTCCGAGGCGCCGGTAGACGAACTCCTTGGCTTCCACCGGCAGCCTGTTGAACGCGCGCGTGTAGATCATGTAACTCAACGGGTATTTGAAGAGCCGGTGCCGTAGGTCGAGCTCCCGCAGCGACCGCCCCCGGCTGTCCTGAACACCTTTCTGCTCGAAGTGCTCGGCGAACCCGGAAGTCCCCTCGATGGCTGCTCCCAGGGGTGCCTCGTCGACGAGCAGGAGGGCCCGGACGAGTGGCTCGCCCACCTTCTCGATCACCTCCAAAGTCGCAGCCGATGCGCGCGACTCACCGGGCGCGGGCGATCGACCGTCCACTGCGTCGTGGTAGAGCGCGGTCCGGACATCGTAGCCGAGGCGAGTGATCTCGTTCTGCACGTGGATCTGATGCTCGAGCACCATGAGCGCGACGATGTCGCTGTGCCCAGAGAGGTACGGGGCCGTGTCGACGAGATCACCCAGGTTTGTGCGATTACCGGTCGCCCTGAAGTCCGCGTCCTCCAGATCGGCGGGGGATGCGACGATTACGTTTCCACGGTGCGTCAGGTCGCCATGCGTGCCCGTTACGTACCAGCCACCCCAGCGCACGCGCACGGGCGTGCGGTCGTCCGTCAACCGCCATCCCTCGTGGTACAGGGGATCACCGTTATCGTCCGTTAGCGCCGACCCGACCAGGTGTCTCGGCGCGCCTCCGCCGGTCAGACCGTAGCTGTCATGGCACTCGAGGCAGAGGTCGGTTTCTCTTGCGAAGTCGCCAGTGTCATCCCTGCCCTGGCTCAGCGTGTAGAAGACGCCCCCCATCACCGGGTCGATCGCCGAGATCTCGATGACGTCGCCGCCCTGGACCCACGCGACGTAGGTGTCGTCGTTGAAGTAGATAGCCCGCGGCTTCTGAGGCGAGATGAGGCGGGCCTGGAGGCTCGTCCGGGTGAATACGAGCGCCTGTGATGCCACCGCGATGTCGAGCTGCTCGAGCAGCGCCGCGAGATAGCCTCCCTTTTCCTCGAAGGCCAAGCGAACGAGCCCTCCGTCGACCCGGTCTTGGAGCTGGGTGATGCGATCGGTCGCGGTCCCGCTCGAGTACTCGATCGACGGGTACTCTCGCTCGTAGCGGAGCTGTTGGGCGGCCACAGGCGCGGCGGTGAGGGCGGCCGTCACCAGCAGGGCTCCCGTGACTTTCCTGGTTAGCATACGACTCGATCCGACAGCGGGCAGGTTCCGTCGTTCCGGCCCTGAGTATATGACCGAATGGCGCGGAACGTTCCTCAATAATGCTATCGCCACGCCGGAATCGGAAGAAGGGAGATTTCCACAGGCGCTCGGTCGGGCCGGGACTCGTCGACCTGATCCACGCGCCGTAGGAACGCGGTCAGCCCCAGCTTGCGAGTAGCTGCCGTGCGGACAAAGTTACGCGCGCCGAAGCAAGTCCAGTTTCCCAGGTGAGGGCGCTCCTTGGCACTCCAGCAATGTCCCATCTGCGACCGCACGTTCCCAAAGCATCGGGCGCGCTGCCCCAACTGTGGTTTCGAGAATATCCCCGACGCCGACGCAAACGAGAAGGCGGGCGCGGGTGTGGGCGGATCGAGGGCGCGCGCCGTAGGAGCGATTGGCCTTGTGGTTGTGCTCGCGGGCCTGAACGTCTGGCAGGCGAGGACCACCCCGAGCGGTCCGGATCCGCAGGAGGAGGCCCTGCACTCGCCGGCGGAAGCGCTTCAGGAGTGTCGAGGGGCCCTCGAGGCGCAACTCTCGGGGGGGGGCTTCGAGATCGTGAGCCCGTTCGAGGTGGAGTACCTTCAGGGAGGGGAATACGAAGTCGCGGCAACATTGCAAGTCGAGGCCGAGGCCGAACGAGGCCGACGGGAGGTCCTGTGCGAGCTGCAGTTCACCGCGGCGGCCGAATGGACCGTGGAGCAAATCCTGCTCGATGGGCGCTGACGCGCCGTGGGCTACTTCCAGCGCATCTCGGGCAGACCCGCGTATCCCTCCGGATACTCGTAGTGGTAGTAGTGCGGCGACCCCGCATGCTCGATATGCATGTGAACGCGGGCCAGGTCGGGTTTAGAGCCGTCACTGGAGCGAACCCCTAAAAGTAGACACAGAGAGGGCGATGGATTGACCTTCCGTAATCACCCGGGAGGATCAATGACGGTTCGACGCCACAGGAGGTACAGCACAGAGTTCAAGATCCAGCTCGTCCAAGCCTATCTGGACGGAGAAGGCAGCGCGAGGTCGATTGCGACACGACACGAGGTCCCCCACTCCCTGCTGATGGTCTGGATCAAGAAGTACGAAGCCAGGGGATCTCACAAGGGAGATCCACCTCCAGGAGGAGGTTGTCGAGTACGGGGCAAAGATTGCGGCGCTTGAGCGCAAGATCGGTCAGCTGACGATGGAACTCGACGTCATGAAAAAAAGGGCGTTGATACGACCCTCGCAGCAAGGCGCGCGGCCGTCGATCATCTCCGGTCCAGGGGCGTCCCCATCCGACGCGGATGTAGCCTCATGAACATGGCGAGGAGCACCTTCTACAAGAGACCGCATGCGGGCCACCGGGCAGCCAGGGAGAAGGCCGATACGGATCTGCGCGTTCGGATCGAAGACATCCTGGCCGAGTTCTCCGCCTACGGATACCGACGGGTCACGCACGAGCTCCGGAGACGTGGCCTGGTGATTAATCACAAGCGAGTCGCGCGTGTCATGCGTGAGCATGCGCTCACGCCCCACCGGGTACGCGCATGGCTCGCTACGACGAACAGCGATCACAAGCAGCCCATCTACCCGAACCTGAGATCGTCGATCACTCCTGAGGGGCCCGACGAGCTCTGGGTGGCAGATCTCACCTACATCCGGCTCACCACCGGATTCGTCTTCCTCGCCGTCGTGCTCGACGCGTGGTCGCGCAGAGTCATCGGCTATGCCATCAGCCATCTCCTGGACACGCGTCTTTGCCTAGCCGCACTCGACGCCGCACTCGATCTTCGGCAGCCGCGGGGCTGACCTGGTTCACCACTCCGATCGCGGGGTCCAGTATGCGTCTCGAGCCTACCGCTCACGCCTCGCCGCCCACGGTATCCGAGGATCGATGTCCCGGCGGGGAAATCCCTATGACAACGCGCACGTCGAGAGCTTCTTCAAAACTCTGAAGCACGAGGAGATCTTCGCAAACGACTACAGCACGATTGATGACCTAACCAACCGACTCCCCCACTTCCTTGAGGAGGTATACAATCGAAGACGCTTGCACTCCTCCCTCGGCTACAGGCCGCCTGAGGAATTCGAGAGTGTGTATGCAGCCTGAAACCCTCAACCGGTCAATCCAGCCAACCCCCACTGTCCACCCTCGGGGGTTCACTCCAAGACACTGTGCAGCTTTCGATGGCCGTTGACACTCACATGATCCCGACCCTGCTTGTCGGTGTCACCCCTCCAGCGCACTCGCCGGCTTTTAGATCGACATCGGACCACTTCAGCTTCCGGATGGCTCCGATTCGGTGTCCCGTCTCGTGTGCCAAGACTAGCGCGAGTCGGTAGCGCCAGTCGACGTCCCCGGCTTTCGCCAACAAAGCCTGATACTGCTCACGGGTCACGATCGGTCTCATGGGGCTGGCCTCCTTCGGAGGAGTAAGCCCCCGCAGCGGGTTTACCTGAAGCAGGAACCTGCCATCCGCGTCACGGGTCTGCGTCGCCCACCTGAGTACCGCGAGCAAGAACCGGGTTCGACGCAGCCACGGTCGTATTTAGCTATGCCCGAGCGGGAGCGCGGCGTTATCAGGCGTCGGACCGACCGTCGTAGGAGAGCGACAGACCGAACATCACCTCTTGGAATCCAGGAGTCGCATCTCGGCGGCCGAGTCGCCGCGGGCCATCTCGCCCCCGGGCATGGTATCGAGCATGGCGTCCCGGGCGGCGGGGTCTTGCATAGCGCGCATCACCTCCATCGTATCGGGCATCTCGACCTGTTCGGGCATCTCACCCTCACGTCCACACCCAACAAGCACGAGTACGATGCCCCAACCAAGACTCCTCTTCACACGCCGCCAAACCACGGGTATCCCTGATCCTCCCAATAGCCCCCCGGGCGCTCCGTCGTGAACGTGATCGTCGTCAGATATTTCGTGAGCTTATAACCCAGCTTGTGCGGCGCGCAGAGCCTGAGCGGTGCGCCATGATCGGGCATGAGCTCCCGATCGTTGAACCCGTAGGCAAGAATCGTCTCCGGGTGCATCGCAGACTTGAGATCCCAGCCGTTGTAGTAGCCGGCATCGAACGAATCGAACCGCACATAACGTGCTTCAGGGAGCATGCCCGCGCTGTCAGCGATTGAACGGAGTGGTACGCCCGTCCAAGTCGCTATGGCCGACCATCCCTCAACGCAGTGGTGCTTTATGGTGTACGTGATTCCACCTAACCGCCGAATCTCATCCATCGAGAGGGTCAGTGGGGTGCGTACGAGCCCCGCTACCTCGAGCCGCCAGGCATCGGGATCAGACAGGGATGGCGTCATGCGGCTAATATGGTAGTTCGGAAAACTGCTCGAGCGGTCGCTGGCCTCATACTTCGGTGCAAGCCGCTCGGGCGAGAAGATTCGCTCACTGAACCAATCGTTGAACCGGCTGGCACCACGTAGCGTTGAACGGAACGCGGGCCCGCCGTCCCAGCCGCACGCGGCCAGCAACGCTGCTCCGCCCGAAGTGATAAGCGCCCGACGATCAGGGTTACGGCTCATCGCTTACGTACCTTCCGCTATACCACCCCGTGACCATCGCCCGGAACGACACCGGATCAACGGCGAACACCAGTAAGACATGTACCGCCGTGAAGCCTGCGAAGAGCCAGACTGCCCAGAAGTGCCAATAGCGCGCGGCCTGATAGCCACCGAACATCCAGGCGAGCCACGGCAACTGGATGGGCTTCCATATGGCGAAGCCGGTTAGAATCGAAAGCGCTCCGAGTAGCACGATCAGAGTGTATGCTGCCTTCTGGAGTGCATTGTGCTTCCCCTGGGGTGGGTGATCC